>NZ_BAAGQX010000004.1:0-2575335 GCF_054783255.1 Hymenobacter ruber
GGTCGCCGCCAACCTTTTATAGTAATGCCCCGCCGCTTTCGCCAGCGACGGGGCATTTTGCTGTTACCCCTTGTCCCGTCGCAAATGAAAGATTATACTATTGTATTTTTGTCAACTTATTCATACAACTATTATTTGTGCAAGTTTCTCCCGCACGTTACAGCCGAAGTATTGACTGGGTCACGGTATTGCTTTATGTGATATTAGTTGCAATTGGGTGGATTTGTATTTACGCGTCGAGTTATTCGCCAGATGCGCCAGCGAATCCATTGAGCAGTATGAGTTTTGACCAGTTGATGGCATTCAACTGGTTTAAGCAATTATTGTGGATTGCTACGGCTATTGTGTTGATTGTTGTGCTGCTTGTTGTTGATTATAAAGCGTATGACACTTTAGCATATGCCTTATATGTGGGGATGATTGTGTTGCTGCTGGTAACGATGGTAGTGGCGCGTCCAATTGCTGGGTCGAGGTCGTGGTTGGAATTGGGGCCAGTAAGACTACAGCCGGCGGAGTTTGCAAAGTTTACAACTGCGCTGGCGGCCTCGCGCTTTATGGCAAGTATTAACCTGAGGTATCAGGATTGGCGAGACCAGTTGATTTTAGCTGGGATTACGCTACTGCCACCATTGTTGATTGTGGCGTCGAATGAATCGGGCCAGGCACTGGTTTTTGGGGCACTGTTACTGGCTTATTTTAGGGAAGGAATGTCGCCGTTGATATTGCTGCTAATGGCCGTGGCTGGTGTTGTATTGATATTGGCTTTAATAGTGCCGAAAATGTGGCTGGTGGCAGCTTTTACGGTTATTCTGCTGACCGTATTGGGATTGAATAGACGAGTTTTGCGACACCACCTGCCGCTGGCAATAGGGGTGTGGGCGGCCGTGATTGGGATGGTAGTAGGGGTAGATTTCTTTTATAACCATGTGCTGCAGCCTCACCAACGGCAGCGAATAGAAATACTTATTAATCCTTCTTCAGACCCATTAGGCAAGGGGTGGAATGTGACTCAGAGCAAAATTGCCATTGGGTCGGGAGGACTGGTGGGGAAGGGGTTTCTACAGGGGACGCAGACCAAGTTCGATTTCGTGCCTGAGCAGAGCACTGATTTTATTTTCTGTACTGTCGGGGAGGAATTTGGCTGGATGGGAAGCCTGGTAGTCATTGGGCTTTACTTGACCTTGTTATGGCGCATTATTTATGTGGCTGAGCGACAGAAATCGGTGTTTGGGCGCACGTATGGGTATTGCGTGGCCAGTGTATTGTTCTTTCACATCACCGTGAATATGGGCATGACCATGGGCCTGGCCCCAGTGGTAGGAATTCCGCTGCCATTCTTTAGCTATGGCGGGTCTTCACTGTGGTCGTTTACCATTCTGCTGTTTAGCCTGCTGGCGCTGGATGCTTACCGTAAGCAAGACTTGGTGCGCTGATGGAGAAATCACGCGTCCCTGGCTGGGTGTGGGCGGTGCTGGTGGGCGCGCACGTACTGACGTTGGCATGGGTACTGCACCAGGGGCGTTGGTCTTTTGTGGATACCGGTCGCTACAATCAGGCGGCGGAGAACCTATGGCGGCATGGGGAGCTTTATGCCCGCCCTTGGCCGGGGGGGGCACCTCGCGGCCAAGCGGTGCAGGAATTCACTATTCGACCGGTTGGTTATCCGTTGGTTATTTTGGGACTGGGAGGGGCCGGTGGATGGCCGGTAATGCTGCTGGTGGTTCAGAACATGCTCAGTTTGCTGAACCTTGGGTTGGTTTTGAGGTGGTGGGCCCGATGGGCATATCCAAACTTCCGGGATTGGGTACTGGCATTGGTGGTCGTGCTGACTTTTCCGGCGCAACTTATCTATGCGAATGCCGTGATGAGTGAAATGCTGCTGCAAACGGCGGTGCTTGGCATTGCAGTCGCTGCCCTTGCATTTATGCATTCCCCTCGATTGCGGTATTGTGCGGGTGGGGCGGGGGCCGTGGTTGCTGCTTCGTTGCTAAAGCCGGTTTTTTATCCGTTAGCTTTTGTGGCAGCTGTGCTGGCAATAGTTGTGGGATGGCGGTATCGCCGGTCAGCAGTTACGGCTATCGGCGTATTGCCCGTGCTAGTGGTTGGGCTATATATGCTATGGAACCAGCAGCGAACGGGGTATTTTCATTTTTCCAGCATCGCAGAGATAAACTTGCTGCAATACAATGCGGCAGGAGTACTCCGGCAGATTGCCGGACCGGAGGTTGAAGAAAAATGGGTAACGCAGGTAATCGACCGGGCGAATGCTATGCCGGATTTTGCGACGCGGCAGCATTTTATTCAGGCCCAGGCGGCGGCAATGCTGACCGAGCATATTGGCTTGTATGTGCGGCAGCATGTGCAAGGAATGGTGACTTTATTCCTAGACCCGGGCCGCTTCGATTTGAGCCAGCTGCTGGGCTGGCCATCGCCGGTTGGGGGCGGCTTGTTGACTCAGGCGAGACAAGGCCGGCTGTGGCCGGCTGTTATTGGTCTGCCTTGGGGGCAATTGGGGATGTTGGGAGTGATATTGCTGGCAAACGTAGCCCGATTGGGATTTGCCGTGCGCGGCTTCCGGCAGCTGCAATATGGTAGTACCGCGTGCCGCTATGGGCGTTGGGTGGCAGTGGGACTGCTACTGTACGTAGCAGTCCTAACGGGGCCATTGGGCGCTGCTCGGTTCTTGGTGCCAGTGTGGCCATTGCTGTTGGCACTGGCGCTGGCTGGGCTTAGGTGGCCACCGCAGATGCCGCTAAACCAAGAAGGCTAGCCGATACGGCCAGCCTTCTTGGAAAAAACAACTCGATGCCGGAAAGCGCAAGGCATATTGCTATGCGAATTTGCGCTCAATGAGCTTCAGAAGCTTGTTGACATGTTCTTCCTTGCGGCTCCAGTCGTAGCGCTGTGAGAGGTCGGTAGTGACGTAAGCACGAGCTTGGTCGATGGTGGGCAGGGAGTCGAGGTGCTGGATGGCGGCGTGGTAATCCATGTTTTCACCGTTGAACAGCTCGTTGATGAAGCTGAAGCGCTGATTGATGGAAATAGCTTCGCGCAGGGTATCAACTTTAGGCCCGGAGCGCTCGGCCAGCGAAGTGGGCGCCGCCGTGGCGCGAAGGGTTTCGGCTAACGCAGGGGCGACTTGCTGGCCGGCTTTCAGCTTTTCGTGCAGGGGGACGCTGGCTGAGTCGGCATCAGGTGAAAGGTGGGCTGGGGTTTCGACAGTGGGAGCGGGCTTGGGAGTAGCTGGCGTGGCGGGCAGCGGTAGCTCCTGCTTGGGGGGCGCGACGAATGTGGGAGGCGCAACCACCGGAGTTGGCGTCGGTGCCGGGGCAGCAACAGGCTCTTCGACCCGCGGGGAAGCTATGGCAGCGGATACCGGGCCATCCTCAAGCAGGTCGGCAGTGGTAAGGGGAAGCAGGGCACTGAGCTCGGTGACGAGGCGCTGCATGGGCTGATGAGCCTTGTAGTTAGCCGCATGGTAAAGTTCGAACCGATGCGTGAGAAAATCGCGGCCGAGGTCGTCGCTAACGGGCAGGCTGTCGACAAAACCCTGGTAAAAGGCTTTGTCGATGTCGATGTAACGCAGATTGTCGCGCAGCCCAGCCAGCGTTGGCGTTTCGGTATTGCCGAGCAGCAGGCGCTGGAAGCTGCCTGTCGGGTCGGCTACAATGCCAAGCGTATCGGCCGCTGCCTGGGCCAGCAGCGGTTCAAAAGTCGCACGGTTCAGGCTGATGTGGCGCGAAAGTACGTTCATGAACTGGGCCAGAGCCGCTTGGACGGGGGCCGCCTCAAAATCGAAATAAGCGCTCCGCAGGCGGGCGGTTTCGGCCTGCCACTGGCCCAATAGCTGGCGGATAACCAATAAGTTGAGCTGGCGAACGGGCGTGAATTTGAGCACGGCCGCGCCGTCGAGGGTAGTGGTAGGCTGAGCACCAAAATGCTGGTCGCAGAGCCGGGCGGCCAGGCGGCGGCCATACTGTGCACACTTAGCGAGGCTATATTTGTCGTTCATAAAAAGGCCGGGTTTCGGTGGCCGAAGTTAGGCACAAATGCCCCTGTTAACGATTGAGAACTTGCCCGGCGCGGCCGTGAACGTACCCGCCGGGACAACATTGCTGGCGGCGTTGCAAGCCGCGGGCCACGACTGGATGCACGCCTGCGGTGCCAAAGGGCGTTGCACCACTTGCCGCCTGCAGCTGTGTTCAGGCCAGGAAAACCTGAGCCCGCTCACGGCGCCGGAGCTGCGCTACCAGGCGGCGGGCCGGCTGCTGCCCAATGAGCGCCTGACCTGCCAGGCCCAGCTGCCCGCGGGTGATGCCACCGGCAGGGTGCCCGAAGCTACAAAGTTGCCCCATGTGCGGTACGACGAAAGGCCGGCTGCCGATTAATCAAAATAATGGCCAGGCCGCATAGGGAGGTAAAGGCAGGCGGTCAGAACGTTTGCTCATTCGGAGCGGCGCTAACGGATGCGATGGGCGTTGCCCTTGGCAGTTCGTTCCTAACTTTAGGATTCAAAACCACCCAAGCCCGCCCGTATTTTGTTTATTGAACCTCGCGTCGGAAACCGCCACAACGCCCCCCGTCGGGGCTGGATTGAAGTGGTGTGTGGCTCTATGTTTTCGGGCAAAACCGAAGAACTCATTCGCCGCCTTACCCGTGCCCGCATTGCCCGGCAACGGGTCGAAATATTTAAGCCTGCGCTTGATACGCGCTACCACGCCGAGGATGTGGTGAGCCACAACGCCGCCCGGATTCGTTCGACGCCGGTGGCCATTGCCTCAGAAATTCTGCTGCTCGCGGCCGGGTCCGACGTGGTGGGCATCGACGAAGCCCAGTTTTTTGATGATTCGCTGGTGGATGTGTGCGCGCAGCTGGCCAACAACGGCACCCGCGTCATCGTAGCCGGGCTGGATATGGACTACTTAGGGCGTCCATTTGGCCCCATGCCGGCCCTGTTGGCCACGGCCGAGTACGTGACCAAGGTGCACGCCGTGTGCGTGTGCTGCGGCGAAATTGCGTCGTATTCTTACCGCATTGCGGCCAGCGCCAGCCAGGTGTTGCTGGGCGAAACCGATTCTTACGAAGCCCGCTGCCGGCCGTGTTTTCTGGAAGGCATGCAGGCCAAGGAACCCATAACAGCAGCCCGCTCGGCCGCTGCGCACTAAATTTCGGGGTGCAGCGTTGGCAACGGCAGCCCTGCTGCTTTCTATCCTTCCTTTGAGCTTTTGCTGAGCATATGTCCCACTTTTTCCGTTGTTTGTTTGGGTTGGCCGGATTGTTTTTGTGGGCAAATACCATCTTTGCCCAAGGCACAGTTGGCTATGGTGATTGGCAGCTACACCTCCCCACCAACCACCCCTTGCTGCTGGTCGATGCGGGAAACCGGCTGTACGTAGCCACGGAAAATTCCTTTTATTTTTTAGATAAGAAGCAGAATACCACGCAGGTGCTCTCGCGTCGCGACGGCCTAAACGACGTGTCTGTGACGGCCTTGGCTTATGATTCGGTGACGCAGCAAACGGTGCTGGGATACCGCAACGCCAATATTGACATCCTGCGGCCCAACGGCAGTGTGCGGAACCTGAACGACATTCTGCGCAAACCTATTCAAGGGGATAAAACCATCAACCGGATATCAATTGGGGGCGGTAAGGCTTATTTGTCGTGCGGTTTTGGGTTGGTAGTGATTGACTTAGCCAAGCTCGAAATTTCCGATACCTACAGCAACATTGGTCCCGGTGGAGCGATGGTTAGCGTATATGATGCCGCTTCGGCCGGAGGCTACCTCTACCTGGCCACCTCGGCAGGGTTGCTGCGGGGAGCGTTGGTAAATAACCTTCTGGACTATCATAACTGGACAGTGGCCTTGCCGGTGCCGCTGGTGACCAACCGGCCAATATATCGGTTCCTGGCTGCTTACGGGGGGCAGGTGTACGCGGCCGTCGACGGCGTGGGTGTGTATAACTACGCGGTCAGCGGGTGGCAGGCAGTTCCTGGCACCTATTCCGGGCAGTTTCGGAGTCTGCGTTTCAGCAGCATCGGGGTGTTAGCCATCGACGACAATGCCGGAGTACGGCGCCTTGGTGGCAATAGCACCGTTGCCACCGTGGTTCCGCCCACGGCCGGGACATTTACAGAGGATGCAGTGCGCGCGCGCGATGGCAGCTACTACGTGGCCAACTACAACAAGGGCTTACTGCGGGTGCAACCAGGCACAGGCACGGTTATCGAGTCGTTCGTAGCCAATGGGCCTGCCGGTAGCCTGGCCTTCAGCATACTGGCAGATGCGCGCACGAACATCGTTGATATTTTCACAGGCAAATACGGTGAGCGGTACGAATTGTCGGGCTACCGAGCTGGATTCTACGAATACAAGGGCGGCCAATGGACCAACTTCGATGCTACTTCCTATCCTAACCTGGCTGATTTCCCCAACCCGACCAGCCCAGTCCGGGGCACGCGCACGCCGGATGGCAAGCTCTACGTCGGCAATTTCAACGGCGGCCTGTTGGAGTGGGAAGGGCCAGGTAAGTTCCGGCTATTTGGCGAAGGCAGTCCGTCGGGTAGCCCTTTGCTGGGCACATTTGGTGACCGTAACCGTGTGGATATTACCGATGTGGCCACGGCTGCCGACGGCAAAGTGTGGGTGGTGAACCGTCACTTGCGCCCCGGAGTGTCGGGCTTGTCGTTATTCGACCCCACGGCTAATACCTGGCAAATCGTTCCGTACACATTGGGTCTGGAAGCCCTCGAACGTATTGCGCTGGATGATAATGGGTACGTCTGGGCCTCCGTGTCGCGCAAGACGGACCCGACCGGCGCACCGTTGGGCATCTATGCTATCGACCCTGCATTGAATGCCGCCAATCCTCCGCGGTTTTTTACCACTTCCACCGGCCTGCCCGATAACCAGATTTACGAGCTGGCGAAAGACCGGCGCGGGTATATCTGGGCGGCGACCATCAAAGGCGTAGCCGTGTTTAATGACCCGAGCGGTCCGTTCTTATCGCAGGCCGGGTTTACGCTGCCGGTGGTGCGGCGGGGGGAGGGCACTGGGTTTCCGGCATTGTTCAGCGAAGCAGTGCGGACGCTGGCCGTTGACGGTGCCGACCGCAAGTGGTTCGGTACCGATAATGGTCTGTGGCTGTTCAGTCCCGATGCCGACGAGGCGTTGATGCACTTCACCACCGCCAACAGCCCCCTGCCGTCCAACCGCATTGTAGATGTGAAAGTGAACGACAAAACCGGCGAAGTATGGGTGGCCACCGATGCCGGCGTGGTGGCCTACCGGGGCTCAGCCACCGTGACCGAAGGCGAGCCAAATTGCACGGCCGTATTCCCGAACCCCGTGCGGCCGGATTTTCAAGGACAGGTCGGTATTACAGGCCTGGCTAACAACGCGCTGGTAAAAATTACGGATGTGGCGGGCCACCTGGTATATGCCACCACGGCCACCGGCGGGGCTGTTACCTGGAACCTGACCAAGCCCGATGGCCAGCGTGTGCGCTCGGGTATCTACCTCGTCCTGTCGTCGGATGCAGACGGCAAAAACGGCTGCGTGAGCAAAGTTGCCGTCCTTAGCAAATAAGGAACGTAGAAGGAGAAATGGGGCGCGGCGCCCATTCTACGGCTTTCTTTTTTATTTCTCCCTATGCTGATTAAGACGCGGGGCATTGTCCTCAGCTACCTCAAATACCGCGAAACGAGCATCATTGCCCGGGTGTACACCGAACGCTTGGGCGTGCAGACCTACGTAGTGAACGGCGTGCGCAAGGCCAAGCCGCCGGGGCGCATTGCCCTGTTTCAACCCTTCACGCTGCTGGAACTGGTGGCCTACGTGGCCCGGGGCAGCGGCGGCCTCACGCGGCTGTCGGAGTTTCGATGCGCTGAGCCCTTCCAGACGCTGCCCTACGATGTACATAAGAGCAGCGTGGTGCTGTTTCTGTCGGAAGTGGTGGGCCGGGCCGTGCGTGAGGAAGAGCAGAACGAACCCCTCTTCCAGTTCCTACACGACTCCATTTTGGACTTTGACCGCCAAGAGTCGGGCAGCGAGAACTTCGCGCTGGTCTTTCTGTTGCAGTTAGCGGCCTATCTGGGCTTCGGCATCAGCTCCGGAGCAGAGCTGACCGACCAAGTGATTATGGCTGGCCACGCGGCCACTGCCAAGGGCGCGACCGGGCCGGCCACCCTGCGGCTGCACGAGTTCGACGGCTATTTCGACGAGCTGCTGCGCGACCCTACCACCAGTACCATACCCAACGGCCGCGTGCGCCATGAACTGCTGAACGTGCTCATTCGCTACTACCAGCTGCACGTGGAGCAGATGGGCGAAATTCGCTCATTGGATATTCTGTCGCAGGTCCTCAATTAAAAAATCAGGCCGTTGTTTGTTGGAAGCCAGCTGCCTTGTGAGTAACTGGTTTCCAACAAACAACGGTCTGATTTTTTAGCTTAATTTTCTATTTAAAGTCAACCAACTCCACTTCAAAGCGAAGCACTGCGTTGGCGGGAATGTCGGCCCCGGCACCGCGGGGGCCGTAGGCCATGGGCGAGGGGATGAGCAATACCGCCTTGCTGCCCTTGTTGAGCATAGCAATGCCTTGGTCCCAGCCCGGAATAACCTGGCCCTGGCCCAGCACGAAGGAAATGGGCTCATTGCCGTGCTTGGCCGAGGAATCGAATTCCTGACCCGTGGCCAGCACCGTGCCCCGGTAGAGCACGCGCACGGTCTGGCCGGTTTTGGGCGTGGCGCCAGTGCCGAGCTTTTTGAGAATATAATAAGTGCCGCCCGTCGTTTTCTTAGCCGTGGCCTTGTTCTTTTTCAAGTAGGCCTGAATAGCGGCCACGTCCTTGGTCATTTGTGCCGCGGCCAGGGCTTTGCCCTGGCGGATGTTTTCTTCCTGCTGCTTCTGGTGGCGGGCCGTCATTTCGGCCATCGTCACCAGCTCGCGGGCGCTGGCCAGCACCACCAGCGTGTTGCCGCTCTTGCGCAAAAACGGCGGCACGGGCTGGCGGAAGGTTTTCGCAAATATGGTATCGGCCGGGAAGCGGAAGATGGCGCTGTCGCCGGGCAGGAGCAGGCCCAAGGCTTCCTCCAGGCTGCCGGGAGTAACCTGCGCGGGCAGGGCCACCGGCTGGGGCAGCGGCTGCACTTGGCGCGAGTTCATAAGCACCGAGTCGCGGCCGGTGCGGAATTCCATAAATACCGTCAGCACCTGGCCGGCGCGGCTAGCATAGGGCGCATCGGTGGGGGCGAGGGCGCGGGGCTGGTAGTGCCCAGCCGCGTCTTTGCGGAAAAGGCGGTACTCGGTGCCTGCGGGCAAACGGGAAAAATCAGTGGCAGGTGCCTGCGCTTGCGCCGTTTGGGCTAAGCTGAGCAGGGCACCTAACGCGGCAAAAAACAGATTTCGCATTAGTTAGAGTAAGGGTCTGAAAAGAGCTACCGCACGCTGATAACCTGTAGCTCAAACACTAGGTCGGTATTGGGTGGTATGAGGTACCGGGAGTCATCGTCGGGGTCGTGCACGCCGGCCGCGCCGTAGGCCAGGGCCGCCGGGATGGAGGCGCGCACCCGAGAGCCCACGGGCAGTAGCGGCAACAACTCGTCCCAACCCGCAATTACTTCCTTGCGCCCCACCCGAAACCGCACTGGCCCACCCGAGGCGGCCGTTGCATCAAACACATGGCCATCGGGCAGAAAGCCGGTGTAGCGCACGGCCACGCGCTGGCCTAGTTTGGGGAGCGGCCCCGTGCCGCGCTCCCGAAACACAAAACGCACCCCGCCCGGTGTAAACTGCGGGGCGAGGTGCGCGGTATCGGGGCTGGCGCCGACGATGGGGGTGGTAGGCGTAGTGGGCACGGCCGGCTTGGAGTTAACCTGGGCAAGGGCCGTCGGGCTGCCAAGCATTAACACGAGCAGCAGGCTGCCCATTCCCCATCCAATGGCTGTGGTGCCGTGCATGCCAAAATGATTAAAATACTTCGAGGATTTCCACGTCGAACATCAAAGCCGAATCGGTGGGAATGGTGGATGAACCGGTGGGGCCGTAGGCCAAGTAGGAGGGAATGAGGAGCAACTTGCGGTCGCCTTGGCGCATCAGCAACAGGCCTTCATTGAACCCGGGAATGGCACCGCTGCCACCCGTAAACACCACGCAGCCACACTGGGTATGGTTCTCCGAGGAGTTGTCGAAAATAGTGCCCTGCGGATAGTTGGCGTTGCCGTATGACGCTGGGTAACCTGTCGAGCCCGGATTGGCCCCGGTGCTCAGAAACCGTCCGATATACTTTACGCGCACCTGCTTGCCCGTAGTAACGGGCGTGCCGGTCCCCGCCACGCTGTCCACCACATACAGGCCGGAATTGGTGCGGTGGGCTTTTTTCAGCAGATTGGTCCGGACCAGGTAGTTGTGAATCGTGTCCTCATCGATGCCTTTTAGCAGATTCTGGTGCTCAGCCAATTGCTTCTGATAGGTTGTTTGCGAGTTACAGCTCCACAGGGCCGGAGCGGCGAGTAGCAGGCAGGCACCCAGCACCAAATGGTGCGCACGGAGCAGAAATTTATTCATGGCGAAGAGGATAAAAAGATTCCGACCAACGGAGCCCGGGCAGCAATGCCGCGTCGCCCGTTGGCCGGAATCCAGCACTATAAGAATGATTATTGAACGTCAACTAGTTCCACTTCGAAGCGCAGGGGCGAATTGGCCGGAATGTCGGCACCCGCACCACGAGTACCGTAGGCCAGCGGCGAAGGAATGAGCAAGATAGCGCGGCTGCCTTTGTTGAGCAGGGCAATGCCCTCGTCCCAACCCGGAATCACAGCACCTTGGCCGAGGGGAAAATCAATCGGCTTGCCAGCTTTGTCCGACGAGTCGAACTGCTTGCCGCTGAGCAACGTGCCGTTGTAATTCACGCTCACGGTCTGGCCGGCTTTGGCCGTAGCGCCGGTACCGGGCTTCAGCACCTGGTAGTAGATGCCCGAGGGCGTCTTCTGTACGGTGAGGCCGTTTTTCTTGATGTATTCCTGCAGTACGGCATCATCCTTTTTCAGCTGGGCCTGCACCTCAGGGGTGGCCATGGCTTTTGCCTGGGCATCCTTCTGGGCCTGCATCTGCTTGGCGTACTCGGGCGAGGCCATGCGCTGCTTCAGCTGAGCGGCCATGGCGCGCTTCTGCAGCTCGGGCTGCATGGCCTGGGCTTCGGCCTGGGTGATGAGCTTGTCGGTGGTCGATACGAACATCTGAACCACGTTGCCGCCTCTGCGCAGGAACGGGGGCACCGGCTGGCCCGACTTGGGCTTGATGAGCGAATCGACCTGGAAGCGGAACACGCCGCTGTCGCCGGGCTGCAGCAAGGAAAGGGCCTCGTCGGGCATGCCTTTCTGCTTCAGCTCCTGCAGGGGCAGGGGCACGGGCAGGCCCACGTCGCGGCGGGTGTTCTGGAGCACCGAGTCCTTGCCGGTGCGGTACTGCATGTTGCCGAGCAGGAACTTGCCCACCCGGTCTTTGTAGGTCGGGTCGCCATCGGGACCGATTTCGCGGCGCTCGTAGCTGTTGCCTACTTTTTTGAAAATCTTGTATTCGATGCCGGACTTGGTCTTGGCAAAGTCACCCCCGCCTTTGTTGCAGGCGGTGAGGGAAGCGAAGCTCAGCACGCCGGCCGCCAGGGCCAGCTGCCGCGCAGAGCGGGAGGAAAAACGCATGAAAAAAAAAGAAGTGAGGAGTCAGAAACGCTTCAAAGTTACACCAGCGGCGGCGCTACGGCAGCGGGCACGCCCGTTAATTGCTCCTTGTACTCGGGTAGGATGCTGAGGAAGCGCTCCACGGTTGCATCGAGGGACAGGTAGCTGATGCCGCCAGCGGCATTGTGGTGCCCACCACCGTCGAAATGCTTGCGCGAGAAGTCGCTGACGGAGAAGTTGCCCACCGAGCGGAAAGAAATTTTGACGGCCACGCCCCGGTCAATGAAAACGGCCGCAAACTTGATGCCCTCAATGCTCAGCGCGTAGTTTACCAAGCCTTCGGTGTCGCCCGTTTTGCTTTGGTACTCGCGCAGCTCCTCTTGCGTGATGGCGATGTAAGCCGTGTTGAACTCGCGGTTCACCACCAGCTTATCCTTCAACACAAAGCCCAGAAAGCGCAGGCGGATTTCGGAATGCGAGTCGTAGATGCGGCGGTGCACCGACGACAAATCGATGTTCACTTTCAACAGCTCGGCGATAATCAAATGCACGTTGCGCGAGGTGCTGGGGTGGCGGAACGAGCCCGTATCGGTCATGATGCCCGCATATAGCGCCTCGCCCATGCCCTTGGTGATGAGGTCCTGGTCGCCCAGGTCGCGGATGATTTCAAAGATGAGCTCGGCTGTGGCCGCGGCCGAGGGCACCGAAAACGTGATGTCGGCAAAGTCCTCGGGCTCCTGGTGGTGGTCGACCAGCACCTTAGTGGCGCTAGCTACCCGGATGTATTCGCCCAGCTCGTTGATGCGGCCCAGGCAGCTAAAATCGAGACAGCAGATGACCTCGGCGCGGGCGATGAGGTCGCGCACCTGCCGGTCGTTCTGGCGCTTCTCATAAATAACTACTTCGTCGTTGCCCTCCATCCAATTGAGGAAGGCCGGATAATCGGATGGCGTGACCACCGTCACGTGGTGGCCTTTCTGCTTGAGGTAGCCGGCCCAGGCCAGTGACGAGCCCAGCGCATCGGCGTCAGGTTTGTGGTGGGTGGTGATAACAACCTGCTTGGGCTGCGCCAGCAATGCTTGCAGCGCGGAAATTGAACTAGACATCGACAACGTGAATGGCCCGGAAACGGAACTGAGGGCCGGTGGCTTACGAATAATTGGGGCGGCAAAAGTCGGCATAAATCCGTTCCCAACAACGCACTCCCCCCGGAAGGTTCTCCGCAAGTATCTCAACCGCCGGCCATACCCGGCCAAAGCAACCCGTGGGCTTTCGTGCTACTTTTGTGGCTCAATAATATTTTTAACCCCCCAAATCTCCCCCGACCAACGCAATGGCCACCAACCGCACATTCACGATGATTAAGCCCGATGCCGTTCAGGAAAACCACATTGGTGGCATCCTGAGCATGATTGAGGCCGGCGGCTTCCGCATCGTGGAGCTCCAGAAAATCAACCTCAGCGCCGAGCGCGCTGGCCAGTTCTACGCTGTGCACGCCGAGCGTCCGTTCTACAACGACCTCGTGAAATACATGTCGAGCGGCCCCATCGTGGCGGCTATTCTCGAAAAAGACAACGCCGTGGCCGATTTCCGCACCCTCATCGGCGCTACCAACCCGGCCAACGCCGAGGAAGGCACCATCCGGAAGAAGTACGCCAAGAGCATCGAAGCCAACGCTGTGCACGGTTCGGACTCGGACGAAAATGCGCAGATTGAAGGCGAGTTCTTCTTCGGTAATAAATAATTTCGACTGCCCCAGGGCAGCAAAAAGCCCGCTCTGCGCATGCAGGGCGGGCTTTTTCTTTATACTAAAAACAGACTGTTTTTATACCAATCTTGTATTGTTGAGCTTACTTAGGCCTGCTCAACGGAGAGCAGCGGCTCGACGTGCGAAGAATCTTCTACCGGCTGGGTGGTGTGCTTGTGTTTGAAAATAAACACGAACAACACGGCAATAACCAGCGAGTAGCCCGCAAACGTGAGCCAGATGCTGTGCCAATCCTTCACCCCGTTGGCATCGGTGAAGTAGTGCTGGATGATGAGGCCGCTGAGCGAGCTACCGAGTACGGCCCCGAAGCCGTTGGTCATCATCATAAACAAGCCCTGGGCGCTGGCCCGGATGCTGGGCTGCGTCTGGGTTTCGACGAACAGGGAGCCCGAGATGTTGAAGAAATCGAAGGCCATGCCGTACACGATGCACGAGAGAATAATCATCCAGAGGCCCTGGCCGGGGTTGCCGTAGGCAAACAGGCCGAAGCGCAACACCCAGGCAATCATGCTGAAGAGCATCACCTGCTTGATGCCGAAACGGCGCAGGAAGAACGGAATGGCGAGAATGAACAGCGTTTCCGAAATCTGCGAGATGGACATGATGATGGCCGGATACTTCACCGTCAGGGTTTCCTGGTAGGCCGGATTCTTGTCGAAATCGTGCAGGAAGGTGTCGCCGTAGGCGTTGGTGAGCTGGAGGGCGGCACCCAGCAGAAGGGCGAAAAGAAAGAAGGTGAGCATTTTGCGGTCGCGCAGAATAGCAAACGACTTGAGGCCGAGGATTTCGGCCAGGTTCTGGCTGGAGGTGTTGGCCGACTGCGGCGGGCAGGCGGGTAGCGTGAACGAGTAGATGCCCAGCAGAATAGCCGCGCCAGCGGCCACGTAGAACTGGCTGGCCGATTTCTCGAAGCCGAGCAGGCTCACCGTCCACATGGCCACGATGAAGCCGATGGTGCCCCACACGCGGATGGGCGGGTAATCCTTCACCACGTCGAGCCCCTGCCGTTTCAGAATAGAATAGGATACAGCAATGGACAGTGCCAGCGTGGGCATGTAGAAAATCATGTTCAGCAGGATAACCCAGAAGAACGTGCCGGGGTCCGTTACCTGCGGAATGGCGCAGAGCACGAGGCCGCCCAGGATGTGCAGCACGCCGTAGAGCTTTTCGGCGTTCACGTACTTATCGGCCACAATGCCCATGAGCGAGGGCATGAAGATGGAAGCAATACCCATGGTGGAGAAAATGGCGCCAAACTGGGCACCTGACCATTGCTTTGTTTGAAACCAATAAGCGCCAATCGTAATCAGCCACGAGCCCCAGATGAAGAACTGGAGGAAACTCAGGACAGTAAGGCGCAACTTCGTATTCATGCGGGAACGGGGCAAAAGAGGGTGGGATAAGACAGATGCAGGCGCGGCGCACGAGCCACGACCGTCAAAGATAAATAAAAAAGCCCCTGCGAAGCGCCCGGTGAGGGGCAAGCTTCGCAGGGGCCTTAATTAGCCGTTGAGGGGTGTTTTACGCCTCGTAGGTGGGCGAGAACGTGCCAGCGGGCTGGCCGTCGGCCGTGGGGTAGTCGGTGTAGCCGTCGGCGAAACCGTTGGGACCGGGGGCGTAGAAAGTAGCTTGGTCGGCTTCGGCCAGGGGCAGGCCTTTTTCGAGGCGCTCCACCAAGTCGGGGTTCGAGATAAAGGGGCGGCCGATGGCGATGAGGTCGGCCGGACCGGCGAGGGCGGTGTCAATCTGGGCCACGGTGGTGTAGCCGCCGCTCAGGATGAGTGTATTAGTGAACTTGCCGCGGATGAGCGGCACTACCTGGGCCGGCACAGCGGGCGCGCCCATGCTCTGGTGGTCGACGAGGTGCAGGTACACCACGCCGATTTTCTGGAGCTCCTCGGCCAGGTAGGCGTAGGTCTCGTCGATTTCGGGGTAGTTCGGCTGGTCGTTGAATACGCCCCATGGCGAAAGGCGGATGCCGGTGCGCTCCTTGCCAATGGCTTCGGCCACGGCTTTGGTTACTTCGAGCACGAAGCGGGCGCGGTTCTGGATGCTGCCGCCGTACTCGTCGGTGCGCTGGTTGCTGGCAGGGTTCAGGAACTGCTCGAGCAGGTAGCCGTTGGCGCCGTGTAGCTCCACGCCATCGAAACCGGCTTCGAGGGCCAGTTTGGCGCTGTGCACGTACTCGTCGCGCACGCGGGCAAGCTCGTCAGAACGCAGGGCGCGGGGCGTGGGCTGGTCCTGCATCTGCTGCTGGTCGGTCCACATCTGGCCTTGGGCGGCTACGGCCGAGGGAGCGATGCCTTCGGCACCTTCGGGCAGGTTGAGGGGGTGGAAAATGCGGCCGGCGTGCATCAGTTGCACGAAAATGTGGCCGCCGTGGTGGTGCACGGTTTCGGTGATGCGCTGCCAGTTGGTAACGTGCTCGGCATTGAACAGGCCGGGAATACGGGCGTAGCCCAGGCCATCGGCCGAGGGCGAAACGCCTTCGGTGATGATGAGGCCGGCGGTGGCGCGCTGGCGGTAGTACTCGGCCATCAGCTCGTTGGGCACGTTGCCCAGGGCGCGGCTGCGCGTCATGGGGGCCATTACGAGGTGGTTGGCGAGGGTGAGGTTGCCCAGTTTGGCGGGCTCAAAGGCTTTGCTTGACATGAGGTCGATTTAAGTGGCGTCGTGCGTGAGTCGCCGGGTTTGATGAAACGCGGTGATAAAGCAGGTACGTACACGAATTGTTTTCGACTGGTTGCCGTTCCCGCAAAATCTTATTTTTCGGGAAGGTGGGCCGTTTCAGAAGCGCGCCGCCGGTTGGTGTTTCGGGTGCTTTGCCTAGGCAATGTGTTTCCGAGAATCAAACAGACACATTAAGCGGCTTGAGCAGTTTTGGGAACGGGTTTGGGAAAAAGAGGACTTACTTTACCCTATTCCATCTCAGCATTCGAGCCCCGTAATGATTGATTTAACTACCTTCTGGGACCCAGCATCTCCGAAAGCGCCCCCGCTTAGCGATGAATTCGTACAACAAGCAGAACAAACGCTCGGGGTACAGCTTCCTCATGAACTATTAGCCTTGCTGAAACAGCAGAATGGAGGCTACACGAGGGGATTCGCTTTTCTTACTACAAAGGCGACTTCTTGGTCAGAAACGCATGTTCCCTTCGATGAACTCTTTGGCCTTGTCCTTCCCAGTGACCACAGCCCGGTAAGCATCTTGGATACAGAGTACATGACTCAAGAATGGGGACTGCCGAAAAAGCAAGTGTTGCTTAGCGGGGACGGACACTGGTTTATTACCCTAGATTATCGCAAGGGGCCAATTCCAAGTGTGGCCTGGATTGACACGGAGATGGAACAGGATGTACAACTCGCCGATAATTTTGGGGCATTCCTCGCGGGTTTGGTCGATGGCGATTCCGTGGAAGAGTAAGTTGCGGGCATCCAAACAGTAATCCCAAAACCCACAAAAAAAGGCCCGCCTCTAACCGGAGACGGGCCTTTTTGCAGCTTGAAACGCTACCGAAACTACGCGGCGTAAGCAGCGGCAAAGCGCTTGTTCACTTCATCCCAATTGATGAGGTTGAAGAAGGCGGCCACGTAGTCGGGGCGGCGGTTCTGGTATTTCAGGTAATAAGCGTGCTCCCACACGTCGAGGCCGAGGATGGGCATGCCTTTGCAGCCGGTTTCAGGCATCAGCGGGTTGTCCTGGTTCGGGGTCGAGCAGATTTGTACCGAGCCGTCGGGCTGCTTGCACAGCCAGGCCCAGCCCGAGCCGAAGCGCGTGGTGGCGGCTTTGGTGAATTCTTCCTTGAACTTGTCGTAGGTACCGAAAGCCTTGTTGATGGCTTCGCCTACCGCGCCGGTGGGCTGCCCGCCGCCGTTGGGCGACAGGATGGTCCACCACAGCGAGTGGTTGTAGTGGCCGCCGCCGTTGTTGCGCACGGCCGCCGGGGCCTTGGCAATGTTGTGCAGGATTTCCTCGATGGACTGGTTTTCCATCTCCGTGCCCGCGATGGCCGCGTTCAGGTTGGTCACATAAGCCTGGTGGTGCTTGCTGTGGTGGATTTCCATGGTTTGCGCGTCAAACGTGGGTTCGAGGGCATCGTAAGCGTACGGAAGTTTCGGGAGTTCGAAAGCCATAATTACTGAGTGTTTGGGTGGTGGTGAGTAAGATTATTGAGCAGGAATAAAACAGCCGGCTCGGTGCATGGTTGCGGCCGTTTTATCGGGAAGGTCAAATGTAGATTATTTCCTCTTCAAACTGAAAAATTTACGCATCAGGGCCGCACATTCTTCGGCTCGCACGCCGCCGCGCAGCTTGGTGCGCGGGTGCAACAGTGCCCCGTGCCGCCGGAAGCCCACTTTCGGCTCGTCGGCCCCGAACACCACGGCTTTTACCTGGGCCCAATAGCTGGCCCCGGCGCACATCACGCACGGCTCGATGGTGACGTAGAGGGTGCAGTCGGCCAGGTATTTATTGCCGAGGTAGTTGGCGGCAGCGGTAAGGGCCAGCATTTCGGCGTGGGCGGTCACGTCGCGCAGGCGCTCGGTCTGGTTGTAGCCCCGCCCGATTATCTGGTTTTCGAACACGACCACGGCCCCGATGGGAATTTCATCGGCGGCAAAGGCTTTTTCGGCCTCGGCCAGCGCCTGGGCCATAAAATAGTCATCGGTAACCGGCACGGCTTATTTCTTCATCACAATAGCGCCCATCACGGCCTGGGCCGTGGGCTGCCACTGCGCCTGCTCCTCGGCCGGGGCCACAAAGGTGAAGACGTACAATTGCGTGCCCTCAATGGCGTATTGCACCGTCTGGTAGCGTTTGATGGGGGCCAGTTGGCTGCCGGTGCGCTTGCTGTCGGCCACCGTCGACACAAATTCGAAATAGATGAAATCGCGCCCGTTCACGGTCCGAATATCTTCCTTGATGAAGTCAACCTTGGTATAAAGGCGCTGAATGCTGGACTTGTAAATCTTAATCAGCACGCCGTAATCGAAGCTTTCGAAGGTGGTGGGGCGCACGGCTACGCTGTAATCGACGCGCCCGCTGGGGTTGGAAAACACGGCCAGCGGCTTGCGCGGCGAGGGATATTTCACGGCAATGCCGTCGTCGGGCAGCGGGGCAAAGCCCACCGGCACGCCCACGCTCAGGCTCGAGGCCAGCTTCACGGTGGTGAGCTTAGGCTTGGGCGCGAAGGCCGTGAGGCCAAAAAACAGCAGCAGGAGCGAGGCAAATGTAAATTTCATGGCAAAGAGCAACGATGAGGGCATAAAAGTAGTGCCCCGGCTTTTGGGGCCGGGGCACTGCTAAGGCATCGGTTAGCGCCGAATGGTGGGGTACTTAATGCGCACCTTCTTCCAGTACACATAGTTGCCGGTTTTGGCCTCCACCAGGTAGGTGCCGGCCGGAATCTTGCCCAGGTTCACCGGCGCGCCGGTGTTGTTGGCGGGGTCCAGCTCGGTCTGGTACATCACCTTGTTCTTGTAGTCGGTCATCACCAGCGTGCCGGGCTTGGTGAACTGCTGGGTGAAGCTGAGCAGAATATCGGTCGAGTTTGGCTTGGGGAAAACGTCGATGCCCGACAGCGTTTCGATGCGCTTGATGGGGCCATCGAGCGTGACGGCACCGGCCGTACCCTTCGATTTAATCTCCATGCCCGTGGCGTCGGACTTGGTTTTGGTCTTGATTTTGGTTTGGGCCTGCGCGGAGCCGGCGAACAACAAAGCGGCAGCCAGCGCGAAAGAGGGGAGGAATTTCATTGGGGGTTGAAGGGATTGAGAAGACAAAGGAACGCAGTTGCTAACGCCCTTTGCATACTCCGTACCAAAGTTTGGGTTTCGCCCCGGCGGCCCAGTGGCTACCTTCGCAGAAAAAAGCGGAACCTCAATAATCCGTTAAATCAGTTAGAATCCGTTAAATCTGCGGTCCATGCTACGTACCCACACCTGCGGCGAACTCCGCCCCGAACACATCGGCCAAACCGTCACCCTTTGCGGCTGGGTGCAGCGCACCCGCGACAAAGGCGCCATCCTCTGGATTGACCTGCGCGACCGGTACGGCCTCACCCAAGTGACCCTGGAGGAAGGCGTGGAGGCCGAAGCCGTGCGCGAAACCGCCCGCCAGCTCGGCCGCGAGTTCGTGCTGAGCGTGACCGGCAAAGTGGCCGAGCGCTACTCCAAAAACGATAAAATGCCAACCGGCGGTATCGAAATTCGCCCCGAGAAGGTTGAAATCCTGAACCCCGCCAAGCTGCCGCCCTTCCTCATCGAAGACGACACCGACGGCGGCGACGACCTGCGGATGAAGTTCCGCTACCTCGACCTGCGCCGCACCCCGGTGCGCAACAACCTTATGCTGCGCCACAAAATGGCCCAGGCTGTGCGCCGCTACCTCGATGGCCAGGACTTCATCGAAGTGGAAACCCCGGTGCTCATCAAGAGCACGCCCGAAGGCGCGCGCGACTTCGTGGTTCCCTCGCGCATGAACCCCGGCGAATTCTACGCCCTGCCGCAGTCGCCCCAGACGTTCAAGCAGCTGCTTATGGTGTCGGGTTTCGACCGTTATTTTCAGATTGTGAAGTGCTTCCGCGACGAAGACCTGCGCGCCGACCGCCAGCCCGAATTCACGCAGATTGACTGCGAAATGGCCTTCGTGACCCAGGAAGACATCCTCGACATGTTCGAGGGCCTGGTGCGCTACCTGTTCAAGGAAATCAAAAACCTCGATTTCCCCACCGTGCCCCGCATGACCTACGCCGACGCCATGCGCGACTACGGCAACGACAAGCCCGACACCCGCTTCGAGATGAAGTTCGCCAACCTCACTGACACCGTGAAAGGCCAGGGCTTCCCCGTCTTTGACAGCGCCGAGCTGGTGCTGGGCATCAACGCGGCCACCTGCGCCGCCTACACCCGCAAGCAAATCGACGAGTTGACCGAGTGGGTGAAGCGCCCGCAAATCGGGGCCACCGGCCTCGTCTACGCCCGCGTGGAGGGCGACGGCCAGGTGAAATCCTCGGTCGACAAGTTTTACTCGCAGGAAGAATTGCAGAAGTGGAAGGCCGCCTTCAACGCCAACCCCGGCGACCTCCTCCTGCTGCTGGCCGGCCCCGAAGCCAAAACCCGCAAAGCCATGAGCGAGCTGCGCCTCGAAATGGGCCGCCGCCTCGGCCTGCGCGACCCCAACTCGTTCTCACCGCTGTGGGTGATTGATTTCCCGCTGCTCGAATTCAGCGAAGAGGAAAACCGCCACTTCGCCATGCACCACCCTTTCACCTCGCCCAAGCCCGAGGACCTGGCCCTACTCGACAACCCAGCCACTATCGGCCAGACGCGCGCCAACGCCTACGACCTCGTGATAAACGGCGTGGAAATCGGCGGCGGCTCCATCCGTATCCACGACCGCGCCGTGCAGGCCCGCATGTTCTCGCTACTCGGCTTCACCCCCGAAGAAGCCCAGGCCCAGTTCGGCTTCCTGCTCGATGCCTTCGAGTACGGCGCGCCGCCCCACGGCGGCCTCGCCTTCGGCTTCGACCGTCTCTGCAGCCTCTTCGGCGGCTCCGATTCCATCCGCGACTTCATCGCCTTCCCGAAAAATAACTCCGGTCGCGACGTAATGATTGACTCGCCCTCGCCGATTTCGGACGTGCAGCTCAAGGAACTGAGCATCGCCACGGCGGTAGTAGCAAAGTAGATTTTTTGAATCGTCAGAAACGGAAGCGGCGACTGAAATATCAGTCGCCGCTTTTTGCTTTCTATTAACTACTGACGCGATACACAATGATTGTTTTTTTATCACTCAGGAAACCGACGAAAACATAAGCTCCTGTAACAACATCACCTGTTGCAAATCGCCTCACATATTCGTTCTTATCGATGTTATTGGTGACCCAATAGAATTCTTCGCATCCAATAAAGGTGGTGCTGTCATAAGCATAAGATGGGTTGTTTGCGAAGTGCTCTAATAACCCATCATATTCTGTTCGTGAAACCTCAATTTGGGCGCAAGCTGCATAATCACCATGTATGTCAGGGTAAGATGCGGATTTCTTAGTGATGTTGCCAGTAGCTGGAAAAGGAAAATTGGTAAGCTTTACAAATTCCTCTTTATAGAAGCTATCCGACGGATAAAATGCGTCGTAAACCAAATAGCTGTATGGCAAAAGCACCCCAGCAAGGATTAAAAATACAGTCGCACGTAAGTTTCGTTTCTGCCACCATTTGTAGAACGCTAAGGAGAACACAAATGGTCCCGCAATGGCAACTGCAATAGCGAAGTAAAACAGAAACAAAAGAGCACCCATAGCCAAATATATGTGCCGTTGGCAAAGCATCCGAAGCACATTGCTCAGCCTTGCCCGCACCGCTCATCGCAGAGGCGAAAAGAAACGGTAGAAACGGAAGCGGCGACTGATACTTCAGTTGCCGCTTTTTTATTGGCAATGAGAAAGCGCCGATATGTTAGGGCCGTAAAACCCCCAGTTCGACGGGCTACGAGCCTGGCTAAGCGAAGAGGCAACCCCAGCCCTGAATTCACCGAGTAGGTTTGTATCAGTTAACAACTTAACCACTCGTCATATGTCCAAGCTGTACATCTTCGCCGCCGTTTTTCTGTTCTGGAGCGCCCTTGCTGCTTCCCTGATGCAAGTACAGCTGGTCGCTTCGCCGATGCACAAGATGCGGGTGCCCACCTACCGGTCCACGCCCATTCGCTCCACGGTTATCGCACAGGTGAATACGAGTGCTACTGCTATTTCTTACAATTAATTACGGCATTATTTCCAGCTATTCTATTCGATTAATAAGCTTCGTAAATTAAAATTTAACGCAAACAGCAATGCCGAACCTAACTGGGTTCGGCATTGCTGTTCAAGAACATAACGCGACCATTTATTCTGCCGCCTAATTACAACCAAGCCATATTTTCCTTGAACTCGACCGGGTACATATTGAGGTATTGTACGATGCGTGGGTAAGTACCGTGGTTTGGGCTGCTGCCATGCGGCAGGGCGTGGTGCCAGATAATAAAATCGCCGGCTTCGGCCGCAATTGGCGCGGCCAACGCGTCCAGATTCACCCGGCGCGGGTCGGTGCCGGCAGGCAGCGCCGCCAGCCAGTGCTCCAACTGGCGGTGGAAGCCTGGCACGCAGCGGAAAGCGCCCTGCTCGGCCGGCGTGTCGCAGAGGTACAGCAGGCCCTGGGTGCCAAAGCGCAGTGGCGGCTCCAGGCTCATGTCCCAATGCAGGGGCGTGCCCTGATGCTGGTAGGCAGCAGTTTCGGGCGGGTTGAAGCTGGTGCGGTCGGTGGTTTTCCAGAGGTCGGCCGTTTGCCATAGCTGGGCAAAAGCTTTCTGAATCCGCTTCGATTGACGGTTTTCGAGCAGGGTTGGATGGTGGTAAAAATCCATCATAATGCCCTTGCCAATGGGCTTTTCATACCAAGTGGCGGGGTCGCCAGGGTCCATGCCCAAAATTTCCCACACGGCCTCTTCGGTGGCCCGGGCCTGTTCTTTCGAAACGGCTGCGCGAAGAATTACATAGCCATGTTCAGCCCAGAAGGCCAAATCCTCAGCGCTGAGTACGTCTTCAGCTTCCTCAATTTCGCGCAAATTCGCAATCAGCCTTTCCGGATAAGGTTGATTGGAAATAATGCTGTTGAGACGTTCGATTTGCAACGTGTCAGTCTGCCCGTTGTTTTTTGCCAGAACCCAGTTTTCAAACTCCGCAAAGCTCGGCACCGATTGCATCAAATAGCGCATGGTTTCCTCAATCGGCAAACCAAGGCCGTTGAGCAGCAGGTTATCAAAGCGCCAGCTTTTCTCGGTTTGCTCGATGAATACGCCATTGCGCTTGGCCAAAGACTGCGCCCAGAAACGCTTTAAATGCATCACCCCAATTTTCCCGGTTTCCACTGACGGAGCAAAGTCAATCTGCGCTTCCATATGCTTTAAAATCCTGATAAAAAGTGAACCCAAACGCTGCACTTGGCCGAGCTATGGCAAATTACAGCGGAACACAAAAAAAGCGGCAACTGAATTTCAGTTGCCGCTTTCCGTTTCAAATCATTCAATCTAGAAGTTTCGCTCGCCCGTTTCGCGTTTGCCCAGCATCACCGAGCCCACCATGGCGGCCAGCAGCAGTATGGAAGCCAGCTCGAACGGCAGCGCGTATTCCTTGAACAGCACCATGCCCAGGCGGTCAACCATGCCAATCTGCGAATCGAAGCTGGTGGGGTCGTAGCCGGCGGGGCTCACGTTGCGAAGCGCGGCTACCAGAATCAGCAGCAGCGACCCCCCGGCGATGGCGGCCGCAAACTTGGCCAGGGCAGGTTTGTGGGGCTCAGTGTCCTCGTTCAGGTTCAGGAACATAATCACGAACAGAAACAGCACCATAATGGCGCCGGCGTACACGATGATGTTCACGGCCGCCAGAAACTGCGCGTTCAGCAACAGGTAGTGCCCCGAAAGCGTGAAGAACGTGAGAATGAGAAACAGAACGCTGTGCACCGGGTTTTTGGCTAGCACCACGCCCAATGCACTCAGCAGGGCCACGAACGAGAGAAATAGGAAGAGGGACATAAGCAGTAGCGCGGACTTTTAGTCCGCGAGTGGGGCAATGATAAAAGAAGAAATGCCGGTCGCGGACTAAAAGTCCGCGCTACATTATGCAAGTTGCGAGCGCAGCTTATCGGCTTGCTCGGGCGTGAGCTGAATGCCGCGCTTCGAACGGTTATCCGGCGTCACAGGCTCCACCAGCCGGTCCTTGCCGTAAATGAACTCGTCGCGCTCGAAGCGCGGCGGGGCCATTTTATCGGCTTGCAGGTACACGGCCGCTTTCGGGCAGGCTTCTTCGCACAGGCCGCAGAAGATGCAGCGCAGCATGTTGATTTCGTAGCTCACCGCGTATTTCTCCTCGCGGTAGAGGCCTTCTTCGCCCTTCTTGCGCTCACCGGCCACCATCGTAATGGCTTCGGCGGGGCAGGCCACGGCGCAGAGGCCGCAGGCCGTGCAACGCTCACGGCCGACTTCGTCGCGCTTCAGCACGTGTAGGCCGCGGAAAACAGGGGAGAAGGGGCGCGTCTCTTCGGGGTAGCGAATGGTGACCTGCTTCTTGGTCGCCGCCCGAAAAAAGTGCTGCATCGTAATCGATAAGCCTTGGAAAATAGCCGGCAGGTAAGCCCGCTCGGCCAGGGTCATGGGCTTCTTTTCGAGAACTTTGGCGCGTTTGCTTAAGGATTCCATAAGTCGTTATTTAATTACGCCGAACGTAATCAGGCCGCCCGTGAGCAAGATGTTGAAAATAGCCAGGGGGATGAGGATGGTCCAGCCCAGGCGCATCAGCTGGTCGTAGCGGAAGCGCGGGAGCGTCCAGCGCACCCACATGAAGAAGAAAATAAAGCCGAATATTTTGGCAAACAAACCCACCAGCCCGAGGATGGTAATGATGTTCTGAGCCGTCACCAACTCCAGGCCGCGGCTCGATACGAACCAATCGCGCAGCTCGTACTGGAAAGGGAAGTTGAAGCCACCGAAGTACAGCACGCTCATCACAGCCGAAGCCACAAACACGTTGATGTATTCAGCGAACAGGTACAGGCCCATTTTCATGGAGCTATACTCGGTGTGGTAGCCGCCGATAAGCTCAGTTTCGCACTCCGGCAAGTCGAAAGGCGTGCGGTTCGTCTCGGCGAAAGCGCAGACGATGAAGATGACAAAACCCAGCGGCTGCCGGGCAATGTTCCAGAAGTGCCATTCGCCAGCTACCGACTGCTGCAGCGTGATTTCGCGCAGCGACAGCGTGCCCGACATCATCAGGACGGCAATCAGGGCCAGGCCCATCGCCAGTTCGTAGCTAATATTTTGCGAAGCGGCGCGGATGGCGCCTAGCAGCGAAAACTTGTTGTTCGAGGCCCAGCCGCCAATCATAATACCGTACACGCCCAGCGACACAATGCCGAACACGTAAAGCATCCCCACGTTGATTTCGATGCCCTGCAAATGCACGATGGTGTCACCGAATTGCAGGAAGTTGCCGAACGGAATAACCGCCGACGACATCAGGGCCGTGACCATGGCCAGGCAGGGGCCGAACACAAATAGCGCCCTATTGGCCCCGGCGGGAAAGAATTCTTCCTTGGTGAAGAGCTTTACGGCATCGGCCAGCGGCTGGAGCAGGCCGAACGGACCAGCGCGGTCCGGGCCCACCCGGTCCTGCAGGAATGCGGCGATTACGCGCTCGGCGTAGGTGCAATACGTGGCAATCAGCAGCGAAATGCCGAAGGTTGCCAGAACGACGAGGCCTTGCCAGCCCAGAGCGGGGAGAGTCATATTCTATATGTCATGCTGAACGAAGTGAAGCATCTTATCACGTTCATGCAGCTAGTTAATTAGTTATTTCTGACGAAAGCAGCGGTAATAAGATGCTTCCTTCGTCAGCATGACAGGCGATTTTAATTGTTTAAGCCTCCCAAGCGCAGCGGCGGGTTGCGTTCCAGTTCGCGGGTGGTGCTTTCGGGCAAATCCTGGATTACCTGCGGGTTCACCACCGGCAATTCGTAATGGTTTTGGGCAATCACCGAGGCGCGGCTGATGTGCGCCGGGCCTTCCAGTACCCAATCCGACGTTTCCTTTTTGTCGAAGCGGCAGGTGTTACAAATCCACTCTTTCACTTCGCCGTAGGCATCCTTGCGGGCCGTCACACGCAGTACGTCTTTGCCTTTATACCAAAGGGTTACGCGACCGTTGCATTTGTCGGTGGTGCAGTTGCGGTGGGCATCCACAGGTTTCGTAAACCACACGCGCTGCTTGAAGCGGAAGGTTTTATCGGTCAGTGCGCCCACCGGGCACACGTCGATGACGTTGCCGCTGAACTCGTTGTCGATGATATTCTCGATATAGGTGCCGATTTCCGAAGCATCGCCGCGGCCCAGCACGCCGTGCACGCGCTCGGGCGTGAGCTGGTCGGCGGTGTACACGCAGCGGTAGCACAGGATGCAGCGCGTCATGTGCAGTTGAATGAGCGGGCCGATGTCGATTTTCTCGAAGGTGCGGCGCTCTTCCTCGTAGCGGGTGGTGCTCACGCCGTGCTCGAAGGCGAAGTCCTGCAGGCTGCACTCGCCGGCCTGGTCGCACACCGGGCAATCGAGCGGGTGGTTGATGAGCAGCATCTCCACGATGCCTTTGCGCACGTCCATCACCTGCTGGTTGATGGTGTTTTCGACCACCATGCCGTCCTGCACCGTAGTGATGCACGAGGCCACCAGCTTGGGCATAGGCCGTGGGTCCTTGGCCGAGCCAGCCGAAACCTTCACCAAACAAGCGCGGCATTTGCCGCCCGAGCCCTTCAACGGGGTATAGTAGCACATGGCGGGCGGCACGATGCCACCGCCAATCTGGCGGGCCGCGTTCAGGATGGTGGTTCCGTCCGGAACTTCCACCTCAATGCCGTCGAACGTTATTTTAGCCATTGGATAGTTTTGTCATGCTGAGCTTGCGAAGCATCTTATCACGTTCGCAGGACTCGGGTAATAACTGGTTCTGATGAAGGCAGCCGTGATAAGTTGCTTCCTTCGTCAGCATGACAGAAGTTGAAATTAAGCCAGCACCGCCGCGCCGCGATATGCTGCACCAGGAGCCGTAGCCTCTTTAGGATTGGTCACATGCCATTCGAACTCGTGGCGGAAGTGGCGCACCGCAGCCGCTACCGGCCATGCGGCCGCTTCGCCCAGCGGGCAAATGGTGTTGCCTTCAATCTGCTTAGCCACGCTCACCAGCAGGTCGATGTCGTGCATCGAGCCGTGCCCGTGCTCGAGACGGTGCAATACCTTTTCCATCCAGCCCGTGCCCTCGCGGCAGGGCGAGCACTGCCCGCACGACTCGTGGTGGTAGAAGCGCGAGAAGTTCCAGGTGTTCTTCACGATGCACGTCGTTTCGTCCATCGCAATGAAGCCACCCGAGCCCAGCATGGTGCCCGTCACAAAGCCGCCGTCGCTCAGCGACTCGTAGGTCATCAGGCGGTTTTCGCCGGCCGCCGTTTTCAGAATCAGTTCCTTAGGGAGAATTGGCACCGACGAACCGCCGGCCACCACGGCTTTCAGGTCGCGCCCCTTCCAGATGCCGCCGCAGTACTCATCGGAGTAGATGAATTCCTCAACGGGCAGGCCCAACTCAATTTCGTAGATGCCGGGCTTGTTCAGATGGCCGCAGGCCGAAATGAGCTTGGTACCCGTGCTTTTGCCGATGCCGATTTTGGCGTACTCGTCGCCGCCTTCGTTCACGATAACCGGCACAGCTGCAATGGTTTCCACGTTGTTCACCACCGTGGGGCGGGCGTACAGACCTTGCACGGCCGGAAATGGCGGCTTGTTGCGCGGGTTGCCCCGCTTGCCTTCCAGCGACTCCAGCAGGGCAGTTTCTTCGCCGCAGATGTAAGCTCCGCCACCGGGATGCACGTGCAAATCGAGCGAGTAGCCCGAACCGAGGATGTTCTCGCCCAGGAAACCAGCCGCATAAGCTTCGGCAATGGCCTTCTCCAGAATGCGCAGCACGTACAACAACTCGCCGCGGATGTAGATATAGCTGGTGCGTGCGCCCAGGGCATAGCTGCCCGTAATCATGCCCTCAATGAGCAGGTGGGGCAGTTTCGTCATCAGCTGACGGTCCTTGAAAGTACCAGGTTCCGATTCGTCGGCGTTGCAGACGAGGTAGCGCGGCACGCCCTCCGGCTTGGCTAGGAAGCCCCACTTCATACCAGCGGGGAAGCCCGCGCCGCCGCGCCCGCGCAGGCCCGACTTCTTCACTTCTTCCGTCACTTCATCGGGCGTCATCGTTTTGAGCGCCTTTTCCACGGAGCGGTAGCCGCCGTGCTTGCGGTACACCTCGAAGGTATTGATGCCTTCGACGTTGATATGTTCAGTTAATAGCTTGCGGCCCATAGGATTAAGCGTTGTGCTGATGGCCAGCTGTTAGTTGTTTTTCAGGGAGTTGGGCAGGCTACTGCTTTCTTCCCACGAGAGGATGGGCCGATGAACCTGACCGCGCAACTCGTTGAGCATGGCATCCACCGCTTCGGGCGTATCCAACTGCTCGTAGTATTTCTCGCGCACCTGCACGACGGGGGCGAAGCCGCAGGCAGCCAAGCACTCTACTTCTTTCAGGGTAAAATTACCATCAGGCGAAGTGCCGCCCACTTTGGCACAGGTGATGCGCTCCAGATTGGCTGTTAGCTCATCTGAGCCGCGGAGCATGCAAGGGCCGGTACGGCAGATTTCCAGCACGTGCTTGCCTACCGGCTTGAGGTTGAACATGGTGTAGAACGACGACACCTCGTACACTTCAATCGGCTTGATTTTCAGGGTTTCAGCCACCAAGTCCTGTACTTCGGGGCTCACCCAGCCGCCAAATTCGGCTTGCGCGATGTGCAGAATCGGTAGCAGTGCCGACTTGCTCCGCTCTTCGGGATAGTGCGTGAGCAGGCGCTTGATTTCCGCCTGGGCGGCGGGAGAGAATTGCGGTTTGGTGGGCGCGGTAGTCGGCTCCATAGCAGTCAATTTCAACAAAAACTAAGCGTCCAGCTCGCCGGCGATGACGTTCATGGACGAGAGAATGACAATGGCGTCCGACAGCGTCGTGCCCACGGCCATCTCGGGATAAGCCTGATAATAAATGAAGCACGGTCGGCGGAAGTGCAGGCGATACGGCGTGCGGCCACCGTCCGAAACCAAGTAGAAACCCAACTCGCCGTTGCCGCCTTCCACGGAGTGATATACCTCACCGACAGGCGCATCAATCTCACCCATCACGATTTTGAAGTGGTAAATCAGCGCCTCCATGTTCTTATACACTTCCGGCTTGGTAGGCAGGTAGTAATGCGGGGCGTCGGCGTGGTAGGGGCCATCGGGTAGCTTGTCGAGGGCCTGGTTGATGATGCGTAGGCTCTGCCAAATTTCCTCGTTGCGCACGATGAAACGGTCGTAGGTGTCGCCGTTGGTGCCCACCGGAATGTCGAACTCAAAGTCTTCGTAGGAAGAGTAGGGGTTCATGGCGCGCACGTCGTAATCGACGCCGGCCGCCCGCAGGTTGGGGCCGGTAAAGCCGTAGCTCAGAGCCTTTTCCGCTGAAATCGGGCCTACGTTCACCACGCGGTCCATGAAAATGCGGTTGCGGTTGAACATGTTCTCGAACTCCTTCATCACGGCCGGGAAGCTTTTCAGCCAGGCGCGCAGCTTTTGCAGGGCCACGGGCGAGAGGTCGCGCTCCATGCCGCCCACGCGGCCCATGTTGGTGGTGAGGCGGGCGCCGCACACCTCCTCGTAGATTTCGTAAATCTTCTCGCGCTCCTGGAACACGTAGAGGAAGCCGGTGAAAGCACCAGTGTCTACGCCCAGAATTGAGTTGCAGATGAGGTGGTCGGCAATGCGGGCCAGCTCCATCATAATCACCCGAATGTACTGGGCGCGCTTCGGCACGGTCACGCCGAGCAGCTTCTCCACCGTCATGTGCCAGCCCAGGTTGTTGATGGGCGACGAACAGTAGTTCATCCGGTCGGTGAGGGTGGTAATCTGATAGAACGGCTTACGCTCGGCCAGTTTCTCGAAAGCCCGGTGGATGTAGCCGATGGTGGGCACGCCGGACACGATGCGCTCGCCATCCATTTGCAGGATGTTCTGGAAAATGCCGTGCGTGGCGGGGTGCGTGGGGCCCAGGTTCAGCGTCGTCAGCTCCTGGCTGAAGTCGTTGAGAATGGGCATCAGCTGGCCGGGGCGCTGGGCGGCGGCCTCTTCTTGAATCTTGTGGGTGCCTGCCAGGGCGTCGTTTACTGCCATGATATGAGTATCAGGGGCCTAGCGGCCGAAAAACAGGTCGGTTTTGTCTTCGCGGGTACCGTCTTCCACCGGGTATTGCTTGCGCATGGGGTGGTAGTCCATGTCCTCCACGTTGAGGATGCGAATCAGATTGGGGTGGCCGGTGAAGATGATGCCGAAGAAGTCGTAGGCCTCGCGTTCCATCCAGTTGGCGGTGTTGTAGAGGTCGGTCAGGGTCGGCACCACCGGGTCGGCAATCGGGAAGAAGATTTTCAGGCGAAGCCGGATGTTCTTTGTCATGCTGTGCAGGTGGTAAATCATACCCAACTCCTTGCCCGGATTCTCGGGGTAGTTGATGCCGCACATCGTGGTCAGGAAATGGAATTTCAATTCCTGGTCCTGCTGCAGGCCGGCAATGATTTCGTGGATTTTCTCCCGCGTCGTGGTCGCCGTCAGCAGGCCGTAGGGCTCGTGCACATCGGTGAAGGTACCCTCGCCAAACAAGCGGGTGAGCAACGCCATTACCTGCGCGTTCTGGGCCTTTATCGGGTCTTCGGCAACGGGCGCTTCGGGCGCGGCGGCAGCATCTTGAGGAGTCATTCTGGAGAGCTTAGAGCGTAGAACTCAGAGCTTAGAGATGGTGAGCTTTTAAATAGAAGCGCAACGGGGCGGCTCCAAGCTCTTGGTTCTAAGTTCCTGGTTCTAAAAATCTACTTAATATTATAAGACGCCAGCAGTTCCTGGTATTCAGGGGCGTTGCGACGGCGGAAGGATTCGTTGCGGGCCAGGTCCTGCACGCGCATCAGGCCGTCGAGCACCTGCTCGGGGCGGGGCGGGCAGCCGGGCACGTACACGTCGACCGGAATAATGCGGTCGATGCCTTGCAGCACGGAGTAGGAGTCGAAAATGCCGCCCGAGCAGGCGCAGGCACCCATGGCCAGCACCCAGCGGGGCTCGGCCATTTGCTCGTACACCTGTTTCACGATGGGGGCCATTTTCTTGGCGATGGTGCCCATCACCATCAGCAAATCGGCCTGGCGGGGCGAGAAGCTGGGACGCTCGGAGCCGAAACGGGAGATGTCGTAGTGCGAGCCCATGGTGGCCATGAACTCGATGCCGCAGCAGGACGTGGCGAAGGGCAGGGGCCAGAGCGAGTTGGCGCGGGCCATGCCCACCACTTTCTCCAGCGAGGTGGCAAAGAAGCCAGCGCCCTCGACGCCTTCGGGGGCCTCAACGGTTTTTATTTCAGGAACTCGGTTATCAGCCATAGTTATATAAGGACAAGCAGATTAAGCGGCTTTGGCCACTTGGGCGGGCCGGTTTTCCAACACCGGGGCGCTGGTGAAAGTTTGGCCGGCTGGTACTTCATTCCAGCGCAAAATGCCCTTTTTGATGATGTAGAAGAAGCCCGCCAGCAGCAGCGTCATGAAGATTATCATCTCGATGAAGCCGTAATAGCCGTCCTTGTTGAGCGCCCGGAAATTCACGGCCCAGGGGTACATGAAGATAACTTCCACATCAAAAAGCACGAAAACAATGGCCGTGAGGAAGTATTTTACTGAAATCGGGGTGCGGGCATTGCCCACGGATTCGATGCCGCACTCGAAGGAGGCATCCTTCACGGTGCTGTGGCGCTTGGGGCCTACCAAGTGCGAAACCACCATGGCGAAGGCCACAAAAGCCAGGGCCAGACCGAATTGGATGACAATCGGGAGATAATCGGAGGGCTGATAATTGGCAGCCGGCAGGGCTAGATACATAGTGGTCAATTATATAGCAAACAGGCCTCACGGGCGCTGAAGGGCAAAGGTAGCGCCCACGGGGTTGGGGCGCAATGTTGAAACGTGAACCGCTGGAGGGATGGCCGAATTGGGGCGCAGATGACCGGTTATTGGTACAGCGGCCGGCCGAAAAATTCGCAGCGCAACGGGCTTTTATTTGGATTACATGTGCTTTCTTTAGGGGCAAGCTGGTCGCTAATCTTCCCTGTTCCATGTCTAATCCTGATAATGCTGCGCCGGGTTCAGCGGCGGCCAGTGCGGCGCTGGCGGAGCGGGAGCATCAGCTTTCGGTTCTTTTCAATACCATTGCCGATGTCACGTTCGTATTGAGCGTGGAGGGCGAAGGGCGGTACCGGTTTGTATTTGCCAATAAAGCCTTCGAGAAAACGACCGGACTGCCGCTGGAGCAGGTACTGGGGCGCTACGTAGAAGACATTATTCCGGAGCCCTCGCTCAGCTTGGTGCTAACCAAATACCGCGAGGCAATTGCCAGCATGGAGCGCGTGGTTTGGCAGGAAACGTCTGATTATCCGACGGGCCGAGTGACGGGCGAAGTGAGCGTGACACCGGTGCCCGACGAGCACGGCCGCTGCTCCCAGCTGGTAGGCGTGGTGCACGACCTGACCAAGGAAAAGGAGGTGGAAAGGGCGTTGCGCCTCAGCAACGAGCGGTTTGCCTACGCTTTGAAGGCCACCACCGACGCCATTTACGACTGGAACGTGGCCGCCGACACGCTGTATTGGGGGGAGGGATTTGAGGATTTATTTGGTCATCAACTCACCGAAAACCCGACGCCATTCCGCAAATGGGCTGATTTGGTGCACCCTGATGACAGCCCGCGTGTGGTGGCGGGCCTGCTCCGGACGGCGTTTGAAACCAAAAACGTGTTCTGGGAGGAGGAGTACCAGTTCCGGCGGGCCGATGGGAGCTGGGCCGAGGTATTTGACCGGGGCTACCTGTTGCGCGATGCGGCGGGCTGCACCGTGCGTATGATTGGGGCCATGAAGGACATCACGCCGCGCAAGCAGGCCGAACGGCAGCAGCGGCTGATGACCGAGAAGCTAATTGGCCAGAACAACGACCTGCAGCAGTTTACCTACATCGTGTCGCACAACCTGCGGGCGCCGCTGGCGAATGCCCTGGGATTTAGCGACCTGCTGGCGCGGGTGGATAAGCACTCGGCGGTGTTCGACACGTCGCTGCACAACCTGCGCACCAGCCTGCAGCTGCTCGACGAGGTGCTGACCGATGTGAACGACATCCTGTCGGTGCGCGACGAGCAGGCCGGCTACCGGCCCGAGCCGGTGCCGCTGGCCGCCGTGTGCCAGCAGGCGCTGCAGGGCCTGCACGAGGCATTGCAAGCCGCAAGCGGCCAGCTCCGTATTGCCATTCCGGCGGACCTGCGCGTGGCCGGCAGCCGGGCGTATTTCCATAGCATCTTTCACAACCTGATTTCCAACGCCATTAAGTACCGGGCCGACGCCCGGCCGCTGGTAATTGACATCATGGCTACCGCGACCCCGGCGGAGGGATTAACCATTACGGTGCGCGACAATGGCTTGGGGTTTGACCGCCAGCAGGCCGGCGACACCGTTTTTCAACTCTACCGGCGCTTTCATGCGGGGCAGGCCGGGCGCGGCATTGGCCTGTATCTGGTACGGGCGCACGTAGAAGCCATGGGCGGCGAGATTGCCGTGGAAAGCCGCCCCGGTGAAGGAACCGAATTCACTCTTCATTTCAGGCCCTATGCGGATGAAAACCTACCTCATTGATGACGATGAACTCGCCATCTACCTCACCGAGCATCTGTTGCGAGCCGAAGGGTTTTCCAATTGCATCTGCACGTTTCAGTCGGCCCAGGAAGCGCTGGATAAGCTGGTGGGGAGAAAACAGGCCATGCCACAGGTCGTATTTCTGGACCTGAATATGCCGTTGATGGATGGCTGGCAGTTTCTCGATGCCCTGACGCCTTACCAGGAGGCGTTGCGCGGCACCTGTCATATCTACATCCTCACCTCGTCGCTGGCACTGAATGACCTGGAGAAATCCAAGCAATACGACTTGGTGGCTGGCCTGATTCACAAGCCGTTGGATAGCGAAGAAATCCGCGCTATTCAGTCACAGTTCGATGGTGAGGCGCTGGCCGATGATGAACCCTGTGACTGCTGATTGAGGGGCATGACGCGGAGCCGTGAAGCTGCCAGTGACGGGGCGGTTTGGAATGATGAAAACACAAAAACGGCCCGCATCATGTGATACGGGCCGTTTTTGTTGCGGCTTACAGGCCTTTGTCGCGGTTCAAATCCTCGGCTGGCTCCGAGCCGAGGAAGGGGTAGCGGTAGTCGGTGACGGGCACGAAGGTTTCCTTGATGGCGCGGGGCGACACCCAGCGGAGCAGGTTCAGGATGGAGCCGGCTTTGTCGTTGGTGCCGGAGGCGCGGGCGCCGCCGAAGGGCTGCTGACCCACCACGGCGCCGGTGGGCTTGTCGTTGATGTAGAAGTTGCCGGCGGCGTGCGTCAGCTTCTTCGAAGCCAAATCGATGGCGTAACGGTCCTGCGAGAAGACGGCTCCGGTGAGGGCGTAGGGCGAGGTGGTATCCACCAGCTCCAGGGTTTCCTCGAATTTGTCGGCGTCGTAGACGTAAACGGTGACAACGGGGCCGAACAGCTCGTCGCACATCGTGATGTATTTCGGGTCTTTGGCCACGATGACGGTGGGCTCGATGAAGTAGCCTTTCGATTTGTCGTAGCCGCCGCCGGCAATGATTTCGGCGTTCGGGTCGGCCTTTGCGCCGTCGATGTATTTGGCGAGCTTGTCGAAGGAAACTTCGCTGATAACGGCGTTGATGAAGTTCGAGAAGTCTTCCACATCGCCCATTTTGAAGGAGGCCAGGTCTTCCTTCACGTAGCCGAGGATTTCATCGGCGAGGTTGCTGGGGAGGTAGACGCGGGAAGCAGCCGAGCATTTCTGACCTTGGTACTCAAAAGCGCCGCGCGAGATGCCCACGGCTACGGCTTTGGCGTGGGCCGTCTTGTGCGCCACAATGAAGTCCTTGCCGCCGGTTTCGCCCACGATGCGCGGGTAGGATTTGTAGCGGTGGATGTTCTGGCCGATTTCCTGCCAGATGGTCTGGAAGACTTTGGTGGAGCCGGTGAAGTGGATGCCAGCAAAGTCGCGGTGCTTAAACACCACGTCGCCCACCACGGGGCCGTCGGCGTAGATGAGGTTGATGACGCCGGCGGGCACGCCGGCTTCCTCGAACAGCTCCATGAGCACCTGGGCGGAGTAGACCTGGGTGTCGGCGGGCTTCCACACCACCACGTTGCCCATCATGGCTGCCGAGGAGGGCAGGTTGGCGGCGATGGAGGTGAAGTTGAAGGGCGTGAGGGCGAACACGAAGCCTTCGAGGGGGCGCTGCTCCAGGCGGTTCCACATGCCGGGGAGGCTTTCGGGCTGTTGCTCGAACACCTGGCGCATGAAGTGCACGTTGAAGCGGAAGAAGTCGATGAGCTCGCAGGCGGCGTCGATTTCGGCCTGGAAGGCGTTTTTGCTTTGGGCCAGCATGGTGGCCGCGTTGATGCGGGCGCGGTAGGGGCCGGCCAGCAGCTCGGCGGCCTTCAGGAAGATGGCGGCGCGGTGCTCCCAGGGCAGCTCGGCCCAGGCGGTGCGGGCGGCCAGGGCGGCATCGATGGCCTGCGTGACGTGGGCGGTGGTGCCGTAGTGGAAGTGGCCGAGGGTGCGCTGGTGGTCGTGCGGCGGGCTCATGCGGCGCAGGTCGCCGGTGCGGACGTGCTTCCCGCCGATGTGCATGGGGATATCCAGCTCCAGCCCGCGCAGGCGCTTGAGCTCTTGCTGCAACTCGAGCCGCTCTTTTGAGCCGGGCGCGTAGCCTTTGACGGGTTCGTTAATCGGGGTCGGGACGTTGAAAAAGCCGGTGGCCATAGGGTTGGGGTTAGGTGCTTGAATAGGTTGGGGTGGGAGGCGGCAAAGGTAGCTGAGACGCCATTACAGCTTCGGGCGCAGCCGAAGCAGTGCTGCACGGGCTACTGCTTTTTTTGTCACCTTTATGGGCTTCGCATAAAATTGAGCCTGCATGAATCATCGTAAGCGCCTCATTTCCTCTTTTCTAGACCATCTCATCATGTCGTGCATTTTTGTGCCCATCATGTGGCTAATTGATTTGCACAGCCATAACGGCACGTTGGCTTTTGGAATTGGCATGCTTGTCTATGCAAACAAGGACTGTGTGCAGGGGAAAAGCCCTGCCAAAAGGCTGTTAGGATTGATGGTAGTAGACCCGCACAGCAAGCTGGCGGCTGGCTCAGGGCAGTGTTTCATTCGAAATATCACCATCCTTATCTGGCCAATTGAGGTAGTTATGCTGCTAATAAATCCTGCTAGAAGATTGGGTGATTATTTGGCGGGAACGGAATGTGTGGAATGCTCAAGGCAAGCCGATAATGTTGATTTAGCAAGCTAAATAGTGAATTGACATGCCGGAATGTATGCGGAGCAATGGTGTTTCAGGCTGCGGAATAGTGTTTGGGGTCAGCGGAATGCCGTTTTATCGTCGCGGAATGGCGTTTGGGATTAACGGAATGTTGTTTTGGGAGGTCCGAATGCCGTTTTGGGTTAGCGGAATGCCGTTTTCGCGTTGCGGAATACCGTTTCGGGGCAGCGGCATGCCATTTTGGAAGGGCGGAATCGTGTTTTGCCTTGCCGGAATAGTGTTTTGGGGTTGCGGAATGGTGTTTCAGAACCCCCCAATGCCGTTTCAGCGGTGCGGAATGGTGTTTCAGCTTGCGGAATGCCGTTTTAGGTTGCGGAATCGTGTTTCAAAAGACTCGGCAACCATCTACAGCCGCGCCAGCAACTCCCGCACCTGTTGCGTGAGGTCATCATACGAGCCGGTGTTGTGCAACGTAAAATCGAAGTGCGGGTAGTCGTCCATGGCAGTTTCGCTGGGGTGGTTGTCGTCGCGGGTGCCGTCGCCGCGCTGGTGGAGGGGGTCGCCCTCCACGCGAAGCATAAGGCCGCCGCGGGCGCGGATGGGGTCGGCTTCGTTGGCGAAGCGCACGTCGGGTACCAGCACGAAGGCATCATGAGGCAGGCCGGCAAAGAAGGCATCGACCCAGACCAGCGGCTCCCAGGCGCGCAGGGCGCTGCCCACCTGCTGCAGCATCTCGCCCCGCGTGCGGTGGAAGGTGGGCACCAGCTCGGCCTTGCCTTCCTGGGTGTAGTAGGGGGCCACGGCCTCGCCCGTGAGGGCGGCGCAGACGGACTTGATGGAGTCGCCGAAGGAGCGAACCTGCCACTGGCGCTCGGGTTGGAGCTGTTGCAGGATGCGGGCCACGGTGTCTTTGCCGCTGCCCCGGCGGCCGGAGAGGCCAATGAGGTGTACCATTTTTGGTGCTTAGTTTGAGGTAGCCGGCCTGTCGTAGCCAAGCATCAGTTACAAAAAGCTCTTCAGTTCACTCAGACAGCTGATTTCGTGCGTAATCTGGTTGAAGTGTCGCCGTTTATCCGGGTTGAAATACACCTGGTCGATGCCGGCGTTGTAGGCCCCCAGCACGTCGCATTCGAGGTTGTCGCCAATCATCAGGCTTTCGGCGGCGGTGGCCCAGGTGCGTTCCAGGGCGTGGCGGAACATGCGCGGGTCGGGCTTGAGGCAGCCGCTTTCCTCGGAGGTGATGACCTCCTCGAAGTAGTGCGTCAGGTTCGACGACGTGAGCTTGATGCCCTGCACGTCGTTGAAGCCGTTGGTGATGAGGTGCAGGCGGTACTTGGGCTTGAGGTAATCGAGCACCTCGTGGGTGAAGGGAAATACCGCCGATTTCTGAGGAAGAATTTCGGTGAACTCGGCCGAGATGGTGGCCGGAACCTGGTCCTCCGTTAGGCCCAGCCGCGTCAGCGTGCGGCTGAAACGCACCTCGCGCAGCTGGCTCTGGGTGATTTTATTGCTCTGGTACAAGCGCCAGAGGGCGTGGTTGATGTCGCTGTAGACGCTGATAAACTGGTCGGCCGAAAAAGTGCCGTAGCGGGCGAAATCGTGCCGCTCGTAAAGCGTGAGCAGGGTTTCGTTGGCATTTTTTTCGAAATCCCACAGCGTGTGGTCGAGGTCGAAGAAGAGGTGGCGGTATTTCATTCAGCGTTTTAGGTTATTCGTTGTCGGCTGTCATCCTGAGCAGAGCGAAGGACCTTATCACATTTGCTTCGATTGGATTACTGCAAACAGTTCAACGGTGATAAAGTCCTTCGCTCTGCTCAGGATGACAGAATAGCATAGCACGGCAAAATCAATCATACCGAGCCGGCCAGGGCCATGCTTAGCACGCCGGCCAGCATGATGCCCTTGCAGAACGTGCTCAGGTGCCGAAAGTGCCGCCGCCGGTCGGCCCGGATGAGCAGGCGGGATAGTTGGGCCATGGGCAGCAGCACCAGCAGCAGCAGCCACAGGCCCAGCGGCCAGTGCCCGCTCACAAACAGCCGGCCCGTGGCCCCCAGCGTGAGCAGGGCCAGGCAAGCCAGGAAAAAACCGGCCACCCACTTGGTACGGGCCACGCCCCACACCAAGGGCAGCGTGCGGCAGCCGTGCTGGGCATCGCCGCGCATGTCCTCCACATCCTTCACAATCTCGCGCACCATCGTGAGCAGGAAGGCGGCCAGCGCGTAGGGCCACACCACGCTGTGGCTGTCGTGGCGCTCCAGCTGCAGCTGCAGCTCGGGCAGCAGCACCAGCGCCGCCGTGAGGGTGGCAATGCTGAGGTTGCCCACCAGCGCCACCCGCTTGAAGCGCGCCGAGTAGCCCCACAGCAGCAGGGCCGTGCCCAGCGTGACGAGGCCCAGCACCGGGTGCAGCCAGCCGGCCACCAGCACGCCCACCCCGCTGAGCACCATGTGGGCCAGCATGGCCATGCGCCGGTTCACCACGCGCCCAATCACCAGCCGGTCGGGCCGGTTGATGGCGTCAATTTTCACGTCGTAATAGTCGTTGATGATGTAGCCGGCCGCCGCTACCAGCAGCGCTGCCCACACCAGCAGCCCGAAGCGCCGGTCCAGCAGCGACGCGCGCAGCGGCACCCCGGGCAGAAGCAGGCCGGCCCGTACCAGCGCCAGGCACAGCAGCATTATCAGCAGGTTGGGCCAGCGCACCAGCGTGGGCAGGGCCGTGCGCAGCCGCTCCACGGGGAGGGGCGGGGGCAGGGCGGGCGCAGGTGGCTTGGGGGGCAGCGGGTTCATCGGCAGAAGCACGGGGCAGGCGAAGTGCAAAGGTCGGCAGAAGTGACGGGCTGCCTGCGGGTAGGAGGTCCGGGCCGGGCATAAAAAAGCCTCTCCGTTGCGGGAGAGGCTTTTGCGATGGCGCGGGGCGCAGCCATCAGAGCGTTTTCAAGCTCAGATTTTGCGCACGTTCACGGCGTTGATGCCTTTGCGGCCTTCCTGGGTTTCAAATTCCACCCGGTCGTTTTGTTGCACTGTGGTCCCGTTCAGGCCCGTTACGTGTACGAAAAAATCTTCTTTCGTTTGGTCGTCGGTCACGAAGCCATAGCCTTTGGCTTCGTTAAAAAATTTGATGATGCCGGTTTTCATGCAAAAAACAAAAAGGAAAAGAAAAAACCGCCCGGGTAAAGGCTGCGGAAAGGCCTGAAACAGCATTAACAAGCCATTTCATCTCCGCTTACGCGGGAAGCCAACGCGGGGTTGGGCGGCCAGCGGCTCAGGCTGAACCGTTATTGGTTGTCGCGCCACTCATACACCCACTTGGCCTGAATCTGCTCCAGGTGGCCTTCCGTGGCTTGTTCGCGGGTGCCATCGAAGTTGCTCAGGCTCAGCACCCACTCAATCAAATCGGTGAAGCGGATGCGGTAGATTTTGGCCTCCGTGAAGTCGTCGCCGAACTTCTCGTAGAGCGCCATGGCGATATCCTCGTGGTCGGCCCAGTGCATGGGCGGCTCAAAGTGGTTCATTCTGCTTTAGGGTAAGAGGGTATGGGGGTAGGAAGGGATGCGTTAAAAAAGAAGACCAGATTGAAATCTATTTTAGACCTCATGCCCGCCTATCCCCCACACCCTCTTACCCTAAAAAAACTAGTGCCCCAGGAAGTGTTGGGGCGGGATGGTGACCACGAGCTGCATGTCCTTCTCCACCACGCACTGGCAAGCCAGGCGCGAGTTGATGCGCGGGTTCTCGGCGCGGTCAATGAAGTCTTCTTCCTTATCGGAAATTTCGGGCAGGTCGTCGCCGCCGGCGTTGACGTAAATGTGGCAGGTGCTGCACCCGCACACGCCGCCGCAGTTATGCTGGAGCTGGATGCCGTTGTTCAGCGCCACGTCGAGCACCGATTCGCCGGAGGCCGCCACGTGGGTTTGGGCCGGCTGGCCGTCGTTGAACTGGAAGGTGATGGTGGTGGCGGAAACGGACAAAACAGGAATCAAAAAAGTCGAATAATACGCGGCATTTGCCGCCGCAAAGGTACTCTCTCCAGCCCCGGCATCAAAGCTGGGCCTGAATGCTAGCCGTGAGCTGCGCATAGAGCGCCTGCCAGGCCGGGTGCGCCGCCAGCGCCGCGTGGTGGGCGGCCAGCGTGGGCGCATCGCGCCGCACAGCCGGCCCGGTCTGCACCGTGAAGGGCGGATTGGTAAGGGCCTTATCCACCGTTTCGCGCACCAGCGGGGCCAGCAATTCCGGCGGCAGGGCGGCCTCGGCCAGCAAGGCGTCGGCAATGCCCAACAGGTGGTTGGTGAAATTGTTGGCAAACACGGCCGCCACGTGCAGCTTGAGCCGCTGGGCCGAATCGAGTTGCAACACGTGCCGGCTGAGGCTGCCAGCCAAGGCCAGCAGGACGGTTTCGGCGGCCGGGGTGGCAGCCTCAACGCACAGCGGCACCGTGGGCCAGGCTATGGTGCGGCCCGGACTGAAGGTTTGAAGCGGGTAGAGCACGCCACCGCGCACCGCCGGCTGCGCGGCAAATACGGACAGCGGCAACGCACCCGCCAGGTGCGCCACCACGGCACCCTCGGGCCAGCTGATGCTGGCGAGCAGCGGCTCCACGGCCGCATCGGGCACGGCCAGCAGGTACACATCGGCGGTGGGCAGCGGCGGGGCCAGGGTTGTCAATGCCGGGGTGCCGGGGAGCATGGCGGCCAGGGCCGTCGCGGCCGTCGCTGTGCGGCTCCATATAAAGGACAACTGGTGGCCGGCGGCTACCAGCGTCGGGGCCAGCTGGCTGGCTACGCGGCCGGTACCAAACAGGCCGATACGAAGGGGATTCGAGGGAGTATTTATCATTAATTAATGATGAACTATAATATTTATAAAACAAGGTAAGTGGCTGACTATGCTACTCACCGCCAGCACCAAGGTTGAGCTAGCGGCAAAAAGGACCGGGCTCAATGATTTGTGCCCAAAGTTTAGCAACTTGTAGCCCCAAAGCTACCGTCCGGCCTGTGGGGCTACTTGCACGGAGGTCAGTTAGCATTCATTTCGCAACTTCAAAATACTCTTATTCACCCATTTTACTCCCTCTTTTCAATGAATCACCAATACAATCGTCCGAGGACTAATGTGCGCCTGCGGCACATGGCCCTGGCCGCGCTGCTAGCGACGGGCACCGCCGTGGGCGCGCAGGCGCAAACAACGCTTAATTACCCCATCGCCAACGCCCAGAACGTAGCCGGTACCTACACCGACCTGGGTACGACGGGTACGGTTATTACGACGAGCAGCACGGACGACGCCAACTCGGCCGAGCAACTCATCGGGTTCAACTTCGCCTACAACGGCGCGACGATGGACCGCTTCATCCTGAACACCAACGGCTTTCTGAAGCTGGGTGCGGCTGCCGGTATGACGGTCCCCACGGTGGCCCTCTACACAGCCTATGCCGAGTCGAATAACGGCGGCACGCTGCTGGGCACGGCGGCCAACGACATCAACCTGGTGTCGCCCTTCAACTACGACCTGGTGAGCGGCACCAGCACCGCCGAATACCGCATGGCCACCACCGGCACGGCTGGCAGCCGGGTGTGCACCATTCAGTGGAAAAACGTGGCTGACAAAGTGCAGCTTTCGGATGTGGGCGGCACCAACGTGGCCAACCAGTACGCCAACATGGCGTTCCAGGTGAAGCTGTATGAAGCCAACGGCACCATCGAGTTTGTGTACGCGGCCCCAACGGTAGCCGCCGCCGCCAACAACAACTTTAAGTATGCCCAGACGGGCCTGAAAGGTGCCGGCAACGGACCTACTCAGATTCTGAAGGTTACCAAAGGCTCGGTATCGCCGTGGGGTGATGCGGCCGTGACTTTTGCCAGCGGCCCCGTAACGGCCGGCGCTACCGGCGCATTTAACTTCCGCCAGGCAGTGCCGCCGGACAACGGCCGCACCTACCGTTTTGTGCCCACCGTGCCCAACGACGCCGGCGTTTCGCTGCTTTACACCATCAACCAGTTGGCAGTACCTGGTGCCGCTCCGCACGCGGCGAAAGCACTGGTGACCAATAACGGCACCAATGCGCTGACCAACGTAGCGGTGACCCTGAACGTGACGGGTGCCAACACCTTCACCAACACCCAGACCATTGCCTCGCTGGCTGTGGGAGCCAGCGCCACGGTAACGTTTGCCGCCTACACCCCCGCCAACCAAGGCACCAACACCGTCACGGTTTCGGTACCGAACGACGATAACAACCTCAACAACTCCAAGGCCGAAACCCAGGTGGTGAACACCACTACCTTCTCCTATGTCTCGCCGGGCGTAGGGGCCAGCAGCGCCGTAGGCTTCGGCTCGGGCACTGAGCTGGGCTTCGGTGCCAAGTATTCGCTGAGCACGGCCCGTTCGATAACGGCAGTGCGAGCATTTGTTTACGATGCGGCGGCCATTCCGCCCACCCAAAAAACCACGGTGGGTGAAACCCTCTACGGCATCGTGCTCGACGCAACGGGTGCCGTACTGGGCCGCTCGGCCAATTTTGTGGTAACGGCTGCCGACATTAATGCCATGCATACCTTCACCCTGACCGCGCCGGTAACGGTGCCAGCCGGTGACTTTATCGTGGGCATGGTGCAGGTATCGCCGGCCAGCAACGGTGCGGCCTCGTTCTTCCCGATGGGCGTGCAGAGTGAGTCGCCGACTCGTCCGGGTACGTTCTACCGCTTCTCGCCCGCCGGGGGGACCCCCACGGACGCCGCTGCTGGCACCAGCCGCTACCTGGTAGAAGCCGTGACGGCTGCTCCGGCCAACAACGACGTGGCCGTGAACGAGATTCAGGGCTACGGCTCGGTAGCCGTGCCCGCTGGCAACCCCTTCAGCCTGCGTGCCGTGGTGCGCAACGCCGGGGCTGCTGCCATCACTACCCCCACTGTAGTTACGCTGAACATCACCGGTGCCAACACCGTGACCCAGACTCAGACCGTGACCTCGCTGGCCGTAGGCGCAACAAACGTTGTGACCTTCGCCAACATCACCCTGCCCAACGCCGGTGCCAATACCGTGACCGTAACCGTGCCCAACGATGATGTGAACGGCAACAACTCGGTGGCCCAGGCCATGACGACCAGCCCCACGCGCTACTCGTTTATCACTCCCGGGGCCACGCAGGCCGGCGGTATTGGTTTCGTGCCTAACGCGGCAGCCCGTACCCTGGCCTTCTGCGGTAAGTTCACGACCAACGTGACGCGCGATGTGACGGCTGTTCGGGCCGTGATTGGCAATGACGCTACCCTCGTTAGCACTCCTACCACCGTGTATGGCGTGGTGCTGAACGCAACGACCGGAGCCGTAATTGCCCGCTCGGCCGATTACTTGGTAACCACTGCTGACCTCGGCCAGCTGCATACCTTCAGCCTGACCGGCAACGTGCCCGCTGGAGATTTCCTTGTGGGCTTGGCTCAGGTGATGCCCGCCAACGGCACCCAAGTAAGCCCCATGGGCTACGAAGCGGAAACCCCTGCCCGCGCGGCCACCTTCTACTCGGTAAACCTCACCCCCACTGTGACTTCTACGCCGACCGATGTTGCTTCCAACAACATTCGCTTCATGCTGGAAGCTGAAACGGCCACTCCCAACTCGTGCCCCACGCCTACGGGCCTGGCCATCACGGGCAGCACGGCTACATCGGCCTCGTTCTCGTTCACGGCTGCGGCCGGTGCTACGGGCTACCAGATTATCTACGGTCCGCAGGGCTTCACCCCCGGCGGTACGGGCAGCGTTACCTCGCCTTCCTTCACCGGCACCACTTACACGCTGTCTGGCCTGTCGGCTAGCACCACCTACGATTTCTACATCCAGACCATCTGCAGTGCCACGTCGCAAAGCGGCCTGGGTGGCCCGGTACGTGTGACCACGGCTTGCACGCCGCCCACCATCGCCGCCTTCCCCTACGCCCAGAACTTCGACGTAGTAGCCGCCAACCAGACGCTGCCCTGCGGCATCACCGTAACCGATGTGAACAACGACGGTTTCACCTGGCGCGCCACCGGCACGGTAGTCGACCCTGCCACCACCAACGTGGCCCGCTCGGCTCCTAATGCCATGGTGTACTCCTACAACAACCAGGGCCCGACTCCCACAGTGGCGGCCAACGACTGGTTCTTCACCCCGGCCCTGACCCTGGCCACCACGCAGCGCTACCGCGTTTCGTTCTACTACCGCGTGGCCACGGGTGGCTACACCGAAGGCCTCGAAGTGAAGTACGGCGCTGCCGCTACTCCTGCTGGCCAGACCAACCTGCTCTACACCAACGCCGCCCTGACCAGCGCTTCATACCTGCTGGCCAACAACACCACCACCCCGGCCGTACTCGACCTCGTGCCCGCCACGGCCGGCAACTACTACGTGGGCTTCCACGCCATCAGCCAGGCCAACCAGGGCTTCCTGGCCATCGATGACCTCAGCATCTCGGCTGGCCCGCTGGCTACTTCGGAGGCCCTGAAGCGCGCTGTGAGCGTGTTCCCGAACCCCTCCAACACGGGCGTGTTCAACCTGGAAATCCACGGTGCCAACGCCAAACAGGCCATGGCTGTGGAAGTAACTAACATGCTCGGCCAGCGCGTGTACACGGGCTCGGCCAAGGACAATTTCAGCAACAGCGTGAACCTGTCCTCGCTCGCCTCGGGCATCTACTCCATCAAAGTCCGCAACGGCGAGGAGTACACCCAGCAGCAGATTTCGATTGTGAAGTAAGCTTCGGCTTCTCTGCACTTCGGCAAAAGGGCCGCCCATTGGGCGGCCCTTTTTTTGTGACCGTAATGAAGCACCCTAGATGCGTAGTGAAATGCCCGTTGGACGTAGTGAAGTGCCCGTAACCCATGTTAACCTGCATTTGGGGCATATCAACCTACGTTTAGGCCGTGTCAACCTGTTCGTGGCGCATGTCAACCCGTGCGTGGTGCCTGTCAGCCCATCCGTAGCCCCCGCCAGCAGGTACCGTTGGGCCAGATGAAAAAAGGCCACTCCGCGAAGCAGAGTGGCCTTTTCAGCAACTTCATAGTGGGCCTAGCCCACCGGCTGGGGCCGCACCGCACGCCCGCTGGGCTCGGCCGGAGCTTCTGCTTCGGCCGAGGCATCGGCCAGCACACCCTTGCTGCCGCGCTGCCGCACGCTCAGGCCAAAGCCGAGGGCCATGAGCAGCGTGCCGCTCCAGAGCAGGTTGATGAATGGTTTTTCCATGGCTTTCAGGATGACGTAGTCCTTCTGCGTGGTGCTCACGCCGAAGGTAAACTTGCCCTTGGCCGGGTCTACCGAGTTGAAGGTGATGCGCACGCCGAGGTCTTCGGCCTCGTCGGGCAGGCTGCCCACCATGCGGTTGCGCACCACAAACACGGGATGCACGTGGTACTGGCGTTTTTCGCCGTACACAATCATGTCGGCTTGCAAGGCGAGGTCACCCTTTTGCAGGTTGAGGCCAGCCGTTTCGTGCGCCGCCTCCACCGCCCGGAACACGGCAAAGTAATCGTTGAGGAAAATGGTATCGCCCACGCTCAGCACCGACATTTTGGCCTCGCTCCAAGGCTTCTCCTTGCGCGGGTCCAGCACCGAGCTAATGTGGGTATAAATGTCGTGTCCCCAGAATTTCTTAATGGCTGGCGAAGCCAGCAGCCCGCCCATCTCCTCGTTCACCTGCGCCCGCGGGTACAGCGTGAACTGCTCGCCCGATTTCTGGTCCTTGTAATTGATGCGGTAATAGGTGTTTTCCGGCAGGATGTTCACCGTGTCGCCGGTTTTGTAGTAAACCTTGCCGTCCACGGTAATTGGGGCGCGGGCCAGGGCTTTGTAGTCGTCGTCGGTACGGTACAGGAACTGTTTATCCACGTAGCCCGGTACGCCCGGCACCTCAAAGTACTGGCCCGTGTATGTGAGCTGGTAGCCGTGCATGGGCGCGGTTTCGTTGCGCCACAGCAGCACGTTGTCGCGGTTCAAATCCTCGGTGAACTCCCGCGAATACAGCAGCCCCGACACGTTGCGCGAAATGATGCTCGAATACCCCGACGATGCCAGTACGCCCAGCAGCATCAAAGCAATGCCCAAATGCGCCACCGCACCGCCCGAGAGCCGTACTCCGCGCCGCAGCAGCGTGAAAATGGTCCCGAAATTGGCCAGCACCCCAAACAGCCCTGCCAGCGTGAGCACCACGTAAGCCGGCGAAATCGTGAGGCCATTATACCGCACCAGCAGCACCACCAGCGCCGTGCCCAGCAGTGCCAGCAGCGTGGGGGCAGTGAGCGAGTTGACGAGCGTTTCCTTAGTATTGCGCTGCCACCACATAATTTGGGCCACGCCCGAGAGCAGGGCCACGCCCACGCCCATCCACAATTGCAGCTTGGAGTAGTGGGCAATCTGGTCGGCCGGCAAAGCCACGTTGGTCTTGATGCCCAGCAGCCCCATAAACGAATTATACACCGGAATGCTGGTGGTGAACAGCACCTGGAACGCCCCGAGGCACAGCACTGTCGCGCCCACAAATACCCACAGCTCAGGGTTATAAGCCGTCAGCTCTTTCTGCGAAATCGGAATCTCCTTCCAACGCCACACCAGCAGCGCCACTGCCAGCACCGTGAAGGCCGCCAGGTAAATAAACAACTGTCCTGACAGGCCGAGGTCCGTAAACGAGTGCACCGAGGCGTTGCCCAGCACCCCGCTCCGCGTCAGGAACGTGGCGTACAAAATCAGCACGAACGTGGCCACCACCAGCGCAAACGCGGTGCGCAAACCGGTGCGGCGCTTCTGCCACAGCACCAGGCCGTGCAGCGAGGCCACCAGCACCAGCCACGGAATGTACACGGCGTTTTCCACCGGGTCCCAGTTCCAGTAGCCGCCGAAGTTCAGCGTTTCATAGGCCCAGTACGCACCCATGACCACGCCCACGCCCAGCACCCCGCCGCCGATGAGCGTCCAGGGCAAAGCCGGTTTTACCCAAGCCGTCAGCTCCTTTTTCCAGAGCGCGGCAATGGCGAAAGCGAAGGGCACCAAGGTCAGGGCAAAGCCCAGAAACAGCGTGGGCGGGTGAATCACCATCCAGTAGTTCTGCAGCAGGGCGTTGAGGCCGGTACCGTCCTTGGGCACGAAGTTGGGGTTCATCTTCCACACCGGCAGGTCGGTCAGGAACTCGCGCAGCAGGATGAAAGGGGAGGAGCCCAGCCGCACGCCGCCCAGCACCACGCCCAGAATCATGCTCACCAAAAACAGCTGCACGCCGCTAAAAACGGCCATCACCGGCGCTTCCCACTTACGGTTAAACTTCATGATGCAGAACCCCAGCACCACCTGCCAGAATATCCAGAGCAGGAACGAGCCCTCCTGGCCTTCCCAGAAACAGGAAATCATATACTGCACCGGCAGGTGATTGGAGCTGTGGCTCCAGGCGTAGTAATACTCGTAGCGGTGCGCGTGAATGATGTTGAACAAGCATACAATCACCGACACAATGGCCGCGCCGTGCACGAAAAACGCGCCGCGCCCCAGCCGCAGCCAGCTGGCATCTTCCTCGCCCAGCGCCCGGCCCCGCGAGGCTTGGAAATAGCTATACGCCGCCACCAGCGCCGCCGCAAAGGCAATAATGACGCTGAGGTGGCCGATTTGTCCTACTAATAAGTTCATAAGCAAAGAATATCGGGCAAATTTACGGCCGCGCCGCCGGAGCCGGGAGGTTCATTAACAAGTGGTCGAGGAAAAAGTCGCCGTTTCAGTCTTTTGAGAGGGCTGGAGCAATGAAAAAACCAGGCGGTGGGGGCAACGAATTTTCGTTGCCCCCACCGCCTGGTTTTGGGTCAGCCGCTGCCAATACTTAGTTGACCGAAGCCGTCGCGCCCTTCAAATCCTTCTTGACGTACTTGCTTGGGCACTTCAGCAAAATGTTGTCGGCCATGAACACATCGCCCTTCATGCAGCCGGTAATAACTACCTGCTCGGAGGCGTCGAAATCCTGGGGCTTGGGGTTGTTGTACACCACGCGCTGGGCCAGGTGAGTGGTGTCTACCAGCGTGAAGGCGAAGTAGTTGGGGTCCGTCATCGGGTCGTATTCCAACCCTAGCGGGCGCTTCTGTGCATCGCGGGGCAGCTTGCCCACTACGTGCACTTTAGTGGTGTTGCCCTCGGCGGCGCGGGCGCGGGCCTCGCCGAAGCCTACGTACACGCTGGCATCAGCCGTGGTGCTGAGGATGATGGCAGCGGCCACCGCAATGATGGCCAGAACGAAGAGGTGCGACTTTTTCATAAGGATATAGCTAACAGCAGTAACAACGTTCGGGTGCCGCGCGGGCACAGTTTCAGGCTACTTTATTTCTTTCTCCAGCTTGCTCACCTTGCGGTCGAGCGAGATGAGGTAGAACAGCAAGCCGGCCACGATGATGACCACGGCGGCCACTACCACGTAGATTTTGCCGTTGGCGCGCAGCGCGTCGGCCATTTCGGGCGCCTCGGCACCGGGCGCCTGGGCCAGGGCCGTGGTGGCGGTGAAAAGCAGGATTTGCAGCAGGCCGAATGCGCCGAACAGGCGGGCTAACAGGTTATTTTTCATCGATTTTCAATTGCAAAAAGGCCAGCCGGCTACTCACCTGAGTCATCCAGAAAGCGAAGAGAATCCAGCCGATAACGGCGGGGTAAAACACCATCCGCATGGTGCTGTCGAGGTCGTACTTGTTGAAGCCGGGGTTGCCCGTCTGGCCGGGGTGCAGCGAGTTGCCCGCCAAACGTGGCAAAATGAACAGCAGCGGAATGGCCGCCGCAAACGCGAAAATGTTATAGATGGCCGACACGCGGGCCCGCTGCTGCTCGTCGCGGAACGAGCCGCGCAGCACCAGATAAGCCCCGTAGATGAGCATGGCCACGGCCGCAGCGTTCAGGCGCGGGTCAGGCGTCCACCACGCGCCCCAGGTGTATTTGGCCCACAGGCTACCCGTGGCTAAGCCCAGTACGCCCAGCACAATTCCGCTCTTGGCGGCTTCGTGACTGAGTATATCAAGTCGAGCCGATGGATTGCGCAAATACTGCATCGACCGGAACACCGACGTGCCCAGAATCACCATCATGGCAAACCACATTGGCACGTGGAAGTACAGGTTGCGAATGCTCTCATTCACGATGGCCAGCCGGGGCACCGGCAGCAAAAAGCCCGCCGCCGCCGAATACAGCAGGAACACCACGGTCAATACCTTCCACCAGGTCCATTTCATACTCAACCCCTCCACAAAAAAGGAAACAACAAATAAGATACCGCGCCCACCAACATGTTCAGGGCCAGGAGCGTGAGTAGCGACTGCTGGCTCACGCTGCGGTCGAGCCCGTCCAGCGCATTTTTGCTCACCTTGATGAGCAGTAGCAGCATGGGCACCATCAGCGGGAAGCCGAGGATGGCCATGAGCGTGGCCCCGTTGCCGCCGGCCTTGGCCGCAATGCCCGATACCAGCGTGAGCGTGGTGGCAAAGCCCACCGCCCCAAGTATCAGATTAGCCACAAACAGCGGCGCATCCTGAATCGGGTTGCCCAGAAATACGGTGTAGAGAAATAGGCCCAGTAAGGCCACGGCCGTGAGCAGCAGGGTATTATACAGGATTTTGGCCAGAATGACGGCCTGCGGCCGCACCAATGTGTAGTAGTACAGCCGCTGGCCGGGGCTTTCCTGCATAAAGCCTTTGGCCACGGCATTGATGGCGGCGAAGAGCAGAATGACCCACAGCAGCGCATTCCAGGCCGGGGGCGGGGGAGTGCCGCCGCGCAGGCTAAAGCTCAGAAAGCACACGAATACCGTGCTGCCTACGTAGAGCAGCAGCCCGCCCAGTGCCGCCCGTTGCCGCCATTCCAGGCGGAAGTCTTTGGCTAGCAGGGTGGAAATTTCGCGGAGCAGCACAGGCAATGGGTCGGTTTCGGGCCGCAAAGATACGACCGGACCGGGCGCTGAGGGGCATAAAAAAGAAGGTTCTGCCGAGCCATGCTCAACAGAACCTTCCGGTGGGGAGTGTGCTTGCCGGGCAAGCCTTAGAAATCGTAGCCCAGCGTGAAGTAAAATTTCGGGCCGTGGGTCACGTAGTCTTCTTGGCCCCAGGCCACGTCTACTTTGCCGTAGAAGCCCAGCAGCGTGGTGCGTGCGCCCACGCCGTAGCCCACCAGCAACGGGTTGCTGAAATTGGTGACCGTGGCCCCAAAATACTGGTTGAACTGCGTGGTTTTGGTATTGGCCGAGTTGTCGGTGCCGAACGGGTTGGTGCCCGAATAAGCCGTGCCCGCATCGGTGAAACCCACCAATTGCAGGTTGCGGAAGAAGCCCGAATAGATGGGTCGGTGCGCGAAGTACTGCACAATGGGAATACGCAACTCGCTGCTGAACAGTACATAGCGCGGGCCGCTGCGGGCGCTGTAGTCGAAGCCGCGCAGGTTGGTCACAAACTCCTGGTTGAATACCTGGTCGGGAGCCTGGTAGTCGGTCAGGAAACGGTTGCCAGTGTATCCACCGTTCAACCAATCATCCATGCCACCAATGCGGAATACCTGCGGCCGGGAGCCAAAAAACTGCCCGTAGCTGGCCCGGTTGGCCCACACAATGGAGCGGCTGATTTTCTGGTAGTGGCGCAGGTCGATAACAAACTTGCCGAAGCTCAGGCTCTGGCTATTCATATTGGTTAGGTTCAGCACGCTGGCTTTCAGACGGGTGCCGCTTACCATGTTCACTCCGGTGTTGATGCTGTTATCGAACACCAGCTCACCGTTGTAGCCCAGGTAGTTGTAGCTCTGGTCTGATTCCGTCGACACATCGCCTAGCCGGGTGCGCGAAATGCTCACGAAGCGGGGGCCGCCGCGCACGCTCAGGTTGTGGGTGAGTGGGTAGGCAATGGTGGGGGCTATTTCGTGGCGGCCGTAGCGGTAGCGGCCGTCGTCGAGGTCGAAAAAATAGGCTTGTTTCTGGTAAGAAATGCCCCAGTCGTAGCGCTTGGTCAGGTTGGTATAGGAAGCCCGGATATTGCTGGTACGCAAGTCGAATAATCCAAACAAGCTGGCGTCGATGCGCTGGTTTTCCAGCACATCGGTCAGGGCCGCTTTGAATTGCAGGCCGAGGCCCAGCAATGGGTCCATGTACAGCGAGGTCGACACGTTATCCGCCATAAAGCGCGTGTCGTAGCGGAAAGGGCCAGTGAGCGCCGGGGCTTCGGCCTGCGCTTTGGCCGTGGCCGCCGCTGCCGTGGAGGCGGCGGTAGGCGTGAGGCGGCGCCGTTTGGCTGAGGCGGCCTGTACGGGCTCATCTTCCTCAAACTGGTAGTCGCTGGTATTCACCGCTTCGTTGGCCTTGCGGCGCTCGCGGCGGTTGGCCGACTGCGAAGTGGTATCCGCAGCGGCCGGCACGGCTACAGTGGTAGCGGCTTGTGTGGCCGCCGGCGCGGCCGGCTTGGGAGTAGCAGCCCGCGGGACGGCCGAGCGTTCTTCCAGCGTTTGCTGGCGGGCGGTTTTGGTGAGGGGCAGCGTGGTTGGCAGCGGGTACTCGGGGTACACGTACAGGATGTCGCGCGACTGCGCCGGGGCCACGAATACCAGCGCCGAAGTCAGCGGGCTGTAATCAAAGTCCTGCGTGTTGGGCAGCCAGTTGGTTAACGGGGCATGCTGTTTGGTTTTCAGCGAATACCGATACAGCGCGCGCACGCCGCTTTCCTCGCCGAGGTACAGAATTTCATCGTCGGAGATGGCGCGAGGGCGGGTTTCGTTCGAAATCGTGCTCACCAGCGTTTCCACCGGCACGGGGCGGCCGTCGAGGTGGTACTGGAACAAGTCGTAGTTGTTCACCACGTTCTGGAACGTGGCTGGCCGGGCCCGGCCCAGCGAATCGAGGTAACGGTTGGAGCTGAAAACCAATGCCTGCCCGCCGGGGAGGAACACCGGCTGCACGTCGTCGAATAAGTCGTCGGTGAGCTGCTCCACCTTGCGGCTGCCGGCTCGCAGCAGGTAAATATCGTTCTGCCCATTGCGCACGGCGCTAAATACCAACGCCTTGCCATCGGGCGAGTAGCTCATGCTCAGAATCTGGTCATAAGCGGCGAACAACGACGCCGGCCGCGAAAACCGGATGGCCTCGCGCACCCGGCGCACCAAGCCACGGCCGTCGGCGTCGCGCAGGTGCAGGGCCATTTCGCCTCGGCTCATCTCGGCCACGGCCACCTGGGAGTTGCCGCGCCAGGCCAATACGGGCAGGCGGGTTTCCACCTGCTGGTCGGGGGTGTGGTAGCCGCCGCGGCTCAGGGTGTGGCGGTGGCGGCCGTCGCGGTCTACCACCATCACGCGGTAGCGGCCGCCTTCGTTCTGGGCATAAGCTACTTGCTGGCCGTTTGGGCTCACAATGGGCTGCGAGAACACATCGGCGTGTCGGTTGCGGCCGCTCTGCCGGAATTTTTTGTCGGGCTCTACCAGCGTGGCCACGGGCTGGCCGTTGAGTTCGCGGTAGTACGTCAGCCAGTCTTTCAGGAAAACCTTAAACGGCACGTTCAATGACGAGCTGATGCCCACCTCCACGTCGCGCGTGATGCGCGTCAGGTTCAGAATGTTCTGAATGGTGGTGTAGCCGTAGCGCTCGGCCACGTAGTTCCAGATGCTCTGGCCGGCCAGCTTGGAATCGCGCAGGAAAAACGGCGCCGTGCGGTTGCCGGTGGGGTACTGTTTGGTCATGTCGCGCATGTAGCCGTCCATGTCCACGCTCCAGCCTTCGGCGGCGTAGGCCGAGGCTCCGCCGATAAACCAGTCGGGCAGCTGCAACAGGTAGCTGCTTTGGAGCACCTCCTTCAGCGAGCCGCCGTACATCATGTCATTGAGCAGCACCTCCGTAATCTGGGTGCTGAGCTGGCGCTTGAATTCGGTTTCCTCGCCGGTGAAGGCAATCTGGACCTTGCTCATGCGGGCCAGCGGAGTTTCGCCGCCGTTTATCTGCTGCTGGGTGGCGGTGAGGCCGATGTTGCTCTGGCGCAAGTCGCCCACCGAGTTGTAGAACAGCAGCGTCGATTTCGAGTATGGGTAATAGCCGATGAGCGCCGTGATGCGTTGCAGCTCCTTCTCGGCGTACTCGGCGGCGCGGCGGGCGCTGCCCTGGCCGCCGTCGTAGTACATCACGTTGAAATTCTGCGTGCTAAGCTGCTGCCAACGGAAATCCTTATACTGAATACGTACCCGGCCAAAAGGCTCCTGCGCCGTTTGGGCCAGGGCCGTGGGCGGGCAAAGCATCGGGAGCAGTAGCGCCAGGACCCCCAGCGTACGCTTCGTAGTAGTGGATAGTGGAATGGTCATAATGAGAACCAACGAGCAAAAACAAAAATTAATCCGCCGAAACGCTAAAAAATTTGCGGACTAGGCCGGGCGGCTGAGCAAGCCCCAAACTGCCCGCCCGGGCTGCAATAAAAGCAGTTAACGGAGAATTGTTATCCGGCCGCACTTCGGCCGTTCAAACGGAGCCCCGCCTCCCCGCTTAGGGCCACGCTCAACGAGGTTTTAATGCACGCCGACCGGTTGTAAAGCCTTATAACGGTGCAAGCTGGCTTCGGGCCAAAGCTCCGTCTGATTAAGCAGAAAATCGGCCAGCAGCACCGCCATTCGCGGGGCCAGCATCACGCCCTTGGACCCGTAGCCGCCGCAAAAGCTTAAGGCCGGCACGGTGGGGTGGGGGCCCAGCAGCGGCCGGCGGTCGCGTACGGCGGGCCGCACCCCGGCGCGCTGTCCCGTCACGGCAAACGGCAGGTCGGTGACCACGGTGAGCCGCGCGGCCAGCTCCTCGCGCCCCACGGCCGTAGGGCCGTCGGCAAATGGCGGCCAGCGGTAGGTGGCGCCCACCCGAAACCGCCCCGCGCCCATTGGCACCACGTAGGCCCCCCGGTTGAGCACCTGGTCCGGGCTCAGCCCCGGGCATTCCACGTCCAGCACTTCGCCCTGGTTGGGCGTGAGAGGCAGCCAGTTGAAGTAAGGATTGCGCACAGCCGCCGCGCCTTCGCAGCAGATAACGTGGCGCGCCCGCACCTGCCCGGCGTATTCGGCTCCCGTGGGCCCGAAAGCCAGTTGGCTCCAGTCAAACGCTTCGCGGCGCAGCCAGCCGTCGCGGGTGCCCTCGGCGGACATGCTTGCCAATAATTCGCGCACGGCTACGTGGCCGCCGTGCCGCAGCCAGGCCCCGCCAAAAGGCGCGTGCACGCCGGGCAGACCAGGGTCGGTGGTATCGAGAGCGGCCACGAAGTCACCCCACGGGTTGTCGGCGCTGCGGGCCAGCATGGCATTCTGCTCCTCTATTGAGCCGAATATTTTGAAAATAGGCGTTTCGGTGAAAAACGGCTGCTGGTAGCGCTGCTCCAGCTCGCGATAGAACGTGGCTGCGAAGGGCAACAGCTCGGCCGCCTGCCAGGTGAGAGCGAAGCGCTTGCCAGCCACCGGGTTCATCAGGCCCGCTGCTACATTCGAGGCCGAGTTTTCCTGGCCGGGGTCGTACACCAGCACCCGGTGGCCCCGCTCGCGCAATACATAAGCCAGCGTGGCGCCCGCAATGCCGTGGCCCACCACCAGAAAATCACAGTTCGTCATGGCTGGCAAGGTAAGGACGCCGGGCTTAATGAGGCATTGAGAACTGGAGAATGGCAAACGCCTTCATTCCTCATTCCGCCCCGCGTCGTACCTTTCCGCATTGCTCAGACCCTCTGTTTTGCTATGACTGTCGCTGGTTTCACCTTCAACGCTTTTTCCGAGAACACCTACCTGCTCATCGACGAGGCCACCCGGCAGTGCGCCATCGTGGACCCCGGCTGCTACGCGCCCGCCGAGCAGCAGGCCCTGCGGGAGTACGTGGAGGAGAATAAGTTGCAAGTAGTTATGCTGCTGAATACCCACGCGCACATCGACCACGTGCTGGGCAACCAGTTTGTGCTGAAAACCTGGCCCGGCACTCCGTTCCTGCTGCATCGGCTCGACCTGCCCACGCTGCGCGCCGTGCCCACCTACGCCGGCAGCTACGGCTTCCCGCAGTACCAGCCGGCCGAACCCACCGGCGAGCTGGTGGCCGGCCAGCCCGTGCACATCGGCGAGACCGAACTGGAAGTACGTTTCACGCCGGGCCATGCGCCGGGCCACGTCGTTTTCTACCACGCGCCTACGGCCACCGTCATTGGCGGCGACGTATTGTTTCAGCGCAGCATCGGCCGCACCGATTTGCCCGGCGGCGACCACGCCACGCTGCTCCACAGCATCGAAACCGAGCTCATGACCCTGCCCGACGACACCGTGGTGTACCCCGGCCACGGCCCCGCCACCACCATCGGCGAGGAGCGGCGCGGCAACCCTTTTTTAAATTAAGAATGAAAAATGGGGAATGAGGAATTGGGCAACGGCCCATTCTCAGCGCCTCATGCTTCGTTCAAAATATTCTTCATTTTTTATTCCTCATTCCTCATTGAAACGACATCTGCCCAACGCCGTAACCTGCCTCAACCTACTGTGCGGCTGCCTGGCGCTGACCAATATTTTTGCCGGCCGGCTGGAAATCGGAGCCTGGTTTGTGGCCGCCGCCGCCGCCGCCGACTTTGCCGACGGCCTGCTGGCCCGGGCCTTGCGCGTATCTTCTGCCATTGGCAAAGACCTTGATTCGCTGGCCGATATGGTGTCGTTTGGCGTGGTGCCGGGCGCTATTTTCTTCCAACTGCTCACGCGGAGCGTAGGGGCAGGAGGGCTGCCGGAATGGGCACCTTATTTCGGCTTCCTGGTCAGCATCTTCTCGGCCCTGCGGCTGGCCAAGTTCAACAACGACACCCGGCAGACTACTTCCTTCATTGGCCTGCCCACGCCGGCCTGCACGCTGGTGGTAGCGTCGCTGCCCCTCATTCTGGCTTACGACCAGTTTGGCATTGCCCCGGTTATTCTGAATCCCTGGTTGTTGCTGGGCCTCACGGCGCTGCTCTCGGGGCTGCTGGTGGCCGAGTTGCCGTTGTTCGCGCTCAAGTTTAAGACCTTCCGCTGGGCCGATAACCGGCGGCGGTTCATTTTTCTGCTGTTGGCGGCAGGATTATTGCTGGTGCTCAAAGCCGCCGCCGTGCCGCTGGTAGTGTTGCTCTACGTGCTGCTCTCGGTGCCGAAAACGGCCGTTCGGTAGTATTGTTGGATGCAGGGACGCAATAAATAGATTATTTGGTTGTTAAGAAGCCACTACTGGGTGAACCTGCCGCCCGGTGGTACTGTTGCGGGAGCCACTACGTGACGGGCGGGGCAGGCAGAGAACAGGTCTCAATTTATAAAGGTGTATGCGTCTTTCTTTCCTCTTGGTTGCATTCGTGGGAATCATCGTGGGGGCAGCGGCTCCGGCAGCGCGGGCCCAGTCGGATGCTGCCACGGCCCACGGCGTAGTGAAGTGGGGCGGCTACATTGAGGTACCCACCCTGAACTCCCGCAAGCAGAAAGTGCCTGGCTTCAGCGAAGCCCAGCTGGTGCTGGATGACCAGGTAGGCTGGTTCAGCATGCGCCTGAGCGGGGCCGTGCGCCAGGGCGAATTCCTCAATATGGTGTACGAGCCTTTTTCGGCCGCCGATGCCAAGCTATACAACGTCAGCAAGCTGCCGGCCGGCCCCGAAGCTCAGCTCATCACCGGCATTGAGATGAAGCAGGCCGTCACGTTCCTGCGGCTGCGGCCCGTGCGGCGCGGCCCCCAGAGCGGCCAGCCCGAGCGGCTGGTTTCGTTCGACTACCGCTACACGCCCACCGGCGCCGGCGTGGCCGCCCGGGGCACCGCCTCCACGCGGAACTACGCCAGCCATTCGGTGCTGCAAAGCGGCGACTGGTACAAGCTGGGCGTGGCCGAAAGCGGCAACTCCAAAAGTGGCATCTACAAGCTAGACAAAGCCGCCCTGATTAAGCTGGGCCTGCCATCGAGCCTTAATCCCAACAACCTGCACCTGTACGGGAATGCCATGGGCATCCTGCCCCAGGCCAACGCCGTGTACCGGCCCGATGACCTGGCGGAAAACAACATCCTGTTCGTTGGTGATAATGATGCGGTGCTTCAGGACAACGAATATTTCCTGTTCTATTCGCCCGGGGCGCACACCTGGGCGGCGCAGGACAACATGTTCCGGCATCGCAACAACGTTTACACCGATACGGCTTACTACTTCGTGAAAGTAGATGCGCGGCCGGGCTTGCGCGTAGCTACTAAGGCGGCCGTGCCGGCCACGGGCTCGCCCGCGAGCATCACTAGCTTCACCTACCGCGACTTCTACGAGCACGACCTGGTGAACCTGCTGCACTCGGGCCGCAACTGGGTGGGCGAGGGCTTCCAGGTGGGCGGCCGGCAGGAGTTCGTGCTGGGCGGCATCAGCGATTTGGTGGCCAATAGCCCCGTGCGCGTTACCACGAATCTGTTGGCCAGCTCCTCAATAGCCAGCGCTTTTCAGCTTACGCTGAACGGACAGTCGCTGGCCACGCAGTCTATCCCCGCCCGCTCCGGCCAGCAGTACACGCCCGACGCAATTATCACTTCTGAAACCAACCAGGTGAGCCTGAGCGCGCCGGGTACTGAACTGCGTCTGGCGTTGACCTACAACAGCGGCGACCCCAGCGCCAGTGGCTACCTCGATTATTTTGAAATCAACGCCGAGCGCCTGCTCAAACTCAACGGCGCGCAAATGGAGTTCCGGACGCTGACCAACGTTGGGCCCCGGGCACAGAACCGTTACGTATTTGCCGGCCTGCCCACCGGAGCAGTGGTGTGGGACGTAACCAATCCGCGCCACCCGCAAGCCGTGACGTTCGAAGCCGGCAGCAGCAGTTTCATCGCGGCGGCCGATACGGTGCGCGAGTTTGTGGCCCTGCAACCCGGCGGCGACTTCAATGACCACCCGGTGCGGGCCTTCGGTAAAGTAGCCAACCAGGACCTGCACGCGCTCAATGCCACCGCGGGAGCACCCATGCTGGACCTGGTTATTGTGACGCATCCGGCCTTCATGGCGCAGGCCAACCAACTGGCTGCTCACCGCACTACGCACGATAATTTGAAAGTGCAGGTGGTGACTCCCAGCCAGATATATAACGAGTTCGGCTCGGGCGGACAGGATGTATCGGCCATTCGCGACTTTATGAAGATGCTGTACGACCGTGCCCCGGCCGGCAAAAACATGCAGCTGCTGCTGTTGGGTGATGCCTCGTATGACTACAAATCAGACCCTTACAACGACAAGACGGCTGAGCCAAAATGGTGGAAAGACCAGCGGGTGCCCTTCAAAACCGATGCGGATTTCGATGCTTTCAACCAGAATTACGTGCCTACTTATGAGTCGCGGGAGTCGCAGGCGCCGTATTTCTCCTCCGGGTTTTACGGTCAGGCCAGCTATTCTTCCGATGATTTCTACGCCCTGCTGGATGACAACGAAGGCGAATGGGACGAGCAAAATATTGGCAGCGAGCTGTTTGATATCGGCGTAGGTCGCTTGCCGGTACGCATGCCCAAGGGCGACCTGCATAATACCACCCAGGCCCAGCAGGTGGTGGATAAGGTGATTGGCTACGATGCCACCGCCGCTTACGGCAAGTGGCGCAACCGCATTACGCTGGTGTCGGACGATGGCAACAACAACATCTTCATTGACAACAGCATTGGGTCTGATGGCATTGCCAACATCATCCAGTCCACCGCGCCGGTCTACAACGTGCACAAAGTGTACCTTGACCTGTATGCCCAGCAGGTTGTGGCCGCCGGCCAACGCTCGCCCGATGCCAACCGCGCCATCGACCAGTCGGTGGAGCAGGGCTCGCTGATTGTGAACTACCTGGGCCACGGCGGCCCCAAAGGCCTGGCCGATGAGCAGATTGTGACCAATGCCTCGGTGCTGGCCCTGCGCAACCCCAACAACCTCACGTTCTTCACCACCGGCACCTGCGATTTCAGCACCTACGACAACCCCGATTTTACCTCGGCCGGCGAGCAGTCGCTCACCGATAATGCCACGGGCGGTGCCGTGGGGCTCTTCACCACTACCCGCGTGGTCGAAGCCGGCCTCAACGCCGGCCTCAACCAGCGCTACTTCAACCGGGTGCTCCAGCCCATCAATGGCAAGATGCCAAACATCGGCACCATTGTGATGATGAGCAAGAACGACTACCAGGCCGGCGGCATCAACAACCGCAACTACACGCTGCTGGCTGACCCCAGCATGGTGCTGGCTTACCCCAAGCAAACCGTGATGCTCGACAGCGTGCGCCAGCGCGTGGGCAAAGATTGGGTGAATGCCGATACCCTGCACGCCCTCGCCCGCATTCGCCTGCACGGCCAGCTATTGAACAACGGCACGCTGAACTCGACCTTCACCGGCCGGGCGCAGGTTACGATTTACGACAAGCCCACTACCGTGATGACCCTGGGCAACGAGCCCGGCGATACTCCGTCGCCGGTCAGCATTCAGGAAAGCGTGATTTACGGCGGGCAGGCCGATGTGGTGAATGGCAAGTTCAGCCTGGTATTCGTGGTGCCCAAAGACATCAACTATCAGGTGGGCATGGGCAAAATCAGCCTCTACGCTTCCGATGGCACGCACAGCATCGATGCCAACGGCTACCAGCCCCGGTTGATGGGCGGCGCGGCCCGCAATGCGCCCGAGGATAACCAGCCGCCGCGCATCAGCTTGTTCATGGACAGCAAGGCGTTTGCGTTTGGCGGCCTCACGGGCCAGACCACCACGTTGCTGGCCGATTTGGCCGATGAAAACGGCATCAACACCACGGGCACCGGCATTGGTCACGACATTACGGCCATTCTCGACCACGACCCCAATAAATTGCTGGTGCTGAACGAGAGCTACGTGGCCAACGTTGGCGATTTCACCTCGGGCAGCGTGAAGAATTTGTTCAAGGACCTGTCGACGGGACCGCACTCGCTCACCGTCAAAGCTTGGGACACTTACAACAACTCGTCCGAGAAGGAAATTGAATTTGTAGTGGCGCAGGACGTCAAGCTGGCGCTCGACCACGTCCTCAATTATCCCAATCCGTTTGCCCACTCCACTACGTTCTTCTTCGACCACAACCAGGCCGGCAGCGAACCCGACAACCTGGACGTACAAGTGCAGATTTTCACCGTGGCCGGCCACTTGGTGCGCACCCTCAATGCCATTGTGCCCAGCACCGTAGCCCACCAGCAGAGCATTACCTGGAACGGCCGCGACGACTACGACGACCAGCTGGCGCGCGGTGTGTACGTTTACCGCCTCACCGTGCGTTCGCAGCGCAACAACTCAGTGGCTTCGAAATACGAAAAACTCGTCATCCTCAATTAATCCGCTTTTATTTGCGCCCGGGTTCCGCCTGGCTCCCTTTTCCCACTCTATGCAGCCTCTCTTTTTCCGTTCGCGCGTGGCGCTTTCAGCCGGCTTGCTGGCTATCGCGGCCACTGCTCAGGGCCAAGTCACTCCCCACGCCATCACCACGGCCGTGCCCATTCTCACGCTCAGCCCCGACTCGCGGGCATCGTCGATGGGGGAGGCCGGGGTGGCCACCTCGCCCGACGCGAACTCGGGCTATTTCAATGCCGGGAAGCTGGGTTTTGTGCCCTACAAATACGCGGCTTCCATCTCGTACTCGCCCTGGCTGCGCAACATCACCGACGATATGAGCCTGTCGTACCTGTCGGGCTATGCCAAAGTGGGGCAGCGGTCGGCCTTCAGCGGCTCGCTGATGTACTTCGATTTGGGCCAGATTGACTACCGCACCGGCACCAACCTGCCGGCCGGCTCCTTCAACCCGAAAGAATACGCGCTGTCGGTATCCTACGGCTTGCAACTGACCGACCACTTCGGCGTGGGCGCTTCGGCCCGCTACATCCGCTCTAACTTGGTGGGGGCCTACAGTGGCAACGACGCCAAGCCCGGCAATGCCGCCGCCGTCGACCTCGGCGCTTATTATACCAAAGATGCCACCATTGGCACGGGCATCTACAACTTCTCCTTCGGGGGCACGATTACTAACATCGGGAACAAAATCACCTACAAGGACCCGACCAACCCGAGCTTCCTGCCCACCACGCTGAAGCTGGGTACGGCCATTACCCGCGAAATCGACCAGTACAACAAAATCACGCTGGCGTTTGATGCCAGCAAGCTGCTGGTGCCCTCGCCGTACTACATTCCCGGCGTGGAGGATAACCGCCAGGATATTATGGACGAAAACACCCGGCGTAACAACCAGAACATCGTGAGCGCCATGTTCAACTCGTTCAGCGATGCGCCCGGCGGCTTCAAGGAGGAGCTGCGCGAAATCAACCTCTCAACCGGCCTGGAGTACAACTACAATGACCTGCTGTACGCTCGGGGCGGGTATTTCTACGAAAACCCCGAGAAGGGCGGCCGTCAGTACGTGAGCCTGGGCCTGGGCGTGCGCTACCAGGTATTTGGTATCGATGGTACCTACCTAGTACCCACAGGGGCCAACTCGCAGGCCAACCCCCTGGCTCAGACCATCCGGGTGTCGCTGCACTTCAACCTGAACAAGCTCGCCGATGCCTTCGACGAGAATGGGGCCGGTGGCACCAGCGGCGAAACGCCTTCGAACTAACCCGCGCTTTTTTAGTTACCCTACAACTCCTCTTCCCGGCCGGGAAGGGGAGTTTGTTATTATTGCATATGCCTACTTCTTCAATTCCCGCTTCGGTGCTCGACCGTACCGTAGCCCCTCCCGTTCAGCCCCTGGCCCGCGTTGTGCTGCCCGATGCTGAGGTGCGCACCTTGCCCAGCGGGGCCCGCCTGCACGTGCTGGCCAACGATGCCCAGCCCGTGGTGCGCCTGCAGGCCGTATTCCGGGCCGGCAAGCTGGCCGAAAACCGCCCCGGTCTGGCTTCCCTCACCGCCCGCATGCTGCTGGAAGGCACCACCACCCGCACCGCCCGCCAGATTGCCGACGAAGTGGCCTTCTACGGCGCGTCGCTGGAGTGCGACTCCGGTTTTGACCGCTCCACGCTCACGCTCTACTGCCTCACCCGCCACTTGCCCACGCTGCTGCCCTTGGTGATTGACGTGCTCAGCAACCCCGCCTTCCCGGCGGCCGAGCTGGAGCAGCTCAAAACCCGCACCATTCAGAACGTGCGCGTCGAGCGCAAAAAGACCAGCTACCTGGCTTCGGAGCGGTTCAACGAGTTGCTCTTCGGGGCGCACACAGCCTATGGCCGGCCCTTCGATGCCGACGCCTACCAGGCCCTGACGGCCGCCGAAGCCCAGGCGTTTCATCAGGCGATGTATTCGTTTGGCAACGCCGAAATCTTCCTGTGCGGCGACGTGGCGGCCGAACAGGAATTGGTGGCCGCCGCCTTTGGCCCGGCGCACGCCAGCGAAATCCCCCCAGCCGCCGCGCCTGCTATTGACGAGCCGATTATTTCCTCGCTGCCCGACCGCGTGGCCGTGGCCGGCAGCTTGCAGGCTTCCATTCGGATGGGCCGGCACTGGCCCGCGCCCACGCACCCCGACACCCACCGCCTCAAGCTGCTGGTGAACGTGTTCGGCGGCTACTTTGGCTCGCGCTTGATGCGCAATATCCGCGAAGACAAAGGCCTGACCTACGGCATCTATGCCAGCGTGGCCCCGCGCGAGTTCGGCACGTCGCTCGTCATCGGCACCGATGTGAAGGGCGAAAGCGCCGACTTCGCCGTGAGCGAGATTGTGCTGGAACTGCGCCGTCTGCAGGATGAATTGATTCCGGAAGAAGAGCTGGAAACAGTGAAAAACTACATCTTGGGCAAGTTTGCCAACGAACTGTCCACCGTTTTCGAGCAGTGCGACAAGTACAAGAACATCGTGTTCCTGAATCTGCCCGCCGATTACTACACCCAGTTTGTGCAGCAGGTTGAAACCGCCGATGCCCAAACGCTGCAAGCACTGGCCCGCGTCTATTTCGCGCCGGAAGCCATGCAGGTGGTCATCGCCGGCCCAGTCGGGGTATAAACTCAATTGTTCCCCATAAAAAGCAGGGCCCCCAAACAACTTGTTTGGGGGCCCTGCTTTTTATATGAAATGTGTTACGCTGGTTCCTGAATAGCGGGCGGCGTGGCGTTGTATTCGGTGGTAGCGGTGCGGTGCTCCGCGCTTTTCTTGCCCTGGTCGTCCTTCACATCGCGGCGGCTGAAGGGGCGGATGATAAGCCGCAACGCCTGGTCGGAGCTGAAGTAGCTGAAGGCCCAGTCCACGAGGGCCACCACTTTGTTGCGGAAGCCGACCAGCGTCATCAGGTGCACAAACAGCCAGGTAAGCCAGCCGAAGAATCCATTGAAATGGATATTTTTGGGTAGGTCGACCACGGCCTTGTTGCGGCTCACGATGGCCATCGAGCCTTTGTTGTTGTACACAAAGTCACGGGGAGTTTCACCGCGCAGCAGACGCTGCAGGTTGGCGGCCAGGTGGTCGGCGTGCTGCTGGGCTACGGGCGCGAGCATGGGCAGGCCTTTGGGCATATCTTCGGTCACCATGTTGGCCACGTCGCCAATGGCGAAGATGTTGGACTGGCCCTGTACCAGGTTCCAGGCGTTCACGGTGATGCGCTTGTTGCGCGTCACCGTTTCGGCGGGCAGGCCGGGCACTTCGGCGCCGTTCACGCCGGCGGCCCACACCAGGTTTTCGGTCGGGATAAACTCAGTATCTGAGAAATATGCCTTGCCGTCCTCGTAGCGCTTGATGGACGTGTTGAGCCGCACCAGCACGCCCAGGCCGTCCATGTAGCGCTTGGCATCGGCCTGCGAGGCCGGCGACATGGGGCCGAGCAGCGCCGGACCGGCTTCCACCAAGAAAATCTGCATGGCCCGCAGGTCCAGTTCCGGGTAGTCCTTGGGCAGCACGTGCTTGCGCATTTCGGCCAGCGAGCCACTGATTTCAACGCCCGTGGGGCCGCCGCCTACCACCACAATGTTCAGCAGGGCCTGCTTTTCGGCCGGGTCGCTGGTGAGCAGGGCTTTCTCAAAATTCTGGAAAATGAAGCTGCGGAGGTTCAGCGCGTTCGGGATGCTCTTGATTTGCATCGCGTTGCGCTCGATGCTTTCCAGCCCGAAAAAATTGGTGAGCGAGCCCGTAGCTAGCACCAGGTAGTCATAATGAATATGACCTACGCTGGTTATCAATGTATTGGTAGCAGGCATTATGCGCTGCACATCGGCCATGCGGTAGAAGAAATTGGTCTGTCCCGCAAAAATCTTCCGAATCGGATATGCAATGCTGTCGGCTTCCAGCGCGCCGGTAGCTACCTGATACAGCAGCGGCTGAAAGTTGTGGTAGTTGTTGCGGTCGACGACGACGACCTGCAACGGCGCTTTTCGCAGGGCCTGGGCCAGGCGCAGGCCACCAAAGCCACAGCCGACAATAACTACGCGCGGCTTATCCGAAACGGGGAGGTTGGTATCCATAGAGTTGAGGAAAGGTCAAACCCTAGGTAAACCGAAAAACAGGGCCTTTGGTTACCGAAACCGGTGGCCGCGCCGATTAATAGTCGTCGTCGGTGTTCTTCTTCTTGAACTCGCCTTTTTTCACCTGCTGAATCAGCTGGAGCCAGCTGAAAGGGTTGAGCAGCGGGTTGTTAGAGTATTGGTTCGGGGCCATGCCCATGTGGCGGTCGTAGTCGAGCTGCTGGTTGCTCATGGTCTGGCGGAAGTTGGCCACCGCGCCCATAGGCTGGGTCCGGAAAATGCGGTTCATCAACTCCTGGTTCAGGTTGTCGGCCGCCGCGCTGCCGCGCTCGGTGGGCAGCCGCAGGGCCAAGAAGGCCTTTTTGAAGTCGCGCTCGGTGGTGTAGGGAAACACCCGCACCTCGGGCAGCACGGTGGCGTCCTCCTTGAGCTGCACAATAACGGAGTAGCTCTGGCGCTGGAAGTCTTTCGGAATGACGATGGTTTGGTTAGCGTAGCCCAGCGAACGAATCACGATGCTGTCGCCGGCCAGCACGGCCATCGAGAAGTAGCCGTAGATGTTCGAGGCCGTGCCGCGGCCGGCTTTGGGCACGTAGATGGTCGCGCCGGGCACCCCCAGCAGGCTGTCGCCGGTGGCCACGATGCCGGTGAACTGAATCACCTTGCGCTTGCCCTGGGCGTGCGCGCCCGGCGTGGCCAGCAGCAGCACCAGCAGGGCGGCAGCCAGAAAGAAGGAAAAGCGACGAAGGCGCAAGAAATCAGGCATATTCAGATAGCGGAAGAACAAATATACGGCGCCACGTTCAGGGCCGATGGTAACTTTGGGCGGAAAGAACGACGGGCGAACTTCCCGCTTCCCAGACAGCAGATGCGCTTGAAACATTTCACGGTTGCTTTTGGTCAGCAACTTTTTAAATCTCTGGGCGACGAAAGCCGCGTGCGCATCCTGCATTTGCTGTGGCGCAATCAGGAAATGGTGGTGGCCGACCTGGAGCAGGTGCTGGATTTCACCCAGACCAAAACCAGTAGGCAATTATCGTACTTAAAGAATGCAGGTTTGGTGAACGTGCGCCGGCTGGATAACTGGATGTACTACTTCCTGAAAGAAGAGACGGCCGAGCTGCTCCAGCAGTTGCTGGCCTTCATGGAAAAAGACCCCCAGCTGCTGCACGACCAGCAAGTGTACCAAACCCTGTGGTCGAACCGCGAGCTGGCCGCGTATAAGCTCCAGAACCGTCACTGGCACGGCCCGGCTTAGCATTGGGCCTGGTTAATTTCTTTCGTTTATGAGCTCCGTTCGCCGCCTTTTTGTGTGCACCAATCAGAAATCCGGAGTAGGGGAGGATGTTGCCAAAGCCCTGAAAAAAGAGTTGAAGATTCAGGGCCTGAAAAAGCTCCTGACAGGCGGAGAACGGGAGCGCGTGCGCGTGCAGACCTGCAACTGCCTCGACCTCTGCAAACACTGCAAAAAAGGCCCTGGTGCGGCCCTCATCGTGTATCCCGAAGGCACGGCTTACGGCAAAGTGCGCCCCGCCGACGCGGCCGAGCTGGTGGCCCGGCACCTGGGTCAGGGGCAGGTGGTGGAACGCCTGCTGCTACGCGACCAGTAAGACGGCAAAAGCCGGCATTTGCGGGGGAGAAAAGGCCTTTGGCCGACCCAGAAGCTGGCGCTGCCAACCGTGGAGCTGTATAATCCGTTGATAGAGCAATTCATTTGCTTTTCATTCTCGCTCCCATGCGTTTTTCTCTCGCAGCCCTGGCCCTTGCCGGGCTGAGCCTTACCGCTGCCGCCCAGCCGGCTGCCCCCCCCGATTCGGTTTACACCACGCCCCCGGCCGCGCCGCGCCCCGTTGGCCTCGTGCCAATGGCCGGGCAGCAGGTCCGCAGCACGAAGTCATTCGGGCAGTTGGGTAAGAATGGAAACTTAAGCCTGTTGCCCATTCCGGTGCTGTTTTATCAGGCCGAAACCGGCCTTGGCTACGGCCTGGGCGCGCTGCTCAGCGGCCGGTTTTCGGCCGATACCCTCACCCGGCCATCCAACGCCCGCGTGCAGTACTGGACCACCACCGAAGGCCAATCGCTCATTCAACTGGTGCACTCGGTGTATACGCCGGGCGAGAAATTCTACCTGAACGGTGAAATCAGCGCCTACGATATTCTGCTGTACTACTACGGCAAAGGGCCCAATACCACCAGCGCCAATGAGTCGGAAACCGACTATAAGCTGTTCATTATCAACCAGCGGATTCAGAAACAGATTGCGCCCAAGCTATTTTTTGGCGCGCAGTACCGCTTCACCAAAATTACGGACGTGCACGGCCCAGCCACCGCTACCGATGATAAGACCGCCAGCATATTCTACAACGAGGGGCGCATGACGGCTCGCGAGCGGCAGAATACGCAGATTTCCGGCCTCGGCCCGGTTATCACCTACGACACGCGCGATGTGCCGCTGGCCGCTTTCCACGGCAACTTGCTTGATTTTGGGGCCACGTTCAACGGCACGGGCCTGGGCTCGGACTACCGCTTTGTGCGCTACCAGCTCGACGCCCGCCACTTCCAGCCCATTGGGTCCAACCGCACCATTCTGGCCGCGCAGTTCCTCGGGCAGTTCCATACCGGCGATGTGCCGTTCCGCGAGCTGGCCGGCCTGGGCGCCAACCTGGGCGGCACGCTCTACAACAACGCCAACCTACTGCGCGGCATCTACGAGCAGCGCTTCCGCGACCGCCAGATGATTATGTTCCAAGCCGAAATTCGTCAGAAACTGTTCTGGCGCATCGACGGGGCTGTTTTTGGCGGCGTTGGCAACGTGAACAACTACATCGACAAGTTCAACCTCAGCGACACGAAGTATGCCGGCGGAGCGGGCATCCGTTTCAACTTTATCCGCCGCGACCGCGTGAACCTGCGCCTTGACTATGCCGCCGGTACCGGCAGCTCGCCGGGCATCCTGTTCGCTATCGGCGAAGCGTTCTAAGCGCTGCTGATTGTTCTGGAAAGGCTTCTCCTGATTTCAGGAGAAGCCTTTTTTGTGAAATTCAACCGGGATTTATAACCAAAACAACAGCTTGGACTATTGGGCTGGCTGGCTGATAAATGGCTGCGCTGAAAGCTCGTCATTGGCTGCGCCAGCTTCTCACGGAATAAGCTGAGCCTTATCCTTTCGCCACGGCCCGGCGTACACCCGGCTCGATGGACCACGCTACTCCCGCGCGCTTCCTGGCGGCCCACGAAGCCACCGCTACCGCCCCCGTTTCTTCGTTGCTGAGGCAGCCCACGCCGCCGCGTGACCACTGCGCCGCGCGCCTGCGCCAGCAGTTGGCGCCGCCCCGCGCCGGCCTGCGTATCAGCGTCATCATTCCGGCCAAAGACGAGGCCGCCACGTTGCCCGCCGCGCTGGCCGCGCTCGCCGCTCAGGTCACCGAGTGTGGCCAGCCTTTGCCGCCGGATAGTTTCGAGGTAATTATTCTGGCCAATAATTGCCAGGATGCCACGGCCGCCGTGGTGCGCCATCAGGCCCGGCAGTTTCCTGCGCTGGTGGTGCACGTAGCCGAGCTGTGCCTGGCCGGCGACACGGCCCATGTAGGCCGCGCCCGCCGCCTGCTGATGGATGAGGCCTGTGCCCGGCTGGAGCAGGTGGGCCAGCCTGCCGGCATCATTGCCAGCACCGATGCCGATACCCGGGTAGATTCTGCCTGGCTGGCCGCCATTCAGGCCGAAATAGCGGCCGGGGCCGACGCCGTGGGCGGCCGCATTATTACCAGTAATGAAGAAGCCGGTCCGGACGCGCTCCAACGCATCCAGGCGCACGACGCGGCTTACCGTCTGCTTTGCGCCCGCCTCGAAGACCTGATTGACCCCGCGCCACTGGACCGCTGGCCGCGCCATCACCAGCATTTTGGGGCCAGCCTGGCGCTCACGGCCCGGGCCTACCGCCGGGTGGGCGGTTTGCCCGAGGTCCGGTTTCTGGAAGATGAAGCCTTGTGTCAGGAGCTACGCCGGCACGATTTGGCCCTGCGCCACAGCCCCCAGGTGCGCGTTCTCACCTCGGCCCGCCGCCAGGGCCGGGTAGAAGTAGGCCTGTCCTGGCAATTGAGCGAATGGCTGCGCATGAGCCAGCAGCAGCGCGAGCCGCACGTAGAAAACCCCGTGCAACTGATGCGGCGGTGGCAGCTGCGCCGCCAGCTACGCGCCTGCTGGGCTGGTAGCCCGGGGGCCGAGCTGGACGCTACAATGGCCCGCCTCGGCCTGCCCGTGGCCACCGTGCTGGCCCAGATGCAACGGGCGGCTACATTCGGGACATTGTGGGAATGGGCGCTGGCCCACAGTCCCAGCCTGACTACGGCGTTGGTGCCGCTGTCGCGGGCGCTGCTGGTGCTGCCCCGGCTCATTCGGAGTGGCGTGGTGGCGGAGCGGCAGCCGGTGGTCTAGCGCTTTTCCAGCAAGTCGAGCCGGTAGGTTTCATGCCGCTGGCCGGCGAGGTGGCGCAGCGGGTTGTTTTCAGCGGTTTTGGCCAGAAAGAATTCGTGCACGTCGTCGCCGGTCAAAGGATAGTCGTGCACGGGCGGCGTCCAGTGCACCAGCAGCAGCTGGCCGCCGGGTTTTAGGCCGGCTATTAATAAATCTGCCGCGCGGGCTAAGTCGGCCGGCGACCAATAGTAGCCAACTTCCGAAAGCACGATTAAATCGAACGACTGATTAGGAAATTCCTCGGGCACCCGCAGCTGCCGGATTTCGACCTGTGGCAAGTCGGCGCACCGCGCCCGGGCCTGGGCCAGAGCCGCCTCGCTCACGTCCACTGCCAGCAGGCGGCCACAACGCGGGGCCAGCTGCGCCGTGAGCACGCCCAGCGAACAGCCGATTTCAAATACCTCAGCGTAGTGTGGATGGGGCAGTGCGGCGAGCGTAGCGGCGTATTTTTCCCGCTCATAGGGGCTGGCCTCGAAATTCCACGGGTCGCGGTTGGCTTGATAAACGTGGTCGAAATACTCCGGCGGCAGGGTATTGGGCTGGTTCTCGTTCATGATTCAAGCGCTTCAAAATAGACTTCGTAGGGTCCGGCAAAGTGGGCCAGCATTTCCGACGACAATAAAAAACCTTCGGCATCATCAGTAAACACCCCGGGCGCTACCTGCGAGCGGTGCGCCGCAATGGCCCGCTGTTTTTGCTCCAGGCCCGCCGCAATGTCCAGCCGGAATCCCTGCACGGTATCGACCGCCGTGGGCAGGTCTTCCGGTGCGGCACGCTCCCAGGCCCACACCACGTATTCGAGGCGGCGCGGCGGGTGCGGCATGGCGGCCAGCGTGGCTTGCACCAGTTGGGCGGTGGCGCGGTGGTCGGGGTGCGGGTCGCGTCGCCAGGGCACCAGTACCGTGGCTGCTTGCTGGTGCTCCAGAAAATCCTGTAGCTGCGCTACGGCTGCGGTAAAGCTGGGCTCGGTTGGGCTGGTGGGTACGCGGCCATCGGGCAGGCCAAGCAGCAGCGGCTCCTTTTCAGATGCCCCCAGAATGGTGAGAGCGTGGCGAAATTCGGCCTCTCGCACCGCCTGCCGCGCCGGTGCCGAAAACAAGGTAGAATTGGGGTGCGACATTGTGCCGTCGCTCACCAGCACGGCCGCTACGGGCTGCCCGGCCTGGTGCAGCAGGGCCAGCAGGCCCCCGCAGCCCAGCGCCTCATCATCGGGGTGCGGGGCGATAACTACGGTGGAGCCCAGCTCAGCTACAAAGCTGGCGGCGCGAACTGGATATTCGGAAAAAGGAAGCACGCGGGAAAATCCTGATAACTGACAATGAAAAACTAAAACGTCTTGCCTTCGAGCACGAAACGGCCCACATCGGCCAGCGCGCCATCGGGCGCGGGCTGGCGCAGGTAGTGGGTGAGGTCACGGTGCAGGCGCTCGAACGGCTGGGGGCGCAGCAGGCCACGCGCACCTACGCAGCGCTCGGCCAGGCGCAGCATATCCAGGCTAATGGTTTCGATGGCAGTACGCGTCATGTTAGCATAGGCCACGGTGGCCTCGGCACCTTCCGCAGTAGCCGCATTGGGGCGGCCGGCGTTTTCAGCGGCCCCGCGCAGCCACTGGCGGCCGCTTTCCAGCAAAATGGCCATTTCGCCGAGGCGCTGGCGCTGGTAAGGGTCGTCGGTGCGGCCCAGGCCGCGCAGGAAACTCACGGTTTCGTCAAAAACGGCTTCGGCCCCGCCCAGCTGCACGGCGGCAAACCGGATGGCCCCGCCGCTGAATGCCGGCTGGCGGTAGTAGGCATCGGGCGGGCCGATGAGGTCCTCCGGGCCGATTTCCAGCCCGGTCAAATCGGCCCGGAAGCTGGCCGTGGCCCGCATCCCCAACGGTTGCCAGAAGGAGCGGTCCAGCGCGGGCGGCTGCGCATCGGCCGGCAGCACAAACAGCTGCCAGCCCTGCCCATCGGGCAGCGCCCCGGTGATGAGTGGCCGCGCCAGATGCCCGGCACCGGAGGCAAACGTTTTGGCTCCGCGCAGGCGGTAGCGGCCGTTGGGCAAGGCCTCCAGGTGCACCCCATCGGCCGGGTTTTCGGTGTTCCAAACGCCAAATAAGTGCCCGGCGCGGGCGTCGGCGGCGTAGCGGGCCACCTGTTCAGCTGAAGCCAATTGCTGAATAAGCAGCAGCGCATTTGCGTGGCCTTCGTACACGCGGCCCACGGCCAAATTACCGCGTCCAATATGCTGCAACACCCGCAGTAAGGGCAGCGTGGCCGCTGGTGTGTGAAGCCCAGCCCCGCCGAGGGCCGCTGGCAGCACCGCCGTGAGCAGTCCGGCCGCATGCAGCCAGCCAAATTCCTGGGTGGGAAAACCGCCCTCTACATCGGTAGCAGCGGCTTGGGCAAACAGGCGCGAGGCCAGCTGCGCGGCGGCCTTTTCAGCTTCGGCAGGCGTTATCAACGGGTTAGCGGTTTCAACAATTTCGGATTCGGTAGCGGGCAAAGGAGCAACGGAGGTGGGCATATGCGAGGATGGAAAAAGCAGCGGAGCTTGCTATACTTCCCAAAGCGGCGCAGTGTTCGGGCGGGGCTGATTTGGTTGCCGCCCGGCGTGGTGGTAACAATTCGGTAACACAGCCGGCGGGCTGCGGGCTGAGCCCGGGCGTACCTTCGTGGCGGCAATTGTGCCCAGCTTTTTCGCCCGTTTTATGTCGTCCCGTCCCATTCGCGCCGCGTTGCTTTCCGTGTATCACAAAGGCCGACTGGCTCCGCTGGTGCAGGTTTTGCGCCAGCACGGCGTCACGCTGTATTCCACCGGTGGCACCCAGAAATTCCTCGAAGATGAAGGAGCCGAAGTAACCGCCGTGGAAGACCTCACCGGTTTTCCCGAAGTATTCGGCGGCCGCGTCAAAACGCTGCACCCCAAGGTGTTCGGCGGCATTCTGCACCGTCGCCACGACGTAGGCGACCTCGCCGAAGCCGAGCACCACGCCATTCCGCCCATCGATTTGGTGGTGGTTGACCTGTATCCATTCGAAGAAACCGTAGCCAGCGGCGCCGAGGAACAGGACATCATCGAAAAAATTGACATCGGCGGCATTTCCCTGCTGCGCGCCGCCGCTAAAAACTTCCGCGACGTGCTCGTTATCAGCAGCCGCGACCAGTACGCGGCCGTGACCGAGCTGCTCACCGCCAAAAACGGCGCTACCGACCTCGAAGACCGTCGCCACTACGCCGCCGCCGCCTTCGCCACCACCTCGCACTACGACACCGAGATTTTCCAGTACATGAGCCAGGGCACGGCTGTGGCCGGCACAGCCCTGCGCCTCAGCGCCCAGCCCGCCACGCCGCTGCGCTACGGCGAAAACCCCCACCAGGCCGGCACGTTTTACGGCGACCTGACGGCGCTATTCGACCAGCTCCACGGCAAGCAGCTCAGCTACAATAACCTGGTAGATGTGGATGCCGCCGTGGCCCTCATGGCCGAATTCACCGACGGCGAGCCGGCCTGCGCCATCCTCAAGCACACCAATGCCTGCGGTGTAGCCCAGGCCGCCACCCTGCATGAGGCCTACGTAAACGCCCTGAGCTGTGACCCGACTTCTGCTTTCGGTGGCGTCATCATTGTGAACAAGGAAGTGGACGCGGCCACCGCCGCCGAGCTCAATCAGCTGTTCTTTGAAGTGCTGATTGCCCCTAGCTTCGCCGCCGATGCGCTGCCCGTGCTCCAGAGCAAGAAAAACCGCATTCTGCTGCTGCAAAAGCCGGTAGAGTTTCCGAAGAAGCAAATCAAAACCCTGCTCAACGGCATCATCGAGCAGGACGCTGACCGCCAGACGGAAACCGCCGAAGATTTCCGCACCGTGACCCAATCAGCTCCCACCGAAGAGGAAACGGCTGCCCTGGTTTTCGCTGGCAAAATCTGCAAGCACACCAAGAGCAACACCATCGTGCTGGCCCGCGCCGGCCAGCTGCTGGCCTCCGGCGTGGGCCAGACCAGCCGCGTCGATGCCCTGCGTCAGGCCATTGAGAAAGCCCGCACCTTCGGTTTCGACCTGCACGGGGCCGTAATGGCTTCGGATGCCTTCTTCCCCTTCCCCGACTGCGTGGAAATTGCCGGCGCGGCCGGCATCCGCGCCGTGGTGCAGCCCGGCGGCTCCATCAAGGACGCCGACACCGTGAAGGCCTGCGACGAGTTGGGCATGGCTATGGTGCTGACTGGTGTGCGGCACTTCAAGCACTAAGATTGGATTGCAGTAGGGTGCGGGGCAAGCCCGGCACCCTACTGCATTAGCAAAAGGCCCCGGCGACCGCAACGTTGCCGGGGCTTTTTGCGCTCTGAGGAAAATTTATCACAATTCAAGGTTAGCACAATTGGAAACTGGATTGCTACGTTGCGCTGCGCTCCGCCCGCAATGACCGGGCTGACCTTTTCCACAAATGCCATAACTCCGTGCACAAAGCCCGCGCAAACCTTCCGTACCTTTGCGCATTATTCTGCCCGACCCTATACCCGGGCTCCGCCTTATTGCAGCTAACTCAATGGGTTTCTTTAATTTCCTGACCAGCGACATCGCCATCGACCTGGGTACGGCCAATACGCTCATCATTCACAACGATAAAATCGTGGTGGACGAGCCGAGCATCATCGCCAAAGACCGCACCACCAATAAAGTCATCGCCGTGGGCCGCCAGGCCCAGCAGATGCACGAAAAAACGCACGATAACATCCGCACCATCCGCCCGCTGAAGGATGGCGTAATTGCCGATTTCCACGCCGCCGAGGAAATGATTAAGGGCATGATTAAGATGATTGACACGCGGAACCGGCTGTTTCAGCCCTCGCACCGCATGGTTATCTGCATCCCTTCGGGCATCACCGAAGTAGAAAAACGCGCTGTGCGGGACTCCGCCGAGCACGCCGGAGCCAAGGAAGTCTGGATGATTCAGGAGCCCATGGCCGCTGCCATCGGCATCGGCATCGATGTAGAGCAGCCCGTAGGCTCGATGATTATCGACATCGGTGGTGGCACGACGGAAATCGCAGTCATCGCGCTGTCGGGCATTGTGTGCGACCAGTCGATTAAAACGGCCGGCGACGTGTTCAACCAGGACATCCTCGACTACATGCGCCGCCAGCACAACCTGCTCATCGGCGAACGGTCGGCCGAGCGTATCAAAATTGAAGTGGGCGCGGCCCTTACCGAACTCGACGTGCCGCCGCCCGACCACGAAGTGCGCGGCCGCGACCTGATGACGGGCATTCCGAAAGTTATTAAAGTGACCTTCTCGGAAATCGCCATTGCCCTCGATAAATCGGTGGCGAAAATTGAAGAAGCCGTATTGAAAGCCCTCGAAATTTCGCCGCCCGAATTGTCGGCCGATATTTACGAAAACGGTATTCACCTCACCGGCGGCGGAGCGTTGCTGCGCGGTTTGGACAAGCGTTTGGCCGCCAAAACCAAGCTGCCGATTCACATCGCTGAAGACCCGTTGCGCGCCGTGGTGCGTGGTACCGGCAAGGCTATCAAGGATATTCAGGCATTTAAAGGTGTGCTGCTGACGTAATTATAGGATAGTAATTGAACGTCATGCTGAGTGTAGTCGAAGCATCTCTACCGCGTAATTAATCCCTTTCGATTGGATTACTCTTCGCAGTAGAGATGCTTCGATTACGCTCAGCATGACGTTCTTTTGCTAGTCGTTCAATTGCCAATTAATTAACTCGGTGTAACCCCGTGCGGAATTTATTTCTTTTCCTATTTCGCTTTCGCGGGGCGCTGGTATTTGGCTTATTGGAAATAATAAGTCTGTATTTATTTATTACCAGTAATTCGTATCAGCGGGCGGCGTTTTTTAATTCGGCGAATACCTACGCGGGCACGGTGCTGGCCCGCCGCACCCAGATTCTGGATTACTTCCATCTGGCCGAAATGAACCAGCAGTTGGCTGCCGAGAACGCCGCGCTCCGCCAGCAGCTGTATCCCGCCGATTCGGTGCGGCGCGAGGCCGATTCGGTGGCGCTGCCGCCGGCCCGCACCGATTCGCTGAAGCGCGTGCGCTACCAGCGGCCGGCCACCAAGCCCGATACCTTATTGCTCGGGCAGCAGCTCGTGGCGGCCCGCGACCCGAGTTATCCACTTATTCCGGCCCGAGTTATCAACAACATGCTGCATAATGTGGACAACTACCTCACGCTAAACGTGGGCAGCGCCGATGGCGTGGTGCCCGGCAAGGGCGTAATAGCCGCCGGCGGCGTAGTAGGCCGCGTGAAAGTGGTGAGCGAGCATTACGCCACCGTGACCAGCCTGCTGCACTCCCAAACCCGCATTGCCTCCAAAATCAAGCGCGATGGCACGTTTGGCACCATCAAGTGGCAGGGCGACGCCCCGACCCATGCGCTGCTGGACAACGTGCTACGGGAAACCAAGCTGGTGAAAGGCGACACGGTGGTGACGTCGAGCTACAACTCGGTATTTCCAGAGGGCATTTTCATTGGCACCATCGAGTCCTTCGTGAAGGAGCCGGATAAGAATTTCTGGACCATCCGGGTGAAACTGGGCGTCAATTTTGCCAACCTGACCTATGTCTACATCGTGACCAACCGCAACAAGCCCGAGCGCGATACCGTGGAAACCCACACGGGCATCTTGCCGAAAGGAGGGGCGCGACCATGAACGGCCTGCGGTTCATTTTTGTACAAACGCTGCGCTTTCTGCTGTATGCAGGCGTGCACATCATGCTCATAAGCCGGCTAGTGTTGTTCGACTTGGGTTGGTGCTTCTTCTACCTGGGCTTCCTGCTGTTCTTGCCTTTGGCCACCCCCATTGTGGTGCAGCTGCTGCTGGCTTTTGGCATGGGCCTTACCATGGATATTTTTTATGATACCGGCGGGCTGCACGCGGCGGCAGCGGTGCTGCTGGGCTTCCTGCGGCCGTGGGTGCTGCGCCTGCTCACCCCGCGCGACGGCTACGACAGCGCCGACTCGGTGAACGTGCACCAGATGGGCTGGCAGTGGTTTGGCGTGTACCTGACGCTGCTGGTGCTGCTGCACCACGCCGCCTTTTTCCTGCTGGAGCTGGGCAGCTTCCGGCACTTCGGCACCACACTAGGAAAAATGCTGGTGAGCGCACTCTTTACCGGCCTTTCGCTGTTGATTGTGCAGTTATTGTTCTTCCCGGTAAGAAGAGGCAGGAGTTAATTATAGAATTATAAAACGGTCATGCTGAGCGCAGTCGAAGCATCTCTGCCGTGAGAGTAAATCAATTGCTTCTGCAACGAAGCGGTAGAGATGCTTCGACTGCGCTCAGCATGACCGTTTTAAAAGTTACTCGAATATAAAATGCAGTACCTCGAAGGCCGTAAGTACGTAGTGCAGGGCATCTTTCTGGTGGTGGCGCTCATCTTCCTCACCCGCCTGTTTTTTATGCAGGTGCTGGACGGAACGTACAAGCTGGCCGCCGACAAAAACACCTTGCAGCGCCTAGTGCAGACGCCGTACCGCGGCCTGATATACGACCGTAAAAACGTGCCGCTGGTGCAAAATACGCCGGTGTACGACCTGATGGTGGTGCCCCGCGAAGTAAAGCAGCTCGACACGCTTCGCCTCGCCGAACTGCTGCAAATTCCGCTGGAGGACCTGCGCGCAAGTCTGGTAACGGCCAAGAAGTACTCGCGCGTGAAGGCCTCGCCCATCCTGCAAAACCTGACGACGGCCGATTTGGCCATTATTCTGGATAAGCTAGGCGACTTTCCGGGCTTTCGCACCCAGACGCGCATGGCGCGAGCCTACCGCACACCCAACCTGGCCCACGCCTTAGGCTACGTAGGTGCCATCACGCCGGCTTTTCTGGAAAAACCCAAGTATGCCAAGTATCAGCCGGGCGAAAATGTGGGGATTTCGGGGCTGGAGTCCTACTACGAGCAAACGCTGATGGGCCGGCGCGGTGTGCAGTACAAGATGGTGAACGTGCGCGGCATCGAGAAAGGCAAGTTTCGGGGCGGGGAGTTCGATACGCTGTCGGTGGCCGGGCAGGACTTGCACCTGAGCATTGATGCGGAGTTGCAGGCCTACGGCGAGCAATTGCTGGCCGGCCGGCGTGGCTCCATTGTGGCCATCGACCCCAAGACGGGCGAGATTCTGGCCTTCGTGTCGGCTCCGCACTACGACCCCAAGCTGCTCACGGGTAAGGGTTCGGGCAACCGCTACATGGCGCTGCTGAACAACCCCGACCGGCCGCTGTTCGACCGTCCGCTGATGGCGACGTACCCGCCCGGCTCGGTTTTTAAGTTGGTGAATGAGCTGGTAGCCTTGCAGTTGGGGGTGGTGCAGCCCAGCACCGGCTTCGAATGTAACCAGAAGTTGGTGCGCTGCACCCACCGCCACGAATACCCCGGCAACGTGAGCATTGCCATCAAGAACAGTTGTAATCCTTATTTCTACCAAGTGTTGCGGGCGGTGGTGCAGCGCGGGCAGGCTCCGAATAAGTACGACGATGCCCACATTGGCCTGGCGCAGTGGCAGAAGATGGTGAAATCCTTTGGCTTAGGCGAAAAGCTGGGCGTGGACATGAGCCAGGAAAAGCGCGGCCTGATTCCGTCGCCGGAATTCTACGACCACAAGTTCTTCAATAAGAAGGAAAACCGCCAGCACCGCTGGAGCTTCCGCAACGTGTACTCGCTCAGCATCGGGCAGGGCGAAATCGGCATTACGGGCCTGCAAATGGCTAACGTGCTGGCCACCATTGCCAACCGGGGCTGGTACTACACGCCGCATTTCGTGCGCGGCATCGGCAACGGCGGCCCGCTGCCGGAATTCCAGCAGAAGCACTACACGGCCGTGGATACGACGTTGTTCAAGTACATCATTCCCGGCATGGAGATGGTGGTGGACGGCAACGGCGGCACCGGTAACCTGGCTTCGCTCTCGCAATACGGCATCACGATGGCCGGCAAAACCGGTACCGTGCAAAACCCCCACGGCTTCGACCACGCCACTTTCGCCGCCTTCGCCCCGGTGCAGGACCCCAAAATCGCCATCGCGGTATTTATCGAAAACAGCGGCTTCGGGGGCACCAGCGCGGCACCGGCCGCGGGCTTGATGATTGAGAAATACCTGCGCGGTAAAGTGGCCCCGCACCGCAAGCGTTGGGAAGATTGGGTGATGTACGGTGACTTCACCAAGCACCTGCACGGGATGTAATTCGGTGTAAAGACGCAGAATTGCGTCTGGTCGTGCACCCCGTTCGGGGACATTGCCGTTCAACGCCGAGGCGCAATTATGCGTCTCTACACCGTTCTTTCAACATTACGTCCACTTTCCGGGTTGTAGCACCTCCCCAACCAACGTTTCAACACATATGGAATCCCTGCAAGGAAAAGTTGCCCTCGTTACGGGCGCGGGCAAAGGCATTGGCCGTTCGGTGGCCCTGGCGCTAGCCGCCGAAGGCGTGCATGTGGGCCTGCTGGCCCGCACCGAAAGCGACCTGCAAGCCGTGGCGGCTGAGATTATTGCCGCCGGTGGTACTGTGGTTACGGCCGTGGCCGATGTAGCCGACCGCACCGCCGTGAACATTGCCGTGGCCAAAATCCACCAGGAGCTGGGCCCGATTGACATCCTCATTAACAACGCCGGCATTGGCACGTTTGCCAAGTTTCTGGAGATGGAGCCCGAGCAGTGGGAGCACATCATTCAGGTGAACGTGCTGGGCACGTACTACGTGACCCGCGCCGTGCTGCCGGTGATGATTGCGCGCCAGACCGGCGATATTATCAATATTTCGTCGACTTCGGGGCAGCGGGCTGCTGCTGGCAGCAGCGCCTACAGCGCCTCCAAGTTTGCCGTGCTGGGTCTCACTGAGGCGCTGATGCAGGAGGTGCGCAAGCACAATATCCGCGTGTCGGCCCTCACGCCCAGCACCGTAGCCACGCCGCTGGCCCTCGAAAACAAGCTCACCGACGGCAACCCCGAGAAGGTGATGCAGCCCGAGGATTTGGCCGAGTTCATGGTGGCGCAACTGAAGCTGAACCGCCGCATTTTTATTAAGGAGGCCGGCATGTGGTCGACAAACCCGTAATTCGGGCCTTGAATTGTTGGCGAAGCGCCCTCGCAGCAATGCTGTGAGGGCGTTTTTCATTGTAATTAAACGCTCCGAATCCCATGTCAAGCCCCGAAATTCAGTTGCAGCTCGCTCAGGAAAAACAACTCGTTGCCGCCACCGCCGCCGGTTGGGTGCGCGATGGCATGGTGGTGGGGCTGGGCACCGGAAGCACGGCCGCGCCATTCATTGAGCTGCTCGGCCAGCGGGTGCGCGAGGAGGGCTTGCGTATTCAGGCCACGGCCACGTCGCGGGCCAGCGACGAATTGGCGCGCCGCGTGGGCATCCCGATGCTGGAGCCCCGGCGCGGCCTGCGCTTCGACCTGACCGTGGACGGGGCCGACGAGCTCGACCCACAGCTGCAACTCATCAAAGGTGGGGGAGGGGCTTTGCTGCGCGAAAAAGTTATTGCTACGGCTTCGGATTACCTGCTCATCGTGGCCGATTCGTCGAAGGCCGTGGCGCAGCTGGGCCGGTTTCCGCTGCCGTTGGAAGTGGTACCCTTCGCCCTGCCCTGGGTGATGGACGCCGTAGCGGCCCTGGGCGGTGCGCCGGTGGTGCGCGTAGATAAGCTGAACCCTGCCGAACTGGCCCAATCCGACCAGGGCAACCTGCTACTGGACTGCCATTTCGAGAAAATTGAGAACCCGACTGAGTTGGCCCGGGAGCTGAAAACCATTCCCGGCTTAGTGGAACACGGCCTGTTTCTGGGCTTGGCGCGGGCCGCCATTATCGTACAAAGTGGCGAAGTACACGTGCTGCGCCCAAGCCAAGTGGCGGTACCCACCGCTGCATTTTCGACTCTTCCCTAATGCCTGATTCCGGCCGATTTACGCTCCCGGCGGTGCCCGCCGTACTGCTTTCTATTGTGAGCGTGCAGGGCGGGGCGGCCATTGCCAAAGGCTTGTTCCCATTGCTGGGTGCGGCCGGGACTACCAGTATGCGCATTGGGCTGTCAGCGCTGATATTGCTCCTGGTGGTGCGTCCCAAGCTGGGGCAGCTACGGGCGGCGCAGTGGCGGGCGGTGGTGCCCTACGGCCTGGCATTGGGCCTCATGAATTTCCTGTTTTACTGCGCGCTGGCCCGTATTCCGCTCGGGCTGGCCGTCACACTGGAATTTGTGGGGCCGCTGGGGCTGGCGCTGGTGGGCTCGCGGCGCTGGGGCGATGCCGTGTGGGCGCTGCTGGCCGCTGCCGGCATCGCGCTGATTGCGCCGTGGCATGGGCACGGAGTTGATTTGCTGGGACTGGCCTTTGCGCTGGCGGCCGGTGGGTGCTGGGCCGTGTACATCGTGCTGGGCCAGCGCACGGCCGCCGTGCTGCCGGGCCAGCAGGCGGTGGCCATCGGGATGCTGTTTGCGGCCTTGCCGGTGCTGCCTTTTGGGGTGGCCAGTGGCAGCTTGCTGGGGCTCACGCCGCACCTGCTGCTGCTGGGCGGGCTATTGGCGCTGTTTTCCAGCGTACTGCCGTTTTCGCTGGAAATGCAGGCATTGCGCTCCTTGCCCACGCGCACGTTCAGTATTCTGATGAGTCTGGAACCGGTAGCGGCAGCTATATCCGGTTGGCTGCTGCTGGGCGAGCGGCTGCTGTTCGGCCAGTGGCTGGCTGTGGGCTTCATTGTAGTAGCCAGCGTGGGGGCCACGCTCACGGCCCGCCGCGACGCGCCGGCTATGGTGGGAGACTAGCACACCCACACACACACACACACACGTAGCGCGGACTTTGTAGTCCGCGAGTCAACCAATCAACTCGCGGACTACAAAGTCCGCGCTACGTGTGCACTACTGCAACTCCTTTGCCGCTGCTTCATCCATAAACCAGTCTGCTTCCCCCGCAGCTGGGGCGATGAGTTGCGCGGGATATTCTTCAATATCCTGCTCGCCCAGCAACACCCGCTGCACAGCCGCCGCCTTATCGGCCCCGAAAACTAAAAATGCCACGGCGCGGGCCTGGTTGATAAGCGGAGCCGTAAGTGTGATGCGGTAGGCATCAACCTCAGCCACGAAAACGGCTTGCACATCGGCCGTAGTGGCATGCAGCACAGGCGTGTGCGGGAATAGCGAAGCCGTATGGGAATTGTCGCCCAAACCCAGCAGCACCAAATCAAACTGCGCGGTTTCGTCACCGAAAAAGCTGTTGATTGTTTGGGTGTACGCCTGCGCCGCCTCGGCAGGCGGCAGCAGGGTATTCACGGCAAAAACATGGCTGTCGGCGATGTTTAGCGGGGCCAGCAGGGCCGTTTTAGCCATGAGGTAGTTGCTCTGCGCATCAGTGGGCGGCACGTTGCGCTCATCGCCGAAGAAAAAAAAAGTATCGGCCCACGGCACTTGCTCACGATAGGCGGGCGAAGCTAGCAGCTCGTACAATTTCCTAGGCGAGCTGCCGCCCGATAGCGCCACCGAAAACCGGCCCCGCGCCGCCACGGCCTGCGTGGCTTTCTCCACAAAAAAGTCGGCCAGACTGTGCAAAACCTCCTCTACAGAAGCGAAAACGTGCTGGGGCATGGCTATTTCTTCTTGCCGTTGAGGGGCAGCGTGAACCAGTGGAAACCGTCGCGGGCAATGAGGGCCTCGGCTACTTCCGGGCCCCACGAATCGGCCGAATAGTTGGGGAAATTCAGGCTGGCGCGGCCCTGCCAGGCGTTGAGAATGGGCATCACCAAATCCCAGGCTTCCTCCACTTGGTCGCCGCGCATGAACAGGGTTTGGTCGCCGAGCATGGTGTCGAGTAGCAGGGTTTCGTAGGCCTCGGGTGCTTCGGCCGAGTACGTGCCCTGGTAGTCGAACACCATGTCCACGGTGTTCAGCATCATGTCGAGGCCGGGGCGCTTGGCCTGCACTTGCAGGCGAATGCTCATCTCAGGCTGAATGCTGATAACGAGTCGGTTCTGCTGCCAGCTCTCGCCCGTTTCGGGCGGAAAAATGACGTGTGGCACGTCCTTGAACTGGATGCTGATGATGGACGCCGAGCGGTGCAAGCGCTTGCCGGTGCGCACGTAGAACGGCACGCCCTGCCAGCGCCAGTTGTCCACGAAAAATTTCACGGCCGCGAAGGTTTCGGTGTTGGACGTGGGGTTGCCGTCCTTCTCCTCGCGGTAACCGGGCACTTCCTTGCCTTCAATCCAGCCCGCGCCGTACTGCCCGCGCACCGCCGACTCGCGCACTTCCTCGGGCGTGAAGCGGCGCATGGCGCGCAGCACGTCCACCTTGCGGTTGCGCACTTCGTCGGCCGTGAAATTCACGGGCGGCTCCATGGCCACCAGGCACAGCAGCTGCAGCAGGTGGTTCTGAATCATGTCGCGCAGCGCGCCGGAGCCGTCGTAATAACCCGTGCGCTCGCCCACGCCCAACTGCTCGGTCACCGAAATCTGGACGTGCTCGATGCTATTGCGGTTCCAGAGCGGCTCCATGATGGCGTTGGCGAAGCGGAAGGCCATGATGTTCTGCACCGTTTCCTTGCCCAGGTAGTGGTCGATGCGGTAAATCTGGCTTTCCTGGAAGTGCTGGGCTAGCAGCTTGTTCAGCGCCCGGGCCGATTCCAAATCGTGCCCAAACGGCTTTTCAATCACAATGCGAACCCGCGTGGGGTCATCATCGGCGTGGCTCTGGGCAATGCCCGTGGCGATGATGGGAAAGAACTCGGGCGCCACCGCCAAATAGTAAATCACGTTGGCCGTCGCGTTCCATTCCTTCTCGAAGGCGGCAATGCGCTGGCCGAATTCCTCGTAGGCGGCCGGCGTTTTCACGTCGGAAACCTGATAGAAAATGTGCGGCGCAAACTTGTCCCAAGAGTCTTTTTTGGCCTTGCCGCTGCGCGAAAACTGGTTGAGGTCGGCCAGCAGGTTGGTGCGGAATTCTTCGTCGGTGAGCTTGGTGCGGCCCGTGCCAATGATGGCAAACTGCTCGGGCAGCCAGCCGTCGAGGAACAGGTTGTACAGCGCCGGCGAGAGCTTGCGGGCGTTCAAATCGCCCGTACCGCCGAAAATGACGAAGACCGTGGGCTTGATGCTGGTGTTGTTATTCATTGCCATTGACGTGGGGAAGCAGAAAAAAGGAACGGGGCTAGTTGTTGGGTTTCACCGGCTCCTTCTCGGGGCCATGCTCTTCCACCTTCGTATCTTTTTTATTGGCCGCGTCTTCATGCTCCGGCGTCCATTGCGTGTGGAATACGCCTTCCTTGCCAATGAGCTCGTAAGTGTGCGCGCCGAAGTAGTCGCGCTGGGCCTGAATGAGGTTAGAAGGCATCCGCGCCGTGCGGAACGTATCGAAGTAGCTTAGCGAAGCCATGTAGCCGGGCAGGGCCAGGCCGGCGGTGGCCGCGGCGGCCACCACGGCACGGCTGCCGGGCACGGCTTCGCTCACCAGTTTCTGTACTTGGCCATCGAGCAGCAAGTGGGCCAGGTCGGGCGTGTGCTGGTAAGCGTTGAAAATGTCATTCAGAAAGCCCGAGCGGATGATGCACCCTCCGCGCCAGATTTTGGCAATGTTAGCCAGGTTCAGGTCGTAAGAATAGTCTTTCGACGCCTTCGAAAGCAGTTGCATGCCCTGGGCGTAGGTGATGACCATGCTGAAGTAGAAGGCCTGCTCCAGCTGCGCCAGGAAGGCTTCGCGCTCCACCGGCAGCGCACCGGCCGCCGGGCCATACAGCCCCGCCAACTGCTCGCGCAGGGCTTTGTACTTCGACAAATCGCGCATGGCCACGGCCGTGTCCACGGTGGGCAGCGGCGTTTCCAAATCCATGGCTACCTGCGAGGTCCACTTGCCGGTGCCCTTCGCCCGGGCCTCGTCCTTGATGTCGTCGAGCAGCAGATGGTCGGTATTCGGGGCGATAAAGCCGAAAATGTCCTTCGTGATATCCAGCAGGAAGGACTGCAGGCGGCCCGCATTCCACTTGGCAAATACCTGCCCGATGGCCGCGTTGTCCATACCCAGACCTGTTTTCAATACCGCATAGGTTTCCGCGATGAGCTGCATCAGGCCGTACTCGATGCCGTTGTGGACCATCTTCACGAAGTGGCCGGCCGCGCCGGGGCCGATGTACGTCACGCACGGCTGGCCGTCGACCTGCGCCGCGATGGCTTCAAACATGGGCTGCATCACTGCATAAGCCGCTTTGTCGCCGCCGGGCATCATGCTGGGGCCGAAGCGGGCGCCTTCCTCGCCGCCGCTCACGCCCATGCCGAAGAAGTGGAAACCGGCCGCTTCCACGGCCTTGGCGCGCCGCTCGGTGTCGGTAAAGTGGGAGTTGCCGCCGTCGATGATGATGTCGCCGGGGGCCAGCAGGGGCTGTAGCTCGGCAATCACGCTATCCACGATGGGGCCGGCGGGCACCAGCATCATCACCGCGCGCGGCGTTTGCAGGCCGTTGAGGAACGTGGCGAGGTCAGTGAAGCCTTCCACCGGCTTGCCCGCGCCTTCCTTGGCCAGCAGGTCGATTTTGGTGGCGTCCTTGTCGTAGCCGGCCACGGGAAAGTCGTGGTCGGCCAGGTTCAGCAGCAGGTTGCGGCCCATGGTACCGAGGCCAATCATGCCAAAAGAAGGCTTGGAAGCGGGAGTTGCGCTCATCAGAAAAGAGGGGTTAAGAAGCAGGGTTCAGGTCAGGGAAACGAGTTACGCCAGAAAAAGGCGAAACCGGCGCGAAAGTTTTGGCGGGAGAAGCAACTGACTACCTTGCTGGGGCGCCAGAAAGATTATATTCGTACATAAGTATCCTTCATTCCAGACAAATACGCCCATTAAAGCCTACCATCTGCTGTTGCTGCTGCCACTGCTGGGCATGCGCAAGTGCGAAAGGGAGCCTGTGCCAGCCTTTAAGCTCCCGGCAGCCACTCAGTCCGGGGCCAATACGTTCGGGTTTATGATTGATGGCCGGGTGTGGCAGAATTACGGCTGGCTGCCTTATACCGCCGGTGCAAGCGACAACCTGCGGGCCACGTATTCTCCTCGCTACGGGTCGAAGAACTTCAGCATAAGCGCCGGCCAGATTGCCCGTGATGTATACGAGGAATTCTACTTGTCCATCGACAGCCTGACCCATGCCGGGACTTACCAAGCCACCAAAATGCCCCTGCCGGGAGCTAATGTCCGGGCCGAGCGTGGGTTTGTCTTTAATAATAAAGAAACACAAACCGTTTACAGCTACCTCTACAAAGGCAGCAACGCTACCATTACCATCACCAAGCTTGATACTGCCGAGCACATCATTGCCGGTACATTTACGGGGGATTTATCTCAAGGTAATGACTCCACCAAGCGAGTGCACATCATCGACGGTCGGTTCGATGTTCGCTATTAGTGGGTTAATTCCATCGCTCAAAAATGGGCTTTTCTGCTAAAGATTTTTTTTCGTGGGTACGCGCCAGCGGAAGCGCATTATCAACATTTACAGCTTCTCAAACGGCACGTTCTCAATTGGATAAGATTTCCAATCCTGATAATCAAAATGCCACCACTCAGCAGGCAACACCGCGAAGCCATTCCGCTCCATCACACTGCGAAGCAGGTCGCGGCGGGACCGTTGCTCGGTGGTGCCACCGGTGTAGGCGGCGTAGGAGCGAAGGCTCATTTCATCGTACTCGCCGGGCATGGCCACTTCTTTGTTGGCCGCGATATCCCACAGGCTGAGGTCGACGGCGCAGCCGCGGTTGTGGCGGGAGCCTTTGCGCGGGTCGGCCACAAACTCCTTTTTATCGGCCGGCGTGTGGTCCCACATCTGTTTGGTGATGCGCCAGGGCCGGTAGCCATCGAACACCAGCAGGCAATAGCCCAACGGTTTTAGCTCAGCATTTACCTGCACTAACGCCTCGGCGGCGGGGCGCTGCAAAAACGCCCGCGCCTGCGGATAAAGCACCCGGCCCATGAAGTTGTGACTGGTGGCGTAGCGAATATCCAGCCGAATAGTCGGGTCGAGCCGGGTCAGCTCAACCAGCTCGCCGGGGCGGAACGGGCCGGCTTCGTGTGGCGGCCGGGCGGCGCAGCTGCTGAAGATGCTGAGAACCCAGACCAGCCACAGGTGACGCAGGGCACGAATCATAACGAAAACTGACTAGCGGAAAGCCAAATAAACAGAAAAAGCAGCCCAATGGGCTGCTTTTTCGGTATCCGTCCCGCCGATGCCCCAGCGGGCCACGCCGGCTTACTCAATCGTGAACCGCCGCCCAGCCGTGGTACCTGCCGCAGTGGCCACCCGGTACACGTACACGCCCGGCCGCAGGTCCCGCGTGCTGAGCGCCAGGTGGTCTACGTGCCCGTCTACCTGGTAGGAGGCCGCCAGCCGGCCGCTCGCGTCAAACACCTGCAGGGTGCCGGTGGTGTTGGTGGGCACCACGTAGGGCAGGGCCACCGTGCTTTGCGCGGGGTTGGGGTAGGCCCCGGCGGCATCGGGCAGCACCGGCGTGGCCGCGCGCAGCGCCAGCCGGCCCGGCAAGCCATACACGCGGCTATACTGGCGCGTAATGCTGTTGGTGGCGCTGTTGTATACCTGAATGTTCGACACGAGCTTGGCGCCGGCCGGCGTGTTATACACCGACATGTAGTAGTTGGTCGAGTCGAATACGGCCAGTTGGCTGCCCGTTTCCGAGAAAATAATCGACTTGCGCATCAGGCCCTGCTGGGTGGTGCCGTAGTCAACCATGTATTCCAGCGTGGCCGGGTTGGTGTCGAACAGGGCATCCGACACGTACTGCACCCCCTGCGCCTCGTAGGTCGTGCCAATGACGGGCACGTTCAACTGCTTGTAGACGGAGTGGTTCAGGTTGTACACCATCACTCGGGTGATGACCGCGGCCGAATTATGCACCGTCATCTGGTACTTGTAATCACCGGTACTGAGCCGAATCATCTCGCCTTCGCCCGTATACACCTTTTCGGGGGTAATCTGGGCGTGGGCCGCCGGAGCACCCAGCAGGGCCGTGAGGGAAAGCGCGTAAAAAAAGAATTTCATGCGAAGAAATAAGTGAAAAAAGACGGGTTAACGGCCGCAAAGCTACGCCGCTGCCTATTTCCCCACCGCCTCGTCCCCCTTTTGTTTCCGCCGCACCAGCTTCTCCACCGCGCCCAGCTTCTTAGTAAAATCCGCGTCGAAAGCTGCCGTGTAGTCGTCGGGCAGCAGGTCCACAAAATCAGCCTTGTCGCGTTGGTAGCTGGCCTACACGAAGCGGGCCAGGGGCACCACTTTATTGAAGCGGCAGCGGAGAATAGGGCGTAAACGTTTCTCTTCCATATGGAAGGTAGAAATGATGAGCCCAAAGTGCGAGTATTCAGAAATGCAATGCCTTGCGCTATCTCGCTGTTGTGGCTTGTCTGGCCAGCACCGCGAGGCAATGGGCCACGCTTTCGAGGCAGTGGGCCAACCTCCGCGCCGCCGCCGGGTACAAAAAAAGCGGCCCGCAGGCCGCTTTCTCCGTCAAATCATCTGAAGTTTCGATTACAAAATGCCGCTCATAAAGCCCGGCACCACGCCCAGCAAGATGCTCAGCAGCGCCAGCACCACCAGCGTCACCGTTTGGATGCCATCCACCGGCACGGGCGTGGCACCCTCGGGGGCCGGCTGCATGTACATGGCGATAATCGGACGTAAGTAATAATACAGGCCCACCATGCTCATGATAACCGCGAACACCACGAGGCCGATGTAGCCCTGGCCCACGGCCGCCGCCAGCAGGAAAAACTTGCCAAAGAAGCCCCCCGTGAGCGGAATGCCGGCCAGCGAGAGCATCGCCACCGTCATGCTGAAAGCCAGCAGCGGGTTGGTCTTGCCTAGGCCGTTGAGGCCGGAATACCGGTCTTCCTGGCGGTGCTCCGCCACCAGTTTCAGTACCCCGAAGGCGGCCACCGTGGCGATGGAATAGGCCAGTGAGTAGAAGAAAATGCCGCTGGCGGCATCGCCCGTCAGAATGCCTTTGCTGGCTACGAGGCCGATGAGCAAGTAGCCGGCGTGGCTCACGCTGGAGTAGGCCAGCATGCGCTTGGTGTTGGTCTGGGCCGCCGCGCCAACGTTGCCGAGCAGCAGCGTGAGGGCGCACATGGCCTGAATGGTCGGCATCCAGAAGCCTTGGGCGGCGGGCAGGGCCACGGCCAGCAGCTTGAGGAACGCCGCGAAACCGGCCGTCTTCACCACCGTGCTCATGAAGGCAGTGAAGAAGGTGGGCGTGCCTTCGTACACGTCGGGCGTCCAGAAGTGGAACGGCGCGGCTGATACCTTGAATCCGATGCCGATAATCATCATCAGAATGCCGATGTAGAGCATCGGCTGCAGGCTGGCGTTGGCGGGGTTGGCCACGGCCGCACCCAATTGCGAGAGGGCGAAGGTGCCCGTAGCGCCATACAGCAGCGCAATCCCAAACAGCAGAATGCCCGTAGCAAACGCGCCCATCAAAAAGTATTTCAGGGCCGCTTCGTTCGAGCGCGAGTCGCGCTTGCTGCTGCCGGCCAGCACGTACATGCTGATGCTCAGGATTTCAATGCCCACAAACAGCATGAGGAGGTGGTCGTAGCCAATCATCATGATGGCGCCCACCAGCGAAAAGAGCAACAAGGCGTAGTATTCAGCCAGGTTCGGCTCGCCCGAGGTTACGTAGCTGCGTGAGAAGGGCAGGAGCAGAATGGTAGTCAGCAGTACGATGCCGGTGAAGGCGACCGTGTAGTTGTCCACCACCAGCATGTGATTGAAGTAGGGCGCGTGCGCCACGTTCCAGTCGGCGAAGTTGGCCCCGAACACGGCCAGCAGCAGCAGCATGGCGCCGGGCAGCAGCACCTTGTTCGAGCGCAGAAAGCCCAGGAACAGGTTGAGGATGCCGAAGACGGAGAGGAGAATGATGGATGTCATGGGCTTTCTGGGAGTCGGAACAACAGCTACGAACTGTCATCCTGAGCTTGCGAAGGACCTTATCACGGTCGCTTCGTTGGATTACTACTTCAAATCTATGCGAGCGTGATAAGGTCCTTCGCTGCGCGGACGCTAGATAAAGGATGACAAATCCGTCACCCCACAAAAAAACTATCGGCCAACCAGCGACAGAAGATTGGTAACGGCTGGCTCCGAGATGTGCAGGAACGTATTCGGGAACAAGCCAATCCAGAATACCAGCGCGATGAGCGGTACCAGAATCAGCAGTTCGCCGCCGGTCAGGTCGGTGATGGTTTCGGAGAAGGACGAGTCGGGGCCGAGCATCACGCGCTGGAACATGCGCAACAGGTACACCGCCGAGAAAATGATGGTGAGGCCGGCCACCGCGCCTACCCAGGCGTTGTACTGGTACACGCCGGCCAGCAGCAGGAACTCGCCCACAAACCCGCCCGTGAGGGGCAGTGCCACCGTGCTCAGAAGCATTATCAGAAAGCACACCGAGAGGACGGGCGTACGGCGCGTGAGGCCGCCGAGGTTGGGGATGAAGCGGGTGCCGGTGCGGCGCTCGATGGCATCGGCGATGAAGAACATCCCGACCACGTTCACGCCGTGGGCCAGCATCTGGACCACCGCACCTTGCAGGCCGATTTGGGTGAGCGAGAACACGCCGGCCGCCATCAGTCCCACGTGGCTGAGCGAGGAGTAGGCGATGAGGCGCTTCACATCGCGCTGGCGAATTGCGATGATAGCGCCGTAGATAATGCCGATGACGGAGAGGATGATAACCGGCTTCTGCCACTGGCTCACACCGAGCGGCACGACAGGAAGCAGCCAGCGCATGGTGCCGTAGATGCCCATTTTCAGCATGATGCCCGAAAGCAGCATGGTGGCGGGAGCGGGGGCTTCGGTGTAGGTGTCGGGCTGCCAGGTGTGGAAGGGGAAGATGGGCATCTTCACGGCAAAGGCCGCGAAAATCAGCCAGAACAGCCACGACTGCTCCGAGGCGCTGAGCTTCAGGTTATAGAACGCGGTGAGCTCCGAGGAGTGCTGGGCCAGTGAGCCGGCGGCGGGGCCAGTTTGCAGGTAGAGGTATACGAAGCCGGCCAGCATCAGCAGCGAGCCGACCACGGTGTAGAGGAAAAACTTGAGGGTGATGGCAATGCGACGCTCGCCGCCCCAGGCCCCGGCCAGCAGGTAAATCGGAATGAGGGCGACTTCCCAGAAGAAGTAAAATAGGAAGGCATCGAGCGAAACGAACACGCCGAGCAGGCCCGTCTGCATAAATAGCACGAGGGCGTAGAACGTGGACGGGTTGTCGTAATCCCGCTTGAAGGCGCTCAGCAAAATGAGCGGCACCAGGAAAGTGGTGAGCAACACCATCAACAAACTCAGGCCATCGAGCCCGATGTGGAAGTTGATGCCGGCGGAAGGAATCCAGTTGTAATTGAGGTTGAAACTGGCCGAGCCGTGGCGGGTGAAGTCGAACGCGGCGTAGGCGGCGAGGACGAATTCGAGGAGCGAGGCCCCGAAGGCGAGGGCGCGGGCGGCGGCTCCCTTCACGACGAGCAGCAGCAGGGCGGCGGCTAAAGGGAGAAAAAGCAGTACAGCAGTCAGCATCAGCAGGCGGGTTGGGCGCGTTGCAGGGTGGGGGAACCCACCCGCAAATTGACCGCAAACTTACGCACGGACTAGGAAGGCACCACCGTTTTTGTGCAACTTCTACTGTCGGGCCACTTTGCGGCTCATCAGCACGCGCCCGCTGGCATCGAGCCACTGCGCCGCGTAGAGCCCCGGAGCTAGGGCCGCGACGGAAACCGACATCTCGGCTCCGGCCGTGGGCTGGCGCAGCACTTCGCGGCCCAGGGCATCGAGCAGGCGCACGGCAGCAGCGGACCGGGCCGGCTGGCGCAGGGTGAGAATTTCGGTGACGGGGTTGGGAAAGGCGAGGAAACCGGCGGCTTCGGCCGCCGCCGCCGTGGCCGTGGGCCGGCAAGACACAGCGGCCATGATTTTCGTCCACAGCTCGGTGTCGAAGGAGGACGCGGCCAGGCGGCTGGCCCCGGCGGTGTTGCCCTGGCGCACTACCACGAGGCCCAGGCTGGGCACCACGTAAATCTTCTGGTCGTTTTTACCGAGGGCGGCAATGAGGTCGGCGGGGGCGGAGGGGATGAGCGGGCCGGGCAGTGTGATTTGGGCGCCGGGCAGCTTGTAGCTGGGTTGGCCATTGAGCCACCAGAGGTAGCCGTAGCTGCGGTTCAGGGTCTGGCTGGGGGTGGTCATGCGGCGGAAATAGGCCGTGTCGGTCAGGATTTGGGTGCCGCTCCAGGAGCCGCGCGCCAGGATGAACAGGCCGAAACGGGCCATGCTGCGGGCTTTGCTGTAGAATACGTCGTTGGCCCACAGGCCCGTCATGCCAATGCGCGTGCCCAGGCGTTGGCTGGTGTAGGTGGTCATGTTGGCAACGCCGCTGGCTTGCACCAATACGTTTTGCAGGGTGCGGTAGGCACCGGTGTGGTAGGCCCAGCGGGTGGCGGGCGGCGCGAGGTAAAGCAGGCAACCGGGCGTAGAGCTTTCGTTGTCGCAGGGCGCGGGCGGACTGTCGTCGAGCCCGGTGGTCATGGTGAGCTGGTGCAGCAGCTGAATCTGGCGCTGCTGCGGGCGGGTGGCACTGGTCCAGCGGCCGAGGTATTGGGAGGTGCTGTCAGTCAGGCTCAAAATCCCGTCCTGCCGGGCCAGGCCAACGAGCGTAGCCGTGAGCGACTTGCCAGCCGAGGCCCAGTACCAAGCCGAATCGGCGGTGTAAGTCCCGTAATAATGCTCCACCACCAGGCGGCCGTCTTTCAGTATTAATAATGACTTGCTGCTTTTGCGCCCCGCAAAGGCAATCAGCGAATCCAATTGCGGCTGGCACCAGCCCAGGCTGGCGGGCGTGGTACTGGCCCAGGTGCTGCCCGCAGTGGGTGGAAAGTATAGGCTGGATGTCTGGGCTTTGGCGCTGCCCGATGGTAGCACTGCAATGGCGATGAGTGCGAATAGAAGTAGCAGGTTTTTCATCGGCGCGAAGGTCTTACAATATATAGCTAGACCCGCGGCTACGGCTGCAGTTTAATTGGGCCGGGTAAGGTCCTGATTTACATTTGCCGCTCTTGTTGCTATCGCCATGAATACCCCAACCCTGCGCGTGGCCCGGCCCACCGACAACCTGCCCGCCCTGCGCCGTTTCTACTGCGACGGCTTGGGCTTGCTACAAATCGGCTCCTTCACCGCCCACAACGGCTTCGACGGCCTTATGCTGGGCCACCCGCATGCCCCGTACCATCTGGAATTTACGCACCAGCCCGGCCACGTTGTAGGCCGCGCTCCTACGGCTGATAATCTGCTCGTCTTCTACCTGCCCGATGCCGAGGAGTGGCAGGCGGCCGTGCAGCGCATGGCTGCCGCTGGCTTCGCGCCGGTGCCGTCATATAACCCGTATTGGGACGAGCACGGCCGCACTTTTGAAGACCCCGACGGCTACCGCGTGGTGCTGCAGCAAGCGGCCTGGGCACCGCGCGAAGCGTCGCCGGTGACCCTGCGCGAATTCCGGCCCGGCGACCAGCCCATTTTCCGGCAGCTCAATGAGGAGTGGATTTCGCACTACTTCACCCTGGAGCCCGCCGACTTGAAGGCGCTCGACCATCCCGAAGAGTACATTCTGGGGCCGGGCGGCTGCATTCTATTGGCCGAAGTAGGCGGGCAGGTAGTGGGCACCTGCGCCCTGATTAAGATGGACGATGGCCGCAGCTACGAGCTGGCCAAAATGGCCGTCTCACCCGCCGCGCAGGGGCGGCAGATTGGCTATTTGTTGGGCCAGGCGGCCGTGCAGCGGGTGCGCGACCTGGGCGGTGCCCGCGTCTATCTGGAAAGCAACTCGAAGCTGGCCCCGGCGCTGGCGCTGTATCGCAAGCTCGGTTTTCAGGATTTGGCCGAGCCCAACCCCTCGCCCTATGCCCGGGCCGACGTGCAGATGGAATTGTTGCTGCATTGATGTCCAGTGCTTTGATTCCAAAATCGCCGGTGGTTTCGCGCCTTGCGCCCACGCCCAGCGGCTTCCTGCACCTCGGCAATGCCGTGAATTTTGTGCTCACCTGGCTGCTCACGCGAAAAGCCGGCGGCACGCTGCATCTAAGAATCGACGACCTGGACCGTGCCCGCCTGCGCCCGGCCTATCTGGATAATATCTTCCGCGTCATCGACTGGCTGGGCATTGATTATGACCACGGCCCCAGCGGCCCCGATGATTTCCTGCGCCACCATTCGCAGCTGCTGCACCTGCCCGACTACAACCGCGTGCTGCGCCGGCTGGCCCTGGTGCCGGGCCTGGTGCAGGCCAGCACCCGCTCGCGCACCAATGGAACCGAAACTAGTGTTGTGCTCGAAACGCCGGGCGCGGCCTGGCGGGCGCACGTGCCGCCAACCACCAAAATAGCTTTCCCCGATGCCTGGCAGGGCGAAACCAACGTGCCGCTCGGCGCACTGATGCCGGATTTTGTAATTCGTAAAAAAGACGGTGTGGCTGCCTACCAGGTGGCTTCGGTGGGGGATGATTTGCGGCTCGGTACCAACCTGATTGTGCGCGGGCTGGACCTGCAAGCCAGCACGGCCGCGCAGCTCTGGCTGGCCAGTCAGCTTTCGGAAACCGCAGCATTCAATGCGGAACGGGTGCAGTTTTTTCACCACCCACTGCTCACGGATGCGGCGGGCCAGAAACTCTCCAAGTCGCAGCAGCTGCCGCTCGATGCGGGAGTGCTGGCCTCGGCAGGCGGCCGGGCGGCGGTATTGGTGGCGGTGGCGCAGCTACTGGCGCTTCCAATCGCCGCCGCAGAATCATTGGCGACGCTGCAGCAGGCAATCAATGGCAATGTCCCTGCTATTGGAGGAAATATGCGCCCATGAGCACCGCCGCCGCCTAGTTTTTCACAATGCGAATGCGGGTGCTGCCGGTGGCGGTGCGGGCCTCCAGCACATAGAGGCCGCTGGCGCAGGCGGCCACGGGCACCGTGGCCGAGGTGCTGCCGGCCGGCAGCTGGCCCGACCATACCAGCCGGCCCTTGAGGTCGGTGAGCAGCAGCTGGGCACTGCTGTGCAGGTGGTCGAGGGTGATTTGGACGGCCTCGGTGGCGGGTACCGGGTGGGCCTGCATGCGCAGACCATCGGGGCCGGGCTGGCCCACGCGGGTGGCCAGCGGGCGATTGGTGCCGAATATTTTAAACGCCATGTCGAGGCCGACCGGGGCAGGGTTGGTGCCGATGCCTGCGTCAAGGAGCGGCAGCCAGGGGCCGATGTCGGCACCATCCGTGGTCTGTTGCAGGGCGTTGGCCCCGGTCTGGGTGCGGGCACCCACGGTGGTCACGGGCACGAAACAGTTGGTGCCCGTGCCGGAGGGGGCCCAAGCCGTCCAGCTCACCCAATATGTGCCGGCGGGCAGCACCAGGTCCGGTGTCACCAGCGCTTCTATTTCCCAGACTTTGCGGGTGATGTCCGGTGCGTGGGCGCTGCCGGTGGGGTAGCGGCTGTTGAGCAACCGGTAGACGAGGGCATCGGTTGAGTGGCCGAGGCAGTTGGCCATGGCACTGCCGCTAACAACGGTGGCGCCCGCCGTGCCCGGCTGCCCCCGCCACACCTGCACGTACAGCCCGGTAAATGGCGAATCATCCTTCGCCCCGGCCTGGTAGCCAAAAAAGCTAAAGCTGCGCACCGTCCAGCTTTGGCCGGCGGGCACCATGAAGTCGTCGGCCAATTCGGTGCTTAGCGCGCCGTCGTACCCCAGGCCGGCAATGCTATTCGCCACAGTTGTGTTGCCCAGGTCGTTCTGCACTTCGCTCCAGTGCATGCCGGCCGGCGCGGGCACTTCGCTACTGCTGGCCATTCCCGTGACAATCGGGCCATTAGTGAACAGCTGCTGGGCCCAGCTGCCAGGTGCAATGGCAAGAGCCAGCACGAGGAGGATAGAGGTTTTTCTCATGTGGAGGGAGAAAAGAACAAGTTTTTATTGATAAATTTATTATTTTTATAAACATAGCGTCTTTTTATTGAATTATGTTGAATTAAAATAATTATTTTATTGAATTTAAATAAATACAGAGAAAAGCCGCTGTGGTGTCGTCGGGGTGCGAATATTTACCGCACCTCTTTTTTGAACTGTTCGGCCCAGTAGTCGGCCAGGCGGGTAGGTTCGGGTAGCTTGTAGCCGCGCAGGCAGGCCAGCGTGAGGCGCGTGGCGGTGGCGTGGTCGCAGCGGTGGCCGGGGCTCACAAACAGCGGCAACACCTTGTCTTTGCTGCGGATAACTTCGCCGATGAGCTCGCCGGATTTCGCATCCAGCAGCGGCTCAATGCTGCCGCGCTCCAGGCCGGGCTCGGTGAAAATGCCCGTCAGCTTCTGCTTGGCTACGCCGAAGGTGGGCATGTCGAGCAGCACGCCGAGGTGCGCGGCAATGCCCATGCGGCGCGGGTGCGCAATGCCGTGGCCGTCGACCATGATGACATCGGGCTTGTTTTTGAGCTTGGCGAAGGCGTGAATCACGTTCGGGGCTTCGCGGAAGGAGAGGAAGCCGGGCACGTAGGGCATGTCGACGGGGCCGTAGTTGTACACCTTCTCCACCAGCTCCAGCGAGGGAAATTTCAGCACCACGAACACCGAGAGAATCGTGTCGGGAGTAGGAAACGAGGAGTCGCAGCCGGCAATGAGGCGCGGCTCCCGGGCCAGTGGTTCATTGCGCACGCGCTGGCGCATTTCGTGCTGCTGCTCGGTGAGGCTTTTGACGAGGGCGGGGTCGGGTGGGGGGCCGGGCGGGCGGTAATAAGCCATTGGGGAAGTTGAAAACCAGCGTGAAAGAATTGGAATAGCTCAACCGTAGCATCTTACGGCGATGCGGGGCGTATGAGGGCCATACGTTTCCTCGTCGGCTATGTCTGATTCCACTTCCGAACAACCCGCTTCCACCGGCTCCGGCCCACTGCTGGAGCGCCGCTATTTTATTGATGTGGCGCGCGCCCGAAAATCGCCGGCCCAGCTTATGGCTGAAGTGCAGGCCGACGTGCCCCGCTTCTCGCCCGATGCGCTGGCCAATTTCAAGAAGAAGGAGGGCAACGACAATGCGCTACAGGTTGGCGACGAGTTCAGCATTACCATCCTCGGGCCCTGGGACGGCTGCGTGCGCGTTACTGAAGTCAGCGCCACGTCGTTCGAGTTCATCACCCTCGAAGGCCACCCCGAGGCCGGCCGCATTCGCTTCGAAACGCATTATCTGGACGAGTCGCCCGACGTGCTGCGGTTTGAAATCCGCTCCTCGGCCCGCTCGCGCGACGGGCTGGTGGCCTTTGCCTACGACACGCTGGGCGGCGGCAAGCTGCTGCAGGAAGCCACCTGGGTTGAGTTTTGCCGGCGCGTGGCGGCGGCCAGCGGCGGCCAGGCGCTGAGCGACGTAGTAGTCGAAACCTTCCGGCACGACGAGTCCGGCCACGTTCAGCACACCCGCCATGAGTAACCAAGTTGCCGCCGTGCCGGCCTCGGTCCTGCCGGATACGACCAAACCACCCGCCTGGGAGCAATACCGCGCCCGCCTCGATTCCTACGCCAACGCTAAAGTTAACTACGACTTCTCGCGCCAGAACGAGTACACCAGCGCCACCGGCTGGCGCCTCGACGACTACGAAACCGACCTGCCCGCCGAAGCCCCCGGCCCGCCCGAAGCGGCCGGTTCCTTCGCCGCGGCGCAGGACGTGTTGCGCCGCTACGCCTTCCCACCGCCCGACCTCATCACCGGCTACTTCGACCCCAGCATCCCGCTCGAAAAGCGCATCATGGTGCTGCGGGCGCATTTTCTGGTGTTCAATTTCTACTTCGGGGTGCGCGTGAGCGAAGTGACCGACGAGGCCGCCCGTCACACCCCCGGCGGCCCCGAGCGGGTGTGGGGCTACGGCTACCGTACCCTCGAAGGCCATTTCGAAAAAGGCCAGATTGACTTCACCATTCACAAAAACCTTGGCACCGGCGCGGTGCAATTTCGCATCCACGCCGTGTCGCAGCCCGGCCAGATTCGTAACCCGTTCTATTGGATTGGTTTCAAGCTGTTTGGACGCATACTCCAGCGCAAGTTTGCCCGCGAGTCACAGCGCCGCATGAAGGAGCTGGTGGCCAAAGCGCTGGCTGGGCAGCCGCTGCCGCAAACCTTGAACGCCCCGACTGGTTAAGAAACTAGGCAAGTAGAACGTCATGCGGAGCGCAGTCGAAGCATCTCTACCGCGCAACGGAATCCATTCGTCTGGATTTACTGCTGCGGTGGAGATGCTTCGACTGCGCTCCGCATGACGTTCTGTTTTCACTCAATCCTCAACATTCAACCCCAAACATTCTCCAAGATGCTTCCAACGAAAGCCTACGCCGCTCCGGCCGTAAATATTCCTCTCGAACCATTCAACTTTGAGCGCCGCGAAGTCGGGCCGCACGATGTGCTGATTGACATTCAATTCTGTGGTGTGTGCCACTCCGACCTGCACCAGGTGCGTGACGAGTGGGGTGGCTCCATCTTTCCAATGGTGCCGGGCCACGAAATCGTGGGCCGCATTACGCAGGTGGGGGCCCATGTAAAGAACTTCAAAGTGGGTGACCTGGCCGGCGTGGGCTGCATGGTGGACTCCTGCCGCACCTGCCCCAGCTGCCAGGAAGGCCTGGAGCAGTACTGCGAAACCACCGGCATGGTGGGCACCTACAACAGCCGCGAAATCGGCAGCGGCGCGCCCACCTACGGCGGCTACTCCAGCCAGATTGTGGTGGATGAAAAGTACACCCTCAAGGTTTCGGAGAAGCTGGACCTGGCCCGCGTGGCCCCGCTGCTCTGTGCCGGCATCACCACTTACTCGCCTTTGCGCCAGTGGAAAGTGGGCCCCGGCCACCGCGTAGCCGTGATGGGCCTCGGCGGCCTGGGCCACATGGCCGTGAAGCTTGCCGCCGCCATGGGCGCCGAAGTAACCGTGCTCAGCACCTCGCCCAACAAGGAGGCTGACGCCAAAGAGCTGGGTGCCCACAAGTTTGTGGTGACCAAAGACGAGGCGCAGCTGAAGTCGGTGCGCAACTACTTCGACTTCATCATCAACACCGTATCGGCCCAGCTCGACCTGGCCACCTACGTGAACCTGCTGCGCCGCGACGGCACCATGATTCTGCTGGGCGTGCCCACCGAAGCCCCGCACATCCACGCCTTCAACCTCATCAGCAAGCGCCGCCGCATCGCCGGCTCGCTCATCGGCGGCATCGCCGAGACGCAGGAAATGCTGGATTTCTGCGCCGAGCACAACATCATGTCCGATATCGAAGTCATTGATATCAAGGACATCAACGAGTCGTATGAGCGTATGCTGAAAGGCGACGTGAAGTACCGTTTCGTGATTGATTTGGCCACGTTGAATAACTAGCGAATTTCAACTGCCGACAAACAAAAAAGGCCCCTGCTGATTGCAGGGGCCTTTTTTGTTTCGAAATTTACCTAGGGCTACTACTTCGTGAACACATACGGGTCCTGCTCTAGCCCGTCATTCACACGGATTTCCAGGGTTTTCACCTGCCCGTTTTCCACGGTGAAAGGGGCCGCGAAAATGCCGTAAGCGGCATTGGAAAAGGTGCTGCGGAAGGTGTCGCCGTCCATATAATCCAGGGTGGTGGTAAGGGCGGGGTGGTGCGAGAAGCGCACGAGCAGTTGCTTGCCCTTGGGCTCTACCGTGATGGTGCCGTAGACCGGGTGCGTGTAGGTGCCGGCGTAGGCCTTGAGGTTGCGGGCGGGCTTGTTTTTTTTCGCCACGCGGGCGGCCAGCTCGGCCACGCTTTTGGCGGTTTCAGCATTGCCATTCTTGGCGAGGGCGTAGAGCTGGCGGCTGCGGTCTACGTAGGGCACGCCCAGGTAGGCGTCGAGCAGCTGGTAGCGCAGCGCCTCGAAAAAGCTCTGGTTGTCCTGGTTGGTGAGCACGGCGAGGCCCAGGTTTTCTTCGGGCACAAAGCACACGTTGGTTACGAAGCCGTTGGCCCCGCCCGTGTGCCAGTAAATCTGGCGGGCATTGTAGTCGGCCGAGAACACGCCCAGGCCATAGGTCCGAAAGTGCATGGGGAAAATGGGCGACCGGCTGGCGCTCACCAGCGTGTTGCCCTCGCGGGTGCGGCGCAGCGTGGCCCAGGGCATGATGCGCTGGCCGTTGTATTTGCCGCTATCGAGCTGGAAACGCAGCCAGTGGCCGAGGTCATTCACGTTGGAAACCAGGCTGGCGGCCGGCCCGAAATTGTCCACCTCATCAAACGGCACCCGCGTGAGCGGCCCGAAGGCCGTGGTGTAGGGCAGCGCCACATTGGCTCGCTGGCCAGCCCCGGCCGAGAGGGGATAGGTATTGGTCATTCCCAGAGGGGTGAGCAGGCGCTGCTGCACGAAGTCCTGCCAAGTGGTGCCGCCGGTGGCCACGGGAATGATTTCGCCCGCCGTCAGGAAGCCGTAGTTGCTGTAGCCGTACTGCTGCCGAAACAGGCCCGTAGGCTTCAGGTAGCGTACCTTTTGCAGGATTTCGGCCCGGCTCAGGTTGGAATCCCAGAAAGTAAAATCGCCCTGGAAGGTTTTGGTACCCATGTGGTGGCCCAGCACGTCGCGGATGGTAACCAGCCGGGTGCTGGTGGAGTCGTAGAGCCGAAAATCGGGTAGGTACTGGCGCACCGGGTCGTCCAGCTTCAGCTTTTTCTCCTCTACCAACTGCGAAATGGCGGTGCCGGTGAACAGCTTGGAGTTGGAGGCGATGAGGAAGAGTGTGTTGCCGTCCACCGGCTCGGGCTTGCCCACGGCTTTTACGCCGAAACCCTGCGACACCACCACCTGTCCGTCTTTCACCACCGTCACGGCCAGGCCGGGGATGTTCCAAAGCTTGAGGCCGCGCTGCACGTAGCTGGCCAGGCTGTCGCGCACAAAAGCATTGCCAGCGGCGGCGCTGGGGCCGTGTCCGGCAGTTTGGGCGCGAGCGGGAGAAACGAAGGCGGCGGCCGAAGCCAGGGCAGCCATAAGAACGGGAAGACGCATCAGGAATCAGGAAAAGTCGAAAAAAGAGCCGGCTGCAATACCCCAGGATATTGCAGCCGGCTCAAAGCTAAGCAAGCCCGGAATGACGGCCGATGCCACCGGCGGCCAGCAGCCCGATTACCGGCTGAGTTCGGGGGGAGTATTCAGGCCGTCGCGCAGCTGGCCGTTCACGGTGGCCTCGCGGCGGGTGATGCGGTAGCCGGCGCAGCGGGTTTCGCCGGGCTCCTGCTTCAGCACCACGTTGCTGATGTCGTAGGTGCGGTTGGCCGCCGGCACTACCAGGCGGCAGCTCTGCCCGGCCTGTGCGATGGCATAGTCGGGCACGGCAAACTGCGGCGGGTGCCCGGCCGGATAATAAATGGCCAAAACCGGCTTCGTGCTGCCCGGCGAAACACTGGCACCGGGCTGGCGGAGCGTATCGAGCGGCTGCTGAAAATCGGCCGTGCGGTAATGCACCAGGTAGGCCGAACGCACCTCGGCCCGGCGAAAGCCGAGGCCGCTGCTCGCGATGGTATCGGTGCTGAAAGCCAGCATGAACGTGGGCGGCGGGCTCATGTTGAGGGGGCAGGCTTGCTGGCAGGCGGGCAGGGCCAGCGTGGCCAGCACCACCGCCCGGCGGGCCAACGAGAAAGAGAAATTCATGTGCAAACGGGTTGAGGACGGTTGAAAAATGCTTCGCCCTCAGATGACCCGTCGCATGGGGACCGGGGTTGCGTCGGCGTACACAATATGTTCGTCGCGCACGGGTTCTTCGCCCCGGAATTTTTGCAGGATGCGGGCCGTGGTGATGATGTCCTTCTGGCAATAGTGGGCAATGCGGGGCAGGTCGTTTTCTTCCCAGTACACCCGCGCCACATCGGCCCCGGTAATGTCGTCCTTGGGCGTGGGAATGCCGAACAGGGCGGCCAGCAGATTCAGCGAGGTGTAGGATTTGCGGTCGCCGAATTTCCAGAGCTCCATGGTGTCGTGATGGGGAATTTCCCAGGGCTTTTTGCCGGCCATGTCCAGCTGTGGGGGCAGGGGCAGGCCGTTCACGAGCAGCCGGCGGCCGAGGTAGGGAAAGTCGAACTCCTTGCCGTTGTGGGCGCAGAGCAGGAATTTGGGCTTGTTGGCGAGCAGCCCGGCGAAGTCGCGTAGCAGCTGCTTCTCGTCGTGGTCGGCGTAGCTTTTCACGCGGAAGCGCCACAATTCGTCTTCCTTGTCAAACACGAAATAGCCCACCGATATGCACACCACTTTGCCGAATTCGGCATAAATGCCGGCCTGCTCAAACAGGCTGGCGGCGGTGAGGTGGTCGGGGAAAGGCTCGGCGGCCTGGGGGCGGCCGGTGTAACCCTGCTGGCGGCGCAGGCTCTCGCTCTTGTGCTCCCAAAGCTGGCGCAGCATCTCATCGAGGCTGTCATGGCAGTCCACGCAGGGCACTGTTTCGATGTCGATGACGAAAAGCTGGTCGAGCGGGGTGCGGTGGAGGTGCTGCATGAGGGCGGAAGGAGCGGGATAGAGCCAGCCGGCAACCGGCTTATCTCAAAGCTACGGCATAGCAGGGGCTGGGTGCAAGGCCGAAGCCGTGCTACTCCACTACGAGGCGGGTGGCCTGGGCCCCAGCGCGCACCACGTACACCCCGGCGGGCAGGCAGGCCACATCGAGGGCCGGGGTGGCAGGACGCACCAGCTGGCCCAGGCTGTTGTACACCACCAGCTGAGTGCCGGCCGGCACGCCCAGCGCCTGCACCGCGCCGTGAGCGGGGTTGGGCACCAGCACCAGCGTGGCCGGTGCATCGGGAGCGGGCACGAACTGCACGGGCGAGTACGTCACCGCACCGTTGGCGTCGGTCTGGGCCAGGCGGTAGTAAGCGGCGGCGGGGGCATTGGCATCGGCGAAGGCATAGGCGTGGGGGGCTGTGCTGCTGCCGGCTCCGGCCACGAAGCCCCAACGGGCGAAGGCCAGGCCGTCGGTGGATTTCTCCACCGCGAAGCCGGCATTATTCTTCTCCGAGGCGGTGGCCCAGGCCAGGGCCACGGTAGTAGGGCTGGTGCGGCGGGCGGTGAAGCTGACCAACTCCACGGGCAGGGGCTGCAAGGAGCGCAGCGGATTCAGCCGGTCGAAGCGGCTGGCGCTGGTGGTGGTGCCATCGCCAAGCTGGCCACTGGGGTTCTGGCCGGTGCTGGCGAAGTTGTAGCCCGAGGGGGTGCGAACCAGCGAGAAATAGGCTGCTGGGCCTGGTGCCAGGGTGGTCCAGCTGGTGCCCAAGGTGGCTTCCTGAGTAGGAGTGCTGCGGTTGGCAGTGGAGCCGTCGCCAAGCTGGCCTTCGGCGTTGCGGCCCCAGGCATAGGCGGTGCCGTCGGCCCGCAGGCCGAGGCTGTGGGCACCGCCCGCCGTAAGCTGGGTGTAGTGGTCGGTGGCTGTGCCCACCAGCGTGGGCACGCCGCGGTCGGTGGTGGTACCGTCGCCGAGCTGGCCGTTGACGTTGCAGCCCCAGGCGTAAGCGGTGCCGTCGGCCATCAGCCCCAGGCTGTGGTACTGGCCCGCTACCAACTGGGTGTAAATACCGCCTCCGCTCACCAGCATGGGGACGTTGTGGTCGGTAGTCGTTTCGTCACCGAGACGGCCGGAACCATTGTCGCCCCAGGCATAGGCCGTGCCGTCGGCCATCAGGCCCAGGCTGTGGTAAGCCCCGGCCGCCAGGTGGATGAAGCGGTTGGTGGCTGCCCCCACCAGGGTAGGCGTGGTGCGGCCGGTGGTGGTACCGTCGCCGAGCTGGCCGAAGCTGTTCTGGCCCCAGGCATAGGCCGTGCCATCGGTCCGCCGGCCCAGGCTGTGAAAGGAGCCGGCTGCCAGCTGGGTGTAGCGGTCGGTGGCCGTGCCCACCAGCGTGGGCACGCTGTGGTTGGTGGTGGTGCCGTCGCCGAGCTGGCCGTTGCGGTTGTCGCCCCAGGCGTAGGCCGTGCCGTCGGCTTTTAGGCCCATACTGTGGTAAGCCCCGGCGGCCACCTGCACCCAATCTTTATCGGTGCCCACCTGCACGGGGCTGTTCCTGTTGATGGTGGAGCCCTCAGTCCCGATGCCCAGCTGCCCGTAAGTATTATCACCCCAGGCCCAGAGCGTGCCGTCGGCCCGCACGGCCAAGCCAAAGGAGCCGCCCGCGGCCGTGCTGCGAGTGGGCAAGGCCGTGCCCGTGGCGGTGGGCGTGTTGCGCTGTGTGGTGTTGCCACACCCCAGCTCGCCGCTGCCGTTGTAGCCCCAGGCGTAAGCGGTGCCGTCGGCCATCAGCCCCAGGCTGTGGTACTGGCCCGCCGCTAACTGGGTGTACAGACCACCCCCGGTTACCGGTGTGGGCACCCGGCGCTGGTTGGTAGTACCATCGCCCAGCGCGCCGCCGGCATTATGGCCCCAGGCGGTGGCGGTGCCGTCGGCGCGCAGCCCCAGGCTGTAGTTGGCACCTGCCGCTACTTGCGTGTACAGGTCGCTCCCGCTCACCGGGGTGGGCACCAGGTGTTGGGTCGTAGTGCCGTCGCCGAGCTCGCCCGTGATGTTGCGGCCCCAGGCGTAGGCCGTGCCATCGGCCCGCAGGCCCAGGGTGTGGGAGGCGCCCGCCGCCAGCTGGACATACAGGTAGCCCCCACTCACCGGCGTGGGCTTGTTGCGCAGGGTCGTAGTACCGTCTCCGAGCGCGCCATCGCCGTTATAGCCCCAGGCGGTGGCCGTGCCGTCGGCTTTTAGTCCCAAACTATGGTAGGTGCCCGCTGCCAATTGGGTGTACAGGCCTCCACCACTCACCTGGGTGGGTATCAGTCGGTTGGTAACGGTGCCGTCGCCGAGCTCGCCGTCGCCGTTATAGCCCCAGGCGGTGGCCGTGCCGTCGGCTTTTAGTCCCAAACTATGGTAGGTGCCCGCCGCTATCTGGGTGTAGCCCCCGCCCCCGCTTACGGGCGTAGGCACCAGGTGCTGGGTGGTGGTGCCGTCGCCGAGCTGGCCGTAGGTGTTCACGCCCCAGGCGTAGACCGTGCCGTTAGCCTTCAGGCCCAGGCTGTGGTTGGTGCCCACTGCCACCTGCACCCAGTCGGTATCGTGGCCCACCTGTACCCAGACGGTGCTGCTGGCGGTGGTGCCCGTGCCAAGCTGGCCGTTGGTGTTGCGGCCGGTGGCCCAGAGGCTGCCGTCGGCGTGAATGCTGAGCGAGTAGCTGCTGCCCGCTGCGATGGTGCCGCGTAGCGCCTGCGCCCCGGCCCGGCCCGGAGCCATCAACAAAATAACAAGCATGAAAAGCCCGGCCGCGGCCATACCTGCAGTGGTACGAAAGAAGTGCTTCACGTAGTCAATTGAATTATCTGCCGGCAACGCGCGGGCTTGGCACCGGTAAAGTTACGACCTGTCGACTAACTAAATGGCTTATATGCCAAAATCATACATGCTGTGAACTTGCAAGCTATTGCAGCTTACCGCAGGTTGTTGCATTGTGAATATATCAAGATTAGCTTGTTTGCGGTAGTAGCTGTTGTACTCCTGTAGCACCTGTCTAACCCGTCCCAAATCCGCTATTGGCACGTCCCAACTTAGGATGTGGGGCGCGGGCCCTCCTGCCTGGCCGGACCTTTGAGCCCAATCATAGCCCGCCTGACGGCCCCGCGCCGAGGGCAGCACTTCCCCAACAAATAATATGGGACCATGTAACGTTTGGGCCTCGGGGCCGATACTCCCCGCGGCTTCACCTCAATTTAACACCGCCAACAGGCAACCCCAGCCCCGGCATGACCATCTGTTAGGGCACAACCATTCCTTGCCTTTCCTTCCTGCACCGATGAAACTATCTACGCATTGCTTTGCGGCGGGCTTGCTGTGCCTGCTCCTGACCGCAACCGTCCGGCCTGCCGCTGCTCAGGCCCCGGCGGCCGCCCCAGTGCTGCCCGCCGGCACCGGCTCGCTGACCGGCACTGTGCTCGATTCCCTCAAGAAAGAGCCCGTGCCCTATGCCACGGTGGTGCTGCTGCCGGCCAGCGGCGACAAGCCCATCACCGGCGTGGCCGCCGATGACGCCGGCAAGTTTTCGCTCACCAAACTCACGCCCGGCACGTTTCGGCTGCGGGTGAGCTACGTGGGCTACGGCACTCAGACGCGCCCCGTGACCGTGACGGCCGGGGCCACCGACGCGGGCACCTTCCGCCTGCCCACGGCCGGCACCGCGCTGGCCGAGGCCGTCATTATCGGCCAGAAGCCGGTGGTGGAAATCCGCCCTGACCGCATGGTGTATAACGCCGACCAGGACGCCACCAATGCCGGCGGCACCGCCGCCGATGTGCTGCGCAAAGCCCCCTTGCTGGCCGTGGACGGCGACGGCAACGTGAAAATGCGGGGCTCCAGCAACTTCAAGGTACTGGTGAACAACAAGCCCTCGCCCACGCTGGCCAGCAACCTGGCCGAAGCCCTGAAGGGCATCCCCGCTGAGCAGATTAAGTCGGTGGAGGTTATTACCACGCCTCCGGCCAAATACGATGGCGAGGGCACCGCCGGCATCATCAACATCGTGCTGAAGAAAGGCGTGGAGCAGGGCCTGAACGGCCGCATCGGCACCTCGCTTGGCAGCCGGAACTCGGGCGTGAATGGCTCGCTGAACTTCAAGACCAAGAAGCTGGGTTTCACATCCTCGGGTGGCACGGGCGGCTGGTACGGGCCGAATAAGTCGGAGCGGGTGCGCTTCGGCAAGACGGATGGCTCGACCCTGACGCAGGAGGGCGTGGGCAACTATGGCGGCCAGTGGATGTTCGGCTCGGTGGGCCTCGACTATGATTTGACCGACAAGCAAAGCTTGTCACTGGCCGCCTCCGTGAACCGCTACGCCGGCCACGACTACAACAACATGCTGAACGACTACGTGTCGCCCACGCAGCCGCAGACCAATCAACTCTTCACCCGCGCCACCAACAGCAAGTTCAGCGGCTTCAACGGCGAACTCACCGGCACTTATACCAAAACCTTCGCCCTGCCCCGCAAGGAATGGAGCGTGCTGGGCCAGTACGCTCGCAACGACGGCACTTTTGGCTACGATTTCGACCAGTACCTCAACTCTTATACTAACCTGGAAGTGGGCAGCGCCAGCTACCGCGAGCGCAGCCGGGGCCGCACCCCGGGCTCAGAAGTAACCCTGCAAACCGACCTCACCCAGCCCTTCGGCGAGAAGCAAACCCTCGAAACTGGCCTGAAAGGCATTTTTCGCAGCACCGGCTCGGTGGCCAACGTGGACGGCCTGACCCGGGGCGTGACCGACGATTTCGTGCGCCTGCCCGGCCGCTCCACCGATTTCAGCTACGACCAGAACGTGCAGTCGGCCTATGCCACTTACACCAATAAGTTGACCAAGAAGCTGACACTGAGCGTGGGCAGTCGCCTGGAGCGCACCGCCCTTTCCGCCGATTTCCGCACCAACGACACCAGTTTCGTGCGCAGCTACCTGACGCTGCTGCCCAACGGCAACGCCCAGTATGCTTTCAGCGACAACAACAGCGTGCGCGCTGCCTACTCGCGCCGCATCACCCGGCCCTACATCGACTACCTCAACCCCTTCGTAGACCGCTCCGACCCGAAGAACCTCGTGTACGGCAACCCCGGCCTGAACCCCGAACTGACCGATTCCTACGAGCTGAGCTTCAACACCAACGGCAAGGGCGGCTCGCTCAACATCGCGGCCTCTATGCGCCGCACCGGCAATGCCATTGAATCCATTCGCCTCGGCCCTGACGCTAATGGCGTAACCCGCCAGACCTACGCCAACGTGGCCTCGAACGCCTATTACCAGCTGAACTTCTACGGCTCGGCCAAGCCAGCCAAGGGCTGGGACATCAGCGGCGGGCCCGATATTCAGTACATCGTGCGCCGCAGCCCTTCGTTGGGCATCGAGCGGCGCGGCTTCACGGCGAGCCTGAACTTTAACACCTCCTATAAACTGCCCAAAAACTTCACCTTGCAGGGGTTCATGTTCGGCTCGCTGCCCTCGCCCGACTTGCAGGGCCGTGGCTCGGCCAACCTCTATTACCAGATGGGGGCCAAGAAGACCTTCCTCAAGGACAAGGCCGACCTGGTGCTGAATTTCGCCGCGCCCTTTAATGACTACTGGCTCTACCACAACACCACCGACACGCCCACCTTCACCGAAACCAACCGCAACTACGCCTATCAACGCTCGTTCCGCCTCAGTTTCAACTACCGCTTCGGCCAGGCCCAACAAACCAAGCAGCGCAAGTCCATCTCGAACGACGATGTGAAGGGCGGCGGCAGCAAGCAGGGCGGCCAATAGCCGGCATCAGGCGTGGCCAAGCAAATACCGAATACACAAAAAAATCCCCGGCCGCTCTGGCCGGGGATTTTTGCATTTCAGCATGTTCTCCGCTTCCTATTGGCGGGCCAGGCGCAGGTCGTGTTTCACTTGTTTGTGAGCCGTTTTGAGGTAGCGCTTTAGCTGCTGCTTGCGCGATACCACGATAACGCGGGCATTGGTCAGGCTCACCGTCGACTCGGTGGCGGCGGCGTTCAGGGTCATTTTCTCGTCGGCATAGCCGGCGTAGGTCACCACGGCATCGAGGGCTCCGGCATTGGCCGGCACTTCAAACTCGAACTCGCCGTCGGCATTGGTCACGGCCATCTGCTTGCTGCCGGTGAGGATAACCACCGCGCCCGGCAGCGGACCCGCCGGATTGGTGATTTTGCCAATGAGCAGCGTTTTTTCCGGTTTGGTATCTCCATCATTATCAGTGTTTGCCATGGCATAAGATGCCGTGCTGGTAAAACGCTGATGGGCCTGTGCCGAAAACGAAGTCAGGTTGACAACACAAGTGAAAACGGTGGCGGCGAGTACAGAGAAGAAGCGCATTGCAATAGGAAGTATCAGGTGTTTTTGAATGATACAAATGTCGTATTGTATTTATGGGGTAAATGCTCGTCTCGTTCAACAACGCCAAACTCCCGGCGAATGACTGAATTTGCCAAATCAGTGGATTTGCCGGCTGTCCAAAACCAAAAAGCCCCGGTCTCGAAGGACCAGGGCTTTTTCAAAAAAAGAGTTGCAGAAAAAAGTATGGTAAACCGTAGTAAGCGGAAAGTGGGTGGGAAAGAATCAGTTGGCCGGCGGTGTCATTTCGCGAAGCAGGTACACCGAGCCCAGCGCCTGCACGGCTCCCAGCCGCACCACTTCTTCGTGCAGGCCGCCGTAGCCGCAGGTCAGCTCCACTTCTTTCACGTTGCTGGGCACGCGCAGCTCAAACTCGCCTTCCGAGTTGGTTACCACAATAGTGCGGGTGCCGTGCAGCCATACCGTAGCCCCAGGCAGTGCGCCTTTCCGGCCCTGCACCACGCCGTGAATAACCTTGGTAGTAGCGGTTTTGGCGCCTTCCTCCGGGTCGGTGCTGGTGGTTTCTTCCGGCTTGCCACCCGACTGGGTGTAAGCATATTGCGCTTGGCTGGGCATGGCCGCCAGCAAAAAAACAATGGCTGCAACAGCGGAGGTGAGGCCGGATTTCATAGCGTATTGCACTAATGTTATTATTTATTGGAGGATACAAACGTACAATAAAATCATAGCATGTTGCAAGTTTTTGTAATAATAAATTCACTTTTATTATTGGATAAGCGCAATTAATGGCTGTTGGCTAATTTATAATTAATAAAAAAGCCTCCGCGATGTGAGCGCAGAGGCTTTTGAATAAGAGCAGTATAGCAAGCAAATGGCTGGCTCGCTAAGCTTGTTGCAACGAGTGCCCCTTAAGCTATGTTGCGCTGCCTTTCTTCCTGCCGGAAAATGAAATAGGAATAGCCGTAGCAAAATGCCGCCGTGAGCAACAGCAGCCCCACCATCACCAGATGCATGTGCTGGGTGGGCAGCACCAGCGCCAGCCCGGCAATGAGCAGCCCAACCAGGCAGAAACCGATGCCGCCCACCCGATGCGTGCGTGCCCACACGGTGGGGCTTTCCAGCGTCCAGGGCGTGCGGATGCCCACAAAATAATTGGGCTGCACGGTGGTGAGGTAATTGCCCATAAAGGCCAGAAACAGGCCCAGCAGCACCATCAGGCCGCGGCCCTGAGTGCCGGGGTGCAGGGCCATGTACAGGCCGTAGCAGGCCAGCCCGCCCAGCATGACCACCATGGCCAGGCGCAGCTTCTGAAAGTTTACACTGTTGCTGTCGAGCCGGTGCTTGGGGTCCAGGTAGGGCAGGACGCTGAAAAACACGGCCATACCCAAAGGCGCACCCAGCGTGAGCAGCCACATGTGGTTGCGGCTGGTGTAGCCGTTGGCCTGCCCACTGCCGTCGAAGTGCGAGGGCACCTGCGCGGGCAGCTGCGGCCACACATAGAGCAGGTACAGCGACGGGGCCAGCACGGCCACGAGCGTGAGCAATTGCCACAGGAGCAGATTCTTTTTCATGAGTACCGCAAAAAGAGGAAGTGGAAATTAGGATTTGAACTGATACAGCCAGCCCAGCAATTCATCAAACACGGTCATGTTGAGGGTGTAAACCACGAACTGGCCCTGCTTCTGGCTGGTGACGAGGTCGGCCTGGCGCAGCAGGTCGAGGTGGTGGCTGATGGTGGGGGCCGAGAACTGGAACTGCTCGGCAATGGCCCCGGCGGTGGCTGGCCCACCTCGCAGCCGCTCCAGGATGGCACGGCGCGTGGGGTCGTTGAGGGCTTTGAAGAGTGCATTCATACGGGATGCTTCAATGATTAGGCAAATGTCTAAATAAATTCGAAATAAAAAAGCGCGGCCCCTCGAAAGGAGCCGCGCGGCTAAACTATTTTCGCTGAGTTGGGCGCTAGGCCGGCTGCTGCGCCGTGGTTTCGGCGGCAGTTTCGGGGCGACGGCCCCAGGCGGCGCAGCGGTTTTGCATCTGCTGGCGGAATTTTTCGCGGGCTTCGGGGCTGAGGTGCTCCATGCGGCCGGCCATGCGCAGCTTCCACTCGCGGCGCTTGCGGGCCCAGCCGCCGGGCCGCCCGCCGGGTTTGAAGCCGAACAAAATGCGGCTCAGCAACAATAGGCCGTAGGTTTGGCCCAGCGTGATGGCCGGTAGGTGAAACAGGGAGGGCATCAGCCAGTTCCAGAGAGCCTGGGTGGCAAAGCCGATAACGACGAGAAACAGCGCCGCGAAGAAAAAGAAACGGAGGCCGCGCAGCAGCCAGAATTTACGGTCCATGATAATCAGTGGTTAACGGTCAGTGATTAGGGGTTAGTTGGCAATAGGCGGTGATTAATCAAGAAAAACTAACCACCAACCACTGACCGCTAACCACTAACTAATTAGTCGGTGAATAATTCGGTGTAGAGCTTTTGCAGGCGCTTGCGCAGGTGCAGCACGGCGTAGTGCTTGCGCGAAATGAGGGTTTTGAGCGGTACGCCGGTTTCTTCCTCCATTTCACGGAAGGTTTTGTCTTCCAGCTCGTGCCACACAAATACTTCGCGCTGAGCCGCCGGCAGCTCGGCCAAGGCCTCGCTAAGGGCATCCATAAGGGTTTCGCGCAGTAGGCGGTTTTCGGGCGAGTCGTCTGGGGCGGGCAGCAGGTCGGCCAGCAGCAGGCCCTCGCCGTCATCGGACGCCTCGGCTGCACCGAAGGCCGCTTCCAGGCTCACCGGCCGCTTGCGGCGGTAGAGGTCGGTGATGCGGTTGCGGGCCACCCGAAAGAGCCAGGCCGCCGCCTGTTCCACGGGTTTGAGCAGCCGGTAGCTTTCCACGAGCTCGGCGAAGACGTCCTGCAGGAGGTCTTCGGCCTCGGCTTCGTCGGGAATGCGCCGCCGGATGAATTGCAGCAGGCGCGGGCGCTGCTGGCGCACGGCTTCGGCAATCTGGCGGTCTTGCTGCGAAGCCGTCATCGGCAGGAGGGGAGAGGGGAGCGAAAGTGCCATGGTTGTCATTCTGAATAAACAGACGCTGGCCCGGTGAAATTACTTTAAGAAGCGACAGCAGAATTTAATCCGCTGGTCTTCTTCTGTCATCCTGAGCTTGCGAAGGACCTCATCACGTGCGCTGTCGATTGAAATTACTGCAAGCCGTTCATCGGTGATAAGGTCCTTCGCTGCGCTCAGGATGACAGGCGGTAACCATCGCCCGCCCCGCCAGGCTGCTCCCGCCAGCTACTCGAAAACCAACGCCCAAAACCCGCGAAATGCCTCTTAATTAGGCCGTAAAGCGGTATCTTTGGCCCTGAAATGGGCACTCTGCCCACGGTCCTTTCCACCATTCATCATTATTCAGTTACCGTATGAGATATTTCTATCATCTGGGCCTCACGGCGGGCTTGGTGGCCCTGCAAGCCGCCTCGGCTTTGGCCAACCCGTTCACGCCCGGCAACATTGTGATTGCCCGCGTGGGCGATGGCTCGGCGTCCATTGCCAACTCGGCCGCGACGGCCGTTTTTCTGGACGAATACACCTCGGCCGGCGTGCTGGTGCAGTCGGTAGCCCTGCCCACGTCCGTGAGCAGCTCCGGCCGCAGCCTCACCGCCGCCGGCAATGCCCCCACCGAACTGGGCCTGGCCCGCACCACCAATGGCCGCAACCTGGTGCTGGCCGGCTATGGCGCGGTGCCCGGCACGCCGGCCGTGGCCACTTCGCTGGCCACCGACGTGGCCCGCGTGGTGGGCGTGGTGTCGCCCGGCGGCAACATTGATACCAGCACGGGCCTGGGCGGCGCGTTCGACGGCGCCAACGTGCGCGCCGTGGCTTCGCCCGATGGCGTGAGCTTTTACGTGGTGGGCAGCGACGCCGGGGTGCAGTACACCACCCTCGGCGCGTTCAGCCCCACCCGCATCGATACCGGCCCGACCAGCCTGCGCGGGGTTCGCATCGCGGGTGGCGACTTATATGTTTCGGCTAATACCAGCCCCAACTTCGGCCTGAGCAAGGTGGGCACCGGCCTGCCCACCACGGCCGGCCAGGCCGTGACCGTACTGCCGGGCTTTCCGGCGGCCACGGCGGGCTCCAGCCCCAACGGCTTTTTCTTCGCCGACCTCAGCCCGGCCGTGCCGGGCGTGGACGTGGTATACGTGGCCGATGGCCGCACCGGCCCCGGCAACGGCATCCAGAAATGGAGCCTGGTGGCGGGCAGCTGGGTGCTGAACGGCACCATCGCGGGCAGCACATCCACGGGCCTGAGCGGCATCGACGGCAATACCAATGCCGCCGGTACCGGCGTGTCGCTGGTGGCCAGCAGCCCCGCCAGCCTCTACATTCTGGCCGATAACACCGGCTACAACGTGGCCCCCACCCAAACCGCGCTGCCCACCCCGGCAGCCCGGGCGGCCACCAACACGGCCTTTCGCGGCATTGCCTTTGCGCCGGTGGCCCCGGCCCCGGCCATTGCCAGCATCAGCCCCGGCAGCGGCCTGGAGGGCGCGACGGTGACCGTCACGGGTTCGTTCTTCACCGAGGCTTCGGTGGTGAAGCTCAACGGCGCGGCCGTTACCACCTTCACCGTGGTCGATGCCAACACCATCACCTTTGAGGTGCCGGTGGGCGCTACCTCGGGCACCGTGGCCGTGACCACGCCCGGCGGCACGGCCACCAGCGCGGGCACCTTCACGGTGCTGGCTCCCAACCCGGTGCCCACCATCACCAGCTTGGCACCCAATACGGCCGTGGCCGGTAGCACCAGCCAGTTGCTCACCGTCACCGGTACGGGCTTCGTGAGCGGCTCCGTGATTAGCTTCAATAATACCGCCCTTACCACCACCTACGTTTCGGCTACGCAACTCACCGCCACGGTGCCGGCTTCGGCCCTCACCACCGCGGGCAGTTACGGCGTGACGGTGATGAGCCCTGCCCCAGGCGGGGGCATGTCGGCCGCCGTAGCCTTCACGGTCACGGTCGCCGCGCCCACCATCGTCAGCTTCACGCCCACCACGGGCGGGCCGGGCACCCCGGTCACCATCACCGGCACCAACTTCACGGGGGCCACGGTGGTGCGCATCGGCAGCTTCAATGTGCCGGCGTTCAACGTTGCGTCGGCCACCAGCATCACCCTCACCCTGCCGGCTGGCACGGGCAGCGTGAGCGGCTACCTGTCGGTAACCACGCCCGGCGGCACGGCCACCAGCACGGCCCTGTTCAACCTGGTGTCGGCCACCGTTGCGGCCAATGCCCTGCCCGGCCTCTCGGTGTTCCCGAACCCGGCCACCGACCGCCTCACGGTGGCACTGCCCACGGCGGCCCCGGCCACGGTGACCCTGCGCGACCTGACCGGCCGCCTGGTGCTGGCCCCCGCCGCCCTCGGTGCCGACCACCAGCTGTTGCTGCCGACCTCGCTGGCCCCCGGTGTTTACCTGCTCGAAGTGCAGCAGGGCCCAGCCACCGCCGTGCGCCGCATTCAGAAGCAATAGCCGCTAGGCGTTGTTAGCCGTTTGCTATCAAAAAAGCCCTTTCCGGTTTCCGGGAAGGGCTTTTTTAGGTAAAAGGCTTTGAACTGCTGCCTCACTATCCAGCGCAGTATTTCCTGCCAGCGGGAGCAACTACTGCAAGTACCATGCAAATCCATTCATACAGCGTGCGAACCCATGCATGTGGCCCGCAAACCCATTCGTGCACCCCGCAAACCGCTATACACGGCATGCAAACCGCTTCATACAACCCGCAAATCACCTTATGCGGCCCGCAAACCGCTTTGTATAGCCTGCAAACCGCTCGATGGGCCATTTTGCGCGGGTTTGCCATGTTTTGGCTATTGGCCAAGGTTTGACCCACACGTCTCGCGCTTATGAGAGTGGTTACCACAGTGCCTGCCCGGTCACAGCAGTAAGTCAACAATCCCTCAAAAACCCACAAAAAAAGCCCCGGCCGCAAGTGCAGCCGGGGCTTTTATGAGCGAGCAGCGGGGGTTAGTCCACTGCTACTTTGGTGGTCAGCTTCAGGCCTTCCGGGGTGGTCCAGGTGGCGATATACAGGCCACGGGCCAGCGCCTGGGCGGGCTGAATGGTGGTTTCAGCGGAGCCGGCGGCCACCGTCTGGGTGAGCACCACGCGGCCCACACCGTCGAGCAGGCGAACGGTGCCGCCCGTGCCGCCCAGGTTGAGGGCGGCCAGCTGGAAGCCGGAGCCCGTAGCCGGGTTGGGGTAGGCCAGCAGGGACGGTGCCGCTGCTTTGCCATCGAAGCGCACGGTGGCCACGGGCGAGTAGGCAAACTTGCCGTCCAGGTCCACCTGGCGCAGGCGGTAATAGTTCAGGCCAGCCAGGGGAGCCGTGTCGAGCGTGGCGTAGTCGTGGCGGGCGGTGGTGCTGCCTTGGCCGTTCACTCGTGCGATTTCGGCGAAGAACTGGCCGTTGGCAGAGCGTTCGACCGCGAAGTAGTCGCTGTTTTTCTCCGAAGCCGTGGCCCAGGTCACCTGCACGTTCGAGCCCTGGCGAACCGCCGAGAACTGCGTCAATTCAACCGGCAGCGGCGCAACGCCGGTGAGGGGGTTGTCCACCGAGTTGGTCGAGCCGAGAGCGAAGAACGAATTGCCGTCGATGGTAGTGCTGAACTGCCCCGAGGTGGTATAACCCTTGGGGTAATCGGGCGAGAACACGCCTGACCCACCGGCCGAAGCCCACACGGTGGAGGAGGTAATCGGACCGGTCGCGTAAGCTACCCGCAGGTTGCCGGGCACGTTCACGTCTTCGTCCTTCACATCGGTGTTGAAGCTGAGCTGCACCGAAGGCTGGTCGATGACCCCGCCCAGGAGCTGGATGCGGTAGTAGCGGTTGGCCGACAGGTTGGAGAGCGAAGCGTCGACGTTGCCCGCCGGCTTGCCGTTGATGACTTCTACCAGCACCACTGGGTCGGACGAGCCCGTGCCCAGCTGCTTGATGGTAACGGGGCGGTAGCGCTGGCCGGCTCCCACCGGGAACACGCGCAGGCTGCCCACCTCGTTGGGCAGGGCCATGGCCAGGCGGCCCGACACGTATGAGGTCAGCGTGTTGCCCACAATCGGCTGGATGGCCGCGTTGTCGAGGTACAGGATGTTCGTGTTGGCCGAGCCGGTGTAGATGATGCTGTTCTGAATGGTCAGCACATCGGCTACGTGCACGTCGGTGTTGGGGCCGAAGGTCAGGGAGCTGCCGCCAAATTTCTGCAGGTCGTAGAAATAGGTAGTGCCCGTGAGCAGACGGTTCACATCGGTGAGGAACTGCACCAGGCTGGTACCAGCCGTAAAGGTGCCAGTGTTGTTGAAGTTGCCGCGCAGGATGATGTTCGAGTTGGCAGCGTCGAAGCTGCCGGTGGTCAGGTTGCTGAAGTCCCCGTTCACGTGCACCAGGTTGTTGGTGGTGGCGGTGTAAGAGCCGGTGTTCAGAAAGTTGGTGCCCGCGTTCACCTCGCCGCTGCCGGCCTTGAAGCGGCCGGTGCTGGTGTTGGTGAGGGTGGTGGCCACGTTCAGGTTGCCCACGCCGGCCGTGTAGGTGCCGCTGTTGCTGAAGGCTGTGCCCACGCTGATGCTGCCCGTGCCGGCCTTGGCGTTGTAGGTGCCGGTGGCCGCGTTGGTGAGCGAGGTGTTCACCGTCACGAGGCCGCTGCCCTGGTTGATGGTGCCGCCGTTAGTCAGCGACGTGCCGATAACCACGGGGCTCGCGCCCAGGGTCACCACGCTGCTACTGCCGGTGACTACCGTGGCACCGGTGTTCAGCTGGCCGTCGTTCAGGTTCAGCGTGCCGTTGATGGTGGCGCCGCTGGTGGCCGAGGTCAGGGTAATGTTCTGGCTGGTGAGGTTGTCGACCTTGGTGTTGGCCGCAATGTTCAGGGTGCCGTTGATGGTCAGGTCGAGGTTGGTGAGGCGCGTGGTGTTCACGGCATCCACCCCGGAGAGAGTCAGGTTGTTGTAGGTATCGCGGGCCGGCAGCTGCACGGCTTGCGTGAATTCTACGGTGCCGGTTGTGGGGGCCACGAAGTTGGCGTAGTTGCCGGCCGGGAAGATGGCCGAGCCAATGCGCAGCGTACCCGTGCCGCTCACCGTGTTGAAGTTGTTGGCCAGGTTAGCGCCCAGGTCGAGGGTGCCGTCCAGCTTCAGCGTAGCCGCACCACGGCCAGCCGTGGTGCTGGTGATGAGGTGGCCGGGAAAAATTACTACTGGGTTGGCCAGGGTAGGCGTGGCCGTGGGCACCGTGGTAGGGTTCGAGCCGTCCGGGTTGATGGTCCAGGCCAGGGGGTCGGTCCAGCTGGCGCCGCCGGGCTTGCCGGCCGTCGAGTTGCGGCTGTAGAAGGTGGGCACCGTGCCGAATTCCGACGTCTCGCCGCCGGTGTAGTCGCCGTCGATGTAGGTGGCGTTCGTGTTCGTGAGCGTATTGGCGTTGATGTCTACGGTGTTGGCGATGCCGCCTACGGGCACCCAGGCCCCGTTCAGGAAGCGGCCCAGCTTGTAGTTGGCTTCGGTGCCGTTCACGTCGTTGCCGGCGCCGTTGTCGTAGTAGGTAAACACCTGCGTCACCGTGGGCGAGGTCAGGCCCGTGCTGCTTACTTTCCAGTAGTAGCTCAGCTCCTTGGCGGCCACGTCGGTGGTGGAGGGGTGAGGAATGTCGATGGGCTGCACCGTGATGGTGCCGGCCGACGAGCTGCTCGCAATGGTCATCTGCACGGGGGTGTATTTGGTCACCACGGCCGCGCCCACCGGGAAGGTGAAGATGGTGCTGGCCCCCGAGGGGAAGCTCTTGCGCACGCCCAGGTCGGCCACAATGCCGTTGGTGCGGATGCAGCGGGTGTTGCTGAACGTGCCCGCAATGGCATCAGAAGCCGTGTTGCTCAGCGCCAGCAGGTTCGAGCCGATAGAGAGCACGCCATTGGTCAGCGTGAGCTTATTGGTCACTTCCTGGTCGGCCGTGGTGGTGGCCCCGGCAGTGTTGTTGAGGGTCAGGTTGCCGAATTTGCCCAGGCCGCTGCCGCCCACGTTCTGGTTGGCGCTGCCGCCCAGGGTCAGGCTGCCGGTGCCGGTGCTGGTGTGCGTGGCCGAGTTCAGCACATCGCCGAGCACCGTGATGGTTTTGCCATTGTCGGCCAGGGTGCCTTTGGTCAGGGTCAGGGTGCCGGCTACCTGGGCGTTGCCGCCCAACTGCAGGGTGCCGTTGGTCTGGGCATTGTTCACCACTAGGCTACCAAACACGGTGAGGTTGCCTGCCGCGCTGGTCAGCAGCTGCAGCGCAGGGCCTTTGCCCGTGAAGGTCGTGGTCTGGGTCGTGGTGAAAGGCTGGAAGCCACCCGTGTTCAGGGTCGCATTGGTCAGCGTGTTGTTGTTGATGAGGTTCTGGTCGATGTTCAGCCCAATACCGTTGGCGTTGAAGAAGGAGTTCACGTTGCCAATGGTGAGCGAACCTTTCAGGCTCAGCTGGTTGGTGCCGGTCAGGAAACCGGTGTTGGTGTTGCTGGCATCGGCGCCACTCTCCACCACCAGGTCGTAGATGGGCACGGCCGAGTTCACGCTGATTTTTACGTTGCCCACGCCGGCGGTCGTGTTGCCTAGGCGCACCGTGCCGCCGGTTATCACCGTCGAGTCAGGAGCCAGGTACAGGTCGGCCGTGGTGATGAGGGGCTTCTGGTTCGAGCGGCGCAGCTTCAGGTCGCCGCCGCTCATGCGGAACACGCTGCCGGGGCCCTGTACTTCAAACAGGCCGCGCTCATTGCTCTGGTACACATTGGCCCGGATGCCGGCAATGTCCACTGTGCCGCCGGTCTGCTCATAGCGGAGCGAGCCGTCGAGGTTGGTCACGTTGCGGCGAATCTGGCCGTTCACGTTCAGCGTGCCGCCCGTGGCCACCCGAATGGTGGGCGCGCCGGCCGCAGCGTATTCGATGTCGTTGCCCAGGCCACTGGTGGTGCCCACGTTCAGCGTGCCCTGCAGGGCGCGCAGCTCGCCGGCCAGTTTCAGGTCGGAAGTGGCGCTGGTATTGTTGGCCGGGGTCGTGTTATCCGTCACCGAGCCGTTGCCGGTGGCCACGTTCACGATAGCCGTGGGGTGGTTCACCGTCAGGCCAGCGTTGTCGGTAAGCACGAAGGGTGTATCGGCATCGTGGATGTTGAGCGTGCCGCCGGCTTTTTCAAAGCTCAGAGTACCGTTGGTCAGCGTGAGCCAGCTGTTGGTCGGAGTAGTCAGGGGACTGGCCACGTCCACGGTCAGGGTGGGGGTGCGGCTGGTGCCCTTGTTCACCGTCAGGGTGTAGAGGTTGGTGGCGGCCGGCGCCGTAGAGTTGGTGCCGGTCAGTTTCGCGTTGCGGGTGCCGTTGAAGGTCAGGGTGGCTTTGCTCGTGGCGTTGAAGTCCAGCTTGCCATTGTTGGTCAGCGAGCGGGCGATGGTCACGCTATTGTTCGTCACGGTAGCACCCGCGCCGCTCATGTCGAAGGTCGCGTTGGCGTCTACTTGCACATTCTTGTTGAACACCAGGGTCTGGGCCGTGCCGTTGGCGAAGCGCAGCGTGCCGTATTGCACGTTCAGCAAGCTATCCACCTGTAGGGTGCGGGCGCTGGCCCCGTTGAGCGAAACGATGCCGGTGGTGCCGGTCGAAATGCCCGTGAGCATGTTCTCGTACACGCGCAGGTTCACGTCGGGCAGCGTAATGGTGCGGCCCGCCGCCGGGCTTAGCATCAGGTTGCGGTACGATACCAGCGAGAGCGAGCCCGAAGCCGTGGGCAGGGTGAAGTTCTGGGTACTGTTGGTGTAGTACTCCACCGTGCCGCCGCCGGGCAGTAGGAAGGAGCCGAAGTCGCCGCCGGGGAAGGTGGGAGTAGCGCCGCTGGAGCTCACGCGCAGCAGGCCCGAGCCGTTCACCTTCGCATCGGGCAAAGCCCCGAAATTGTGGCCCGTGGTTTCTTTCACGTCCAGCGTCGAGCCGTTTTCAATCACCAGCGAGCCGGCCGTGGCGGCGTTGGCCGTCACGGTGATGTAGTGGTTCAGGCTGCCAGCTGCGGAGCCGATGAACACCGGGTTGCCGGGGCCGGGTTTTACACTAGCGGCAGCACCCGTGAACTTCAGCGTTTGGTCGGTGCTCCAAGTGGCCGGGGTTTCCCAGTTGCCGGTACCACGCGAGTAGTAGGCCGTCACCGCGCCGAAAGCCGTAGCGGCTACGCCTGCCGTGTATTCGCCATCAAATGCACTCAGCACATTGTTGAAGCTGATATCGGCCGTGGGCGGGCTCGCCGACACCAGGTTAGTATCGTTAAAGCTTTTCCACTTCACCGTGCTGGCCGTGTAGAAGCCGGGGATGTAGCCCGTCGTGTTTCCGGCCGTAGCCGCGTCGGCCGTCTTCATCGTAAAGGTGGCCGAAATCGAATTGGCGGGAATGGTGCCGAAGCCCACGCTACGCACTTTCCAGTAGTACTTCAGGCCGTTGTTGCTGCCGGTCATGAAGGGGTTGCGCATGTTGGCGGGGCTCACGCTCACCTGACCGTATTTGCCCAGCGCCGTGGCCGAGCTTAGCGTGATGCTGGCGGGCGTGTACTTCGCGCCCGTACCCACTGGGAAGAGGAAGGTATTGGTACCACCATACGTCCGCTGCAGGCCCAAGTCGCTCTGGTTGCCCGCCGTCTGGATAAAGCGCGTGTCCGAAAAGTTGTTGCTGGGGGCCGTTACCGCATTCGCGCTAATGCTGGTCAGCGCCAGCCGATAGGCCCCGATGCCTAGGATGTGGTTGCTTTGCAGGGTGAGCTGGTTCGATACGCTCATGCTGGCCGTGAACTGAGCGGCTACCGAGCCGGCAGCCATCGTGCTGTTCAGCTTCAGGTTGCCGAATACGCCCGTGCCGTCGCCGCTCAGGGTTTGCAGCGCCGCGCCCGACAGCACGATGCTACCCGAGCCGCCGCCGCTGGTGTGCGAAGCCGAGTTAACCATGTCGCCATACACCCGCACGGTTTTGCCGCCATCGTCCAGCACGCCTTGCAGCAGGCTCAGCTTAGCCGCGGCCGGTACGTTGTAGGTGGCCACGGTACCGCTCAGAATCAGGGTGCCGGCCGCCTTGTCAATGGTCCAGTTGTAGAAAGTGCCTTCGCCGGCCGTGGTCCCGATGGTGCCGCTGTTGGCCAGGAACTGCTTGTCCTGCGTGCCACTAAAAATCGTGGTGTTGGTGCCCGGCAGGTAGGTGCAGCCCGTCCCGATGGTGAACGTGCCCTGCACGGTCAGGTTCAGGCCCGCCGCGTCGAAGGTGGTAGGGGTGGCCGCGTCCAGCGTCAGCGCATTGAGAACCGTGAGCGGCTGCGCAGTTGGGTTTGAATAAGACTGGTACAGCGGGTCCACGTTGACGTTCGCCAGAATAGCCTTGCTCGTGCCGCCCCCGGCAGTCTTTTTCACCGTCAGGTTCCACAATGGGGCCGTGGTCAGCACTTTGCCGTTCACGTTGGAGTTCGGCAGCACCAACTCAATCGTACCGCCCGATACAATGGCGTTATTGGGATTTACGCCAATATGGAACAAGCCGTCCGCACCGGAATTGGCGGGATTGGGGCGTTGCACCCGAATGGTGCCACCCGTCATGCGGAAGCTTTGCGTCAGGTAAGGCACCGAAAACCGGGCATACTTATCGTCTACCGAAGTGGTATTGACACCTGTGCAATCAAACGTGCCGCCCGACATGATGAACGAGCCACGGTGGTTCGGCGTGGTACGCGAAGGCCGGAACTTGTTGACCGTCACGGTGCCGCCTTCCACAATTACCTGGCCGTCTTCGCGTATTACCATGCCGCCGTCGGTAATTCCCGAGAAGCTGCCGCCGCTGATGCGGAAAGTGCCATACACCGCAATCAGCAGGGCATTGTCGTTATTAATCGAAGCACCCGCAATCCACAGCGTCGGGCTGGTGGTGGTAGAGCCAACGCCGTATTCATTGGCGGGGACCAGTACTTTGGGCAGATAGATGTTCTGGCCCAGTTTGCAATTGCCGTTCACCAGGGCCAGAAGCCGCACCGGGATAGTAGCTACGTAGCTGGTCACGTGGAAGAGGCGCAGGTTGCCAAACGCATTGTTGCGGATGTTTACCGTCGACGTAACATTCAGCAACACTTGGCTGTCGATTCCCTTATCAACGGTCATGATATCCAGGTCCGTATCACCGTTGCAGGCAAAATTGGCATCCGTGCCCCCCGTAAAGGTGAGGCCCGCTATCTGGTTGTCGTTTGCCGCGCCGTTGTGCAGGTTCACGGTGCCGTTGTTGATAAAGCTGCCGCTCACGTTAATAACGTGCGAGCCAGTCACCGCTGTCACGCCCAGAAACGTGCCCGCGCCGATGTTCAGGTCGCCCAGGGCCGTCAGCGTAACGTTAGTGCCAGCCGTTTTTCCCAATGTGAGCGAAACGCCCGCCCCGGCTGCCGCCAACGCCGGAGTGGCGTAAGGGTTGCCTACTTTGCTATCGAGGAAAACCGTCGAGTTGGTACGCGTCAGGGTCAGGTTACCGGCCAGTGTCAGGCTGCTGCCGAGCTGCGCGGTATAAGCGGTGCCCGTGCCTCCCGTGTTGAGCAGGCGCAGGTTATTGTATTGGTTCGAGGCTGGCTGCGGCAGCGTGGCAGTGCCGGCCGGCCAGTTATAAAACTCGACGGTACCCGTGTTGGCATCGTCGAAGTTGTTGGTGCCAATTGTAGGGAAATAGGCGCCTGCGATGCGCAATGTGCCTTGGCCAGATAGGCTGGCCAGTGTGGGCAGCTGGTTGGTGGTGGGGTTGGTGAGGTCGAGTACCCCGCCCTTTTGCACCGTCACGTTCAGGCCCGTAGCCGCCACCGGGTTCTTTACCGACAACACAAAGCTGTTGGTAATGACCACGTTGTCGTTATTGTTTGGCACCCGGGGATTGATGCTGGTAGAGCCCGTAGGGTCAGTCGTCCAGGAGTATGCGGCATCCCAGTCGCCACTGGTTCCGCCTCCATTGAACGTATACAAGGTCTGACCCATTGCTAACGTACTCCAGAATATGGATAATAATCCAAGTAAGAATGATTTCATGAAAAGGAGAAATGGTGAATAAGTCGGTAAAAAAAAGTTAGGAGTGACAGAAGAAATGTGGCTATAATCCTACATAATACAAAGTTCGCTGAATTAATTCATTAGAAAAAGCCACTTTCGCATTCAGGAAAGGTAAAGCCCGATTATCTTAAATGGAGTTATCTTCATCATGGATAAGTTCAATATTCGGCAATATTTGTTTCGCATAAATAATTTAACTTTTTCAATAAATTATTTCAAGCAGGGCTAATAGGGTCTCAATGCCCATATACTAATTTGAATAGTCACCTATTTGTACACTAAGCCTTTCTACTCGTGATAGGTAGTTGGGCGGACGGGGCGGATTCATCGTTCTGAAATGCCTTCGCAGGAGGAATCCATCCTTTGTCCCGCTCAGAAGTGGTATGGGTTGCCTTGTGATTTTTGGACTGGTGGTTTTTCGGGTACCTTTGCCGGCCGGCCGGCTGCACGTTGCCCATTCGCCGGTTCTTCCTGTATGGACCCAACCGTTTCCCAGACCATCCCCGAAGTCATTCGGACCGTTCCGCTTCAGTACTACGTTTTCTTCGCCTCGGCCCTGTTTGCCATCGGCGTCACAGGCGTGCTGGTGCGGCGCAACGCCATCATCATCTTCATGTGCGTCGAGCTGATGCTCAACGCGGTGAATATTCTGCTGACCGCCTTTTCGGCCTACCGCGCCGACCCCCACGGCCAGATTTTCGTGTTTTTCATCATGGCCGTGGCCGCCGCCGAAGTCTCGGTGGGGCTGGGCATCATTGTCATGATTTACCGCAACTTCCAGACCACTGACGTCAATTTATTGAGCCGCTTGAAGTGGTAAAAAAACGTCTGTCATCCTGAGCGCAGCGAAGGACCTTATCACTGGTGCACGAACTGTTCTTGCTTGATAAGGTCCTTCGCTGCGCTCAGGATGACAGTTCTTTAGCATAGCCAACACCCCATGCAAGAAACCGTTCTCCCCGGCGCCAACGCCCCTTATTCTACGCTCATCTACGTCCTGATTCCGCTGTTGCCGTTTCTGGGCTTTCTGCTGAATGGACTGTTGAACAAGAAGCTTTCCGGCACCGTGGCCGGCCTTATCGGCAGCGCGACCGTGCTGGGCTCGTTCCTGATTTCGGTGATGCTGTTCCTGAATTTCCAGTATCAGTACACCGTGCAGCTGTTCGACTGGATTTCGGTGGGCTCGCTCCAGATTCCCTTTCAGTACCAGATTGACCAGCTCAGCCTGATTATGCTGCTGCTCGTGACAGGCGTGGGCTTTCTTATCCATGTCTACAGCATCGGCTACATGCACCACGACGAGAACGTGGGCAAGTTCTTCAGCTTTCTGAACTTGTTCATATTCAGCATGCTGCTGCTGGTGATGGGGGCCAACTTCGTTATCCTCTTCATCGGTTGGGAAGGCGTGGGCTTGTGCTCCTACCTGCTCATCGGCTTCTGGAACAAGAACACCAGCTACAACAACGCCGCTAAGAAAGCCTTCATCATCAACCGCATCGGTGACCTAGGTTTCCTGCTCGGCATCTTCCTGATTTACCTCACCTTCAACTCGGTGCAGTACGCCGAGGTGTTTCAGAAGGCCAGCCTCGGCCAGTTCGGCACCTATGGCGTGGGCATCTGCACGGCCATTACGCTGCTGCTGTTTGTGGGCGCGATGGGCAAGTCGGCCCAGTTGCCACTCTACACTTGGCTGCCCGATGCCATGGCCGGCCCCACGCCGGTTTCGGCCCTCATTCACGCCGCTACCATGGTAACGGCCGGCATCTACATGGTGTTGCGGGCCAACGTGCTGTTCACCCTCTCGCCCGATACGTTGCAGGTGGTGGCCATTGTGGGTACGGCCACGGCGCTGTTTGCCGCTACTATTGGCCTGGCCCAGAACGATATAAAGAAGGTATTGGCTTACTCCACGGTGTCGCAGCTGGGCTATATGTTCCTGGCGCTGGGCGTGATGGGTTACTCTACGGCTCTGTTCCACGTCCTCACGCACGCTTTCTTCAAGGCGCTGATGTTCCTCGGAGCTGGCTCTGTGATTCATGCCATGAGCAACGAGCAGGACCTGCGCCGCATGGGCGGCCTGCGCAAGGCATTGCCCATCACCTTCCTCACCTTCCTCATCGGCTGCTTGGCCATTTCAGGCATTCCGCCGTTCTCGGGCTTCTTCTCCAAAGATGAAATCCTGGCGCACGCTTTTGAGCACAACAAAGTGCTGTGGGCCATGGGCCTGCTCACCGCTTTCCTGACGGCTTTCTATATGTTCCGCCTGCTGTTCCTGGCTTTCTTTGGCGAGTTCCGGGGCACCGAGGAGCAGAAGCACCACCTGCACGAGTCGCCGGCTTCGATGACGTTTCCGCTCATCGTGTTGGCCATTCTGGCGGCCGTGGGCGGCTTTATGGGCGCGCCCATGTTCACCGGCGGGCACCACTACCTGGCCGAATATCTGGCCCCGATTTTTACCTATTCGCAGCGTATTCTGCCCGAGGCATTCTCGGCCAAGCCCGATGAGCACACCGAACTGATGCTCATGATTGCCTCGGTAGCTGTTGGCTTGCTGGGCATCATTCTGGCCTATGTGATGTACGTGGCCCGCGCCCAGCGTCCGGCCGAAGATGAGGCCCACCGCTCGGGTCCCGAAAGCCTGGTGTACCACAAATACTACATCGACGAGTTGTACAACAACGTGTTCACGCAGCCCATTATGGCGCTTTCGACGGGCCTGTACAAGTTCGTGGAAAACGGCGTTATCAACCCTGTGGTGGGCATTTTCGGCCGCGCAGTGAACGGTGGCGGGGCGCTGCTGCGCTACGTGCAGACCGGGGCCGTGGAGACCTATCTGATACTGATGGTTATCGGGATTGTGTTGATTCTGGGACTAAATTTTGGCCGGTTCTAGAGCCTGAATTTTTAGGATAATAATTGGAAAAGCCGCTTGTGAAAACAAGCGGTTTTTTTGTGTCAGTACCCGCCAAATGGCCGCTTTGAAAGTAGCGCTGGCGAGGCAGATTAAGCTGTTGGAAGCAGAAGAAAGCCAAACATTTTATTTTATAAGTGACTGATTTTTAAAATTATTTTATTTTTCTACTAAATGCCTTCGCCAATAAGCGAGCAACTTTTTTAGCTGGAAGAGGTATAGCTGCTCATCCAACGCGATGATGGGCCAAATGGCTTGCGGCGGATTTCGCATCTATCCCCACACCTAAAATTTATGGTCTCAAAACCTAATCTCCTACGTGGCCTCGCCCTGGGAGCAGTCGTGCTTGGCATGGCCGCTCCGCGTGCTCAGGCCCAAACCGCCGACCGCAAAACGGCGCTCAGTGCCAACATTGGCTTGCTGCAGTACAACGGCAACATGGGTTCCGACTTCTGGAACCGTTCCGGTAACGACCTGATGGTGGGCGGCGGCGGAGCCATAAGCCGCTACCTGTCGCCCACGTTCGACTTGGCCTTGCTCGGCTACTATGAGACCTACAAGTACAGCAGCGAAATCTATTCGGGTAGCAACTTCGATGCCCGCATCGGCATGGTGGACCTTGGCATCAAGCTCAAGCTCAACAACGGCAAGATTCTGAAAGAAGATGCCTTCATTCAGCCTTACCTGATGGGTGGCGGTGGCATGTTCCTGTCCAATACGTCCGGTAATGTGCGCGGCGTAGGTTTTGGTGTTGACCAGATTCGCCGCCCAGAGGTATTTGGCTTGGCCGGCCTGCGGTTCCGCCTCAGCGATGCCGTGTTCCTGGACCTGACTACCAGCCAGCACTACCCCTTTACCGACCGGGTCGACCACCTCAGCGCCGCCAGCGACAAGCTGTACGACCGGTTCCTGCTGCACCAGGTTGGCATCACGGTGGCCCTGGGCAAGATGAAGGACGAAGACAAGGACGGCGTGTCGGACAAGAAGGATAAGTGCCCCGGCACCCCGGCCGGCGTAGCCGTTGACCCCAACGGCTGCCCGCTCGACAAAGACGGCGACGGCGTTCCGGATTACCAAGATAAGTGCCCCGACGTGAAAGGCGTGGCCGCTCTGCAAGGCTGCCCCGACCGTGACGGCGACGGCGTGACCGATGCCGACGATGCTTGCCCCGACACCCCCGGCAAACCTGAGCTGAAAGGCTGCCCCGATGCCGACAACGACGGCGTGATTGACCAGAACGACAAGTGCCCCAACACACCTTCCGGTGTGCAGGTAGATGCCAATGGCTGCCCGCTTGACCGCGACGGCGACGGTGTTCCGGATTACCAGGACCGCTGCCCCAACCGCCCCGGCCCGGCCAGCAACAAAGGCTGCCCCGAGGTGAAAGCTGAGACCAAGAAGCGCCTGCAGGAGGCTACGAAGTACATCAACTTCGAATTCGACAAAGCCGTGTTGCTGCCCAGCTCGTACCCCACGCTGAAGGACCTCGCCAAAATAATGGAAGAGTATCCCGACTACACGCTGAGCATTGCCGGCCACACCGATAGCAAAGGTGCCGACGACTACAACCTGCGCCTCTCGGATGACCGCGCTGCTTCGGCCCGCGCCTACATGCTGAGCCAGGCTGTGCCCGCCGACCGTATCGTGTCGCACGGCTTTGGCGAAACCAAGCCGATTGCTGACAACGCCACCAAAGCTGGTCAGGCCCTGAACCGCCGCGTTGAGTTCGACCTCTACCTCACCGGCGACCCCAATGCCGCCGAGGTGAAGTACGGCCCAGCCCCGACCATCACGCCTGCTCCGCCGAAAGCCGCTCCGGTGAAGAAGGCTCCCGCCAAGAAAGCTCCTGCCCGTAAGGCTCCGGCCAAGCGCAAGTAGCCGACAAGGCTCAGCCCAAGTGGCTGATGAATGAAAAAGGCCCGCTCTCATCGAGCGGGCCTTTTTTTGTGGCTGTTGGCTATTCGCTGGGCTTTCACAAAATTGTAATTGCTTGTGAGGAGTCCCTGCTGATTGATTCCTGATTCAAGCCGCCCGTCAGGACGTTCTGCTGAAGGGTTTTGCTTTTGATGAGAATTAGGTAGGCTACATTGAATAGGTGATGGCCAGATAATACAGCCCGCCCACGCTTGGTCCGCCGAGATAGGTCACGTAGTAATCGTTGAGCACGTTGCTGGCGCCCAGCTTGAAGCGCAGGTTGGGCGCGGGCACGGTGTAGCTGAGTTGGGCATCGAGGGTATGATAGGCGGCCACAGTGCCATTCACCAGGAAGGTTTGGGAATAATAGCCCTGCTGCCAGCGGTAGTTGAAGCCGAAACCGAGGTTTTTGTAGGCGTTTTCGTTGCCCAGGCTCAGATTGTAGGACCAGCGCGGGGTGTTGAAGCCGTCTTCGAGGCCGTCGCCGTTTTCGGTGCGGTCGAGGCGGGTGTAGGTGCTGTTGGCTCCCGCGAGGTAGCCATGGTCCAGCTCGTAGCGCAGGCCCAGCGAGCCGCCGTAGTTATACACCAGGCTCTGCGAATTGGTCCAGAGGCGGTAGCGGGCCTGAGTGGGCGTAGTGCCGGTCAGGTTGGTGTTGTTGAGGGACGTGGCTACGGCCGTGAGGCTGGCATCGGCCGGCAGGGGCGTGCCGCTGCCCGTGGCTACCGGCACGTAGGCTTCCACTTGTGCGATGAAATCGCGGTAGGAATTGTAGTAAAAATCTACATCGACCAGCAGCCGCCCGCCCGGCCCGAAAGTGGCCTTGTAGCCCGCTTCAAGCGAGCGGATGTATTCGGGCTTGATGTAGGTGTAGGGGTTTTTCACCAGCAGGCTTTGGTTAGCGGCAATGGCCTGGGCGCGCGTCTGGGCCGGCGTACCGTTGATGCCCGCCGTTACGGCCGTGTTGAAGCGGTCGATGCTGCTGCGCAAATAGCTGTTCTCAAACACGCCGTCCGACATCACCCGCAGCCCACCAATGCGCTTTACCTGCCCGCTGTTCACGTTGCTGAAACCCTCGAAGAGGCTCGGAAACCGATAGCCGCTCTGGTAGCTGAGGCGGAAATTCTGGCGCGGTGTGGGCGACACCACGGCCGTGAATCGCGGGTTAAATTTCACATCAAAGTAGTCGTTCTTATCGGCCCGTAGCGTGGCCGTGAGGCGCAGCTTTTCGGCAAAAAACCGCCCGCCGGCCTGCACGAAACCGCCCGTTTTGGAGTAGGTCAGGTTGTCGCGGAGCGGGTCTTTGCCGGGGTTGGGGTTGATGAAATAGTTGCCATCCGGCACTACGATGTAGGTGCGGTGGTCGGCCCCGACCAGCAGGTCGAGGTTGGCGGGCAGGTGGGAGCCGCCACGCCGCAGGGCCTCGGCCAGGTTGGCCTGGGCCTCAGCGTGCAGCAGGCTGGCGCGCACGCGCAGGGCCGCGCCCACGTCCCAGTTGTTCACGTCCTGTAGCTGGTTCAGGCGCTGGTTGAAGGCGTCGGTGCCGGGCTGGAGGCGGCCGGCATCGGCGGCAGCGCGGGCGCTGGCCAGGGCCTGGGGCACGGGCTGGCCGGCGGCTGTAGCCGCGTTCCAGGCTGTGGTGAAGTCGCCGTACCAGGTGTTATCCGGCTTGTAGCTGCGGTCGATGTTCTCGCCCATCGAGCGCAGGTTGTAGCTGCGGCCGGTGTTTTCCTGGGTGAAGTAGGCGCGGGTCTGCACTACGGGCGTGGTCAGGCTCAGGGCGTGCTGCTGCAGGCGGTAATCCTGCAGCTGGAAGCGGTTCGAGCGCTGATACACGTTGTCGAAACCGGCCACGCGGTAGGTGTAGGCCAGCTCCGTGCCGGGCCGGAAGCGGTAGTGCAAAGCCGCGTCGGCCTTCAGGGTTTTGAGATTGTAATCGACCAAATCCCGCTCGTCGTAGCCAGTGCGGGCCACCGAGTAGCTCTTGCCGCCCAGGGTGAGGTTGCGGCGGTCCGACGACTCGTTGCCGTAGCGGTTCACCTGGTCGGCGGCCGGGTTGTTGGCGCCAAACAGGCCGGTGCTGGCGTTGCCGTTGGGGTTGATGTCGGTCTGGTCGTTGGCCACCCAGTCGTAGCCGCGCAGGTAGGTGCAGTTCACCTTGAAGGCCAGCTTATCGGGCACCCATACCTTGGCGTAGCGCAGGCTGGTTTCGGAGAAAATTTTGGCCCCGCTATACGGGTCGCTGACGTGGTTAACACCCGTTTTCTGCTGCACGCTCAGGCCTTCGGAATTGAAGGGATTTTTCGTCCGGAAGTTGGCCAGCCCGTTGATGGCGTTCAGCCCGTAGAGCGCGGAGGCCGTGCCGGGCACGACTTCCACCGACATGATATCCAAATCGTTCGGCCCCAACACATTTCCAATCGGCCCACCGATGTGCGGGGCCTGGTTGTCCACGCCATCCACGAGTTGGGCGAAGCGCACGTTGGTGGTATTGGTGAAGCCCCGGGCATTTATCACCTTAAAAGCCAGGCTGGGCGTAATCACCTGCACGCCTTTGAGGTATTCAATGGCATCGAAAAACGACGGTGCGGGCGTGAGGCGCAGCGCACGCGCGTTCAGCTTTTCCACCGTCACCGGCGACTGCAAAAAACTCTCTTCAATTTTGGAAGCAGACACGACTACTTCCTCCAAATCGACTTTTTTACGGGTTGTATCGGCCGGGGCCACGGTTTGGCTATGGGCGGCCATCGCCGGGAGGGCGACGGCCGCAAGCAGCGCTGGGCGGGCGCGACGCGGTAGACATGCAAACATGCAGCAGGGGGAGGGGAAACGGGGTGGTATCAGGCTTAGGGCTGGGCGGCTACCACGCGCAGGCTTTGCACCTGGCGCACGCAGCGGCCCATTTTCTTGTCGTCGGGCACGATGATTTGGTAGGGGCCGGCGGTGGCGGGCAGAGGCTGGCCGTCGCAGCGGTCGGCCAGCAGCACAGAGCTTTGGGCGAAAGCGGGGTCCAGCTCTGCCAGGGCGAATACGGCCTGGTAGCCATCGGCGGCGCTCACCAGCACGTAGTGGGCCATGCCCTTGCGGGGCAGGTCGGGGCCGCGTTTGGTACCGGCCGCCGTGAGCAAGGCGTAGAGCGCCACGCCGGAGTAGGTGCGTTTTTTACCGTCGTGGTCGGGCCGCGTCACTTGCTGGCGCGGGAGCTTGGCCAGCTGTGCCGGGCTCAATAGCACGGACTGGGCGAGGTTGTTGCCGATTACCCGGATGCCCACCGACGCAGGAACCGTTTGGGCCGCTGCTGTCAGCTGTAAGCCACCGCTCAATGCAGTGGCGGTGAGCAACAAGCGAAAGCGGGAAGCAAACGTAGCAGTGAGGAGCATAGAGGCGAGCCGGAGAGTAGCAAGGTCGTTGTGTTTGCAAAGATATAACGACCCGCTCCTCGGCAACTACGCCTGCAACCGGTTTGTTTCGAGGGCCATGAATTCCTGAAAACGGGCTTGCAGGGCTTTAAACGCCACAATGGCTTCTTGACCGGCCTCCGTCACAACGGCCCCGCCGCCTTTGGTGCCGCCGGTTTGGGTGCTCACCAGCGGCGTGGCGGCCTGCGCATTCATGGAACTCACCAAATCCCAGGCGCGCTTGTAGGACATGCCCATGGCCTGCGCAGCCTTCGAGATGGAGCCCAGCGCCGCAATCTGTTCCAGCAGCTCCAGCCGGCCGATGCCGAGGAAGCGGCCGTCGTCGGTTTCGAGCCAGAGGCGGCCGTTGAGGCGGTAGGAGCGGGTGGGCAGCAAGAGGGGTTTCATGGGGCAATGATGGGGGCTTCTCAGATATAGGCTAGCTTCTCAAGTTAAGGAATGAGCGTGAAACCAACTGTTTCATCTGCCGCAAGCGTTTAAAATCAAGTACATTTGATTTAAGCTTTTGCCTTCCCAAAAGCGGGTTCAGTATCGACTTGTTATGGGTGCCTTTATACGGTGTTCTACTGCGTTATTCATTGCCATATTCCTGCTTGGATTTGGGTCGGCGATGGCTCAGCAAACAGTAGATAGTCAGGTTCATAGCGGCAATCTATTGCGTCATTACCGGCTGTATATACCGGCTTCATACCAGCCGGGCAAGCCGGTGCCGCTTTTGCTGAATATTCATGCCTTGTCTTCCAATGACGCCTTTCAGGAATACTACGGTGATTTTCGGCCAATTGCCGATACGGCGAATTTCCTCATCCTCCACCCCAACGGAGAGGTGAATAGCGCCGGCAACCGCATGTGGAATGTGTTTGAGGCGCCCAGTGCTGGTGGCATAGACGATGTAGCGTATCTGTCGGCGCTTATCGACACCATCTGCGCGCGCTACAGCGTCGACAAGAACCGGATTTATAGCACCGGCATGAGCAACGGCGGCTTCATGAGCTACGAGCTGGCTTGCCAGCTAAACGGGCGCATTGCCGCTATTGCCTCCGTGGCGGGCACGCAAAACGTAACCCGCCTGGCGGGGTGCGCGCCCCAGCATCCAACGCCCATTCTAGCCATTCATGGCACTGCCGACGGTGCGGTGCCGTATGAGGGAACAAACCAGATTAATCATTGGGCATCAGTTTCTTCCATTCTCAACTTTTGGATACAGTACAACGGCTGTACGCCCACGCCCAAAGTCACCGCGATGCCGAATATTTCTCAGACCGATAATTCGACGGTTGAGCATCTGGTGTGGGCAAATGGCCGCAATGGTAGTGTCGTCGAGCATTTTCGGGTGCTGGGCGGGGAGCACACCTGGCCCAGCGCCCCTTACATTGCTGGGGTAACCAACTTTGATATCAGTGCGAGCGTCGAAATATGGCGTTTCCTGCGCCGCTATAGCCTCGACAAACTCACGGCCGCTGAGCCGCCGGTGCTAACGGCCGGCCGCGCGCTGGAGGTGTGGCCCATTCCTGCCGATGATGCGGCCTTGCTGTACCTGCGTGCAAACGTGCCAATTCAGCCGGCCGATGTCGTGTTGTTCGACGTGCTGGGCCGGGCGGTGCCGGTGCGGGCCTCCAGCGTAGGGGGCAGCTTGGTGCTGGATGCGCACCAGTGGGCCAAAGGAACCTATTACCTGCAAGTGACGGCTGATAAACAGGTGTACCGCCGGAAGGTGATTAGATAAGCGGCCTGAGCCTTGGGGCCAAGGCGTAATCAGGCGAAAAGTGCCTGCATCTGCCGGGCATTTTCCACGCCCACCGCCCCGATGCCATTGTTGAAATAGAGGTACACTTCGCGCACGCTTTGGGGCGCTTTGATTTCGGCAGCAATGCGCGCCAGAAACTCCGGACTGTAGGGCGATTTATACAACTCCGGCACCCCGTGGAAGCGGTAGTAGATGACATCGGTGTTGGCCACTACTTCGTCGGGTAGCTCCAGGGGCGGCGGGTAGCTCTGGCCTACAAAAGCAATGTGGTGCCGGGCAAGTGTGCGCTGCACCTCACCGTCCCACCAGTTGGGGTGGCGGAATTCGACCACGTTCTGAAAAACCGGGTCGAGGCTGTCGAGCAGTCGTTGGAGCAGCTCCTAGGTGTAGGCGGCTTTGGGCGGTAGCTGGAAGAGTACGGGGCCGAGCTTTTCTTTCAGGCCTTCGGCGACGGTGCCATAAAAATCGGCTAGAATGGCCTGCGCCTCGGCGTTGAATTTCTTGTAGTGCGTGACCTGGCGCGGCGCTTTCACCGCAAACCGGAAGTCGGGCGGGCTTTGGGTGTACCAGGTTTCGAAGGCCTTCAGTGCGGGCATTCGGTAGAAGGTCACGTTCAGCTCCAGGGTGTTGAATTGGGTGCAGTAGTATGCGAACCACTTGCGCGGCGGCAGGCCTTCGGGATAAAAGATGCCCTTCCAGTCGCGGAAAGAAAAGCCGGAACAACCGGTGTAAGGCGTGGAATTCATAGGAGAGACTGGGCAAAGATGCCCGCATCAGGTTCTACGCAGGGCCGTGCCCCCGCGACTGAAGGAGGCACGTACTACCTTTCGGAAGCCGTCAGTCCGAGCAAGTATGAACGAAACAAGTAAGCAGTATTTTCCGGCCCTGACCGGCTTGCGAGCGGTGGCTGCCGCGCTGGTGCTGGCCCACCATTTCAACCCGCTGAATCCGGAAAGAGTGGGCTGGCGGCTGCACAGCCTGGTGGCCGAAATGCACATAGGCGTGACGGTGTTTTTTGTGCTGAGCGGCTTCCTGATTGGCTACCGCTACCTGGGCCAGGAGCGGGTGCCGCTGCGCACCTACTTCGCCAATCGGTTTGCGCGCATCTACCCCATGTATTTCCTGCTGACCACGGCCACGTTTCTCATCATTCACCAGGCCGACCCGGCCAGCAATCTGGGCGATTTCAAAACCTACCTACTTAACATTACCTTCCTGCGGGGGCTGTTTGAGGAGTTTTTGTACACCGGCATCAAGCAGGGCTGGTCGCTGACGGTGGAGGAAATGTTCTACGTATCGGCGCCGCTGGCTTTCTGGCTCATCCGGCGCAACGCGCGGTGGCTGGGGGCGCTGCCGCTGGGGCTGGGGCTGCTGGGGGTGGGGCTGGTGCTGGTATGCCGGGGGCAGGCGTGGCACGGGTTTTTCGGCTCATTCGATTTTCTGTTTCAGTTCACCTACCTGGGCCGGGCGGTGGAGTTTTTTGTGGGCGTGGCGCTGGCGTGGTGGCTGCGGCGGCCGGGCACGCACGCGGCGCCGCGCTTTCTCACGTACTACGGGCTGGCCGGCTGCGCGCTGTGCCTGGGGGGGCTGAGTCTGCTGCACGGCCCGGCAATCGGGGCGTTCGGGGTGATGCAGCCGGTGGGCATGCTGCTCAACAACGTCCTGCTGCCGCTGCTGGGCATCGGGCCGCTGCTGTGGGGATTGGTGCGGGAAACCACCTGGCTGAGCCGCCTGCTCAGCAGCCCGCCGCTGCTGGTGCTGGGCAAAAGCTCCTACGTATTCTACTTGCTGCACATGGGCGTGCTGCAGCATCTGGTTCATAATGCGTTGCAGAGCGATGTGCTGACCGTGCTGGCGCTGTACGCGGTATCCATTGTCCTGTACTGGCTGGTGGAGGAGCCGCTCAACCACTGGCTGCGGCGTGTGCTGCGCCAGCCGGCCCGGTCCGTGGCCGCGCTGGCCTGATAAAGGCGAAGTTTAACGGGCCTGAACTGACTTCACTTCTTATGTCCATCATCGACAAAATAGCCTGGCTGCACCTGCGCAACGGCGAAGTGCTGAGCACCCGCAGCCACGGCAAAGACCGGTACTACTTCCCCGGCGGCAAGCGCGAGCCCGGCGAAACCGATGCCCAAACCCTGCTGCGCGAAATCGAAGAGGAGCTGACCGTGGCCCTCGACCCGGCCAGCCTGGCGCACGCCGGCACGTTTGAGGCGCCCGCCCATGGGCATCCGGCGGGCGTGCAGGTACGCATGGCCTGCTACTACGCCCGCTACACCGGCACGCTGCAGCCGGCCGCCGAAATTGCGGAAGTGACGTGGCTGACCTACCGGCACCGGGCGCAGGTATCAGCCGTGGACCAACTGATTTTTGACTGGCTGAAGAAACAGGGCATGCTAGCCGACTGAAGCCGGTGGCAAGCTGAGTCGCAACCAATTCGCCATCCGGAAGTAAAAATGACTGCCCCTGCACGGCCCCACCGGCTGCGCGGGCTCATCCACTTCTCCGCGCTATGATGTCGAAAAACGTTCCGTTCCTGTTGGCCGGCCTGGGCCTACTGGCTGCCTGCGGTGGCCCCAGCAAACAGGAAAAACAGGAGGCCGCCGCCAACACGCCGGCCCAAACCGTGGCCACGCCCGCCGCCGATTCGGTGAGACTGCCCGCGCCCTACGCCACTAAATCCGTCACCAATCGGGTGAACATCCAGCCCTGGCCGGCCGGCAAAACGCCCGTGGCTCCCGCCGGCTTCACGGTGGCCGAGTATGCCGGCAAGCTGGACAGCCCACGTTGGATGTACGTGGCCCCCAACGGCGACGTACTGGTGGCCGAAGCCAGCACCGTGCCCATGAGCATGACCAAAAAAGTGGCCGCCGAGCTCAAATTGGACAAGTCCCGCTCGCTGCGCGACCACAGCGCCAACCGCATCACGCTGCTGCGCGACACCAATCACGACGGTACGCCCGACCTCCGCACCACCTTTCTGGCAGGCCTCAGCCAGCCGTTTGGGATGCTGATTATGGGCAATAATTTCTACGTGGCCAACACCAATGGCGTGCTGCGCTTCCCCTACCAGCCCGGCGCTACCAAAATCACGGGCTCGGGCCAGCGCATTCTCGACCTGCCCAAGGGCGGCTACAACAACCACTGGACCCGCAACCTGCTGGCCGCGCCCGACGGCTCTAAAATCTACGTGACGGTGGGCTCGGGCAGCAACGTGCAGGAGCACGGGGCCGAGAACGAGGTGCGCCGCGCCAATATTCTCCAGTTTAACCCCGACGGCACGGGCGAGAAAGTATTCGCCAGCGGCCTGCGCAATCCCATTGGCCTGCAGTGGCAGCCCGGCACCGGCAAGCTCTGGGCCGTGGTGAATGAGCGCGACGAGCTGGGCGATGAGCTAGTGCCTGATTACTTCACCAGCGTAACGGAGGGCGGTTTCTACGGCTGGCCCTACTCGTACTACGGCCAGAACGAGGAGCCCCGCCGCAAAAACGAGCGGCCCGACCTAGTCAAAAAAGCCCTGGTTCCCGATGTACCGTTGGGGGCGCATGTAGCCGCCCTCGGCCTCACATTTTATGATAAAGACGCTTTCCCCGCCAAGTACCGCAACGGCGCTTTTATTGGCGAGCACGGCTCCTGGAACCGCACGCAGTTTTCGGGTTACAAAGTAGTTTTTGTGCCTTTCGCCAACGGCAAGCCCGGCAAACCGGAGGACTTCCTCACCGGCTTCCTGGCCGGCGGCGATACGAAGGACGCCTATGGCCGCCCCGTGGGCGTGACCACGCTACCCGACGGCTCCCTGCTGGTGGCCGACGACGCGGCCGACAAAATATGGCGCGTGAGCGTTGCTAAATAAGCTTCACTTTACGGCCGGCACGGGCTGCTGGTAGTACAGCCGGGGCGTTTTGATGATGCCCCATTGTTGCATCATCGCGGTATTAATGTCCGAGTTGTGATAGTCGGTGAGCGGCTCCCAACTCATGAGGTTACAGTCGGAGGGTAGGAGCACCACCGGCTCGGTTGACTGGGCCAGCGTGGTGAAAAGCTGCCGTTCGCAGGTGTTGAAGTCGCGGGCGCGGGGCTTGTCGGCCACCGTGAAAAGAGCCGCAAAAACGGCTATAGCCGCCGCGTAGCGCCGCCGGGCCCCGGCCGGCAGGTGCGTGAGCAGGTAGTAGCTCGAAAAGGCAAAACAGCCAATCATGCCGACCAGAATGGGCAGAATACTGTCGCGCCGGATGACGTTTTCCCGGTAGGCGCGGTAGCCGCCCAGCGGCAGCAGCAGCATATACACCAGTGCAAACACCCCCAGCCATTGCAGGGCCTGCTGGGCCTTGGCCCCCAGGGGGGTGCGCACTGAACGCGCTATCAACCAGGCATTCACCAGCAACATGATGAGCAGCAGCGGCAAGCCCAGCTTGCCCGTGAGTTCATCGTAGACCCCAAACGGCAACCGGGCGTAGCGCTCGGGCATCGGGATGCCCGCCCATAGATTTTCGGAGTTATTCCGGCCGATGTAGAGCGAGTACAGGCTCAGGACGCTGAACAAGGCAAACAGGCTGAGCGTGCGCCAGGGCAGCGCCCCCACGGCCACCGCCGCCCGCCGGAACCAGTTCATGCCATTGGCCAGCCCCGCGAAGTGCCCGCGCCAGGCCAGCAGCAGCGCCGTGGGGCACACCAGCAGCACCACGGCCGGAATAACTGGCCCATTCAGCGCCAGCACCACCACCAGCCCCAGCAGCCCCGCGTACTCCAGCGCCGACAAGCGCAACGGCGTGCCGTGCAGCGCCGCTCGCAAAAACGGCAGGAAAAACAGCAGCAGCAAGCTCATGGGCAGCGCGTAGAAGGCCGCATACGTCACCGACCAGTCGATGACGCCCATCTGGCCGCCGTAGCCCTCGGCCTGGAGCAGCGGCGTAATTAATGCCGCCGCCAGCAGGAATTTCCGGCCCAGCACGTTGCGTGAATTGCTGATGGCCACGGCCAGCACGTACACCAGCAGCATGTGCACAACCAGTTTCAGCAGGGCGCAGGCCGCGTACACGCTATCGAGAGGGCTCAGCACGCCTTGTAGCAGCCGGGGCACGTGCCGGAAATATTCGTGCAAAAAAAGGTGCGCGAAAAACCGGTTCGGGGCCGGGTAAATTTCGTGCCCCAGCAGGGCCCGCAGCCCAAACGGGTCGTGCAGCACGGTACTGTAGGCTTTACCGGGAGCTACGATGGGGGCTAGGTCGCCATCAAGAGGAAACTGAAAATACTGCCAGCCGGAGTACGCTAAATCGCCAATCAGAAAAAGGAGCAGGAGATAATGCCAGTTTCGTTTCAGCATATAGCGCAAGTTGGGGGTAGAAGGTGACCGGCCACCGCGGCCCGGGCCGGCCAAATTACGGCAGCCTGCGCCGGGAAGCCCCCAAACCCTACGCCAGGCCGCGCGTGATGCCCATTTCCAGGCCGCGCAATTCGGCCAGCCCGCGCAGGCGGCCGATGGCCGAGTAGCCGGGGTTGGTTTTCTTGTGGAGGTCGTCGAGCATCTGGTGGCCGTGGTCGGGGCGCATGGGCAGGCTCACATTGCGCTGGCGCATGACCAGGATGAGCTCGCGCATCACGGCGTACATGTCCACATCGCCTTCAAGGTGGTTGGCTTCGTAGAAATTGCCCTCCGCGTCGCGCTGGGTGCTGCGCAGGTGGATGAAGTGAATGCGCCCGGCAAACTGCCGCACCATGGCCGGCAGGTCGTTATCGGCCCGCACCCCGAAAGAGCCGGTGCAAAAGCACAGGCCGTTGGCCGGCGAAGGCACGGCCGCTGCCAGTGCGGCTACGTCCTCGGCGGTGCTCACCACACGCGGCAGGCCCAGGATGGGGTAGGGCGGGTCGTCGGGGTGAATGGCGAGGTTAATTCCAACCCGCTCGGCTACCGGCACCACGGCCTGCAAAAATAGAATCAGATGCTCGCGCAGCTTAGCAGCGTCAATACCCTCGTAGGCATCGAGCGCCTGCTGGAATTTTTCCAGGGTAAAGCTCTCCTCGCTGCCCGGCAGGCCGGCGATGATGTTGCGCTGAAGCAGCTGTTTCTCCTCGGCGCTCATGGCGGCGAAGCGGGCTTCGGCGTTGCTTAATTCCTCGGGCGTGTAGTCCTGGGCAGCATTCCGGCGCTTCAGCAGCTGCGTATCGAAGGCTACGAAAGCGGCTTTTTCGAAGCGCAAGGCTTTGGAGCCGTCCTCCACTTCGTAGGCTAAATCGGTGCGCGTCCAGTCCAGTACGGGCATGAAATTATATGTCACCGTGAAGATGCCGCAGGCCGCCAGGTTGCGCAGCGACTCCTGATAATTGGTGATATAATGCGGAAAATTGCCGGTGCGGGTTTTAATGTTTTCGTGCACGGGCACGCTTTCCACCACGCTCCACGTGAGGCCGGCGGCGCGCACGATTTCCTGGCGTTTTTTGATTTCCGCCACCGTCCAGACCTCGCCGTTGGGGATGTGGTGCAGGGCCGTCACCACATCGGTAGCGCCGGCCTGGCGGATGTCGGCGAGGCTCACAGGGTCGTTGGGGCCGTACCAGCGCCAGCTTTGGATAATGGGCATTGTTGGTTGAGGGTATTGTTTATTGGAACGTTATGCAGAGCGCAGCGAAGCATCTTTACCGCCGCCACCAATCCTTTCGATTGAGTTAATAATGAGGTAAAGATGCTTCGCTACGCTCTGCATGACGGCCTGTTATTGTTCATAAATGAACCTATTACACGCCGCTGTAAGCATTGAAACCGCCATCGACCACCACCGTTTCGCCGTTCACAAACCGCGAGGCGTTGCTGAGCAGGTAAATCAGCGTACCCGTCAGTTCCTCCGGCTCGCCGAAGCGCTGGAAGGGCGTGTGGCTAATGAATTTGGTGGCCCGCTCGGTGGGCGAGCCGTCGGCGGCGATGAGCAGGTCGCGGTTTTGCTCGGTGAGGAACACGCCCGGCGCGATGGCATTCATGCGGATGCCGCCCCCATAGCGCAGGCCCAACTCGGTGGCCATCCAGCGGGTGTAGCCCTCGATGGCAGTTTTGGCCATTGTGTAGCCCATCACGCGGGTGAGGGGCCGCTGAGCCGTGAGCGAGGAAATATTGACAATGGAGCCCGTGCCCTGGTCGGCCATCACGCGCCCGAATACGGTGGTCGGAATCACGGTGCCGAACAGGTTCAAATCAACGGCCCGGCGGGTGTCCTCAATGCCCACGTCGAATAGGTTTTGGGCGGGCCCAACCGTGGCACCCGGCATATTGCCGCCAGCGGCGTTTACCAGTCCGTCAATGCGGCCCCAGGTGCTCATTATTTTATCGCAGGCCGCGTTCATCTGGGCCACGTCGAGCACGTCGGCCAGCACCACCAGCGCCTCGCCGCCAATGGCGCGGATGGCGGCGGCGCGGGCTTCGGCCCGCTCGGTGTTGCGGCCCAAGATGGCCACTTTGGCCCCGGCCTCCGCTACGGCCAGCGACATGGATGCGCCCAGCACGCCAGTGGCCCCGGTGATGATGACGACTTTATCTTTTAATGAGAACTGGGAAAGGGAAGGCATAAAATAGGGGTAGGAGCGGGGCTTGTCCCCGCCCGTCGTTGAACGGAACTGTTATTTTGGCGCGACCGTGCGGGCGGGGACAAGCCCTACCCCTACAGCAGTTCCAGGTTTCCTTCGAGCCGGATATCGTCCGAAGCGCTGCCGACCATGAGGTTGAATTTGCCGGGCTCGGCCGCCCACTCCAGTCTGGAGTTGTAGAAGGCCAGCTTGTCCTTGTCGATGGTGAACGTCACGGTTTTGCTTTCGCCGGGCTTGAGGCTGATTTTGCGGAAATCCTTGAGCTCTTTGAGCGGCCGGGCCACGGAGGCCACGGGGTCGCGGAGGTAGAGCTGGGTGACTTCTTCGCCGGCCACTTTGCCGGTGTTGGTGAGCGTGAAAGTCACTTGGGCCGCCTCGCCCGCTTTCAATTGGGACTGGCTGATTTTCAGGTCTGAATACTTGAACGTGGTGTAGCTCAGGCCGTAGCCGAAGGCGTAGCGCGGCGTGTTGGGCGCGTCGATGTAGGCCGATTTGTAGCGGATATCGCCGGGCTTGGTGATGGGGCGGCCGGTGTTGTACTGCTGGTTGTAGGCAATGGGAATCTGGCCCACGGCGCGAGGGAAGGTGATGGGCAGCTTGCCGGCGGGATTGTAGTCGCCGTAGAGCACATCGGCCAGCGCGGTGCCGCCTTCCGAGCCGGGCCACCAGGCGTAGAGAATGGCATCGGCCTGCTCGGATATGGCGTCGAAAATCAGCGGCCGGCCGCCGAAGACGACCACGGCCACGGGCTTGCCAGTGGCTTTCAGGGCTTTGAAAAGCTCTTCCTGCACGCCGGGGAGGTGGATGTCGGTGCGCGACTTGGCTTCGCCGCTCATGTCCCAGGTTTCGCCCACGGCCAGCACAATTACGTCGGCGTTTTTGGCGGTGGCAATGGCCTGCTCGAAACCGGCGCGGGAATCTCCCGCAACGTTGCAGCCCTTGGCGTAGAGCAGCTCGGTGGTTTTGCCCGCACGCTGGCGCAGGCCGTCGTAGAGCGAGGTAATGCGGGTGGTGTCGCTGTCCACGGCCCAGCTGCCGTTGAGGTCGCGCCGGGATTTGGCGATGGGGCCGATGAGCGCAATTTTGCGCAGCGTTTTGGTGAGCGGCAGGGTGGCGTTTTCGTTCTTCAGCAGGACCAGGGATTTCTGGGCCATCTGGCGGGCGGCGGCGCGGTTTTGCGGGTCGCCCAAGACTTGCTTTTCGCGTTTCTCGTCTGAGAATTTGTAGGGGTCGTCGAACAGGCCGAGCTCGAATTTCTTGCGCAGAATGCGGCGCACGGCGTCATCCACCAAGCCGATATTCACCTTGCCGTCCGTTACCAGCTTTGCCAGTTTCTGATGGTAGGCGTCGCTTTCCATGTCCATGTCGGAACCGGCAGTGATGGCCTTTTGGGCGGCGTCGGTTTTGTCGGCCGCGTAGCCCCAGTTGGCCAGCTCGCCAATGGAGCCCCAGTCGCTCACCACGAAGCCGGGATATCTCCACTGGCCTTTCAGAATGTCGCGCTGCAAATAAGCGTTGCCGGTGGCCGGGATGCCGTTCAGGGTGTTGAAGGAGTTCATGAACGTGGCCACGCCGGCTTCGGCGGCGGCGCGGAAGGGCGGCAGGTAGGTCTCCCAAAGCTGCTGCTCGCTGATGTCCACGGCGTTGTATTCGCGGCCGGCGGTGGCGGCCCCGTAGGCCGCAAAGTGCTTGGCGCAGGCCATTATGGCATCGGTGCCGCCCAGTTTTTCGCCCTGGAAGCCCAGCACGCGGGCTTTGGCAATCTGAGAGCCGAGGTAGGTGTCTTCGCCGGCTCCCTCCATCACGCGGCCCCAGCGCGGGTCGCGGCCCACGTCCACCATCGGCGCGAAGGTCCAGTGAATGCCGGACGCGGCGGCCTCCTTGGCGGCTACGTGCGCGCCCAGCCGAATAGCGTCCAGGTCCCAGGAGGCCGACTCACCCAGCGGGATGGGGAAGGTGGTTTGGTAGCCGTGAATGACGTCGAGGCTGAACAGCAGCGGGATATGCAGGCGCGATTCCAGCGCCACGGCCTGGATTTCGCGGGTGTCCTTCACGCCCTTCACGTTCAGCATTGAGCCCACTTGTCCGGCGCGGATGCTGCTGAGCAGCGTGTTCTTACGGTCGCTGGCCGGGCCGGTCACCTCGCGGCCCGAGTATTGGTTGAGCTGGCCCACTTTTTCCTCCAGCGTCATCTGGGCGAGCAAATCGGACACGCGCCGCTCAACGTCGGCAGGGCTGGCGGTGGTGGCCGCTGGCACCGGTTTTTTCTTTTGCGCCACCGCGACGGTGCCGGGCAACAGGCCCAGCAACAGCAGCGGCAACAGGGGCTTAGGAAACGAAAGAGTCATTTAGGTACGATGAAAAGCCGCCGCAGCAGCTGGAAAAAGGGTTTGTGCATTCTGGCGACCACCGGCCACAGCCGCCCCGGCCGGGGCCTCAGTCATACGTTCCCACCATTCTCGTGAGGCGCAGTTCCGGCCGGGAGGGCTGTTTTTCGGACTCCGGTACGGCCAGCGGCCACCAGATAAGCACAGGGATTTCCGGGCGGACCCGAGGAATCAGGAAATGGGGAAAGAGTAGGTTTTGCGAAAGGATAATGGGCTTAGTGCATGCGCCGGGCCGGGCGTTGCAGCTGCTGCATGGCCGCCGCGTAGCGCTGGCCCAGCTGCCGGGCCGAAACGGCGTTGAAATGGGTGTGGTCGCCGATATCAGCCGTGCCCTCGGCGGTGATGAAGGCGTAGTGCGGCACCTGTTTTTGCAGCCCGGCCACGGCTTGGTTGATGCGCACGGCCGATTCGTTGATTTGGGGCCGGCCGTCGGGGCCGGTTTTGTTAAGCTGAAAAGCCGGCAGCTGCCCGGCCACGAAAGGCACGTTGGGAGCCTGCAAATCCTCGCGCAGCTGCTTGATGAGAATCTTCAGTTTCTGCTGATACAGGGCGCTTTTTTCGGGGCTGCTGTCCGACTCGCCCTGGTGCCAGATGATGCCGGCCAGCATACCTGCTTGCAGGGCCGTGCGGGTGCGGGCCAGCGCATCGTCGTAAGGGTGGGTTTTGGTGTCGGCGAAGTAGGCCCCGGGCGTCCAGGCATCAATGCCCGAGCCGCCCACCGCGCACGGAATCAATCCTATGGAAACGCTGGTGTCCGGCGCGGCCATGAGGCGGCCGAACGTCAGCCCCGGCCCCACGCCGGCAATGGTTTTATCGAAATGAATCGGGTCTTTGGCGACTTCCCACTGCCCGGCCGGGTTCAGGCGCAGCACATGGCGGTTGGGCACGGTATCCTGAGCTTCCACGAGGCCGCGCCCGGCCATGTTCGACTGCCCAATGAGCAGGTAGAGCTGGAATTTCTCCTGGCGGGCTGGCGGGCTTACCACTTGGCGGAGGCGGGGTTTCAGCGCTTGCGCCCGCAGGCCGGCCGCTGGCAGCAGGGCCAGGAGCAGGAGGTGCAGCAGGAACAAGCGCGTGATTTTCATGGCTTACTGTGGCTGGCGCTGGTCGAAGAAATCGGCCAGGTGATACATCTGCTGGTTCAGCTCCTTCATCTTGTCCAGCAGGGGCTGGTAGGGCTCCAGGTTGTTGTCCACGATGCCTTTGTTGGCGTTGGTGTTCGAAGGTTCGGCACCCACCAGCGTGGGGTCGTTGTCTTGGTATTTGAACCAGTGCCAGCCCACGCAATTCTTCGATTCGAGCAGGCCCAGCGTGAAATTCTGGTAGAAGAGGCCTCGGTCGGCCTGGGTTTTCACCACCCAGCCGGCCCCGGCGGTATTGGCCAGGCCGGGAGCATCCTCGCCCTTCACGTACCATTCCGTTACGATGAACGGCTTGCCGGCGAAAACCTCCCAGTCGCGCACCCAGGTTTTCTCGGGTGTCCAGTTGTTGTAGTAGTTGATGCTCACGGCATCGAGGTACTTGCCTGCCACCTTCATCAGCTCGGGGTAGTAGCGCTGCGCGCCGTGGAAACGGCAGCCCAGGTACATGTGATTGGGGTCGTACTTCTTCATGGCCTTGGCCACGATGCTGAAGTAATGGTCGGCCGCGTAGGCCAGGAAATCAGCCCGGTTCTGGTCGGTGATGGTTTCGAGGGTGATGTTGCGTTCGTCGGCCCACTTTTTGGCAGCCACGTAGCCGGGTTCGGTCACGGGCAGCTTCAGGTAGCCGTCGAGGTTTTTGCGCAGCAGCGGCATCTCGTTATCGGAGAAATAGCCGAATAGGTTCTTGTCGTTCTTGTTCTGGGCCAGCTGTTTGGCGTGCTGCTCGGCAAATTCCTCAAAGCCGGGGTCAAACGCGAAAATCACGTCATTGGGGTAGCCTTTGTGGCCGGGCTGCACGTAGGTGCCGCCGCGCTTGTCGCCGTACTTGCTCATGAAATCCAGGTTGATGGTGTAGGCCAGCGGCTGGTCGGACCTGGCATTTTCCGCCTGAATTTCTTTGGTGGCCGACCATGCGCCGGCGCCATTAAAGCCATTCGCAAAGAAGAACTTGCGGGTGGCCGCCATCCAGCCGGCGCGGTCGCCATACTTGTCTTTCAGAGCTTTCTGAGTGCGCTCGGAGCCGCCGGGCTGCACGTCGTTCGGGGCGTTGTGCAGGAAGTAGTAGCCGTCGGGGTCCACCGCCCACCAGCGGCCGGCTATTTTCTCAACGTGGAAGAAGCCGGTGGCTTTGGTTTTCTTGTCGAGCCGCCCGCCGTATTTGTCCAGCTTCACGGTGGCGGGCTTGAAGCCTTGCAGCGTGGCGATGGTGCGCGTGGGGTAATTCTTATACTCCGAGAAGCCAGCTTTGCCGTCGACGGTGGAGTTGTTGATGGTCTTTTTGGCGGCGACGCGCAGAGTGTATCCGGCGCTGTCGCGGGACTGCGCGTGGGCCGTGAGGGTGCACAGGAAGAGCGCGGCAGTCAGCCGCTGGGATGAGTTAGCAGTCATTATTTCCCGGTATCGTATTTCGCCGCCTGCTGCCGGTAGTATTCCTGTAGCACGAAAAATGCCTTCTTCTTAACCCCCGTGCTCGAAATCAACCCCTTGCGGTTGAACCCGTTCTGATACACCGGGTGCTGCCGCCGCGTGGCGCGGAAGTCAGCCAGAATCCAGGGCGTCATGCCGCGCAGGCCCGGGATGGTGCTCAGCATCTTCAGCTGGTTCACGTACAGCGCCTCCTGGTATTCCTCGCTCCAGCGGGTGTCGGCGTCGCCGTGGTAGCCGGCCAGCGCATCGCCGCCAAACTCGCTAATCATCACCGGCTTGTTGTATTTGATATCGAAGGTGTACTTCGTGATTTCACTCGGCTTGCCGCCCCAGTACCAGCCAGCGTACTCGTTGAAGCTGGTCAGGTCCAGGAATTCGCCCAGCTGGTCGTCGACGTGGATGACGTTATCCGGCGTGCGGTGCAGCTCCAGGGCGGCGGCGATGAGGCGGGTATCGTCAAGAGCGCGGGCTTTCTTCACGAGGTTGGTCATGAAGGTGAGGCGCGGGTCGCTCAGCGGGGTTTCGTTGCCGACGGACCACACCACGATGCTGGCCCGGTTTTTCCCCATCGAAATGAGGTCCGAAAGCTGGGTTTCGGCGTTTTGGTAGGTGGCGGGGTTTTGCCAGGCAATGGTCCAGTACACGGGTACTTCGGCCCAGACAAGCAGGCCCATTTCGTCGGCCAGCTTCAGCATGGCTTCGTTGTGCGGGTAATGGGCGAGGCGCACGTAGTTGCAGCCCAGCTCTTTGGCCCAGGTGAGCAGCATGCGGAGGTCGCCCTCGCCGCGCGCCCGGCCGGGAATCAGCGGGTTTTCATCGTGAATGGAAATGCCGCGCATAAACGTGGATTTGCCGTTCAGCAGAATGTCCTGCCCGCGGGTCTGGATGGTGCGGAAGCCGATTTTGTCCTGCACCGTTTCCGCGCCGTTGGTGAGCGACACGGCGTAGAGCTTGGGGCTCAGCGGCGACCATAGTTTCAGCTTCTTCGCCGGGATGCTGAAGGTGGCGCGGCCTTCGCCGTCGGTTTTCAGGGTTTGTTTGATGCCGGCTTCGGCGATGTTCAGGGTGACCGACTGGCCGGCTTTGCCAGCGCCATCAAGCTGCACGTAGCCGGCCAGTTGGCTCATGTTGTCCTTCGCCAGCTGCACTTTATAGTCGACGATAAACGTCTCGGGCGCTTCGGCGATAAACACGTCGCGGGTGATGCCGCCGTAGTTCCACCAGTCGGTGTTGATGGTGGGCACGGCGTCGAGGTGGCGGGTGTTGTCGGCCTTCACCACCACGAAATTGTCGCCGCTGTTGAGCTTGCCGGTTACTTCGTATTGGATGGGCGTGAAACCGCCCTGGTGCATGCCCAGCTTCTTGCCGTTCAGGTAAATGTGCGACTCGTAGTTAATCGCCCCGAAGTAGAGAAAGTAGCGTTTGCCGGCCGTGGGCGTGATTTTAAAGCTCTTTTTCAGCCAAATTGTGCCTTCGTAGTACAGCAGCTTGGGGTCCTGCGAGTTCCAGTCGCCGGGGATTTGCAGGGCGGCCGAGTGGTCGAAATCGTACTCAATCAGCTCAGGTTCCTGACTGTTGCTGGGCTTCTGGTTGTCGTAGTAGCCGCCTTTGCCAGTGGCCGACTTATCAAACGCCTCGCGGCGGTAGTCATAAAAGCCGTTTTCGTAGGGGTCGATGATGTAGTTCCAGCTGCCGTTGAGGCTGAGCACGCGGCGGGCCGGCGCATTCTGAATCAGGCTGGTTTGGGCAAGCGCCGACGAGCCAGTGAAGAGGCCGGCCAAGCCCAGCACGAGGGCCAGCAGCAGCTTCAGCGGGGTGGGTGGGGTCATGTGCAGGGAGGAGAGGAGGATGTTGGGAGAAAGCTGGGAAAACGGAACGTTATGCAGAGCGCAGCGAAGCATCTTTACCGCAGTAATAATTCAATCGACAGGATAGTGGTGGCGGGCAAGATGCTTCGCTGCGCTCTGCATGACGGGCGGTTTTCCCGGCCAAACCCTAGTTGTAGCCCGGGTTCTGGGTCAGAATCGGGTTGGTCTGGGTTTCCTGAATCGGCAGGGGGAACACCAGGTTATTGGCAGTGATGTTTTTGATGCCCAAGCGCGTGAACAAGGCATTCATCACGGGCAGGGCGCGGTCGGTGCGCACGAGGTCGAACCAGCGGTGGCCTTCAAAATTCAGCTCCAGGCGACGCTCCAGCTCCAGGCGGGTGCGCAGGTCGGTCTGGCTAATGGTGGCGGGCAGGTCCACGGCCGGGGCGGGCGTGGCCACGGGCAGGCCGCGCGAGCGGCGGATGACGCGGTTCACGGCATCGAGGGCGGCGGGGGTGATGGTGCCGCCCGCTTCGTTCACGGCTTCGGCGTACATGAGCAGCACATCGGCGTAGCGCAGGATAATCCAGTCGTTTTCGGAATCGGTGGTGGTGGTGGGCGTGTCGTTGTACTTCTTGGTGTAGTAGAGGATGGACGCGCCGGTGCCCGACGACCCGAACGAGGCGGCGGCCCGCACATCGGTGGGCCCGCTGGCGGCGAAGGCGGCCACGAGGTCGGGGTCCACGGAATTGAACTGCTGGCCCTGGCCGATGTTGTTGTTCACGGTGACGGCTACCGCGGCGGGCAGCACGGGCATAAACCAGGTGCTGAACGAGCTGCCCACGCCCAGGCCGCCCTTGGTGTAGCGGGCGGCGGCCAGAATCTCCGTGTTCATCTCATTGCTGGTCAGGAAGATGTTGGCGTAGTTGGCTTGCAACGCGTAGTTGTTGCCGTCGATGACCTTTTTGAGGGAGGTGGCGGCGTCGGTGTATTTCTTCTCGGTCAGCAGCACCTTGCCCAGCAGGCCCTGTGCGGCTCCTTTGGTGGCGCGGCCCAGGTTGGCCCCGGTTTGGGTGGCGGGCAGGTTGAGTTCGGCAAACGCCAGGTCCTTTTCAATCTGGTCATACACCTGCGCTTTGGACGCGCGGCCAAACTGGTAGGCGTCGGCAATAGACGTAATTTCACTGGTCACCAGCGGTATATCGCCCCAGATTTGCACGGCGTTGAAATACGCCAGCGCCCGAATAAAGCGCACCTCGCCGTAGAGGCGGTTGCGGGTGGCATCGGTGAGCTTCACGCCGCCGGCCCGGCTCAGGATGATGTTGCAGCGGGCAATGGCCCGGTAGGTCACCAGCCACTGGCTGGGCAGGCGCGGGTTGAGGCCGGAGAGGCTGAAATCGTTGAACTCGTTGAGGGCTTCGCCCGACGTTACGGCGAAGCTGTTGTCCGACGGAATTTCGGCAAAAACGAACAAGCCGCGGTTGCTGCCATTGCCGTAGATGTCCTGCAGCGAGGAGTAGGCCGCCGTCACGCCGGTCACGATGCTCAGCGAGTCGGTGTAGCCCATGGAGCTGGGCAGGCGGGTGGGGTCGTTCAGGTCGATGAAGTCCTTGCTGCACGACGTGGTGCCCAGCGTGGCCAGGCCCAGCAGCGTGGCCACGGCCGTGCCCGAGAAAAATTTATTGAAAGTCATGGTGGGAATTAGTCTAAGAGGTTTTTTCAGGCTGAGCACTGGGCTGTTAGGCCATCATGCAGAGCATTCTAGAAGCCCAGCTGCACGCCCAGCGTGATGGTGCGGGCCATGGGGTAGGCTCCCTGGTCCACGCCGTAAGTGGGCGCGGTGGTGTTGCCGTAGTTGTTGGCTTCGGGGTTGTAGCCGAAGTATTTCGTGAACGTGTACAGGTTCTGGATGCTGGTGTACACGCCCAGGCTTTGCAGGCTGGCCTTCTTAATCCACTCGCCGGGCACCTGGTAGCGCAGCGTCACGTTGCGAATGCGCAGGAACGAGGCGTCGTTCACGTAATAGGAGTTGAACACCGACTTGAGGGAGCCGCGGTAGGTGGCAAAGGGCGTTTTGCCGTCGCCGGGGCTTTCCGGCGAGCGCCAGCGGTTCAGCAGCTCAATGCGGCCGTTGGTGCCGCCGGCCCCGTTCACGGTGTAGCGGTCGGCGCCGTACAGCACGTCGTTGCCCTGCGAGCCTTGCAGCGAAATGGCCAGCGACAAGGCCTTGTAGCCGAAGGTGTTTTGCAGGCCGTAGGTGAATTTCGGAAACGGGTTGCCGATAACACCGATGTCGAGCGTGTTAATCTGGCCGTCGCCGTTCACGTCCTTAAACTTGAAGTCGCCGGGCCGGACCACGGTGCCGCTGCCGGTCCATTTCGGGCTGGCGTCGATGTCGGCCTGGTTCAGGTAAATGCCTTCCTGCTGGTAGCCGTAGAACACGCCCAGCGGCTGGCCCGGCACCACCCGGATGGAGCTGCCGTAGCCAAACACAGCGTCATACGTGAGCTGCTCGTTGGCCCCGGACAAGGCAATTACCTGGTTGCGGTTGACCGAAAGGTTGGCCGAAGTGCTCCATGTAAAGTTGCCGCCCTGGACGTTGACCGTGTTCAGCTGGAACTCCAGGCCGCGGTTGCGCACCTCGCCCACGTTGGATAGCGCCCGCGAGAAGCCCAGAATAGCGGGGATGTTGCGGTTGAGCAGCAGGTCGGTGGTGTTGCGCTGGTAGGCGGCCACGGTCAGGTAAATGCGGTCGCGGAACAGGCCCAGGTCGAAGCCCGCGTCGTACTGCGTGTTGGTTTCCCAGCCCAGGTCGCGCACGGCCACGCCGTTGGCCGCCACACCGAAGGAGCGGATGCCGTTGCCGGTGCCGAACACGTAGTTGGCGCCCTGCTGCTGGTAGCTCTGGAAGTTGTAGTCGCCGATGTTGTTGTTGCCGGTCACGCCGTAGCTGGCGCGCAGCTTCAGCTCGCTGATGGCCGTAAACTGCTTGATGAAGGGCTCTTCGGCCACGCGCCAGGCCAGGGCCAGCGAGGGGAAGGTGGCGTAGCGGTTGTCGGGGCCGAAGCGCGACGAGCCGTCCGTGCGCAGCGCGGCGGTCAGAATGTAGCGCTCCTTAAACGCGTAGTCGAGGCGGCCGAATACAGACGTCAGCGCGTTGGACGTGTTGAACAGGCCCGACCCCAGCACCTGGCCGGCGGCGGTGGGGTACTCCACGGTGGCGTTGATGTAGGTGTCCGTCTGGCCCGCTACCGTGCTGCCTTCCGCCGTGTTGTACTGGGCAGCGTAGCCGGCCAGCAGGGTCAGGTTGTGGTTGGTGGCGAAGGTGCGGTTGTAGGTAGCCGTATTTTCCCATACCCAGTTCATGTTGGTGCTGTTCATGCGCCGGGCGTCGATGTTCTTCAGGATAGGGTTCGACAGGTTGGCGAGCTGGTTGCCGGCGGTGGGCAGCGTGGCGGGCACGTAAATGGCGCGGCGGCCATTCACCAGCTCGGCCCCGAGGTTGGTGCGCAGGTGCAGCCCGCTCAGCACCTCAAAATCGAGGAAGGAAGAGCCCAGAATGCGGGCCACGTTGTTGCGGTCCTTGTACAGGTCCAGCGGGGCCACGGGGCTCAGCAGGTCGCCGGGGTTGGTGATGCCATTCCGGGTACCCGTTTTCAAGCTGGCGTAGTCGCCGTTGGCCAGGTGCACCGGCACAATGGGCGGCATGATGATGGCAGCCGTCACGGCCCCGGTTTCGCCCCCCGGGCCGCCGCCCGTGATGTTGCCGCCGTTGTAGCTGCCCGAAATCGGCACCACGTCGGTGCGGGTGAAGTTGGGGGCCAGGCTCAGGCCCAGCTTCAGTTTCTTGCTCAGCTGGGCATCGTAGTTGGCGCGCAGCGCGAAGCGCTCCAGGCCCGAGCCTTTCACGATGCCGCTCTGCTTGAAATACCCGCCCGAGATGTAGAAGCGCGACTTATCGGTGCCGCCGGTGGCGCTCAGCTGGTACTGCTGCTGCACGCCGGTCTGGAAAATCTCGTTCTGCCAGTCGGTATCGGGCAGGGTTTTGGGGTCGGCGTTCAGCAGCGCCAGCACATCGGGGTTGGTGATGGTGGGGTTGCCGGCGGTGACCGACTCCCGGAAATAATCCATGAACTGGTCCCGGTTCATCAGCTTCAGGCGCTTGGCCACCTGCTGAATGCCGGTGTTGGCCGTGAAGTTGAAGCGGGTGTTGCCGTCGGCAGACCCGCGCTTGGTGGTCACAATCACGATGCCGTTGCCGCCGCGCGAGCCGTAGATGGCGCAGGCCGCCGCATCCTTCAGAATTTGCACGCTCTGAATGTCGCTGGGCGCAATCTGCGAGAAGCTGTCGGCGTTGTTGAGTGGGTAGCCGTCCACCACGTAGAGCGGGTTGTTGCCGGCCGAAATCGAGCCCAGACCGCGCACGCGGATAACCGCGCTGGCCCCCGGCTCGCCCGAGGGCTCCGTAATCTGGGCCCCGGCCACCAGGCCCACCAGCGCCTCGGCGGGCGAGGCCACCGGAATCAGCTCCACCTGCTTGGCCGAGATGGTGGAGATGGACGTGGCCAGCATTTTCTTTTCCTGCACGCCGTAGCCCACCACCACTACCTCGTCGAGGCTCTTGGCATCGGGCGTCAGCGAAGCGCCGATGCTGGTGCGGCCGTTCACGGCCTCTTCCTTGAGCACGTAGCCCACGAAGGTGAAAATCAGCGTGGCATCATCGGCGGCCTTGATGGTGTATTTGCCGTCGGCATCGGTCTGGGTGCCGTTGCTGGTGCCCTTCACGATGACGTTGACGCCGGGCAGGCCCGCGCCTTTTTCGTCCACTACGCGGCCCGTAATCGTGATGTCGGCCCGCACGGCGCGGGCGGCGGGGGCCAGGTCGGCGGCCGAGGCCAGGTGCAGGCCGAGGCCCAGGCTCAGGGCCGGGAGCAGCACCAGGGGCCGCAGGCAGCGCCGGAAATCAAGTCGTAAAGTGACCATCATATTTTGGGGTGGGAGTTTGGTGACAGAGAGAGACGAAGCCGGCCGGCGCACCGCGCAAGGGGCGGGCTCATCGGGGGTGGCCAGCCCGGAGCCCAATGTTGGGGCCTGAAAACCGGGCTTGGCTCTGCGAATTACCGGATTGTAATCTGCTATCTAATGCAATAGCAGGCCTTTATTTACGTAAACGTTTGCAGCAAATCGGGCCGTTTTGGGTGCTTAGCGGCCGGGGTTTGTAACTTGCCCGACATTCATCAGCCCCGAAAAAGGCTGTCTCCTCTTTTTTCTGTCCGAAAGCCGCCCCTCCCCCATGACGCCCGTGAACCTGAAGTCGCTGGCCGAAGAGCTGAACATGTCCATCGCCACGGTTTCGCGGGCGTTGCGCGACAGCCACGAAGTATCCGAAGCCACCAAGCAGCGGGTGCGCGCCCTGGCCGCCGCCCGCCACTATGAGCCCAACGCCTACGCCAGCAGCCTGCGCCGCAACATCAGCAAGACCATCGGCGTGGTGATACCCAAAGTCGCCAATCACTTCTTTGCCTTGGCCATCAACGGGATAGAAGAGGCTGCCCGCCAGGCCGGCTACCACGTCCTCATCTACCTCACCCACGACGACTACACCCGCGAAGTGTCCATCGTGCAGCACCTCAAAGGCGGCCGGGTCGATGGCCTGCTGATGTCCGTGGCCAGCGGGACCGAGGACTTCGCCCACATCAAGAGCCTGCGCGAAGCCAACATTCCCATTGTGTTTTTTGACCGTGTGTGCGCCGAAGTGGCCACCGCCAAAGTCACCACTAACGACTACGAAAGCGGCTACCAGGCCACCGAGCACCTCATCCAAGCGGGGTGCAAGCACATCGCGCACCTGCTCATTTCCAACAACCTGTCCATCGGTCAGTTCCGGCTGCAAGGCTACCTGGATGCCCTGGCTGCCCACGGCCGCGCGGCCGACCCCGACCTCATCCTACACGGTGTGATGGACAACCAGCAAAACGTGGCGCTCATCCGCGAGCTGCTGCTGCGCCGGCCCGATATCGACGGCGTGTTTGCGTCCGTCGAGCGGCTGGCCATCAGCACCTACCAAGTGTGCAACGAGCTGGGCCGCCGCATTCCCCAGGATATCAAAGTCATTGGCTTCTCCAACCTCGAAGCCGCCGCCCTGCTCGACCCGCCGCTATCCACCATCACCCAGCCCGCCTACGACATCGGCCGCGAAGCCGCCAAAATCCTCCTCCGCGCCGTAGAAAAGAAGAAAGCCGTGCTCCCCAGCCAAAGCGTAGTGCTGGAGTCGACGCTGTTTCAGCGGCGCTCCACCGCGCAGGGCTGAGATTTATCTGTCATCGGCGAATTTACTTGTCATCCTGAGCGCAGCGAAGGACCTTACCACGTTGAATGATTGGTCGTAACCAGCCAATGCGAACGTGATAAGGTCCTTCGCTGCGCTCAGGATGACAGGCGTCTTATTTTTTACTCCCGCGTCACCTTGCGGCGCAGCACCTGGCCCGTTTCGGTGGTCACCGTGAGCAGGTACGTGCCCGCTGCCAGCCGGCTGACATCAACCGGCGCGGTGGCAACTTGCTGCTGCCGTAGCACCACCTGCCCCGTGAGGCTGCGCAGCACTACGTCCACCGGGCCGGCCAGGCCGTCGAGGGCGAAGCTGACGGTGGTCGGGTTGGGGTAGATGGCTACGGCGGGCGCGGCGGCGGTCCCGGCGGTGGCCGTCACGGTGGCGGTGCGTTGCAGCACCGGGGCCGTGTCGTTGTCGTCGTAGTAGGTTTTCGATTCGAAGGTGCCCGACGGGGTGAGGCGGTAGAGAATGCTCATGTGGCCGTTGATGGTGCCCGTGCGCAGGTCGGTTGAGACGCCGCTGTAGCCTTCCAGTTTGATGCGGGCCGAGGCCGAGCCGCGGTAGGTGTTGTCGAGCGAGATGCTGTAGGTGCGGGCGGTGCCGGAGTTGTTCATCAGCAGCACGGTGTAGCCGGTGGCATCGCGCAGGCCCAAAAACACTAGGTCGTCTTTGGCGTAGCTGGCGTTGGTTTCCTGGTCGCCGGGCATGTAATTGGCGCGTTGGTTCTGGCTTAGCAGCGCGAAGTGGTGCATGGTGGAGCGGCGCGAATTGTTGGCATTGTAGAGCGAAAAATCGGTGCTGCCCTGGTCGCTGTTGCTTTCCGCAATACTCCACGGCGTGACGCAGAAGGCCCGGTGGGCCAGTGCTAGTTTGGTCATGGTGGCCACAAACTGCCCGGCGGTGAAGCCGTAGGGTTTCCAGGTGCTGGTCGATTTGGCTTCGGTGTTCACTTCGGTCACGGCCAGGCGCAGGTCGGTCCACGTCGCGTCGAGGCCGTGGCGGGTGGTGTTCACGTTGTCGAGGTAGCCCTGAATGGTGTCGAAACGGCTGGCCAGTACTTGCTCGCGGTTGCCCGCGCTGTCGTAGTAATGAAACGAAAACGTGTCGAGCAGGGGGATTTTGCGGGTGCCCACCGTCACGTACTCGTCGCCCACGTCGGTGATGAAGTTGGAATAGTAGAGTGAAATCGGCTGGTCGTAAAACAGGCGGAAGTCGCCACCCACGATTTTGCAATTGTTGTTGGCTTGCTTCACCAGCCGCGCCATGGCCTTGAACCGGTCGCGGAAGCCGTAGTAGCTCAGGCCCAGATAGGGCTGGTTGTTGGTCACCCAATCGGTCATGCTCATCTGGTCGGGGGCCGGGTCGGCCTCGTTGCCGATGGCGAAGTAGCTCACGCCGTTGCTCGTGAAGTAGTTCACACAGGTAGTCACCTGCGCATCGGTCAGGTTGATGGACAACTGCACCAGCGGCTCGCCATTCAGATTCGTCTTGATGTAATTCACCAGCGGCAGCCAGTTTTCCTTCACGCTCCAGTCGCGGGCCGGGTTGGTGTTGCGGTTGCGCTCGTTGCCGCCAATGCGGTAGAATTTCATCTGGGCCGTTTTCAGGTCGGCCGTGATGGCGGCATTGAGCTGGTTATTCCAGTAGTTGATGCCGAAGAAATTGGTGCTCACGGGCACGCCCTGGGCTGCGGCCGGCTGTGCTGCCGTGCCAAGCATCAGTGCGGCCAGCAGGATTTGGAAAGAGTTGCGAAGTAGTTTTTTCATAGGATGTGGGAATTTGGGAATGGAAAAAAGAGAGAAAAATCAGCGCGCAACTCCGCCCTGGCTGATGAAAAAATGTCCTCGGAACGATTTGGTAATGGAGTGAAAAAGAACGGTCATGCCGGTGCAGCCGAAGCACCGCTACTGCGTGAGTAATCCAACCGATGGGGTTTACTAATGCGGTAGCGATGCTGCGACTGTGCTCAGCATGACCGTTCCTTTTGGCTGATTAGCCTAATTCCTGCTTACTCCAGCACCACGCGCTTCGTGAGCACCTGCCCGGCGGCCTGTAGCCGCAGCGTGTACACGCCCACGGCCAGCGCCGCTGTCTGAAACTCCGCCGTAGCACCGGCCGCATTCAGCCCAATGGTGCGCGTGAGCACGGCCTGCCCCAGCGCATTGAACAGCGTGGCACGCACCTCGCGCGGCCCCGCCAGCGGCGGCAGCAGCACCGTGAAGCTACCGTGCGCCGGGTTTGGGTACAGGCTCACCGTGGCCGCATTCAGCTCGGCCCGCGCCGCCGTCACCGTGGCCGGGCGCAGCACGAGGCTAAAGCGTCCGGTGCCGCTCGCAGCCGTGGCCAGGGCTAAAGTGTAAGCAGTGCCGGTAGCCAGCAGTTGCTGGGTGCCCGTCAGGGCATCGCGCAGGTAGACGGGGTTGCTGCCGAAGTTGACCAAATCCGCCACTTCAAAGGTGAAGCTGCCCGCCTGCGGCACGCGCAGGTGCAGCGGCACCACTACCTCAGTGGTGCCCAACAGGGGCAGGCCGTTGATGGCCAGCGGGCGGGTTCCGCTCAGCGTGGCCAAGTCGAGGCCGGCGGGGTTGGGCAGCTTGGTAGCGTCGAATTCGGTATCAACGCCAGCCGTGGCGCCGGCTTGCAGGTAGAGGAAGGTATCGTCGCTTAGGCCGGCACCGGCCAGCTGCAGGTGCAGCATCGGCCGGCTATCAGCCATGCCGCGCCCAAATACGGGCTGCGCCGCGAAGCTGGTGACGCGGTTAGCGTTGGTCAGGTTCACGGCGCCGGGCGTGCCGGGGGTGCTCACCCGCACGAAGTAGCCCGAGCCGGCCACCACCAGCGGCGAGGTGCCCACGCCGTTGGCGTAGCTGCGGTAGGTGCCGGCGTAGCGGCCGGTACTCTGGTACACGTACATGGCGGCATCGAGGCCCGGGCGCTGGGCGGCGGTCACGGTGTTCCAGTCCAGCGGGCTGGGGTAGGGGTTGCCCAGCAGCTGCCAGCCGGCATCGGCATCGGTGCCCCGGTTCAACGCGCCCGAGTTCTGTGCGGCGTTGTTGAAGGTGCCGGTGAAGGCCACGGGCGCAGTCGTGACGGGCATATTCACGGTGTAGCCGCGCGTGGGCTGCATCACATCAGTAGCCGCAGCGGGGGAAAACCAGCCTTTATCAAAAGCTCCATAATTCGAAGTAACAGTCGCAATCCGGCTTTCATCGTACCCAAACACCGTGGGGAAGGGCGACACCGCGCCGGGCGTGGCGCTGGTGTTGTAGGCCGAATTGAACGTGGGCGCAAAGCCCGTCGTGGCCAAACTGCCAAACGTGGCCCCGGCTACCGGCGAGCTGAAGTGGCGGTAGCCCAGCCCCGTCGCGCCGCCGGTGATGGCCCGCTGCATGGTGCCGCTACCCGTCACCACGCCGCCGGTATTATCAATCAACGCCGTGCCATCGGCTGTGGAAAGCAGCACGAACGACTGGCCGCTGGTGTTCAGGTTGCCGCTTTGCAGGCGGGCCATCTGAGCCACGCTCACGCCCTGGCTTAGCGTGAGGCCGAGGGTATTATTCACCGTGAGGTTGCGCACCTGGGCGGGCAGGCCCGCGCCGGTAAGCTGGGCTGCCGTGCCGTTGTAAGTGTAAGTCGCATCCGCATCAAACGTGCGACTACCGGTAACCTGAATAGCGCCCGTAGTGCCGCTGGCCGCGATGCCGGCCGGGTCACAGATTTGCAGCTCCGCGCCGGCCTGCAGCTGGAAGCTAGCCGCGCCGCCCAGCGCCTGGCAGTTGCTCACGAACACGCCGCCCGCCTGCACCTGCACGGCGCTGGACACGCTGGTAGCTCCCAGCAGCGTGAGCAGCCCGCCAGGCTGCACCGTGATGCTGTTGTAGCTGCCGCCGGCCGTGAGGCGCTGGCCGCTGGCCACCACCAAATCGGGGCCGGTCACGGCATTGCGCAGGCTTTGGATGTAGTCGATGTTGGGCTGGCCGAAGCCGTAGCCCCAGTTCAGGGCCGTGCTGCCCGAGGCGTCGGCTTTGCCGGTGCCGGTGTAGTCGGCCAGGGTCTGGGTGGGGTTCAGCGGGTAAACAAACTTGCTGGGGCTGCCGCCGTTGTCCAGGTTCGGCGCGGCCATTTTGTAGTTGGGCGTGGCCGTGTAGTTGGCCGAGGTGCCGGCCGCCACCGAGCCACCAAGCGCCAGGCGCGTGGCAAACGTGTGGATGGCCCCCGTCACGCCCGCCGCCGGCGAGCCCGCCGCCTTCACCATCACCATGTCGTACTGCGTGATGTTGAAGATGCTGGTGCCGCCCACGTTGGTCAGGTACGCAGTGTTGCCCAGCAGCATATCCAGCGTGAAATCCGAGGCATCGTAGTCGGGCACGTAGCCGGCGGGGCCGGCCAGCTGGCGCAGCACGATGGTGGTGCCGCTGCGCAAATCCGACCAAAAAGCGTTGTTCGTGAACTGGTATTTGCCGCCGTTGTCGGCCGTGCCGTTGGTTTCAAAATCCTTCACAATCATGCCGCGCACGTCCAGGTGGTCTTGCACCACTAGCAGCTCTACGGCGTCGAGGTTGCCCGTGCCGTCGTTCGAGCCGTTGTAAATCCGGTTCACCACGATAGAGGGCGGCGTGACGGCCAGCCCGCGCAGGGTGTTGATGTAGCTGGTGTTGCCGGTGCCGAAGCCGTAGCCCCAGTTGCGGGTGGTGCTGGTGCTGCTGGCTACGGCGGTGCCGTTGTAGTCGGCCGTGCTTTGGGCCGGGTTAGTCGGGTAGAGGAACGCGCCGGTGTTGAGGACGGCGTTGAAGACCAGCTTCGGCCCGGTGAGGCCGGTGTAGAGGGCGTTGGTGCTGCCGTTGTTCGATACCAGCGCGTGTACCGGGTTATCGATGCCGCTGGCCGCGCCGGTTTTCAGCAGCACCATGTCGGTATTAGTCAGGTTGAAATTCTGGCCGGAATTCGACAAATCGGCCAGGTACGTGGTGTTTTCCATCAGCATATCCACCGTGAAATCCGATGCGTCCACGTCCGTCGCGTAGCCCGTAATGCCCGAAGTCAAACGGCGCAGCACGATGGTGGTGCCGATGCGCAAATCCTTCCACAGCGCGTTGTCCTTGAACTGGATTTTGCCGCCGGTGTCGCTGGTCAGGTTGGTTTCGAAATCCTTCACAATCAGCCCGCGAATGTCGAGGTGGTCCTGCGTCACAAGAAGCTCCACGGCATCCGTCGAGCCGTCCGATGTCGAGCTGCCGTTGTACATCCGGTTCACCACAATGCCCGTGAGCGGCTGCTCGGCAAACGTCAGCTTCGAGAAGTTGAAGCCGCCGCTCACGATGTCGAACTTGAGCGTGGTGGTGGCCGCAGCCTCTAAATACACGTTGCTGATAACCACATCCTGGTACGTCCCGAAGCTGCCCGTAGCGGGCACGGCCACCACGCCGGTGCGGTCCACATCGTTCACCGACAGCCGTAGCGAGCCGGTGGACGTGGCCCCCGTCGACACTCGCACGCGCAGCTGGTAGAGGCCGGTGCGCAGCACGTTCACCGTGTATTTCAGCCACTCGCCGCTGGCCGTGTAGCCCACTTCGCCGATGCCCTCGCCGCTGTTGCTCGTGTCCACGCCTTCGGTGGGGCGGGGCACGTTGGGGTCGGCGGCCGCGCCGCGGTTGGCCGTTTCGGTGTCGTGGTAAGCCACGTTCTCGCCACCGTTGTCGTACTCAATAGCCTTCACCACGCCCGGAATCACGGGCACGGTGGTGGGGTAGGGCGTGCGGATGCAGCTGCTCACGGGCAGGTAGTTAACCTTGGTATTCACAATCGTCGTGTCGGCATTCACCAGCGTCAGCGCAATGGTTTTGTTGCCGGCTGTGGCATACGTCACCGCAATCGGCCCGCGGCCGGTGCCGGTGGCCGGCGTGGCCCCCGCGCCAAAATCCCAGGTCAGCGAAGTAGCCTCGCCCAGCACCGAGGCCGTGAAATTCACCGCCTCGGGCGCCACGCAGGTGAAAGTTTTATCCGACGAAAACGAGGCCAGCGTCACGTTGTGGCCGGGGCTGAGATAAGTCGGCGGCAGCGTTTGCTGCGCGTGCTGCAGCGAGTACACGATTTTGCGCGTAAGTGCGCCCTGGCTGTTGAATAGCAAAACCAGCGTCGACTGCGCGTAAATCTTGTCATTGTAAGCCGCGTTAATGCCGGCCGGCACGTTGATTTTCAGGGCCGCCGTGCCGGGCACCGTGGCCCCGTCCAGCTGCACCGTGAAGTCATAGTCCGTCACGTCGCTCTCGTTCAGCACCATCACGGCGGTGGTCCCGTTATCGGTGCTGCTGAGCACTTTCACCGTGGCCTGGTTGTCGGTGGCGTTGAGATTGGTGCCGTGCAGGTTTTCCGACATCAGCATCTCGTGCCAGTAGGCCGAGCGCGGCTTGATAGCCGCCACGGTGCTGCCGTCCAGGTAGCCCAAATCGCCGGTTCCGCGCGCCCCGCTGCCCTCATGAATGGACCACGGCTGCATCGACACGCCCTCGTACTTCATGCCCACGCCAAACACTTCGGCCCAGTACTGCCCGTTCAGAAACGAATGCACGCCCACGCCCTCCACGGTATTGGCGGTGGGGTTGGCGTAGTCGATGTTGAATTCGGTGAGGGCCCAGCGCAGGGCGTTGGCCCCGGTGCGGTTGTTTTTGGTGTTCGCGGCCGCCATGAGGCCCAGCAGGTTGTTCACGTTGTTGGTGAGCGTCTGGGCGGCTCCCAGCACCGCGGCGCGGGTTTGCGTGCCATTGAAGGCGTAGCTGTGGAAGGAAATAACGTCGATGTAGTAGCGCCCGTTGGCATCGGTGCCGGTGATGTCGTTGGCCCCGCCCACCAGCGAGGGCATGTAGCTACCGCCGTAAGAGGCGTTTTCCGGTCCTACGGTCAGGATGGTCGGGTCCACGGCTTTCATCGCCGAGGCGAAGGACTTGATATAAGCCGCCACGCCGGCCACCGGCACGGGGTTGGGTTGCGAAGTATTGTTCAAATCCGGCTCGTTGCCGATAATCCAGTACCGGATGTTGCGGCCCATTGTGATGTTCACGTACTGCACCACCTGCGCCGCCTGGGCTGCCGTGAAGCGCCCGCGCCCCTCCGAAACCGTCACCATCGGCTCGGCCCCGATGCGGCGGATAGAGTCAATCAGGGCGATGTACTGCGCGTTGGTCACCAGGTTGGAGTTCACGCCGTTGCCGCCGATGCGCACCATGCGCACCTTCGACTGCTTCACCACCGGCCACAGCCGGTCGAGCAGCCCGTTGTACACCTGCGTGCCCAGGGCGGTGGGCAGCCAGGCATTCTGGCCGGCGAGGTAGGGCGAAATAGCCTGGCCGTGGCCGGTGCTCAGCGCCAGCCAGCTCAGCAGTAAAATCGATAGCAGTTTCTTCATCAGGGTGGGAGTTTGGTTGATTGTAGCGAAGGGTAGGGCAGGGGCGACCATCCCGAAAAGGGTGCAGCCAGCCGGCCAGCCGAAAAACATCGGCGGCGAACAGAAACCAGAAAAAGCAGGGGCTGAAACCAGCGCAGCCCGCATCAGCCGCAACCGGCCGGCTTAGTGCCGCTTCGGTCCGGCTGCAGCATCGTGGCCGGGCAGAAACCGACCTGGTGAGGCGAACAGGTGGCTAAAGGTATTGGACTGTCAAGCCTAAAAGCTAGGGCTTTAGCAGATTTATCTACGAAAACGTTTGCGGTAAAATCCCGCTATTCCGAATAATCCGAAGCGGTTGGCAGCGGCCTCAAATACTGCGCCGCGCGGCCCGCAGGCAACCGCCTCGCGGGAAATGAGTACTGATAGAAACCTTCGGCTCGGGCACAGCTTGCCCTCGGCGTGCTGGCAACGCCCAGCCTCCCGCCAGGAGGTTTCACCCAGCAACCCCACAACTTCGTTTTGGCAACTAATCAATCAACTCCGCCGCCCCAATCCAGTACTGCCCCCATCGTGCTGGCCGGGGCCACCGGCGACCTTGGCTCCCGCATTGCCCGGGAGCTGCTGAAACGCGGCGCGGCCGTGCGGGCGCTGGTGCGCCCGGGCAACATCAAGCCCGAAGTAACTGAACTGCAGGACCTCGGCGCCGAAATCCTAACTGTCGATTTCAACAGCGTCACGGCTCTCACCAAAGCCTGCGCGGGCGCGGCCTGCGTGGTATCGGCCCTCTCGGGCCTGCGCGAGGTGATTGTGGACACCCAAAAGCGCCTGCTCGACGCGGCCGTGGCCGCCGGCGTGCCCCGCTTTATCCCGTCCGACTACTGCATCGACTACACCAAGCTCCCCGCCGGCTCCAACCGCAACCTCGACCTGCGCCGCGAATTCAATCAGCGGCTCGACCAGGCCCCCATCCAGGCCACGTCCATTCTCAACGGCATGTTCACCGACCTGCTTACCGGCCAGGCCCCGGTGGTGCTCTTCGGCATGAAGCGGGTGCTCTACTACGGCGATGCCGACCAGCCGCTCGACTTCACCACTATTGCCAACACGGCCGAATTCACGGCCGCCGCCGCCCTCGACCCCACCACGCCCCGCTACCTGCGCGTGGCCGGCGAAGTAGCCAGCATTCGCGGCCTCCAACAAGCCGCCACCGCCGCCACCGGCACGCCCTTCAAGCTGTTGCGCGTGGGTGGCCTGTGGGTGCTGGCTACGATGATAAAAGTGACCAAAACCCTCATGCCCGCCTCCGACGACGTATTTCCGCCCTGGCAGGGTATGCAATACCTGCACAACATGTTCACAGGCCGCCCCAAGCTCAGCCCGCTCGACAACGCCCGCTACCCCGAAATCCGCTGGACGCCGGTGCGCGAAGTGCTGGCTGCCCGCAAATGAAACCGCCCCCGCTCCATCCGTTTCCGGGCGGGGCGGGGGCGGCCAAAAGCGCCGGGACTTTTCAGGCCCGGGCGGCAAGCACTATTCTACCACCAGGCGGGTGGTCTGGGTCAGGGCACCGGTTTCCAGCTTCACCAAGTAGATACCCGAGGCGAGGCCTTGCAGGGGCAGGTTCTGGCTTTGCAGGCCAGCGTTCTGGCGCACGGCCGGGAACTGACGAACCGACTGGCCCATCAGGTTCTGCACCGTGATGGCGGCCGTAGCCGTGGCGGGCAACTCATATGATACGCTGGCCGAGCCCGAAGCAGGGTTCGGAGCTACTGCCAGTTGCAGGATGGCGGCGCTGGCAGCTTTGGTAGCCGTTACGGTCGTGAACGAGTAAGCGCCCGTTGCGTCGTTGAAGCGCACGGTGTAGCGGCCAGCCGTGGCAATCGGAATGTTTGGGCCGTCCTGTACGCCGGTACCCGTTGGGAAGCCCGTAGCGCCCCAGTTTACCGTCCAGGCATCGTTAGCACGGAATTTTGCTTCACCCACGATGAGTGTCACGGTAATCGTCCAGTCGTGGCCGCCGGCGGTAGTCAGCGTCATGGGAGTGGAGGCGTTCCAGCCGTTAGGGGTGGTTGCCGAGCCGATGATGCCAACGGTGGTAATTTGAGCCATCGACACGGTGGCCGAGAACAGGAAAGCCAGCAGGAAGCTAAGCTTAAGTGTAGAATTTTTCATAATGCGGATTGTTTGAAAATGTTGGTTGGGAATTGTGACTCAAAAGTACGGGTGAATTGTGTTTTATTGTACCCGGCTCAGGGCAAATTTTTCGCCCTTAACGAGGATGGTTATGCTGGAATATATTCCGCCAACCTCCTCAATAGCCCGAAAGTAGTTGGCATACATACGTTCTTGGGGCCGTTTTAGTTAGGCACAAACGTTTGCACTTTAGACGGGCTCAGGCCAAAAAAATACTGCCATTTAGCAAAATAAATTTAACGCTTTTTACTGACTTTTTGCTCGTGGCGCAGCTTGCCGTCGTGCCCGGCCAGAATTATTCCCCCACCAGCGGCCATTTGCCCTTCGATAAGTAAGTCCGGCAGCTCAATACCTGCAGCCCCATGAAGCCGGAATCAGGATTCGCTGTCAAGAGATTCGCTTCCGGAAAAGCAAACAGGCGGAGCCGGTTTTGGTCTAATTAATATATTAATAAGTATATTTAATGATATAAATTAAACCTCAATCCTATGAAAGCTCTTCCTCTTTTTCTGGTAATGGGTACCCTGCTGGTTGGGGAAGCCTGTAGCTCCTCCAAAACCAGCTCGGATGCCACGGCCGATAGTGGCGTGGGCGCTACGCCATCCAGTGCTGACGTGGCCAGCAACCCGCCCGCCAGCGCTGCCAATGGAGCCGCGACGGCCAGCACCGGCGATACTGATGCCGGCAGCATGGCGCGCGTAGCAGCGGGCGACGTTCCGGCCGGTGATTTGGCGGTCTTCATGGGCACCTTCGCCACCATGACCGACCCCGTGTTTCTGATTGATGCGGGCAGCAGCAACATCCTGGAGATTCAGGTGGGCCAGCTGGCTGCGGAAAAGGCTGCCAGCCCCGATGTACGGAAATTCGCGCAATCCATGGTGGCCCTCCACTCGCAGAACGACCAGGAGCTGAAAGCCCTGGCCCGGCAGCTCAATGCCACACTTCCCACCACCATGCTGCCGGTGCATCAGCACCTAGCCGACCGCATGCTGGACAAAACGGGCAAAAGCTTCGACGAGTCTTACATGGACCTGATGGAAAAAGCCCACAAGCTGGACATCGCCATGTTTGAGGTGAAAAGCAAAAACGCCGAAACCCCGGCCGTGAAAAGCTATGCCACCAAAAACCTGCCCATCCTGCACTCCCGCAGAGCGCTGGCCGATAAAATCGAGAAAAAGGTCGACTGAACCAGTGTAGGAGCACCCGCGTCCACGCCGGAACCAAAACTGAATACTGGCTATTCTACCGCTTCGCCCAAGCCGATGCTTTCGCATTAGCCCGGGCGAAGCGTTGCAGCAGGGGAGCCCGGCTACACACTAACAGTGCCCCATTCCCGCCCCAGGCTCCCGTTACGGAAGCAACGGCAGCTTCTTGAGTCGCTGGCAATCTATTCCATCACCCCGCTGCCCGCTGCCCCCGCCGCTGAAGGAACGGGAGCTTCTTGGGCAGGCGTCAGGAACTATGTGGAATCTTCGTAGTTTTGGATAGTATGAAAATCACGCTGGAAATTCCTGATAACAAAGCGGCCTTCATGATGGAGTTGCTGCAAAGCCTGCCGTTTGTGAAAGCTACCCCGGCCCGCACGAAAGCCAAACCGCAGGACGAAACAGAGTATCTGCTGAGCAACCCAGCCAATGCCCGCGAACTGCTGGAGTCCATTGAGCAAATCCGGCAGGGCCAGACCGTGCCGATGAAAGAGTTGAGCTAATGCTGGTCAGCTTCTCTCAAAAGGCGTGGGCACATTACCTGTACTGGCAGGAAACCGACCGTGATATCCTGCACAAAATCAACGACCTCATCAAAGAATGCACCCGCACGCCCTACAAAGGCACGGGCAAGCCGGAGGCGTTGAAAAACGATTTGCGCGGCTTCTGGTCGCGGCGCATCAATCACGAACACCGTTTGGTGTATCAGGTGCAAGGCGAAACCCTGTTTATCGCCGCCTGCCGCTTCCACTACGAGAAGTAGCCTCGCTGCCCCCGCCACCAGAACGATACCACAGCTTCTCCCCAACCGCCCCACCCCCCCGCCCGCTGCCCCCGCCGCTGAAGAAACAGGAGCTTCTGTGTAGCTTGCTGTCCATTGATTGAGGCCTTGTTACTTCTACAACTACCATAGATGCCTAACGAAGTAGAAGCACATGCTCGAATAGCCGCGTTTCAAGCCGATTGCCCGTTACTTTCAACGCTGCAGTTGGTTAGAAAATATATAATTATGGGAGAGCCATTCGCTATTAGCGGTGGTATGTTCGATAGTTTAAGAATGGATGTTGCTGAGCATTTTAATGTTCATCCCACTGATGTTTATATGGTGGGGTCTGGCAAGTTGGGCTTCAGTATTGCACCTAGAAAGCGCTATTCTCCTTTTGGCGACGAGTCAGATATTGATTTAGCAATTGTTTCTAAAGAAATTTATGAGGCTATTTGGAAAGAAGTTTTTAAATATGATGCCCTCGTAAGAAGTTGGCCCGAAAGAGAGAGAATCAGGTTTGCTTTATCACACATGAAAGGTTGGATAAGACCCGATAAGCTTCCGGTTTCCAATGTTTTTCCTCGTCGTGAAGAGTGGTGGAATTTTTTTGAATCAATAACTTCATCAAATAAATACGGTCCTTATAAAATAAGGGCAGGCTTATTTCACTCTTTTGACTTCTTGGAAGCCTATCACGCAGAAACTGTACAGCTCTGTCAAAATCCTATTTAGCAACATGAGAACATCCGCAACAAACCGCAGACTTAGAGTACTAATTACGTCAATAAAGGATAGGACGCTGATTCCGCGTCCTGATTTTCAGCGTCGATTAGTTTGGAGTATGAAGCATAAAGTTGCTTTCATAGAAACCGTACTCGAAAACTTTCCTTTTCCTGAGATTTATGTTGCCGCAGGTGAAGTAAATTTAGAAACGGGGATGAGTTTTGAGCTTCTTGTTGACGGACAACAAAGGCTAGATACGGTTTTTCAATACTTTAATGGCTCCGAGACATTGGTTTTACCAAAAACGGTTAAGCCTTACAAGGATTTAAGTATTGAGGAGAAAAATCTGTTTCTCGACTATGAGGTAGTTGTGAGAGACCTTGGGAACATACCTATCGAGGAGGTAAAAGAAATATTCCAGAGAATAAACTCGACAAATTATGCGCTGAATCCTATGGAGGTGCATAACTCGCAATTTCACGGGGAGTTAATCACATTTGCGGAAAAAATATCGTCTCTAATGTTTTGGGAAGAGCATCGTGTATTCAGTTCTAACGAAGTTAGACGGATGTTGGACATGCAATTCATGTTGTCGTTAACTGTTACGATTATGTCTACTTACTTTAATCGTAATGCTCAAATTGAACCTTATTTGGAAAAGTACAATGATACATTTCCTGATAAAGACAGAATTAACCGCGAGCTTCAGGTAGTTCTAGATAAGATAGACTCTTTAAATATACCTGGTAACATACGGGTGTGGAAGCAGTCTGACATTTTTACGCTTATCATCGAATTGCATAAGATTATGTACAAGCAGAATTTGGACATTGAATCAAGCATAGCAAGTGCTTTACTTATTGACTTTTACAAACATGTTGATAATTTCAACAACATTAACGCAAATTCACTTGACGGTTTCCCTCTTTCTTATGAAGAAGTAGCTAACTATCGTAAAGCAGCTATACACGCTACTACCGACAGAAATAATAGAATAACTCGCGGTGAAATAATTAACAAGCTACTTATGAGCCAAACCCAGCAACGGCCTGCTGCAAAATTGACATTGTTTTAGCGATTTAGGAATCTATTTCCCGCCAAAAAGTCCGAAAAAGCCTTCTCGCACCCCGTTTGCTAGTCCCTTCGTACAAACTTCCTAACCCGAAGCACCTACTTAGAGACAACCCAACATGGACTTTAAAAACTTCACCATCAAGGCACAGGAGGCCGTGCAGAAGGCCACCGAAATAGCCGGGGGCAACCAGCAGCAGGCCGTCGAGACGGGCCATTTGCTGAAGGGCCTCTTCCAGAGCGACGAAAGCGTCTTCTCGTTTCTGGCCAATAAGCTGGGCGCCAACCTCAACATTCTCACGCCGCGGCTCGATGCCCTGGTGGCCGCCTATCCCAAAGTGAGCGGCGGCTCGCCCTACTTCGCCAACGAGGCCGCCGCTGCCGTGCAGCGCGCCAACACGGCCATGAAGGACATGGGCGACGAGTTCGTGTCCGTCGAGCACCTGCTGCTGGGCATCCTCGGCGGGCGCGATGCCGTGGCCACGCTGCTCAAAGACACCGGCTTCAACGACAAGGACTTGAAGGCCGCCATCAAGGAGCTGCGCGGCGGGCGCAAAGTCACCAGCCAAAGCGCCGAAGACCAGTACCAGAGCCTGAACCGCTACGCCCGCAACCTCAACGAGCAGGTGCGCGCCGGCAAGATGGACCCCGTGATTGGCCGCGACGAGGAAATCCGCCGCGTGCTGCAAATCCTCTCGCGCCGCACCAAAAACAACCCCGTGCTGCTCGGCGAGCCCGGCGTGGGCAAAACCGCCATCGTGGAGGGCCTGGCCCAGCGCATCGTGGCCGGCGACGTGCCCGAAAACCTGCGCGACAAAGTCATCATGAGCCTCGACATGGGCCTGCTCGTGGCCGGGGCCAAGTACAAGGGCGAGTTTGAGGAGCGCCTCAAGGCCGTTATCAAGGAAGTGACCGACTCCGACGGCCAGATTGTGCTCTTCATTGACGAGATGCACACCCTCATCGGGGCCGGCGGCGGGGGCGAGGGCGCCATGGACGCCGCCAACCTGCTCAAGCCCGCCCTGGCGCGCGGCGAGTTGCACGCCATCGGGGCCACCACGCTCAAGGAATACCAGAAATACATCGAGAAGGACAAGGCCCTCGAACGCCGTTTCCAGGCCGTGATGGTGGACGAGCCCACCATTGAGGACGCCATCAGCATCATGCGCGGCATCAAGGAAAAGTACGAGCTGCACCACGGCGTGCGCATCACCGACGACGCCGTGATTGCGGCCGTGGAGCTGAGCGCCCGCTACATCACCGACCGCTTCCTGCCCGACAAGGCCATCGACCTCATGGACGAAGCCGCCGCCAAGCTCCGCATCGAGCTGAATTCCATGCCCGTGGAGCTGGATGAGATTCAGCGCCGCATCATGCAGCTGGAAATTGAGCGCGAAGCCATCCGCCGCGAAGACAACCGCGACCGCGAAGCCATCCTCAGCAAGGAGCTGGCCGAGCTGAACGACCGCCGCGACACCCTCAAAGCCCGCTGGGAAAGCGAAAAAGGCGTCCTCACCGGCATTCAAACCCAGAAGGAAGCCATCGAGCAATTCAAGCTCGAAGCTGAGCAGGCCGAGCGCCAGGGCGATTACGCCCGCGTGGCCGAGCTGCGCTACGGCAAGATTCAGGAAGCCGAAGCCAAGCTGAAAGCCCTGCAGGAAGAAGCCGCAGCCAACAAAGACGGCGGCGCCATGCTCCAGGAAGTCGTCACGAGCGAGTCCATTGCCGAAGTGGTGGCCAAGTGGACGGGCATCCCGGTGAGCAAAATGCTGCAATCGGACCGCGAGAAGCTGCTCAACCTCGAAGCCGAACTGGGCAAGCGCGTAGCCGGCCAGGCCGAAGCCATCGCGGCCATCTCCGACGCCGTGCGCCGCTCCCGCGCCGGCCTGCAAGACCCCAAGCGGCCCATCGGCTCGTTCATTTTCCTGGGCACCACCGGCGTGGGCAAAACCGAGCTGGCCAAGGCATTAGCCGAGTATTTGTTCAACGACGAGAATGCGATGGTGCGCATCGACATGAGCGAGTTTCAGGAGCGCCACGCCGTGTCGCGGCTCATCGGCGCGCCTCCCGGCTACGTGGGCTACGACGAAGGCGGCCAGCTCACCGAGGCCGTGCGCCGCAAGCCCTACTCGGTGGTGCTGCTCGATGAAATCGAGAAAGCGCACCCCGACGTGTTCAACATCCTGCTGCAAGTGCTCGACGACGGCCGCCTCACCGACAACAAAGGCCGGGTGGCGAACTTCAAGAACACCATCATCATCATGACCTCGAACACCGGGGCCGACATCATCCAGAAGAACTTCAAGGACCTCAACGAGTTCAACCACGAGGAGGTCGTCGACCGCACCCGCGACGAAGTGGTGGAGCGCCTCAAGCAGCACATGCGCCCCGAGTTTCTGAACCGCATCGACGAAATCGTGATGTTCCAGCCCCTCAAGCGCAAGGAAATCCGCAAGATTGTCGACATCCAGTTCCGCCAGATTCAGCAGCGGCTGAAAGAAGCCGGCATCAGCCTCGAAGCCACCGACGAGGTGCTCGACTTCCTCGGCGAGCAGGGCTTCGACCCGCAGTTCGGCGCCCGTCCGCTCAAGCGTGTATTGCAGCGCGTAATTCTGAACGAGCTGTCGAAGGACATCCTCTCGGGCCGCGTGAGCAAGGATGCTGTTGTTGAGGCAGTATTAGAAGACGGACAGGTGAAGTTTGAGAACGTGGAAATGCCGGCGGTATAATTGCCGAGCGGTTTTGAATGGGAAAGCCCCGTCAGCGTTGTGCTGACGGGGCTTTTCATTTATCAATCGTAGGTTTAAATCATGAAACTTTCAAGGCGGCATGGGTGCGCATTAGTAATAACTGCCTTGGCTTTAGTTTATGTGCTCTATTCAGGCTCTTTTGATATTGCCTACAAGCTTTCAGGACCGAGCCGTGTAGTTATTACCTGGCCTAGTAATTGGGGCTGTGATGAATTTCATGAAGCCTATCCAGTAATCCGCGTGAGTCCGTCCAATAGTTTTATTAGATTATTTCATGGTAACGAGAAATTTATTGTGCCTTATCCAGCTGGGCATTATCGAGACACAACTCATTTTCATCGGTACTATGCTCATTTAGTAAAGTCAGGGCAAGAGGACACTGTTATTGTAAGTGGTTACTTCGGAGAGACAATGAGCGTCGGAGAAGGAGGCGCTTATGGCGGGGGCGGGGGCCTGTATGCGTGTGACCCAATTCCCTATTTCAAGGTGCAGAATATCTATACTAAACAGGGTAAGCTCTTGAAGCATTTCTCTGCTGCGAAATAGTCTTGCTGTTTCACGTCCGCGAGAAACTCCCGCTACCCCGGCCGCGGCAGCCACGGCGGCGGGGCGAATTATCGACGGCGGCTGGCGCGTCGCTCCATTTTTTCTCGGTAAGTGCGGCCGGCTTCGATATGCTTGGGCTTGAGTTGGGCGCGCAGGCCAGGCGGGAGCGGGTGGCCGGCCAGGTAGTCGTCGTGCAACAGCTTAAACTTCGCGTCGGAATAAGGCGCATTATGCACGAACATGTACGTAACGCCGCCTGCTGCCAGCAGCAGCCCTAGGGCTACCTGACCTGCCGGCGGGTCGCTGCTCTGGGTTTGGCCGTAGGGCGACGACGAAACCCCGGTTTTGGTGGCCCCGGTCATGAGGCGTAGACCGGGCAGGGCAAGCAGGATGGGCAGCTGCCCGACCAGCCGCCTGGCATTGAACAGGCCCTGCACGGCATCCAGCGTATCCTGCCGGGCATCGGCCAGGGTTTGGGCCGGGGCCTGAACCGGTGCTGCGGCCAGTGCTGTGCCGGTAGCTGCAGCCGGAGCCGCATCATTTGCCGCCGGCGCACCAACGGGGGGCGTGCTGTAGGCCAGCAGCGGATTGGGTGCGGAGGCTGTGCCGTGCAGGGGGGCGAAGTTGCCGTGCAGGCGGCGTTGCACGTTGGTGGGCAGGTGGCCGGTGGCGGCCAGGTTTCGTAGTACGCGCCGCTCGCGCCCCCACCCGAATTGGATGAATTTTTTGGTGCCCAGCACCGCCATGGCCGAACCGATGACGACGCCGGGCGTCCAGACGCCGGCGCTGGTGGCCTGCTGCGCGGGAATGATGGAGGCCGCCATTCCCGCCGTGCCAAAGGCCAACCAGCCAAACCCGCCGCCGCGCCGGCTCTTGAATAATTCGTGCACGGCGCGGGCCGTGTCCTGGCGCGTGAGGTAGAACGTGCCCGGGGCGGGATTGGCCGGGGCCTGGGCCCGGGCCGCGCCGAGGGGAAGCAGGAGAGAAAGCAGCAGGTAGCGTTTCAGCATAATTAGAAAAGGAAGTGGAAAAACGGCACAAGTTAGAAAGGCGGACCCTAAATCTGAAGCCGCTAGCTTTGCCCCATGGCTTCCGTTTTTCAGACCTACCTGCAACTCGGCTTTCTGCACATCTGCACGCCGCGCGCGGCCGACCACCTCACGTTTTTGCTGGCCCTGTGCGCGCCTTACGTGCTGGCCGACTGGCGGCGCGTGCTGGCGCTGGTCACCAGTTTCACGGTGGGGCACTCGCTCACGCTGGCCCTGGCCACGCTGGGCCTGGTGGCTTTCAAGCCGGCCGTTATTGAGGCGCTGATTCCCATCACCATCATGGTCACGGCGCTGTGGAACCTGCGCGGGGCGGGCCGGCTCATTACGCGCCGGGCCCCCATGCTGGCGGCAGCCCCCAATGCCCTGGCGCTGGGCTTTGGACTGATTCACGGGCTGGGATTTTCTAACTACCTGCGGGCCTTGCTCGGGCCAAACAGCCGGCCAGTGGAGGAGCTGCTGGCTTTTAACATCGGCGTAGAGTTGGGCCAACTCCTCATCGTATCGGCCATTTTGCTGGCCGGAGCGGTGCTGCTGGGCAGCCTGCGCGTGGCCCGCCGCGACTGGCTGCTGACCATCAGCGGCGCGGCCCTGGGCATTGCCACAGTGCTGCTATTGCAACAGCTGTGGCCGTAGGAACGGGGGAAGAGGAACAGCACCAAAACGGTCATGCTGAGTGCAGCCGAAGCATGACCGTTCATTATCGAGCCTCGCATATCAGCATTCCTCACGCAACCCTGACGTAACTTTAACGACTTTCTCGGCTTTCGCTTTTTCTGATTTTTCCCACTTACGGTTTTTCTATGCGTCGTATTCTATTGGCTGGCCTGGTGCTGGCGGTGACGGGCCAGCAGGCTGCCACTGCCCAGACTACCAACTCCGGCACCGACAAATTTGCGCAGCTCGAAACGATGCTGCCCACGCCCAACAGCTACCGCACCGCCAGCGGCGCGCCCGGCTCCGACTATTGGCAGCAGCGCGCCGACTACGACATCAAAGTCACCCTGGATGATGCCAAGCAGGCCCTCACCGGCCGCGAAACCATCACCTACACCAACCTCTCGCCCGATGCGCTGCCCTACCTCTGGGTGCAGCTCGACCAGAACATCTTCGAGAAAAACTCCATTGCCAACGTCACCCAGGTGGGCCAGCTGCAGGATAAGATGTCGTTCCAATCAGTAGATGGAATGATGTCGAATTTCGATGGCGGCTTCAAGATTGAGGCCGTGACCGGCAAGGATGGCCGCGCCCTGCACACCGTCACGAACAACACCATGATGCGCGTGGACCTGCCCGCGCCGCTGCTGCCGCGCCAGTCCGTGTCGTTCAGCGTGAAGTGGCACTACAACATCACCGACCAGTACAAGCAGGGCGGCCGCAGCGGTTTCGAGTACTTCGCCGACGACAAGAACTACCTCTACGAGATGGCCCAGTTCTACCCGCGCATGGCCGTTTACTCGGACAACCAAGGCTGGCAGCACAAGCAGTTCCTCGGCAATGGCGAATTCACGCTGCCCTTCGGCGACTACAAAGTGAGCATCACCGCGCCCGCCGACCACATTGTGGGCGCCACCGGCACCTTGCAGAACGCCGCTCAGGTTCTCACCGGCACGCAGCTCAAGCGCTGGGAGCAGGCCAAATCTGCCACCAAGCCTGTGCTGATGGTGACCCAGGACGAGGCCGTGAAAAACGAAAGCAGCCGCGCCACCGGCACCAAAACCTGGACCTTCGCCGCCAAAAACGTGCGCGACTTCGCCTGGGCCAGCTCGCGCAAGTTCATCTGGGACGCCATGCAGATTAAGCAAAACGGCAAGCCCGTGATGTGCATGAGCTACTACCCGAAAGAGGGCAACCCGCTCTGGGGCCAGTACTCGACGCAGGTGGTGGCCCACACCATCAAAACCTATTCGAAATTCACGATTCCCTACGCCTACCCCGTGGCCATTTCGGTGCACGGCCCGGTGGGCGGCATGGAGTACCCGATGATTTGCTTCAACGGCGGCCGCCCCGAGAAGGACGGCACCTACTCGCAACAGGTGAAATACGGGATGATTTCGGTGATTATCCACGAAGTGGGCCACAACTTCTTCCCCATGATTATCAACTCCGACGAGCGGCAGTGGACGTGGATGGACGAGGGCCTGAACTCCTTCGTGCAGTTCCTCACCGAGCAGGAGTGGGAGCGCAACTACCCTTCGCGCCGCGGCGAGCCGCGCAACATCGCCGCCTACATGGCTACGGCCGACAACCTGCAGTCGCCAATTATGATTAACTCGGAGTCGGCCCTGCAATTCGGCAACAACGCCTACGGCAAGCCCGCCACGGCCCTCAACATCCTGCGCGAAACGGTGATGGGCCGCGAGCTGTTCGACTACGCCTTCAAAACCTACGCCCAGCGCTGGGCCTACAAGCACCCCACGCCCGCCGACTTCTTCCGCACCATGGAAGACGCTTCGGCCGTGGACCTCGACTGGTTCTGGCGCGGCTGGTTCTACACCACCGAGCACACGGATTTGGCCCTGGAGTCGGTGAAATCCTACAACGCTAGTACCCGCAACCCGCAGGTGGAAAATGCCCGCCTGCAGCAGCAAAAAGCCGCTGCGCCGCAGTCCATCACGGCCCAGCGCAACGCCAACGACATCAAGCAAACGCTGGTGGAAGAGAAGCCCGAGTTGAAGGACTTCTACAACAGCTACGACCCGCTGGCCGTGACGCCCGCCGACCAGCAGCGCTACACCGCCATGCTCAGCAGCCTCACGCCCGAGCAGCAGCAGCGCCTGAACGACTCGCAGAGCAACTTCTACGAGCTGAGCTTCCGCAACGTGGGCGGCCTGGTGATGCCTATCGTGCTGCAAATGACCTACGCCGACAACACCCAGGAAATCCAGACCATCCCGGCCGAAATCTGGCGCAAGAACAACGCCCAGGTGACGAAAGTCGTCGTGACCAAAAAGCCCGTCATCAGCTTCGTTATCGACCCTTTCCAGCAAACGGCCGACACGGATTTGAGCAACAACGCCTTCCCGCGCCAGCCCGCCGCCTCGCGCTTCGAGCTGTTTGAGCAGCAGCGCCCGCAGGCTCCCGCCAATCCCATGCAACAGGCTGCCAAGGCCTCGGCCAGCCCCATGCAGAAGCTGGAGCAGAAGCCCGGCAGCAGCGGGAACTAGGCACTGATGAGGAAAGGAAGTCGCCTGTCATTGCGAGGCCGCAGGCCGTGGCAATCCTTCCTCTCTAAGCGACCAGCCTAATAATGTGAAAAGCCCCGGCTCTGGATTAGAGCCGGGGCTTTTTGCTTTCAATAAAAATCCTTGTCACATCTCAGTGCTGGTCGCATTCAGAGGACGGATTGCCGCGTTCCGCTGCGCTCCACTCGCAATGACAAACGGCTCAGTTACGCCTTCTTAATATTCGGTGCCTCGCCGCCCACCATGCGCGAAATCAGCCCGTGGTCTTCCTTGCTCTCGGCCCACACCACGCCCACTACGTGAATGAGAATGAAGCCGATAATCAGGAACATGGTCACGTTGTGCGTTTCCTCGGCCAGGTGATGAACCCCTTTCAGCCAGGACACATCCTCGAATATCAGAATCAGCCCGGTAACCACCATGATGGTGATGAAAAGGTAGAACAGGGCGTAAGTAGTTTTGGCGAATAGAATCTTGCCGGCTTGGCTCTTATCCGCCGGCGGGGCCAGGCGGTAGCGGCGCAGAATCTCCATCAGCCGCGCCGAGAAGCGCAAATTGGAAGGCCCAGTAAGTTGCAGGCCCAGCCGGAATACCCATAAGGCTACCAGCGTCCAGCCGAAATAGATGTGCCAGGCCCAGATGCGCTCGCTGATGATATGGGCCAGCTCGCGCGCCTGCGGCACCGAAACCTCCTTGCCCGACGACTGCAGCTCCGGTACCGCCGTCTTGGCCTTCACAATCACCTTCTGAAACAGAATGGTCATCAATTGCAGGCTAATCAGCAACGCATTGGCCCAGTGCCAGAGCCGGATGGAGCCCCGGTAATCCTTGACGGGTACTTCGACGGCGGGGGCAATGGCTTGATTCATGGAGTTGATTAACAAAAGGTCAAACGGGGAGGGCAATGCCGGCTTCTACGGCAGCAGCGGGCACGGGTTCGATGCGGCCCGGATACACCAGCAGCGCGTGCGCCAAGCAGTGCATGGCCGCCGCCAAATCGGTCTGGTTGATGACGTAGGCCAGGCGCACTTCCTGCCGGCCCAGACCCGGCGTGTGGTAGAAGCCGTTGGCCGGCGACAGCATCAGCGTCTGGTTATCAAGGGTAAAATCCTCCAATAGCCACTGGCCGAACTTCTCGGCATCGTCCACGGGCAGGCGGGCCACCACGTAGAAGGCCCCGCCCGGCACCGGGCACACCACGCCCGGCATGGCGCGCAGCGCGTTCACCGTAAGGTCTCGCCGGGCTTGGTATTCGGCCCGGGTACCGTCGAAGTAGGAGGGGGGTAGGTCGGCGGCGGCTTCGGCGGCCACCATTTCCAGCACTGGTGGGCAAATCCGCATCTGGCCGAAGTGGAAGGCCGCCAGCCACACGTCGGGGTTGCGCGTAACCAGTGCCCCCACCCGCGCCCCGCAGGCGCTGTACCGCTTCGAGATGGTATCGAGCACCACCACGTGCCGCTCGCCACCCACCAGGCTCAGGGCGCTGGTGGCCTGAGCACCGTCGTAGCAATATTCGCGGTAGGCTTCGTCCGACAGCAGGTACAAGTCGTGTTGCTTGCACAGGCCCAGCAGCGCGTCCAGTTCGTCGCGCCGGTACACGTAGCCCGTCGGGTTGCTGGGGTTGCAGATGAGAATGGCCCGGGTGCGGGGCGTAATCACCGCCTCGAAATCGGCCAGCGGCGGTAGCGCAAACCCGTCCTCAATGTGCGCCGTCACGGCCACAATATTCACCCCGGCGGCAATGGCAAAGGCCGTGTAAGTACCGTAAAACGGCTCGGCCACAATCACTTCATCGCCCGGGTTCAGGCAGGTGAGCATGGCGAAAAGGATGGCCTCGCTGCCCGCCGTGGTCACCATGATATGCTCAAATCGAGCCGGAATGCCGGCGCGCTGGTAGTAGGTTTCCAGCTTGCGGCGGTAGCTGTCGGTTCCCGCGCCGGGGGCATAGCCCAGCACTGCGATGTCGGCCTCGCGCACGGCGGCCAGCATTTCGGGCGGCGTCAGCACATCGGGCTGGCCGATGTTGAGGGGATAAACGATTTTGCCCTGTTGGCGGGCGGCGTCGGCATAAGGCAGCAGCTTGCGAAACGGCGAAACGGGCATATCCTGCCCGCGCTTGGATACTTCTGGCATACAATAAAGTTAATTCCCGGCCGGTGCCGCATTAGCCGCCGGCCCCCTCAATTGGCTAAATATAACGGCCCACCGGCCGTTATAAGCACTTCTTGTACAGATTATACAGAATCCGGTTGTCGGCATCGGTCAGCGGCGCGCTCACATTTTGCTGAATAAAATGCAGCTTAAACGCCCGGATGGCCGCCGGTAAATCCCGCGTGTCGTACCCAATAATCCGCAGCGCCTCGCGCGGGCTGAACACCGTAATTGGCCCATTCAATCGGGCCAGCTGGGCATCTACTCGGCCAGTATCCACAGGCTGAATGGTGGCCGTTGGCACATCGTCGGCAGCCGGTAGCGGCGGGGCGAGCAGACGGCCGGCTAGGGCAATGGCGCTGTCGGCCACAAAGGGACTAGGCAACGGCCCGGCATCGTACCACAATCCGAACCCGTTATCTGCCAGTCGCTTCCAAGGAAATAGTGCGCTGGGGTCATTCTTGCGGCTGGGCGCAATGTCGGCGTGGCCGATAAAGTTGGCCGTGGGAATGCCGTAAGCCTTTTTCAGCCCGGCCAGGATGTGCATCAGGCTGGTAATCTGCGCTTCGGCAAACGGCTCAACGCCGTTGTTATCCAGCTCGATGCCGATGGACGAGGAATTAATATCGGTGGTGTTGCCCCAGCGGGCCACGCCGCCGTGCCAGGCCCGCAGGTAGTCGTTCAGCATGTGGTACACCCGGCCGTCGCGCCCGATGACGTAGTGTGCGCTCACCTGTGTGCTCGGCAGGGTAAACGTCTTGAGGGTCTGGGCCGTGGAGTCCTGCGCCGTGTGGTGAATCACGACGTAATTGGGCTTGCGCAGGTTGAAATTGGTGGTGCCCACCCAGTATTTGCCCAGCAGGCTGTCGGCCCCCGGCGTGATGACCGGCGTGGCGCGCAAGGCTTCAGCATAGGCCTTTACCTGCGCTTTATAGGACTTGTTGGTGGCAGCGTAGGGGTTCTTGGAAGCGGCGCAGGCAGCCAAGGTTCCAATAGTTAACAGGCCCAGGCTACGATAGGGAAAGCAAATTTTCATCGCCGTGAAAGTACGGCCTCTGCCTTGCAGAAACCATGAAAAAAGCCCCCACAACTTTCGCTATGGGGGCTTCATTCCTCTTAATTCAAAGCGCAAGCTAAATCATGCGCTTCAGGCTACTTGGCGTAGGCCACGGCGCGCATCTCCCGAATCACGGTGATTTTAATCTGGCCGGGGTACTGCATTTCCTTCTCGATTTTCTGCGAAATCTCGAAGCTCAGCTCGGCGGCGCGCTCGTCGGTCACGTTCTCGGCGTCCACCATCACGCGCAGCTCGCGGCCGGCCTGAATGGCGAAGCACTGGTTCACGCCCTTGAAGCCGTTGGCGGTTTCTTCCAGCTGCTTGAGGCGCTTGATGTAGCTTTCCATCATCTCGCGGCGGGCACCGGGGCGCGAGCCCGAAATGGCGTCGCAGGCCTGCACCAGCGGCGAAATCATGGCCGTCATCTCAATCTCGTCGTGGTGGGCGCCGATGGCGTTTACTACGTCGGGGTGCTCTTTCCACTTTTTGGCCATCTCCATGCCCAGAATGGCGTGAGGCAGTTCCGGCTCCTCAGTGCTCACCTTGCCGATGTCGTGCAGCAGGCCGGCGCGTTTGGCTTTCTTTACGTCGAGGCCCATCTCGGCCGCCATGGTGGCGCAGAGGTTGGCCACTTCGCGGCTGTGTTGCAACAGGTTCTGGCCGTAGGAGGAGCGGAAACGCATGCGGCCCACCATCTTAATAAGCTCGGGGTGCAGGCCGTGAATGCCGAGGTCGATGATGGTTTTCTCACCAATCTCAACGATTTCTTCCTCGATGTTCTTGCGGGTTTTGGCTACAATTTCCTCCACGCGGGCCGGGTGAATGCGGCCGTCCTTCACCAGCAAGTGTAGCGAGAGGCGGGCAATTTCGCGGCGCACCGGGTCGAAGCCCGAGATGATGATGGCCTCGGGGGTGTCGTCCACGATGATTTCAACGCCTGTGGCGGCTTCCAGCGCCCGGATGTTGCGGCCCTCGCGGCCGATGATTTTGCCCTTCACGTCGTCGCTTTCAATGTTGAAAATCGACACGCAGTTCTCAATGGCGTGTTCCGAGGCGGTGCGCTGAATGGTTTCCAGCACAATCTTCTTGGCGTCCTTGGTGGCGGTCAGCTTGGCCTGGGCCACGGTGTCTTTCACGTAGGAGCTGGCCTGAATCTGAGCCTCGTTTTTCAGCGATTCCACCAGCTGCTCGCGGGCTTCGGCGGCGGTTAAGTTGGCAATGGTTTCGAGCTGACGCTGCACCGAGTGCAGCTGCTCCTCGGCTTCGCGCTGCTTTTCTTCCAGCTCGGCCATCGTTTCCTCGTGTTCGAGGCGGCGCTTTTCGGCCTGGGCTTCCAGCTTATCGCGCAGCTGCTGGGTGTCGGTCTGGTTTTTCTCGCGCTGGCGCTCCAGGTCGGCTTCCTTTTTCTGGAGTTGTTCGAGCTGGCGCTGAGTGGTTTCGGTGAGCATTTTGATGCTCTGCTCTTGCTCCACCACGCCCTGGCGGCGCTGGGTTAGTTCGCCTTCCAGCTCGTTTTTGAGGCGGCGGCTTTCCTGGTCAAACTCGTTGCGCAGCGTCTTGAACTTGTTCTTCGACTGCTCCAGGCGCTCATCGGCCTGCTTGATTTTCTCGTCGCGAAGACGGTTGCCTTTCTCCTCCGCGTCGCGGAGGATTTGTTGGGCGCGGGCCTGGGCCTCGCCCTCGTGGTCCAGCCGGGCTTTGCCGGCCAGCTGCCTGCCTACCACGTAGCCTACCACAAGGGCAGCCACCGCGGTGAGCAGACACATTATCAAAGGGGACATATAGATTATGGTTTTTGGGGTGGGGTAAAAACCATAACCGGGTAGAACGATTTTGCCCGGGCCGGGCGGAAGCGGCCGATTGCCGCGCCGCCCTGCCGGGCCAACGAGTTGTGTGCGTGCCGGTCGGGGGTATTACCCCGCCAGCACCACGCCGGATAGTAGCTCGTCGAAACGAGCCAACCGTTCGGTTAGCGCCGCATCGGTGCCATCCTTTTCCTTGCTCACTTTCAATTGGTCGGCCATCGTGGCCAACGCAACCATGGCCAGCAAGTCCTGCTTGTCCTGAATGCCGTAGCCTTCTCTGAATTCGCGCAGCTTGTCGCCCAGCAGGCGGCCCGCCAGGCGCAGCCGTTCCTCATCCTGCACGTCAACGCGCATGGGATAGTCCCGGTCAGCAATACGAATTTTGATGGCTAATTCGCTCATAGGGCGAAAATTAAGGCAGTGGGGTGAGGGGTCGTTCGGTTTAGTCTCTCAAATAGGCAAGACACTTGTCCAGTTCGCGGATGTATTCGTTGAGGCGCAGTTTAAGTTCGTTGGCGTGGGTGGGTTCCCCAGCTATGGTGTGTACAAGTTTAACGATATTTTCCTGGTTTTGGCGCTCTTTCAGCAGGCGGTCCTTCTCGCGCACGTCGGCCCGGAGCTGCTGCACGGTGGTGTTGGCATCGGCCAGTTCCTCACGCAATTGCTGATAGGCAGCCACTAAGGTGGTAATCTGCCGCTCCAGGCGGTCGAGTTGCGCAAGCTGTTGGGAAGAGGCCACGGGCGAATAAATTTTGGGTGAAGATAAAGCGGCGGGCCGAAAGCTACGCTTTATCCCGGGCTTGCTCGCAGCTTGCTACTCAGCGCGGTTTGAAGTTGGGCACGGATGCGAAAGAAAACAAGAACGTCAGGCCGAAGTTATCGAAGCCCCGCTACTGCCGTTGTAATCCGCTGGTTAGGATTAACAGAACAGTAGCGGGGCTTCGATAACTTCGGCCTGACGTTCAGATGATTGTCAGGCGAAAAACCAGATGTGCCTTGCCGGCCCCCGGCGCGCCTACTTCAGCGAGTCAGGCTTTGAAGAAGCTATATCGGCAATCGACCACAGAAAATCCGTTTTCAGGCGGCCTTTGAATTTGGGGCTGCCCATGTCGACGTAGGTATTGCCGAGGTAGCCGAGCGGCAGCTTCTTTTTGGCGTTGATTTCGGCAATGGATGTGAAGCTGGCCTGCGCGTGGCAGCTCATGCAATTGGTGCGCACGCCCACGTCGTTTTTCACCACCAGGCCCTTGGTGAGCACGATGGACGGCTCCTGGAAGTGGCCGGGGTTCCAGAAGGTTTTGGGACCAAAGCCGGCTTCCAGGTAGGGATTGAAGACGTAGACGGACTGGCCCACGCTCTTGCCGCCCGCGAACGGCTGCACGGGGTCCACCATCTGGTAGGCAATGGCCATGGCGTAGTGGCGCGGGGCGCCCACGAGCTGGGCCGGTCGGTGAGCCACTACGGCGGGGTTGCTGGGCAGCGGCGCGCGATTGGGGTCGGGGGCCCACCACATAGTTTGCCAGGTCCAGCGCTTGGTTTCCTTGGTGGAAATGTGCATGGCCACCAGAATGGCGTAGTCGCCGGCGTGGGCCACCTTGGTGGTGTCGGGCAGCAGCTCGGCGTTCATGGCGTCGGCCTCGGCCTGGGTGAGCGTGAAGTGGACAAAGTCGCGCAGGTTGTAGGTGGTAGCGGCGGTGGGCGGCGCGCCGGCTTTGCCTACCTGGCCGTTGCCCTGGCCCCGGTTGTTGATGTCGACGTAAACAATGCTGCCCCACCGGCCCTGGCCGTATTTGATGTGGGCCGAAGTGGTGCCGGTCCACACTTTCATCTGGTAGGGCGTGCGGCCTTGTTTAGCCGGTACCACTTCATACACGGGCTTGATGGCAATGGCCTCGCGGGGGAACTCCGGGATGGCGCCCTGGCCCTTGTCAATCATGCCCTGGAGCGTGGAAGCCCAGAACAGCTTGTTCTGCACGATGAAGGACGCGGCCACCGGGTCGTAGCTTACTGATTCGAACACATCCTGGGCCGTATCGGGCACCATGGCGTGGGCGCTGGCCATCAGCCGGCGCTTCTGCGACAGGCTCCGCCGGAAATCCGGGTCGCGGAACAGCTGGCGCGGCCGGTTGAGCTGGCGCTTGGGCTGGGGCCGTTGCAGGAGCATGGCCCGGGAATTGGCTTTGGGCGTGGGCTGCTGCGCGGCATCAACCTCAGCCAGGGTGGGCCAGGTTTCATACACGCGCAGGGTATCCGGGCCCAGCCGCTGGGGCGTGGCGGAGGACAAAGCCGTCCAGATGCCCCAGCCGTGACGGTCGATGCTAGCGGCGTCGTGCCGCTGCACCCAGCCATTGATGGTGCTGCTGTCTTCCGGGAATTTATAGCCGGGAATACCCGGGTTGGGCATGGTAACGGCCTGCACGTTGGGGCCGGGCCGGCCGGCCAGCTTGTTGGCGGCGGTGTCCGGTTCCGGGCTGGTGGCCGTGGTAGCGTCTTCCGACTTCGAGTTGTTGGTGGAGCATCCGCTCAGCCCCAAGCTGAGGCCTAACACGGCCGGTAGAAGGTATTGCTTTTTCATAAGCTGCTGAAAATGTTAGAATTCATGCAGCCAAAGCTCCGGTAAATTTCGTTGCTGGAATAAGGTAGAAATACGTGATTTTTATAAAGGATAAAGTTCTGATTAATACTTGCTGACTTGATGAAACAGAAACGTCGTGCAGAGCAATGCTCCACACGACGTTTCTGTTACTCCGGACTGGTTTTGGCCTGCCGGCCTAGCTCTTGCCCTTCTTGGTCTTGGTTTTGATTTTACCGCCGTCGTCGGTTTGCTTCTTCATCTTTTCATCCGTTGGCACGGCCATTTGGGTGGGCGCGGGCGTGGGCATTTTCATCATTTCGGCGGCCACGGGCTTGCCTTCCGTGTCCAGTTCCACCACGGGGTAGCCGAGAGCTTGCAGGGCGGGCAGTTGCTTGTTGTCGCCCACCACCACGATGGCCATTTTGTCGGCCGGGAGGTACTGCTTCGCGATGGCCTGCACGTCTTCCTTCTTCAGATTTTTCAGGATGTCGGTCTGCTGCTGCACGTAGCTGGGGTCGAGGTTGTACTCGACGAGGCGCGCCAGGAAGCCGGCTTTCTGCTGGCCGGTTTCGTAGCGCAGGGCATCGCTCTGGCCTACCGACGACTGCACGAAGGCCAGCTCCTCGTCGGAAATGCCGTTCGGGTAGTTCTGAATTTCGCTCATGAATTCCTTCACCGAAGGGGCCGTGGCATCGGCGCGTACGCCGGCCTGGGCCGTGAACGGGCCCGCGTAGCGCGTGCCGGCAAAGCCCGAACGGGCGCCGTAGGTGTAGCCCTTGTTCTCGCGCAGGTTCAGGTTGATGCGCGAGTTGAAGGCGCCGCCAAGCAGGTAGTTGGCCAGGTAGGCGCGGTAGTAGGGACCGGTGGCATCGTACTTCATATCGGTGAGGTAGCCCACGCGGATTTCGGATTGGGCCGCGCCGGGCTTGTTCACGAAGTAGATGGTCGTTTTGTCGGGCTGCGCGCCGGCTACGTCGGCTGGGATGGTCACGTCCTTCTTGGCCCAGTTTTTCAGGAAGCCGAGCTGCTTGTCCAGCGTGGCCTGGTCCACGTCGCCCACGGCCACGAGGTAGCTCACGTTGGGCGCGTAGTAGGTGTTGTAAAAGCCCTTCACGTCGTCGAGCGTGAGGCTGCCCACCGAGGCGGTAGTGCCGGCGATGGCAGTGCCGGCAATGTTGCTGGTGCCGTAGAGAAGGCGGTTATAGGTCTGGTCGGCGATGACAGCGGGCCGGTTGACGAAGTCGGCAATCGACTCCAGCTGCTGCTTTTTCACGCGGGCGAAATCCTGAGCATCAAAGCGCGGGTGCAGCAGGCGCTGGTCGAGCAGGGCCATGGTGGCGGGCAGGTTTTTGGTCAGGCTCTGCACATAAACCGTGGTTTCGATGTCACCCGCACTCACGGCTACCGTGGAGCCCAGTTTATCGAGGGCCGCCGCGAACTGCTCGCCGGTATATTTCTGCGAGCCTTCGTTCAGCATGCTGGCCGTGAGCTGGGCGATGCCGGCTTTGCCGGGCATGCTCTGCTCCAGCCGATGCCCGCCCCGGATGGTGAGACGCATCGTGACCGTGGGGATTTCGGTGTTGCGGGTGCCCACCACTTTCAGGCCGTTGGGCAGGGTTTCCTGGTATAGGGCGGGCACTTTCACCACAGGGTTGGCACCCGCGCCGGGCTGCTTGGCTCGGTCAAAGGTGTCCGTCGGCTTCACGTATTTCAGGCCGGCGTAACCGTAGTCAGGAGCCTTGTAGCCAGATTTGTCGATGGTGTAATTATCGGGCTTAGCGGCGGCCACACCGCCCGTTTTAGGCAACACGCTCAGAATCACGGCGTGCTTGCCGCGCAGGTACTTGTCGTAGACGCGCTGCACGTCGGCCTTGGTCAGGGCCTTCAGCTCGCGGGCTTCCACGGTGATGTGGTTGGGGTTGGCGTAGAAGGTTTGGTTGGCGGCCAACTGGCTCACTTTGCCGGCCACGCTGGCCAGGCCATTCACCTGCTGGGCTTCCCGCTGGGCCTTGAAGCGCAGCAGGTCGTCGTCGGTCACGCCGCGCTTCTCGAACTCTGCGAAGGTGTTGCGCACGATGGTTTCGAGGCTGTCGAGGCCTTTGCCGGGGAAAGGCAGCGCGGTGATGGTGAGTTGGCCGCCGAGTTCCGCGGTGGGATGGGAGGCGCTGGCCTGCACGGCTTTCTGGTTTTTCACCAGGTTTTTGTAGAGCAACGACGTTTTGCCGCCGCCCAGAATCTCGGCCAATGCATCAATGGCTACCTCGTCGGGGTGGCCCTGTGGCACGGTCGGGAACACCATTTGCAGCATCGGGAAGCGCACGTTGTCGGTGTAGCTCACGTAGCGGTCGGCAGTCAGCACGGGGGCCGGCAGTTTGGTTTTGGGCACGGCCGGCCCGCGCTTGATGGGGCCGAAATACTGCTCCACCAGCTTCACCACCTGGGCCGGCTGCACGTCGCCGCCGATGGTGAGAGTGGCATTGTTAGGCCCGTACCAGCGCAGGAAGAAGTTCTTGAGGTCGTCCACGTTGGAGCGGTCCAGGTCTTCGAGGTAACCGATGGTGAGCCAGGAGTAGGGGTGGCCGTAGGGATAGAGCGTTTTGCTCACGTACTCGCTGGCCAAGCCGTAAGGGCGGTTGTCGTAGTTCTGGCCGCGCTCGTTTTTCACGGTGGCGCGCTGCACCTCAAAGCGCTGCTGCGTCACGGCATCGAGCAGGAAGCCCATGCGGTCGGCTTCCAGCCAGAGGGCGCGCTCCAGTTGGTTGTTGGGCACAGTTTCGTAGTAGTTGGTGCGGTCCTGCGTGGTGCTGCCGTTGTTGGTGCCGCCAGAGCCCAGAATCACCTTGTCGAAGGTGCCCTTCGGCGCGTGGTCGGAGCCCTCAAACATCATGTGCTCAAAGAAGTGCGCGAAGCCCGACTTGCCAATCTGCTCGCGGGCCGAGCCGACGTGATAGGTCACGTCCACGTGCACCAGCGGGTCGGAATGGTCTTCGCTCACGATGAGCGTGAGGCCATTGGGCAGCACATATTTCTCGTAGGGAATGACGAGCTGGCCGGGCTGCTTGGTCACTTTCTCCACGAGGCGGGTGCCGCCGGGCGTGGTGGCCAGGGTCGTTTTGGTAGCGGGCGCTTTGGCCGCCGGTTTTTGCTGGGCAAAGCCGGCGGTAGTCATCAGCGCTAAGCCCAAAGTGGACAGGAAACGAAGGTTCATTCTGCGGAAAAAAGTGGGTAAGAATAGAAACAAAGAGGCCGGCAATGCTGCGCAGTTGCACACCATTGCCGGCCGAAAGGTAGGCTTGCCCGATTATTTCCGAATCAGCGCGCCAGCTTGCTTCTCGAACTGCTGAATCAGCTTCTGCATCACCTGGTCGATGGCCTGCTCGCTGAGCGTCTGGCTGAAATCCTGCAGGGTGAAGCTCACCGAGTAGGACTTTTTGCCCGCGCCCAGGTTCTCGCCGGCGTACACGTCGAACACATTGATGCTTTGCAACAGCTTCTTCTCGGTGCGCCGGGCAATCTGCTGGAGCTGGTCAAAAGTCACGGCCGAATCCACCACGATGCTCAAATCGCGGCGCACTTCCGGGAATTTCGACAGCTCGCGGGCCACCAGCGTGGGCTTGTATTTCTTGCTCAGCGCGTCCCAGTCCAGCTCGGCGTACCACACCGGCTGCGATATGTCCATCTTCTTCAGCACCGAGGCCGACACCGCGCCCAGTTGCGCCAGCGGCTGGTTGTGCACCAGCAGCGCGAGGCCGCCGGCCAGGTACTCGTGCTGCACCGGCTGCGAGGCCGCCCCGCCGAAGCCCAGCGCCGCTAGCACCTGCTGCACCGCGCCCGCCAGGTCGTGAAAGGCCGCTTTTTCGGACTTGTGCTGCCAGGTTTCGCCAGCGGCGTTGCCCGTCAGGTAAATCACCAGCTTGTTCTTCTCCTGATACTTGCCGTTCTCGTTCTGCGAATAGGTTTTGCCGAATTCGTACAGCTTCAAATCGCGCTGCCGGCGGTTGATGTTGTGCCGAATAATCTCCAGGCCCGAGTGCAGCAGCGTGGGCCGCATCACGTTCAAATCAACGCTGTTGTAGTTGAGAATGCGGACCAGCGCATTATTCGCTTCGCCCTCTTTCTCGAAATAAAGCGAGTTAGTCAGCGAGTTGGTCAGAATCTCCGAAAAGCCCTGGCCGCTGAGCAGCGCGGCAATTTTCACGCGCGTCACCTCGGGGTCGGGGTTCGGGAATTTGGCCAGGAAGGAAGCCGAGTTATTCGGCCGCAGCGCCACGTTGTTATAACCGTAGATGCGCAGGATTTCCTCAATCACATCGACCTCACGGGTCACGTCCACTTTATGGGGCGGCACAGTCAGCGTCCAGGTGTCCTGGTCGCCGGCGTCGGGGTTCTCTGCGCTGATTTCAATGTCCAAATCCGTTAGAATCTGACGAATGCGCTCGGGCGCGATGTACTGGCCCACCAGCCGCTCCACGCGGGGCAGGCGCAGGCGCACGGTGGCGGGCGGCACGGGCGCGGGGTACTCGTCCACTACGGGCGCGGCGATGGTGGCGCCAGCCACTTCCTGCAACAGCAGCGCCGCCCGTTTCAGGGCCACCAGCACCATATTCGGGTCGGTGCCGCGCTCGAAGCGGAACGAGGCGTCGGTTTTCAGGTTATGCGTCTGGGAGGTGCGGCGCACGGCGGCGGGGCCGAAGTAGGCGCTTTCCAGAAACACGCGGGTGGTGCTTTCGCTCACGCCCGAGGTTTTGCCGCCGAACACACCGGCCAGCGCCATCGGCGCGCCATTGGCATCGGCAATCACCAAATCCTCGGCTTTCAAGCTGCGCTCAATGCCATCGAGTGTCACGAATTTCTCGCTGGCTTCGGCCCGCTTCACACGAATCTGGCCGCCGGTAATCTGGTCGGCGTCAAAAGCATGCAGCGGCTGGCCCAGCTCGTGCAACACAAAGTTGGTCACGTCCACCACATTATTGATAGGAGAGAGGCCGATGCTGCGCAGGCGACGCTGCAGCCACTCCGGCGACGGGCCGACCTGAACATTTTCCAACAGCAAACCAGCGTAGCGCGGGCTGGCTTCCACATCCTCAATCGTCACCTTAATATTAGACGCCGCCGAAGCGGGAGACGCGAAACCGCTCACATCCGGCAAGTGGCAGGGCTGGCGCAGCAGGGCGCGCAGCTCGCGGGCCACGCCATAGTGCGAGGCCGCATCGGCCCGGTTGGGCGTGAGGCCGATTTCGTACACCGTATCGGAACCCAAGCCGAAGTAGTCGGCGGCGGGCGTACCGTTGGGCAACTCGGTATCGAGCACCATGATGCCGGCGTGCGACTGGCCCAAGCCGATTTCGTCCTCGGCGCAAATCATGCCTTCGGAGGCCGCACCGCGGATTTTGCTTTTCTTGATTTTGAACGGTTCGCCCTGCGCGGGGTGCAGCTCAGCGCCTTCCAGCGCCACCACCACGCGCTGGCCAGCCGCCACGTTGGGCGCGCCGCACACAATCTGGCGCGGGGTGCCGTCGCCCACGTCCACGGTGGTCAGGCTGAGCTTGTCGGCGTCGGGGTGGCGCTCGCAGGTGAGCACGGTGCCCAGCACCACGCCACGCAACCCGCCGGGAATGCTTTCCAGCTCCTCGGCGCTCTCCACTTCCAGGCCCGAGCCGGTGAGAAGCGCGCCAATCTCGGCAGCGGGTTTATCGGTAGGAATGAGGGTTTTAAGCCAGTCGAGGGAAATGCGCATGGGGAGGATTCAGTTATTCGGAGCCGATGGCCCGCTCGGCGGGCACTGCCACAAAGGTACAAACCCCGGCAAGCCGCCCGAAAATGCTGCCGCCCAAGCCGGTTTTTACTCGTGAAAGGACTTTTCGCCGGCCGGAATGGCGACTTGCAGCCGGTTTTCGGCCGGCGGCACCGGGCAGCTGTACTCGTTATTATAAGCGCAGTACGGATTATAGGCGCGATTGAAATCGAGTTCGATTTCCGTTTCGTTCAGCCGCGGGATGGGCGCATCGAGGTAGCGGCCGCCGCCGTAGGTTTCGTGTCCATTGGTGAGGTCAGTGAAGGGAATAAACAGCGTGGAATCGCGGCCGTTGGCTTTCAAATAAACCCGTAACTGCTGCGGCGCATTATTAATATTGAATTTCACCACGCCCCAATTCAGGTATTTCTCGGCCTTATTATCGCTCATTTGAATAAGCGTGGTATCGGGGTTTTCGGTGCGCGCTATATCGGCGTGTGGCACGAAAACTAAATCGCCGGGATAGTATTTGAGGCTATCAAATTGCGGCTTTTGTGCGGCGGCAATGGGTGATTCTGCTGATTGGCGAAAGCTGCGATTTTTCTCGCTGCGAAATTTATTTAACTGCGCTAAATAGGCGCTATTATTTGGTTTTGCGTCATTCAGCGAATAGAGAATTATGCCGATAATGGCGGCGGCCAAAGCTATTTTCTTAATCATATTTATTTGTGTTACAACATGCCTTCATCGGCGAAGCTGTAGTAGCCCTGGTCGGAATAAATGAGGTGGTCGAGAATAGGTAAATCCAGGAAATTACCGGCCTCTTTCAGCTTCTTGGTGAGCTGAATGTCGGCGGCGCTGGGGTTGCGGTTGCCGCTGGGGTGGTTGTGCACCAGAATAATGCTGCTGGCCAATTGTTCGAGAGCTTCCTTGAAAATCATTTTGGGGTCGGCCACGGTGCCGGCCACGCCGCCCCGGCTGATGGCCGTTTTGCGCATCACCACGTTGGCGCGGTTCAGCAGAATTACCCAGAATTCCTCGTGCGGCAAATCCATCAAATTGGGTCGAATCAAATTGTAGATGTCGCGCGAGCAGGTGATGGTGGTGCGCGGGGCCGCGTCGGCTTCTTTGCGGCGGCGGCCCAGCTCCAGCGCGGCCACCACGGTAATGGCCTTGGCCGGGCCGATGCCGGGGTGCCGGCAGAGCTGCTTCACGCTTTCGCGGGCCAGGGCATTGAGGTCGTTGCCCACGCCTTGCAGCATGATTTTGCCCACATCCACGGCCGTGAGCTTGGTGGTGCCCGAGCCGATGAGGATGGCCAGCAACTCGGCATCGGAGAGGGTGGCGCGGCCTTTGGCCATCAGCTTTTCGCGGGGTCGGTCGTCCTCGGCCCAACTCTTGATGCCGGTGGCAGGGGCGGGGTAGAGTGCCTGGGATTCTGGTAGATTGTCAGCGGGTTCCATGCGGCGATTGGCGGTAGAATGTAAAAAGTGCATTAAATGTAAAGCAAAAGCCGGCCGGGCGCGTTTAAGCTCCGAGGCCGTGGCTGCATTGTGGCGCGACGGCGTAATTTCGAAGCGAAGGTTTTTATGCGGAATCCGTTGGTTTTATGGTTGGTGCTGGCCGTGGTGGTGCTGGCCGAATGGTATGGATATCAGGCGGTGCGCACGGTGACGCAGCACCTGTCGCCGGGGGCGCGGCGGGCAGCGGCCATCGGGTACTGGCTGGTCACGGTGGGCAGCTGGATGATTGCCGGCTGGGCGGGCTCGACCCGGCAATCGGGTAATATTCAGCTCAAAAGCTACCTCATGAGCCTGCCCGTGCTGCTACTGGGGGCCAAGCTGATAATGTTCATCCCGCTGCTGCTGGAAGACCTGACGCGCCTGGGCCGCTGGGCCGTGAGCGCGGCCAGCCGCCCGGCGGGCACGGAGGCGGTGGCCATTCCGCGCAGCGAGTTTCTGGCCAAGCTGGCGCTGGGCATCGGGGCCATCCCGTTTGCGGCGCTGCTGTGGGGCATGGTGAAGGGCGGCACCGACTACACCGTGCGCCGCGTGACGCTGCGCTACCCCAACCTGCCGCCGGCCTTCGATGGCTTCAAACTGCTGCAAATTTCGGACCTGCACACCGGCAGCTTCAACTCGACGGAGCCGCTGGAACGGGCCGTGGCCATGATAAACCGCCAGGGCGCCGACCTGATTCTGATGACCGGCGACCTGGTGAACAACCGCGCCACCGAGGTGGAGCCGCACATTCCGGCCCTGGCGGGTATCAAATCTGAACTGCCCATTTTCTCCAGCCTCGGCAACCACGACTACGGCGACTACGTGGCCTGGGAAAGCCCCGCCGAGAAGCGCGCCAACCTGGAACGCCTGATGCAGAACCACGCCAAAATGGGCTGGACGCTGCTCAACGACACCAGCCACACCATTGAGCGCGGCGGCGACAAAATCTGCATCCTGGGCATTCAGAACAGCAGCTCGCACGCCAACTTTCACACCTACGGCAACCTGCCCAAAGCCCACGCCACCAGCGGCGATGCGCCGTTCAAAATTCTGCTCTCGCACGACCCGTCGTACTGGGAAACGCACATTCTGAAGTACACCGATATCGACCTGACCCTCAGCGGCCACACCCACGGCATGCAGTTTGGCGTGAACCTGCCTTTCATGAAATGGAGCCCCGTGCAATACGTGTACAAGCAGTGGGCCGGCCTGTACGAGCAGGGCCGCCAGAAGCTGTACGTGAACGTGGGTTTGGGCTTTTTGGGCTACCCGGGGCGGGTGGGGTTCCTGCCGGAAATCACGGTGTTTGAATTGCGGCGTACTTAACCAACGCTATATAAAAACGCTAAACGTCCTGCTGCGCCGCGCCGAAGCAGGATGTTTCTTTTTTAGCGGCGGTAACATCCACGCCACCATTGCCGTAAAGCGCCCCCAAACCATTTTCGGTTTGCTTTTCAATCCTCTCTTTCTGAATTTATGAAAAATTCCCTGCTGATTCTCGCCGGCGCTGCCGCCCTTTCCCTGGCTTCCTGCTCGCAGGAAAAAACCACTGAGGTGACCACCGCGCCCGCCGACGGTACCACGACCACGACGACCACCACGACCACCGGCCCGCTGACGGATGCCCAGATTGAGGCCCGCGCCCAGCAAATTGCCGATAAGATGGCGGCCAACATGAAAATCACGGACGAGGCCACGAAAACCAAAATCCGCACCGTGTACGTGAACCGCTACAAGCGCATGAATGAAATGCGTACCAAATACACCACCGACACCACCGGCATGGCCGCCGCCATGCGCGATGCCCGTGCGAGCGAGGACCAGGAATTCAAGGTGATTTTTGTGGACCCCACGCAGTACCAGGCCTACGAGTCGAGCCGCTCGACTTACGACGACAGCAACTACGCGGACGATAATTCCGCTTCGTCTATGAGCGACACCGCTTCCAGCTCGATGGCCCCCTCGTCGTCGATGACGACTACGGAAAGCACCACCACTACCACGACCGACAACAGCACGGGCAGCGGCATGGCCACCGACGTGTCGAAGATGAAGGCCAAAGCCGATGATGGCAGCAAAATCAAGGTGAAGGAAAACGGCAAGGTGAAAACCAAAGACGCCGACGGCACCAAAGTAAAAAACTAAGGGTTTGGTCGACGCAATCGGCCAAATCATCGCTGAAAAGCCCGCACCTGCAACGGTGCGGGCTTTTTTTGGCTCGTTGGGTTGCTACTTTGTAGTAGCGTTGCGTTTAAGGATTAATGGGTTTCGAAGTAAAGCATTGTATGCCGGCCGTTTGGCCAAAGCTGGGCCGGGCGCTGGGCTTGCTGCTGGCGCTGTGGCTGCTGGCCGGCCGGGCCCAGGCCCAGCAGGCCCCCACGGTGCGCGTCAGCGGCAGCGTTTCGGAAGCCCGCACGCGGCTGCCCATCCCCGGCGCTACGGTGCAGGTGGTGCGCACCAAGCGCGGCGTGGTGACCACAACTACCGGCGATTTCAGCATCGACGCGCTGCCGACGGATACTGTTTTGTTTCGGGCGCTGGGCTACAAGGCGCAACGCATGGCATTGGGCGGCACGGGGTTGTCGCAGCTGGTGGTGCGGATTCAACTGGCCCGCGACAGCGTGCGGCTGGGCGATGTGCAGGTGGTGGGTGACCGGCCCGACCGCGCCATCATCAACCGGGCGCTACGCAACATCAAGCGGCCCGCGCCGCCGGTCGTGAGTGGCGTGAAGCGTCCGCCCAAGCCCAAACCGCTGTTTGCCGTGGATTCCACGGCTCCTAAAGCGCCTGTTCCCACCATTGCCAGCCCCGTGAGCCTGCTCTACGACCAGTTCTCGCGCGAGGGCAAGCAGCGCCGCAAAATGGAGCAGATAGAAGCCGAGCAGCGCGCCGAAAAAGCCCGCAAGGCCCGCGCCGAGTACAACAAGGCGTTTCTGGACAATCGCGGGTATCAGCCGTAAAGAACCCCGGGCTTGGCATCCGCGTAAGCCCGGGATATGAGAATTGGGTATCCCTGCGTGAACGAGGCGATGGATTGCAGCTCTGGCAATACCTTCCGGCTGGCCTCCTATTCGGAAGAGCGGCTGATTGCGGCCGTGACGGCCAACCTGGCCTGCCTGCGCCGCATGCTGGAATGGAACGTGGCCCAGGGCCTGCTCTTTTTTCGCATCGGCTCCAGCATTGTGCCGTTTGGCTCGCACCCCATCAATACCTATTCCTGGCAGGCGCATTTTGCGGCCGATTTTCGGGCCATTGGCGACTACATCAAGTCCAACAACCTGCGGGTGAGCTTTCACCCCGACCAGTTTGTGGTACTCAACTCGCCCAGCCCCGACATTGTGCAGCGCAGCATTCAGGAGCTGGTTTACCAGGGCTCGATGCTGGATTTAATGGGGCTCGATGGCACGGCCAAGCTCCAGATTCACGTGGGCGGGTTGTATGGGGAGCGGGAATCGGCGATGATTCGCTTTGCCCAGGTGCATGCCACGTTGCCCGATGCCGTGAAAGCCCGTGTGGTGGTCGAAAACGACGACCGGCTGTTTCCCCTGCGCGACTGCCTGGAGTTGCACCAGCTTACCGGTGTGCCCATCCTGTTCGATAATTTCCACCACGAATGTCTCAACCACGGCGAGCCCATGGCCGAAGCGCTAAGGCTGGCCGCCGCCACCTGGCACCCCACCGCCGACGGCGTGCCCATGATGGACTACAGCTCCCAAGCCCTAGGCGAACGCAAAGGCAAGCACACGGATGACCTGGTAGATGAGCGGTTCCGCGAGTTCCTCACCCACCTGCACGGCCTTGATTTCGATGTCATGCTGGAAATAAAAAACAAGGAAGCCAGTGCCCTGCGCGCCGTAGCCATCCTGCGCGAGCTGGGCCTGAGCGCCGCCGCGCCCAACATGCCCGTGCCGCCCCTGAACCTGCCCCCCGACCCTAACGCCCCCGCCAAAGCCCAGCGCGCCAAGAAAGCCGTGAGTAAATAATTAATTGCCCGCGCCAACCCACTCATTCACTAGTCCACCAACCCACCACATGAATACCGACCACCTCCTCGCCACCATCAGTGCCCTGCGCAACGGCCTCACCAGCCTGCCCTTGGGCTCGGCCATGGATAACACCGAAACCTGGCAGCACCAGTTTCTGCAAAGCGGCGAGCCCGGCCTGCAGGACATTGCTCGCGAAATCGGCAACCTGCAATCGTTGCTCACCAGCGGGGCCTTGAGCGCGCACGCCATCGGCAACTCGCTTTCGATGCTGGGAGACCAGACCAGCGAAATCAGTGCCCAGGCCCCGGACGACCTGAAAAAGCCCCTCACCGAGCTGGCCGACCTGCTGCGCCGCCACGGCGGCGACCTGCTGGCCCACGCCGAAAAGAGCAAGAAATAGCCACTGGGCCTGATTCAGAATCAGTTTTAAAAAAAAGCCCCGTCCGAAACATCGGGCGGGGCTTTTTTAAGGCTGCTGAAAAGCCAGAAAACCTAATTCTGGATGTTATTGCTGCTGGAGCTGCGGCGCGAGCGGCTGGGCGTCACCTCGGTGGACTGCCGGCGGCGGCCATCCTTGATGATGGGCTGTTCGCGGGTATCGGGCACGGCAGTGGGCGACATTTCCGGCGTAGCGGCCGGCGAGAAGCCGCGGTCGTCGAGTTGGCGGGTGGGCTGCGCGTCGCGGTTGGTGGGCGTGCGCTGCATATCGGGCGGCCCCTGAATGGTGCTTTGGTTGAGGGCGGGGTTCACGGGGGGCACGGTGGTCTGGCCCTGACTGCCGCCGCGCACGGGGGCCGAGGGGTCGAAAGGCACGGTTTGGGCCTGGGCGGTGGCGGCAAATAGCAGGCCGGCTAGTAAGAGGGAGTATTTCATGGTGGTGGGGGAGAGGAGCCAAAAAAAGCCGGCTGCTTCGGTTAGAAACAGCCGGCTGACAACTTGTTACGGCACTGAGCGGCAAAAAGTTATTACATGGTGGTCTTGCCTTTCATCTTGCCTTTGCCATTGGGCATAGTGCCTTTGGTTTTCATGCGGCGGCCCGACGTGGAGCTCCCCGAAGTGGTGCCGGATGTGGTGCTCATGGTGCCGCTGGTGCTGGTATTCATCGTGCCAGTGGTGGAGCCGCCCGTTGAGCCCGATGTCATTGCGCCACTAGCCGTAGTGCTGCCGGTAGTAGTACCCGTGGTGGTTCCCATCGTGCCGGTGGTGGTAGTGCCGCTAGTGGAACCCATGGTGCCGGTCGTCGTCTGCGCGAAGGCAGCATTGCTCAAGCCAAAAGTCAATAATGCGGCGAAAAGGATTTTGCTGGTTTTCATGGTGTCAGTTGATATTGTGGGAGTGAGGAGGCGCTGCTTGCAAAGCACCGTTTATTAACACAGCCTCTACGAACCGGGGGGCGGCTTTGGTTACAAAATAATTCGGGCAATTATTTTAAGCTCAACCGTTTACAATTGGAATAGGGCTAGAGTTATATGTGGAATTGCTTGCATGATTGGGGATGATTGAGGGTCGGAGCTGAAAAATATTGGCCGCCCGTTGTAACCTTCCGCCACGGGCGCGGTGTCCACATCCAAATACCCTCAAAAAACCCCTTTTATCAGGTTGGACTCGCTAACGGATAATGCGCTGATGCTGCGGGTGAAAGCCGGCGACGTGGACCGAATGGGCCTGCTCTTCGAGCGCTACCATCGGCCGCTATTCGGCTTCCTCTACCACATGCTGGGCCGGGCCGCCAGCTGCGACGACCTCGTGCAAACCGTGTTCTACCGCATGCTGAAATACCGCCACACCTTCACCGGCGACGGCGAATTCCGCACCTGGATGTACCACCTGGCCCGCAACGTGCTGGCCGATTTCGTGAAGAAAAACCGCCACGCCGCCCACCACACCGACGTGGCCGAGATGGCCGAGCACCTGCCCGGCGGCCTCAGCGCCGATGCCGGCCTGGAGCAGGCCCAGGACGTGGCCCAACTGCACGAGGCCCTGGACCGCCTGCGGCCCGAAGACCGCGAAATTCTGGTCCTGAGCCGGTTTCAGGAATTGAAATACGCCGAAATAGCCCGCGTGCTGGGCACCACCGAAGGTGCCGTGAAAGTGCGCGTGCACCGCGCCATGAACGAATTGAAAACCACTTTCCTCCGCATTGAAAACTGACCCATCGCCCATGAACTGCGAAGAAACCAAAGGGCAGCTGGTCGACTACCTGAGCCGCCAGCTGTCGGCCCCCGAACATGAAGCCCTGGCCGCCCACCTGGCCGAGTGCGCCGAGTGCCGCGACGAGCTACAAGCCGTGGAGCGCGTGTGGCACACCCTGGGCCGCGTGCCGGTGCCCGCGCCCGGCCCGCAGGTGCGGCCCGAGTTCTATGCCATGCTAGCTTCCTTCAAGGAAGAGCTGGAAACCACGCCCGATTATTCGCCCCGGGGCCTGTTGGCGTGGTTGCGGGCCCTACCTATTCCGCGCCCGGCGTTACGGCTGGCCTACAGCCTGTGCCTGCTGGGCGTAGGACTGCTGGGCGGTTACTGGCTGAACAGCGGCAATAAGCCAGTCGCTGCGGCCGCCGACCAGCAACAGTTGGCCGCGCTGTCCGCTCAGGTGGGCGAAATGCGCCAGGTGATGCTGCTGTCGCTTATCGACAACCCCTCGGCCACCGAGCGGCTGCGGGCCGTGGGTTACACCAAGGAGCTGTCCGACCCCAACGCCAAGGTCGTGAATGCCCTGCTGAGCACCCTCAACCACGACGACAACGTGAACGTGCGGCTAGCCACCTTGGAAGCCCTCACGCCGCTGGCCCAGAACGATGCCACCGTGCGCCTGGGCCTGGTGCACGCCCTGGCCCAGCAGGAATCGCCGCTGGTGCAGGCGGCCCTGGCCGATGCCATGGTGCAGCTGCAGGAGCGCCGTTCGGTGCAGCCGCTGCGCCGCCTGCTGAAACAGGCCAACCTGGACGATATGGTGAAAAGCAAAATCGAGCAAAGCATCCAAACCCTGAGCGACGGCCAGCCCGCCGCCCCCGCAACCCCCCAACGCCATGACCAAACCCAACTTTCTCCCCAGCCTGCCCGCGCTGCTCTTGCTGTGTAGCGCCACGGCCTGCCACGCTCAAACCAGCCTGCACCCGCAGTTCAAAGAGCAAATTACCAAGGAGTTCACGCTCACGGCCGATGCCGGGCGCAGCACGCTGGCCCTGTACAACATCAGCGGCTCGGTGACGGTGCAGGGCTACGCCGGCAACAAGGTGCTGGTGGAAACCACCAAAACCATCACGGCTGACGATGCCAAAACGCTGGAAATCGGCAAAACGGAGGCACAATTAGGATTCACGCAGCGTGGCGACAGCGTGGTGGTGTACCTGACCGGCCCCTACGACTCGCGGCCCCACAACAACGACCGCCGCAACTGGAACCACAAGGATATCGACTACCGCTACGATTTCGACTTCGTGGTGAAAGTGCCCTACCAGCTCAACCTGCACGTTTCGACTGTCAACCACGGCGACGTGAAGGTGCAGGACGTGACCGGCCCGCTGCACGTTTTCAACGTGAATGGCCCCATCGCCCTCACCAATGTGAAGGGCAGCACGGAGGCCCGCACCGTGAACGGCAACGTGGACGCCAGCTACGCCGCCAATCCGCCCGGCGCGTCATCGTACCACACCATCAACGGCCAGATTCGGGTGAAGTACCCAGCCAGTTTTGCGGCCGATATGCACTTCAAGAGCATGCACGGCGAGTTTTACACCGATTTCCCCAACGCGGAAATGTTGCCGGTGCAAGTCACCAAAAACCGGGAAGGCCACGGTGGCGGCACCGTGTACAAGCTGACCAAGGACACTGCCGTCCGCATCGGCAAAGGCGGCCCCGACCTGCATTTCGAAACCCTCAACGGCGACGTGACCGTCACCAAACTTTAATTAGCCAATCCATACCTCCCAATGAATACTTCATTCCGATTATCCCCACCGCGCTTTTCCCGCTTCCTGGCTTTGAGCCTGCTGCTGCTCGGCAGCGCCCTGCCCGGCCGCGCTCAGGATTCCGAAAAAGACGCCAAAGAGCAGCTCTCCGTGGCCCTGAGCTCGCCCGGCAAGCCCGGCTCGCTGGATTTGAGCCTCGTGAACGGCTTCATCCACGTAACCGGCTACAGCGGTAAAGATGTGGTGATTGACGCTGTGGCCCGCGCCCGCCAAGGTGACCGCCGCCCCACCAGCAAGGCCGAAACCAACGGCATGAAGCGCCTCTCGTCCGCCAACAACCTCAACCTGACGGCCGAGGAAAAGAACAACCACGTCGAAATCACCACCGATTCCTACCAGCACCCCGTCGACCTGACCATCAAGGTGCCGCAGAACTTCTCGCTCAAGCTCAGCACCGTGAACAATGGCGACATCACCGTGGACAACGTGACCGGCGAGCTGGAAATAACTAACGTGAACGGGGCCATTCAGCTCAGCCAGGTGGCCGGCTCGGCCGTGGCCAACACGGTGAACGGCAATCTGATTGTCACCTTCAAAAGCGTGACGGCGGGCGCGCCCATGGCCTTTTCCACCCTCAACGGCAAGGTTGATGTGACCTTCCCGGGCTCCATCAAGGCGGCGCTCAAAATGAAATCGGAGCGCGGCGACGTGTACAGTGACTTCGACGTGGCCGTGGACAAAGGCAGCGCCAAAGTGACCCGCACCAGCCAAAACGGCCTCTCCCGCCTCAGCACCGACGACTGGACCTACGGCAAAGTGAACGGCGGCGGCCCCGAAGTGATGCTGAAAACCTTCAACGGCGACATTTTCCTGCGGAAAGCAAAGTAAAGCCGCACTGCAAATTTTTAGACCCCAGTGGGGCGGCACTTGCGCCAACGAGTGCCGCCCCACTGGGGCTTTTTTCGTTTTTAATGGTTTGCTTCGTCAGCTGATTGCGCTGTTAAAAATGGCCCCTATCGGAACTCTCTTGGTCCTTTCCCCAGGCTAATGCTGACCTTCCCGAAAAAAAAGTTGGACCCCGCTGTAACGTCTGGGCCAAGTCTGGGTACTCCTTTCAACTCACCTCCAAAACCCCCACCCGTGACCCTCACGAGTACGAGCGACGAAGAACTGATGGCAGCCGTCCGGGCCGACGACCTGGACCAGCTTGTGCCGTTGTTCGAGCGCTACCACGGCCCTTTGTTCAACTACCTCACCCGTCTCACCAACGACCGCGAAACCAGCGAAGACCTCACCCAAACCGTGTTCGAGCGCATCCTCAAATACCGCAGCAGCTACCAGCCCACCCAGCCCTTCAAGGCCTGGGTGTACCAGATGGCCCGCAACGTGCACGCCGACTACTGGCAGCGCCAGCAAAAGCTCCGCGCCGCCGATGTGGACGTGGACGAAGTGGAGCGCACCGGCGGCCTGCGCGGCGCGGCCTTCTCCCAAATGCGGGTGAACAACCACCACGACGACCTGCACGAAGCCCTCGACATGCTGCCCGTGCCGCAGCGCGAAATCCTGGTCCTGAACCGCTTCCAGGGGTTTGGCTACGAGGAAATCGGGAAGCTGCTGGGCTGCACCGCCGAAGCCGCCCGCGTGAAAGCGCACCGCGCTCTGCAAGCGCTGCGCAAAATCTATTTCGCCAATTAAGCAAATGAAAACGCCCGAACTTTCTGCCTGCCACGAGCTCGAAGCCCTGCTGCCGGCCTACGTCGAGCGCAGCCTATCGGCCGCCGAGGCCGACCGCGTGGCCGCCCACCTGGCCACCTGCCCCGCTTGCCAGTTGCAGGTAACCCAGCTCCGCGCCCTCTCCGATGACCTCGACGCAGCCCTGCCCGAAGTGCCCCGCACGGCCCTCCGCGCCAACTTTATGGCCATGCTGGAGCAGCAAAAGCAGCTGCTGAATCCCGAAACGGCCGCCGCTCCCATCCAAGCTCAGCCCGAGGCCAAAGTGGTTTCGATGTGGCCAACAGCACTGGCTAATAATTGGCTGCGCATCGCCGCCAGCATTGTTCTGATTGCCGCCGGCGTGTTCCTTGGCCGCAACCTGCACTGGGGCAGCAATGCCAACAGCGTGGCAACGACCACCGATAAAAACGCCCCCACCACCTTGGCCAACGCGCTGACCAACGACAACGGCCGCCCCGTGTCGGCCAGCGACCGGATTCGGCTGGTGACCAACGCTACCAAAGCCACCGCCGCCCCTGACGATGCCACGGTACAGGTGCTGCTCAATACCCTCAATTTCGACCCCAATCCCAACGTGCGCTTGGCGGCCTGCGAAGCCCTCTACCGCCTCCGCGATGCCCCCGGTGTGCGCGAAGGTCTGGCCAACTCGCTGCCCATCCAAACTGACCCCAACGTGCAGATTGCGCTGATTGACATGGTGGTATCGCTCCGAGTTCATCGGGCCGTGCCCCAGCTCCAGCGCCTTGCCAAAAAGGCTGATGCCCTGCCCGTAGTGCGGGAGCAGGCCGAAGCCGGCATCGGCAAACTGATTTAAATAACCTTGCTCAATCGGGCAATCCATTCAGAAATGAACGTGATGCTGCGCGCAGCCGAAGCATTTCTACCGCTTCGTTGCAACGGCCTTGATTAGTCACGCGGCAGAGATGCTTCGGCTATGCTCAGCATGGCGTTCTGTGATTCTGCTAATCCTCCTCGATAATTCCCTCAAATCCCATGAATAAGCTCCTATTACTCGCCTTTTCGGGCCTACTACTTTCCTACTCCGGCCACGCCCAGGAATTCAAAACCAAGCTCAACGCCAAAGACCCCAAAGTCGTCATCGACATGCAGGGCAGCGAAGTGACGGTGGAAGGCATCGACGGCAGCGAGCTGGTGATAAAAGGCGACGGCTTTGAAGAGGCCCCCGAGCGCGCCAAAGGCCTGCGTCCCATCTATAACTCGGCGGTAGACAACACCAAAATCGGCCTTGCCGTGACGCAGGACGGTAATACGGTGCGCATTTCGCGGGCCTCGCGCAAGGAAGCCAGCTACGTCATCCGGGTGCCGCGCAATGCCTCGGTGCAGTACAAACAGGCCGGCTGGAACGGCAGCGGCGACCTGGTGATGCGCGACCTGAACGGCGACATCGAAGTGAGTATGACCAGCGGCGACATCAGCCTGAAAAACGTGGCCGGCCCCGTGGTGGCCAACGCCGTGAGCGGCGATATTCAGGTGCGTTTCGCGCCCATGCGCCAGGGTCCCAGCTCCATCTCCACCGTGAGCGGCGACGTGGACGTGAGCATGCCCACCAACACCAAAGCCACCCTGAAGCTACGCTCCGTATCGGGCGAAATCTACACCGATTTCGACCTGAACCTGAAAAGCCAGGACAACCTGAACCACATCGGCGGGCAGGTGGTGGATGGCAACATCAACGGCGGCGGCAACACCGTGTCGTTCAAGACGGTGAGCGGCGATATCTACGTGCGGAAAGCGAAGTAGAACGGTTGGCTGGCGGGAAACCCCGCCAGCGAACTGCTTCACTAAGTATTAGCCCATTTCCAACCTCCATTCTTTCAACGCCATGCGCCAGTTCCTATTCCTCCTTTTGCTGGTGTGCGCCACGGCCGCCCGCCAGTCGGTTTCGGCCCAGAAAATCATCGAGAAATCCGCTAATCTGATTGCCGGGCAGCGCGTGTTTCTGAATTTGAAGCAGGCCAGCAACATCCGCATCCGGCCCGGAGCGGCGGGCAAAATGACCATGAAGGCCACCGTCAGCATCAACTCGAACCGGCTGAACGATGCCCTGCAAATTGACCTGAACCAGACCGGCGACGAGCTGAAAATAACCGCCGATTTCGACAAGGAAATGCTGCGCAAAGCTCAGCCCGGCGACTGCCCCGGCACCAATGGCGACCGCAACATGTGGTACGGGCAGCAGGTATGCGACGACATTACCTACGAAGTCACGCTGCCCGCCGACGTGGCCCTGCGCGTGTACACCTACAGCGGCAATGTGGACATTGTGGGCATTAATAACTCCATTGAAGCCAAGTCGTTGAGCGGCTTTGTGGACGTGGCCTGGCCCGAGTCGAAAGGCGCGGAGCTGTCGCTCAAAACCATCACGGGCGAGGTGTATACCGACCAGGATATTGCCTTCAATAACGAGATGCGCAAAAATCCCATCGTGGGCTACCAGCTCCACGGCACGCTCAGTGGCAGCGGCCCGCTCGTCAAGCTCGAGTCCATCAGCAACGACGTTTATTTCCGCAAGCGGAAGTAACCAATCCCAACATGCGGAGTTTCCACGCGAAATGGCGCCACAAAGGCTGCCAATGGAATGCTTGTTGCCTGATTTAAATGGTTTGCCGCAAATAGTCTGGCTTTATATCGGTCGGAAAACCGCGCCGGATTCCTGAAGCAATGGAGCTGGGGCACTGCCCGCGCCGGTCTGCAAGCCGGCCCGGGCAGGAGAGGCATAGCGCAGCCATCTGGTGAGTGTGCGCCTGCTACGCCCGGCCCCGGTCCATTGCCTTGAAGTGCCAATCAGACGGCAAGCCCCCGTCGAATACAGACCCGCACTTAACTACCCTTTCCCATGCCACACACCTTCTTTCTGCGCGCTTTTTTCCTGTTGTTTGTTGTGCTGGGGCTGGCCCTTGCGCCGGCCCTGGCCCAAACGCCGACGGCTCCTGCCGATACCAAAGACGCCGCCACGGCCGCCCCCAAGCGTCAGTTGGCCGCCCTGCGCATTGCGCAGCCCATCAAGCTCGATGGCGTGTTGGACGAGGCCGTGTGGCGCGAAGCCCTGCCGGCCACCGACTTCATCCAGAACCGACCCAAGCCCGGCCCGCACGAAAAATACCCCACCGAAGTGCGCGTGCTGTATGACGATGCCGCGATTTACGTGGGGGCCATCATGCACGATGTGGCCGCCGACTCTATCCCCCGTGAGCTGACGGCGCGCGACAACTTCGGCAATACCGATTTTATCGGGATTTTCCTCGATACTTACCACGACCAGCTCAACGGCTACGCCTTTTTCGTGACTACCGGCGGCGTGCAGATGGATGCCCGCTACTCGCCGGCTGGCGGCGAAGACTTCAACTGGAACGCTGTGTGGGAAAGCCGCACCACCCTGCGTGGCACCGATTGGGTGGCCGAGATGCGGATTCCGTACTCTGCCATCCGTTTCAGCACGGCCGATGTGCAGCATTGGGGGCTGAACTTCATGCGGCAGCGCAAGCGCGACAACGCGGCGTATTTCTGGAACGAGGTGAAGCCGCAGGTGGACGGTTTTGTGAACCAGTGGGGCAACCTCACGGGCGTGCAGGGCGTGAAACCGCCGCTGCGCCTCTCGCTCACGCCCTACGTGTCGGGCTACGTGAACCACAACCCGCTGAGCGCCGACGGCACCAAGCGCCTGACCACCCGCTTCAACGGCGGGGCCGACATAAAGTGGGGCATCAACGAGAGCTTCACCCTGGACGCCACGCTGGTACCGGATTTTGGGCAGGTGCAGAGCGACAATCAGGTGCTCAACCTTTCGCCGTTTGAGGTGCAGTTCAACGAGAACCGGCCGTTTTTTACGGAGGGTACCGAGCTGTTCAACAAGGGCAACCTGTTCTATTCGAGAAGGGTAGGAGCCACGCCGGTGGGCTTCTATAATGTGACGGCAGGCACTAACGAAATCATCACCAGCAACCCTTCGGAAACGCCGCTGCTGAACGCTACCAAAGTGTCGGGCCGCACCAGCAAAGGGCTGGGCGTGGGCATTTTCAATGCCCTGAGCAATGACACCTACGCCACCATCCGCAACACCGAAACCGGACAGGAGCGCCAGATACTAACCCAGCCGTTTTCCAACTACAACATCGCCGTGCTCGACCAGAGCCTGAAAAACAATTCCTACCTCAGCCTCATCAACACCAACGTGACGCGGGCCGGCAGTACCTACGATGCCAACGTGACCGGCGGCCTGTTCCGCTTCGCCAACAAGGCCAACCGCTACGCCATTGATGGCCGCGCCATCTATTCGCGCCGCCGGGGCACGGAATTCGGAAACACCGACCAAATCAACGACCAAGACGGCTATAAATACCGCGTGGGCGTGGGAAAAATATCGGGCAATTTCACCTGGAACCTGAGCCACGGCATCGAATCCGATACCTACAACCCGAACGATTTGGGCATCCTGTTCGGCAATAATAACATCACTGAATCCTTGGATTTGAGCTACGGCAAGTACCAGCCTTTCTGGAAGGTGAATAACCTGTATCTGTTTGGCAACGTGACGCATTCACTCCTCTATAAGCCGACCTTATACCAAGCGCTCAACTTTTACCTCGGTGCCAACACCACCTTCACCAAAAGCTTCAACCAGCTGGGCTTCGACCTGAACGTGGACCCCGTAACGCATGACTTCTACGAGCCGCGCACCGCCACGCTGGGCGAATACTACGTGCGGGTGCCCGAAAACACCCGCTTCACCTTCTTCTTCAATTCCGACTCGCGCAAGCCGGTGGCCATCAACTGGAACGCCGGCTTCCAGAGCTACGGCCACGACGACCGGCTGCCCCGCGCCCGCCGCACCGGCTATAGCCTGGGCTTCTACCCGCGCTACCGCGTGAACACCCACCTCACCTTCCGCTACAGCGTGGACTGGAGCCTGCGCCAGAACCAAATCGGCTACGTAAACGGCGGCCTCGATGCGGCCGAAACCCTCGACCAGCCCTTCATAGGCCAGATTCTGCTTGGCCGCCGCAACGTGGCCACGGTGGCCAACGTGGCCTCGGTGGCCTACACGTTCACCAACCGCATGTCGTTTACGCTACGCCTGCGGCACTACACCAGCAACGTGCGTTACCTCGATTTCACCACCCTCGGCAAGAACGGCGAGGAGCAATTCGCCGCCTACCAGCGCAACCGCGACAACACCTACAACGCCTTCAACGTGGACGCGGTGTACTCGTGGTGGTTTGCGCCCGGCTCGCAAATCAGCGTGGTCTGGAAAAACGCCGGCTCTACCTACTTGCAGGCCAACGAGGCCACGCCGCAATTCTTCGATAATTTCAACAACACCATCAATACGCCGCACAATAACTCGCTGTCGGTGAAGGTGCTGTATTACCTCGATTACCTCACGCTGAAGCACAGCCGCCTGGCACGCTAAGTGGAGTTGTTTGACACAAAAAAAGCCCCTGTCGACACGACAGGGGCTTTTTTTGATAAAGTAGCAAAAGCTATTTTGTCACCATCAACTGCTGGGTGCTGCTTTGGCCTTTGCTCACGAAGCGGCACAGGTAGATGCCGGTGGGCCAGCGGCTGGCATCCACTTCTAGCGGGTAGTCGCGGCCAGCCTGGGCCTCGCCTTCAAATAATGTAGCGACGAGCACGCCCATCTGGTTGTAAACCTGTACCGTAGCCGCCGCCGTAACAGGCACGCGGAAGTTAACCACCGTGCTTTTGGCTACGGGGTTGGGGTAGGCTTCGAGTACTACCTGCTCCGCAGCACTCGCGATGCCGGGCATCGACACGCCCGTGCAGCTGCCCAGATAGTCGTTGTGCGTCGAGCCGGGGCCGATGTGCGCCGGCACGGCGTTGGGCGAAATGCATATTTCGTGGCCGTTGTGGCACACCAGTACCTTGGGGTTCTTGGGGTTATTGCCGCAGCTGGCATCAATCACGCCCAGCGTCACGGAGGCCGAAGTCTGGCAGCCGGTGGCGTTGGTGGCCGTCACGGTGTAGGTGTACTGGCCGGCCGCCGTGGGGGCGAATACCGGGTTGGCGATGTTGGCGTTGCTCAGGTTGGTGGCCGGGCTCCAGCGGTAGCTCACGCCGCCGGTGGCGGTCAGAGTAGCCGTCTGGGGGCCGTAGCCGAGGAAAATGGTGGTGGGCTGCTGCACTATTACGGGGTTAAGGAGTGAAACCGTAATGGTGGGCGGCGTGGCCGGTGCGGGGTCTTTCAGGGTAGCCTGGGCGGTGGCGGTGCAGCCGTTGGCGCCGGTCACGACCACAGTGTAGGTGCCCGCGCCCAGCTGCGAGAGGTTCTGGGTAGTGGCCTGGAAGCGGTTGGGGCCGGTCCAGGAATAGGTGGCGGGAGCCAGGGCGCCCGTCACGGCCAGCGCAATGCTGCCGGTGCTACTGCCCGCGCAAGTCGGGTTGGTGGCGGTGGGCATGGCGGCCACGTTGCACGCCATCACGGTGATAACAAACGTCTGCGAAATGGTGCCGTAGCTGTTGCCGTGGTGGTAAATATCCTCGGCTTCCAGCGTCACGCGGTGGGTGCCCACCTGGGCCAGTGTGGGCGTGCCGCTGAGCGTGGCCGTGCCGTTGCCGGGGTATATTAGCCGCAGCCAGCTGGGTAGCACCGAGGCTGTGATGTTGAGCCGGTCGCCGTAGGGCAGGTCGGGGTCGGTGGCGGTGATGTTGTACGTGAACGGCTGGCCCACCGTGCGGGTCAGGCCGCTGGGCTGCGAGGTGAAGGCTGGGGCTGAGTTGATGATGAAACTCAGCGCGTGGGTGGCCTGCTCGTTGTTGTTGTCGCGCGCCACGAAGGTGGCGGCGTGCGGGCCCCAGTCGGCCAGCACGGGCGTCCAGTTCAGCTGGGTGCTGGTGGGGTTGGCAGCAGCCGTAGGCAGCGCGGGCGCAAAGCTGGCCGAAGCCGGCAGACCGGTTGCGCTCGCAATGCTCACCCGGTTGGTCGCCACCGGCGACGACGCCTGAATAGTATAGCTAAGAGCCGTGCCGGGCGTCACCTGCACCACGCTGGTGTTGGCCGGCGTGGGGGGCACGTCGAAGCGCGGCTTCTGACTCACCTCAATGGTGACGGACGTGGAAGTTTGCACGCCGGCCAGGTCCTGGGCCACAAAGTTGATGATGACCGTACCCAGGTTCGCCGCCGTGGGCGTCCAGGTGAAGGCGGTTTGGACGGGGTTGCCGTTCAGGGGCAGGGTGGGGGCGGTGGTGGCCGCCGCCGGCAGCCCGAAGGCTTTCAGGTTCACCACGTCGTTGGGGTCGCTATCCGTAGCGCGCACGCCAAACGTGACCGCCTGCCCCGGCGATACCCGGTACACGTAGCCGTTGGGGGGCGTGATGCTGTAATCGAACACCGGGGCCGTGGAGGCCGCCGTGATGTTAATCAGAAAATCGACCAGGATGCTAGTGCGCCCGTCGCTCACCTTAATCACGCCATTGAACAGTTCGCCCACCGTGCGCCCCACTGTGCTGAAGGTAGCCGCGCCCGTCGCCGGGTTCACGGCCAGAGTCGGGGCATTGACAAAAGGCTCGTTGTTGATGTCGGCCGAGGTGGCCAGCGAGTAGGTCAGCGCGTCGCCGTCAGGGTCGCTGGCGGGCAGCTGGAACGTGGCGGCCGCTTGGCCCACGGCTAGGTTCACCACCGGAGCCAGCGTCGACACGGGCGAGTTGTTGCCCGAGCCGGCATTCACCAGACTGCTCACGTACCAGGTGCTGTTGGCGTTGTTCGACAGCGTATAAATGCGGCAGCAGTCCGAGAAAAAAGCCCGGTAGTTGCCGGCCGCCGCGTAGGTGTGCGTCACCACGGCTTCGGCGTAGAAGCTGTCGCCCGGCACGTCCACAGACGTCACCACCAGGTTCATGTTGCCGGTGGTGCCATCGCCGAAATTCATCACGTCGGTAAACACCGCGCCGGGCACCGGGACATTATTGGCGAAAGCCCCGAAGCTGAGCCGCCACGCCTGGCTCACCTTAAACTGCACCGTCAGCTTGCTGGGGTCGGTGGGCACGGTGCGCCAGGTCAGGGTGCCGTAGCGGAAGTGGCTGGCCTGCGCCGGTGCGCTGGCTCCGAGCAGGAAGCCCAGCAAGAGCAGCGTCCAAAGCACGAGCCGGCCGGCCGGCCGGGGTGCTACCCTGGGCGGAGAAAGCGCCGAACCCAGGTTGTTTTTAGCAAAGTCGAGTTGTTTCATGGGTAAGAAATTTAGGGTGAGAAGAAAATGTGAATTTTTAAAGAATTTAGCAATCAAAAATTGGATGAGCCGAAAGGCGAATTATTGTAATTGTTATACGGTAATATTATTGAAATGATAATTAGGCTTATTGTGAATGATATAGTTCAAATGTAGGAGATTTTTATGTCCATCCAAATAAATGTGAAATATTGATAAGCTATTTTTATGGAATCCGGCGGTATTACCAGAATCAGCCTTCGGATAGCGGTGTCCGCGCACCCCGACCGTTCTGGCCGCTGGCCCAAAGCCCGGAATTGACCGTCCTTTGCCGGGTTATTTCCTCCCTATCTGCTGTATGCCGGCCCCCAGTATTCTTGAACTCCGCACCGTAGAGCTCACGCGCTACGTGACGCCGCTCCGCGAGGGCGGCTCGCTGCCGGCCCTGATGGAGGCCGACGACAACTTCCTCTACGTGGTGAAATTTCGGGGCGCGGGCCAGGGCGTGAAGGCGCTGATTGCCGAGCTGATTGTGGGCGAAATTGCCCGCGTGCTGGGTCTGCGCGTGCCCGAGCTGGTGTTCTGCGAGCTCGACGAATCCTTCGGCCGCACCGAACCCGACGAAGAAATCCAGGACCTGCTGCAAGCCAGCACCGGCCAGAACCTGGCCCTACACTACCTCTCCGGCGCCATCACCTACGATGCGCTGGTGACCACCGTGGAACCGCACCTCGCTTCCCAAATCGTGTGGCTGGACATGCTCACGCTGAACGTGGACCGTACCGCCCGCAACACTAATATGCTGATGTGGCACAAGGAGCTGTGGCTCATCGACCACGGCGCGGCCCTCTACGTGCACCACGCTGGCCCCGAGTGGGCCGCGCCGCGTCCCCGCCCATTTCTCCAGATTAAAACCCACGTCCTGCTGCCCCAGGCCAGCGAGTTGGCGACGGTAGACGTGGAAAGCCGCGCCCGCCTCACGCCCGAAATCCTCCGCGCCATCGTGGCCCTGGTACCCGATGCGTGGCTGACCAACGGCCACGGCACTGCCGACGACCAGCGCGCCGCCTACGTGGTCTTCCTCGAAGCCCGTCTGGCCGCCTCAGAAACCTTTGTTCAGGAAGCCCAAGATGCCCGCAATGCACTTATTTGAGTACGCCGTGCTGCGCGTGGTGCCCCGCGTGGAGCGCGAAGAATTCCTGAACGTGGGCGTCATCGTGTACTGCCGCTCGCTGGGCTTCCTCGAAACCCGGTTTGCGCTGCCCGAAGCCCGCCTGCTGGCCGTGGCCCCGGACCTAGATTTGGCCGAAATCACCGCCCGCCTGCAGGCTTTCGAGCGCATTTGCCAGGGTAAAGCCACCGGTGGCACCATCGGCCAGCTGCCCATTGCCGAGCGGTTTCGCTGGCTCACGGCCACGCGCAGCACGGTAGTGCAGTCGTCGGCGGTGCACCCCGGCCGCTGCCTGGACGCGGGCGCGACGCTGGCGCGGCTGTTTGCAGATTTGGTGTTGTAAGCGTCGCCAAATGTGGCGCGGGTTATATGACCGCTGCGCGTGCTATTCCTGAGGTATCACCGTTAATATCAGAATGAGGAATACATTGAAACTTGTCAATACCGCGTCTGCTGCGCCGCTGCTGCGCCTGTTGCTCGTTGGCTTGGTGCTGTTGCTATCTGTTGGCCTCGCCTACGGGCAAGGCCCCAGCGTGCTGCGCAAAGACCTTAAAACCGACTTTGGTGCCGTCGGCGACGGTAAAACCAACGACCAGTTGGCTTTTGAGCGCGCCGCCGAATTCTTCAACAAGCGCGCCAAAGAGAATCCTGCGCCCACGGCCCCGGCCGTGTTGCGTATTCCCAAAGGCGTGTACCTGGTGGGCCGGCAGGACGCTGCAAACCAAGGCGTGAACGTGCTGCATCTGGTGGGCTGCCGCAATCTTACGGTGATGGGCGACGACAGCGCTACCACCGAAATCCGCTATGTCGACAACCAGCGCTACGGCTCCTTCGACCCCGCCACCAAGCGCCGCTTCGATGCTCCCAACGCGTACTTCACCGATGGCAAATACGCCGTCTCGGTGGGCCTTTGTATGGTGCTCCAGGAGTGCGACAACGTGCGGGTGGCCAAGCTGAATATCAACGGCAACAGCCCGCATACGGTGGTGGGCGGCCATTGGGGCGATACGGGCATTCAGCTGAATTTCGACGGAATTTTTGTGCGCAACTCGCGCCGCGTTGTTCTAAGCCAGTTGGCGCTGCACCACTTTGGTCGCGATGGCATTCAGGTTCTCAACCAATTAGCCAAAAGCCTCGACGACCCCCAACGCGAAGGCATTGTGCTCGAAAACTCGACCTGCAACTACAACGGCCGGCAGGGCTTGTCGCTCACTGGGGTCAACGGTTTTCGGGCCGTGAACTGTAGCTTTAGCCACACCGGCCAAGTGATAGTGCCATCAATAGGTAAGGCGCTGGTATCCAGTCCTGCTGCGGGTGTCGACCTGGAGCCGCAGGACGGCTTTGTAACCAATGTAAACCTGGAAAACTGCCGCTTCGTGGATAATGCCGGCCAAGGCATTGTATCGGACCGGCCCGAGGGCAATTACCCGACTTCCACCAAAAATATTGTGATTTCCAACAGCTTGGCCTGGGGCATCACCAACTGGTCGGCGTGGATTTCGCAGCCCGGCGTGCTGTTTCGCGACTGTCGCTTCTACGGGGCCTTTGTGCACGGCTGCAAAGCCGCTACCCCCGCCGACGCCACACGCTTCATGGGCTGCACCTTCGAGGACCGGCCCTACCACGGCAAGCCCGCGTATGGGCCTTTCACGCTGCATTCCGAGTCCTACGCCCGCAGCATGAGCTTCACCAATTGCCGGTTTATCGGCACGCACGGCTACCTTATTCACGCCGTTCCGGCTGCGACCGACACGGCTAGCCTGTTCCACTTGCGCGGTTGCACGTTTCTGTTCGATTATACCCAGCCACCGCAGGGTTCCTACGACAAGATTCTGGGGGCTGTGTTCAGCGGCAACAACGCGTTTCGGGATGGCCCACACCGCACCAGCGCCCACCGCAGCGCCCTGATGCTGGGCAGCAGCGGCGTGGTGGGCACCACCGTTCTGCGCGCGCCCGGCAGCCTGCAACTGCTGGCTCCCAACACCTATTGCCTCGTACAGAGCGGCCTCGATATCGGCCGGCAGCCGGCCCACTCCCGCGACTCAGCCCTGGTGCTGGTAGCCAACAACAATGCGTTGGTTATCAATGAAACGCCAGGCAAAGTGCCTGAGATATACATTGGTCCCACCTCGCGGCTGATAGTTAAGAAAGGCGGCGCACTGGAAATTCTGCGCAACACCAAAGTCACCATCGCCGGGCAATTGGTGATAGAAGACGGCGCGTATTTCTTCCGCGACCCGCAGGCCCAGTTTGTCATCGCCGGCAAGGGCAGGCTGCGCGTCAGCCCCAAGGCGCTGCTCACCAAGCACCCCCGGCTATACTCCACTTACTATTGATACCACCAGATAGGTATCAACAAAAACACTCCGGTGGAGCCTGACGAACAGGCCCCACCGGAGTGTTTTTGTTGTGTAGCCTCGGCCGCTACCGCGCCTCCATTACACTAATGGCGTAGCCGCCGCCCGGCGCGCAGTATTGCGTCAGCTTGGTTTTGCGGGTCACGTTCAGCTTGCGGATGGTGTAGGCCTGCGGGTTCTTCTCGTAGTGCGCGTCCTTGGCGTCGGCGTAGATGGTGGCCACGTACTTCTTGCCGGGGTCGAGGAAGCTCAGGTTAATGTTCGACGTGCGGCCATTCTCATCACAAGTGCTGCCGATAAACCAGCTGCTCTTGCCCTTGGCCTTGCGGGCGATGGTGATGTAATCGCCGGGCTCGGCTTCGAGCACGTGAGTGTCGTCCCAATCCACAGCCACGTCCTTGATGAACTGGAAGGCGTCGAGGTGCTGGTTGTAGTTTTCGGGCAGGTCGGCGGCCATTTGCAAGGGCGAGTACATGGTCACGTACAGGGCCATCTGGCGCACCAGCGTGCTGTGCACGAAGGACTTGTTGTTGGGGTTGAGGACGCTGATTTTCGTCTGGAAAATGCCGGGCGTGTAGTCCATCGGCCCGCCGATGAGGCGGGTGAAGGGCAGGATGGTGGTGTGGTCGGCATTGTTGCCGCCGAAGGATTCGTACTCGGTGCCCCGGGCCGCCTCGTTGCCGATGAGATTGGGGTAGGTGCGGGCCAGGCCGGTGGGGCGCACGGCCTCGTGGCCGTTCACCATGATATGGTGCTTGGCGGCGGTTTCCAGCACGTAGTTGTAGTGGTTAATCAGCCACTGGTCGTAGTGGTGGTGGCCCAGCGGCACGATGTCGCCCACGTAGCCGGTTTTCACGGCGTCGTAGCCGTACTTGTTCATGAAGGTAAAGGCCGAATCCAGGTGCCGCTCATAGTTGCGCACCGAGCCCGAGGTTTCGTGGTGCATTATCATCTTCACGTGCTTGCTGGCGGCGTACTGCTGCAATTCCGGCACGTTGAAATCGGGGTAGGGCGTCACGAAATCGAACACGTAGTCCTTGTGCTTGCCGAACCAGTCTTCCCAGCCGGTGTTCCAGCCCTCCACCAGCACCGCGTCGAAACCGTGTTTAGAGGCGAAGTCGATATACTCCTTCACGTGGGCCGTGTTGGCGCCGTGCATGCCATTCGGCTTCACCGTCTTGTAATCAACGGAATCGAGCTTGATGTTGTCCATGTTGGTGTACGACCACGTGCTTTTGCCCGTAATCATCTCCCACCACACGCCCACGTACTTCACCGGCTTAATCCAAGAGGTGTCCTTGAATTTGGTGGGCTCGTTCAGATTCAGCACCAGCTTCGATTCCAGAATGTCCCCGGCCTTATCACTCACAATCACCGTGCGCCAGGGCGAGAGTGCCGGCGTTTGAATCAGTCCTTTATCACCCACCGCGTCGGGCGTGAGGTGCGATTCCAGAACGAAATTCTTGTCGTCCAACTCCAGCGACATGCACGAGTAATCAATCAGTGCCGCCTCGTGGATGTTGATGTACAGCCCGTCCTGGCTCTTGAGCATAAGCGGCGTTTGCAGACCGGTAGGCGAGAAAGTAGTCTGCGAAGCATTGCCCGTCACGGCCGATTTCATCAATCCGCGCACTTCCGAAAGCTTCGAGGTCACGGTGCTATACTCCTGCGTGTCGTAGTCGCCGGGCAGCCAGAAGGCCTTGTGGTCGCCGGCCAGCGCAAACTGCGTGCGCTCCTCCTTAATGGTGAAGTAGTCAAGCTTGGGCTGGCGCGGAAACTCGTAGCGGAAGCCCAGCCCGTCATCAAACACCCGGAACCGCACCCGGATGCTACGGCCGGTGGCGGCTTGCGCGAGCGTCACGGCCAATTCGTTGTAGTGGTTGCGGATGGTTTTTACTTCGCCCCACACCGGCGTCCAGGTTTCATCAAAACTGCGCTGCTTGCTGTCGGCCACGGCAAAGCCGCTGCTGAGGCCGGGCGCGTTTTTCAGGTCCAATCCCAGCTTACTGGTTTTAATGACGTCGCGGCCCTTGTAGGTGAGGTGATAGGTGGGTACGCCGTCGGCCTGCAGCGCGAATTGCAGCGTCAGCTGCCCGTTGGGCGACTTGATGGTCTGGGCTTGGACATTGCTCCAAAGCAGGGCCAGGCAGCAAAACGCCAGCAGCCGGCGGGTATAGTTCAGCATCACAGATGGGAAAAAGAAGTAAGGATAAAGTGTGCAAACGGTTGATTTTGGCGCAAGCCGAAAACCAAAAAACCCCGTTTGCACCAGGCAAACGGGGTTTAAAGTGGAGATGCAGGGATTCGAACCCTGGTCCAGACAAGGAAATCAACGTGCTTTCTACGTGCGTATCTATGCTTGGATTTTCATGGCGGTACAGGCGCACATCAGGCCTTTGCACCGCCCCTAGCTGCAGTTGGGTTTCGCCCCCGAGTCACAGCTCCTCGAAGGCTATTTTCTACTTACGACGCTCCGAACTCCCAGGTGTAGAAACTTACCCGGGCGGAACGATGGCAATTACCTAATTCTGAACTAGGCAGCCATGGCGTACGAATAGTCGCCAGTTGATTGTTGATAGATTTTTTGACAGGAGAGCTTCCATCAACTCCTGGCACGCTTACCCGCAATTTGCGCAAGCTGTCAATTCCGGTCATCCCCAAATGGTAAAGAACGAGTCCCGAACGGCCGGTTAGGGCCAAGCGGGCCGCGAAGGTACGCGGTGAAGTTGAAACGATGGGGGAGAAGGGAAGGTTTCCGGCGGTTTGGGTGTTTGAAAGATGGGCAGAAGAAGGGTGCGGCAATAAAATGAAGGGTCATGCTGAGCGCAGTCGAAGCATCTCTACTGCTTCGTTACAAGCAGTGAATTAGTTACGCGGTGCAGATGCTTCGACTGCGCTCAGCATGACGTTTTGATAACCTGCCGATAAGCCAAACCTCCCTTCCGCCCGCTTCCAAAGCCGCCCATTTCTGGGTAACTTTGTAGACAGAACTTATGGATAATTTCGTCGTTTCGGCCCGCAAGTACCGTCCTTCCACGTTTCGCAGCGTGGTGGGGCAGCAGCACGTCACCACCACGCTGCAGAATGCTATTCAGAGCCAGCACCTGGCCCAGGCATTCCTGTTTTGCGGCCCCCGCGGGGTAGGCAAAACCACCTGCGCCCGCATTCTGGCCAAAACCATCAACTGCACCAACCTCAGCCCCGAAACCGAGGCTTGCGGTACCTGCGCGTCGTGCGTGGCCTTCCAGGAAAATGCCTCCTTCAACGTGCACGAGTTGGATGCGGCCTCAAATAACTCGGTCGAAGACATCCGCTCGCTAGTGGAGCAGGTGCGCTACGCCCCGCAGGCTGGCAAGTACAAGATTTATATTATTGACGAGGTGCACATGCTCTCGAATGCGGCCTTTAATGCCTTCCTGAAGACATTGGAGGAGCCGCCGAGCTACGCCATTTTCATCCTCGCCACCACCGAGCGCCACAAGATTATCCCCACCATCCTGTCGCGCTGCCAGATTTTCGATTTCAGTCGCATCAAGGTGGAAGACATGCGCGGGCACCTGCGCTACGTGGCCACCCAGGAAGGCATCACGGCCGAAGACGACGCCTTGCACCTGCTGGCCCAGAAGGCCGACGGTGGCCTGCGCGACGCCCTGTCGATGTTCGACCAGATGGTCACCTTTGGTGGCAACAACCTCACCTACAAAGAGGTGGTGCAAAACCTGCACATCCTCGACTACGACTATTACTTCCGCTTAGTAGATAGCCTGCTGACCGAAAACCTTTCGGTCGCGCTATTGCTGCTCGATGAAGTGATGCAGAACGGCTTCGACCTCCACAATTTCGTGGTGGGCACTGCCGAGCACCTGCGTGGCCTGCTCGTGTGCAAGGATGCCGTGACCGTGCAACTGCTGGAAGTGTCCGACGGCATCAAGCAGAAGTACGTGCAGCAGGCTCAGGCCGCACCGCTTGCCTTCCTGCTCTCGGCCCTCAACCTCATCAGCCAGTGCGACCGCGAGTTTAAGCAGGCCAAAAACCAGCGCCTCCACGTCGAATTAGCGCTGATGAAACTGGCTTATCTGAATGGGGCCGTTCAGTTTGTCCGTGAGCTAAGCCCTGCCACCAACGGCGAGGCTAAAAAAAAAACTAGTGGCCTAAACGATGGGGAAGACGCTGCCGCGCCGGCAGTCGCCTCTAGTAGCAACGGTCACGCTCAGCAGGCAGCAGTCGCTCCGGCTCCGGCAGTTTCTCACGCTGCGCCTGCTACTTACGCCACCGAGTCGCCGGCCGCGCCTTACGTAGCCGCGCCGCGTCCGGCCGCCGCGCCCGCGCCGCTGCCTATGCCGGCCGGCGCGCCCGTAACCACTGGCCCGGCTCCCGCCGACGGCCCCGACCCGCTGCCCGTGGAAAACGGCGTGGAGGAATTGCACGATACCCCAAGCATCGAGGCTGACCCGGATGCTGCCATCACCGAGCGCCACCAGATGCGCGATACGCTGCCGCACGTCGAAATCGGCGTGCCCAGCTTCGAGGGGATTGAACCCGCGCCGCGTCCATCGCCGGCCGCGGCTTTCGCCAAAATCCCCAGCTTGGCCAGCAAAATCCCGAGCCTGAAAGACCTGAGCAGCCGCACTGCCGCTGCCGCCAGTAAATCGGCTCAGGACGCCGCCGCTTTGGCCGAGCCGCAACTTGCTAGCGGCCCGGTTGCGCCCATCGACCCTGCGCTACTGCAGCGCGTGTGGAAGGAAATCGCCGAGGAGCGCCGCGCCCAGGACCGCATGAGCGAGTATTGGGTGCTGAACCGGCCCGTGACGGCCAACGCCGAGCACAGCATCGAGCTGGCCGTGGATAACCCCATTCAGATTGACCAGTTCAACGACATGCGGGTGGAATTCCTGGCCGACCTGCGCCGCCGCACCGGCCACCCCCGCCTCAACGTGCAGCCCGTACTGACGGAGGCTGCCCCCACGGCCAAACGCCTCTACACCACCTCGGACAAGTTCGAGTATCTGGCCGAGCGTTTTCCCGCCCTGCGCGATGCCAAGCAACGTCTGGGCTTGGAAGCCGACTATTAAGGTAGCGTGGACTTTGTAGTCCTCGTCCCCAAACGTTACCCGAACGGTTTTGACTATGCGTGGACGCGGACTACAAAGTCCGCGCTACAATCCTGCAAACGATTGGGAAAGAATTTACCTTAGGCTAAACAGCCAGTTTGGGAGCGGCACAACCTTGCAAGATAAGACGAAATTTTGTTTTTTATTCCCCTATCAGCCAGCTACCTTTGTTTTTTGAATCCCCCAGCTACCCGCCTGCGCCCTTCGTGAAAAAGAATTTTTTGCTGCTGTTTCCTGCCCTGGCGGTACTGGGCCTCACCACGCAATGCCAATCTAGCAAGCCGGCTGTTGCAGCCTCGGCAACAGCTGCGGCTGCGCCCGTTTCGGCAGCAGTAGCGCCCAAAGAATACCGCTACGAATCGGTGCCCGGCGACCCGCTGGGCGTTCGCATTTATAAGCTGGATAACGGGCTGACCGTCTACCTGTCGGATTACAAGGACGCGCCGCGCATTCAGACGTACTTGGCTGTGCGCGCGGGTTCCAAAAACGACCCTGCCACCGCCACCGGCCTGGCGCATTATCTCGAGCACATGGTGTTCAAGGGCACCTCGCAATTGGGCACACAGGATTGGGCCAAAGAAAAAGTAGAGCTCGACAAAATAGAGGCGCTGTACGAAGTGTACCGCGGCCAGCGCAACGACGCTGCCGCTCGCAAGCGCACCTACCACCAGATTGACTCGATTTCGGGCGTAGCCGCCAAGTACGCCGTGCCGAATGAGTACGACAAGGTGATGGGCGCCATCGGCGCGAAAGGCTCTAATGCGCACACCTCGAACGAGGAAACGGTTTATCAGGAAGACATTCCCAGCAACCAGCTCGAGAAGTGGGCCGCTATCCAGGCCGAGCGGCTGCGCGAGATGGTGCCGCGCCTCTTCCACACCGAACTGGAGGCCGTGTACGAGGAGAAAAATCGCGGGCTCGATTCCGACTTCAACAAAGAGTTTGAGGCGCTGAATGCCTCGCTCTACCCCACGCACCCCTACGGCACGCAGACGACCATCGGCACGATTGAGCACCTGCAAAACCCGTCCATCACGGAGATTAAGAAGTATTTCGGCCAGTACTACGTGCCCAACAACGTGGCACTCTGCCTGAGCGGCGACTTGGATTTCGACCAGACCATTCGCGTTATCGACAAGTATTTTGGCGCGATGCCGAGCAAGCCGGTGCCGGCTTTTAACGCACCGGTGGAGCAGCCGATTACGGCCCCAATTACCAAGGAAATCCTCGGCCCGCAGTCGGAGAACGTGATGCTGGGCTACCGCCTGCCGGGCAAGGCCTCGAAAGATGCCGTGCGCCTGCGCATGCTCGATAAAATCCTGACCAACGGCCAGGCTGGCCTCATCGACCTCGACCTGAACCAGCAACAGAAGGTACTGGAAGCCGCCTCGTTCACCGACATGAACGACGACTACTCCACGCACGTCATCTACGGCACGCCGCGCCAGGGGCAGAAGCTGGAAGACGTGAAAAGCCTGCTGCTGGGCGAACTCGACAAAGTCAAAAAAGGCAACTTCCCCGACTGGCTGATTCCGGCCATCATCAACAACGAGAAGCTGACGCGCACCAAGAGCTACGAAAGCAACGAGGCCCGCGCCAGTGCCATGTACGAGGCGTTTATTGAGCGCATCGACTGGAAAGACTACCTGCAGCAGCAGGATGATTTCGGGAAAATCACGAAGGCCGAAATCGTAAAATTTGCCAACGACAACTACGGTCCGAACGTCGTGACCGTGTTCAAGCGCACCGGCGTCGACCCCAACAAGGTGAAGGTGGTGAAGCCCGCCATCACGCCCGTGCCGGCCAACCGCGACGTGGCTTCGGCCTACTACAAGCAGCTCACGGCCATGCCGAGCACGGAGCTGCAGCCGGTATTCGTGGACTACAAGAAGGACATTCAAGAAACGGAAATCAAGCCCGGCTTGCCGTTGTACTACACCCACAACGACGAAAACGGCCTGTTCAACCTGTCCTACGTCTTCGACCTGGGCAAGAACAACGACCCGCGCTGGAGCCTCGCTTCCGATTACCTGCAATACCTCGGCACCGGCCAGTACACCGCCGCGCAGCTGCAGCAGGAATTCTACAAGCTGGGCTGCTCTTTCAACGTGAGCAGCGGCCCCGACCGCATTTTTGTGACCCTGAACGGCCTTGACGCCAATCTGGAGCCCGCGCTGAAGCTGTTTGAGCAATTGCTGAATGCACCCAAGCCCGACGCCGTGGCCCTGAAAGACATGGTGGCCGGCGTGCTCAAGCAGCGTCAGGATGCCAAGCTCGAAAAGCGCGTGATTCTGAATCAGGCGATGGTGAACTACGTGAAGTATGGCCCGAAAAATCCTTTCACGAATGTTCTCAGTGAGAAAGAGCTAAAGGCTCTGAAACCGGCGCAGCTCACGGCGATGATTCAGAAGCTGCCGACGTACCAGCACCGTGTTCTGTACTATGGGCCGCGTGAAACTCCCACAGTTCATGCGCATTTTCCAACGACTAATGGTATAATAGAAGTAATTAGGAGTCTGCACCGCACGCCCGCCAAGCTCACGCCCGCCCCGGCGGCCAAAGACTTCGCCGAGCAGCCGTTGAAGGATAAAAAGGTCTATTGGGTGGATTACAACATGGTGCAGGCCGAAATCCTGTTCCTGACCAAAGGCGACCTGTACAGCAAGGAACTTGCCCCCACAGTGGCGCTCTACAACGAGTATTTTGGCGGCGGCATGGGCAGCATTGTGTTCCAGGATTTGCGCGAGAGCAAGGCGCTGGCTTACTCGGCCTACTCCGGCTACAACAACGCCGACAAGGTGGGCCGCTCCAACTACAACCTGAGCTACATCGGCACGCAGAGCGACAAGCTGCCCGAGGCCATGGCCGGCATGGAAGCCCTCCTCACCGACATGCCCGTGGCCGAAGCCAACCTGGAAATCGCCAAAAACGCCATCCGCAACAGCATCAGCACCGAGCGCATCACCAAAGGCAACATCCTGATGAGCTACGAGCGCGCCAAGCGCCTCGGCCTCGATTACGACATCCGCCGCGACGTGTACGCCAGCACTCAGAAAATGACTTTTGATGAATTGAAGAAGTTTCAACTGGCCAAAGTGCACGGCCAGAACCAGGTTATTCTGGTTATCGGCTCGAAAGACCGGCTGAACTTCAAGGAGCTGGCCAAGTACGGCCAGGTGCAGCAGCTCACGCTGAAGGAGATTTTCGGGTACTAAACCAACCCGACGATTGTCATGCTGAGCGCAGCGAAGCACCTTATCCCGCCTGCGCTCAGTTGAATTATTCCCCACGACCCTGACGCGATAAGGTCTTCGCTGCGCTCAGGATGACAGATTTACATAAACGAACACCCCACATGGCAGAGCAAAAAATCACCATTAAAAACGGCAAGCTGACCGTTCCGGACAAACCCACCATTCCCTTCATCGAGGGCGACGGGACGGGGCCGGACATTTGGCGCGCCTCCAAGCTGGTGTTCGACGCCGCAGTGGAAAAAGCCTACGGCGGCAAAAAGCAGCTGGTGTGGAAAGAAGTGCTGGCCGGTGAGAAAGCCTACAAAGCCACCACCAACTGGCTGCCCACCGAAACCCTCGATGCCTTCCGCGAATACCTCGTGGGCATCAAAGGCCCGCTGACCACGCCCGTGGGCGGCGGCATCCGCTCGCTCAACGTGGCCCTGCGCCAAGAACTGGACCTCTACGCCTGCGTGCGCCCCGTGCGCTACTACGACGGCGTACCCTCGCCCGTGAAGCACCCGGAGCTGACCGACATGGTCATCTTCCGCGAAAACACGGAGGACATCTACGCCGGCATCGAGTACATGAACGGCACGCCCCAAGCCCAGAAAATGCTCGAATTCCTGCAGGACGAGATGGGCGTGAAGAAAATCCGCTTCCCCGAGTCGTCCTCGTTCGGCATCAAGCCTGTGAGCAAGGAGGGCACCGAGCGCCTCGTGCGCGCGGCCATCAAGTACGCCCTCGACAACAAGAAGCCGTCGGTGACCATCGTGCACAAGGGCAACATCATGAAATTCACCGAAGGCGCATTCAAAACCTGGGGCTACGAGCTGGCCGAAAAGGAATTTGGTGCCAAGGTGTTCACCTGGGCGCAGTACGATAAAATCGTGGCCAAGCAGGGCGTGGCCGTGGCCGATGCGCTGCAAAAGCAGGCCGTGGAACAGGGCAAGCTCATCGTGAAGGACAGCATCGCCGATGCCTTCCTACAGCAGATTCTGCTGCGCCCCTCGGAGTACTCGGTGGTCGCCACCCTGAACCTGAACGGCGACTACATCTCCGATGCGCTGGCGGCCATCGTGGGCGGCATCGGCATCGCGCCGGGTGCCAACATCAACTACGTGACCGGCCACGCCATCTTCGAAGCCACCCACGGCACGGCCCCCAAATACGCCAACCAGGACAAGGTGAACCCCGGCTCGGTTATCCTCTCCGGCGTGATGATGCTCGAATACATGGGCTGGAAAGAAGCCGCTGCCCTCATCAACAAAGGCCTCGAAGCCGCCATCGCCAGCAAGCGCGTGACCTACGACTTCGAACGCCAGATGGAAGGCGCCACCCTCCTCAAAACGAGCGAATTCGGCCAGGAGATTATCAAGAATATGTAATAAAATTTTAGCAAAAAAAAGGAGGCTATATAAATAGCCTCCTTTTTTTTGCTAAAAATGACGAGTGTTATGCTAGACAAAATTAAAGAAGATTTCAAATCGTTTTATTTGCCGCTTATACTATCAATAGTAATTTCTTATGTATTCTACTTGATATCAATTAAAGACCGTATACCTGTATTTACCGCGGAGCCTTTAAAGACAAGGATAATTGATGCGAGTACCATTGCAAGTGCACCTATTCAGGTTATAGGCCCAAATTCTAGAGCAATAAAAAATGACTTATCTGCTGTTACATTTCATTTATGGAATAGAGGTGGAGAGGCAATAGATTCTATAGATGTGTTAAAACCACTTTACATATCTCTCAGTGATACATCGGCTAAGTTTATTGATATCAAAATAAATAAAGTATCTAGGTTGGACATTACTAGAGTAAATCTTGCTCTAGATAAAAGCCAAAAAAAGGTTTTAATAAATTTCGCTATTCTTGACGAAGGAGACGGTTTTACTTGTCAAACTATCTTTGAAGGCAATCCAAATAGTGAGCTAATAATAAATGGGGCCATTAAAGGTGTTAAAGGGTTCGATAATCCTAATGTTAGCGTCCTTGAATTCGCTAGCATAACAATAGCTCTTTGTGCATTGGCAACGCTAGCTATTATGTTAGCTGTGAAACTATTTACTTTATATGTTTACGTAACATACAAAGACAGATACGTGGATGACTTCTATTACTATCTAGATAAAAACCAATTGGAAAAAGCTGAAGTTTATACAGTAGAAGGTAAACGAGATAGTGAGATATTTAAACAATTATTCGATACCTATTCTCAAGACAAGGCTAAATTTAATCAAATATCCGAACAATATATAAAAGAAATACAGCAAAAGGCCAAGCACTATTTTGACAGACCTTTTATTGAGCATCCAGTTTGGGAGGCATTAAAGAAATTGCTTTATGTTATAGTATATATTGTTATTGGATTTAATACGTGGGCCTTGCTCAGGGAAAATCCTGGCATTACCAACCCCATCAATAAGTCTAACTATTATTTTATGATTAAGAACATAATCCAATCTGGATTGGCTGAAAGGCATGATAGAAGGTAAATAATGTGTGCTTGTAGAGCACATATTTAAAAAGGGCACCTACGCCATGCGCGGGTGCCCTTTTCCATGTCCAAATAACGCCCCGAAACCTAAGCCGCTTTCGGGCCTTTCGCTTCGGAGTCGCTGCCGCCCTGCTCGCGGCGCACTTGCTGGTGGATTTTGCGCAGCGTGTATTCTTGGCGTTGCCCTTGTCGGCGGTTTTGTAGAGGCTTCTACCGCCGTCGAGCAGGTGATTTATGGGGTTGTGATTAGGGCTTGCTTCTGCTAAACCGCCGGCCTTTCTTTGCGTACTGCTGTCATTTCTTCCACCGCATTTTTTGCCCTCATGCGCCTCCGCGACAAAGGTTTCTGGCTACTGGCTCTTGCCTCGGGCTGCCTGCTGCTCACCGCTTGGCTGCCCGCTCATCACAAGCTACTCTTCGTGAGCGAAACCGGCCATGTCGGCCACAGCCAAACGCTGAACGTGGTGCTCATTATCCTGCTCTTTGCGCGGTGGCGGCCGGCCCGCACGCTCACGCTGTTGCTGAGTGGCTGCCAATTCCTATTCGCCCTCCTGATAATGGCCTGGGTCTGGAAAACCGGCGAAAAATACGCCCCCGCGCCCTACGTCGGCTACAGCCTGGTAGCCCTGTTGCACCTCGTGGTGCTCAAGGTGCTGAATGATTCCCAGTCGGTGCGTGCCTTCCTGGACAAGCCGGCCAATACGCTGAACCAGCCAGCTACTTAATGCCGCTTCGGCGGCCGCATTATTCCCCCGGCTTTAGCCGCTGGAAGGCATTATTTAGCACCTCGGCCCAAGTAGGGTGGGCCAGAATCATGTCCTGCAAGTCCTGGTAGCGCAAGTTGCCCGCCATCGCCAGCTGGAACATGCTCATGATTTCGCCGCCCTGCTCGCAGAACACGGCCGCGCCCAGCAGCCGGTCATCCTCGCCCACCATTACCTCCACGAACCCTTCGGTTTCGCCCGTCTGCACCGCCCGCCCAATGGTACGGGCCGGCAGCCGGCTCACCCGGTAGGCAATACCTTGTTCCTTGGCCTGGTTCTTCGAGAGGCCGATGCGGCCCAGTTGCGGCTCCGTGAACACCACGTAGGGGAGGGGCCGGTGCGCGGTGGTGCGCTTGCTGCCGTGCAGCAGCGCATCGCGCACAATGCGGTAATCATCGTAGCTGACGTGGGTGAATTGCGGGCCGCCCTTCACGTCGCCCAGCGCGTACACGCCGCGCGTGCCGGTTTGCAGGTGCTCGTTTACTTCGATGTAGCCTTTTTTGTCGAGGGTGATGCCGGTGTGCTCCAGGCCGAGGTCTTTCGTGTTCGGCACGCGTCCCACGGCCACCAGCAGGTGGCTGCCGCGCAGGCGGCGCTCGCCGTCCTTGGTGGTCACGGTGAGGGTGATGGTGCCGTCGGCAGCGCGGGATACGCGGCGGGTTTCGGCGCTTAGCACCAGTTCCACGCCGGCTTCGGTGAGGCATTCTTCCAGCGGGTGGCTCACGTCGGGGTCTTCGCGGGACATCAGGCGGGGCTTGCTGTCGATGACCGTCACGCGGCTGCCCAGCCGCCGAAACATCTGGCTGAATTCCACCCCAATGTAGCTGCCGCCCAAAATAAGCAGGTGCGCCGGCTGTTCCTTGAGGTTCAGCAGCAGCGAGTCGCTGGTGAGGTAACCGCTGTCGGCCAGCCCCTCAATGTCGGGCACGGCGGCCGAGGTGCCGGTATTAATGAAGATGAGCGGGGCCGTGAGCTGCTGCTCGCCCCCGCCCACCAGCACCACTTGCAGCGAGTGCGGGGCCGTGAACTGCGCCCGCCCCCGAACGAGCGTGATGCCGTCGCGGTCCTCCGTAATCTTGCGGTGCAGGCTGTCGCGCGAGTTCTGGCGTAGGGTGTGCATTCGCTCAATTACGGCTCCAAAGTTTACCACCGGCTCCGGCGCTTCGATGCCCAGTTCGCCGGCCGTGCGCACATGGTGCGCCCGCTGGGCCGAGGCCAGCAGCGCCTTGGTGGGCGCACAGCCGTAGTTGATGCAGGAGCCGCCCAGAAAGTCGCTTTCAATGAAGGCCACGCGGCGGCCAGCAGCGGCTAGCGCATAAGAAAGCGGCGTACCGGCCTGACCGGCCCCAATAATAATGGCATCAAATGAATCGGCAGGCATAGCGCGCTTGGTGAAGGGATTGATTGCCCCTACATACGGCCCGGCTTACCTCAGTGACTGAGCCCGGCCCGGCAAATGCAGCAGAATGTCGGACAGAAACACGAAATTGCCGCGTCGGGCGTTGCCTGCCCCATTCTTTGCCCCGCCTCGCCCCGCTGTATGAAGCATTTGTTGCGTCTGACTTTCTTATTGGTTTCATCGGGCCTCACGGGCTGCGCCTCGCTGTATTTTCCGCCACCGCCGCACGCGCCCATGCTCACGCACCAGGGCGAGTTCTACGGCACCGTGAGCACCAACCAGCACACCAATTATGCCCTGCAAGGGGCCTACGGCCTCACCAACCACCTCGCGGTGGCCGGCACCTTCTCCTCCCTGCACCGCAAAAAATCCGATAAAACGGAAAACATTGACTTCGGCGAAGCCAGCCTCGGCTACTTCACCCGCCTGCCCGACAAGCGCGTGCTGGAAGTGTACGTGGGCGGCGGCGGCGGCAGCACCGAGCGCATCGAGCGCAACGAAGCCCAAATCACCACCCGCACCCTCGACGGCAGCCTGTCCAAGGTCTTCGCCCAGGTGAACTACGCCAAGAAGAAGCAAAAAAGCCTGCACCTCTTCAACCACGACTTCCCGCTCACCTACGGCGCGGCCATGCGCCTGAGCTACATGCAGCTCAACAACTTCAAAATCGACGGCCTGGCCGCCCCCGGCGAAAGCAACGTCTTCTTCGAGCCCATTACCTTCACCCGCACCCAACTATTCGGCCCGGTGCAGTTGCAGCTCATCAGCGGCCAGATTTTTGGCTTCCGCAGCAACAAGTATCTGAAAGCCGCGAATTCGGTGTTTCAGGTCGGGATTGTCATCAACCTGGATAAGAACACCACGCTGGATGATTAGCACGGGCACTTTTTGAGGCTGAAAAGACTATTTGTAAAGTCCTTTTCGGGATAATTATTCATTTGAAATACAGGTGATTATAAGCTGATATGGTTAAATGTTTAATGTTTGAAAAGTCTGTTTAGCGAAATAATTGACTTGCCGAAGGTGACTGGCTGCTGCTTCCTTTGAGGCATAAGTCCACGTTTCCATTTTCGCTAAAGTCCATGAAGCTCCGCTACTCTTTTGCCCTGCTGCCCGTCGTTGGGGCAGCCTTTCTCACCAGCTGCGCCGTGTATGTGCCCACTGTGCCCAGCACGCCGTTGGTCACCAAAGCCGGTGACGTTGAAGTAACCGCCGCCGTCCGGGGGCTTTCCAGTCTGGAAGTGGGCGGTGCGTGGTCGCCGGCCGCGCACGTCGTGGTCACCGGCGAAACGGCCCTCATGGTGAGCAACGGCAGTGAAACCGTCAACGGCAGCACCTGGAAATACACCAGTGTGCACAAGCAGGCCGGGGTAGGCGTGGGCACCTATCGGCTGGTGGGCGCTGAGCAGAAGGGCTATTTGGGGGCCATCGGCGGTTTCGGGCTCGCCAAGGCCAACGTGTACGACCCGCACGCCGACGACCTCATCATCCCCATCTTCGGCAAGCGGCCCACTACCTACTTCGAGGCCACGTATCAGCGCTACTACGGCCAGCTCTACGCCGCCCACCTGGGCGAAGTGGTGAGCTACGGGGCTTCGGCCCGCGGCACATTTGTGCACTACAGCCAGCTCCAGCGCAACTACGAAGCCATTGCCTCGCCCACCAATTTCTTTATCGAGCCTACCTTATTTCTGCGGGCGGGCCGTGGGCCGCTGCAATTTCAGGGCACCCTCGGGTTTTCCATTCCCACGCACGTCGATGCCGGCAGTGAAAGCCAGCGCAACCTGTCGCCCGTGTCCATGCTCATTAGTGCCGGCGTGGTGCTGCGGCCCCAACTGTTCCGGCACCGCGCCGACGATTAGGCTAAGCAACGTCCAGGCAATTGGCAACAAAAAGGCCCCGGCGATGTATCGGGGCCTTTTTGTTGCCAGTTGCCAGGACGGACATGCCGCCCAGCATGCGCAGCACATTAGTGCCAATCTTGGCGACCGAGCCTACGAACTGAGTACCGCTCGCGCACCCAGCGTGACACTTATTGAATGAGTAGCCGCAGGGTACGTGCGCCAGTCGGCGTTTCGCACTGGAGCAAGTAGAGCCCTGCTGGCAAGCGTGACGGAATCGACAGCATCCCACTCGCCGGCAGCACGGTCGCAGGCAGCAGCAGCCGGCCAGTCAGGTCGTATAAACTCGTCTTCGCTAGCCCCATTTCAACGCCCCGAACCGTGATTTGGTCGTGGGCCGGATTGGGGAAAATGGTCAGTTCGGGCAACGCCTGCGCGGTCTGCGTAGCGGTTCCCACGCGGTAATCGGTGATGCCAACGTCGTCCAGATTGATGCGCGGGTTGGTGGCGGCTGCCGTGTTGGTGCTGCTGAAACGCAGGCGCACATTGCCGGCGCGGTTGACGATAAAGGAGTACGGCGTGAGGGTGCTGGTAAGCGTTGGCGCCGGATTGCTGCCCAGCAGGCTGGTGTAGGTCACGCCGCCATCGGTCGAGATTTCAGGCACGAACGAAGCGCCGGTTTCCGTGGCGTAGGTGGCAGCGCTCACCGTCACCACGCCCGCGCCGTTGGGTTTGTCGGTGTCCATTTCAAGGAGCCCGGCCCCGCGCAGCCGCGCCGATTTGAGGCCGTTAAACTTATCGATTCCGGCGGAGGTGCCAATCAGGGCTTCGCTCATTGTCCAGCCACCGCTCTGGAGCTGCACCGAGGCCGGCGTATAGGCCGTCTTGGTGCCGGTTTCAAAGTCCTCGAAGAACGGCGGCCGGGCGGGCGGCACTACAAATTGCGTAGGGCTCACGGCCCCACCGTTGCCATTCGTAAGCGTGATGAAGCCGGAGGTAGCCCCGGCTGGTACCTGCACATAATACGCGCCCATGCTTGGCGTCTGCGGCACGATGGTTACGGGTGTGCCATTAAAGGCAATTACGCTGCCTGTGCCACCCGGTACGTCCAGGTTCCGGCCCATGATGGTGACAAGCGTACCCGGGGCACCGCTGGTAGGCGAAAAGCTCGTGATAACCGGAGGGCTGGGGTTAATGGTAAAAAACTTCATGCCGCCACCGCCACCGCCGCCCGGTGGTGGGTTGCCAGCATAGAAATACGAAACCACCGGAGCTGCCACGCTGGGCAGCGTAACCAGCGCCGTGAGCTGCGTAGAGGAAACGTAGTTGGCGGTGATGTTGCTGGAGCCGGCCTGAAAACTAACGGAAGCTCCCGGCACAAATCCGCTGCCAAAAAAGGTGATGAGTACTTGCGTGCCACCGGGGACGGAGGTGGGGGAAATGCTTGTAAGCATACTGGCCGGATTGGGGGTGGGGGCCGCTGTCACCGTGCCGGATACGGCCACATTCTGGGTAGTGGCCCCGGTGCTTGCAATGGTAACCATTCCGCTTGCTGTGCCCAGCGCGGCCCCGGTCATGCGCACATACAGCGGAATGTTGGCGACGCTGCCATTCGATTGGGTCAGAATTTGGCTGGCGGCGAAATTAAAGCCGGAGGTCCACGACACTTCAAAGCCGGCAGGCGCAGTAGCTGTCACATTGCCAGTCAGGCTGGTTCCATTCACCAACACGCTTTGCTGGGCCGAGGGCGTACCTACCCCCGTAGTAAAGCCCGCCAAGGTGCCGGGGGATGCCGTCAGAGTAGCTTGGCCGCTAGCCACCAAACTGGTGAGCAATAGCGCCAGTAGCTGGAAAAAACAGGTAAAAATTTGGCGCATACTGCTGCTGGAAAAGAAGGTGAAGGATAGATGAAGGTAAATAAAAAAGCTCCGGCCGCAATGGCCAGAGCTTTTTCAAGGAGCTAATACTGAAAGTGGTAGGGACCTGTTTGCCGCCCAGCACGCGCAGCATGGTATCGCCAATCTCGGCGGGCGAGTCCACCACGTGGATGCCGCACTCGCGCATGATGGCCATTTTAGCAGCGGCCGTATCGTCGGCACCGCCTACGATGGCCCCGGCGTGGCCCATGCGGCGGCCGGCGGAGCGCTACTGTAAACCAGCAACAAGTGGCTGATTTTGTTGGCTGAGTAGCGAGTTGATGTGGATGGTGTAGTGTGATTCGGCAGGCAAAAAGCCTTCTTGTATCAACATCCGCTGCACACCATGATTCTGCACTTGAGTAGTGCCATGAACCCACTTACGCCCGTGGCTCTGCGTGTATTGCTTAATGTGGCGTACTAGGTCGCCACCAAGACCAGGGCTGGCAGCACCCGGCCGCGCCCCCATCAGCATACCATCGCCATAATTATCATGCAACGCAATGGTAGTGAGAGCTATGGCTCGATTGTCAAGGTAAAACAGAAAGCACGCTTTATCCGGAGTAGTAGAACGCAGGAAGCTCAGGGCCCACTCCTGGTAGCCAGCCAATACCAATTGCGGGTCGAAGAGAGGATTAGTGTTGTAGTGGGTGTGGTAATTGTTAAATATTACTTCCACCAATTCCTCTAATTCCGGTTGGTCATCGGCTGTAGCCCGACGCACTACCAGCCGCGGGTTGCGCAGGGGCTGCGGCGGAGAGGTGCGCATATCACACTTAAAAGTGAGGACCGTATCGGCCATCACCAGCGGATAGGGGAGTAAGGCGCTCAACTGCGCCAACTTATGCGGCTTGCTCGTTGGAACACGCAGGATAGCTACATCAACCTGCTCATCTGCAATAGTGCGCAGCAATGCTTCAGGAACTAATTCACTGGCCGTGCCCCGCAAAATACGTAAGTTGAAACGTGCGCTCTCAAGTGGACTGTAGGATATGTTCATTCGTTGAAATAAGAAAAGATATCCAGCAAATAACGGTGTCAGGTTGACACCGCGGTATCGCATATTCATGCGATATAGAGAACAACTTTGTATTCTTGTAAGTATTCGATTATGATAAGTTTGAAAAAAATATAGTTCTGGTTGGGTGATAGATTGAGCGAGTGCTGATTGAGCAAGTACTGAAGGCTAGCAGGGTATCCGGCCATACCGCTGCATAGCGAGTTAAACCGAAAGTGAATTCTCCATTCGGCTAAGGGTATGAATGCAGCTAGCGCAAGCGGAGGAAACAGCCAAGAGGGCCGGTGCTACGGTGTACTGGCCGTAAGCTAGTGCTACCTGCGCGGTCATATTGTGGCTGAGCACTATAACTAGGTATAGCAGGGTATATAAACAGGGCAATTTGGTGGAGCAACGGTGTGGGATACACAAAGCCGATTTGCCTACTGATGCCGTCTTATAAAATGGGTCTAATGTAGTCCAGAAAACAAGTCATAAGTGGTTTAGGGTGTTTTGCGTGCCTCATTGCGCACCACGTATAAAGGACGGTTTTTGACACTATCAAAAACGCGGGATACATATAGCCCCACGATGCCAAGCGCCGTCAGGCTCAGCCCCCCCCAAAGCCAAACGCTGACCACCAACACTGCCAGCAGAAGCCCCGAATGACCTAGTAAGCCTTGACCCGCGAGCCAGACCGCCCCCACCAGTGCCCCCGCAACAATAATTGCACCCAGCTTCACCAAGAGTCGCAGTGGCTTGTCGCTGTAGGCCAGTATTACCGCAATGGCTAAGCGTACCAGTTGGCCCAGACGGTAGCCGCTGGTGCCATGTTTTCGCGCGGCGTGCTGTACATCCAAGGCACCCTGCCGAAAACCAAGCCACCGCACCTGCAGCGGAAAAGCCCGTGTGGGCTCACGCACTTGTCGCAATGCCGCCACTACTCGGCGGTGAAAGACCCCGAAATTTCCCGTTGTGGGGTCACTCACCGGTCCTCCAAGCCACTCCAGCAGCCAATAAAACGAGCGGCCCAGCAACTGCTTGGTAGCGGTGTCCTGCCGATTGGCCCGGCGGCCAAAAACAACATCCAGCCCGTGTTGCTGGGCGTAGGCATACATTTTAGGAATTTCGGCGGGTATGTCCTGCAAGTCACAGTCCATCACAGCTACCCACTCGCCCGTCGCACGGTCAAGGCCCGCCGTAATGGCCGTGTGCTGTCCAAAATTGCGGCTCAGATTCAAGCCCAGCAGCCGAGCATCATTAGCGGCCAATTCTTCAATCAGTGCCCAACTCGCATCGGGACTGTGGTCATTCACCAATATAACTTCATAATCATCCGTAATCCTTTCCAAAGCTGCCGTTAGTTGGCGGTGCAACTCTGGTAGAGCCGCCGCGCAGCCGTAAACTGGGATTACCACGGAAAAAAATGGTGGGTTGCTTTCCAAAGGTGCCACTTATCTGAACTTAACAGTACAACAAAAGCGAAAAAGGAAGCCCCAGCCTTGGCCGGAGCTTCCTTTTTCGCAATATGAGGAAGCGCTGATTACTTACCGCCCAACACGCGCAGCATGGTATCGCCAATCTCGGCGGGCGAATCCACCACGTGGATGCCGCACTCGCGCATGATGGCCATTTTAGCAGCGGCCGTATCGTCGGCACCACCTACGATGGCCCCGGCGTGGCCCATGCGGCGGCCGGGAGGAGCCGTCTGGCCGGCGATGAAGCCTACCACGGGCTTCTTGTTGCCGGTTTCTTTAATCCAACGCGCCGCTTCGGCTTCCATGCCGCCGCCGATTTCGCCAATCATCACGATGCCTTCCGTCTCGGGGTCGTTCATCAACAATTCCACCGCTTCTTTGGTGGTGGTGCCGATGATGGGGTCGCCGCCGATGCCGATGGCCGTGGTCTGGCCCAGGCCGGCTTTGGTGAGCTGGTCCACCGCTTCATAGGTCAGCGTGCCCGACTTCGACACAATGCCGATTTTGCCTTTCTGGAAAATGAAGCCGGGCATGATGCCCACTTTGCACTCGCCGGCGGTCATCACGCCGGGGCAGTTCGGCCCAATCATCGTGATGCCCTTGCGGTCCTTCAGGTAATGCTTCACAGCAATCATGTCCTTGGTCGGGATGCCTTCGGTGATGGTTATAATCACCTTGATGCCCGCGTCAGCGGCTTCCATGATGGCGTCGGCGGCGAAAGCCGGCGGCACGAAAATGATGCTGGTGTCGGCACCAGCCTTCTCCACGGCCTCGGCCACGGTGTTGAACACGGGACGGCCGAGGTGCTCGGAGCCGCCTTTGCCGGGCGTCACGCCGCCCACCACGTTGGTGCCGTAGTCCATCATCTGTTGGGCGTGGAACGAACCCTCGGAGCCGGTGAAGCCCTGTACGATAACCTTGGAATCTTTATTGACCAGAACGCTCATTCGGAGGTGTTTTTGGGATATTGATGGAGTGGGGGAGGGAAGCCCGGACGGGCAACGGTGGTGCAAAAGTAGGGGATTTTGGGGCTAGGGCAAGGTGGCAGCTGTGCAATCCATTGAACGTCATGCCGGGCATTGCCAGCAGGACGTGCAGCGCGTCATTGGCCCGCCATTCTTTTTGCGTTCCCAAACCGGCTCAACCCCGCCCCGCCGCCGAAATCCTTACCTTTGCAGTCTCACATCCCATCTCCCCACCCATCATTTTTCGATGTATTTCAACCACGTCATTGAGGCCGTCGGCCACACGCCCCTCGTCAAGCTCAACAAAGTAACCGACGGCATTAAAGGCACCGTGCTGGCCAAGGTCGAGTATTTCAACCCCGGCAACTCGGTGAAGGACCGCATGGCCATCCGCATGATTGAGGACGCCGAAAAAGCCGGCATCCTCAAGCCCGGCGGCACCATCATCGAAGGCACCAGCGGCAATACCGGCATGGGCCTGGCCCTGGCCGCCATCGCCAAAGGTTACAACACCATCTTCGTGATGAGTGACAAGCAGAGCAAGGAAAAGCAGGACATCCTGCGGGCCGTGGGTGCCCAGGTGGTGGTATGCCCCGTGGATGTAGCGCCCGAAGACCCGCGCAGCTACTACTCGGTGGCCAAGCGCCTCAGCGAGGAAACGCCCAATTCCTTTTATCCGAACCAGTACGACAACCTCTCGAACGCCGCTGCGCACTACGACACCACCGGCCCCGAAATCTGGGAGCAAACCGAGGGCAAAATCACGCACTGGGCGGCCGGCGTGGGCACGGGCGGCACCATCTGCGGCGTGAGCAAGTACCTCAAGGAGCAGAACCCGGCCATCGTGGCCATCGGCCTCGACACCTACGGCTCGGTGTTCAAGAAATACAAGGAGACGGGCATTTTCGACGAGAACGAAATCTACCCCTACAAAACCGAGGGCATCGGCGAAGATATTTTGCCCAAAAATGTAGACTTCGATGTTATCGATTTGTTCATTAAAGTAACCGACGAGGACGCCGCCGTGATGACGCGCCGCCTGGCCAAGGAAGAAGGCTTGTTTGTGGGCTGGAGCTGCGGTTCGGCCGTTTTTGGAGCCTTGGAATACGCTCGCGAGCACCTGAAAGAGGGCGATACGATGGTGATTATTCTGCCCGACCACGGCACCCGCTACCTCGGCAAAATCTACAACGACGACTGGATGCGCGCCCAGGGCTGGCTATAAGTCAGCCGGGCCATTGCGGGAGCGCAGTCGGGTTGTTATCTTCGTAAAAGCTTGTTTATTAGCACTACAATATGTCTACTAATTTGAATCACATTGTACTCGTTGACGACAACGAAACCACGAGCTTTCTCAACAACCGGCTGCTGGGCCGGCTGGCGGTGGCCGACCACGTGAGCACGTTTTCGCGGGCCGATGAGGCTTTCGAGCAGCTCTGGGGCGACAACAACGCCGAGAGCAGCGTGCCCGCGCCCGACCTCATATTCGTCGACCTGAAAATGCCCGGCGTGTCCGGCTTTGAGTTCCTGGAGCTCTACAATGCCCTGCCCCAACCCGTGCAGGACCAGACCGTAATGGCCGTGCTCACCACGTCCATGCACGGGGCCGATACCGCCCGCGTGGCCCAATACCCCAACGTGGAATACCTCACCAAGCCCCTCACTGAGGAGAAGATGCGCAAGCTGCTGGAAAAGCGTTTCCAGTAAACGCTGTCACTGCGAGCGTAGCGAAGCAATCCGTCCTGTTCTCAGCGACCAGCCTTGAGATGTGACAAAGTCCTTTTCAATAAAAAAAGCCCCGGCACTACGCAGTGTCGGGGCTTTTTATTTTACAATCCATCCAATACCTGGAAAATCCCGGTCTTCTTCTTTTTGAGGAAAATATACCGCACCGAAACCGCCGTGGGAAATCGGTTCCAGTCGGCCGAGCCGTATTCGATGGTGGGCTTGAAATCGAAGGAAACGACGAAGGGAATGAAGGCAATTTTGTATTCGACGCCCGCCAAGCCATCGAAGCCCCAGAAGTTGCCGGTGTCGCGGTTGTTGCCGTAGTGGCCGCCCGCGCCAAAATAATAGTTCAGGCTGGGGCCCAGGATGCCGAAGTGACGCTCGGCCAGCACCGTGGCGCTGCGCTCGCGGGGCGCAAACATACCCAGGCCTTCAATGGTGGTTTTGGGCAGAACAAGCTGCTGAATAGTGATGCCGTAACTGCTGCCGTCGCTGCGGATGCCAGCCGCCGTGCGGTACTTCTGGGCCGCGGCGGGTTGGGCCAGTAACGTGGTCAGCAGCAGGCAGCCGATGAAAGCTGGAGAATGAATGGGCAGCAGTTTCATAACAAATAGGTAGGGAGCGGGGGTGTACCCAGTAGGGCTTGCCCCCGCTCCCTACGCAGAAACCGCGCTAAAAATTGCGCCGCACTTATTCCGCCGCGTCCACAAACGCGAACTGTTGGCCATCGAACAAACCAAGGTCGCTTAGCTTGAGACTAGGAATAACGAGTAGCGCCATGAACGAAAGCGTCATAAACGGCGCACCCAGCGGCGAGCCCAACTCCCGGGAAAGCGCATCGACGGCCTTATAAGCGCTGGCTACGGTCAGCCCGCTCTGGTCCGACATAAGGCCGGCCACCGGCAGCGGCAGCAGTATTTCCTGGCCGTCGGCCCCCACGGCGGCCAGGCCGCCTTTTGCCTGGATAACCAGGTTCACGGCGCGGGCCAGGCTTTCATCGTCGCAGCCCACGGCGGTGATGTTGTGCGAGTCGTGGCCCACGCTGCTGGCCAGCGCGCCATGCTTTAGCCCAAAGCCGCGGATGAAGGCAATGGCTGGCGCGACGTGCGGCTGGTAGCGGTTGATGACGGCAAGTTTGAGCACATCCTCGCTCACATTCGGTACTATCAGTCCGTTTTCGACCGTGGCCGGCAAGTCCACGCGGGCCGTAATGAGCTGGCCGTCGAAGCACTCAATAACGCGTACAGTAGGAACCTTTGCGGTCTGCGGCTCGGGTACCATCATACGAAAATCCTGCGCCGTCACGGGTTGGGCGTGGAAGTTATTGACCACGGCAATGGGCGCGGCGGGCAGCAGCGACTGGCCGTTTTCAGCCACCAGCTCGCCGTTGAGGTAGGTTTGCAGCACCTCGAAATCGCGCAGGTCCTTCACCACGATGAAGTCGGCGGGGTCGCCTTCGCCCAGCAGGCCCACGGGCAGGTGGTAGTGCTTCACGGGGTTGATGCAGGCCACGCGCAGCACGTTGAACACGTCGTTGCCCAACGCCACGGCCCGTTGCACGAGCTGGTTGATGTGGCCCAGCACGAGCGTATCGGGGTGCTTGTCGTCGGAGCAGAACATGAGGTGGTGGTAATGCTCGGGCATCAGCTCGATGAGGGCATCGAAATTGCGGGCCGCCGAACCCTCGCGGATGAGGATTTTCATGCCCACGGCCAGCTTATCGAGCGCCTCGGCGGCGGTGAAGCACTCGTGGTCGGTGCTGATGCCGGCGCTGGCGTAGTGGGCCGCGTCGTCGGCGCGCAGGCCGGGGGCGTGGCCGTCCACGGGGCGGCCGGCGGCGTGGGCCAGAGCAATTTTGGCCATCACGTCGGCGTCGCGGTGCAACACGCCGGGCCAGTTCATCATCTCGGCCAGGTAGCCGATTTTGGGGTTTTCAAACAGCTTTTTGATGTCGGCGGCCGTGATTTCGGCCCCGGCCGTTTCAAACGGCGTGGCCGGCACGCAGCTGGGCGCGCCAAAGCAGAACTTGAACGGCGAATGCGCCGCGTTTTCCAGCATGAACTCCACGCCGGCCACGCCCAGCACGTTGCCGATTTCGTGCGGGTCGCTCACGGTGGCCACCGTGCCGTGCGTTACGGCCAGGCGGGCAAATTCGGTGGGCACCAGCAGCGAGCTTTCGACGTGCACGTGGGCATCTACAAAGCCGGGCATTATGTAAGGCAGGGCAGGGTCGGCCTCGGCGTCATTAATGGGGGCAATGGCGGCGATGCGGCCGCCTTCAATCTGAACAACGGCGGGCTGAATGGAACGGGCGAAGATGTCGACGACGTTGGCCGTGAGCGAGAAATCAACAGGCATGGGAAGAGGCTGGAGCGAAAAGCAAACCGGCCCACTGCCGGTTTTGCGTCGGCAAAGAACCTTATATTTGACAAAAAACCGCTTCCGGTGAAAAAGAACCTTGCCCTTTTGATGCTCGTGCTGCCCCTGTTGCTGGCCGAGGGCGGCTGTGCCCGCCGCACTGCCCAACAGAAAAAAACTTCTTGGTACCGGCACCACAGCGGCGGCAAGTCGGTGCCGTGCCCCTGCGGGCACTAGGCAACCATTGGCGGCCCGGTTGGCTCTCGTTGGTATGAAATCCTATTCGTTCCGCATTGCGGCCCTGCTGTTACTAACGGCCGCTGCTGCCCAGGCGCAGGTACCGCGGCGCTATCCGGCGCCCGGCGGCACGCCCTCGACCAGCCAGCCGCACGACTACCCGCTCACACCCGCGCCGCGCTACGCGACTGGTGGCCACTCAGGCAGCTACCGCCTGCCCGACGGCAGCTGGCATCCGGCCGAAATATTCGGCCCCGACATGCCCGACCGCGTGCGCCTGCGCCCCGAAAACCTGCACGATTACGCCCTGTTTCTGCCCAGCGAAGTGCCCGCCTACGTGGTGCGGGGCGATACGTTCGTGACGGCGCCGGCTTTTGTGCGGCGCAAGGGCCACCAGCTTGTGCCCGCCAGCTATGCCCAACGCATGTACCGCGACGCGGGCTACGAAGTGCTGATTTACCAGGCCCCCACACCCGAAACTCTGCGGGCATTCAACACGCCGGCGGTGCCCAATGGGCCGGTGGTATCATCGGCGGGCGCATTGCCGGCTACGCCGGTAAGTCCGGCCGATGCTTACAGCAACAGCTTCTTCGGGGCGCTGCTGGATTTATTTATTTTCCCCCGGGCTTACCAGACCGTGCTGCTGCGCCACGCGGGCCAGGTGCAGGAGCTGCCCGCCAAAACACGCCGTTACCGCCAGCTCATGCTGGCTTTGCTGGCCGATGACCCGGCGGTGTGCGCCCAATTGCGGGCGGGCCAGCTGGCCACGCGCCGGGAAGCACCGCAACTGCTAGCCGCTTATGCCGCGCACCGCCGCGAGGCCCTGCTGCAGGCCCGCAAATAACCCGGGCGGCCGTTTCTGGTTTACTTTGCCTTATGTCTGAACCCACGCCATCTCCCCTCGATTCTATTAATGCCGCCGCCGAACAGGTGCGGCAGCAGTTGAACTTAAAGGCTTTCGATGCCGAAAGTGTGGCCCATCTGGATAATTTTATTCAGGCGCAGCGGGGCATTTTGGGCGCGGCCGAGCGGCCGGGCGTGGTGCTGGCGCTGGGCTGCTTCCTGGGGCAGTGCCTGGTGGAGGTGTACCGGGGCGAATGGGGCACCGGCAAGGATGGCACGACCGGCGTGGGGCTGGGCGGTCGATTTTTTTTTAACCCCTTTTATTTGGTCGATGCGCAACTGAATGAGGGAGAAAGCGCGTCCGTCGCGGCCTTTTTTGCCTCCGTTCCGCAGCGGTTGAAGACCCCGCCCGCCGCTCGTAAGGCTTGGATTTCGTAATCTTGCGGGGCCAATGGCCGCCCGCGTCGTTATGAAACAACTCGTTATCGCCATTGACGGCTACTCCTCCTGCGGTAAAAGCACCACCGCCAAAGCCGTGGCGGCCCTGCTGCACTATGCCTACGTTGATACCGGGGCCATGTACCGCGGCGTCACATTGTACCTGCTGGAGCAGGGCATCGACTTTGCCGACCTGGCCCGCATCGAGCAGGCCCTGCGCGAAATCAGCATCAGCTTCCGCCGCAACCGCCGCACGGGCCGCAACGAGCTGTTTCTGAACGGCGCGAACCGCGAAGACGACATCCGCCAGATGCGGATTTCCAACTCCGTGAGCGAAGTGTCGGTCATCCCGATGGTGCGGCACGCCATGGTGGCCCAGCAGCAGCAAATGGGCCGCAAGCGCGGCGTGGTAATGGACGGCCGCGACATCGGCACTACGGTATTCCCCGATGCGGAAGTGAAAATCTTCATGACCGCCGAGGTGGAGCTGCGCGCCCGCCGCCGTCAGGACGAGCTGGCCGCCAAAGGCGAGCACGTGCCGCTCGAAGACATCATCGAGAACCTGCGCAAGCGCGATTACCTCGACTCGACCCGCGCCGAAAGCCCCTTGCGCCGCGCCGCCGATGCGGTGCTGCTCGATACGACGCACATCACCATCACCGAACAGGTCGATTTTGTGCTGGACCGGGTGTCGTCGGCGCTGTTTGCGGCGGGGTGGGATTAAGCACCAGAAATCGGCTGTCATCCTGAGCGCAGCGAAGGACCTAATTACGCTTGTGCCGGTTTGAAATTATTGCGAACTGTTCTGGCGTGATAAGGTCCTTCGCTGCGCTCAGGATGACAGAATTGCGCGACCAACACCGTACACCGCCCGGCCGCCGTACCTTTGCGCCCGGCGAACTCCTCGCCGCCGCAGTGATGTTAAAGGCACAGCATGAAGGTCACGATTGATAAAAATTCCGGCTACTGCTTCGGCGTAGAATTCGCCATTCAGATGGCGGAGGATGAATTGGCGCACGAAAAAACACTCTATTGCCTCGGCGATATCGTGCACAACAGCATGGAAGTGGAGCGCCTGCACCAGCAGGGCCTGCGCATCATCGACCGCGAGCAGCTCGCTCAGCTGCACGACTGCAAAGTCCTCATCCGGGCCCACGGCGAGCCGCCGGAAACCTACCAGCTGGCCCTGCAAAACAACCTGGAGCTGATTGACGCGAGCTGCCCGGTGGTGCTCAAGCTGCAAAACCGCGTGAAGCACGCCTTCGACCTGAGCCAGCGCCAGGACGGTCAGATTGTGATATACGGCCAGCCGGGGCACGCCGAAGTGGCCGGTCTCACGGGCCAGACCGGCAACCGCGCCATCATTGTGATGAACGAGGCCGACCTCGACCAGATTGACTTCGCGCGCCCCGTCACGCTGTTCAGCCAGACCACCAAAAGCACGGCCGGCTTCTACAAGATGAAGGCCCTGATGGAAGCCCGCATCCAGGCTGCCGGCGGCGAGCTGGATAGCTTCGATGCCAACGACAGCATCTGCCGGCAGGTGAGCAACCGCGAGCCGGCCCTGGCCAGATTCGCGGCCGAATACGACGTGGTGCTCTTCGTGAGCGGCCGCAAAAGCTCCAACGGCAAAGCCCTGTTCTCGGTGGTGAATGCCGTGAACCCGCGCAGCTACTTCATCGAAAACGAAACCGAAATCGACGAAGAATGGCTGGTGGGCGCGCAGTCGGTGGGCATTTGCGGGGCCACCAGCACCCCGCTGTGGCTGATGAAGCAGGTGGCCGAGCGCGTGGAAGGCGTGGGCGAGCCGGCGTAAAAGCCGCACCCATTCTTAGCGCACCCGGCGTGGCCGGCGGCGCTGAAGCAGCCGCCGGTACACGCGCAACAGCGTGGGCTGCGGCGTACCGGCCAGAAACAGTGTTTGCACAGCCAAATGCGTAAGCTCGGTGCGCAACACGCCGTGCACCACGTATTTGCGGGCCGAGGTGACGACGCTTTGCGGCATCACCACGAAGCGGGCTTTGTGCTTGATGCGAATGGGCAGCTCGACATCTTCCATCAGCAGCATTTGCTCGTTGAAGCCGCCCAATTGGTCGAAAAGGGCTTTTTCAACAAATAAACTTTGGTCGCCGAACTGGAAGGCCGGGGCATTGAAGCGCGAGCACCAGCCACTGAACAGCAGCACCGGGTGGCGCACATCGAAGCGCAGGCGGAAGCAGCCGCTGCGGTAGCCCCGCGCCCGGTAGTGCCGGATGAGCCGCCCAAAACCGGCCGGGGGCAGGGTATCAGCGTGCAGGAAATAGAGGATGCTGCCGTGGGCCTGGCTGGCGCCGAAATTGAGCTGCGCGGCCCGCCCGGGCGTGGGGGCGGGCAGGGCGCGGGCACCGTGAGCGGCGGCCAGCGCGAGGGTGTCGTCGGTGCTGCCGCCGTCGCTCACCAGCACCTCGTAGGCAATGCCCGCGCCCACGGTGGCGTGCACGTGGGCCAGCGTGGCGGCAATGCTGTGCGCCTCATTCAGCGTAGGAATGACGACGGAAAGGAGGGGCGACGGGCTCATTTTACCCACACATCAGAAAGCAAAACCATGGCTACGAACACGGCCATGGCCAGCTTGTAGCGCTTCGAGAGGTGCCGCATGATGGGCGCGGCGGTGGTTTCGGCCACTGCGGCGGGCATTTGCTTGGCTAGGCCACCGAGGGCGGCGAACGCGCCCAGCGCCAGCAGATAGAACAGGACGTCGAGCGGGTCGAAGGTGCCGTCGGTGAAATGCAGTAGCTGCACGGCTTCGATGCCCAGCGCCAGGGCCAGCGGCAGCAGCGTGAGCCGGCGGCTGGCCGAGAGCGTGCCAATCCAGAGGAAGGCAAATAGCCAGAGCGCGCCCGGCAGGTTGTAAACAAACCACGCCGCCTGCGGCAGGTGCAGCATGGGCGGCTTGGCGGGCCAGAAAGCCAGCAGCACCTGGTTCACGATGGTGTCCGGGGAGCGGAACACGGCGTAGATGGTGAAGCTGATGAGCAGCGGCAGCAGGCAGTAGAGCAGCGTTCGGCGCGTGGTTAGCATGGGGGCGAAAGGGGTTTTTGGATGTGCACGATGCGCCAGTAGCCAGCCCGGCCGTGGCGAATTCGCACAGTAGCATCGGGCGCCAATAGCGGACTCAGCGGGAAGAACGACTTAAAGCCCAGGAGCTTGCCCGCCGGGGTGAGCAGGCGGTCGAGTTGCCGGAGCGGGCCGCGCTCGGGCGTGAAATGGTTGAGCAAATAAATGTGTCCACCGGGCCGCAGCGACGCGTAATAGGCGTTGAGCAGTTGGCCGGGATTCTCTACTACCGACAGCGAGTTGCAGAACACCACGTGCTCGAACCGGCCGGCCTCGCGCTGGAAATCCTCGCCGGCGGCGTGCTGCAAGTCAACCTGCACTTCAGGGTGCTCGGCGGCTTTTTTGCGGGCCCGCTGCAGCATGGGCAGTGAGCAGTCGATGGCCGTGACCTGCTTGCGCGGGTCATAGTAGGGCAGCGAAATGCCGGTGCCCACGCCCACTTCCAGCACGTTGTCGCCGGCTTCGGCATTCACGGCGGCTACCAGCCGGCGCACCAGCGGCTGGTAAAACCAGAGCAGAGCCGCGTCGTAGATGCGCGCCAGAAAGAAATAGCGGAAATTACTCAGCTGCGTACTCATGGCGGCGCGTTGGGGCCGGAACGCCCGGCGATGCAACGACCAAGTTACGGGCCGCCGCCCAAAGTGGCGACCCTGGCGGTGAAGCATTTCCGCCTATCTTTAACTACATGTCCGTCTCCTCCGAAACTTCGCATGTTGGCCCGGCCCTGAAGGCCAGCCACCCCACGCCCGCCGTGCTGCCCGCCGCCCGCCGCCGCCGGGGCGTCCGGGCCGGCCTCTACAACGTGAAAGGGTTGATTAACATCATTCGGGGCGACATTATTCACAACACCATCGGGGCCTTCCACGTGCTGCGGTTGTGGCACGTGCAGAAGCTCGCCTCCGGCCTGGTGGGGCGGCAGCACGCCTGGGCCACCGGCCTCGACCCCGCCACCGGCCAGCCCGTGTGGCCCCAGAACGTGGTGTTTCGGACCACGCCCACGCCGGGGGCGGGCTACGAGCCCGACGAAACCATTCTATCCAAAGTGGGCAGCTTCTTATCCGACATGGTGAAGAAGTCGACCCCGGTGCCGGAAATCCCCCACGGCCCCGAGCGCCGCATGCCCCACGTGGTGAACTACCTGCACGGCTCGGTGCACTTCAATGGCATGTGGCTTCTGTTTAACGACTTTGCCGAGGCTAAACACTTTTTTGCCGATGCCAGCTTCCGGCGCGAGTTTGTGCGGCTGGTGCGGCGCGAGCGGCGCGAAGTGACGCTGGTGTTCCGCGAGCGCAAGTATGACCCCGTGGAGTACGCCTATTTTTCGGGCTTCATCATGGCCAATTTCCCGTGGTTTGCCAACGTGAACGGGCCGGGTAAAAAGGTGATGTGGGGCAACCCCGCGCCCTACGCGGCCATGAACATCATCAACGGCAGCTGGGTGCGCGACGTGGACGCGTTGCGCCGGGGGCGGCCCACGTTCCTGCGCCCGCCGCTGGTGGCCGAGCAGTATTTCGCGGCCAGCTACGGCCAGCCGGTGCCCGGTTCGCACTTCGTGGAGCGCCTGGTGGCTTTTGTGGAGAACGAGTGGGTGCGCCGTCGGGGCTTCAACGCCGGCCTGTTCTTCATCGACCGCAAGCAGATTGACCCCCGCATCTACGAGAAGTACCAGGCCGATAAAGCGTCGCTGAACGCCCGGCAGACGGCCGTGCCCAGCCCCTTTGCGCCCCCGCCCGAGGATTAAGCAAACGTGCGCAGGTGCTTAACTTTGGTAAAAATCCTTTCTATTTACCAATGAAAGCATATTTACTCCTGGCAACTGTGCTTGGGCTGGCTACCACCGGCCGCGCCGACGCCCAGCAAACTGCACCCGTTCCGGCCGCGCCGGTGGTGGCTGCCGCCCCGATAGCCGACGATTCGCTGGCTGCCGCCGTGGGCACCAATTACCTCGACAACACCATTCGCGGTTTTGGAAAGGCCGAGATTACGGGGCCCGATGGCAAGACGCACTTTGTGTGGATTCCGGTGAACCTGATGGGCTTCAACAAGTACCTGCCTTTCCATCGGCACAAGGAAGACCTTGACCGGTTTGGCCGCGAACCGTTCAGCATTGATGTAGACAAAGTGCAGTCCATCAAAGTCAACGGATTGTATCAGGAGCACATGGTACTGAATGGCAAGCGCAAGCACCTCATTGCCACGCGTGTGGTGAATGGCCCGGTGGAACTCTTCAACTACACCGAAGTTGTGAATACGGCCGCTGCCATGGCCCCGGTGGCGGGCATGGCGGGCGGCGCGCTGATGGGGGCCACCGGGCTGGGCGGCTTTCCCGACCGGCAGTGGTTTTTGCGTCGCGCCGGCGAGGACCTGGTGAAGGTGGGCCGGGGCGATTTTGTGGCCCAGATGACGGCTTATTTTCACGACGACCCCGAGCTGCTGTCGGTCCTCAATGCCGGTCAGCTGCACTACCGCGATATGGTGAAGCTGGTGCAGGGCTACAACGAGTACCGCACCCGGCCGGCGGCCAAATAGCGCGTCTGCGCCGCCAGCGCCCGCCGGATGGCGAGCGGGGTGGCGCTGTGTAAGCGAGTGGAAAGGGGAGGAGAGGAATGACATGTGGAAACGACTGTAATGAAAGACAGATTACTGCGATTCATTCCCGGCATTGCAACTGCGGCCGCTGTTACTGTGTAGGTGGCGGCCCGCAGTTCAGCCCCCGCTTTCGACGCTTGGGAAGCCTTTTCCAACCGTTCGGCAACGGCGGCTTGTGGCCGAATCCGGCCGGTCATTACCTTTAAATCATCAATTCCAACCAACCTCATCCCCAAGCTCATGGAACCCCTGCAACGCGACCCCTACCTGTGGCAAAAGGCCAAAGCCCGCGCCAAATTTCAAGCGCACCTGGTGTCCTACCTGTCGGTGAACGGGATGCTGTGGGTTATCTGGGCGCTCACCGAGTCGCACCATTCGCGTCATTCTGAAATTCCCTGGCCGCTGTGGGTCACCGCATTCTGGGGCATTGGGCTGATTGCGCGCGGCGTGGCAGCCTACGGCGGCTTCAGCTACGAGCAGCGCGCCCAGCGCGAGTACGAGCGCCTGACCCAGGAGCACGGCCGCCCCGACCCGCTGGACAAGTACCGCTAGGCCTGGGCAACACATACAGAACGTCATGCTGAGCGGCGTCAACGCATCGCTACTGCCGTAGTAATCCAATCGATTAGGTTTACTATTGCAGTAGCGATGCGTCGACGCCGCTCAGCATGACGTTTTTTAGGCCCGTATGCTACTGGCTTACTTATCCCGCCTGCCCCTCACCGCATGAACCGACCCGTTAAGCGCATCCTCGGCCGCCGCGAGCTGGTTGATTTTCCGGCCTTCGCTCTTGGTGGCATCGAGGCCAAGGTGGATACCGGCGCGTACACCAGCGCCATTCACTGCTCCAATATTCACATCGAAGCCCTCGCCGGCCAGCCGCCCGTGCTCATGGTGAACCTGCTCGACCCCGGCCACGAAGGAGCCGACGGCCGCCCGCTGGTTTTCACGCAATTCGCCCTGCGCGATATCCGGTCCAGCAACGGCGAGGTGCAGGAACGCTACGTTATTCGGGCGGTGGTGCAGCTCTACGGCGAAGCTTTTGAGGCCGATTTTTCGCTTTCTGACCGCTCCGACATGAAATATCCCGTATTGCTGGGGCGCAGCCTGTTGCGGCAGGGCCGGTTTGTGGTAGATGTGGCCAAGCGCAACCTTTCGTACAAATTCCTGGCCCGCGCCACCGCCCGGCGCGCCCGTCCCTGACTAATTTTGTGGTGAGGGTTACGATTGTCATCCTGAGCTTGCGAAGGACCTTATCACGGCTGACCGGTTTGCAGTAATTTCAAAACGATGCACACGTGACAAGGTCCTTCGCAAGCTCAGGATGACAAACGCCCCCACCACCCCCACCTCACCCAACCCTCCACGATGAAACTGGCCATTCTCTCGCGTGAGCCCAAATCCTACTCCACCCAGCGGCTGGTGGAGGCCGCCGTCGCGCAGGGCCACGAAGCCGTGGTCATCGACCACCTGCACTGCAACCTGGTGCTGGAAAAAGGCCATCCCGGCATCATCTACAAGGGCGAGGCGCTGGAAGGTTTCGATGCCATCATTCCGCGCATCGGGGCCTCGGTCACGTTCTACGGCACGGCCGTGGTGCGGCAGTTTGAGATGATGAAGGTGCGTACCGCCGTCGATAGCCAGGCCATTGTGCGTTCGCGCGACAAGCTCCGCTCGATGCAAATTCTGAGCCGCGCCGGCGTGGGCATGCCCAAAACGGCCTTCACCAACCACTCCGAAGACGTGCCCGCCATGATAAGCCAAGTGGGCGGTGCCCCGGTCATCATCAAGCTTCTCGAAGGCACCCAGGGCCTGGGCGTGGTACTGGCTGAGTCGGCCAAGGCCGCGCAATCGGTTATCGAAGCCTTTCACAACCTCAAGGCCCGCATCATCGTGCAGGAATTCATCGCCGAAAGCAAGGGGGCCGACCTCCGCGCCTTTGTGGTGGATGGCGAAGTGGTGGGGGCCATGAAGCGGCAGGGCAAGGAAGGCGAGTTCCGCTCAAACCTGCACCGGGGCGGCTCGGGCACGCTCGTCAAGCTCAGCCGGGCCGAAAAGGCCGCCGCTTTGCTGGCCACCAAAGCCCTCGGTCTCGGCATTGCCGGCGTGGATATGCTGCAAAGCAAGCGCGGCCCGCTGGTGCTCGAAGTCAATTCCTCACCTGGCCTGGAGGGCATCGAAAAAGCCACTAAGCAGGACATCGCCGGCCGTATCATCGAGTACACGGCCAACCTTGCTACGAAGAAAAAAGAGAAGCCCAAACCCAAAAAAGGCTCCGTGCAGGCGGTGGATGCCCAATCGGACGTGCCCGCGGGTAAGTAGGAGCGGGGGAGGGGAACAACTCCCCTCCTTGGTAAGGAGGGAGCATTTTCGCGCAGCGAAAATCGGGGTGGTTGTGGGCGTTGAACGGCTCGCAGTTGGTCCGCTGTATTTCGCGGTTGATGTGCTCTGGCATCGTTCTGGCTTTGCGATTATCACTTAACGCCTACAACCACCCCAGTTTCAGCTTCGCTGAAACCTCCCCTCCTTGGTAAGGAGGGGGGTTAAATGCCCTCCTCCTCCGCCTATGCCACCCACCGCCCCCAATGCCATTAATCTCAACGGCCTCACCATTCAGCCCGGCGAGCGGGTGCTCACGCGGCTGGTGATTTCGAAGCTGCCTTCGGGCACGGTGATTGACGTGCCGGTACACGTGCTGCGGGCCGTGGAGCCCGGCCCCACGCTGCTGCTCATGGGCGGCATGCACGGCGATGAAGTGAATGGCATCGAAACCATCCGGCGGCTGGTGCGGCGCGAACTGCTCACGCCGCTGCGGGGCACGGTCATCGCCATTCCCATTCTCAACATCTACGGCTTCCTGAATTTCAGCCGCGACGTACCCGACGGCAAGGACGTGAACCGCTCGTTTCCGGGCTTCCCGCGTGGGTCGCTGGCCGGGCGCGTGGCCCACCGCTTCATGCGCGAAATCATGCCCCTGATTGACTACGGCATCGATTTTCATACGGGCGGCGCGGCGCGGTCCAACTTCCCGCAGGTGCGCGCCCTGCTGGGCATCGACCCGGAGGTGGATGCCATGGCGGCGGCCTTTGGCGCGCCCTTCACGTTGCATGCGGGGCTGCGGGGCGGCTCATTGCGCGAGGCGGCGCAGGAGTTGGGCAAGCGCATCATCGTGTACGAAACCGGCGAAAGCCTGCGGCTCGATGAGCCCGGCATTGAGGAGGCCGTGGCGGGCACGCTGCGGGTGCTGCACCACCTGGGCATGGGGCCTGAAGCACCCGCGCCGGCCCGGCCGGGCATCATCTGCCGGCGGCATACGTGGCTGCGGGCGCGGTTTGCGGGCCTGTTCCGGGCGCACGTCGAGAACGGGCAGTTTATTGAGAAGGGCCAGATTTACGGTTCCATCGCCGACCCTTACGGCACGCAGTCGGTGCGCCTGGAATCGACCCTGAGCGGTTACGTCATCGGACTGAACTACATGCCCGTAGTGAACCAGGGCGATGCCCTGCTGCACATTGCCGTGCCACAGTAAGGGGCATCTGTCATTGCAAGGCGCAGACGAAGCAATCCGTCCTGTCGAAACCAGATACTTTACTTATACCAGAAAGCCTCGATACACAGCAGTGTCGGGGCTTTTTATACTAAAAAAAGCTTGTCACACTTCAGGGCTTCTCACATTGTACGGGACGGATTGCCGCGTTGCGCTGCGCTCCACTCGCAATGACAGGCTTCCCATCCCGCTCGCATCTCTACTTTTGTCCTTTCCTCATCACTCGTTTTCAATGAAAAACCCTCTTCAGCTTACCATTAACATCGTGCTGGCGCTGGCCGTGGCCGGCTTGTATTTCCTGCATTTCAACCACAAGCCCGTAGCGCCCGCCATTGCTACCGACAGCAGCACAGCCGTAATGGCTACCCCCGAGCCTGCCGCCGACACTACTGCCGCTGCCGCTACTTCCGAAACTACCACCGAGCCCGCTGTGGCCACTGCCCCCGTGCAGGACATGACCGGCGATTTTTCGGGCAAGCTGGCCTACGTAGAGTCGGGCAAAATGCTGGACGGCTACCAGGGCATGAAGGACGCCCGCAAGGCATTTGAAGGCAAGGCCCGGGGCTGGGAAAAGCAGAACCAGACCATGCTGGCCGGCTTTAAGGCCAACGTAGAAGCCTACCAGAAGCAGGCCGCCAGCCTCACCGCCGAGCAGCGCGCCGCCACCGAGCAGAAGCTCCAGGAGCAGCAGCAGCAGATAGCCCAGCAGCAGCAGATGCTGCAGGGGCAGGCCCAGCAGGAGGAAGCCAAACTTACCCAAACCGTGCTCGAAAGCGTGAACAAGAAGTTGGAAGCCTACGGCAAAACCCATGGCTACAAGCTGATTCTCATCGCCGCACCCAGCGGCACCATCGCCTACGGCGAGAAAAACCTCGACATCACCACGCCCGTGCTGGCTTACCTGAACGCGGGGTATCGGAAGAAGTAAGCGGTTGGCCCACTGGGGTCAAGGCTAAGCTGACCGTCATGCCGAGCGTAGCCGAGGCATCTCGCGTGTGGTAGTAAATCTTTCCTTGCGATTGAATTACTTCGGCACGCGAGATGCCTCGGCTACGCTCGGCATGACGGCCTTTTTTTTGTACAATCCCCCGGAAAAAATCCCAACTACCCCAAGCAACCCTAACCCCCCAAATTTGCTCTTCACCCAACCCTCACCTTTGCCAATAAAAATGCCCGGCTGCCGTTTGGGCCGCACCGCGGCCGGCTATGGTCGGGTCCTTTCCACCTTTTTACTGCACCTATGAATCCACTTTTCCGCCTGGCTGCCGTGGGTAGCGTGGCGTTGTTGGGGGCCGCTAACGCCCATGCGCAACAAAATAACCGGTTCACCATCAGCGGCTACGTGCGCGATGGGGCGACTGGCGAAAGCCTGCCCGGCGTGGCTGTGGTGCACCCGGCCAGCGGCCAGGGTACCACCACTAACACCTTTGGCTTCTACTCCCTCACGCTGGCCGCCAGCTCCGATTCGGTGCGGCTGCTGGTGTCGGCGCTGGGCTATGAGAAGCTGCGGCTGGCCCGCAAAGCAGACCACAGCTTCACCCATGATTTCCGCCTGAAAACCTCCTCGGCCGAGCTGGCAGGGGTGGAAGTGGTGGGCAGCAAGGAGGAAAAAATTGCCGAAAGCACGCGCATGGGCACCATCAACATCCCGGTGAACCAAATAAAGCTACTGCCCGCGCTGTTTGGCGAAACCGACGTGCTGAAGGTGCTCCAACTACTGCCCGGCGTGCAGGCCGGCGGCGAGGGCAGCAGCGGCCTGTACGTGCGCGGCGGCTCGCCCGACCAGAACCTGCTGCTGCTCGACGGCACGCCCATCTACAACGCCTCGCACCTGTTCGGCTTCTTCTCCATTTTCAACGCCGACGCCATTAAGAACGTGGAGATGATAAAGGGCGGATTTCCGGCGCGGTACGGCGGGCGGCTGTCGTCGGTGGTGGATATCACGATGAAGGAGGGCAACATGGAGAAGCTGCACGGCGAGGGCGCCATCGGCCTCATTGCCTCGCGCTTCACGCTGGAAGGGCCCATTAAGAAGGACACGGCCTCGTTTATTTTCTCGGCCCGCCGCACTTACATCGATATTCTAGCCCGGCCACTCATCAAGGCCCAGGCCAATGGGACTACGGCCGGCTACTATTTCTACGACCTCAACGGCAAGCTGAACTGGAAGCTGAGCCCCCGCGACCGCCTCTACCTGAGCGGCTACCTGGGCTACGACGAGTTTTATGCCAACGACGAGAGCAAGCGCGACAACGGCGACTACAACCGCCAGAACAGCGCCCTGGGCTGGGGCAACCGCATTGCGGCCCTGCGCTGGAACCACATCGTGAACGACCGGCTGTTCATGAACACCCACCTCACCTACACGCGCTACCAGTTCGACGTGGGCACGACGCAGGAAGACCGGTTTACGGACAGCAACGGGCAGGCCCAAAGCAACAAATACGCACTGAGCTACCTGTCCAATATTCAGGATATCAGCGTAAAGTCGGATTTCGACTACGTGCCCAATCCCAACCACTACGTGCGCTTTGGGGGGCAGTACATCCGGCACCAGTTCCGGCCCGGCGCCCTGCAAACCGAGGGCAGCACCGACCCCGCCGAGAACAAAGCCACCGGCCGCAAAATCGGGGCCAACGAGGCCAGCCTTTACGCCGAAGACGACGTGAAACTGACCGACCGCCTGAAGGTGAACGTGGGCCTGCGAGTGAACAGCTTCCTGGTGGATAAGAAGTTGTACCCCAGTGTGGAACCGCGCTTGGCGGCCCGCTTCCTGCTGACAGAGGACTGGGCCCTGAAAGCCGCCTACGCCCGTACCACGCAGTACGTGCACCTGCTTACCAACAGCGGCATCGGCCTGCCCACTGACCTGTGGGTGCCCGCCACGGCCAACATTCTGCCCCAGAAAGCGCAGCAGTTCAGCGTGGGCGCGGCCCGCAGCCTGCGCTTTCACGACGAGGACTTTGAGTTCAGCGTGGAAACCTACTACAAGCCCATGCAGAACCTGATTGAGTTTCGGGAGGGGGCTGATTTCATTGGGACCACGGACGATAATTACGAGAGTAAAATCACCAGCGGCCAGGGCTGGGCCTACGGGGCCGAGCTGTTTCTGCAAAAGAAATCCGGCAAAACCACCGGCTGGATTGGCTACACGCTCGCCTGGAGCAACCGCCGCTTCCCGGAACTGAACCAAGGGCAGCTGTACCCCTACAAGTATGACCGGCGGCACGATTTCAAGCTGGTTGTCATTCATGAATTCAGCCCCACACTCACGCTTTCGGGCACGTTCGTGTACGGCAGCGGCAATGCCGTGACGCTCTCGCAGGGCCGCTACTCGCTGGGGCCGAACTTCGAGCCGCCCTTCGAGGACTTCGGCACCCGCAACAGCTACCGCATGGCCGCCTACCACCGCCTCGACCTCGACCTGAGCCACACCAAAAAGAAGCGCTGGGGCGAAGTGGTAAACAGTTTCAGCGTGTACAACGCCTACAATCGGCACAATCCCTATTTCATCTACCTGGGCCGTGCGCCGGGCGCCACCCAGATGAGCTACCGCCAGGTTTCGCTGTTTCCCATTCTGCCGTCGTTCAGCAAAACGTTCCGGTTTTAACGCCTTCTTCCGATGAAAAAGAACCTTCTCCGGACCCTGCTTCTCGCCACTGCCGTGCTGGCCGGCTGCGAAAGCGCCACCGACCTGCCCGAGCCGCCGCACACGCCCCGCGTGGCCCTGATGTATACCCTCACCACTGCGCCGCTGGATTCGTCCTTTGCCGAGCTGTTTCAGCTGCGCAAGCTCTACATCAGCAACAGCCAGCGCGTGTTCGACACCAGCAACCTGACGGGCCGCACCGATGCCACCGTGGAGTTGCGCGACGCCGCCGGCAGCGTGGTGGAGCGCTACCGCTCTACCCCCGGCGGCACCAATTATGGCAATTACCCGGGCTACTACCTGCCCGTGCTGGGTTTTCGGCCGCAGCCCGGCCAGCAGTACACGCTGCGCGCCAGCCTGCCCGGCCTCGAAACTGCCGAAAGCACCCTCACCATGCCCACCGCGCCCGTGATTGAAAGCGGCAGCTACGAACCCCGCAGCGTGCCCGGCCCCAATGGCTCGGGCCAGTACACGGGTCGCCTGAACGTGGCGCTGCGCGACGACCCCAACGCCACCAACTACTACCTGGCCTTCGCCCGCCTGCTCGACCGGCAGGGCCAGCCCAGCAACGGGAACAGCAGCTTGCAGGTGGACTACAACAGCCAGAGCAGTGCCGTGAGCATCGGCCAGTTCCAGCTGTCGAGCCCCCGGCAGGGGTACAGCATCTACCCGTTTGCCGATACCAACGTGAACGGGCAGCGCATTGCGCTGGCTTCGGATGTGCAGTTTTATAACTACTGCTACCAGCCCGGCTGCTCGCAGCCGGGCTTCATCGAAGTCACAGTGAGCAGCATCACCAAGGAGGCTTACGACTTCTACCTCTCGCGCCGCCGCTACTACGATTCCGACGGCAACCCCTTTGCCGAGCCCGCCCCGCTGGCCTCCAACGTGCGCGCCGGCTACGGCTTATTCGGCGGCGCGGCCGATGCCACCTACCGCATTCAACTTCCTTAACCGAACCATTAAACCTTACGGCGGCGTTTGCGTCTAAAATCCATAAATTGTCCTTCCATCATTAATCAGCGCGCTTCGGCGCGAATTCTTATGCGGACTAAATCAGTGTTTTTTGCCCTGGGCCTGTTCCTGCTGCTGCTGGGCAGCCAGACGGCCAGCGCCCAGGTTCGAGTCAACGTCGGCATCGGTTATCCGCCGCCGCGCGCCTATTACGGCCCTCGCTACTATTATCCGCCCCGGCCGGCAGTGGTGTATGCCCCGCCGCCCCCCGTGGTTATCGCTCCCGCGCCGTACTACTACGCGCCGCGACCCGTGTACTACGCTCCCCGGCCGTATGGCTACCGGGGCCGCGGCTGGGGCCGTGGTGGCCGCCGCTGGTAAGCAAGGGTTCGACTAAAAATTCAAATGATAAAAAAGCCCGACTGCGGAAACGCGGCCGGGCTTTTTGCTGCGCTCTTGGGGAAAGAGCGGTTTCTCACTAATTGCGCCTGTTGTAGGAGCACAGGTTCAGCAATTTTGCTTAATCTTACGGCCCCAACTGCTGTCATTCCATTTTCATGAAATCCTCGATTCTGACCCTGAGCGCGGCCCTGCTGCTGGCCGGCTGCAACCAGACGGCCCCCGTCAACTCCACGCCCACCGCCACTGCCGATACCGCGCCCGTCACCCCCATTTCGGTCGACTCGGCCAACGCGGCCACCAGCACGGCGCCCGATGCAGCGGCTACGGCCCCTGCGCCGGCTGTCGCGCCCGTGCTCAAGGATGCCGAAACCATGAAGGTGTCGTTCAGCTTCAAGCCCACCGACAACCCCGACAACCCCAAGCACCCGCGCGTGCTGGCCCACCTGCTGGTGCAGGGTAGCCAGCCGCTCGACATCGACCTGGGCAAATTCCCCAACCAGCCCGACATGGTGACCGGCGACAAAGCCAAGGCTGCCAACTTCCCCGACGGTATGCTCATGGGTTTCCGCAGCTACGATGCTGCTTCCGGCATCAGCCAGGACCTGGCCGTGCTGCACCCCGATGCCCGCCACCTGCGCGTGGTGCAGCGCCGCGTGGACGAAACCAACCCCGAAGCCGCCAAATTCGAAACCTCGCGCGAAGTGCCGCTGCCCGCCAACACGTTGGTAGTCGCCGCGCCGACGCCGAAAAAATAGCTGGAAATGCGTAGGTTAGGGCATGGAAAATAACCCGCTCCTCGGCCCGATGAAGGGCGCCACGCACCGCGAAGTCGGCGGCGTACTCGTTGATGTAGTGCCCACCGGCAACGCCCGCGTCAAGCGCATTGTGTACCCGGTGGGCTTTCGCTGGTCGAAAAACCTGAAGGACATCGTAGGCACGTCCTTGTGCATGCACGCGCACGTGGGGTTTTTGGCCAGCGGCCAGATAAATATTCAGTACGCCGACGGCGCAATGGAAAAATTTGTGGCCCCGCAGGCCGTGGCCATCGCGCCCGGCCACGACGGCTGGGTGGTGGGCAACGAGCCCGCCATTCTGATTGAGTTTGACTTCGAAGGCGAAACCGTGGAGCGCATGGGCCTGGCCAGCCGGCACTAGCCGCCCGGCCAAACCGGGAGGGTGCAAAGTCCGGCCGGCGTAGCTTTGGCGGGCTTTTGCGCCCACGCTTTTATGCCCCCGCCCATGCCCACCGGCACCATTCTACTCATCGACGACGAAGCCATGCTGCGCCAGGCCGTGGCTCGCACCCTGGAGCTGGAGGGCTACACCGTGCGCCAGGCCCCCGATGCCATGCGCGGCCTCGAAGCCCTGCGCGAGCACGCCGACGAAATCCTGGTGGTGCTGAGCGACGTGAAGCTGCCCGACGGCCGCGGCCTCGACCTGCTGCCCCGCTACAAAGCCCTCGCCCCGCTGGCCGAAGTAGTGCTGATGACGGCCTACGGCACGATTCCGGACGGTGTGCGCGCCATGAAGGAAGGCGCCTTCGACTACCTCACCAAAGGCGATTCCGACGACCAGCTCATCGTGGTAGTAGACCGCGCCGCCGAAAAAGCGCGCCTGCAACGCCGCGTGGCCGATTTGGAGAAAAAAGTGGGCGTCCAGTACAGTTTCGACTCCATGATTGGCCACGCTCCCGCTTTGGAACAGGCCAAAAAGCTGGCCCAGCGCGCCGCTCCCACCGACAGCACCGTGCTGCTGGAAGGCCCCACCGGCGCGGGCAAGGAGCTATTTGCCCAAGCCATTCACCAAGCCAGCGCGCGTCGCAGCAAGCCGTTTGTGGCCGTGAACTGCTCGGCTTTCCCGAAGGATTTGCTGGAGTCGGAGCTGTTCGGTTATAAAAAAGGGGCTTTTACGGGGGCGTTGGCCGATAAAAAGGGTTTACTGGAAGAAGCCAGCGGCGGCACCATTTTCCTGGATGAGATAGGGGAGCTGGAGCTGAACGTGCAGGCCAAATTCCTGCGGGTGCTGGAGACGCGGCAGTTTACTAAGCTGGGCGACACCCGGCCCACCAGCATCGATGTCCGCATTGTGGCCGCCACCAACCGCAACCTGCGCCAGGAAGCCGAGGCCGGCCATTTCCGCCCCGACTTGTACTACCGCCTGGCCGTGTTCACGGTGCCCGTGCCCGGCCTGAACGAGCGGCGCGACGACGTGCCCGAGCTGGCCAACTATTTTCTGCAATTCTTCGCCGCCAAGCTGCGCCGCCGCCTGCGCGCCCTCGGCCCCGAGGTGCTGGCCCAACTGCGCGCCCACGACTGGCGCGGCAACGTGCGCGAACTCAAGAACGTGCTGGAGCGCGCCGCCATCCTGGCCGATGGCGACACCCTGACCGTGGACGACCTGCCGCCCGAATTTCACCACATCCTGTCCGCCCCCGGCCTCGACGAGGCCGCCGACCGTACCCTGCGCACCTTGGAAAAACGCCAGATTCGGCAGGTGCTGCTCGACACCGGCGGCAATAAGATGGAAGCGGCCCGCCAGCTCGGCATCAGCACTAAAACGCTGTATCGTAAAATTCAGGAGTACGGGCTGTGAGTGGGCTAGCCAGCGGCAGATTTCGGGTCGCACGGATTTAATGCATGGTTGGCATACGTATCGAAGCTCATTGAGCGTTAGGAAATAAGTGTGATTAAGTTGGCTATATTCGGCCGGCTTCCCGCCTGAGATTCCTTCCACTTTTACCCTGTCAGTTTTATGAGAAAGCACCTACTTGCTGCGCTATTGGCCCTGCCGTGCCTGGCCGTCGCCCAAACGCCGTTTGCCTACACCATCAAAGGAAAGCTCGGCAACCTGAATGCGCCGGCCAAAATCTATTTGGTGCGCGGCCTGCAGATTGCCGACTCGGCAACCTTGAAAAATGGTGCTTTTGAGTTAAAGGGCACAGTCGACGCCCCCAGTACCGCCGCCCTGGTGTTTCGCCGCAAAGGCCGGCTGACCACCTTGTTTGGGCCGATGGGCGACCGTGCCCGCATCTTTCTGGAACCCACCACGCTGGCCATTACCAGCCCGGATTCGCTGGCCCATGCCACCTTCAAAGGCGGCCCGGCCATGGCCGACTACCTGCGGCTGACGGCGGCCGTGCAGCCGGTGATGGACAGAATGCGTGCGGCCGGGGCTGAAGCTCAAAAAGCCACCGAGGCGGAGCGAAAAGACCCCGCGTTTGGTGCGCGCATGCAGGCCAAGTTCGAGGGCTTCAACAAGGAAATGGCGCAGGGCTACTACGCTTTCATCAAGGCCAACCCCAACTCCTGGGCCAGCTTGGACGCTCTATCAGGTATGCGGTCGATGGAACTGCCCCAGTACGCCACTGTGGCCCCACTCTACGAAGCATTCAGTCCGGCCCTGAAAAACAGCCCCCAAGGGCTCGAATACGGTGAAATGGTGAAGGGCTTGAAAGAAACAGCCGTTGGCCAGCTGGCTCCAACCTTCAGCCAGAAAACGCCCGATGGCAAAACCGTGAGCTTGGCCGACTACCGGGGCAAGTATGTGCTGGTTGATTTCTGGGCTAGCTGGTGCGGCCCCTGCCGGGCCGAAAATCCGGCCGTGACAAAGGTGTACAACGAGTATAAAAACCGCAACTTCGATATTCTGGGCGTGTCGCTTGATAAAGAAGATGGCCGCGAGAAGTGGCTGAAAGCCATTCAGGATGACCAGTTGGCCTGGACGCAGGTTTCGGACCTGCAAGGTTGGCAAAACGCCGCGGCCCAACGCTACCACGTGCGCGCCATCCCGCAGAACTTCCTGGTCGACCCCAACGGTAAAATCGTAGCCGCCAACCTGCGCGGCGAAGAATTGAAAACAGCTCTGGCGAAGTACATCAAGTAAGCTGTTGTGGGCGGACCCTCACGCTGCCCCAGCTTTTAAAACCGGGTTATTCTGACCGCCGCACCGGGTCAGAATGACCCGGTTTTTTGCGTTTGAACTACTTGGATTTGGGATTGAAAGTAAAAGTTTTTGCTGATTATCAATTGGTTGTGAGAAAACAATCCATTGTTCGCTAAGTGTGGATTCCGATTGGCAAGAGGGCTTGGGCAACCTTGTCAAAATCCCCGCTGATGAATCCATTCCTGCTGATTGTCCTACTCTCCGCCTTAGGCCTGGCTGCCTTCTGGCTCTTCTATCGCTCGGTCGATTTCTTCGACCGCATCTGATTTCTCACCCTCGCCTAGCCGCTATCGCCATGATGCTTGCCCTGCTTTTGCTTTCCCTGGCCACGTTTGGCTACCTCTGCTACGTGCTGCTGAAACCGGAGAAATTTTGATTTGAACTCCCCGGAACAGTCATGCTGAGCTCCCCAATTCCCCTTACCACAATGAACAAAGAACTTCTCGGCCTCCTCGTCATCTTCGGCAGCACCATGCTGCTGGCGCTGCCGCTGGGCCGCTACCTGGCCACCATTTACCGGGGCGACAAGAGCTGGACCGATTTCCTGGCCCCGCTGGAGCGGCTTCTCTTCCGGGCCGGCGGCATCGACGCCAACCGGGGCATGACCTGGCAGCAGCACCTGGGGGCGCTGCTCACCATCAACCTGGCCTGGTTTATCTGGGCGATGGCGGTGTTCTGCTTCCAGGGCAGTCTGCCGCTCAACCCCGACCACAACCCGAGCATGACGCCCGACCAGGCCTTCAACACGGCCATTTCCTTCCTAGTGAACTGCAACCTGCAGCACTACTCGGGCGAGTCGGGCGCGACGTACTTCTCGCAGCTATTCGCCATCACCTTTTTGCAATTCGTGACGGCCGCCACCGGCATGGCCGCCTGCGTGGTGGTGTTCAACGCCTTGCAGGAGGGCACGACTGAGAAGCTCGGCAACTTCTACAATTACTTCGTGAAGAGCATCACTCGGGTGCTGCTGCCCATTGCCACGGCGGTGGCGCTGGTGCTCGTATTCCAGGGCACGCCCATGAACTGGGGTGGCAAGGCCAGCATCGTAACGGTGCAGGGCGACTCGGTGAGCGTGAGCCGCGGGCCGGCCGCCGCCATGATTGCCATCAAGGAGCTGGGCACCAACGGAGGCGGCTTCTTCGGGGCCAACTCGGCCCACCCGCTCGAAAACCCCACTTACCTCACCAACGCGGTGGAAAACTTCGCGCTGGTGCTCATTCCGCTGGCCATGGTGTTTGCCTTCGGCTACTACCTGAAGCGACCCCGGCTGTCGTACATGGTGATGGGCGTGATGACGGTGGGCTTCCTGATGCTGCTGGCGCCCACGGTGTACTACGAGATGCACGGCAACCCCGCCATCACGCAGATGGGCGCCGACCAGCGCCTGGGCGCGATGGAGGGCAAGGAAGTGCGCTTCGGCGCGGCGGCCTCGGCCTACTGGGGCATCACCAACACGGTGATTTCCTGCGGCTCGGTGAACTCCATGCACGACTCGCACATGCCCGTCTCGGGTATGGCCGAGCTGCTGGGCATGATGACCAATGCCTTCTACGGCGGCGTGGGGGTGGGCTTCCTCAACTTCTTCGTGTTCGTCATCATCGCCGTGTTCATCTCGGGGCTGATGGTGGGGCGCACCCCGGAGCTGCTGGGTAAGAAGATTGAGGCCCGCGAGATGAAAATTGCCATCATCGTGGCCCTATTGCACCCGCTGCTCATCCTCACGGGCACGGCCATGTCGGCCCATCTCTACGCCGGCAACCCTACTGAATACGCCGGCTGGCTGGCCAACCCTGGCTACCACGGCTTCTCCGAAATGCTCTACGAATTCACGTCCTCGGCCGCCAACAACGGCTCCGGCTTCGAGGGCCTGGGCGACAACACGCCGTGGTGGAACATCAGCACCGGCGTGGTGATGATACTGGCGCGCTACCTGCCCATCATCGGCCCGGTGGCCATTGCTGGCCTGCTGGCCCGTAAGAAATTCATCCCCGAAAGCGCCGGTACCCTGCGCGTCGACACCGCCACCTTCGGTGTGATGGTCTTCTTCGTGATTTGGATTATCGCGGCGCTGGCCTTCTTCCCGGCCCTGGCGCTGGGGCCGCTGGCCGAGCATTTCACGCTGTACTAGCGGCCGGCGGGCAGTAGCGCGGACTTTGTAGTCCGCGTCCCCGGCGGAAACCCGAACAAACTCAACGGCGCGGGGACGCGGACTACAAAGTCCGCGCTACTGCCCGCTGGTCTTCCCATTTGCTACTTCTAATAATGGCAACTCAATCCCAATCCCTCTTTCAACCCGCGCTGGTTCGCGAAGCCGTCGGCCAGGCCTTCGTCAAGCTCAACCCGCGCACCATGTTCCGCAACCCGGTGATGTTCACCGTGGAAATCGGCACGGTGGTGATGCTCTTCGTCACCCTCGGGCTGTTGTTCAAGCCCGATGCGGCGCAGGGCAGCTTCGGCTACAACTGCACGGTGTTCGTGGTGCTGTTCCTGACCTTGCTTTTCGCCAACTTCGCCGAGGCCATTGCCGAAGCGAGGGGCAAAGCCCAGGCCGATTCGCTCCGCAAAACCCGGCAGGACACGCCCGCCAACGTGCGCCTTGAAAACGGTCAGATGCAGGCCGTTTCATCGGCTCAGCTGCAAAAGGGGCAAGTTTTCGTGGTCGAGGCCGGGGAGATTATTCCCACCGACGGCGAGATTATCGAGGGCCTGGCGACCATCGACGAGTCGGCCATTACCGGCGAGTCGGCTCCGGTGATTCGGGAAGCCGGCGGCGACAAATCGTCGGTGACGGGCGGCACGAAGGTGCTTTCCGACCGCATCGTGGTGCAGGTGACCACCGCCCCCGGCGAGTCGTTTCTCGACAAGATGATTGCGCTGGTGGAGGGCGCCTCGCGGCAGAAAACGCCGAATGAAATTGCCCTCACCATCCTGCTGGCGGGCTTCACGCTGGTGTTCGTGATTGTGTGCGTCACCCTGCAGCCCTTCGCCGAATACTCGAAAACGCCCATTGCCGTGGCCTCGTTTATCGCGCTGTTCGTGTGTTTGATTCCGACCACGATTGGCGGGCTGCTCTCGGCCATCGGCATCGCGGGCATGGACCGGGCTTTGCGGGCCAACGTCATCACCAAAAGCGGCAAAGCCGTGGAAACGGCCGGCGACATCGATGTACTGCTGCTCGACAAAACCGGTACCATCACCATCGGCAATCGCAAGGCCACGCACTTCTGGCCCGCGCCGGGCGTGGCGATGCAGGAGTTCATCGAGCAAGCCACCGTGAGTTCCCTTACCGACGAAACGCCGGAGGGCAAGAGCATTGTGGAGCTGGCCCGCGACAACAAGGTGGACCCCGCGCAATTGAAAAGTCGCTTAGATGGGGCCGAGCTCATCAAGTTCACGGCCGAAACCCGCAGTAGCGGCGTCACGCTGGCCGGCGGCACCCGCATTCGCAAGGGCGCGGCCGATGCCATCCGCAAGCTGGCCGAAGCCGCCGGCCACGCCTACCACGACGACGTGGCCGAGCGCGTGAAAACGGTGGCCAGCAACGGCGGCACCCCGCTGGTGCTGAGCGAAAACGACCGGGTGCTGGGCGTGGTCGAGTTGCAGGACATCATCAAGCCCGGTATCCAGGAGCGGTTTGCGCGGCTGCGCGCCATGGGCATCAAGACGGTGATGGTGACCGGCGACAACCCGCTCACGGCAAAGTTCATCGCGGAGAAAGCCGGCGTCGACGACTTCATCGCCGAAGCCAAGCCGGAGGACAAAATGCAGTACATCCGCGCCGAGCAGCAGCAGGGCAAGCTGGTGGCCATGATGGGCGACGGCACCAACGACGCCCCCGCCCTGGCCCAGGCCGACGTGGGAGTAGCCATGAACTCGGGCACCCAGGCCGCCAAGGAGGCCGGCAACATGGTCGACCTCGATAACGACCCCACCAAGCTCATCGAGGTGGTGGAAATCGGCAAGCAATTGCTGATGACGCGGGGCACACTCACCACGTTCTCCATCGCCAACGACGTGGCCAAGTACTTCGCCATCGTGCCGGCGCTGTTCATGGTGGCCATTCCGGCCCTGAGCGCGCTGAATGTGATGGGGCTGAAGTCGCCGCAGTCGGCCATTCTCTCGGCCGTCATTTTCAACGCCATCATCATCCCGGCCCTGGTGCCGCTGGCGCTGAAAGGCGTGACGTACAAGCCCGTCGGCGCATCAGCCCTGCTCCGCCGCAACCTGCTGATTTATGGCCTCGGTGGGGTGGTGGTGCCCTTTATTGGAATAAAAATTATTGACTTACTGGTGGGTGCTTTTTTGTAATCGAAAGTAGAACTCCCCAATTAACTCCTCTGAAATGAAAACCCAACTCCTTCCCGCCCTGCGCCTCACCCTCGCCCTGGTGGTCGTGTGCTGCGTGCTTTATCCCGCCCTGGTGTGGGCCGTGGCCCAGGTTGCGCCCGGCCACGGCGAGGGCGAACAAATCACGAAAAACGGCCGCGTGGTGGGCTTCGCCAACGTAGGCCAGAAGTTCGACAAGCCCAGCTACTTCAGTTCCCGCCCCTCGGCTGCCGACTACCATGCCGACGCCAGCGCCGGCTCGAACAAAGGCCCGAGCAACCCCGAATACTTGGCTACCGTGAAGGCCCGGCTCGATACCTTCCTGCTCGAAAACCCAGGCGTGCAAGCCGCCGACGTGCCTGCTGAGCTGCTTACGGCCAGCGGCTCAGGCCTCGACCCGCACCTTTCGCCTGCCGGCGCGATGGTGCAGGTGGCCCGCGTGGCCCATGCGCGCCGGCTAAGCGAGGCCCGCGTGCGGGCGCTGGTGCAGGAGCAAATTGAGCCCGGTACCCTCGGCCCCGACCACGTGAACGTGCTCCAACTAAACCTGGCGCTGGATGCGCTGGCCGCCCAATAGCTTCTTTTGTCTAAAGCCACCCGATGAAATTTTCTGCTTTCCTGCTGCTGGCGGCCCTGCCGCTGGCCGCCACTGCCCAAACGGCCCCCACCAACGACCCGGCCCTGGCCGTGCCCCCGCCGGCCGCGCCCCTCGCCGCCGCGCCTAGTCCCATCACCACCTACGGCTTCGTAGATGCCTATTACGGCTACGATTTCGACCACGCCAATGGCAACAACCGCCAAGCCTTCCTCTACTCGCACGGCCGCCAGAACGAGTTTACCATCAACCAAGGCCTTATTGGCGTGCGCTACGATGACGGCAAGGTGCGCGGGGCCGTAGGCCTGCACGCCGGCACCTACGTGAGCGCCAACTACGCGGCCGAGGACCCCGTGCTGCGGCACGTGTACGAGGCTTACGCGGGCTTCCGGCCTTTTGCCAAAGCCTGGCTCGATATGGGGATTTTTGGTTCGCACATTGGGTTCGAGTCGGCCATTTCGAAGGATAACTGGACGCTGACGCGCTCCGTGATGGCGGAGAATTCGCCCTATTATGAATCCGGAGCGCGATTTACCTACGAAGTTGGCCCCAAGCTGACCCTGACTGGACTGGTGCTGAACGGCTGGCAGAACATCCGCGAAACCAACCAGGCCAAAGCCCTCGGCACCCAGATTCAGTGGAAACCCTCGGACAAAATTCTCATCAACAGCAGCACGTTCTACGGCAACGAGCAGCCCACCGACTCGCTCATTCGGCGGCGCTATTTCCACGATTTTTACATCACCTACGCGGCTTCGGAGCGCACCAATCTGGCCCTGGTGTTTGATGTGGGCAAGCAGCAAAGCGCCACGAAAGCCCGGTACGACACTTGGCACACGGCGGCGGCCTTCATCAAGTACAAGCTGGCGGATAAATGGTCGACCACGCTGCGCGGCGAGTACTACTACGCCGAGCGCGGCGTCATCATCCGCAGCATCATGCCTGCCGCGCTGGACAGTGATTTTCGCGTGACCGGCGGCTCGCTCAACCTAGATTACCTGCCCACCAGCAACGTGGCGTTCCGGGTCGAAGGCCGGTATCTGAACGGCATGAAGGGCGTGTTTGCGCGGAGCGATAATGCGGATAACCGCAGCTATGGCAACGTGACGACGAGCATCGCGCTGGCGTTTTAGGGGCTGATTGAACAGTAAAAGAACGTCATGCAGAGCGCAGCGAAGCATCTTGCTCGCCGCCACTAATCCTATCGATTGGTTTACTTACTGCGGGCAAGATGCTTCGCTGCGCTCTGCATGACGGGCAATGAAATATTCCACCACGCCATGACTCCCGCCACCGACTCCCGCGACCAATCTGCCGAACGGTTCCTGCGCCTGGTGCAGGCCCGGCGGCGCGGCACGCTCAAGGTGTACCTGGGCCTGGCCGCCGGCGTGGGCAAAACCTACCGCCTGCTCCAGGAAGCCCACGACCTGCACCAGCACGGCGTGGACGTGCTCATCGGCTACGTGGAAACCCACGGTCGCGCCGGCACCGTGGCCGAACTAAAAAACGTGCCCCTGCTGCCCCGCAAGCAGGTTTTTTACAAAGGCCACGCCGTGGAGGAAATGGATGTGGAAGCCATCATTCAGCGCCGGCCGCAGGTGGTGGTGGTGGATGAGCTGGCCCACAGCAACGTGCCCGGCTCGCGCCACGAAAAGCGCTGGCAGGACGTGGAATTTCTGGTGCAGCAGGGCATTTCGGTGATAACCGCCGTGAACGTGCAGCACCTCGAAAGCCTGCACGACCAGGTGCTGAAAATAACCGGCACCGACGTGACCGAGCGCATCCCCGACCAGCTCCTGAAAACCGCCGATGAGGTGGTGAACGTGGACCTGACCGTGGGCGAGCTGCGCGCCCGCCTGGAGGAAGGCAAAATCTACGACCCGGCCAAGGTGCCCACCGCGCTGGCCAATTTTTTTCAGGCCGAGAACCTGCTCCAGCTGCGGCGGCTGGCCGTGCGCGAAGTGGCCCAGCTACTGGGCCGGCAGGTGGAATCCGAGGCCGGCGGCGCGCCCGCCGTGGCCCCACAGCGCCGCAACGACGACCGCCTGCTGGCCTGCATCAACTCGAACGACAAAGCCGCCCGCGAAATCATCCGCAAGACCTCGCGGCTGGCCGACCGATTTTCGGCCGCCGCCTGGTACGTGCTCTACGTGCAAACCGGCCGCGAAACCGCCGACCGCATCGGACTGGCCACGCAGCGGCATCTGCTCAATAACCTGCAACTGGCCACCGAACTGGGCGCGCAGATTCTGCGGGTGAAGGACGACGACATTGTGGCGGCCATCCGGCGGGTGGCGCAGGAAAAAAACGCTACGCTACTGGTCTGCGGCATCACCAGTGAAAAGGGCTGGTGGGGCCAGCTGAGCCGGCGCGGCGTGACGTCGGATTTGCTGCGCGCCGTGGCCGGTAGTAGCAGTGATTTAGATGTGTACCTGGTGACGTATTGATTTCCTCCTGTCGTCCTGCGCTGCGCTCAGGATGACAGCCGTTTTCGCCGTTATTAATCAGTGAAATGAACCTCAAAACCAAAATCAACCTGGGTTTCCTGGCCATGCTGCTGCTGGTGCTCAGCATCGGGGGCTACGCGTACTATTCGCTGCGGCAGCTCGACCGTAGCTCACGCGATGTGCTCAAGGCCAACTTATACTCCGTGAACCTGGGCCTGCGGATGCTCAAAAGCCTCGACCAGCTGGCGCGCCAGCCGCTGGCCGATACGGCGGGCACGGCGGCCTTCACGGCCGCCCTGGCCGCGGAAGCCCGCAACGTGACCGAGCCCGGCGAGCAGCAAATCGTGGACAACCTGCAAAACCTGACGCAGCAGCTCCGGCTGCACCAGCAGCAGGCGCGGCACACGGCGGCCACCGGGCCGGCCAGTCCGCTGGGCATCACGGCCGAGCCCTACACCCTCGGCGGCTACACCTACCAGATGATGGCCCTGAACGCTGACGCGCTGGACCGCAAAACCGAAGCCGCTAACCAGCGCGCCGACCAGGCCAACCGCAACCTGCTCATCTTCATCACGCTGGCCGCACTGCTGGCCCTGGCCCTAGCCAGCAGCGTGCCCGAGGCCGCCGTGCAGCCCCTGCGCAAGCTCACGGCCGCCCTCAACCACGCCACCGAGCGGGATTTTTCGGCCAGCATCCCGCAGGAAAGCCACGACGAATTCGGGCAGGTGGCCCGCGCCTTCAACCGCATGCTGGACCAGCTGCGCGAGTACCGCACCTCCACCGCCGCCGAGCTGATAACCGAGCGCAACCGCGCCGCCAGCATCGTGAACACGCTGGACGAGGGCCTGCTGCTGCTCGATGAAACCCGCCACATTCTGCTGGCCAACCCCGTGCTGTGCGAGCTGCTGGGCATGCCCGTCGAGAAACTCGTGGGCCGCCCCGCCGCCACCGTGCGCCTCGAAAACGACCTGTTTCAGGCCATGCTCCGGCCGCTGGATGCGCCCAACCGCGAAGCCGCCCTGGCCGAAGCGCCGCTGCTGCACATTGCCCAGCGCGGCGAGGAAGCGTTTTACCGCCTGGCGGTGCAGGATTTGGTGTCCTTCAACGAAGCCACCGAAAAAACCGAATTCGTGGGCCACATCCTCACCCTGCGCAACGTGTCCGATTTCAAGAAGCTCGACCAGGTGAAATCGAACTTCCTCGCCACCGTATCGCACGAGCTGAAAACGCCGCTTTCCAGCATCAACCTCAACACCAAGCTGCTCCAGGATGAGCGCCTGCCCGCCGACGAGCGCCAGCGCGTGACCGGCTACATCCGGCAGGAAACCCAGCGCCTCCAGCGCATGGTGGCCGAGCTACTCGACGTGTCGCGCCTCGACGCGGGCGCGGGCATTCAGCTCGACGTGCGCCCCACCAGCCTGGCCGATGTCATCGGCTTTGCCACCGCCACCGTGCAGCCCCAGCTCGCCGACAAGCAATTGCGCCTGGAAATCCAGCAGCCCGCCAACCTGCCCGCCGCCCGCGCCGACGTGGAAAAAACCACCTGGGTGCTCATCAACCTGCTGGCCAATGCCATTCGCTACTCGCCGGTGGGGGCGCCCCTCACGGTGCGGGCCGCCCTGGCGGGTGCCTTCGTGCAGGTGAGCGTGCAGGACCACGGCCCCGGCATCGCGCCCGAGCACCACGAGAAAATTTTTCAACGCTTCGCCCAATTACCCGACAAAAGCGGCTACCGCGGCGGCTCGGGCCTGGGCCTGAGCATTGCCCGCGAGTTCATCACCACGCAGGGCGGCCGGCTGTGGGTAGAGAGCGAGCTGGGCAGCGGCAGCACGTTTTCGTTTACGCTGCCGGTGGCCATGTAGCGTGGACTCTGCGAGTCCGCGTATCGTACGAACTGTCCGCTCCAGCGCGGACTCGCAGAGTCCACGCTACTTCCGCCCCGGAATCTCCTGCAAGGTCCAGGTATTGCCGTCGGGGTCCTGGAAAGCGGAGAATTTAATTCCGTCCATGTCCTGAATTTCGCCCATTACCACGCCCCGGCCGGCCAGCGCGGCCCGCGCTTCGGCAATGTCGGCCACCACCAGGTGCAGGCCGCGCAGCGAGCCGGCCGGCATGGCCAGCCCCGCCAGCCCTGCGGCCAGCACGATGGAGCAGCCCGAGCCCGACGGCGTGAGCTGCACCACGCGCACCGCGGGGCTAGGGCGCACGTCGTGGTCGAGCTTAAAGCCGACCTGCTCCACGTAAAAGGCTTTGGCGCGGTCGATATCGGCCACCGGCACGGGGATGAGTTCCAGTTTGAAGTCCATGAAAATCAGGCGGTGGCCGGCTGGTAGGTGAGCACCAGCACGCCCGTGCTGGTGGTGTGCGACGATTTTAGCTTGAAATCGGTGGGGGCTTCCGCAAAAAGGCGCTTGCCGTTGCCCAGCACTACCGGAAAAATCATGAGGCGGTATTCGTCAATCAGGCCGTGTTGGCGCAGGTATTCCACCAGCTGGCCGCTGCCGTAGACGAGCAGGTTCTGGCCGGGCTCCTGCTTCAGCCGGGCTACTTCGGCGGCCACGTCGCCCTGAATAATGCTGGCGTTCCATGCGGCTGTTTGCAGCGTGTGCGAGGCCACGTATTTGGGCATGCTGTTCATGCGGGCGGCCCCGGGGGCGTCGGGCATGTTGGGCCAGGCCCCGGCAAACGCCTCGTAGGTGACGCGGCCCAGCAGCAGGGCGTCGCTGGAAGCCATCAGCTCGCCCTGAAATTCGCCCAGCTCGTCGTTGAAATAAGGGGCCGTCCAGGCGGGGTTTTCCATCACGCCATCCAGGGTGAGGTATTCGGCGGCAATTACTTTGCTCATAATGCAGGAGTTAGGAGTTGGTTATTCGGCTGCTGTGCGCTGAAAATTGAACAGCCATTTGATGCCAAACTGGTCGGTAAGCGTCCCGAACTTACCGCCCCAGGGCATATCGGCCAGCGGGTCGACGACCTGTCCACCCTCGCCCAGCCGGGCAAAGGTGGTTTCAATTTCGGCGTCGTTGTCGAAGTGCAGGCTCAGGCGCACATTGTTGCCCGTGGCAAGGGTCCGGTCCGTTCTGCCCGTATCGGAGGCCATGATGGTGAAGCCGTGGGCCGTGAGCGTGCCGTGCATGATGTTGTTTTGGGCATCGGCCGGCATGTGAGCCGCCGCCGGCGAATCGCCATACCGTATCAGGTTGAGCTCGCCGCCCAGGCAGCTTTGGTAAAAGGCGAGGACCTCGCGGCAGTTGCCGTCGAAAAAGAGGTAGGGGCTGAGATGCATCATGGGGAGAGGCGGGTTAAAAGTGTGAAAAACAAGTAGAAATGGTAGGCTAAATGGCGTAAGTAACACCGGCGTGCTGGGCCGCCGGGACCGTTGGCCGGGCGGTGGCGAGGTACTGTTTCCAGAGGAAATAAATGCCGAACAATACCGCCGTCATCACCAACGCCGGCACTGTACCCACGAAGCCCATGCCGGCAAATGCCACCGATGCGGCCGCCCCGATAAAATCGATGGCGAAGCCAGCGAAAGCCCATTCCTTCAGGGTGCGGTACTTGTTCTGGAGCAGGGCCAGCGCGCCCAGGATTTTGGCCGCGCCCGTGATGGTCATGATGTAGAGCGGATAGCCGAGCTGGCGCATGGCTTCCTGGCCGTTTTTCTCCAGCATCAGGCCGGCCACGCCGTCGGCCAGCATCATCAGGCAAAAGAGAAGGGTGAGTGTCCAATAGAGGCGGGCGGTGGTGCGGGGTTTCATGGCAAAGCAGATTGAATGAGTGAAAAATGAAATGGCAGTGGCAAGCAGTACGGGCGGGTGAGGCCGGGTTTTTGCTAAAAATTATGGCGGCTAACTTGTTTAGCAAAGGTATTAGCAGAAATGGCCGGTGCAAGGGGGCGATTCTGCCCAATTAGGGGGCTGAATGCGGCACGGAATCACCTATATTTGACCGCTATGAAACACGTATCTATTCTGGTGCCGGCCGGCGATGCGGTGGTGGGCAGCATTGAAGGGCCGCACAAGGTGCTGAGCCAAGTGAATGATTTGCTGGCGGGCGCGGGCCAGCCGCCCGCCTTCCACATCGAGCTGGTGGGCCTCACCAAGCACAAAACCTTCAACCGGGGCCTGTTCACGCTGCACGCCCACCGCACGATTGACGAAGATTTTCGCACCGACCTCATCATCATTCCCGCGCCGCACGGCGACCTGGCCGAAGCCGTGGCCCTGAACCAGGACCTCATCGCCTGGATTGCCGACCAGCATGCGCGCGGGGCCGAAGTGGCCAGCCTGTGCCTGGGCGCATTTCTGCTGGCCGCTACGGGGCTGATGGACGGCCGGCAGTGTGCCACGCACTGGCTGGGCGCGCCGCAGTTTGCGGCCATGTACCCCGCCGTGCACCTCGTGGCCGAGCAGGTAATCACCGACGAGCAGGGCCTCTACAGCAGCGGCGGGGCCTATTCCTACCTCAACCTGATACTATACCTGGTGGAGAAATACGTGAGCCGCGACATGGCCGTGTGCTGCGCCAAGGTGTTTCAGATTGATATTGGCCGGCGCAGCCAGTCGCCGTTTGTCATTTTCCGGGGCCAGAAGGACCACGACGACGAGCCCATCAAAAAGGCCCAGGACTTCATCGAGCAGCACTTTGCCGAGAAGCTGGCGGTGGATGAGCTGGCCGCCCAAAGCTGCCTGAGCCGCCGCAATTTTGAGCGCCGCTTCAAGAAAGCCACCAGCAACACCGTGGCCGAATACGTGCAGCGGGTAAAAATCGAAGCCGCCAAGATGAGCCTTGAGTCATCGCGCGAAAACGTGAACGAGGTGATGTACTCGGTGGGCTATTCCGATACCAAGGCTTTTCGGACGCTATTCAAGCGCATTACGGGCGTGTCGCCGCTGGCGTACCGGGAGCGGTACAGCCGCAAAAGCCTGCCGCTGGCCGCGTAAGCGGTAGTGGGGATAGTACACGACTCGGCCCCTGATAGCTAGTGCTGTCAGGGGCCGAATCATTGCATCGGGTACGGTTGCCGGCCCCGCTGCCGGTGCGGGCTAGCGGATGACGGCAGCCACGGCTGCCGGCGATTTGGCGGGCGCCAGTTCGCGCACCGAAATGGTGGTTTGGGCCTTGCCTTGCACGTCCACGCTGTAGCGGTACTGCTCCTGGCCCACGCGCAGCAGCACGGCATACTGGCCAGTGGGCACCCCGCCAAAATTCAGCTTGCTGCCGTAGGAAGCGCGGTGGTTCACTTCGTTTACCAGGCAAACGTTGTGGTCCAGTGCCATAACCTGCATTTGCACCCGTTGCTGCGTGGGGTTCTCAACGGTGAGCCACAGGCCCTGGGCATCAGCCTGCTTGGCTTTCACGGACGGGGCACTTTGGGCCAGGGCGGCGCCAGCGCTGCCAGCAATGGCCAACCCGCCCAGCAGCAGGGCCCGCAGGTACGGAGCGGTGCGGGTTTGGGTGGTGGCGGGGCGGGAGGTGAGGGAGGTTTTCATGGTTTTTACAGAAAAAAGGTGAAATGGAAAAAGCGTGACGTTCTCGGCGGATACAGTACTAGGCGTGGAACAGTACAAATGTATGGTAGGTACTTTGTAAAGCAAGGTACTGTTTCAAATAATATACGTTTTGCATTGATATTACCCGTTTACTTGTTGATTATCAATGATAAAATTTTACAAGGAAAATTTATCTTTTGATTGAAAGCCTGCTTTTTTAGTTGATGAGGCGGGTTAATGGTCGTTGCAGGAGGGCCGCTGGGTTGCTTTTGGCGGGAGCGGAAACTGCTTCAGCAAGGAGAGCAGCCTTGGAACATGCCGAACGGGGAGGACTGCGGTGGGAGAGTGTGGCTTGGCCGGCAGGAAATCGGGAGAGCTTTCAAATGTGGATACCGCAGCCGGAAGCAGACGTTACAGCTCGTGCAAACTTTTTTTTGCAACGGCGGCGGGGCACAACGAAAAGCCCCGGCAATGGGGCACCGGCAAGAGCCTGTGGACTCCTGTTGCTACGCACTTCTTAAATCCGAAACAGGGCGGAGCCGCTACTGGAAATGCTGCTGCAGCACGGCATCAAGCTTTTCCAGGGTGAGGGGCTTGGTGATGCGGCCGGCGGCGGGCAGGGCTTCGAGGCGCGTGAGGTCGCGCGGGTCCATGGACGTGGTGAGAACCACCACGGTGGTGGCGCGCCGCTGGGCCGGCGGCAGCTCCTGGTAGGCCTGCAAAAATTCAATGCCGTTCATGATGGGCATCTGAATATCAAGCAAAATGAGGGCGGGATATGCGGGCTTGGCCGCAGTGCTGGCCTCCTGGATAACGGCCAGCGCCTCCTGCCCGTTTTCGGCCACCAAAATCTGTTCCGTCACGGCTAGCCGCTTGAGCAGCCGCTCGTTCAGGAAATTATTCGTCGGGTCATCGTCGACCAACAGCACACTGCTCAGCTTAGGCATAGGCTACCCTACGTAGGCAGGGCTTTTAAGTTAGGTGCGGTCTGGCAGCACCACCGTAAAGGTAGAGCCCACGCCCGCCGCGCTCTGCACCTGAATGGTGCCGCCTGCATTCTCGACAATGCGCTTGACCATGTAGAGTCCCACGCCAGTGCCCTCGACGTGGGTATGCAAGCGGCGAAACATCACAAACAGCTTGGTTTGCTCGTTTTCGGTGAGACCTAGGCCGTTGTCGTGCACTTCCAGCCGCACCTGGCCCGGGGTGCAAGTGGCGCGCAGCAACACTTGCGGAGCCCGGCCCGGCACCTGATACTTGATGGCGTTGCTGAGAAGATTGTAGAGAATGCTGCGCAGGTTTTTGGGCGAGAAGCGCACGGTGGGGCAGGCGGCCACGTCCAGCACCAGGTGGCCGCCGGCGGCAGCCAGGGCGGGCAGCAGGTCGAGGCGCACAGCCTCGGCCAGGGTGGCCAGGTCCACGGCTTCGGCGGGCTCGGCGTGGGCGTGCTGCAGCTTCGATACATCGGTGAGGTGGCCCAGAGTGCTTTGGAAGCGGCGCACGGCCCCGTGCATCAGCGCCAGCAGCTGGGTCACGTCGGGGGTGTGGCGCACGGCGGCGGGCAGCTGCTCGCCGAGGGCCAGCAGCAGGCCTTCGATGTTGGCGATGGGGGCTTTGAGGTCGTGCGAAGCGGTGTAGACGAAGGTGTCCAGGTCCACGTTGGTGCGGCTGAGACGGTCGTTGGTGTCGCGCAAATCTTCGTTGGCCACCAGCATTTCTTCGTTGATGGCGGCCAGCTCTTCGTTCAGCTCCTGCACCTGCTGGCGGGCTTCCACCTGCTCGGTGATGTCGGTGACGAGGGCGTAAAACCCCTGCACCTCGCCCTGGTGCACATCGGGAATGTAGTCGGTGTGAATGTGCCGCACGAAGTCTTCGCGGTAAGGCATGCGGGCTTCAAATTCCAGGCGTTCGCCGGCCAGGGCGCGGGCCACATAGCCCCGCACGGCAGCGTAAGCAACTTCGCCCACCACCTGCCGCACCGGCAGCCCGACCATGGCGGTGGGGGGGCGGTCGAACCAGTTCTGGTAGGCTTGGTTCAGGAACTGGTAGTGCTCGTTGCGGTCGATGTAGGAGATGAGTACCGGCAGGGCATCGGTAAGCAGTTGCAGGCGCTGGGCCCCAGCTTCGGTAGCCTGGCGGGCCAGCACTTGGGCCGTTACCTCGGTGGCCACCACCAGTACCCCGGTTATCTGGCCGTCGGCCTCGCGCATGGGCTCGTACACAAAGTTCCAGTACACGGTATCGCGGTGGCCGTGCCGGTCGATAAACGAGGGCAGCTCCTGGGCCACGAAGGGAACCCCCGTGGCCATCACGCCATCGAGCAATTCCTCGAAGCCCTGGCCTGCCGCCTCGGGCAGCAGCTCAAACAGCGGCGTGTGCAGGGCTTGTTCAAGCGTGCGGCCCCACAGCGCGCACACGGGGGCATTGGCCATTTCGATGACGTAGCGCGGCCCCTGGAACAGGGCAATGGCCACCGGAGCCTGTTCGAACACCTGCTGCAACTCGGTGCGTCGGGCCTCGGCTTCGGCGCGGGCGGCTTGCGCCTCGTGGGTGCGGGCGGCCACGCGGCTTTCCAGTTCCTGGTTGAGCGCAGAAAGTTGCTGCTCCGATTGGGCCAGGGCAGCATTGGCGGTCAGGAACTCGTCGTTGCTGGTCCGCAGCTCTTCGTTGATAGCGGCCAGCTCCTCGTTTAGCGCCTGAATTTCCTGGCGGGCCAGCACCTGTGGCGTCACGTCGTAGGCAAATACGAAAATGCCATTGATGGCCCCTTTGGAATTATGCCGGGCCTGGTAGATGAAATTGTAATAACGTTTTTCCAGCTCCCGGCGGCCTTCGTTGTCGTGGTCGAGCTGCACCAGCATTTCCGACGCCCGAAAGGTTTCGCCGGTCCGGTACACGTTGTCCAGCAGGCCGAAGATGGGCTGGCCCACCAGTTCGGGCATGGCTTCGGCAATGGGTTTGCCCACAATGGGCCGGTCGCCGACCAGCGCCTGGTAGGGCGGATTCACAAATTGAAAGACGTGCTGCGGCCCGTCGAACACGCAAATCATGGCCGGGGCATCGTGCAGCAGCAGCTCCAGGTGCTGGTGCTGCAACTCGGCTTCGGCGCGGGCCTCCAACTCGCGCGCCTGGCTGGCGCGCAACTCCTGCTCCATGGTCGTGCGGGCCTGGTCGTTGGTGTCGTCGAAATTCACCACCAGCACCTCGCCCTGGCGCTGGGCCACCAGCAGGTAGTACCCGTCGAGCCCGTCGTGCTGGTAGTTGTTCTGGCGACGCTCCACCCGGCCGCTCAAAAACGCGTCGCGGTAGAAGCCGAACACGCCGGCCGCTTCCGCCGTCGGAAACAGGGTCAGAAACGACTCGGTGGGGCGCTGGGGCAGCCGCAGCATCTGCTGAGCGGTGGGGTTGAGGTACACCCAGGCCAGGTCGATAATGGTGGTCTTGGCGGCGTCGAACACGGGCCGCAGCAGCATGAAGCCGGTTTGGGACGTGTTGAGGACCACCTGCAACAGTTCCTGCGAGTAGGGAACGTCGGCCGGGAGAGTCGGGGCAGCAGGAACGGGCATGGAGAATCAGCTAGGGCGGTAGTCCCCGAAGGTACAAGCCCCGGGGCTCCCCGCGCCGCGCAAGCTACCGGCGCTGCACAAACGTGAGGCGGTTGTGAAACGGGTCGATAACCGTCATTTCCAATGCCGTGGGGTCGTAGAAGGGGATATCCAGGCCCGGCTTGTTGTGCTTGTACTGCCGGGCCAGCAGCTGCGCGTGGTAGGCCGTGAGGTGCTCAAAATCGTCAATGAACACCCGCGCACCCGGCGCGCAGTCGCCGTGGTGCTCGGAGAGGTGCAGCGTCACGTCCTCCCGGGTGATTTGCAGATAGCCCGGGCTGCCCTCCGGCCGGTGCTCCCAGTCGATGCGGAAACCCAGCCAGTCGAGGTAAAACTCAATGGCTTTGGCGTAATCAAAAATGCGCAGAATGGGCTTGACGGTGGCCATGGAATTGGGAAGGTGAGACGAAGAAGCTAGAATCAACGAAAATTAAAAGAACGTCATGCTGAACACAGTCAAAGCATGACGTTCTCTTTACTCAACACCTCCCGCTATCCCGCCTTCGTGCCGCAGCTGGGGCAGAATTTCTGCTCGGGTTTCAGCGCCTCGCCACAACTGGTGCAGTGGCGGGGCTGGGTTTGGGCAGCGGTGGCGGTGCCGCAGCTGGGGCAGAATTTCTGGCCGGGAGCCAGCTTGGACTGGCAGTTGGGGCACTGCAGCAGGGCGTCGCGGTTCAGGAAATCGAGGTTTTTAGTGTAGTCCTGGGCGCGGGTCTGGGTGCGGATTTGCTCGCGCGTGGCCTGGGCCTGCTGGGCGCGCAGTTCCTCCTGCTCGTCGGGGGCGCAGTCTTCGCAGAGGCCGGCGCTGTGGTTCCAGCAGGCATCGGGGCACACCCAGTGGCCGCAGCGGGTGCATTGCTTAAACTGCTGCTTGCCCTCGGCCACGGCCGTTTCCAGTGCCGAGTCGTGGGCCTTGCCGCCCACGGCCTGCTGAATCTGGTAAGCGGCGTTCTCGACCCCGCCCAGGCCGCCAAACAGGCTACTGGCCGCGTTGAGCAGGCTGCCCGCAATGCCCATGGCGTTGGGCTGAAACCGCGACATATAGCCGTTATGGCACTTGTCGCAATGAAACTTGAACTGAAAGCCCTTATCGGTGGAAAGGTCGTCGTAGTTGGCAACGAATTGTATCAGGGAGCTCATGGCGCGGTGGGGAGAGGTGAGATGCAAATATGGGGATAAGCCCATGATACCGGCCGGCGCTCACGTTACGGGGCTGCTCCCTGCAACAAAAAAAGGCCCCGCCAATACCTGACGGGGCCTTTGCAGCGCGCTTTTGGGCGCGGGGCTAGAACGTGACGCGCAGGCTCACGGCCGCGTCGTTGTAGAAGCCGGTGTAGCCGTGGAACACCTCGAAGAAGGGCTTGTAATCGACGCCCACCACGAAGGGCAGGTCGGGCAGCTTGTATTCGAGGCCTAGGATGAGGTCGGCGCCGATGGCGAGGTAGGTGGTTTCGTCGTAGTAGTAGCCGTACTTGTTGCCTTTCAGGAAATACACGTCGCCGTTGCGGCCGTTGTAGTAAAACCGGTCGTCGGCGAAGTAGTAGCGGCCCTGGTAGGCCCCGGCGTGGAAGCCCGCACCGTAGTAAAACTGCAGGCCCTTCACATCGGCCACGCCCATGTGCTTTTCGCCAAGGATGGTGAGGCGGCCACCGTGCGCTTTGTACTCCGTCGTGAGCAGGCCCTCAATGGCCACGCCCTTGCCACTGCCCAGAAAGTGCTTCAGCGTGAGGCCCGACGACCAGCCGCCGCCACGCAAACCAATGCCGGTATTATATCCCGAACCGCTGCTGCTGCCGCCACCGCTGCTTTTTTTCTTTGATTGGGCATTAGCTGCCAGCCCGGGCAGCAGGAGCAATAGGAAGGCCGTAAGACGTAAATAATTCATGGGAAAACACTGTATGCGAATGATGAAACTTGGACAAAAGTAAGCGGCAGGGCAGGAAGTGCGCCGTGGCTCGGGCGCGTTCCGTCGCTACTGGTCCTCGCAACAGGGTATTGTCAGGTCTTTTCTAGCGTGAATTAAGACGGTCGTTGGCTGTAAGCTTTGGGTAGGGTAGCGCCCTTTACCCGAGCCGGCTTAGTTGATGCGCTCCAGGAGCCAGGTGCCTAGAGGCGGGCCGTCGGGCGCGGGGCCAACGGCGGGCGGCAGCAGCAGCGGGGCCACCACGCCGGCTGGCAGTGTGGCCTGGTCGGGGGCGGTGAAGGTGGGGCCGCTGTCGGTGCCGGCATCGTAGGCGCGGGCAGATACCCGGCGCTGGGCCACCCATTGGCCGTTGGCATCGAGCAGGTTTTCGTCTTCCAGCGCCACAAACCAGTCCGGGCTGGGCGCAATCATCGTAACGAGGCTCAGGCGGGGGTGGGCGGCATCCAGGCGAATGGTGTCGGCCACCGTGCCCGGCGAGCTGATGACGCGCCCCTCCAGCGTGCGGAAGGCCGCGCCGCTGCTTTGCAGGGCCATTATTTCGGTTCGCAGCGCGGTATTATTGCCGCGCTCGGCCATGTTTTTGATGCCGGTGCTGGCCGGCTGGCCGGGCCGGAACAGGAGGCCATCGGCCCGGTGCGAAGCCCCGATAACGGCCGAGAAATGCGCCCCTGCCGGGAAATTTATGTGCGTGCCCGCGCTCCAAGTGGCTTCAAAAGTGACGCGGTAGAGCGCCGGCCCAACGACCGGCGCGGGCGGCTGCTCTTCCAAATTATTGCTGGTGCAGGCTGCCAGCCCGAACAAAATGGCCCACAGGCCCAGGCGATGAAACGAGCGAAGCATGAGGCAAGCTGATAAGGGTGATGGGAATTACAGCGCCTGCGCCACTTGGCGCACACTGGCACGGTGGCGGTAGTCGGCATCGAAGTAGGCAAACCTGATTTTGCCGTCGCGGCCGATGACGTAGGTGGCGGGCACGGGCAGGATATTCTGGTCGAGCCCGTTGGCCTGCTTCAGGTCGATGCCGTAGGTCAGGTATTTTTTCGCCGTGGCATCGTCCACTACGAAGGCGGTTTTGTAGGCCTTCATAATGGTCAAATCCTGGTCATGTACGATGGGGAAAGAGGCCCTGGTTTTGGCCACCGTCTGGGTGATGTTGGCCGGGGTTTCGGGCGTTACCACCACTACTTGCGCGCCTTTGTCCGTGAGCACCTGCAACGAATCCTGGAGCTGGCTCAGCTCTTTGTTGCAGTACGGGCACCACTGCCCGCGATAGAAATACAGCACCACTGGCCCCTTTTTCAGGAGCTGGCGCAGCTCTATGGGGTGCCCGGTGGCATCCTGGCCTTTGAAAGCGGGAGCGGCGGTGCCCACTGCCAGGGCCGAGGCCGTGAGCGGCGGGGCCGAGGCAGTTTGGGCCAGCGCCGGGGCGGCCAGCAGCAGCGCGCCGACGAGATTCGAAAGGGTGTTCATGGATGGCCAGACGCTCACCAGATACTACCCTTACACCCGCCGCCAGCTTTTTTCAAGTAGGGCTTATGCAAATAATTTTCCCGCAGTGTTCGCAGTGGTCAAACCGCAGTGGCCGCAGTGTTTTTATTTGCCGGACACTGCGGCCACTGCGGTTTGACCACTGCGAACACTGCGGGAAATCACTTTTGATAACACAGCCCAATCACAAGCAAACCACGGCTAGTTGCCGCTTCATACTTGGTATAGTGCGGGATTAGTCCGGCTTCAGGGGCGTCGCGGCTGGGGCAGCCTGCGCGGCTGGCGTGGCTTTCAGCGGGGCACCGTTGAGGGTGACGTTTTCAAATTTCACGTCGGGGTACAGGTTGGGGAAGGCGGCGTTGTCGGCGGTGGCGGTCACGTCTTTGAAGGTGATGTTGGACACCTTGTCGGTGGGGTTGCCATTGAGCACGGCAAACTGCTTGCACTTCACGTTGACGTTGGAAATGCGGATGTTGCGGATGGTGCCGAAGGGCTTTTCGGTGCTGCCGGCCATGTTGAAAAACTGCATCCAGGGCGAGAGCGTGACGATGGTGCCGCACTTGCCGGTGATGTTTTCGACGGTGATGTTTTCGTAGAGCTGGTAGGTGTCGGGGCGCATTTTGAAGAGCAGGATGGGGCGCTCGTTGTCCACACGGCAGTTGCGCATGGTGATGCGGTTGGCGTGGATGCACTCGCTGCCGCAGGTGAGGGCGGCGTGGACTTCGCCGAAGGTGCAGTTTTCGACCAGCACGTCTTCGATGGGGCCGTTTTCGGGCAGTTTCTGGGCGGTGGGGCCTTTGCCGCCCTTCATGCAGATGCCGTCGTCGTTGACGGACACGTAGCAGTTGCGGATGGTGACTTTGCTGCACACGTCGATATCCACGCCATCGGTGCTGGGGGCCTTCACGGGGCGGAAGGGCGAGCGGATGTCGCAGCCGTCCATCAGCACGTTGGTGCACTGGTAGAGGTGGGTGGTCCAGAAGCCGGAGTTGTGCAGCTTCACGTTTTTGATGGTCACCTTATCGCAGCCCCAGATGAAGAGCAGGCGGGGGCGGTGTACTTCCAGGTTGGTGGAGGGCAGGTGGGCTTTCGACATGGAGTCGCGGTGCGCCCAGAAGGTTTTCCAGAAGCGCAGGCCGTTGCCGTCGATGGTGCCGGGGCCGGTGATGGTAAAGCCATTTACCTTGGTGGCGTTGACGAGGGCGGCGTAGTAATCGAGCTTCTGGCCCTCCATGCGGGAGGGGATGAGGGGGTAGTCGGCAATGTTGTCGGAGCCTTTGAGCTTGCCGCCGGCTTGCAGGCGCAGGTGGGTGTTGGGCTTGAAAAACAGCGCCCCGCTCAGGAAAACGCCCTTCGGCACCACCACGGTGCCCCCGCCGGCGGCACTGGCCTTGTCGATGACCTTTTGAATGGCCTGGGTGTTGAGCTTGGTGCTGTCGAGGCTGGCCCCGAACTGGGTGATGACGTAGTCTTTGGGCGCGGCGGGCTTTTTGGGGGGCGCGGGGGCGTGCAGCGAAAAGGCTGCCAGGCATGCGACCAATGGCGCGAGAAGAAGTTTCATAGGGCGGGAAAATTGGTTGAGGCTGCAAAGAAGCGCGGGGGCGCGGGGGAGACTGTTCTGTAGTCACCTGACCGGGGGCGGACGTGTGGCTGCGCTTCCAGGGCTACACCAAGCTCATCATCCTCGGCGGGGGCGGCCCGAAAGGCGACGTAGCCCCCAAGCCCGCCGCCTAAGCCGCGACGAGAAACAGAAAGCCCCGCCAGTAGCTGGCGGGGCTTTTTTGTAGTATTGGGGATTATTGAAGCTAATATCCTAGCTAAGCTTGGAAGTTCAAATCATGATAACTCGATATTTTTCGTTCATTTGATGTTCGTACCTTGCCGTTGTCCAAAATTAATCAAATGCCTTTAAATTCATTCATATGAATCTGCAACAACAAATTGATAAAGCAAGAAAAGAGATAAAAACCGATGGATACTCAATGTCAATCGGGGAGTGGATTAGCATCTATGAGTCTGAAGAAATAGATATTCACCCAGAATTTCAGAGGTTTTTTAGGTGGTCTGCTTCACAAAAGACAAGATTAATTGAATCTATACTTCTGGGTATTCCCATCCCGCAAGTTTTCGTTGCTCAGCGCCCTGATGGTGTGTGGGACGTTGTTGATGGTTTACAGAGGCTATCGACTATATACCAGTTGGTTGGGATGCTAAAAAAGACTAATGGCGAGCTTGAATCTCCTCTGGTACTACAAGGGACTAAATATTTACCGGGGTTAGAAGGTAAAAAGTGGGAGGATGATGATGATGATAAGTCTTTGACTCCAGCTCAGAGGCTTATTATAAAGAGAACAAAAATTACGGTTAGTATAATACTGCGCGAGAGTAACGAAACAAGTAAATATGAGTTGTTTCAACGGCTGAATACGGGTGGCTCATCTTTGTCAGCACAAGAGGTTAGGAATTCAATTGCTGTTATGATGAATATAGGGTTCTATGAATGGCTTCGTAAACTTGCGAATAACGATGATTTTAAAGCCTGCACTTCTCTTAGTGATAGAGCAGTAGACGAACAATACGATATGGATTTAGCTCTGCGCTTTGTAATATTTAGAACCATAAATCAAACGGATTTGAAAAAAGTTGGCGATGTCAATGATTTCTTAACTAATAAAATGATAGAGCTTCTGGAAACAAAAGCAATTGATATGAAAAAGGAAAAAGAGGCGTTTGATAAAACATTCAAATTGCTGCGTGATAGAATAGGCGAAGAATGCCTGCGTAAATATGATAATAATAAACAAAAGTTTACAGGGGGATTTCTCCTGTCTGCTTTTGAAGCAGTAGCTTTGGGTGTAGGCTACAACTACTCTGTGTTAGAGAAAACCAAAGGCGATTTAATGCCGATAGTTGCTGGAATTTGGTCCAACAAGGTCTTTGTTGCCAATTCCGGCTCCGGTGTAAGGGCATCTTCGCGCATACCGTCTATTATTCCATTAGGCCGTCAGATGTTCGTTCCTAAAATTCTAGTTAAGAAATGAAGGGCGGCACAATCGAAGAACTCTACGATTTTATGAGTGCTGAAATCTCTTGGCGTAGAAAGGAGCTGGATGATATCAAAGGACTGATTTTTATCAATTCTAAAATTGATTCAAAACGCAGAGTGTTGCTTAGGTCAGGGGTAACAATGTTGTATGCACATTGGGAAGGTTTTATAAAAAACACTGGCAAAGCATACATAAACTTTGTAGGAAAGAGAAGATTTAAATACAATGAACTTTCAACAAACTTCTTGGCTCTGTCTTTAAGACAGAAAATATCATTTGTTAAAAGTGATAATATTACTTCTTTGATTGACCTTATTAGTTTCTTTGAAAATGACATGGGTGAGAGAAGTACAGGCTTGTCAAAGGAAGAGGTTAATACTAAGTCAAATCTTAATTCAACTGTTCTAAAAAATATTATTTCTTCATTAGGCCTTGAGCATGAGAGCTTCGCTGCAAAGAGTAATTTGATTGATGTCAAATTATTGGAGAAAAGAAACGCCATTGCACATGGTCGGGATGTGTTAATTGATGAGGATGAATATATTGAGTTGCTGGATAATGTTCTAGCTTTGATGAATGAATTCAGGAATCAGATTGATAATTCTATGACACAGGAAAAGTATAAGCGCTAATGCCCAAAAAAGCCTCGCCAGACACTGGCGAGGCTTTTTGCTGCTTCAAGCTACGGCGCGGCTGCTCCTGCGTCGGGCGTTTCGCCACGGGGCGGGTAGGGGTGGCCTAGCGCGGCGTAAACTCTTCCGACGAGTGCACCCGCAGCCCGCCGCCATCTTCTTCGGCGGCGCGCAACATGGCGGCGGCCACGGCCGCGCCGGGCACCGGGCGGTATTTCAGCAGCGGCCCCCGCAGCAGGGGGCGCAGCAGTTTCAGCACCACGGCCCCCAGGCGCTCGCCCAGGCGGGGGTGCGGCCGCTCGCCCAGCAGCAGCGAGGGCCGGAAAATATGGATGGCCCGAAACGGGGCCTGCTGCACGGCGGCTTCCATCTCGCCCTTCACCCGGCTGTAGTAGATGCGGCTGTCGGCATCGGCCCCCATGCTGGACACCACCATGAACTGCGAGGCAAAATTGCCGGCCGCCAGCGCCGCCAGCTGCACCACGTACAGGAAATCGACCTTGAAAAACGCCTCCTTCGAGCCCGCCTGCGCCATGGTGGTGCCCAGGCAGCAAAACACGTCGTCGGCGATGAGCTTGAGGCGCACTTCTTCCAGCTTGTCCAGCTCCGTGACCACCTGCACCAGCTTGGGGTGGATAGTGGGCACGGCCTTGCGCCCCACCACAATCACCTTGGCGTAGCGCTCCGAAGCGAGCAGCAGCGGCAGCAGCTGCGAACCGATGAGGCCCGTGGCCCCGGCGAGTAAAGCGGTTTTTGGCATAGGTAGGGTGGGGGATGATTAGCGGTCAAACTCCCCTCCTTACCAAGGAGGGGATGTTCGCGCTTCAGCGCGAACTGGGGTGGTTGTGGGCGTAGAATGCCGGGCGTTAACGCCCAATCCCAATAAAGCTGCTTTCAATGGTTTGCAACACGCTTCCCAAGGCAGACCAGATGAGCTCGTTCTCAAATCTAATTACCCGAATACCAACGGCGTTCAGATACGCAGTACGCGCCGCATCGTGCAAATTACCGGATGTTGTGAAATGGCCGGCACCATCCAATTCAATGGCAAGCTTTTCCTGTGGGCAATAGAAGTCCAGGATGAATTCGCCGATGCTATGCTGGCGTCGGAATTTGCGGCCGGATAATTGGCCGCTTTTCAGGACGCTCCATAATTTGGCTTCGGCGGGGGTTAGGTTGTTGCGGAGGGTGCGGCGTTCGTCTTTTTTGTGGGGGAGGTTGTTGAGGGTGGTCATGGCTGATTGCTTTTGTTCAACGATTCTCCTACGCCCCAACCACCCCAGTTCGCGCTGAAGCGCGAACGTCCCCTCCTTGGTAAGGAGGGGAGTTTGACGTTCTACTTACTTCAGTACCGTGGCTTCCGGCTCCAGCAGCACCAAGCCCTGCCGGAACAGGGCGCCCAGCGCCTTTTTGAATACCTTTTTACTCATGCCCACGCGGCGGTACACGTCTTCAGCCAGGCTCTTATCGCCCAGGGGCAGGCGGCCGCCGGGCGCGGCTTTCAGGGCCTTGAGCAGCGTGTCGGTGGCCGAGTCTACTTCGCCGTAGCCGTCGCGTTGCAGGCGCACGTCGAGCTTGCCATCGGCGCGCACCTGGCGCAGGAAGCCGGTCAGCTGCTCGCCCAGGCGCAGGGGGCGGAATACTTCGTTGTGAAACAGCAGCCCCTGGTGCGTGCCGTTCACGATGACGGGGTAGCCCAGCTCGGTTTCGTCGGCCACCAGCAGGCGCACCTCGTCGCCGGGCTCGCCGCGGAAGGGCTCCTGGCTCAGGAACTGCTTCCACTTGGTGGAGGCCACGAGGCGGTCGCTTTCCTCGTCGAGGTACACGTACACGAACACCCGCTCGCCCACACGCAGGTCGCGCCGCTGGTTGCGGTAGGGCAGGAGCAGGTCTTTTTCCAGGCCCCATTCTAGGAAGGCGCCGGCTGGGCCATGGTCCTTCACGGTGAGGGCGGCAAAGCTGTCGACCAGGGCCAGGGGGCGCAGGTTGGTGGCAATGAGGCGGTCTTCCGAGTCGCGGTACACGAACACGCGCACGATGTCGCCCACGCGGGTGCCGGCCTCCACGTACTTTTCGGGCAGCAGCAGGTCGCCGTCGTCGGAGGTGAGGTAAAGGCCGATGCTGGTTTCGCGGGCTACTTCGAGGTCGTTGTAATCGCCGAGGAGGAGGCTGGCCATTTTCGAGGAGTGTTTAGGGGTGAAAGGGCAAAGGTCGGGCGAAAATGCTGACCTCAGAACTGGGTGGGGGCAAGCCCTGCCGGGTACGACCCCGTCCCTACATCGTTCGACCCCGAAGCTGCTTAAAAGGCATTACCTCATCCATAACCTTCTGTCATCTGCAAAGTATAGCGTATTGGCTATGTGTGTGACCCGGCGCCTTGCCGTGCCTTGCCATCGGGTCGATACTTCACTCCAAACCCCATTCGCATGAGACGTTTTTTAACTCCGTTGCTGGTCGTGGGAGTACTACTGGTGGCGGCCCCGCGCGGCCACGCCCAAACCGCCGACCGCAAAACCGCCATCAGCCTCTTCGGCAGCGCTTCCCAGTACAAGGGCAGCCTGGGCGAAGATTTCTGGAAGTGGGACCGCAACCGCTACGGCGGCGGCCTGGGCATCAACCGCTACCTCACCCCGGGCCTCGACCTGGGCCTGCAGGGCAGCTACGTGAAGCTCGAAGGCAGCCAAAGCGCGGCCACCAACTTCAGCACCAAGGTAACCAGCGTGAACCTAGCCCTGAAGCTAAAGCTCAACAACGGCTGGGCCATCAAGGAGGATGCCGTGGTGCAGCCCTACCTGCTGGCCTCGCCGGGCCTGGCCTTCACGAACCGCGAAGGCGTGGTGCGCGGAACTTCCGTCAATGACAAAACCACGTATTTCGACCTGTTTGGAGCGGCTGGCATCAACTTCCAGGTCAGCGAGGGCCTCGGGATTTTCATCCAAACCGGCCAGCACATTCCGCTGAATGCGAACTTCGACGGCGAGCCCATCCGCGACGCCGACAAGTTCGATGACCGGTACCTGCAGCACACCGCCGGCGTCACCATCGCCCTGGGCAAGCCCAAGGATACCGATGGCGACGGTGTGCCCGACCGCAAAGACAAATGCCCCAACACACCCACCGGCGTGGCCGTGGACCCCGCCGGCTGCCCCCTCGACGGCGACGCCGACGGCGTGCCCGACTACCAGGACAAGTGCCCCACCGAGAAGGGCCTGGCCACCCTCGAAGGCTGCCCCGACCGTGACGGCGACGGCGTGCGCGACGGCGACGACGCCTGCCCCGACCAGCCCGGTACGGCCGCCCTGCGCGGCTGCCCCGACACCGACGGCGACGGCATCCCCGACAACGTGGACAAATGCCCCGGCACGCCCACCGGCACCCAGGTAGACGCCAGCGGCTGCCCCGTAGTGCTCGACCAGGATAAAGACGGCGTGAACGACCCCGCCGATAAGTGCCCCGACACGCCCGCCGGCACTCGCGTCGACTCGGTGGGCTGCCCGCTGGCCATCGACCCCGGCACGCTGAAATTGCAGTCTCCCATCCGGTTCCGGACCAACAGCACCATCATCGAGCGCAGCTCCTATCCTAAGGCCAACAGCATTGCGGCCGCCATGAAAGCCCACCCGGACTATCAGCTCCGCATTATCGGCCACGCCGACAGCCGCGGCACCGATGAGTACAACCAAGCCCTGTCCCTGCGCCGCGCCGAAGCCGTGAAGCGCTACTTCACCAACAAAGGCGTCGAGTCTGAGCGCGTCATCACCGAAGGCCGGGGCGAGAGTGAGCCGGTGGCCCCAAATACCACAAAGGCCGGTATGTCGAAAAACCGGCGGGTCGAATTCAAGTTTGAGTACACCCCCGCGCCCGCAACCACGCCGCAGCCCTGATAAGGACGGCCTGGGAGAATGAAAAAGCGCCTCACCGCATTGGTGGGGCGCTTTTTTTGTGGGATATTTTAGGGAGTGTTTGTGATAGTCTGGCCTGCCAAAACGAGGTAGAGACGCAATATTTTGCGTCTCGTCGTTGCTGATGTTGTTTAGCTGTTTGTTTGAACGGCGCGGCTTCGGTCATTCAACGTCATCGTTCAACGACGAGACGCAAAATGTTGCGTCTCTACATCGGCCGCGGGGTGCAGCTGCAAGCCCTTATCCACCGCCACGGCCAGCAGTGCGCCGGCTACCGGCCCCACCACATACACCCACCAATCCGTCCAGATGCCGCTAAACAGGGCCGGGGCCAGCGAGCGGGCCGGGTTCATGCTCGCACCCGTGAGCGGCCCCGCCACCAGCGCCTCCAGCGCCACCGCCACGCTGATGGCCAACCCCGCCAGCATGCCCATTTCCTTCGGGCCCGAGGTGACCCGCAGAATCACCAGCATGAGCCAGAAGGTGAGGAACGTTTCGATGCCGAGCGCCTGCCAGGGGCCGTGGGCCGGCAGCGTAGCCCCGAGGTCGGAGCCCGGCCCGGCCACGCCCAGCACCAGCCCGCTGCCCAACGCCGCGCCCGCCAGCTGCGCCAGCACATAGGGCGGCACCCGCGTCCCGGGAAACCTTCCCATCGCCCAGAAGGCCACCGTCACGGCCGGGTTCACGTGCGCGCCGCTGGTTTCGCCCAGGCTCTGGATGATGACGAACACCACCAGTCCGAAAGCCGCCGCCACACCGCCGTGCCCCAGCGCGTGCGTCTGGGCATCGACCACCGCCGCGCCGGTCCCAAAAATCAACAGAATGGCCGTGCCCAGCGCCTCGGCCAGCAGGCAGGTTCGCAGGCTTGGTTGCATCAGGCCCCGGCGGTGTTGGCAGTGCCCACCACCGCGCTGCGGCGTTCCAGCAGCAGGGTATCGTGCCACACACCGCGCAGCTGGCCGATGCGTTCGCGCCGCCCCACCTGCCGGAAGCCCACCGCCTCATGCAGCCGCACGCTGGCTGTATTTTCAGGAAAAATGCCCGCCTGTAAGGTCCATAGGCCTTTTTGTTCCGATTCTGTTACCAGCGCTTTCATTAGGGCCAGCCCCACGCCGCGCCCCCGGGCGGCGGCCCCCACATACACGCTCACCTCGGCCACGCCCGCGTACACGCAGCGCCCCGAAACCGGCGAGAGGGCCGCCCAGCCCAGCACCCGACCCGTTTCGTCGGTGGCTACCAAGCGGCAGGAAGCCAGGTGGCCGGTATCCCAGGCTTCCCAGGTAGGCGGCTCGGTGGCGAAGGTGGCGGTGCCGGTGGCCATGCCCTCGGCGTAAATGGCGCGCACGGCCGGCCAGTGCGCGGCCGTGAGAGGAAGTATGGTCATGGAGTAAATGGGGTAGGGGCGGGACTTGCCCCCGCCCGTCGTTGAACAAAATCGTTAGAACAGTGCCTATTCCACGGGCGGGGGCAAGCCCCGCACCCCACCCCTAAAACTCGGCCCGCACAAAGCCCTGCGCATAAGCCTTCACCTCATCGCGCACGCTGCGGAACTGGGCCATTATTTCCTCCTCGCTGCCGGTGGCCTTAGCGGGGTCGGGGAAGTTGTGGTGCAGCTTTTTAGCCGTGGAGGGAAACACCGGGCACACCTCATTGGCATGGTCGCACACGGTGATGATGTAGTCGAAAGGCACGGCGGCGTACTCATCGACGTGGTTGCTGGTGTGGGCTGAGATGTCCACGCCGTCCTCGGCCATCACGCGCACGGCGCGGGGGTTTAGGCCGTGCACTTCGACGCCGGCGCTGTACACGGTGGCGCGGTCGCCCAGCGCCTGCGCCAGGTAGCCGTGCAGCAGCTGGCTGCGGCAGGAGTTGCCGGTGCATAGCACCAGAATGTTCTTTTTAGCAGGCATAAGGGGTTGGGGAAGCAGTTGAAAAGCGTTGGTTATAGTCATCTAGCAGCACCCGCTGCCCGGCGCGCAGCCCGCCACTTGCAGCTGGGGCAGGGCAAACTGCTGGTCGGCCGGAATGCCGCAGGCATCCTGCGCCAGGCAGGCCGTGTGCTTGGCCGTGAGCAGGAAATCAGTGCCATCAAAGGCCAGCCCGAACTTGCCGATGGTGGCCTGCTGGTACTCCACCTCAATGTCCAAATCCTCGCGCCCCAGGATTTTCTCCGACAATTGCAGGATGTGCAGGAATTTCTGCGGGGCCAGCCGGTGGTCGTAGTCGCCGGCCTCCCAGAGCTGGAAGTTGGCCACCGTTTCGCGCCGCTCCACGCCGCCGCAGTCGATAAAATGCTTGCTCACCAGTCCCACCTCCGTCACATGGAAATGGGCCGGCAGTTGCGTGCCATCGGGCAGCCGGAAGCTCACGGCGCTCAGCCCGTTCAGCACTTCTTTCATCTCGGAGATTTTCATGGTATTGCTTGGTTAAAAGTGATTCTGGAAGGAGGGGAGGGCATTAATCAGCTCAGCAGCAGCCGGGAGTGGCAGTCCCAGGAGTGGGCATTTCCGTCAGCAAATCGCCGAGTAGCTGCCGGGCCACGGCCCAGCCGGCCGGGTCGAGGCAGTAGCACACGCGGGGGCCATCTACTTCGCCCTGCACCAGCCCGGCCGCTTTCAGCTCCTTGAGGTGCTGCGACACGGTGCTTTGCGACAGTGGCAGTTCCAGCACCAGTTCGCCGCACACGCAGGCCCGGCGCTGGGCCAGCAGCCGCACAATGGCCACCCGCGCCGGATGCCCTAGCGCCTTTGCTATGACCGCCAGTCGTTGCTCTGCTTCGGTGAATTCGGCCCGCTTGTGAGTAGCCATACAATGTTTTTGTTTATCGTCGATTTACGATTACAAACATAGCTGATTTTCTACTACTCACTTCAGTTGTTCGAATCGTTATTAGAATAGTTAAATTAAATAATTGCTAACAATAATTAAGGTGTTATAAAAAAATGCAAATGGATAATATTTTTGTGTCATAGGAATATCCGCTCAAACCGCTATTGCGCTAGCTTCGCTGAATATGGGATTGGCCGATAGTACCTTTTCTAAATAGTTTTCTGCACTTGACAGCGCATTTATTTTATTTAGAAAAGCCAATTCCGTAAAACTTTCGTAGCTTAGGCTGTTGCTAGACTTTCTGGCCTTGCGTTTATCATCTACTCCTTATTCCCTCGCGACGTGATAAATCCTCTACGCTTCCTGTTAGGTGTTGGTCTGCTGGGCCTGCTGGCTACCGGCCAGAGCCTGGCCCAAACCGGCCCCAACCCGGCTGCCCCTGCCAGCCCGATGGCCCAGGCCGCCATCAAGCCCGATTCGGTATTCATCAACCCGGAGGTACGCCCGCAGTTTACGGGCGGCGACAAAGCCTTTATGGCCTACCTCAGCAAGAACATCCGCTACCCGCAGCAGGCCTTGCAACGGCGCATATCGGGCCGGGTGCTTGTCAATTTTATTCTCAGTGCCCAGGGGAAAGTGCAGGATGCCCACGTGGTGAGTGGCCCCGGCTCCGGCCTCAACGACGAGGCCCTGCGCCTGGTGTGGCTGATGCCGCCCTGGGAGCCCGGCCGCTCCAACGGCCAGCCCGTGCGCACGGCCTGCACCGTGCCCATTTCCTTCAATTCGGGCAATTGAGCGACTGAGTAGCGGTATGACTGAGCGGCGTAGTGAGTTGCTTTCACTCAGTCATACCGCTACCAATTTACTTTATTGAAACGGGGCTGTGCCAGGGGCCCCGAGGCCGAAATCGTTGAACGTCACCGTTTCGCGGGTCGACTCAAACATTTTGATGCCATTGGGCGTGGCCAGCCCGCGCGGGTAATAGCCGATGAGCAGCTGGAACGTGCGCAGGGCCGTGAACTCATTGCGGAAGCGCAGGCCCAGCCCAAAGGCCGTGTAGGGCGAGCCGCCGAAGGGCGTGCCGCCCCGGGGCTGGTCGCTCACCCAGGCGGCATCGGCAAAGGCGATGCCCGCCAGCCGGAACCCCAGCAGTGAGAGCGGAGTAAAGAGCGTGGTTTCGTAGTTGACCACGAAGCGGCTGGTGGCAATGATGGGCTGCCCCGGCGAAAACCCGCGCAGGCCCCGGTCGTTGGTGATGCCCTGGAGGATATCGCCGGGGTTGCGGTTCAGCCCGATGGTGCCCCGGCTGCTGAGAAAGTGCCGGTACTGCCAGTTGCCCGCGTGGTAGAGCTTGGTGAAGGCCGTGAGCTCGGTGCCCAGCAGGCCCTGTTGCCATACGCGGGGCTGGTTGACGGTCTGGAATGAGCCAAAATCAACGGCTCCGTAGAGGTAGCCGCTGTTGGCGCTGAAGCTGGCCGCCGCAATGCGAACATCAAAATAGCGGCGCGGCAGCACACTGTTCAACTCATAGCCCGCCGTGAAGCTGAGCAGCGTGCCCGTGGGCACGTCCTCGGTGCGGCCAAAGCCGAACAGGTACCGGGCCTTATAATAGCGGCGCACCGAATAACCCACCGTGCCCAACAGCAGCGCGCCGTTGTGGTAGGCCGGCGGCGGAATGTCGGTGGGCTGCGGCGTGGCCGTATAATTGGTGTTGATGACCCGGGCTGCCACAATGATGCGGCCCGGATTCTCGTAGCCCAGGTCGTAGGAGCGCAGGCGCAGGGCGCGGCCCACCCAGGCATCCTGCACCAGGTAGCGCAAGGGGTAAAACACATATGGCTGCCCCTCGGGTGGGGCCTGCAAGGGAATGTTCTGGTCGTAGGCGTTCAGGTTGATGGCCCCGGCGTAACGCGTGCTGGGCGAATAGAAGTCGCGGGTGAGCGACACCCCTCCTGAGCGGTAGTTATATTCGTTGCGGTAGCGGGCCTGGGCATACAAAAAATGCCGAAACGGAGCCGTGTAGCTGCCTTCGTAGGCCCAGGATTGGGGCAGCTCGCGGCCGTAGCGGTAGGAGTTGGCCAGTTGGTGGCCCTGGCCCAGGAAATTGTCGTCGCCGGCCGTGATGACGCCCGACGTGGGCGTGCCCACCTCCACGCCCGCCGTGATGCTGAACACGTCCTTGGTCAGCACCTCAATATCCACGCTGTCGCGGGTGGTGGTGCGCTCGTTCACCAGCACACGGGCATCCAGGATTTCGGGCGTCTGACGCAGCAGGCGTTCCGATTCGGCCAGGGCCTGGGGCTCCAGCGGCTGACCGGGCCGGAACAGCAGCACCTGCCGAATACGCGAACGCGACGTTTTGATATGCAGCGCATTACCCGCTTTTTCAATGGCCGTGCGCGGCACCCGGGTTGAATCGGACAGGTTGTAGCCGAAGGCGTCGAGTGTGCGGATGTTGATGTGCCGCACGATTTTGAAGTTGTGCCGGTCGAACTGCCGGTCCAGCAGCACGGCATCGAGCCCGGCCTGCTCCTCCTGCCGCCGCGTGAAATTGAACAAGGCCGACGCCGCCCGGCCGGCAATGGTTTTGCGGCGCGAGTAGGCCTGCAGCCGGTTCAGCAGCCGCTGCTCGTCGAAGCGCTGGCGCAGGGAGTCGGGGCGCTGGGGAAGTATCTCCAGCTTGGCTTTCAGCGAGTCGGGCGGCACGGCCGAGCGCGGGTCAAACGTCTGCGCGCGCGCCGGCCGGGCCAGCAGGCCCAGCAGCAAAAACACAAGCAGAACCAGACCGCGAAAGCTCATTTGGGGACGCAACGCCGCAAATTACAAAAAGGAGCCGCGGCATTGGTGCCTTGCTTGCTCACCAGTAGTATTTCGCAGCGGTTTTACTAAGTCGTTGCGAAATAATAGCCAGGTGTTTTTCCCGAAAAAAGAAACTATTCCCAAAAAAATTAGCTTAAACGATAGTGCTCAATTGGGCGCTGATTATTAATTTTAAGGCCGAAAGCAACGTCCCGCCGCATGAACGAACGCATTCAGGAGAAACTAAGCATATTAGCCGATGCGGCCAAGTACGATGCGTCGTGCAGCAGCAGCGGCGGCAAGCGCAAAAACGAAAGCAAAGGCCTCGGCAACGCCGAGGGCATGGGCATTTGCCACAGCTATACCGAGGACGGCCGCTGCGTGAGCCTGCTGAAAATCCTGCTCACCAACCACTGCATTTTCGACTGCGCCTACTGCGTCTCGCGCCGGAGCAACGACGTGAAGCGCGCCGCCTTCACCGTGGAGGAAGTTGTGGACCTCACCATCAACTTTTACCGCCGCAACTACATCGAGGGTCTGTTTTTGAGCTCCGGCATTTTCAGCAGCCCCGACTACACGATGGAGCGCCTGGTGCGCATCGTGAAAAAGCTGCGCACCGAGCACCGGTTCAATGGCTACATCCACGTCAAAACCATCCCCGGGGCGAGCGAGGAGCTGATTCAGGAAGCTGGTTTGTATGCCGACCGTCTCAGTGTGAACATCGAGTTGCCCTCGGAGCTGGCCCTCACTACGCTGGCCCCGGAGAAAAACTACCAGGAAATCCTGACCCCGATGGCCCAGATTCGGGACGGCATCATCCAGAATAAGGAGGAGAAGGCCTTGTTCAAGAAAGTGCCCGGCTTTGCCACTGCTGGCCAAAGCACCCAGCTCATCGTGGGTGCCAGCGCCGAAACCGACCTGCAAATCATCAAGCTGACCGACAGCCTTTACCAGGGCTACGGCCTGAAGCGCGTATACTACTCCGGCTACATCCCCGTGACCGACGACGCCCGTCTGCCGCAGGTGACGCAGCCGCCCGTCATCCGCGAGCACCGCCTGTACCAGACCGACTGGCTGATGCGCTTCTATGGCTTCCAGGCCGACGAAATACTCGACCCCGCGCACCCGCACCTCGACCTCGAAATCGACCCGAAGCTGGCCTGGGCCCTGCGCAACCGCCACGTTTTCCCCATCGACGTGAACGTGGCCGATTACGAAATGATACTGCGCATTCCCGGCGTGGGCGCGCGCTCGGCCAAGCGCATTGTGGCCGCCCGCCGCTTTACCACGCTCAACATGGAAACCCTCCGCCAGCTGGGCGTGGTGCTCAAGCGCGCCAAATACTTCCTCACCTGCCAGGGCGAACACCAGCCCATCATCGGCGAGCTGAGCGAGCAGCAGGTGCGCCGCCAGATTCTGTTCGGCGCTGGCTCGGTGCGTTCGGCCCTTGTCACCCAGCAACTCGATTTGTTCGCCCAAGCCTCCTGATTCTGCCATGCAAGCTGATTTCAACCCTCTTACTTCCACCACGCAGCTGCACCCCGGCCAATTGGGCGGTGTGCAGCACGACATCCTCTTTTCTGTCATGAAAGTCATTCATCGCCAGCCCGAAAACACCGTCCGGCCCGTCACCGCATCTTCCGATAAAGTTGACCGCCTCTCGTGCTGCTGCCGCCTCAGCGAGCTGATGCCACTGGTGCGCCAGCTGCACAGCGATGCCCGCGCCCGCTACGAAGCCGGCCGCCAAAACGAGCAGCGCCAGCAAGCGGCGTAAGGTTGTAGCGCGAACTTTTAGTTCGCGTCCCCGAACGATAGCCGAACGGCTCTAACGGCGCAGGGACGCGGACTACAGAGTCCGCGCTACATTTCATCAAGCTACTCCCTATTGAAACCCGTTCGCCGCCCATTCACCGCCATTGCCCCTGCCGCCCCGCGCCGGCCGGGTGCCCCCGCGCTCACCGCCCCGCCGTTGGACTATACCTACGACGGCACGTTTGAGGGCCTGCTCACGGTGGTCTTCACGGTGTACGACTGGCGAGCCGCCCCCAATAGCATTCAGCCCGAAGCCACGGCCCAAAGTGGCCTTTTTTCCCAGCCCGCCCACCGCGCAACCGACGAAGCGCAGGCTGCCCGCGTGTGGGAAGGGCTCCTGAAAACGATGGATAACGAGGCCCGCGCCCGCCTTTACCACGTGTTTCTCAGCGAGGATGCCGACCGGGAGTTGTTGATTTTCCGCTACGTGGATTTGGCGCTGCGCTCGCCCGTGGACATTTCGGAGAACTACGCCAACGCCGACGTGCGCCGCGTGCAGCGCCTGGCCCAGATGATGTTCCGCGAAAAGCACCGCATGGAGGCCTTCGTGCGCTTCGAAAAAACCGGCGACGAGCTTTTCCACGCCACCATCGAGCCGGATATGGACGTGCTGCCGCTCATTGCCGCGCACTTCACCAAGCGCTACGCCGACCAGCGCTGGCTGATTTACGACCGCCGCCGCCATTACGGGCTGTACTACGACCTCACGCGCACCGACATCGTGCAGTTCGAAAACCCGAAGGGCCGCAATGCTACCGATATTTCGGCCACCGTGCTTGATGAGCGGGAGCCGCTGTTCAGGCACCTCTGGCAGACGTATTTCGACCACGTCAACATTCCCGAGCGCAAAAACCTGAAGCTGCACCGCCGCCACATGCCGCTGCGCTACTGGAAATACCTCAGCGAAAAGCAGCCCCGCGAGCAGCGTTTCGTGCCCATCAACAACAAGCGCCCGCCCGGCTAAGCTAACTTGCGGCTCGAATAAGAGCATTAAGCCGGACAGTTTATGGGTAAGATTTTGGTTTTCGGGGCCCTCGGGCAATTGGGGCAATGCCTGGCGCACGTGGCTCAGGAGCGGAACACGCCGGGCCTGGTGTTTCTGTCCGAGGCTGAGGGCAATATTCTCGACCCGGCCGCGCTGGCTGCCCTTTTTGCCGCGCATCAGCCTACTCACGTCATCAATTGCGCCGCCTATACGGCTGTGGACAAGGCGGAAGATGACGTGGACCTGGCCCGCAAAATCAACCGCGACGGGGTGGAAAACCTGGCCCGCCTCTGTGCCGAACACGGCAGCGTGCTTATCCAGATTTCAACCGATTTTGTGTTTGCCGGCGCGGGCAACGAGCCGCTGCTCGAAACCGACGAAACCGCGCCGCTGGGCATCTACGGCCTCACCAAGCTCGAAGGCGAGCAGGTGATTCCGGGCCTCACCGAGAAGTATTTTACGCTACGCACCAGCTGGCTGTACTCGGAATATGCTGGCAACTTTGTGAAAACCATGCGCAAGCTGGGCCGCGAGCGCGACGAGTTGCGCGTCATCTGGGACCAGGTTGGCACGCCCACCTACGCCATCGACCTGGCCGGCGTCATCCTCGATATCATTGAAAGCGGCAGCTCCGCCTACGGCCTCTACCACTACAGCAACGAGGGCCTGACTTCGTGGTACGACTTCGCCACGGCCATCTTCGAGTTGAGCGCGATTTCGGTGAAAACCACGCCTATTCGCACCAGCGAATACCCCACCAAGGCTACGCGCCCGCCGTTTTCGGTGATGGACAAAACCAAAATCAAAACCCAGCTGGGCGTGGCCATTCCGCACTGGCGCGAGAGCCTGAAAGTGTGTTTGGAGCGGCTGGAAGCGGCCGAATAATGCGTTAAGGCCGTCCGTAGAATCGGCTCACCAGATATGCCGTGCCGGCGAATGCTGCCCCCAGCACGCACACGCCGGGCCAGCCGCCGTGCACCCACGCCAGCCCGCCGGCCACCGAGCCGAGGGAGCCGCCTGTGAAATACCCGGTCATGTACACGGTGTTGAGGCGGCTGCGGGCCTCGGGGACCAGCGAAAAAATCTTGGTTTGGTTGGAGATGTGGGCCGATTGCACGCCCACATCCAGCAGAATCACGCCCAGCACCAGCCCGGCCAGGTGGTAGCCGGTGAGGCCCATAAATAAGTAGGAAGCCAGCGCCAGCAGAATGCCCACACCAATGGCAAAGTCCGGCCCGCGCGTATCAGCAGCCTTGCCGGCCAGCGGCGCGGCCAGCGCGCCCACGGCCCCAATCACTCCGAAAAAACCGGCCACATCACTACCGTAATGGTAAGCCGGACCTTCCAGAAAAAACGCCAGCGTGGTCCAGAACACGCTGAAGGCTGCAAACAACAGCCCGCCCACCAATGCCGAGCGGCGCAGGGCCGGCAGCGTAGCCGTGAGGGTCAGCAGCGACTTCATGAGGGAGCCGTAGGAGCCGCTGAAATTAGGCCGGTCCTGCGGCAGGCGCCAGGCCAGCAGGCCCAGCAGCGCTAGCATCAGCCCGGCCGCGATTTCGAACATGGCCCGCCAGCCCAAGTGCGCGCCCACGTAGCCGCTCACGGTGCGCGAGGCCAAAATGCCAATCAGCAAGCCGCTCATGATGCGGCCCACGATGCGGCCCCGGTCGGCCTCCGGAGCCAGGTGCGCGGCCATGGGCAGCAGCAGTTGCGGCACCGCCGAGCAAATGCCCAACAGGATGCTGGCCCCCGCCAGCAGCGCAAAGCTGGGCGCAAACGCCGCCAGCCCCAGGCAGGCCGCCGCACCCAGCAGCATCAGCAGCATCAGGCGCTTGCGCTCCAGCATATCGCCCAGCGGCACCACAAACAGCATGCCCAGCGTGTAACCCACCTGCGTGGCTGTGGCTACCAGGCTGGCACTGCTGTCGCTCAGGTGAAAGGTGCGGCCGATGGCGGCCAGCAGCGGCTGGTTGTAGTAGATATTAGCCACCACCAGCCCGCAGGTGAGGGCCATGAGCCAGACGAGCGCGCCATCGAGCCGGCGGGTGGGTAGGGGAGAAGTAACCGCCGAATCAGCGGTATCAACAAGCAATTCTGACATTAAATAGCGCGAACGAATCGGGACAGGGTAGCAGCGAAATAGCGTAGGGTAACCGCTTTGCGGCGCCGATGGTTGCGTCGGACACCCGCAACCTGCCCGCAGTACCTGCGTTTGCTCCCACATGAGCCGAGGATTTACCAAGGAAGACGACGCGCAGACGCCACCCATTATTCCGCCCCGGGCGGCCCTGCCGCCAGGCACGACCAACTACGTCACACCCGCCGGCCTGGAGCTGCTCCGCGCCGAGCTGGCCACCCTCGAAGCTGAGCGCGCCCAGGCTGAGGCCAACCACGACAACGACACCGACCGCACCCACCGGCTCTCCCTCTACAACGGCCGCATTGCCCTGCTACTGGAGCGCCTCGGCAGCGCCAAAGTGGTGGACCCCGCAGGCCAGCCGCCCAAAGAGGTACGTTTTGGGGCCACGGTTACGCTGCGCACGGTACACGGCAGTAAAGTGGGTTTGGAGCGCAAGTTCACGATTGTTGGCGTCGACGAAGCCGATATATCGCGGGGCAAAGTGGCCTTCGTGGCACCCATTGCCCGGGCCGTGCTGGGTGCCAGGCTGAAACAGCAGGTACCGCTGAAGCTGGGGCCGCAGGAGGAAACGGTAGAAGTGACGGCCATCCAATATTCCGAAGCGTAATTTGGCGGCGTCGGGGCGTCACCAAGCCGCTTCTATTTTGCTCATGATTGTCTATAAATCAACCGACTGGTGGGAGGCCCTGCGCCACCTGCGCTCCTCGGGCATCATCCGCCTGCTACTGAAACGGGTGCTTTTCGTGGGCCTCTACGCCACCTTGGTCACGGCCCTCGTCATCCGCTTCGAGCGCATGAACGTGGCCGTTGACAAGGAATTTTTCTCGTTTCTGGGCATCCTGCTCAGCTTATTGCTGGCCTTCCGCACTAACACCGCCTACGACCGATTCTACGAAGGCCGCCGCCTCTGGGGCCAGCTCACCAACAACTGCCGCAACCTGGCCGCCCTGCTCCACGCCCGCTTGCCGGCCGACGACTACGCCACCCGCACCTACCTCGCCCGGCTGCTTTCCAACTTCCCCATTGCCCTGGATGGCCACCTACGCAATGGCGTCCGGTTCGAGAAGCTCGAACCCGTCGAACCCGGTTTCATCGACCACTTGCAAACCATCCGCCACGTGCCTTCCCGTCTGTCAGCCATGCTGCAGGAATTCTATGAGCAACTGCTGCGCGAAGAGGTTATTCTACCCACGCACCTCATCACCATCCAGCGCCACCACGAGGCGCTTCTCGACGTAGCCGGCGGCTGCGAGCGCATCAAAAACACGCCCATTCCCTTTTCCTACAGCTATTTCATCAAGGGTTTCGTCACGGTGTTCATCCTCACCATGCCCTTCAACCTGCTCGATACCTACGAGTGGCTCACGGTGCCCATCACCATGTTTGGGGCCTACGCGCTGCTGGGCGTGGAAATGATTGGCGACGAAATTGAAGACCCCTTCGGCAAAGACAGTAATGATTTGCCCTTGACGCAAATGTCAAATCGCATCCGGGCCAACGTCCACGAAATCCTGGGTGTGGATTTGCACGAAGACATTCGCGGCCTGGCCGATGCGCCGTACAGCGTGGTGTTTTAAGTTGTAGCGCGGACTTTGTAGTCCGCGAGTGTTCAGTTTTGCTCACTCGCGGACTACAAAGTCCGCGCTACATCTCGTTTATACGCCCCTGGCGTCACGCCCTCGTACTTTTTGAACAGCGCCTGGAAGTACGACAGATTATTAAATCCGGCCCGCATACACACTTCTGCCACGCTGGCCAGCGGGTGGCGCAGCAGGCGCTTGGCCTCGCCCAGCCGCTCCCGGATGATGTACTCGACCGGCGTAATGCCAAACTCGCGTTTGAACACGCGGAAGAATGTGGCCTTGCTCATGCAGGCCAGCGCGCTCAGCTTGTCAATGGTCAGATTCTCCGAAAGATGGTCCTTGATGTAGCCCACCACCGCCGCGAAACGGTGCGTGGTGAGGTGCCGGGCGTAGTCGTGGAAAATAAGCTGCCGGGCCTGCGTCTGCATCAGGCGCACTAGTAATTCCTGGAGCGTGAAGCCGGCCAGCACGTCTTTATTGATATCTGAAGCGCGCGATACGGCCACCAAGCGGCCCAGCGTGTCGGTGAGCTCAGGGGTGTTGGTGAGGTGGGCGTACTCGGGGCCTTCGATGGCCCAGGGCTGCTGCGGTTCGGCTTTGGGGTACCGCTCGTTCAATAAATCCACGGTGTGGCGAATGGTATCGGGCGCGATGGCCACGGCCAGGCATTGCGTGGGCTGGCATAGGCAGGCGTCGGGGAAGTCGATTTCCATCAGCTCGTCCTTGTCTACCACCACCGACTCGCCGGGGAGGTAGTCGAACGCCTCGCGGCCGGGCAGGTGCATCACCTTTTTGCCGCGCAGCATGGTGGTCAGGGCCAGGCCGTCGAGGCGCAGGGGCACGCGATGGGCAGCGCGGTGCGTCTCAAACACGTTCAACTCGAAGCCTTCCAAGTTGTAAACCGTCCGGTTTTCGACCAGGGAATGCAGGCGTTCCAATGCAAGCGGGGCAACGGCGGCGGGCAAATGGACGCGAGTGGACATGGCGCAGACAGATGAGGTGAGGGAGTACCCACTCCCAACATGGAGCAAGCCTGGCAAGTTGCGACAATTTTAGCACTCTTTGCGATAATACCACAACCCGGCGGCCCGGGAAAAAGGGACCTTTACAACATCTCTATTTCACCTAATTCCCATCCCAACAAAGCCATGGCTGAAACCCTCGAAGAAACCACCACCGTGGTGGCCCGCCCCCAGTTCAAATCGCACTACGACAACTTTATCGGCGGCAAATGGGTGGCCCCGGTGAAGGGCCAGTATTTTGAAAACCCCTCGCCGATTGACGGCAAGGCCTTCACCAAAGTGGCCCGCAGCACCAAGGAAGATATTGAGCTGGCCCTTGATGCCGCCCACGAAGCCTTCAAAACCTGGGGCAAAACCTCGGCCACCGAGCGCAGCAACATCCTCAACAAAATTGCCAACCGCATCGAGGAAAACCTGCCCCATCTCGCCGCCGTGGAATGCGTCGAGAACGGCAAGCCCATCCGCGAAACGACCTACGCCGACATGCCGCTGGTGGTGGACCACTTCCGCTACTTCGCCAGCGTGATTCGGGCCGAGGAAGGCGGCGCTACCGAGCTGAACAGCACCACGCTGTCGCTCAACATTCAGGAGCCGCTGGGCGTGATTGGCCAAATTATTCCCTGGAACTTCCCGCTGCTGATGGCCACCTGGAAGCTGGCGCCCGCCATCGCGGCCGGCTGCACCGTGGTGATGAAGCCCGCCGAGCAAACTCCCGCCAGCATCATGGTGCTCATGGAGTTAATTCAGGACCTGGTGCCCGCCGGCGTGATTAACGTGGTGAACGGCTTCGGCCTCGAAGCCGGCAAGCCGCTGGCCTCGTCGCCGCGCATTCAGAAGGCCAGCTTCACGGGCGAGACGACCACCGGCCGCCTCATCATGCAATACGCTTCGGAAAACCTGATTCCGGTGACGATGGAGCTGGGCGGCAAGTCGCCCAACATCTTCTTCAAGAGCGTGCTGGATGCCGATGACGACTTCCTCGACAAGGCCATTGAAGGGGCCGTGATGTTTGCCCTGAATCAGGGCGAAATCTGCACCTGCCCCTCGCGGATGCTCGTGCACGAAGACATCTACGACGAGTTTATTGCTCGCGTCATTGAGCGCGTGAAAGCTATCAAGCTCGGCAATCCGCTCGATATGAACACGATGATGGGTGCCCAGGCCTCGAACGACCAGTTCGAGAAAATCCTGAGCTACCTCGAAATCGGCAAGGCAGAAGGAGCCGAAGTGCTGGTGGGCGGTGAAGCCCATTCGCAGGAGCACCCCGAACTGGCCGATGGCTACTACATCCAGCCCACCATGTTCCGGGGCCACAACAAGATGCGCATTTTCCAGGAGGAAATCTTCGGCCCGGTGGTGTCCGTGACCACCTTCAAAACCATGGAAGAAGCCATCGAAATTGCCAACGACACGCTCTACGGCCTCGGGGCCGGCGTGTGGACCCGCGACGCGCACGAGCTGTACGAAGTGCCCCGCGCTATCCAGGCCGGCCGCGTGTGGGTGAACTGCTACCACGACTACCCCGCCGGCGCGCCCTTCGGCGGCTACAAAGCCTCCGGTTTCGGCCGCGAAAACCACAAGATGATGCTGAGCCACTACCGCCAGAACAAGAACATGCTCATCAGCTACAGCCAGCAGAAACTCGGTTTCTTCTAGGCCCGGCCGGTAGCAACTGGCTGATGTAGAGGTTGGACCGTCATGCTGAGCGGAGCCGAAGCATCTCTACCGCAATACTAAAATTAATTAGTTGCGCGATAGAGATGCTTCGGCTCCGCTCAGCATGACGTGCTTCTACTCATGACGGTTTTTCGTTGAAGAGCATTAGCGCAGAACAACTTCCAACGTTGGTTTGCGTCCTATCGGCTACATCAAAACTCAGCTAGTATGAAAAGCGGTTTGCTATGCTTATTCCTGTTGTCAGGTCTTGCGGCCAATGCCCAGCTGCTACCGGTGCCAAACAGTAAAAACCCGGATTGGGTCTTGCTGAAAACCGAAAAGCGGCATTCCGATAATCGGTTGTTATTCTCTCCGGGGACCGATAAAATGCCGAATGCCGCCGAAAAAAGCATTATCAGCAAAGGCAACCACCATTACCATTGGGACGCCAGCCAGCAGCTGGTTTACGATTGGGTGAGTGCTGCTGGCATGATGGCCCCGCTGGACACCGTAAATGTGCGCGAGCAACGAAGCGACATTGCCTATATCTACCGTCGCGCCAGGAAAACCAAATAGCGCCGTTCTGTTTCCATCATAACATCCCACCCATGCCCACGCCCCGCGTCCTCGTCACCGCCGCCGCCGAAGCCACCATCGACCTGCTCCGCGACGAGCACGGCCCGCTCATGTTTCACCAGAGCGGCGGGTGCTGCGACGGCTCCTCGCCCATGTGCTTCGCCAAGGGCGAGTTTCGAGTGGGCGGGAATGACGTGTGGCTGGGACGTATTCACGGCTGCGACTTCTTCATGAGTGCCAGCCAGTTCGAGTACTGGAAGCACACCCAGCTCACGGTAGATGTGGTGAAAGGCCGGGGCGCTAGCTTCTCGCTGGAAATCCCGCTCGGCGTGCGGTTTCTGATTCGCTCACGGCTATTTACCGAGGACGAAGAAAAGGATATGGAGCCGGTGTACGCCGGCGATGAATACCCGGAAGCCGAGCCCGCCTAGCGCCGGAGCCGCCACAGGTCCACCGTTTTGTCGGAGCTGGCGCTGGCCAGCCACTGGCCGTCGGGGCTGTAGGCTACGTCGTAGGCATCATCGGCGTGCTGAGCGAAGGTTTGGAGAAGCTGCCCGGTGCCCACGTCCCAAATTCGCACGGTGACGCCTTTGTTGGTGGTAGCATCGCCAAAAAAGTGCTGCAGGATTTCGCCCACGGCCGTTTTGTCGCGGTAAGCGCCGGCCAGTTGCTTGTTGTCGGGACTGAAGTCGAGCGAATACACGCACTCCGAGTCGCCGCCAAACGTGCGCAGCAATTGTCCGGTGGCTACATTCCAGAGGCGAATGGTTTTGTCGTCGCTTGCGCTAGCCAGTTGCTGGCCGTCGGCCGTGAAGTCTACTTTCAGAACGGCTTGGGTATGGCCTTGCAGGGTGCGGAGCAGGCGTCCATCGGCGGCATTCCAAATCCTAATGTCGTTATCGAAGCTTCCGCTGGCCAGCAGGCGGCCGTCGGGGCTGAATTTCACGTCCCACACGTTGAGGTGGTGGCCCGGCAGGCTGCGAATAAGTGCGCCGGTTTCCAAGTTCCATAGTCGAATCAGCTTGTCTTCGCCGGAGCTGGCCAACGTGTGCCCGTCGGGGCTGAATGCAACGGCCCAGACCGTGCCGTCGTGGCCGGGCAGGGTTTTGCTGAGCCGGCCATCGGCCACCCGCCACAGACGAATGAGGTGGTCGTAGCCCGCGCTGGCCAGCAGCTTACCATCGGGGCTGAATTCGATGGTGGTTACTCCAATAGGATGTTTAAGCGTGTACAATACCTGCCCCTGCTTATTCCACAGCTTCACGGTGCTGTCGATGCCGCAGCTAGCCAATAACTCGCCGTTCGGACTGAATTTTACTTCCCAGACATGTGCCTTGTGGGCCGTGAATACGGTGTGCAACTGGGCCAGGCCGCCGTCTACCTGCCGGGGCTTTTGCCACCACTGCACATACGCCAGGGCCCCGGCGAATAATATAAAAAGGGCCGAAACAATGGTAACCCGTTTAGAAAAAACAGGCTTTGTGGGTGCGTATGACATTGGAATGAGAATTTTCTTGCAGAAAAGAGAGCGTGTAAGGAGCGAAGCTAGCACCTGCCCGCATCATTGCGGCCGGCCCTGACGGCGACGCAAAACGCAGCAATAAAAAAGCCCTGCCGGTCAGGCAGGGCTTTTTTCATCAGAAGGGCAACGTCAATTTATTTGATGTTCGTTTTTGTCACCAACTGCACGGTTTTTGGGTCGACGGTGATTTCCTGCAGGCGCTTGGCTACGGCCGGGCTCATGCTTTCCTGGTAGCGGCCGTGGAGCTGGTTGGCCAGGAACTTCTCGGAGGCGGCAAACATGGCCATGTTATTCACGGGGCGGGCGAAGCCGTGGCCTTCGTCGGGGGCCAGCAGGTATTGCACGGGGTAGTTGCGGTCGCGCAGGGCCACCACAATCTGGTCGGCTTCGGCCTTGTTCACGCGCGGGTCATTAGCGCCCTGCACCACCATGAGCGGGGTTTTGATTTTGTTGGCCGAGCCCAGCGGCGACATGCGGTCGAGGGCCGCGCGGCCTTCCGGCGTGCCGGGGTCGGCCATGCGGGCGTACATCTGCTTGCGGCCGGCCTCCCAGTAGGGCGGGATGGCATTGAGCAGCGTAGTCAGGTTGGAAGGAGCCACAATGGCCACGGCGGCGCTGTACAAATCGGGCGTGAAAGCCACCCCAGCCAGCGTGGCGTAGCCGCCATACGAGCCGCCCATGATGCCCACGCGCTTGGGGTCGGCAATGCCCTGGGCCACCAGGTATTTCACGCCCCAGGTCAGGTCGTCCTGCATTTTGCGGCCCCACTCGCCATTGCCAGCGTTCAGGAACTGCTTGCCGTAGCCGGTGCTGGCCCGGAAATTGGGCGAAAGCACGGCATAGCCCCGATTGGCCAGAAACTGGGCCATGGTGTTGAAGCCATAAGTATCGCGCGCCCACGGCCCGCCGTGCGGTAGAATGATAACGGGCAGGTTCTTCGCGGCCACGCCCTTGGGCAGAGTCAGGTAAGCCGGGATTTCCAAACCGTCCGATGATTTGTAGCGCACCACTTTCATGTCGGCTAGGTCGGCGGGTTTCAGCTTGGGGCGGGTTTCGTATTGCTTGGTGAGCTGTTTGGTTTGGCGGTCAAACAAATACGCCACGCTGGGCTGAGTAGCCGAACTGGCCGAGAGCAGCCACAGTCGCTCATCGGTGGTGTGCGACACGGGGTACACGTCCAGGCCCGGCAGCTGCTTACTCACGGCGGCAAAATCCTGTTCAAAGGCCTTGTCCTTCCACACGCGGCGCATCCGGTCGTCCTCAAAGCTCACGAACACCGGCTCGTGGGTTTTCTCCGACAGCGCGAGGCTGCCCACGTCCACACGCTTCATTGGGTCGGCCTGATAGGGCTGCTCCTGACCGGTGGTGGGGTCCAGAAGCACGATTTCGGCCAGGTTGCGCGTGCCTTTGTTGGTGGCCAGGTACACGTGCTGGTTGTCTTTGGCGAAGCCCTCCACGGCGCTCTGCTCGTCAATGGTGGTTTTGTAGAAGGGCGTCATCTGCTCACCCTCCATGCGCAGCCATTCGGTGCTGCCATCGGGGTTCGAACGGGCGGCGAGGCGCAGCTGGTCGTTCCAGTCAAACACCCAGTCGCCGATGCGGTCATTGTTCTGGCGCACCAGGGTTTTTTCGCCGGTGGTCAGGTTCAGCTTATACAGGTCGTGCCAGGCCTTGTCGCGGTCATTCAGGCCGATGTAGAGCGTGTTGGGGTCGGTGAGGGGCACGTTGATAACCTGCACCCGCACGCCCTTCAGGCCGGTGAGGTCGCGGGCGGTGGGCACGGCCTGGCCGGCGGGCAGGGCCTCGGCCGGGTTCACGGCGTAGATGTTGAAGTTTTCGTCGCCGCCTTTGTCCTGGCTGTAAAGCAGGTATTTACCGTCGCGGCTCCAGAAGTAGCCGCGCACGGGGCGGGCCTGGTCGTTGGTCATGGGCCGGGCCTTATCGAAGGGCTCGTTCAGGCCCTTCACCCAGATGTTGCGGGTGCCATTGTAGGGCTTGATGAAGGACAGGAACTTGCCATCAGGCGAGAGCTGCGCGCCCGAAATCTCCGGGTCGCCGAAGAGTAGTTCGCGGTCAATAAGCGGGGGCTGCGCGCCCGGTTTGGCCGCTTGCGCAAAGCCGGTTTGGGGCGCGGCCAGGCTCAGCACTAAGCCCAAGCCCAGGAAAAAGTGTTTCATAATAAAAAGTAGAAAAAGGTGGATGTTGGCGCCAAAGTACACAAAAAAGCCCCGGTCACAAAAGTGGCCGGGGCGAGTTAGCAGCGTTCAGTAGAACGCTGCTAAAATGGAGTCAATCTATTGCTCCTGAAAATGATAAAGGAACGTCACCACACCAGTATAGGCGGGCTTTTTAACGTTCTCAATTTCCAGTGTGACTTCGATGCGGGTTTTGGCGATGCCGCGCAGGTTGGTTACCGAAAGCATTTTGGCGCGCAGGCGCACGGCGCTGTTCACGGTCACGGCCTGGTTGAAGCGCAGGCTTTCGATTTCGTAGTTCACCTGCATTTTCAGGTTCTCGATGGTTACGATTTGCTGCCAGAGGTAGGGCAGCAGCGCCACCGTGAGGTAGCCGTGGGCAATGGTAGCCTTAAACGGCGACTCGGTTTCGGCCCGCGCCGCGTCGGTATGAATCCACTGAAAATCGAGCGTGGCGGCCGCAAACTGGTCTATTTGGGCCTGCGTGATGGTGTGGTAGCCGGACACGCCCAGCTCCTGGCCGGTGTGCGCTTCGAGTTCGGCAAGGCTGCCAATGGTGAGGGTGGGCATAAAAAAAGTGGCGTATGAATGCGGATTAAGGGCCGCAAACATACGCCACCAACTATGTCGGACAATCAGCCCTTAGCTGCGGCTGCCAAACACGCGGCGCAGCAGCTCGGTAGTACGGGCCACCGGGTTTTCGCGGATGTTGGCTTCCTCCTGGGCGATGAGCGTGAACAGGCCGTCCACGGCTTTACCGGTGGCGTATTGGTTCAGGTCGGGCTGCACTTTCTGCACCAGGGGCAGCTGGTTGTAGGTGGTGGCCAGCTGGGTGTAGTAGCGCGTGGCCCCTACTTGGTCGAGGCTTTTCTGCATAATGGGCGAGAAGGCCGAGACAAGCTGCGTGGAAGTGGTGCGCTTCAGAAACTGCGTGGCGGCATCTTTCTGACCGGTCAGAATATTCCATACGTCCGAAAACGTGAGGCTTTTGATGGCCGAGATGAAAATGGGCTTGGCGCTGCGGGCAGCATCCTCCGCGCCCCGGTTCAGGCTCAGCTCGAACTTATCGACCTGGCTGCCCAGGCCGATGCTGCGCAAGGTGGTGGCCACGCGCTGGGCATCGGGAGGGAAGGGGATGCGGATGAGACGGTTGAGGTAGAAACCGTCGGTCTGCGAAGCCTGGTCGGCTCCTTTGCCAATGCCTTGCAGTAGCGCTTCTTTGAGGCCGTTGGCCGCGTCGGCGTTGCTGAGTCCGCCGATACCGGCACTGCTGGAACTGGTGCTGCCAGCTGGCTTCGTGAGAATGTTTTTGAGGTCGGACAGGCGAAACTGAGCCGAGGCGTTGAAGGCGAAAAGAAGGAAAAGAGCAGCGAAGGCGAAGCGTTTCATAGGAGCGAATGGCGGGTGACAGCGGTGGTAATACAAGCGCCGTGCCGAGTTCCGCCAAGCAGTTGTAGCGTGGCCTCTGCGAGTCCGCGCCTGTTTGCACGAACCCCACGCAAGCGCGGACTCGCAGCGTCCACGCTACAGCCGGTCGAGCCGGCCGCCGTCTACGCGCACTTCAGCGCCCTGCACGAATGCGGCATCATCCGAAGCGAGGTAGGCGATGATGGCGGCCACGTCTTCGGGCTTGCCCACGTCGGCTTTGTCGATGATTTCGACGCCGGATTTTACGTTCGGGTTGTCCCAGAGCATGGGCGTGTCGATGGCCCCCGGCAGGATGACGTTGGTGCGGATGCCTTTCGGTTTGCCTTCGAGTGACGAGGAGCGGGTGAGGGAAAGCATTGCTGCCTTAGCGGCCGCATAGGGCGCCACCAGCGGGCTGGTTTCGATGGCGTGAATGCTGGCCACATTCACGATGCTGCCACCCGGCTTCATGTGCAGAAACGCCTGCTTGGTGAAGTAGAAAGCGCCCAGCAAATCCACGTTCAGGATGCGCAGCCAGTCGTCGCCGGTCAGTTCTTCGAGGGCTTTAAACTGCATGAGGCCGGCGTTGTTCACCACCGCATCTAGGCGGCCGAACTGGGCCAGGGTGGCGGCCACGGTGGCTTCTACCTGCGCTTCGATGGCCACGTTGCAGAGGCTGGCCAGCACATCGGGCGCCCCGGCGGCTTTCACTTCGGGCACGGCGGCGGCGAGGTTGGCCTGATTGTAATCGGCGAGCACTACGCGGGCGCCTTCGGAAGCGAAACGTTTGGCGGCAGCCAGGCCGATGCCGCTGGCACCGCCGGTAATGAGAACGACTTTATCCTGGAAGCGAGGAGACATAGGGGAGGGGGAGAGGAGTTGATTAAAATCGTCTGTCATCCTGAGCGCAGCGAAGGACCTTATCATGTTCGCAGCTGTTGAATTACTGCAAGCTGTGCTGGCGTGAGAAGGTCCTTCGCTGCGCTCAGGATGACAGCCGTGCTTAAAGTGACAATGTGGAGCTACGCCGCGTCTACATTCGTGGCATTGGCCTGGGCGGTGGATTTATCAGCATTAGCGGCTTTCACGTCGGCTTTTTGCTCCTTGGCCCAGGCTTCGTTGCTTTCCTGGGGCATCACGATGGGCACCTGCAGGCACACGCTTTGGGCAGGTAATACCTGGCTCCAGTCGGTGATAAGCTGCTTGTAGGCCTCGCCAACGGGGCGGATGTTGCGGTCGAGGTCGTAAAGGCCCACAGGGTTCATGCGGCCGTTGTTTTCGCGCAGGGCGGTATCCCAATCCACCTGGTCAGTGAGGGAATACCAGGTGAAGCCCACCATGGGCACGCCGTCGTTGCGCACGCGCAGCACGTTGGCCCACTCTTTCCAAAGCCAGTTCACGGCCTCGTCGCCGTTCTGGCCCTGCCAGATGTTGGTTTCGGTGTGCATCACGGGCAGACGGTAGCGGTCGTGGTACTGCGTGGTGATGACGTGGTAACCAAAAATCTCGCCCGAGGCGCGGGTGCTGCCGTCGGCCGATACGCGGTGCTCGTTGGTATAATAGTAGTCATTGCCCATGATGCAGTGCCGCTTCATCTTGGTTTTCAGGAAGAAGTGGTACTCCTCGCGGGTCATGCCGTTGTCCATCAGGAATTCGTACATGCTCGAATTCACGCGGCGGCCGTAGTTCAAATCCAGCGACAGAAACCGCTCGGAGTTCATGGTTTCAGCCGGGCCGATAGCGGCCGGGTTTTCGGCGTGGAAATATTCCGACGACTCGCTTTGGATGAAAACTGCGTCGGGCCGCACCTCCAGAATGGCTTCCATGGCCAGCACGTTGGCTTTCACAATGTACTTGAGGGCGTTGACGAAGGGCCGGTCGCCGCTCAATTGTTCGTTCCACCAGCCGTAGCGGGCCGAAAACTGCGCGCAGATGTACATCTCGTTTACCGGCGTGTAGAGCTGCACCCACGGAAACCGCTGGGCAAACGCCTTGGCGTACTGCGCAAACAGCTCCGGAAAATCAGGGTTCTGGAAATTGCCAATCCAGTCGGGCACGCCGAAATGGCACAGGTCGACAATGGGCGCGATGTTGCGCCGCAGCAGGTCCTGAAACGTCACATCGGCAAAGCTCCAGTCGTACTTGCCCGGCCCCAGAAACGTGGTGTGGATGGGCGGCCCGTAGCGCAGAAACTTGATGCCCAGCTCGTCGACAAGGTCGAAATCCTTCTGCCAGAGCTTGTAGTGGTTGCATTTTTCCAGCTCATCCACGCGGTGCTTGCCGTTCTGGATGGTGGGGTTGCTGTTTTCGATGCCGGTGGCGAAAAGGAACTGAGGACCCATGAGCAAGGGAAAGGTGATACAAAGCAGCCGAGCCAAGGCTACGGTCAGCCATTTCTGCTTACTCCTTTCGCCGGGTTCACGTTACGTTCACGAAAAGTCAGGTCCGGCGCGGCTACAGCGTCCGCAGCTCCTGAATATTCAGCTGCGCATCAAAATGATAGACGCAAACGCCACCCGTCACGATTTCCAGCCCCTCGACCTGCTCCGGCGTGAGGTGCTCCAGATACATGCGCAGCGCCCGCAGCGTGTTGCCGTGCGCCACGATGAGAATGTCCTGCCCGGCGCGCAGTTTTGGGGCAATCTCGGCCTCGAAGAATTTCACCACCCGCGTCTGCGTCTGTTGCAGGCTTTCGCCGCCGGGCGGGGGCACAGCGTAGCTGCGCCGCCAGATATCAACCTGGGCCTGGCCGTATTTCAGGGCTGTTTCGGCCTTGTTGAGGCCTTGCAGGTCGCCGTACATCCGCTCCCGCAGGGCCGCCACGTGGTGCACTGGAATGGTGGCCCAGGCCGGCCGCGCCACGATGATATCGAGCGTGCGCTCGGCCCGAATCAGGTCGGAGCTGTAGGCGGCGTCGAAGTGGTAGCCGCGCAGCTTTTCGGCCACGGTGTGGGCTTCTTCCTCACCTTTGGGGCTGAGGGGCACATCGAGCCAGCCAGTGAAAATATTGGCCAGGTTGGAGGTTGATTCGCCGTGCCGGACGAGCACAAGGTTGGCCATAATATTCAATTAAATGCGCAGCCGGACATTGCTGGGCCTAACCCGTTCTCACGGTTCTACGTTGCCAGGAAGCTGCAATGATGCGGCCGCCCGCCTGAAGCTCCCATGAACCCGCTAGCCCACATTCTCGAACACAAAGTAGTCGCCATCGTGCGCGGGGCCGACCCTAAGAACCTGCTGCGCATCGCCCAGGCCCTGCACGCCGGCGGCGTGCGCATGATGGAAGTGACGCTGAACTCGCCCGGCGCGCTGGCTTCCATCGAAGAGATTTCCGGGGCGATGGAAAGCAAAATGCTCATCGGCGCCGGCACCGTGCTCGACCCCGAATCGGCGCGCGCCGCCCTGCTGGCCGGGGCCAAATTCATCATCTCGCCCACGCTCAGTAGGAAAACCATCCGCATGACCAAGCGCTACGGGGCCGTCAGCATTCCCGGGGCTTACACCGCCACCGAGATTCTGAAAGCCTACGAGTTTGGCGGCGACATCATCAAGGTATTCCCGGCCGGGGCCAGCGGAGCCAGCTACTTCAAGGACATTGCCGGGCCGCTGCCGTTTATTCCGCTCATGCCCACGGGCGGCGTTTCGCTGGATAACATCGCGGGCTTCAAGGAGGCCGGGGCGAAGGCATTCGGCCTCGGCAGCGCGCTGGTGGATACCAAGCAGGCGGTGACGGATGAGTACCTGACGCAACTCACGGAAAAGGCGCGGCGGTTTGTGGCGGCCGTGGTGTAAGAACGGTGTAGAGACGCGACACTTCGCGTCTCCCGTCAGAAAGGCCCGCGCCACGCATCCAGTTCAACATCAGCAACGCCGAGACGCGAAGTGTCGCGTCTCTACATCGTTCATATTCTCGCCCCATGAAAATCACCCGCTTCGAACTCTTCCAGGTGCCGCCGCGCTGGCTGTTTCTCAAAATTGAAACCGACACCGGCTTCATCGGCTGGGGCGAGCCGGTGATTGAGGGCAAGGCCGCAACGGTGGCCGCCGCCGTGACGGAATTGATGGAAACACTCATCGGCCAAAACCCCCTGAACATCGAAGACCACTGGCAGGTGATGTACCGGGGCGGCTTTTACCGGGGCGGGCCGATTCTGATGTCGGCCATCGCCGGCATCGACCAGGCGCTATGGGATATCAAAGGCAAGTACCACAATGCGCCGATTCATCAGCTGCTGGGCGGGCCGGTGCGCGACAAAATGCGTGTCTACTCTTGGATTGGGGGCGACCGGCCCGAGCACGTGGGCGCGGCGGCGGCCGATATGGTGGCCCGGGGCTTCAACGCCATCAAGATGAACGGCACCGATGAAATGGCCTACATCGACTCCTACGTGAAGATTGACGCCGTGCTGGCCCGCGTGGCGGCGGTGCGGGCGGCCGGTGGCCCGGGCCTGGGCATTGGCATCGATTTCCATGGGCGGGTGCATAAGTCGATGGCCAAGGTGCTGGCCCACGAGCTGGAACCCTACCGGCCTATGTTCATCGAGGAGCCCGTGCTGCCGCAGAACAACGAGGCCCTGCGCGAGATTGCCCGGCACACCAGCATCCCCATTGCCACCGGCGAGCGCATGTTTTCGCGCTGGGATTTCAAGCAGCTGCTCATTGATGGCTACGTCGACATTATTCAGCCCGACCTTTCGCACGCCGGCGGCATCACGGAGTGCAAGAAAATTATCAGCATGGCCGAGGCGTTCGATGTGGCGGCCGCGCCGCACTGCCCGCTAGGGCCCATTGCGCTGGCCGCCTGCCTGCAGGTGGATGCCAGCTGCCACAACGCTTTCATTCAGGAGCAGAGCCTGGGCATTCACTACAACAAGGAGAATGATTTGCTCGATTATCTGGTCGATAAATCGGTGTTCGACTACGAGGCCGGGCATTGCCGGATTCCCGGCGGGCCGGGGCTGGGCATTGAAATCAACGAAGAATACGTGCGCAGCCGCGCAGCTATCGGGCACAACTGGCACAACCCGATTTGGCGGAATGAGGATGGCAGCGTGGCAGAATGGTAAGGGCGTTGGAATTAAGAAAGAATAAGGCCGTCATGCTTCGACTGCGCTCAGCATGACGGCCTGACAAAAACACGCTCGTTAAATCTCCCACCCATGACCCCACCCACCACCTTCCTCAGCTGCGACTGGGGCACCACCGCCTTCCGCCTGCGGCTGGTGGAACGCGACACACTCAATATCATCGCCGAGGAAAGCTCGAAGGAGGGCAACGCGGCCACGGCCGAACGCTGGCAACAGACCGGGCAGCCGCCGGAGCAGCGCGTGGCGTTTTATTTGGCCGTGGTGCGGCAGCATATTCAGCAGCTGGAAGCAGCGGCCAAAAGCCCGCTGGCGGGCGTGCCGGTGGTGATTTCGGGCATGGCCTCGTCCACCATTGGCATGGCGGAGCTGCCGTATAAGCCGCTGCCCTTTGCGGTGGATGGCTCGGATTTGCTCACCAAAACCATTGTCCCGACGGCTGATTTTCCGCACCCGGTGCTGCTGATTTCAGGCGTGCAAAGTGACGATGACGTGATGCGTGGCGAGGAAGTGCAGCTGGTGGGCTGCGGCTTTGAAAACACGCCGGAGGAGCAGCTTTTCCTGCATCCCGGCACCCACGCCAAGCACGTCACGGTGCAAAATGGCCAGGCCACGGCCCTGAAAACCTACATGACCGGCGAGTTCTTTGCGCTGCTTTCGACCAAAAGCATTCTGGCGGCCTCGGTGGAGGAAGGCGGTAAGCTGGCCGAGGGCCGGCACCAGCAGTGGTTTGCGCAAGGGGTGTTGGAAAGCCAGCAGGCCAACCTGCTGCACAACGCTTTTCTGGTGCGGACCAACGACTTGTTTCATAAAAACAGCAAGCCGGAAAACTACTTCTACCTCAGCGGCCTGCTCATCGGCAGCGAATGCCACGAGCTGCTGGCCCACCTGCCGGCCCACATCGTGCTGGCCGGCGAGGCGGTGCTGGTGGACCTCTACGGCGCGGCGCTGCGCGTGCTGGGCATTGCCCACAAGTGCCCGGTGACCACCAAAACCGCCCAGGAAACCACCCTAAACGGCCAGTGGGCCGTGCTGAAGCAGCACCTCGCCTCCCTGCCCACCGCGTAGCCAGACCATCATGCAGGCCGAATCCATCCTTCACGCGCAGGCATCTTTGGGCGAGGGCGCCCTCTGGAACCCGGAAACGGCCGAGCTGTACTGGGTCGACATCGAGGGACGGGCGCTGCACGTGTTCGACCCCGCCACGGGGCACGACCGGCACTACCCGGTGGGCAAGCGCATTGGCACGGTGGTGCCCCGGCGCGGCGGCCGGGCCCTGGTGGCCCTGCAAACCGGCATCCACGAAATCGACCTGAATACCGGCCTCCTCACCCGCCTGGCCGACCCCGTGACCGACCAATACCTGCGCTTCAACGACGGCAAGTGCGACCCGGCGGGCCGCTTCTGGGTGGGCACCTTCGACCTGATGCTACGGCCCCACGCCGGTACCCTCTACCGCTTCGACCCTGACGGCAGCACCCACGTCATGCTGCGCCGCATCACCAATTCCAACGGCATCGCGTGGTCGCTGGACCGCCGCACGATGTACTACATCGACACGCCCACCCTCGCCGTGCAGGCCTTCGACTACGACAACGCCACAGGCCACATCGCCAACCCGCGCGTCATCATCCGCATTCCGGAAGGCAGCGGCGGGCCCGACGGCATGACCATCGACGCCGAAGGCCGGCTTTGGGTGGCGCTGTGGGGCGCTGGCCGCGTGCACCGCTACGACCCCACCACGGGCGCATTATTGCAAGTAATTACCGTGCCTGCGCCGTTCACCTCCTCGTGCGCATTCGGCGGGCCGGGGCTCGAAACCCTGTTCATCACCACGGCCCGGGGCGGCCTCTCGCCCCAGCAAGTGGCGGAGTTTCCGCTCAGTGGCGACGTCTTTGCCGTGCGGCCGGGCGTGGCCGGGGTGCCGGCCTGTTTTTTTGGTGCAGTGTAGCTCGGACTTTGCAGTCCGCGAGTGGCTACGCTGGATTCGCGGACTGCAAAGTCCGAACTACAATTCCTGCACCTGCAGTTGAATGTCCACGTTGCGGCCGTGGTCGTCGGCGCAGGAAATTTTGACCGTGCCGCCGGGCGGGCGGAAAAACACCCGCTCGGTCGCCGAAGCGGCGCGTAGGAACCGGTCGTTCACGTACCAGAACACTTGGCGCACCTCGCTGCCGGCCGCACAGCTCAGCAGCATTTGCTGCTTGTCGTGGCGGTCGAGTACGTACTCGGCGTGGTCGAGGGGGGAGGTGATGGACAGGGGCGCACCGGCCCCGGTTTCGGCGGTGCGCACGAGGCGGCAGGCGGGGTTGTGCGGGGGCAGGCGGGTGGCGGGTAATCCCTGCGTTTCGCGGAAAGCCAGCACTTCGGGCAGCGGGTTGGGGAAAAGCTGGCGCTTGAACCCGGCCGCCGGCACGCAGGCGCGGCAGTAGGCCATCGTACCATCGGCCGATACGAGGGCTTCTTTTTGGTGCTCGCAGCGGCGGGCCGAGGAGGTGCCGGGCAAGTAGTAATCGATGAGCTGGTTGGGGCAGTGCTCGCCGGGCACGAGGCCGGTTTCGGCGCACACGAGGCGGAAATCGAGGGTGGCGGGCGGCACGGCCCAGCGGTTGGGCGAGTTGTAGGCGAGGGTGTTGAACAGGTCGAAGAGCAGGGGCGAGGCTACGTCGGCTCCGGTTAGGGCCGGGCTGCCCTGACCGCTGAAATTGCCCACCCACACTCCGATGGTGTAGTCCGCATTATAGCCGATGCTCCAGGCGTCGCGGCGGCCGTAGCTTGTGCCGGTTTTCCAGGCAATTTTGGGTAGGTGGCGGCTGTTTTGGTAGCCCATCGGTAGGTCGGGCCGGGTGCGCTGGGCGAGAATGTCGGTGATGAGGAAGGCGGCGGCGGGAGAGAAAAGGAGTTTTGAGGGTTGGGTTTTGAGGGTTGAGTTTTTCTTTTCAAAGGGCGCGGTGGTGTGGAGCGACTGATACTTTCCGCCATCGGCCAGCGCCGCGTACAACCCCGTTAGTTCCTCCAGCGTCGCGCCGCAGCCGCCGAGAATGGTGCTCAGGCCCAGGCGTGGGGCTGCTTTGGCTACGCTTTTGAAGCCGGCCGCCTTCAACTTATCCGTGAAAACGGGTACGCCCACGTCGGCCAGCACGCGCACCGCGGGGATGTTGAGCGAGTAAGTCAGCGCCCGTTCCACGGTCACTTCACCGGCGCAGCTTTTGTCGAAATTCTCGGGCCGGAAGCCGCTGAAGTTGGTGGGCACGTCGGGCAGCTTCAGCTTGGGCGTCACGATGCCGCGGTCGACGGCCAGCGCATATAAAAATGGCTTCAACGTGCTGCCCGGCGAGCGAATGGCCCGCACGCCATCGACCTGCCCACTGCTGGCCGCATCAGCAAAATCGGCCGAGCCCACGTAGGCTTCCACAGCGCGGGTGCGGTTGTTCACGACCAGCACGGCGGCTTGGGTGATACCCAACTCGCGCAGGCGGCGCACGTAGTTTTTAGTCAGGCCTTCGGCCTTGGCCTGGGGTGCGCGCCGGAGCGTGGAGTGAATGATGGGCCGGCCGGGAAGCTGCGTCACGAGTTGCCGCGCCAGGTGCGGGGCCAACGTGGGCGCGGCGTGGCGCTGCACGTCCAACGGCTCATTGATAGCATCTTCAATATCCTGGTTAGGAAACAGGTGCTGCTGCTGAAACTGACGCAGCCAGCGGTTGCGTTCGGCTAGAATCCGGTCGTTGTTCTTACCCAAAACCAGCACGCAGGGCTGGTTGGGAATGATGGCCAGCGTCACCGTCTGGGCCAGGGAGAGGTAGTCGGGCGGCTGCTGGAAATAGAGCAGCGCGGCCGATTTCACGCCTTCGATATTGCCGCCGTAGGGCACCAGATTGAGGTAAAGCTGCAGAATTTCAGCTTTGCTGTAATGTGCTTCCAGTTGCACGGCGCGCAGCATTTCCAGCAGCTTGTTGCCGAAGGTGCGCTCCTTGGGTTCCAACAGCCGGGCCACCTGCATGGTGATGGTACTGGCCCCGGTGGTGCGGCCCTTGCGGAAAATGTTGCGGCCAGCGGCCTGAGCTATTGCAATTGGATTCACCCCAAAGTGGTAGCGGAAATACCGGTCTTCCTTATTAATAATAGCCTGCTGCAAAGCGGGTGTTATCTCGGCCAACTCGGTTTTCATGCGCCATTTCTGCGTGGGGTTCAGGAAGGCGTGGAGCACAGAGCCATCGGCGGCCAGCACGATGGGGGAGTAGCGCGGCGCGGGCGGCAGCGGGAAGAGGCGGTCGAGGGTGAAGGCGAGAATAGGCAACGCCAGAACGGTGTAGAGACGCAATATTTTGCGTCTCGTCGTTGAACGATGCCGTTGAACAACCGGCCCCGCGCCGCCCGCCTCACCGGAAGAGGCTAAGCTCATTCTGCTGCTCAGCCTCCCACCGATTGGGGTTGCCCTGAATGTAGGCGCGAATTTTCTCCAACTCCAGTTCATTGCGGATAATCCGGTCGTAGTAGCGCGGTTGCCAGTTAAAGGTAATTCCCTGCCGCGTGGCCCAGGCTTTCACGCCCACTTTGAAGCCGCGAATAATGGAAGCCAGATTATCGGATTGCGGGCCAAAGTGTGTTTCCGGCCGCTCCGCATAATTAGCCAGCCGGTTAATAAAAAGGATGCCGTGAACGTGGTCCGGCATCACGACAAAAGCATCTGCTTCAACACTGGGAAAATACTGCGGTATTTCCTTCCAGCAATTCCAGGCCTGCACGGCTAGTTCGTTGCCAATTAGATAAGCGTCGGTAAGGGCATCGGTAGCGGGGTGGATTTTGCCGAAAGAATGTTCGCGGGTTTTGGTGCAGATGGTGATGAAATAGCCGCCGGCCTGACCATAATCATACCCTGCGCGCCGGGCCGATTTGATGCGATACCGCTCATTGTAAAGGCCATTCGTGTCTTTCATGACGAGGTTGAACGAGGTAGAGACGCAATATTTTGCGTCTCGTCGTTGCTGATGTTGTTTAGTTGTTTGTGCGAACGGCGCGGTTATAGCCGTTCAACGCAAGCCGTTCAACGACGAGACGCAAAATATTGCGTCTCTACCTCGTTCATCATTTCACGCGCACCACGCCGGCTCCGTTATAGCTGTGGTAGTCCGCGTTATACATCGCATCCGCATTCACCGGCCCCAGCTTGAACGTGCCTTTGCTTACGGCACGGCAGAGGTAATAAAAGTGCTTTGGCGCACCTGTAGCCGTCGTGAACATGTTAATCCGGTCATCGCGCACGTCCAGGTAATCGGGCGTTGAAGCATCCTTTGCCCAAGCTAGTTCACGGAGCGCGCCGATGCGGGGATTCTCGATTTCCAGGCCGGCGGGAAGCAGGTCGGTGATGGCCACGTTCTTGATTTCACCGGCCGCGTCGCCCGCTTCGATGGTGATGCGCACCACCACCAAGTCGTTCTGGCGGAAGGTGGAGGTGCCCAGCGGCACGCCGTCGCGGTTCAGGAACTGGCGGCGGACTTTCAGGTAGGCGTCCTCTTCCTTCACCTGGCCGCTGGCCGAAATGCCTTCGGTTTCCCAGAAGTAGTAGAGGCTGCCTTTGCCGGCGGTGCGGATGCTGACGTTGCGGTTGGCTACGTTGCGTACTGTGAGGTCTTTGCCATCGAATTTGCCGGCGGGTTTGCCGTCGATGAACAGGCTGGCGGTGGCGGTGCTGCGGGCGTTTTGGCGGGCTATTTTGCCGAGGGCGAGGAGGGCGAAGGCGCTTTCCTGGGTGCTGAGCCAGTAGGCCTGCTTCATCTGGCGGCTGAGCTGGCGGGCGATGCCGGGGATTTGCGGGTTGTTGGGGTCGGTGCTGACGAGGGCGTTGAGGATGAGGCCTTCGTCGCGGATGGGGGAGTAGAACGAGCCGTCGAGGGCGCGCCGGGCGGCGCGTTCGCTGCCGAACCTGGTGGGCAGCAGCTCGCGGAAGGCGCGCTGATTGCCGAGCAGGCTCTGGGTGCAGGCGAGGAGGAAGCGGGAGTCTTCTGTGAGCAGGGGGCGGTTGGCGCGGTAGTAGTTCATGGCCACGGGGTCCTGGCGGCCGGCCAGGGCGAGGACGTAGAGCGAGTAGGCGATTTCCTTGCTGGCGATGGTGCGCTGGCGGGCAATGTTGCTGACGTCGAAGTATTGGTAGGGCTCGGTTTCGCGCTTTTTGAGGCGGAAGGCCAGGTATTTCAGCACCTTGTCGAGGACGGATTTATTCACCGCGAAGCCGGCCTGCTGGGCTTCCTGCAGGAAATGGGCGGCGTAGGCGGTGGCCCACCAGTTGTCGTAGTCGCCGCCCGGCCAGTAGCTCAGGCTGCCGTTGTAGAGCTGCATTGCCTCAATCTTGCGGATGGCTTCCTGGACGTGGTAGTTCGGGTTGTAGCGCTGCGCTTTGGCGGCGGCGCCGGTTTTCTGCTGCAAAGTGGCCGCCAAATCGGCGTAGTAGAGCTGCGGGAAGGCGGCCGACACGGTTTGCTCCAGGCAGCCGTAGGGGTATTGCAGCAGGTAGCGCAAATCCTTGCTGAACTCCGTGAGCGGCGAGCGGCTCACGACAAGCCTGCTGCTGAGCGAGGTGGGCAGGAAATCGGTTTTCAGGTTGAGCGGGAGCGTGGCCCCGCCGGCAATCACGCCGCTGCCGGTGCGCTTTTCGAGCGAGGCGGCGGGGCGGATGGGGAGGTCAATTATTTCACTGAACCCGTCTCTGCCATCAAGCTTTTTATCTACGATGAATGCACTCTCAATTCTGGCGTTACCAATTTTTTGAGCCACTAAATGGAATACCACTCTCCGCTCCGTATTCGGTGCCAAAGAAATTTTAGGAGCTGGAGTATCGAAGTTGACAGGAATGACCTTCGCATTATCATTGCCTCGTTCTAATCGAATTCCGGCTATTCCGCTAAGAGTTTGCTTGGTCGTATTCGTCAGCGTCACCGGCACGTCAATCGTGTCGCCTGGGCTCATAAACCGCGGCAGCGCCGTGGAAATCACCACCGGGTCGGCTACTTTCATCGTGAATTCAGCCGAGCCGAAGGCATCGTCTTTGTAGGCCACGGCCATGATGCGGAGCGCCCCGCTGAACTGCGGCACGCGCACCCGGTAGCGCACTTTGCCGTCGCCATCGGCGGTGAGCACGCCGCTCCATTTCGAGACCAGTTTCACGCGGCGGTTGGGCACGGGGTTGGTGCGGTTGCGCATGTCGGCCGCGTCGCCGCCGCTGCTGCTGGTGCCGAGTTCCGGGAGGAGGAAGGGATACACGTCGAAGGCCGATACTTCCAGGGCCCGTTTCTGGTAGAAGTAGGCGTGCGGGTCGGGCGTCTGGTAGTTTTTGAGTTGGAGAATGCCCTCGTCCACCACGGCCAGGGTGAGCTGGGCGCGGGGCGCGGTGGTGATTTCCACGGTTTGCCAGGTCTGGGAGCGGCTGGCGGTGGGCGCGGCAATGGCCACGGCGAGGCGCGAATCGGCCTTTTCCACGGTCAGGGGTAGGAAGCCGCGGGCCACGGTGAGGGGCAGGCGGTCCTGGGCGGTGTGGGCGCGCACGGCGGTGGCGGTCACGTACACGTTGGGCACGTGCTCGGCTTTGATGGGGATTTTGACCTCGGCCGCCTTGCCGTCGGTGGTCACGTAGAAATGGTCGAGCACGTTGGCCCGCTCCACCGTCACCAGGATGCGGCCGGCGAAGGGCGATTTCAGCAGCAGATTGGCCGTTTCGCCGGGCGCGTACTTGGGCTTGTCGGCCTCGATGGTCACCTCGCCCTCGTTGTTCACCTCGAAGGAATTGGCCTGGGTATCGCCGTAGCCGTAGGCGTAAAACCGCTGCGTGACGTAGCTGCTGGCGCCCGGCCGGCTCACGCGCACCTCGTATTCGCCCGAGTAGATGGGGGTGAAGCTGAAGCTGGTTTCGGCCCCCACGGCGCGGCTTTGGCTCAGAATCACCTGGTCGCGCTGCTGCGAATTGTACACGTAGCGGCCGCCCTGGCGCTCCAGCACGGTTTCCCAGAGCTTGCGCACCACCTTGATATCGGCCTGCGCCGACGTGGGCTTGCCGGCCGGCGTGAGGGCCAGCAGCTTCACCGTGAGGGCCTGCTTGGTGCTGATGAGGTCGGGCAGGTTGGCGATGCCGAACATCGTGGCCTGGGTTTGCACGTCGAAGGTGGCGAGGCGGTTCACGGGCCGGCCGGTTTCGTCGAACACCGTGGCGAAGGCCACGCCCTCCAGCGTGCCGAGGTCGCGGTAGTCGGGCACGGTGTAGGTGGCGGTGCCGCGGCCGGCGGCGTCGGTCATGCCTTCGCGCACCGTTTTCTCGAAGCGCGCGGTGAGGGCATTGTCGCTGGCTTCGCCGTCGTCGTTGGTGGTCCGGCGCTTTTCGCCGCTGTTGATGGTGAAGTTGTAATCGGGGTATTTCGGGGCCGAGAAATACTTCTGCTTGAGCGAGAATTCGACCTCAAACTTGCGGTCGGCGGCGGGCGGGCCGAACAGGTTTACGGCCGTGATGCTGGCCGTCACGTCCTGGCCCGGTTTTACGGTTTTGGGCGCGGCCGTCACGGTCACCTTCATCCGGTCGGGGATGAATTCTTCGACGCTGATTTGGCGCGAGGTCAGCAGCACGTCGTTGCCGGTCAGCACCTCCATCGTGTAGAGGCCCGTCATGATGGTGGGCGGCAGAATGAAGCGGCTTTCGAAGCTGCCCGTCGCGCTTAGTTTCTGCTGCAAGCTGCTGTACTCCTTGCCGCTGGGCAGCAGCAGCCGGATTTTCATGGGTAAGCCCGAGGGCGGGCTTTTCCAGTCCTCGGTGCGGATGACGGTGTTGGTCCGCACCGTGTCGCCGGGCCGGTACAGGTTGCGGTCGCCGTACAAAAACGCCTGGTAATGCGCCGCGTTCGAGGTCAGCCCACCCACCTCAAAGCGCGAGGTTTCAACCCGGCTTTTGGTTAAATCCAGAAAGGAAAAATCGGCATCCTTCACCGCCGTAATCATGCCCAGCGTGAAGCGCTTCATGCTGGCGGCCGAGTCGAACTGCGCCACGCCGGACTTGTCGGTCGTCGTCGTGCCAATGACTTGGTTATTCGAACTCACGAGGTTCACCGTCACGCCGCTCAACGGCTCGGCCGTGCGGATGGAATTGGCGAACACCACCGTGCCGCCCGTCGCGCCCTGCTTCACGATGAGGCCGAGGTCCGTCACGGCCACCAGCTTGCTCACTTGCAGCCACTGCCGCTCGGTATCCTGCACACGGATGACGTACATGCCCTTCATCGGCCCTTGAAATTCAAGGTCTTTCAGGTTGAGATTGAGCAGGCGCAGGCCGTTTTCCTTTGCTAAGCCATCCACCGAAATGGTGCGTTCCGACAGCACGTTGCCGATGCTCTCGGTGTCGTAGTACTGAAAGCTGCGGTCGATGTAGTCGCCGTTTTCGTCGGTGTTCGATTCGCGGGGCTCGTCCTCGTCGTATTCGGGGTAGCCGTACTGCTTTTCGCCGCGCAGCAGCTGCTGAATGTTGTTGGCGTAGACCTTCGCAATGGTCACCTTTACCTTGGCCACTTCGTTGATGCGCAAACCCAGATTCCGGTTCCCCAGCGCGTCCAGATACATAGCCTTTTCGCTGCTGGTAAAGCTCAGGCTCGGCCGCTCGTCGCCAAACGAAACCGCCTGGCTAAACTCTTGATTCAAGCTGCCGCCCAGCGCGCCGCGCGTGCCGGCCGCCAGCGAAATTTGGTAGGTTTTGCCCACTTCAAACCCGCCACGTAGCGCAAAGCCACTTTCCAGCGCCTCCACCGAAAACGCCACGGCGGGCTTCACCGTGAGGTTGGGCTGCACGTCGGATGCATTCACCGGCTGGTTGAGCAGCAGCGTCACCACCGGCTGGCCGTTGAGCAGGGAGCCGGTTAGCTCGCGCACTTCCAGCAGGCTTTGGTCGGGGATTTCGGCCTGGGCGGTGAGGACTTTGTCAGTGGCTTTGGTGCCAGTGGCGGGGCACAGGCCGGGCGCAATGTCAATCTGCACCGGCGAGCCCTGGCGCACGTCCTGCATAAACGTCACGGCCACCAGCGCATCCGGCTCAGCCGAATTCACTTCCACGGCCACGGGCTTGCCGTCCTGCGTCACCTTCAGGCGGGACTTCACATCGGCAGGCCGCACGGGGTAGTTGAACACGAGGTTGGCGCGCAATTCAGCAGTGCCCGCTGCCCGCTTCGAGCTGCCGTAGAACACTTGCGGCGCGGCCATATCCAGGTAGGGCGTGTGGAATTTGGGCCGGTTCAAAGCCAGCTTCTGCTTGTCGCTGGGCAGCGTTTCAGGCCGTAATGAGGCTGAGAAAACCGTGCTGGGCCGGAAAGGCTCCAGCGGCGAAAACGTCAGCTCCCGGTCGCCGGTCCACTTGAACTTGCCGCGAATATTGGGCGAGAATGTGACGTAGCGCGTGGTGTCCCAGCGGTTTTGCCGCGCTTCGTCCACCACCTTTTCATCGAAGGTGAAGACGAGGTTAGAATATGGGTCGATTTCGTCACCGTCGGTCTGGGCCGTTTCAGCGGCCTGTTCCTGAGCGGTTTTTTTCGAGCACGACGAAGCCGCCAGCAGCATCAGCAGCAGGGGCAAAAAGCGGTAACGGGCCAGCATGGGGAGGGCGAGTGGAAATATGGCCGGAAGGTAGGAAGAAGCCCGGATTTAATTGCAACGCGAAAAGCTGCGCCGTATTGGGCGGGGCTACTTGTTTTATTAGGCGTTGCGCGCAATTGGGCAACTCGCCACCAAAGCCTGCAATTCGGCACTGGGTTTTCCTTCTAATTGCAATAGCGCTTCGTATGGATTACCCGGTAATTGCAGCAACTGTGCAAACGCGGGCTCCGTCTTCAGCCCTTGCTTTTTCAACTGCCGTACAGCCCACCGCCACGGCTCACCGCCAGCTTCCAGCACGGCAGCTTCTACCAGCAAATGGCGGAAACCGTTTTGCTGCGCCGTCGGCAATGCCTGCCCAAATACTTCCACCTCGCGGCTCCGGTAGCGAAAGCTGCCGACGATGGATGGGTAGCCGTTAATGGTGTGCTGCATCAATTTGAAGCTGTGGCGGTGGCCGTAGTGTTGCTGCAGCAGCTCTACGAAACGGGGCATTTCTGCGGGAGGTACTTCGCACAAAACGTCCAAATCGCTGCCCGCAATGTCGATGCCGAGCGGAATGGTGCCGGCCAGCACGGGCTTGAAATCGGTCAGGACGAGCCAGAGGTTTAGCGCTTGCAGCAACGAATGGGCGCGTTGCTGCCGCTGGTTGCCGGTTAATAGATAACGCAGGTCGGCCCAGTCTGGCATTGTGGAAATAGCAGGTCTAGAATTGTAGAGACGCGACACTTCGCGTCTCGGCGTTGAACGAGGCTGTAAATCCGGTGCGGGCGCCGAGACGCGAAGTGTCGCGTCTCTACAGCTTAACGCACCAATTCCAGCACTTCCCGCAGCCGCTCCACCGCCCGAAACTCCACGCCCGCCAGCAGCTCGGCCGGCACGTGCTCGTGTATCCAGTTGGCGTGGTAGGGGACGTGCACGGCCAGAAAGCCCAACTTCGCCACCGGCAGAATATCCGATTTCAGCGAATTGCCAATCATCATGAAGTTTTCCGGCGTGGCACCTAGTCGAGTAAAAAGCCGGTGGTAGGTCGGCTCGTCCTTCTCGCTCACGATTTCGACGTAATCGAAAAAGTCGCCCAGGCCGGAGCGGGCAATTTTGCTTTCCTGGTCGAACAGGTCGCCTTTGGTGAGGAGTATCAGCTTGTGGCCGCGCTCCTTCAGTTCGGTCAGCACCTCCACTACATCGGGCAGCGGCTCGATGGCGAAGCGCAGCAAATCCTTGCCCAAGTCCAGAATCCCCTGGATTTCGGCTCCCACCACCGCCCCGCCCGAGAGCTGAATGGTGGTTTCAATCATCGACAGCATAAACGATTTGGCGCCGTAGCCAAACAGCTGCATATTGGCCCGTTGCACTTCATACAGCCGCGCGTTGATGGTGGCGTGGTCGGCATACGGGGCCAGAATATCGAGCAATTGCGCCTCAACATGGTCGAAGTGCGGCTGGTTGGGCCAGAGCGTGTCGTCGGCGTCGAAGGCGATAAAGGTTTGCGTGGGCATAACATGGGGATTAGCGCCGCAAAGCTACCGACCTTTGCCCGCCATGAAGCACCTGATTGACCTCGAAACCTGGCTCCGCCGCGAGCATTTTGCCTTCTTCTCGGCTTTCGAAGAACCATTCTTCGGCCTCACTGCCAACGTGGACTGCACCAATGCTCAAGCCGAAGCCAAGCGGCTGGGCGTGTCGTTTTTCCTCTACTACCTCTACCACGCGCTCGAAGCCGCCAACGAAGTCGAAGCCTTCCGCTACCGCATCGAAAACGGCCAGGTGTACCTCTACGACCGCATTCACGCCTCCGCCACCCTCGGCCGGCCCGACCACACGTTCGCCTTCTCCTTCATCGAGCAGAATGATTCGCTCAAAGGCTTCATCGCTGCCGCCGAGGCCGAAATTGCGGCCGTGCAAGCCAGCACCGGCCTGCGCCTGAGCGACGCCACCGCCCGGCCCGATGTGGTGCACTGCTCGGCCCTGCCGTGGGTGCGCTTCACGGCGCTCTCGCACGCCCGCAGCTTCTCGCACCCGGACAGCTGCCCCAAAATCTCCTTCGGCCAGGTGTTCAGCGAAGGCGATACCCGGCAAATGCCCGTATCCATCAACCTGCACCACGGCCTCGGCGATGGCTACCACGCCGGGCTGTTTCTGGCCGCATTTCAGCGGCGGCTGAGCAGCTGAATGCTTGTTCTCGCATAAGCAGAAAAGGCCCGGAGCATCATGCCCCGGGCCTTTTGCATTAGCTATAAAGCGGGTTATTCCTTCACCAGTTGGCGGTTCAGCACAATGCCGTCCACCTCAATGAGCAGGGTATAAACCCCGGCGGCGCGCAGGTCCAGCTCCTCGGGCCGGAGTGCATATTGGTAGCGACCCGGGGCCTGACGGCCGTAGCGAATGGTTTTCACGACCCGCCCGGCCGCGTCGAGCACCGTAAAGACCACGGGCGCGGGGCGGGGCAGGGTATAGCTCAGGTTCAGCACATCGCCCACAGGGTTGGGGTAAGTTTCCACCTCGTATTCGGCGGTGGTGGAGGCCATGCTCACGCCGGTGCTGGTCCGGTTGATGGTCCAGTCTACGGTGTAGGTGTGCTGGGTGAGGTGGGTGGCGCGGCGCGTGAGGGCGGTGGTGTCGACTACCACGGCGCGCACTACGTGGGTGCCCACCGGCAGCTGGGCCAGCGTGGCGGTGGCCGTGGCGGTGTTGCGGGCAAACACGGTCCCGTCGCGGGTCCAGGTCACGCGCAGGGTGTTGGGCGTGGGCGGCAGCAGCGTGAGGGCAAACGACAGGTTCTGCGTGGGCGCATTGATGGCCAGCGTGGCCGGCGAATAGGCTTGCAGCGGCGACACCAGCGTGTGGAATTTCTCCACGAACGCCTCGCGGCACACGGCGCAGAACGGCACGCCCAGAAACTGCATCTTGCAGTTCTGGTGGGGCTTCTGCCAGCTGGGGTCGGTGGAGTAGGGGTAGATACCGATGCCGCTGGTGCCCACCCACGGGGCCCAGCGCACGGTGGCGGGGTTGGTGGTTTGGGTCATGTTGAAGGCTTCGCGGGCGTATTGGGAGCCGGCCCAATATTCATCGGCCAGCGCGGCCATGGAGTGGCCGATTTCGTGCACCATGATTTCGGTGGCGCTGGTATTGGCCGAGGCCGTGGCCAGCGCCCCACCCGAGCCGCCGTACTCGGTGGAGTTCACCAGCACAAACACCTGGTCGTAGCGCGGAAAGTTATTGGCCAGCACAGTGCCCACGGCTGCGTTGGCCTGTGGCACCAGCAGGCGGTGAATGCCGCCGTAATCGAAGGTGCTGTTGAAGTAAGTGCTGGCTGAAAATGCGGCCGTGGTGCCGCAGTCCGAGGCCGTGCGCGGGTGCGTCGAGCCGCTCTGGGCCGACGGCACTTCAATGGCAAATACGTTGAAATAAGGCCGGTATTCCAGAAACGGCGACTGCGCAAACAGGCTGTTAATCACCGCTGTGGCCCGTGTGCGGAACAGCGCCATTTCGCTGGCTTGGTAGCCGTCGGGAATGAAAACCAGGTTGATGCGCTTGGCCAGCGGCCCGGTTTTCACCAGCGTATCAACCGGAAAAGTCTGCGCCCGGCCGGGCGTGGCCAGCGCGGCGCAAAGCAACAGCAGCCAGAAAGTAGCGAGTTTTTTCATGGATTCAGGGTTAGGATTTCGAAGGAATAGGAAATTCGGAAAGCTTGGTCGTGGTACCCGCCACCACCTCTTCTACCCGAATGGCGGCGGTGGTGGGGCGCAGGGCCAGCCGCACAAAAAACTCGGCTGTGGGCAGCACCACCTCGCTGCGCTGGAAGGTGCGGTGGTCGTCGGCCACATGCTCCACGCTGCGGCGTAGCGGGTGCGGTACCCGCACCTGGTTTAGCACCCGGCCCTGGCCATCGAGTTGGAGCACGCGCAGGAAATCGGGCGTGTCGGCGTCGGCTTCCGGGATTTTGAGGTCGCCGGGCAAGGCCTTGGCTTGCAGCACTTCCAACTGCGTGCCAGCGGGCGTGGCCGTCAGCCGGCCGCTAAGGAACAGTAGCCGACTGGCGGCCTCCGGCTCAGCGGTGGCCGTGGCTAGTGGCTGGTAGGTAGCCGCCGGGCGGCGGGCGCAACCGGCCAGGCTGCTCAGCAGCAACAGCAGCGGCAAAGTCTTGGATGGGAAATTCACGGGCTGAATATAGGGTTTGGTTTATAATTAATTGGGCTTGGTGTAGTCGCCTGCCCCGAAGAAACCTCAAAGCCCCAAGTGCATCTTTGCGCCATGCTTTCGCACCCGCACGAAGTCTTTCTCGAAGTGGCCCAGCGCCTGAGCTTCACCAAAGCCAGCCAGGCACTGTTCACCAGTCAGTCGGCGGTGAGCAAGCAGGTGAAGGCGCTGGAGGAACACTACAAAACAGGCCTGTTTGAGCGGTTGGGCAGCAGCATCCAGCTCACGCCGGCCGGCCGCAAGCTCTACGAAAAGCTGCTGCAGGCCAAGCAGCTGCAGCAGGAGCTGCACCAGGAAATGAGCGCGCTAAGCCCGGATTTCGCGCCCAGCCAGCACCTGCTCATCGGGGCCAGCACCACCATTTCGCTCTACGTGCTGCCGCCCGTGGTGTCGGCCTACCTGCGCCTGCACCCCAACCGCCAGCTCAGCCTCAAAAACCGCAACTCCGACAACATCCTGCGCGCCCTGCTCGACCACGAAATCGAGTTGGGCATCATCGAAGGCATCCACAAAGTGAGCAACGTGACCTATACCCCCTTGCTCACCGACGACGTGGTGGCAGTATGCGCCGCCAATAATCCGCTCGAAAAGCGTACCCTCGAAGTCCACGACCTGCTTACCACGCCGCTGGCTCTGCGCGAGGACGGCTCCGGCACCCTGGCCGTGCTGGAAGAAGCCCTGGCCCTGCATCGCATCAAGCTGGCCGCGCTGCCGGTACGCGTGCGCCTGGGCGGCACCGAAGCCCTCAAAAACTTCGTGCGCGTGGATACCTGCCTGGCCTTCCTGCCGCGCCAAGCGGTGGTGAAGGAACTGGCCTCGGGCGAGTTTTCGGAGGTCAAAATCAATAATTTCCCCCTCAAGCGCGAGTTCAATTTCATCCAGCGCAAGGGCACCGAGAACAACGCGCCCTACAAGGATTTTCTGCAATTCACGCGGCGATATTATTCCAACAGGGCATAGCCTATTCCAAACCTCCATCCCAAACGGGCATACCCGAGGCAAAGCCATTCCGTACTTTGCCCCATGAAAATGGTTGCCTCTGAGTCCTTTTCCCGCTTGGCTGCGCTGCACTGCTCCGCCTGCGGTACCGAATATTCCGCCTTCGATTTGCAACGGATTTCGGCCTGCTGCTGTGTGCCGCTGGTGGCCGACTACGACCTGCGTGAGCATCTCAGCCGTGCCGTTATCGACCAGGCCGACGCCTCCATGTGGCGCTACGGTGCGCTGCTGCCGCTGCTGCACGAGGAAAACAAAGTGACCCTCGGCGAAGGCCTCACACCAATATTGCGCCTGCCGCGCCTGGCCGCCCGCCACGAGCTGGCCCACCTGCTGCTCAAAGACGAAGGCCAGAACCCCACCGGCTCCTTCAAGGCGCGGGGGCTGAGCATGGCCATATCCAAAGCCAAGGAACTGGGCGTGGACGGCTGCATTATTCCCACGGCGGGTAATGCGGGCGTGGCCTTGGCGGCCTACTGCGCCCGCGCCGGCCTGCGGGCCGTGGTGGTGATGCCCCGCCACACGCCGCAGGCGTTTCAGGAAGAATGCCTCTGGTACGGAGCCGAAGTGGAGCTGGTCGACGGCCTCATCAGCGACTGCGGGGCGCGGGTGCGCCAGCGCAACGCCGACGGCGCCCTGCTCGACATCTCGACCCTGAAAGAGCCCTACCGCCTCGAAGGCAAGAAAACCATGGGCTATGAAATTGCCGAACAGCTCAACTGGACGCTGCCCGACGTGCTGCTCTATCCGGCTGGCGGCGGCACCGGCCTCATTGGCATCTGGAAAGCATTTCAGGAAATGAAGCAGCTCGGCTGGCTCGCACCCGACGTGAAATTGCCCCGCATGGTGGCCGTGCAGGCCGAAAACTGCTGCCCGCTGCTCGAAACCTACGAAGGCCGCCAGCCCAACTGCCACGCCTACCAGGGCCGTGCCACGCTGGCCAACGGCCTGGCCGTGCCCCACCCGCTGGGGGAGGCCATGATGCTGCGCGTCCTCCACGAGTCAAACGGCACGGTAGTGAGCGTGAGCGAAGAAGGCATGCTGGCCGGCATGCGCGACCTCGGCCAGCAGGAAGGCCTGTTCGTGGCCCCCGAAGGCGGCGCGGTCTGGACGGCCGCCCGCCAGCTGCTGGCCACCAGCTGGCTGCACCCCGACGAGAAAATCCTGCTCCTCAACACCGGCAACGGCCAGAAATACATGGACAACGTGGCCGGCCGGGCACGGGGGTAAGGGTTTGTCTGTCATCCTGAGCGTAGCGAAGGACCTTATCACGCTTCTCCGGTTGATGACAGGCGACCAACCGACACCGCAGCCCCGCGCGCCCGGCAATACCTTTGCGCCATGCGCATTCTCCACGTTCTTTCGGCGGAATTTTTTGCAGGCTCCGTGGCCTATGCCGTGCAATTGGCCGAGGCCCACCGGGCCCAGGGCCACCAGGTATGGGTGGTGGCCGATGCCGACAGCCTGCCCACCGGGGCCACGCTGGTGTGGGCGGGCATCAGCAACCGCAGCTACCGGCAGCGGCTGCGCAACGTGCGCATTATCCGGCAAGTTGTTAAAAAAGAACAGATTGATGTGGTGCATTGCCACTCGCGGGCGGCCAGTTGGGTTAGCTATTTCGCCCTGCGCGGCCTGGCCGTGCCGCTGGTGAGCACCGTGCACGGCCGCCAGCACCTCCACACCTCCACGTCGTTGCTCGATGTGTACGGCGATAAAGTCATTGCCATTTGCGCCAATCTGCGCGAGCACCTCATCACCGAAGTGAAGATGGAGGCCGCCAAAATCGTGGCTATTCCCAACGGTGTGGCCTTTGGCAGCGGGGAGTTAGTAAGTGAGAATACTGCTTTGAGAATCTCCTTTATTGGCCGCTTTAATGGGGGTAAGGGCGAGCGGGCGGCGGCCCTGCTGGCACAGGTGTTTCCGGCCTTGCTGCACGAGTTTCCGGCGTTGCGGGTGGCGCTTATTGGTGGGGAACTGCAACACCTGCCGGCGGCGGGCAAAACGGCTCTGGCGCAGCTGCAAGCCGATTTTGGCGAGCGCATTGAGGTGGTGGGTTTCACCGATGACGTGCCCGGCTGGCTGGCCCGCACCACGCTGGTGGTTGGGGCCGGCCGGGTGGCCATTGAAGCGCTGGGTGCCGGCCGGCCGGTATTGGCGCTGGGCGAAGCCAGCTACGCGGGCCTCGTCACGGAAGAAACTTTTGCCTCGGCGGCGGCTTCCAATTTCGGTGATATCTCGGCCCGGCAAGGTTCCTCGGAAGTCGATTTTGCCGCGCTGCTGGCCGATGCGCAGGGATTTTTGCGGCAGCCGCAAGCGGTGCCGGCTGTGCTGCGGCAGCAGGTGCGGGGGCATTACAGCTTGGCTACCGTGGCGGCGCGGGTGCTGGAGGTGTACCAGGCGGCGCGCATGCAGAAGGCCGTCCCGGGCTTCATTCCGGTGCTCATGTACCACAAAATTCCCAATGCGCCGCTGGCCACCAAACACCAGATTTACGTCACGAAGGAGAATTTCGAAAAGCACTTGGCCTATTTCAAGCAGCAGAAGCTAACGCCTATCACCTTCGCCGATTACCTGAAATACGCCAGCGGCGAGCTGCCGCTACGCGAATTCCCGAGTCGTCCCATCATCCTGACTTTTGACGATGGCTACACCGATAACTACACCAACCTGCTGCCGCTTATGCAGCAATACGGCTACCGGGGCGTGCTCTACCTGCTGGGCGATGCCAACATCCGCTACAATCAATGGGACGCGGATTTCGACCCCGATGAGCCACGCTCCGAGATAATGGACCTGGTTCAGAAACGCGCTTTTGTGGCCGCCGGCTGGGAAATTGGCGCGCACACCATGTCGCACCCCCGCCTCACCACGCTGCCGCTGCCCGAAGCCGCTGCCGAAATCCGGCGCAGCAAAACGGCGCTGGAAACTGCGCTGGAAACCGAAGTCGTGAGTTTCGCCTACCCGTATGGCGACTTGAATGAGGACGTGAAAATGGCGGTGCGCGAAGCCGGTTTCGCCCTCGGCGTAGCCACCGACACGGGCGGAATGACCATTGAAGACGACCGCATGCAGGTGTTCCGGGTGAATATGTTTCCGAACGAATCGACCAACAGCTTATTCAAGAAAACCTCGCCCTGGTACCGCAAATACTACCGCTGGAAGCGCGGGAAATAGCTAATTACAGGTTGAGTGTCGGGTTGCTCGCCGGTGATACCTGTTGTGGCTGGGGGCCGCGAAAAGGGTTACTGGTTCAGCTTCTTCATAACCAGCACGGGGATGAGGGCGAATGCCGTTACTCCGACGGCCAGTGCAAGTGATTGGGGCTGGGTCAATGGAGCGCTGGCATCGACTAGCCCGAAATAATCTCCCAAAAGTATCAGCGGCGGCAGCAGCAAAATGCTTGCTAGCCAGAAGCCGAGTCGGCGTTGCCAAACCTGCTTGGGCGATAGCCGGAACAGCGGGTCGTGGCGCGTGCGCCACCACGCCCGGACCACGGCTCCGGTACCACAAATCCGGTAGAACAGCACGCTCAGCCCGGGGTCGAAGCCCAGGGCCCGGCGCTCGGCCGCCTGCCGCTCGCTGCGCAAAAACCAGGTGGGCCAGTGCTGCTCGCGTCGGGCCCGTTGCAGCAGCGGCAGCAGCTGGGCAGCGCGGTCGGGAGCCTGGCGCAGAGCCTCGGCGAGGTGGGGCTCGGCGGCGGCAGGCTCGAAGCGGTTAAGCAGCACCAGTCCACGCCGGGCGTGCACCAGGTGGTTGGTTGGGGCCACGCGCAGCAAGCGGTGGAAATCTTCGTCGGCGGCCTCGGGGCGGTCACGCTGCTCCTGGGCCAGGGCCCGCCACAGCAGGCATTCCACGTTTTGGGCATCCAGGGCAAGGCCGTTGTTGGCGCTGGCAAGGGCTTCGGCGGGCCGGTGCAGCAAATACCGCACCTGGGCCAGAAACCCGAAAAAAACCGCGCTGACCGGATTCAGCCGAATGGCATCCAGTATCACCAGCTCGGCTTTGCGCAGGTGGCCTTGCTGGCCCAGGATGAGGGCCAGCAGGTGGTGGCTCCGGGCGGCTTCCGGGGCTAAGCCGATGGCCGTTTGCGCAACTTCGCGGGCCTCGTCGAGCCGGCCGAGCTGGCGCAGGGCTTCGGCCAGGGCCAGGTGGGTGGGCGCGTGGGCGGGGTCGGCGGCCAGGCACTGGCGGGCCAGCTGGACGGCTTGCTGCGGCCGGTGGTGCTCCAGCAGCAGCCAGACACGCGCCAGGGCAGAGGAGCCAGCAGGGAAATGAGCCATGAGCAAGCGGGAAAAGCAAAATGAACCATCCAACTACCTACCGGGCAGCAGGTGGTCGGAGGAATACCATGGCGCTGAGCAGCCCACCGTAAGCAAACAACAACAAGCGAGCCCGGAAGGAGGGTGGGGCATCATCGAGCCAGAAAAGAAACAGGATAACGGCGGCCCCACCCACCCAGCCCCATTCCGCGTACTGGCGCTCGGGCTCGGGTTCGGGCTCGCCCCATACCTCGCGCCACACGCCCATGGCGGCCAGCCCGGCCAGCGTGGCGGCCAATACCGGCAGCCGGGCCGGAATGAGCACGGCCAATACGGCCGCGCCCACGCAGCCCAGGCCGGCCGTTACCAATCGCCAGTTCAGCGGCCCCAGCCAGGCCAGGGGGCGGCCGCGTAGCTGCATCACCACGGGGGCCAGGCGCCAGCGCAGGTAGGCCCAGCCGTAGAGCAGCAGCAGGGGCACGCACAGCAGCGAGATAGCCACCGTCAGGCCCAGCATTGCTACTGCGTGGCCGGCGGTGCCCAGCCGGGCCGCAAACCACTCGTTGTAGGCCACAATATATCCGTCCAGCCGCTCCATCTGGCGCGGCAGCCAGTAGCGCTGCTTCCAACTCACCGACAGGCCCTCGCGGGCTTCCCGCGAATCGGGCTGGTGTTGCAGGGCCGTGCGGAAATGTGCTTCGGCTTCGGAATAGGCTTCGCGCGGCAACAGCAGCTGCCCCAGGGCCAGGTGCGCCCGCCAGTGGCCTGGGTCGAGGCTAAGCATGGTGCGGGCTGTGGTTTCGGCTAGGTCGTTTTCATCGAGCTGGCGCAGCGCCTGCAGCCGGCGATACAGGCAATCCAGGTTGGTGGGGTCCCAGCGCAGGCCGGCTTCGGCCGTGGCCCGGCTTTGCGCCGGGTGGTTGCCCGCCAGCTCCAGGTAGCTGCGCAGGGCGTAGAATTTCGGCTTGCCGGGGTCCAGCGCCAGGGCGGTAGCAAGGGCTTCCCCAGCCTCCTTGTTGCGGCGCTGGTTGGCAATGCTGAGGGCCAGGAAGTAGTACGCCTCGGCATAGTTGGGCTGCGCGGCCACCGCGTTGCGGGCCGCCTCTTCGGCTTCGGGGTGCCGGTCCTGGCCGTTCAGCACCATGCTCAAGACCACCAGCCCAAAGCCCGAGCGTGGGTTCTGGGCCAGCTCGCGGCGGGTCAGCTCCTCGGCCAGGGCGTAGCGATGCACCGCGACCAGGTTTTCGACCTGCGCAAACCAGCCGGGCTGCCCCCGCACCGCTTGCCCTTGCACCTGTGCCATTACAGTCCGCCCGGCTTTTTCACCCCCAGATACACCAGAATGTCGTCGTAGAGCCCGCCTTCGTTGGAGTACAGTGCGTAGTTGCGGGCCGTGGCAAACCACTCCTTGGTGCTGGGTTTTACCAGTTTGGCGGCATCCAGCAGGTGGCTTTGCTCGATGGGCAGGGGGCGGCCGCTGCGCATCGAGGCGCGCAGGCACACGTCCACGGCCCCGTCCACGAGGGCCATCAGGTCGGCCCCGCTGAGGCCGGCGGTGCGGGCGGCCACGGCGGCCACGTTCAGGCCGGGGGCCAGGGGCTTGCCGCGCAGCAGGATGTCGAGAATGGCGGCGCGGGCCGGCTCGTCGGGCGGCGTTACGAGGGTGATGCGGTCGAACCGGCCGGGGCGACGGAAGGCGGGGTCGAGGTGCCAGGGCGCATTGGTGGCGGCCATAATGAGCACGCCCTCGTTGGAGTGCGTGGCCCCGTCCAGCTCTTCCAGAAACTGGTTTATCACGGTGCGGCCGGCGCTCTGGCGCAGGTCGTGGCGGTTGGCGGCCAGGGCATCCACTTCGTCAAAAAACAGCACGCACGGGGCCTGCGCCCGGGCCAGCGCAAACACCTTGTGCAGGTTTTTTTCGCTATTGCCGAGCCACATGTCCAGAATATCCGAAATGCCCACGCTGATGAAGCTGGCCTGCACCTCGCCGGCCGTGGCGCGGGCCAGGTGGGTTTTGCCGCAGCCGGGCGGGCCATACAACAGCAGCCCGCCGCCGCTGGCCTTGCCGTAGGCCTTGTACAGGTCCGGGAATTGCAGCGGATGAATGATTTTGAGGCGGATTTCGTCCTTTACCGCCTCCATTCCGCCCACGTCGGCGAAGTTGATTTTGGGCTTTTCCAGCCCCAGCAGCTGGGCCTGCACGTTGAAAGCATCGGTGGCGGTGTCGGCGGGCGCGGCATGGCTGCTGCCAGTAGCGGCGGGCACGCGTGGGGCGGGCAGGGCGGTGGTCAGGGCGTGGTCGAGGTCAGAATCAGCTACGTCCGGGTCGAGTTCAACGGCGTGGTCGTAGGCGGTGCGCGCCTCGGCGGGCTGGCCGGTGGCTAGCAGCAGGCGGGCATGCAGGCGGTGTGCGGGGGCGTGGTCGGGGTGCTGGTCCAGCAGTTCTTCCACCACCACAAAAGCGGCCGAGTGCTTGCCGGTGGCCAGATAGGCTTCGGCCAGGCTTAGGCGCAGGGCATCGTCGGCGGGGTACTGGCGCAGGCCTTCGCGGCACAGGGCTTCGGCCTCGTGCGGCTGGCCGGCGGCGTTGAGCTGGCGGGCCAGGTGCTGGCGCAGCGGCAGGTTATCGGGCGAAAATCGCAGGGCATCGAGCAGCGGCTGGAAGTCGGCAGGCATGGCGGCGGGGGAGGAGGGCAGTGGAAACCGGCCCGGAAGTTAAGCCCGGCCGGCCGCTCAGGCCAGCAGCGCGGCCAGTAGCCGTTGGCCGTCTTCCTCGCTCACGCCTTCAATTTCGAGCTTTTTGAACAGGGCCGTGTGGCCGCTTAGCAGCAGCACGCGGCTCTTGGGCACGGCAAATACCGTGGCCAGAAAGGCCAGCAGCACGGCATTGGCCTGGCCTTCTTGGGGCGGCGCTTGCAGGCGCACGGTCAGGGTGCCGTCGGGCGCGCGCAGCAGCTGGGTTTGGCGGGCGTTGGGCTTGGCCCGCAGGTGCAGAATCATTAGGTCGGATTGGTGTCGATTTCTTCAAAGAACGTCATGCAGAGCGCAGCGAAGCATCTTTACTGCAGCAAGAGGTTTACTATTGCGGTAAAGATGCTTCGCTGCGCTCTGCATGACGTCTTGCATTATACGGTAGCCTGCCCACCCATGCGCGCTTGCCCAAACGGGCACTGGTCCAGCACCACGCAGCGCCCGCAGGCCGGCCCGCTGAAGTAGCAGCACTTCTGCCCGTGAAACATGAGCGCCTCGTGGTGGTCGTACACCTGCTGGGCGTCCCAGCCGGGCGGGAGCAGGGCTTCGAGCAGCTTGTGGGCCGGGCCTTCGCCCACCTTCGGCCCGATGAGGCCCAGGCGCTGGGCCACGCGGTGGTGGTGGCTATCCACGGGCATGGCCGGGATGCGCAGCGTACTGAACAGGAGGGTAGCCGCGCTGGTTTTCGGGCCCACTCCGCTGATGCTTTCCAGCCAGGCGCGGGCCTCGGGAATGGGCATATCGGCCAGGAAATCCAGGGCGCAAGGGGCATCAGTGCCGCAGCGCTGGCTGATTTCGCGCAGCACGGCCTGGATACGCGGGGCTTTCTGCTCGGGCCAGGTGCAGGCCCGAATGGCATGCTGCACGGCCTCGGTGGGCGCGTCGCGCACGGCCTCCCAGGTGGGAAAAGTGGCGCGCAATTCCTGGTAGGCGCGGTGCGATTCGGCGTTTTTGGTGCGGTGCGAGAGCAGGGCACTCACCAGTTCGCTCAGCGGGTCCTTCGTGCTGAAGAACCGGAACGGAGCCCCGTATTCAGCACAGAGCCGCTCGTGCACCAGTAGCGCCTTCGCCTGGCGGGCGGCAAAGTCGGCGGCCTGGGCTTCGGTAGTTGCGGCAGGAGCGGTAGGTTTCATGCCCGGCCTACGCGGTGAGGCCAAGCGGCGTTACGCTGCGCTTGACGAGGATTGGAGAAGTTTGTCATCCTGAGCGTAGCGAAGGACCGTGTCACGCTTGTATAATCTACAGTAATTCTGTCGAAATCAGTGGTGATAAGGCCCTTCGTTACGCTCCGGATGACAGCTTTGGGGGGCGCTACCGCGTCGAATTATACAGGGCAATGGCCTGGCGCTGGTTGTTGGCCTGTTTGCTTTGCAGCACGATGGGCACAATGAGTACCGGAATAGCCGCATAAACCAACGGCGAAATCCCGACCCGGCCATCGCCGGGCTGTAGCGACTGAAACAGCCCGGCCACGAGCAGTCCGCCGCCCACCACGTAGCTGCCCAGCGTGAGCCGCTGGTACCGGCGCGAATCCAGAAGCAGTTCCTGCGCCCCGGCATTGTCGCGGGTGGCCAGCATCAGGTTGTTGGTGGTCAGGTTCTGAATGGGGCCGTTGTCTTTGGAAAAGTATTCGGTTTTTACCGTGCGGTAGCCGCCGTAGGGATAGCCGCCAAATCCACCGTAACCCACCCCATACCCACCGTAACCGTAGCCCGGATAGCCGCCGAAACCGCCCGGCCCCGAGCTATACTGCGAAGTGGTGATGGAATAGAGGCTAATGCGCCCGGTTTTTTCGCGGCGCAGCGTGGTTTCCCGCGAGGAATTGGGCAGCGTGGTGCGAACGTAGTGGCCGGTTTCATCCTCATAAAATCCGATTTCCGCCAGCTCAAACTTCTGCCGCCCGTCCAGCAGCAGGTAGGAGCGGCCGAAGAGCGGATTCTTCGTTTCCACGTCGTTGGCTGAGTAAACCATGCCGTTTTTCAGGCCCACCTGAAAGCGGGCGGGGCGGGCGTTGTTGCCCGGCAGTTGGCCGGGCGGCGTGGGCGCATACACCGGTGCGGGCGCGGCCATGGGGCCGGGTTGTGGGGCCGTCACGGCGGCGCGGCGCGAAGAATCGGCCGGCGCCACGGGCACGGTTTCCAGTTGGCGCGGGGCCGGGGCCGGGCGTGGCCGGGCGGGCGTGGGCATGGTCGGCGGCGCGCCCAGCTGGCGCGGGCCGTCATCCTGCGCTTGCGCCGTGCGCCCCCCAAGCAGAATCAGCAGCAGGGCCGGGTATAAAACGGGAATTTTCATACGGAAGGACAGCAATTAAGACCAACGGGCCGAACAAGGTAGCCTTGCCCCGCCAATAATACCGAACCCCACGCAAACCCCCACAAACGGACTGACGGAGCGCGAAGATTGAACGTTGGTAAACAGCGGTAAATTCCGCACTTTTATTGTGAAGCGCAAGTGAACCCGGCGCTGCCCGGGCCTATTTAAGCAGCTTCTCCAGCAGGCTCAGGCTGTCCGAGAGGTCGGTGCCGGTTTCGAAATCCAGCGGCTTGAGGATATAGCCGCTCACGCCCAGGCTTTCGGCGTCGGCACGGTCTTCTTCCATGCTGGAAGTGGTGGTGATGAACACCGGAATGTGCTGAAATTCGGGGTTGGCGCGCAGCTCGGTCAGGAACTCGACGCCATTCATGCGGGGCATGTTCAGGTCGAGCAGGATAACCTCGGGCAGCGGGCGCAGGGCCTCCGCGCCATTCCGCCCCAGTAGCAGGTCCAGGGCTTCTTCGCCGTTGAAGGCCGTGTGCAGCTGGTGCGGCACGTTGAACTTGGCGAAGGACTTCTCCGCCGTCATCGTATCAAAAATATCGTCTTCAACTAGTAAAACAGAACGCATAGTGGTGGGTAGCTGAAATAAGTAAGCAATAGAAGGCCCGGCCGCGTAGCGCGCCCGAATAAAAAGCCGGTAGTTAAAAGGGCGCCCAAACCGGTCAGACCCGGCAGCAAGGGCCGGGGTTTATTTCGGCCACGTAAAGATAAAACCGGCCCCTTGCCCCACCGCCGATTCGACGCGAATAGTGCCTTGCTGCTCGTTGATAATTTTCTGCACGATGCTCAGGCCGATGCCCGTGCTTTCGGCCGTGTGCCGGTCGCGCAGGGTTTGGAAGAGCAGAAAAATCTTTTGGTGATACTCCGGCGCGATGCCCGGGCCGTCGTCCTGCACCCGAAACTCGTAGCAGCGGCCAATGTCCTGGCACGTCACCTCGAGGTGACCGGCCCCGCGCTGGTGGTATTTCACGGCGTTCGAGAGCAGGTTGGTGAAGACCTGTTGCAGGCTCAGCCGGTCGGTTTCGAAGGTGGGCATGTCGGGGCCGATGCGGAGCGTGAAATCGGGCGGCACCACCAGGTCGGCTACTTCGGTCAGCAGTTGGTGCACGCTCACCGTCTCGCGCGATTGGGCGGCTGTGCGGCCCACGCGGGCATAGGCCAGCAGGCCGTTTATCAGGTCTTCGAGGCGGGCCAGACGGCCCTTCATCTGGTCGAGGTAGGTGCGGAGCTGGGGCGAAAGCTCGGCGGCCAGCTCGTCCTCAATCCACTTCACAATGGTGGTCACGCCCCGCAGCGGCGCTTTCAAATCGTGCGAGGCCACGTAGGCAAACTGGTCGAGTTCGCGGTTGCGCTTCTCCAGGGCGGTGAAGCTGCCTTCCAACGTCTGCGTCATGCGGTTGAGCGACGCGGCCAGCCCGCCGAGGTTATCCTCCGCCTCATCCGTGATTTTAACGGTGTAATCGCCCTGCACCACCTGCTCGGCCAATTCCCGAATCTGGGCAATGCGGCGGGCTACCTGCGCGTTCACGTCGGCCAGCTCGCTTTGCAGACGGCGGTTGTCGTCCAGCTCTTTCACGATTTTAATCACCAGCCACACCACGATGAGCACGGCCAGCACGGCCGAAATCAGCACCACAATAGGCGTGGCTTTCTCAAAAACATCCTGCAAGGCGCTGCGCTGGGCGAGCAAAGCCATTTCGCTGCTTTTAATACGGGCGTACAGCATTCGCACCTGGCGCAGGGTCTGCCGGTCGGTATCGAGCAGGGTTTGCATGGCCGACTGGCTCATGGATTTTTTTATCTCCGTGAGGGGCCGCAGGATGCGGAATTCCTGCTCCACCAGGTCGCGCAGCGAGTCGAGCCGGGCGCGCTGGGCGGGGTTGTCCACGGTCAGGGCCTGCACGCGCTCCAGGGCGGCGGGCAACTGGCCGGTAGCCATACTGTAGGGCCGCAGGTACACAGTGTCGCCGGTGAGGAGGTAGCCGCGCGTACCCGCCTGAGCGTCCTTGAGCACCGATGTAATGGTTTCGGCCTCCTGCATCACCTGGTAGGTGTGCTCCACGTTCATGGTTTGCACGCTCAGGCCGCGAATGCTCCAGAACGAGGCCGCCGCCGTAAGCAGCAGCACGCCCACGGCCAGGGCAAAGCCCGCAATGATTTTGGTGTTGGATTTTAAGGTCATCAGTTGCGAAGGTACTGGGCCGCCCTACGCGGCCGGCCGGGGTATGGTTGGGGCCGGCGGCTGGGCCGGTATCTTTGCCCCATGCCTTTTGCCCCCTCCGACCGCCTCAGCAGCCCTCAAAACCCGCGCATCAAGCAGCTATTGAAGCTGCAGCAGAAGTCCGCTGAGCGCCGGGCGCTGGGTCTTACGTTGGTCGAAGGCCTGCGTGAGCTCACCGTTGCCGTGGAAGCGGGCGTACCGGTAGCCACCATCTACACCTGTCCCGAGCTGGCCGGTGAAACCGGCGAAACGGAATTGCGAAGCCTGTTTTTCGGCAAGAAAGACGCTCCCGAATGGTTCGAGGTCACGCGCCCGGTCTTCGAAAAAGTAGCCTACCGCGAGGGCTCCGATGGTCTGCTGGCCGTCCTCCGCACTCCCGCCCGCAGCCTCGCTGACCTCCGCCTGCCCGCCAACCCGCTCCTCTTGGTGCTCGAAGCCGTGGAGAAACCCGGCAACCTCGGCGCCATCCTCCGCACCGCCGATGCCGCCCCGGTCGACGCTGTGCTCATCGGTGACCCGCGCACCGACCTCTACAACCCCAACACCATCCGGTCCAGCATCGGATGCGTGTTCTCCGTGCCCGTTATCGCCGCGCCAATGGCCGAAATCACCGCTTTCCTGCGCGAGAAAGGCATTCGTAGCTACGCCGCTGCCCTCACGCCCAAAGCGCATTCTTATCTGGACTGCGACTTCCGCCAGCCCACGGCCCTCGTGCTCGGCACCGAAGCCGACGGCCTGACCCCCGCCGCCCTGGCAGCATGCGACGAGACCATCATCATCCCCATGATGGGCCGCATCGACTCGCTCAACGTGAGCGTGGCCGGCGCCGTGCTGGCCTTTGAGGCCGTGCGCCAGCGCACGGCCTCGTAAATCACCGGGTTATCACAACTACTGAGCTTTGGTTTGCAGAGTCACGGTACCGGCTTGCAGCCCCACGCTGCTGGCTTTCACCTGCACCGCGCCGGCCTTTTCGCCCGCCTGCACAATGGCCACCAACTGCCCCTGAAACACCCGCATCTGCGGCTTCTGGAACGGTTCCAAACTGGTCGCATCGCCATTGCCGATGGCCCGGAAGCTGCCCGCGCCGCTCACCGCGAAGCTGAGCGACTGCGCCGCATCGGGGCAGAGGTTGCCCTGCGCGTCCTCCACGCGGGCGGTGATGAAGGCGAGGTCCTTGCCATCGGCCGTGAGGGCCGTGCGGTCGGCCACCAGCTTGATGTGGTGCGGTGCGCCAGCGGTGCGTACTTCTTCGGTGGCTACGGCTTTGCCTTGTGCATCGTAGGCCACCACTTTGATGCTGCCGGGCGCGTATTTCACGTCCTTCCACATCAGGCGGTAGCGCGATTGGGGCTCAGCCGACGGGCCTTTGGTTTGGCGGCCCTGGCTTTGGCCGTTCACAAACAGCTCGGCCGAAGGGTAGCTCGTGTAGGCAAAAACCGGCGTGGTTTGTCCTTCGCGGCCGGGCCAGGTCCAGTGTGGCAGGAGGTGCAACGTGGGCTTAGCCGTATTCCAGCGGGTGCGGTAGAGGTAGTACCGGTCCTTAGGCATACCCGCTAAATCCAGAATCCCGAAGTAAGAGCTGTGCGAAGGCCACTTTTCATCGTAAGGCGTGGGTTCGCCTAGGTAATCGAACCCCGTCCATACAAACTCGCCCATCACGTTCGGAATATCATCCTGCGCGGCAAATTCCTCGTCCGGCGTCTGCGACCACACGCAGGCCTCCAGGTCGTAGCTCGACGACTGATTATCTGGGTACTGCTTCTGCTTGGCCTTCTCGACCGGAAACTTGTACACCTCGCGCGAACTCACCGTTGAAGCCGTTTCGGAGCCCAGCAGGAAGCCCTGCGGTAGCTTGCCCAGCGCCTCGGGGTAGCGGTGAGGCTTGTAGTTGAAGCCGGGAATGTCGACCACGTTCACGATGCCATATTTGAAATCGTCGTCAAACCGGTCCAGGCCCATCGTCACGGGGCGGGTGGGGTCTTCGCGGTGCACGATGTCCTGTAAACGCTTCGCAATGATGGGGCCGTTGGCGTTGCTCTGGTCGGGCACTTCGTTGCCGATGCTCCACATAATCACCGACACATTGTTGCGGTAATGGTGCACCATGTTCACCAAATCCTTCTCGGCCCACTCATCAAAATACTGGCTGTAGCCATTCTTCACCTTCGGCGCTTTCCACTCGTCAAACGACTCCACCATCAGCATCAGGCCCATTTCGTCGCACAGCTGCACCAGCTCCGGCGCGGGCATGTTGTGCGAAGTCCGGATGGCATCGCAGCCCAAATCCTTCAGCAAAGTCAGCTGTCGGCGCAAAGCGGCTGTATTAATCGCCGCACCCAGCGGCCCTAAATCGTGGTGGTTGCATACGCCCTTGAACTTGCGCGGCTGCCCGTTCAGCGAAAAGCCCACGCCCTTCTCAAACTTGAAGGAGCGAATGCCGAACGTGGTTTTGTAAGCATCCTTCAGCGTCTTGCCCGCATACAGCTTCGAGGAAGCGGTGTACAGCACCGGCGTCTCCGGCGACCACAGCTGCGGCGTCGGCACCGTCAGGTTCTGCTCAAACGTCAGCCCATTGGCTAGTTCCGTGCTGGTCGTCGCCACCACCTTGCCCGCCGCATCGCGGATTTCGGTGTCCAGCCGCAGCGGCTGCAGCTTGCCGCCCGGCGTTTCCACTGTCGTTTTAAGGTTGACTTTGGCTTGTGCCGCCGTGATTTCGGGTGTGGTCAGGTAAGTGCCCCACACCGGGATGTGCACATCATCCGTCACCACCAGATGCACGTTGCGGTAGAGGCCCGCGCCGGGGTACCAGCGCGAGGCTTCCGACTGGTTTTGCAGGCGTACGGCCAGCACGTTGCCATCGCCGGGCTTCAGCAGCGAGGTGATGTCGAGCGAAAACGAGTTGTATCCGTAGGCCCAGTGGCCGGCCGCCTTGCCGTTCACAAACACGTGTGGGTCGCTCATTGCGCCATCAAATACCAGCACCGCTCGCTGGCCCGGCCCGAAGCCCGGCACCGCCAGCTTGCGCCGGTACCAGCCCGTGCCGATGAACGGCAGCCCGCCCGTGCGTCCCGATTTCTGGGTGGCCTTCTGCTCCTGGTTTTGCTCAATCTTCACGACCTGCAGGTCGTTATTCCCATCAAATGGCCCCGTAATAGCCCAGTCGTGCGGCACGCTCACCGTCTGCCATTTGGCGTCGGCAAAATCCGTTTTGGCCGCATTCGGCACGTCGCCTTTCGAGAATTTCCAGTTGGAATCCAGTAGGTATTCGTGCCGGTTCTGGGCCGTGGCGGCGGTGGCGGCCAGCAGCAGCGTAGCACTCAGCAGGTTTTTCAGCAGCATAAGCAAGCAAGGAGAATGGACCTGCAAGGTACGAGCTACCAACTTTACACAATCGATTATCCAGCGTTGCGGGCTAATACACCGTTATTCCGAAGCCCAGTTCCTGAGCCAACTGGCGCGTTTCCTCTGCTTGCGCATCGGCTACCACGCTTAGGGCATACGAATCGCTGTCCAGCGTAAACAGCACTACCGCCAGCCCAACCGGCTCGGCCAAATCCTGCACGATGTCGAGCGCTTCGGGCCCGGTTACGGTATCACGTCCGCTGGCCGGCTCATTCAGCCGCAAAGCGCGTTTTTGCTGCGTCAGCGTTTCATTAATGCCGTAAACCAAGTCAGCTGCCGAGTCTTTCCAGTCGCTTTCCCAGAGCAATTCCTCGGCTAGCAACGCATCAATCAGCGCCAAATCGCGCAGCTCCTGCGCCGGCAGTGCCGCCACAATGCCGCGCTCCTCTAGTTCCTCCGCAAATTTTTCCTGATAAACGGCCGGGTCACGCAACACCAACGCCAGCCGCTCGCTCACGCGCTTGGTGGCCGCCGCATTATTCAGGGTAAAGAGCTGCACGAAGCGGCTCAGATTCTCGTGATTCATAAAATGAAAATGTAGCGTTTGGGAAATGAAAAAGGGCGCGACCAAAGCCGCGCCCTCTTCAAAATCATTCCATTCAGAATAATTAGTCAGCCTGCTTGGCGTAGCGCAGACGCTCGTTCTCGTCGAGCAGAATCTTGCGCATCCGAATCGACTTCGGCGTCACCTCCAGGTACTCATCCTTCTGGATGTATTCCATGGCTTCTTCCAGCGAGAACTGGCGCTTGGGCACAATCTTGGCGTTGTCGTCCGAGCCCGAAGCGCGCATGTTGGTCAGCTTCTTGCCTTTCTGAATGTTGATGGTCAGGTCGTTGGGGCGGGTGTGCTCGCCGATAACCTGGCCGGCATACACTTCTTCGCCCGGGTCCACGAAGAACGCGCCGCGGTCCTGCATCTTATCGATGGTGTAGGCCGTGCCAGCGCCGGTTTCCAGCGAAATCAGCGAGCCGGCGATGCGGCCGGGGATGGTGCCTTTGTGGTCCTCATAATCCACGAAGCGGTGGTTCATGATGGCCTCGCCGCCGGTGGCGGTCAGCACGTTGTTGCGCAAGCCAATCAGGCCGCGGCTCGGAATCATGAACTCCAGGTGCTGCAGGTCACCCTTAGGCTCCATGATGGTCATTTCGCCTTTGCGCATGCTCACCAGCTCAATCACCTTGCCAGCGGTTTCCTCGGGCACGTCCACCACCAGCAGCTCAATGGGCTCCTGACGCTTGCCGTTCTCGTCTTCCTTGAAAATGACCTGGGGCTGACCTACTTGCAGCTCGTAGCCCTCGCGGCGCATCGTTTCGATGAGTACCGACAAGTGCAGAATACCGCGGCCGAACACCAGGAACGAGTCCTCCTTGTCGGTGGCCTGAACGCGCAGAGCGAGGTTTTTCTCAGTTTCCTTGAACAGACGGTCGCGCAGGTGGCGCGAGGTCACGAACTTGCCTTCCTTGCCGAAGAACGGCGAGTTGTTGATGGTAAACAGCATGTTCATCGTCGGCTCGTCGATGCTGATGCGCTCCAGGGCCTCCGGGTTTTCGAAGTCGGCCAGCGTATCGCCGATGTCGAAGCCTTCGATGCCCGATACGGCGCAGATTTCGCCGCTGCTCACTTCGCTCACTTTCACGCGGCCGAGGCCTTCAAATACGTGCAGCTCGCGGATTTTTACTTTCTTAATGGTGCCGTCGGCCTTCATCAGGCTCATGTTGGCGCCTTCTTTCAGCGTGCCGCGGTGCACGCGGCCGATGGCGATGCGGCCCACGAACGACGAGTAGTCGAGCGAGGTAATCTGCATCTGGGGCGTGCCTTCCAGGGTCGGCGCCGGCGGAATCGACTCAATAACGGCGTCGAGCAGCGGAATCAGGTTGTCGGTTTTGTGCTTCCAGTCGGTGCTCATCCAGCCCTGCTTCGAGGAGCCGTACAAAGTCACGAAATCGAGCTGGTCTTCGGTAGCGCCGAGGTTGAACATGAGGTCGAAAACCTGCTCGTGCACCTCGTCGGGGCGGCAGTTTTCCTTGTCCACTTTGTTCACCACCACGATGGGCTTCAGGCCCAGGGCAATGGCTTTGCCGAGCACGAAACGGGTCTGCGGCATGGCGCCTTCGAAGGCATCCACGAGCAGCAGCACGCCGTCGGCCAGCTTCAACACGCGCTCTACCTCACCGCCGAAGTCGGCGTGACCAGGGGTGTCGATGATGTTGATTTTGGTGCCGTTGTAGCGCACCGATACGTTTTTGGAAACGATGGTAATGCCACGCTCGCGCTCCAGGTCGTTGTTGTCAAGAATCAGGTCGTCGAAGTGCTGGTGCGCGTCGAAAATCTTGGATGCGTGGATAATCTTATCCACTAGGGTCGTCTTGCCGTGGTCAACGTGAGCGATGATGGCAATGTTCCGAATATTGTTGGCCATATGGGTTGGTTTTGCGGGTGCAAAGGTACGGATAAAATAGCGCAAAGCCTTGTGGTACTCAACTATTAACACGAGCCCCGCCGCCGCACCCCGCCGCGCAGCCAAGCTCGTCGCCCTAAATCGATTAGCTGGGGCGTAAGGTTCCCGGCCTGCTTTCGTCTACCCGGCCGACCGAACCGGGCCCCGCCGCCGTATGTTGGTCAACCGTCATTCAACCCCATCCCCGCCATGCGTTTTTCCCTGCTGATATTACTTGTTTCGGTGCTTTCGCTCAATTCGGCTTGCTCGCAGAAGCGCGACGTGGCCGCCAACACAGCCCCGCCCACCCGCACCGTGGGCGGCAAAACCTACTTCCAGCCCCAGCCCGTGACCGGCAAGCCCGACGAATTTCCGGTGCGCCACACCGATGCCGAATGGAAGAAAATTCTCACGCCCGACCAGTACTACATCCTGCGCGAGCAGGGCACCGAGCGGCCCTTCACCGGCAAATACCACGACAACCACGCCGCCGGCAATTATTACTGCGCCGCCGACCACAACCTGCTCTTCACCTCCGATACCAAGTTTGAGTCGGGCACCGGCTGGCCTAGCTTCTACGCCCCAGCTACCGCCACCAGCGTAAAAGTGGCCTCCGACAACAGCTTCGGCATGAGCCGCGACGAGATTGTGTGCGCCAAGTGCGGCGGCCACCTCGGCCACGTTTTCAACGACGGCCCCAAGCCCACCGGCCAACGCTACTGCATGGACGGCAATGCGCTGGTGTTTGAGAAGAAATAAAGGAAGACCTGGTGCTTTTCTGGGAAAATCAATAAAACGAAACCCTTTGGCAATCCAGGCCAAAGGGTTTCTCGTTTATACGAACCATTTTTGACGGCTTGTCGGCAGCAATAATAGTGAATTTGCTGTATTTAAATAGTTATAATATAAATTGCGTTATGGAAGCAGTTCTGGACCCTATCGAATTTTTGCAGCAGGAAGTGGCTCACACCCGTCAGCTATTGCTCAACAATGGGCTCTACTACCGACTCCAGACCATGGCCGACCTGCGCCAATTTATGGAGCACCACGTCTTCGCCGTGTGGGATTTTATGTCGCTGCTCAAAGCCCTGCAACGCGATTTGACCTGTGTAGACGTGCCGTGGGTGCCCACCGCCAACCCCGCCACGCGCCGCCTCATCAACGAAATCGTGCTGGGCGAGGAAACCGACGTCGACCCGCAGGGCCAGCCCATCAGCCATTTCGAACTGTACGTGCGGGCCATGGAGGAATGCGGCGCCAATACGTTGCCCATTCGCCGCCTGCTAGCGGCTTTAGGAGCCGGCCATTCGGTTGCTCAGGCACTCGCCGCTGCGCAGGCCCCGGATTCGGTGCGCCAGTTTGTGGAAACCACGTTCCGTGTCATCCAGTCCGGCAAGACGCATTCCGTAGCTGCTGCTTTCACCTTCGGGCGCGAAGACTTGATTCCGGCCATGTTTCGCCAGTTGGTGGGCGAGCTGCGCGACCGGTTTCCCGGCCAGCTCGACACATTTGTGTATTACCTCGACCGCCATATCGAGCTCGATGAGGACGTACATGCCCCGCTGGCCCAGCAGATGGTGCGCGAGCTGTGCGCCGACGACCCGCAGTGCTGGCAGGAAGCCCAGCAGGTGACCATCGAATGCTTGGAAGCGCGCATGGCCCTCTGGGATGGAATCAAGCCCACCCAAGCCAGTCCCACGCTGGCGTAGTAAACTACTGAGCTTCGCTTACCGTTTGAAGGAGGCAGCCAGATGGCTGCCTCCTCTTTAATTTACCTGGTCATGCTGACTTCTCAACTATTTACTACCCGGCCCTGGCTGTCATTTGGAGCGGCGGCTCTGCTCTCGGCTTGCTCGGTCTCGGAGCAAACCTCCGAAAATGCCGCGCCCACGGCCGTGCCCACCGAAGTCCGCACCGATGCCGACCGCCGCGCCATCTACAACAGCAACGGCGCGGGCACCAGCAATGGCTACGCGGTGCCCGATGCCACGCCCAACCGCGTGCGCCTCGGCGAGCAGGCCGCCGACATCAACCGCCAGAAGCGCATCGAAAACGTGAACACCAACGACCCTAATAATACCACGCCCGAAACCCGCTTGCAACGCCTCAATACCAACGCCCCCACGCCGCTGGATACCGCTCGCCGTCCCTGAAAAGCCTGCGGCGATATCAATAAAAAAGCCCGCTCCGAATTAATCGGAGCGGGCTTTCTGCCACTAGCCAGGCAGTGGGCGAGGCAGGCTATTCGCTTACTTCGCCGGTGCTGGGGCTATCGGCCGAGTTCATGACGCCGGTTGCTTCGGGCTCCGGTGCGGGTGTGGCTTGAACGCGCGGCTTGGGGCCACGCTTGGCGCCTGTGCTGGCAGCGGCCGTAGCGGCAGCCGGCTTGGGGCCGCGCTTGGCCCCGGTGGCTTTGGCAGCCGTAGCAGCCTTGGCAGCGGGCTTGCGGCCCCGGCCGCTGGCAGCCGGAGCGGCAGCGGTTTCGGTGGCGGCTTCATCGCCGATGCGGGGGGCACGGGGCTTGCGCGGCGTGCCGTCCTTATTCAGCGTGGGGCCTTTTTTGCTGCCTCGGGCAGATTTGCCGGCGGTAGTAGCAGGAGCGGCATTTTGGTCATTATCGGCCGCAGCGGGGCCGGACACCGAATCGTAGTGGCGCACTATCGTGTGCAGGGCCTGCTCAAACATGCGCTCCGTGTCGCCGTCGAGGCGGCGCGTGGCCTCTTTCACCACTTCCTTCAGCTTGGCCTTCGTTTCTTTGCGAATGCGTGTCACCACTTCATTCATGCGGGCGTTCAGCTCCTTTTGCAATTGCTTGGCGGCCGACTTGAGCGACTTCTTCTGGCTGGCTTTTTTGCTGGCGCGGTCGTCGTTCAGGTCAGCCGAAGCACGGCTCGCGCTTTTGGCCGATTTACGGGCCGACTTTTCTTCCGGCGTGCGTTTCGCACGTTTTTCCGTTTTAAGCGGAGAAGCAGGTTTTTTCATGTGAAAAAATGGTTGGTGAAGGGTGAAAGAGGCGGAAAGAAGTCGATTGGATGGCGCTATATTTTAATTAAGCGCGCTCAAATATAAAATCATTTAAGCGTCAAACGGTTTGCCCGGTTTTTTTGTTGATTTAAGTCCGTACTTTTTTTAATCGTTTCTTTGTGGAGGGGAATAATTGCCCTGATTTTCTGCGAAAAATAACCCTCGCGTCCCCGCCTTTTTACTTCTGATTTTTTATGTCACTTCTTCCTAAGCGCTACACCGTTACCGCTGCTTTGCCGTATGCCAACGGGCCGGTACACATCGGGCATTTGGCCGGGGTTTATTTGCCCGCCGACATTTATGTGCGCTATCTGCGCTCAGCCGGCCGGGATGTGAAATTTATTTGTGGTTCCGATGAACACGGCGTTCCCATCACCATTCGCGCCCAGAAAGAAGGCGTTACGCCGCAGCAGGTGGTGAATAAATACCATGCGCTGATTCGCGATTCGTTCAAAGATTTTAACGTGTCTTTTGATGTGTATTCGCGCACGTCATCGGCCACGCACGCCGAGGTTTCCAGCGGCTTTTTTACCAAGCTGAACAACGAAGGCAAATTCATCGAGCAAACCACACAGCAGTATTTCGACGAAAAAGCCCAGCAATTTCTGGCCGACCGCTACATCGTGGGCACTTGCCCCAATTGCGGCAACGAAAATGCCTACGGTGACCAGTGCGAGCGCTGCGGCACTTCGCTCAGCCCGACGGAATTAATTAATCCGCGCTCCATGCTCAGCGGTGCGCAGCCCATTCTGCGCGATACCAAGCACTGGTTTTTGCCCCTCGACCAATACGAGCCCTGGCTGCGCGAATGGATAATTGAAGGCCACAAAAACGACTGGAAAACCAACGTGTACGGCCAGTGCAAATCCTGGATTGACCAAGGCTTGCACCCCCGCGCCGTCACGCGCGACCTCGACTGGGGCGTGCCTGTGCCCGTGCCCGGAGCCGAAGGAAAAGTGCTCTACGTGTGGTTTGATGCACCAATTGGCTACATTTCGGCCACCAAAGAAGCCTTTCCGGAGGAGTGGGAATTATACTGGAAAGATGCCGGCTCGAAGCTGGTGCATTTTATCGGCAAGGATAACATCGTTTTCCACTGCATCATTTTCCCGACGATGCTGAAGGCGCACGGCGAATTTATTCTGCCAGATAACGTGCCCGCCAACGAATTCCTGAACCTCGAAGGTGATAAAATCAGCACCTCGCGCAACTGGGCCGTGTGGCTGCACGAATACTTAGCCGATTTCCCCGGTCAGGCCGATGTATTGCGCTACGTGCTGTGCGCCAATGCTCCCGAAACCAAAGACAATGACTTCACCTGGAAAGATTTCCAGGCGCGCAACAACAACGAATTAGTTGCCACGCTCGGCAATTTTGTGAATCGTGCCGCCGTGCTCACGCACAAATTTTTCGAGGGCAAAGTGCCAGCAATAAGCGAATTGCAGGATATTGACCGGGTTACATTAGCCCAGGCGGCCGAATTCCCTGGTAAAATTGGCGAGCTGATTGAAAATTACCGCTTCCGCGATGCGCTGGCCGAAGTAATTAATCTGGCGCGCCTCGGCAATAAATACCTGGCCGAAACTCAGCCCTGGCACCTCATCAAAACCGATGCCGCCCGCACCGGTACCGTGCTGAATGTGTCGCTGCAAATTGCGGCCAGCCTGGCCCCACTGCTGGAGCCTTTTTTGCCTGAATCGGCCCAGAAACTTGCCACCATGCTCAATCTGGAGCTAGGCAGCTGGGCCAGCGCCGGCCGTTCCGACGCCCTTGCCGCCGGCCATCAACTGCGCGAAGCCGCGCTGCTCTTCGGTAAAATTGAAGATGCCGTGGTCGAAACGCAGGTGCAGAAACTACTCGATACCAAAAAGGAAAATCAGCTCGCCAACACGCCCGTTACGCCGGCCAAAGACGATATTTCGTTTGATGATTTCGGCCAAATGGATTTGCGCATCGGTACTATCACCGCCGCCGAGAAAGTAGCCAAAACCAAAAAGCTACTCAAGCTCACCGTCGACCTGGGCTTGGAGGAACGCACCATCGTGAGCGGAATTGCGGAGTATTTTATTCCCGAAGCCCTTATTGGCCAGCAGGTGCAGGTATTGCTCAACCTCGCGCCCCGCGAAATTAAAGGTATCAAGAGCCAGGGCATGCTGCTGATGGCCGAAAATGCCGACGGCAGCCTCGCCCTCATGCAACCCAGCAAGCCCGTGCGCAACGGCAGCGGCGTGGCATAAACCGCGCGTTTGCCTGCTAAAAAAAGGCTCGTTCGCGCAATGCGAACGAGCCTTTTTTATGGGATTTAGCGCACGAATTACTTCACGTTCACAATATTCATGGCCCGTTCTATTCCCATTGCGCCGAAGGCTAAAACAGCCTCGCCAGCTTTTTCAATGCGCGTGGGCAATTCAATTAATTCATCGGCCGAAAACGGATTCAGCACATAGTCTACCTGCCGGCCTTTGGGGAAATTCGCGTCTACGCCGAAGCGCAGGCGGGCGTACACATCCGTGCCCAGCGTGGCCTGAATGTCCTTTAGCCCGTTGTGGCCGCCGGCCGAGCCCTGGCCTTTCAGGCGCAATTTGCCGAAAGGGAGGGCGAGGTCATCGGTCACCACAACCATGTTTTCGGCAGTGATTTTGAGCGTGGCCAGCCAGTGGGCCGCCGCTTTGCCGCTCAGGTTCATGTAGGTGGTGGGTTTTACCAGCACGTAGGTGTGGCCTTTGTGCTTGAACTCGGTGGTGAAGGCATGACGGCCGATTTCGAAGCGCGGCGCATCGAATTTCGCGGCCAGGTAATCGGCCACCATAAAGCCGATGTTGTGGCGCGTGTCGGCGTATTCGGGGCCAATGTTGCCCAGGCAGAGAACCAAAAATTTCATCTGAACCGCAGATTTAACGGATTAAACGGATTTCACAGATTCCGGCGTCAATTCTCAGAAGCTGCTGCTACTGAAGCGTAGCAAAGCGCAAAGTTTTCGTTGCGCAAATAAAAAGCCGCCCCAAGATTGGAGCGGCTTTTTGATTGAATCGCAAACTAACTGGATAGAAGAATCTATGAAGTCCGTCTAATCCGTTAAATCTGCGGTCCAGAATTACTTGTTGGCGGCCATTTCGCCTTTCAGGGCACGCGGGATGGTGATGGTGGCAATAGGAGCCGCCGCGTTGGTGAGGATGGTGTAGTTCTTAGCCTCAACAGCACCCACCTTGATGGATTTGCCGAGCTCCATGCCGCTGATGTTCACCTCCACGAAGTCGGGCAGGTTTTCGGCGGTGGCGCGCACTTTCACTTTGCGCAGCTTGCTCACCAGCTTGCCGCCGGCCAGTACGCCGGGCGAAACACCCACGTATTTCACGGGGATTTCCATTTTCACTTCTTTGCCTTCCTGCAGCTCCAGGAAGTCAACGTGCAGCAGCATTTCGTTTACGGGGTGGAACTGAGCGTCCTGCACGATGGCGCGGTACAGGGTGCCTTCCACGTTCAGGTCCACGATGTGAGCCTCCGGCGTGTACAACAATTCGCGGAACAGGATAGCGGGCACGGAAAAGTGCACGGTATCGGTGCCGCCATACAATACGCACGGTACTTGAGCGTCGAGGCGCAATGCCTTGGCGTCCGTTTTACCGAGATTCGCTCTTTTAAACCCTACAATCTCGAGGCTTTTCATAAAAGTGGTTTTTGGGGATGTAAAAATGGCCCGTTCGCTCCCAACGTCGGGGGCAAACGGGCCGCAAAGGTACGGATTACGTGAGCAAAATCCTAGGGCTGACTCGGTTTGAAGGCAATGGTGCTGAAGAAATGCTGGGCATCTTCGGCGGCACCCTTTTCCTGGGGCATTGAGTACGAGCACCGAAACACATAAAGCGTGGTGCCCACCACCACCCAGGTCAGCTCCAGCGTCGCCGGTATCTGATGAAACTCATCGAAACCGCTGTACACCTGATGCATGGCTTTGCCGCCCGGAGCCGATGGCAGCGTAACCGGAAAACTGGTTTTGAGCTTGGCCTTAGCAAATGATTTGTCCGGCAAGCGCATTATCTGGGCTAGAAACCGGTCAACATCCGGCACCCATGCCTGGCCTGGCTTCAATGGGTGAGCCGGGTCAGGTACGGGATTGAAAACAATGGCGTCGAACTCATTATCCGAAGTAGCGGTAGCGAATACGATGACACCCGAAGCGCTTAGCTCATCGTCAAGAGTGCCTGCATACGGCATCCGGACTGAAGCTACCGAGTCGAGCCGAGTGATTTGCCAGGGCGGAGCCGACTGGGCATGTACGGGAGCTAAGGCAAGCCAAAACAGGAGCCCTGGTAACGATAGAAGTGTGGATTTCAATGGTGAAGTAGTTAAACGTATAATCAATTGACGGGCACGCTCTTCAGCTGCTCCTGCACCACGGCTTGGGCCTGCACCCGGTCGTTCAGCACGCGCAGGTACTGGCGGGCCTGGGCGTTGTTGCAGGTGAAAGCCGCCTTTTTGGCCCAGTCGATGGCCCCCGGCAGGTCGCCGCGCACCTCGCTGGCCACCGCCAGATTGTAGAAGGCCCGGCCCGCAATTTTGGGGTTGAGGTGGCGGGCCGACTGCTGCCAGAGCGTGGCGGCCCCGGCCCAGTCGCCGGCCTCGGCGCGCTGGGCGGCTTCTTTCATGCGGACGTCTTTTTTGGCCTGGGTGTAATAGTCCCGGTTCAGGTCGATATAGGAAGGCGCAATGCGGCGGGCGTAGCCATCGCCGGCCCGCTGGGCCACCCGGCGGATGCACTCCTCGGGCGGTGGCAGCTGGCGCAGGGCGTATTGATACGTGTCGCCATCGCCCCGGAATACCAGCTGGTCTTCCTGCCGGGCCTGGTCGAGCACGAAGCCCTGAGCCGCGCCGTAGGTGCGGAAGCCGCTCACAATTTTCATCACCATTTCTACGTGCACGGTGGGCACCTGATGCTCCTTGCCTTCCTTGTCTTTGTAGGTGCGGAATCCGTTGGTATGCGTCAGCGCCATATCCGAATCGAAGGCTTCGAGCACCACCAGACCGTCCACCTGTGTGCGGCGGCACAAGTCCTGCACGTAGCGCGGGGCCAGCGGCGGCAGAAAAAACTCCCGGCTGCGGCCCAGCAGCTGCAGCTGCGCCTGCGTCACCTTGAAACGGTAGCTGTTATTGGCCAGGGCTTGACCTACCACGTTCACACACTCGTCCGCCCCAGCGCGGTCCACGCCAATGCCTTCGCCGGTAAAGGCTCCTTCCAGCGCGTCGAAGAATTTGTCGCGGCGCGATTCCGGGATAATGCGGTTGGCAGTGGCCACGCTTTGCAGGTTAGCCGGCATGGGCACCGCCGCCGGGGCCAGCGCCCGAATGTGGACCGAGGAGGCGCAGGCACTAAGCAGCAGCGCGGCTAAAAGGGTGGACGCGGAGGTGTAAAGCTTGTTCATCACGTTTGCAGAAAAAGGTTCCAGATGGGAAGTTGTTTCTACAAAATTGTGCCAAAGTTGAGTAAACGGTGGTGATGCAACAAGCAGAAAAAAGAGCGTCATGCTGAACGCCGCCGAAGCATCTCTACCGTTCAACTAACCCAATCGATAGGATTTAGTATGACGGTAGAGATGCTTCGGCGGCGCTCAGCATGACGTTCTATGTGTAGTTCGGAGACTCTTGCTTACACGAACAGCGAACTGATGCTCTCGTGCGTCACCACATTCCGAATAGCCGCCGCAAACAGCGGAGCCAGCGAAATCACCCGGATTTTCTCGTTTTCCTGGCGCTGCGGAATCGTGTCGGTAGTAATTAGCTCGGTGAGTTGCGAGGCGCGAATGCGCTCGTGGGCCGGCCCGCTCAACAGTGGGTGCGTGATGACGGCCCGCACCGAGTTGGCCCCGCGTTCCATCACCAGGTCGGCGGCTTTGCAGATGGTGCCGGCGGTGTCCACCATGTCATCCACAAACACCACGTCCATGCCCTTCACGTCGCCAATCACCTGCATCGAGGCGATTTCATTGGCCCGTATCCGCATTTTGTCGCAGACCACGATTTCGGCCCCGAACTTCTTGGCGAAGGCGCGGGTGCGCACCACGCCGCCCACGTCGGGCGAGGCGAAAATCAGGTTTTTCAGGTTCAGCGACTTGATGTAGGGGGCCGTTACGGTCGCGCCGTCGAGATGGTCAACCGGGATATCGAAGAAGCCCTGGATTTGGCCGGCGTGCAGGTCGCAGGTCATCAGGCGGTCGGTGCCCACGCTCTGGATAATGTTGGCCACTACCTTGGCCCCGATGCTCACGCGGGGCTTGTCTTTGCGGTCTTGCCGGGCATAGCCCATGTAAGGCATCACGATGACGACTTTATGGGCCGAGGCGCGCTTGGCCGCGTCCACCATCAGCATGAGTTCCATGAGGTGCTCGGCGGGCGGGAAGGTGCTTTGCACGAGGAACACCTCGCAGCCGCGCACACTTTCATTGAAGCTCGGCCCCATTTCGTTGTCGGCGAAGCGCTGGAGGCTGAGGTCGCCGAGGGTGGTGCCGTAAGCGGCGGCAATCTTTTCGCCGAGCTCACGCGAAGCGCTGCCGGCGAATATTTTGACCTGTTTCATAGGGGAAGGTGCTAAGAATGAGTTGATGCGCAGAAGCCTGCCAGGGTGGCGGCCATGAAAACCGGGAAGGATAGAAAAGCGAAAGGCGCTGACCACTCCGGAAATTGGAGAAGCCAGCGCCTTTTCGATTTACTCGAGCTTTGTCGTTGTCCGACCAGGGCTCGAACCTGGACTTTCTTGAATCAAAATCAAGCGTGTTGCCAGTTACACCATCGGACAATTTTCCAGTGGGCTACGTGCCGTTTGGGAGTGCAAATGTACTACCGGAAAAATTCGGCGCAAGGATTTTTTGAAAAATTTTTGCAGAAAAAATCTGCGACATTGACCCGGAAAGCCGGTTTCCGTTCATTGGTGCCTGATTTTCATAGGATAGGGGATTTCAGGTTCGTTCCTGATTGTGCCGGTCGCCGCAAACGTTATGGTTGGAAAACCGGCGGCCCTAGCGTAATTTTGCGGCCTGAAAAGAGCATCAACTTCATCATAAATACAACCAAATGGCCAATACCGGCAAAATCACCCAGGTTATCGGACCCGTCGTGGACGTAAGCTTCGCGGGTGAAAACACGAAGCTGCCTAACATCCTCGACGCCCTCGAAGTAACCAAAGAGAACGGTCAGGTAGTGGTACTGGAGTGCCAGCAGCACTTGGGCGAGGACCGGGTTCGGACCATTGCCATGGACTCGACCGAGGGCCTGGCCCGCGGTGCCGAGGTACGCGACATGGGTACGCCCATCTCGATGCCCACCGGCGACGGCGTGAAAGGCCGTCTGTTCAACGTTATCGGTCAGGCCATTGACGGCATTGCGCAGCCCAAGAGTGGCCAGCGGTTGTCCATTCACCGCAACGCTCCGGCGTTTGAGGAACTGGCTACTTCATCGGAAGTATTCTTCACCGGCATCAAGGTGATTGACTTGCTCGCTCCTTATGTGAAGGGTGGCAAGATTGGTCTGTTCGGTGGTGCCGGCGTGGGCAAAACCGTACTGATTCAGGAGCTTATCAACAACGTGGCCAAGGCTTACGAAGGTCTGTCGGTGTTTGCCGGCGTGGGCGAGCGTACCCGCGAGGGCAATGACTTGCTGCGCGAATTCATCGAATCCAACATCATTCTGTACGGCGATGCCTTCAAGCATTCGATGGAAGAAGGTGGTTGGGACCTCACGAAAGTAGACATGGCGGCGATGGAAAAATCGCAGGCTACCCTCGTGTTCGGCCAGATGAACGAGCCCCCCGGAGCCCGCGCCCGCGTGGCCCTGTCGGGTCTGACCATTGCCGAGAGCTTCCGCGATGGCGACGGCACCGGTGCCGGCCGCGACATCCTGTTCTTCATCGACAACATTTTCCGCTTCACCCAAGCTGGTTCGGAAGTATCGGCTCTCTTGGGTCGTATGCCTTCGGCCGTAGGTTACCAGCCCACGCTGGCTACCGAAATGGGTGCCATGCAGGAGCGCATCACCTCGACCAAGCGCGGTTCCATCACCTCGGTACAGGCCGTTTACGTGCCGGCCGATGACTTGACTGACCCGGCTCCGGCCAACACCTTTGCCCACTTGGATGCCACGACGGTACTGAGCCGCAAAATCGCCGAACTGGGCATCTACCCGGCCGTTGACCCGCTGGACTCGACCTCGCGCATCCTGTCGGCCGACGTGCTTGGTGCTGACCACTACAACACCGCCCAGCGCGTGAAGGAGCTGCTCCAGCGCTACAAAGAACTCCAGGACATCATCGCCATCCTCGGTATGGACGAACTGTCGGAAGAGGATAAGCAGGTGGTAAACCGCGCCCGTCGCGTGCAGCGCTTCCTGTCGCAGCCCTTCTTCGTGGCCGAGCAGTTCACCGGCCTCAAAGGCGTGCTCGTTGATATTAAAGACACCATCAAAGGCTTCAACGAAATCATCGACGGCAAGTACGACCACCTCCCCGAGGCAGCGTTCAACCTCGTTGGTAACATCGAGGATGCCGTGGCCAAAGGCGAGCGCCTGATTGCCGAAGCCAAGTAATATAGTGCTTGGAGCTTAGTGCTTGGTGCTTGGATTGTTTGCGCAATCCCGGATGCCAAGCACTAAGCACCAAGCTCCAAGCACCAAAAAAATATGCATTTAGAAATCATCACCCCCGACCGCAAGGTATTTGAAGGCGAAGTGACGTCGGCCCAGTTTCCGGGGGCCGATGGCTCGTTTGAAGTGCTGAACAACCACGCCCCGCTCATCGCCGCCCTCAGGGCCGGCGACGTGACGCTGTCTGGCGGTGCTGGTGGCCGCGAGGTTATCCGCATCGAAGGCGGCGTGGTGGAAGTGCTGCGCAACAACGTGATTGTGCTGGCTGAAGGCGCGGTGGCCTAACGCCGCCGCAATCTTTAGTAGCTGGCTGAAAGCCGCTTCTGCCTGGCAGGAGCGGCTTTTTTGTGATATTAGTCGGCCCAAGCGGTAGAATGCCGTATAGCTATACTGCGCGCAGAATTAATTGCTCTTGTTGTTATGAAATCTTCGGACCCGTTCGTTGCCGTTGAAAATATTTATACTCCCCGGCAACGATATGTGCTGCTGGTGGCCTCGCTGGTAGGCATTGCGGCGCTCATGGTGTTTGGGCTGGCACAGTACCTCACGGCGTTTCTGGCGGCGGGCATCCTGTTCGTGGTGTTTCGGCCGTGGTGGATAACGCTGGTGCACGAGCGGCGCTGGAACCGGCAAGTGGTGGCGGTGGGCATTCTGCTGGTGACAGTGGTGGTGCTTGTGATACCGTTTTATGCCCTGACTTCGCTGCTGCTCGACCGCCTCATTGCCTTTGCGCAAAACCCCGACCGGCTATTGGAGGTGATTCACAAACTGGAAAGAGCCACTGGCTTCAAGCTGACCGAGCAGGTGAACATCCGCCAGCTGCTGTTACAGGGCGGCGCGAAGGTGACGAGCTGGCTGCCTTCGCTGGCCAGCAGCGCCCTCAATTTCCTGGTGATTGTGGGCCTGATGCTGTTCACGATGTACTACATGTTTATGCAGGAGACGTTTTTTCTGCTGGGATTGCACCGCTACCTGCCGTTCCGCAACGAGACGCTCCAGGAACTGGGCGAATCGCTGAAAAACAACGTGAATGCCAACGTGCTGGGGCAGGTACTGGTGTCGGTGGTGCAGGGCGTATTGACGGGCGTGGCGCTGTTAATTTTTGGGGTGCCCGATGCCGTGTTCTGGGGTGTGGTGGCATTTTTTGCGGCATTCCTGCCGGTGCTGGGCACGCCGCTGGTGTGGGGGCCGGCCGCGCTTTATCAGTTTTCGCAGGGGAATAAGGGGCAGGCCATCGGGATTTTGCTGGTGGGGTTCATCCTGATTATGAACATTGACAATGTGTTGCGCATCGTGCTGGCCAAGCGCATGGGCAATATCCACCCGCTGATAACGCTCGTGGGCATCGTGCTGGGGGTGGAGATATTTGGCATCATCGGGCTGGTGGTGGGGCCGCTGCTGGTGTCGTATTTCATGGTGCTGATGGAGGTGTTCCGGCGCGAAAACCGCCAGCACATGCAGACTCCGGTGAAGTAGTGCCAAAGCCCGGCGCGTGCCGACCTTTGCGCCTCACGCTCCGTTTTCGCGCTCATGGACCATCCGAATATTCAGCCCAAAATCACGCCTATCTACCAAACGTCGGTTTTCAAATTTGAGGACCTCGACGCGGTGCAGCAATACTTTGACGAGCCAGGCAGCCGCTACTTATACTCACGCAACGGCAACCCTAATTCTGATGAATTAGCCACTGCCGTGGCCCGTTGGGAAGGCGGCGCGGGTGCGGTAGCTACGGGCTCGGGCATGGCGGCCATTTTTGCGGGGCTGCTTACTTACTGCCAGGCCGGCGACCATGTGTTGTGCGCGGCCGACATCTACGGCGGTTCGGCGGCGCTGCTGAATCTGGAGCTGTCGCGGCTCGGCATCACGGTGACGTATGTGCCGTTTGAAAGCCTGTATGACCTAGCGGCCTACGTGCAGCCCAATACCAAAGTGCTGCTGTGCGAAACGATGAGCAACCCGCTGCTGCGCGTGGTAGACCTGCGCGCCGCCGCCGAAGAGTGCCACCGCCACGGCGTGAAACTGGTGGTGGATAACACGTTTTCGACCCCCGTGCTGACCCGGCCGCTGGCCTACGGGGCCGACCTTGTGCTGCACAGCGTGACCAAATACCTGGCCGGCCATTCCGACGTGACGGCTGGGGCCGTGGTGGCCCGCACGCCCGAGGATGTGGCCCGACTGCGCCAAATCGGCATCGTATTCGGCCTTACGCTGAGCCCGATGGAAAGCTGGCTAGCCGTGCGCGGTATGAAAACCATGCGCCTGCGCGTGGCCGCGCACAGCGAAAACGCACTGGTGATAGCCGAGTTTCTGGACGAGCATCCGGCCGTGTCGGCCGTGTATTACCCCGGCCTGGCCACGCACCCGCAACACGCACTGGCGGTGGCACAGGGCGCGGGCCGCTTCGGTGGCATGCTCTCGTTCCGGCTGCCGGATGAGGCGGCGGCCGTGAACCGCTTCATGCAGCGGAGCGAGCGGTTTCCATTTGCCCCTTCGCTGGCGGGTGTGGATTCGTCGTGCTCGCACCCGCTTTATACCTCACACCGGGCCTTGACGGATGCGCAACGGGCCGAACTAGGCATCACCGTGGGGCTGGTGCGGCTGAGCGTAGGCATTGAGCCAGTGGAGGAGTTGCTAGCCGACCTGGCCCAGGCGCTGGACTAAACCTGCGGTGGGTCACTTCGCAACCAGCACCGGGCGCGGCCCTAGCCGGGCTTGCAGCCACTTATTGAAACGCTGCTGCTCGGCGGGCTTGAGTACTTGCTGATAGCGCACCGCTACCACAACGGCAGTATCGGCGCGGAGCGAGTCGGTGGCGGGGCGAACGAGTTGGCTAAGGCCGAGCTGACGCACCTGAGGAAAATTGATTTGGGCTTCGCGCAGCACCTGGGTGGCGGCGGGTAGGGCGGGGGCGGTCTGCTGGTTGGCCATCTGCTGCTGGAGCTGGGCGAAACGGGCTTCGTATTCGGTATAGGCCTGTTGGTCGCGGTTGCGCATGTCTTCGAGCACGTTGGTGCGCAGGGCCTGGGCCGTGGCCGAATCGAGCTGCGTCATGCCTTGCCGGATGGTAAGGATGGCGCGGCGCAGGCCGTATTGCGGGAGCTTGCGGGTGAGAGCGGCCACGGCGGCGCGGTCGAGGTACTTCCCGGCCAGCAGCAGGTTGAGGCTGCGTTCTTCGGGCCGAATGTGGCGGGTGAGAACGTAGGTGCCAGGCAGCCGGATAAGCTCCTGCTCAATGAATTGCTGGGCGTTGTGGTTGAAAGCCGTATCACGCACGATGCCCACGGCCAGGTACACGCTGGGCGCGGCCGTAAGCAACGCCACGCCCCAAATAAAATAACGCACCCGGCGCGTGGTGGCCTCATCCACAAACATGTGGCGGGGCAGGGGCAGCAGCTGCACCACCAAAAAAGTAGCCAGGCAAATGAACACGCAGTTGATGGAAAACAGGTACAGCGCCCCGCCAAAATAAGCCCAGTGGCCCGAGGCCAACCCATAGCCGGCCGTGCACAGGGGCGGCATAAGCGCCGTGGCAATGGCCACCCCCGGAATGACGTTGCCGCGCCCGCGCCGGGTGAGGCCCACGGCCCCCGCCGCCCCGCCAAACAAGGCAATGAGCACATCCCAGGTCGTGGGCGTGGTGCGGGCCAGCAGCTCCGAGCCCGCATCGGTGAGGGGCGTGAGGTAGAAGTAAAGCGTAGAAGCTGCGAGGCTGATGCTGGCGGCCAGCAGCAGGTTTTTCAGGCCGCGGCGCATCAGCGGTACTTCCATGGTGGCCGCCCCGAAGCCAATGCCCACGATGGGACCCATCAGCGGCGAAATGAGCATGGCCCCGATGATAACGGCCGTGGAGTTGACGTTGAGCCCGACCGAGGCAATAAGGATGGCAAACATGAGCACCCACAGGTTGGTCCCCCGAAACTTAATACCCGCTTCGACATCGGTCCGGATTTCGTCCGGCTCGGCCATGTCGGCGGTGAGGGTGAAACGGTCGCGCAGGAAATGGGTAAGCGAAAAAGGCATTGGCAAAAAGAAAGGTGAATGGCCGGCCGCGCATCTGGGCAAAGGAGCAGCGAACAGACGGACATACGAAAGCACGACCATGGGTGCCGAAAAAGCCTGCCACGGTAGGGCTTTTGGCGCGTAGTATTCACCCAAAAAGCGGCCTGAAAATCGACGCTGGAGCCGGCCGCAATTGAGGTGTTTGGGAGCCGGGCGGGCCGGGCTACGGCCGAGCTGGCGCGGGAGGATATGGGCTGAATCTGGTTAACTACCGTAAACCATAAGGTTGTTCAACCAATCCCATTGCCTATGTCCCGCACGATAATCGTCTCTAACCGCCTGCCCACTAAAGTCATTCGTTCCGAAGAAAGCCTCACGTTTCAGCCCAGCGAAGGCGGGTTGGCCACGGGTCTGGGCTCTATCTATCGGGCCGATGGCAACGTGTGGGTGGGCTGGCCGGGACTGTTCGTGACCGACGAAGCGGAAGAAAAATACGTCACCGAACAGCTCCAGGCCGATAGCATGTCGCCGGTATTTCTGACGGAGGCTGAAATCCGGGATTTCTACGAGGGGTTCAGCAATTCCACGCTCTGGCCCACCTTCCACTATTTCACGCAATTCGCCACCTACGAGCAGGCCCATTGGGATGCCTACGTGGCCGTGAACGAGAAATTCTGCGCCGCCGTACTGGCCCAGGCCGGTCCGGAGGACACGATTTGGGTGCACGACTACCAGCTGCTGCTGCTGCCCGAGCTGCTGCGCAAAGCCCGGCCCGAAGCCACCATCGGCTTTTTCCTGCACATTCCGTTTCCGAGCTATGAGCTGATTCGGGTGCTGCCGTGGCGGGCCGAATTGCTGCGTGGCATGCTGGGGGCCGACCTGATTGGCTTCCATACCTTCGGCTATATGCGGCACTTTCTCAGCTCGGTGTCGCAGGTGCTAGGGCTGTCGGCCGTAAATGGCCAGATTGAGGTGGCGCACCGCGCCGTGCGCGTCGATGCTTTCCCGATGGGCATCGACTACCAGCGCTATGCCGATGCGGCCGTATCGGAAGCCGCCATTCAGCACGAGGCTACCTACCGCGAAGCCCTGCGCGATACCCGCGTCATCCTGAGCATCGACCGGCTCGACTATACCAAGGGCATTGCCCAGCGCCTGCGGGCGTTTGAGCTGCTGCTCCAGAACTACCCCGAGTGGCGCGAGCAGGTGAGCCTGATTATGCTGGTAGTGCCCTCGCGCGACCAGGTGGCCCAATACGCCGACCTAAAGGTGGAAATCGACGAGCTGGTGGGGCGCATCAATGCCTCCTACCGCACCATTGCCTGGAATCCCATCCACTATTTCTACCGCTCGCTGCCGTTGGAGGAATTGGCCTCGCTCTACCGCTTGGCGGAAGTGGCGCTCGTCACGCCCATGCGCGATGGCATGAACCTCGTGGCCAAGGAATTCGTGGCCAGCAAGGCCGACCACAAGGGCGTGCTCATCCTGAGCGAGCGGGCCGGCGCGGCGCGGGAGCTGTCCGATGCCCTCATCATCAACCCCACCGACATCAACCAGCTGGCCGAGGCCATGCACGAAGCCCTGGTGATGCCCGAAGACGAGCAAATCCAGCGCATGACGGCCATGCAGGCCCTGGTGAAGCGCTACAACGTGTTTTCCTGGACCAAACTCTTTCTCAATCAGCTTGCCTACACCAAAATGAAGCAGCAAACCCTGGCCACCGAAACCCTCACGCCCGCGCCCACCGGCCAGCTGCTCGAAGCCTACCACGCCAGCAAGCAGCGGCTGCTGCTGCTGGATTATGATGGTACGCTGGTGAATTTCCACGCCAACCCGCAGCGCGCCCAGCCCGACCAGGAACTGCGCCTGCTGCTGCGCGCCCTGAGCGACAACCCCCAAAACCGTGTGGTCATCATCAGTGGCCGCGACCGTAACACGCTGGAAAAATGGCTGGGCGACCTGCACGTTGACTTCATTGCCGAGCACGGCGTGTGGCTGCGGGCCGCCGGCGACGAGTGGAGCCTCTTCCAGGCCATGCGCAACGACTGGAAGCGCGAGCTGCTGCCGGTGCTGGAGCTGTACGTGGCCCGCACCGCCGGCTCCTTCATTGAGGAGAAGGACTATTCGCTGGTGTGGCACTACCGCAGTGTGGACGAAGAACTGGGAGCCGTGCGCGCCCGCGAGTTGCTCAACCACCTCACCTTTATGACCTCGAACACCGACCTACAGGTGATGGAGGGCAACAAAGTGCTGGAAATCAAAAACGCCGGCATCAACAAAGGCACGGCGGCCACGCGCTGGTTGAGCTACTACAGCCCCGATTTCATTCTGGCCCTGGGCGACGACCGGACCGATGAAGACACCTTCCGGGCGCTGCCGGCGGAGGCGTTTACGGTGCGGGTGGGGTCGGCTCCGCATTCGTCGGCGCGGTTCCATGTGGAGTCGCCCACGGAGGTTCGGCAACTGCTGCGGAAGTTGATTGGGTAGGGCGTTGCGCTTAATGAAGAATGAGGAATTGTCATCCTGAGCGGAGCGAAGGACCTTATTACGGCTGTATGTAAGCTTGATATTACTGCAAGCTCTACTGCTGTTATAAGGTCCTTCGCTCCGCTCAGGATGACAACTCCTCATTCTTCATTAAGCCAAAGGCATCTCACCCCACAAACCGCGGCTTGTCCTGCCGCTGCGCGATGCGATACGCGGCATTCACCAGCCCAACGTGGCTGTAGGCCTGCGGGAAATTGCCCCACTGCGAGCCGGTTTTGGCATCCACGTCCTCGGACAAAAGCCCCAGATGATTGGCATACTTGATAAGCTTCTCAAACTCGGCGGCGGCTTCTTCGAGGCGGCCGACGCAGGCCAGGGCCTCCACGTACCAGAAGGAGCAGATGAGGAACGTGGTTTCGGGTGTGCCGAAATCGTCGGGGTGGCGGTAGCGGTAGAAGAGGCCTTCGGGGGTTTTTAGCTCCTTTTCCAGCTCTATCAGGTGCTTTTTGGCTTTCTCGGAGTTGCCATCGAGGTAGCCCATGAGGATGAGCTGGAGCGTGCTGGCGTCGAGGTTAGCGGAGCCGATGGCGTTGGTGTACACGCCGCGCTCGGCGTCGTAGCACTGCTCGATGCGGTCGGTGACGGCTTCGATGAGGCGAGTGGCACGGGCCTCCATCTCCTTATTGCCGAGGGAGCGAGCCACCTGCTGCGCGGCGTGGCCTCCAGCCCAATGAAACAGGAAGGTGTAGCAGTGCTGCTGGGCAATGTGGCGAAACTCCCAGAGGCCGGCATCGGGCTGGTCGAGGGTGGTTTCCATGAGGCGGAGGGCTTCGGTGGCCAGCTTTTCGGGCGGGAGCTGGTCGGGGTGGGCGAAGCGGCAGTCGACGTAAAGCGGCAGCAAAGCCACCAGCACCTGCCCGTACACGTCGTTTTGGATGTGGGTGTAGGCGTCGTTGCCGATGCGCACGGGCTGGTTGCCGAGGTAGCCGGCCAGGGGCAGCTCGGTTTCCACCAAATCGGCCTTGCCGCTAATGCCGTAGAGCGGCTGGTACTTGTCCTGCACCTTGGTGCTGATGTTGGCGATGAAGTGGAAGTAGCGCTCCATCTCCTCAAAGTGGCCGATGTTGTTGAAGGCCGTGAGGATGTAGTAGGTGTCGCGCATCCAGCAGTAGCGGTAGTCCCAGTTGCGGGTGCTGCCGGGGGCCTCGGGCAGGCTGGTAGTGCTGGCCGCGATGATGGCCCCGGTGTCTTCGTACTGGTGAATCTTGAGGGCCAGCGCCGAGCGAATGACGGCATCCTGATGGAAGGTGCCGATGCTGGTGCTCTTCACCCAACGGTGCCAGTAGTCCACGGTGCTGCTCAGAAACCGCTCGCTGGTGCTTTCCAGCGGCGCTTCAAGCGGCGCACCGTAGGTGAGCACGAGGTATTTGGTTTCGTTCAGCACGAAGTCTTCCTCATCCAGAATGTAGGTGAGGGGGATGTTGGTGGTGAGGCGGATTTCCTCTTCCAGCCCCAGAAAGGCAATGTGGTTGGAGCTGCGGCGGCGCTGCAGCTCCAGCTCGCCGTACTGGCCCATGGGGCGGCAGGCGACGCGCACGCGGGGCGTGCCGGCCAGTGGCTCCAGCTTCCTGATGAACATGAGCGGCTTGTAGTACCGGTCGTACTGCGCGAAGCGGGGCGCAAAATCGGTGACGCGGTAGCTGCCATCGGTGGCCGTGATTTCGGTGCGCAGCACGTTGGTGTTGGACAGGTAATGCTGGCTGGAGGTGAAGCCGCCCGCCGCCGTGGGCCGGATGCTGAACTCGCCGCCCTTGTCGTCATCGAGCAGGCTGCCGAACACGAAGCTGCTGTCAAAGCGCGGCCAGCAGAGCCAGCGCACGGCCGTATCGGTGCCGATGAGGCCGAGAAAGGCGCAGTTGCCAATCAGGCCAAGGTCATAGGTGTGTTTGGTCATAGTCAGGGGGAGGGGTGTGGGTGGCCCGGAAGCCGGCCACGTGAGGAACCCGCGTGAGGGGCTTCAGCTAATACCCGGTTCCGACGGTGGAGGTTACCCGGCAGGGTTCAGCCACCGTCGCCTGCCTGTGGTAATCAGTGCGATTTTAAGGAACCGGTGCCATGCCCCGACGAAGCCCCGGGCTGCTGAATAATCGGTTCAAAGCACCCATTCAAGTAGAAATACCTGAATTGGGAGGCAGGTATTTCTACGCTGAGAGCACTGCCGGTCAACCTCGTGTTTTGCAGAGTCAAGTGGCAAGATTTCCAACGGGATTGGTCTTGAATGCTGGCGTTTGACCCACCCATTTCATCCTTGCTTTTTATGCCGAATTCAAACGAAACCACCATGATTAACGGCTCCGGCGTGCTGGGAGCGGGCATCAACATGTACGGCCCTTTCGATGGGACGCTGCTCAACCAGGTCTATGACATGTCTTCCGGGACGGAGACGAAGCAGTTTCCATCCAAAACCACGGCGGTGCGCTACACCATCCCCGCCAACGCCCGCTTCAAGGAAACGACGGACTCGAATTCGTACTCGGACACTTACAACACCCGCGAGGAATACGACTCGCACTTTGCGGCCAGCGCCAACGTCAAGGGCAGCTACCTGGGTTTTAGCGCCTCGGCCGATGCGTCCTTTAAGCGGGACGTCAACAACAAAACGTCCAGCTCCTTTGGCGTGTTGACCTTTTACACGCAGCCCTACGACCTGGAGCTGAAGAACGACTCGGCAGCGTCGCTGACGACCGACCTGAAAAACAGCGCGGAGTACAAGGCCATCCCCGATACCTACGACCCCAACCACCCCAAGGCGTTCCTGCAGTTCTTCCGCCGGTTCGGGACGCATTTTGTGTCTGGGGTGAAAATGGGCGCGCACCTGAAATACAGCGTCGCCGTGCATTCAAGCTCCAGCATTACGAGCGAGGAAATGAAAGCCAAGCTGGATGCCGAATACAAAGGGGTATTTGCGAAGGGCTCGGCCAGCGCCAGCGCCGAGTTCAAAACCGCCGATAAGAAATGGTTCGACAGCACCCAGCGGCACGTGAGCGTGAAGGGCGGCAGCAGCCGGATTCTGGCCTCGGTGCTGCCCACCGTGAACGAAAACCACAACGATGCCTTCGAGCAGTGGCTCGACAGCGTGAACTCCGGGATAACTGCCGTGCTGAGCGTGCAGGTGCGGTCGATTGACAATATTTTTGAGGGCGATAAGCAAGCGGCCGTGCGCGATGCGCTGAAGGATTACGCGAAGCAGTACATCGAATTCAACCTTTCCGACGTCACCGGACGGCTGCGGGTGGCGGGCAAGGAAGTACGCCCCGAGCTGTTCAGCCAGCCCGTGGTGGAGGCCCCCCGCTACGATGGCCTCGGCCGCCTGGAAGTGGCGGTGCTGAACCCCGAAAACCTGGACGTCATCTACGCCAACAGCTGGTCGCCGGTATTTGCCAACCTGGGCAGGGAGGACTTTTTCGCGCCCGCCCTGGCGGCGCTCAAGCCTTATCAGAGCACCAACAACATCCTGATGGTGGGCATGGCCGGCATATTCAGCGCCCGGGCGCTGATGCTGAACGGCGGCACCGCCTTCGCCGATTTCCTGCGGGCCAACTGCGGCGCAGGCGAGGGCCTGACCAACTACTTCCACGAGCGGCCCTTCGGCAGCGACGGGCCGCCCAACGCCCGCACCAACTACGGCCTGATTAGCAGTTTCGGCGCTTCGCACCCTGGCATTGAGCGCTACGCTGAGCCGCCCAAGCTGCGCGGCGGCACTATGCTGAGCTTCCCCAAGCCGCTGACCCTGTACGCCTTCCTGAACCCCCACGTGAACGGGCAGGGCAAGCTGAGCTACGAAGTATCGGAAATGGGCCTGCCGCCCTTCAAGGTGAAGGCTCCGGCCAAACGCGTTGAGGAAAAGGCCGCGGCCGAACAAAAAACCATTGCCTAAGGTCCTGGTGGTCGGTTTCGCCAATGGCGGAACCGGCCTGGGCCGGGTGGTCGATACCCTGGTGCAATCCCTGCTGCCGGCCCATGAGGTGCAGGTAGTGGGGATTGATGGCGTGGGGGCCGGCCCGGCGGGTGTGCGCCTGCACGCCAACCCCCACGCCTGGGACGTGGTAGCGGGCGTGGAAATGGCCCGGCTCATCGAGCAGGAGGCCATTGACGTGGTACTCATCAACCACGATTTCTTCGAGCTGCCCCGCTGCCTGCACTTCCTGGAAAGCAGCCCGCGCCGGCCCCGGCTGGTGTACTACTGCACGGTGCCCGGCCGCCTGCTGGCCCCGCACTGGGCCGAAGACCTGGCCCGCGTGGCGGCCCTGGTGGTGCCCACCCGGTTTGCCTACGACCAGTACGCGGCGGCCTGCCACGCGCTGGGCCGCCCCGAGTTGCTGGCCCGGCTGCACCTCATTCCGCATTGTGTGGAGCAGGCGGCGTTTTATGAAATAAACCAGGCCGCCGCCCGCGCCGCGCTGCCGGCCGATTACGGCCTTGCCGCCGAAGACTTCGTGGTGCTCAATGCCAATTTCTTTCAGGAGCGCAAGGAAATGGGGCTGACGCTGGCGGGCTTCCGGCAATTTGCCGAGGGCAAGCCCCCGACGGTGAAGCTCTGGCTGCACACCAACCCCATGTGCGGCAACACGCACATAATAGCCCTGGTGGACGAGCACGGCCTGCGCGAGCGGGTGCTGCTGACCACCGACAAAGTGCCCACGTCCATCCTCAACCTGCTGTATAACGCCTGCGACGTGGGCCTGAACACGGCCAATGCCGAGGGCTGGGGACTGCTGGCCTTCGAGCACGGCGCTACCCGCCGGGCCCAGGCAATGCCGGCCCTCGGGGTGCTGGCCGAACTGTGGCAGGACCGGGCCGAACTCTTGTCCATCGACCACGAGCGCACCACCAACCACTACTTTGCCGAGGCCATTACTACGCCTGCAGCAGTGGCGGCAGCGCTCGAAAAGCTCTACACCGATGCCGGATACCGTGCTACCCTGGCCGCCCGTGCTCAGGCCAATGCCCACCAACCGGCCTATTCGTTCGCGGCGGTTAGCGGGCAGTGGCGGGCGTTGTTCGGGGCGCTGCTATAGCTTGTCCGATACCTGGGTGGAAATCTGCTTGGCCGTGCGCAGGGCCTGAAACTCGCCCTGCTGCGAGCGGATGGTCAGCTTATCATCGAGCGAAAAGCTGCTGCGCAGCTGCTGGTACCGGTCGTTGAGGGCGCTCATGATGGCGGCGGCATTGGCCCAGTTGGTGGGCGTCCAGTTGGCGCGGTCGGAGCGCACGCGCTCCATAAACAGTTCGTAGGCCGAGAGCAGGCCGGTGGTGGTGAGGGTGCTCACGGTGGTTTTCTTGCGCAGGAAGGCCGTGACCTGGGCATCGGTGGCGGGGCCCACGGGGGCATCCATCGTGGTGGTGCTGGATGGGGAGGTCGAGGGCGGGCTGGTAGTGGTGCCCACCGGCACGTTGATGGTGCGCGTGGTGCGGCGGATAACCTTGCCGGTTTCGGGGTCCAGGTCCTCGGTTACTTCGGTTTGCTGCTGGGTGCCGGCCGGGGCGGTGGTGGGTTTGGTGGTGGTAGTTGTGGTGGTTTTGGAGGGCGTAGTCGTGGTGGTGGGTTTGGTCTGGGCCAGGGCAGCAAGAGGCGAGGCCAGCAACAGCAGCGCGAGGAGACGGGAGGTTTTCATGGGGCAATTAAGAAATGAGGTTTGCCTTTAACGGCAAAGTCCGGGCCATGGTACGCAAACGCGCCGATTGCGGGAAGTTTCGATGAAAACCCGCCCGCCCGCTGCCTGCCTACGGCCGGCGGCAACGATGCCGGGAACGTTTGCGCAACTATACTCGGGCTTCTTTCTTGCTATATACTCATTTGCTGACGCTTAGCGGGTAGGTTTGTGCAGACCTCTCACCAATGGCAACTGCCATTACCCACCCAAAACTGCTCAGACTATGAAGCACTTGTTCTCCTTACTCTTATTGCTGTTGCTGGCGCCGCTGGCGCTGCGGGCCCAGGCGCCCACCGTCGTAGAATCGTCCGGCTGGCTGGAATCGGCCTACGTGCGGTGGCAGCCGGTGACCAATGCGCAAAGCTATAATGTGTACTACACCGGCGGCGGCCTGGTCAACCAGAAGCTCGACGACCAGCTCATCCGCAACTACGGCACCTTCTACCGGGCCGATGCCATGGGCCTCACGCCCGGCACCTACACGCTCAAAGTGGCTCCCGTGATTGGGGGCGTCGAGGGCGCCGCTACCACAACCAGCTCCCTTACGGTGTTGGCCCAGGACCGCACCGGCTTTGCCTTCAGCGGTGCCCGCGTACCGGGCGCCTACAACCTCGACGGCACCCTGAAGGCCAATGCCGTCATCATTTACATCACCCAAAGCACCAAGAACACCGTTTCGCTAAACGTGACCGGGGCTACCACCAACCCCTGCGTGGGCCTGCAAACCATCCTCGACGGTTTTAAAAAGGGTCGCGATTCCCGGCCGCTGGTGGTGCGCTTCATTGGCCAAATCACCGACCTGACTTACATGCTGGCCGGCGACATCGTCATCGAAAACAACAACCTGGCCACTGGCGCCATCACCCTGGAAGGCGTGGGCAACGATGCCGTGGCCGATGGCTTCGGCATTCGGGTAAAGGGCGCGGCCAACATCGAAATCCGCAACATTGGCCTGATGAACTGCAACAGCGACGAAGGCGACAACATTGGCCTGCAACAGGACAACGACCACATTTGGGTGCACAACTGCGATTACTTCTACGGCGATGCCGGCTCCGACCCCGACCAGGTGAAGGGCGACGGCGCCCTGGATTGCAAAAAATCGACTTACGTTACCTTCTCCTACAACCACTTCTGGGATTCGGGCAAGTGCAACCTGCTTGGCCTGAGCGAAAACACCACGCAGGACCTCTACATCACTTACCACCACAACTGGTACGACCACTCCGACTCGCGCCACCCCCGCGTGCGTTTCTACTCGGCCCACGTGTACAATAACTACTACGACGGCAACGCCAAGTACGGGTCGGGCTCGACGGAAGGCTCCTCGGTGTTCATGGAAAGCAACTACTTCCGCAACTGCAAATACCCCATGCTGACGTCGATGCAGGGCACGGACGTGTTCAACCCGGCCACGCAGCGCAACGACTACACCAACATGCCCATCTTCTCGAACGAGGACGGCGGCACCATCAAGGCCTTCGATAACTACATGACCGGCCAGACGCGCTTCGTGCCCTACGGCGCCACCGGCTACCCCAACCCCACGGTTGATTTCGATGCCTACGTGGTGACCACTCGCACGCAAACCGTGCCCGCCACCGTTCACTCGGCGTATGGCAACAACACTTACAACAACTTCGACACCAACGCAGCCGTCATGTACACTTACACGCCGGATGCCCCCGCAACGGCCCGCACCAATGCTATGCTGTATGCGGGCCGCGTGAAGGGTGGCGACTTCCAGTGGACCTTCAACAACGCAGTGGATGACGCCTCCTACGCCGTCAATGTGCCGCTGAAGGCCGCGCTGACGGGCTACACCACCGGTCTGGTTTCGGTGCAGGGCATTGTGCCCCCCACCACGGGCGGCGGCGGCACGGGTGGTGGCACCGGCGGTGGCGGCACGGGCGGAGGCAGCAACGCCTCGGCTATGGTGCACAACTTCACGGTATCCGGCACCACCAGCACCTTCTACACCATCACCGGCAACCTTTCCACTTCGCAAGGCACGGTGGTCTACAATGGCCTGAACCTGACGCAGTGCCTCAAGCTGGAGTCGTCCACGAACGTGGCCTTCACCACCACCGCCCCGGCTACCCTCACGCTGGTATTCAACGATGCCTTCAGCGGCGCGGTTAAAATCGATAATGTGAACCAGACGGTAAATGCGGGCCGGCTCACGATGTCCCTCGCAGCCGGTGCTCACCAAATCACCAAAGGCGTAACCGCGAACATTTACTACATGAGCACTGCCTATGCGCTGAGCACGCGCAACCCATTGGATGGCCTGGCCATTAAGGTGTACCCGAACCCGGCCGCCGATGAAGTGACGGTAGCCTGGAAGACCCAGCAGGCGTTTTCGCTCTACAGCATCACGGGCAGCCTGGTGAAAACCGGCGTTACCAACCAGTCGTTCGACCTGAAAGACGTGAAGCCCGGTGTGTACCTCATCCGGATGCGCGACGAAGATGGCTACCTGCGCACCAGCCAACTGCTGAAGCAATAAGTTTCTGACGTTGCGCGTTGCGCGGCCCCTGCGCCCATTAGCTGGCAGTGTACAAACCAGCTTGCCAGGTTCTCCGGAGGGCCGTTAAACGAAGAAAGCGCCCCCTGATGCTAGCATCAGGGGGCGCTTTCTTCGTTTAATACTCTGCTAAGTTCGGGTCGTCTTACTGCCACCGCACGCCCGCAAATCCTCCTTTCCGCAGCATCTTTCCTACCCCCAATGGTTTGCGTGCCGCCACCGTGAATAGAATGCTCTTGATTGGCTTTTTTGGCCAGCAGCAGTTCTTTCAGCGAAAGAAACTGCGCCTGCGCCCGGCCGGCAGCCAGTAGTGGTACAGTAATGAGCAGGGGGCTCATGTGAGTTTTGGCAATGAAAAATTAGCCCAACGCCTCGCGCACGGCGTCTTTTACGCGGCGTAGCTCGGCATCGCCCATGGCCGAGCCGCTGGGCAGGCACAGGCCCCGGGCAAAAAGGTCTTCGCACACCGCGCCGCCGTACATGGGCGCGGCCACGAACAGGGGCTGCAGGTGCAGTGGCTTCCACAGCGGCCGGCTCTCGATGTTGTGGGTTTCGAGGTGCTGGCGCAGGGCCTCGGGCGTGAGGGTAGGGGCGGCGTTGTCGGGGTCGGGCGAGGACAGGAGGACGGTGGTGAGCCAGCGGTTGGAGCGGCTGCCGGCCGGCTCCGGGGCCAGGGCCACCGTGAGGCCGGGCACGGCGGCGAGGTGCTCGCGGTACCAGTCAAAAATCTGGCGGCGGCGCTTCACGCGCTCGGGCAGCAGTTCCATCTGGCCCCGCCCGATGCCGGCCAGGATGTTGCTCAGGCGGTAGTTGTAGCCGGTTTCGGAATGCTGGTAGTAGGGGGCGTCGTCCTTGGCCTGGGTGGCCAGGAAGCGGGCGCGCTCGGCCAGGGCTTTGTCGTAAGTCACGAGCGCACCGCCGCCGCTGGTGGTCAGAATCTTGTTGCCGTTGAAGGAAAACACGCCCACCCGCCCGAAGCCGCCCAGCGGCTGCTGCTGCCACTCCGAGCCCAGCGCTTCGGCCGCATCTTCCAGAATCGGAATGTCGAATTCCCGCGCCAGGGCCAGGACTTCGGGCAGCTTGGCCGGCATCCCATAGAGGTGCACCAGGATGAGGGCTTTGGGCTTTTTGCCCTTCGCGATGCGGTCCACGATGGCCTCGCGCAGGCGCTCGGGGCAGATGTTCCAGGTTTCGGCCTCGCTGTCCACAAACACCGGCGTGGCCCCGAGGTACACAATCGGGTTAGCCGTAGCCACAAAGGTGAAGGAAGGGCACAGCACCTCGTCGCCCGGTCCCACGCCCAGCAAAATCAACCCCAAATGAATAGCCGCCGTGCCCGACGTGAGCGCCACCGCATGCGGCACCCCCACCGCCGCGCAGATGTCGGCCTCGAAGCCCGTGATGTTGGGGCCGGCCGGAGCCACCCAGTTGTCCTCAATGGCCTTGTGCACATAGTTGAGCTCGTGCCGGCCGAGGTGGGGAGGGGAGAGGTAGAGACGGTCGTAATCCTGGCTACGCATGGAAGGAATGAGAGCAAATTAATACTGTTGGATATAGATTCTACCTGTCATCCTGAGCGCAGCGAAGGACCTTATCGCGTTTGTGCCGATTGGACTACTGCAAACTGCTTCGACGTGATAAGGTCCTTCGCTGCGCTCAGGATGACAGACGATTTTTAGTGTCAAATTGCCCGTGCCGGCACACCCACCGCCGTCACATTCGCCGGCAAATCGCGCACAGCTACCGCGCCGGCGCCAAGGATGGTATTCTCCCCGATGTGCACCCCTTGGATAACGGTGGCATTGGTGCCAAGGTATACGCCTCGGCCCAGCCGGGCCGCGCCACTCACGTTGGCATGCGGCATCAGGGAGCAAAAATCGGCCAGGTCCGCATCGTGGCCCACGGTGCAGCCCAGGTTGAGCAGCACAAAACGGCCCAGCAAAATGTCACAAGTCAGAATGCAGCCCTGCTGAATGATGCAGCCCGCGCCTAGCGCAATGCGCTGCCCCGGTCCCAGCGCCACCGCCGGATGCACGATGCTCGGAAAGCTGAGCTGCGCCGACGTGAGCCGTGCCACCACGGCCGCCCGGCTGGCCGAGTTGCCCACGGCCACGGCCACCGCCAGCGGCTCGGGGGTGGCATTGAGGTCGGCACTGGTGCCGAGGTAGGGGAGGCCGCCCACGGTGGGCGTATCGGGCGCGTGGTCGTCGTAGAAGCCGCGTAGCAGCCACGTCGGCTGGGTCTCATTCAGCTGTTGGAGGAGCACCAGCACCTCACGCCCCAGGCCGCCCGCCCCGAAGATGACGAGCGACGGCAGCGCCTCGCTCACGTCGTAGTCAGAAAAGAAGAGTTGCGTCATAAATAAGTATTACGAAGAAGGCGGCAGCGGGGGACTGCCCCGAAACGCTGTCGTAGTGGCCTCACCGGCCGCCGTGATGCCACGCGCGCCCAGCACCCGCCCGGCGGTGCGCCACAATATCAGCAGGTCGAGCCGCAGCGACAAGTGGTCGACGTACCACACATCGAAAGCAAATTTTTCTTCCCAACTGATGGCGTTGCGGCCGTTTACCTGCGCCCAGCCGGTGAGGCCGGGACGTACCGCGTGGCGGCGGGCCTGCTCCGGCGAGTACAGCGGCAGATACTCCGGCAGCAGCGGGCGCGGCCCCACCAGGCTGAGGTCGCCGCGCACAATGTTCCAGAGCTGGGGCAGTTCATCGAGCGAGGTGGCGCGCAGCCAGCGGCCCAGCGGCGGCAGGCGCTGGGCATCGGGCAGCGGCTGGCCGGCGGCATCGCGGGCGTCGGTCATGGTTTGCAGTTTGTACAGGGTGAACAGCTGCCCGTGCCACCCCGGCCGCGCCTGTCGAAACAGCCAACGCCCCCGGTTCTGCACGGCCGCCAGCGCTGCCGCGCCCGCCAGCAGCGGCAGCGTGAGCAGCAGCAGCGGCCCGGCCAGCGCGAGGTCGAGCAGGCGCTTGCCGTGGCGGGCGTAGAAGGTGGTGGGGGTGGGCACTGGGTTGAATGAACGGGTGGGCAAAGGTCGTGGAAGAACGTCATGTAGAAGAACGTCATGCTGAGCGCAGCCGAAGCATCTCTACCGCGCAATGCAATCCAATCGACTACAACGAAGCGGTAGAGATGCTTCGGCTGCGCTCAGCATGACGTTCTTTTGTTGTTCATTCCTCAAGCGCAGCGCTCCATGCTCACCTTCCCCAACGCCAAGCTCAACCTCGGCCTCTACGTCACCCAGCGCCGCCCCGATGGCTTCCACACCCTCGAATCGGTGTTTGTGCCCCTGCCCTGGACCGATGCGTTGGAACTGCTGCCCGCACCCGCCGGGGCCGCCACCAGCCTCACGCTCACCGGCCGCCCCATCCCCGGCGACCCGGCCACCAACCTCTGCCTAAAAGCCTACGAGCTGCTGCAAGCTGATTTCCCCGCGCTGCCGCCCGTGCAGATTTACCTGCACAAAATAGTGCCCATCGGGGCCGGCCTGGGCGGCGGCTCGGCCGATGCTGCCTTCGCCCTCAAAGCCGCCAACGACCTGTTCAGCCTGAATCTTTCTTTTGAAACACTGGAAAGCTACGCCCGCCGCCTCGGCTCCGACTGTGCCTTCTTCATCCAAAACAAGCCCGTGCTGGCCGTGGAAAAAGGCGATGTGTTCGAGGAAATTGAGTTGAATCTGAAAGGTGTGTCCTGTGTGGTGGTTTATCCCAACCTTCACATCAGCACCGCCGAGGCGTATGCCCGCATTACTCCTCAGCCACCGAAACACCTGTTGCGTGCGGCCCTGGCCCGGCCCATGAGCACCTGGCGCGCCACGGTCAGCAACGATTTTGAGACGGCTCTCACGCCCAGCCACCCCGTGCTGGCCGAAATCAAGCAGCAGCTTTATGATGCTGGGGCTGCTTATGCGAGTTTGTCGGGCTCCGGCTCGGCTGTGTACGGCTTGTGGGAGAGCGGGGAGCCCGCCGCAATGCCGTGGCCGGCGGAGTACACGGTATGGCAGGGCGTGCTGTAGAGACGCATAATTGCGTCTCGTCGTTAGACGGTTTAAGTAAATAGAGCTTAAAAAGCGCAAACGACGAGACGCAATTATGCGTCTCTACACCGGCATCGCCGGCTCCAAATCAGGCTCCTTGTCCTTCATCAGCCGCGCCACCAGCGGGTGAATGAGCACGCTGAGCACGATGAGCAGCGTACCAATGTAAAAGCCCGTGCTCATGCGTTCGCCGTTGAATTGCGGGGCGTGCAGCAGCCCTTTGGTGTGCAGCCAGTAGATGGCCGCCGCCATCGAAATGCCATACACCGGCTCCAGATTGATGGTCAGGTTCACGGCGAAGGGCGAAATCCGCTTCATCAATTCCACCGAGGTGGAGAAGGCATATACTGTGCAAACGCCAGCCAGCAGCAGCAGCCAGAGCCAGTCGTAGCCGTGCCACGCCAGCTGCAAACCCTGCCCCTGCGTGAAATATTGGCTGTAAATCGGGAAGAACAGCACGATGCTCAAACACGCGCCCAGCATCTCGTAAAACGTGAGCCGCAGCGGCGGGTGCGTCTTAATCAGCTTCGAATTTAACACGCTAAATAGCGCCGACAACCCCGCCGAGAGCACCGCCACGCCCAGGCCCAGCAGCTGGTCCAGCTCGGCCTGGCTTACCAGGTAGAGGCCCACCATCGTAATTAAACCCAACCCCACCTCGTAGCCGCGTACCCGTCGCCACAGCAGCAGCGGCTCCAGCAGCGAGGTCCACAACGCCAGCGTAGCCAGGCCCGCCAGGCACACGCTCACCGACGACAGCCGCGCCGCCAAAAAAAAGGTAATCCAATGCGCCGCTACCAGTGCGCCCACCGCCAGCAGCCGCGCTGCCTGCCCCCATGACACGCGCCAGGGCATGCGCCGCGCCACCAGCAGCACCGCCAGCCCTGTGGCCGCCAGCAGCGTGCGCCAGAACACCAGCTCCACCGGTGGCACCGTCAGCAGCTTGCCCAATATGGCCGTGAAGCCCCACAGGAGCACAATAAAATGAAGCTTGAGGTAGTCGCGGAGCATAATAGTAGCGCGAACTTTTAGTTCGCGTATCGCCGCAGCGCGGCGAGAATCGCATGAGAAAATCTGCGGTGTCGTACAACGCCAGTTTGTTGTGGTGCAGCAATACGCGAACTAAAAGTTCGCGCTACTTCGGCACAAACCGGTACAACGCCAGCCCAATCACCGAGAAAATGGTGCTGGGTATCCACGCCGCCACCAGGGGCGAGAGGCTGCCCACCTGCGCCAGATTTCGGCTCAACATCACGAAAATGATGAACACAAACGCCAGCACGAAGCCCAGCGCAATCTGCCCGCCCACGCCGGCCCGCGACTTTCGGGCGCTGAGAATAACGCCAATCAGCGTGAGAATGACGATGGAAAACGGGTAAGCATACCGCTCGTATTTCTCGCTCAGGTAAAGCTGGGTATCATCGGCCCCGCGCTCAATCTTGGTGCGGATATAGGCATTCAGCTCCGGCAGGGTGAGGGTTTCGGCCAGCTTGTAGGTACTGGCGAAGTCCTTGGGAAACAGGTTCAGCGTAGTGTCGCGGGCGGGCACAGATTTCAGCGTTTCATCCTGCGGGCCTTTGAAAGTGCGTATCAATTGCGGCGATAAATGCCAGACGTGCTTGGTCGAATCCCAGTTGATGGCATCGGCCGTGAGGCGGCGGCGCAGCACGGTGCTGTCCACGGTTTCGAGGGCGAAATGGAAGCCGATGTTGCTGATGTTATCATAGCTCTCCATGTACACGTAGCTGCGCGGCCCGATTTTGATGTGCACGTTGCGCCCCTGGAACCGGTACGGCAATTTGATATACGCCCGCTCAAACGCCACCCGCGACTTATTGCCAATGGGCAGCACCCAGCCAATCAGCCCGAATATCATCAGCCCCACCACCGCGCCGCCCATGGCGTAGGGTAGCATCAGCCGCCGAAAACTTACTCCACTGGCCAGAATAGCCACAATTTCCGTTCGGGCCGCTAATTGCGCCGTCACAAATACAACGGCAATAAATATGGTAATCGGCGAAAGGAGGTTGGCGAAATACGGAAACAGATAAATGTAATAGCCGAAAATAATTTTCGACATCGACAAATTATGCTGAATAAAGTCGTCGTTCTTCTCCGTGAAATCAATCACGCAAATCACCGTCACCAGAATTACCACCGAGAAAAAAAACGCGGCGAGAAATTTCTTAATGATGTATTTGTCGAGGATATTCATAGTTGGAATTCCGTATTTAATAATAGCACGTCATGCAGAGCGCAGCGAAGCATCTTGCCCGCCACCACTGATTCGTTGAAACACGCGAGATGCTTCGCTGCGCTCTGCATGACGTTCTCGTAATTCACAATTGCTTACAACCGCGTCATTAGCTGCTTCACCATGCGCTCTTTCCAGGGACCAAACGTGCCGGCGATGATTTCCTTGCGGGCCTCTTTCACCAGCCACAGGTAAAACGTGAGGTTGTGGGCCGAGGCAATTTGCGGCCCCAGCATCTCCTGACACTGGAAGAGGTGGCGCACGTAGGCGCGGGTGTAGAAGTTGCTGGCCGCGCCTTCCAGCACGGGGTCGATGGGCGTGAAATCGGTGGCGAATTTCAGGTTCGTCACGTTCATGATGCCCTGCGTGGTGAACAGCATGCCGTTGCGGGCGTTGCGGGTCGGCATCACGCAGTCGAACATATCCACGCCCAACGCAATATTTTCGAGGATGTTGGCCGGCGTGCCCACGCCCATCAGGTAGCGCGGCTTGTCCTTGGGCAGAATGTCGCAGACTATTTCGGTCATCTCGTACATCAGCTCGGCCGGCTCGCCCACACTCAGCCCGCCGATGGCATTGCCCTCACGGCCCTGCTCCGCGATAAACTCCGCCGAACGCACCCGCAAATCCTTAAACGTGCTGCCCTGCACAATCGGAAATAGTGCCTGCTGATACCCGTAAAGCCCCTCGGTGCTGTCGAAGCGCTGGATGCAGCGCTTCAGCCAGCGGTGCGTCATGTCGAGGGAGCGGGCGGCGTAGTCGTACTCGCAGGGCCAGGGCGTGCACTCGTCAAACGCCATGATAATATCGGCCCCAATCACGCGCTGAATGTCCATCACGCCCTCCGGCGAAAACAAATGCTGGCTGCCATCGATGTGCGAGCGGAATTTCACGCCCTCCTCCTTAATCTTCCGGGTGTTGCTGAGCGAGTACACCTGGTACCCACCCGAGTCCGTCAGAATCGGCCGGTCCCAGCCGTTGAATTTGTGCAGGCCGCCGGCCGCTTTCAGCACGTCCAGGCCCGGACGCAGGTAGAGGTGGTAGGTGTTGCCGAGGATAATCTGGGCCTGCACGTCGTCCTTCAGCGTGGCCTGGCTCACGGCCTTCACGGTGCCGGCTGTGCCCACGGGCATGAAAATGGGCGTTTCGATGGTGCCGTGGGCTGTTTCGAGGCGGCCGGCGCGGGCTTTGGTGGCGGGGTCTTGGGCGAGGAGGTCGAAGGTCATGCGGGAGCGGGGGAGAATTGTAGCGCGGACTTTGTAGTCCGCGTCCCCGCGCTATTATCGAATCGTTGAAATGGCGTGGGGACGCGGACTACAAAGTCCGCGCTACTTCCCACAAAGGTAACCCGCTCGTTTCGCGCCCCGTACTTTTGCGGGCTCATTCGTTCCGCTGCTTTGTTGCTTCCACCCGTACCCGCGTCCCCGTTTTTCTGGCTTTTGTTGGCGTGCGTGCTGGTGCAGCTCTTCTACGCCGCGTATTTCTTCTGGCCCTTCGCGCGCCGCGCGCCCGAAGCCCCGGCCGATGCGCCCGGCCCCGACACGGAGCCCGTGTCCATCGTCGTCTGTGCCCGCAACGAGCTCGACAACCTGCGCCGCCTGTTGCCGCTGCTGCTGAAACAGGATTACCCCGCCGCCTTCGAAATCGTCCTCATCGACGACCGCAGCGACGACGATACTTATTTATACGCCCAGCAGCTCGCCCAATATTACCCCACCACCGTGCGCCTCGTCACCATCGACCGCACCCCCGACGGCTTCGCCCCCAAGAAATACGCCCTGACCCTCGGCATCAAAGCCACCCGCTACGCCCGCCTGCTCTTCATCGATGCCGACTGCATCCCCGCCACCAACCAGTGGCTGCGCCTCATGCAGCGCGGCTTTTCGGTAAATGACGGGGCTGATGTGGTCCTCGGCTTCTCATCCTACACCGAAGCGCCTGGCTTTCTCAACCAGCTCATTCGCTACGAAACGCTGCTCACGGCGGCGCAATACCTCAGCTTTGCCTGGCGCGGCTGGCCCTACATGGGCGTGGGCCGCAATCTGGCCTATACCCGCGCCTGTTTCACGGCTACCAAGGGCTTCGCCTCGCACATCCGCCAGCTGAGTGGCGATGACGACCTGCTGGTGCAGGATGCCGTGCGCCACGGCCAGCGCGTGGCCGTGGTGGCCGACCCCTCGGCCCACACCCTGAGCGAGCCCGCCGAAACCTGGGCCGCCTGGTGGCGGCAGAAGCGGCGGCACCTATCCGCTGGCCGCGCCTACCGTCTGGCCGACCGTTTGCGGGTGGGCACGTTTGTGTTAGCCAACATGTTGTTCTATCTGGCCACTGCCGTGCTAGTTTTTTCGCCAAACAATTGGGTACCTTTGGCAGTGGTATGGGTTCTCCGAACGTTGTTCGTGAGCGCCGTGTATGCACGTCTGAGCCGGCGGCTCGCTCAGCCCGTAATCGTCGGGCTCCTGCCGGTGCTCGATGTGGTCTATTTTATTCAATACCTGGCTCTGGGAATCTCGCTGTTCCTTAACCGCACCCTTCGATGGAAGTAAACAACCAAGACATTCAAAAGCAGTTTTCAGCCAAAGCCAAGCACGACTTTAAGCTAATTCGCGCCGCCGTGGACCACGGTGACGAGAAAGCCTACGCCGAGCTGATGCACATTTACAAAAAGCCCGTCTATCACGTGGTGCTCAAGATGGTGCGCAACCAGGACGACGCCGAAGACCTCACCATCGAGGCTTTTGCCAAGGCCTTCCGCAACCTGCACAAGTTCAACCCCGAGTATGCGTTCAGCACCTGGCTGTTCCGCATTGCCACCAATAATTGCATCGATTTTATCCGCAAGAATAAAATCAAAACCATGTCGATTGACTCGGCCATCAAGGTTGATAATGGCGACGAAATCACCATCGATTTCCGCGACAACGACCTGAACCCGGCCGAGCACGCCGTGCGCAATCAGAAAATCGAAATCATGCGCCACGTCGTGTCACGCCTGCCCGATAAGTACCAGCGTCTCGTATCGCTGCGCTATTTCGACGAGCTTAGCTACGAAGAAATCGCCACCGAGCTCAAGGCCCCGCTTGGCACCGTGAAAGCCCAGCTGCACCGTGCCCGCGAGTTGCTCTATGACATGGTGAAGCACACCAAGCAGATTATTTAAGCAAAAAGCCCCGGCGCAAGTCGGGGCTTTTTCGTTGCGTTTTGGTTGGCCGAAAGGAAAAAAGAATGTCATGCAGAGCGCAGCGAAGCATCTTTACCTAGAGAGTAATTAACGCCGTTGCAACGAAGCGGTAAAGATGCTTCGCTGCGCTCTGCATGACATTTTGGTGTTTGCCTTGGCGATGCAAACCGCCCAAACCATGCACCTTTGCACCCATGAACCTCTTGCAGCACTACTTCCCCGAACTCACTCCGCAGCAGCTCCAGCTTTTTCAGCAGCTCGAAACCGAGTTCCGCGCCACCAACGAAGCCATCAACCTTGTGTCGCGCCCCGACATGGAGAACTTCACCGAGCGCCACGTGCTGCACTCGCTGGGCATTGCCAAGGTTATCCAATTCCCCAAAGGCAGCGCCGTGCTCGACGTGGGCACCGGCGGCGGCCTGCCCGGCCTGCCGCTGGCCATCATGTTCCCCGAAGTGCATTTCCACCTCGTGGACAGCATTGGTAAGAAAATTCGGGCTGTGCAGTTCATGGCCGCCGCCCTGGGCCTGCACAACGTGACGGCCGAGCAAACCCGCGCCGAGCAGGTGCGCCAGAAATTCGATTTCGTGGTGAGCCGCGCCGTGGCCCGCCTCGCCACCTTTCACCCCTGGATTGCCCACCGCTTCAAGCCCCAGGGCGCGCCCGGCTCCGGCCTCTATTACCTGAAAGGCGGCGACCTGACCGAAGAAATTGCGGAATCCGGCCTCAAAACCAAAGTCACAGACTTGAGCGACTTCTTCAGTGAAGAATTCTACGAGACGAAAAAGGTGGTTTTTGTACCCGCAAAGTAGTCGCCTGTCATTGCGAGTGGAGCGGAACGCAACGCGGCAATCCGTCCTCTCAAAACCAGAAACTGTCTTTTACCAGAAAGCCCCGGCACTACGTAGTGCCGGGGCTTTCTGTTGGTAAAGAAAACTTAGTCACTTCTCAAGGCTGGTCGCATCGCGAGGACGGATTGCCGCATTCCGTTGCGCTCCACTCGCAAGGACAACTGACCCCTACGCCGGTACTTCCGCCGTCAGAAACTCCACTGCCCGCCGCTCCGAATAATACTCCCCGCTGCTCTCGGCAAAGCCAACGTGCCCGCCTTCCGGTGGCGTTTCGAGGAACACGAAGGGCGAATCAGCCGCCGTCTCCCGCGGGTAGCAGGAAGCCGGCAGAAACGGGTCGTTCTGGGCATTCACCAGCAGCGTGGGCACCCGAATGCCGCTGAGGTAGCGGCCGGAGCTGGCGTATTGGTAGTAGGCTTCGGCCGAATCGAACCCGTGCATGGGCGCGGTGTATTTGTCGTCGAACTGCGGAAAATTGCTCAACTCTTCCAGGCCTTCCAAATCAACCTGCCCCGGCATGAGTGCGGCTTTGTCACGAATTTTCTGGCGTAACGTCTTCAAAAAGCGGCGCATATACACCTGATTCTGCAGCCGGCCGATGTGCACCGAACTGGCTTTCAAATCCGTTGGTACCGAGAACACGGCCGCCCGTTGCACTTCGCTCGGCACGCGGGCCGCATCCTCCCCCAGGTACTTCAGCGTCACGTTGCCGCCCGCCGAGAAACCGAGTAAGTAGGCCCGCTGGTAGCGGCCGGTAGCCAGCGCATGGCGCAGCACCAGGTCCAAATCCTCCGTGTCGCCGAGGTGGTAGGAGCGGAGCAGGCGGTTCATCTCGCCGCCGCAGCTGCGGTAGTTCCACGCCAGCGCGTCGAGGCCGGCGCGGTTGAGGGCGCGCACCATCCCCCGCACGTAGGGCCGCGAAGCATCGCCTTCGAGGCCGTGCGATACAATGGCCAGGCCGTTGGTGGGCCGGTTTTCGGGCAGGCGGCTCCAGTCCAGGTTCAGAAAGTCGCCGTCGGGCAGTTCCAGGCGCTCGCGTTGGTAGGCCACATCGGGCACGGTGCGCCAGAGGCTGGGCACAATGGTCTGCAAATGGCCGTTGAACAGGTAAAACGGCGCCTGATAGTGAGATAGGGCAACGAGCGGCATGGCACGGAGGGGCTAAGAAGTGGCAGGGCGCGCTGGGTGGGAGGGGAGTACAGGTAAAGTTCGCACCTAATCGGCATGCATACTAATTTAGATTGCCCAAAGTGAATTTGGAATGAGTATTGGCGGTTTTGTGGATGACAATAATCCTTCCCTCTGAACAGAATGAGCTTGGCCTCAAGATTTTTGACGGCAGGGTTTGAATTTGTCAGGCGGATTCGTACCTTTGCCCTCCCAAACACAGAACTCAAGCATAACGCTCCTATATATTTCCTGCTCATGGCAAACCATAAGTCGGCCCTCAAACGCATCCGCAGTAACGAAGCCAAGCGCGTGTTGAACCGTTACCAGCACAAATCCACCCGCACGGCCATCAAAAAGCTCCGTACGACGACCGACAAAACGGCCGCCCAGGAACTGTTGAAAAAAGTGACTTCGATGCTGGACCGTCTGGCCAAGAAGAACATCATCCACAAGAACAAAGCTGCTAACAACAAAAGCAAGCTGACAAAGCTCGTCAACGCGCTCTAGTGCGAGACGAGCCTAGCGAGGCCAGACTGCGCCGCCCCAAGGTCTGGTCTCGCGCTCCTTACAAAAAGCCCTGCTCATAATTGAGCAGGGCTTTTTGCGTGTAAACAGGTTTTTGATAGGTCAATATTGGTTTATCCGGGAGTATTTGGGTCGGGTGTTTACCTTACGGGCAGTATTCCACATCAACTACCCCCCCAACCATGAAACACGCCTACCCTTGGGCGCGGCTTTTGCTGGCCGCGCTACTCTCGTTTATCGCCTTGGGTGCCAGTGCGCAGCAGGCGTGGCGGCCATTTCGGCCAGGATTGATTTATACGTATGAAGTGCCGGGCAGCACCAGCACCGGCCCTTACGCCACGGTTGGTACTTACACCTTACGACTCGATTCGGCTTACGTGACAGCGACGGGCGACTCAGCTTGGGCATTCAACCGGGTGCTGCGAGAAACGACGGGTCAGGTGCCCGCCGAAGGGCTTTACGGCCGATTCCGCAAGAGCCGCAACAACTTGTTTGGTCAGCGCCTGCGCTGGCAGCCGGGCTCGACGGAATACACCTTGGAAACCGTAACGGAAGGAACTGCGCAAATGGCTACGTCGCTGCTATTGCGCCCGCAAGCTGCCGTGGCCAGCACCTGGGTCGCCAATGCGGCATCAAATATTACTGCTACGCTGACCAGCCGGGGCCTGCAAACGGTCAATGGCCAATCTGACATGGTGGCCACCATAACCCTGAGCACGGGGCCGGTGATACGGTTAAGCCAGAATTACGGGTTGATAGAAGGACCGCAATGGCTGACACTCAACGGCAGCCCGCGGCAATGGGTGGCTACGCAGCTGCCCGCTACGGTGGCGCAATCTCCCTACAGCCCTTTGCGCTTGTTCGATTTGCAGCCAGGCGACGAAATAGGCTATCAGGCTTTTCCTATTGTCATCACACCCTTCGAATGCTCACAAGTACGTAGCCTGCGTCGGTTTTCAGCACGCAGCCAAGTGGGCGATTCGCTCATTTACACGTTTCAGGAGCAAACCCGAACGGAAAATCTTAGTGTTGGAGCTCCCGGTTGTTCTGCCACTCCAGGTACTTACTACAGTGGCATCGCAACCTACCGCTGGGCCTTTTCGCTGAGTACGGGTAAATCAAGGCAGTTTACAGACACTCCCATGCTGACAGGAGAGTACCGCATGAGCAGTGGTGGTGTTTTCCTGAGCCGGGGAATTGTGCAGTTGCAGCCGGGTGGCAGCGGCTGTACCGGAAACCAACAAATAGTCTACGACCAGCTTTTTACTTATGGAGCCAATGACAACACCTTTGGGCGGCTTCCCGACATTGACCCCCTGATATGTTTCTCGCCCTCTCTTGGTTTGGGAGATGTCAGAAACAGAAGTGTTACCATCACCTACTATCGCCGCACCCGGAACGGTACAACCACCACTTGCGGCAGCCCCACCAACTTTGTTAATCTGCTGCCCACCCGCGCCGCCCAAGCAGCCGCCGTGGCCACGCTGCACCCCAACCCCGCCCCCGAAGCCGCTACGCTCACGCTGGCCCAGCCCGCCCGCCCTGGTGCCTCCCTACGTCTCACCGATGCACTGGGCCGCGCCGTGTGGGCTGCGCCCGTGCCCGCCGGCCAATCGGCCGTGACCGTGCCATTGGCCGGGCAGCCCGTCGGCCTCTACCTGCTGCACCTCACCAATCTTGATGGCGCTAATGCCACTTGGAAACTGACCCACGAATAGCCCGATTATCACCCCAAAAAAGAGCCCGCTACTTTCGCAGCGGGCTCTTTTCGTATCCGGCCAAGCGGCCGGCGGGATGATTTAGGCGATGCTCACCTTTACCATGTTGGCTTTGCCTTTGTCCTGAATGGGCATCGAGCCGGTGGTGATGTACACGTCACCAGCCTCCAGGTGGCCGGTGGTAGTGAGAACGTAGCGGATGTCGGCTACGGTGCTGTCGGTGCTCACGAGGCGGTCGTAGTAGAAGCCGCGCACGCCCCACACCAGGCTCAGGGCCGTGAGCAGGGGGCGGTTGTCCGTGAAGATGAAGATGTTGGCTTTGGGGCGGTACTTGGCCAGCTGGAAGGCCGTGTAGCCACGGTGCGTCATGCCGGTAATGGCTTTCGCGCCGGTGTTTTTGGCCAGGTGGCACGAGGCCGACAGGATGCTGTCGGCCATGAAGTTGGTGCCTTTGGGGTCGACGGGCCACCACTTGTGGAACAGCTGCGGGCTGCGGCTTTCCACGCTCAGGATGGTGCCCACCATCGAGCGAATTACCTCGGCGGGGTAGGCCCCCACGGCGGTTTCGGCCGAGAGCATCACGGCATCGGCACCGTCGAGCACGGCGTTGGCTACGTCGCTGGTTTCGGCGCGGGTGGGGCGAGGAGCCGTAATCATCGACTCCATCATCTGAGTAGCCACGATGACGGGCTTGCCGGCCGCGTTGCACTTGGCGATAATCATCTTCTGGGCCATCGGCACCTCTTCCATCTTCACTTCCACGCCGAGGTCGCCGCGGGCCACCATCACGGCATCGGTGATGGCAATGATTTCGTCGATGTTGCGTAGGCCGTCGGGCGTCTCAATCTTGGCTACCACGCGGGTGGTCTTGCCGGCCTCGGCAATCAGGTTCTTGATGAAGCGAATGTCGTCGGCCTTGCGGGCGAAGCTCAGCGCCACCCAGTCCACGTCGTGCTCCAGGCCGAACTTCAGGTCCTCGATGTCTTTCTCGGTCATGCTAGGGGCCGATACTTCGGAGTCGGGCAGGTTGATGCCTTTGCGAGGCTTCACCAGGCCGCCGTAAATCACTTCCACGTCCACTTCCTTGTCGCGGTCGGTGGCCAGCACTTTCAGCTCAATTTTGCCATCGTCAATCAGAATCTGGTCGCCGGCCTTCACGTCGCGGGCCAGGCCCATGTAGATGGTGCTCAGGCGCGTAGCGGTGCTGATTTCCTTCTCGCCGCACACCAGCTTCAGCTTGTCGCCGGCTTTGATTTCAACGCCGCCGCCTTCTACCTCGCCCAGGCGAATTTTGGGCCCCTGCAAGTCCTGCAACAGGCCCACCGAGGTGCGCATGTCCTTGTTCAGTCGCCGCACCGTGTTGATAACCGCCAGGTGCTCTTCGTAAGCACCGTGCGAGAAGTTGAGCCGGAACACGTCCACGCCTTCGCGCATGAGAATGCCGAGGCGCTCATACGTGTTGGAAGCGGGGCCGACGGTGGCCACGATTTTGGTTTTGTTAAATGAACTGGGGGTTTCCATGCGTTGGGATGAAATGTCGGAACAAAAAAACTCCCCTCCTTAAATGTAGAAGGGGACGCTGGCGCGGCGCGCAAGCCTGGGCCTTTGGCGGGGCAGGCGACGGCACCCGTCGCCGCAAAAGTCGTTTAATTTAATCGAAAAGCCTACCATTTGCCGCCGCACTTTCCCGCACTTTTTCGGGGCAAACGTTTGTTTACGGCCTTGTTGGGCACCTTAGCCACTGATTTATTTCGGTTCGGCAAAGCGTGGTGCCAGCCCCGGCAATCAGAGAATCAGATTTTCCTTGTACTTAAGCGAATTTGGGTCGAACTGGCAGGCATACTGCACGGCATCAAGGGCGGTGAGGCGCTGGAGCAACTCATCGTCGGCCAGGTGACCGCTGCCGTTGGTTACGGCCAGTAGATAGTCGTATTCCTTGATGTCCGGGGCCAGATAAGGCTTTTTGAGGCTGGACGGAGCAATGGAACGATTACGCAGCAGCCGCAGCGTGAGGCTCTCCGTGGTGTACAGGTAATGCGTGAACATCAGCCGGCCCTGGCTGAACAGATTTAACAGCAATTCGGGCTGCTTGACGAGGCGCAGGCGCAGGGCGCGGTTCAGCGTCCAGGCCAATGTATAGTCGCGGGTGCTGCTCACCAGCCCGAACAGGGCGAAGTCGCACTCGTAGTCAACATCCAGGGTGAAAGTTTTCATAGCGGCCACAAAAAGGGCACCCGCGGGCGGGAAGCGGCAAAGCTACGGCCCGCAACGGGCCGTCGCCATAATGTTGTACCCGCATTTCGGAAGCGCGGCCGTGGGTTAGATGAAAATTCTCTCGTTACTTTGCGCCGTAGTTTTCCCTAAACCCCCACGGAAATGTCTGAAATCGCAGAAAAAGTAAAGGCCATTATTATTGATAAACTGGGCGTTGAAGCCTCCGAGGTTACCCCCGAGGCAAGCTTCACCAACGACCTGGGTGCTGACTCGCTGGATACCGTCGAGCTGATTATGGAGTTCGAAAAGGAATTCAACGTGAGCATCCCCGACGACCAGGCCGAGAACATCGGTACCGTGGGCCAGGCCATCAGCTACCTCGAAGAGCACGCTAAGTAGTTTTCCCTCATTCTGAGCACGACGAGCAATTTGCGTAAATAATTACCCGATTTCCGCGTTTTGCCAGGAATGAATACCTAAGTTCTGCGCATACCGGCCGGCTAGCCGCCGGCCGGTTTTGCTGTTTCATCCCGCTTCACCTTTCGCGCCTCTGGCGCCTGACTTATGTCGTCCATCCGACGGGTTGTCGTTACCGGCCTTGGGGCCATCACACCGCTGGGCAATACGGCCCCGGCTTACTGGGAAGGCCTGCGCACTGGCACCAGCGGCGCGGCCACTATCACGCGCTTCGACCCCACCAAGTTCAAAACCCGCTTCGCCTGCGAAGTCAAGGACTATAATCCCGACACGTATTTCGACCGCAAGGAAGGCCGCAAAATGGACCTTTTCACCCAGTTTGCGGTGATTGCCTCCGACGAAGCCATTGCCGACTCGGGCCTGCTGGAAAGCGGCGTGGACAAAGACCGGGTGGGCGTGATTTGGGGCTCCGGCATCGGCGGCCTGAAATCATTGCAGGAAGAATGTTTCCAGTTTGAGCGCGGCGACGGAACGCCCCGCTACTCGCCCTTCTTCATCCCGCGCATGATTGCCGACTCCTCGTCGGGCAACATCAGCATCAAAAACGGTTTCCGTGGCCCGAATTTCGTGACGACGTCGGCCTGTGCCTCGTCGAACGATGCCATCATTGCCGCTTTCAACAACATCCGCCTCGGCCTCGCCGATGCCGTGGTGACGGGCGGTTCCGAAGCGGCCATCACCGAATCGGGGGTGGGCGGCTTCAATGCCCTCAAGGCCATGAGCGAGCGCAACGACGACGCGGCCTCGGCCTCGCGACCCTACGACAAGGACCGTGACGGCTTTGTGCTGGGCGAAGGTGCCGGCGCGCTGGTGCTGGAAGAATACGAGCACGCCAAAGCGCGCGGTGCCAAGATTTACTGCGAGCTGATTGGCGGCGGTATGTCGTCGGACGCCTACCACATCACCGCGCCCGACCCAAGCGGCGAAGGCGTGGTGCTGGTGATGAAAAATGCCCTGCGCGACGCCGGCATTCAGCCCGAGGAAGTGGATTACATCAACACCCACGGCACGAGCACGCCGCTGGGCGATGGCGCCGAAATCAAGGCCATCGAGAAAGTATTTGGCGCGCACGCCGAGAAGCTGAACATTTCTTCGACCAAAAGCATGACCGGCCACCTGCTGGGCGGGGCCGGCGGCATTGAGGCGGTGGCCTGCATCATGGCCATGCAAAACGGCCTGGTGCCGCCCACCATTAACCTGCACACGCCCGACCCGGAAATCAACCAGGCGCTGAACTTCACGCCGAACGTGGCGCAGGAGCGCGACGTGCGCGTGGCCATGAGCAACACGTTTGGTTTTGGCGGCCACAACACGTCGGTGATTTTCCGCAAGCTGTAAGCGGCTGGTTACATTGGTTGAATAGTAGTAGAACGTCATGCTGAGCTTGCCGAAGCATCTCTACCGCGCAGGTAATTCTTTCGATTGAATTACTATTGCACGTGAGATGCTTCGGCGGCGCTTAGCATGACGTTCTTTTTTAGGCTTTTTTTCTGCCGAACCTTTAAAACCCTTTCCTTTGCTCGGTTTCGTTTCCCGTTTTTTTGCTTCTGATAAGGCCTTTCGGCAGGCCGTAGCTACCGTGACGGGCCAGACGCCCAAGAATGCCCGGCTCTACCGGCTGGCGTTCACGCACTCGTCGGCGGTGCGGCAGCAGCCCGCCATTGGCCGGCACCAGACCAATGAGCGGCTAGAGTTCCTCGGCGATGCCGTGCTGGGCACGGTGGTGGCCGAATACCTGTTTAAAAAGTACCCCTATGAGCAGGAGGGTTTCCTGACGGAGGTGCGCTCGCGCATCGTGAACCGCGAAAGCCTGAATGGCATTGCCCTCAAGCTGGGCCTCGACAAGCTGGTGCAGCTGGACGCCGCGCAGGGCCGCGCCGCCCGCTCGCGCTCCGTGAACGGCAACGCGCTGGAGGCCCTGGTAGGGGCCGTGTACCTGGATTTGGGCTATAAATCGGCCCGTAAATTCATTCTGACGCGCCTCGTGAAGGGGTTTGTGGACGTGCACACGCTCACCACCACCACGGCCAATTTCAAGAGCAAACTGGTGGAGTGGGCGCAGCGCCAAGGCAAAGTGTTGCGCTACGACATCACGGGCGAGGCCCGGCCGGGCGGCATGATGGAATTTACCGCCAATGTGTTGCTGGACGAGGAAGTAGTAGCCACCGGCATGGGCCTGAGCAAGAAACAGGCCGAGCAGCTCGCCGCCGAGCGGGCGCTGACCGAGCTTGGGGTGGCGTAAGGATTTAATTATCAACTTACTGAATAGCCCCAGTGGGGCGGCATATTGGTAGTAAATAGTCCTCCTGGAATTATTAGAGCCCCATCGGGGCGACACTCGTCCGATGGGTGTCGCCCCGATGGGGCTTTTTCCGTTAAACACATGTCGGTTTCTACCAACATGTCGCCGCACTGCGGCTTTCATATTCTACATTCTCGCCTTTAATATTCAACTAGCATGCGCATCGCTGGAGCAGCCCTCAACCAGATTCCCATTGATTGGGAAAACAACCTGCGTAATATTCAGACGGCCATTGAACAGGCCAAAAGTGCAGGCGTGGAACTGCTGTGCCTGCCCGAGCTGTGCCTGACCGGCTACGCCTGCGAGGACCTGTTTCTGAGCGACTGGATGCCTGAGGCTGCACTGGCCCACCTGCAAGCGGTGCGGCCGTGGACGCAGGGTATCTGCGTGGTGGTGGGCCTGCCGGTGCGCCTGCCGGGCCGCACTTACAACACGGCCGCCGTGCTGCGCGACGGCCAGATTCTGGGCTTCGCGGCCAAGCAATTTCTGGCCAATGACGGCGTGCATTACGAGACGCGGTTTTTTGCGCCCTGGGTGGCGGGCGAAACCGGTACCGTGAGTTGGGAAGGGGAGACGTGGCCGCTGGGTGACCTGATTTTCGAGCACCAGGGCGTGCGTTTTGGCTTCGAGATTTGCGAGGATGCCTGGCGGGCCGATAATGTGCGGCCGGCCTGCCGGCTCATGGGCCGGGTGGATTTGATTGTAAATCCCTCGGCCAGCCACTTTGCCATGAGCAAAACCGACGTGCGCTACCAATTGGTAATGAAGGCGTCGCGCACGTTTGATTGCACCTACCTCTACGCTAATCTGCTGGGCAACGAGGCCGGCCGCATCATCTTCGATGGGGAAATTCTGGTGGCGCGCAACGGCCATTTGCTGAAGCGCAACCAGCTGCTGAGCTTCAAGGAAGTGGATTTGGAATGGGTGGACGTGGATTTCACGACCAGGCCGGAGCCGGCCGCCGAAATTGTGCCGCTGCCCGCGCCTGATGAGTACAAGGAGCTGAACCAGGCCATGAGCCTGGCGCTGTTCGACTACCTGCGCAAGGCCCGCAGCAAAGGCTTCGTGCTGAGTTTGAGCGGCGGGGCCGACTCCTGTTTCTGTGCCGTGGGCGTGGCCGAAATGGTGCGGCTGGGGGTGGAAGAGTTGGGTTTGGAGGAGTTCAAGTGGCGCAGCGGCTGCTTTCCGGCGGCGAGTGAAACGGTGGTGCAGCAGGCCGGGGCCGGCGGTAGTGCCACACAAGTGGTGGAAACGCCCACGACTGAGCGTGACTTTAGCACCAATCAGCAGCTCGTACGACAGTTGCTTACGTGTGCTTACCAGGGCACCGTTAATTCTTCGGATGACACCTTCAACTCCGCCAAGGATTTGGCCGATAGCATCGGGGCGCGGTTTTTTAATTGGGAAATAGACGAGGAGGTGGCCGGCTACGTGGGCAAAATCCAAGGTGCGCTGGGCCGGGATTTGACCTGGCAAACCGACGATTTGGCGCTGCAGAACATTCAGGCGCGGGTGCGGGCCCCCGGCATCTGGCTGCTGGCCAATGTGCAGAATTGCCTGCTCATCACCACTTCCAACCGCTCGGAGGCCAGCGTGGGCTACTGCACCATGGACGGCGACACGGCCGGTAGCATTTCGCCCATTGCGGGCGTGGACAAGGATTTCGTGAAAAAGTGGCTGCGCTGGGCCGAAACCGAGCTGAGCTACGCGGCCCTACGCCACGTGAACGCCCTGCAGCCCACCGCCGAGCTGCGCCCCCTGGAAGACAAGCAGACCGACGAACGCGACCTCATGCCCTACACCCTGCTCAACCGCATCGAGCGGCTGGCTTTCTACGACCGCCTCAGCCCGAAGCAGGTGCTGGATACTCTGGACACAGAAGCCACCGGCTTCGACCACGAGCAGTTGAAGGCCTTCGTGCGTCGCTTCTATACCCTCTGGAGCCGTAATCAATGGAAGCGCGAACGGTACGCGCCCTCGTTTCACCTCGATGATTACAATGTGGACCCGCGCTCCTGGCTGCGGTTTCCGATTCTGAGCGGCGGGTTCAGCGCGGAGCTGGCGGCGCTGTAGCGTCGGCGCTGATGTGGGATATCGGAAGTAGCGAAACGTATTTTGCTAAATTAGCTTCTGATAGACATTGGGTTACGGATGTTTTGCAACGGTTGGCGCAAGTTTTCTGCATTGAGCGGCCCTAACGCTATGCAACCTTATCAAGCGTGACATTGAGTCGCGACGGAAGCTGCAAAAACAACTTACCAATATTCAGTCCGGGCTCTGTGACTTGCGCTATTCCCCTGTTTTCAACCCTTGAGCCGTCGGCTTGCGCCGAAGCGGTTGCGCCGCCGCTGGATGCTGAAGTAGAGCTGGTAGCACAGCTGCAACGCGGGGACGAGGCCGCGTTTCGCACCCTGGTCGACCGTTACCAGAACCGCGTGTATCGCACCGCGTTTTCGTTGCTCCGAAACCCGGAAGAAGCGGAGGACGTGGCCCAGGAGGTTTTTGTAGAAGTTTACCAAACCATCGGCCGGTTCCGGGGCGAGGCGGCGCTGAGCACGTGGCTCTATCGCCTGACTACCTCACGAGCGCTGAAAAATCGCCGCCGGGCCCAGGCCAAAAAGCGCCTGGCATTTTTCACCAGCCTGCTGGGGTTCGGCAACGAGGTGTTGCACGAGCCGCCCGACCACGCCCACCCGCTCACGCTATTGGAGGGCCAGCAACAGTTCGAGCTGCTGCTGGCCCACATAGCCCGGCTGCCCGACCAGCAGCAGGTGGCCTTCACCCTGCGCCACGAGCAGGAGCTGAGCTACGAACAGATTGCCGCCGTGCTCGATACCACCGTGGCCGCCGTCGAATCCCTGTTATTTCGTGCCCGGCAAACCCTTCGCAAACACGTTCAACCGTCTTTTCGCCATGTCTAACGCTGACAACCGTCCTGAACCCGACCAGGAATGGGAGGACCTGCTGGGCCAGCTGCGTACCCAGCCCCAGGCGCAGCCCCGTCCGTTTTTTTACAGCCGTGTGCAGGCCCGGCTGAGTGCCCAAACCCGCCCCGCCTGGCGGCCAAGTTGGGTGCGCCGCCCCGCATTTGCCCTGTTGCTCGGCGCACTGGTGTTGCTTCTGGGCGGCGACGACGCGGCTCTCGCGTCGGGCGGAGTGCCGGTGGCGGCCAGCGTGCCCGCCCCGCGCTGATTGTGCCGGCGTTTCCCATGTATTGAATTACATTTTTTGCTGCCCGGTGCCAAGCCGGGGGCTGAGTACCTTTGGCCTTCTATTTCATTTTCGCCCGCATGCTTCCTTCTCTCGACGCCATTCTCTGGAACGTCAACCCCATTATTGCTCACCTCGGGCCGGTCACGCTGCGCTGGTACGGGCTGTTTTTCATGCTGCCCTTTGTGGTGGGCACGTTCATTCTCACGCACATCTACCGCTCGGAGCGGGTGTCGCCGCAGTGGGTCGACGTGATTACGATTTACATGCTCATCGGCACCATTGTGGGGGCGCGGCTGGGGCACATGCTGTTTTATGATTTCGATGCGCTGATGGCCGACCCCATAGTGGTGTTCAAAATCTGGCAGGGCGGGCTGGCCAGCCACGGCGCTACCATTGGCATCCTGTTCGCCTGCTGGCTGTTTGCCCGCAACAATAAGTTCGACTACCTGTGGGTGCTCGACCGCATTGTGATTGTGGTGGCGCTGGGCGGGGCCTGCATCCGCACCGGCAACCTGATGAACTCCGAAATTGTGGGCAAGCCCAGCAGCGCGCCGTGGGCTTTCACCTTCCCGCGCGATACCGAGCACCTGCTGCCCGCCACTCAGCCCTTACCCGTTGGCGCGGAGCTGGTTGACCGTGTTGTTCAGCCTAACGGTACTTATGCTTACCCAATACATGCTGCCGGCCAGCCGGTTACGGCCGATACGCTGATGGCCGTACCACGCCACCCCACTCAGATTTACGAGGCACTGTTCTGCATTTTCCTGCTCATCCTGCTCTATTCGATGTGGAACCGCACCAAAGAGCGCACGCCGCGCGGGCAGCTGTTCGGGCTGTTTGTGGTGTTGCTGTTCATCCAGCGGTTTCTCGGCGAGTACCTGAAGGAGAATCAGGTAGCGTTTGAAAACGGCCATATGTTCAACCAGGGCCAGCTGCTGAGCATTCCGCTGATTTTCATTGGCATCTGGGTGCTGTGGCGGGCCGGCAAAGACCCCGAAAACCCCTACGGCTACGCTCCGCGTGACCTGGGCAAAGAAGGCGACGCGCAGCATACGACGCTTAACGTTTAAGGCCGTCAGGCTTCGCAACGTAAAAAGAGGCTTCGCAAGGTGACATTCAATGTCAACCTTGCGAAGCCTCTTTCTATTTCCCAAAACATTGCGCCCTTACGGCAGCGTGTACTCAAACAGACCGCCTTGCTCGGTGCTGATAAGCAGCGTATTGTCGTCCTTGAAAACGGCACCTTCCGTCTGCCCGGCGCCGGATAGTGAGACCTGCCGCGGCGTGGCCTTCAGGATTTCAGCCCACGAATTGCCGTCGAGAACGAACAGCTCGCCCCGGCCCAGCAGCACCAAGCGGTGCCCATCGGCGCGCAGGGCGGCATCGGTTACCTGACCGGGAATGGCCAGCGACGTTACTTTCTTGGCGGTGTAGGTGCCGGGCTGGTCGGGCACGGTGTACACGTTGCTGGTGCGGTCCTGGCCCCGGTCTTTGGTGAAAAGCCATACCTGGCCGTCGTGCCAGAGGCTGGCCTCGCAATCGAAATTGCGTTGCTTTTTCTTGGGTGGAAACTCACGTTGGTCGGGGTAACTAAAGGCAATGGTGCCAACGGACTTAGGACTGTCGGGCCGGAATTTGAAGATTTTGAGGTCGCGGCGCGTGCTTTCGTTGTTGCCGCAGTCGCCGATGTAGTAGTTGCCGCTGCCGTCGCGGCTCAGGCTTTCCCAGTCGGTGTTGGTGGCCGGCACGTCGATGGTGCGAATGAGCTGGCCCACGCCGCTGATTTCGTAGAGCGTGGGCGAGTTGCCGTCGTCGCCGAAGCTGAAATAATGGCTGCTTTCCGGGGCCGGGGCCAGTCCCGAGCTTTCGGGCACTTTGCCCTTGAGCGAGCCCACTTTGCTGAGGCCCGCGATTTCGGCAGCCGCGTTTTTATCCTTGCGGCGGTCGCCGCCTTTGGGCATGTCAGCCCCCGCGTTCTGCGGCGAATCGGTGGTTTTATCGGATTGGGCCTGGGAGCAGGCTGCAGTGAACATTAGGGCCAGCGCGGCCGGCACAAGGGGAATAAAGCGCATTAACGTAGAGCAACAGGTGAGCTTACCTATACGCAGGCCGCCGTTTAGGGTACGGGGTCGTAGCCGTGGCCGCCCCAGGGGTGGCAGCTAGCAATGCGCCGCAACGCCAGCCACCCGCCCCGCCACGGCCCATACTTGTTGATGGCCTGCACCGCATACACCGAGCACGTGGGCGCGTAGCGGCAGCTCGGCGCGGTGAGCGGCGAAATGAAGCGCTGGTAGAACCAGACGAGGCCGAGAAAAAGGGCGCGGAAGAAGCGGGACAGCATAGTGGAGAAGAAAACAGGAACTACTTCGGCAGCGCGTTCAGCTCCGCTTTCCACCGTTGCCAGTCGGGCAGCAGCCGCGTTTGCAGGTCGTAGAAGGCCTTGGAATGGTCGCCCACCAGCAGGTGGCAGCACTCATGCAGCAGCACGTAGTCGAGGCACTCGGGGCGGGCGCGCACCAGCTCCGGGCTCAGGCGAATGCGGGCCGAGCGTGGCGTGCAGCTGCCCCAGCGCGTCCGCATCTGGCGCACGGAGAGGGTAGGGCGGGTCAGGTTGAACTCGGCGAAGCGCGGCCACACCCGCTCCAACGATTCGGCAAAAAGTGGCCCGGCCTGGCGGGCATACCAGGCGTGGAGCAATGCTTCGGCCTGCGCGGGAGTGAGGGGCGCGGGCGCGGCCATGACTAGCTCGTCGCCTTCCACCGTCACCGCAGCCCGGCGGGCTTCGGCAAAGCGCAATTGATAGGCCTGGCCTTGATAATAATGCGTGCTGCCAGCCTCAAAATGGCGGGTGGGCGCGGGGGCGGGCCGGTTGGCAAAGGCTTCCTGGTGCTTGAGAATCCAGTCGGCTTTTTTCAGAACTTGCTGGGCTACCCACTCGGGCGAGGTGCCGGCCGGGGCGCTGATGTGCACGCTGCCATCGGGCCGCACGGCAAAGCCGATGGTGCGCCGCGACCGGAACACGAGCGTGTAGCTGAGGGATTGATTTCGGTACGCAATGGTTTCGCGGCGCGGCGCGGCAGAGAAGGAGCGGGGCATGGGACGGCAAGTTCGGCAGCGGTGCCGGAATGCTTAACCGCACGGGCCGGCAAAATAATTTCGGTTCGAATCGGGGCAATCGCAGTCGAGTTGCTACCTTACCGTTATGAAACACTGTCTACCTAAATATATTTCTACTTTCTGCTTTTTTATCGTTGTCTCGGCCCTTTGGCCGGTGGCAGTGGCGCAGGCGCAGGGCAACGGCCCCGGGGTGCGCGGGGCCCGCGCCGCCGCGCTCAGCAACGCCTCGGTGGCGCTAGCGGGCGAGGTGTGGAGCATGGGCAACAACGTGGCCGGAATCAGCGAAATCCAACGGCCCAGCGTGGGCTTCTACGCTGAAAACCGCTATTTCAGTTCGGCCCTGAACGTGGGCGCGCTCACGGTGGCCCTGCCGCTGGGCCACACCACCGCTCCTGATGCAGGCGGCGTAATGCCCGGGGCCGAGGGCGCCGCGCCGTCGCTTAGCCCTGCGGCTGCGCCTACCTGGGCGCGCAACGGGGTGGTGGCGCTGGAGGTGCAGCGCTTCGGCGGCGTACTATATAATGAAACCCGCGTGGGCGCGGGCTACGCCTACCGCTTCGGCCAAATTAGCCTGGGGGCGCGGGCCGATATGCTGCAAGTAAGCATCGAAGGCTTGGGCAGCCGGCGCGTGGTGCTGGGTACGCTGGGCGGCCAGATTGAAATTGTGCCCCGTCGGCTCAGCTTCGGCGCTTCGCTCTATAATATCAGCCAGACCAAGCTGGCCAGCTACCAGGACGAGCGGGTGCCCACCATCCTCAAGGCCGGCCTGGCCTACCGCCCCGGCAGCCAGGTGCTGCTGCTGGTGGAGACGGAAAAAGACGTGGAGCGCGCCGCCAATTTCAAGGTGGGGCTGGAATACCGGCCGGTGCCGGTGCTGGCCGCGCGCCTGGGCCTGGCCTCGCTCACCGAGCAGGCCAGTGCGGGCATTGGCGTGCTGGCCGGCGCGTTTCAGATTGACTACGCGGCGGCGTTTCAGCAGGCACTGGGTTTTAGCCAACACCTGAGCGTGAGTAAATCGTGGGGCGGGAAGTAATGAGAAAAAATCTACGCTTACGCGCTGGTTTCAACCTGCGGAATGGGTTGGCCGGGCTCACGGTTTGCGGGGTCTTATTGATAGGACAAGCTGCCAATGCCCAGGACTACGTGCGTCGTGCGCCCGACCTGGACCGCCTGACGCAGGAGCTATTCGCCGAAATTCAATCGGATGAAGTGCCCTACGAGGACCTTTACGAGACGCTGCTCCAGTATTATCAGACGCCCATCAACCTCAACACCGCCACCCGCGAGGAGCTGCGCTCGCTGCTGCTACTCAATGAAAACCAGATAACCACGCTGCTCAACCACCGCCAGGCCAATGGCGACCTGCTGAGCGTGTATGAGTTGCAAAGCATTGAGGGCTACGACCTGCGCACGATAAATCGGATTTTGCCCTTCGTGAGCGTGCAGGCTGGCGGAGGCAATGCCAGCCGGGGCACCCTGTGGCAACGCATTGCCCGCGAGGATAATAACGCCCTTTACCTGCGCTACGAGCGGGTGTTGCAGCAGCGCCAGGGCTACACGCCGCCCACCCTCTACCAGGGCCAGCCCACCACGCGCTACCTAGGTTCGGCTGATAAGATGCTGATTCGCTACCGCGTGAGCCACACCAAGGATTTCAGCGTGGGCTTTTCGATGGAAAAGGACGCTGGTGAGCCCTTGGTATGGAACCCTAAGAACGGGCAATTCGGGGCCGATTACGTGTCGGCGCACCTGCTCATTCAGGAGCGGGGCAAGTTGAAATCGTTGGCGTTGGGCGACTACCAGTTACAATTTGGGCAGGGTTTGCTGCTGTCGTCGGGCTTGGGCGTGGGCAAGGGCGCGGAGACGATTACCACGCTGCGGCGCTCGTCGGTGGGTGTGCGGGCGTATTCGTCGCTGCTTGAAAACGCATTTTTCCGGGGCGGGGCGGCCACGTACCAGGTGGCGCCCACGGTGCAGGTCACGGGTTTTGTGTCGCACAAGAACGTGGATGCCAACCTGCAGCAAAGCCAGGATTCGCTGGCGCAGTACGACGAATTTACCTCGGGCCTGCTGTATACCGGCTTCCACCGCACGGCCTCGGAAATTGCCAACCGACACCGGCTGGCCGAAACCGTTGGGGGCGGTAACGCCACCTACACCAGCCGCGACGGCAACCTGGCCATCGGAGCCACCGGCGTGTTCACGCACTATGGCACGCCCATTCTCAAGCGGCCCGAGCCGTACAACTATTTCGAGTTCAGCGGCCGCGAAAACCTGGCCCTGAGCCTGAACTACAGCTACGTCTACCGCAACTTCCTGCTGTTTGGCGAAACGGCGCGCAGCACCGGCGGCGGCCTGGGCACCGTAAACGGCCTGTTGGCCAGCCTCGGCTCCAGCGTGGACGCGGCCTTGCTGGTGCGGCACTACGATGCCGATTTTCACACCCTCTACGGCAACGCCTTCAGCGAAAATACCCGCAACATCAACGAAACTGGTGTTTATATCGGCCTGAAGGTGCGGCCCGTGGCCCGCTGGGAAATCTCGGCCTACTACGACCAGTTCCGCTTCCCGTGGCTGCGCTACCGCGCCAGCGCCCCCACCGACGGCCACGATGCTCTCGTTCGCGTCGCCTACTCGCCCACCAAAACCAGCCTGCTCTACGTGCAGCTGCGCCAGCGCCTCAAGCCCCGCGACCTGGCCAGCGCCGACCTCCTCAACCTCGACCCCAACCGCGCCCTGCCGCTACCCGGCGAGCAGCTGCGCCAGAGCATTCTGGTGTACTACAACACGGCCATTTCGCCGCAATTGGAACTGCGCACCCGCATGCAGGCCCTGCGCCTGCGCGACGACGACGGCCTGGCCTGGCGCAGCGGCTACGTGCTGGCCCAGGACGTGGGCTACCAGTTCAACCGCACCCTCAAGCTCACGGCCCGCTACTCCATCTTCGACGCCGACGACTACGACTCGCGCCAGTATGTGTATGAGCAGGACGTGTTATTAGCGGTATCAGTGCCGGCCCTCTACGGCCAGGGCACGCGGGTGTACGGCATTGCCGAAATCCGCGTTAACCGCGCCATGACGCTCTGGCTGCGCTACGCCGAAACCCGCTACCGCCATCAGGATGTGGTGGGCACGGGGCTGGAATCCATCCAGGGCTCGCTACGCGGCGAGGTAAAAGCGCAGCTGCGGGTAAAGTTTTAGCAGGCCCGTCTGTCATTGCGAGTGAAGCGCAGCGGAACGCGGCAATCCGTCCCGTATAATGTGAGAAGCCCTGAAGTGTGACAAGCCTTTTTTAGTATAAAAAGCCCCGACGCTGCTATGCGCCGGGGCTTTCTGTTATTAGAAAATGTCTGGTTTTGACAGGACGGATTGCCGCGTTGCGCTACGCTTCACTCGCAATGACAGGTGGAGCTAATGGCTAGCTCTCCGTTTTCAGCAATACCACCGCTGTTTTATCTGCCACGCTGATTTTGCGGCGGAAGTCGAGGTAGCCGGCGTAAGCGGTTTTGGGCAGGTGGCCGCGTTTCAGCTCCAGCCGGCGGATGTATTGGATGGTGCCATCGGGCAGGGCGGCGTACTGGCTGGCATAGGTGCCGTAGGCGGTGCTAAGCTGCACGGGGGCGGGCAGAGTTTCGGGGTGGAAGCCGGCGGGCAGGTGCAGCCGCACGGTGTCGGCGTGCAGGCTGGCGTGGTCGAGCCACAGGTCGGTCTGGCGCTCGCCTACCTGCGCGGGCAGAGCGGGCAGGCGGCTCAGCAGGTTGGGGTTGATGAACACGCGCTTGCCGCTGGGCGGGGCAAAGCCCGGCAGCGCCAGCGCCAGGTTCTCGACCACGCCCGGTAGTGGGCCGGCCGGGGCTGCCGTCAGGTTGAATTTGGTGAGGGTGAAAGTGGGTAGCTTGAGGCGGTCGGTGATGTATTTTTTCTGTTCCACCGGCCCGCGCTCGTGCATCAGCATGGCGTAGAGGTCCTGCTCCTGGCCGGTGCGCAGGGTGCGGGCCGTGGCCGTGGCGCTGCCCGTGGCGTCCAGAAACAGGTCGAGGCGACGCAACTGGCGGTTTTCGGCGGTGCTGTAGCGGGGCGTAGCCACCAGCTTGCCGCCCTCGGGCGTGAGCAGCAGCGCGTGGCGGTTGCCCGTGAAGCTGCCCATGTAGCCGAAGGATTCGGTCTGGCTGGTGCATTCCAGCCACAGGGTATCGGCCTTGCTGCCCTTGGCCGGAGGCACGCACACAATGACGTGGTTGAACTGGGTGCTGGGGAAGTCGGCCCGAATGTCGGGCTCGTCGGAGCCGGCTTTTACTAGGGCCACGCAGGCCGGCACGCCGGCCGCATTCAGCAGGGCCACGGTGTAGTTGCTTAGGGCTTTGCAGTCGCCGTAGCCATTGCTGGCCACCGAGCTGGCCGGAAACGTTTGCCAGCCGCCCAGGCCCAGCTGCACCGAGATGTAGCGGGTGCTGCCCTGCAGCATCTCGTACACGCGCTGGGCCCGGATGCGCGGGTCGGTGATGCCGCTGACCAGCGCGGCTACTTTGGCCGTGGTGGCGGGCGGCAGCACGTCCCGGCCGGCATTCAGTTCGTAGCTCCAGCTCCCCAGGTTTTGCCAGGAAGTGGCTGAGCCTTTGTGGCCCTGCACCTCAAAGGTGCCGGGAGCCATTGCCACGGACGGGGTTAGGTCGGCCAGCGGCGGCGCGGCTTCTTCCTCGTCCACGGCCGGCAGGTTGGTCAGCTGCCACTCGTAGGTTTCCTGGCCATTGGTGCTGGTGTGGGCCACGGCGGTGCCCACGGGCAGCTGCCGCTCCTGGTAGCGCAGGGGCAGGGCGGTGGGCGTGGTCACGAGCAGGGTCGCGCTTTCCACGGCCAGGCCTTCGGCTTCCTGCGGCTGCCAATGCGGGTAGAATAAGGTATTGTCCGACACGGTTTCGTAGTCAAACTCTACCGTGTAGGGCGTTTGGGGCTGGCGCAGGTCGGCGTAGCGAATCCGGACATCGGTCATGAAATTATTGTCGCTCACGCCCTGGTCGTGGATTTCGGCGGCCCGCAGCTGGTGCAGCAGGCGGCCGTCGGCATCGTACACGGCCCCGCGCAGGTAGCTCAACGATTCGAGGTCGGAATAATATTCACCGTGCCGACCAAAGTCGTCGCCCGCTGCATCCAGCACGGTAATGACGCGGTGCACGGTGTGCACCAGCCGCCCGGCCGATTTCACGGTCACCACCTCGTCATCGGCCCGTAGCACGGCGCTGGCGCCTTCGCGCAGGGACGATGGAATATCAGCCACCGCGTATTTGGGCGCGGACGCGGCGGGGGGCGTCAGGAAGCCGCCGAGCGGCAGCACAGCCAGGAAAGGAAGCAGGGCTTTCATCAGATAAAAAACAGGGTAGCTAAAATGGCCTTAATTGCCGACTAGGCCTTCTTCTTGATAATCAGCCGCTCGTTTTGCTTTTCCAGCATCAGGCGGTAGAACTCACGTAGCTGGGCGTATTCCTCGGCCGCGTACACGGGCTTGCGCAGGCTCATGCGGCTCATAAGCTGCACCACGCCGGGCGCGCCGGCCGTGACGGTGCAGATGAAGCGCCCGCCGCCCTCGGGCAGGTCCACAATGGATGGTTTGGGTATTTCGGCCAACTCGTAGCCGGCGGGCAACGTCAGGGTCACCATCGTGGTTTCGTCCTGCGGCGCGCCAAAGTCCACGGGAAACAGCCGGTCGTCGTGCCGGAAGGGGTTCTGCTCGGTGCCGAACTCGCGCAACGGACTCAGATAGAGCAGGTCGGCGGTGGCGTTGTCGTCGGCGGGCTGGGTAAACTCGTAGTCCAGGGCCAGGGGCTTGGCTACGTTTTCGCGTTCGCCTACGGTCAGCTTGGGCACGGTCCAGCCACTGTGCGGGCGGGTCATCCGGGCCAGGTATTTCTTTTCGCCCAGGCTGCTCAGCTCTTCGCGGGCATCGGCCCCGGCGTAGCCGCCGTGCTCCTCGTGCACCTTGCCCGTAAGGCCGCCCTTAGCGTCCATGGTGAGGGCTACCTGCTGGTAGTGCACGTAGCGCTGGGCCGGGGCCAGCTCCACCCAGCGGCCTTCTTCGGATTTTTTCATGATGAGGCGGCCGGCCTGGTTCAGGCAGCGTTTGGGCAGCACGCCGCAGGGCAGCATCGGCTCGGTAGCATCCACCAGCAGGTCCTTGCCATCGGCCAGCGGCACCAGCGCCAGCACGTAGTTGAAGCGGGAAATCATGGGCTGCGACTGGTCCACGCGGCCGTGGTTGCGGGTGCTCAGTATCAGCGGATTGGCGGGAATGCCAGCCATGCGCAGGCCCGAGATGAGCAGCAGGTTTACGTCGGCGGCCGTGCCGTGGTGGGCATCGAAGGCTTTGCGCAGCGACGCCGTGGTGGCGTAGTGGTTGGTGCCATCGTAGCGCACGGCGGCCATCACCACCTCACGCACGGCAGCGGCGCGGGCCTGCACATCGGGGTATTTGGCCACCAGCGGCATAATCTGGTCCTTCAAAAAACCGCCTCGGTCAAGCTGCCCGCCAAAGTTGTCGCTGCTCAGCAGCTCCATGTCGATTTTGGCCCAGGTGCCGGACACGTTCAGGTAGGGCTGGTTTGGAAATTGCTGGCCGGCCATCTGGAAGGTAATGCGGTCCAGGTAGTCTTCCGAGGTGGTCATGTAGGGCTCGTCGCGGAAAGCAGGCACATCTTTCATTGCCCACACGTAGTGGGTGGCGTGCGCCGTAACGGCATCATTCGTAGCCGCCTCACGGTTGGTTGACAAGCCGCCCCCGGTGAAGCCACCCGCCGTGCGCACCGTAAACTGTGCCGCGCTCTCACTCTGGGTTTGCACGGCCAAGGCGTGGTAACCCTGTTGCAGCATTTTGTAGTGGAAATACTCCGGAATAGTGGCCCGAAACTCGCTCCAGCGCACCGGAATGTCACGCTGAAACGTCCAGTCCTGAAAATTGAACAGGAAGTCGGAAATCACCGTGTAGTTGTACTCAATCACCGAGCCCTCGCGCACGTCGGGCATCGTGAACTTGCGCACCCGCACATTGGCCGTCTGGTCCTCGGTGAAGGTGTTGCTGCCGTCCAGCTTGGTTTTCACCACCTGGCCGTTTACCAAGTTGTAGGTGGTACCGCGCAGGCCGGTAATCTTCTCCTGGTTTTCGTCGCGGTGGAAGAGGGGGATTTCCACCGTGGCCGCGTCGTAGCCAGCCTTTTTCAGAATTTTGATGCGCGTGGTGCGCTCCGATATCAGCTGAAAGTCGTTGTTGTTGTACTGGAAACTGGTGGTGCCGTAGTCGCAGAGCACCACGGCAGCCGCGGCGCTATCGCCCACAAACGGCGCCGCCGTAAAATCCTTGGGGTCGGGCTTGCCAAATTTGATGGGGTCGGTCTGGGCCTGGGCCGTGAGGCTGGCCAGCACCAGGGCGGCCAATGCCACCGGGTAACGTAACGAGTTCTTCATAAATAAAGAGCGTGGGAAAGGTTAATTAGTATTGATTGGTTGCCGAAAAGGCCCGCCGTTTAGCTGCCGGCTTTCTTTTGAATGATGAGCTTTTCGCCCTGCTTTTCGAGCAGCAGGCGGTACAGTTCGCGCAGGTTGGGGTACTGCGCGGCGCTGTACACGGCCTGGCGCAGGCTGAGGCGGCTGGTGAGCATCACCGCGCCCGGCGTGGCCGCTACGCTGCACACGAAGCGGCCGCCACCGTCGGGCAGCTCCACCACGGCGGGCTTGGGCACGGCGGCCAGCTCGTAGCCCGCCGGCAGCGTCAGGTTGACGACCAGCGTTTCGTCCTGGGGAATGCCGAAATCGACGGGAAAGTCCCGCTGCTCGCGCCGAAACGGGTTTTGGCCAATGCCAAATTCGGCCAGCGGGCTCAGGTAAAGCGGGCCGGTGGCCGTGGCGCTTTCGGCGGGCTGCGTGAATTCGTAGTCCAGCACCAGGGGCTTGTCCACGTTATCGGCGTGGGTCAGGACGGGCTTGGTCAGGGTCCAGTTGTCGTGGCGCTGCGTGGCGGCGGCCAGGTATTTTTTCTCGCCCTGGCCAGCCAGCCGGGCGCGGGCTTCGGCCGCTGCGTAGCCGCCGTGCTCGTCGTGCACCTTGCCCGTGAAGCCACCCTGGGCATCCAGCGTGAGGGCCACCTGCTGGTAGCGCACGCGGCGCAGGGCGGGTGCCAGGTCCACCCAGCGGCTGTCTTCGGGCTTTTTGGTGATGAGGCGAGCCACCCGGTTGAGGCAGCGCGGGGGCAGCACGCCGCAGGGCAGCAGCGGCTCGGTGGCGTCCAGCAGCAGGTCTTTGCCATCGGCCAGCGGCACCAGCGCCGCCACGTAGTTGAAGCGCTCCAGCAGCGGGTATTCCTTGCTTACGGCGCCGTGGTCGCGGGTGCTCAGCAGCAGCGGGTGGGCTACGATGCCGGTTTCGCGCAGGGCCGCGATGAGCAGCATATTTACATCGGCCGAGGTGCCGTGGTGGGCATCAAAGGCCTTGCGCAGCGGCTCGGCGGCAAAATAGTGGTCGGTGCCGTCGTAGCGCACGGCGGCCATCACCAACTGGCGCACGGCCGCGGCACGGTCTGTGATGGCCGGGTATTTGGCGGCCAGGCCCTGCAGCTGGTCCTGCATAAAACCGATGTGGCTGCTTAGGCGGCCGCCAAATTCATCGTCGGTCAGCAGGCGGGCGTTGATTTTCTCCCAGGTGCCGGTCAGGTCGTGGTAGGGCGAGTCGGGCCACTGCTCGCCGGTGAGCTCAAAATCGAGCCGGGCCACGTAGTCCCCGGCCGTGGTCATAAACGGCTCCTCGCTGAAAGCCGGCACGTCCTTCAGCGCCCAGGTGTGCTCCTCAGTAGGCGCGCTTATGTTGATGGTCCCCACCGTCTGCCCTCCGGCGACACCCGCGTTCGAGGGTATTTTATTATCGAGCACCAAGTTGGTCGTGCCCACCGTGCTGCTATTCACGGCGAAAGCCTCCGCGCCCTGGTAAACAATTTTGTAACGGTAAAACGACGGAATACTCACCCGGTACTCGCTCCAGCGCACCGGAATGTCGCGCTGAAACGTCCAGTCCTGAAAATTGAACAGGAAATCCGACGTCAGGGTGTAGGCAAATTCCACCACCGAGCCCACCCGCACGTTGGGCATCGTAAACTTCTGCACGTTGATGGTGGGTGTGCGCTTTTCCAGAAACGCGCCGCTGGTTTCGAGCCGGGTTTTTTCTACGGCATTGTTCACCAGGTTGTAGGTGCAGCCGCGCAGGTTCGACACTTTTTCCTGGTTGTCGTCGCGGTGGTAGAGCGGGATTTCGACGGTAGCGTACTCGTAGCCGGGTTTTTTAAGGATTTTGATGCGCGTCACCCGCTCAAAAACCACTTGGAAATTGCCGGCCTGTCCCTTCAGGCGCGAGCGGCCAAAGTCGCACAGCACCACGGCCGAGGCCGCCGAATCGCCCACGAACGGCGCGGCCGTGAGCTCGCGGCTGTCAATCACCCCAAACTTAATAGGCTCGTTCTGGGCCCGCGCCGAATAGCTGATTACCAGTAAAAACGCCGACAGTAAGCCCGGCCAACGGCCAGGAAGTAGAGATGATAGCATGCAGAAAAAAGAAAGGGATAGACAGTCTTTGAACTGCTAAAACTACTGAAATTCAGTCAAAAATCATCAATTTTTCATCTTGTTTCTCTGGATTAAGCGGGGTAGGGGTGAGGCTTAGCACTACCAAGGAGTTGAACAGAATCGTTCTGGCGGGTGCTAACGACCGACCGGGGACAAGCCCTGTCCTACATTGCGAACTACTTAATTTGCGGGCAGTGTGGCGCTACACCACCTCCTCCGCCGAGGGCTCGGGCACTTCATCGGCCGCCACCGAATGGCCGATGGGGCCATCAGCGGGCACGCGCAGCAGGTACACCAGCGCCGCCAGCACGCACAGCAGGCTCAGGCCGTGCACGTAGGGCAGGTGGGTGGCGTGGTTGCTGAAAATCCAGCCCGCCGCCAGCGCGCCCAGCCCAATGCCGGCTTCGAGGGCGATGTACATGGTGGCCACGGCCCGGCCCCGGCGGGCGGGCTCGCTCAGGTCGATGGTCCAGGCGTAGAGGGTGGGCGAGTTCAGGCCCGTGCCCAGCCCAAATATTACCGCGCCCAGCAAAAATAACGGTACTGAGGGCGTGAAAACCAGCAGGACTAGTCCGCCGGCTAGCATTGCCGTGGACCAGCGCAGCACCGGCACCCGCCCGTATTTGTCCGATGACTTGCCTGCCACCAGCCGCACTGCCAGCGAGGCGATGGTGTAGCACAGGTAAAACCAGCCCTTGTGCGAGCCCGTGAGGCCCAGCAGCCGGCTTTGGTCGGGTATAACGGTGAGCACCGCCCCGAACGGAAACAGACACAGCAGCGTGGTGAGGGCCGCCGGCAGTACCTTGGGCTCCAGCACTTCGCTCCAGTCCAGCTTCAGCAATTTGAATCTGAATTTCTCCCGCTGGGCCACCGGCAGCGTTTCGGTCAGTGTGCCTTGCACCACCAGCGAGAGCAACGCCGCCGCGCTGGAGCAGTAAAACATGGTGTTGAGCGAGAACGTGGCCGCCACCCACGAGCCGAAGGCCGGCCCGGCGGCCATGCCCAAGCTGCCCGTCACGCCCAGCAGGCCCATGGCCTCGCCGCGCCGCTCCACAGGCACAATGTCGGCAATGAAAGCGGCCGTACCCGTGGGCTTGAAGCCCGTGCTGAACCCGTGCAGCAGCCGCAGCCCCAGAAACCCTGTGACCGTGAGCGCCCACGGGTAGAAAAACCCGCACACGAAGCACACCAGTGAGCCAAACACCATCACCGGAATGCGGCCCACGGTATCGGCCAGCTTGCCCGAAAACGGCCGGCTGAGCCCCGCCGTGAGGGTAAACAGGGCAATGATGAAGCCCTTGTAGTCGCCCCCGCCCAGGCGGGTGAGGTGGTCGGGCAGCTCGGGCAGCAGCAGGTTGAAGCTGAGAAAAAACAGGAAAGACGACAGGCACATCAGCCAGAAGCCGGCGGAGTAGGGGCGGGAAGCGGGGGCAGCAGTTGCGGGCATGGGTGCCGCAAAGGTCGGCAGGAATGGAGTGGCAGTGGCGGTCGCGCGGCGGCGAGCGGACGCACTCGCTCCCGGTTCCTATTTATCGGCGGCGCCGGATATGATACCAGCGCTTGTTGGCTGGGTAGTGTCGGGTGGCGGTCACGTTGCTGAACACCAACGCCATCAGCAACAGCAGCAGCATGCCCGTAAGCACATAGCCGTAGCTTTCACAAATGCTTAGGGGCGCACGTTGTAATTAATACTGAGCTAATCGATAAACAATGACTTTTATCCGGCGAACGTGTTAGCGCAGCTGGGTTCGCATACGGCAAGGCGCTAATGACTCCGGCTCAGTAGGAGTTGGGAGCAATCGCATTGCAGGCACTAGATGCCCGATAGTATGTCATTGGTATAACTACCCGGCTAACGCTCCTGTAATGAGCCACTCATCCGGCCCAGCTCCAAATCGTGGCACCTTATTTGGCTGGCGTTTGGCTGGAGCAACATGCTCCGTTCTCACTTCTAAAAAAACGATGAACCACCTCGTTAAAAAAATTCCGTTGACTCTTTTCGTCGCTGGCCTCATCTTGAGTGGACCGGTCGCCCACGCACAAACCGGAAACCAGGAAGGCGGCGCCAAAGGCAAAGGTGCCTTTGTGCGCAAGGTTGACTACACGGATTGCATCCCAAATTCGCTGCTGGGCGTATCCGGCTTAAATGGCTGCCTTACCATGTCGCAGTCGAAATTCGTGCTTACGCCTTCGGACAATGCCATGTCGGTGTGGCAAGGCACGGTGCCCACCACCGCGCGTCCAAGCCAGCGAGTGGTGTACAACTCGACTTGGAATGAAACCGACCAGCGTGGTGTGCCCCACAGCTACAACACCGAGGCTGTGACCATGCCCGACGGTACTATCAAGCTCACCCTCACCGACAATGGCAAAGGAAACGGCAAGGGAAAAAAATAATCCTTTCGGGTTCTAAGATGATGTGTAATAAAAAAGGCTTTGGCAATCATGCCAAGGCCTTTTTTGTGAGTCGAATGCCTTTTCAGTACCGTCGCCAGTCCCAGGAAGCCCCGCGACTGCATAAAGGTCGGTTTTTGCGGGGCTGCGCAACAGTCGGCCGCCGGCTTTGGCCGGAGCTGCTGATACCAAGCCACAGCAAACGCGACCACAGTGAGTCCCACCAGGTAGGGCCGATAAGGCTCGACCCAGGCGAAGGCTCCGGCGGCCCCGCTCAAACCACCAACCACCGCCAGCAGCGGCGTAATGCAGCAGAGCGAAGCCGCGGCGGCCAGCAAGCCAGCACCAAAAACAGATTTAGAGGTAGCGACGGAAGCGTTGTTCATCAGAACTGAATGCGTTCAGCCACCAACCGCGGCCTGACACAGGCAAAGCTCGGCAGAAAACAGCACTGATGCCGTCGCCGAAGGTTGCTGCTTATTGTGACGCGTCCGGAGCCAAACTGGTGTTTGTTGGCAGATGTGCCGCTTTTGCGCCCATGTCATCGGCTGCCCGTTCCAGGGCGGCGTCATCATTGACTTTCAGCCCAGCCAGCTGCTCGGTTGGCTTAACGCGGCCCTGCTGCTGTTGCACCACATGCCAGGCTTCGTGCGGCAGATGCTGCTCCGGCCCCGGCGCTACGTGAATATCCGTGCCCTGCGCATAGGCCAGCGCCTCCAGTTGCGCGGGTTTGGCCGAGTTGTAATGCACCCGCACCTCATCCAGGGACTGGCCGGAGAGGCTTTCGACGCCCGCCTTGAGCTGGTCGGGCAGGCCCGTGGTATTGCGTTTTGGCTGCCTGGGCTTCTTCATGTTGTCCGGAGCTGGTTAAAACTTGCTGGGGTCTTTGCCCTTGGCCAGCATGGCCTGTTCCAGGTCGGCAATCATGGCCTTCACCTTGGCATTGGTGCCGGCCAGCATCTCAAACCAGAGCTTGTCGCGGAAGCCTTCGGGCGGGGTAGGTTGTTCCAGCGCGCCCATCGAGCCGTCGCGGGCTACGGGGCCGTTGGTCAGGATGTTTTGGTGCTTGAAACCGGTCATGAGGTACTTGTAGCGGCCATCCTTCACGTAAATGGTTTGGGTGTGCACCACGAAGCCCATGGGCGTGCCGTGCGAAAAAAACAGGATGCCGCCCTTGGCCAGCAGCTTGCCCTGCTCCTTGTCCTTGATTTGCACCACGTCGTTGGCCGATTGGTAGGTTTTGGCCATCCACTCCAGGGCGCGGTCGTAGAGCTGGTTTTGGGTGGCGCCGGGTACTTCCACCACGCCCTCGTAGGTGACGCGGTGCGTTTGCTCATCGAGCGGCAGCAGTGTGCCATCGGCCAGCCGGGGCTGCAGGTTTGGTACCTGTGCGTCGGGGTCGATAAGCTGCCCGCTGGCGGCCAGAAACAGGAACCCGGTGCGCTTCACCACCAGCCAGCGCGGCGAGTAGCGGCCCACCACCGTGGCCGTTTCGTTGGGGGCCAGGGAGGTGCTGGCGGCGCGCGCGGTATCGGCCGGGCTGCGGTAGAGCGGCACCCGCTCGCTGCCCGCCCGGTAGGTTTTGGGCGGGTCGGAGGCGGGAAGTTTCTGGGCAGCCACGGCTGCGGGCAGCAGCAGGGCTACCAGCAGCCCGATGAGTAGCAATCGGTTCATGCAGGGAAAGACGATGGGGCAGGGCTGCTGATAGCGGCGCGCTCCGGCCGATGGGGCAGGGGTATAAAAAGCAAGGGGTTGCTTTGCGCGCCGGCCTAAAAGGTTGCCGCTGGAAATGATGGAGCAAGATAAGCCAGGGTAGCGGCTTGCGCGGCGTACTCGCGCCGCAGCGTCCGGGCCGATGCCATCCTGCTCATTATTGTGGCGCTAGCGGGGTTTCGGGCGGGCCTTGACAGGCAGCAGCCCCAGCCGCTGGTGGAACTGGGGCTGCTGGGAGATACTCCATCGTACCTTAACCGCAGCGCCATAACTTGCGGCCCCGCTGGTGCCGGCCGCATCTGCCGGGGTACCGGTGCCGCGTCATTCTCGCCCGTTTTGAACCCGGCTAACCGGTTCAGACGCGCACCATACCCACCCCGGCCCAAACCCCGAACGGCCACCAGCCAGGTCCGCCGCCCGCCCCATGACCATCCTCCTGAGTTGCCTGTTGTTTCTTAATATATTGTGTTTCATGCTCTTCGCCCTGGATAAAAGCAAAGCCCGACGGGGGCAGCGGCGCATTGCCGAAAAAACACTACACTTCGCCACACTGCCGGGTGCGGCCCCCGGCGCGTGGGCCGCAATTTTACTGCTGCACCATAAAAACCGCAAAGCCGCTTTCTGGGGCATTACCCTGGTGCTGACGCTGCTGCAAGGGGCAGTGCTCTATTTCACGTGGCCCTATTTGCCGGTACCGTTGTAACCGGGCCAAACGCCTGCCGCGGCCAAAGCAGCAGGTGATACGTCGGGACGCCGTGAAGCTGCGCCTAGGGTAAAACGCCGAGGCCGCATGGCCCGTTATACCCCGAAACTCCCGCCTTACCCCTTCCCATGCCAGCCCACCTTGGCACCCTGCGCACCGGCACCAGCGGCATCGTCGTGCCCGGCCCCAAGGCCACCTTTCCGGAGGCCTACCAGGCCACGAGCCGCCTCACCTACTACGCCACCCTGTTCAACTCGGTGGAGATTAACAGCACCTTCTACCGCATCCCCCAGCCCAGAACGTTTGCGGCCTGGGCCGCGGAAACCGGCCCTGATTTTGCCTTTACCATTAAGCTGTGGCGCGATATCACGCACACCAGGGCGCTGGCCGAGGACCTCTCCGGCATTGCCCGCTTTCTGGATGCCGCCCGGGAGTTGGGCCCCAAAAAGGGCTGCCTGCTCATTCAGTTCCCGCCCAGCAACACCATTCGCCAGCTAAAGACAGTCGATACCCTCTTGACTGCGCTTGCCGCGACCGACCCCGCCCACGAGTGGCGCAAAGCGGTGGAGTTTCGCCACCCAAGCTGGTATACCGATGATGCGTTTGACATGCTGGACCACCACGGCGCCAGCCTCGTGCTGCACGACAAAGGCCCCGCCCGAAACGCCCAACTCAACGAGGGGGCCGACTTTGTGTACATGCGCTTCCACGGCCCTAAGGGCAACTACCGCGAATCCTACGAGCGCGACTTTCTGCATGACACGGCCGAGCAGATACACGACTACCTCCAGGAGGGGAAAGACGTGTATGCCTATTTCAACAACACCATGGGCGCCGCGTTTGAAAATGCCCAAGACCTGTACCGGCTGGTAGCGGAGCGGGCATGAGCCGTACGACTCGTAGCACGGCCCGGCCGAGGTTTCCGGTGGGCGGTGACATAAAGCAGCCCCAGCCGCTGGCGGGGCTGGGGCTGCTTAAGCTATTCTGTTGGATAAATGGGGACCCTTTGCAGATGCGCGTTGGTGGGGAGCCATTTTTCAGGTAGTAATTTCGACGTCCTCAGAAAACTTACTGTTTAAGTGAACACTTTTGCCTTTCATGCTACGCTTAGTTGGGCCAACCCCAGCCACATGATTTTTCGATTTGCGCCGTGCCTGTTCTGCTTCGTGTTGGGGTCCTGCTGTACGCGCACCGTGCTGGCCCCTTCGGAGCGTGCGTGGCTACGGCCCTATTCTACCGGCGAGCGGGTAGTGTTTCGCAGCAACCGCGGCACGGTCGACACCCTGCTAGTGACACGTAAGGAAGAGTTTTACACGAATGAGGGCTGCAATTGGTTTGAAATTGGGCCCTTTAAACAACACTCTATTAGCTTGGATTTACGTCCGGTTCATTGCCGGCCGCATGTGACATGCAGCATGGCGGTGAACATCCGCAAAGACCGCCCCGAAAGGCCGAGCTTGCCGTATTTTGATTTTTTGGGGCTGGAGTACGGCACTGCGGCTAATGTAACCACGATGGTGCGGTCCCTTACCCTGACAACCACACACAAGACATACCCCAATGCCTACTTTTTTGCGGCCGGTTTCAACGCTACGAACATTGGAAAAGGGTACTTGCAATCTTTTGATTGGGACCAAACCGACGGTCTGATTCGCTACGAAGCTCAAGACGGGGAGATTTTTGAATTGGTTGAGAAACGGCCGTAGAAGTAAAAGCTAGTAACCTGAATCCTCCTTTTGGTAAACTGCTTGCAGCGCCTCAAAATCAAGCGGCCATCAAACTACCGCAATAAGCCCACCCCCTGCCAAAACGGCCGCCCCCCAAACCCGGCCCCAACCTTGCCCGCACCCCGGCAATGTTTGAATTCCTGAAATCCATCTCCGCCAAGAACCCCAACGGCCGGCGCGGCCCCGAGCAGCCCGCCGTGAGCGTGCGCGAGCGGGTATCGGCCCTGCGCCACCTGCCCGCCTTCCTGAAACTCATCTGGGCCACCAGCCCCCGCCTGGCCCTGGCCAACATCGCCCTGCGCCTCGTGCGCGCCGGCCTGCCGCTGGCCCAGCTCTACGTGGCCCGCCTGCTGCTCGACGCCATCGTGCACCTCACCCGGCTGCCCGCCCCCGAGCGCCAGCTCACGCCCGTGCTCACCCTCGTGGCCCTGGAGTTCGGCCTCGTGCTGCTCACCGATGCCCTGGGCCGCGCCGTGGCCCTGCTCGATTCGCTGCTCGGCGACCTGTTCGCCAACCAGTCGTCCATCCGCCTCATGGAGCACGCCGCCCGCCTCGACCTCGACCAGTTCGAAGACAGCACCTTCTACGACAAGCTGGAGCGCGCCCGCCGCCAAACCCTCTCCCGTACCGTGCTCATGAGCCAGGTGCTCAGCCAGGGCCAGGACATCGTGACGCTCGTGCTGCTGGCCGGCGGCCTCGTGGCCTTCCAGCCCTGGCTGCTGGGGCTGCTGCTGCTGGCCGTGGTGCCCGCCTTCCTCGGCGAGTCGCACTTCAACGAGCGCAGCTACTCCCTCTCGCACTCCTGGACGCCCGAGCGCCGCGAGCTCGACTACCTCCGCCAAACCGGCGCCTCCGACGAAACCGCCAAGGAAGTCAAGATTTTCGGCCTCTCCGATTTCCTCATCAACCGCTTCCGCGAGCTCTCCGACGACTTCTACCGCCAAAACAAAAGCCTCGTGCTGCGCCGCGCCGGCTGGGGCACGCTCTTCGCCGCCATCGGCGCGGCCGGCTACTACGGCGCCTACGTCTACATCATCGCCCGCACCGTAGCGGGCAGCATCTCGCTGGGCCAGCTCACCTTCCTGGCCGGCTCCTTCGCCCGCCTGCGCGGCCTGCTCGAAGGCATCCTCAGCCGCTTCAGCTCCGTGGCCGACGGGGCCTTGTATCTGCAGGATTTCTTCGACTTCTTTGCGCTGCGGCCGCGCATTGTGCGCCAGGAATTGACGGGCGAAAGACCGATTCCCTTCCCCCGCCCCATTCAGCAGGGTTTCGAGTTTGAAAACGTCGGGTTTCAGTACAAGAATGGTACAAAATGGGCCATCCGCAACCTGAGTTTTAAGCTGCAAGCCGGCGAAAAGCTGGCCCTCGTGGGCGAAAACGGCGCCGGCAAAACCACCCTCGTCAAGCTCCTGGCCCGCCTCTACGACCCCACCGAAGGCCGCATCCTGCTCGATGGCTACGACCTGCGCGAGTACGACCCCGCCGAGCTGCGCCAGGAAATCGGCGTCATCTTCCAGGATTTTGTGCGCTTCCAGCTCCCCGCCGGCCAGAACCTCGCCGTGGGCCGCATCGACGAGCGCCACAACCAGCCTCGCATCGAAACCGCCGCCCAGCAAAGCCTCGCCGATACGGTCATCGCCAAGCTCCCCGGCGGCTACGACCAAATGATTGGCCGCCGCTTCAACGGCGGCGTGGACCTGAGCGGCGGCGAGTGGCAAAAAATCGCCCTCGGCCGCGCCTACATGCGCGACGCCCAACTCCTCATCCTCGACGAGCCCACGGCAGCACTAGACGCCCGCGCCGAGTTCGAAGTCTTCGAGCGCTTCAAGGAGCTCACCCAGGGCAAAACCGCCGTCCTCATCAGCCACCGCTTCAGCACCGTCCGCATGGCCGACCGCATCCTGGTCATCGAGAACGGCCAGTTCGTGGAAATCGGCTCGCACGAGGAGCTGCTGGCCAGGGGCGGGCGCTACGCCGAGCTGTTCCAGTTGCAGGCGGCCGGGTATAGGTAGTAGGTGCTGTTTGCTACCGTTGACCGAATAACGCCTGTCATCCTGAGCGGAGCGAAGGACCTTATCACGTATGAACATTTGCAGTAATCACTATTGCTAGCGTGATAAGGTCCTTCGCTCCGCTCAGGATGACAGGCGTTTTGAATTACTTCGCCTATTCCGGCACAAAGCCCGCCGCCCCGGCCGTTTTCCCGTATCGCCCCCATGACGCTCCCCCAACTCCCCGAAGCCGACCGCGCCAAACTTTACCTGCTGTACCTGCTCAGTCCGCTGGCCCCGCAAGCCCCAACCGTGCCGCCCGCGCCCGTGCTGCGCATTGTCATCATCCGGCACGGCGAAAAGCCGCCCGAAGGCGACAACCTGTCCTGCGCTGGCCTAAACCGGGCGCTGGCCCTGCCCGCCGTGCTCAACCAGCTAATGCCCACGCCGCCCAACCTGGCCTTTGTGCCCGTCATCAATACCGGCGGCAAAGACACCACCCGCGTGCGCATGCTGCAAACCGTGATGCCCTACGCCGTGCAGCACAACCTCACCATCAACAGCAACTTCATGGTGGAAAACACCAAGGCCTTTGCCAAGCAACTGCGCCGGCTACGGGGCACCGTGCTGGTGGTCTGGGAGCACGACAACATCGTGGAAATCGCCAAAGACCTGGGCCTCGAAAACGTACCCGACTGGCCCGACGAGGATTTCGACAGCATCTGGGACATTAGCTTCAGCGGCGGCGGGGCCCGGGGCAAAGCCAAGCGCCCGGTGCTGGCCCAAAGCCAGCAGCACATCCGCCCCTCCACAATTTGCCCGGGCTAGCGTGGCTGAGGTGCCCGCTGCCGGGGCTTGCGCGGAGCGCCGGTGGCCCGGTCGGGCGCCAGCCACACCAGATTAGTTGCGCTGCCAGCGGCCGAGTGCCGGAGTAATCGGGGCTGGCAGACCGTGGAGCGGATGCTCATAATTTTTTCGCCCGGTGTAAGCGCCTAAGTGCCTAAGGTTTCGTAAATTGGTAATTCCATCGTCTAACGAGAATTCCCTTAGTCATGAAGCCTACTATTACGTTATTGGTACTCGCTTTGCTGGCCCTGACGGGCTGCATGGCCACCCGCGAAGCCCGGGTGGATTCGGATTATAGCTATCGGGGCAATTTTCGCCACTACCGCACCTACGACTTCGTAACCGGCACCGGCCTCACCTCCGATAGCAGCGCCCTGGGCCAGTCGGTGCGCGAAGCCATCCAGCAGCGCTTCCTGGCCCAGGGCTACCGCCGGGCCAAGCGCCGGCCCGATATGCTGGTGAACTTTCGGGTGTACCAGGGCGACATGAAATTCCACGGTTTCCAACAGGAAGACCTCAGCCAGTGGATTAAGCGCAACATCGAGGAAACCGACGACACGCCCAAGGAAGAGCGCCAGGGCTACGAGCCCATCCGCCTGCTCCTGGCCGAAGGCACGCTGCTGGTCACCCTCATCGACGTGAAAACCAACCGCGCCGTCTGGAACGGTTACGCTTCGGGCGTGACCGTGCCCGAAGGCCCCATGGGCGAAGTGGTGCTCCGCCGCTCCGTGCGCTCCATCCTGGACCGCTACCGCATCTTCACCGAGGAGTTTGCCAATGGCACTGTGCCCGCTACCGAGGCCAGCGACACGGAACGATAAGCCCGCACTACGCCCGCCGCGCCTGAATCAGCTCGGCCGCGATGCTGATGGCAATTTCTTCCGGAGTCTGGCTCTGGATGGGCAGGCCGATGGGGCCGCGCAGTCGCGCAATCTCGGCTTCCGAAAAGCCTTCTTCCCGCAGGCCCCGGCGCAGTTCCGCTATTTTGGCTACGCTGCCCATCACGCCCAGGTAGCGGAAGGAGCGGCCCAGCAAGTGGCGCAGCACCACGGCATCGGTGCGGTAGCCCACGGTCATCACCACCACGTATCGGTGCGGACCGGCGGGGATTTCGGCGGCCACCTTTTCGTAGTCGATGACGTGGCGATGGTGGGCCGCCTGGTTGCTTGCCAGAGTGGGCAGGTCGGGCCGGTCGTCCAGCACGGTGAGCTCAAAATCGAGGGCCGCCGCCACGTTGGACAAGGCTAGGCTGACGTGCCCGCCGCCCACGATGGTAAGCTGGTCGCGGAAGCCCAGCCGCTCGCGGTAGTGCCACGCCGCGCCCGGCTGGTAGTTGTAAAAATCGGGTGATGCCGTATCCGTTGCAGCGTCAGCTTCAGAAATCCCGGCAGGCGGCCCGAACCGTAGCCCACCGGCCATGCTCAATTCTAAAAAGCCGCCGCTGAGTGTTTGTAGCGAATTTTCGATAGCCGCCACGGTCGCTGAATCGCCTGCCGTTAGCGGCCAGAGCAGCACGTCCTGCTCGCCCGAGCACATCATGCCGGAGCGGTCAGTTGGAGCCTCCCGCCGATGAATCTGGGGGCGCAGCAGGGGCGTGGCATCGTTGGTTTGCAGGCGTTGGCGGGCCAGCTCCACAAACTTGTGCTCCATAATGCCCCCGCCGATGGAGCCGGCCACGGCATCGGCCGTCACGGCCATCTTGAAGCCCTGGCGGCCGGGGCTGCTGCCTTCGCTGCGCAACACGCACAGCAGGGCCACGGGCGTACCGGCCCGCAGGCTGGCAGCAGCGAGAGTCCAAACGGGCAGGTCGCGGGGGGCGGCGGGCATCTTACTTGTTCTGGGCGCCCTGATTAATCCAGCACGCGATGAGGTCGCGCTCTTCCTGGGTAATCTGGGTTTTGTTATTCTGCGGCATCGTTTTGGTGACGACCACGCGCTGCATGATTTTGTCTTTCAGGCGGATAATGTCCTCCGGCGTGTCATACACCACGCCGTTGGGCGGCGACTTGAACACGTCGTCCGTGGGGTGCGCCGAGTGGCACTGAATGCAGCGCTTCTGCACAATCATGTTCACCTGGCTCATGGTCACCTGCTGGGTGCAGGCCGCGCCGCCGGCTGCCGCGCTGCCCGACTGCACGGGCGGGGCCGTCACGAATACTACGCCCAACAGCAGGGCCACGGCGGCGGGCAATACCCACACCGCGGTATCGGTCTGGTGTTTTTCGCGCAGGTTCAGCCAGTGCTTCACGCCGGCCGTGCCCAGCGTGATGGCCGCCAGAATGGCCCACGGATACGAGTGCCCAAACGTGCTGGGAAAGTGGTTGCTGACCATTACAAACAGCACCGGCAGCGTGAAGTAGTTGTTGTGCAGCGAGCGCGCCAGGGCATTTTTGCCCAGCGTGGGGTCGAGCGGTGTGCCCTCGGTGGCGGCCTTGACCATGGCCTTTTGGGCCGGGATGATGGTGAAAAACACGTTGCCCACCATCAGCGTGCCCAGCATGGCCCCGAAATGGATGTAGGCTGCCCGCGCGCTGAATACCTGCGCATAAAAAAACGCAAATGCCGTAGCAATGATAAATCCAATGACCATGAACCACTTGCTGCGCACCAGCGCCGTGCGGCACAGCCCGTCATAAATCAGCCAGGCCGCCACAAACGAGCCCACCCCGATGCCCACGCCCGCCAGCGGCGAAATGTCCAGCACGCGCGGGTCAATCAGCATGGAACTGGCGTTGAAATAGTACACCACAAACAGCAGGCTGAACCCCGACAACCAGGTGAAATACGCCTCGTACTTGAACCAGTGCAGGCTTTTGGGAATGACTTTCGGGGCCGACTTATACTTCTCCAGATAATAAAAGCCGCCGCCGTGCACGGCCCAGAGGTTGCCGGCCAGCTCCTCGCGCACATTCTCGGTGCGGTTGAGGGCGTTTTCGAGGAACACGAAATAGAACGACGCGCCAATCCAGGCAATGCCGAAGGTGATGTGCATGAGGCGCACCACAATGTTGAGCCACTCCAGAATGTGCCCGGCCCAGGGCGAATCGCGCGCCAGCACGTAGCCAATGCCCACCGCCGCAATGACAGCCAGCAGAATCAGCGCATAAGAATAGCCTTCAAGAGTAAAGCCGTTATCGCCCACCACGCCGCCGCTGGGCCGGGTTTTGGCCACGCGCTGCAGCACGAAAATGACGCCCAGCAGCAGCACAAAGGCCAGTATCAGGGAGAGCAGGGTAATGTATTGAAGCATAGGGTAAGCGGGTAATGGGGGAATTTTGGAGTAGAGGGGATAGGGCAGGAGGAACGGGTAGATTATTCAGCCTGTCATGTTTCGACTGCGCTCAACACGACGAGCGACGGAGTTCTTCTTCCCGCCAATTAATTAAACCGGGAAAAAGCCCCCAATTTAGCGCCAAATTCCCTACTCATGTCAACTCTTGCTTTGCGCAGCCAGCGCGTGGTCACGCCCGAGGGCGAGTGCGCCGCCACCATTCTCATCGAAAACGGCCGCATCAGTGCCCTTATGCCTTATGAGGCCGAAGCCGTGACAACTGAGGTTGTCGATGTGGGCCACCACGCCATCCTGCCCGGCGTGATTGACCCGCACGTCCACATCAACGAGCCCGGCCGTACCGACTGGGAGGGCTTCGACACGGCCACCCGCGCCGCGCTGGCCGGCGGCCTCACCAGCCTGGTCGATATGCCGCTGAACTCCGCGCCCGTCACCACCTCGGTGGCCAACCTGGAGCTGAAAAAGGCCGCCACCAAGGGCCAGCTGCACACCAACGTGGGCTTCTGGGGCGGCGTGGTGCCGGGCAATGCCGCTGAGATTGAACCACTGATTGCGGCCGGCGTGCTCGGCTTCAAAGCCTTTCTCGCGCACTCGGGCATTGATGATTTTCCGAATGCGACGGAGGAGGATTTGCGGCGCGTGATGCCGATTCTGGCGCGGCACAAGTTGCCGCTCCTGGTGCATTGCGAGTTATCGGAAGAAAACGACGAGTGGAAAAAAAACGACCACCGCTCGTACCCGAATTACCTGGCTTCGCGCCCCAAAAAGTGGGAAGATGATGCCATTGCGATGATGATTCGCCTGTGCGAGGAGTTCAACTGCTGGGTGCACATTGTGCACTTGTCGTCGGCCGATTCCATTGCGCCCATCGCCGCTGCCAAGGCCAAAGGCCTGCCGCTGACCGTGGAAACCGGCCAGCACTACCTCTATTTCAACGCCGAGGACATTGCCGACGGCCAGACGCAGTTCAAGTGCGCCCCGCCCATCCGCGAAAAGGCCAACAACGACCAGCTGTGGGCGGCCTTGCAGAGCGGCATCATCGACTTCGTGGCTACCGACCACTCGCCCGCGCCGCCCGATTTGAAGCAGCTTGAAAACGGTGATTTCACGACGGCCTGGGGCGGCATTGCCTCGCTGCAATTTGCCCTGCCGGTGCTGTGGACAGCCGCCCGCCAGCGCGGGGCCAGCTTGTGCGACATTGTGAAATGGCTGAGTGCCAACCCCGCAAAACTAGCGGGCCAAAGTGCGAAAAAAGGCCGGATTGCGCCCGGCTTCGATGCTGATTTAATCGTTTTTGACCCTGAAAAGACCTTTGAAGTTACCGAAGCGCTAATTCAACATAAACACAAAGTGTCGCCTTACATTTGCCAGGAATTGGCGGGTGTGGTGGAATTAACTTTTCTCAAAGGCGAACAGGTTTTCCAGCGCCCGAATTTCACCCAACTCAACCACGGCGAATTTTTAACCCGGTAACGGAATGCAGCAGGAATACACGGTACGCGCTGAACGAATTATGCAGCGCATCAACGAGTTGGCGTCCATCAGCGAGGACACCGATGGTGTGACGCGCACCTTCGGCACGCCCGCCTTCCTCGAAGGCCGCGACCTGGTGCAAAGCTGGCTCGAAGCCGCCGGCCTGCTCACCCGCGTCGACGGCATCGGCAACCTGCGCGCCCGCCTGGAAAGCTCCAATCCCGACGCCAAAACCTTCGTGCTGGCCTCGCATATTGATACCGTGGTGAATGCCGGCAAATTCGACGGCCCGCTGGGCGTGCTCATGGGGCTCGATTTGCTGGAAAATCTGATTGGGCAGAAAGCCGAGCTGCCCTTTCATATCGAACTGATTGCCTTCAGCGACGAGGAAGGTGTGCGCTTCCATACCACTTATTTAGGCAGCAAAGTGGTGACCGGCGCTTTCGACCAGGCCCTACTGGCCCGGTGCGACGAAGCGGGAATTTCCCTCGACCAAGCGCTGGTGGCTATGGACGCCGATGCCTCGCAGCTCACCCTGGACGCCATTCCGGCCGCCGAGTGGCTGGGCTACTTCGAAATGCACATCGAGCAGGGCCCGGTGCTGTGGGAGCGCAACGTGCCGGTGGCGCTGGTGACGGCCATTGCCGGCCAGCAACGCGTAGAGTTGACGTTTAAAGGCATGGCCGGCCACGCCGGCACCGTGCCCATGACTATGCGGCAGGATGCCCTCTGCGCCGCCGCCGATTTTGTGCTGGCCGCCGAGCAATTTGGGCTGGCGCACACGTTAAGTGGTATGGTGGCCACGGTGGGCAAGCTTCAGGTGAGCCACGCGGCCAGCAATGTCATTCCTGGCGAAGTAACCTGCAGCCTCGACCTGCGCCACCCCGATGCTGCTCAGCTAGCCACGGCCTATGCCGAGCTACGCACCCAAGCCGAATCCATTGCTCGCTACCGGGATATTCACCTCGACTGGAACCTGATTCAGGCCACGGCTCCCGTTGCCTGCGATGCCAGCCTGAATACTCTGTTGGCCCAGGCCATTGCCGACAGCGGCTACGAAACCATTCCGCTGGTGAGCGGCGCGGGCCACGATGCCGTGCCCGTTTCGTTCGTGGCCCCGGCCACCATGCTGTTCATTCGCTGCTACAAAGGCATCAGCCACAACCCATTGGAGAACGTGGAACTGCCTGATTTGGCCGCCGCCATTGCGGTGGCCGACCAGTTCATCACCCTTCTCCGCACTCAAAATCCCACCCGTTAATATGGAAATGTCCGCCCTGACGCGCTCCGTTGTGAAGCGCAACCACGCCATCATTGCCCCCGATGGCTACATCAACAGCAACGTGCCCGGCTGGACCGGCTGCACCACCAACGTCATCATCAACGAGCAGATGGGTGCCCGCCTCTGCCAGACGCTCATCACCCTCACCGAGGCTGGCCAGGTAAAAGGCCAGACCGAGGCGTCGCAGATTTTCTTTTATGTGGTGCAGGGCGGCTGCACGGCCACCGTGGGCGGCGAAACCCGGGCGCTGAAAGTGGGCGAGTACGTGTATGTGCCTATTAATCAGTCGTATGATTTCAACCAGCCCGAGGCCGGTACGCAGCTTTTGACTTTCCATAAAGTGTACGAGCCGCTGGCGGGGCACGCCACGCCGGGCATCTTCTGGGGCGAGCGCGACTACAGCAAAGCGCCCATCTACATGAACGACGAGGCCCTGCGCATTCAGGAGCTGCTGCCGAACGTGCCGGGCTTCGATATGGCCGTGAACATCTTCACCTACGGCATCGGCGGCAACCTGCCGATGGTGGAAACCCACATTATGGAACACGGCCTAATGTACCTCGAAGGCCAGGCCATCTACATGCTCGACCAGTGCTGGTACCCGGTGAAAAAAGGCGATTCCATCTGGATGGCCCCGTATTGCCAGCAGTGGGCTACGGCCATGGGCCAAGAGCCGTCGGTGTACATCTACTACAAGAACGTGAACCGCTTTCCGACGGTGATTTAAACTAAGCCATTATGGAGAATAAACAGCCTGAGGGTTTGTATTTCTATTTGGCAAGTGACGATGAGTTTAAATACCTGCATGCCGAAGTGTATTGCGGAGATTTTTTCATATGTCTTATTGATACTGATAAAGGTGATTTTACTGTCAGTTTTTATAATGATGCTAAAATCAATTGGAATATGGAATCTGTGAGTTTCACCTTAGATGAATTCATGATTATTCTGGAGAAAGCAAAAAAAGAATTGCTAAAATTTTACAACGGAATAAATGACCCTCTCTGAACTCAACCACCTCCCAAAACCAGACCTTGCCGAAGCGCTACAAAAGTGCTGTGGCTCGACCAAATGGGTGGAAAGTATGCTCGCCGCCTTCCCCGTATCTGATGCCGAAACGCTGATGGACGAGGCCAACACCGCGTGGAATAAACTGGACGAAGCCGACTGGCGCGAAGCCTTCACCCACCACCCCAAAATTGGCGGCGACGTGGAAGCGCTGCGCGCCAAATTCGCCAGCACCAGCACCTGGGCTGAGGGCGAACAGGCCTCGGTGAAACAGGCTTCGCAGGAAACATTAGAGGCGCTGGCAACGGGCAATGAAGACTACGAGCGCAAGTTTGGCTACATCTTCATCGTGTGCGCCACCGGCAAAACGGCCGACGAAATGCTGGCCCTGCTGCAAGCCCGCCTGACCAATGACCCTGCCGACGAAATCCTGATTGCCGCCGGCGAACAGAACAAAATCACCCGCCTTCGCCTCGAAAAACTCCTTGCCGCATGAGCCAAATAACTACCCACATTCTCGACACGACCAAGGGCAAGCCGGCGGCAGATGTCAGCATTGCGCTGCTGCAGCAAATCGGTGATAATTGGCAGGAAATAGCGCGCGGCAAGACGAATTCTGACGGCCGTATTCCTGATTTATTGCCGAAGGAAAAACAGGTAGAATTGGGCGTATATAAAATGAAATTCTACACCCAGGAATATTTCGCGCAGGATGGCACCGCCAATTTTTATCCCTTCGTAGAAATCGTGTTTAACGTGGCCGAAAACGCGCATTACCACGTGCCGCTGCTGCTGAACCCGTTCGGGTATTCCACCTATCGCGGGTCGTGATTTGGCGCACGTGAACGATTGTAGAGACGCGACACTTCGCGTCTCCTCGTTGAACAACAATTACGCACCGAACGCGCCGCAATAACAACATCAGCAACGCCAAGACGCGAAGTGTCGCGTCTCTACATCGCAATATCAATTCCCACCATGAAACTCAGCTTACAAGATTCCGACAAAGCCGCCCTGCTCGACCAGCTCGGCGAAGCCAACATTAAATTCCAGCACACTTACCCCGGCGACCGGCCCGACCGCCAGCCCGTACACACCGTGTACGGCGGCGCCAACCTCTTCAAGGCCGATACCTGCGTGAAGATGGGCGAAATCGCCCTCAACAACCTGCTCACCTACGCGCCCAATTTCGTGGAGCTGGCCCGTGCGCTGCAGTTCAAAAACCACGAGCAACTGCCGCACCTCGAAGCCGACGTGGCAGCGCTAACGGCCAAGCTCGACGCCATGAGCCCGGAGGACCGCAAGCAGGAGCCCGCCTGGCTGGCGTATTCGGTGTACAACAAGATTGTGGCGAAGCTGAAGCGTGAGGCCGTGGAAGATTTCCGCGTCGATTTTGAAGATGGTTTCGGCAACCGGCCCGATGCGGAGGAGGACGAAACCGCCGTGCGCGCCGCCAAGGAAGTGGCCAAAGGCATGCAGCAGGGCACGCTCTCGCCGTTTATCGGTATCCGCATCAAGCCCTTTACCGAGGATTTGAAGCAGCGCGGCGTGCGCACGCTCGATATTTTCCTGACCACGCTGCTGACCGAAACCGGCGGCAAGCTGCCCGACAACTTCGTGGTGATGCTGCCCAAGGTGACCATCCCGGAGCAGATGACGACGATGGTGCGCCTGTTTGAGCTGCTGGAAAAGGCCAACGGCCTGGCCCCCGGCACCCTCAAAATGGAGACGATGGTGGAGGCCACGCAAATCATCATGGACGAGGAGGGGCGTAACCCGCTTATGCGCATCATCCGGGCCAGCGAGGGGCGCTGCATTGCGGCCCACTTCGGCACCTACGACTACACGGCCAGCTGCGGCATCACGGCCCGGTACCAGACGATGGCGCACCCGGTGTGCGACTTTGCCCACCACATGACCAAAGTGGCGCTGGGCGGTACCGGCATCTTCCTTTCCGACGGGGCCACCAACGTAATGCCCATCGGTCCGCACCGCGGCGACAACCTGACTTATGCCCAGCTGCGCGAAAACCGCGAATCGGTGCACAATGCCTGGCGCCAGGCCTACCACCACAGCACGCACTCGCTCATCAACGGCTTCTACCAGGGCTGGGACCTGAACCCCGCGCAGCTGCCGATGCGCTACGCCGCCACCTACAATTTCTTCCTCAGCAGCTACGACGACGCGGTTTTTCGCCTGAAAACCTTTGTGGAGCGCGCCGCCATTTCCACCCTTACCGGCGACATCTTCGACGATGCCGCCACCGGCCAGGGCCTGCTCAACTTCTTCCTCAAAGCCCTGAACTGCGGCGCGATTTCGGAAGAGGAAATTCTCGCCACCGGCCTCACACTGGAGGAGGTGCAGACCCGCTCGTTCTACCGCATCCTGCAAGGGCGGCGGGCGAAAGCCTAACCGTACGCTGGGAATCTCACCCCCGGCCCCTCTCCCTGGGGAGAGGGGAGCATGACGAGTTTTAACTAAAAGAGCCCATTGCAGAAAGCAATGGGCTCTTTTAGTTAATGATAGGTTGAATGGCTAGGACGAAACAGGTTCCTTTCCCAGCAGGGATGGCGAGCGGCTACAAATCGAATCGGGCCACGGCAGCCCGCAGCTCGGCTACCGTGACGGGCCGAAACTGTAGCGGCGGCTCCACACGCTGGCTCACCACCACGTCGCGCAGGCCCAGGTAGAGCTGGCCCTGCTCGCGACGAATGGCTATTAGCGTGGCCGCGGTGCTGTCGGCCAGCTGCTCGAACGTGACGCGGCCGTTCTGGGCATCGCCGCGAATCACGCAGCGCCGCTCGCGCAGGACCAGGCTGATGTCGGCCGGCTGGGTGGCGGGGTGCTCCAGGCCCAGGTGCACCAGGGCCAGCTTATCCAGGCCGCCTTTGGGCGCGCGAATGTTGCTGGCTTGGGTCACGCTCCGGGCCATACCCCGGGCGCGGGCAATCAGGCGCTCCGACAAGGGCCGGTCGCAGTTGTAAGCGCCCAAGGGCTGGGCCGAGGCCACTACCTTGATGCGGAACACGGCCAGCTCCTTCACGTAGTTCAACTGCTCGCTTAGCAGGGTGCCCACCGTATAGCGCTTGGCATTGGCCTGGCGCTTTTTGAACAGCTCGTCGGTGACGGCTTCGAGGGGCGCGGCTCGCAGCTGAGCATCACTGAGACGGCCCTTGCCGGTGGCTTTGCGCTCGACGTCGGCTTTGTAAAGGGCCACGGTGCTGGCGCGGTCCCAGCGCAGGTGGTCGACCAGCACGCGGCGGTCGGCGGTGAAGCGGACGTCCACTTTCATCAGGCTGCGGGTGGCTTGGCTGTTGCGGCGCATGCCTAAGTAGGTGGGGCTGGCTTTGAGGCGGCGCAGGGCCTGCACCACGGCCGCTTGCAGCGCCGAGTCGGCTTGGTTGCCGTTGCGGAAATAGACGTCGTTGACCCGGCCGGTTTCCGACAGCTCGAAGCTGGCCTGCACCGTGCCTACCAGTGGCGCGCGCTGGCCATCGCGCCGGAGCTGGCGGCGCAGCCGGCCGGGTGCCTGGTAGCCGTTGAGGCGCATGGCCGTGGCCTGGTCGTACACAATGGCCTTGCTCAAGCGGTGGCGGGCGTTGGCATAGCCGCCCTTGAAGCGCGGCTTGCTCCAATGCTGCGAGGCTTTCCATTCCTTGCGTTTGGCCACTTTGGCTTGCGGGGCCAGCTTCCAGTTCAGGCCGTGTCCGCCCGTGTTCTGCCCGTTGTAGAGCTGCATCCCGTCAATGGGCCGGGTGGCCGGGAAGCCTAACTCAAACTCGCTGCCGGGCTTCAGCTTGCATTCGCGGCCGTCGGCGGTAGTGGCGCTTAGCTGCACCATGCCGCCGGTTTCAAGCAGCTTGGGGCCGGCCATCGTGCTCAGGCGCTCCAGCAGAATGTCGGCCATCGAGTAAAACTCGCGCAGCCGGATTTCCACCACATCCTTCACGTCGGCATCCTTGCCCTGCACGAAAGTGCCCGCCGGAATGCGCATCACGGTGCCCTCGGTGCCATACAGCACCGTGTCGCGGTCGGGCCGAATGTGGAAAACCTGGGCCATTTTGGGACCGTCGGCCGGGACCGGAGTCGTGTCGGCAGCACTGGTGCTAGCGGCTGGCGATGCTGGCATACTGGCTGGGCCGGCGGTCGGGCGGGCCAGCTCGGCCGGTGGGGTAGGAGCGGGAGCCGCCATCACCGCGCGCCGTTGCCGACGGACGAGCCGGGCCAGCTGGCGGCGCGATGGCGGCAGGATGGCGGGTGCTGCTTCGACTGGTACATCATCGGCGGGGGCCAGCACCGTATTGCGTCCCGAACGGGCTTCGGCTGCTGGCTGTTGGTCGGCACTGGGCTGCGCTCGTCCAACACCGGCTTCGGAACTGGTTGCGGCGGTGTCGTTCTGGGCAACCGCTGGGCTTTTTCGGCTGGTGTGGGTTTCGGATTTGGTGTCCGGCGAGCAGGCCGTCAGGTTCAGCAGCAGGCCCAGGCCGGCTAGGAAAAGCGCGTAGTAATGCCGCATATATCGAAGCTGTAGGACAGGAATAGTATTGAGCACATTGGGACTGACTGAGTAAGAAGTGAATTGCGCAGCCGATATGCTTCAGCAAGTTAGCATGGGTTGACAATGCTGACACTACCGTATGGGACATATTCGCTTGCTTCCGCGAAGCAGGGAGTTGCAGTGCGATTTTGGAAGGGACCACCTGTAAACGTTTGCGTAGATAAGCGTTGGTTTCAGCGCATTCCGGCGGGAAGTTTACGGACGTTTCCAGCTTGACCAAATCCCACCCGACCGCCTTCATGATGAATCGAAAAACCCTGCTGCTGGCTTTGGGCTGCCTCTTCGCCACCACGGCGCACTCCCAGAAAAACCTCTACCACAAAGGCTGGGTTGACTTCAACAAAAACGGCCGGCGCGACGTGTATGAGGACGTTACCCAGCCGCTGGAAAAGCGCGTCGACGACCTGCTGGCCCAGATGACCCTCGACGAAAAAACCTGCCAGATGGCCACGCTCTACGGTTTCGGGCGGGTGCTGAAGGACGAGATGCCCACGCCCGGCTGGAAGAATGAAGTCTGGAAAGACGGCATTGCCAACATCGACGAGGAGCTGAACGGCGTGCGCAACACCCCGAAAGCCGCCAGCAAATACACCTTCCCCTTCAGCCAGCACGCCGTGGGCATCAACAACGTGCAGCGCTGGTTCGTGGAGGAAACGCGGCTGGGCATCCCCGTCGATTTCACCAACGAAGGCATCCACGGGCTGAACCACGACCGCGCCACGCCCTTGCCGGCCCCCATTGGCATCGGCAGCACTTGGGACAAGGCCCTGGTGCGCCGCGCCGGCGAAACCGTGGGCCGCGAAGCCAAAGCCCTGGGCTACACTAACGTGTACGTGCCCATTCTGGACCCCGCCCGCGACCCGCGCTGGGGCCGCGTGGTGGAATGCTACGGCGAAGACCCCTTCCTCATCGCGGAGCTGGGCAAGCAGATGGTCCTCGGCGTGCAGGGCCAAGGCGTGGCGGCCACGCTCAAGCACTTTGCCGTGTACAGCGTGCCCAAGGGCGGGCGCGACGGCAACGCCCGCACCGACCCGCACGTGGCGCCCCGCGAGCTGCACCAGCTGTTCCTCTACCCGTTCCGGCGCGTCATTCAGGAGGCCCACCCGCTGGGCGTGATGAGCAGCTACAACGACTGGGACGGCGTGCCCATCACCGGCAGCCATTACTTCCTCACGGAGCTGCTGCGCCAGCAATACGGCTTCGATGGCTACGTGGTGTCCGACAGCCGGGCGGTGGAATTCATCTCCGAAAAGCACCACGTCGCGCCCGATTTCCTCGACGGCACCCGCCAGGCCGTGGAGGCCGGCCTGAACGTGTGGACCAACTTCTATACGCCCGCCACCTACATCAACAACGTGCGCGAGCTGGTGAAAACCGGCCGCCTGGCCCAGGCCACCGTCGATGCGCGGGTGCGCGAGGTGCTGCGCGTGAAATTCCGCCTCGGCCTCTTCGACCAGCCCTACGTGCCCGACCCCAAACAGGCCGACAAAACCGTGCATACGCCCGCCGATGAGGCCTTCGCCCTGCAAGCCAACCGCGAATCACTGGTCCTGCTGAAAAACGAAAACGCCCGCCTGCCGCTGCAAAAAAGCCAGCTCAAAAACCTGCTCGTAGTGGGCCCGCTGGCCGATAATCCCGACCCCGCCATCAGCCGCTACGGCCCCTCGAACAACCCCGTCACCACCGTGCTCAAGGGCCTGCAAGCCGCCGCCGGCCCCGGCCTCACGGTGCAGTACGCCAAGGGCTGCGACGTGGTGTGCCCCGGCTGGCCCGATACCGAGCTGGTGCCCACGCCCCTGAGCGCCCCCGAGCAGCAGGGCATCGCCGACGCCGTGGCCAAAGCCCAGGCCGCCGACGTCATCGTGGCCGTGCTGGGCGAGGACGACAAAACCGTGGGCGAAAGCCTCTCGCGCACCTCGCTGGAGCTGCCCGGCCGCCAGCAACAGCTGCTGGAGGCCCTGCACGCCACCGGCAAGCCCGTGGTGCTGGTGCTCATCAACGGCCAGCCGCTCACCATCAACTGGGCGGCGCGCCAGGTGCCGGCCATTCTGGAGGCGTGGTTCCCGAGTCCGTCGGGCGGCACGGCCATCGCCGAGGCGCTGTTTGGCGACTACAACCCCGGCGGCAAGCTCACCATGACCTTCCCCAAAAGCACCGGTCAGATTGAGTTTAACTTCCCCTTCAAGCCCGCCTCCCAGGCCGACCAGCCCATTGGCGGCGACCCCAACGGCGGCGGCAAAACCGCCACCAACGGCCCCCTCTATCCCTTCGGCTTCGGCCTGAGCTACACCACCTTCGCCTATTCCAACCTCCAGGTAACGCCCCGCGAAGCCGCCCCCAAAGCCCCCATCGACATTGCGGTGGACGTGGCCAACACCGGCCCGGTAAAAGGCGACGAAGTAGTCCAGCTCTACCTGCGCGACAAGCTCAGCACCGTCATCACCTACGACAGCCAGCTGCGCGGTTTCGAGCGCGTGAGCCTGGCCCCCGGCGAGAAGAAAACCATCCATTTCACCCTCCGCCCCGACGATTTGGCCCTGCTCGACCGCAACATGAATTGGGTAGTCGAGCCCGGCGAATTCGAAGTGCTGGTGGGCAGTTCCTCGACGGATATTCGGGCGAAGCAGACGTTCGTGAGCAAGGCGGAGTAACTCAGAGCTGCCCAACTCCTTCCCCAAAGCCCTGAGCTGCGCGGAAACAGCAAGAGGCTGAAGCTACAACTCTACCAGTAATTAAAACCACAAAAAATCAAACCACCGTTTTCTCTTTGAAGTGGTCTGTTCAAGAGATGTTGGTACATAAAAATCCTTGAACAATGATGCCCAAGGAATATACCCCTCATCTATTTTGTAAAAGTCTTTAAAACTAATCGGTTGCTTTGTGCGCAATAGAATGCTTTTAATCTCTTCGGGCAAAGCATCAACATTCAATTTATTAACAGGATAAGCAATCAAGTGATAGTTAATGTCACTTTGCCCAGGCCCTGGGTTTATCTTGTCGAATGATATCAGTCCTCTTTGTGCATAATAACTGTATTGAGATAAAGGGCTTCTCAAACTCTTTACATCAAAGTATTTGTCCAAAAAAGGATTTATAGTGACGTCACTAAATGGCGTCAGGTTATCAAAATATTCGATTAGTATTTGGTTAGCTTTAGCATCGTTGGAAATTATTTCCGGGACTATTGCTCCACCCGAATTAAATGTGGATATATAACCGTCGTTCCCCAGGAAAAACCAAGTAATATCCATTGAATATTGATAATCAAGGGTATATTCAGTCATAGTTACTAGTTTTTTTGAGTAGGTCCAAGACGTCAACAGTACTGTAGCTAATGCTCCTGATTGTCGCGTAAGAAATCAAGCGCTTCGGCAGTAGAATTGAAACTGACCAATTCTCCAAATGCTTGTTCAGAACCAATGGCTTCAAATATGGTCCTTGTTTCAGGCTTGAGTCCGCAAAAAATCACGCTGAAAGGTCCTTGATTGGCCAGCTTTTCCTTGAACATTAAAATCTCCAGACCCATCACATTGATGGAGGTCAACTCACCAATATCGACGATAATATTGGTCGCTCTTTTAATGGTTTTCGAATTATAAAGCGCCATAATTTCGGAGAGCTTTTCTATGTCGTATTCCTTGCCAATCGTAAGAATGATGACATTGCCTCTCCATTCAATGGACGATTTACGGGGCGAAGGCCGCATCCATTCTGTTAACCAGCGCCACATTAAGCTGGTTAATTAACAGATGCCACCGCAGGCGTGGGTTCATGAGAAAACTCCGGGTACAAGCTCACCAGCACCTTTTCCGGCGTCATCGGCGCGGAGAAGGGCAGCGCCGTGTGCCCCTGGAAGGCCCGCACCGCGTCGCGCAGGGCGAAGTAGGTGCCGATGCCGTACATGAGCGGCGGCTCGCCCACGGCCTTGGAGCGCAGGATGGCCTTGGGGTGGCCCGGCGTGTCGAGGAAATGCACGTCGAGCACCCGGGGGGCGGCGTAGATGTCGGGGATTTTGTAGCTGTTGAGCGAGTTGCTGAGCAGGCGGCCCTCGGCGTTGTAGGCCACTTCTTCCATGGTCATCCAGCCGATGCCCTGCACCGCACCGCCCTCAATCTGGCCCCGGTCGATGACTTCGTTGAAGCTCTGGCCGAAATCGTGGGCAATGCGCAGGGCATCCACGGTGTAGGTGCCGCGCAGGCAGTCCACCGTCACGCTGGTGAGGGCCGTGCCGTACACGTGGTAGGCGAAGGGGTGGCCCTGGTTCACGGTGGCGTCGAAATGCAGGTCGGGGGTGGCGTAGTGGGCGTTTTCGGTGAGGGCCACGCGCTTCCAGAAGGCCGATGATACCAGCTTTTCCCAGTTAGTTTCAGCGGGCACGCCGGCAGCCAGCACCTGCTCGTCGTGGATTTCGAGGCCCTCGTAGTTGAGCGTGTACTCAGTGCTGGCGTGCTCCAGCAGGCGCTTCCGTAGGGCGGCGCAGGCCATTTCGGTGGCCTTGCCGTTGAGGTCGGCGGTGGCGCTGGCGGCGCTGGGCGAGGTGTTGGCCACGCGGGTGGTGTTGGTGGTTTCGATTTTGATGCGCGAAATCGAAATGCCCAACGTGCGGGCCGCCACCTGCGCGATTTTCGTGTTCACGCCTTGGCCCATCTCCACCGCGCCCGTGCTGATGCCTACCGAGCCGTCGGAGTAGATGTGCACCAGCGCCCGCGTCTGGTTCATGGGCGTTTTGGTGAACGAGATGCCGAAGCAAATCGGCATCACCGCGAAACCCTTCTTCTTCAACTTGTTGGTTTGGTTGAACTGCTCTACTTCGGCCCGCATGCCGGCCAGATCAAACTCGCGGGCGGCCGTGTCCCAGGCCTGCTCGGCGTGGCACAGCTCGGCCGCCTGCCGGTACGAGAACAGGTCGCCCTCGCGCAGCAAATTGCGCCGCTGCAGCTCGTGGGTGGGCAGGCCCAATTCCTCAGCCGCTTTAGCCAGGGCCGATTCTATCACGAACATGCCCTGCGGCCCGCCGAAGCCCCGGAAGGCCGTGTTGGGCGGCAGGTTGGTGCGGCACGAAAAGGCCGTAGCCGTCACGTTGGGCACGAAATAGGCGTTGGTGGCGTGGAAGAGCGTGCGCTCCATCACGGCCGGCGAGAGGTCGGCCGCCGCGCCCGCGTTCTGGTAGAAGGTGACTTCGTAGGCCACGATTTTGAGGTCCTTATCGAAGCCGATTTTGAAATCGGACGAGTAGGGGTGGCGCTTGCCGGTCATGCGCATATCGGCCATGCGGTCGAGCACCAGCTTCACCGGCTTCTTGGTGATGAAGGCGCCCAGCGCGGCCAGCGCGCCCCAGGGCGTGGCCTGGTCTTCCTTGCCCCCGAAGCCGCCGCCGAGGCGCGTCACGTCCACTTCCACCTGGTGCATGCCCAGGCCCAGCACCACAGCCGTGTGGCGTTGCACGGCCGTGGGCCCCTGCGTCGAGGAAATCATCCGTACGCCGCCCATCTCCGTGGGGAAGGCATAAGCGCCCTGGGTTTCGATGTACAAATGCTCCTGCCCGCCGTTCTCGGCCACGCCCTCAAACACGTGCGCGCACGAAGCCCAGGCCGCCTGAGAATCGCCGATTTTGAAGGTGCGCGGCGGCACAATCAGTTCGCCCTGCGCCGCCGCCACCCGCGGGTCGGTGATGATGGGCAGCGGGTCGATTTCAACCTTGATGAGCTTGAGGGCAGCATGGGCCTGCGCCTCGGTGCGGGCCAGCACCAGCGCCACCGGCTGCCCCCGGAAATGTACGTGCCCCTCGGCCAGCAGCGGCTCATCGGCCACAATGCCGCCAATCTGGTTTTCGCCGGGGATATCGGCTGCCGTGAGCACGCGGGCCACGCCGGGCGCCGTCAGCGCCGCGCTGAAATCGAGGCTGCGGAGCACGCCGTGGGCCAGCGGGCTTTCAAACACGGCCGCGTACAGGGTGCCCTGCTGCACGGGCACGTCGTCGAGGTACTGCGATTCGCCGCGCACGTGGCGGTTGGGGTCGAGGTGGTTCATGGGTGGGGTTTCGTTCTAGGGCTCCGTGCCGCGCCTAACGGAGTGTTTGGGTATAATGGGCAGTATGAACGGAAGATGATTTCCTGATAAACCTTCAAAGTAAAAGCGGCTTCTGTTGCCACTCCAGCTACTTCAGGCATTGCAGAGATATCAGTCAAATCTTCCCAGGAAATTCCATGTAGATAATTTGAGCTTAGAAAATCTGCCACAATTTCCTCTTCGCTTTCAATCAAAGAAACAGCACAGCCAAAAGGCAGCATTTGATGTGCCGAATTCATAAAGTTGAAGCGAAGCTGCCCGGCTTGTTCGTCATGCCAGAGGTAATATATGAGATTGATTTTCAGGCTGCTGTTCTGTAATTGTGCCTGTCGGTTTAGCTTGACCTTATTCAGAAATTCAATGATTTCCAGTGTGTCAATTTGCAGTCCGGCAGGGATAGAAATCTGAATGCAGTTTGCCTGAATTTCTTCGGAAAGCTGGTTGATATTTTCCGTCAGAAATAACGGCAACTGCTCAAGCAGATTCAGGCTATCGAAAAATTGCTGCTTGTCAGACATCAAAAGAGCTTTTTAGCAAATCGCCGGACAGAGGCTATGAATTGGTGAATTCCAGTTCCGGCGCGAACTCCAGGAAGTGCGCCCACAGCAACTGGCGCAATAGCAGGCGCTTGTAGTCGGCGGTGCCGCGCACGTCCGAAATCGGGCTGATTTCCGATTGCATAACCTCGTTGGCACCCACAACAGTATCAGCCGTCAACTCGCGGCCCTGCAGAAACTCGCTGGTGCGGGCCAGGTACAGCGGCACCGGGCCAACGCCGCCGGCCGATACGCGGGCGGCTTTAATAACGCCGTTTTCAACCCGCAGCCAGGCAGCGGAGTTCACGCTGGCAATGTCGAGGTGGGTGCGCTTGGATACTTTCTCGAAGTGGAAGAAGTCGCCGGGCAGCGGGGCGGGGAAGCTGATTTCGATAACCTGCTCATCGGCGGCTTTCGCCAGCTTTTTGTAGCCGAGGTAGAGGTCGGGCAGGGCCAGCTCGCGGGTGGCACCGGCGGCATCGAGCAGCGTGATGGACGCGCCCAGGGCCAGGAACATAATGGTAAGGTCGCCAATTGGGGAGCCGTTGATGAAGTTGCCGGCCACCGTGCCCATGTTGCGGATGGGCGTACTCGATACCAGTTTCAGGTACTGCGGCAGGTTGGGCAACAGGCTGCGCATGAGGTCCGATTCGAGCAGCTGGCTGGCGGTGGTGGCGGCGCCCAGCACCACTCGGCCAGACATTTCGTGGCGGATGCCGCGCCGGCCGGGCTGGTCAAAAATCAGGCGCACACCGGGCTGCTCGCGCAGCTCTTCGAGGCGCTGCACCATGAGGTCGGTACCGCCACCCACGAGGGGATGAGTGAATGGGGGAGTAGCGGAGTGGCCGTGGTCGTTCTGGTTTTGGGCGTGGCCGTTGGGCGAGGTCGAAACCGCGCTTCCACCGTTGGCGTGGGTTGTAGCTGAAGCGGCTATTGCCTCTGCCGAAGCTTCAATTGCTGCGGCTTCATCGAGCCGCAGTTTCGCCAGCTTGGCCGGAATTTCGGCAAAGTAGCCGGGCACAAACTGCTTTTCGCTGAGCCAGGCCAGGGCGTTTTCAGCCGGGCGGTCGGCCAGTTCAGCGGTGAGCTTGGCGGCGGCGCGCTCCAGTGATTTGTAGCCGGTGCAGCGGCAGATGTTACCGTCGATGGCCGCAATGGTGCTTTTTTCGGTGGCTGGCGCGCTGCTGAGGCTGTGACCCGTGAGCGACATCACGAAGCCCACCGTGCAGAACCCGCACTGCGAGCCGCCCTCATCCACAATGGCGCGTTGCACGGGCGTGAGCTGGCTGCCGGCTGCGTTGATGCCTTCCACCGTCACGATGTGCTTGCCGTGGGCGTTGCCCAGCGGCGTGAGGCAGCTGGTCATGCTCTGGTAGTTCACGGTCTGGCCGTCGGCAGCCAGCTCGCCCACCAGCACGGTGCAGGCGCCGCAGTCGCCCTCGCGGCAGCCGATTTTGGTGCCCTTCAGCTGCTCGTGGTAGCGCACGAAATCGAGCAGGGCGCTGGCCGGGGCCTCGCTGGTGCGAATGGGCTGGTTGTTAAGGAGAAATTCAATCATGATTGATACTGAACACGTCTGTCATCCTGAGCGCAGCGAAGGAGCTTCTCACCGCTGAACAATTCGCAGTAATATCAACTGGCGCAAGCGTGAGAAGGTCCTTCGCTGCGCTCAGGATGACAGGCGATTTATTAATACTCCGTCTTGCCTTCCAGTTCCGTCCAGGCCCGGAAACCGGCCAGGGCCTCGTCGCGCAGTAGCTGTGTCATGGGCAATTTACGGTTTTCCATGGGGCGGTCCAGCTCTTCGTAGATGAACTGGTCGTCGAAGCCAATGGCAGCGGCATCGGCCTTGGTGTTGCCGTAGAATACCCGGCGCGGGCGAGCCCAATAAATGGCGCCCAAGCACATCGGGCAGGGCTCGCAGCTGGTGTAGAGGTCGCAGCCGTCGAGCTGGAAAGTGCCGAGCTCTTTGCAGGCTTTGCGGATGGCATCGACTTCGGCGTGGCAGGTGGGGTCGTGGGTGGTGGTGACTTGGTTGAAGCCGCGGGCAATGATTTTACCGTCTTTCACCACCACCGCGCCGAAGGGGCCGCCGAAGCCGGCCTTCATTTGGTCGATGGACAGGCGAATAGCTTCGCGCATGAATTCGGGGTTGGGAGCTTCCATGGGTGGGGCGGAAAAGGTGGGCGGCCGCGGTGGCGTAAAGTTTTGAAAAACGGGCAACAAAGAAAGCGACGGAATGCCACATTCGCCGCCATCCGGTTTTTGAAGCAGGCTCAAAAGCAAAGCCCGAGCGGCGTACCCACTCAGGACACGCCACTCGGGCCATTTGGTACTGATGAAAGGAAACTATTTCATCAAATTCGGAATGCGCAGCTGCAGGCCGATGGAGGGCACAAACGTGACGCCGCTCAGCGAGGTGCTGGCCCCGTTCAGCAGGGCGTAGTCGCCGTAGTTCTGGTAAAACACCGATATGGCCGGGATGACGTACAAATACCGGTAGCCCAGCTTGAGGTTGACAAAGCCGCCGAAGGAAGAGAAGTTGCGGCTTTGCAGCGGCAGCTCTGGCACCTGCACCGAGCCGTTGTATATTTTGGTGGGCGCGAAGCCGTAGCTCACCCAACTGTGGGCGTACACCAGGCCGTAGCTGATGGCCCCGATTTCCTCCTCCGGCCCAAAAGACTGGCTGAACGTGAGCGGCACGAGCAAGTCGTTGCGCGTGGCCCGAAAATTCAGCACCGAGTTGATGTCGGACAGGAAGGGCAGGCTGGGCAGCTTAGCCCGCTGGGTGGCAAACTGCAGGCCGATGCTGGCGTAGGTGGTGCCGCTGGCCGCGCCCCGGTCGGGGTTTTCGGGTGAGCCGGTGGGGCCGAGCAGCTGGTACTGCGTATCAAATACATAGGAGCCGAAAGCGTACTTGAAGCCGGCATCAAGACGCGGCACGATACCGTAGCGGATGTTGAGGTCGGCGGTGGGCTGCACCGGGTCGAGGATGTAAGCCAGGGCGGCGGCTTGCAGCTGCGTAGTGGCATCGGTATAGTCCACTTTTTGCTGGCTGGCGGCTTGGCTGGCGGCTTCCTTCACGGCGCTGCCGGCTTTGGCCAGGGGCGCGGTGGCCAGGTTGAAACCCTGGTTGTAGCCCACCCGAAACTCGCCCTGAGGCGTGACTTTACCGGTGGCGATGATGGCACGCGGGGCCGAGCAGGACGTAGCCAGCAGGAGGGAGGCCGCGGCCAAAGCCGCGCCCCACGGCCGCCGGCTGGAGCGTAAAAAAGCAGTGTTCATAGTTGAGTTGGGAAGTTGTAGCGGCATAAACGAAAACCGGGCCGAAAAGTCGGAACCCGAGCCGTAAGGCTGGTGTCTGGTAATTGCTTAATTGCAGTGATTGTCATTCCGACGCAGGAGAAATCTGAGATAAACCGTTTAGCCGCTTTACTCAGATTCCTCCTGCGTCGGAATGACAAATTTCTTCCTTTAAATCTGCTTATGCCGCTTTTGCTACTCTTGCTGCTGCATTGTTTCGGGCTAGGTTTGGCACCCGTTCCACGCGCCACGGTCTACGTTTTTCTGGCCGAAACCTGCCCCATCAGCCAGGCGGCTACCCTGCCACTGCGGGAGTTACACGGCCGCTACGGGGCGCAGGGCGTGCAGTTCGTGGGCGTGTTTCCGGCCAGGGAAACCAATGCGGCCGGGCTGGCGGCCTTCGCCAAGACCTATCAGCTGGCCTTTCCGCTGCAAGCCGATGCCGGGCACCAGCTCACCAAGAAGCTGCACGCCCGCGTCACGCCCGAGGCCGTGGTGGTGGCTGCCGATGGCCGCACCGTCCTCTACCAGGGCCGCCTCGATGATGCCTACGCCGGCCTGGGCCAGCACCGCGCCGTGACGCGCCAGCACGAACTGGCCGATGCGCTTGCGGCCGTGGCTGCCGGCCGGCCCGTAGCCGTGCCGCGCACCGAGCCGGTGGGCTGTTTTATTGAATAGAGTTGAAATCAACCTGCTCCTTATGAAGCACTACTTCTCCATTTTACTCCTGGGCCTGAGCTGCTTGGGCGCGGCTCCGGTGGCGCAGGCCCAGACCACCCCGCAATACACCTTCAGCCAGGACATTGCGCCGCTGGTGTACCAGCACTGCACGCCCTGCCACCGTACCGGCGAAGTAGCCCCATTTCCGCTCACCACTTACGCCGAGGTGGTGAGCCACGCCCAGACTATCAAGTACGTGACTGGTACGCGCTACATGCCGCCGTGGAAGCCCGACCCCAACTACCGCCACTACCTCGACGAAAATACGCTGACCAACGCGGAAATCACCAAAATCCGAACCTGGGTCGATGCCGGTACGCCGCAGGGCAACCCGGCCCTCACGCCTGCCCTGCCCACGTATCCCAGCGGCTCGCAGCTGGGCACGCCCGATATGGTGATTCCGATGGCTCAGGCCTTCACCCACCAGGGCAACGGCCAGGATATGTACCGCATTTTCGTGCTGCCCGTGAATATGCCGGCCGACCGCGACATCGCGGCCATCGAGTTTCGGCCGGGTAATAAGGGCATCGTGCACCACGTCATCATCGGCATGGATACCACGCAGCAGGCCCAGGCGCTGGACGCGGCCGCGCCCGGCTACGGCTACACGCAGTTTGGCGGCTTTGGCTTCAACCCCCTGGAAACCAACTTTGCGGCCTGGGTGCCGGGGATGCAGTCGCGGTTTTACCCGACGGGTATGGGCAAGAAGCTCTACCGCCACGCCTCGCTGCTGGTGCAGGTGCACTACGGCCCCAACTACGTGACGCAGAAAGACTCATCGGTGGTGAACGTGTTTTTTGCCCGCCAGCCCGTCACGCGCTACATCCAGACGGTGCCGGCCATCTCGCCGGTCACGCTCAGCAACGGGCCGTTCATCATTCCGGCCAACCAGGTGAGCACCTTCCACGCCCAGCTCAACGTGCCGGCCGACGTCACCATTCTCAGCGCCGCGCCTCATGCTCACCTGCTCAGCAAAAGCTGGAAAGTGTGGGTGGTGCAGCCCAATGGCGACACCATCAAGCTGGTAAAAATCAACGACTGGGATTTCCGCTGGCAGGGCATATTCCGCTTCACCGCGCCGCTCAAAATCCCGGCCGGCTCGCGCCTCATGGCCGATGCCGTGTACGACAACACCGCCCAGAACCCGCGCAATCCCAACAACCCGCCCCTCACCACGCAGTGGGGCGAAAGCACCACGGCCGAAATGCTGCTCACCTATTTCGACCTGCTGCCCTACCGCGCCGGCGACGAAAACATCGTGCTCAGCACCGCGCCCGGCGTGGCCACCACCCCCGGCACCGTGCAAATGGCCGTGTACCCCAACCCCGCCAGCGGCACGGGTAGCATCAGCTTCCAGCAGGAGCGGGCCGGCCCCGTCACCGTTTCGCTGCTCGATGCCACCGGCCGACTGGTGCGCGCTGTGGTGCGTCAGAAAGCCTATCCGGCCGGGCCGCAGCAGCTGCCCTTGCCGCTGGCGGGCGTGGCGCCCGGCATCTACATCGTGCGGCTCGAATCAAATGAAGGCACGCGCAGCGAGAAGCTGGTGGTGACCGAGTAAAAACCTGTTATTGCGAGCGTAGCGCAGCAATGACAGGTTTTTACCACCCATCTTTGCGCTCATGAAAATTCTATACGGAGTGCCCGGCGAGGGCCTGGGCCACGCCACCCGCAGCAAAGTTGTTATCGGCCACCTGCTGGCGCAGGGGCACGAGGTGCGCGTGGTGAGCAGCAGCCGGGCCTACACCATGCTGGCGGCGGCTTTCCCCGGCCGGGTATACGAAATTCGGGGCTTTCATCTGGCTTATAATGGATTAGCCGTGAGTAAGCTGCGCACGGCCGTGCTCACGCTGCGCACCGCGCCTGAGGACCTGCGCGTCAACTTTGCCCGCTACCGCGAGCTGCTGGGTGGTTTCGAGCCGGAAGTGGTGGTCTCGGATTTTGAATCGTTCAGTTTTTTGTTTGCGAAACTGCGCCGTTTGCCTGTTGTCAGTATTGATAATATGCAGATTATCAGCCGCGCCAAGCTCAATGTGACCGTGCCGAAAGCCGAGCGTGAAAACTACCGGGTGGCCAAAAGTATTGTGCGGGCCAAGCTGCCGCACAGCCGTCACTACTTCGTCACCACGTTTTTCGATTTGCCGCTGGCCAAGCAGCGCACCACGCTGGTGCCGCCCATCATCCGGCCCGAGATTCTGGCCGCCGCGCCCACCAGAGGCCAGCACGTATTGGTCTACCAGTCGGCCACCACGCAGCAAAACCTGGTGCCGCTGTTGCAACAGCTGCCTGACCAGGAATTCCGCGTCTACGGTTTCAACAAGCAGGAAAGCCACGGCAACGTGCAGCTCTGCGCCTTTTCCGAAGCCGGCTTCATTGCCGACCTGGCCAGCGCCCGCGCCGTGGTCACCAACGGCGGCTTCTCGCTGATTTCGGAGGCCGTGTTTCTGCACAAGCCCATTTGTGCCATTCCCATTCCGGCCCAGTTCGAGCAATGGCTGAACGCGGCCGAAGTGCAGCAAATGGGCTACGGCCGGCATTTCGAGGCCATCACGGCCGACAATCTGCGAGCATTTCTCTATGGCCTGAGCAATTTTGAGTCGGCCCTGGCCGGCTACCAGCAGGAAGGCAATGCCGTGCTATTTGCCGGGCTGGATGCGCTGCTGAAAGACATTGCGATGGAACATCTGCCCAGCGAAGCCGGGCCACAGAACGACTCCTGGGGCGGCGAGTAGGGGCAGAACTATCATTCCGACGCCGGAGGAATCTGCGCAAGACCGGTAAACGACTCTCCTCAGATTCCTTCGGCGTCGGAATGACAATCCGGGCTTGTAAGTAGCACGTGCTTTAGCTTGCGCCCCGTACCCCAGCCCAAACCACGCTGGGCACGTAAGCGCAACCTGAACCCCGCGCTACCTTTCCGCCTATGACCTTCCGCTCCTCTCGTTTCTGGCCGCTGCTGTTGCTGGCGGCAGCCTGCGCCCGCACGCCACGCCCCAGCACCGGCCTCGCCAACAAATACCACGACGCCACCATCCGGCAAATCGGCACGGCGCAGGACGAGCGCAACACCGCCGCCATTCTGCCTTTTCTGACGAATTCAAACCCCACCTACCGGCGCGAAGCCGCCCTGGCGCTGGCCTCGGTGCAGGCCCCGGCGGCCGTGCCCGGCCTCATCCCCTTGCTGCGCGATGCCGACCCCGGCGTGCGCCGCGCCGCCGCCTACGCCCTGGGCCAGACCGGCGACAGCACCGCCGTAGATAGCCTGCGCGTGCGCGTCCTCAAGGAAAACGATGGCTTCGTGCGCCGCTACGTGCACGAAGCCCTGGGCCGCACCGTCACGCGCCACAGCCTGCCCGAGCTCTGGCGCGTCGAAACCCTGAACGACACTTCCCGCGCCGCCGCGCTGGCCTGGGGCCTGAGCCGCGCTGCCCTGCGCGGCCTGACCTCGCCCGAAACCATCCGGCGCACGGTGGCGGTGCTGAACTCGCCCAAGCTGCCCGGGCGCGGCCGGCTGGCGGCCGTGGTGGCGCTTTCGCGCACGCGCGGGCTCGATGCTGATTTGAAGCGGCTGGCCGAAAGCACGCTGCTGCGCGTGGCCCAGAAAGACCGGAACTATGCCGTGCGGGCAGCGGCGGCCAGCACACTTGGCAAAATAGCAGCCCTGCCGCGCCCAGCTGATTTACTGCCTGAGAAAGGAGCTGGCAGTTCGGCCACCGTGCTCGCTCGCCTTGCTACCAAAGACCCCGACTACCGGGTGCGACTCAGCGCCATTCGGGCTTTGCCGTTTGATGCTGAAAATTACCCGGCCAGCCGCAAAGCCGTCTTTTTTGCGCTTGCGCACGACCGTGCCCCGGTGGCCCTCACGGCGGCCGAGTGGCTGCTGGCTCACGCCAAAGGCGAGTCGGGCGCGGCGCTGGCGGCCCTGGCCGATGGCAACAAGCAAGCCTCGGTGCGGGTGCGGGCCGCTTTGCTGCGGGCTGCCGTGCATCATGCCAGCCCGGCGGCTCGCCCCAGCCTGGTCGAAACCATTGAAAAGCGCTACTCGGCTGCGCCTACGGTGTACGAAAAAGGCTTTTTGCTGGAAGCGCTGAGCGAGGACCCGGCCGCGTTCGACTTCGTGCGGACGGAGGCGTTTGCGGCGGGGCAGTCGCCGGTGGTGGGGGGCTACGCGCTGGGTGCGCTGCTCACCATGCGCCGTAACGCGGATTTCCCAGCCGGCCGCCAGGCCGATTTTGCCGCCGCCATGCGTCAGGCCCTGGGCGGCGGCGACGTGGCCCAGCTTGGCACCGCCGCTGAGGCGCTGGCCGATGCCAAACTCTACCCCGAAGCACAGCCGGCCGACCTTGCCGCTCTGCGTGCCGCGCAGGCCAAATTGCAGCTGCCCACCGAAATCGAAGCCTGGCAAGGAATCCAGCAAGCCCTCGACAAACTAACCAAAGCCCCGAAACCCACACCCTCGCCGCTGGCTACGGCCGCGCAGCACCCGATAGATTGGACGGTGGTGCAGGGCGTGCCGCTGGGCCAGCAGGTGCGGCTACGCACCAGCAAGGGCATTATTCTGCTGGAATTGAAGCCCGAGGAAGCGCCCGGCGCGGTGGCCAGCTTCGTCACGCTCATCGGCCAGCATTTCTACGATAACCTGTATTTCCACCGCGTGGTGCCCAATTTTGTGGCCCAGGGCGGCGACCCGCGCGGCGACGGCAACGGCAGCGCCCCCTACAACCTGCGCTCCGAGTTTGGCGACCTGCGCTATGAGGAAGGCAGCGTGGGCCTGGCCTCGGCCGGCAAGGACACCGAGAGCTGCCAGTTCTTTATCACGCACACGCCCACGCCGCACCTGGATGGCCGCTATCCCATTTTTGCCGTGGTGGTGGGCGGAATGGACGTGGTGCACAAGCTCGACATCGGCGACCAGATTCTGGGTGTGGAACTGGTGGCGCTGCCGTAGGTGATTTCGGTCACGCCTGTCATCCTGAGCTTACGAAGGACGTTGTCACGTTTGCATAGAGTGGGTTATTGCAAAATGTTTAGACGTGATAAGGTCATTCGCAAGCTCAGGACGGCAGATGCTATATTTAGCTTTTCCCTTTCCTCCTTTCCGCTATGAACCAAGTCAGCACTTACGCCCAGCAGCTTCAAGCCCTCGTTGTCCTCTACCTGCCCCGCGTGCTCATGGCCGGGGTGGCGCTGGTGGTGGGCTGGTGGCTCATTGGCTGGGCCAGCCGCATTATCGCCGCCGCCGCCACGCGTCTCGATGTGTCGCTGGCCTCGTTCCTGACTAGCCTGGTCAATATTGTGCTCAAAGTGCTGCTGCTGATATCGGTGGCCGGCATGGTGGGTTTCGAAACCACGTCGTTTGTGGCCATTCTGGGGGCGGCGGGGCTGGCGGTGGGGCTGGCCTTGCAGGGCACGCTGGCCAATTTCGCGGGTGGGGTGCTCATCCTTATTTTCAAGCCCTACGTGGTGGGCGATACCATTGAGTCGCAGGGCAAATCGGGCGAGGTGAAGGAAATTCAGATTTTCAATACCATCCTCGTCACGCCGCAGGGCGACACCATCATCCTGCCCAACGGGGCCACATCCAACAACGTCATTATCAACAAAACGGCCCAGAACAAGGCCCTGGTCGAAATCGTAGCCGACCTCGACAACGCCACCGACCTGGCCGCCCTGCGCGCCTGGGCCATCCCGCTGCTGCAGGCCGACGAAGACGTACTGCAAGCCCCCGCGCCGCAGGTGGCCGTTACGGCCCTCAAGCCCGGCGGCATGACGGTGGCCTTCCGGGCCTACACGCCAGCCGGGCGCAATGGCTCAGCCCAGGGGCGCCTCATCGAGCAGCTCCAGCGGGCCCTGGCTCAGCAGGGGGTGGGCAGCCCGGTGCCGGTGCAGCACAGCTACGTGCGCACCCTGCCCGAGTAGGGCACTACACCGAAAAAAACCGGCCGTTCACGCCCCCGGCAGCATTTGCTTCGTATGCCTAACTAATTATTAATTAGGGCGAACGCGCTGAACGAAGCCGAGATGTGCTTCCGCGAACCGGCCCGTCTGTTAGTCGGTCCGGAGCAGGGGCCTCGTTTGCCAGGCAGTGTTCATTCTACCATTGAGTAACGTTTAGCTGTTGCATTCTATGACCCGTGCCGAGCTTGAAGTGGCGTTAGCCGAGCAAAAAGCTGCGAATACGGCCTTACGCGCCCAGCTAGCGGCACTGGAGAATCCGGCCGCGCCAACTCCCGCCTTCGTGCCGTCCAGCCTGCTGGGGTATTTGCTCGAAAAGCAGGACACGGCCGTGGTGCTGGCCAACGGCGAAGGTTTCGTGCAATGGGTAAACAAAGGCTTTACGAAGCTGTGCGGAGTGGGCCCGCACGAGATAATAGGCCGGCAGCCAGCGGCGGTGCTGCGCCCCCGGCTGCAAGACGCGGCCACGCTGGCTTATATTCGGGACAGCTTGCAGCGGCAGGAAGCGTTTCATTACGAAGTGGCGAATCCGCGGCCCGGCTCCGACGGCTGGCTGCGCGTGAGCGTACGGCCGGTGAAGGCGGCCGATGGCGTGGTCCACTTTGTGGGCCTGATTGAGGACATTACGGAGTGGAAACAGGCCCAGCTGCGGCTGGTGCACAGCGAGCAGCGCTTCCGCAACCTGGCCGAAAACGTGCCCGGTGTGCTCTACGAGTGGCGTAAAAACGCCGATGGCACTTTCAACTTCGATTACGTGAGTCCCAAGGTGGAGGAGCTGTTTGGGATAGCGCCGCACGAGCTGGTGCGCATGAACGACTTTATCCATCCGGAAGAGCTGGAGGGCTTTCTCGAGTCGCTCGACGACGCCACCCGCAACCACACCCCGTGGGTGTATGAGGGCCGGATTGTGGTGCCGGGGCAGCCCATTCGCTGGCTGCGGGGCAGCTCCAACGTCACTAGCTTCGGCCCCGATTGGGTGACATACAGCGGGATTCTGCTCGATGTGACGCCCCTGAAGCTGGCCGAAAGTGCCCTGCGCGAAAGCGACCTGCGCCTGGGGCTGGCCATGGAAGGCTTCGGCGACGGGGCATGGGAGCTGAATCTGCGCACCCACCAAATGTCGTTTTCGTCGGAATATAAAGCCATGCTGGGCTATGAGGAGGGCGACTTTTCGAACGACTACGAAACCTGGCTCGCCCACGTGCACCCCGACGACCTGCCGCAGGTACTGGAGCTGCTGCGCAAATACGTACAAACCGGCGGCAAAATGTCCACCGCTGAATACCGGATGCGCTGCCACGACGGCAACTACAAGTGGGTGCTGAGCCGCGCCGTCATCACGGCCTGGGGTGCCAATAGCATCCCATTGATGCTCAGTGGGCTGCACAGCGACATTTCAGCCCAGAAAGATGCTGAAAAAGCCCTCGGTACCTCTAACCAGCAGCTGGCTACCGTGATTGCGCACTTCCAGGACGGCTTGGTGCTGGAAGATGAAAACCGCCGCATTGTGTTCACCAACGAGGCCTTTTGCCAGCTGCTGGAGTTGCCCGTGGCCCCCGCCCGGTTCCACGGCCGCAATGGGGCCTGGCTCACCGAAGGTTCCCGCAAATATGTGAAAAAGCCGCACCAGTACGTGGCCCGCATTGCGGCCCTGCTGCGCCGCCGCCAGCCCGCCACCGGCGACATTATCCCGTTGCGCGACGGTCGCACCCTGGAGCGGGCCTTCACGCCCATTTTCGACGGCACTCGCTACATCGGCCACCTCTGGAAGTACGAAGACGTCACGGCCCGCATCAAGGCCGAAGAAGACCTGAAGCGCCGCGAGGAAAAGTACCGGGGCATCATCGAAAACATGTCGCTGGGACTGGTGGAGGCCGATTTGAACGACCATTTGCTCTACGCCAATCAGAGTTTTTGCGACATGACCGGCTACTGCACCGACGAGCTGGCCGGCCAGCGCCTGTCGCCGCTGTTGCTCACCGGCCTCGACCTGGCACTGGCAGAGGGCAAGCTCCGCACCCGCGAACACGGCGTTTCCGACTCCTACGAAATTGTGGTGACCACCAAAGGCGGCGAGCGTAAGTGGCTGCTGGTGAGCGGCGCCCCGCTCTACGACGAGCATCAACGGCATATCGGCTCCATTGGCATCTACCTCGACGTGACCCCCCAGAAGCACCTCGAAACCAGCCTGCGCGAAGCCAAAATGCAGGCCGAAAGCAGCACCCGCGCCAAGCAGGACTTCCTGGCCAACATGAGCCACGAAATTCGCACGCCCATGAACGCCATTCTGGGCATGAGCCAGCTGCTGGCCAAAACCCCGCTGGCGGCCCCGCAGGCCAGCTACCTGCACGCCATTACGGCCTCGGCCGAAAACCTGCTCGTCATCATCAACGACATTCTCGACCTCTCTAAGATTGATGCCGGCCAGCTGGCCATCGAGCACATTGGGTTCAGCCCCGGCAGCGTCTGTGCGCAGGTCAAAAAAACCCTGCAATACAAAGCCGAGGAAAAAGGGCTCAGCTTCCTTGTCTACCTCGACCCCGCGATGCCCGAAGTTGTGCTCGGCGACCCCTTCCGTCTCACCCAGGTGCTACTGAATCTGGTTGGTAATTCCGTGAAATTCACTGAGCGAGGCACGGTAAGCGTTAGGTGTCAATTGCTTGGGCATCCAAGCCCGGACGAAGTGCTGGTTGAATTTACGGTGGAGGATACCGGCATTGGCATTGAAGCGGAGTACCTGAGCCATATTTTTGATGATTTCAGCCAGGAAGATTCGACCGTGACGCGGCGGTTTGGTGGTACTGGCCTGGGCCTGGGCATCAGCAAAAAGTTGGTGCACCTGCTGGGCGGCGAGCTGCGTATTGAAAGCCAAAAAAACCACGGCACCATCAGCCGTTTCACCCTGCGTCTGCCCGTGGGCAACGCCCACCACCTCTCGCAGAAAGACACGGGCGACCTCGAAGGCATGCAGCAGGAGTTGCACGGCAAGCATATTCTGCTGGTCGAAGACAACCTATTCAACCGCATGCTAGCCACCAGTTTCCTCACCAACGCTGGCATGAGCGTAACGGAGGCCACCAACGGCCAGGCCGCCGTGGAGCTGGCCCGCACCGATGTTTTCGACCTGATTCTGATGGACGTGCAGATGCCCATCAAAAATGGCTACGAAGCCACCCGTATTCTGCGCCAGGAGTTGGGCCTTGCCGTGCCCATTATTGCCCTTACCGCCAATGCCATCACCGGCGAGCGGGCCAAATGCCTCGCCGCCGGCATGAACGACTACCTGACCAAGCCCTTTCAGGAATTCTCCCTCCTGAAAATGGTGCACGACTGGGCCGTGGCCGCCCCGCGCGACTTTATCAGCTGAACCCGAAAGGGCCGTAGTTCAGCGTAGCCACGGCCTCGCGCTCATCGTTGGGCCCCGAAACGTACTGGCCGGTACGCCCCAACTCGCTGGTTGTCATTGGGGCAACGCTGCTGTTTATTTGCCTTCGCGGCCGTGTACCTGTGCTGGTGGCGAGGTAGCTTCCACAGCCGAAAAGCTCTCCAGAATTTTATAGGTGTGCTCCGTATTCTTTGGCACTACCCACGAGTTGCCGGGCTCCAGAATAACCATTTGGCCGGCTAGGTGTAGCTCGGCGCGGCCGCTGAGCACGTAGCCCACCGTTTCGTAGGGCCGGGTAGCCGGGGCTTTGGGCTCGCCGGGTTGCTCGTTTTCCCACATCCGCATGGCAATGTGCGTGCCCGAGGCCAGGTATTTCTCGCCGTCGGGGCCGGTAGGAGAGTGCTGCGAATCGATTTTAGTGATGGAGGTATCGGCTGCCATAATCGTGTTGAAAAAGTGAAGCAGAGGAAAAGAAGAGTATCTTTTGGGCCGCGGCCACAACGGCGGTGCGACACTGGCTAAACGGCGAAGGCCGCGCCGCCGTTGCCTCCCGCTCAAAACCTTCCCCGGCCCTGCCGGTTAATTCCGCTGGTTCTTTTGCTTATGTTTTCAGCCCCCGTGCTTCCCCATTCCTTTGCCGAAGAGCTGGCTCACGCCCACTCCGTGGCCCCCGACGCCCTGCCCGGCGCGGCCTTTTGTGCCCTCGCCGATGGCCTGCTCGCCCTGCTCTTTCCGCAGCGCGCCGAGCGGCCCCTGGCCAACGCCGATGCTGTAGAGGCCGAACTACAGTATTTCCGGGCCGAGTTGGCCGCGCTGCTGGCCGGGGTGCCGGCCTTGCCCGCCTCGCCGGCTGCTCTGGCCGATGAGTTCACTGCCCAGCTGCCGGCGCTGCGTGCGGCCTTGCTGCGCGATGCCAGCGCCATTCTGGCCAGCGACCCCGCCGCCCAGGGCTTGGCCGAAATTATCAGCTCTTATCCGGGGTTCTACGCCACGGCGCTCTACCGGCTGGCCCACGCCCTGTACCAGCGGGGCCTGCCGCGCCTGCCGCGCCTGCTGAGCGAGTATGCCCACCAGCGCACTGGGGTCGATATTCACCCCGGCGCGCACATTGGGCCGGCCTTCTGCATCGACCACGGCACCGGCCTGGTTATCGGCGAAACGGCCATCATCGGGGCCAACGTGCAGATATACCAGGGCGTCACGCTGGGCGCGCTCAGCGTGACCAAGGGCTTGCAGGGCACCAAGCGCCACCCCACCATTGAGGACCATGTGGTTATCTACGCCGGTGCTACCATCCTGGGGGGCAGCACGGTGGTGGGCGCGCACAGCATCATCGGCGGCAACGTGTGGCTGACCGAAAGCGTACCCTCGCATTCGCGGGTGTATCACCGGGCCCACATCCAGATTTCGCGCAACGTCGACCCGGCGGCCGAGCTGGTTTTTTCCATTTAGGCATTGGCGGTTATGCTTCGCGGCGCTCTGCATAACCGTCTTTCAACTCAGTATCTCACACATCACCAGTTCTCCGCATGAAAGCCAATTCTATTCTTGATACCATCGGCAACACGCCGCTGGTGCGCCTCAACCGCATTTTTGCCGCCACCCGCCCCGATGTGGAGGTGTGGGTGAAGCTGGAGCGCGCCAACCCCGGCGGGTCCATCAAAGACCGCATTGCCCTGAGCATGATTGAGCAGGCCGAGAAGGACGGCACCATCACCAAAGACAGCCTGATTGTAGAGCCTACCTCCGGCAATACCGGCGTGGGCCTAGCCTTGGTGGCTGCCGTGAAAGGCTACAAGCTCACCCTCGTGATGCCCGAAAGCATGAGCATCGAGCGCCGCCGCCTCATGGCCGCCTATGGGGCTACCCTGGAGCTCACGCCCCGCGAAAAGGGCATGAAGGGAGCCATCGAGAAAGCCCGCGAAATGGTGGCCAGTACGCCCGGCGCCTGGATGCCCATGCAGTTTTCTAACCCCGCCAACCCCAAGATTCACGCCGAAACCACCGCTCAGGAAATTCTGCGCGATGCTCCCGAGGGCTTCGACTTCCACATCACCGGCGTGGGTACCGGCGGCCACATCACGGCCGTGACGGAAGTGCTAAAGCCACATTTCCCCAGCATGCAGACTTTCGCCGTGGAGCCCGAGGCGTCACCCGTCATCAGCGGCGGTGCGCCAGGGCCGCATCCCATTCAGGGCATCGGCGCCGGCTTCATCCCCGACAACCTGCACGTCGATGTCCTCGACGGCACCATTCAGGTATCGCAGCAGGAAGCCTACGAGATGACCCGCCGCGCCGCCCGCGAGGAAGGCATTTTCGTGGGCGTATCGTCGGGGGCCTCGCTGGCCGCCATTGCCAAAAAGCTGCCCGATATGCCCCAGGGCAGCCGCGTGCTCACCTTCTGCTACGACACCGGCGAGCGGTACCTTTCGGTCGAAGGCCTGTTTGTATAGCGCTACCAATGGAAATGCCCCTGGATAATATTATCCAGGGGCATTTTTCTATTTATTGAATCAGGCTGTGAATAAAGAAAAAGCCCGTTCAGTTTCCTGAACGGGCTTTTTCTTTATTCACTTCTTCAGTGGAGAATATCGGAGTCGAACCGATGACCTCTTGCATGCCATGCAAGCGCTCTAGCCAGCTGAGCTAATCCCCCTGATTTGTTCTTTACCGCCGTGCCATTTGCGCTTTGGTTCGACAAAAGTACGGGCGAATATTGGTTTGACAAGTGCTGGGCGCATCTTTTTTGTTAAAAAGACGCAAGCCTCAAACAATCAGCCACAAAAAAAGAGGGCAGGAATTTCTTCCTGCCCTCTTCGAGGCTACGCTAAGCGGAAAAGCTTAGTTGAAGATGTAGCGGATGCCCACCTGGCCCTGCCAGCGCGAACCGAGGCCGCCCGTGTCGTTACGGAAGGTGTCGGTCAGTTTCGTGCCGGGGGTTACGGTGTTGTCAGCATTTTTCACTGGGCTCACCAGGTAGCTGTACTCAAACACGGGCTGGCCGGCAGCATTGTAGCCGTCAAACTTGAGCGGGTTGGTGCGAACAGGCGTCTGAACTACGCCCCAGTTGCTGTTCAGCAGGTTACCGATGTTGAAGATATCCAGGCTCAGCTGCAGGGTGTTGCGGTTGCTGCCGATGTTGGTGAAGATATCCTGAAGCAAGCGGAAATCCAGACGGTTCAGCCACGGACGGGCCGCGCCGTTGCGCTCGGCGTACTCGCCGCGGTGCTTGCTGAGGTAGCTGTCCTGGTTGATGAAGTTGTTCAGGTCGGTCCACTGGTCAGCCGATGAGTACACACCACCGCCCTGAGCCGCCGTGAGGGTGATGGGCTGCAGGTTGATTTCGCTCTGGGTACGGGGGATGTACATCAGGTCGTTGGCAGTCTGGCCGTCGCCGTTCATGTCGCCCGAGTACACGTAGGAGAAGCGAGCCGTGCCAGCGCTAACCGCCGGAGCACCTTCGTAGAACATCGAGAGCGTCGTGCCCAGATGGCCAACATATTCCTTACGGTACGAAGCCGAAACGATAACGCGGTGCTGCTGCAGGTAGCTCGAGTAGCCCAGAACATCAGCGTTCGGGTCACCCGAAATCGAACGGTCGCGCCAGATGGACTGGGCAATCGAGCCGCCGTCGTTCACCGAGCGCGAGTCGGTGTAGGTGTAGGCCGCGCTGGCATAGAAACCGCTGGCGAAAGACTTCTGCAGCTGCGCCGTCACGGCGTAGGAGTAGCCCTTGTTCGTGTTCCGCATCAGAATGGCGTCGCTGATGTTGGGGTTGACAGCCGAAGCACCACCACGACCGGCGTAAATCTGGCGGTTAAAGGAAGTAGCAGCCAGACCGTTGGTCACTACCAAGGGGCTGTTAATCGTGTAGAAGATAGGACGGTTATCAACACCGTTGGCGCGGTTGTAGGGGTTTGCCTCCGTGCCGGGCAAGTTCACGTTCTGGTGATACACCGAGTTGATGTCTTTCGTATAGAAAGCTTCCAGCGTACCGATTACGCCACCGGGCAGCTCCTGGTCAACGGCCAGGTTCGTGCGCCATACCTGCGGGAATTTGAAATCCTTGTCCGTTACGGCCAGGTTGTAGGCCGTGTTAGCCGTGGCATTCTGCGGACGGTAGGCATCCACGTTGGGGCTGAACGGATAGATAGAGGCGTTCGGGTTGGTAACGGGCTGGCCATTAACAGTCGTCGTCGTCGGTACTGCACCCGCCGTGCTGAACGAGCCGAACTGCACGCCGTTGTTGCTGGCTTGGTTGGAGAGCCACACGAAGGGCACACGGCCGGTGAAGATGCCCGTACCGCCACGCAGCTGCGTCTTACGGTCGTCGTTCACGTCCCAGTTGAAGCCGGCACGCGGCGAGAACAACACCGATTTCTTCGGCACCGAACCCGTGTTGAGTTGCACGCCATCGCGGAAGGTAAGGTTGGCGGCGTTGGTGTTCTGCTGCAAATCCGAGGTCAGGAAGGGCAGGTCAGCACGCAGGCCGTAGGTTACTTTCAGGTTGCTGCGGGGCGACCATTCGTCTTGCAGGTACAGGCCCAGCTGGGCCGCCGTGATGTCGGCGAAGGGGAAGGCACCGCCGGGGATGGCCGAGTACTGCAGGTTGTAGCGCTGCGGGCCGGGGCGGGTGGTGCCAGCGGCAAAAGGCGAGTAGGTAGCGGTGGCGCGGTCGTAGTTGAAGCCAGCCGAGGCATAGAAGTCCTCCAGCGAGTTGAAGGAGTAGTTGCCGTAGTAGTTCGGGGCGAAACCGTTGCGGAACTTGTAGTACTCGTTGTAAGTACCCACCGTCACGTTGTGCTTGCCGAGGTAAGCCGTGAAGTTGTCGCCGAACTGGTACACGTCCGAGTTCAGAATGTTGAAAGCCGAGAAAGGCTCGTAGCCAAACGTCGTCAGGGAGTTCGAAGCGTTGATGCTGTTGAGGGCTGCACCCGTGCTGCGGCCAATGCTGGTACCGATGTCAACCAGCGGGAAAATGCCGCCGCTGCTTTCGCGGAAGTCGCGGAATGCCGAGTAGCCGGCCGTCAGGTTGTTCGAGTATTTGCCACCGCCGATGGTGCTGTTCAGTTCGGCAATAATCGAGTTCAGGTTGTTGTTGATGCGGTAGTACGACGACAAGTAAGGCAAGCCGAACTGCGACTGCGAGCGCTGCGCGTTGATAGCGCCCGAAGTGCTCGGCGGAATGTCGCTGTACGACTTCAGGTAGTTGTACTTGATGTTGAAACGGTTGTTGTTGTTGATGTTCCAGTCGAGCTTGATGGTCGCCTTGTCGCTGTTCGACTTCAGGCTGTAGTTCTCGTACGGGCCGGGGTTGTAGCCGTACTGCTGCTGCAGGAAGTTGCTGAGGGCATCAAGGTCACGGGCCGAGGCGTTCGACACGGTGCTGCCCGTTGCGGGAGCCGTGGTTTCGCGGTTGGCCGTGAAGTTGCCCGTGGGCGGGTCGTTGCGGCGCTCCGACTCGGCGTTGATGAAGAAGAACAGCTTATCCTTGATAATCGGACCGCCCACGCGGAAGCCGATGTTGTTCAGGTTGAACTTGGGGTAGTCGCTGGTTACGTCGCCTACTTTGCTGCCTACCAGGTTCTGGTTGCGGAAGAAGTCATAGATGGAAGCCGATACCTTGTTCGAGCCCGAACGCGTCACCACGTTGATGCCAGCACCCGTGAACGAGCCCTGACGAACGTCGAAAGGAGCGATGCTAACCTGAATCTGGTCGATGGCGTCCAGCGAAATGGGCTGGGCACCGGCCTGGCCACCTACCGTCGACGACAAGCCGAAGGCGTTGTTGAAGATAGCGCCATCCACCGTGATGTTGTTGTAGCCGCTGTTGCGGCCGCCGAAGCTCTGGCCGTTGGCCTGGGGCGTGAGGCGGGTGAAGTCGTTCAACGAACGGTTCAGGGTGGGCAGGCGCTCAATGGTTTCGCGCTGCACCGTGGTGCTGGCCCCGGTATGGTCGGCACTCATGATGGGGTCGCGCCGGCCACTTACCGTTACTTCGGCCAGCTCCGTCGTGGCATCGCTCAGGGTCTGGTCGAAACGCAGGCTCTGACCTAGGGTCAGGGAAATGCCCTCACGGGTGATATCCTTGTAACCCACAAACGTGACCCGAACCGTGTAAGGACCACCCACGCGCATGTTCTGGATGTTGAAGCGACCATCGGAGTTGGTGGGCGCCACGTACTGTGTGTTGGTGGGGGTATGAATGGCAATTACGGTAGCGCCGGGCAGGCCCGCGCCGTTCTTATCGGAGATGACTCCGCTCATTGCTGCTGTGGTTGCGCCTTGGCTCCAGCCCAGGCGGGCCGTCAGGAGCATCAGCGCCAGCAGTAGCAGGTGGCGTAAACGTAAATTATTCATGTTGAAAAAGGTTGGTGGAAACAGTGAGCTTGGTAAAAGCGGGACAAAGGTACGACGGTGCCGAAAGGGCCAATATTACGTAAATTTTACCATTGATTAATATCGCCGGAATCAGGTATTTGTCAGGTAAAGGTAATGGGCCGGTACCTCACAGGCGGGGCCGCACGGCCCGAATGAACCGACTGAGGTAGTAATCTGATTCTAAGCTGTTTTCAACCACGCCTAATGAGGTTGACGCGTGAATAAAATCCACCCCTTCTTCATCGGCCACCGTCACCAAACCCACGTGTGTGATGGTGCGGCTGCCGGGCGAAGCTCCAAAAAATACTAAATCGCCGGGCCGTAAGTCGGTGGATTTCACGGGGTCGCCCCACACGGCCTGCTCATTGGACGAACGCGGAATAGTGACACCGGCTTCGCCAAAAGATAATTGCAGCAGCCCCGAGCAATCCAGGCCCAGGCGCGTGGTGCCGCCGTATAGGTAAGGGGTACCCTGATAGGAGCGGGCGGCCTCAATCACCGAGGCCAGGGTGCCGGTAGCGGTGCCCATGCGGGCGGGGCGCTTGGTCACTACTTTGGTTTTGGCGCCGTTGGCGGCGCCCACCACAACCTTGGATTTGCCGGTCGGGCTCACCCGGCCGCCCTTTTTCAGGCGCACCATTTCGCGGGCCGAGCGGTACTGGCCGTCGCGGTAGTTAAGCTTGCGGTGGCAGCTGGCTAGCAGGACCAAAGTCAGCAGCAGCAGCGGTAGTATCTTCGTTGTCACCCTACCCATCGGCCGCAAAGATAGTTTACGCGGCCTTCTCAGCTGAACCGCTCATGAATTTTAACGCCCTGCCCCCCGAAATACTTGTTTCTTTCGAGGCCATCGTCGGCCCGGCGCACGTCCTCACCGCGCAGCGCGCCGAGGCCGCCGCTGCCGCCGATGCCTACGCCGACTACGGCCGCGACCACACCGAAGACTTCCATTTTGCGCCCGATGTGGTGCTGCGCCCGGCCGATGCCGAGGAAATCAGCCGGATTATGCAGCTGTGCCACGCGCACCGCATTCCCGTCACGCCGCGCGGGGCGGGCACGGGCCTGAGCGGCGGGGCGCTTCCCATCCACCACGGCGTGGTGCTGAGCACCGAGCGGCTCAATAAAATCATCCAGATTGACGAGCGCAACCTGCAGGCCACCGTGGAGCCGGGCGTGGTGAACGAGACGTTTCAGAACGCCGTGAAGGAGGTGGGCCTGTTCTACCCACCCGACCCGGCCAGCAAGGGCAGCTGCTTTTTGGGCGGCAACCTGGCCCACAGCAGCGGCGGCCCCAAGGCCGTGAAATACGGCACTACCAAGGACTACGTGCTGAATTTGCAGGTGGTGCTGCCCACCGGCGAAATCATCTGGACGGCCGCCAACACCCTCAAAAACTCCACCGGCTACAACCTCACCCAGCTCATGGTGGGCTCGGAGGGTACATTGGGCATCATCACCAAAGTGGTGTTTCGGCTATTGCCCTTCCCGCAGCATAATATCCTGATGCTGGTGCCCTTCCGGCAGGAGGCCCAGGCGGCCGATGCGGTTTCGGCGGTGTTCCGGGCGGGCATCATCCCGTCGGGCATGGAGTTTATGGAGCGCGAGGCCATTGCCTGGTCTTCCGATTACCTGAAAATCCCGCTCACGCTGCCCGAGGATATCAAAGCCCATCTGCTCATCGAGCTCGATGGCCAGGATTTGGACCAGCTTTATAAGGAGGCCGGGCAGGTGTACGGCGTGCTGGAGCACTACGACGTGGGCGAAATCCTCCTCGCCGACACCGCCGGCCAGAAGGACGACCTGTGGCGCATCCGCCGCAACATCGGCAATTCGGTGCGCTACAACTCCGTGTATAAGGAAGAGGACACTGTAGTGCCCCGCGCCGAGTTGCCCACGCTGCTCAAAGGCGTGAAGGAAATAGGCGCCCGCTACGGCTTCAAGAGCGTGTGCTACGGCCACGCCGGCGACGGTAACCTGCACGTCAACATCATCCGCGGCGAGCTGGACGACGAGATGTGGAACGTGGGCCTGCGCCAGCCCATCTCCGAGATTTTCGAGCTCTGCGTGAAGCTGGGTGGCACCATTTCCGGCGAGCACGGCATCGGGCTGGTGCAGAAAGGCTACATCGGCATTGCCCTGGCCGAAACCAACCTGAACTTAATGCGCGGCATCAAAGGCGTATTCGACCCGAATGGAATTCTGAACCCCGGAAAGATTTTCTAGGGTTTGCCTGTCATTGCGCGTGGAACGCGATGCTCCACGTGCAATGACAAATGAACTTACGCTTGCACTGTAGGCAGCATTTTTGGCGCTTCCCTCTTGTGCGTCGCTTGCTCATACGCATAGCCCAGAGCCAGTAGCAGCCTCTCGTGGTACGCCGAGCTCACAAAGGACAGACCCACCGGCAACCCCAGCACCTGCCCCATGGGCACGGTGAGGTGCGGATAGCCCGCCATGGCCGCCGGCGACGAAAAATCCACGCCCGTCGAGTAGTCGCCGTTTGCCCAGTCGATGCACCAGGCCGGGCCGGTGGTCACACCGATGATGGCCGCAAGTTGGTGCGTTTTCAGCAGGCCGTCGATGGCCTGGCGGGCGCCGGCCACGGTCTTTTGCACGGCGGCCTTGTAGTTGGCGTTGTTCAGCCCGTCGGTGGTTTCGGCCCGGATAAGGGTTTCCTGCTGGAAAAACGGCATGGCTTCGGCCGCGTGGGCCTTGTTGAAGGCGATGACGTCGGCCAGATTCTTCACCGTCGCACCCGCATTAGCCAGATACGCATTCACGCCTTCCTTGAACTCGTAGAGCAGCACGTCAAACTCCGCCTCGCCGAGCGGATTGACCAGTTTGTTCAACTCCACTTCCACGATGGTCGCGCCCCGCGCCTTCAGCGCGGCCACGGCTTGCTTGAGGAGCGCGGCCACGGCCGGCGGGCCGTTGAGGTGGGCTTTTTCCACGCCCAGCCGCTGGCCCTGCAGGGCATCCGACTTGAGAAACGTTGTGTAATCGGTCAGCGCGCCTTTGGGAATGGGCAGTTTGGCCGGGTCGGCCGGGTCGGGGCCGGCCAGTGCGCCCAGCAGAATGGCCGCGTCGCGCACGGTGCGGGCCATGGGGCCAGCCGTGTCCTGGGTGCTCGAAATGGGGATGATGCCGCTGCGGCTCAGCAGGCCCACCGTGGGCTTGAGGCCCACCAGCCCGTTGCACGACGACGGCGACACCACCGAGCCGTCCGTCTCGGTGCCAATGGCCACGGCGCACAAATTGGCCGCCACCGCCGCCCCCGAGCCCGAGCTGCTGCCGCTGGTGCTGCGGTCCAGGGCGTAGGGGTTGCGGCTTTGGCGGCCCCGGCTGCTCCAGCCGCTCACCGCGTGCGACGACCGGAAGTTGGCCCATTCGCTCAGGTTGGTTTTGCCCAGCAGCACGGCCCCAGCGGCCCGCAGCTTCTGCACGATGAAGGCATCCTGCTTCGCCTTGTGCCCCACCAGTGCCGAGGCCCCAGCCGTGGTCATCATCTGGTCGCCGCTGTCAATGTTGTCTTTAATAAGGACCGGAATGCCGTGCAGCGGCCCGCGCAGCTTGCCGGCCTTGCGCTCTCGGTCCAGGCCGTCGGCAATGGTCAGGGCATCGGGGTTGGTTTCTATGACGGCACGCAGCATCGGCCCGGCCTCGTTCAGCGCCTTGATGCGGGCCAGGTATTTCTCGCTCAGGCTGCGGGCGGTTTCGGTGCCTTTGGCCATGCGGTCCTGTAAGTCGGTCACGGTGAGTTCGTGCAGCTCGAAGTTGTCGGCCGCGCTGGCCGGCGCTGTTTCTTCCGCCTCCGGAGCTCCCGTCGGCACATCCGTTACGGGCTTGCCGGGAGTGGTTTGGCAGGCCACGGCGGGTAGGAGGGCGGCCGTGAGCGACACGCGAGTACTTTGGTTCAGGAAAAGGCGGCGGTCCATAAAAAGGAGGAAAGAAGGGGTAACTGTCGTTGGCTGGCAATGATACTGCCCGCCAGAACTTCGACAACTACCGCAATGCCAATAACTTTTTGGCCGTTGGCTGTCGGATAAAAACAAAAGCCAGCCCCGCGAAGGACTGGCTTTTATGGTGCCAACTTAATGAACGCAATGGCGCTGGAATGGTCCTGCTTATTGTGCCTGCTGGCCTTTCAGCTTGTCTTCGCCCCCATAAGGCGCGCCGGCCGTGATATCACCCCGCAGCCCGCCGTGGTCTGTGGTTTTGGGGGCTCCGGTCTGGCCGTCGGTGGGCACTTCGCTGGCTTCGGTAGCCGATTTGGTGCCGCCGGTAATTTCGGCCGCTTTTGCTACGTAGCGCCGCTTGGCTTCTTCTTCCGACACACCCTTGAACTGGTTCCACGAGTCCCACTGGGCCTGTGAGAGGCCGGCTGGGCCGTTGGCCTGGTCAGCAGCGGAGGCGTCTACCTCGTCGCTTTTCATGTTTACGTCGCCCTCGGTAGCCTGTTTGTAAAGGCCGTAAAGCTCGGTCATGTGCTTGGCGGCCACGTCGCTGGGCAGGTTGTTCACTTGCTGGGCCGCCGCCTGAAATTGTTCGTTGATGTTCATGATGATAAAAGCAGGGATGGAAAAAGAGCAGCAGGGGCGCTACAGCCGGTTCTTGGTAGAAATTCGGTGCCATTTACGCTAATGACAATACCCCGTGGTGGGCCTTTAGGTTGCGGAGTCGTACTTTTGCGGCCGACTATGTGTGGAATAACTGGAGTATTTGCCTTTACGGAAACAGGTCGTCAGTCGCTGGCCAACCTGCAAGCGTCCACCGACGCCATCATTCGCCGCGGACCCGACTCGCAGGGCCATTTCGTCTACGACCAATGCGGTCTGGGCTTTCGCCGGCTGGCCATCCTCGACCTTTCGGCCGACGGCAACCAGCCGATGACCGACGAATCAGGACGCTACACCATCGTCTTCAACGGCGAAATCTTCAACTACCGCGAGCTGCGCGAAAAGCTCATCAAGCGCGGCTGTAAGTTTCATTCGCAGACCGATACGGAGGTTATTCTCCAGCTTTACATCACCGAGGGCCGCAGCTTTATCAAGAAGCTGAACGGCTTTTTCGCCTTCTCCATCTACGATAAGGAAGAGAACTCGCTGCTTATCGCCCGCGACCGGTTTGGCGTGAAGCCCCTGCTCATCTACCGCGACGAGGACAAGCTGTTTTTGGCTTCCGAGATGAAGTCCATCATGGCCCTAGGCGTGCCGCGCAAGCTCGATTACGTGGCCCTGAGCCAGTATTTGCAACTCAACTACATTCCCGGTCCCGCCAGCATTTTCAAGGGCGTGAAGAAGATGCTGCCCGGCCACTACCTGTACATCAAGAACAATAAGGTAGTGGGCAAGGCCTGGTATAAAATCCCCTACGACCCCAAGAAAGTCGCCAAAAACAAGCTCAGCTACGAGCAGCAGCAGAAAAAGCTGGTCGACCTCATGGACGGGGCCGTGCAGCGCCGCCTCGTGGCCGACGTGCCCCTCGGCGCCTTCCTCAGCGGCGGCATCGACTCCAGCGTGATTACCGCGCTGGCCGCCCGCCACACGCCGCACCTCAACACGTTCAGCATCGGTTTCAAAGACGAGCCCTTCTTCGACGAAACCAAGTACGCCAATCTCGTGGCCGCCCGCCACAAGACCAACCACACGGTTTTCTCGCTCACCAACGACGACCTCTACGAGCACATCCACAGCATGTTGGATTACCTCGATGAGCCGTTTGCCGATTCTTCGGCCCTGGCCGTGTACATCCTCAGCCAGCGCACCCGCCAGCACGTCACCGTGGCCCTGAGCGGCGACGGGGCCGACGAAATGTTCGGCGGCTACAACAAGCACATGGGCGAGTTCAAGGTGCGCCAGGGGGGCGTGAAGGCGGAGGCCGTGACGGCCCTCGGCTTCGTGTGGGACGCCCTGCCCAAGTCGCGCAACAGCTTCTTTGGCAACCGCGTGCGGCAGCTCCAGCGTTTCTCGCGCGGCATGACGGCCGGCGTGAAAGACCGGTACTGGGACTGGGCCAGCTTCGCCTCGGCCAGTGACGCCAACACCCTGCTCAGCGCCGCCAGCCGCCGCAAAGTGGGCAAGAAAGCCGCCGCCAAGCGCCGCAAAGACATTTTGGAGCACCTGCATGCCGACGGCGACCTCAACGAGGTACTGCTCACCGACATGAACCTGGTGCTGCCCTACGACATGCTCACGAAAGTGGACATGATGAGCATGGCCAACTCGCTGGAAGTGCGCACGCCCTTCCTCGACTACAAAGTGGTCAACTTCGCCTTCTCCATCCCCGTCACCAGCAAGGTCGACGCTACGATGAAGAAGAAAATTGTGCAGGACGCCTTCCGCTCCGAGCTGCCCGTCGAGCTCTACGACCGCCCCAAACACGGCTTCGAAGTGCCTCTGCTGAAGTGGATGCGCGGCGAGCTGCGCAGCCTTATCGAAGATGACCTGCTGCGCGACGACTTCATCGAAGCCCAGGGCATTTTCGACGTGCAAGCCATCCGTGCCCTCAAAGCGCAGCTGTTTTCGCGCAGCCCGGGCGATGTGCACGCCCGCATCTGGGGCCTCATCGTCTTCCAGACGTGGTGGAAGCAGTACATGGCCTAAGCTCTTGACTTCGAATAGACTCTGGCGCTTGCGCCATTGGTGGCACCAGGTGGGCCGGCCGCAACGGCTGGCCCTTTTGGTTGGCGTATTGGTCACGCTGGCGCGCCTTAGCCTGATTGGCAAAGGCACCATGGCCTTCGTGGATGAGTCGCGCTACGTGAATGCCATGCTGGGCCTGCGTGCCCTCAGCGAAGGCCACGGGCAGGAATTTCTGCGCTACATCAATTCCATGGGTGCCCGCCCGGGCGACGGTATCTGGCGGGCCATCCCCGGGCTGGGCCAGGCCATCCTGCTGCTAGTCTTCGACCTGAACCCCAACGCCCCGCCCTCACTGCAAGTCCCGCAAGCCTTCAACGTGCTCATCGTGAGCCTGAATGCGTTGCTGCTATACCACATCTACCGGCGCTTCTTCAGCGTCGGCATGGCACTGCTGGGCCTCGCGCTCTATTCGAGCTTGGTAAACACCAACCTCTACCTGCGCCACCTGCTGCCCTACGACCACTCGCTGTTCTTCTTTTTCCTGGCGCTCACGGTGCTGCTCCGGCCTAAAACAACGACCAGCCTGAAATTGCAAGCGGTAGTGGGGTTATTGGCTGGGCTCAGCTACGCTATTTATCCTGGCTACTTCATGGCCCCCATGCTGCTGCTGGCCGTGACGCTGCTGGTAGAGCTCGATACCACACGTAGCAGCTTATTGGCAGCTCTGAAGCCCGCCGCCGCCCAACTGGCCGGCTTGCTGATGGTGCTTCTGGCTTTCGAAGCCCTGGCTCGCCTGGGCCATACTTCGTACTGGGCTAGCAGCCGCTACATTGCCACTACCGTCACGCAGGGCAGCTTTGCCGAGGGATTTAGCTTTATCGGCAGCAATTTCTGGCAGGTAGAAGGTTGGCTTGGAGTCAGCCTGTTGCTGCTTTTCGGGATAGGGCTGGGGTTCAGCTGGCGAACGGGCTTAATGGCCGGTTCTGGAACCGAACAAATGCTTGTGCGCCTACTCACAGTTAGTTTTCTGATGTGGCTGGGCTACGCCTTAGTGGTCCAGATGGGGCACAAGCTGGTTTTTTACGGGCGCACCTTACACTTTTTCGTACCCTTTATCATTATGGGCGCGCTGGTAGCGGTACGTGCGTTTAGTCGAGCCAGGGGGGCGCGCTCCTGGCTTTACCTGGGCCTTGGGGGGGGCGCCCTTGCTCATTTCGGAATATTCCTGACCGGCTACCTCCCCGTCGATTACCCGTGCGACGTGGCCTACCGCGCCGGCATATACGATTATCCGCAAATTGCCGCCAGCCAGGTGAGCGTATGCGACGAACACCTCATGGCGTACCGGTTATTCGGCCCGCGCCTGCGCCGCCAACTGGCGCAAAAGCCCCCAACGTCTACCGTTCAATTACTGAATTTTGCCTACCTGTATCCAGTTAGCTGTTACCAGCCTGCTCATCTGCGGCCCGGCAAAGTGGTGGCCGATGTTCCTTACTTCATGAAGTATCCCGCCTATCAGTTTGAAGGCCACAGCGCTCGAGAGCGGGCTATTCTGCAAAATCATGAAGTTGATTTTCAGATTGTCACCAATGGTAATTAGCTTATAATCAATTGATATGCACTGGCGCGCTGTCGCTTGTATGGTGACGCGGTGGTAAGGGCCGGCCGCGAGTGTCGATAGAGTGGGCCGTAAAGGACTAAATTTGCTCTATTAATTACTAGTCTTCGCGCATTCCGCATCTTATGAAAATAGCAGTTGTAGGCACCGGCTACGTCGGTTTGGTCACGGGCACGTGCTTTGCCGAAGTTGGCATCGATGTGACGTGTATTGATATCGACCAGAAAAAAATCGATAATCTGCACAAAGGCATTTTGCCGATTTATGAGCCGGGCCTGGAAGAAATGGTAACCCGCAACGTGGAAAAAGGGCGTCTGCACTTCTCCACCAATCTTGCCGAAGCCATCAAAGACTGCGACGTAGCTTTTATCGCCGTAGGCACCCCCCCCGGCGAAGACGGTTCGGCCGACCTGAAATATGTGTTGGCCGTGGCCCGCGGCATCGGCGAGCACATGAGCAGCTACGGCGTGATTGTGACCAAAAGCACCGTGCCCGTGGGCACCGCCGCCAAGGTGCGCGCCGAAATCGAGAAAGCCTTGGAAAAGCGCGGCGAAAGCATCGAGTTCGACGTGGCTTCGAACCCCGAGTTCCTGAAGGAAGGCGCAGCCATCGACGACTTCCTGAAGCCCGACCGCATTGTGGTGGGCATTTCGTCGGAACGTGCCGAGGAGGTGATGACCAAGCTCTACAAGCCCTTTTTGCTGAACGGCCACCCGATTATCTTCATGGATATTCCGTCGGCCGAAATGACGAAATACGCGGCTAACTCGATGCTGGCCACGAAAATCAGCTTCATGAACGACATCGCCAACCTGTGCGAAATCATGGGGGCCGACGTGAACATGGTGCGGCGCGGCATCGGCTCCGATGCGCGCATTGGCACCAAGTTCATCTATCCCGGCATCGGTTACGGCGGCTCCTGCTTCCCGAAGGACGTAAAGGCCCTTATCAAAACCGCTCAGGAAAACGGCTACGATATGCAGGTGCTGCGCGCCGTGGAGAGCGTGAACGACGACCAGAAGTCGGTGCTTTTCAACAAAGTGAGCAAGCACTTCGGCGGCAACCTCAAGGGCCTGAAAATTGCCCTCTGGGGCCTGTCTTTCAAACCAAAGACCGACGACATGCGTGAGGCGCCCTCGTTGGTTATTATCGAGAAGCTGCTGGCCGCCGGCTGCACCGTAACGGCCTACGACCCCGTGGCGATGAAGGAGGCCGAGCACACGCTGGGCAACTCCATCACCTACGCCAAGGACGAGTTTGACGCGCTGATTGACGCCGACGCCCTGCTAGTGGTGACGGAATGGCCCGAGTTCCGGGTGCCCAACTTTGCCGTGGTAAGCCGTCTGATGAAGCAAAAGGCTATTTTCGACGGCCGCAACATCTACGACGCCAAGGAGCTGAAGGAATTGGGCTTCACCTACCACTGCATCGGCATCAAAACCGACCACCAGGAGCCGGCGCAAGCTTAACCTAAAGAGCGTCATGCTGAGCTTGCCGAGGCATCTGGTGTGCAGCAGTAATTCCACCGTTAAACGATGCGAGCGAGATGCTGCGCTCTGCATGACGTTCTAACGACTCAATAACGATACTATGACCAACACTTCCGACGATAAAAAACGCGTCCTTATTACCGGCGGGGCCGGTTTTCTGGGCTCGCACCTTTGCGACCGGTTCCTGAAAGAGGGCTACCACGTCATCGCGATGGACAACCTGATTACGGGTTCGCTCCAGAACATCGAGCACCTGTTTGGGCGGCCCGATTTCGAGTTCCACCAATCCGACGTGAGTAAGTTCGTGTTCGTGCCCGGCAAGCTCGATTACATCCTGCACTTTGCTTCGCCCGCTTCGCCGATTGACTACCTGAAAATTCCGATTCAGACCCTGAAAGTGGGCTCGCTCGGCACGCACAACCTGCTGGGCCTGGCCCGCGTGAAAGGCGCCCGCATGCTGATTGCCAGCACCTCGGAAGTGTACGGCGACCCGGAAATTCATCCGCAGGTTGAGGAGTATTTCGGCAACGTGAACCCCGTAGGCCCGCGTGGCTGCTACGACGAGGCCAAGCGCTTCCAGGAAGCCATTACGATGGCCTACCACAACCACCACGGCCTGGAAACGCGCATCATTCGCATTTTCAACACCTACGGCCCGCGCATGCGCCTCGACGACGGCCGCGTGCTGCCAGCTTTCCTCTCGCAGGCCCTGCGCGGCGAGAACCTGACCGTATTCGGCGACGGCTCGCAGACCCGCTCGTTCTGCTACGTGGATGACCTCGTGGAAGGCATTTACCGCCTGCTGCTGAGCGACTACCACCTGCCCGTGAACATCGGTAACCCCGACGAAATCACCATCAAAGAGTTCGGCGAGGAAATCGCGCGCCTCACCGGCGTCGAGTTCAAGCCCACCTTCCAGGCGCTGCCCGAAAACGACCCCATGAAGCGCCGCCCGGACATCACCAAAGCCAAGGAAATCCTGGGCTGGGAGCCCAAAGTGGACCGTGCCGAAGGCCTGCGCCGCACGCTAGAATATTTCAAAGAACACGTTAAATAGTTTCCAATGGCCGATTATCCCGCTCCATACCTTATTGAGTTCCCCAAGCTTGGAGCACCGGGTATTGGCTATATTTCCGTGGGTGAAAATGCCAAAGACCCGCTGCCTTTCACTGTGCAGCGGGTTTTCTGGACGTACTACACGCCTGAAAGCATTGTGCGGGGCCGCCACGCCCATCACCGCACCGAGCAGATATTGGTTGCCGTGGCAGGACGCATCACTGTAACTACAGAAACAGCCAACGGGGATATTCAACTTTTCCGCCTCGAAGACCCAAATGTGGGGCTGTACGTGCCGCCTTCCGCGTGGCACACCATGCAATATTCGCACACTGCGGTGCAACTGGTGCTGGCCTCTCAGGCTTATGAGGAAGGGGATTATATTCGTGATTACGAAGTGTTTCGTCAGCTATGGGCGCCCAAAGCCTGAGCCCGCTGGTGGCCGCCCGCCGCGCGGAGCTAGCATATTATTCGCCCTACTACTTTCTCCGGCAGTTTCCTATTGAGCGGCAACAGGAACTGTTTGGCACCGGGGCAGCCACCCGGTGGGAGCAGGAGGCCGGGGCCGAAATTGTGGCAGCCGCCTCGGCAGAAGTGAAATGGCTTCTTCAGCATTTGTCTTGGGATTCCGGCTATTTTGGTGCACCGATGTACCGGCTATTCACCGCATTGTTTGATGGACTGACCAGCCCGGCTCAACTGATGCAGGCGGCGGCTGAACTGCGCCAAGAATTAGTAACCCGGCACGGAGCCGCCTACTATGCGTTCAGTGTAGTGCCAGCTGAGGACATTCGGCTGTTGAAGGCCCTGACCGGGGCCGGCTGGCAATTGGTGGAAACCCGCCTGACGTATTACCGCGACCAGTTGACTTCCTTCGACCATCCCCGCCATCCGGTACGGGCTGCCAGAATTGACGAGGCTGCGCATATTGGTCAGGTGGCTGCTATGGCGCGCAATGCCTACGACCGGTTTCATGCCGACTCATGGTTTGGCGATGCCCGAGCCGATGCGTACTTGGCCCGCTACGCCGAAAACACTGTTGCGGCCGGCTTGGCGGCCACTGTGTTGGTACCTGATTCGCCAGAGTTGTCGGTTGATTCGTTTCTGGCCATCAGTGACTTGAAGGGTGATGCTGTTGCCCTGGGCACACAGTTGTCGCGGGTATTGCTCACCGCGGTTGGCCCCGCCAACCGGGGCTGGCATGTGAGACTGGTAGCCGAAACCCTGCACCGCGCCAAAGAGCTGGAGCACGAAGCCGTGCTGATGACCACCCAAGCCACCAACCACGCCGTGTTTCGCACCTGCGAGAAGCTGGGCTTCCGGCTGGGAGCCACCAGCCATGTGCTGGCCTGTAATGGCCTGAATGCTTAATTTTTACCCGCTACCAAGTACTCCGATGAACATCCCATTCCTGAGCTTTGAGCCACAACATGCCCCATTGCGCGACGCCATGACCGCCGCTTTCAGCCGGGTCTACGATTCTTACTGGTACGTGCTGGGCGGAGAAGTGAAGCAGTTTGAGCAGGAGTACGCGGCCTTCAACCGGGTGGCGCACACTGTGGGTGTGGCCAATGGCCTCGACGCCTTGGTGCTGGCTCTGCGTGTACTGGGCGTTGGCCCCGGCGATGAGGTAATCGTGCCTTCCAACACGTACATCGCTACCTGGCTGGCCGTGACGCAGGTAGGGGCCACGCCCGTTCCCGTAGAACCCGACCCTGCCACCAGCAACCTCGACCCAACCCTCATCGCTGCCGCCCTCACGCCGCGCACCCGCGCCATCATGCCAGTGCACCTCTACGGGCAGGCATGCCGCATGACGGAAATCATGGCCTTGGCCGCGCGGCACAACCTGTATGTGGTGGAGGACAATGCTCAATCGCAGGGCGCGGCCTTCGAGGGCGGGCTCACTGGCAGCTTCGGGCACGCCAATGGCACCAGCTTCTACCCCGGCAAAAACCTGGGTGCCCTCGGCGATGCCGGGGCCGTGACAACCAACGATGCCGACCTGGCCCACAAAGTGCAGGTGCTGCGCAACTACGGCTCGCAGCAGAAATACTACAACGAAGTGGTAGGCTACAACTCCCGTTTGGACGAGCTACAGGCTGCCTTGCTCCGCGTGAAGCTGCCGCACCTGTCAGAATGGACGCGCCAGCGCCAGCAAGTAGCCGCCTGGTACGACCAGCACCTGGCCGGTATTGCCAACCTACGCTTGCCAGCCGTAGCCGAGGGCGCCACGCACGTCTACCACCTCTACGTGGTGCACACGCCTCGGCGAGCTGCCCTGCAAGAGCACCTCACGGCCCAGGGCATCGGTAGTCTGATTCATTACCCGGTGCCCCCGCACTTGCAGCAAGCCTACCAGGGACTTGGCTTTGGGCCCGGTAGCTTTCCCATTGCTGAGGAACTAGCCAATACCTGCCTGAGCCTGCCCATGTGGCCGGGCATGACCGAAGCCCACGTAGCTGCCGTGGCCGATGCCATCCGGGCTTTCATTTAAACTGCCTTTCACCGTTCTTCCTGAACGCACTCGCGCTACCCTGATTCAAGCAAGCAGCCCATGCCCAAGCTCTCCGTCATCGTTCCCTGCTACTTCAACGAGGATAATATCCCGGTGACGACCCGTGAGCTGATTGCGAACGAGGCTAATTTCCCGCCCGAAGTCACATTTGAATACGTCTTCGTGAACGATGGTTCCGGCGACGACACTCTCGGGGCTCTGCGCCGGGCCCAGGGCCTGTACCCCGGCCGCATCCGCATCGTGGACTTAGCGGGCAACGTGGGCTCCTACAACGCCATTGTGGCCGGCATGGCCTATGCCACTGGCGACTGCCTGTCCGTCATCACCGCCGACCTGCAGGACCCGCCCGAGCTGATGGTGCAGATGTACACCCATTGGCAGCAGGGCTACAAGCTGGTCATTGGCAACCGTCAGGACCGCGAAGAGAAAGGCCTTTCCGTGGCCATGGCCAAGCTGTTTCATTGGCTGATGAAGAACCTGGCCCTGCGCAATATTCCCGATGGCGGATTCGATTTCGTGTTTTTCGACCGCCAGGTAGCCACTGAGGTGCTGAAGCTGCATGAACGCAATTCCAATGTGTTCTACCTCATGGTGTGGCTGGGCTTTGCCTACGTCAACATTCCCTACACCCGCCGCAAGCGCGAAATTGGCAAGTCGCGCTGGACGTTGAACAAGAAAATCAAGCTGCTCATCGACTCGTTGATGGCCTTCTCCTTCGTGCCTATCCGCGCTATTTCGGTACTGGGGCTGGGGCTTGGATTGGTTGCGCTCATTTACGGCCTTTACGTGATTGCCCTCAAGGTAGCCCGTCCTGATGAGCCTGCCGGCTGGACGACACTCATGGTGGTCATGCTGTTCGTGTCGGCCTTCCAGATGATTGCGCTGGGGGTCATCGGCGAGTACGTATGGCGCGGGCTGGATGCAGCCCGGAAGCGGCCATTGTATGTGGTGCGGGAGGTGTATCCGTGAGCAAGGAATAAGCCGATATATTTGGTTATTAGCTGACTGCCAAACGTATTGGGTGGTTGAGTAACTGATATCCAAGAGGTATTAACTTACTAATGCGGCTTCTTCAGTGCTCTGCTACAGGCTTTAACCCGTCATTCCTGCCTAACTTTGCCTCCGTTATACCAATCTGTTGCTGTTTTGTCCGAGACGACCTTGCCCAAAAAAGTTGCTATTCTCCAGTCGAATTATATCCCTTGGAAAGGCTACTTTGATATGATTAATGCAGTCGATGAATTCATTTTCTACGACGAGATGCAATACACCAAAAATGACTGGCGCAACCGTAATAAAATAAAGACGCCGCAAGGAACTGCCTGGCTGACGATACCAGTGCGGCAAGAGCATCTGCACCAAAAAATTAACGAGACCGAAGTGTTTGACCCCAAGTGGGCTATTAAACATTGGCGTACGCTGGCTCAGACTTATGCAAAAGCGCCTTACTTCTCGCATTACAAGGCCGAATTGGAAGCCATCTATAACACGGCTGATTTTACTAACCTGAGCCAGATAAACGCCGCTTTTATTCGGGCCATCTGTGGCTGGCTCGGCATTACAACAAAGATTAGCTGGTCAACGGACTACAAGCTTATCGAAGGCAAAACGGAACGGCTGGTGCAGTTGGTGCGCGATGCCGGAGGCAGCAGCTACCTTTCGGGGCCGGCTGCTCAAGGTTACTTGGATACGTCCTTGTTCGACCAGGCCGGCATCGCGGTTAACTGGATGGATTACAGCGGTTATCCAGAATATCGCCAGGTGGGGCCAGCACCCTTCGAACACGGAGTAACGGCATTGGACCTAGTGTTTAATACCGGTCCTGATGCGCCTCAATACATGAAAACCTTTGGGACGCAGGCTGCTGTGCTCGCATCATGATGGTTATTGCGCCGCAATACTCGGTGGTCGTGCCTACGTATCGGGGACAGGACACCATTCGCCCGTTGGCCCAGCAGATTGATACATTTTTTCGGAGCGCCAACCTAACGTATGAGCTTATTTTCGTCAATGACTGCGGGCCCGACCAGTCGTGGTCGGTGATGCAAGCCTTGCAGCAGGAGATGGGGGAAACCCTAGTGAAAACAGTGCGTTTGGCCCGGAACTTTGGCCAGCACAACGCCCTGATTTGTGGCTTTGCCCATGCCCGGGGACGGTTCATCATTACTATGGACGAAGACCTGCAGCACAGTCCCGCCGATATCGGCCGGCTGATTGCAACCCAGGCCACCGGTAACTACGATGTGGTGTACGGCAAGTACGAAACATTGCAGCACTCGGGCTTTCGCAACGTTACTTCGACGCTGCTCAAAAAGCTGCTGCGCGCCAGCATTCCCGACCTGCACCCCGACTATACTGCTTTTCGGCTCATTCGCACCAGCATTGCCCGGCATTGCCTGCAAATGAGCAATTCCTACACGTTTCTGGACGGCTACCTCACTTGGATTACGAACAACGTGGCCAGCGTGGTGGTAACGCACGGCGAGCGGGCCGCGGGTGAAAGCTCATATACGGTGCGCAAGCTCATCGAGCATTCCATCAATATTTTTGTTACATTCTCCGACTTACCAGTGCGAATATTCTCGCTGACTTCGGTGGCAATATTCTTCCTGACAACGTGCTATGCGCTCTACGTTCTGGGCCGGAAGCTGCTTTTCAACGACCTGAGCGCGGGGTTTCCCACACTGGCCATTTTGCTGGGATTTGGAGTGGGCATAATCCTGTTAGGCATGGGCATTTTGGGTGAATACATTCACCGCATCAACCTGAAAACCACCCGTCGCCCCATCTTTGTTGAGGCCGAAGCTGAAAATGAATAGGCCCGTTTCCACGCCCGGTGCCGACGTTCGGGTTGCCATTATTGGGGCCGGGGGCCTGGGGCAACAAATAGCGCAGCACTTGCAGCAAACCGCTGGCTGGACCGTGGTCGGTTTTTTCGACGATTTTGCTGCCCCCACTACTGTTACCCCATATGGACCGGTACTGGGCCGGGTCGACGCAATTGAAGCCGCGTACACGGAGGGCACCTTCGACGCGATGCTCATGGGCATTGGCTATAATCATCTCGCTTTCAGGCAGCAATTATTCGAACGGCTCGCGCCGCGGGTTCCTTTTGCTGCTTTCGTGCATCCAGCTTCCTACCTCGACAAAAGCGCGGTAGTCGGCCCCGGCTGTTTCGTGTCTCCGGGCTGCATTCTGGATTTGAACGTCCACCTCGGTCCGAATACCTTTTTATATCCGGGGTGTGTGCTGGCGCATGATACCACGGTTGTTGGGCATTCGTTTCTGGCTCCGTCGGTGCGTTTGGCAGGGCACGTGACGGTGCAGCCCCGGTGCTTTCTGGGCATCGGCACCACCGTGATTGATAGCCTGGAACTAGGAGAAGATATCCGGACGGGTGGGGGAGCAACCGTCGTGCACAATCTCACTGGGGCTGGTACCTACGTAGGCACCCCAGCCAAGAAAATACCCTCTGTCGGTAAATAATTCACTTTTAAAAGGCGAAGTTGGCACTACAGCAACATCTTGGAGACTCTATGTTTTCCGCCGGTTTAAAAGCAACGGGTGTAACTTTGCCTGAATTCAAGCTTAGCTAATGCAATACGCCATCCCTTTCAACAAGCCCTACCTTTCCGGGAACGAAGCCCGGTACATTGAAGAAGCAGTTCGTTCCGGTAAGATTTCCGGCGACGGCATTTTCACCAAGCGCTGCCACACGTTCTTCGAGCAGCAGCTGGGGTTTCAGAAGGTGCTGTTGACGACTTCCTGCACCGACGCCCTGGAGCTGGCAGCGCTATTGCTCGACTTGCAGCCTGGAGATGAGGTAATTATGCCGTCGTTCACATTTGTGAGCACGCCCAACGCCTTCGTCCTGCGCGGAGCCAAAATTGTGTTTGCCGACAGCACGGCCGAGAACCCAAACATGGACGTGGCCGCGCTTGAAAGCCTGGTTACGCCGCGCACCCGCGCCATTGTGCCGGTGCACTATGCCGGCATTGCCTGCGACATGGATGCCATTCAGGCCGTAGCTGCCCGCCACAACCTTACTGTGGTGGAAGATGCGGCCCAGGCCATCGACAGTTTTTATAAGGGCCGGCCGCTGGGCACCATTGGCGCGCTGGGGGCTTTCTCCTTCCACGAAACCAAGAACATTACCTCGGGCGAGGGCGGTATGCTGGCCATCAACGACAAGCGGTACGCTAATCGCGCCGAAATCATCCGCGAGAAGGGCACCAACCGTTCGTCGTTTTTCCGGGGCGAAGTCGACAAATACGGCTGGGTTGAGGTAGGTTCCAGCTTCTTGCCTTCCGATATTATTGCGGCATTCCTGTGGGCTCAGATTGAGAACATGGCCATCATTCAGCAGCGTCGTAAAGACATCTGGGAGCGGTACTATGCCGCGCTGCAGCCGTTGGTGGCACAGGGCGTGGGCTTACCCATCGTGCCCGACTACGCCACCAACAACGGCCACATGTTTTACCTTGTGTGCCGCGACTTGGCCGAGCGAAGTGCCCTCATCACGCACATGCGTCAGCTGCAAATCTCGCCGGTATTCCACTACCTCTCGTTGCACAAAAGCCCATTCTACGCCGATAAGCACGATGGCCGTGAGTTGCCTTGGTCCGACCACTACACCGATTGCCTTGTGCGCCTGCCCCTCTACCACGAGCTCAACGAAAGCCTGCAACAGCGCGTGATTGATGGCGTACTGAGCTTTTACAAAGGGCGTTAAGCCAAGTCCTCATGCACGCATCAGGCGAACAGGGCCGCATCGCTGGCGCGGCTTCGCGATGGCTTGGTCCAGTGGTTCAGGTAGTTGTAGGGTTATTAGCTCTGGCGGTACTGGCCGTGATGGTATGGGCTTTGCCTCGCGGCTTCGATATCACTGATGAAGGCTTTTACCTGCTGAACTTCCGCTACCCGGCCGAGTACGAAGCCAGCTTTTCTACCTTCCATTTGGTTGTGGCCCGTATGCTGGGCCTCGCCAATGCCTCGGTATTCACTGCCCGGGCAGTAGGATTAGGAGCCGCAGTGCTTGGGGCCGTCATATTCGGCTTGAGCCTGGCTGCTTGGCTGCAAGCTACCTCAGCCACTGGCACTCGGCGTTGGGTGAGCCGGCCGGGCTTGGTGGTAGGCTTTGTGGTGCTGGGTTCACTGCTGGTGTTTTCTATTTTCCCACGGGCTATTTCCTACAATGGCATCACCAGCTTGTCGCTGCTGCTGTCGGCTGCTGCCGTACTGGCCGCCTTGCGGCGCGGTCCTGTAGCAGCCACTTGGCAGCTGTTGGGCATAGGCTTCGTTCTGGGCATCGATATTTTCGTGAAAGCTTCGTCGGCAGCGCTGCTATTTGGCGGAGCCGTGGTGGTGCTGGCCTGGTACTGGCGCAATTCCGGCTGGCGGTCACTGTTGCGGATAGCAGTGCTGCTGGGCGTGGGCCTGGCTTTGGGTCTCGGGCTCTATTTTGTGATGGTAGAACCTTTTGGGCTATGGCATCGCAATTTCGTGCAGGAAATGACCGCCTTGCAATCGCAAGGCCGCTACGGCATGGCCGACCTATTGCCCAAATATATCAGCAGTGCTTTCAGGACGCTGCTTTTTCTCGTATTCCCGCTCGGACCGGTGGTAGTGGTGGTGGCGGGCCTGGCTTGGTGGTGGCCACGTCGTGTACCGGCCGCCTGGCACCGGTTGGCCATACTGGCACTAGGAGGGGGACTGGGTGCTTTCTTATTGATGGAAGCCCTGCGGCGGCGTTGGTACTCCAACGCCATTTCCAACGGCTTGGAAACCCTGCCGCTGCTGTTGGCTTTGGTCGTGATAACCTTGCTCATAGTAGTTGCCCAGCCCAGAGGCCGCGAAACTCCCGCCACGTCCGTGCCTGCCGCTCCGGCCCAGCAGTGGCCTGTGGGGCTATGGCTGCTATCGCTGCCGCTCTTGGCTGCTGCTGGCACCATCAACGACCTCCGGCTGAACCTGCTCGTCGATATGGCCCCGTGGTTTGGCCTGCTGCTGATTTTGGTTTCACAGGTCCGGCTGGCCTTGCTACCGGCCTGGGTGCCGGCTGCCCTGATACTAGCTCCCGCTGGCTATGCTGCCGAACAAACTATCTGGGGCGTGCTATGGACGCCCTACAACCTGGCTGCCACCATGGCTGCGCAGACCGAACCCCTGCACGCCGCGGGCGTAACGGGACCATTACAGGTCGACCCGGGTACCGTGGCATTCGTCACTCAGCTTGAGAAGCTGCTGGCCGACGGCGGCTTCCAGCCCGGCGACCCTTTGTTGGCTTTCTACGACCTGCCAGGCTTGGTGTACCTCTGCGGGGGCATGTCGCCGGGAGCGGCTTGGTATTTTCCGGGCCGCGACGCGCGCAACTGCCATGCCCTCGATATCACAACACAACCCCTTAGCAGAGCCTGTATCCTGCTCAATCAGCCCTTGGGCGACGAGCTAAAGGCCTGTCTGCACGAGCACGGCCTCGCTTTTCCCGAAAACTATCGGCTGGTGGGCACCGTTCTCAGCAGCTACCAATCCGAGCACCGACAGATACAAGTATATGCGCCGCGGGATACCAGTTCCCGACCCAATTAAATCACGTTTCCGTTATTCAATTATAGCCCTGCATGTGCTGAATACTACCTCTAGCTCCCGCGCCCTACCTTTGTGTGTTCAGGCGCGTATGAGTCGCGGTGGACCTCTGGCACCTTCCTCGCGTTTGGGGAGATGGCCAAAGTGTAAAAGATATCTTGTATGAATAAAGGAATTATAGGCTATTCACTCGATAGCATCCGCTATTACCTAAACCGGTCGGAGAAGCGTCGAGCAGTTATCATGTTCGTGCTGCTGCTGGTTACGTCGTTTCTTGACGTTATTGGCTTGGCGTCGCTGGTACCCGTAATGGTAGTGGCCGCCGAGCCCGGTGGCGTGCAGAAAAGCAAGTTTTTTGCGCCCATCTACCACGGCATGAACTTCGAGTCGGAGCGTAGCTTTTTGCTGATGCTTATTGTGGCCGTGTTTGTCTTTTTCCTGATTAAAAACCTGTTTTCCACTTGGGTTAACTACTTACAGACCGATTTTACCACCAAGCTCGGCCTGAATATTGTAAAGACGCAGCTTGATAAATACCTTCACTTTCCCTTCTGGGATTTCAACCACTTGGGGTCTTCAAATCTGATTAACAGTGCATTGGAGGTGCCGCGCTACTACGTTTCGATGGTGGTGCGGCCTTTGTTTGTGCTGTTTTCTGAACTGGCCGTGGTAGTGGTGATTGTAATTAGCATCCTCATCTACAAGCCCTTGCTGCTGGCCTTGCTGGCGTTTGTGCTGGTGCCTACCACTTTGCTCACTTACCGCGCCCTGCGCGCTCGCTCGCAGGCCATCGGCAACCGGGTAAATGAGTTGCGTCCCATTTCTTACGGCATCATCGGCGACCTGTTTACTGGTTTTGTTGAGCTGAAGCTCGCTAATAAGCAGTACCGCTTCCGCGACCGCCTGCTTGAAAACCAGCGCGAGCTCCAAACCCTCGACTCAGAAAGCTACCTCTACTCGCTGCTTCCGTTGAAGGTGATTGAAATGGTGGCTATTTTGGGCGTGCTGACCATCTTCCTCTACGCCATTTTTGTCCCCAGCGCTTCCAACAGCCTGATTGCGCTGGTGGGTCTGTTCGCCGCCGCCGCTTACCGCCTCATGCCTTCGGTAAACCGGATGCTTACGGCCCTGATGCAGGTGAAGCAGGCGCAGTCCAGCATCGAGAATCTGGAAACCTACCGCGAGCCTAAGTACAACGAGCGGCCCGACCCCAAGCAGTTGCCGCTGTCGTTTGAGCACAGTCTTTCGTTCTCCAACGTCACGTTCAGCTTCCCGGGCGTGGAAACGCCCACGTTGCGTGGCATCAACCTGGAAATCCGCAAAGGCGAAAAAATTGGCTTCATCGGTAGTTCCGGCTCGGGCAAAACCACGCTGATGAACGTGCTGCTGCGTTTCTATATCGAGCAGCATGGCCACATTCTTATTGATGGCCAGCCGCTCACCTCGCAGCATATCGAAGCCTGGCATCGTATTGTGGGCTACGTGAAGCAGGATACTTTCCTTATGGAAGCCTCCATTCAGGACAATATCACCCTCGGCGATGCCAATGTGGATGCGGCCCGGCTGGATTATGCCGTGGAGCAGGCATCGCTGCGCAACTTCATCGCCGGTCTGCCCGAGGGAGTAAACACACACATTGGCGAGCGAGGGTCGAAACTCTCGGGGGGACAGCGTCAGCGCATCGGCATTGCCCGTGCGCTCTACAAGCGCACGCAGGTGCTGGTGCTTGATGAGGCTACCAGCGCCCTCGACAATGAAACCGAGCGCGAAGTAAACGAAGCCATCAACAAGCTCTCCGAAACCGACATCACCATCCTTATTATTGCTCACCGCATCACCACGCTGCGCGAGTGTGACCGGATTTATGAGCTTAGCCAGGGCAATGTTATTGCTGAGCATCAATACGAAAGCTTGATGCAGCAAATTGTGCAAGCCTAACCCAACCAGCGTACCGAAAGACACCAAAATCCAATGCCGATAAACGTAACCCAATCCTATCTGCCGCCGCTGGAAGACTATGTTAAATACCTGACCGGAATCTGGGAACGGGTTTACCTGACAAATGCCGGACCTCTGGTTGTGGAACTGGAGCAGCGCCTGAAGGACGAGTTGGGCGTGAAACACCTCTTTTTCGTCAACAACGGCACCATTGCCCTGCAGATTGCCATCAAGGCGCTTGACCTGAAGGGAGAGGTGCTGACTACACCATTTTCGTACGTGGCCACCACGTCCAGCTTGGTATGGGAGGGTTGCACCCCGGTATTTGTCGACATTGACCCTGCCACGCTCTGTATTAACCCAGCGCTGTTGGAAGCCGCTATCACGCCGCGTACGGTGGGCATCATGGCCACCCACGTCTACGGCAACCCTTGCGACCTGGAAGCCATTGAGGCCATTGCCAAGCGCCACAACCTGAAGGTGATTTATGACGCCGCGCACGCATTTGGTGTGACCTATAAGAATAGTTCGGTGCTGAACTACGGCGATATTTCTACGCTTAGCTTCCATGCCACCAAACTGTTCCACACGGGCGAGGGCGGAGCCATTGTCACCAACGACGACGAACTGGCCCATCGTATTGCCTACATGCGCAACTTCGGCCACAACGGCCCCGAAGCCTTCTGGGGGGTGGGTGTCAACGGTAAAAGCTCGGAACTACACGCCGCCATGGGCTTGTGTGTGCTGCCCAAAGTGCCGGAACTGATTGCCAAGCGCCGCATTTTGAGCGAGCGCTACGACGCATTGCTGGATGGCACGAAATGCGTGCGGCCCACCATTCAGCCCCACACGGCCTACAATTTCTCGTACCACCCCATCGTATTGCCTTCTGAGGAAGTACTGCTGAAAGTACGCGATAACCTCAATGCTCATGAAATCACGCCGCGCCGCTATTTCTATCCTTCGCTGAACACGCTCAATTACGTGGCCCCTCAGGAAGCGCCGGTTTCGGAAGATATCTCACGGCGCGTGCTGTGTCTGCCGTTGTACTACGACTTGCAAATCAGTCAGGTAGAGCAGGTGGCCCAACTCATCAACGAAGTGCTCTAAACCATGTTGGTATTGGGTGCCCGGGGCCATGCCATTGAACTGCTGCAAGTGCTGGAAGACATTGGCGAAACGAACTTGTGCTTCTACGACGATGTGAGCCCGGATGCCCCTGCCCAGCTGTTTGGCTGCTACCCGGTGCTCCGGTCGCCGGCCGAAGCCATGCAGCATCTGCGCCACGACCCCCGCGCAGCGCTGGGCATCGGTGGCGGGCGGCTGCGCGCACAGTTGGCCGACCGGGTACGGCAGTGGGGGGGGCAGCTACACTCCGTAGTTGCTCCTTCGGCCAACGTCGGGCGGCACTCGGTGGTGCTGGAGCCTGGCCTCAACGTGATGCAGAATGTGATGGTTAGCAATGAAGTATTTGTTGGAGAGGGGAGCCTGATAAATGCCCGCGCCGCATTGCACCACAACGTAGTGGTAGGACGCTACTGTGAGGTATCGCCCGGAGCCCAACTGCTGGGCCACGTGCGGATAGGCGACTACTCGCAGATAGGAGCCGGAGCCGTGGTGCTGCCGCGCATCACTATTGGGCAGGGGGCCACGGTGGGAGCCGGCGCGGTGGTTACCCGCTACGTGTCCGATAATGAGATAGTGGCCGGGGTGCCGGCGCGGCCTCTGCTACGCAAAGCATAGTTGGGCATTGGCTGAAAAACGCAACGCCCATTAACTGCCCGTTTCGAAGCCAAGTGTTTTAAACAAGCTGCCAGCGGGTTTTCATATGCTGCCGGCTATTTGCAAGTGAATTAACTGCTCATCTATTTTTTACCCCGTTGCCATGTCGCAAGAATCTGCTTCCAACCCACCGCTCGTGAGCGTGATGATGGTGACTTATAACCAGGAAGCGTACGTGGCTACGGCGCTGGATAGCATTCTTAATCAAGAAGTTGATTTTGATTACGAAATTGTCATTGGCGAGGACTACTCCACGGACCGCACCCGCGCCATTATTTCGGAATACCAGCAGCGCTATGGCAGCCGGATACGGCCGCTGTTTCACGAGAAAAACCTCGGGGTTTCACGCAATTGGGAGTTTACGGCGGCCCAATGCCGGGGTAAATACGTAGCCTTGCTGGAAGGCGATGATTATTGGACGAACCCGCACAAGCTGCAAAAGCAGGTCGACTTTATGGAGTCGCATCCGGACTTCAGCATGTGTTTCCACAATGCTCGGGTACTGTATGAAGGCGGAGCCAACCCGCCTGCCAGCCACCTGATGACGCAGATTCAAAAGGCCGAACTTACCCTTGACGAGGTGACCCGCGACTGGCACATTGCCACTGGCTCGGTGATGTACCGCCGAGCCATGCTGCCGGAACTGCCAGCTTGGGTACACGATTCGGTGGTGGTGGACCTGCCCCTGCTGGCCTCGCTGGCCAAAGCCGGCCGGGTGGGCTTCCTGAACGAAGAAATGGGCGTGTACCGCGTGAATGCCGGCGGCGTGTCCCAAACTGCTAAAAAGGAAGCTTACTTGCTGGGCCTCGTGCGGATGTATGCCCGCCTAGACGAGCACCTGGGCTACGGGCAGCACCGCAATTTTATGGTGAAAACGGCTGATGCCTACCTGGCCCTGGCCAGCTCTCTAAACACGCAACAACGCCACGCCGAAGCCCGCAGGTATCTGTTGCGTTCGCTGCGCAGCCGTGTGTCGGTGGGGGTGGTACCGCGTAGCAATTCTTTCAAGGCGCTTGCCATTAGTTTATTGCCGGGGCTGTATAATCGGTTTTATCCGCAGCGGACCGGCATATAGCGGCAGGGTTTGGAGTGTTGGAAACCCTGAACTCAGCTCGGCAGCGGGCAGAATCCACTTATATTTACCACATTGTGAAACGCTGACAGTGTGGCAATTCTCAAAAGTATTTTCCTTTTTTAATCGTGGCCGATATCCTAACTACCAGCACTCTTATGGGCTCCGTAGCAGTCACCTGTGTGATAGGCGGAGCAGGATTTATTGGCCGGGCAGTGGTCGATGAGCTTTTGCAGCAAGGGCGTCGGGTGGTGGTGGTGGGCCGCGAGGCCACGCCTGCGCCCGCGCTGCCGGCCGGGGTGGAGTACGTAGCCAATCCAACCGGCAACGACGATGAATTGCTGCGCCGGGTGTTAAGTAAAGTGAACGAGGTGATAGACCTGGCCTACGCCACGGTGCCCAAAACCAGCTTTCAGGACCCGGTACACGACATTCTGGTGAACCTGCCCACAGCTGTGCGCCTGTTTGAACTGGCAGCCTCGCTGCCGATTCGCAAGTTTGTATGGATATCGTCGGGCGGCACGGTGTACGGTCGCACCAAAGCGCCTTTTCTTACCGAAGAGCACCTGACCGAACCGATTTCGCCCTATGGCATTACCAAGCTGGCCATCGAGAAATACGCGCACATGTATTTCGAGTCGCAGGGCCTGCCGGTGGTATGCGTAAGGCCTTCCAACGCCTTTGGCGAGGGCCAACGCACATACTCGGGGCAGGGCTTCATCGCCACGGCCATTGCCTCCATCCTAGATGGGCGTGAACTGAGCTTGTACGGCGAGGAGGGCACCGTGCGCGATTATCTTTATGTGCAGGATGTGGCCCGAGGCATTGTAGCCTCTCTCATCAATGGCCAGCCCGGGCAGGTGTACAACCTTGGCAGTGGCCACGGCCTTACCAACCGACAGGTGCTGGATGCCCTGGCACCGTTGGCTGCGTCCACAGGACACGCCATTAAGCTCCGGGTGTTGCCCGTGCGTCCGTTCGACGTACCACTCAACGTGCTCAATAGCGAAAAGCTGACCGCACACACGCAGTGGCACCCGCAACTGGACTTCGCCGAAGGACTAGCACGCACTTGGGCTTGGTACGCCGCCCATTACCAAACAGCCGCCGCCCGAACTACGGTCTAACTCCCAATGCGTTACTTCGCAAGCAATGACAGTTGCTTCAAGTACATAGTCTTATCTGATTTATTATTGTTAATGATGCATACAATACCCGCAGAAGGTCATTTAGCAGCCCCGGTAGCATTGTCTGTTTCAGCTGCCGCGCCAGTTGCCGGCGAAGCGAAGCCCCGCAAGAGCTATTTGCCCGGGCTCGATACACTCCGGGCCGTGGCTGCACTGAGTGTCTGCTTTTTTCACTTCAGTGGCGGCATGATGCCCAAGTTGGTAGTACCCGCCGCGAAAAGCGCATTTTCGCAGGGTTATCTAGGGGTTGATATCTTTTTCGTTATCTCGGGTTTTATCATTCCCTACAGCTTGGTGGGCAAAAACCACCGGGTTGCCGGCTTCTTTGCTTACCTGAAAAAGCGTGTCATGCGCATTAACCCGCCTGCTTATGTATCCCTGTTACTGGTGTTGGGGCAGTGGTTTTTCATCGATAAGTTTATCAACAAGACTTCCTTTTATACCAAGGACTTGAGTCTGGGCCAAGTGGTGCACAACCTTTTGTTTACTATTCCTTTCACTAACTATAAATGGATAAGCGGCATCTTCTGGACGCTGGCTATTGAATTTCAGTTTTACCTGTTTATCGGCCTTTTATTCAATGTCTTGTTCGGCAGGAATCTGGTTTGGTTCGTGACGCTCTATGTGCTAATGGGGCTGGCGCAGTTCGTGCCGGCACTTGCAGCGGCCGAGTTCTTTCACTACAGTACATTGTTTGCGCTGGGCGGCGTGGCGCTGTTGTGGCAGCAGCAGCGGGTTCCGGTGTGGCTGTATGTGGCCGGGTTGGTGACGTTTGGCGGGCTTGCGTTTTGGCAACTGGGCCTGTACGCAGCCTTAGTGGGGGTGGGTACGGCGGTGGCCATCAACACAATTAAAGCGAGCATCCCGGGCTTTTCGTTTTTGGGTAAAATATCCTACTCACTGTATCTGCTGCATGGCCTTATCGGCACTACGGCCGAATTTGCCTTGGTGAAGCTGTTGCCACCGACTTCGGACGCACGTAAGCTTTTGCTAACGGTTATATGCCTGGGCCTGGCGATTGCAGGTGCGTATGTATTCTACCTGATAGTAGAAAAACCCTTTATGCGCTTGGCTTCTCAAAATCGCCGTTAGCGCTGGCCAGTTCTACGGACCGCCCAATTATGGGCAAATACGTTAGTGACAGGGCCATTGTACCTTTGCCGGGCGCTGGCGAGTGACACCTGCTTAAGATACTGGCCCAATTAATTCGGGGATGATAATGATATTCAATCCTTTGGATTAATAATGTGCCACTAGCTTTCCCTTGGGCCGGCAGTATTGGACGCTATTGGTTTGGCCAATGTCTATTGCCAGCAAGTTAAATTCACGTATTCCTAACTGATGAAAATTTTTGTTGTAAGCCTGTCGAGGGTAGAAGCGAGAACCAAGTACATAAAAGCTCATCTGGATTCTCTAAAAGTTGATTATGAGTTGATTGACGCGGTTGACTACATCAATCTTACCCCGGCCGACTTCGACGTGCTATCCGACCAGGAGGCGGTGAGCAAAAACCCTTACTTGACCAAAGGCGTTATCGCGTGCTCGCTTTCACACGTGAAGATTTACAAGCATATCGTAGCCAACAACGTGGGCGTGAGCCTTGTGATTGAGGACGACGCCGCGCTGCCCAAAAACATCAAGAAGATTCTGGACATCGTGGAGCGTGAGATTAAGGACGACGAGATTATCTCGCTGTCATATTTCAATCACCACCAAGCCAAGGATACCACCGACATGAGCAAGTACGAGCGCAAGCCGGTGGGTGAGGGGTGCGAGCTGGTGTACCCCGTTGATTTGCACGAAATTGCTTCGTCGATGGCCTATGTCATCACCAAAAAGGTGGCCGAACGAATGATTGACGTGCTGATGCCCATCTGGGTGCAGACGGATTACTGGGGCGACTATTACGACAAGCATGGGTTTAGCTCGTTCCGCTGTTTGTATCCGGTGCAGGTGCTGGCCGCGCCCATCCGTTCCTCCATCGAATACGACACGGCCAAGACGTTGACCAGCCGGGTGGCTTCGCTGGTGCGGAAGTACAAAGTGCCTGTACTAATGTCGTATCTGGAAAAACGGGCCAGCAAGATTCAGGGCGAAAAATATCATTTCCGGTTTGTCGACCGTCCGCCTTTCAATAAGGCCCAATAGGCTGAAAGTAAGGAGTGTTAATTAGTGTCGAATGCGCTGCTATCTATGAAAATACTGCTGGCCATTGAGGATTTGCGCACCGGAGGAGCTCAGGTGTTTGGCATGCGGCTGGCCCAGGCGCTACACCAGCGCGGGCATCAGGTATGGCTATACAGCCATTACCCCAGCTACACCAACCACCCACTGGTGAAGCAGGTGGCGCCAGATGTACCGGTTCTGGGCTTTGAGGCCGGCATGCCTGGCCTGGAGTGGCTCAGCCGCAAGATGCAGGGCGTGCTCCGCCGGTTTGGTAAGCCGTTTCCGCTACGCGAGCAGTTGGTAGAACGCCACCTGCGCCAGACCATGGAGCAGCTAGGTGTGCAGCTGATTAACTCGCACATGATTAAGTCGGATTACGTGGCTGCGGCGGCTGGTGCCGCCGCCCGGCCAAAGGTGCCACTCGTGATTACGATGCATGGCTGCTACGAAGACTTCCTGCACAAGACCACGGAGCCGGAAGTGACAATGAAATCGCGCGAGGCACTGCGGCAGGCAGCTGCAGTGGTGTATCTGACACAGAAAAACTTAGAGATTTTTTCGGTGCCCGGCGTGCGGTCGTTCGATGATATTCCGCACGCACAGATTTACAATGGGTTCGACGGCCATTTCTCCGCGCCCGATAAGCTGCCCACGCGGGCGCAGTTGGGCATTGGCGAGCAGGACATCGTGTTTGGGATGGTGGCCCGCGGCATTGCCGAGAAAGGCTGGGCTTACGCCCTGCGCTCGTTTGCCGAAATCAGCGCAGCCCACCCCAACGCGCACCTAGTGTTAGTTGGTAGCAGCGACTACCTTACCGGCCTGAAAGCAGCCAATACCAACCCGCACATTCATTTTGTAGGCTTTGCCTCCAATCCGATCGACTGGGTGCGGCTGTTTGATGTGGGCCTGCTGCCGAGCTACTTCGCCTCCGAAAGCCTGCCCAATTCCATTGCCGAGTACCTGTTCTGCGGGGCCCCGGTCATAGCCACCCGCATCGGCGAGATTCCGCAGATGCTGGACGTGCCCGGGCAGGGCTTGGCTGGTGTACTGCTGGAGCAGAACGGGCACGGCCTTACCAACCCCGAGGCCCTGACGGCCGCCCTGCTGGCGTATCTCACCGACCCGGCTTTGCTGACAGCCCACAAGGCTCGTGCGGCCCTTTGCTTCGATAAATTCCGCATGGAGCGCTGCGTGGCGGCCTACGAAGCCATTTTTACGGAGGCGCTATAGTCCGGCCCACGTATTAATTCTGATATTGAATACCGTATGACTAATTCTGATTCGCGGCCCCGGCTGCTGATTGTTATCCCGAACCGGGGCATGGGCGGTGCCCAACGTGCGTTTCATGACCACAGTGTGGAACTGGGTAAATATTACCAGGTAACGGAAGTTATTTTCAATGAAGACGAGGCCGACATGTACCCCAGCGGCAACCCTGTGCGCAGCCTTGGGGTGCCGGGCGGCGGCTCGGCGCTGGCCAAAATTCAGAACTTCTGGCAGCGCGTGACGCGGCTACGCGAGCTGAAAAAGGAGTTGAACTGTGATGTATCGGTGAGCCATCTGGAAGGAGCCGATTACATCAACCTGCTGAGCAAAGGCCGGGAAAAGGCCATTGTGCTCATTCAGGGCTCGAAAGTGCACGACCGCAATATCAATGGGGCCGTGGGGATGCTGCGTAAAAAGGTGCTTATGCCCTGGCTTTACCAGCGGGCCGATAAGATGGTGACCGTGAGCCGCGACATTATACCGGAAATGACCGAGACGTTTGGCGTCCCGCGCCACAAGCTGTCGGCCATCAACAACTCGTTTGAGGTAGAACATGTGCGCCAACTTAGCCTGGAGCCGTTGGATGCTGCTATGCAGGCGGTGTACGAATCCGCGCCGGTATTGGTGACTTCAGGCCGGCTGGCCATTCAGAAAAATCAGGCCCCGTTGCTCGACGTATTTGCGGCCCTGCTCAAACGCCAACCGGCCAAGCTGGTATTCATCGGCGATGGTGAACTGCGCCAGGACCTGTTAGACCATGCCCGTAAGCTTGGCCTGCGCGTGTACCAAGCCATGGACCAGCCCGCCCCGCTCACGCCGGATTTCGACGTGTACTTCGTGGGTTTGCAGCAGAACCCATTCAAATTCATCCGGCCAGCCACGGCTTTTGTATTTCCCTCGGCTTGGGAGGGGTTCCCGCTGGCGCTGGGCGAGGCCATGACCTGTGGAGTGCCCGTGGTATCAACCGACTGCCCGACCGGCCCGCGCGAAATGCTGGCTCCCACCGTGGAAGCCCCCAAAACAGCCCTGCGGCAGGCCGAATGGGCCGAATTCGGCATCCTGATGCCCATGCTAACCGAACCCGCTAGCCTCACCGCTGATATCGCATGCTGGACTGATACACTGGAGCAACTGCTGAATGACGCCCCCGCCCGGCAACGCCTGGGCGAAGCTGCCCGCCTGCGGTCTAACGACTTCACACATAAGCGCATTTTTGGGCAATGGAAGGAGTTGATTGATGGGCTGCTGAACCGCAAAGCACGTGCTTAGCGAAACGCGGGGGCTACCTACCGCTACAAGTAGCCGTCCTCTTATTCTGCTGGTAGACAATTCCCGGGCCGTGACCGGGGCACTCAATGCCTTGCGCCACGCGACCAGTCCGCTGCGCGACCGGTTCGAATTTGCCTATGTGCTGCCCACTGGCAGCACCGGCCGGGCCGTGCTGGAAGCTGATGGCTACCGCGTGCACGAGTTACCCTTTGTGGAAATAAGCCGCCGGCCGGCCGACCTGCTGCTCTACCTGCCCATGCTGCTGCTGAACGGCTGGCGGCTCCGGCAACTGGCTCGACGCGAGCGGGCGAAGATGCTGCATCTGAATGACTTCTATAACCTGACCGGCTACGTGGCTCGCTGGCTGAGCTTAGGCCGGCTGCCGGTGCTCACACATGTGCGGTTTCTGCCGCAGGTGCTGCCACAGCTATTTGCCCGGCCGTGGCGCTGGCTGGCCGAAAATGCCGCCCAACAGGTGCTGTGTGTGTCGGAAGCCGTACGGGGCTACTTTGCGCCCGGCAACGCCGGTGTTCGCACCGTGTACGACCCTTTACCGGCGCGTGGCGAGGAAATGCCGGCTTATGCAGTAACTGCTGCTGCTAACAGGGCAGTGCGGTTGTTGTACCTCAGCAACTATATTCGGGGCAAGGGGCAGAATTTTGCATTGGAAGCTTTTCAACTTGCCCACGCCCGCAACCCCAATCTGCACCTGCACTTTGTGGGCGGCGATATGGGCATGGTGAAAAACCAGGAGTTCCGGCAGGAGCTTGAAGACGCCGCCAAAGCAGCCGGCCTGGTAGAGGTGGTACATTTCGACGGTTTCGCGGCTAACACAGAAGCGGCCATGAAAGCGCACGACATCGTGTTGAATTTCTCCGAGGCCGAGTCCTTCTCTCTCACTTGCCTCGATGCCCTGTACTACGGCGTCCCGCTGATTGCCACCGATTGCGGCGGCCCGGCTGAGCTTTTCGAAAACGGAAAATCGGGCCTCCTGGTGCCCAACCGCGACGCACCCGCCATGGCCGACGCAATAGTAGCGCTGGCCGGCAATGAAACCTTGCGGCAGCAGTTTTCATTAGCCAGCCGCGCTTTCGTACGACAGAAATTTGCGCCGGCACGCACCTATGAATTGCTGGCAGGGTGCTACCAACAGGCGTTGGCCCGCGTGTAACTACCCTTCATGGAAACAACTGCTTCTACTCGCTTTGCTTTCAGCTGGTTGTTCGGAATTATGCTGCTGGGGCTGGTGCTGCGCATCGCATTTGTCCTCAAAGGCACGGCGGCGTTCTATCACAGTCCCGGTCCATTTGTGCTGAATGGCGACTCCTTTTCCTATACACTGGCGTTCGAAAACCTATGGCTCAAAGGACACTATACGTTTGATTTCTTGGAGCCTGACGCGTCCTTTGGGCGCCTGCCAGGCTACCCGTTTTTTTATGGAGCACACTGGATATTATTTGGCGGTGCGCGGGCAGCGGCAGCTACTGCTTGGAGCCAGGTGCTGCTGGATACTGGAGCCATTGCAGTAGTATTTGCCATTCTGCGGCGGCTGGAGCCAAATCAGCCCCGCACTGCATACTTAGGGGCGCTGCTGTACGCAACCTATCCGTTTATTATTGTTTGGGTACCCATCATTGGTACTGAAATTCTTGGTACTGACCTCACACTGTTGTGGTTCTGGGTAATGCTGCAATGGCGACCCACGCCGCTTTACCTATTGGGGATAGGTGCTCTGGCTGCGCTGGTATTACTGGTGAGGGCATACATGGGAGTATTGCTACCCATCACTGTATTGTGGGTGCTGTGGCAAACCCGCAAGGCCGCTTGGCATTCGATAGCGCGTAACGTTGGGCTGGCCATACTGGGTTTTGGGCTGCTCTACGGCGGATGGCCGGTACGCAACTATCTGCTGGCCCACCGCCTGGTACTTCTTAAACCGAAGACAGCTGGCTATGCCAATCAGACCGTGGACGTAGACGAATTTTACCAGTGGGTACACTGCTGGACAACCAACGAGAACCCGTGGCTTGATTCGGTGCTCATTGGTAAAGGTCGCATTCATTTCCCGGCTTCGGCCTTTAGCTCAGCAGAGGAAGAAGGGCAGGCTCAGCGGCTGGTGGCGCGCGCCCGGCAGTGCGGGTCTGGGTTCTGGGTGTTGCGCAGAGGCATTAGCAATAGTGCCAGCTACTATCGTGATACCGCTGCTGTATTAGCTGATACCGCCTACCAGAATCATCATTTTCGGGCCTGTAATGAAGAAATAGGAGCGGGCTTCCAGCGTTTGCGGCTGCGGTTTGCGGCGGAGCACCCGTTCCGGTTTTGGTTGGATGTTCCGTTACAGAATGTTCAAAAGGCCTTATTTAAATCGACCATGGCTAAGGCCCCGGTCCTGGAAAAACGGGCTGCTCCGTCTCGTGTTGGCCTGATGCAATTGTTATTTGGCTATCGCACCGTGTTAGTGCTGCTAGGATGGGGCGGGATACTCGTAGGAATACGGCGGCAACCGGCCTTGGGGCTGGTTGCGGCGGTGGCTGCGCTTATATACCTGTACATTTGCTTCCTATACCGGGGGCTGGAAATGCGCTATCTCTTGCAGGCAGATGTGCTATTGCTCGTACCCGCGGCCCTTTGGTTGGGGCGCTGGCTGCCGGCTGGGCTTGCCAACGCAGGCCGCTCGTCGGGGCTAGTGCTCTCTGACTAATATTTGCTACGCATGAAGGATTGCTGTCCATGACGCCCGTTGCCCCTCTACTGCTTTCCGTCGTAAGCCCAGTGTATCGGGCCGACGTGCTGGTGGCCGAACTGGTGCAACGGCTGGTACAGGTGCTGGAGTCCCTTGCGGTCGATTTTGAAATTATTCTAGTCGACGACCGCAGTCCCGACGAATCCTGGCAGCGGATTCAAACCGAAATAGCCCGCGACCCGCGGGTGCACGGCCTGCGTCTGAGTCGCAACTTTGGCCAACACGCGGCCATCACGGCTGGGCTCGACCGCAGCCGGGGCGAGTGGGTAGTGGTGATGGATTGCGACCTGCAGGACCTTCCCGAGGAAATACCGGCCCTGCTGGCCCTCGCCCGCCAAGGCTACGACCTGGTGCTGGCCCAGCGCACCAACCGCCAAGATTCCTGGAGCAAAAAAATGCTCTCGCGTACCTTCTACCGCATCCTTACTTACCTCACCGAAACCCCGCAAGACCCCACGGTGGCCAACTTCGGCATCTACCACCGCAAGGTGATTGCCGCCGTGCTGGCCATGCGCGAAAGTATCCAATATTTCCCTACTATGGTACGCTGGGTGGGGTTTCGGCGCGCCTACCTTCCCGTTCAGCACGCCAGTCGCGCTGCCGGCCGCAGCAGCTACAGCCTTAGTCGCCGCCTAAGCCAAGCCCTGGAAGTTATCATGGTTAATACCGATAAACCCTTGCGTCTCCTCGTGAAGTCAGGGATGCTGCTTTCAGGCGGGGCACTCCTGTGCGCGGGTGTACTATTGGCTCGCTGCTGGGTAGGGAAAGTATATCGTCCGGGTTATGCCAGCCTTATTATTTCCAGTTGGTTTCTAGCCGGGATGCTGATGGCAGCACTCGGACTGGTGGGCCTATACTTGGGTAAAACGTTCGAGCAAGTAAAAAACCGCCCCCTCTATATTGTCGACGAATAAACGCGCTGACCTAGGCCAATAGCAACCATGACGACAATGCCGGGAGTAACCCTGTTTCTGATGACCGAAAAAGGTTACCGCGTGCTTCAGCACATCGTAACTCACCTCGATTTTTCGGCGGTGGTGCTGGTAGTGAGCACACCGGACCCCCATTTGGTAAATGATTTCTTCGTCGATATCAAGAACTTATGCGCTGAGTTCGGTATTCCGTTCCAGAGCCGCACCGCGCCCCGTGCTGCGCCCACGGCCTACTCGCTGGCAGTGTCGTGGCGGTGGCTTATCTCCGATGCAAGTACGCTCATTGTGCTGCACGATAGTCTGTTACCGCGTTACCGAGGCTTTGCACCTCTGGTCAATAGCCTGATTAATGGTGAGTCTGCTATTGGTGTGACCGCCTTATACGGTGGAACCGAATACGATGAAGGGCCTATACTGGGGCAGGCAGCCCGTTCTGTGCACTACCCCATGCGTATCGCTGATGCGATTCAGCTGGCGGTGGAGTGCTACTTAGAGTTGGTAACGCAACTATGGGAAGGGCTGCGGACGGGCAAATTGCCTCCCGGTCAGCGTCAGCTTGAGGCTGACGCCACCTACAGTCTATGGCGCGACGAGCAGGATTACCGGATTGACTGGCAGACCGATAGCGCCGCCATTAGCCGCTTCGTCGATGCGCTGGGCTGGCCGTACCAAGGAGCCAGCACTTTGCTCAACGGCCAGTTGCTCCGGGTGCTGGCCGCTACCCCCGAAGCCGACGTACACATTGAAAACCGGACACCAGGCAAGGTCATTTTCGTGCGCGATGGACAGCCGGTGGTGGTGTGCGGCACGGGCCTGATTCGCCTCACGGCGTTGCGCACTCACGACGGAAACGAGGCCCTACCGCTGTCTCAGTTTCGTTCGCGCTTCGAATAGGGGGCGCGCTGGCCGTACCTTTGCAGGCTCTCCGGCGGCTTATTCCTCTTCCATTCCCTCTAATAGCTTGTGTTAGGAAAGCCCGCGTCACGTTTGTGAGGCCGACCAACACCGCTCCCGTTTGAGGTGCCGGACTCTTATCCGACGTATTATCCATTGTATGCGCATTTTATTTCTTGTGCCCTATCCACCCGGTCGGGCACCGTCTCAACGCTTCCGCTTCGAGCAATACCTGGATGCGCTGACGGCCGCTGGGCATACCTACCACTTGGCCCCGTTCATTTCCGTCGCTACCTGGAACATTTTGTATCAACCGGGCCGGGCCGGAGCCAAGGCATTAGGTATTTTGGGCGGGTTTGCCCGTCGGCTCGGGCTGATGTTTCGCGTGCCCAATTACGATTTTGTCTTCATCCACCGCGAGGCCGCACCCGTGGGGCCGCCCATATTTGAATGGATTATTAGCAAATTGTTGCGCAAAAGGGTAATATACGATTTTGACGATGCCATTTGGCTGGCCAATACTTCCGAAGCCAACAAAATTGCTGCTGGTGTGAAGTGGCATCATAAGGTGGCCGATATCTGCCGCTGGGCCTACAAAAACAGCTGTGGCAACGGCTATCTGGCTGATTATGCTCTCCAGTTCAACCCCCGTGCTGTGGTCAACCCCACCACTATCGACACCGTTCACCTTCACAACCAAGTGCGCGACCAGGCTGCGCCCGGCCGCCTCGTTATTGGCTGGACCGGCACGCACTCCACCCTCAAGTACCTCGACCAAGTGGTACCGGTGCTGGCCAAGTTGGAAGCCGAGGGATTGGACTTTGAATTTCGCGTTATTTCCAACCAGCCGCCGGCCTTCCCGTTAAGCTCGTTGGTGTACCTCCCTTGGCGGAAAGATACCGAAATAGCTGACCTGTTGGGGTTCCATGTGGGGCTGATGCCGCTGGAAGATGACCCATGGGCCAAAGGTAAATGCGCTTTCAAGGCCCTGCAATACATGGCTTTGGGTGTACCCGCGCTAGTATCACCCGTCGGGATGAACACCGAAGTGGTACAGCACGGCTATAATGGTTTTGTGTGCGCCAACCCCGCCGAATGGGAAGCCAGCCTGCGCCAACTTCTGGCCAATGCCAGCTTGCGGCAACACCTTGGCGCTGCCGCCCGTGCTACCATTGAGCAGCGCTATTCGGTGCGGGCCAATACCCCCAACTTCCTGAATTTATTTAGCTAAACCGGTCGAGATTAGGCTTGCGCCAAGCGCGGCACACCCGCTATGCGACGTTGCCCTGCCCGGGCGGTCGCTTGCGGCACCGTGATGCTCTGCAGAATGTACAAGCCGCTGAGATAAAATGGCATCAGCGGAATCTTGTAGCGCACCAGCGTGCCAAAATTGCCGCTGGAAATACCCACGGAAATAGCGAAAATCAGGCTGAATACAAAGCAGAGTGTGAGTACGGGCACGCTGCCTATTGCGCCAATGGTCTTGAAGAAGCCTACGCGCCAGAAGATGCGTATCGTGAGCAGTAGAAAGTACGTGGCTTCGAGGGCCGATAGCAGCATGGTTGGGTTGCGGGCTTCCCACAGGAAGGGGCGGAACAGCGCCACAATAATGGCCTGAGGCGCGAGCTTAGCCATGCCCCCAAGAGTACCGTCCTGGGCACCGATGTTGTAGCCGGAACCCTGTTCTGTTTTACTAACGCGTTGGAGATAGTCAGCGGTGACTTTGCTTTGTTCACCTATCTTATCCAGATTAAAACGCTCATCGGCAGCGGCCAGTTGCGACATTGCAAAAACGGCTACCACTGCTCCCACGCCTAAGAACAACGGCTTGGCCACCCAGCGCACCGCTGCGCTTTTGATGTTGCGCGTGTTCTCATTGAATACCCACAATAGAGCTGGCGGCATAAAAGCGAGAAGAATATAAGTCTTCATCGACAGAATAACTGCGCCCATAAGTAGGCCTACTAACAAGCAGCGCAGGATATTCTTACGCTCAATGGCCCCCCGGTAAAAGCAGTAGAAAAGCCAGCCTAATGCCCCCAGGCATAGAGAGTCTTTCAGCAGCCCCGACCCCCAGAAAAAAACAGAAGGCAGAAAAAATACGGAAATGGCTAATTCCTTGTACACCTGCGGCCGAATTTTGGCAAACGTCATGTACATCATCCACATACCGCTGAAAGTTATTGCTGCAAACAGTACAGCGATAACCGTATAAGTATCAAAGCTTAATAAGGCTAATACAGCTGCTACCCGAATCACGAAGTACTCATTACTACCGTGACCAAACCAGTATAGCTGGCCGGTATATTTAGCAATAGCCGGAGTTATATCGCCAGAACTGGTAACCAGTTCTAAGCCAGCCGCAAAGGAGTCGCCGAAGGCGTGATAGACAACGCTGGCCTGCTTGTAGTAATTATTAGTATCTCCGCCGTATAGGGTGTGGTACAGAATGCCGAGCGCAATGGCACCTACTACTTTGACAGTCAGAGCAGGAATAAAATACTTTTTGGTGTACACGTTCGTCACCGAACCGCGCAGCCCGTAGGCTATGCCATAAATAAGCGCCAAGTAAAACGGGGTAATATATAAATCCTTTAGCTCCATAATTCGCTGGCTAGGCTTTGCCGTTCTTTTTCAGCCACGCCTTTGCCTCTTTGTATTGTTCCGATTTGTGGTCGGCTTTGTCGGCCACTACTGCATAATAGCGCTTGGCTGCTGCCAGGTCCTTTTCTTTCACCGCAAGGCGGGCCAGGTTGGCATTGGCAAACAAATAAAATCCGCCGGAAGTGTCGCCCGTGCTTTCGGCAAATACGATGCACCGCTGGTAGTAGTCCTTGGCTTTGGCAATGTCGCGGTAGCGGTTCTGCATCAGGTAGCCCAGGAAATAGCTGGCATAGCGCCCGCTGATGCCCTCATAGCCCGGCATGCCTTTGTTAATCTTATCCAGGATTTCACGGCTCACCCGCTCGCAGTCTGTGAACTCGCCCTGGTCGTAAGCCAGCAAGGCATAAAACCGCTGAAAGTAACCGTTATCCGGAAACTTATTGGCTAGGTATTTGGCCACGGGCATGGCTTCTTCGGCATTATTTTCCTCGTTTTTGAGGATGCCCATAAGAAATACCCGCGCCTCGGTGGCCGTATAAAAACCGTTGGTAGCCACGCTCCGCAATTGCTCCAGTCCCAGCTTCTTGTCGCCCTTCGGGAAGAATAGCAGCACGGGTTTGAGCAGCGGGTAATTATCCGGAATCCAAACGGCGTAATAGTTGAACAGAGCCTGGCCGAACTGGAATTCCGGGCTCAATCCATTCGCTTCCTGGCTCTTTTTTAGGTAGTTGAGCGAGCGTCGGGCCCCCACAGTGGCCTTGCGCCAGTCGTGCCGTTCGGCGTGCAGGCGGGCATCGAAGCCGTAGGCGGCCGAGAGAAAGAAACTGGCTTCGTAGTTGTGATTATCCGCGTCGTAGAGCGCCTGGGCCTTGGTGATGGCCGTGTCCATGTAGGCGAAAAAGGGCTTGTCGTACTGCGTGCTCTGGAAGTTGGTGGGACGAATTTTCCACCAGGTGCTCAGCCCCAGCATAAAATACGCCATGGGATGGTTCGGGTAGCGGCGGCGCAGCGAGCGGAATTGCTTTTCGGCCTTGTCGAACTTGAAGTTGTAAATATTATAGACAGCCCCATCCAGCTCCATCTGGATGTCCTTGTCCATCAACAGCCAGCCTTTGGTATCGATGGCCGAGGGCAATACGCCCACCGAGTCGAGGGCCACCGTCTTCATCGGGGGCGGGGTGCGGATTGTATCGGGCGTTTGGGCCCTGCCCAGGAATGGCAGCATGAGCAACCCCAAGCAGACACAAAACAGCGAACGCAGCATAGAATGAGAGTAGATAGCAGCCCCAAACCCTTGTTCTTCCGGCACGAATTGGGAAGAGCAGGGAACGGGCCTGCTAAAGTACGGAGTTTGCCCTAGCTTTGGCCGTACTTCCTCTCGCTTATGCACCTGCTCCACTCGCTTTGCCGCCTGCCGGCCCCCGCCGGCAATGAAGCCGCGCTCACCCAATTTGTACTCAATTACGTTCGGCAACAGCAACATACTTGGCAGCACCAGCCCCAGATTATCGCCGATGAGCGGTTTCAGGACTGCATTCTGCTGGTCTTCGGGCAGCCGCGCACGGCCGTTTTTGCCCACCTCGATAGCATCGGCTTCACGGTGCGCTACGGCCGGCAGCTGGTCCGGATTGGCGGCCCGCAGGCCGAAGCGGGGTATCGCTTGGTAGGAAAGGATTCGCAAGGAGAAGTAGACTGTACGTTAACCGTTGACGAGGAAACGGGTGAACTGGGCTACGCGTTCCACCGCGATATTGACCGGGGCACCGAACTGACGTTCTACTGCGACTTCCGCGAAACGGCCACCACCGTGCAAAGCTGCTACCTCGACAACCGCCTCGGCGTGTGGAATGCCCTGCGCCTGTGCGAAACCCTGGAGCATGGCATCATCGCCTTCTCGTGCTGGGAAGAGCACGGCGGCGGCTCGGTGGCCTACCTGGCCCACTACATCTACGAAACCTACGGTGTGCGCCAAGCCCTGATTTCGGACATCACCTGGGTGACTGAGGGCGTGCACGCCGGCCAGGGCTGCGCCATCTCGCTGCGTGATTCGCTCATTCCGCGCCGGGCTTATGTCGACCGCATCCGGGCCATCGCGGCCGATTCGGGCATTCCGCACCAGCTAGAGGTAGAGGGCAGCGGCGGCTCCGATGCCAAGGAACTGCAGCACGCCGCCGCGCCTTGGGACTGGTGCTTCGTGGGCGCGCCCGAAGACTATGTGCATACTCCTAATGAGCTGGTAGTCAAGAAAGATATTGAGAGCATGCTGGCGCTATACCAGGTTTTGCTGCGCGAACTATAGGAGCACGGCTGTACCTTTACCCTATATGTCTCTAATAGCACCTGCGTCCCCTTCATTAAAAGACAAACCCGTCGTTCCTCGGTTGCTTAGCTATCAGGAACTGGATATTCTCCACGCGTTGCGGGGATTTTGTGCCTTCTACGTCGTCGTTTTTCACGCCAAGTTTCTGTTGTGGTCGGGTGGTACTGAGTACCTGCGGGCCTTTCCCCGGGCGGGCTGGAGTCCGCTGCAGTACATTGCCTTTATCGGCGATATGCTCAGCTCGGCAGGCTACGAAATGGTGATTTTCTTTTTTGTGCTTTCGGGGTTTTTCATCCGGTATGCGCAGCTCAAGAAGCACCGCCCGGCTTTCCGGTTCTACCTCAACCGCATTGTGCGCATTTACCCGCCTTATCTGGCCTCGCTGGCGCTGGGAGGCCTGGTGCTAGCTTACGTGGCCTCATCGCATCCGGCGCTGATGACCAACTCCATCGGCCGCGAGCTCAATGCGGGGCTGCTCGGAGCGTGGCACGAGCTGCACCCGCTTACGCTGCAGGCCGTGGGCCGCGCCATCCTATTTCTGAAGCCCGGCGAACACTACTTCGGCTACAATGGTGTGTATTGGTCGTTGTTGCCCGAGGCACTTTTTTACCTGGCAGTGCCCCTGGCTTTCTGGCGTATTCGATACTACTACGCGCTATCGGCGGCCTTCTATGCGTTCGGCGTGGTGGCCAGTGTGCTGCATCTGGATACCGGCTTTTTTGGTGATTTCCTGTTCCTTTTCAACGGCTATTTTGCTTTGGGCGTAGGTCTTTATGATGTAGTCGTAACGCATTCTAACTGGCTGCCGTCCTTCCGGCAGGTTTCTGGTTTCTGGCTGGCGCTGGGCATCGGCGCGCTGTTGCTGCTGCTCATTGCCATGGCCGCGTTGCACCTGCGGCTGTTGTCGGGGCCAGTGGCTTCTGTGTTGGCCGTGCTCAGTGTGTCGGCGTTACTGGCAGGGCGCGTCAGCCGGCAAAACATACTGGTGCGGGTATTCCATGAAGTCGGCATTTTCAGCTTTTCGCTCTATCTGTATCACTTCCCGCTGCTCATCCTGGGCTATGTTGGCATTGTCGCTCTTACGGGCGAATTAGTGAGCTACACCCGCTACTATTGGGTAATGCTGCCGCTGATAACGGCCGGTTGTTTCGCCCTCTATTACATCACAGAGCGGGCCGCAGTGCGTTTTTTTCGAGGCACTTGATTATGAAGTGGATGGGAAAGTAGTTTTCGCAGCAATTTCCGCTATTTTGCGAGCCGAAAACCGCTTAACTCACTTTTCCCACCCATTTCATTTTTATGACCCCATACCTCTACGCCGTGCCTGCCTTGGGCATTTTTGCCTTGCTCTACACCTGGCTGCGTGCCGGTTGGGTAACCAGACAAGATGCTGGTGATGCGCGCATGACCACCATTGCGGGCTATATTGCCGATGGTGCCATCGCCTTCCTCAAGGCCGAGTACAAGGTGTTGGCCCTGTTCGGGCTCATTGCGGGGGCATTTCTTTTCTACCTGGGCACTACGAGCGGCAACTCCAGCCCCGTCATCGTCATCGCGTTTTTGATTGGGGCCGTGTTTTCGGCGCTGGCGGGCTTCATCGGGATGAAAATCGCCACCAAAGCCAACGTGCGCACCGCCCAGGCTGCCAAAACCAGCCTCAGCACCGCGCTCAACGTGTCGTTCTCGGGTGGCTCGGTGATGGGCATGGGCGTGGCCGGCCTGGCCGTGCTGGGCTTGGGTTCGTTGTTTATTGTCTTCTATAAAATGTTCGTTCCCAGTGGCCTCACCAATGGTACGGAAATGGAAAAAGCCCTCGAAGTTCTAACGGGCTTCTCGCTCGGGGCCGAAAGCATTGCGCTGTTTGCCCGTGTGGGCGGCGGCATTTATACCAAAGCGGCCGACGTAGGGGCCGACCTCGTGGGCAAAGTCGAAGCCGGCATTCCCGAAGACGACCCCCGCAACCCCGCCACCATCGCCGACAACGTGGGCGACAACGTGGGCGATGTGGCCGGCATGGGCGCCGACTTGTTCGGCTCCTACGTAGCCACCATCCTGGCCACCATGGTGCTGGGCCGCGAAGTAACCGTGACCAACGACCAGTTTGGCGGGCTCTCGCCCATCTTCCTGCCGATGGCCATTGCGGGCATGGGCATTCTGGCCTCGCTCATTGGCATTCTGTGTGTGCGGGTGAAGGAAGGTGGGAATGTGCAAGGCGCACTCAATACCGGCAATTATATTTCGGTTTTAGTATCGGCAGCTGGAGCATATGGATTGATTATGTGGATTTTGCCGGCTGGTACTTTCACCATTCGCGGCATTAGCTTCGATGCCATGCACGTCTTTTACGCCGTGGTAGTGGGCCTGATTGTGGGCACGCTGATGAGCATCATCACCGAGTATTACACCGCCATGGGCAAGCGCCCGGTGATGAGCATCGTGCAGCAAAGCAGCACTGGCCACGCCACCACCGTCATCGGCGGCCTGGCTGTGGGCATGGAATCGACGGTACTGCCCATTCTGGTGCTGGCGGCCGGCATCGTACTTAGTTTCAAGGCGGCCGGCCTCTACGGGGTGGCCATTGCCGCCGCGGGCATGATGGCCACCACCGCCATGCAACTGGCCATCGACGCCTTCGGTCCCATCGCCGACAACGCCGGCGGCATCGCCGAAATGAGCGAGTTGCCCAAGGAAGTACGTGAGCGCACCGACATACTGGATGCTGTGGGCAATACCACCGCCGCTACCGGCAAAGGCTTCGCCATCGCCTCGGCTGCCCTCACGTCGCTGGCTCTATTTGCCGCCTTCATGGGCACGGCCCACATCGACACCATCGACATCTCGAATGCCGAAGTGCTGGCCGGCCTGTTTGTGGGTGCTATGATTCCGTTCATCTTCTCGGCGCTGGCCATTGCGGCGGTGGGCCGCGCGGCCATGGCCATGGTGCAGGAGGTGCGTCGACAATTCCGCGAAATCCCGGGCATTATGGAAGGCACCGGTCGTCCCGAGTACGAGAAGTGTGTAGCTATTTCGACCACCGCCGCCATCCGGGAGATGATTCTGCCGGGTGCCATTGCGCTACTTACGCCTATTATCATCGGGTTTTTGTTCGGTCCGAAAGTATTGGGCGGCCTGCTGGCCGGCGTCACCGTGAGCGGCGTGCTCATGGCCATGTTCCAGAGCAACGCCGGTGGGGCTTGGGACAACGCCAAAAAGTCTTTCGAGAAAGGCGTGATGGTGAACGGCGTGATGCAGTACAAAGGCTCCGACGCGCATAAAGCTTCGGTGACGGGCGACACCGTCGGCGACCCTTTCAAAGACACTTCCGGCCCGAGCATGAACATCCTCATCAAACTGATGAGCATCGTGTCGCTGGTCATCGCGCCCCACATTGCTGAGAAAGGCGGCGAACGCGGCATGGCCCCCGTGCAGCTGGAGAAGGAGCGCATCGAAGCCACCATGCAGCCCCACGTTCGCTACGCCGAAGCCTTTGCACCAGCCGTATTTCGCGTGATTTACACGGTGCTGCACGAGGTGCGGTAGGGGAGGGCTGACTTAGGCACCTATCCCCAGGGGAATTCAACGTATTGGTTATTAAAGGATGAAAAGCCGCGACAATTGTCGCGGCTTTTTTCATGTTTTCTGTTGTGTCTTCCGCCTATTGATGGAACCCGTTTACCTGCTTGGTGGGAAGCAAGACAGGGAAGGCATGAATGTCGCGGCCGATTCCGTGAGTAGCTTTGTACCCTCATTACACCCTCCCCGCGCCGCATGGGCCATCCCCACATTACCATCCACAACAAGGAATTTCGGCCGTATCTGTCGGCTGCTCAGCTGGATGAAGTAGTGGCCGCCCTGGCTACCCGCCTCAGCGCCGACTATGCCGGGCAGAAGCCGCTGTTTGTCGTTGTGCTTACCGGCGGGTTCATGTTTGCCGCCGATTTGTTGAAGCGCTTCGTGGGCGAATGCGAAATTGTCTTCATCCGGGTGGCCTCCTACGATGGCACCGGCAGCACCGGCGTGGTGCAGGAAATTCTGGGCTTGCGCGAAGAAGTGCAGGACCGCCACCTCATCATCGTGGAGGACATCGTGGACACAGGTACCACCATGCACCACCTCATGCCCACGCTACTGGAAAAAGGCCCGGCTTCGGTCGAGATTGCTGCGCTGTTTTTCAAGCCCGCCAGCCTGAAGCACGAGCTCACGGTGCGCTACGTAGCCAAGGAAATCCCCAATGACTTCGTGGTCGGATACGGCCTTGACTACGACGGCCTGGGCCGCAATCTGCCCGATGTGTACGTCGCCGTATAGCAACGTTTCTGGTCACGATTGAGTAACTTGCCCAAACCCACCAAAATCACCTCCCTCGCGCAACGCGTCTTCTACATGTTGAATATCGTGCTGTTCGGCCCCCCCGGCGCCGGCAAAGGAACCCAGAGCCAGAAGCTCATCACCAAGTATAACCTCGTGCACCTAAGCACCGGCGACCTGCTGCGCGCCCAGATTGCCCAAGGCACCGAGCTGGGCCTCACCGCCAAAAAGCTGATGGACGAAGGCCTGCTTGTGCCCGATGCCGTGGTTATCGGGATGATTGGCAGCGCCCTGAAGGATAACCCCCAGGCCGGCGGTTTTATTTTTGATGGTTTCCCCCGCACCGTGGCCCAGGCCGAAAGCCTCGACCAGCTCATGGCTGCGCATAACACGCACATTGGCTGCATGATTGCGCTGGAAGTGCAGGAGGAAGAACTGGTGAAGCGCTTGTTGGAGCGCGGCAAAACCAGCAACCGCCCCGATGACCAGGACGAAACCAAAATCCGACGCCGCGTTACGGTGTACAACACCGAAACTGCCCAGGTGGCCGGCTACTACGCCGCCCAGAATAAATTTCACGCCCTCAACGGCATTGGCCCGATTGACGACATCTTTGGCCAAATCTGTGGCCTGATTGACCAGCACCAGGCCGCCAAGCCCGAAGCACCGGCCGAGGCGACCAACGAAGTAAAAGCGTAACTTTACGTTTCAATACGACTGTCATCCTGAGCGTAGCGAAGGACCTTATCACGCTTGCACGGTTTAGCGTTACTGCAAATCGTCCGGTCGTGCTAAGGTCCTTCGCTACGCTCAGGATGACCGTTTTTTTACCTTAATACCCCAATCCCCGTGGCCTCCAATAACTTCATCGACTACGTCAAACTCATCTGCCGCTCGGGCAAGGGCGGTGCCGGCTCGCACCACTTTTTCCGGGCCAAGGGCCTGCCCAACGGCGGTCCCGATGGCGGCGACGGCGGCCGCGGCGGCCACATCATCCTCGAAGGCAACTCGCAGCTCTGGACGCTGCTGCACCTGCAGTACCAGAAGCACGTGTTTGCCAAAGACGGCGAGGGTGGGGGCGAAAACCTGCGCAGCGGCGCGCAGGGCGAAGACATTGTGCTGCAAGTGCCCCTCGGTACCGTGGCCCGCGACGCCGCAACTGGCGAGCAGATGCTCGAAATCACGGAGCACGGGCAGCGGCTCATCCTCGTGCCCGGCGGGCGCGGCGGCTGGGGCAACGACCATTTCAAGAATTCCATCAACCAGGCCCCGCAGTACGCGCAGCCCGGCGAGCCAGCCATTGAGGCCATCATTATCCTGGAGCTTAAGCTGTTGGCCGACGTGGGCCTCGTGGGCTTCCCCAACGCGGGCAAGAGCACGCTGCTCTCGGTGGTGAGTGCGGCCAAGCCCAAGATTGCCGACTACGCCTTTACCACCCTGGTGCCCAACCTAGGTGTGGTAGCCTACCGCGACTACAAATCCTTCGTGATGGCCGATATTCCCGGCATCATCGAGGGCGCGGCCGAGGGCAAGGGTCTGGGCACCCGCTTCCTGCGCCACATCGAGCGCAACTCCATGCTGCTCTTTATGATAAGCTGCGACTCGCCCGATATCAACGCCGAATACGACGTGCTGGTGGGCGAGTTGGAGCAGTTCAACCCCGAACTGCTGGAAAAAAAGCGCCTGCTGGCCATCACCAAGTCCGACATGATTGACGAGGAACTGGAGGCCGAAATCCGCGCCACGCTCCCGGCCGACGTGCCCTCCATCTTCATCTCCAGCCTCACCAATAAGAATATTGTGCCGCTGAAGGACATGATTTGGAAGGCGCTGGAAGAAACTCGTCGCGACGCTGCGCCAGTAAAACGCCAAGGCCTTGGCGAAGAGGAGGGTGGTGAGGAGTGGCCTTCCTAGCGGATTCGATATAACGGATGCTCCCGGGTGAGGGTCATTTCATTCTCGATTTCAGATTTGCAAATGGGACAAATCAGCAGATGAGAAAAATGATTTAGGAGGCGTGCATGAGTAGTTAATCGTCGTTTAGCTGTCCATAAGTGTTGTTATAAATTTCTTGGAGTAGTTGTCCTTCAAAGGACCAATAAGGGTTTGGAGCAACGCTATAATCAATATTCAAAACTTTACGAGTAGCTGCTGTTAAAGACATTTCTTCTCCATTTAGCTGAACTCTTTTCGAGTCTATTACAACTACTATCGCTGCATTGACTTTGCAAACAAGCTCTGAATGTGGCGGTATCTGCATCTCGGTGAAGTTGAGAGGAGGGCGCTTTTTCTTGAGTTGTGTGCCTGCATCAACTTCTGATTGAGCGATGTTGCTAGTAGTTAATTGACTTTCAATCTCGTTCGTCGCATCTTGAACATGAAGCAACTTTAAGATTGCAATTGCTTGACTAGACTCTATCGTAAAAAACTCGCGTTTAGGATTCACTCGATGAGGGGCGAACGCAAGATGCAGTGCTTTTTCAACTTCTTCTGAGTTAGGGACTTTGCAAACAAATTCCAAGTTAAATGGAACTGGAACACCGGTTGTATAAAGTTGGTCAATCCTAGTTTTTGCGTCATCATGACTTGTACGCCCAATCTTTACCATTCCTGGCATTGCTGGATTCGTTAGAACATAGACAACACTCAATTGAGGAGCCATTTGGGCAAAATGATTTAATGATTGAGCTATCAATTGTTGGCCTAAGGGATTCATACAGATTATTGACTGTTATGGAAGTGTAATGACGAAGTTAGTGCCAATGCCACTATGGCAGCCCGCGCCCCTTTGGCCCACTCCTTGCGCCCGCCACCTGACTAACCGGCTAACCCCGTGAAAAACCCCTTTCGACGAATATTTCCGCAAATGGCTAACGAAAATAACCTGCCGCAGGACGACAACCTGACCGCCGACCCCAACCACGTAGCTGGCGAAATGGCCGATGCCGACGGTGAAACCACCGACACTGCCGCCGCCGCAGAAGCCTCCGCTTCGGCCGCGCCGAAAGCCGAGGGCTCCCGCACCGATGCCGAACTGGCCGACCTTAAAGACAAATACCTGCGCCTGGCTGCCGAGTTTGAGAACTACAAGCGCCGCACCACCAAGGAGCGCATCGAGCTATTCAAAACCGCCAATCAGGAACTGATGACGGCCCTGCTGCCCGTGCTCGATGACGTAGAGCGCGCTCGCACCGCCACTGCCACCACCACCGATGCCACCGCCGTGCGCGATGCCCTCGACATTGTGCAGAACAAGCTGAACAAAACGCTCCAGCAAAAGGGTTTGACGTTGATGGAAGCCAAGGGTGGCGACTTCGATGCCGAGCTGCACGAGGCCATCACCCAGATTCCCGCGCCCAGCGACGACCTGAAAGGGAAAATCGTGGACGTGGTGGAGCAGGGCTATTATTTGGGTGACAAGGTTATTCGCCACGCCAAAGTGGTGCTTGGGCAGTAATTTTAGGGTTTGATTGGAGGCTGAAAGAATAAAAACGTCTGTCATCCTGAGCGGAGCGAAGGACCTTATCGCGGCTGAGCAAGTCGTTGGTGCGTGATAAGGTCCTTCGCTCCGCTCAGGATGACAGGCGATTCATACAAAAGAAGATGGCTACGAAGCGCGATTATTACGAGGTATTAGGCATTACCAAAACGGCGGAAGGCGACGTTATCAAGTCGGCTTACCGCAAGATGGCCATCAAGTACCACCCCGATAAAAACCCCGACGACCCCACGGCCGAGGACAAATTCAAGGAAGCCGCCGAGGCGTATGAAGTCCTTAGCAACGCCGACAAGCGGGCGCGCTACGACCGATACGGCCATCAGGGCATGGGCGGCGGTGGCGGCGGTGCCCAGAACATGGAGGACATCTTCTCGCAGTTCGGCGATATTTTCGGCGGTGGCGGGGGCTTCGAGGGCTTCTTTGGGGGCGGGCGCCAGGGCGGTGGCCGGCGCCAGAAGAAAGGCTCGAACCTGCGCATCAAGCTGAAGCTTGATTTGGAGGAAATTGCCAACGGCGTCGAGAAGAAAATCAAGGTGAAGCGCTACGTGGCTTGCACGCCGTGCAGTAGCACTGGCGCTAAAAACGGCACCGACCTCAAAACCTGCGCCACTTGCCAGGGTTCGGGCCAGACTAAGCGCGTGGTGAACACCATGCTCGGCCAGATGGTGAGCAGCAGCACCTGCCCTACCTGCAACGGCGAGGGCAAAACCATTGTGAGCACCTGCGACGTGTGCAAAGGCGAAGGCCGCCAGCTGCACGAGGAAGTAATTCCCATCAATATTCCTGCCGGCGTGGCCAACGACATGCAGCTGAGCATGAATGGCAAAGGCAACTTCCCCGAGCGCGGCGGCGTGCCCGGCGACCTACTCATCCAGATTGAGGAGGAGCCGCACGAATTCCTGAAGCGCGACGGCAACAACATCATGTTCGAGCAGTACATCTCGTTCGTGGATGCCGCGCTGGGCGCGAGCCTGGAAGTGCCCACCATCGAGGGCAAAGTGAAAATAAAGGTGGACCCCGGCACCCAGCCCGGCAAAATCCTGCGCCTGCGCGGTAAGGGTATCAAGGACCTGAATGGATACGGCCGCGGCGACCAACTCATTCACCTCAATGTCTGGACGCCCAAAAACGTGAGCAACCAGGAGCGCGAGCTGCTGGAGAAGCTGCGCGATTCGGACAACTTTACGCCGCATCCCGGCAAGAACGAGAAAGGCTTCTTCGAAAAAGTGAAGGAATATTTCGCGTAATACTTGATTAGAGAGTTTTTAAAAACCCCGTCTGGCCGTTGGTCAGGCGGGGTTTTTTATTTGCTATATGGGACAATTGTAGTTCTTGCGGAAATTTTCACTGACGGCTGTAATGCTATGCCGCAAGTGACGATTCACTCCCTGAAAAACTCCTACCCCAAGCATGGCCGCCGCCACCCCGTCTGCTGATTTTGTTGCCGCGCTGCACGAGTACCAGCCGCTGCTGCGGCGCGTGGCCCGGCTGTATTGCCAGGATGCCGACGACCGCCAGGACTTGTTCCAGGAAATGGTGCTGCAGCTGTGGCGGGCGTGGCCGCGCTACGTGCCCCAGCCGGGGGCCAAGCTCAGCACCTGGCTCTACCGCATTGCGCTGAACGTGGCTATCTCGAACCTGCGCCAGCGCACCCGCCGTCCGGCCCCGAGCGAGCTGGATGCCGAAGCGCTGGCCGTGGCCCAGGCCCCGGAAACGGGCTTCGATGCCGACGACCGTGCCCAGCTCTACCGGGCTATTGGCCGCTTGTCGGAGGTCGATAAAGCATTTGTGCTGCTTTATCTTGAAGACCGGACTTATGAAGAAATGGCTGACATTCTTGGTATTACCCAAAATAATGTGCGCGTGAAAATGCACCGCGTGCAGGAAAAACTTCGCTCGCTTTTAGTCCCCGCCGCCTGATGGAACTCGATGACCTTCGCCGCCAGTGGCAGCAGCCCGCGCCAGCCGATGCGCCCGCCCCGCTCGACGCGGCGGCCCTGACGCGGCTGCTGGCCCGGCAGTCCGATGGCATTCTTGACAAATTGCGCCGGAGTGCCCGGCTGGAGCTGTGGGCCAACATTGGCATCGTGGCAGGGGCGCTGGCCTTGGCCGGGCTGGCGCAGGCGCTCTGGCTGCAAGTAGCAGGTGGCGTGCTGGCGGCCATCGGGGCCGTGTGCATCGTGTACCTGTACCGGAAGTTGCACCTGCTGCGCCGCATGGACGACCCCGCCGCCGACCTGCGCGCCCACCTGCTGCGCCTCGACGGGGGCCTGCGCGCGCTCATTCGCTTCTACTACCGCTTCACGCTGGCCATGCTGCCGGTGGGCGGGCTGCTGAACGTGCTGATGGTGGTGTCGACTTCGAAGCGCGAAATCGGGCTGACTTCCGGGTTCGGCATTGCGCTGGTGCTGGGCTTGGTGGTGGTGCTGCCGGCGTTGCTCTACCTGCCGGTGGCCAGCCTGACGCGCCGTTACCTGCAACGTCTCTACGGCCAGCACCTCGACCGTCTCGAAGCGAGCCTGCACGAGCTGGCCGAACCCGGGCCCGCTGCCACTACCTAAACCGCCGGGCCCATTCATCCGCCTTATTCACCGCTTGGGGACGGTTTGCAGCCGTTTGGCTCCCGGCTTCTGGCAAGTAGCTGAAGCCCGCAATACATTTGCCCAGCTTCATTCTTCTAAATTTAACCCACCAACCCTTCTTTCTGTGAAACCAATACTGGAAGCCATTGACGTGCGGAAGGCCTACGCCAACCACGTCGCCCTCTCGGGCGTGAGCCTGGAAATTCCCGAGGGCAGCATCTTCGGCTTGCTCGGGCCCAACGGCGCGGGCAAAACCTCGCTCATCCGCATCATCACTCAGATTACGGGGGCCGATGAGGGCGAAATCCGCTTCCGCGGCGAGCGGCTGAACCCGAGCCACATTGCCCAAATCGGCTACCTGCCCGAGGAGCGCGGCCTCTACAAAAAGATGAAAGTGGGCGAGCAGCTGCTCTACCTGGCCCAGCTGCGCGGCCTGAGCCGGGCCGATGCCACGGCGCGCATCAAGCAGTGGCTGAATCGTTTCGATATAAAGGAGTGGGCCGGTAAAAACGTGGAAGACCTCAGCAAGGGCATGCAGCAGAAGGTGCAGTTCATTGCCACGGTGCTGCACGACCCCAAGCTGATTATTCTGGACGAGCCGTTCTCAGGCTTCGACCCCATCAATGCCAACCTGATTAAGGACGAGATTCTGGAGCTGCGCAACCAGGGTGCCACCATCATTTTCTCAACGCACCGCATGGAATCGGTGGAGGAAATGTGCGACAATATTGCCCTCATCAACCGCTCGCGCAAGGTGCTGGACGGGCCGATTGGCGTGATTCGAAACCAGTTCAAGACCAATACCTACGAGGTGGAGGGCACGGGGCATCCCGTGTTGTCGAGCCCCGATTTTGAGGTGGTGGAACAGAAAAAGCGGGAAAACGACCATTTCTACCTGCGGGTGCAATTGCAGGACGGCGTGCGGCCGAACGACCTGTTGCGCTACCTCATTGGCTCGGCGGGAATTGAAGTGGAAGCCTTCCGCGAGAAAATCCCGAGCATCAACGAGATTTTCATCCGGCGCGTGAGCGAAACCATGCCCGAAACCCTCCTCGAAACTGCTAACGCACTGCTTTAATCATTCGTCATGGCCTCCAAATTCTTACTCATTGCCCAACGCGAGTACCTGAGCCGCGTTCGCAAAAAAGCCTTTATCGTTCTCACGCTGGCCGTGCCGCTGCTGCTGGCAGGGTTCGGCTTCGTCATCGCCAAAATGGCGAGCTCCGACAACGACACCACCGATGTGATAGAAGTGCGCGACGACTCCGGCCTGAACGTGGCCAGCCGCCTGGTGAGCACCCCACAGCTACGCTTCGAAACCACCACCGGCACGCTGGCCGATGCCAAAAAGGGCTTCCAGAAAGCCAAGCACGACGGCTTGGTGTACCTGCCCGCCGGCCTCGACGTGGAAAAGCCCGTGGGCGTGCAGTTTTTCGGCAAAGGCAACATCAGCCTGAAAAAGCAGTCGGCCGTGGAATCGGCGCTCAATAAGGCGTTTTCGGACCTGAAAATGCAGAAGTCCGGCCTCACCCAGGACCAGCTCGACCGCCTGCGCTCGCAGGTGGACTTGCAGGCCGTGAGCCTTGATGAGACCGGCAAGGAGGCCAACAGCAACGCGCTGGCCACCTCGGGCATGTCCTACGCGCTGGCGCTGGCTATTTATATGTTCATCTTCATCTACGGCGTGCAGATTATGCGCGGGGTGGGGGAGGAGAAGTCGAGCCGCATCATGGAAGTGATGCTGTCGTCGGTGAAGCCGTTTGATTTGATGATGGGCAAGATTGTGGGCATCGCGGCGGTGGGCCTCACGCAGTTTCTGCTGTGGGGCGTGCTCTCGTTCGGGGTAAGCTCGGTGGTGATGCCCCTGCTGACGGGCAAGGACAAGCCCAAGACCGAAGTGGCTGCCGGTACCTCGGCCGCCGGCGCTACCGCCACGGTGGTTGCCGACGACGAGCCGCGCTCGGCCACCCAGCGCTTCGACCAGGGCACCCAGCAAGGGGCGGCCCAGGCCAACCCGGCCGGCCGTTTCAGCTTCTTCAACACCCTGGCCGAGCTGCCGCTGGGCACCATTCTGTTCGGCTTCATCGTCTACTTCCTGGGCGGCTACCTGCTGTACGGGGCGCTGTTCGGGGCCGTGGGCGCGGCCGTAGACGACCAGACCGACACCCAGCAGTTCATGTTTCCCATCACCATGCCGCTTATCCTGAGCTACATTGTGGGCGTGTCGGTTATCCTGCGCAATCCCGACGGGCCGGTGGCTTTCTGGATGTCGATGTTCCCGCTGACTTCGCCCATTGCCATGGTCATCCGCCTGCCGTTTGGCGTGCCAATGTGGCAGCTGGGGCTGTCCATTTTCCTGCTCATTCTGGGCTTTCTGGGCACGGTGTGGGTGGCGGCCCGCATCTACCGCGTGGGTATTCTGATGTACGGTAAGAAGGTGACGTACAAGGAGCTGGGTAAGTGGATGTTTTATAAGGGGTAGAGCGCTGGGGGAAATTAAAGAACGTCATGCTGAGCGCAGTCGAAGCACCTCTACCGCAATGGTAATCCAATCAACAGGATTTACTTCCTCTGTAGAGATGCTTCGACTGCGCTCAGCATGACGTTCTTTGTTATTATCGTCTATGCCTTGTTTCATGCGTTTCCTTCGCCTTGCCAGTCTCTTTTTACTGCTCTTTAGCCTCGCCAGCTTCGTTAGCGACCGGCCCGCCTACCGGCTTTTCACCGCCGCCGGCTCGCCCGCCGACTACGACCAAATGATGCAGGAGCTGGCTCAGGCCGATGTGGTGCTTTTCGGCGAGCAACACAACGACGCCCTCGCCCACTGGCTGGAGCTGCAAGTAGCCAAGGACCTGCTGAAGCTGAAAAAGCCCGGCCAGCTGGTGCTGGGCCTGGAGATGTTTGAGCGCGACGTGCAGCCGCTGGTGGCCCAGTACGCCGCCGGCACGCTGGCCGATACGGCCTTCGAGCGCCAGGCCCGCCCGTGGCCCAACTACGCCACCGACTACCGCCCGCTGCTGCTCTTCGCCCGCGAAAACCACCTGCCCGTCGTCGGCACCAACGCCCCGCGCCCTTTCGCCAAAGTCGTGGCCCAGCGCAGCCTCACTGCCCTCGACAAGCTGCCTGCCAATGACCGCGCCCTGCTCGCGCCGCTGCCGCTGAAAGTTGATTACGACCTGCCCGGCTACAAAAACATGGCCGCCATGTTTGGCGGCGATGGCAAAGCCCACGGTGGCGGAGCCCAGAACATCATTCAGGCCCAGGCGCTGAAGGACGCCACCATGGCTCACTTCATCCAGACCAGCCTCGCGCCTGGCCAAACCATGCTGCACCTCAACGGCAGCTACCACTCCGACCACCACGACGGCATCGTGGCCTGGTTGCACCAGAACGCGCCCAAGCTCCGCGTGAAAACCATCAGCGTAGTTACCCAGGAGCAGCTGCTGACGCTGGAAAAGGAGCAGATGAACGTGGCCGACTACGTGGTGGTGGTGCCGGCCGATGCCGCCAAAACTTACTAAAAAACAGGGAGCCCAGTACTCATTGGCCCATGAAAATTCGCGAAGCCCAAGTAGCCGATATTTCGCAGATGTCTGAAATCCGGCTGTCGGTAAGGGAAAATGCGCTCAGTAATCCGGCACTCGTGACGTATGACGACTACGTGGAATACCTCACGCGGCGCGGCAAAGGCTGGGTGGCCGAAGTAGACGGGCAGTTGGCGGGCTTCGCCATTGCCGATTTGCAGGGCCACAGCGTCTGGGCGTTGTTTGTCCATCCCAATTTTGACCGGAAAGGCATTGGCCGCGCCCTGCACGACACTATGCTGGCCTGGTATTTTGGCCAAACCACCGAGCCCGTGTGGCTAAGCACCGCACCGGGCACGCGCGCCGAAGGCTTCTACCGCCGGGCCGGATGGCGCGAAACCAACCGTACTGCCAGCGGCGAAGTGCGGTTTGAGCTAATCGAATGGAAGTAGCAAGTATAAAAAATAATAGATATTTTATTATGTTTGCCTGATTAAGAAACCTAACTCTTATGCCCAATACTGACCCCCAAAAAAGTGCCCTGTTTCAGCAAGTGGCCGAGACGCTAAAGCAGCAAGGTTTCACAATTGACAAGGAAGACCCGACGCGCCCGTGGGGCGGGTTTTTCGTGATTGATGAAGCCCAGGCCCAGGAATTTGCCAATACCTATTTCGACGGCCTGTTGGTGGACAGCCTGCGGATTTCGGGCCGCTTGAGCCCGAAAATCCTCGTGGTGGCCCCGCACCAGCGGCTCAGTTGGCAGTACCATCACCGCCGCGCCGAAATCTGGCAGGTGGTGCAGGGCCCCGTGGGCGTGGCCACCAGCGAAACCGATGAGCAAGGCGAAGTGAAAAGCCTGCAGGTGGGCGAGCGCATCATCCTGCGCCAGGGCGAGCGCCACCGCCTCGTGGGCCTGAAAGACTGGGGCATCCTGGCCGAAATCTGGCAGCACACCGACGCGCATAACCCATCGGATGAGGATGACATCGTGCGCGTGCAGGATGATTTTGGTCGCTAGGGGTCGGCGAATCAGAAAGAAAAAAGCACGTCATGCTGAGCGCAGCCGAAGCATCTCTACTGCAATGGTAATCCTTTCAATTGGGTTTACTGCTGCGGTAGAGATGCTTCGGCTGCGCTCAGCATGACGTTTTACTTTATTGCGTCTCCTTTACTCGGCCTCCTCGCTGGGTTTTACCTTTTTCATGGCTTCAGCCAGCGACTGCTGAAGCTTGGCGCCGGAGTCAGCCGGCGCTTTTTCGCTGATGTTGTACTGCTTTTGCAGCCGTTCCCATTCCTCAATGGCGATGAAAACGCCGGTGATTTTGCCTTTGTCGTCGGAGAGATATTTAACGTCCATGCGTGGTGGGGTTAGCGTAGTTGGATGGCGTTGAAGGTAAGCCCGGCGCGGGCTTACTGGCCGGGATGATAGGTTCTTTCGGCGTGGGCCTTCACGTCTTCGGGATAAAAACGCACCTCCTTGAAGCGGCCGTTGCAGTATAAATCGGCTTGGTCGGTGAAGTGCGGCGTGCCGGGCCGGCTGGTCTGCCCGCCCGTAACCACGGAGCGCGCCACGATGCGCGGCCCGAATTCCACCACGGCCACGAAGCTGTTGCCTACGTTGCCGTAGCGTTTTTTAGTGCCAGGATAAGCCCGCGCCCCAAACGCGGCCAGCGAGCCCCAGGCCGACGACGTGAACGCCACCGGCCGACTGGGCTGCTGGTCATCATACTTTTCCTCGATGCGGCCGGTAAGGCGTTGGTAGCGGTTTACGTCCCCCCAGGGCATTTTCCAGGTGCCGAAGTCGCGGGTGAGGTCGTCGAGCGTTTCGGTGAGGGTAGCCATTTTTTCGGTGGGCGTGGTATTGGCCAGCGCGAAGCGGGTGAAGCTGATGTAGTCGAGTTGCGGCTGGGCGGCGGGCACGCGGGCGCGGGCTTTGGCCAGCAGCCGCTCGGCCCAATAAATGGCCACGGTTTGGGCCACGGAGTTTTGGGCATAATCATGATTCCAGGCGCGCAGTAACTCGATGGCTTCGGCCACGGCGGGAGCGGCGGCTTTTTCGGCCGAGGTGGGCTGGTAGGCAGCCAGCAGCGGCGGCAGCATGTCGTCGAAGGCCGTTAGGTGCGGGTCGCCGGCTGCCGCAATCAGCGTGTCGAGCGTGAACACGGCTTTGCGGCTTAATACACGCACGGCGTTGAGGCCCCGGTAGTTTTCGGCATCGGGAGCCAGGTATTTGGGGTATCTGGCCGCCAGCGGGCTGCTGGGGCCGGCCACGGTGTAGGGCGTGGAATTACAGTTCTGGATAAAGCCGCTGGCTGGGTTGTGCACCTGCACCAAGTCGCTCACCGGGTGAAAGCCTTGCCACTCGGTAGCCGGGTTGCTGCCGTCCACAGGCTGGCTCCAGTCAAATTTCGGGTCGCGCTTTGGCATGAAGTTGCCGTGCCAGTAGGCGATACTGCCCTTGGTGTCGGCAAAAACGGTGTTGTTGGTGGCGTTGCCGTTCAGCTTCATCACCGTCTGAAAGCTGGCGTAGTCGGTGGCCTTGGTGCGCAGGTAGGACTGTTGTAGGGCGGCCAGCGGCGCGTTCATCATGCGCACCGCCACCCATTGCCCGTCCGATTTCTGGCCCACAATGGGGCCGTGGTGCGTGCGGTAGATGGTGAAGGTTCTGCGCAGGATTTTATCGCCCGATTTGTAGGGCAGCGACACTTGCTGCGCCGTTACGGCCCTGAGCTTCGTGCCGTATTTATAGAAAAAGTTGCCGCCCTTTTCTTCCACCGTTTCGAGGTATTCGTCCATCGAATCAGCCTGGCTGGAAGTGTGCATCCAGCCGCAATGCTCATTAAAGCCTTGATAAATAAAAAACTGCCCCCACGTTACGGCGCCGTAGGCATTCAGGCCCTGCTGGCTCACTATCTGCACTTCGGAGCGGAAATAAAACGAGGTGTGCGGATTAATAAGCAGCAATGCGTGGCCGCTGGCGCTTTTGCCGGGGGCAATGGCAAAGCCATTGGAGCCCACCGGCTCACGGTCGGCCCGGCCGAAGTCGGTATCAATCCACGAGCTCGACTTTTTCTGGCTGTAGAACGCCTTTAGTCGCTCAATGCTCACCACGCTGATATTGCCCCCAATGCTGCCCTCGCTAAACATCAGCGGCATCCAGGGCTGGAAGCGGCGCAGCAGCCGGGGCTGCACGGTGGGGTGGGTGGCCAGGTAGTAGTTGGTGCCGGCGGCGAAAGCATCGAGCAGCTTCTTCATCTCCGCCGGGCACTTCTGGTAGATGGCCAGGGCCTGCGTGCTGTCCATAAACAGGCGGGCGCGCAGGTCGTGGTACAGCGCGGCTTCGCCATCCACCTCAGCCTGCCGGCCAATGGCATCGAGGTAATTGGCCTCCACGCGGTCGAAATCGTCCTCGCATTGGGTATAAAGCAGGCCGAAAACCGCATCAGCATCGGTCTTGCCATAAATGTGTGGCACCCCATACGTATCGCGGATGATGCTCACCTGCCGGGCCTGCTGCTGCCAGCGTGCCAGCTCGGCGGGACTAAATTTTTGCGCCTGAGCTGTCAGGCCGGTAAGTAGCAACAGCAGCGAAAACAACAGACGCATCGGGCTGGGAACAGATGAAACAATCGGCGCGAAAGTAAACGAAAAAGCCCCGGCCGGTAGGCCAGGGCTTTGTGCTATTAAAATCGGAAGAAACTACGCCGAGAACGACGAGCCACAGCCGCAGGTGCTCTTGGCCTGGGGGTTGTTGAAAACGAAGCCACGGGCGTTGAGGCCGTCCTGGAAGTCAACTTCCATGCCCAGCACGTACATGGCGTGCTTTTTATCCATGATGAGCTTCAGGCCGTCGAGGTCGTAGGTTTCGTCGGCATCCTTGGCTTTGTCGAAGCCGAGCAGGTAGCTCATGCCCGAGCAGCCGCCGCCCTGCACACCGATGCGCAGGCCGTAATCGGCCGGGACGTTCTTCTCCTGGATGATGTTTTTCACCTCCACTACGGCGCGGTCGGTGAGGGAAATGGGGGCGAGGGTGGCAACAGCAGCCATAATGAAAAGGCGATTTAGAGAGATGAATGGCAAAGATACGGCAGTATCGGAGCGTAAACAGCAGTTGGGGCCCGGCGGTTCACGGCGTAGTTTTGCGGCCCCACGCACAGCTTTTACAAACCGCTTCGTTTATTATTCGCCGGCTCTGAAGTCTGGCCTAACGCTATGGATTCAACCACCTATTTCTACGAACTGCTCAAAATCATCCTGCCCGCCATCATTGTGGCTGCGGCCATTTATTTGTTATTTAAACAGTTTCTGGAAAAAGAGCAGCAGCGCCGCCTGATTGAGCTGCGCCTCGAAAGCAACAAAACCACACTGCCCCTGCGCCTGCAAGCCTACGAGCGGGTGGTGCTGTTTCTGGAGCGCATCTCGCCCAACAACATCCTCGTGCGCCTGAGCAGCGCCGGCTCCACCGCGCCTGAATTTCACCGCCTGCTGCAACAGGAAATCCGGGCCGAGTACGAGCACAACCTCTCCCAGCAGGTCTACATCTCAGCTGATGCCTGGACGCTGGTAAAGGAAGCCAAAGAAAACGTCCTCACGATGGTCAACCGCGCCTTTCACGGCATCCAGAACCCAGCCCAGGCCCGTGGCACCGAACTCGCCAAGCGCATCCTCGAAGGCCTGATGATGGACGGGGCCGAGCCCACGGCCCAAGCGCTGGCGGTGGTGAAGAACGAGGCATCCGGCTTGTTTTAACGCCTGTCATTGCGAGTGGAGCGCAGCGGAACGCGGCAATCCGTCCTCTGAATGTGATAAACCCTGAGATGTGAAAAGCCCCGGCTCTACAAAGAGTCGGGGCTTTCTATTGAAAAAGACTTTGTCACATTATCAGGTGTCTGGGTTTGAGAGGACGGATTGCCGCGTTCCGCTGCGCTCCACTCGCAATGACAATCAGGGCCTAGGCCGTTACGCTCACTGCCTCAATGGCATTGCGGTAGCATTCCTCATACCGCGGCACAATATTTTCCACCGCAAACTCCTCGGCGCGGGCACGGGCGGCAGCTTTGAAGCGGGGTAGGTTCTCATCATCGAGCACGTAGAGGGCATTTTTTACCATATCGGCCACATCGCCGATGTCGCTAATCATGCCCGTCACGCCGTGTACGTTTAGCTCGGGAATGCCGCCGGCGTTGGTGCTCACCACGGGTACTTCGCAGGCCATAGCCTCCAAAGCGGCAAGGCCGAAGCTCTCGTTTTCCGAAGGCATTAGAAACAGGTCGCCCACACTTAGCACTTCTTCCACCGCTTCGAGCTTGCCCAGAAAACGCAGGTCGCGGTGCACGTCGAGGTCGCGAGCCAGCTTTTCCATACGGTTACGGTCGGGGCCGTCGCCCACGAGCAGCAGCTTGGCCGGAATTTTCTCGCGCACGCCCACAAAAATCCGGAGCACGTCTTCTACACGCTTCACGGTGCGGAAGTTGCTGGTGTGTATCAATAATTTCTCGCCCTCCGGCGCGATGGCGGCCCGGAAGTGGCTTTTCTCCTGCTTCTTGAAGCGGTGCAGGTCAATGAAGTTCGGGATGACCATAATGTCCTTTTCGACGGCGAAATACTGGTAGGTTTCGCGCCGCAAATCGGCCGACACCGATGTCACCCCGTCGCTCTGGTTAATACTGAAGGTTACCACCGGCTCAAAGCTGGAGTCCTTGCCCACGAGGGTAATATCGGTGCCGTGCAGCGTGGTCACCACCGGAATCTGGATGCCGCGCGAGCGCAGAATCTGCTTGGCCATGTAGGCCGCCGAGGCGTGCGGAATGGCGTAGTGAACGTGCAGTACATCAAGCTTTTCGTTCTGCACAATGTCGACCATCTTGCTGGTCAGCGCCAGCTCATAGGGCGGGAACTGGAACAGCGGGTAGGCCGGCACATACACCTCGTGGTAGAAGAGGTTCTCGTTGAAGAAATCGAGCCGCACCGGCTGGCTGTAGGTGATAAAATGCACGCGGTGGCCGCGCTGGGCCAGGGCTTTGCCCAGTTCCGTGGCCACCACGCCGGAGCCGCCAAACGTGGGATAACAAACGATGCCAATGTTCATAGAAGAGCTAACGCGAAAAAGAGCCGCGCGTTCTGCCTAACCGGAAATTGGGCCGGATGTTGGAACGTGACAGCGTTGGCTTTGCTATTCGTTGGTCGACGCCCGCTCTTTTGGTGCCTATTTATTGTCTGCTGTTGATGCGATGCTCATATTTTAAACATAAGGAGCCTGACAAAAGGCCTAAATAATAAAATCGTGATGTTAAAAAAATTAGTAAAATAATATTGCTAATTAAATGAGCTATTTTATATCTTTGTGGCGTTCCGGTCAGCCCATATAATGGAGAAGTAGCTAACCTCAATGGGCAAGACCGGGCATCACTTTTTCATTTCAACCCCTTTATTACCATGCCCCAACTCGTTCCTTACCTCAACTTTTCGGGCAATTGCCGCGAAGCCATGACCTTTTACCAGCAGTGCCTGGGAGGCGAACTGAACATGATGCCTTTCGCTGGCACTCCCGCCGCCGAGCACGTGCCAGCCGCTGCCCAGAATGGCGTGATGCACGCCACGCTACACAGCGGCGACCTGGTCCTGATGGCTTCCGATTCCCCGTTTCAGCCGGTGCAGGATGGGAATGGCAACAACCTCTCGCTCAATTGCCACAGCGAAGAAGAAATCGACCAGCTATTTGCCAAGCTGGGCGAAGGCGGACAAGTGACCATGCCGCTGGCCGACCAGTTTTGGGGAGCCAAATTCGGCATGCTCACCGACCGGTTCGGCAAAAGCTGGATGTTTAACTACGACCGTGTGCAGCCGCAGCAATAGCCGGATGCAGATGCATTCAGTTGTTTGATAGCCAAGGTTTAAAACAAAACGGACCGCTGACTGCAAAGTCAGCGGTCCGTTTCTTTTCCTTAAAAACTATTTCTGTGAAGCCTCTGCCGAAGCTAGTTTCTTGGCATTCTCAGCAGCCAGGGATTTGTAAATAACCTCCTGAATACGCGTGCGGATGTTGTACTGGCGCAGTTTGTTGTTACCGGCATCGGGGTACACACGGTTCGAGAGAAAGATGTAAAGAATATTATTATCCGGGTCCATCCACACGCAGGTGCCCGTGAAGCCGGTGTGGCCGAACGTGCTGGCAGGGGAGAGGTTGCTGGTAGGTCCTTCGGGCTTGCTGGGGTCGCCGTGGTCCCAACCCAGGCCGCGCCGGCTGCCCGCCGTTTGGGGCCGCGCAAACTCCGTCACCACCGGCGACTGGAAGTAGCGGGTGCCGCCGTAGTTGCCGTTTTGCAGGTTCATCTGCATCAGCACGGCCAGGTCGTTGGCGGTGGCGAAGAGACCGGCGTGGCCACCCACGCCACCTACAAGGGCCGCCGTTTGGTCGTGCACCGTGCCTTGCAGTTGCTCGCGGCGGTAGTAAGTATCATTCTCAGTGGGCGCGATGCAGCTTTTGGGAAAGCGTTGCAAAGGGTTGTACGTCATACTGCCCAAGCCCAGCGGACGGTAGAAATTGTCTTCCAAAAAGTTCTCAATCGGCTGTTGCAGAATCTTTTCGCACACCCGCTTCATTACAATAAAGCTCAGGTCCGAATATTCCGTCGGATACCGGTTTTTGATTTTCGGCAGCAGGCCGGAGCGCATGGTCCAGGCCCAGACGGAATCGTCGGCGGCTTTGGTACTGTATTCGCCAGGCGCCACTTCGTTGGGGAAATCGTCGGAGCGGGCGCTGGCATAGAACGCAGACTTGAACTGTCCGTCGCGCAGGGTGCGCTCCCACGTTGGAATGCCGGGCTTGAGGCCGGCTTGGTGCAGCAGTACGTCGCGCACGGTCATGTCGCGCTTGTTGGTGCGAGCCAACTCGGGCAGATAGGTAGCAACCTTTTCTTCGATATTCAGCTTGCCCTGGTCCTTGAGGTACATCACGGCTTGCAGCGTGCCGGCTACTTTGGTCACCGAAGCCAAATCGTACAATGTGCTACTGGTCACGGGCTGCGACTGGTCATAGGTGCAGTAGCCGTAGCTCTGGTCGAACACCACAGTGCCATTTTTCGCTACCAAAACCTGGCAGCCGGGGGCGGCAGCGTAGGTCTGGCTTTCGAGGGCAATGTTGTCAATCTGAGCCAGCACCCGCGAGCTCAGGCCCTGGCTTTCGGGCACGGCGTAGCGCAGGCGGTGCAGGTCGGAGGTGGCAATGCCGAGGTTGGTTTTGAGGGTGGGGGACACCGTAACGGGCAGTTTGCCCCGCGCCGGCAATGCGCCAAACAGCACCTGTGGTACCACCAGTTGCGCCGCGTAATGGTCTTCGTAGCCACAAACCAGCGTGCGGGCATCTTCCAGAAACTTCAGCGAATAGGCATTGCCCATTGCCACTACCACCGTTTTGATGCGCTTGTTGGCCTCCAGCTGTTTGATAAATTTCAGTGCTCCATCACCGATGCCATAATTATGGCTGGGCGTGTTATTCATGGCGTGCAGGCTCACCACCACCACGTTATACCCTTGCAAACGGCTGCTGATGCGGGCAAATGTGCTATCGGGCGCGTATCGGTCGGGCACAGCGTACACCGGGCCGGGCTGGTACTTATTGAAAATGGTAGCATACGGACCCTCCGCCTGCGTGCCGATGGTGATGGCCGCAATCCGCAACGTATCGAGCCGTTGGAAGGGGAGTAGCTTATCGTCGTTTTTGGCAACGGTCACCGCGTGCTCAAAAATGCTCTGCGATAATACTTTCGAGGCCGGCAGGTTCAGGCTGTCGCGCATGGTGCGCAGGTTCACGGGTTGGTAGTGGTTCAGGCCGGCCCAGTATTTGGCCCGCAGTATTTTCTTCACGCGGAAGTCCAAATCATTCTGCGTGAGCTTGCCAGCCGCCACTGCCTCGCGGATGCGCAGCAAGGCCGAAGGCACGTCTTCCGAAAACAGCAGTACGTCGTTGCCCGCAGCCAGAGCCAAGGCGTCTAGTTCACCGTCTTTGTAGAGCTTGCTCACACTCTTCATGTTAAGCGCATCGGTGAACACCAAGCCTTTAAAGCCCATTTTATCCTTCAGCAGGTCCGTTACCAGCGCGTGCGAAAGGGTGGTGGTTTTGGCATCCGTCGTATCAAACAGCGGCATATAAAGGTGGGCCACAATCACGCCCATCACGCCCGCCTCGAACGACCGTTGGAACGGCACCAAATCCACCTTCGTGAGGCGGGCCATGTCCGTATTGATGACCGGCAGCGAAACGTGCGAGTCAGTGTCAGTATCGCCGTGGCCGGGGAAGTGCTTGGCCACGGCCATCACGTTATTGTCCTGCAAGCCCTTGATATACTGGATGCCCAGTGATGCCACGCGGTTCTGGTCCTCGCCAAACGAGCGGTTGCCAATGACGGGGTTGCCGGGGTTGGAGTTCACGTCGAGTACCGGGGCGAAGTCGATATGCACGCCCAGGGCCCGCATTTTGCGGGCAATGTCGCGGCCCATCTGGTACACGTACTTGGGGTCGTCCATGGCGCCCAGCGTCATCTGCTTGGCGAAGTGGGCCGAAGAGTCGAGACGCATGTCGAGGCCCCACTCGGCGTCCATGGCGATGAGCAGCGGCACCTTGGCGGCGGCTTGCAGGCGGTTGGCCATCAGGGCCTGGCGCTTGGGGCCGCCCTGCATAAACATTACGCCGCCAATGCCCTGGTTGCGTACTAGCCGCTCAATACGCTCAACGTGGCTGCGGTCTTTGTTGGAATACGCGGCCACCATGAACAACTGGCCCAGGCGCTGGTCGGGCGTGAGGGCGTTGAAAACGCTATCGACCCAGGCCGTCTCGACCGGGCCGGATGGCAGCGGGTCGGCGGGCAGTTTTTTTACTTCGGCAAACGACAGCAACAGTCCCGCCGCCAACAGCAGGGCTGCCATGGTAAGCTGGAAAGGGATGCGCATCAGCCCCGTAGGGTTGGTGTGTTGGTTCAAGGGGCAAACGGGCCGCGGGGGCCGTACTTTTGTCGTGAGTAACAACGGAACCCGCCGGCCGGGTTTGGAGGTTCCAAACCTGGGCAGCTCCGGCGCGAAACTCAACGGTGCGAGCCGTAAAATTTCGCTTTGGAACTCCGCTATTTAGCCGCAAAGGTACGCAACAAACCCCCGCGCGGGTTCATAACGCGGCCATTTTGTGGTTATTGTTGGGCACGTTTCCGCTTGTTTACGTGCTGATTAGCTCTTTTCGTTTCTTCGGCGCGCGTCATCGCCCGCGCTACTGCTTATGCCCGATATCATTCACCTACTTCCCGAATACCTCGCCAACCAGATTGCGGCCGGCGAGGTGGTGCAGCGTCCCGCCTCGGTGGTGAAGGAGTTGTTGGAAAATGCCGTCGACGCCGGTGCCACCCAAGTTCAACTCATTGTGAAAGAGGCCGGCAAGCAGCTGGTTCAGGTAGTGGATAACGGGGCGGGCATGAGCCCCACCGATGCCCGCATGAGCCTGGAGCGCCACGCTACCAGTAAAATCCGCTCGACCGAAGACCTGTTCAAAATTCGCACGCTCGGCTTCCGGGGCGAGGCGCTGGCCAGCATCGCCGCCGTGGCCCAGGTCGAAATCCGCACCAAGCAGCCCGAGCAGGATACCGGCACCTTGATTCTGGTAGAAGGCTCACAAATCACCAGCCAGCAGCCCACCGCCTGCCCGGATGGCACCAGCATCGCGGTCAAAAATCTGTTCTTTAACGTGCCCGCCCGGCGCAACTTCCTCAAGAGCAACGCCGTGGAAATGCGCCACATTCTGGACGAGTTTCAGCACGTGGCGTTGGCCAATCCGCAGATTGCCTTTTCGCTGTATCAAAATGAATTGGAAGTGTTTGGCCTGCCGGCCGGCAAGCTGAGCCAGCGCATTGTGGCGCTGCTGGGCAACGGCTACAAGGAGCAGCTAGCGGCCTGCGAGGAGGTGACGCATTCCATTTCGGTGCGCGGTTTCGTGGGCAAGCCGGAGTCGAGCAAGAAAAGCCGGGGCGACCAGTTTTTCTTCGTGAACAACCGGTTTATTCGTTCGGCTTACCTCAACCACGCCGTGCTGGCGGCTTACGAAGGCTTGCTGGCCCGCGACACGCACCCGTTCTACGTGCTGTTTCTGGAGCTCGACCCCAAGGCGATTGACATCAACGTGCACCCTACCAAGACAGAAATCAAGTTCGAGGACGAAAAAACCGTGTATGCCGTGGTGCGCGCTGCCGTGAAGCAGAGCCTGGGCCTGCACAACATCGCGCCCTCGCTGGACTTCGATGGCGACGTCAACTTTGCACCCATCCGCCCGCTGCGGGCCGGCAAGGGCACCGGCGGCGTCCCCACCGAAGCCGACGACCACCTGCCCGCCGCCACCCCGCTGGCCCGCGCCGCCAGCTCCGACGGCTACCGCCCCGACGACCTGGCCGCCGCTGCCCGCACCTCCAGCAATTCCGGTTTCTCCAGCTTCAACGCCGAAACCCGCCGCGACGGCTTCGAGCGTCAAGCGCCGCCGCGCCCCACCGAACAGGCCCGCCGCGAGCTCGAAGCCTTCTACCGCGAGCTGGGCCAGCCCGTGCGCGACAACGCGAGCATCGACGCCGTCACGGTTCGCAGCTTTGAAACACCCGCGCCGGCGGTGCCTAGCGAAACTTTCGCCGCTGGTTTTCCCGTGCGAGACGTTGCGGCGAGCAGTCCAGCCGAACTTTCGCTGGGGCTGAATCTGCCTGAAGTACCGGCCAGCCGGACCACGCCGGCCCGTGAGAGCGGCGCGGGCAGCCGTGCCGTGCAGGTGCAACAGCGCTTCGTGCTGGTGCCGGTAAAATCAGGTGTGCTGCTGATTGACCAGGAGGCGGCCCGCGAGCGTATTCTTTATGAGCAATACCGGCAGGAGCTGGGCCGGGCCGTGGGCACGTCGCAAACGCTGCTGTTTCCGCGCACGGTCACGTTTTCGCCGGCCGACTTCGCCGTGTTGCGCGAGCTTACCGAACCGCTGCACGCGCTGGGCTTCATCTTTAATGAGTTTGGGCCAAGCACCATTGCCGTGGAAGCCATCCCGGCCGGGATGCCCGCGCAGGATGAAAAGGAACTGCTGGAAAGCCTTATTGAGCAGTTCCGGACTACGGCCGGCCCGCTCAAGCTCGACCAGAGTGAAAGCCTGGCCCGCGCCCTGGCCCGCCGCGTAGCCGCCGGCACCGCCGCCACCCGTCTACCCGAATCCGAACTCAACGCGCTGGCCGACCGCCTCTTCGCCTGCCAAACCCCCGGCTACACCCCCGACGGCCGCAAAACCCTCGTACTCCTCGATGGCCAGCAGCTGGCCGACTTCTTCCGTAAATAAGGCTCGACCGCGAAGCTCTCGCGGTACCTACTTTCGCTGCATGTTCAATCTCACTCCCACGGTTCGCAATTTGTTGATTGCGAACGTTCTGTTTCTCGTTGCCCAGCAAAGTCTGTTGCCGCTCATCACTCAGGTCGGCAGTTTGTACCCTATCGGCTCGCCGTACTTTTTCCCCTGGCAGTTCTTTACCTATATGTTCCTGCACGCCGGCTGGGGGCACTTGATTTCCAATATGTTCGGCCTGATTTCCTTCGGGCCGCTGCTGGAGCAGCGCTGGGGGGCGTCGCGTTTTCTCACCTTCTGGCTGATTTGTGGCGTGGGGGCTGGCCTGCTCTACGAAGGAGTGCGTGGCTACGAAATGCACAAGATGGAAGTGGCGCGGCAGGAGTTTCACCAGTCGCCCACCGGTGGGGATTTTGCCAACTTTTTCCGCTCTTATTTTCCTGATGCCACCGGCTACGAAAGCCTCGCCGGCGCGCTGGAGCGCAACCCGCAAAACCAGGAATACATCAATGCCGCCACTAAGGCCGTGGACGGTGCCGTAATCGAAACAATTGAATCGCGCAACGGAGGCATGCTGGGTGCTTCGGGGGCTTTGTTCGGCATCCTGTTCGCTTTCGCCTACCTCTTTCCCAACACGGAGTTGATGCTACTTCTCTTTCCGTTTCCCATCAAAGCGAAGTATTTTGTGTTCCTGTACGCCGTGTATGAGCTCTACAATGGGGTGCACCGCACCCCCGGCGACAACGTGGCCCACTTTGCGCATCTTGGCGGGTTGCTGATTGGCTTCATCGTCCTCAAATTCTGGGAGCGCGGCCGGGAACGGTTTTACTAAGGATTGGTTGTTAAAATGACCGGGCCGCGCGAGCGGCAAATCCGTTTAATTCGTAGCATCAGTTTACTTCCCGATACGTGCCATGAGCATCGTTCAAGACATCCGCACCGCCTTCAGCCAGCGCGACAATGCCCTCATGCAGCTCATTATGCTCAATGTGCTGGTGTTTGCGGGCCTGATTGTGGTGCAGGCCGTGATGACCATCACCAGCAGCAGCGGCTATTTTCCGCTGTTGCTGCGCCAGTTCGAGCTGTCGTCGGCGCTGCCGGAGTTCATCCGCCACCCCTGGACCGTCCTCACCTACGCTTTCACGCACACCACCTACCAGAAAAGCTTCTTCGACGGCCTGCTGCACATCCTGTTCAACATGTTGAATCTGTACTGGTTCGGGCAGCTCATCCGCGAATATCTCGGTAACCGCCGGCTTGTGAGCATCTACATTCTGGGGGCGCTGGCCGGTGCGGCCTTCTTCCTGCTCAGCTTCAACCTGATTCCGGCTTTCCAGCCCGGCCTGGGCAGCCCCATGAACGGGGCCTCGGCGGCGGTTTCGGCCATCATCGTAGCCGCGGCCACGCTGCTGCCCGACTATACGTTCATGGTCATTCTCATCGGCCCGGTCAAAATCAAGTGGATTGCGGCCGTCGTGATTCTGCTCTCGCTCGCCGGCCTCAGCGGTGGTAATCCGGGCGGCATGATGGCCCACCTGGGCGGAGCCTTGCTGGGCTTCGTATTCATCAAGCAGTTGCAAAGCGGGCGCGATTTGGGCCGGCCGGTGCAGGCCGTCGGCAATTGGTTTAGCCGTCTAAGCAGCCCGCGGCCGGCCATGCGCGTGAGCAGCAGCACGCGCCGCCCCGAGCCCGTGGCTGCTTCCTCCATGAGCAGCAGCAAGAAGCCCAACGCCCCCGGCCAGCCCATGCAGGACGAAATCGACAGCATTCTGGACAAGATTTCGCGTTCCGGCTACGAGAGCCTGAGTAAAGAGGAAAAGCAAAAGCTCTTCCGCGCCAGCCAGCAGTAACCGGCGGAGCTTACGCGCTACGCAACCAGGCTTTGGCTAGTTCTACGTCCTGAAACAGCCGTATTTCGAATTGGTGGCCCACCCGCGTCACCATTTCGGCGGCCGAGGCCTGGCCGAAAATGCCCGGCGAGACAATGTGCGCGAAACGCTTCAAGCCCAGCACCATCACCTGCGGCATCCAATTCTCGGCAATCCAATCATTAGCCGAACTCCATGAGCCGATGACTTCGCGGTTGTCGTTCAGCATGTGGGCGCACCGGTTTTCCCGCAGAAAATCAATGGTCGCCTGACAGCCCTGAATGACCTTTTCGGTGGGTAGTACGCCCGTCCAGTTATTGTAAATCCACTGATTGGCCGCATCGAATTCGATGGTTAAGAATACCTTGTCGAACGAATTGGTCAGGGATTTCTTCATGGGGTAGCCGGCCGGGTGAGTGAGAATATTGCAAGGTAAGAATATTTTAAAGCAAATTCGAGGTTGATTTGGGTATGCTCGGTGGCGGTATTTGGAGGTAAGAGGGCTTGGGCTTCATTGCCATATATTTACCAGCTCCTGATTAGCTACCCCTGATTTCGCCTGCATTCATGTTTTCTGCCGCTCGTATTCTGGCCATTCGCAAAAGCAAAGGTTTCTCGCAGGAACTGCTGGCCGAGCAATCGGGCGTTAGCCTGCGCACCATTCAACGGGTCGAGCAGGGCGAAACCGTGCCGCGCGGCCACACCATTCAAGCCCTCGCCACCGCTCTCGAGGTCCCACTTAATGCCCTGTTAACTGCGCCCACGCTCGTTGCTGAGCCGGCCATTGCGCTTGCGCATATGCTTTCGTCCAAGTGGCCTGAGTCACCGCCACCTGCTACGCCTGCGTCCCCCGCGACCCCCTCGTTGCCCGCCGACCCGCAAGTACTGGAACTGCTCAACCTGAGCGCGCTGTGCCTGCTGATATTTCCATTTCTCAACCTGCTAGTGCCTTATCTGCTCTGGCGCAAGCATCGCCACGACACCGCGCACGCCGCCGAAGTGGGCCGGCGGGTCGTCGGGTTTCAGGTGCTGTGGCAGGCGGCCAGCTTCTTCAGCTACCTGATGGTGCTGCTGCTGCAAGCGGCCATGTTCTTCTATTTCGGCGTAGCATTGAAAGGAGTATTTCTCGCCGTCTTCGTACTTACCTACTTGGTCAATATTGGAACAGTAGGCTACAACCAGTTGCGGCTGCGCCAAGGCCGGCTCGACATATACCCTATCCGGCTATAGTTTGAGGTGAACAATACTTGCTTATTATCAATTAGTTAAACGAAATGGCGGCAAAATGACGCCCCAATGACGCAGGAGCCCAGGGAGGGGCCATGGTAGGTTTGACCCGTCAACCACCGCCAACTCCTGCCTCATGAAAGTCCTTGCCAAAACCCTGCTGGCCATCTTCGCCCTGTTCGCTTTAAGCGGCGTCGGTGGTTACTTCTACTTCCGCAAGCAGTTCCAGGCCCCGGCCAATCAGCTAGCGGTTTCGCAGCTGCCTGCCACCACTGCCTTCGTTTGGGAAGCCGATACTACCCACCACTTGGCCCACGCGGCGCTGCTGGTGCCCGTCAGCGTGCCCGGCTGTCCGCGCACCTGCTACCTGCAGTTCGATACCGGCGCTCCGTACACCCTGCTCAAGTCTAACGCGCTGGAAGTTCTGCGAGCGAACTTTCCCGCTACCCGCGCCGCACTGCAGGCTCAAGCTGATACCGTTCACAACTTGCAGTTTGCTCTAGGTCAGGGCCAAGTGCTGGCCCGCAAAATCTGGGTGCGGCCCTATGCCAACGCTACCCAACTGCCCTCCAACCCCAACGAGCCCTTTATTATCGGCACCCTCGGCACGGACATTTTCGATGGCCGCGTATTGGTCATCGACTACGCCCGACAGCGCTTCTCGCTGAGCGATAGTGTCCCCGACAGCCTATTGCGCCGCGCCGCCTTCGTGCCCATGAGCTTCAAAGAGCGGCGGGTGTTGCTGCGTGTGGGCTTGCAGGGCCAGCCACAGGAGTTGATGTTCGACTCGGGTAGCAGTGCCTTCGCCCTGCTCACCGCGCCCGCCAACTGGCAGCAAATGGCCCAGCCGGCCGCCACGGCTCAGTCGGTTCCGGTGAATTCCTGGGGCAAAACCCTGACCGCGCACACTATAGCTACCACCGCCGCCATGCAGTTTGGCGCGGCTACCGTGCCGCTGGGCACAGTCACTTACATCGACGGCACCACATTCATGCAGCGCACGCTAACACGTTTTTCGGGCATGGGCGGCATGCTGGGCAACGCACCTTTCAGCCAGCACACCATTATTCTGGATGCGAAGGCTGGGCGGTTTGGGGTGATATCGCGTTAGGGTTGAATACTTTTCTCAGTAGATGTCATACTTGATATCGGAGCGGTTATGAGTATAGAAGTAGGCATAATTCGCACACATTTCCTCCCAGCCCGCTTCGGTAGCAAACTTCTCCCGCATCACATCTTCCCAAGCCAGTCGCATCTGCCGGGCACATACCAACGGCCTGACCTGTCCCACACCTGTCCCCAGTCCCGGCACTGCAACACCTTGTATTTTTTCCTGTATCAGTTCGCCAGTGGCCAGCCGACCGTAGCGGAGTAACTGTAAAATGGCTTTCATGGCCAGATACACGTTGGGACCGCGCGTAATGGTCATAGGGGTGCGCATCGTGGGAGCGGCAATCAGGTATGGGAAGTTCGTGCTGCCAGTCGGTATGACTTCGGCCTGTCCGACCAGCAACTCCCCATAGTGTTTCTCTCTGATAATACGCTGCAGGTCTTTTTCCAAGTGCCATCCCAGGTTTTTAGAGATGGCGAAGTCCAGCCCGCCATTCATGTAGCCGAAGCTGTTTGCGGGGCTGATGAGCGCATCAGCCGGGTAGTCGAAGATGGAACCGAGACGAACGGTGACCTGCGGCACGTCGGAAAAAACTTTTCCCCAGGCGTCGGTTACTTCTGGGTTTGTATCAATCAGGTTTAGGTGCTTGAATAGAATTTAGCCAGCAAGATACTGGCTTACATTGATATCCAAACAAAAAGCCCCGCCAGAATATCCAGCGGGGCTTTTCAATTCTTAACCAGCAGGCCTTAAGCGGCTGGGGCAGCGCTCATTTTGTCGAGCGCGTCCATCACCTCTTTCACGTGGCCGCGCGAGGTTTCGAGCAGCGCTTTCTCTTCGTCGTTGAGCTGCAGTTCAATCACGCGCTCCACGCCGTTTTTGCCGAGGATAACCGGGGCACCGAGGTACACGCCGTTGATGCCGTACTCGCCTTGCAGCTCCAGGCACACGGGGAACACGCGGCGCTGGTCGCGCACGATGGCTTCCACCATTTGGGCCGCCGCTGCGCCGGGCGCGTACCAAGCAGAAGTGCCCATCAGCTTCACCAGCTCGCCGCCGCCCACGGCGGTACGCTGCACGATGGCGTCAAGCTTCTCTTTGGAAATCAGTTCGGTAACCGGGATGCCGCCCACGGTGGTGTAGCGGGGCAGGGGCACCATGGTGTCGCCGTGGCCACCCATGAGGACGGCCTGAATGTCTTTCGGACTCACGTTCAGGGCTTCGGCCAGGAAGGCGCGGTAGCGGGCCGTGTCAAGGATGCCGGCCATGCCGAATACTTTTTCGCGGGGCAGCTTGGCGGTGAGGTGGGCTTGGTAGGTCATCACGTCGAGCGGGTTGCTCACCACGATGATGATGGCGTTGGGGGAGTGGGCCACCACCTGCTCGGTCACCGATTTTACGATGCCAGCGTTGGTCGCAATCAGGTCGTCGCGGCTCATGCCGGGCTTGCGGGGCAGGCCCGAGGTAATCACCACCACATCCGAACCAGCGGTGCGGGCGTAGTCGTTGGTCACGCCCACGGTGCGGGAATCGTAGCCGATAATCGGAGCTTTCTGCCAGATATCGAGGGCTTTGCCTTCGGCGATGCCTTCCTTAATGTCAACCAGAATAATTTCGTTGGCAATTTCACGGGTGGCGAGCACATCGGCGCAGGTTGCGCCTACGTTGCCGGCTCCGACTACGGTAACTTTCATAGAAAAAGAATTGGGGGGTTGGAGTTTCGCGGGTAAAAGTACGGCACGACTCGCAACTACCGCACCCGTAGCGTGGACTCTGCGAGTCCGCGCAGCGCGTGGTCCGCGTGTGGTCCGGGCGCGGACTCGCAGAGTCCACGCTACATGCGCTGAACGGTTAGCACGCGCTCAGAGGTTTCTTCCACCTTAAACCGGTCATCCACACGCCAGCCCACCACCCAGCAGATTTTGCCATCGGCGGAGGTGAGTACGCGCACGTCATCTTTTAAGTTGAGCGGCACTTTCTGGTCGATAAGAAAATCGCTGAGCAGCTTTTTGCCTTTCATGCCGAGGGGCATAAACCAGTCGCCTTCCTGCCATTTGCGCAGCGTGAGGGGAAATTTAATTTTATCGGCATCGAGCGCGGCCGTGCTTTTCGAGCGCGGAATGATGAAGTGTCGGGCATCGTCGTGCAACTCGGCTTTCAGGCGCATGCCGTCGGCTAGTAGGTCCGTCTGGCCCGCTGCCAACTGGAACGTGCCAAACTGCGAAGTGCGGCGCGGCGTGATAACTAGGTTTTCCCGGTCTTTCACCAGCCGGTGCGTGGGCGAGTCAAACCGCCGGCCACTCTCGCCGTCGAAAGCCGCCACAATGTCCTTCACCACCAACCACGAAAAGCCAAATGGCCGCAAAATCTCGTGCAGCACAAGGGCCGTGGCCGCCGTTTTTTGCAGGGTTCTGATGTTCAGGTACGTCACTTCGGCCTCGTCGCGGCGGGCCTGGGCGGCGGTTTCCTCCACGTAGCGGCGCACGATTTCCTCGGCCCCTCCCACGCGCTCGGCGGTGGCGTGCATGGTCTGGTCGAGGTTGGGGTTGATTTCGCGCAGCACGGGCAGCACCTCGTGGCGGAGCAGGTTGCGCTGGTACACGGGGCTGTCGTTGCTGTCGTCTTCGCGCCAGCGCAGGCCGCGCTCCACTAGGTATTCGTGCAGGTCGTCGCGCCCCAGGCCCAGCAGCGGCCGGATGATGTGGCCGTTTTTCACCTGAATACCGTGCAGGCCGGCCAGTCCGGTGCCGTGCGTGAGGTTCAGAATCATGGTTTCGGCCTCGTCGCGCTGGTGGTGGGCCGTGGCGATGTAAGCCAGGCCCTGCGCCTGCCGCACCTGCTCAAACCAGCGGTAGCGCAGGAAGCGGGCGGCCATCTGGGTCGAAATGCCTTCCTGCTCGGCGTAGGCCTTGGTCTGGAAAAATTCGGCGAAGTAGGGGAGGCCGTACTGTTTGGCCAGCTTGCGCACAAATTGCTCGTCGGCGTCGGCATCTTCGCCCCGCAGCCCGAAGTGGCAATGCGCCACCGCCACCTGCGCGCCCAGCTTGTGCAGCACGTCCAGCATCACCACCGAATCGAGCCCGCCGCTGACCGCGACCAGAATGGGGTCGTTTTCGATGGAAAATAGATTGTTTTCTTCAATGAAGCGGCGAACGGATTCCAGCATGATGCAACGGGCAGCCCCATGGGCCAGTATGTACTACGGTGCAAAGATGGCCGTTAGCGCGGCCTCCGTCCGTACCTTTGCGCCCTCAATGGCCGTCTTTCGCGTTTTTTTACTTCTGTGCCTGCTGGTGCCGCTGCTGGGGCAGGCCCAGCGCCCCGCGCCGCCGGCCGCCCGGCCGCCGCAAACTGCCCCGGCGGGTCCGCGTGCTGGCACCAATCCGCCCGCGGCCAAGGGCTCGCCCATCAAGCTGCTCACGGCCGGCGCGCTGGTGGGCGGCGACTTTGAAGGGGTGAAAATCCGCAAGCTGATTACCAACGTCAGCTTTCAGCAGGACGACGTGTTTCTGTACTGCGATTCGGCTTATCAATACCTGGAGCGCAATCAGGTAGAGGCGTTTAGTAACGTGCGTGTGGTGCAGAGCGACACCATGACCATCACCGGCGACCACGGCTTTTACGACGGTGCCCTGCGCACAGCTCGCATGACCGGCAACGTGGTGATGCGCGACCCGCGCATGACCCTGACCACGCCCAGCCTCGACTACGACCTGAACCGCAAAACGGCCTCTTACTCCGAAACCGGCCACCTCACCGACCCCCAGAACACCCTCGACAGCCAGCAGGGTTTCTACGACACCAACTCCAAGGTATTCGTTTTCAAGCAAAACGTGCACCTCGTGACGCCCGATTCGGAGCTGAACAACGACACGCTGCGCTACAACACCGTCAGTAAAATTGCTTACTTCAACGGCCCCACGCGCATCAAGGGCAAGCAGGGGAATCTGTACGCCGAGGGCGGCAATTACAACACCAAGACCCGCGTTTCCGACTTCAAGCGCAACGCCAAAATCGACACGCCCAACTACCTGCTGGGCGGCGACCAACTGGTGTATGACGAGGTGAAGCAGTATGGCGTAGCACGGGGCCACGTCTCGCTCACCTCCAAGAAGGACAACCTGGTACTGCGCGGCGACGCCGGCAGATACTGGCGCGCCCTGGGCCGCACCAAACTCTACGGCGGCCGGCCGGTGGTGCGCAACATCGGCAGCCAGAAAGACACGCTGTATATGGCCGCCGATACGCTCATCAGCATTGAGGCCCGGCCCGGCCAGACCACCACGCGCACCATCCTCTACGCCTACCCGAAGGTGCAGATTTTTCGGGGTAACATGCAGGGAATCTGCGACTCGCTGACCTACGACCGGCAGGATAGCATCATCTACATGAACCGCGACCCGGTGCTGTGGCAGGCCAAAAACCAGCTCACCGCCGACTCCATCCAGATTCGCTCGAAGCGCGGCAAAGTAGACGAGATGCGGCTCTATTCCAATGCGTTTGCCGTGAATCAGGACACGCTCCTGAACTTCAACCAAACCAAGGGCCGCAACATGATGGCCTACTTCCGCGACAATAAAATGCGCCGCGTGGACGTGCTCGGCAATGCCGAAAGCATCTTCTACGCCCTCGATGGCGACACCGCCACCACCGGCATGAATCGCGTGCTCTCGGCCAACATGCGCCTATTATTCCTTGATAACAAGCTCAATAAAATCTCCGTCCTCTCCAATCCCGAGGCCAAGTTCATCCCGCCCCACGAACTCAAGCCCGACGATGAGCGCCTGAAAGGCTACCAGTGGCGCGCCAAGGAACGGCCCACCCGCCGCCAGGTGTTGGGCAAGCAGTTCGACGACCGCCCCAAAAAGAAGGTCGTCAAGAAAAAAGTGGTAAAGAAAACCACCGCTCCCGCCACTAAAACCACCAAACCCAAGGCGAAAACACCCGCCAAAACCACCAGCCCCAAGCCCGCTGCCCCGGCCCAACCCGCCAGGCCGGTCACCAAACCCGCCATTTCTGCACCGGCCAAGCCGGCCGCCGTGGCTACTCCCAGGCAGCGCTAGCTGCAACCTTTGGCCCACTGCCGGGCCTCTTGCTGGCAGCCGGGCCTGCCCGGGCCGCCGGCCGGCTTGCCTCCGCCGGCTCAAATCGTTACCTTTGCACCCCTTATGCCGATTTCCCGCCTCACGGTTCTGTTTCTGCTCGTTAGTACGCTCATTCTGGGCTCCTGCGCCAGTGGCTACCAACGCCTGCTGAAAAGCACCGACGTCAATAAAAAGTACGAAGCCGCCGTCAAGTACTATGACAAGGGCGACTTCTTCCGGGCCGGCACGCTGCTCGAAGACCTCATTCCGCTGCTGAAAGGCCGCCCCGAGGCCGAAAAAGCCCAGTTCTACTTTGCCAACACCAACTACAAGCAGCGCAACTACGTGTTGAGCGCGTTCTATTTCAAGTCGTTCACCGACACGTACCCCAACTCCGAGTACGCCGAAGAAGCCGCATATCTGCACGCCAAGTCGCTGTTTCTTGATTCGCCGGGCTACGAACTCGACCAGACCAACACCGTTTCGGCCCTCGAATCCATCCAGGATTTCCTGAACCGCTACCCCGAAAGCAAGTTCAAGGCCGAAACCGAGAACATGTCGCAGGAACTCCAGCGCAAGCTGGAAAACAAAGCGTTTGAGAGTGCCCGCCTCTACTATCAGCTGCGCTACAACCAGGCGGCCGTGGTGGCCCTCACCAATTTTCAGCTCAATTATCCGGCTTCGGCTTACGCCGAGCAGGCCTCCTTTCTGCGCCTGAGCGCCCAATACGCCTGGGCCAAGGAAAGCATCGAATCGAAGCAGCGGGAACGTTTCCTCGACGCGGTGAACTTCTACCAGCAGTTCCTTGATACATACCCCAAAAGCAAGAGCCTGAAAGCCGCGCAGGATATGTACGATTTCAGCCAGGCCGAGATTGTTCGCCTGAAGGCCGTGCCCACGGCCGCCGCCAACTAATTAGTCACTAAATCAGCCCATGAAACCTAATCCCAACACCACGTCGAGCTCCATCATCACGCGCAACGTAGCCGACATCACCGGCGACAACGGCAACGTGTACGAGGCCATTGCCGTGATTTCGAAGCGCGCCAACCAACTGTCGGTGAAGCTGAAAGAAGAGCTGAACGACCGCCTCGCCGAGTTCGCCTCCACGGTTGACAACCTGGAAGAAGTGTTCGAAAACCGCGAGCAAATCGAGGTTTCCAAGCAGTACGAGCGCATGCCCAAGCCTACCAGCCTGGCTATTGAGGAGTTCCTGCAAGGCAAAATCTACTACTCCACGCCCGCACCCGAAGAAGTTCCGGTGCCCCGTGAGCTGTTCTAAACGAACTACGGTAGTTCAATAATAGAACGTCATGCTGAGCGCAGCCGAAGCATCTCTACCGTGTAAGTAATTTATTTACTACCACACGCGAGATGCTTCGGCTGCGCTCAGCATGACGTTTTTTGATTTTACTCGGTGATGCCTGAAATCAGTAACCTGCAATCTTCTTCTCTGGCCGGTCGGCGCATCCTGTTGGGTGTCAGCGGTAGCATTGCTGCCTACAAAGCCGCTCCGCTCACGCGCCTGCTCATCAAAGCCGGAGCCGAAGTGCAGGTTATCCTCACCGAAGCCGCCACGGCTTTCGTGACGCCCCTCACGCTGGGAACCCTCTCCAAAAAGCCCGTCCTGACGGGTTTTTTGCGTGATGCGGCCGCCGGCGAATGGCATAACCACGTCGAGCTGGGCCTCTGGGCCGATGCGCTGCTGATTGCGCCCGCCAGCGCCAATACTATTGGGCAGTTGGCCAATGGCCTGTGCCCCAATTTACTGTGCGCTGTGTATCTGTCGGCCCGTTGCCCGGTGTTTCTGGCCCCGGCCATGGATTTGGATATGTTCGCTCACCCGGCCGTGACGCAAAACCTGACGCGGCTGCGCTCCTTCGGCAACCACGTTTTTGATTCGCCCAGCGGCGAGTTGGCCAGTGGCCTCAGCGGCCAGGGCCGTATGCTGGAGCCGGAAGATATTGTGGCGGAAATGGAGCAGCATTTTGCTAATACTGGGGCTAAATGAATGTCGTGCGGAGCGTAGCCAAAGCGTGACGTTCTTTGAGTTCGTTTTCCCTCAATCCACTTAGATAGTTGATGCACGTTCTCCTCACGGCCGGCCCAACCTACGAACCGCTCGACCCCGTCCGTTTTCTCGGCAACCGCTCAACGGGCAAAATGGGCTACGCGCTGGCCGAAGCCTTTGCCGCGCACGGTGCTAACGTGACGCTGGTGAGCGGCCCCAGCCAGTTACCAGACCCTGCCAATCCGCGCATTCGCACGGTGCGGGTGGAAACGGCGGCGGAGATGTTTGCTGCGGCGGCCGAAGTGGCGGATAAGGCCGACGTGTGGGTGTTCGCGGCGGCCGTGGCCGACTACCGACCGGCCCACGTCGCGGTTGATAAAATCAAGAAATCGGGCGAAACGCTGACGCTGGAGCTGGTGAAAAACGTGGACATTGCCGCCACGCTCGGCCAGCGTAAGCGGGCTGAACAATTTGCCGTCGGTTTTGCGTTGGAGACAACGAACGAGCTGGCCCACGCCCAGGACAAGCTGCACCGAAAAAACTTCGACCTCATCGTGCTGAATTCCCTGCGCGACGCGGGCGCGGGTTTCGGCCACGACACCAACAAAGTGACTGTGCTGGATGCGGCCGGCCAAATCGTTAATTTTGAGTTGCAGTCCAAAGCCGACGTGGCCCGCGGACTGGTTAGCCTGATTCTGGCCCGTCTGGCCCCTTCCTCATGATGCGAAAATTCCTCGTGGCGCTGCCCGTATTTGCCCTGCTACTGCTGGCCGGCCCCACTGCCCGCGCCCAGGAGCTGCTGGCCGAAGTGCGCGTGTCGACTGAAAACGTGACGATTTCGGACCCCACCATCGTCACGCAGATGCAGAACGACATCCGCACCTTCCTCAACAACCGGGCGTGGACCACTCAAACTTACCGTCCCGAGGAACGGATTCGGCTGAAGATTTTTGTTGGCATCACGGCCATCCCGCAGAACGGTACTTATAACACTACCATGCGCCTGATTTCGACTCGCCCGGTGTACGGCACCGGCTACGAAACCAACGTGGTGAGCATTGTAGACCGCAGCTTTAACTTCAATTACTCGCCGCAAAACCCGCTGGATTTTTCGCCCAACAGCTTCGTTTCCAATCTGTCGTCGCTGCTGGGGTATTACGCCTACCTCGTCATCGGGATTGACCGCGACACGTATGCCCGGCTGGGCGGCACGCCGTATTATGAGCTGGCCCGCAACGTGGTCAACTATTCGGCCAACCAAACCCAGACCAACGAAACCGACGAAGGCTGGCGCGGCAGCGGCTCACGCGAGCGCCATTTCATCCTCGATAACCTGACCGACCCGCAGCTCGAAGCCTTCCGCACGGGGCTCTACGGCTACTATCGCCAGGGCATGGACATCTTCATCGAGAAGCCCGAAGAAGCCCGCACCTCGGTGATGGCGGCCCTGACGGGCGTGCAAAAAGCTGCCCTCACGCGCCCCGGAACCTTATTTGCCCGCGCTTTTTTCGATGCGAAGTCGGATGAAATTGCCAATATTTTCCGCACTAGTCAGGACCAGCAGCAGAAGCAGCAGCTTGTGACCATGCTCACAGAAGTAGACCCGACCAATTCTGCGAAATATCAAACAGTACTCAAGTAAATTATGAGTTATTAATTATGAATCATGAGTTGCCGTTTGGGTGATTTTCTAATTCATAATTCATAATTCAACATTCATAATTAATTATAATGTTAGTCGATTTACGGATTAATAATTACGCGCTGATTGAGCAATTAGAATTGCGCCCTTCGCCACTGTTAAACATTATTACGGGTGAAACCGGGGCCGGTAAATCCATTATGCTGGGCGCTATCGGCCTGCTACTGGGCAACCGGGCCGATTCGCGGATGCTGTTCGATACCGAGCGCAAGTGCGTGATTGAGGGACAGTTTGATATTGCGAATTATCAGCTCCAGGATATTTTCGAGGCTGAGGATTTGGACTATGATACGCACTGCATTCTGCGGCGCGAAATCAGCCCAAATGGTAAATCACGCGCCTTTGTAAATGACACCCCGGTGACGCTGGAAGCACTGCGGAAAATCGGGGCCAATTTGATGGATATCCACTCGCAGCACGATACACTGCTGCTGGGTGACGGCGTTTTTCAGCTGAATTTGTTGGATTTGTACGCCGGCTTGGTGCCGCAGCGCACCATGTACAGCCACGCGTTCCGGCAGTACCGCAAGCTGGAAACGGACTTGCAGGCGCTGGAAAGCCAAGCGGCCCAGGCCAGCAAAGAGCTGGATTACAACAGCTTTCTGCTGAATGAGCTGGAGGAAGCCCGCCTCGATACCGAAGACCAGGACGCGCTGGAGCAGGAAATCAAGCAACTGGAGCATGCCGAAGAAATCAAGTACAAGCTGAGCCAGGCGTTGCACGGGCTGCGCGACAGCGAAACCTGCGCCACCGGCAACCTCAAGGAGGCCGTGGGCCTGCTGGGCCAGGTGTCGAGCTACGCCGATACCTTTAAAGAGCTGCGCGAGCGGTTGAACAGCTGCCTGATTGAGCTCCACGACATCGCCGACGAGGTAGAAACTGCTGAGCGCCGCACCGAGGGTGACCCCGCCCGCGCCGAGGAGCTCCAGGACCGCCTGAACGTGCTCTACACCCTGCAGCGCAAGCACCAGGCCCGCGACCTGCCCGCACTGATAGAGGTGCGCGACAGCCTGCGCCAGAAGGTGAGCTCGGTGCTGAACCTGGACAAGGAAATTGCCCGCCTGCGCAAAGATTCAGATGCCGCGCTGGCGGCCGTGACCAAACAGGGCAACAAGCTGTCGGAGAGCCGGCGCAAGTCGTTTCCGCATTTCGAGAAGCAGTTGGGCTTGCTGCTGGCCGATTTGGGCATGCCCAACGCCCGCATTGTGGTGCAGCACAGCACCGGCGCGCCAGCTACCAGCGGCATTGACGTGGTGAGCATCCTCTTCACGGCCAATAAGGGCGCGCAGCCCCAGACGCTGAGCAAGGCTGCTTCGGGTGGCGAGTTTTCGCGTTTGATGCTGTGCATCAAATATATGCTGGCCGATAAGACGGCTTTGCCCACGATTGTATTCGATGAGATTGATACCGGTATTTCGGGCGAAATCGCGGTGAAAGTGGGCCGCATGATGCAGCAAATGGCACAGAAGCACCAGCTTGTGGCCATTTCGCACCTGCCGCAAATGGCAGCGGCCGGCGACGTGCACTACTTCGTGTACAAGGAAGACCGCGCCGACCGCACCGTGAGCCGCATTCGCGAGCTGAACCAGGACGACCGCATCAAGGAAATCGCGCACATGATTGCGGGCGCCAAGCCCAGCGAAAACGCCTTCCAGAGCGCCCGCGAACTGCTGGCGCTGCGGGGCGAGGTGGCGGCATAAGAGTGACTGATTGGCTGAGTGACTGAGTGAATTGCTAACTTGCGCCGTAATCCCAGCCGGGCCAACGGTCTGCTGCCTTCACTCAGTCACTCCATTACTCAGTCACTCAATGGCTAACAACCTCCTCGCCGGCAAAGTCGGCATCATTTCCGGCGCGCTCAACGAACATTCCATTGCCTGGAAAGTGGCCCAGCGGGCATACGCCGAAGGGGCGCGCTTCGTGCTCACCAATGCGCCGCTGGCCATGCGGATGGGCGAAATCAACAAGCTGAGCGAGGAGTGCAACGCGCCCATCATCCCGGCCGATGCCACGTCGACGGAGGAATTGGATGCTCTGTTTTCGGGGGCGCAGGAGAAGTTGGGCGGTAAGATTGACTTCGTGCTGCACAGCATTGGCATGAGCGCCAACATCCGTAAAAAGAAGCACTACGGCGAGCTGGACTACAAATTCTTCCAGCAGACGATTGACGTGTCGGCCATGTCGTTTCATAAGATGATGGCCGTGGCTGAGAAGCAGGACGCCATGAACGAGTGGGGCAGCATCGTGGCCTTGAGCTACATCGCCTCGCAGCGCGCCTTCCTCGACTACACCGACATGACGCAGGCCAAGGCCATGCTCGAAAGCATTGCCCGCAGCTATGGCCAGCGCTTTGGCAAGCTGAAAAAGGTGCGCGTGAACACGGTGTCGCAGTCGCCCACCAAAACCACGGCCGGCACCGGCATCACCGGCTTCGATGCCTTCTATAACTTCGCCGACATGATGTCGCCGCTGGGCAACGCCCCGGCCGAAGCCTGCGCCGACTACTGCATCTCGCTGTTTTCGGACCTGACGCGCTACGTGACCATGCAGAACCTGATGCACGACGGCGGCTTCAGCACCACCGGCATCTCGGCCGAGATTGTGGACGTGCTGACGAAGGTGTCGGGCATGCAGGAATAATTCTTCGGCTTAATTTCTTGCCAAAAGAGCCCGGCCAATTGGCCGGGCTTTTTTGTGGTTGACTTAGTAGAAATAGCGGGTCAGCAGGAGAGACAATTCAGTATAATTGCGCACCTGATTCAATGCGACGCCGGCTTGAAAATTGCGGGGCAGGCCGTGCGTGAGGCTTCCTTGCCACTGCCAATAAGTTGGCCAATGAGTGGCTTTGGCTGATGCATATACGTTGAATGGTGCCGGAAACGCACTGAACCGCAGCCCAAACGTGTAGCCATAGCCCGTGCTTGTGGACGAAAGGTCGGCCTCGTTTTGGCGCCAGCGTGCATAGCCCGTGCCCAGCACAAAGGTGGGGAGCCGCACGCCACCAAGGTAGCCGAGGTAGAAGCCCAGGTCGGCGGTGTAGCTGTCAAATACTGTGTTGGCGGCGGGTACGCGCAGTTGTTGGTAATCCAGGTTTTCGGTGATGCTAGGGGCGCGGAAACGCCGAATAGATGGCAGGCCCAGGCCAATGTGCAGAGCGTGGTTGCGGGCAAAATTCGTTTGGTAACTGGCGGTGGCCGTGAGCGGCACGCGAATGCAAGCGGAACCGTCCAGCAACACACTCGCGCCAACGGGAGCATAGCGCACGCCGCTGAGTAAGGACAGTTGCAGCCAGGCTGGGGCAAAGCAGCAAACGGGCGCAGGCTTCAGGTCGACTGCCAGCCGGACTGTGACGGGGGCGTTGCCCGCCGCTACGCGGAAACGCCGCGTGACGTAGCCAATGGATGAAACCGTGAGCGCCACGCTGTCGGACTGCTCGGGTACTGTGAAGGAGAAATAGCCCTGGGCGTCGGAAGATGTCCCATTGATAGTGGCCGTTTGCAGCACGGTGACGCCGGGTAGCCCATCACCGGATTTCGCGTCCAGCACCCGGCCGGAAATAGTGGTTTGGCTGAAGGCAAGGGAGGACCACAGGCAGATGCAGAGAAGTAAGAGTAGTCGCATAAATGCCTATTGAAGTGTAGCAGTGCCTTTCCGATGCCCGCAGTGGCCTGATTGCACATGTGGAAATAAGAAATGCCGCGATATGGCCGGCAACGATTGCGCAGAAAGTCCGTGCTTTCGGCCCGGCCAGCCGCTAGGTTTGCGGCATACTTAGCGCTGAATCATGAAGAATCTATTGCTGCTGGTGCTCTTGGTTTTTGGCGGGCTGGGCCGCGCCTGGGGCTACGATTTTGTGGTGGCGCAGGACGGCAGCGGCCGGTTCCGCACCGTGCAGGAAGCCTTTAATGCGGTGCCCGATTTTCGGAAAAAAGTCACCACCATCTTCATCAAAAAGGGCATTTACAAGGAAAAGCTGGTGCTGGCTGGCTCGAAGCAGTTGGTGAAGCTCATTGGCGAAGACCGGGACCTGACCATCCTGACCTACGACGACTATAACCAGAAGAAGAACATTTTTGGCGAAGACAAAGGCACGTCGGGCTCAGCGAGCTGCTATATCTATGGGTCGGATTTTTCGGCCGAGAACCTGACGTTCCAGAACTCGTCGGGGCCGGTAGGGCAGGCGGTGGCGGTGTGGGTGGATGGTGACAAAGCAGCGTTTGTGAACTGCCGATTTTTGGGCTTTCAGGACACACTCTACACGTATGGGCGCGGCAGCCGGCAATTTTACAAGAGCTGCTACATCGAGGGCACGGTGGATTTCATCTTCGGTTCGAGCACAGCGTGGTTTGAGGACTGCGAGATTTTCTGCAAGCGCGGTGGGTTCGTCACGGCGGGTAGCACGCCCGACACGGCCCGGTTTGGCTACGTGTTCAGCCGTTGCCGCATAACCGGCGATGCGCCGGCGGGCAGTTTCGGGCTGGGCCGGCCCTGGCGGCCTTACGCCAAAACCGTGTACCTGAACTGCGAGCTGGGGGCCATGATTCGGCCCGAAGGCTGGGACCCGTGGGACAAGCAATCAAACAAGAAAACAGCTTACTACGCCGAGTATAAGTCGAATGGGCCGGGGGCCGCACCTACCAAGCGGGTACCGTGGTCGCATCAATTGACGGAGGCGGAGTCACGGCTGTATACCCGCGACAACGTGCTGCACGGCTGGCAGCCGGCAGAGTGATGTAGCGCGGACTTTGTAGTCCGCGTCCCCGCGCTGTTCGGGTATTATTTTATTTAGGTTTCCGCGGCGGACGCGGACTACAAAGTCCGCGCTACATTTCTATGAAACTTCTGCTCCTCGCGCTCCTCGCCGCCCCCTCTTTCGCCCAAACGCCCGCCGACCCCATCACCGTGGCGCAGGATGGCACCGGCACCTACCGCACCGTGCAGGCCGCCGTGGATGCCGTGCCCAACCAGTCGCAAGCCACGGTGACCATCCGTATCAAGCCGGGCACTTACCGCGAAAAACTGGTGGTGAATACGCTCAAAACGCACATCAAACTGGTGGGCGAAAACGCCGAAACCACCATCCTCACTTTCAACGACCACACCGGCGACGCGGGCGGGCACAACACCTATACCTCGTATTCGGCGCTGGTGCAGGCCAACGATTTCGTCGCCGAAAACCTCACCTTCGAAAACAACGCCGGCTACACCGCCGGCCAGGCCGTGGCCCTGCACGTGGAGGGCGACCGCTGCGCGTTTAAAAACTGCCGCGTGGTGGGCAATCAGGACATTCTGTTTCTGGCCGCTGGCCACACCCGCCAGTATTTCCAGGATTGCTACCTCGAAGGCACGACGGATTTCATCTTCGGGGCCAGCACGGCCGTGTTCGACCACTGCGTTATCAAAAGCAAGAAAAACTCCTTCATCACGGCCGCTTCCACGCCCGAGCAGCAACCCTTCGGCTTCGTGTTTATGAACTGCAAGCTCACGGCTGATACCGCCCTGGCGAAAAAAGTGCACCTCGGCCGGCCCTGGCGGCCCAATGCCAAAGTCGCGTATCTGAATACCGAAATGGGTGGCCACATCGTGCCCGCCGGCTGGGACAACTGGAAGAATCCGGCCAATGAAAAGACGGCTTATTTCGCCGAATACCGCTCCACCGGGCCGGGCGCTAACCCGGCGGCCCGGGTGCCGTGGTCGCACCAGCTCACGGCGAAGGAGGCGAAGGGCTACACGTTAAAGGCCGTTTTTGCGGCGGAGGTGCCGTGGGTGCCGGGCAAGTAGTAGGGTAATGGATTGCTGGAATTCCGGCTAATACCCCCGGCTCAAATCCACCAGGTTATCCAGTTGCTGGCCGTGGCGTAGGTGCTCTAGGTTGCGCAGCAGTACGTCGACTTTGCTTTCGTCTTCGTGGTGCTGGCCGCCGCCGGTGTGCTGGGTGAGCAGCACATTGGGCAGGGTCCAGAGCGGGTTGTCGGCGGGCAGGGGCTCGATGGCTGTCACATCGAGCACGGCCCCGCCGAGGTAGCCGGCCTGCAGCAGGCGGATGAGGGCGGGCTCGTCGGTAGTGTTGCCGCGGCCCACGCTGGCGTAGATGCTGCCCGGGCGCATGGCCGCTACCAAATCGGCCGAGAAAAAGCCCTCGGCACTACCAGGGAGGGTATTTATCACGATGTCGGTTTCGGGCAGCACGGCTTTCAGGTCTTCTTTGGAATGGAGCTGCGCCTCGGGGTGGGTGCGGGCCAGCAGCTGCACCGGGCACTCGAAGCCGCTGAGCTGCTGGCGCACAGCCAGCGCGATGGCACCCGCGCCCAGCACCACCACGCGCTTGCCGCGCAACAGGCCGGCGCGGTTGCGCACATAGGCCCCGCCCACCCACTTTTTCTCGGCCTGCAGCACAGCCAGCTCGCCCAGGTGGCGGTAGAGGGCCAGCAGGCCGCCCACCATGGTTTCGGCGCAGGGCCAGGCGAAGAAGTCGCCCATGTTGGCCACGGGCAGCGACAAATGCAGGTGGCGGTAGCGCTCAAAGCCGGCCGAATCTATCTGCCAGAAGCGCAGCCGGGGCGAGGGGCCGGCTGCCAGCCACACGGGCGGCGGATTGCCAAGCAGCACCTCGGCTTCCTGGAAAGCGGGGAATTGGTCTTCGGGGGCTAAATCGTGGCTGAAAGTGACTTCTACGTCGGCGGGAAGCTGTTGCTGAAGGTAGGCGCGGGCTGAGGCGCTGAGGGGAGAATAAACGAAAAGATGCATGGGGGAGCAGCCGGTACGGCCGCGGGTAGTTGGCAAGCGTGAGTGCCTGAAACGGAATGATGAACAAAATTGCTGCCCGGACGGCGTACTTTTTATGAAGGAATGGTCCGAATGCGGGTGGGGGTAGACGTGTCCGGGCCGGCCTCCGTACCCGGCTGACCCCAGAGCCTGGATGCCCGCGCGCTCCGAAGTGGCCCAGGTGCAGAAGCTGCTGTGAGGGAGCGAATGCATGGAAACGGGGGCTGTGTGCTAAAAAAGCCGTTTCTTGCGCCCCCAAATTCCCGCTCTTCGGGGTAATTGCGACAGCCGGCCTTGTGGGGTGGGCTGCTGCAATGGCCCCTGTTACTTACTTCTATTCTGTGATTCAAACGTTACGAAAGCTGCTGGTGGTGGCTGTGGCGGGCCTGCTGCCGGTCCTGCCCGTCCCGGCTGGGGCGCAGGCACGGCCCGTCCGCACTCCGGCGGCAGCTCCGCCCGTCAAGACCATTCTGTTCGTCGGCAACAGCTTTTTTCACGGCAAGTACCAGCCCGTGCTGGCCTACAACGCCGCCCACGTCACCGACGAAAACTACGGCCTGCCCGCCACCGACCCGCGCTGCGAAACCACCACCGGCGAGCCCGTGGTGTGGGGCGGCATCCCCGGCATCTTCCAGCAGTTCACCGAAGAAGCCGGCCTGAGCTACGAAGTGCACTTCGAGGAAATCAACGCCCGGCCGCTGCAATACCATTACGAGCACGCGCTCAGCATCATTCAGCAGCCGCGCTGGCACACGGTGGTGCTGCAGGAGCACAGCCAGTGGGCGCTGCCCCCGCGCCACGGCGGCCACCCCGACCTGTTCCGCGACTACGCTACCCGGCTGGAGCGCGCCGTGCACGCGGCCAACCCCGCCGCCAGCGTGTTCCTCTTCCAGACCTGGCCCCGTGCCGACCTCACCTACCAGGCTGGCAAGCCCTTCGCCGGCCTGCCCATCGACTCGATGGCCCAAGAGTTGCACGCCTCTTATTACGGCCTGCTGGCCCAAAACTCGGGCTTCAAAAGCATTGCGCCGGCCGGCGATGCCTGGCTGCGCGCCGTGCAAACCGGCGTGGCCCAGCGCAACCCTTACGCGCCCGAGCCCGGCAAATTCGACCTCTGGGCCGAAGACCATTACCACCCCAGCAACTGGGGAGCCTACCTCACGGCCTGCGTGCTGTTTGGCGAAATCACCGGCCACGACCCCCGCGCCCTCGGCGGGGCCGAGCAGGCCGCCGCCGCCCTGGGCGTTAGCCCGGCCGAGGCCATCAGCTTGCAGCGCGTGGCCGCCGAACAGATTCTTGAGGCGCGCCCCACGGCCTTCGCCGATAAGGCTGCCCCGGGCAAGGCCAAGGCTGGCCCCTTGAAGACCAAGGTGCACCCCCGCATGTAGAGACGCAATATTTTGCGTCTCGGCGTTCGCGCCGTTAGCGTAAGGCGGCACCGTTCAGCGCGAGCCGTTCAACGACGAGACGCAAAATATTGCGTCTCTACCTCGTTCTGAAAACAACAAAAAGCCCGGCCAATACGGCCGGGCTTTGCTTTTATACGCATTCCCGTAATCTAGCGGGCGCTTTCGTCGCCGTCGACGGGGGCGCTCTGCTTGTGCACCTGGGCCGCTACCAACGGGTCGGGCATTACCTTGCTCGCGCCCACCTGCACGTTGTTCATGATGCCGGAAATGACGCGATGCTCGCCGGCCATCAGGGCTTTGTAGCCGTCGCGGGCCACGTCGGCGGGCTCCATGCCCTGGCCGTCGGCCACGTTTTTAGCCTGCGTCATGTGGGCTTTGTTGAAGAAGTCGGTTTTGGTGACGCCGGGCAGCAGGTTGGTGATGGTGACGTTGCTGTCCTTGTTCTCCTCCTGAATCGACTCAGCAAAGGAGTTTACGAAGGCTTTGGTGCCGTGGTACACGGCTTGCAGCGGGCCGGGCAGCTCGCCCGCGATGCTGCCCACCAGCAGGATTTTGCCCTCGTTCCGGGCCTTGAATTCCTGCAGATACAGCTTCGTAAACACCACGTACGCCCCAATATTCAGCTGAATAATGTCCAGCTCGCGGTTGATGTCAGTGGTGTCGAAGGTGCCGTACTGGCCTTGGCCGGCGTCGTTCACCAGCACGTCAATCCGAGTGCCCTTGGCCTTGATTTCGTTGTACACCTCAAACGGCGCGTCGCGTTTGAACAAGTCTTTGGCGATGGTGGTGACCTGAACGCCAAATTGCTGGCGGATTTCCGACGCAGCTTTGTCGAGCAAATCGGGCTCCAGGGCCACGAGAATGAGGTTGTATTTGTCCTGCGCGAAGCAGTTGGCGAGCTCGCGGCCGATGCCGCTGCTGGCGCCCGTGATAAGGGCGGTTTGGGTTTGGTCTGCCATGAGAAAGGGTGGTTTGATTAGGTTGGAATAAATCCTAACGCAACCCACCAAAACCGGGTTATTGTCGGGCTTAGCCTCGTAGCACACGCTTCGCGAGTCCGTAGCGGCAGGTTTTGTACTCCCGCGCCGCCGCGCAATGCCCCCGCTACACGCTGATATTCCAGCCCCCGCCAGTGGCTAGCGCTACGCTTATTTTCTCGCCCGGCTGCCAGTCCGATTTGTCCGTTCGGGCGCGCAAAATATTCTCCGCCAGCGTCAGTTCTACTTCGTAATAGCTGCCCAGAAACCGCACGGCCCGCACCGTGCCCACGGCCCCGCCAGCCGCTGGCTCCAGCCGTAGCTGCTCGGGACGCACCAGCAGCGCGGTATCTTTCTTGAAGCGCTTGCCGGGGAGCAGGGCGCGGCGGCCCGCCCCGTGCACCAGGTTGTAGTCGCCGAACAGCGCGGCCGTGGCCTCGTCCACGGGCTGGTGGTAGAGCTGCTGGGGCGTGCCCTGCTGCACCAGCCGGCCCCGGTGCAGCACCAGGATTTCATCGGCCCAGCCCAGCACATCGGCCGCGTCGTGCGAGACGAGCAGGCATGTGATGCCCAGCCGCGTGCCCAGGTCTTCGATGATGCTCTGCAGCAGGCGTTTGTGCGTGCGGTCGAGGTTCGAGAACGGCTCATCGAGGAGGAGCAGCTGGGGCGCGCCCAGTAGCAGCCGGGCCAGCGCCACCCGCTGCTGCTCGCCGCCGGAAAGCTGGTCGGTGCGGCGCGGCATGAGGTGGGCAATGCGGCAGAGGGCGTACACGGCCTGGGCCTCGGCCTCGGGGCGCTTGTTGGCGTAGCGCAGCACCTGCTCGACGCGCAGGAACTGCGGCAAATCTGACTTTTGCGAGAGGTAGGCCACGCCGGGGTGGCCGGGCACCAATACATCCTGCGGGCCGCGCACGCGGCTGCCATTGGCGTGCACCACGCCGGTACTGGGCTGGATGAGGCCGGCCACGAGTTGCAGCAGGGTGCTTTTGCCGGCCCCGCTTTCGCCGGCCAAGGCCAGCTTTTGCCCGGCTTTTTGGGTGAAGCTGATGGGCTGGAGCGCGGTAAAGCCGTTTTCGGTGAGGTTGAGGTTGGTGACGGTGAGGATGTCCATGCGGCCGCAAAGAACGGGGCTGGCCGCCGCGCGTCAGCAGCGGTCAGAACATCGTCATTTGACCGCGCAGCGTATGTAAGTCGATTTGCAGCCTCTGACAGCGGCTTACGGAGCGAGCAGTAGCTGCTTGCCGGGCTTCTCGTGGGGGTAGTTGGCGATGATGTCGCGCAGGATGGCCATGTCGTGGGGGCAGGCTTGGGCGAAGGCTTGCCAGTGCTGCAACATCACGGTATCCGGCATTTCGACCACGGCGATGATGGCATCCCAGAAAGCGTCCCAGCTCACGCCGTACCAGTCCGGAAAGCCCAGCTCGCGTTTCATCGTCTGGTGAAAAGCTGCTTTGGTGTCGATGCCGGTGAGGTCGATGGTCATTTATTACGCTGTGCTTTCCTTTTAATTACAGCGACAATTAGCTCAAGGTTCTTATCGCCACTGATAGATATTTCTTGCTTCAATTCACTGATTGCCTCGGGATATTTTTTTTGCAAGTTGTATATGAACGCGCTTGCATAATATGCGCCTCCCTCATTCTTGAAGAGCTGTTTCATTTGTTGACATCTCCGCAATCCTTCCTCTAATCTTCTGGCTTCAATATTTTTTGAAATTAGTTTGTGCAATACCGTTTTTTTTGCCGTGTCTGAGACTGCCAGCATTCGGAATTTGCTGTCTAAACTTTTGATTGAATCCAGATTAGCTGCTGAACTGTCGATAGGATACCATTTGTCGTACAGTATTTCTAATTCTGAGCCAAAAGCATCACATGAAACAGCCATATACCGCGTCATAGTGGATAAGTCAGCTACTTTCTTAGCATTAATAGAATCCATCTTAGATTTTATTTTGCCCACTGCTAAAACTGAATCTTGCAGGCTATAACCTTCAGGGAGATTGACTGTCTGAGAATAAGATACATTCTCTATACACGGTGCCATACGGGCATCAATATCACCTTTTTGCTTGCTAAAACAATCGCAAGCTTCTTGGCTCATCTCTGCAATTGATTTCTCCTTTTTGTCGGTGTTTGTAACCTCACTGGAATATTTAATCTCGCAGGAAGAAGCGAAAATTAAAACGCAGAGCCAGAGCGCGCGAAAGAGTTTGCTGGTATATCGTAGAGCCATAACTCAAATGTACTGCCCTCACGAAGCCGTATCCAGCACGTCGTCGCCGTCATCGGCCATGGTTTTGGCCAGCTTCTCGATATTTAAGCTGCGGGCCGAGGCGTCGAAAATCTCGCGGTAGGTGCCTTTCAGGTCGTAGAGCTCGTTGTGGGTGCCGCTTTCCACCATGTGGCCTTTTTTCATGACGTAGATGCAGTCCGAATCCACGATTTGGGCGAGGCTGTGGGAGATGATGACCACCGTGCGGCCCTGCTTGATGGCGTCGAGCGAGTTTTTGATTTGCTCGGTGGCGATGGCGTCGAGGCTGGCGGTGGGCTCGTCGAGGAAGATGATGGGCGGGTTTTTGAGGAAGAGCCGGGCGATGGCGATGCGCTGCTGCTGGCCGCCGCTGAGCTGCTGGGCATCGGACTCGTACTGGCGCGGCAGGTCCAGAATCTGGTCGTGGAGGTAGGCCTGGCGGGCGGCGGCCTCAATCTGAGCCTGGGTAGCGGTAAAGTCGCCGTAGCGGATGTTTTCTTCGATGGTGCCCTTGAAAATGTGGTTTTTTTGGAGCACCAGGCCGATTTCCTGGCGCAGGGCGAAGGTGTCGTACTGGGCCAGCGGGTGGCCGTCGAGCCGGATTTCGCCGCTGTCGGGGCGGTAGAACTGGCAGAGCAGGTTGATGATGGTGCTTTTGCCCGCGCCGCTGAGGCCCACCAGCGCGGTGGTTTTGCCAGCCTGAATGGTCAGGCTCACGTCGTGCAGGGCGGCCGTGCCGCTGGGGTAGGTGAAGTTGACGTTGTGCAGCTCGAACTGGCCGCGCAGGTTGTCGCCGGGTTCGAGCTGGCCGGGGCGCTCGCGCTGGTCGTCGGCGTCGAGGATGGCGAAGAAGCCTTCGGAGTAGGTGAGGGCCTCGTTCATCTCGTCGTAGATGCGGTGGAGCTGCCGGATGGGCGCCGACACGTTGTTGAACAGCAGGATGTGGAACATGATGGCCCCGATGGAAATCTGGCGGCCGAGCACGAGGTATGCCGTGAGTACGATGATGGCCACCACGCCAATCTGCTCGACGAAGGTTTTGAGGCCGTCGAAGCGGAAGTTGGTTTTGCGGGTCAGGAGCTGGGCGCCTTCGAGGCGGCTTTGCACGCTGGCCTGCTTCTGGCCTTCGTACTGCTCGCGCACGAAGCTTTTGATGACCACAATGCTGTCGATGATGCTGATGAGGCCGTGGTTTTTCTCCTCGCGCAGGCGCTGGAGGCCGCGCCGTACACCCTGCAACTTCTCGGCCTGCGCGTAGCTGAGCCAGAAATAGACCGGCAACACCGCCAGCGCCACCAGTCCCACCCACTTGTTGTTGAGGAAAATGACCACCAGCGCCACGATGGCGTTGGCGAAGAGCGGCATGATGTCGATGAAGAAGTTTTGCACCAGCTTCATGAGGCTCTCCACGCCCCGGTCGATGCGGGTCTGGAGCTTGCCGGTCTGGTTGCCGTCGTCGGAGAAAAAGCCGAGTTGGTAGCTCAGGATTTTACTCACGGCCGTCTGGGCCAGCACGCCCGAAATCTGGATGCGGATTTTTTCGCCGTAATATTTCTGCCCGAACTGGATGAAGGTGTTGATGATTTCCTTGCCCAGCAGCAGCCCGCTCACCCAGGCCAGCAGCGTCCAGCCCTCGGCCAGGCCCTGGCCCTTGTCCAGCATCCCCTGCACGGTGTCCACGGTGTAGCGCAGCACGAAGGGGTTGACCTGCGCGGCCAGCGAGCCCACCAGCGTGAGCAGCAGCGTGGCAATCACCAGGCGGCGGTAGGGCCGCACAAAAGGCAGCAGGCGTTGGATAATCTGCCAGAGGCTCATCTAATTGGGCTTTTTGTAGGGTGCGGGGCTTGCCCCCGCCCGCCGTTGCACAGAACCGTTTTTCGACCCAAACGACGGGCGGGGGCAAGCCCCGCACCCTACAGTGGAGCCGGTTAGACGAGCGGGGCGGGGGTGGGGTTGGGCTATTCTACTTTTCCCACGTCCCAGCCATCGTATAAATCAACACCATATTGGATGGCTAATTCATTAAAAGCAAGATTGCGCCTATGGAGCTTCTCGGGAGTGAGGGTATCTATTTTGGAAACTTGGAGTACCCAGTTACCATCATCTGCTTGGTGGAATTCTTCAATGCTATAAGAATGGTCTTCTAACTCTGTAAATATTTCCAGAAGTTTATTCTTGTCTTTGTCAATAAAAAAGAATCCCCACTTCAAAGCTGAGTTAACGTCCCATCCTTCCGCAGTCATTTTGCGAAACATATTCTTTATGGGTCCCAGCAGAGCATTCATTCTTTCTATTACTTCTCAATTTGAAGAACATCCTGTGACGCTTTGCTGGCGCGAGTTTCGTTGCGTTAAAATTGCGCCAGCAAAGGATTATTTATCACGGAATACAAGTACTTAATGTTCAATAAATAATTAATTGAGTGCCAATATAACTCGTAAAAAATATCAACTATCACATAATCTGTTGATTGTTATTGAAAATAAAGAAAAATAATATAAGCTATTAGCCACTCATTTTCAGCCATTCAGGCGCTGAATCTGTCGATTCAAAACGTTGGCTGGTCGATAAAATGAGCAACGCGGGTAATAATTCTCCCGTTTTCGAGGTTAGTAAGCCAGTAGCAAACCGCTACCGCTGGCGCAAAACGCCAGGTGCACGTACCACCATTACCACCTTTTTTTATGCTGCGTACCGCTCTGTTATTTTTCTGCATGTTGGGGTTCTTAGCCTCCGAATCTTACGCTGCGCCGGCCGTTTCGGCCACGTCGCGGCCCATCCACCGGCGCAAGCCTACTGCCGGTAATTACGTGCCGGTGTACCGCTACTACCGCGGCCACAGCAGCCAGAAAAGCGGCTTCTTTGGCCTGTTCAAGCATCGTTCCAAGGCCGCCAAGCGGCACGCCTCGGCTCCGCGGGTGATGCGGGGCGGCCGTCCGCACCGCACCATGTAGCGCGTGGCTTTCCCGAGAACTACTGATGCAAAAGGCTACTCCTGTTTACAGGAGTAGCCTTTTGCTTTTCGGGGAAATGAACAGGACCCAAAGCGGTTATGCCCAAGCCGTTGAAACGTGGCCATCGTGGCGGCCGTAGAGCCGTCGGCCTTTTGCCGCAATTGCTATGGATGATAATCTGCCCCTGCCGCCCAGCACCGGCGAGCCGCTCAGCCGCGTCGATGGCCGCCTGAAAGTGACCGGCCAGGCCCGCTACGCCGCTGAGCACGTTGTGCCGGGTTGCGTGCACGGTGTACTGGTGTGCAGTGCCATCGCCAAGGGCCGTATCAAGCGCTTGGATGTGGCGGCAGCGGGGAAAGCTCCCGGCGTACTAGCCATTGTCTCGCACCTGAACGCGCCCCAAGTGCCCGGCTACCAAAGCGCCGAAACCAACCACAACCCCCGCGTGGAAGGCCAGGAGTTTCGGGTGTTCTTCGACGACCAGGTGCATTTCAGCAACCAGCCCGTGGCGCTGGCCGTGGCCGAAACGCTGGAGCAGGCACAGTTTGCCGCGTCACTGATTCGGGTCGAATACGAAGCCGCCGCGCACCACACCAACCTGGCCCAGAACCTGGCCGCCAACCTTGCCCCCAAGAAAGAAGCCGAGTACCGCCGGGGCCAGCCCGATGCTTACAAAACGGCCCCCGTGCGCGTGGAGCAGGAGTACCGCACGCCCGTCCACGTGCACAACCCCATGGAAATGCACGCCGCTATTGCCCTGTGGGAGGGCGACAAGCTGACCGTGTACAACAAAACGCAGGGGCCGAAGCTGGCGCAGCAGGACTTGATGCGGATGTGGCAGCTGCCGGCCGAGCGCGTGCAGGTGCATTCGCCGTTCGTGGGCGGGGCGTTTGGGGGCTCGTCGCGCATCTGGCCGCCGGAAATGGCGGCCATTATCGCGGCCAAAAAAGTGGGCCGGCCGGTGAAGGTGATGGGCCGCCGCGACCAGGAGTTCAACATGGTGGGCTACCGGCCGCAGTCCATTCAGAAAATAAGCCTGGGTGCTACGCCCGATGGCACGCTGGTGGGCATCACGCACCAGGCCTACGGCATGACTTCACAGCACGAGCAGTTCGAGGAGCGCATCGTGCACCCCAGCAAGTCGGCCTACGCAGTGCCCAACCTCAACACTCGCTACCGCCTTGTGCCGCTCGATGTGAGCACGCCCTGCTGGACGCGCGGCCCCGGCGAAACCAGCGGCTCCTTTGCCCTCGAATGTGCTATGGACGAACTGGCCGAAGCTCTGGAAATGGACCCGCTGGCCCTGCGCCTGAAAAACTACGCCGACCGCGACCCCGAGAACGACAAGCCCTGGAGCAGCAAGCACCTGCGCGAGTGCTATGAGCGCGGGGCCGCCCTGTTCGGCTGGAGTAGGCGTACTCCCGCTCCGCGCTCCATGCGCACGCCCGATGGCCACCTGCTGGGCTGGGGCATGAGCACGGGCATCTACAAAGCCGAACGGAGCGCCGCCACCGCCCGCGCCCGCCTGCTGCCCGACGGTACCCTGCTGGTGCAAAGCGCCACCGCCGATACCGGCCCCGGCACCGCCACCATCATGACCCAGATTGCGGCTGACGCCAGCGGTGTGGCTCCGGCCAACATCCGGTTTGAGTTGGGCGACTCGGCCCTGCCCGAAGCGCCGCTACAGGCCGGCTCTCACACCGCGACGTCGGTGGGCTCGGCCGTACACGAGGTGTGCGCCGCGCTGAAGCAGCAATTGCTGGATTTGGCGCTGCACCTGCCCGGCAAGGTTCTGGGCAAAGTAGAAAAGCCGGATTTAACCACCGAAAACGGCTTTATTCATTCCAGCCGCAAGGGTGGTCGTCGCCTGAGCTATGGCGAGGTACTGAAGCAGCATCAATTGCCGGCTTTGGAAGTGATGCACAAAGCGGAAGAGTCGCCGGAAATGAAAAACTACTCGGGCAAGTCGTTTTGCGCCAGTTTTGTGGAAGTAGAGGTGCACCCGCTCACGCGGGCCGTGCGCGTGAGCCGCGTGGTAGCGGTGGTAGATGCGGGCCGGGTGCTGAACGCCAAAACGGCCCGCAGCCAGGTGCTGGGCTCGGTGGTATGGGGAATAGGCATGGCCCTGATGGAGGATGCCCGCCTCGACCACCGCTACGGCCGCATCGTGAACCGCGATTTGGCCGAGTACCACATCCCCGTGAACGCCGACATTCCTCAGATTGAGGTTGAATTCATTAACCAGCCCGACCCCACGCTCGACCCCATGGGAGCCAAAGGGCTGGGCGAAATCGGCTTGGTGGGCTTTGCTGCCGCCGTGGCCAACGCCGTGTACCACGCCACCGGCCGTCGCGTGCGTGAGCTGCCCATTACCGCGGATAAGCTGGTGTGATAGAGTAAGGGCAGTTTGCTATTTTTCTACCCCTAAAAAAACACCGCCCCGACCATCTGGCCGGGGCGGTGTTTTTTCCTCTATTGAAGCTGGCTTATTTGTCGGCTTTCACTTTGATTTTATCTCCGTCGGTCGATTTGGCTTTCATTTTCTTCACGTCCGAAGCATCCATGCCCATGCCGGGGCCACCGCCGCGGTTCATGCGGTCGGCCTGCATGGTGGTGTATTTGGTGTACTGGTCGGCGGTCAGCACTTCCTTGAACTGGGCGTCGTACTTGGCGCGGCCAGCCTGCATTTGCTCGCGCATTTGCTCGCGGTTGCCAGCGTCGCGGGCCTGGCCGCGCCTGGCCTGCATTTCCTGGCCGCGGGCCAGCAGAATTTGCTGCACTTTGGCGGTCTGGTCGGCATTCAGGCCCAGCTCTTGGGTCATGCGGTCGGCTTGGCGCTTAGCCATTTCATCGGGGTTGCCTTGCATACGGCCGCGGCCCTGCATGGCACCGGCGTCGGGGGAGGTCGTGGTGGTTTGGGCGGCGGCGGTGCCTACGGTGAGCGCACAAACAGCCAGCAAGGGAAACAGAAACTTTTTCATGGCAATGATTTAGGGAAGGTTGTTAAAACGAAAAGAAAACAGAAATAGGAAAAGAGTTGGCGCGAAAAAGCCCCGTTCCATAGAGGTTGAACGGGGCTTTTCGGACCATGGTTAGTGGCTAAGGTTTAGCGGCGGCCGTCGTAGCGGTGGGCGGCTTCCCAACGGGCCCGCTCCTGGGGCGATACGCGGTGGTTGCGGTCGTAGCCGTAGTTGAAATCTTTGCTGTTGCGGTCGTCCCGGGCATCGCGGCGGGCGTCTCGCAGGTCGCCTTTGGCATCCCGCAAGTCAGCTTTGGCTTCGCGGATATCGTCTTTGGCGTCGCGGCGGTCGTCTTTGTTGTCGCGGTGGGCGGCTTCCCAGCGTGCCCGTTCGGAAGCCGTTACGCGGTGGTTGCGGTCGTAGCCGTAGTTAAAGTCTTTGCTGTTGCGGTCGTCGTAGCGGTGGTCGAAGGGGCCGGCTGCAGCAAACGAAGCGGTTGAAGTAAAGAGGGCAGCGGCGGCGATGATGGAAAACAAGGAAGCTTTCATGATTTCTGAGTGAGGGGGAGTGGAAAATGGGGTGGAAGCAGTGGGCTCGGTTGCTGCAGGCAGCGGGCTCCGGAATGTGAGAATCGACTCATCCTGCCAGGGTATTTGCAAACCACCGGCCACATCACGCCCGGAAATAAAAAGGTGGACGGACGGGCCGGAAACCCCGACCAGAACGCCCACTTCGCGGACTGAAACCCCTATTTGAACAGGCCGAAAATGGTCATTCCGACGCCGGAGGAAGCTGAATTCCGTCTTTCAACGGGTTTATTCAGCTTCCTCCGGCGTCGGAATGACAGCCTGTATTACTCCACCAGCCCGAGCGTGCGGGTCAGCTTATTCTTCGGAATGGTAAAACGCAGGCTCTGGTCGCCTTTTCTCGACCGTTCGCGGCGGCGGTCCACCAGCGCCTGCACCTTGTTTTCGTCCTCGTTGCGCGAAAACAACACGCTGGCCGCGTCCGCAATCAGCGACACGGCGCGCGGCACCGGCACGCTTACCTGCTCATAGTCAGGGTCAGGCGGCGGCGGGGGCTGGGTTTGGGCCAGCGCCCCGCCAGCCCGCAGTAGCAGAAACGGAAGCAGAAAGGGTAATTTCCTGAGCGACATGGGCAGCGGATGGACACTGCAAAGATGCCGCAAAATGCCGCGCCGTTGCCCAGCTACCCCAGTTTTTCCTTGAATAATCGCAGAGTACGGTCCCAGGCCAGCTTGGCGGCTTCGGCGTTGTAGCGGGCGGGCGAAGTGTCGTTGTTGAAGGCGTGGTTCACGCCCTCGTACACGTACAGCTCGTACTTAGTGCCGGCCGCTTTCAGGGCCGCTTCGTAGGCCGGAATGCCGGCGTTGATGCGCTGGTCGAGGCCGCCGTAGTGCAGCATCACGGCCGCTTTTATCTGGGGCACCTCCTCGGGCTTGGGTTGCTGGCCGTAGTAGGCCACGGCAGCATTCAGCTTGGGGTCGTGCACGGCCAACTGGTTCACCAGGCCGCCGCCCCAGCAGAAACCCACCGCGCCCGTGCGGCCGTTGCAGTCGGGCCGGGCGCGCAGGTAATCCAGCGCCTTGAGGTAGTTATTGAGGTTTTTCACCGGGTCGAGCTGCCCAATGAGCTCGCGGCCTTTGTCCTCATCGGTCGGCGTGCCGCCCACTACCGACAGCGCATCCACGCCCAGGGCCAGGTAGCCAGCCTGGGCCACGCGCCGCGTCACGTCCTTGATGTGCGGCGTCAGCCCCCGGTTCTCGTGGATGACGACCACCGCGCCGCGTTTTTGCCGGCCCTTGGGGTGCACCAGGTAGCCGCGCACGGGGCTGCCATCGCCAATCCAGGTCACTTCCTCGGCTTCCAAATCATCGGCCTCAGGCGCGATGGTGGCCGCCGCTGCATAGCCCGGCTCCAGCACCGAAAGCGCCGTGAGGGCCAGCGCCGTACCGCCGGCCAGCTTTATCAGCCGGTCCATAAACTCCTTGCGGGTGAGCGGGGCGTGGGTGTACTCGTCGAAAAGATTAATGATGCGCTGGTCCATGAGGCTAAATGTAGGAGGTTTATGGCCTGATTTATTCTTCTTCGCGGTGCACCGTGTCGGGGCTGAAAGCCGGCACACAAATCGACCAGTATTCTACCTCCGCATCAAACGGATTGGAGTAGCGCACCCGCGCCCCGCCCTTAATCAGCAGCGCCTGGCCGGCTTGCAGCTCCACCACGTCGCCGTCGATTTCAAACCGCTTGCGGCCGCGCACCACAATCGTGATTTCATCGAACGTGGGCGTCTGGTGGGGCTCGCTCCAGTGCGGCGGGGCCACCATGTGGGCCAAGCTGTAAGCGGAGGTGCCGGTGCTGGCCCCGCCCACGTGCTCTTCAATGAGCTTGCCGTCGGTGGTGGGCACTACAAAAGGAGCGGGGTTGAGGACGTAGCGTTTTTCGGACATGGTTGGGGAATGGGGAGAAGTAAGTTGGAATTAAGATTATTGAAAAACGTCATGCTGAGCGCAGCCGAAGCATCTCTACCGCAATAGTAATTCAATCGTGAAAAAAGGATTTAGTGGTAGCACGCAAGATGCTTCGGCTACGCTCAGCATGACCGTCTTTTTGTGCTAAGTGCCGTCAACTTTTACGGCTTCAGCCTCTCCAGCAACTCAAAAAGCCGCGAATTGTATTTCCAGACAAAGAAGTAAGGCGTCTGCACCGCCCCGAAGCGCACGCGGATGCGCTCCACGCCCGGTAGCATGCTGCCTTCAAAGTCGAAGCAATCCAGCTTGAGCACCTCGCTGGCGTAGCGAATGCACTCCCAGGCCAGCAGCACGCCCGCGCCGCTGGCGCGCAGGGCCGGGTCGTCGCCGGCCAGCAGGAAATACGCCGTGGTGGCATCCCAAATCAAATACGCCACCGAATGCACCCGGCCGCCTTCATCCACGGCAAAAAACAGCTGCCGGGCCTCGGCCGCCGCCAGCGCCGCATCGAGCCGCCGGAACTGTGCAGCCGAATACGGCGCAGGCAAGCCCTGGCGGGTAAAGCTGAGCAGGTTGACGCGGTAAAACTCGTCCAGCGACAAATCGTGGACCAAACGCACTTTCTGGCGGGCCAGCCGGATATCGCGCCGGATACCAGTACTCAAGCCCGCTTCCACGCGCTGCAAATCGCGCAGCTGGTGCAGACGGTAGGTGTAAAAAGTAGTCTGCTTATACTGCTCCCAGTAGAAGGGCAGCCAGTTGGTGGCCGTCGGGTAGAAGTTCTGCTTGAACGCTGCAACGTCCGGCAGCTGCGCCATCAGCGCCTGTAGCAGTTCATGCTCCTTCGGCAGCCGGCCCCGGAACTCGGGCAGTACATACGGTCCCAGCCATTTCACGAAGGGCGGCATCGTGACGTACCGAAATGGGCCTTTCTGCTTAATGAAAAACGGCAACGCCGCCACCACGCGGCCTTTTTCCTCGGCCAGCACCACGTCCCAGGTGCCACCCTCGGCGCAGGCATCCAGGTACCACGGCTGCGCAAACACCGGCACGTCGGGCGCGGTGCGGCAGAAATCGTGGTAGCGGGCTTTGGCGGACATCAACGGACTGATTTACTTGACCGGAGCGGTGGCGCAGGGGCCGGGCGTGGTGGTGCGGACGCCCGCGTTGGTGGCCGCACAGAGGTTGGGGTAGGTCTTGCCGTCGCAGCCACACACGGGGTCATAGTTCATGGGACAGATGCCCTGCGGGTTGATTTTGCTCGCGTCGATGCAGTCGGCAGCGGTGGCCGTGGGCACGGCGTGGCGCTGGCAGGAAGCCGCGCTCAGCAGCAGGGCCGTACCCCAAATCCAATGCTTTATCATAGTGCCAGAAACTAGGAAAGGGGCGAAGCTACACCGCCCGCCGGGGATTTGGCCCCGCCCGTAAAGCCGGATATCGAGGAATCCGAATGTCCGCAGGAAAATTTGCCGCCAAGCTCAACCCCCGACGGAGCGTTTCGTATAGTCAGCCAGAACCAAACGCCGCCGCAAACAAAACACTTGGTTTTGAATTCGGCCCCGCGTTGCTCTAAACGAACTTTCACCCCCATTCACCCTTCATTACCCTACACCATGTCGTACCACGAAGAAGACAACAACGCCGGTAAAATCCTTTTAGCTGCTCTCGCCGGTGCCGGTGCTGGCATTATTGCCGGTATGCTGCTGGCTCCCGATAAAGGTTCGGCCACCCGTGAAAATTGGAAAGGCGTGGCCTCCAAATACAGCGGCCAGCTCGGCGAGCAAGCCACCAAGCTGGGCTCCGACCTCGAAAATAAATTCAAAGAATACGCTGGCAAGCTGGAAGACATGGGCGTGACCCTGCCCGGCAGCAGCCTGAAAATCAAAGGCAACTGGGACGACATCAAAGGCAAGCTGAAGCAGCAGTATGCGCAGCTGACCGATGAGGACCTGACCTACGCCGAAGGCAAAGGCGACGAGCTGGTTGGCAAACTGCAGGACAAGCTTGGCAAAGGCAAAGCCGAAATCACCAAAATGCTGAACGACATGTAATCTGGCTTTCAGCCCGATTATTTAAAGCCCCGTGCCGCAAGGTGCGGGGCTTTTTTGCGGCCCCAACCACCCGGGCCGCTTTCCCGTTAGCGAATAATCAATTACTTCCATTTTCCTGCAAAACCCATGAAAGACGACAAAGGCAAAGTCATTTTCTCGCTCATCGCCGGGGCTACCGCCGGCATCGTGGCCGGCCTGCTGCTGGCCCCCGAAACCGGCGACGATACCCGCTCCAACCTGCGCAAATCAGCCGCCAAATGGGCCGGCGACCTCAGCAAGCTGGCCACCGACACCCTGGCCAAAGTGCAGGGCCAGCCCACCGCCGGCCACACCAACCCCGACGCCGCTGTGAGCGAAGACAAGCAGACCGCCGACCGCCTGCTGCAAGGTCTGAGCACCGGCACGCCCTCCACCGCCCACACCCATAACGAGGATAACCCCGACTACGACGGTTTTGGCGACGACACCCGCCATCAGCCCAACCTGTAAGATGCCCGAATTTTATTTGAGCGCAGCGTAACCCGCTCCCATTCAGCTTCGTAAAACTCCCTACAATCGCCTTGAAAGAAGGCCGAAAATATTGACAGTAAGATTGCCGGCCGTAGGAGCTTCTACTGAAATTGGTCAAACAACTCGGTAGTAAAATCAGACGTTCCATCGCAAATTTCTGGCAAGAAAAGCGGTTTGAAGGGTAGGGAGATTGTAAAAAGAAAAGCCCCGCACGACATTTCGTGCGGGGCTTTTCCGATTTTAGGCCGTTTCTGGCTTACTTCTCCTCGTGCTTCTCTTTTTGCACGTTTTCCGGCTTCATCTGCGGGAAAAACAGCACGTCCTGAATCGAGGGCGAGTTGGTCATAATCATGCTCAGGCGGTCGATGCCGATGCCCAGGCCGGCCGTGGGCGGCATGCCGTACTCGATGGCGCGCAGGAAGTCCTCATCCAGCACCATGGCCTCGGTATCGCCGCGCTTGCCCAGCTCCAGCTGGTCCTCGAAGCGCTGGCGCTGGTCGATGGGGTCGTTGAGCTCGGAGAAAGCGTTGCAGATTTCCTTGCCGTTGCACACGGCCTCGAAACGCTCTACCAGACCCGGACGGTCGCGGTGCTTCTTGGCCAGCGGCGACATTTCCACCGGATAGTCGGTGATGAACGTGGGTTGGATGAGCTTGGGCTCCACATGCTCACCAAAAATCTCGTCGATGAGCTTGGATTTGCCCATGCTGGGGTCCACGTGTACGTTCAGCTCCTGGGCGGTGGCGCGCAGGGCTGCTTCGTCCATCTCGCCAATGGCCTTGCCGGTGTACTTCTCAATGGCCTCGAACATGGTGTAGCGCTGCCAGGGCCGCTGGAAGTTGATGACGTTCGGACCCACCTGTACCTCGGTTTTGCCGTGCAGGGCCAGGGCCACGCGCTCCACCATTTCTTCAACCAGGTCCATCATCCAAGCGTAGTCCTTGTAGGCCACGTAGAGTTCCATCTGGGTGAACTCCGGGTTGTGGAAGCGCGACATGCCTTCGTTGCGGAAGTCCTTGCTGAACTCGTACACGCCATCGAACCCGCCCACAATCAGGCGCTTGAGGTACAGCTCGTTGGCAATGCGCAGGTACAGCGTCATGTCCAGCGTGTTGTGGTGCGTGGTGAAGGGCCGCGCCGCCGCGCCGCCGTACAGCGGCTGCAGAATCGGGGTTTCGACCTCCAGATAGCCCTTGTCGTTCAGGAAATTGCGCATCGACTGCACCAGCTGCGTGCGCTTGATGAAGGTGTCGCGCACCTGCGGGTTCACGGCCAGGTCCACGTAGCGCTGGCGGTAGCGCTGCTCGGGGTCGGTGAAGGCGTCGTAGGTTACGGTTTCGCCGGTGGCTTCGTCCTTCTGGGTTTTCACCACGGGCAGCGGGCGCAGGGCTTTCGAGAGCAGTTTCAGCTCCGTCACGTGCACCGAGGTTTCGCCCACCTGCGTCTTGAACACGTGGCCTTTCACGCTGATGAAGTCGCCCAAATCGAGCAGCTTCTTGAACACCACGTTGTACAGCGTCTTGTCCTCGCCGGGGCAGATTTCGTCCCGGTTGATGTAGAGCTGAATGCGGCCGGTGGTGTCCATCAGCTCGGCGAACGAGGCTTTGCCCATCACCCGCGACGACATCAGCCGCCCGGCCAGCGTCACGTCCTGGAAGTTATTAAGCTCGGGATGATAGTTGTCGTGGATTTCCTTGGCGTAAAACGTCACGTCCACCAGAGCCGACGGGTACGCTTCGATGCCCAGCTTTTCCAGTTCTTCGAGTTTCTGACGGCGCAGGATTTCTTGTTCGCTGAGGTGTTGCATAAAGTATTCTGAACCACGGATTGGCTCGGATTCCACGGACTTTGTGGACGATTCCAGCGAGCCAATCGGAACACTTAGAGGCCAAGTGCTCAGACGCGGTAAGTAAAAAGTGAACCACAAAAGTACGGCGCGAAAAAGCCGCTCCGAAACCGGAGCGGCTTTCCGCTATTATTTACATCTACAAAATCCGAGGAATCCGAAAAATCCGAGCGAACCGAAGGTCGGCGAAGCCAATCTGTGGTTTAGGCAGCCATACGGTATTGCGTGGCTTCGGCGGCAATGGCCGGGGCGCTGGGCGGGGTAGGGGCCAGCACCGGCTCGACGCGGGTACGCAACCGCTCCTGCACGAAGCCAGACTGCAAATGCAGCGGCAGCTCGGCCACCAGCTGGCGGTAACGCTCCAGGCCCAGAGCCTTGGCTACATAAGTTTCGTGCACGCCGTTGAGGTAGCTCACAATGTTGAGCAATGAAGCGTGGAAGAGCCGGAAGTCGATATCGGCCTCCACGTAGCGCTCAATCTCGCGGCTGGTTTGCGAAATGCGCAGGCGGCCCAGCAGGTCGAAAATGGTGGTATAGCCCAGGCGCCAAGTAATCTGCTGCCAGTGCGACGCCGTCCACTTGTCCAGCGGGCGGCCGGTTTTCTGGCTGCGAATGGCCGTGTTGGGGTTGGCCTGCACCTGAGCGCGGGTCCACTGCGCCTTCATCTTGCGCGTGGTGCGCAGGAACTGGCCTACCTGAGCCTGAGCGTCAATCTCCTTACTGGCAATGTGCAGCCCGGCCTTGTAGCCCGCCAGCGGCAAGCGGTGAATGCTGAAGTCGCCGTAAGCCCCGGCCGCGTAAAATGAAACCGGGCGCGGGTAGGCATTCTTCACCACCAGCCGGCCCACCTCGCGGCGCATTAGCTGGCCGTTGTTCGAGCGCACCCCGGTGGTGTACAGGAATGCCTGCAGGCCCGACCAGATGGCGTGGTACGCCTGCGGGAACGTCCAGTGCAGGGCATTGCGCAGGAAGTTGTCGTCACCCAGCTCGGCCGTGGCACGCAGCGCGTACTCGGTGCTCCAGCTGGTGTGCAGCAGCTTGGTGAGTGCAGCCACGTCGGCGTCGTTCAACTCAGCCGAGTGGCTGCGGAAGAACGGCAGGTTCTGCAAGCCGCCGAGGGCGTCGTCGTTTTCCTGAATGTGATAGTTGATGGCGAAGAAGTAGTTGAGGAAAACCTGCGCCGGGATTGATTTGCGCCAGGTTTCATCAGCTAGCTTCTGCTGTTGCTCATCGACGATAGCAGCTACCGACGGGTTGAGCGGGATGATGCGGGTTTCCTCTTGAGTAGTCATGCCAGATAAACAGCAAGAGGCATGCTTTTAGTTGCCTGTTTGCTAATTTTTTTGACAAAATTTACTAAAGTAATTTGCATTGATAATCAATCAGTTATTGGGCTATGTATGAGATTTTTTCAAGTGCATTATGATAGGATGTTTACTAACAGGGTTGACCAGCCGAAATCAAGACCTAAAAAAGCCTCCGCTTCAAGTGAGGCGGAGGCTTCTCGGGCTATTGCTAAAGCTGGTAGCGGCAGAACCGCTCCATCATCAGACACTACTTTATCTCGTCCTGAATCACCGCTACGGCCTCGCCGATGGTAATATCCTTCTTCAGGCTCTTGGTGAAGCGGGCGGCCCGGTTCACTTTCACCGTATCGCCTCCCACAGCGCGCACATCGGCGGCCAGAGGCGAGAAAGCCAGGGCGGTGCTGGTCTTTTGTGCAGCTTCGTAGCGGTCCGAAATAGCTTTCGACTCCTGTTGCTCGGCGCGGTAGGCGCTGAGTTTGAGCGAAACCGTGGTTTCGTCCTTGCGCTTGCGCATGCTCTTCACCATCTCATCCATCACTTTAAAGCTAGGATTAGTGGCTACGCGGGCCTTGCTGTCGGCACGCAGCTTGTCAAGCGACGGTGCGGCATCCCAGGTGCGGTAACGAGCGGGCTGAATCTCATCCCATTTCAGCGGATAGTCCGACTCTTTTTCGCCCTCATCGAGGTACGAATACAAGTCCGGCACCACAATGTCAGAAGCCACGCCTTTGAACTGAGTCGAGCCCCCATTCACACGGTAGAATTTCTGAGTGGTGAGTTTGAGCGAGCCAATGGGCTTCACGCTATTGAGTTCGGAAGGCAGGGCTTCGTCAAGGTCGAAGATACGCTGCACCGTGCCCTTGCCGTAAGTGCTGGTCGAGCCCATAATTACACCACGGTGGTAGTCCTGAATGGCTGCCGCCAGAATCTCGGAAGCCGAGGCGCTGTACTTGTTCACCAGCAGCACCAGCGGGCCGCTGTACTGCACGCGGGGGTCGTTGTCGGTCAGCACCTGGGTGTGGCCCTGGCCGTCGCGCACCTGCACCATGGGGCCGCTGGGCATAAATAAGCCCGCCATTGAAACGGCGTCGCTCAACGAACCGCCGCCGTTGAAGCGCAGGTCCATCACGATGCCTTTCACACCTTCGGCATTCAGCTTGGCCAGCTCCTTCTTCACATCATCCGACGAGCTACGGCCGCCGTTGTCGTTGAAGTCGGCATAGAAGCCGGGCAGACGCAGGTAGCCGATTTTCTGGCCTTTGTCGGTGATAATCGACGACTGCGCATACTTGTCTTCCACCACCACGATGTCACGGATAATCGGAATAATCTTGGTGCTGCCGTCCGGCTTTTTCACCGTCAGACGCACTTCCGAACCTTTTTTGCCCCGAATCAAGGTCACCGCTTTGGTCGTGTGCCAGCCTTCGATGCTTACCGGCTCGGCCGCGCCCTGGGCCACGCGCAGAATGGCGTCGCCCTTTTTCAAATCACCCTGCCGGGCCGAAGCCGAGCCGGGCATGATTTCCTCAATATAAATCAGGCCGTCCTTTTCGCGCAGCGTAGCCCCGATGCCTTCAAAGCGGCCGGTCATTTCGTAGTCGAAATCCTCTTTGGCTTTGGGGGCGAAATACTCCGTGTGCGGGTCGTAAGTATTGGCAATGGTGTTGGCGTAAGTCGCCAGCCGCTCATTAGCGTCGGTGTCGTTGATTTCGTCGAACTGGTCGTCGTAGTATTTCAGCACGCGTTTGCGTGCTTCGGCTTCCATCTGGGCGGGGGTGCGCACAGGCTCGGCGGCAGTGGGGGCCGAGGCATCGGCGGCGGCGGGCGCGGCGGTAGCGCCGCTGGGCTTGGCTTCCTTGGCTTTTTCCTGCGCTTCCATCATCTCCGAAACGCGGGTTAGGGTTTCGTACTTCAGCAGCTTGCGCCACAGCTCGCGCTGGGCTGCCTTGTCGGCCGGAAAGGCAGCTTTCTCAAAATCAGTCTGGAAGGTTTCGTCCGTCGTGAAATCGAAGGGCTTGGCCAGAATGTCGCGGTACAGGCCCTGCATTTCCTTGGTACGCTCGGCCATCAGCTTGGTGCTGAGGTCGAGAAATTCGTGGGTGCCGTTCTTCACCTCGTCATCAATCTGCGTCTGATAGCGGCGCAACTGGTCCACGTCGCTGGCCAGCAGGAACTGCTTGCGGTAGTCGAGGTGCTTCAAGTACAGGTCGAACACGCGCTTGGAGAAAGCGTCGTCAACTTTTTCGGGCTGGTAATGGGCCGCCGATAAGCCCTGCAACATGGTGCCGATGAGCACCTGGTCCTTGCTCGGTGCCGCCGAGTCGGCCCGGCGGAACAGCCGGTACGAAGCCAGAACAAACACAGCTGCCACCAAAAAAGCGTACAGCCCGACCTTCAAGCGGGGAAATGACATCTGCTAAAAATAAAAAACGGGATGAAAATCAAATATACGGAGATTGCCAGGCAACGCGAGCCCGAAATCCCTGCCGCAAAAACGCCCTTGCGGGGGGAATAAGTGCCCGGTTTTGTAAATGGTTGCCAATAAGCTCCTACCAGTCTACAAACTCACTAAACTGACCTAAGGTTGCAATAAAAAAGCCTTTCCCAGACGGGAAAGGCTTTTTTGATGACTAACAGGCCGGAACCTGCGACGAGACTAGTACTTGTAAATCTTGTCGCCGTTGTTGCGGCGGAACTCGTCTTCGAAGTATTTGGCATCCTCGGCGTTGCGGGGCTTCACACCCATCACAATGCCACCGTTTTTAATGCCGGTTTCGTACTCAGCAGCGTGCTCCTCGGGGATGCCCGAGCCTACCAGGGCACCTACCAAGCCACCCGTGAGGCCACCAGCACCAGCACCAGCCAGAGCAGCAGCCAGCGGGCCGGCAATAATCAGGCCCAGGCCGGGCAGAGCTACCGAAGTACCGATGGCGGCAATGGCGCCGATGATAGCACCAGCCGTGCCACCGATGGCCGAGCCTACGCCGGCACCTTCCATGGCTTTGTCGCCGAGGTCGGTATGCGCGGTGTCGTCACCGAAGTGGGTTTTGCGGGTTTCGTCCGACATGAGCAGGTTCACGTCGTCTTTGCCGTAGCCGCGCGAATGCAGGGCGCTGTAGGCTTTCTCGGCGCTGGTCCGGTCGCGGAACATGCCGCTCATCGTGCTGCCATCGCGGTAAGGCTCGCCGGTTACGGCGTGGGCAGCGCTGTCGGCCGTGTTCTGCACGCCATCAATGGCGCGGCCTACTACAGCTCCGGGGGTGCCGGCAATGGCCGCGCCTTTGGCAGTAGCGCTGAAATCGTCGCCGTCAACGGCGTTGGAAACGCTGGCTCCCGAAGAAGAAGAAACGCCCGTGCCCGACGTAGAGCCGGTACCTGCATTGTAGCTGGTGCCTTCGTTGCTCAGGCCGGTGCTATTGCCCATGCCGGTGCCGGTGTTCTGAGTGCCGTAGTTAGAGCCTGCGCCGGTGCCAGTGTTTTGCGGGTTGTTCGAATCGTTGGTGTTCATGGGAAGGGAATGGAATGTGAGAGTGAAAACCAGTCATAGCGGCTGGAATATGTCCCTTCAACGGGGGCACCTTGACGGGGGTTGCGGCAAGCCCGAATTCTATTCCTTCTTCTTTCTATACTAACTACCGGGCATAAGAAAACAGTGCACTCATAGAGCAAGGTGCTCATAATGAATGCACTGCCGTTGAATTATTTTTTAGGGCAAATCAGGAAAATTTCTGAAAATTTGCCTCGTCACGCCAGAATTCCCGGCAGTCGCGGATGAGATTTTTAAGGAAATCCTCGTCCTGTTTTAGGCTGCGCCATTCGCCCATCCCCAGCTTCTCGCAGAGCTTGTAAAAGTTGTCGCCCTGGCCTTTCGAGCCCTGCACTTTCACTAGCGCGCTCAGGGGCGGGCGGCCGGCTTCGTGCTCGGTGGCGGAGATTTCGGCCAGCATTTCGTTGAGCCGGGATTTTTCGTGTGAAATATCCAGATTGAGTCCCAATTCGGCTTCCTGTACCAGTGTAAGGTAGCTCACGGTGCCGGTTTGAAGCCGGGAATAACGAATTAAATACGTGCGAATACGACCAATCATGGCAGGGTTACAAGTGAACAAAAAACCGTTTTGGGGCTGAAAATTAACGATTTTTAACTGCCTAATGCAAGCCGCTGGCAATGTTACTAACCAATAATTTCCAACCCCGCGGCTTTTCTCATGCCACAATCGTTCCTAAATTCTTAAGACGCCCTTTCAGACCCCACAGACAGGCTTTTTTAGACTGCTTCCAGACGCAAAAATCAAGTGCGCGACTTACAAAATTATTGCTTTTTGCAACTACAGATTTCCTTCAGAATTACTGCCCTTTGCGGCGACGAATTTCCTTTTGAATGAGCAAAAATTCCCGGCTGCTCTGGCCCGCGATGGCAGTATTTTCGTCGGCACGGCGCAGCAGGTAGGGCATCACGGCGGCTACGGGGCCGTAGGGCAGGTACTTGGCGGTGTTGTAGCCGGCGTTGGCCAGGTTGTAGGTGAGGTTGTCGCTCATGCCGTAGAGCTGGGCAAACCACACGCGCGGGTCGTTGGGCGCGATGTGGGCCTGCTGCATGAGCTGGGTGAGCAGCAGCGAGCTGGCCTCGTTGTGCGTGCCGGCGCAAATGCTGATGCGGTCGATGTGGTCGATGCAGTAGCGCAGGCTTTCGTCGTAGAGGTCGTCGGTGGCCTGCTTGGTGGGGTTGATGGGGTTTTGATAGCCGCGCTGCTTGGCCACGCGGGCTTCTTTTTCCATGTAGGCGCCGCGTACCAGCTTGGCGCCCATATAGTAGCCGGCTTCGGCGGCGTGGTCATGGGCAGCTTGCAGGGCCTCGAGCCGGTCGCGCCGGTAGAGTTGGTACGTATTCCACACAATGGCTTTCTCGCGGTTGTACTTGGCCATCATGTCGTAAGCCAGCAGGTCGATGGTGTGCTGGAACCAGCTTTCTTCTGCATCGACAAACAGGCGCACGCCGTGCTGGTGGGCGCGGGCGCACAGGGCCTCTACGCGGGCCACGGCGCGGGTATGGGCGGCTTCCTCGGCAGGGGTGAGGAGCTGGCCGGCCTGGATTTTTTCGAGAATGGCCACATCGGCCACGCCCGTTACTTTGAAGACGGAGAACGGGATGTGGCTGGAGCGGTGGGCCTCGTCGATGGTGGCCAGGATTTCGTCGCGGGTGCGGTCGTAGCTCTGGTCGCTGCCTTCGCCTTCCACCGAGTAGTCGAGGATGGTACCGATGTTGTATTTGCCCAATTCTGCGGTCACGGGGCGGCATTCGGCAATGGTTTCACCGCCGCAGAACTGCTCGAAAATGCTGTGCTTGATGAGGAATTTGGTGCCGGGAATTCCCCACTTGAGGGCCGCTTTCATGAGGCCGCTGCCGGTTTTCACGAGGCTGCCGTTGTTCATGGCGGCGAACAGGGCATACACCTTGCGCAGCTGCGCATCGGACTTGGACGCGAAGGCGACGCGGGTATCTTCGAAGGAAACGGGCGGGGCCTGGGTAGGGGGGGCAATGGACATAAGCTGCAACTTAAAAGCGTGGGAATTGGGCGGGGTGGGAATGGGGCGCGAAGGTAGAAAGCAAACAACGTTTCGGGGAAACGAGTTACGTTTGCCGGACTTTTCGGTGGCTGGCTGGCCGCCGGCTATTATTTGTCCTTTCGCAGAATGCTTCCCGATACTGATACGTATTTCACCCGTTTATTGGCCCAGAAAGGTCAGCCGTTACTGATTGCCGGGCCGTGCTCGGCCGAGACCGAAGAGCAGGTGATGGCCACCGCTCACGGCCTGAAAGCGTTGGGGAAGATTGATTTGTTCCGGGCCGGCATCTGGAAGCCGCGCACCCGGCCGGGCTCGTTCGAGGGCATGGGGGCGGTGGCACTGCCGTGGCTGCAGCGCGTGAAGGCCGAAACCGGCATCCCGACGGCCATAGAAGTAGCCACACCGCGCCACGTAGAGGAAGCCCTGCAGCATGGCATCGACGTGCTTTGGATTGGCGCGCGCACCACCGTCAACCCATTTGCCGTGCAGGAACTGGCCGACGCGCTGGCCGGTACCGGCGTGCCCGTGATGGTGAAAAACCCCGTGAACCCCGACGTGGCCCTCTGGGCCGGTGCGCTGGAGCGCATGGAGCGGGCCGGAATTACCGATTTGGCAGCTATTCATCGGGGCTTCAGCACGTTTGCGCCCAGTCGCTACCGCAATGCGCCCACCTGGATTCTGCCCATTGAGCTGAAAACGCGGTTTCCGCACATTCCGCTCATCTGCGACCCCAGCCACATTGGCGGCCGGCGCGATTTGCTGCTGCCCATTGCCCAGAAGGCTCTGGATTTGGACTACGATGGCCTCATCATCGAAACCCACCCCGACCCCGACCACGCCCTGAGCGATGCCGAGCAGCAGGTGACGCCCCAGCGCCTGGGCGAAATCCTCAACGAATTAAAATACCGCTACCGCTCCAGCAACAACGCCGACTACCTGAACAAAGCCGAGGAACTGCGCCAGAAAATGGACGTGGCCGACCGCGAGATTGTGGAAGCCCTGGCCCGCCGCATGGCGCTGGTAGAGGAACTGGCCGAATACAAAAAGGAAAACAACGTAAAAATCCTGCAATTCGACCGCTGGCAGGAGATTTTCCGCACCCGCACCGACTGGGCCAGCAAGCTGAACGTAAACGACAAATTCGTGGCTGAGCTCTACAAGCTCATTCACCTCGAAAGCATCCGCAAGCAAACCGAGGTGCTCAACGGCCGCCCGCAAGTGGACGGCGTGGAGCACCTCGGGCCGGGGCTGTAGGCGGGCTGGAACTACGGCTGCACCCGCACGTAGGTGTCGCGCGGGGCATCGCAGGGGCTGCCGTAGTCCAGGTTCAGTGTATCGGCCTGAAGTGTGTATTGCACGTCGCGCGGCCCGATGTTGGCCACTGCGTCGGTCAGGCGTATGCCCGCGCTTGTATTAGGGAGGCCGCACAAGGCCACGGCGGCGGGTTGATACGAACCGTTGGTGTAAGGCCCGGCCCCCGGTTGTGGCCCTACGCGGTTGAACGCAAATGTGGTGGCCGTAAGCGTCAGGGTTTCATTGGGCAAAGGCGTAGGGGCGCAGTAGCATTGGCGACTGACCAGGCGCCAGGTACCGATGAGTCCGGTATCGGCTTGCGGGTCAGTGTCTTTTTTGCAGCTGCTGCAGCTGGCCGACACCAGCAGCAATAGGATGGAAGTGGCGAAGCGCATGGCAATTAAGTTTAAAGTGAGAAAGGAAGAAGCTCGCTGAATACTGCCCTGACCGGCCAGCCACCGCCAGGGTTGCGTAGGCAGTGGCCAACCCACAATTTTTTGTGCCGACTTTTGCCCCATGGATAATTCCGTCATCATTGGCCCCCAGGCCATGCCTGCCCTGGCCGAGCTGCTGCATCGCCCCGCCGTGAGCCGCGTGTTTGTGCTGGCCGACAGCAACACCGCCCGCCTCTGCCTGCCGCTGCTCGAAAGCCACCTGCCAGCCGATTATAAGCTCATCGAAATCCCCGCTGGCGAGGAATACAAAACCCTGGCCAGCTGCGATACCGTGTGGAGCGAACTCACCGCGCAGCGCGCCGACCGCCACGCCGTGCTCGTGAACCTGGGCGGCGGCGTGGTCACCGATTTGGGTGGCTTCGCGGCGGCGCTGTACAAGCGCGGCATCCGGTTTGCGCAGGTGCCCACCACGCTGCTGGCGCAGGTAGATGCCAGCGTGGGCGGCAAAACCGGGGTTGACTTTCAGGGTTACAAAAACCAGCTGGGCGTGTTTCAGGAGCCGGCCGGCGTGTTTGTCGACCCGCGATTTTTGCAAACCCTCGACCCGCGCCAGCTCAAATCAGGCTATGCCGAAGTCATCAAGCACTGGGTCATTGCCGATGCCGAAGCCTTCAATACCAATCGCCGCCTGGGCTGGCTGACCGACGACTGGACCGACATCATCCGCGAATCGGTGGCGCTCAAGCAGCGCATCGTGGCCGAAGACCCGCTCGAAGCCGGCCCACGCAAGCTGCTAAACTTTGGCCACACCGTGGGCCACGCGCTGGAAAGCTACCTGCTCACCCAGCCCGGCCGCGAGGCCCTGCACGGCGAGGCCGTGGCCGCCGGCCTCGTCTGCGAAAGCTGGCTCTCGGTGCAGCGCGGCCTGCTAAGCGCCGAGGAGCTGGACAAAATCGAAACCTTCGTGTTTTCGGTGTTCGACAAGCTGGATTTTGTGACGCTGGAAACCAACGCCATTGCCGAATTCACGCTCCAGGACAAGAAAAATGCGGGTGCCACCATCAACTGCACGCTGCTCAGCGGCATCGGCCACGGTATATATGACCAAGCGGTGACGGTGGCCGAAATTGCCGAGTCGCTCCGCTATTATCATCGGCTGCAAGCCTAGACTTGTAGCGCACGCTTTAGCTTGCGCTTGGTCGAAAACCATCCTCCAATAGCGCTTGCGATGCAAGTGCCCTCATTACTGGCGCAAGCTGAAGCGTGCGCTACGAGTCATATGCAATTATCCTGGCCCGGCGGCCCGCTGCGCGGCACCGCCCAACTCCCGGCTTCCAAAAGCGAAGCCAACCGCGCCCTCATTCTGCAAGCCTTAGCCGGCGGTGGCATCCTTAGCAACCTATCCGATGCCAACGACACGCAGTTGATGCAGCGCCTGCTGGCCGCCGCGCCCGGCACTACTGCGCTCAGCGCCGAAGATGCCGGTACCGTTATGCGCTTCCTCACGGCCTACCTGGCCGTTACGAACTGGCGCGGCCGCCTCACTGGCACCGCGCGCATGCAGGAGCGGCCCATCAAGGTACTCGTTGATGCCCTGCGCCAAACCGGCGCCAGCATCAGCTATTTGAACAACGACGGTTACCCGCCGCTGGAAATCGCCGGCTTCACGGCGGCACCTGAAACGACCGAGCCCACCGAATTATCCGTGCGCGGCGATATCAGCAGCCAGTACATATCGGCCTTGCTGATGGTCGGCCCGCGCCTGCCCGGCGGCCTGCGCCTCACGCTCACCGGCCACATCGGCTCGCGCCCCTATATCAACATGACGGTGGCCCTGATGCAGCGCTTCGGAGCCGATTATTCAGCCAAGGGCGACGTGCTGACAGTGCGCCCGGGGGGGTATCGGCCTACTGATTATACGATTGAGTCGGACTGGTCGGCGGCCAGCTATTGGTATGCCTTGGTGGCGCTGGCTCCGGCTGGCTCCGAAATCACGTTGCCCGGCCTGCGCCAGGAGTCGCTGCAAGGCGACCAGGCCATTGCCGAAATGATGACGCAATTCGGCGTTGAAACTACCTTCCTACCCGACGGCGTGCACCTGCGCCAGGTTTACCTCGCGCCCCAAACCGAAATCCAGACCTTCGATTTCACCGATTGCCCCGACCTGGCCCAGACCGTGGCCGTAGTGGCGGCCGCTCTGGCCCGCCCGGTAGACATGACCGGCCTCGAAAGCCTGCGCATCAAGGAAACCGACCGCATTGCGGCGCTGCAAACCGAGCTGGCCAAATTCGGCGGCGATTTGCGTGACCTGGGCGAAGGCCGTTTCCGAGCCGAGTCAACAGATTTCGATGTCAATAATCAATCGGTAGCCACCTACCACGACCACCGCATGGCCATGGCCTTCGCGCCGCTGGCCATGCGTGGCCCGCTCACCATAGAGTCGCCTACGGTAGTGAGGAAATCGTACCCGCAGTTCTGGAAGGAATTAGCAAAAAGTGGTTTCGCCGTTAGCGAAGCTGACTGAAATACGCCGCGAATTCCAGCAGGCGGCTGCCATACCAGCTGAATAATTCGCCGTCGACAATCTCAATTTTTGCGGCAGGACAAATTGCCTGAAACTCGGCCAGATGTTTTTCGCCAAACGGGTACGGCTCGGAAGATAACAATATGCGTTGCGGCGCAGCCGCGGCTAATTGCTCAGCCGTTATCTCCGGGTAGCGTGCTTGGTTGGCAAACACATTGGCAAAGCCCGCTCGGCGCAGCATGTCGTCGATAAAAGTGCCTTCAGCAGCCACCATGTAAGGTTTGCGCCAGATGAAATAAGCGGCCGAAATGGGCGTAGCCGTAGCAACGGAAGCTGCCAAAGAAGCAAAAGAAACCTCAATCTCATTTGCCAGCGCGGCGGATTTTTCTTTCGCGCCGGTAATGAAACCAACGCGCCGAATCATGTCCAGCGCTTCCGATAAATTGCTAATGTCGCTCATCCAAACCGGATATTTAGCGACTAATTGGGCAACGCCGTCCTGATAATTTTCCTCCTTATTACCGATAATTAAATCAGGTTTCAGCACGGCTATTTTATCGAAATCAAAATTTTTGGTGCCGCCAATTACCGTAGCCTTTGTACGCGCCTCGGCGGGGTGAATGCAGAATTTAGTAACGCCCACTACCTTCTCTCCCAACCCCAAATCGAACAATAATTCCGTCTGCGAAGGCACCAGCGACACAATGCGCTGCGGCGGAAACGGCACTGCCACGCGCCGGCCCATCTGGTCGGTTACATTGAGCGGGAGCGAAGGAATAATTGGTAATTCCATATAAAAAGCACTGCCCTGAACGCAGTGAAGGACCTTAGTACGGTGAAGCTATTTGTTCAGCCGTGCTAAGGTCCTTCGTCTCTGCTTGATGCGCAGAATGCTTGGGATGACAAACGGAAAGGGCTTATTTGAAATATCGGAAATCGTGGCCGTCCTCAATGCGCAGCAGCGTCTCGTAAATCAGGCGCGTCACGCTGTCCACGTCGTCTTTATGCACTGTTTCTACAGTAGTGTGCATATACTTGAGTGGTAGCGAAATAAGGGCCGAAGCCACGCCCGAGCCGGAATAGGCAAATGCATCTGTATCGGTGCCGGTGGCACGGGTAGCAGCAGCACGCTGGAAGGGAATGTCGGCCTGCTTGGCCGTATCGATGATGAGGTCGCGCAGGTTGTTCTGCACGGCCGGGCCGTAGGTAATCACCGGGCCTTTGCCGCAGCTGATGTCGCCGGCCGTCTTTTTCTCATACATCGGCGACTGGCTGTCGTGCGTCACATCCGTGATGATGGCCACATCGGGGTTGATGCGGTGGGCCACCATCTCGGCCCCGCGCAGGCCGATTTCCTCCTGCACCGCGTTCACGATGTAGAGGCCGAAGGGCAGCTTTTTGTTGTTCTCCTTCAGCATGCGGGCCACCTCGGCAATCATGAAGCCGCCCACGCGGTTGTCGAGCGCGCGGCCCACGTAAAACTTGTCGTTCAGCACCGTGAACTCGTCCTCAAACGTCACCACCGACCCCACGTGGATGCCCATTTCGGCCACCTCGTCGGCGCTGCTCGCGCCGCAATCCAGAAACACAGTTTCAATGGTCGGAGCCTTGTCCTGCTCCACCTTGCGCACGTGAATGGCGGGCCAGCCGAAAATGCCCTTCACAATGCCTTTTTCGCCGAAAATGTTGACGCGCTTGCTCGGGGCCACTAGTGGGTCGGAGCCGCCGTTGCGGCGCAGGTAGAGGTAGCCTTCCTTGGTGATGTAGTTCACGAAGTAGGAAATCTCATCGGCGTGGGCCTCAATAACGACTTTGTATTTCGCTTCCGGGTTAATCACACCCACTACCGTACCGTAGGTATCCACGAAATACTCGTCGATGTAGGGCTTGAGGTATTCCAGCCACAGTTTTTGGCCTTCTTTCTCAAAGCCGGTGGGGGAGGGATTGTTGAGGTAGTTCTGGAGGAAAGTGAAGGATTCGGGACGCATTAGCAGAATAAATACAAAGACGATAATTTAATCAGCAAGCTACGAGGTTTGAAGTGATTGTGTTGGGGGCGGCGCATGCCAAGCCATCGGAATATCGGCCTCCAAGCCGTGCATACCGGCAACGCGGCCTTCGAAGCGCCCTTCCTGCCGAAAACCCAATTTCTCGTACAGCGCAATGGCGCGGACATTGCTTTCGCGCACCGTCAGCTCGACGCGGCTGACATGCGGGAACCGCGTTTGCACCTCCATCAGCAATGCCTCGAATAGCCGATGTCCCACGCCCATGCCCTGCACCGGGGCCGCAACTGCCACCGTAAGGTCGCCTAGTACGTGGGCAAAAATCCGCAACCCAGCGGCGTAGGTATGGATTTCCGCTACTACCTGCCCATCTTGCTCGGCCACCAGGCCAATGCCCTGCGCCTGCGCATGGCTTAGGAAGTGCTGCACGTAGTCGTCGGTTACTTCGTCGGCCTGCCGGGCAATACCACCACTTTCGCGGGCTACCCGTTGGTAGAGGGAGCGCACGGCCGGCGCATCAGCGGGTGTCGACGGGCGAATGGTGATGAAATTTTCAGCAACCATTACAGCGGAATATTCCCGTGCTTCTTACGGGGCATGGTGTCCACTTTGTTTTCCAGCATCTTGAAGGCGCGAATCAGCTTCTGGCGCGTCTGCGAAGGCAGAATCACCTCGTCCACGAAGCCGCGGTGGGCAGCGCGGTAAGGCGTGGCGAATTTCTCCTGGTATTCGTCTACTTTTTCCTGGAGTTTGGCTTCGGGGTCTTCAGCCTGAGCAATTTCACGCTTAAAGATGATTTCGGCCGCGCCCTTAGCACCCATCACCGCAATTTCGGCGGTGGGCCAGGCGTAGTTCATGTCGGCCCCGATGTGCTTGGAGTTCATCACGTCATACGCCCCGCCGTAGGCTTTGCGGGTAATCACGGTGATGCGCGGCACGGTGGCTTCGCAGAAGGCGTAGAGCAACTTAGCGCCGTTGGTGATGATGCCGCGCCACTCCTGGTCGGTGCCGGGCAGGAAGCCGGGCACGTCCTCCAGCACCAGCAGCGGAATGTTGAAGGCGTCGCAGAAACGCACGAAACGGGCGGCTTTGGTACTGGCGTTGATGTCGAGCACGCCGGCCAGCACGGCCGGCTGGTTGCCCACAATGCCAATGCTGCGGCCCGCCAGCCGCGCAAAGCCCACTACAATATTCTCGGCGAAATTCTGATGGACTTCGAGGAAAGAATCGGTGTCGATAATGCCCTCAATCACCTCGCGGATGTCGTAGGGCTGGTTAGCATTCTCTGGAATCAACTTATCCAGTGCCGGGCGGCTTTCGTTGCCGTTGGCCTCGTAGGGCTGTGCGGGCGCAGTTTCCTCGCAGTTCTGCGGCATATAGCTCAGCAGCTGCTTGATGTGGTTGATGGCCACCACTTCGTTGGCGCACGAGAAATGCGTCACGCCGCTCTTTGCCGAGTGGGTGCTGGCCCCACCAAGCTCTTCGCTGGTTACTTCCTCGTGGGTCACGGTTTTCACCACGTTGGGGCCGGTCACGAACATGTAGCTCGTGTGCTCCACCATCAGAATGAAGTCGGTGATGGCGGGCGAATACACCGCGCCGCCCGCGCACGGCCCCATGATGGCCGAAAGCTGCGGCACCACACCCGAGGCCAGGGTATTTTTATAGAAGATATCGGCGTAGCCACCAAGGCTCACCACACCTTCCTGAATGCGGGCCCCGCCCGAGTCGTTGAGACCAATTACGGGTGCGCCGTTCTTCATGGCGAGGTCCATGATTTTCACGATTTTCTCGGCGTGGGTTTCGCTCAGCGAGCCCCCGAAAACCGTAAAATCCTGCGAGAAAACGTACACCAAGCGGCCGTTCACGGTGCCGTAGCCGGTTATCACGCCATCACCGAGATAATGTTCCTTGTCCAAGCCAAAGTCCTTGGAGCGGTGCATCACAAACTTGCCGATTTCCTCGAAGGAGCCTTCGTCCAGCAGCAAATCAACCCGTTCGCGGGCGGTGAGCTTGCCTTTTTTGTGTTGAGCATCGATGCGGGCCTGGCCGCCCCCAAGGAGGGCTTCTTCGTTTTTGCGGGCCAGCAGTTCGGTTTTGGAAAGGTGGGCGTGGGCGTGCGGGTCGGGCATGAGCAGGGGTTAGCGCGCGGGTGGGATGGGTGCGCGGGAATGGGAGGCCAAAGGTAGGTTACGGGCAGATTACGGGCGGCAGGTTGGAATTACAATCATCTGTCACGCTGAACGCCGTGAAGCACCTTATCACTGCTGAACGAGATGTTCGGACGTGATAAGGTGCTTCACTGCGTTCAGCATGACAGGTACGCTACAAATTCTTGCCCAGCAACATCATCATAAACGCGTACTGCCGCGCCGTGTCGTCAATCGACTTGAAGCGGCCCGAGGCCCCGCCGTGGCCGGCAGCCATGTCGGTATGCAGCAGTAGCAGGTTCTTGTCGGTTTTCATGGCGCGCAGCTTGGCTACCCATTTGGCCGGCTCGAAATACTGCACCTGCGAGTCGTGCAAGCCCGTGGTAACAAGAATGTTGGGGTAGGCCTGGCGCTTCACGTTGTCGTAGGGCGAGTACGAGAGCATGTACTTGAAATAATCTTCCTCGGCAGGGTTGCCCCACTGGTCGTACTCGCTGGTGGTAAGCGGGATGCTGGGGTCTGACATCGTCGTGACCACGTCCACGAACGGCACGGCCGCAATGACGCCTTTGTAGAGGTCGGGCCGCATATTGAGCACCACCCCCATGAGCAGGCCCCCGGCGCTACCGCCCATCGCAAAAAGCGTGGCCGGCGAAGTGTATTGCTGCTTGACTTTGGCACTGCCAACGGTGGCATCGTGCGGTTTGGTCAGATAATCCGAGCAGTCGATGAAATCGTTGAAGCTATTGATTTTGTGCAGCATCCGGCCGTCCTCAAACCACTGTCGCCCCATTTCCTGCCCCCCGCGAATGTTGCACAGCGCGTACACAAAACCCCGGTTCAGCAAGCTCAGGCGGGCGGCGCTGAAGGTGGGGTCCTGCGAGAAACCATAGGAACCGTAGGCGTACTGCAGCAGCGGTGCGCTCCCGTCCAGCTTCGTGCCCTTCTTGTACACGAGGGACATGGGAATAAACTTGTTGTCGCGCGATTTTACGAACACGCGCTCTGTCACGTAGTCGAATTTATTGTAGTTGCCGAGCACCGGCTGCTCCTTCAGCAGAGTGCTGGTGCGCGTGCCCATGTCGTACTCAAAAATGGACGGTGGCGTGGTGAGCGAAGTGTAGTTGTAGCGCAGCACGGGCGTGTCCATCTCACGGTTCACCCCGATGGTGGCGGTGTAGGCCGGCTCTTCGAATTGCAGGTAATGCTCCTGTTTGTCCTTCATGCTCACTACGCGCAGCTGGCGCAGGCCACCTTTGCGCTCATTCAGCACGAGGTAATCCTTGAACAGCTCGAAATTATCGAGGAAGATTTCGGGGTGGCGGGTCAGGGCGTCGGTCCAGGTGGCTTTGCCGGTGGTGGCCACGGGCGTGGTCATCAGACGGTAGTTCGGGGCCTGCCAGTTGGTCCGGATGTAGAACTTATCACCCAGGTGCTCCACCTGGTAGAGGTGGTCCTTCTCGCGCCGCGCAAATATTTTGGGCTGCTCAGTAGGTGCATTGGCCTCCACATAGCGGTACTCCGACGACAACGAGCTGACCAGCTCGATGCCAATGTATTTGCGTGATTTCGAACGGTTCACATGCACATTGAACGTGTTGTCGCGCTCCTCATATACTAGCGCGTCGCCTTTGGGGTCGGTGCCCAGCACGTGCCGGTACACCTGGTAGGGCAGGAGCGTGGTCACGTTCTTTTTGGTGTAGAAAACCGTTTTGTTGTCGGCCGCCCACACCACTTCACCGCCGGTGTTGGCAATGCGCTCCGGGTAATTCTTGCCGGTAGCCAGGTTCTTGAAGCGCAGCGTGTAGAGGCGGCGGCTCACGGTATCCACCGAGAAAGCCAGCAGCTGGTTGTTGTCGCTCACCGCCCAGTCGCCAATCTGGAAGTAGGCCTGGCCCGTGCCCATTTCATCGCCGTTCAGCAGGATTTCCTCCGGGTTGATGACGCTGCCTTTCTTGCGGCAATACACCGGATATTCCGACGCAAACTCGTAGCGCGAATAGTAATAGTAGCCGTTGTCGCGATACGGCTCCGAGGCGTCTTCCTGCTTGATGCGGTTCTTGATTTCCTGGGCCAGCTTCTTCTGGTTTTCCTTAGCCCCGGCCATTTGCTGGTCGTAGTAGGCGTTTTCCGCGTTGAGGTACTTGAGGACGGCCGGGTCGGTCGGTTGGTTCAGCCAGTAGTAATTGTCGGTGCGGGTGATGCCAAAATCCGTAAAAACCTTGGGCTTGATGGGGGCCACCGGGGCCGACTGGGCCAGCGCGCCGCTGGAAATAGCCGCTCCAGCTCCGGCAAGGGCCGCTCTTTGCAGAAAATTCATGAAGAAGGGAGTAAGACTGCCAAAATTTCAACAATCGTGGTCGAAATCAAGGTGCAAGTTACTAGGCATATAGCAAAAAAGGCCGGCCCCTTTTCAGGAGCCGGCCTTCTCAAACTACGCACAAGCCAATGCTTGTACTAAAACTTACTTCTTCGCGTCCGTATCGGGCGCTTCCGGCGTTTCGGCGGGGCGCTCGTCGCTGGCCAGGTTCTGGGCCTCGCCGCTCTTGCTCACGGCGAAGGTCAGCTCCTCGGCACCTTCGGTATAGTCGGCAGTAATAACGTCGCCGTGCACAACCTGGGCTTTGAGGATTTCCTCAGCAATCGGGTCTTCGATGTACTTCTGGATGGCACGGTTCAGCGGACGGGCACCGTATTTGGGGTCGTAGCCTTTGTCGGCCACGAAGTCCTTGGCGGCTTCGGTCAGCTCGACACGGTAGCCCAGCGCCTGCACCCGCGAGAGAAGCTTGCTGAGGCTGATGTCGATGATGCGGTGAATGTCCTTTTTCTCCAGCGAGTTGAAGACGATGACGTCATCCAAACGGTTGAGGAATTCGGGCGAGAAGGTCTTCTTCAAGGCATTGGTGATAGTGCCTTTGGTCAGCTCGTCCATGTTGTCCTGGCGAGCCTTCGTGCCGAAGCCGATGCCGGCGCCAAAGTCCTGCAGGTCACGCGCCCCGATGTTCGAGGTCATGATGATGATGGTGTTGCGGAAGTCCACCTTACGGCCGAGGCCGTCGGTCAGGATACCATCGTCCAGCACTTGCAGGAGTAGGTTGTACACATCTGGGTGCGCCTTCTCAATCTCATCCAGCAGGATTACCGAGTACGGCTTGCGGCGGATTTTCTCCGTCAACTGGCCGCCCTCTTCGTAGCCCACGTAGCCGGGAGGCGCGCCCACCAAGCGCGATACGCTGAACTTCTCCATATACTCCGACATATCGACACGCACCAGCGCATCTTCCTTGTCGAAGAGGTAGGTAGCCAGCACCTTGGCCAGTTCCGTCTTACCTACGCCCGTCGGGCCGAGGAATACGAACGAGCCAATGGGCTTCTTGGGGTCCTTCAAGCCAACGCGGGTGCGCTGAATGGCTTTCACCAGCTGCTTGATGGCTTTTTCCTGGCCAATTACTTTGCCTTGCAATTCCTCGTTCATGTTGAGGAGTTTCTGGCTTTCGTTCTGGGCCACGCGCGAAACGGGGATGCCGGTCATCATGGCGATAACCTCGGCCACATTTTCCTCTTTCACCGTGTAGCGCTTCTTCTTGGTTTCCTCTTCCCAGCTCTTTTTGGCCGTTTCGAGTTGGTCCAGAAGTTTCTTTTCGGTGTCGCGGAGCTTGGCGGCTTCCTCGTATTTCTGCGATTTCACCACGCGGTTTTTCTCGCCTTTGATGTTCTCAATCTGCTCTTCGAGCGTGAGAATGTCCTCGGGCACCACGATGTTGTTGATGTGCACGCGAGCACCAGCCTCATCGAGAATATCAATGGCCTTGTCCGGCAGGAAACGGTCGGACATGTAACGGTCCGACAACATCACGCACTGTTCAATGGCCTTATCGGTATACACCACGTGGTGGTGGTCCTGATACTTGTCCTTGATGTTGTGCAGGATTTCGATAGTCTCCTCGGGCGTGGTGGGGTCCACCATCACCATCTGGAAACGACGGGCCAGGGCGCCGTCTTTCTCGATGTACTGACGGTACTCGTCCAGCGTGGTAGCGCCGATGCATTGAATCTCGCCGCGAGCCAAAGCCGGCTTGAACATGTTCGAGGCATCGAGTGAACCCGAAGCCCCACCGGCACCCACGATGGTGTGCAGTTCGTCAATGAACAGAATTACGTCGGGCGACTTTTCCAGCTCGTTCATCACGGCCTTCATGCGCTCTTCGAACTGGCCGCGGTACTTGGTGCCGGCTACCAGCGACGCGAGGTCAAGCGTAACGACGCGCTTATTGAACAACACGCGGCTTACCTTTTTCTGGATGATGCGCAGGGCGAGGCCTTCGGCGATGGCCGTTTTGCCCACGCCGGGCTCACCGATGAGGATAGGGTTGTTCTTTTTGCGGCGGCTCAGGATTTGAGCTACGCGCTCAATCTCTTTTTCGCGGCCCACAATAGGGTCGAGCTTGTCTTCCTCGGCCAGCTTGGTGAGGTCGCGGCCGAAGTTATCGAGCACCGGGGTGCGCGATTTTTCGCCGGGTTTCTTGGCACCGGCGCCGGTGCCGGCACCGCGCCCGCCGGGGCCCGACGAGCCAAAGAGTTTGTCGTTGTCGTCGTCGTCCGTATCGGGCGTGCGGTTTTGCGGGGCCGCGCCGGCGTTACCGTGGTAATCCAGCGAGTCGCGCACAGTTTCGTAGTTCACGTTGAATTTGCTGAGAATTTGGGAAGAAATGTTGTCTTCGTCCCGCAGGATGGACAACAGCAGGTGTTCGGTACCAATGATTTCGGATTTGAAGATTTTGGCCTCCAAATACGTTATTTTCAACACCTTCTCGGTCTGCTTGGTAAGCGGAATCGAGCCCGTGATGCTGGTGCCCTGGGTGGCGGTGTTGCGGGTGGCTTGCTCCAATGAGAACTTCAGCTCATCGATGCTCACGCCCAGCTTGCGCAAGAGGCCAAGGGCGGTGCCTTCGGCCTCCCGAATCATCCCGAGCAACAGGTGCTCGGTACCAATGTAGTCGTGGCCGAGACGAATGGCCTCTTCCCGACTGAGGGAAATAACCTCTTTGACGCGGTTTGAGAATTTAGCTTCCATGCCAATAAACGTAGTGAAAAATCAGATAAGCCCCGCGTCGGGCAAGTAACACGAATAACGGGTTGGGCCGATGTGACTTGAAAACAAGCCGGTTCGGGCGAAGGTTCGGACTAAGTTGCGGCCCGGCATTATTAACCTAACGTCGGCCGAAATCTACGGGTTACTGCAAATAGCGGCCGGCGGCCGGGCCTTGCGAAAACAGCAGGTCCAGCACACTCAGGCCGGGCTCAAAACCTGGGCCAAACACCTGCGGATAGGGCCGCACCAGCGCAGAGGCTGCCGGAGTGTCAGGTTCAGGCGTTTTGGTAGCGGCTTTGGGTGTCAGCCAGTCGCGCCGGTCGGCGATGGGCTGGGTAGCAAGAAGACCGGAATTCCCGACAGAAGGTTGCGCGGGGTAGTGGGCGTGGTATTCGGTGGTGAGGTGCAGGGGCAGGGTGATGCGGAAACACCTCAACAGTAAACGTAAAAACTGCTGATTTAGGTCGAAAAGCAATGCTGGTTTACTTACGTAAATATCACGCAGATAGTCGGCATAAAATTCAAAATAAGGGCTGTTGCCGTAGGCCGTTTGCAGCGTGCGCCAGTGCCGGTGAATCCAGTTCTGCCGGTAGTCGATTTCGATTTCGGAAACGCTGACCTTTTCGGCCCGGTTGCCATCGATAACCGGCACTGTGAGCGGCTGCACGCCCTGCGCGGTGCGGATGAGGCAGCGGTTGCGGAACGTTTGCTTGCGGTAGTGCTCGTGGGCTTCGAGCAGGATGCTGTCGGCACGGAGCAGCTCGGCGAAAAGGGCGGCCGGCGGATGGTAGTGGAGTTCGGTGAGGAGAATCATGGGGCGCAAATAACGGAATCGACCAGACGAAACCTCACGCCCTGACCCGCGGAGAGGGGGCACCGGTCTGGCGCAGGTTGTAGCGTGGACTCTGCGAGTCCGCGCCCGGGCGAGGCGGCCCTAACGATACGCGGACTCGCAGAGTCCACGCTACAACCTGCTATGCGCGCTACTCATCGCCGCCTTGGCCTTTGCTGCGCTCGGCATCCAAAAAATACGCTCCTTTAATAACTAGTTGCGTAGTGTCGCTCAGCTTATCCAGTGGGCGCACGGCTACCTGGCCCTGGTCGGTGGCGCCAGGACGCAGGCTGAAGCGGCGGAAGGTGCTGCCTTTGCCGTCCGTTTTTATTTGATAGTAGCCGTAGCTGACTTCGCCGCCGGGCACCAGCGCATCTTCGGGCAGGGTGCGCTGCGGGGTGCGGCCGGTGAGGATGCGGGCACTGACGTATTGGCCGGGCAGCAGGGCGGCGGTGGCAGCGGCATCGGGGCCGGTTTCGTGCAGGTGGGCATGCACGGGCACGGTGCGGCCGTCGTCGTCGAACGATTTGCCAACCAGAAATACCGTAGCGGGTAGTGGCTGGGCGCTGGCTCCCTGGGCCGGCACGCGGAACAGGATGTCTTGGCCCACTTTTACTTTCGCAATGTCGCGCTCAAAAACCTTGAGCTCCAGATGCAAATCGGAGCGGTCGACGAGTTCAATCAGCACGTCCTGCGGATTGACAAACTGGCCGGGGTTTACCAGCACGGCCTTCACGAAGCCACTGATGGGCGCGATGAGCGGCACGCTGGCCTGAATGTTTGTGGCGGAGATGCGCTCCGGTTTCAGGCCGATGAGGCGGAGTTGGGCGGCGAGGCTACCGGCCGCAGCCTGCTCGGTGCGCAGCTCGGACGTGGCCTGCTGGAGCTTGCGGCGGGCGCCCACATCTTCGTCGTTGAGGACTTGTTGGCGGGCGGTTTCCTGCTTCAGAAACACGATGCGGGCCTGGCTTTGGAGGTAGTCCTGCTGCAGTTTGAGGTAGTCGGGATTGCGCAGGGTGGCCAGCACACTGCCTTGTGATACGTGCTGGCCGGGTAGTACCGGGAGCTGCTGCACGTAGCCGCCCATCACGGCCGTGATGGATACTTTGTGGCTGGGCGGCACGTCAATCTGGCCGGTAGCCTGTACCTCGGTACCGAGGTCGCGCCGGGTGAAGGTGCCAAGCTCAATACCGGCGGCTTGCATCTGGGCTCGGCTGAGAAAAACTTCGTTTGGAGCGCGAGGTGGGGGAGTGGCGGGTGTATCAGCAGCCTTTTCGGCTTTGCCGCCACAGGCGATGAGAAATGGAAGCAGGGCACTGTAGGGGAGGAATTTCATAAGACGGTTTTGTGATATTTTTTGCCTTTGTAGCTCGCGGTTTGCTGCACGACGGCTTATTGATTATCTGCCCCGGCCAAAGCCTGGATATTGGCCACCAGTTCATTGTACTGCCGCAGCTGTTCGAAATACGCCTCTTGAATCTGCCAGGCGGGCTGCGTATTCACCACGTATTCCACGTACTCGATATCGCCGGCGCGGCGGCTTTTTTCGGCGGTGTCGAGGATGAGGCGAGCTTGCGGTAGGGCGTAGTTTTCGTAGTAGAGTAGCGATGCTTGGGCACGGGTCAGCTGCTGGCGCAAAGTGCTGAGCTGGGTGCCGAACTGCGTGTTGGCGTAGTTCAACTGTACCTGCGCAGCTTCCTCGCCGATTTTGGCGGCAGCAATGCGCGCACGCTGGGCGCCGCCCAGTAGCGGCACGGCAATGCCGGCCTGGGCTACATTAAAGCCTCTTTCCTGGTTGATTGTCTGATTGAAGTAGCCGGCACGGAGGTCGGGCAGGCGGCGGAGCTTTTCGAGCTTGGTCTGCTGCTGGCTGAGGGTAAGCTGTTGCTGGTAGAGGGCCAGTGTGGGGTTGGTAGCAGGCGTGAGGGCGGCCGTATCGGCGGGCAGCAGCACGGCGCGGGGGCTGGCGGTGGTGTCGATGCTGGCCAGGTTGGGCTGGCCCAGCAACAGGGCCAGCTGCCGGCGCTGCACCAGCAGCTCGGAGCGCAGGGTGGCGAGGCGGTTTTGCAATTCGCGGGCCCGAGCTTCGGCCGAAACCTGCTCCAGGCGGTTGGTTTCGCCCACCTGATAGCGGATGCGGGCAGCCCAGGCAGCGCGCTGGTAGAGGCTGTCCTGCCGGCGCAGCAGGGCCACGAGGCGGTAGGTCACCAGCAGATTATAGTAGCCCGAGCGGATGCTGCGGCTCAACTCACGGCGCTGGGCGCGGGCCCGGATGGTGCCGGCCTCAGCGCTGGTTTGCAGAACTTTACGTTGAGCACCATACACAGTAGGGAAGGCCGACTGCTGCATCACGTTGAAGCTGTGGTCGGCCAGCGGCCCGGAAATCTGGCCGTACTGATAGTCGAACACGAGGCGCGGCAGGTCGTAGCCGGTACGGGTGAGGGCCTGTTGTTGCTGGGCCTGCAGAGTGGCCGCCTGCACCAGCGGGCTTTGCGCCAGGCCGGTAGTCAGGGCCTGCGAAATGCTAAGCGGTGCGTCAGTCGGAGCCTTCTGGGCGCGGGCGGTGGCAGGCAGCAGGGCGGCTGTTAGGAGAAGCCAGAACGGGGTAGAGACGCAATATTTTGCGTCTCGTCGTTGCTGATGTTGTTTAGGCTGCGCGGTGAAAAACGTGCGCACGGCGCGGTACCAGTCGTTCAACGACGAGACGCAGAATATTGCGTCTCTACCCCGTTCAAGCCAGTTTACAAAACCGTTGAACGATACTGTCGCACCGCCGGAAGCAGCAGCATCTCCAGAACCCTTTTCGTCTGCATCAGGGATATTGGATTTTGAGGCTTTGGTTTTGGGTTGGTTGGCCGGATTCGATTTGTCTTTCGGCGAATCCGATTTATTATCAGATTCCTTCGCCGGCTCGCCGCCGGTTTCAGCCTTGATTTTCGCCTCTTCCGCTTCCTCGGCGGCTACTTCAGGGCTGGGCTCGTCATCTTTCATAAAGAAGGTATAAAGCACCGGCAGTACCACCAGCGTGAGCAGCGTGGCCGTAATCAGCCCGCCAATAACCACCGTGGCCAGCGGCTTTTGTACCTCCGCGCCGGCCGAGTTGGACAGTGCCATCGGCAAAAAGCCCAGCGAGGCCACCGAAGCCGTGAGCAGTACCGGCCGGAACCGCTCCTCGGTAGCCCGCAGCACCCGCTCACGGATTTTGCGCACGCCGGCCGTGGCCAGTTCATTCAGGCTGGCCACCAGCACAATGCCATTCAAAACCGCCACGCCAAACAGCGCGATAAAGCCCACGCCGGCTGAAATACTGAACGGCATTCCCCGGATACCCAGCGCCAGCACACCGCCGATAGCTGCCAACGGAATACCGGTGAAAATCAGCAGTGCCTCCTTCACTGACCGAAAGGCCAGGAACAAGAGCATGAAAATCAAGACCAACGACACCGGCACGGCGATGGCCAGCCGGGCCTTGGCATGGTTCAGGTTTTCGAACTGGCCGCCGTAGGTGATGCTGTAGCCGGGCGGCAGTCGCAGGCCGGCTTTTAGCTTGCCCTGAATGTCCTGCACGAGGCTTTGCACGTCGCGGCCGCGCACGTTCACGCCGATGTTGACGCGGCGGCGGGCATCGTCGCGCGAGATTTGCGCGGGAGCGGGTTTCAGAGCCACGGTAGCTACCTCGGCCAGCGGAATCTGGTTGCCGTCGGGTAGCGATACAAGGAGTTGGTTGAGGTCGTCGGGGCCGCGGCGGTGCAGCGAGTCGAGGCGCAGCACGAGGTCGAAGCGGCGTTCGCCTTCGTACACCTGGCCGGTGGTTTGGCCGGCAAAAGCGGTTTGCAGCAGCGTGTTGAGGTCCGTCACGCGCAGGCCGTACTGGGCCAGCCTGGCGCGGTCGTAGCTTACGCGCAGCTGCGGCAGGCCAATGATTTGCTCCACCTTAATGTCGCCCACGCCCTGTAAGGGGCGAATAAGCGCGGCGGCCTCATCGGCTTTGGCTTTGAGCACGTCGAGGTCGTCGCCGTAAATCTTCACCGACACGTCCGACTTCACGCCCGAAATCAGCTCGTTAAATCGCATCTGGATGGGCTGCTGGAATTCCAGGCTCACGCCGGGCACGCCGGCCAGGGCAGTCTGCATCTTGTTGGCCAGTTCCTCGCGGGTGCTGGCACTGGTCCACCCGGCGTGGTCTTTCAGGATAATCATCTGGTCACTGTCTTCCAGCGACATGGGGTCGGTGGGGATTTCCGAGGTGCCGATTTTGCCCACCACCTGAATGACTTCTGGGAATTGGCTTTTCAGGATGCGCTGAATCCGGGATGTGAGCAGGATGCTTTCATCCAAAGAAGAACCCGGCGCAAGCGTCACGTTCATGGCAAAATCGCCTTCGTCAAGCTGTGGAATGAACTCGCCGCCGAGCCGCGAAAACACGAAGCCACCCAGCGCCAGGAGCGCCACGGCCACGCCTACCACCAGCCAACGGGCGCCCAGCGCCGCCCGAATAATGGGGTCGTACAACTTGTGCAGGAAGCCCACGATGCGGTCGGCTAGGTTAGGCTTTTCGCTGATATTCTTCTTCAGGGCCCAGGCCGTGACGGCCGGCACGTAGGTCAGGCACATTATCATGGCGCCCAGAATGGCGAAGCTCACCGTCAGCGCCATCGGCCGGAACATCTTGCCCTCCACGCCGGTGAGCGAAAGGATGGGCAGGTACACAATCAGGATAATGAGCTGGCCAAACAGGGCCGATTTCATGAGCCGGTTGGTGACGCCCTCGGTGATGTCGTCCATGGTTTCGTGGGCGGCTTTGAGGCGCTCATGCAGCAGGTGGGCGATGACGGCTTCCACGATAATCACGGCCCCGTCGACGATGAGACCGAAGTCCAACGCGCCCAGGCTCATCAGGTTAGCCGACACACCGAAAGTCCGCATCATGCCCAGCGCAAAGAGCATGCACAGCGGAATCATGCCCGCCACCACCAGCCCGGCCCGCAGGTTGCCGAGCAGCAGCAGCAGCACCACCACCACGATAACGCCACCTTCAATCAGGTTTTTTACTACTGTGTGAATGGCCTTATCCACCAGCTTGGTGCGGTCCAGAAACGGGTCGATTTCCAGTCCTTTGGGCAGCGTTTGCTGGATTTCGGCTACCCGAGCTTTCACGTTTTTGATGGTGGCTTCGGAGCTGGCGCCTTTGAGCATGAGCACCACGCCGCCCACGGTTTCGCCCAGGCCGTCGCGGTCCATGGCCCCGTAGCGCACGGCGTGCCCGAAGCGCACGGCCGCCACATCGCGCACCAGCAGCGGCGCGCCGCCCCGGCCGGGCGTGCCCACGGGCTTCACCACAATGTTGCCGATGTCCTGCAACGACGTAGCCCGGCCCTCGCCCCGGATGAAAAACGCCCGTGGGCCGCGCTCGAGGTAGCTGCCGCCGGCGTTGCCGTTGTTGGCCTGCAGGGCCTCGTAGAGCTCGGCCATGCTCACGCCCGCGCCGGCCAGGCGGGCGGGGTCCACGCTCACCTCGTACTGCCGCACGTAGCCGCCGAAGCTGCTTACGTCGACCACGCCGTTCACGCCGGCCAAGCGGCGCTTCACCAGCCAGTCCTGGATTTCGCGCAGCTGAGCCAGGCCGTACTGCTTCTCGTAGCCCTTTTTGACTTTGATGGTGTACTGGTAAATCTCGCCCAGGCCGGTGGTAATGGGCGCCATGCCCGGCGCGCCCAGGCCCTGGCCGAGGTCGGCCTCCGCTACTTTCAGCTTCTCGGCCACCAGCTGCCGGGTGTGGTAGGTGTCCACGTCTTCCTCAAACACCACGGTAATCACCGACAGCCCGAAGCGGGAAATCGACCGGATTTCCGTGACGCCCGGGATGGTGCGCAGCTGTAGTTCGAGCGGCACGGTGATGAGCTGCTCGACTTCCTGCGCGGCCAGCGCGGGGCTTTGGGTGATGACCTGAACCTGGTTGTTGGTAACGTCGGGAATGGCGTCGAGCGGCAGGCTGGCGGCCGAAAATCCGCCCCAGGCAATCAGCCCGGCCAGCATCAGCCCCACCAGCAGCTTGTTGCGGATGCTGAAATTAATAATTGCCGAAATCATGCGATACGGTGCAATGTGGCGCGGCCCGGACGCGGCCATTGGCCAGCCGGGGAGGCGCTATCAATCCAATAAGAGAGGGGAGGGGCCGGATATTCAGGGCCGGTGCTACCAATAGCGCGGGCACACTGCGTCCGGGGGCGCAACGGGGTTAGGCTCGGGGTGGCTGGCCCAGCGAAGCAATAAAAACGAAGGCGTAGCGCGGAGCAGCAGCGGCACGGTACGCCGGCGCAGCCACTATTTCCGGCCGGGCCACGAACAGTAGCCGCGTGACCGGAGCCACCACAAAGCTCAGCGTAACGCAGCCGTGGTGGCAGCGCAGGGGGAGGTTGTGGTGGTCTTGCTGGTGGCGCGGCGAAAGACTGAAGCCGTCGTAGTGCTTGGTACCCGCGCCGTAGTGCTCGGCAATGAACTGGCCGAAATTCAACCCGCCGCCCGCCGCCGAGTGATGGTATTCATAATGCTCGACCAGCTGCGGTAGCTTGGCCAGTTCGCCCAGGTCATTCTCGGGCACGAAGCTGCCCAGCAGCATCAGTATTCCCAGAAAGAAGGCAAAGGTGGCACGCATAGCGGCGGGTAAACGAAGCGGGTGCGGTAAATGTTTGGCGTGTTGCTGGCACAAAAATAGATTGTCAAGCCGGAAGAGCGTTCTGCCGAACAACCTGGAGCTGGCGCGCATCCGCGACTCGCGACAGCCACCAGCGCCTATTCGCAAATCCTTCCTTTTCTCCCGCCGTACTTTTGCCCCATGCGCTACCTCATCACCCTACTTGCCACTTTTGCCACGCTGGCCGCCCAAGCCGGACCGCCGCAGCTACTGCTCGATGTGGCCCGCTTCCGCAACCTGAACAAGGTGGAAAAGGGTGCCGAAGTCGAAATCTATGTCACTGTGCCCACGCAGTCGCTGCAGTACCGACAGCGCGCGCCCAAGGCGTTTCAATCGTCGGCCCTTGTCACGCTTGATATTCTGAAAGCCGACGGCACTTCCGCCTACCACGAAGTCATCACCCTGAAGCCGCCGGTGCTTACCGACACCACCATTGCCATCAAAAACCCGCAGAGCTTCCTGAAAAGAATTATGCTGCCCGATGGCAAATACACTCTGCGCGGCACCGTGAAGGACCAGTACCGCAGCACGGGCGGCGAAACCACCGTCGAAAAACCGCTGGTGCTGGAAGCCCCCACTGGCCCATTCCTGAGTGATGTAGTGCTGCTTTCGCGCCCGGCCGCCAAGAGCGGGGGCGACGATAATTTCGCCCGGGGTGGCTTTCGCCTCACCCGCGCGCCCGGCGGCAGCTACGGCCGGGGGGCGGACAATGTATTCTTCTACACCGAATTGCACAACGCGCCCGTGGGCCAGGCCCTGCGCGTGCACTACCACCTCACCACGCCCGACGGCTCGGCCGCCGATGCCGATGCCACCCTCACGCCCCAATCCGGTCGCCCCACCAGCATTGCCGGGCAGCTACCGATGGGCCCGCTGCCCGATGGCCCGTTCACGCTGTTTGTGGAAGTGTACGGCGGCCCCGGCAATAAGAAGCTGATAGCCGGCCACCGCGCCATTGGCGAGCACTCCGCCGCCGAATACGCGCCCGCCGGCGCTGCCGTGCCCCGCTAAGCATGGCCACCAAAGGAACCATCGCTACCACCGGCCGGCCCTACGCCTGGTACTTCGAGCCGCTGTGGTGGCTGCTGCTGGGCCTGGCGCACCTGCCGCTGGCGGCGCTGTATTTATTCGCCGAGGCAATTTATTTTCTGCTGGCCTACGTGGTGCGCTACCGCTGGCGCGTGGTCACGGAAAACCTGCGCAACTCTTTCCCGGAGAAAACGCCGGCCGAAATCGAGCGCACCGGCAAAGCCTTCTACCGTCATTTTGCCCAAGTGGTGGTGGAGATTTTGAAGCTGGCCGCCATTTCGCCGATGGAATTGCAGCAGCGCATGCGCTTCACCAACCCGGAGCTGATGACGCGCCACTTCGCCGAAAACCGGCTGGTGCTCTCGCTGGGTTCGCACATGGGCAACTGGGAATGGATTCTAAACGGCGCGGCGCTGGAGTTTCCCGGCCGGGCCGCCGGCGTGTACAAGCCGCTCAACAACCTGTTTTTTGAAACCCTGATGCGCCGCCTGCGCACCCGTTTCGGGGCCGATGCCGTGCCCATGCTGGCCACGTTGCGCTACCTGGTGGCGCATCGCGGCGAGGGCCGCACCCTCAGTCTGCTCACCGACCAGGCCGCCGGCCCCGAAGACCGGCCCTACTGGACCCAGTTCCTCAACCAGGATACCAGCTTCTACACCAGCGCCGACCGTTTGGCCGTGCAGCTCGATTGCGCCGTGCTCTACGTGGGCATCCGCCGCGTGCGGCGCGGCTACTACGAAGTCACTTTCACCGAACTGCCCGCTGGCCGGGCCGCGAAAGACGCGCCCGCCGGCACGTTTCCCATCACCGAAGCCTTTGCCCGGCAGCTGGAAACGGACATGCGCGCCTCCCCGGAACAGTATTTGTGGACGCACCGACGCTGGAAGCATAAGCGGTAGACATTCGTCTGTCATTGCGAGTGGAGCGCAGCGGAACGCGGCAATCCTTCCTCCCGATGGGACCAAGTCTAAGATGTGACAAAGCCCCTTTCAACAACAAAAAGCCCCAACACTGCGAAGTGCCGGGGCTTTCTGGTAAAAGGAGGTGTCTGGTTAGTACAGGACGGCTTAGCTACGCCGAACTTCGTTTGCTACAGCCTGCAGCCTCGCAATGATGGACGGGTGCTTCTACAAATACTGTTCAATGTCGCCGGCACCCTGACGCACGAGTTCGAAATCGTCGTTCGTGCAGTCCACGATGGTGCTGGGGACGTTGCCGCCGAAGCCACCGTCAATAACGAGGTCGACCAGCAGGCGGTATTTCTCAAAAATCAGGTCCGGGTCGGTCACGTATTCTTCTAGCGTGTTCTCGTCCTCGCGCACCGAGGTGCTCACGATGGGGTTGCCGAGCTCCTTCACCAGCTGGCGGATAATCTGGTTGTCGGGCACGCGGATACCTACGGTTTTGCGCTTGGTGCCACCGAAGCGGGGCGCGTTAGCGCTGGCCTCGAACAGGAAAGTGAACGGGCCGGGCAGGGCTTTTTTGATGACCTTGTACGTTTCCGTGGTGATGCCGTGGGCATAGTCGGAAATGTGCGACAGGTCGTAGCAGATAAAGCTCAGATTGGCCTTTTCGGGCAGCAGTTTTTTGATGCGGCAGACTTTTTCCACGGCTTTGGCATTGGTCACGTCGCAGCCGATTCCATAGACGGTATCGGTGGGGTAAATAATGACTCCCCCCTTGCGCAATACGTCAACGGCTTGCTGAATGCGGCTCTGCGGCGGATTTTCGGGGTGGATGCGGAGAAGGGTGGCGGGCATAGATACAGCTGAAGGTTAATAAATTAGATGCAAAATGGGGCGTTGCTACGGCCACGGCCCACGGCGGCGGGCAACCCGCCGGGCCAAAGGCGCGGGCAAGGTACTACGCCCGGCCGAAACGAAACAACTCAACCGCCGTCTGCGCCGTGCGGTTGCCGGCGTTCGTACTTTTGGCGCCGCTCCTCTGACCTCCGCTTTATATATCATGGCCAAACCTGCCCAAAAGTCCATCCTCGAACGCCGCGACGATGCCCTCAAACGCCGCAAACGTTGGGGGGCCGCGAGCGTTGTTTTCACGCTCGCGCTGGTCTGCTTCTCCTATTATTTCTACCAGGTGTTCTTCACCGCCAACATCGAAACCAAGGGCAAGCCGACCTACGTGGTAATCCCCCGCGGCGCCACCTGGAAATCGGCCCTCGCGGCCATCGACAAAACCGGCACCGTGGTCGATAAGCTCTCGCTGCATTTCGTGGCCCGCCTTATGAAATACGACAAGCCCGGCGCCGTGAAGCCCGGCAACTACGAGCTCAAAAATGGCTTCACCAATCGTCAGCTCATCAACGTGCTCAAGAGCGGGGCCCAGTCGCCGGTAAAACTGACTTTCAACACGGTGCGTCTGCGCAATGAACTGGTGACCAAACTCGCCAGCCAGGTCGACGTGCCCGCCGCCCGGCTCGATTCGTTGCTGCGCGACCCGGCTTATACCAAGAGCCTGGGCTTCGACACCACTACGGTGCTCACCATGTTTATCCCGAACACCTACGACGTGTACTGGAACACCTCGGCCAAGCGCCTGATGCAGCGCCTGAAAACGTCCTACGAACAGTTCTGGACGCCTGCCCGCGATGCCGAGCGCGAAAAGCTCCACCTCACCCGTGCCCAGGTGAGCACCCTGGCCAGCATCGTGGAAGCCGAGCAGCAACAGCACGCCGATGAGCGGCCCCGCATTGCCGGCGTGTACCTCAACCGCCTCAAGCGCGGCATGAAGCTGCAGGCCGACCCGACGGTGGTCTACGCCAACCACGACTTCACCATCAAGCGCGTACTCAACGTGCACCTGCAAAAGGATTCGCCCTACAACACCTATAAGTACGCCGGCTTGCCGCCCGGCCCCATCAACCTGCCCAGCATCGCCAGCATCGACGCCGTGCTGAAACCGGAGAGTAATAACTACCTGTATTTCTGCGCTAAAGAGGATTTCAGCGGCTACCACGCTTTTGCTACTAATGAAGCCGAGCATATTGCCAATGCACGTCGCTATCAGGCGGCACTAAACCGGGCGGGAATCAAGTAGGAAAGGGTATCTGACTCGGCGTTTTTTTATGAAGACAGAAAGGCTAAGCGAAGACATTTTCAATCAGACGTTCCAGCCACCCATGCAAAATGTGACTGATACGGCTGAGGAAATAGTAGACATCTGGCCTTATGTAGATGCAATCCCACAGGAAGATTTAGAAGGCTTCACATTGAGAGATGTAGCCTACGTATATCTGAACCCAGATGGTAACTATCTACACGTACTTATTGCAACAGAAGATAAAAATGTTGTTTTAGTAGTTGTAATAGAAACAAGTACTCCTAAAATTTATGGCCACCATCTACTTGATTTAGTCAAGCTGTATGGCTTGGACGAAGAAGCGGAATAACCCATGTACCAATCCGACATCCAAATCCGCGTCCGCTACGCCGAAACCGACCAGATGGGCTATGTCTATCACGGCAACTACGCGGCGTATTTTGAAGTGGCTCGCACCGAAGCCTTTCGCAAGCTTGGCATCAGCTACAAAGAGCTGGAGGCCGACGGCGTGGGCATGCCAGTAGGGGAACTGCGCACCCGTTTCCGCCGCCCTGCCCGCTACGACGACCTGCTGACCGTGCGCCTGCTGCTGCGCCAGCCGCCCGAAGGCACGCGGGTGCTGTTCGAGTACGAGATTTACAACGAAGCCCAGGAGCTGCTCACCGAGGGCCACACGCTCATGGTGTTCGTGAAAACCACCACTGGCCGGCCCGTACCCATCCCCGAAAGCATCCAGCAGCAGCTGCTGCCGTATTTTAGTGAAGACGACCTGGAAAGCCCGGTGTTGCCCAAGCCCGGGGCCATCCTGCCTGATGCGCCCGCACCGGCCGCGTTTAGAAAATAAAAGGGTTGAGTTTTGAATGCTAAGGGCTGAGTTTAACCCGGCTGATTCACTCAAAACTCGACCCTCAACATTCAAAACTCCTTGTGAAAGCCCCCGCCGCCATCCGCCGTGCCCGCTTCCCCGATGTGCGCCAGCAACGGCCGTACCGGCGGGCCATTGTGGGCCTGAAGCGGCTGCGGCTGCCCGGCGGCCACGCCTCGCTCTACGACGTGCTCGACCGCATCCTGCACGAGCTGCGGCTCGACTCGCTGGAGAAGCGCGCCGCTTACATGGCCTTTAACCTCACGGTGGCCCTGTTCCCCACCATCATTTTCCTGTTCACGCTCATTCCGTACATCCCCGTGCCGAACCTGAACGTGGATATTCTCCAGTTCCTGGCCGATTTCATGCCCCGCGAGTTGTACGCGGCCACCGCCAGCACCATCGAGGACATTGTGAACATTCCGCACGGCGGCCTGCTATCCTTCGGTTTCGGCACGGCGCTGGTGCTCAGCTCCAACGGCATCATGGCCCTGCTCGATGCCTTCGAGAAGAAATATCCGTGGTTCAAGCACCGCAGCTACCTTCGTAAGCGTATGATTGCTACGGGGCTGACGTTCGTGCTGGCCCTGATACTACTGCTCTCCATCGCGGGTATTTTCTTCGGCACTTACCTCATCGATGGGTTGGTGTTCTATGAAATCGTGCCCGAACGGTTCACCGACTTGGTGCTCACGCTCATCCGCTACGGCTCACTGATTGGACTGTTTTTGAGTACCACCTGCGTCATTTATTACTTCGTACCGCCCGTGCATGACAAGTGGCCGCTGGTATCGGCCGGGGCCATTGTGGCCACGCTCCTCATTTTTTTGGTGTCGTTTCTCTTCACGCTCTACGTCCGGATTTTCGATTCGTACAACCATTTCTACGGCTCCATCGGGGCACTGGTGGGCTTCATGGTCTGGCTCGAATTTGTATGTATGACCTTGATTATCGGGTTCGAAGTGAACGTGAGCATGGATGCCGTGACCGGCCGCCGCCGCCAGATGCTGCAGGAGCAGCTGGCCACCAAAACCCAGTAGGGGAGAATCAAAAAAACGGCCGCCCGAAAAAAAAAATCTGCGCGGAGGCTGCACCGTAGCAGATTCCTTTTTACTTTTGCACTCCCCAATCACTCGGGGGCCTTATAGAGAGGTGGCAGAGTGGTCGAATGCGACGGTTTCGAAAACCGTTATACCGGCAACGGTATCGGGGGTTCGAATCCCCCCTTCTCTACAAAAAGGCTTTTTCTGCGCTGGAAAAAGCCTTTTTTGTTGGTTTCATACCCACAGCGCGCGAGTAATTGACCCAGAGAAGTGGCAGAGTGGTCGATTGCGGCGGTCTTGAAAACCGCTGACTGTAACAGGTCCGGGGGTTCGAATCCCTCCTTCTCTGCGAAAAACCCCGTTTCCGCAATGGAAACGGGGTTTTTGCTTTTCCGGCGGTGATGACCACTACTATCTGGTCCAACGTGGCGCCCAGCCCGGCAGCCGGAGTACCTTTGCCGCTTTCTTACCCCAGTCCGCCCTCCCGATGAACGGTACCGAACCGGCCAGCCCCAGCGCTTTCGATAAAGCCCGCACCGGGCTCTGGACCAGCCTCCAGAAGCACCTGACCACGGTGTACGCCGCCGAAAGCGCCTTCGTCAAGGCCGTGGCCTTCACCGATAGTTTCCCTTTTCCGGCTTCGGCGGGCAGCGAGCAGCAACTGTACGACTACGAGCAGCAGCGCCGCGCCCTGCGCGACCTCTTCACCGACGAAACCACGCAGCTCGATACCCTCGTCAAAGCCATTCGCCTGAAAGGCTACGCCGAGGACGAGAAAAAACAGCTGTACCTGCTGTTGCTGGGCTACATGGACATTGCCGCCACGATTTTCGCGCGGCTGCACACCCAGGTGCCCGTGCGCCAGCCCAAGGACGAGGACCTGGACGAAACCACCGACCGATTTGCGCGGGTGCAGAAATTTGCCCGGCTCAATATCAAAGGAATTGCGGGCTTATTGGGTGGTATCTGAGGCCGGCCGCGAAGGAGTTGGTCGGCAGACTCGGCGGCTTGGTCGACGGTTAAGAGGGGCGGTATTGGGGTAAGTTGCTGGGGAATAATTGATTGATGAAAATGCGGTTTTTGGCCATTTATGGCCCTGGCACAGCGCTTGCGTTTGGAGAGACAGACGCCGTCACAATCTCCATTCACACTTCAACTTCTTTTTTCGTCATGAAAACCTCCTTGCTTTCGCTCCTCGCCACCGGCCTGCTCTTTGTTGCCACTGCTGCCTCGGCCGCTCCCGCTTTCGACCACGACAAAGACCCGCGCCGCCTGTCGCCCATCGAAAGGGCCCGCTACGAAGCCGCCCAACGCCAACAGGAACAACGCCGCATTGCCCTGGAACGGGCCCGCTACGAAGCCAACCAACGCCGCCTCGAGCAGGACCGCGCCCGCCTCGCCGCCCAGCGCGAAGCCGCCGAGCGCGCTCGTTGGGAAGCCCAGCACCGCAACGACCGCGGCCACAGCTACGGCTACAACCACCACTAATTGAGTGCGCTTAGCTTCTGAAGCAGTCCCGGATTTCGCCAGAAGTCCGGGGCTGTTTGCGTTTCGTTTGCACCGGTCCGACCATCGCTGCCGTTTGCCCACAAAAAAATCCCCGCCGGTTAGGCGGGGATTTTTCTTGCAAAGCAGTCAAAAACCTACTTGGCCAGCTTGGCTTTCAGGTTCTCGTCCAGCGCAGCCAGGAATTCCTCGGTGTAGAGGTAGTCGCGGCCGTGCTCCACTTTGTTGCCGTGGATGCAGACGGCGAGGTCCTTGGTCATCTTGCCGCTTTCCACGGTTTCGATGCAGACTTGCTCCAGCGCGTGGCAGAAGTCGATGAGCTCCTGGTTGCCGTCGAGCTTGCCGCGGAACTCCAGGCCGCGCGTCCAGGCAAAGATGCTGGCGATGGGGTTGGTGCTAGTGGGTTTGCCGGCCTGGTGGTCGCGGTAGTGGCGCGTCACGGTGCCGTGGGCGGCTTCGGCTTCCATGGTGCCGCCGTCGGGCGTCACGAGCACGGAGGTCATCAGGCCGAGCGAGCCGAAGCCCTGGGCTACGGTGTCGCTCTGCACGTCACCATCGTAGTTTTTGCAGGCCCACACAAAGTTGCCGTTCCATTTCAGGGCTGAGGCCACCATGTCGTCAATCAGACGGTGCTCGTAGGTGATGCCGGCTTCCTTGAACTTAGCCAGGTAATCCTGCTCATAAATCTCCTGGAAGATGTCCTTGAAGCGGCCATCGTATTTCTTCAGGATGGTGTTTTTGGTGCTCAGGTACAGCGGCCAGCCCTTGCTCAGAGCCTGGTTGAAGCAGGCGTGGGCGAAGCCGCGGATGCTTTCGTCGGTGTTGTACATGGCCAGGGCCACACCGTCGCTCTTGAAATTGTAGACCTCAAATGACTGGGTTTCGCCGCCGTCCTCGGGCTGGAAGGTGATGGTCAGCTTGCCTTTGCCCTTGGTCACGAAATCGGTGGCGCGGTACTGGTCACCGAAAGCGTGGCGGCCGATGCAAATCGGGGCCGTCCAGTTCGGCACCAGACGGGGCACGTTGCTCATCACGATGGGCTCGCGAAACACCGTGCCGTCCAGGATGTTGCGGATGGTGCCGTTGGGCGACTTCCACATCTGCTTCAGGCCGAACTCCTTCACGCGCTCCTCGTCGGGGGTGATGGTGGCGCACTTGATGCCCACGCCGTACTGCTTGATGGCGTTGGCCGAGTCAATGGTTACCTGGTCGTTGGTCTCGTCGCGGTACTCGATGCCGAGGTCGTAGTACTTGATGTCGAGGTCGAGGTAGGGCGTGATGAGCTTGTCCTTGATGAATTTCCAGATGATGCGCGTCATCTCGTCGCCGTCGAGTTCTACTACGGGGTTGGCTACTTTAATTTTGGTCATTTCCGCTATGGTTTATCGTTTGATTTGGGGCAATGGGTACGCTGGGTTTTCCAGTTCGACAACAATATTAAGGGAGGAAAGCGGGCTTGCCGCACACCAGTGGTTTGCAAATGGTAGCGGAGGGCGCCCTTTAGCGCATTTTCAGGGATTTCGGGAGGCTTCGAAAATTTAGATTTTGGTCTTGGCGAGCTTTGTTTATCTTTGGATGCACAATCGATTGTGTGAGTGAGTAACTTTTCCTTCAATCCATGATGTCATTTCGTCGTTCCGGGCTGCTGGCCGTAACATTGCCCGGCCTGCTGTTGCTGGCCGCCTGCGGGTCCAATCAACCCGCAGAGCAAACCACCACGACGGCTTCGGCCGCCGACTCCACCCAAACGAAAGCCGCTGCCATGCCCACTTCCGCCTCCTTCGGCAAAGCCCTCGACGGTACCGAAATCCAGCTCTACACCCTCACCAACAAGCAGGGCGCCCAAGCCACTATCAGTAACTACGGCGGTACCCTCGTGGGCCTGATGATGCCCGACCGGGACGGCAAAATGGGTGACGTGGTGCTCGGTTTCGATAATGTGAGCGACTACCAGAGCCCGGCCTTCCGCAAGGCCAACCCCTACATTGGCGCGCTCATCGGCCGGTACGGCAACCGCATTGCCAAGGGCAAATTCACCATCGACGGCAAAACCTGCCAGGTGGGCGTGAACAACGGCCCCAACTCGCTGCACGGCGGCAAAGTGGGCTACGACCAGAAAGTATGGGAAGCCACGCCCGGCACCTCGTCCGATGGCCAGACCCTGACCCTGAAATACCTGAGCAAGGACGGCGAGGAAGGCTACCCCGGCAACCTGCAGATTACGGTGGTCTACACCCTGACCGACGCCAACGCCCTACGCATCGACTACACCGCTACCACCGACAAGGCTACGCCGGTCAACCTCACCAATCACGCCTATTTTAACCTGAGCCACGGCGTGAGCAAGGACATTCTCAAGCACGAAGTAACCCTGCCCGCCGACCGCTACACCGTGGTGGATGCGGGCCTGATTCCGACCGGCGAGCTACGCTCGGTGAAGGGCACGCCCTTCGATTTCACCACGCCCCACGCCATCGGCGAGCGCATTGCGCAGGTGCCCGGCGGCTACGACCACAACTGGGTGCTGAACGCCGAAACTGGCCAGCACCCCGCCGCCACCGTGTACGACCCCGCCTCGGGCCGCACCCTGGAGGTGACCACCGACCAACCTGGCATCCAGTTCTATACCGGCAACTTCCTAGATGGCAGCCTCAAAGGCAAAGGCGGCACTGTGTACGGCCTGCACGCCGGCTTCTGCCTCGAAACCCAGCACTTCCCCGACTCGCCCAATCAGGCGAAATTCCCGAGCACCATCCTGCATCCGGGTGAGACTTATCGCACCACCAGCACCTACACGTTCGGCGTGCGGAAGTAGGTGTAGCGCGAACTTTTAGTCCGCGACTGATTAACCAGACTCCTCTATCGCGGACTAAAAGTCCGCGCTACTATCCCAATGCAACCCACCCCAACCCCCGCCTACGTCATCGGCATCGACTACGGTACCGACTCCGTCCGGGCCCTGCTCGTGGACGCCCGCACCGGCACCGAAATAGCCCAGGCCGTGCACCACTACGCCCGCTGGAAAACCGGGCAGTTCTGCAACCCCACGCGCAACCAGTTCCGCCAGCACCCGCTCGACCACATCGAAGGACTGGAGGCCGTGGTGCGCCGCGTGGCCGGGCACGTACCGGCCGCCCAGGTGGTAGGCCTGGCCATGGATACCACCGGCTCCACGCCCGGCCCCGTGAACGCGCAGGGTGTGGCCCTAGCGCTCACGCCCGGCTTTGAGAATAATCCGAACGCCATGTTCGTGCTCTGGAAAGACCACACGGCCCTGGCCGAAGCCGCCGAAATCAACCACAAAGCCCGCACCTGGGGCGGCGAGGATTACACCAAATACGAGGGCGGCATCTACTCCTCGGAGTGGTTCTGGGCCAAAATCACGCACATTCTGCGCGAGGATGAGGCCGTGGCTGCCGCCGCGCACTCCTGGATGGAGCACTGCGACTGGCTGACCCTGCTGCTGACGGGCGGCGACCTGGCCACCTTCAAGCGCAGCCGCTGCGCCGCCGGCCACAAGGCCATGTGGCACGCGAGCTGGGGTGGCCTGCCCTCCGAGCAGTTTCTCCAGCACCTCGAACCAAAACTGGCCGGTTTACACAATCGATTATTCACCAAAACCTATACTGCTGATGAGGTGGCTGGGCACCTTTCGGAAGAGTGGGCGCAGCGTCTGGGCCTGACTACTGACACCGTGGTAGCGGTAGGTTCTTTTGATGCCCACGCCGGGGCCATTGCGGGCGAAATCGAAGCCTATTCGATGGTGAAGGTGATGGGCACTTCGACCTGCGACATCGTGGTTGCGCCCACGGCCGAAGTCGGCGACCACCTCGTGGCCGGCATCTGCGGACAGGTAGATGGTTCCGTGATTCCGGGCATGCTGGGGCTGGAAGCCGGGCAGTCGGCCTTCGGCGACTTGCTGGCCTGGTTCCGCAACATCGTAGAGTGGCCGCTGCACAACGTGCTGCCGCATTCCAAAGTCCTCACGCCGGAGCTGCAAGCTGCCCTGCGCGACGAAATGAGCGACGCACTGCTGGTGCAGCTCAGCGAAGCCGCTGCCGCCGTAGACCCCGCCGAAAGCGCCGTCCTGGCCCTCGACTGGGTGAACGGCCGCCGCACGCCGGATGCCAACCAGGCGCTGAAAGGCGCCATCATGAACCTCACGATGGGCACCAATGCTCCCCAGATTTTCCGGGCGCTGGTGGAGGCCATCTGCTACGGCTCGAAGCAGATTGTGGAGCGGTTTGAGGCCGAAGGTATTCCCGTGAAGCAGGTTATCGGCATTGGTGGAGTGGCCAAGAAGTCGCAGTTTGTGATGCAGACGCTGGCCGATGTGCTCGACCGGCCCATCAAAATCGCGGTATCGGAGCAGGCTCCGGCGCTGGGCGCGGCCATGTACGCCGCCGTGGCTGCTGGCATTCAGCCCGATGTGCAGACGGCCCAGAAGGCCATGGGCTCCGGCTTCGCCGAAACCTACCTGCCCAACCCCGCCCGCGTGACCGACTACGCCGCCCGCTACGCACAGTACCAAGCATTTGGTCGGTTTGTGGAGGCCCGTAGCGTGGACTCTGCGAGTCCGCGCATGAACGACACCCAAACGACTTCCACCATGCGCGGACTCGCAGAGTCCACGCTACAGACCGCCCAATGAGCCAATATCAAGCCCTGAAACAAGCCTGCTACGAGGCCAATATGCAACTGCCCAAGCTCGGGCTGGTGCTCTTCACCTTCGGCAACGCCAGCGTGGTCGACCGCGAAAAGCGCGTGTTTGCCATCAAGCCCAGTGGCGTGCCTTACGAGTTGCTAAAGCCCGAGGACATCGTTATTCTCGATTTCGCCAACAACGTGCTGGAAGGGGAGAAGCGGCCCTCGTCCGACACCAAAACTCACGCCGTGCTCTATAGCCACTGGGAGCACATCGGCGGCATTGTGCACACGCACAGCACCTACGCCACCGCCTGGGCCCAGGCCCAGCTGGATATTCCGATTTTAGGGACCACCCACGCCGACCACCTTACTACCGACATACCCTGCGCCCCGCCCATGGACGACGCCATGATTGTCGGCGACTATGAGCACCAGACCGGCTGGCAAATCCTTAACGAATTCCAACGCCGCGGCCTTTCGCCCACCGAAGTGGAAATGATGCTGCTGGCCAACCACGCCCCCTTCACCTGGGGCAAAACCGTGGATAAAGCCGTGTACAACAGCGCTGTGCTCGAAGAAATTGCCCGCATGGCCTACCTGAGCTGCACCCTACGGCCGGATGTGCCGCGCCTGAAAGATGCCCTCATTCGCAAGCACTACGAGCGCAAGCATGGCGTGAATTCCTACTACGGGCAGCAGTAGCGCGGACTTTTAGTCCGCGAAAGCACCCCCATACCTTTTATCTATTTCACTCGCGGACTACAAAGTCCGCGCTACTTCTATGATTGACATTTCGCACTACGAAGCCTGGTTCATCACCGGTACCCAGCACCTCTACGGCCCCGAAACCCTCGAAGAAGTGGCCCGCCACTCGGAGGAAATCGCGAAAGAGCTGGGCACCAGGCTGTCCATCAAAATCGTCTACAAGCCCATTCTGAAAACCCCGCAGGAGATTTACAAGCTCATGCAGGAGGCCAACACCGCCGAAAACTGCGTGGGGCTGATTGCCTGGATGCATACCTTCTCGCCGGCCAAAATGTGGATTAACGGCCTGAAAATCCTGCAAAAGCCGCTGGCGCATTTGCACACCCAGTTCAACCGCGACATTCCGTGGGCCGACATCGACATGGACTTCATGAACACCAACCAATCGGCGCACGGCGACCGGGAGTTTGGATTCATCGGGGCCCGGATGCGCCTGAAGCGCAAGGTGGTGGTGGGCCACTGGCAGAGTGCCGCCGTGCACGAGCGCCTGAGCATCTGGAGCCGCGTGGCTGCCGCCTGGGCCGACTGGCAGGGCGCGAAATTCATCCGCTTCGGCGACAACATGCGTTACGTGGCCGTGACCGAAGGTGACAAAGTAGAAGCTGAAATCAAGTTTGGCTACGAGGTGAATACCTACGGCATCGGTGATTTGGTAGCCGTGGTGAATGAGGTGAGCGACGCGCAGATTGACGAGCTACTGGCCACTTATGAAAAAGAATACGAGCTGGCCGACGACCTGAAAGCCGGCGGTGCGAAGCGGGATTCTTTGCGCGAGGCCGCCCGCATTGAGGCCGGGATGCGCAAATTCCTGCAGGACAAGGGCGCCAAGGGCTTCACCGATACCTTCGAGGACCTGCACGGCATGGCCCAACTGCCCGGCATTGCCACCCAGCGGCTGATGGCCGAGGGCTACGGCTTCGGCGGCGAGGGCGACTGGAAAACGGCGGCCTTGGTGCGCGCCATGAAGGTGATGGGCGCGGGCCTGCCCGGCGGCAACTCCTTCATGGAGGACTACACCTACCACTTCGAGCCCGGTAACGAGCAGGTTTTGGGTTCGCACATGCTGGAAATCTGCCCCAGCATCGCCACTGGCAAGGTGAAAGTGGAGGTGCACCCGCTGGGCATCGGCGGCAAGGCCGACCCGGCCCGCCTCGTCTTCAACTGCCCCGCCGGCCCGGCACTGAACGCGACTATTGTAGACCTCGGTAACCGCTTCCGCATGATTGTGAACGAGGTGGAAGCTGTGGTGCCCGCCGCCGACCTGCCCAAGCTGCCCGTGGCCCGCGTGCTCTGGAAAGTGCAGCCCAGCCTGACCGTGGGCGCGGCCGCCTGGATTATGGCCGGCGGCGCCCACCACACCGGCTACAGCCAGAACCTGACCGCCGAATACCTCGAAGATTTCGCCGAAATGGCCGGGATTGAATTTGTGATTATCGATGCGGATACCAAGTTGCGGACCTTCAAGAACGAGCTGCGGTACAATGAAGTAGCCTTTCGCGACTAGTAGTTGTGGATAATGAACGGTCATGCTTCGACTTCGCTCAGCATGACGAGCTTTTTACTACTTCCAATTTCCTGCTGCTCTTCCCCTCATCATGCGAATTCCCAACGCTGGCCTGCCCGCATTTCTAGTCCTGCTGAGGCTGCTGCCCAGCCCGGCTGCTCTGGCCCAAACGGCCCCCGCCACCATCATTGTGCAGGTGGGCAAGCCCGGCGCGCCGGTGCCGAAAAATATGTTCGGCCTGTTTTTCGAGGACATCAACTTCGCGGCCGACGGCGGGCTGTATCCTGAGCTGGTGAAGAACAAATCGTTTGAATACGACGACCACCTCATCGGCTGGAAGGCCATTCGGGGCGCGGCCGGCCTGGCCGACTACCGCGTGTCGGGCGACCAGCCCATTGGCAACACTAACCGCCACTTTCTGCGCCTGAGCGTGAAAACCGCCGGCCCCGATGCCGGCTTCGTGAACGAAGGCTTCCGGGGTATGGGCGTGAAACAGGGCGCGGAATACACGTTTTCGGTGTATCTGCGGCGCGGTGCCGGCAGCATCTCGGCCCTGAATGTGACGCTGGAAGAGCCCGGCCGCCGCGCCGGTGGCCCGGAAACGGCCGCCTCGGGCCAAGTGCTGGCCCAGGCCCAAATCACGGGCCTCACCGGCGAGTGGAAGAAGTATAGCGTGGTGCTCCGGCCTACAGCCACGGCGGCCAAAGCGCGCCTCAAGCTGACTGTGGAAGGCACCGGCACGGCCGATATTGACGTGGTTTCCCTGTTCCCGAAGGACACGTATTTGAAGCGCGAAAACGGCCTGCGGCCCGACCTCGTGCAGCTGCTCAAGGACATGAAGCCCGGTTTTCTGCGCTTCCCCGGCGGCTGCATTGTGGAGGGCATGACGCTAGATAACCGCTACCAGTGGAAGGAAACCATTGGCGAGGTGGCCAGCCGCCAACCAATGATAAACCGCTGGAACAAAGAATTCAAGCAGCGCTACACGCCCGATTATTACCAGTCGTTCGGGCTGGGCTTCTTTGAGTATTTCCAGCTGGCGGAAGACATTGGGGCCGAGCCGCTGCCGATTCTGAACGTGGGCATGGCCTGCCAGTTCAACTCAGCCGAGCTGGCCCCGTTGGGCAGCACGGCCAAGGGGCCGAACGCGGCTGGCGCGGGCGACGAGCCCACGCTCGATACCTTCATTCAGGACGCGCTGGATTTGGTGGAATTTGCCAACGGCCCCGCTACCTCCACCTGGGGGGCCAAACGCGTAGCCATGGGCCATCCTGCGCCCTTCAACCTCAAGATGATTGGCATCGGCAACGAGCAGTGGGGGCCGCAGTACCTGGAGCGCTACGAGCCATTTGCCAAGGCGCTGAAAGCCAAATACCCGGCCATCCAGATTGTGAGCAGTGCTGGTCCTTCGCCGGAGGGTGAGCTGTTCGACAAAGCCACGGCCACGCTGCGGGCGCAGAAGGCCGACTTTATCGACGAGCATTATTACGCCAGGCCGGAGTGGTTCCGGCAGCACGTGGACCGCTACGACAACTACCCGCGCACCGGCTCTAAAATCTTCGCCGGCGAGTACGCCGCCCAGAGCGCCGGCATTGCCAGCCAGGAAAACAAGAACAACTGGGACTGCGCCCTTTCCGAAGCCGCCTTCATGACCGGTCTGGAGCGCAACGCCGACGTGGTGGCCATGGCGTCCTACGCGCCGCTGTTTGCCCACGTCGATGCCTGGCAATGGACTCCGAACCTCATTTGGTTCGACAATCTGAACGCCTACGGCACGGTGAACTACTACGTGCAGCAGCTTTTCAGCCAGAATAAAGGCACCACCATGCTGCCCGTGCAGCTGCCCGCCAACGCCAAAAACGGCACCGACAACCTCTTCGCCAGCGCCGTGGCCGACGACGCGGCCGGCGACCTCGTGGTGAAGCTGGTGAACTACTCCGCCGCCCCCCGTGCCGTGAAAGTGAGCCTGGCCGGGGCCAAAAAGCTCGGCAAAACCGGCCGCGCCCTGGTGATGGCCTCCGACGATTTGAACACCCAGAACAGCCTCCAGGAACCGAAGAAGCTCACGCCGCAGGAGTCGAAATTCGCTGTGGCCGGGTCAGTGGTGAATTATACGCTGGCTCCGAACTCGCTCACGGTGCTGCGTATTCCGGGCCAGCGGTAGGGGCCACGGACAGATTCTGAACGTCATGCCGAGCGCAGCCGAGGCATGACGTTCTGTTTTTCAAACAAAAGTCGACCCATGAACATCGCCCGCCGCCTACTGGCCCTAACCGTTCTACTCAACGGCAATCCCGCCGCTCACGCCCAAAAAGCCGCCCCAAAACCCGACTTCCATCAGTGGGCCGCCACGCCGCCCATGGGCTGGAACAGCTGGGACTGCTACGGCCCTACCGTGACCGAAGCCGAGGTGCGCGCCAATGCCGATTACATGGCGAAAAACCTCAAAAGCAGCGGCTGGGAGTACGTGGTGGTGGATATCCGCTGGTACGTGGGCAACGACACGGCTCATGGCTACAACGAGAAAAACCCCGATTGGAACATCGATGAATACGGCCGCTTCGTCCCGGCCGTGAACCGGTTTCCCTCGGCGGCCGGCGGCAAAGGTTTTAAGCCACTGGCCGATTACCTGCATGGGAAGGGCCTGAAATTCGGCATTCACATCATGCGCGGCGTACCGGTGGTGGCGGTGCAGCGCCGGCTGCCCATCCTCGGTACCAAGCTCACGGCCGCCGACATTTACAGCAAGGAGGGTCAGGCGCGTTGGCTGCACGATATGTACACGGTGAAAACCGGGCCGGGCGCGCAGGAATACTACGACTCGCTGTTCAAGCTCTACGCTTCGTGGGGGCTGGATTTTGTGAAAGTCGATGACCTTTCAGAGCCCTACCACAAGCCGGAAGTGGAGATGATTCGGCGGGCCATTGATAAGTCGGGCCGCCGGATTGTGTTCAGCACTTCGCCCGGCGAAACGCCGATTGCGGAGGCCGCGCACGTGGCCGCCAATGCCAATATGTGGCGCACCGTGGGCGACTTCTGGGACAGCTGGGAGCAACTGAAGGAGCATTTTGAGGTCTGCAACCGCTGGGCTCCGCACATTCAGCCCGGCGCTTTCCCTGATGCGGATATGCTGCCGCTGGGCCGTCTGGGCATTCGGGCCGAGCGGGGCGACGACCGTATGACCCGCTTCACTCCCGACGAGCAGCGCACCCTGATGACACTCTGGAGCATCTTCCGCTCGCCGCTCATGTTCGGCGGCGACCTACCCAGCAACGACGCGGCCACGCTGGCCCTGATTACCAACCCCCGCGTGCTGGCCGTGAACCAACGCAGCACCCACAACCGCCAGCTGTTTCGCCGCGGCGACCTCGTGGCCTGGACGGCCGACGACCCCGTCACCGGCGATAAATTCCTGGCCCTTTTCAACGCCCAGGACCAGGAACTGGCTCCCGCCGGCGAAGCCGCCTGGGCCAGTGGCCCCATCAATCGCCAGAATCCCACCCAGACGGCCGAAATCAACCTTAAAGGCGCTACCAAGCTCTACCTGAACGTGCGCGACGGCGGTGACGGCACCGCCTGGGACCATGCCGACTGGCTAAACCCGGTACTGCTGACCAGCGACGGCAAATCCATTCCGCTCGGCCAGCAGTCGTGGCGCAGCGCCACCGCCGGCTGGGGCAAGCCCACGCTCAACAATAGCGTATCGGGCGCGTCGCTGCTGGTGGCCGGCAAAACCTACGAAGCTGGCATCGGCACCCATGCCAATTCCATTATTGAATACGACTTGCCGGCTGGCACCACCCGCCTCAGCACCACGGTGGGGCTCGACAACGCGGCAGCTGTGCAGAACACCGGCGGTACGCTTGATTTTCTGGTATTCACCAAGTCGCCCTACCGGCCCGCACCTGCCGATTCGGTACGGGTGCCGGTGACGCGGCAGGAACTGGGAGTGGCTGCCGAAGCGACGGTGACCGACCTGTGGACTGGCCGGCCAATTGGTAAATTCACAAACGAGTTTGCGCCTTACGTCCGGCGGCACGGTGCGGCCCTGTACCGCATTTCAATCCCCAGGAAATAACGAAATTTCTCATGACTACTTCGAATATATTCCTGCTGGTTCTGGGATTGGGTACCACCATGCGTGCCCAGGCCCAGCAGACCGCCGACTACCCCATCCAGGCCGTGCCCTTCACCAAAGTGAAGCTGACCGACAGCTTCTGGCTGCTGCGCCTCAAAACCAACACCGACGTCACCATTCCCGCGTCTTTCGCCCGCTGCGAAGCCACCAACCGGGTGAAAAACTTCGAGATGGCGGCGGCGAAATCGGGCAAGTTTGCCACGGTTTACCCCTTCGATGACACCGACATTTACAAGACCATCGAAGGCGCGTCGTACTCCATGAGTGTGTACCCCGATGCCAGGCTGGATGCCTACGTCGACGAGCTAATCAAGAAAGTGGGCGCGGCCCAGGAGCCCGACGGCTACCTCTACACCGCCCGCACCATCGACCCCGCCCACCCGCACCCCTGGGCCGGCCCGGAGCGCTGGGTAAAGGAGCGCGAGCTGAGCCACGAGCTCTACAACGCCGGCCACCTCTACGAGGCCGCCGTGGCCCACTACGAGGCCACCGGCAAGAAAACCCTGCTCACTATTGCCCTCCGGAATGCCGACCTGGTGTGCTCGGTCTTCGGCCCCGGCAAGCGCACCGTGGCCCCGGGCCACGAAATCGTGGAAATGGGCCTGGTGAAGCTTTACCGCGCCACGGGCAAGCCCGAATACCTCAGCACGGCGAAGTTTTTCATCGAAGCCCGCGGCCAGTACAACGGCTACGACCCCAAGAGCGCCGACCCCTTCAAAAATGGCCAGTACTGGCAGGACGACAAGCCTGTGACGGCCCAAACCGAAGCCGAAGGCCACGCCGTGCGCGCCGAATACCTGTACGCTGCCATGGCCGACGTGGCCGCCCTCACCGGCGATAAAAAGCTGCTGGCCGCCGTGGACACCATTTGGCAGAACATGGTGGGCAAGAAGATGTATGTGCAGGGCGGCACCGGCGCGGTGCCCGGTGGCGAGCGGTTCGGAGCCAACTACGAGCTGCCCAACACCACGGCTTACAACGAAACCTGCGCCTCGGTGGCCGACGTGTACTGGAACCAGCGCATGTTCCAGCTCCACGGCGATGCCAAGTATGTGGACGTGATGGAAAAGGTGCTCTACAACGGCCTGATTTCGGGCGTGGGCCTCGATGGCAAAAGCTTTTTCTACTCGAATGCGATGCAGATTAAGAATGCCATGGGCTACCACGACACCGAGCCGGCGCGGGCGGGCTGGTTTGAGTGCTCGTGCTGCCCCACCAACCTGGCCCGCCTCATGCCCGCGCTGCCCGGCTACGTGTACGCGCAGAAAGACAGGGATTTGTATGTGAATCTGTTTGTGAGCGGCACCACCACGCTGCGCATCGGCAAGCAAAGCGTCGGCATCACCCAGCAAAACAATTACCCCTGGGACGGCGGCCTGCAATTCACCGTGAACCCTGCCACCGCCACCGATTTCACCCTGCGGCTGCGCATTCCCGGCTGGGCCCGCAACCAGGCCATGCCCTCCAGCCTATACACGTTTGCCACGCCCTCCAGCCAGGTGGCCACCGTCAAAATCAACGGCCGGCCCGTGGCTTATACCCTGCAAAACGGCTACGCCGTGCTGGCCCGCAAGTGGCGCAAGGGCGACGTTGTCGACCTGATGCTGCCCATGGAAGTGCGCCGCGTGCTGGCCAACGCCCAGGTGAAGGATGACCTGGGCAAAGTGGCTTTGCAGCGCGGCCCGGTCATCTATTGCGCCGAGTGGAAGGACAACAATGGCAAAACCAGCAACCTCATCGTGCCCGCCGGCGCGGCCTTCAGCACCGCCTTCCAGCCCGCCCTGCTCAACGGCGTGATGACGCTAACGGCCACCGTGCCGGCCGTGGAAGTGGAGGCCACATCCGTGCGCACTGTGCCGCAAGCATTCATGGCCATCCCGTACTATGCCTGGGCCAACCGCGGCAAGGGCGAAATGACTGTCTGGTTTCCCGAGCGCGTCACCGCCGTAGACCTGCTCAGCCAGCCCACCGCTCAGGAGGCAACGGTGGGAAAATAAGCGTGCAATCACTCCCGGTAGATTCTCAGCGGGCTGCCAACACTTTGATGATATTATCTGTGGTGTCAATTTCGCCGATGCGCGGGAAAATGACCTTCAGGCTGTTTTCCTGGGCGCTGGCTACCGTATCGGTCATGGCATCCTGGGCGAAGGTGAGGTTGTAGCCCCGCTCGAAGGCGGCCCGGGCCGTGCTTTCCACCCCAATGCTGGTGCTCACGCCCGCCAGCACAGTGCCGGTGATGTTGCGCTTCTGCAGTTCCGCATGCAGGTCGGTATCGGTGTTGTGGAACGCGCCCCAAGCGTACTTCGTGATGCGGATATCCTCCGGCTGGGCCTGAATTTCCGGCGCCAGCGCCAGCCATTCGGCGGGTAAAGCGCTGGGACGTGGCCGTTTGGCATCGTTGCGCACGTCCGGGTTCGGGTTGGCGCTAGGGTTCACGCTCACCAGCACAATGGGCTGACCGGCCTGCCGGAAGGCAGCCACAAGCTTGGCGGCATTGGCCAGAACGTCGCTGGTAGAGCCGATGACGGGAAACTGCATAATGCCGTTTTGCAAGTCAATCAGAACGAGGGCGGTGTTGGGGTCGAGGGCGGTAACCATATCAGCAAGAATTGAAGAAGGTGAATAAGAAAAGATTAAGCGGCTGCTGCTACTTCAGCGGCAGGCGGCTCGGCAACGGCCGACCGGGCCGCTGCCACCTGGCGCAGATTCCGGACGTACAGCAGCGCAATCAGCAGGGCCAGCAGGCCTTCGGCCAGCACCGTGGGCTGCACGCCAATGCGCTCTGACACCGCCCCCACCAGCAGGCTGCCCAACGGCACTGACGCCGTATAAACCAGCACGTAAATGCTGATGACCCGGCCGCGCATGGTCGGCAGCATCAGCGTCTGGAGCAGCGTAATGCTGATGGTGGTTTGCGACATCATGCCAAACGCGCCCACCACCAGAAACGGCAGCGCCAGCCAGAACCACGGCGTGTAGGAAAACAGCACCAGCCCCCCGCCGAATACGAACATATTTGTCATCAGAACCTTGTTCAGGTCCTGGCTAGGCTTCAGGGCGGCCAGGTAGAGCGCCGCTATCAGGCCGCCCAGGCCAATGGCCCCATCGAGCAGACCAAACGTGGTGGCGGTGCCCCGAAAGATGTCCTTGGCATACACCGGCATCAGGTTGGTGAAGGGCAGCACCAGCAGGCCGGTGATGCCCAGCATGATGATGAGAAAGCGAATGGTGGGCGTACCCTTCACGTACTGAAATCCTTCTGCCAGCTCGCCCATGATGTTTTTGGTGCGTACCCGGGCCACATACGCCGGTAGCCGCAGCGCCAGCAGCGAGCCGATGACGGCCACGAAACTGAGCGCATTCAGCCCAAAGCAGGCCACCGCCCCCAACTGCTCGATGGCGAAGCCGGCCACGGCCGGCCCCAGCAGCTTGGTCAGGTTCAGCATGGTTGAGTTCATGGCCACGGCGTTGGGCAGGTCCTGCTTATCGTCCACCAGGTCGTACACCAGCGCCTGCCGGGCCGGCACGTCGAAGGCATTGATAATGCCCAGCACGCCACTCAGGGCAATGATTTCCCACACCGCGTCCTGCTTGAAATAGACCGCCAGCGTGAGCAGCAGGGCCTGTGCCATGGATAGCACCTGCGTGAGCAGCAGCACGCGGTAGCGGTTGTAGCGGTCCGACACCACCCCGCCCAGCAGCGAGAACACGGCCGACGGAAACAGCGTGGCAAACACGCTCACGCCCAGCATAAACTTGGACTGCGTTTGGGCATACACCACCCAGCTCACGGCAGTTTTCTGCATCCAGGTGCCCAGCAGCGACAGGGATTGCCCGGCGAAAAAATAGCGGTAGTTGCGGCTGCGGAAGGCGCGAAAAATGTCCGAATTCATGCAGAGTAGGCGTGGGGTGTCTATTCAAAATCAACCAGTTTGGTGAGGGCGGGGAGCGCCTGACGCAGGCTGGCCAGCTCCTGGGCCGAGCAGGTTTTTTGCAGGGCCTGGTGCAGCCACTCATTCGTTTCCTGCTGCACGGCAGGAATCAGCGCTTCGCCCGCCGCCGACAGGCCAATCAGCACCTTGCGCTTATCGGTGGCCGAAGGCTGGCGCGTGATGTAGCCCAGCTCTGCCAGGTGGCTCAGTATCTGCGACATGGATTGGGTGGTGACCTTCTCCTGCGCGGCCAACTCACTGGGCAACATTTGCCCGTTTTGAGCCAGCAGCTTCACTACCGACCGCTCGGTGAGCGACAGGGAAGAATGCGTTTGGGAGTGGCTGCGCAGCTTTTTCACCAGCCTGGAAACAACGGTGCGCAGTTCGGCGGCCAGGTGCAGGGTGTCGGATTGGTCGGGCATATCAACAGGTAAACTTGTTAGTTTACTTAACAAATAGACAATTGCCCGCCCAGTGTAGTTCGCACCAATGCAGAACGCCCTGCTGCGTACAACCCAAGCATTGCGCTTAGGCCGTGGGCAACAGGGCGTTCCATCTTCGTTTTGGTCCGGATTATTTTGCCGCTTTCACGCCTTCTGTGGTCATCACCACGCGCTTCATCGTGCCGTCCTTGTTGTAATACAGGTTGTCGATGCATACCGAGCGGCGGTAGCTGCCGCCGTCGGTATTGGCGCCGCCGTTGTGGTAGATGAAGTAGGAATGGCCTTTGAAGTCGATGATTGCCTGGTGGTTGGTGTTGGAATTGCCGGCCAACTCGTTCAGAATGCCCTTGTATTCCCATGGCCCTTCGAGGCTGCGGCTCATGGCGTACACTATTTTTTCGGGGAATTCGGAAGCGTAGCTGAGGTAGTACCAGCCGTTGTGCTCGTGCACCCACGGGGCTTCGGTGTAGCGCGGCAAGCCTTTCACGGTTTGAATGGGGCCGTCCAGCTCCGTCATGCTGGGCTTGAGTTTGGCGTAGTAGCAGGTGGTGTTGCCCCAGAACAAGTAGCCCTGGCCCTTGCTGTCGATAAAAACCGTGGGGTCGATATCGGCCCAACTGATTTTGTCGTCGGGCGTCGCGTCGGGCGCAATCAGGGCCGAGCCCCGCGCATCTTTGAACGGCCCGGTGGGGCTGTCCGCCACCGCCACACCAATGGCCTTGCCGTGAATGCTGCCGTGCTCCACGGCCGCGTACCAGTAGAACTTGCCGTTGCGGGCAATCACCTGCGAGGCCCAGGCATCGTCCTTGGCCCAGGCAAAATCCGACACCTTGAGCGGCACCGGGTGCTCGGTCCAGTTCACCATATCGGTGCTGGAATAGCAGAGCCACTCGTGCATCACGTAGCGCTCCTGGCGGGCGGGGGCTTCGTCGTGGCCGGTGTAAAGGTACACGGTGCCCTTTTGCACCAGGGCGCTGGGGTCGGCCGTGTACTTATTGCGGATGATGGGGTTGCCGGCCGGGGTGGGAGCGGGGGCCATTTGGGCGGCGACCGGGGCAGCCATCAGGAGCAGCGCGGAGAGTATCGGTTTCATGTCAAAATAGAGGGTGAAGTACTTTGGGCGAAGACGTGCGGCCATTTGGCATGTGCGTTTGGTATGCAGCTTCAGGTGGCCCCCCCGTAGAAGCTGGAGGACCAGGCAAAAGGTGAGTTGTGCGATGCCGATGCATTGCACGAACGATTGTGTAAGTCAGCATGAGTTTGTCATTTCACCTGCTGCTTTTGTTCTGGAAGCAGCAAAGCATTGGCTTCTGTTTGCAATTAACTTAAATTCCTTCGCACAATCGTTTGTGTGCACATTGACTGTATATGATGCTTCTGTGTGTACCGTATTTTAGTGCCAGCCGGATTAGGCTTCAGTGAGCGAGCACATCGGGAAAAGGGGGCAATAATCTCATTTTCGGCGTCATTGCTAAATCATGCTTTTCCTATTCCGACTCATGAAAAGAATACTCGTCCTGTGGTTTTTGCTGGTCGGTAGCAGTGGTTTTGCGCAGCCCGTTGCCGTGTGCTCCAAAGCCCGGGCCGGGGCGGGGCAGGTGTGGCCGGTGGCGCGCGCGCAGGCCTGGTACCGGGCTCATCCGTGGATTAGCGGGGTCAATTTTATCCCGAGCACGGCCATCAACCAGCTGGAAATGTGGCAGGCCGCCACCTTCGACCCCACCACTATTGACCGGGAGCTGGGCTGGGCCGAAGGCATTGGTTTCAACACCATGCGGGTATTTCTGCACAGCCTGACCTGGAAGGAGGACCCGGCTGGCTTTAAGAAACGAGTGAACGACTACCTGGCCCTGGCCGATAAGCACCACATTCAGACCATTTTTGTGTTTTTCGACGACTGCTGGAACAAAGTGCCCCAGGCCGGCCTGCAGCCTGCGCCCCGCATCGGGGTGCACAACTCGGGCTGGGTGCAGGACCCCGGCGAGCCCATCTCACGCGATTCGGCCGCCTTCAGCCAGCTGAAACCATATGTGCACGACGTGTTGACGGCTTTCCGGAACGACCCGCGCATTTTGCTCTGGGACCTGTATAACGAGCCCGGCAACTCCGATAAGCGCACGGCCTCACTGCCGCTGGTGCGCAACGTATTTGCCTGGGCCCGGGAGGTGAACCCCACCCAGCCCCTCACGTCAGGCATCTGGGCCTGGGATTTCACCGCCCTCAACGCCTTGCAGGTTGGCAACTCCGACGTGGTGACGTACCACGACTACGAGGACGAGGCCTGGCACCGGCGCGTGATTCAGCTGCTGCACACCACGGGCCGGCCGCTGGTGTGCACCGAATACATGGCCCGCCCCCGCAACAGCCGCTTTTCCACCATCATGCCGCTGCTGAAACGTGAGAATGTGGGCGCCATCAGCTGGGGCCTGGTGGAGGGCAAAACCAACACTAAGTACGCCTGGGACACGCCCCTGGCCGACGGCAGCGAGCCGGTGGAATGGTTTCATGAAGTGTTTCGCCGCGATGGCACCCCGTATCGGTGCGACGAAACGGAGCTGATTAAAAAGTTGAATAGCAAATAGCGGCCGCCGGGGGCGGCAACGCGGTCGGCCCGTTTGCCGTTGCAAGCACCCAACGTTGTGCTTACCGTTATTTCCCCCATGCTTCGCTTTTATTCATTCGTGCTGGTTGTGCTGCTGGCCCTGACCAGCCGTCCGGCGGCCGGCTACGCCGTGCTCACCCACCAGGCCAACATCGACTCGACTTGGGAGCGCTGCCTGGTACCGGCCATTCTGAAGCGCTACCCCGGCTCGACGCCCGAGCAACTGGTTGATGCCAAGGCGTATGCCTACGGCGGGGCCATTATCCAGGACATGGGCTACTATCCCTTCGGCTCGGTGCTGTTCACGAACCTGACGCACTACGTGCGCTCCGGCGACTTCATCCGCAACCTCATCGACGAGTCCCGCGACCTGAACGATTACGCCTTCGCCCTGGGCGCGCTGGCCCATTATTCGGCCGACCTCAACGGCCATGCCGAGGGCACCAACCGCGCCGTGCCCCTGGTGTATCCCGACCTGAAAGCAAAATATGGCGACGTGGTGACCTACGAGCAGGGACGCAAGCAGCACGGGCAGCTGGAGTTTTCCTTTGATGTGGTGCAGCTGGCCAGCGGCAAGTACCACAGCCAGGACTACCACCAGAAAATCGGCTTTAAGGTGAGCAAAGCGCCACTGGAGCGGGCCTTCCTGAAAACCTACGGCCTAGAGCTGGGCCAGGTAATTGTGAACGTGGACCTGAGCATTGCCAGCTACCGCTTTGCCGTGAGCCAGCTCATTCCCACAGCGGCGCGGGCCGCCTGGCACTACAAGCGCAAGGACATCATGAAGCTAAGCCCCGGGGCCCGGCGGCGCGACTATATGAAACGCAACCAGCCCAAGAAGTTTGAGCAGGAGTATGGAAAGGAATACCATAGGCCGGGTTTTGGGGCCCGCATCATATCGTATTTCATTCGGGTGCTGCCCAAGATTGGGCCGCTGAAGCCCTTTGCCTTCAAGCTACCCACGCCGGAAGCTGAGCAGATTTTCCGGGCCAGCTTCCGCAAGGTGATGGCCAGCTACTGCGCCAACGTGGCCCGCCAGCCCGCCGATACCACCGCCGCGCCCCTCACCCTGGCCAACGCCGACTTCGATACCGGCCACCCCACCCGCGCCGGTGAGTACGGCCTGGCCGACGAAACCTACGGCGAATGGCTGCGCAAGCTGGCCGGCAAGAAGTTCGAAAACCTCAGCCCCGTGGCCCGCCAAAACATCCTCGCCTTCTACGGCACCCAGCCCAAAACCCCGGCCTCGCAGGAGGAAAAAGAGGGCAGCAAGCAGCAGGAAACCCAGACCGCGCTGGAGCAGCTTCGCACGCTACACTAAGAGAAAAAAGCGCATTGCCGCGAATAGGGGTATGTAAAAAAGCCAGTGCTTGTAAGGCTGGCTTTTTTACATACCTTTCTTTTTTTAAGCCTGTTCGGCCTGCTTTTATTGCTTTCGCTCACCTAATTTCATCCGCTCACTTACCAGTCCTTTTCTATGTTGAAACGCTACTCGAGGGAAATGCCATTGCTGCGCTGGACGTGGCTGCTGGCGTTATTGGTGCTGCTGCCCCTGGCCGGGCGCGCGCAGGTGGTCATCAGCCAGGTATATGGCGGCGGGGGCAGCGCCTCCGGCACCTATACTACGGATTACATTGAGTTGCACAACAACTCCAGCGCGCCCGTGCTGCTCACCGGGTATTCGGTGCAGTACGCATCGGCTGCCGGCACTACCTGGACCCCAACGGCGCTGACAGCAGTCAGCATTCCGGCCGGGGGCTACTACCTGGTGGCGGAGTCTACCAGCGCCGGTCTGGCTCCGCTGCCCGTGACTGCCAATGCCACCGGCTCCATTGCCATGAGCGCCACGGCGGGCAAAGTAGCCCTGGTGAATAATACCACCGCTTTGTCGGGCGCCTGCCCCACATCGGCGGCTATTCTTGATTTGATTGGCTACGGCTCAACCGCGAACTGTTTTGAGGGGGCCGTTGCGCCCGCACCCAGCAACACCACCGCCGACATTCGGGGAGCTGGCGGCTGCACCGATAACAACGCTAACAATACTGATTTCGCTACCGGCGCCCCGAACCCACGCAACCTCTCCAGCCCGGCATCTCTGTGCCCGACCCCGGTGCCCACCATCGGCACCATCTCGCCCAGCTCGGTGACGGCCGGCGCGGCCGCCCAGACGCTGACCGTGAACGGCACAAATTTCATCAGCACTTCGGTGGTGAATTTCAACGGCACGGCCCGCACCACCACGTATGTGTCGGGCACGCAGCTCACCATTCAGCTCACGGCCGCCGACCAAGCCACGGCGGGGTCTTATAACGTGACCGTGACCAACCCCACGCCCGGCGGTGGCACCACGACCCCGGCCACCTTCACGGTGAATCCGGCCGCGACCAACAACCCGGTGCCCACCATTACCAGCCTGTCGCCCAGCTCGGCTACGGCCGGCGACCCTGCCCAAACGCTGACCGTGAACGGCACGAATTTCATCAGCGCATCGGTGGTGAATTTCAACGGCACGGCCCGCACCACCACGTATGTGTCGGGCACGCAGCTCACTATTCAGCTCACGACGGCCGACCTGGCCACGGCTGGCTCCTATGATGTTACCGTGGCGAACCCCACGCCGGGCGGCGGTACCACGGCGGCTACCACTTTCACCGTGAGCCCGGTCACCAGCAATCCGGTGCCGACTATCAGCAGCTTGTCGCCCAACTCGGCCACGGCTGGGGCCGCCAGCCAGACGCTAACCGTGAACGGCACGAACTTCATTAGTACCTCGGTGGTGAATTTCAACGGGACTGCCCGTGCCACTACCGTCGTGTCGGGCACGCAGCTGACCATTCAACTCACGGCCGCCGACCAGGCCACGGCGGGCGCTTACAACGTGACCGTGACCAACCCCGCCCCCGGCGGCGGCACCACGGCCCCAGCCACTTTCACCGTTAACCCACCCGCGCCCACGCTCACCGGCATCAACCCCACCAGCATTCCGGCCGGACAAACCACCACGGTTACGTTCACGGGCACCAATTTCGTGAGCGGGGCCACGGTGAATTTTAACGGCGGCAGCGTGGCTACCACCTTCGTGAGCAGCACCAGCCTGACGGCTGATATTGCGGCCCCTTTTTCGAGTGCCAATGCTACGTTCCCCGTATCAGTGACTGTGCCGGGCGGCACCAGCGGCACCCGCACCCTCACCGTGACCGGCACGGCGCTGCCAGTGGTGCCCACCAGCATCACGGCGGTGAATACGCCTTATGCCGAAGATTTCAACTCCCTGGCCAGTACCAGCAGCAGCAACGTGCTGCCCGGCGGCTGGGCTTTCGTAGAGAATGACACCAACGCCGATGCTCAGTACACGGCCAACACCGGCAGCTCCACCACCGGCGACACCTACAGCTACGGCGCTACCGGCGGCACCGAGCGGGCATTTGGCTCGCTGGCTACCGGCAGCCTGCAGAGCACTCTGGGCGCGGCGTACACCAACAACACCGGCACCACCATCACGTCGCTGCGCATTGCCTACACCGGCGAGCTGTGGCGACTCGGTGCGACCGGCGGTCGGACTGATAATCTGGCTTTTGGCTATAGCACGGGCGGCGGCACGTTTGCCACGGCTACTTACACGGCCTTCCCGGCGCTGGATTTCACCACGCCCAACACCACCGGCACCGCCGGCACTCGCGACGGCAACCAGACCACCAACCAGGCGGCCCTGGCCGCTACCATCTCCGGCCTGAGCATCGCGCCCGGGGCCACGTTCTACATCCATTGGGTTGATTCGGACATCAGCGGCAACGATGACGGCCTGGCCGTGGATGACTTCTCGCTGACTGCCAATCCGGTAGCGCCCTGCAATGCGCCCACGGCCCTGGGCACCAGCGGCATCAGCAGCACGGGCGCTACGGTCAGCTTCACGGGCAGCGGCACGGCCACGGGTTATACCGTGACCACGGTGCCGGTTTCTACTACCCAGACGCTGGCTGGCACGGCTACTTCGGTGAGCTTCACCGGGCTGACGCCGGGCACGGGCTACACGGTGAGCATCGTGAGCAACTGCGCGGGCGGCGCTACGTCCAGCGCGGCTACGGTAGGCTTCAGCACGTCGGCCGCCGCGCCGGCACTGGTCGTGACGCAGGGTGGCTCGCCCGTGGCCAACAACGGCAGCCCGAGCTACGGCTTCGGCAATCAGCCCACCGGCACTACCCAAACGGCCACCTTCACGCTGACCAACTCTGGCCCCGACCCGCTCACCATCAGCGGCATCAGTGCCACCAATGCGACGGTGTTCAACTTCCAGCCCTTCACCACCCCAGCCACGCTGGCAGCCAACGGCGGCACCACCACCCTCACCGTAACGTACACGGTGGGCACCGGGCCGCAGTCGGGCACCATCAGCATTACCAGCGATGCCACGAATGGCAACGCCAGCTTCCAGCTCACGCTCACGGGTACGGGCGTGCCGGTGGTGGCCAATCCGCAGATTGCGGTGAGCCAGGGCGGCACGGGCATCGCCAACGGCGGCAGCTACAGCGGCTTTGCCAGTACGGCGGTGGGCAGCACATCGGCCCCGGTCACGTTCAGCATTGCCAATGCCAGCGCTACTGATAATCTGACCCTCGGCACCTTCGTGCTGACGGGCCCCTTCGCCCTGAGCGGCACCCAGCCCGTGGCCGTGGCCGCAAATGGCACGGCTACGTTCAGCCTCACCTTTACGCCCACGGCCACGGGGGCCAATATTGGCACGCTCACCATTCCGAACAACAGCCAGACCAACAACCCCTATGTCATCAACCTGGGCGGCCTGGGCACCTCTGCCACCCCGACCGACCTCACGGTGAGCACCACGCAGCCCATCGCGGGCAGCTACCGCAACGTGACCGTGACCGGCACGGGCCGGGCACTGGTGGTAGGCCCGCTGGTCGTGAGCGGGGCGCTGGTGATTCAGGCGGGCGGCGTGCTGTCGCAGAACTGCCAGACCATCAGCGGCCCCGGTAGCTTTGAGGTGCAGGCCGGCGCGTTGCTGGGCATCTGCGACCCGGCCGGTATCTACACTACGGGCGCGGTGGGCGCGGTGCAGGTTACGGGCCTGCGCACGTTCAGCCCCGCGGCGGGCTATGCTTATAATAATCCGGCCGCGGCTCAGGTAACCGGCCCGGGCCTGCCCGCCCAAATCTTCGGCCTGGGCGTGGATAACCCCGCTGGCGTGACCCTGAGCCAGGGCGTGGCTGTGGCCCAGCAGGTGACCCTGCAGCGCGGCAACCTCAACACCGGCGGCCTGCCGTTCACGCTGCTGTCATCGGCCGCGGGCACGGCGGTGGTCGATAACACCGGCGGCGTGGTGAATGGCACAGCTACCGTGCAGCGCTACATCGACAATGCCAACCCCGTGGGCTACCGCCACTATTCGGCTCCGGTGAGCAACACCACGCTCAGCGACCTGGCCACGGCAGGCTTCACGCCCACCTTCAACACGGCTTATAACAGCAGCCCCACGCCGGGAGCCGTCCGGCCTTTCCCCACGGTGTTTGGCTACGACCAGAGCCGCATTGCCACGGTGACATCGAATGCCAGCGCCTTCGATAAAGGCTGGTTCTCACCCTCCGCCAATGATGCCATGACGGTAAACCGCGGCTACACCGTGAACGCGCCCAACACCGCCCTCGTCGATTTTGTGGGCACGTTGAATAATGGCGTGCAGAGCTCCGGTGTGCTCAGCCGCGGCCCCGATGCGGATGCCGGCTGGCAGTTCCTCGGCAACCCGTACCCGGCCCCGCTGGACTGGAGCACGGTGACCGTTGCCCAGCGCCCCGGCATGGATGCCGCCATGTACGTCTTCCAAAGCAGCGGCCAGTACGGCGGCAGCTACCGCACCTACACCAATGGCATGGGCACCTCGCCGTTGATTGACGCGGCCTCGGGCTACTTCACCCGCGTGACCACTGCTGGCACGGCTGGCGCCGTGAACCTCACCAACACCAACCGCGTCCTCACCTTCGGGGCGCAGCCGGCCTTCGGGCGCGGCCTCGCCGATACCCGCCCTCAGCTACAGCTGCAGCTGCGCGGCACCACCGGCCTCGACGATGCTTACGTGTACTTCCAGGCTGGGGCCACAGCGGGCCTCGATGCCGATTTTGATGCCGTGAAGCTGGCTAATCCCACCGGCCTGAACCTGTCTTCGGTGGTTGGCGCGAATTCTACAGCCATCAACGGACTGCCACTGTTGGGCAGTGCGGCCGTGGTGGTGCCGCTCACGGTGGGCGTACCGCAGGCTGGCAGCTACAGCTTCAGTGCCGCCGAGGTGGCCAATTTCACCGGGACCGTGACCTTGCTCGATGCCCTCAGCAACACCCGCACGGTGCTGACGCCGGGCACTACCTACGCCTTCACCGTAGCCGGCACTGCCACCACCGGGCGCTTTGCCGTGGAGTTCCGGCCTGCCGGTGTGCTGGCTACCACGTCGGCCCAGGCGCTGGCGGCCCAGGTTCAGCTATTCCCGAACCCGGCTTCGTCCTCGTTCCGGGTGCAGCTGCCGGTGCTGGGCAGCAAGGCCGTAGTAGCGGCCACGCTCACCAACGCCCTCGGCCAAACCGTGCTGAGCCGCTCGCTGAGCGCACCCGCCGGCCAGGCCATCGACGCGGAGTTTGATGTGCACGCCCTGGCGGCCGGCGTTTATACCCTGCGCCTGACCGTGGACAGCACCCTGCTGGTGCGCAAGGTGGTGGTGGAATAAATCACATTCACTAACAACAAAAAGGCCGCCCCTACCAGGGGCGGCCTTTTTGTTGTCTTAGTCTACCGTGAGCGGGCGGCTGGTACGCTGCGTTCCGGCCCGGATTTGCAGGTGATAAAGGCCGGGAACCAGACCGGTTAGCGGTAGCTCGGCGCGGGCACCGGTGGCGGAAATCAGCAGACGTTGGGTGCGGACTTGCCGGCCGAGGCCGTCGGAAAGCGTGAGTATGGCCTCGGTGGCACCTAACACCGGCGGGATGTGCACGGTGGTGGCGGTATGGGCCGGGTTGGGAGCCAGGCTCAGGCCCGCCAGCGGCGCAGCGGCTGCAGTGGCCAGCACGGCCGCATCGTCGAGCGCCGCCAGAAATGGCACGTAGCTGGTGGCCGGGTACACAAAGGGGATGGTGCCAAAGCTGGCCGGAGTGTACACCGCACCGGCAATGTAGAGCGTGGTGCCGCTGAGCGTAACTGCATAGGCTTGGTCGGTGAGACGCCCGCCGGCCTGCTGTGCCCAATCGAACCGAGCGCTGCCGCCGAGGTCGGTGACACGGGTGGCAAAGATGTCGGGGTAGCCGTTGCCGCCGCCGTAGTTGTTGAGCGAAAGGGGGCCAAAATCAGCATCTGCACTGTTGAAATACCCCGTCAGGTACAGCTGCGCGCCGCTCACGGCCAGGGCGGTGGCATAGTCGTTTTCGGCGCCGCCCAGCCGCTGTGCCCAGGCCACGGTGCCGGTGCTGCCCGCGTCGGTGAGCTTAGTCAGGTACACATCAAGCGTCGCGGCCGGGCCGGCGTTGGCAAGGGTGGCGCCCCCAATGCGCAACGTCGCAGCATCGAAGCCTCCGGCCACGTAAATACCAGATGCGCTGACGGCCAGTGCGCTAACGTATTCACCCGTGCCCTCGCCAAGGTTTCGCGCCCAGGCAAAGTCCGGTGTCGCGCCCGTATCGGTAAGCTTGGCCACGTACACGCTGTAGCTGCTACCCACCTTGGGCAAGCTCAGGTTGCCGAGGCTCAGCGTGGGGCTATTGAAGCTGCCGGTCAGGTACACGTTGGGGCCGCTCACGGCCACGGCGCGGCAGTTGTCGCTGGCGGTGCCGCTCAGGTGCTGGGTCCAGGCAAAGCTGCTGGTGCTGCCCGTGTCGGTGAGCTTGGTCAGGAAGCCATCGGCGGAAAAATTCTGGGGGCTGGCTTTGGTAAGGGTGGTGGCCCCGAAGGCCACTGTTGGGCTCTGGAAATAGCCAGTGAGGTACACGCTGCTGCCGCTGGCGGCCAGGCCCGACGCATAGTCGCTATCCAGGCCGCCGACTTGCTTCGCCCAAGTAAAGCTGGCGGAGCTGCCCGCGTCGGTGAGCTTGGCCAGAAAAATATCGACTTCGCTGGTATTCGGGGTGGAACTGATGAGCGTGGTGTTTCCGAAAGTAGCCGGCCCGTAAAATGTGCCGCACACGTACACGCTGCTGCCGCTCACGGCTATTCCGTTCACACTATTGGCGTAAGCCGGCGCTGGTTCGGCCCACACAAAATTGCCGGTGGTAGGGCTCCATTTGGCCACAAACACGCTTTCGCCCCGCGCAGTGGTCAGCATGAAAGCGCCAAAATACACCGTGCCCGAAAAGGTGCCGGCCAGGTACACATTGCCGCTGACGTCGGTGGCCGTAGCTGCTACTCTGGACGAATTGGAGCCGCTGGCCGACTCTGTCACGGCAATGGCCGACTGCCAGGTGGGCGACTGAGCCCGGGCACCGGAGCAAGCCAGCAGTACGACAAAGAGTAGCAGAAGTGAACGCAGCAGCAGGCCCCGGCGGGAAACGCCCGGAAGTACCACAGAAATCATAGCCGGTAGGGAAGGTGAAAAGGAGGCCCTAAAGGTACTGACGCAATTAGGCTGGCCCTTCAGCTATGCAAGCACAAAGTCCAATGCATCCCTCGGCCCCACGCCCGCCGCCGGATGCGCCAGCCCCGCAGGAGCCGTGAGCATGGCGCTAAGTGAATTGTTCGATAACTGCGGCCTGCGCTGGAAACTCGTGGGTTAGTTGGGCGCGGTCGGCCAGCTCGAAATCCGCAAAATCGAAGCCCGGCGCTACTGTGCAGCTCACCAGCGAAAAGCCAACGCCGCCCTGCACCCGGGCGCCAAACCACGTATGGGCCGGCACCACGGCCTGGGGCATTTCGCCCCGCCCTACGTCGTGGCCCAGCGTGAGGACGGTAAGCTGGTTGTTTTCCAGCAGCAACACTTCCAGAGGTTGGCCCTGATGAAAAAACCACAGCTCATCCGACTGAATGCGATGGAAGTGCGACTTATTTTCGTTTTCCAACAGGTAATAAATGGCGGTGCTTGCGCTGCGCTGCGCCCCGCTCGCGGCCGTGGTGTGGAGGCGGGCCCGGTAGGTTTCGCGGTAGTAGCCGCCTTCGGGGTGGGGCTGCAGGTGCAGCTGCTGAATGAGGTCGTGGGCGGTAGTCATGGTGGCGAAAGTAAACAGCGGTTGCGCAGAGTAGGAGGGATACTACTGTAGCCGACGCTTCTACACCCGGCAGAAGGGGTTGAACAACGGCCCCCAATGGTCTGCTTTCGCACGAAGTGCCCCACTGCCGAAGGGGGCGACTTTGGTGCTGGTGTGCTGCCCCAACTGACGCGCTGGGAACGTTCCCGGCATCGATTGCGAGGATTTAATCGCCTGATTCGGTACAGTACGGGCAGGTTGGAGCCTACCTTTCTTACCGCTAATTCACGGAATTCCTGCCCAACACCAACCCTTCATTCATGAATCGATTACTTACCCTGCGCACCGCGTTTACCGGTGCTCTCGTGCTGCTGCTGTTGGCCCTGTGCCCCCGGCTGTACGCCTACGACCTGACGGTGGCCAAAGACGGCACCGGCAACTACACCACCGTGCAGGCCGCCATCGACGCGGCTCCCACCGGCCGCACCGCGCCGTTCACCATTTTCATTAAGAATGGCAAGTACAAGGAGTTGATTGTGGTGCCGGCCACCAAGCCCTTCATCCAGCTGGTGGGCGAGAGCGTGGGCAACACCATCCTCACCTACAACAACTCGGCCGGCACGCTCGTGAATGGCGTGGCGCTGGGCACCCAGAACTCGGCCTCGGTTACCATCAGCGCCACCGATTTCTCGGCCCTCAACATCACCTTCGAAAACTCGTTTGGCGAAGCCTCCTCGGGCGGGCAGGCCGTGGCTATTCTGGTGAACAACGACCGGGCGGCCTTCCGCAACTGCCGCTTCCTGGGCAACCAAGACACCATGTACCTCAAGGGCAATGGCACGCCGCGTCAGTATTTCGTGAACTGCTACATCGAGGGCAATACCGACTTCATTTTCGGCAGCGCCATTGCCTTGTTCGAGAACTGCAACATCTACGCGAAGAACAAAACCACTACCAGCACCTCCTACATTGCCGTGCCCAACACGCCGGCCGGCCAGGCGTTTGGCCTCGTGTTCAAGAACTGCAACGTGACCGGGCACTCGGTGGCCGGCGGCACCCGCTACGACCTGGGCCGCCCCTGGCAGGCCAACCCCAAAGCGGCGTTCCTGAACTGCAACCTGTCCACGCCCATCATTCTGGACGAGGGTTGGTCGCCCACCAGCTCGGCCGGCACGGCCACCATCCGCGACTCGTATTTTGTGGAGTACCAGAACACGCACTTCAACGGCAAGGCCATCAACGTGAGCAGCCGCGTGCTCTCGGGCCAGGGCCTCACGCCCGTGCAGCCTTCCTCGCAGCTCACCGCCGCCGAAGCTGCCACCTACACCAAAGCCAACATCCTGGGCACCTGGGACCCCTGCACGCTGATTGACTGCGCCACGCCGTTTGTGAAATCGGTCATCGTCAACAACTTTCGGGGCGTGAAAGGCGCGACCACGTCGGCCTTCACCTGGAATACGAGCTGGCCCATCAGCGGCGACGTACTGAGCGTGTACCGCGCCACAGCTACGCCCCCCGCTGTCCTCGGCGCATTTGCCGTGGTGAGCACCCAGACCGAGCCCAGCGACACGGTTTTCAACTACTCGTATTCCGATGCCATTCCGGCTTCCGGCAGCCTGTATAAGTACTTCGTGCGCGGCAGCGTCACCCCGAACCAGATTTCGTCGGACACCGTGACCATCACCAGCGCCCCCACCATCGTGGCCACAGGCACGCTGGGCAATTTTACCCAGCAGCTGGGCACCGGCTCGCCCGCCCAGAGCGTGGCCGTTTCGGGCTCCGATTTGACTGCGCCCATCGTGGTCACGGCATCGGCCAACTACCAGGTTTCGCTGACTTCGGGCGGTACCTATGCCAGCAGCGTGAGCCTGAACCCCGCCACCGGCGCGGTAGCCAGCACCCCGGTCTACGTGCGCCTGAACGCCACCACGGCCGGCACCTATCCCGGCACGCTCACCCTCACCAGCACCAACGCCACCACCGTGCGCCTGACACTGAACGGCACGGCCATTGTAGCGCCCACGGTTACGTCGAACATCTTGCAGTACTGGCCTTTGCGCGTGAATGCTTCGGATAGCACCCAGGCCCGCAACGCCCGCCTGGCCGCCACCACGCCCACGCTCAAGCGCCTGTATTTGTCCAACGGCACTACCATGGCCACTATTCCGGCCTACTCCAACCTGTACGGTCAGGCCTTTGGGCCTTCGGTTAATGGCGACGGGACCTGGACCTTGGTAGGCGGCACGCTCAACCGCATGTACTACGAGCAGTTCACGGTGAACGTGCCCGCTGGTGCTTCCACGGTGCGCGTCGATTCGTTGATTTTTAACTCGGGCTTTTACAACACCAGTTCCAACACCAAAATGGGCATCGTGTACTCGCTGAACGGCTTCACCACGCCCGCCGACTCCACCGAGATTTCGGGTGCAACCGGTCCCGGCGGGGCGCTGGCCCTCACCGCCAGCGGCACCTTCAACCGCTCGTTCCCGCTGCTGAACGAGACGGCCGCCAACACCAACCTGTACCGCGTGGCCCTGAACGGCCCCAGTACCACCAACCCCAGCGGCGGCGTATCGGTGGCCGGCGGCCAGACGCTGACCATCCGCCTGTACTTCGCCTGCGGCAGCACCGGCACCCCGCGCTATGCCTTCCTGAAAAACTTCCGCGTGAAGGGCGATGTAGTAGCCGCCCCCATCGTGTCGACGGTGCTGGAGCACTGGCCCCTACGTGTGAACAACGCCGACAGCACCCAGGCCCGCAGCAGCCGCGTGGTACCCACCACGCCCACGCTCAAACGTTTGTACCTGTCCAACGGCACCACTATGGCTTCCATCCCTGCTTATTCCAACCTCTACGGTCAGGCCTTCGGGCCTTCGGCCAACGGCGACGGGACCTGGACCACGGTAGGCGGCACCTTGAACCGCATGTACTACGAGCAGTTCACCCTGACCATGGCCACCGGCTCGTCGGCGCGGGTCGATTCGCTGCTGTTCAACTCGGCGTTCTATAACACCAGTTCCAATACCAAAATGGCCGTGGTGTACTCGCTAAACGGCTTCACCACGCCCGCCGACTCGACGGAAATCGTGGGTGGCACCGGCCCCAACGGCGCGCTCGTGCTCAGCGCCAGCGGCAATTTTACTAACTCGTTCCCGCTGCTGAACCGCACGGCAGCCAACACCGACCTCTACCGCGTGGCCCTGCGCAACGGCGGCGTAACCCTGGGCAGCGGCCAGACCCTGACCGTGCGTCTGTACTTCGCCTGCGGCAGCACCGGCACCCCGCGCTACGCTTTCCTGAAAAACGTGCGCTTTAAAGGCGCGGCGCAGGCTGTGCTGGCCACCACGCCCGCCCAGGCCCTGGCGGCCCAGGTGCAGCTGTACCCAAACCCGGCCGCTGGCCGCTTCTACCTGCAACTGCCGCAGCTGAGTGGCGCGGCCGCCCAGCTGCCCATCACGCTGCGCCTGTTCAATAATGTTGGACAACAGGTGCTCACGCGCAATATGCCCGCCACCGCCGGCCGCGCCGTAGAAACCGAGGTTGACGTGCACAGCCTGGCCCCCGGCATCTACAACCTGCGCCTCGACGTGGCAGGCACGCCCATCACGCGCAAGGTGGTGGTTGAGTAGATTAGAATACCTGCCTCGAAACCAGAAGAGAGCCGGCCCGAATGGGCCGGCTCTTTTTGCTTGTTGCCCGGTGTAGGAATGTGCAAAACAGACTTTTCGTACTGCCGGTAAGAAAGATAGAGGCAGGCTTAAACCCCACCACGACCATTTGGTCTATTGAGAGTAAAACCTGTTAATCATTCCTTCCTGAATCATTATGAAATCGAACGTACCTAAAATTCTGGCTTTGCTGCTGCTGGTTGTTCTGTCGGCTACGGTAGCGGGTGTGGCGCGCGGCGGCCGGCACCGCCAGCCCGGAGACCGGCCCATTCGCCGTGAAGTCCGCGCCTACTTCCAGGCCAACGTGCTGCCCGTGCTGCAGCAGCAGCGCCAGAAGCTGGAGCCCCAGCTCACCGCCGCCGACCGCACCCAACTGGCCGCCTACCGCATCCAGCTCAAAGCCCTGAAGGAGCAGGGCCAGGCCCTGCGCCACAGCGTGGCGCCCGAGGGCACCGCTGCTCCCGCCACTCGCCCCGCGCTCAGCGAAGCCCAGCAGAAGCAGGCCCACGACCTGCGCTTCCAGGCTCGGGGCATCATGCTGAACGTGGCCCAGATGGCCCGAAAATACGACGCGCCCATCGCGCAGCTCACCCAGGAAGTAGCCCCGCAAAAGGAAAAATGGGCCACCGATATCAAGGCCATCGTGGCGAAAAATGCCACACCCGAACAGCAGCAGAAACTGGCCGCCATGCAGGGCCGCCAGCACGAGCGGAGCGGTTTGCGTCGCTTCTTCAAGCCTGCCATGTTCCTGCTAATGGACCCCAATGCCCCCGCTGCCAACAAAATGGAGCCTGGCGTGGGCAACACCAACTTCTACCCGAACCCGGCCGCCCCCACCAGCCAGCTCGATTACGAGGTGAAGAAAACCGGCCCCGTCACCATCGACCTGCTCGACAAGGATGGCAACAAGCTGCGCACGCTGGTATCGGAAGCCAGCCAGGAAAAAGGCCCGCAAACCCAGCAGCTCGATTTGCATGATGTACCGGCTGGCACGTATTTCTACAAAATCACCACCAAAGGCGGCACCCAAACCAAGCGCTTTGTGAAGGAGTAACGCCTATTATTGCGAGGCGTAGCCGAAGCAATCCGTCCTGTCAAAACCAAGCACTTGCTTTTACCAGAAAGCCCCAATACTGTGAAGTATTGGGGCTTTCTGGTATCAACGAAGTCGTTGTCATATCTCAGGGCTGGTTGCTTATGAGACAAGAGGCCAGATTCGTTCCACTGACCTTCGTTTGCCGCGTTCTGCTCGGCTTCACTCGCAATGACAGCTACTGGGCCTGCACCAGCCCGCCGCTCAGCCGCTGCAGCGCAATTTCGGCCTGCTTGGCCGAATAGCGGATGTCCAGCAGGCGGGTTTCGGCATCGAGCTGGTTGCGTTGGGCTTCGCGCAGGGCCAGGGGCGTGAGCAGGCCCAGGCGGTAGCGCTCCAGGGCAATGTCCACGTTCTGGCGGGCCAGTTGGATGTTGGTTTCTTCGAGGTCGAGTAGCTGGATAAAGTTCTGGTATTGAGCGAAGGCCGTGGCCGCATCAGCGTCGAGCTGCAGGTCGGTTTGGGCCAGGCTGAGCTTGCTCTGCTCTTCTACCACGCGGGCATTCTGTTCCTGCCGGCGGATGTTGAAGCCGTTGAAGATGGGCACCGAGGCCGTTACGCCGTAGTTCAGGCCCTGCACGGAGTTGGTGCTGGTGGTAAGCACCGTGCCGGCAAACGCCGCGTTATTGATATTGCGGGTGAGGCCGTAGCCCGATACCAGCCCAATTTGCGGGAAGCGCGAGGCCCGAATGAGGCGGCGGTCATACGTGGCCACATCAACGCCCAGCTTGGCCTGCGCCAGGCGCGGATTATTGGCCTTAATGCCGGCCGTAATCACGTCCTCGCGCAGGTCGCGGGTCACGGTCAGGCTGTCGCTGGGCTCGAAATCCTGGCGCGGTGTGCGGCCCAACAGATTGTTGAGGGTGATTTTGGCCGCCGTCAGTGCCTGCTGCTGCTGCAGAAACAGGCTGCGGTCGGCGTTGTAGTCCACGCGGGCGGTCAGCACCTCTACCTTGGCGCTCACGCCCACATCCACCTGCGCCTGAGTGAGGTCGATGCGAGCCTGGCCGATTTTCAGGGCTTCTTCGAGCGAGGTGATTTTGCCGGCCTGGCGCACCACGTCGTAGTAGGCGTTGGTCACGGTTTCCACGGTTTCCTCCACCGTGGCGCGGGTGATTTGCTGCTGCTGCTGGCGCAGGGTTTTCAGTCGGTCGTAGGCTATGAACATGCCCAGGCCGTCAAAAATCGTCCAGCCCAGCGTCACGTTCGTGTTGAAGGCGTTGGAGCTGGCCCCGTTCACAATGCGCGGGTCGGCCTCGCCAAAGCGCTGGTTAATGTTGTTGTTGTTGAACGTCCGGGTCAGGTTGCCGGTGAGGCTGGGCAGCTGGCCAGCGTTGCCCCGGGTCACGTTGTTCTCCGCAATCTGCACATCCTGCCGCGAAAGCAGGATGCCGTAGTTGTGCTGCAAGGCCTCGGCAATGGCCTGCTGCAGCGACAGCGCCGGGGCTGTGGCCACCGAAGCCGGTCGCGCCAGCTGGTTGGGCCGGGCCTTGGGCACCTGTTGCGCCACAGCGGCGAAGGGGAGGAGGGAAAGGAAAAGAAGCTGGGGGAATTTCATGAAAGGAAAATCAGAACATCAAACTCCCCTCCTTACCAAGGAGGGGACGCTGGCGCGAAGCGGCAGCTGGGGTGGTTGTTGGCGTTTGAAGTTGACTGAACGAAGCACGTAACACCGTTCAACGCCCACAACCACCCCCGTTTCAGCTGCGCTGAAACATCCCCTCCTTGGTAAGGAGGGGAGTTAAGCTGTTACCGCTGCCGGCTCAGCTTCGGCCACTTTCGGCTTATGTTTCTTAGCCGTGGCGAAATACGAGTACATCACCGGCACCACAAACAGCGTGAGGCCCGTGGCAAACAGCAGCCCGCCCACCACGCCAATGCCCATGGCCCGGCGGCCCAGTGCGCCCGCCCCCTGCGCCATCGCAATGGGCAGAATGCCAAGCACGGCGCACAGGCTGGTCATGAGAATGGGCCGGAAACGAGCGGCTGAGCCTTCAATCAGACCAGTCATGTAATCGGCGCCTTTCTCCACACTTTGGTTGGCGAATTCTACGATGAGAATACCATTTTTCGTCACCAAGCCCACCAGCATGATGATGCCAATTTGCGAGAACAGGTTCATGGTTTGGTTGAAATACCACAGGCTGAACAATGCGCCCGAAAGGGCCAGCGGCACCGTCACCATGATGATGCCGGGGTCGCGGAAGCTCTCGAACTGCGCGGCCAGAATCAGGTAAATGAGCACCAGCGCCAGCCCGAAGGCGAACAGCACCGACGACGAGCTTTCGGCAAAGTCGCGCGACTGGCCCGAAAGCGAGGTGGAGAACGAGTCGTCCAGCTGCTTATCGGCAATGGCCTGCATAGCGGCGATGCCTTCGCCCAGCGTCTTGCCCTTGGCGAGCGAGGCCGAGAACGTGGCCGCGTTGTAGCGGTTGAAGCGGTAGAGCTGGGGCGGCGTGCTCTTTTCTTCGAGCCGAATCACGTTGTCGAGCTGCACGAGCTTGCCGCTGCGGTTTTTCACGTTCAGGGTGCGCACGTCGAGGGGCTGGTTGCGGTCTTCGCGGGCCACCTGGCCGATAATCTGATACTGCTTGCCGTTGCGGATAAAGTAGCCGTAGCGTTGCCCGCTGAGACCCGCCTGCAGGGTCTGGCTGATGTCCTGCACGCTCACGCCCAGGCTTTGGGCCTTCTCGCGGTCAATCACCACGCGCAGCTCGGGCTTGTTGAACTTCAGGTTCACGTCCACGAAGCTGAAGGTTTTATCAGCTAGGGCGGCTTCCAGAAATTTCGGTACAGCGGCGGTGAGCTTCTCAAAATCCTGGGTTTGCACCACGAACTGCACCGGCAGGCCGCCGCCTTTGCCGCCCCCGCCGGAGCTAATGCTCTGGTCCTGAGCCACCGATACGCGGGCGCCGGTGTATTTCTTCACGCTGGCCGTGAGGATATCGGCTAGCTGCTGCTGCGAGTGCGGCCTGTCGGTAGGGTCCTTTAGCAGCACGCGGGCAATGGCCGAGTTGGCCGCGCCGCCGCTGCTGCCGCCGCCGGGCGAGGTCACGGTCAGGATGTTGTCGGCGTCCTCCCGCGAGCTGTCCTGCAGCACCTTGGTCAACTGGTTGATGTAGTCGTCCATATACTCGAACGACGCTCCTTCCGGAGCCGTGGCGTTGATGCTGAGACGGTTGCGGTCTTCCACCGGGGCCAGCTCGGTGGGCAGGGTTTTCATGAAAAACCAAATACCCACGCCCGTGAGCGCCACCAGGCCCCAAGCCAGCCAGCGACGGTCGAGGAAGGCGATGAGGGCGTTGCGGTAGCCGTTGGTGAGGCTCTGGAAGAAGGGCTCGGTCTTGCGGTACAGCCAGTTGTGACCGCCTTCGCGCTTCAGCAGCTTCGAGCACATCATGGGCGTGAGCGTGAGCGACACGAAGGCCGAAATCAGCACCGAACCGGCCAGCACGATGCCGAACTCGCGGAACAGCTTGCCCGTGATGCCCGACAGAAACACCACCGGCAGAAACACCGCCGCCAGCACAATGGTGGTGGAAATTACGGCCATCAGAATTTCTTCCGAGCCGTTTTTAGCCGCTTCGAGCGGGGTTTCTCCCTCCTCAATTCGGCTGTAAATATTTTCCAGCACCACAATGGCATCATCGACCACCAGGCTGATGGCCAGCACGATGGCCAGCAAAGTCAGCACGTTGATGGTGAATCCCATCACGTCCATCACGAAGAAAATGCCAATCAGCGAAACCGGGATGGCCACCACCGGGATGATGGTGGAGCGCCAGTCGCGCAAAAACAGGAAAATCACGACGACCACCAGCACGAAGGCCTCAATAATGGTGTCCTCCACCTCCGCAATCGAGGCCCGAATGAATACGGAGTTGTCAAAACCAGTGCTGACCTTCAGGTCTTTAGGCAAGTCGTTCTGGTATTGCTTCATCCGCTTGTTAAACTCGTCGGTGATGGCAATCTGGTTCACGCCGGGCTGCGGAATGGCCATCACGGCCACCATCGGAATGCCGTTGCGGCGCAGGATGGTCTGGTCATTTTCAGGGTACAGCTCGGCGTAGCCCACATCCGTCAGGCGCACCAGCGAGGTAGGGTCGTTGCGGATAATCAGGTTGTTAAAGTCCTCCACCGAGGCCAGGCGGCCCATGGTGCGGAGCGAGAGCTGTGTGCTCTGGCCCTGCACCGCGCCGCTGGGGAGCTCCACGTTTTCGCGGGCCAGGGCCTGCTGCACGTCCACGGGCGAGATGCCGAGGGCAGCCATTTTCACGGGGTCGAGCCAGAGGCGCATCGAGTATTTGCGTTCGCCCCAGACTCGGATTTCGCTCACGCCGGGAATAGTCTGCAGGCGCTCCTTGAGCACGTTGTTGGCGTAGTCGGTCAGCTCCAGCAGGGTGCGCGAGGAACTGCTCAGGTAGCTGAGGATGATAGGGGAGGAGTCGGCGTTGGCCTTGCTCACGGTGGGCGGGTCCACGTCGCGCGGCAGGCGGCCCTGGGCGCTCGATACCTTGTCGCGCACGTCGTTGGCGGCGGCCTCCAGGTCCACGCCAAGGTCAAACTCGACCGTAATGGTAGATGCCCCGTCGCGGCTGGTGCTCGACAGGTTCCGAATGCCCGCGATGCCGTTGATGCCTTCTTCCAGCGGCTCGGTTATCTGGCTTTGAATCACATCGGCCGAGGCCCCGGTGTAGCTGGTCTGCACCGTAATGATGGGCGGGTCGACGCTCGGGTACTCGCGGATGGCGAGCGAGCGGAAGCCGATGGCACCGAAAATCACAATGAGCAGGCTCATCACGATGGCAAGCACCGGCCGGTTGATACTGACGGAGGAAAGGCTCATTTTTTAATCTGGACTGTTTAGAAAGTGTTTTTTCGCTTGTCATCCTGAGCGCAGCGAAGGACCTTATCGCATTTGCTTAGTTTGATTACTGCAAATCGTTCAGCGGTGATAAGGTCCTTCGCTGCGCTCAGGATGACAGGCGGCCACTAATAAATCCTTACTTCTGAACACTCACCCGGTCACCGGCTTTCACCGACAGAATACCGGTGCGGATAATGGTATCGCCCACGGCCAGGCCCTTGGTAATCTGAATAACCTTGTCCGAGCGCACGCCGATATTCACGGGCTGGATGGCGGCCTTGCCGTTCTTCACCGTGAACACGGTGTAGCCGCTGGCCACCGGCACCACGGCCTCGGTCGGAATTTGCAGAGCCTCAGCGGTTTCGCCCAGCTCCAGGTTCACTTTTACGAAGCCGCCGGGGCGCAGCTCCATGTTTTTGTTGGCATAGATGGCCCGCACCGGCAGCGTGCGCGATACCGGGTCAATCTGCGGGTTGATGGCATACACTTTGGCTTCGATTTTCTGGGTTGTGGCCTCGTCCGTTACCAGCACCGGGTCGCCCACCCGCACCGATTGGGCGAAGCGGCTTGGTACGTTGAAGTCGACCTTCACCGGCTGTACCCGCGAGAGCGTGGTGATGGCCGTGCCCGGCGACACATATGCCCCCACCGAGGTATTGCGCAGCCCCAGAATACCATCGAATGGTGCCCGCACGTAAGCTTTTTGCAGCGTCACACGCAGGGCGGCGAGGTCGGCCTGGGCCGTAAGCAGGGCGTTTTGCGACTGCTCATATTCCTGCCGGCTAATGTACTCCTTGGCTAGGAGGGTGCGCTGGCGCTTCTCCTGGTCCTGGTAAAGCTTGATGTTGTATTCCTGCTTTTGCAGCTGGGCCTGCACGTCTGCCGCATTGATGGTGAACAGCAGCTGGCCCTTGCGTACCGGCTTGCCTTCCTGAATATTGAGGCTGGTAATCTTGCCCGAAATCTCGCTCTGGATGGTTACCGACTCGTCGGCGATGATGGAGCCGGTGGCGGCCACCTGGTCGGAGAGGCGCGTGGCGGCTACCACATACACCTGCACCGGTACTTTGGCCCCGGGGCCGCCCGCTCCACCCTTGCCGCCTTTGGCTCCGGCCGCACCGCCTTTGCCGCCGCCCTTTTCGCCGGCCGTGGGGCTGGGGAAATACTTCATTTTGGCCCAGGCCATGCCGCCGATAATGAGGGCTGCTATCAACCAGCCCAACCAGCCGCGCTTGCCCGAGGGGGCGGGGCGGGGGGCGGGCTCAGGAGCCGGGGCCTGCGGGGGCGTGGTGGTAGTGGTATCCCAGGTTTTGGGCGGGGCAGCGGTGTTGGTTTCCAATGGCATAGTAAGCAAGAACGTGCGGCGATGGGTAGATGTTCGGGGACGGTCAATGACCTGAAATCAACCCGTTAGGCGTTCACTTAGCGGGTGTGCCCCGGCCGCCCCGAAAGGACATAGTGCAAATTTCGGCCAAAAGGTTGCTTTGCTGCCCTATAAATAGACGTAGCCCAGCATCACCCTGACCGAAACTATCTTCGTCCCGATGAAGCCAACCGCCCCCGCCGTGCCCGAGCCGCGCAATTTTTTCCAGGACGTGCACGAAGTGGTGCGCCTCATTCCGGCCGGCCGCGTGAGCACCTACGGCACCATTGCCCACTACCTCGGCGCGCGCCACGGGGCCCGCACCGTGGGCTATGCCATGATGGCCGCCCACACCGCCGACCAGTACGTGCCCGCCCACCGCGTGGTCAACCGCCTGGGCCACCTCACCGGACGCATGCACTTCGCCACGCCCACCGCCATGCAGGAAGCCCTGGAAGCCGAAGGCGTGCGCGTGGTGGAAGACCGGGTGGTCGATTTCGATAAGCTGCTCTGGGACCCGGCTGTGGAGCTGGCGTAGCGCCTACCGTCGCGACTTTTCCAGCGCATCTACTTCGGCTTCGCCCTGGCGCGTGGGCATAGCCTGCCAGGGGGTAAGCGCCGTGCCCGACGATACCAGCTTGAGATAGTTAGCGGTGGCCGTATTGGGTACAAAATAAAAGGCCGGGCCGCCGGCCGTGCCCGCGCTCAGGCGCACAGCGTGCACAAAGTGGGGCGAATAAAGCTCCAGGTACTGGCCGGGCCGCAACTGGCCTACCTCGCGGTCATTCATAAAAATGCGCAATGCTTCCGGGCTGCCGCCCAAAGGCCGGTACACGTACATAAACGCTGTGTCGGCTCGCTGAGCCTGGCCGGGCAGCGGGTAGGGGATGGGCTCACCCGAGTGCATATCAAGCGCAAAAACCATGGGCAGGCCGCTGGTGTCTTCGGTGCCATTTGATGTCAAAGCGCCGCCGGTGGCCGGCGTGCGCATGCCCATACCGTTGGCGCGCGGCACGTTGTAGCCCAAGGCGCGCTGGCTGGCCGCCGCCATATCCCGCGGGGCCGGACCCACAAAGGTGAAAAAGCTGCCTTGCCGGTGCAACGGTCGGTAGTGGTTGTGGTAGCGCACGTAGAGCTGCTGCCCATCCGAAAATCCCCAAACTTTGGGCAATGCGGTGTGGCCCCCGTTGAGGTTGCGCACACTGGGCCGAATCAGTACGGTGCCTTCCCAGCCGGCCGTGTGGGCGCGCACCGTATCGAAAGCCAGCGGAATGGCCTCGGGCTGGTTGGCCAAAAATTGCTCGAAGGTGTTGTAGGGGCCGGCCTTTGGCGTAGCCGTTCGCAAAATAGCGGGCTTGGTGGCGGCCGTCGGCTGCTCGGTGGGCAGCTGCGCCAAGGTGCGGGCCGGGCGTTGCGCGGCCTGCGCCCAGTCGGCATCGGCTAGCTGTGCCAGACACTTTTGTAGCAGCAGCGCAACGTGGGGTGCGTGGCGGGCCGTGGTTTCAAGCGCCCGCTCATCAATATGGCTGGCCACAGTGCGCACAAAATGGTAGCCATCGGGCAGGTGGGTGTACACGTCGGCCGATAAATCAGCCGTGGCCGTTTCAGAGAAGGCACGCATGACTTCATTCACCACCAGTTGCCGCACGCACAGCACGGCATCGTGGTCGCCGGGCCGGCGGGGAAGCTGGCGCTGGAGATATACGGTTAGCTCCGGCTCTATTCCTTTTTGGAAAACCACGGCTTGCGGCTGGGTTTGCAGGCCCCGATACACCGTGCCAATGGCGGGCTTGCCGGGCCGGCCGTCCAGTACCTGCTCCACATACACGGCGCGCTCAGGCAGAGCCAGCGTCTGCTTGCTGAGGTCGAGGTAATAAACCTGGGCCAGCGCCGGTCGATTGCAAAGGGCCAATAGCAGCAGGCACAGCCCTTGGCAAAACCAAATAGGCCGAGGCCGGCCATGGAATGAAAGTGAAAAGGACATATGGAAAGGAAGGATAACGCGAAGGAAGCAGTAGAATGCAAACCTAGGGCTCCCGGTGAGTAATCCGAAGTAATGACTCTGCGGAGCGGTGACGGCCCCGGCCGGATTCGGGTCAGGGACGTCCTTTTTTTTCTTCACCAAACCTTTACAGGCGGTACACTACTGTCGACCCCGGCTAATCTGTATATTTGTTGTCCCGGAATGTGCCGGGGAGTATTTAAATAAGTATGAAGCACTTCGTTACTGCTTTTTTAGTCATTCTGTTTACCCTGCCCGCGCTAGCCCAAACCACGTTTTCCATTCGTGGGCGCGTGCTCGATAAGGTGACCGGCGAAACCCTGCCCGGAGCTACCGTGCAAGTTACCGGCAACGGCAAAAGCACCGGCGCCGGGGCCGATGCCGACGGCAGCTACAAAGTAAGCAACCTGCCCGCCGGCACCTACACAGTGCAGGCCAGCTTCATCGGCTACAAGCCGACCACCCAAACGGTCAAAATATCGACCCAAAGCGTGGTGGCCTCCTTTACCCTGGCCTCCGACAACGCCAGCCTCGACGAGGTGCAGGTGGTGGCCAGCCAGGCCCAGGAGCGCGAAACGCCCGTGGCCTTCGCGGCCGTGAACGAGGTGAAACTGCGCGAAACCCTCTCCAACCGCGACCTGCCGATGATTCTCAACGAGACGCCCGGCGTGTATGCCACCCAGGGCGCGGGCGGCGGCACCGGCGACTCGCGCATCAACGTGCGCGGCTTCGACCAGCGCAACGTGGCCGTACTCATCAACGGCGTGCCCGTAAACGACATGGAGAACGGCCAGGTGTACTGGTCAAACTGGGACCTGGGCGACGTGACAAAGTCCCTGCAGGTGCAGCGCGGCCTCTCCGCTTCCAAAATTACCGTCCCTTCGGTAGGTGGCACCATTAACGTGCTTACGAAGGGCTTCGATGACAAACGCTCGGTAGTGGCCCGCGCCGAAACCGGCTCGAACAACTACCAGAAGTACTCACTCATGCTCAGCAGCGGCCAGCTCAAGGGCGACTGGGCCGTGACGGCCTACGGCGCACGCCGCACCCAAGACGGCTGGGTCGACAAGACGTTTGACGATGCCTGGACCTTCTTCGGCACCGTGAGCAAGCGCGTGGGCAAGCACACTTTTTCGCTCACGGGCATGGGCTCGCCCCAGAGCCACGGCCAGCGCATTCCGTTTGGCGAGCGCATTGGGGTGTATTCCAACGAGAAAGCACAGGAACTGGGCGCTACGCCCCAACCTGGCGGCGACAAGGGCTTCAAGTACAACAAGGGCTGGGGCTACCTTGACCGCTACACGCTAGATGGCAGCGGCAACCGTATCAGCCACGGCCAGGAAGTAGTGAACGAGCGGGTAAACTATTTCTTCAAGCCCCAGGTCAACCTCAACCACTTCTGGAATGTAACCGACCGGCTGTTCGTCTCCACCGTATTGTACGCTTCCAAAGGTACGGGCGGCGGCTCCCAGGCGGCCGGCAGCACGTTGTCGGTTGATGCCGCGGGCCAGGACGATTTTCAGCGGGCCTATGACACCAACTACAAAAACGTGGGTACCGACGGCCAGCGTCTGTCCACGCAGTACTTGGTAAACAACGTGAACTCTCACCGTTGGTATGGCTTGGTTTCCGGGTTCGACTACCTGCTCAAACCCAGCCTCACGCTGTCGGCCGGCGTGGATGCCCGTTATTACTACGGCATCCACTACCGCGAAATCCGGGACCTGCTGGGTGGCAATTACGCCTTGGGTTCCGGCTCGGCCATCAACCGCAACGCCGACATTAACACCCGCCTGAAAGTGGGCGACAAGTTCGGTTTCTACAACGATAGCAAAACCGGCTGGCTGGGCGGCTACGGCCAGCTCGAATACAAAACCCCGCTACTTTCCGCGGTAGTTAGCGGCACGGTTTCGCGCATCAGCTACGCCCGCATCGACTACTTCCGCTCCAAGCAGGTGACCGTGGATGGCAAGAGCTACGATGTGCCCTACGGCGCAACTCCCCTGGTGATAAACGGCCAGAGCTACACCAACGCCGACGGCCACTACCTCGAAAATGACTGGGTGAACATCACCGGCTACAGCATCAAAGGCGGAGCCAACTACAACCTGACCGAGCACGATAACCTGTTTGCCAACATTGGCTACAATAGCAAGGTGCCGTTTTATCAATTTGTATTCAACAACAGCGGCCAGAAATTCAACGACATCCGCAACGAAGGCATAACCTCGTTTGAGTTGGGCTACGGCATCAGCTACCCCAGCCTGAAAGTGAGCCTGAATGCCTACTATACCTACTGGGCCAACAAAAGCAGCAACTCCATCAGCGCCAACCCGGCTGGTGGTAGCATCTACAATAACGTGCGCAACGTGGATGCCCGCCACATGGGCATTGAGATGAGCGTGGCCCAGGAAATCAGCCGCCGCCTGCAGCTCAACGCTGCTATCAGCCTCGGCGACTGGCGCTGGGCCGGCAACGGCGTATTGAACCAGACCGACGACAACAACCAGATAATTGGCACCCCCGATACCCCCATCTACCTCAAAGGCGTGCACGTGGGCGATGCCGCCCAGAATCAGTTCCAGATTGGCCTGCGCTACGAGCCGGTGAACAACTTCTACATCCGGCCCTCGTTCCTGCTCTTTACCAAGTATTACGCTGGTTTCGACCCGGTTACTCTCATCAACGAAGCCAGCCGCACCGATACCTACCGCGTGCCTACCTCGCGCAACCTCGACATACATCTTGGCTACGACCTGCCTAAGCGCCTGTTCGGTGACAAAGTTCGCCTGGGTCTCAAAGGCTCCGTGCTCAACGTGCTCAATGAGTTCTATATCACGGACGTACCCGCCAGCACGTCGGCCACCAACCCGTCGCTGCTGCAGGGCTTCTTCAACCGCGGCCGGACCTTCACCGTGGGCCTCTCGGCCACGCTGTAATTCTCACAAGGAATCACTGTTCCTCGCCAACAAAAAACGCGCATCCTGCCAGGCAGGATGCGCGTTTTTTGTTGGCGAGGAACAGTGATTCGAGCTTATCGGCCGGCAGCGGCAGCGGCCAGCACGGCGCTGCGCATTTCCTCGGGCGAGGTGTTTTTGACCAGGTAGCTGTGCGCGCCCTCGGCCAGCACGGTGCTCACCAGCGAGGGGTCGTCGTGCATGGAGATGATGACCACGCGCACCCCCGGGAACTGGGTGCGCAGCAGGCGGGTGGTTTGCAGGCCGTCGAGAATGGGCATTTGCATGTCCATCAGAATCACGTTAGGATTGCTGCCTTGGTCCAGAAGTTCGAGCAGTTCCTGGCCGTTGCCGGCTTCGCATACTACTTCAATGCCCGCGTAGCCGCTGAGCAAGGCCCGTAGGCCTTTTCGGAAGAGGATGTGGTCGTCGACAATGGCCAGGCGCACGGGAATTGCCCCGGTTGGGGAAGCGGAGATGGCGGTCATGAGTTAAGGGAAAAAGAAGGATTTGGCGTGCCTGCCGGCAACAGCGTGACGGGCAGTACAGCCTCGACGCGAGTACCCACGCCAGGCTCAGAATGATAATGCAGCTGGCCGCCCAGCACTGCCACACGGCTGCGCAGGTTGATGAGGCCCATGCCCACGGGCTGGCCGTGGGGGCCGGGGGGCGGCAGCTCTTCCAGGGCCGCGAGGTCGAAACCCTGGCCGTCGTCGGAATAAGTGAGGGTAAGCAGACCGGGCACTGTTGCTACGTGCACCACGATGTGGGCCGCCTCGGCGTGCAGCAGGCCGTTGGTGAGCAACTCCTGAGCAATGCGGTACACCATCAGCTCATGCGGCGGAATGAGCCGGCCCAGCGGGCCTTCCTGCTCCAGACGTACTTCGGGGCCATTGTCGGTGGGCACGGCCTGCACCAGCGCCCGTAGCGCCTGTGCCAGGCCCAGCTGCTGCAGCGTGGCCGGCTGGAGGTTGCGCGAAATGCGGCGCACTTCGGCCACGGCCTGGTCAATAAGCGCGCTGGCCTCGGGCGAGGGCTGGCTGCCGGGCGCATACAGGTGCAGCTTGGCCAAAGCCAGAATGGTGCCCACGCCGTCGTGCAGCTCGGCGGCAATGCGCTGGCGTTCGTCTTCCTGGGCCACCAGGGCGGCGGCTAGTGCCTGCTGCTGGGCCGCCTCCTGCACCTGGGCCAGCTCCTGCTGCTGCCGCAGCTGTCCCCGTTGGTACCGTACCACAAACCACACCAGCCCAAGCACCAGCAGGAGCAAAGTAGGAGTGAGGAGTAACAACGGTAAAAGATTTGTCACGTGAAGGCACCCGGCAGAGTGGGTGCGCAAAAGAAGGAAAAAGGATATCCTTGGTCAGAGGTCCAAGGGCAGCAGGGGGGTAGCGTAGGGCAGACGGTTCAGGTTACGGTGAAAGTTGTGGCAGGCAGTTGTAGGGTATCGCCACGCTTTGGTAGGGGCCAGTTCAGGAAGCAACCAACCGGCTCTCGACGCCGTCAGCTACATTCGAAACCGGCACCCCGGGTGTGGCCCGTAGAAAAGCCAGCGTAAGAAAATAGTTGAATACTAAGGAAGCAAGCGAAAAAGAGAGGGCTGAAAACGTGTCAAAGATTGACCCCTTAAAAAGCGTGACTATTTCAATGCTAAAAGCCGAAACGGTAGTGGCCGAATAAATGAGCTGGCCCACACTCAAAAGCCAGATGGGGTCGCGGCTGAACTTGCGGTTGTCGGTGCGATTTAACCCTTGCTCCAGATACGCCAGCGCAAAACCTGCCAGTAGCGCACATTGCACCACCCGGCTCACCGTTACGGCGCGCGGGAGGCCCAGGACGAAGGATGCCCCTACGATGCCAAGCGCCACCAGCGTGGCCACTGCCAGCATTCGCCGCGTGCGGGGAGCCGTTAGGACCAGCCGGTACACTGCCGCAAGCAGTAACACCTTGGTGACGTTGAACCCGATTAGAAAGGGGAGGTTGTTGTGCAGGTAAATGGCAGATAACCGGGCGCTGAGTGAGAAAAAGGCTGATATGTACACATACAGACTCAGTACTTTAACCGGGGGCGAAAAATTGCGCCGCCGCCACCATACCACCACCATCGGCACCAGAATACTGAATTGCATTACCGTTACCAGCCGAAACACAAATGCGTCAAACTGTTCAAAACTCATGGTATGCAGCGGCCGGTGAAATAAAAATCAGAACTAGCTATTGAGAATGTTGGGTTGGCTGCAACGGTCTGGGCAAGTGCAGGCTTCATCGGCCACGATGCGGTTTTCGCCCAGTTGGTCGTTTTCGTCGCCATCGGCTCCCACAGCTATTAACTGCGGTACGCCGCCGTCCGAACCGTAGTAAAAACGAATGCCCTGGCAGCCTTCCTGGTTGAGAATGTCCGTCAGGATGTCGCGACCAAAAAAATGCGCGATGATTTTCCCCGGGTTCTTTTCGCGAAAGCTCTTGGTCCATTCGCTGGCTTTGCTGGGGTCAATCGCACGGCTTTCGCTTCCATTAAAGGGCATAAAGTGTCGTTTTGAAGAAATTGAAAAAAAAGAAGTTTGTATTGGATGGAGGTGTCAAATATAGCGGTATGCCCGAAGAATGACATCACCACCCGAAAATATTTACCAGCCCCGTCCGGGGCCACCGGGCAGGTGGTCGTGGTCGTCTTCATCGTCGTCGTCGTCCTCCTCTTCCTCCGGGTCGACATCCTCTTCGGTTTCTTCCTCTTCGTCCAGCGTGTCAAACACGCGGTCTAACGAGGCTTCGGCGTGACGTAACTTATGGCGGCACAGACGGATAAGTTCGGCCGAGCGCTCCACGCGCGTGGTGAGGTCGTCCACGTCCACGGCGTCGGTTTCCAAAGCGCGGAGAATGGTTTCAAGCTCCTCGATGGCTTCGCGGTAAGTCATGTATTTCAGTTATCTGTAGAAAAATTTATTGATTGTTGGCTTGGCCGGTTGCGGGCTTAATGGGGCGCTTTGGTGGGGCTGACAGCTCGTGATGAGCAGCCAGCTGGCAGAGGCGCAGTTCGGCGCGGTGCAGCTGGCGCTCCAGGGCCAGCTGCAACTGGTAGCGCTGGCGCAGCAGGGCCTCGCGCCGCCGCTGGTGGTGCCGCCCAAAGCGTCGCAGCAGCAGCCGGCCGCGCTGGCGCAGGCCGCGTTGCTCGCGGGCTAGGGTGCGGCGAGCGGCGCGGGGCAGCTGGTGCCGGAAGCGCCCGAGGCCCGCGGCCAGTTGCCGCAGCTGCTCGCGCGGGGCCAGGGTGGCCTGGTGGGCCCGGGCGCGCAGGGCATCGCGGGCGGCATCGAGCTGGCGGTGGGCGGCGTAGCGGCTTCGGCCGCTGAGTTGGTCGAGGCGGGCGTGGCCCTGGCTGAGCTGGCGGCGGGCCAGGGCCACTACCTGCTCGCCCAGGCCCAACACGGCCGCTTCGAGGCGAGCCAGGCGCTCGACGAGGAAGGCGGCCACGGCGGTGGGCGTTTTCAGGGCGCGGTGGGCGGTGAGGTCCACCAGGGCTTCGTCGCGCTCGTGCCCGATGCCCGTGAGCACCGGCAGCGGAAACGCGCCCACGGCCGCCGCGAGGCCGTATTCATCAAACGCCAATAAATCGGTGCGGCTGCCCCCGCCCCGGATAATCACCACGGCATCAAACTGCCCGCGCCGCGCCCGCACGCCATCCAGCGCCGCCCGGATGCTGGCCGGGGATTCATTGCCCTGCATGATGGCCGGGAACAGCGTGAGCGCAAAGTCATAGGGCGCTTCCTGTAGTTGCTGCACAAAATCCTGAAAGCCCGCCGCCGTGGGCGACGAAATGACGGCCAGTCGTTGCGGGGCCAGCGGCAGTTGCAGTTGCTTCTGGCGTTCCAGCAGGCCCTTTTCTTCCAGTTGGCGCAGGGTCTTGAGGCGGAGCAGGGCCAGCTCGCCCACGGTGTAGCTCGGGTCGATGGCCACCACGTCGAGGCTCAGGCCATACTGCTCGTGAAAGCGCACCTGCACCCGCAGCAGCAGCTTGAGGCCGGTGCGCAGCGGCTGGCCGGTGGCGCGCTCAAACGCGGGGGCCAGTTGCTGGTAGCGCTGGCTCCAGAGCGTGGCGCGGGCCTGGGCCTTCATGGGCATGCCGCGGCTGTCGGTGCCCTGCTCGGTGAGGGTGAGGTAGCAGTGCGCGCCGGCAAAGCGGGGCAGGGTGAGGTCAGAAACTTCGGCCACTACCCAGTAGGAGTCGGCCAGCTGCTGCTGCAGGGCTAGGCGCACGTAGCTCAGTAGCTCGGCCAGGCCCAGGGGGGCAGGGGCAGGCTGGGGGGCTAGTTCGGGACGGCGGTTGTAGAGCGGCATGGGCGCAAGTTACGGGCAGGGGAGGGTGCGACGCGACAATTGGCCGGGCTGCACGCGGACCGTGCTAATATTTCGCCACCTATGCCAATCTTTGCGGCGCGGGTGCAACTGCCTCTTTTGCCTCGCGTCTGTACCTTCACGGCTTCAACTCCCAACCCAACAATTTCCATCTTCATGTTTGCAACTTCTCTTGTGCGCCGGCTGAGTCTGGCCGCCCTCGGCCTGGGCAGTCTGGCTGCTACGGTAGCCGCCGGCCCGCCCACCAAAACCGGTCCCACGCCCCCTCAGAAAGGCGTCGGCATCAACATCGCCAACATCGACCCTTCGGTGAAGCCCTGCGAGGACTTCTTCCACTACGCCTCGGGCAACTGGCTCAAAAACAACCCGATTCCGGCCGCTGAGTCGCGCTGGGGTTCGTTCAACGAACTGGCCAACAACAACAACGCCACGCTGCGCGCCATTCTGGAGCAGGCGGCCAAGAATGCCCCGAAAGCTACTAAAGGCTCGAACGCCCAGAAAGTAGGCGACTTCTACGCCTCGGCTATGGACTCGGCGGCTATCGAAGCCGCCGGCCTGAAATACCTCAAGCCGCACCTCGACCGCATCATGGCCATCAACAGCCTGGCCGACGAGCAGAAATTCCTGGCCGACCCCAAAGCCCACGCCGGCAGCGTGTGGTTTGGCTCGGGCGTGGGGCAGGACGAGAAAATCAGCACCCAGTACGCCGTGTACCTCGGCCAGGGCGGCCTTTCGCTGCCCGACCGCGACTACTACCTGAAGGACGACGCCCGCTCGAAAGCCATTCGCGCCGCCTACCAGACTTACCAGGTCAACATCTTCAAGATGCTGGGCGACGACCAGGCCACGGCCGAGAAAAACGCCGCCGCCGTTACCCGCATCGAAACCCGCCTGGCCAAGGCCAGCAAGAGCCGCGTGGACCTGCGCGACCCCTACGCCAACTACAACAAAATGACGGTGGCCGACGCCAGCGCCGCTTACCCCAACCTGGCCCTGCCCATGCTGCTGAAGGACGGCGGCCTGGGCGCGGCCAAGGAAGTGATTGTGGGCCAGCCCGATTTCCTGAAGGAAGTGAGCGTGATGCTGAAGGACGAGCCCTTGGCCGACCAGAAGCAGTACCTGCGCTGGCACCTGGTGAGCAGCTCCACCGCCGCCCTGCCCAAGGCCTACGGCGACGAAGCCTTCAAGTACCAGCAGGTGCTGAGCGGGGCCAAAAAGCAGCAGCCCCGCTGGAAGCGCATGCTGGGCTCGACGGACCGCGCCCTGGGCGAGGCTTTCGGCCAGCTCTACGTGGACAAGGCGTTTTCGCCCGCTGCCAAGGCCCGCGCCAAGCAGATGATTGAAAACCTGCGCGTGGCCTACGCCGAGCGCATTCAGGCCACTGATTGGATGAGCGCCGCCACCAAAAAGGAGGCCCTGACCAAGCTAAACGCCTTCACCGTAAAAATCGGCTACCCCGACAAGTGGAAGGACTATTCGAAGCTGAACATCAGCCGCGAAAGCTACCTCAACAACCTGTTTGCCGCTCAGGAGTGGGCCAACCAGGAGGAAATCAGCAAGTTTGGCAAGCCTATTGACCGCACCGAGTGGGGCATGACCCCGCCCACGGTGAACGCCTACTACAACCCGCCGATGAACGAGATTGTGTTCCCGGCCGGCATTCTGCAGCCGCCCTTCTTCGACGCCAAGGCCGACGACGCGGTGAACTACGGCGGCATCGGCGCCGTGATTGGCCACGAAATGACCCACGGCTTCGACGACCAGGGCCGCCAGTACGACGCCAAAGGCAATTTGAAAGACTGGTGGACCAAAGAAGACGCCGACAAGTTCAACGCTAAAGCGGCCATCGTAGGCAAGCAGTTCGATGCCTTCACGCCGCTGGATTCGGTACACGTGAACGGCAAGCTGACCATGGGCGAGAACCTGGCCGACCTCGGCGGCCTCACCATCGCCTACCAGGCATTTGAGAAGACGGCGCAGGCCAAAGGCGGCCAGAAAATCGACGGCTTCACGCCCGAGCAGCGCTTCTTCCTCGCCTACGGCCAGATTTGGCGCACCAACACGCGCGACGAGTACATCCGCCAGCAGGTGCAGACCGACCCGCACTCGCCCGCCATGTACCGCACCAACGGCCCGCTGATGAACATGCCCGAGTTCTACAAAGCCTTCGGCTGCCAGGACGGCAACAAGATGATGCGCCCCACGGCCGAACGCTCCAAAATCTGGTAGTCCGGTTGGTTTAAGCGAAAACCTTAGAACGTCATGCTGAGCAAAGTCGAAGCATCGCTACCGCAAGAGTAAAATTGTTTACTTGCGCAGTGGAGATGCTTCGGCAAGCTCAGCATGACGTTCTTTTTTGTTTCTAATCTTTTTCTTCCCAATCAATTATGTCTAACCATTCCTTTGCCGGCCGCGTGGCGCTGTCGGCGGCGGTACTGGCCTTGGCCGCCGGCGCGGCGCAGGCCCAGACCAAAATCAAAACCAAGAGCAGCAGCGACGGCAAGCAGAAGACCACCGTGCCGGCCACTGTGGGCCAAACGGGCACCGGCATTTCGCTGGCCAACATGGACAAGTCGGTGTCGCCCTGCGACAACTTCTTCCAGTTTGCTTCGGGTACCTGGCTGAAAAACAACCCCATCCCGGCCGCTGAAACCCGTTGGGGCGCTTTCAACGAGCTGGCCGACCACAACCAGGCCATCGAGCGCCGGATTCTGGAAAAAGCCGCTAACGACCGGATGGCCAAGCCCGGCACCAACCTCCAGAAAGTGGGCGACTTCTACGCCGCCGCCATGGATTCGATGGGCATCGAGAAAGCCGGCCTGAAGTATCTGCAGCCGCGCCTCAACCAGATTGCGGCCATCAACGACCTGCCCACCATGCAGCATTACCTGGCCGACCCCCGCTCGTTCGGGACCGGCTGGTACGGCTTCGGCGTGAGCCAGGACAGCAAAAACAGCACGCAATACGCCGTGCGCATGGGCCAGGGCGGCCTCACGCTGCCCGACCGCGACTACTACCTGAAGGACGATGCGCGCTCGAAAGCCATTCGCGCCGCCTACCAGACCTATCAGGTGAACGTGTTTAAGATGCTGGGCGACGACCAGGCCACGGCCGAGAAAAATGCCGCCGCCGTCACCCGCATCGAAACCCGCCTCGCCAAAGCATCCCGCAGCCGCGTGGCCCTGCGCGAGCGCGAGAAGAACTACAACAAGATGACGGTGGAGCAGGCCACGGCCGACTACCCGAACCTAAACATCCCGCTGCTGCTCAAGGACAGCGGGTTGAACAACGTGAAGGAAATCATCGTGGGCCAGCCCGAGTTCCTGACCGAGGTGAGCACCATGTTCAAGGAAGAGCCGTTGGCCGACCAGAAGCAGTATCTGCGCTGGCACTTGGTGAGCGGCGTGACCTCGGCCCTGCCCAAAGCTTACGGCGACGAAGCCTTTAAATTCAGCCAGGTGCTTACGGGCGCCAAGCAGCAGCAGCCCCGCTGGAAGCGCGCCCTCCGCGCCACCGACGGTGCGTTGGGCGAGGCTTTTGGCCAGCTGTATGTTGACGAAGCCTTTAGCCCCGCCGCCAAGGCCCGCGCCAAGGTGATGGTGGAAAACCTGCGCCAGGCCTACGCCGAGCGCATTCAGGCCACCGAGTGGATGAGCGCCGCCACCAAAGCCGAGGCGTTGAAAAAGCTCAACGCCTTCGCCGTGAAAATCGGCTACCCCGACAAATGGAAGGATTATTCGGCGCTGAAAATCTCGCGCGAAAGCGCGCTCAATAACCTGTTTGCCACGGCCGAATGGGCTTCGAAAGACAACCTGAGCAAGTTTGGCAAGCCGATTGACCGCACCGAGTGGGGCATGACCCCGCCCACGGTGAATGCTTACTACAACTCCAGCATGAACGAAATTGTGTTTCCGGCCGGCATTCTGCAGCCCCCGTTCTACGACCCCAAGGCGGATGACGCGGTGAACTACGGCGGCATTGGCGCGGTCATTGGCCACGAAATGACCCACGGCTTCGACGACCAGGGCCGCAAGTCGGACGCCAGCGGCAACCTGCGCGACTGGTGGACCAAGGAAGACGGCGAAAAATTCATGGCCAAAGCGGCCGTGGTGGGCAAGCAGTTCGATGCCTTCTCGCCGCTCGACTCGGTGCACGTGAACGGCAACCTGACGATGGGCGAGAACCTGGCCGACCTCGGCGGCCTCACCATCGCGCACCAGGCCTTCCAGAAAACGGCCCAGGCCAAGGCCGGCAAGTCAATTGACGGCTTCACGCCGGAGCAGCGCTTCTTCCTGGGCTACGCCCAAATCTGGCGCTCAAACCAGCGCCCGGAAGCCCTGCGCCAGCAGATTCAGACCGACCCGCACTCGCCCGGCCAGTACCGCACCAACGGCCCGCTGCAGAACATGCCGGAATTCCACGCGGCTTTCGGCTGCAAGGAAGGCGACAAGATGGTGCGCTCGGCTGCCGACCGCGCCAAAATCTGGTAAGCTGTTTGCATAGGTGATTGCGAATCACGCACGGAAAACTGTTTCCGCGCCCGATACGAAAAGGTCCGCTCCCCCTGGGGGCGGGCCTTTTTAATGGCTGTCTGTCATTGCCGTGGTGCGCTGCGCTCCACTCGCAATGACAGGCGACCGACTTATTTCACCACTTCCACCTTCATAGTGATGTCCTTAACGGGCCACTTGTCGGACTCCACGGGCTCGTTGGAAATCTTGTCCACCACGTCCTGGCCTTCTATTACTTCGCCGAAAACCGTGTACTGGCCATCGAGCGAGGGCACGCCGCCCACGGTGGCGTAGGCTTTCACTTGGGCGGGGGTGAGCTTGCGCCCGGCCATGGCCTGCGATTGGAACGGGGCCATCTTTTCGCCCACCACAAAGTAAAAGTCGGTGTTGGAGGACAGGCGGCCGGGGTTCTGCTCGTCGTCGTAGCGGGCCATGCCGAGGGCCCCTTTGTGGTGGAAGTGCTCGGGGCGAATTTCGGGCGGCAGGCGGTAGCGCTTCAGCCGGATGGTGCGGGCGTTGTAGGTCTGGCCGCCCTGCACGGCGAAGTTCTTCACCACGCGGTTGAACATGGTTTCGTCGAACACGCCCTTGCGAGCCAGCAGCAGGAAATTGGCCTTGTGGATGGGCGTGTCGTCGTACAAGCGCACCCGGATATTGCCCAGGCGCGTCTTCACCAGCACCTCGGAGCCGGGGTATTGCTTGCCGTAGGCGAGCAGCGCAGCCGGCGCGGCGCTGTCGGTGAGCGTAGCGAGGTCGGGGCCGGGCACCACGGGTTTGGTGGCGGTGGGGGCGGTGGCTGGCGGGGCCTGGTTGCAGGCGGCCAGCAGGCCCAGGCCGAGCAGCAGCCGGCCAGCAGAAGAAACAGATATGCGCATAGCGGTGGGGCCGAAAAGTGGCCCAAGGTAAGACGAGGAGCCGGCCCTGTCGGTTGGCTCAAACCCAAAAAAGCCCGCGCTATGGGGCGCGGGCTTTGAGGTCGAAACTATTACTCAGGCGAGCTTACCAGGACGGCGTGCTGGCTTTCTGCTTGGCTTTTTCGCTGCCGGCCTTGGTTTTTACCTTCACCTTCACTTTTTCCACGGGGGCGGTGGGAGTGGCGGCGGCGGCTGGAACGGGCTCGGCGGGCGTGGGCGCAGGTGTCGCTTCGGCTTCGGCGGGCGGCTCGGCCATGTCTTTGGCCGATTTGATTTCGTCCACCGCTTCCACCTTTTTCACCTTTTGCTGGGCCAGCAGGAGCTGGTCCTGGGCCAGGGTGTTCTTTTTCCAGGCCGAAACTTCGGTGCTGAGCTTTTCTTTTTCCTCTTTGGTGGGCTTGTTGGGCGTCATCATACTGCCGAGGTCGGGCTTGCCCGCGTCCTGCCAGGCCGTGAGCCAGAGCGAGGCCACCATGGTGGTGGCCTCCTTCATGCGGTTATCGACCATGCCGCCCACCTCTTTTTCGTACTCGGCTGCGAAGGCGTCGGAGTAGCGGCGCGAGGTTTTGCCGTACTTGTGCGAGAACGTGAAGCGCACGTCGGGCTTCATCACCTTCTCAATTTTGCTGGCCCGGTCAAAGGTTTCGCCCAAAAAGCCGTAGCTGCGCTGCAGCGTGGTCCAGACGGCATTCAGCGGGTCTTTGATGTACTTGGCATCCTCGGCCGTGAGGTTGTAGTCGTTGATGTATTTCTCGGGCAGCTGGCTTTCCCAGAGGCTGTGCAGGCCTTTCTGGTCGGTGAGCTGGCCGTCGTAGTTGATGGTGGTGTGCAGCGGCACAAACGAGTCGCCCACGTAGTGGCTCAGCTCGGCCGAGTACTTCACGATGTTCAGCGTGTCGCGCTGGCGGAAGGCCTCGGTCAGGTTGTCCTTCATCTCCATAATCACCCACGGCACGGTGCCGTACTTCTTGAGCGTATCGGCCGAGAACTTGGCCACGGCCTCGTCGTACTGGCGCGGCATCTTACCGAAAGGGTTGCTTTCGGAATAATGGTCCATGTCGATGTAGTGCTTGGGGGCCTCGGTGGGGTCGTCGTTGCGGCGCTCGTCGGGGGCCGTGCTCAGGCGCACCACTTCGGCCATGTGGCGGAAGTAGAAAGCCTGCATGGTGGCCGGCAGCTCGTACACAGCAATCTGCGTGATGGTGCGGTGGCCGAAGAAGCCCCAGCCGCTCGCGGTGCCGTGGGCCAGGATGAGGGCCGCGAGCAGCAGCGGCAACAACGTTTTTTTCATGAATGCGGGAATGATTACGGGACCCGGGATAGTTCCCCTGGCCAAAGTTCGGCAATGGCCGCCACATTCAGAAGCCCTGGCCCTGGGGTGCGCCACTGGGGCGTCCCGTACCTTCGCGGCTCAAATAGCTGATATGAACTACACGCGTCGCTTGTTAATCGGAGTATTGAGTTTGTTGGCCGGCCCGGCCGCAGCCCAGATATTCACCATTCCGCCCGGGGCCTACCGCACGGGCGCGGCCTACCATCGCAAGCAGCCCCAGCCCGCCGGCCTCGACGCCACTTACCCCGACAAGCGCGGCCAGCTGGTGGTAGTGGTGCCGCGCGGCACCAAAACCGCTAAGCTGCGCGTGGCCCCCGACAGCGTGTGGGGCTACGTGTCGGGCAAAGGCCGCACCTTCCGCCTGTTTCGCAGCGAGGAATACCGCCTCGAATACGCCGACACGCTCTGCATCTACAGCAGCAGCAACATCATGGCTGGCAGCGACCGTGATGGCAACAACCTGCGCACGCCCGGCGCCAATGCTCTGGGGCCATACACGGCACCGCGCTATTTCTTCAGCCGGGGCCTCAACGGGCTCATTTTCCCGCTCAACACGCGCTACCTGCGCGAAGCCTACGGGGCCAGCAACCCCGGCTTTATCACCGCCATCGGCAAGCTGAATATTGGCCAGAGCCTGGTGGATTTCGACCGCAGAACCGGCCTGTTCCGCGTGACCACGCTGTATCGCGACGGGGCCGGCAAATAGCGCCAGCTGCTGCGGCAGCTCTAATCAACCACGGCCCGGGTCTTTGCTGCCGTAGCGGCCGCCTGCCGGCGTTGGAGCAGTTCGGTCAGCTTCTCGAAAATGAAGTCCACGGCCTGCGCCCGCAGTTTTTCGGCGCTGCCGGTGACGTGGGTGCGGTATTCGTGGGCGTGGCCATCGAGCAAAATGGTGATGAAGATGGTGCCCACGGGTTTGTCGGGCGTGGCCGAAGCTCCGGGGCCGCACAGGCCGGTCACGGCCACGCACACATCGGCCGGAAGGTGACGGTGCAGGCCCAGCGCCATTTCGTTGGTGGTTTGCTGGCTTTCGGCCGAGTAGGTGGCAAGCGTGAATTTTTTCACGCCCAGCAGGCGCTGCTTGGCCTCGGTGTGGTAGGTGACGATGGAGCCCAGCAGCACGTCGCTCACTCCGGTAGCTGCCGCCAGCTGCGAAGCCGCCAGGCCACAGGTGCAGCTCTCGGCCAGGGCCAGGGTTAGCTTTTGCTGTAAGAACAGCTCCACCAGGTCATTCAAATCGGAGGTTTTCATAAGGAGCGAGAGGTAATGCCTCTGCATACGCCCCCCTGGGCGGACCAGGTTGCGGCCGAGCTTACCTTTGGCAGGGCCTGAACCTGCGCCACCGGCGGGCTATTCCTGCCGATAAGCCACGCCGGCTTTCATCACAAACTTCGGCCGCATCAGGGCCGAAATATCCTGCAACGGGTCGCCATCCAGCGCCACGATGTCGGCCATCTTGCCGGCTTCGATGGCCCCCAAATCGGTGGTTTCGCCCAGCAGCTCGGCGGCGTTGAGGGTGGCCGTGCGGATGGCCTCAAGCGGGCTCATGCCGGCCTCCGTCATGTAGCCGAACTCCCGGGCGTTCTGGCCGTGGCGGTACACGCCGGCATCAGTGCCAAACGCTACCCGCACGCCCGCCTTGGTGGCGCGGCTGAACGTGCCCTGCATCTTGGTGCCCACATCGAGGGCTTTGCGGGCAATAACGGGCGGAAAGTAGCCGGGCCGCAGCCGCGCAGTATCAGCCACCGACTTGCCGGCGATGAGCGTGGGCACGTACCAGGTGCGGCTTTTGGCCATGAGCCGGATGGCTTCGTCGTCCATCAGCGAGCCGTGGTCGATGCTGGTCACGCCGGCCCGCACGGCCCGCTTGATGCCCTCGGCGCCGTGCGCGTGGCAGGCCACGCGCAGGCCCAAATCGTGGGCGGTTTCCACCACGGCGCGGATTTCTTCTTCGGTGTACTGCGCGCCGGTGCCGTCCTTGCTCAGGTCGAGCACGCCGCCGGTGCTGGCAATTTTGATGAGGTCGGCCCCGCGCTTGAACTGCTCGCGCACGGCCTGGCGGCACTGGTCGGGGCCATTGGCGAGGTAAATGGGGTGGCCGGCTTTGATGAGCTGGTCTTCGTTGAGGCCGTCGGTTTCGTCCATGTGCCCGCCGGTGGCCGAAATGGCCGTGCCCGCCGAGAAGATGCGTGGCCCCGGTACCAGGCCCTGGGCCACGGCATTGCGCAGGCTGGTGTTCACCCCCGAGCCGCCGCAGTCGCGCACCGTGGTGAAGCCGGCCCGCAGCGTGGTGAGGGCGTAGCCCTGGGCGCGGTAGGCGACATCGGCGGGGTTGAGGGTGAACTGCTCGCGGAAATTATTGCGGCTCGATTCCGATTCGAGGTGCACGTGGCAGTCGATGAGGCCGGGCAGCACGGTGCGGCTTTCGAGGTTGATTACTTTGTCCTGGGGGCTGCTGGCGGCGGTGTAGCCGGCTTGCACGGCCGTAATCCGGTCGCGCTCAACCACAATCGTTTGCTGGGCCAGCAGCTTGCCGCTGCGCACGTCCAGCAGGTGGCCGCAGTGCAGGTAGGTTTTCTGGGCGAAAGCGGCCGGGGCGGCCAGCAGAAACACGGCCGTGGCGAAAGCGGGAATAGATTTGCGCGTCATACGTTTGTGTAAATGAGCCGCCAAGGTACAACGGCGCGTTCCCCATAAACCCACCGCATTTCCCCTTTTTATTATGACCACGCAAGAAGAATTCGACGCGGCCAGCCAGCGCGCCCAGCAGTTGCCCACCAAGCCTTCCAACATGATTCTGCTGCAGCTCTACGCCCTCTACAAGCAGGCCACCGACGGCGATGTAACCGGCGACCGCCCCGGTGGCTTCGACTTCAAAGCCATTGCCAAATTCGATGCCTGGAACAGCCTGAAAGGCACCAGCAAAGACGCCGCCCGCCAGCAATACGTGGAGCTGGTGAGCGAGCTTGCGGGGTAGGTTTTAGCGCTGAGTGATTAGTGGTTAACGGTTAGTGGCTAATTGGCTCGAAAACATTAACCACTAATCACTCACCATTAACCACTAATGCAAGTGGACATTTCCCGCAAAAAGCCACCGTACCCCATCACGCCGGCCCTGCGCCGCTACCTGCGCGCCTACGACCGCGACACCCAGTTGCCCGTGACCTACGCCGATTTGCGGCAGTTCACGGGCTCATTTCCGCTGCTGGACCGGACCGGGAAGGACACGCTCTGGCAAACGGTGTACTTCGAGCCACAAACCCTGCGCGAGCTCAGCCAGGGCCTGACGGAGGTGTACGCGCTGCTGAAAACGGCCGGCGACCTGTCCTTCTCCGAGCACCTCGTGGCCGACCGGATTGACTACTGCGAGTTTGGCAACTCGCGGCCGTTCCGGGTGCGCATCGTGAACCAGCTCAACGACAACTACGACTACTTCTACGTGAAGCAGGCCGACGCCTCGCGCCTCTACGGCCTGGAGCTGGAGCACCTGCTCTCGCCCAACTCGCTCACGTTTCTGGTGAGCGGCGACACGCTCATTGAGGAGCACATCGTGGGCATTCCGGGCGATGACTTCATCCGGCACCACCTCAGCCAGCCGCACCTCAACCAGGTGCGCATTGCCAAGGAGTTTGTGAAGTTTAACGAGCGCTGCTTTGTGCGGCTGCTGGGCGACATGCGGGCGTATAACTACGTCATTGCCGTGACGCCCGACTTCGAAGACGAGCAGTACCGGGTGCGGGCCATCGACTTCGACCAGCAGAGCTACGAGGGCCGCCGGGTGATGTACCTGCCCCAGTTTTTCAAGGACAACGCCGAGGTGGTGGCCATGTGCGCCCGCCACCTCAAGCCCGAAACCCTGCGCCAGTACCAGACCGAGGAGCGTGCCCTGATGGCCCGCCGCGCCCGCGCCGAGCGCCACCGCCTGCGCGACCTGCTGGAAGCCATGCGCCGCCACGACCTGGCCCCGCCCGACAAAGTGGCCCAGCTCAAGGCCGAGCTCAACCGCTACCACCACACCGATGCCTTCGAGAAGTGCGACTCGATGGGCGACGTGGTGCGCCAGAACCTGTGGCTGATGCTGGGGGCCAGCGGCGCGTTTCGGGCGGCGGGGTAGGGGGCGTGGGCGCTTCTGATAACGGACGACCGACTGGTGCAGGCTGGTGGCGCAGTATCAGAAAGCCTGTCACGGGCCGAAAAAGGAATGGCCCGCTAGCGCCTCCGGCTCCGCAGCCGGAGGCGTTTTGCTGTTCGGGTGGTGTATCTTCCCTCTTTATTTCAATTCCTTTCCACCTTTTATTCCTGATGAAACAACCTCTACTGCCCGCGTTGCTTTCGCTGCTCTTGTTGCTGACCCTGTACGGCCCGGCCCGCAGCGCTACCCCGCCGCCTACTACTGGCCGCCCTCTGGCCGAAGCCCTCAACCCTGACGGCACCCTAAAGGCCGGAATGAATGGCTCATTTGACGCCCGCGCTTTTCGGATGCAGACTGCGCCGGATGGGCGGCCAGTGTTCCGGCCAGCCGGCGTGGCCGGGGCCGGCGATGAGCGGTGGCAGGACGGATTTGGACTGCCGAATGGGACCGATGCAGAAGTTCTGGCTGTGCTATCGGTTGGCACCAATATCTACATTGGGGGTTCCTTCACGGTGGTGGGAACGGTGCCGGCCCGGTGCGTGGCAAAATGGGACGGCACGACGTGGAGTGGCCTGGGAGCGGGGGTAGGCGACTTAAGCGTATATGGAGGCGTGGATGGAGGTGTGTATGCCTTGGCCGTAGCGGCCAACGGCGATGTGTACGCGGGCGGCAAGTTTACCCAAGCCAGCGGGTTACCTGCGACCAACGTGGCCCGGTGGAACGGTACGGCCTGGAGTGCCCTTGGTGCGGGCCTGTACCGGAATGGAGGGGGGGCTTCGGCCGTTTACGCCCTGCTGGCTGGCCCCGGCGGGGCCATGTATGCGGGTGGAAATTTTACCCAGGCTGGTGGGGTGGCTACCCAAGGCATTGCCCAATGGAATGGCACGACCTGGGGCTTTCTCGGCACCACTACCTACAACGGCGTAAACAGCAACGTCAACTCTCTGGCGTTGGCGGCCAACGGCGACCTGTACGTAGGTGGGCAGTTTACTCAAGCCGGGGCGGTTAATGCCAATCGCATTGCCCGCTGGAACGGCACGGCGTGGAGCGCCCTTGGCGCGGGCATCGGCAGTGTGGGCAGCGACGTCGTGGCCGCCCTGGCCGTAGCGGCCAACGGCGACCTTTACGCGGCGGGTAGCTTTGTTCGGGCGGGCAGTGTCACCGCCAATGCCATTGCCAAGTGGAACGGCACGACGTGGAGTGCCCTAATTGCCAACCCCGGCACCGGCCAGGGCAATGGGGTGAACAGTAACGTGTATTCGCTGGCCCTGGCTCCTAACGGTGACCTTTACGTGGGAGGCATTTTTACCCAGGCCGGCCTGACGGCGGTTAGCCGCGTGGCTCGCTGGACCGGTACGACCTGGGTAGCCTTGGGCACCGGCGTGGGCACGGGCCTGGGCGTGGAAGCCCTGGCCGTAGCGGCCAACGGCGATGTGTACGCGGGCGGGCAGTTTGGCCAGGCCGGCGGGGTACCGTCCGAAAACCTGTCCCGCTGGACCGGCGCGGCCTGGACCTCCGCACCCGGCACCAACCAGATTAGCGGAGTAAATGCGTCGGTTTCGGCCTTGGCCATAGCTCCCAATGGCGACGTGTACGTGGGCGGGCTCTTTAGCCGGGCCGGTGGGGTGGCCGCCAATGCCATTGCCAAGTGGAACGGCACGGCCTGGAGCGCGCTCGGTACGGGCATGGCCACCAGTGGAACCACCGCGCCTCGGGTGTCGGCGCTGGCCGTGGCCGCCAATGGCGACGTATACGCCGGGGGCAGCTTTACCCGGGCCGGAGGCGTGGCGGTGAGCAACGTGGCCAAGTGGAATGGCACGGCATGGAGCGCCCTCGGCACGGGCATGGCCACCAATAATGCCAGTGCGGCCTTTGTCACGGTCCTGACCGCGGCCCCGAACGGCGACATCTACGCCGGCGGCAACTTTGTGCAGATAGGAGGCGTAACGGCCAACTTCGTGGCCCGCTGGAACGGTACCGCCTGGAACTCGCTGGGCACAGGCACCGCCAATGGCGTGTTCGGAACAACCCAGGCCATTGCCCTCGCTCCCAATGCCGACGTGTATGTGGCGGGCTACATCAACCAGGCCGGCGGCATGGCCATCAACTACATAGCCAAGTGGAATGGCACGGCGTGGAGCGCCCTTGGCACGGGAGCCACCAATGGCACCAACAGCAACATCATTGCCCTGGCCGTGGCGACCAATGGCGACATCTACGCCGCTGGTTCCTTCAACCAGGCCGGCGGCATCACGGCCAATCGGGTGGCCCGCTGGAATGGTAGCACCTGGAGCCCCCTCGGCACCGGCTTGGGCACCTTGGTGTCCGATGCCGGTTTGGCGCTGGACGTAGCCCCCAACGGCGACCTTTATGCGGCGGGCCAGTTTACCCAAAGCGGAGGCGTTGCCACCAACTACATCGCCCGGTGGAATGGCACGGCCTGGAGTGCCCTCGGCACCGGGCTAAACAACACGCCCACAAAGTTGGTGGTGGGGGCCAATGGAAAGCTCTATGCTGGGGGCATCTTCACCACCACCGGCGACGGTCGCAAAGCCACTCCCTACTTTGCTATCTACGACCCTGCCGCGACACTAGGCACAGTGCCGGCCGCCCGCGCCACACCCGCCGCGCAGCTCTTCCCCAACCCGGCGCACAGCACGACCACGCTGCGCCTGCCCACCGGTGCGCCCCGCCAGCCCCTGCTGCTCACCGACGCGCTGGGCCGCCCCGTGCGCCGCTACCCCGCCCCAACCGCTGCCGAGGCCGAGCTGGACCTGCGCGGCCTGCCCGCTGGCACCTACGTGGTGCGCTGCGGCGAGCTTTCCCAGCGCCTGGTGGTGGAGTAAACAAAACTCATTCAACAGCAAAAAGCCCGCTGGCCAATTGGTCAGCGGGCTTTTTTATGATGCAGATGCCGGATTATACGGCTGGCTTGGGCGCGGGCAAATCGAACGCCACGGCGGCGTGCTCGAAGTGGCCTTTGTGCGAGCCGTCGCAGAAAGGCTTCTGCTTGGAAAGCCCGCAGCGGCAGATGCTGATGCGCTGGCGGCCGCCGAGGCCATAGGGCTGGCCCTGGGCATCCACGAGTTCGATGTCTTCGCCCTCTACGCGGAGGGAGCCGTTGGAAAGGACGGTGAGTTTGGTGGCCATTTTGGGAGGGTTGAGTTTTAAGGGTTGAAGGTTGAGTTAGTTGGTAACTGTCATCCTGAGCGCAGCAAAGGACCTTATCACGCTCACATAAAGTGCGCTAACCTGATAAGGTCCTTCGCTACGCTCAGGATGACAAACGGAAATTATAGCGCCTTGCGCATGATGTAATCGTTCATGAAATACGGGCCGATGGGCACGTCTACCTCGCGTTGGCGCACAAAGCCGCGCCGCTCGTAGAAAGCAATGGCGGGGTTGTAGCGGTTCACGTTCAGGTCTAGGAACTGGCCGCCGGCGACGCGGGCCGCGTTTTCCACCGCCTCGATGAGGTGCACCCCCAAGCCCTGGCCCTGGCGCGTGGGCAGCACGTAAATCTTGTGCAGCTTATAGCCGGTGCCGCTGCCGTCTTCGGCCGGCAGCGGGCCGAAGGAGGCAAAGCCAGCCGGCTCGCCCTCCACCCGCGCCAGCAGGAATACGTGGTGTTGCTCCACCATCTGCCGTTTCAGCGCAGCCGGCGAGTAGATTACCCGGTACATGTATTCCAGCTGCTCCTCCGAAATGATGAAGCGGTAGGTAGGCTCCCAGGTAGCCTCGGCCAGTTGAATAATGGTCGGAATGTCGTTGAGCGTGGCGGGCTCAATGCGCGGCGGCGCGGCAGGGGCGTCAGAAGTCATAAGCGGTAAAACACGAAATTGCGGCGAAAAAACCGAAACCGGCCCGTCCTCAAGCATACGGTTGGCCCGTTCCTTGCGTTTAAGCCCGCAAACCTTCGTTTTTTCTTCGTTCTGACCATGAAATCTGCATTCGTTCTGCTCCTTGCCGGCCTGCCCTTCGCCAGCCGGGCCCAAGCCACCACCCAGGCCGAGCTGCTGCGCCGCGGCGAACTCACCGGCTCCCGCCCCTCCACCACTGCCCGCAGCCAGGCCCGCCAAACTGCCGCCCGCGCCGCCAATACTTCCTCCGACCCCGTGCAGCAGCACCTGCTGCAAACCGACGTGAACCTGGCCCAGGCCAGCGCCGACCAGCTCCCCAACCTCTACGAGCGGTTCATCGCCACCACCCGCGACGAGCGCCGCACCTGGACCTACGAGCAGTGGGACGGTGCCGGCCAGGTCCTGGCCCGCCTCAACCAGCGCTACGAGCAGGTGCGGACCACGCTGCCGCTCGAAGAGCGCATCCGCATCCGCTCCTTCCAAGGCGAGTTTCACACCCTGCGCGGTGCCCGGCAGGTGAAGGAAAAGCTCGATTAGCGCAAATTTTCATTCCGACGCAGGAGGAATCGGATAAAATTAAATCCCTCCGGTTGCTCCTGCGTCGGAATGACAACCGTTAGCTACTTCGTTTCCAGCCACTCCCGGGCGTCTTCCTCGCTGGTAAATAGTGAAATATCGAGTTGGCCCCGCACGGCAGCCACAAATTCCTGGCTCACAATCTGGGCCTCTGGGTTGGGCGACAGAATGTAGGCAACGGCCCGCAAGCCCGCGGCTACGGCCTTGGGGAGCCATTCGTATTCGAGCCAGGGCAGCGCTTCGCTCCAGTCGCCGCCGGTGTCGCGCTTGTCGTTGAGCACCCGCTCAAAACGGTGGTCTTCGATGAGGCGCGTGCCTTCCAGCACCCCGCGAATGACTTCGGCGGCCGTGAGCTGGCCGTGCCAGCGAATGTAGAGCAAGGCATGGTCCGGAAAAAAATAATATTCGGCCAACGGTGCTCCGTAGCTGTCGGCGATGGTGCTCAGGTGAACGGCTTCGGCGGTTAACATGGCAGGTAAACTAATATTGGATATCAAACATACTACATAATAACGGGCCTAAATCGTTGAGCCAATGCGGGCCGCGCTACTACCTTTGGGGTTCTGCTTATCACTCGTCTTTTTCGTTCGTAGCGCATGCACATTGCCATCGTCGGCAACATTGGAGCCGGTAAAACCACGCTGGCCCATAAGTTGGCCCAGCATTTCCGCTGGGAAGTATTTCTGGAAGATGTGGACGACAATCCTTACCTGAAGGATTTTTACCACGACATGCCCCGCTGGGCTTTTCACCTGCAGGTGTATTTCCTCAACGGCCGCTTCCGCCAGACGCAGCACATCAAGGAGCTGCAAAAAGCCGGGCGCGGCATCATCCAGGACCGCACCATCTACGAGGATGCCCACATCTTCGCGGCCAACCTGCACCAGTCGGGCCTGCTCGAAACCCGCGACTACAACAACTACTACGCCCTGTTCGAGTCGATGGTGGACCTGGTGGCCCCGCCCGACCTGCTGCTCTACCTCCGCGCCGACCTGCCCAAACTCATCGGCCAGATTGAGAAGCGCGGCCGCGACTACGAAAACACCATCAGCATCGAATACCTCAAAAACCTCAACGAACACTACGAGAAGTGGATTAGCACCTACGACGCCGGCCGCTCCCTCATCGTGGACGTGAACGAGCTCGACTACGTGCGTCGTCCCGAAGACCTGGGTACCATCATTGAGAAGATTGATAACACGCTGTTCGGCCTGTTTTAAGGCATACGCCAAGCCAGCCCAAGCAAAACGCCCCGCTTTCCATCACGGAGAGCGGGGCGTTTTGGTGTGCCGCAATCCGTAGGCTCTAAGCCGGCTCCGGGATAGCCGCGTTGAAAAAATCGACCAGCGGCCGGGCCGCTGCAATGCCGGCCACCAGTTCGTCCACAAAGCCGGGGGCCAGCACCTCGGCATCGGTATAGAAGCGGCCCACCCCAAAGGTCTTGAGCCGCAGCCACGCTACGTCCGGGTCGGTGGCGGCGTAGCCGCGCGGCGGGCGCGTCAGCTGCGGCCCGGTGGTGTCGAGGCCGTCCGGGAAGTAGCGCAGCAGCTCCGGCGCCCGCCGCAGCCGATGAAACTCGTCGCTACTGTAGTGGATTTCCTGCCGGATGGCGGCCAGCAGCTCCGGAGTAGGGTGGAAGGTGCCCGCCCCCAGCCAGCTGCGCCCCTCCGGCTGAATGGCCAGGAAATAGCCCGCCCGGGGTGCGTGGCGGCCGCCGCGTTTTAGGCCCGCGCCCATGCGGCGCTTGTAGGGCTCGGGGTCGCGGTGCGCCCGGTCGTTCTTGTGCAGCCGAAACATCACGTCGGTTGTGGTGAGGTTGGCCAAATCGGGGTCTGTGGCCGCCACGCGGGTCAATACCTGATTCACCAGCTCGGTGCAGGCAGCGCGGGCGCGCTGGTACTCGGGGCGGTGCTCGGCCATCCAGGCCGTGGTGTTGTTGGCCGCCAGCCGGGCCATGAAATTCAACAGATACTCCAGTTCCATAAAAAAAGCCGGGCATCAGGCCCGGCTTTCCCCAACGCACCCGCAAGGGCAGGAGTTGCAAAACAGTCAGCCTGCGAACCCCACCGGCATTATTTCCGGCTGAGTACCGTCACGGCATCCCCCACGCGCAAGTAGCCTCGGGCTGGCCCGGTCACGTTCTGTCCGAATAACGTACTGTTCTCGGCTTTCCGATAGGTAGCCAGCGTACGCAGCGGGTCGCCCACCGGGCTTTTGAGGGCCGTCGCTTGGTCGATGGTCGTGAGCACGCAGCGCCCGCAGCCCCGCACTGCCCGAAACGGCACCTCGCCAATCTGAAACTGCTCCCAGGCATCGTCCTCATAGGCCTCGCCGCCCCCAAACACCAGGTTGGGCCGAAACCGATTCATCGGTACCGGCTCGGCCAGGCGCGTATTCAGGTCGGCCAGCGCCGCCTCACCCGCCAGCAGGTAGGGGTAGCCATCGGCGAAGCTCACCAGCTTGCCCTCAGGGTTGAGTTCCGGCTCCACCTCGCGCCGCACCATGTCCGACATATACATCAGCCGGCAGGGGCGGCCCAGCGCCTCCGCCAGCCACTTATCGGCCTCGGGCGTGCCACGCCAGGCCCACAGAATATCGTCCCACACGGTCACAAACAGCGTCCGGTCGGGCGTGGCCTCGAAGGGAATGAACAGCGGCAGCAAATCGGGCCGCTGGCGATGCGAAATCAGAAAACCATTGTAGGCCGGAGCCACGGCCAGCAGGGCCAGCTCCGGCTGCTGCCGCTGCGTCATGAAGCGGTTGCGCTCGTCTACCAGCAGCCAGCGACGGTCGTGGCGCAGGCCACGGGCCGTTACCTCGGCTTCGGCCACAGCATACCCGCCGAGGGATTTGACAGGGTACAGGAAAAGGCCGGTGAGGGAAAGGGAAGCAGACATAGCCACAAAAGTAGGCGGGTTGTTGGAGTGATGGAGTAAAAAAAGGATTCCACCTGCCCACCAACCCGCCATTGCGCTACTCTACCACCAGCAAGTCGGCGGCCCGCACAAACGCCACGCGCTGCTGCCACTGCACCCGGTACCAGATATCCTGGCGGCCCAGCACGGGCAGCCGGTCGCCCATGGCAGCCGTGCTCAGCCAGGCCGCGCTGGCCCCCGGCCCATCCATCAGCGCCGCCCCGGAGCGTGCCACCAGTCCCGTTGGCGTTGGTCGCAGAAAGTGCAGGTAGGCGCCCAGCAACGCGACGTAGGCGGCATAGCCCACCCACGCGCCGCGCGGGCTGCGGCGCCACAGCAGGGCCATTGCACCCAACACTGCGCCCGCCAGCAATGCCTGCAACCCCGGATAAAAATACCGTTGCGCCTGCACCCGCAGTTCCTGCTGCCAGGTAGCCGGGTAGCCCACCAGTCGGTGCTGGGTGGCCAATGCCACTAGTTGCCGCCACGTGCGCACCCGGGGCTGCCGTGCCTGCGCCATGCTCAGGTAGAGCAGCGCCGCCGGGTAGTGCCCGAGTTGCTGCTGCGCATAAGCCATTTTCAGCAGCAACTCGGGCGAAACGCGCCGCTGCTGCCACACCTGCTGCCGATAATCAGGAAAAGAAGCTTCGTATTGCCCCGCTGCGAAGAGGGAATCAGCCCGCCGCAGGTCAGCAGGCGCACTGGAAAGGTTACTTGCTAAATTTTTTTTTGCCGGTGAATTTGCACTCAAGGCACAGATAGGCAGGAAGATTAGAAAGCAGAAAAGGATGCGCACAGCAATGAGGGTGACTTTTTTTTAAAGTCAGGGTTGTGTAGTTCCGGAGGCTATAGTACTTTTGTGCCACCAAAGAAGGAAACGCCCTTCCAAGGTAAAGGTACCGATTCTGTAGCTCAGCTGGTAGAGCAGTACACTTTTAATGTACGGGTCCTGGGTTCGAATCCCAGCGGGATCACAGCAAAAAGCCCCATTCTGGAAACAGGATGGGGCTTTTTCATTGGGCTTGGTCAAGCTGCAACTGCTTCGGAATGAGAGCTTGCTAATGTATAGGCTAGAGCACAAAAAGGCCCACTGCCATTAGCGGTGAGCTAATAACCGTGGGCCTTTACTTTGGACTAATAGCAGATTGCCATACGGCGGATAACCGTTTTTTGAGCATCAGTCTGCTTTTTGCTAAGGTGCTTCTGTTACTTCAGCAACTCGTGCAGCACCGTTTGCATGGAAATGGTCCGGTTGCCGGCTTCCTGAATGATGAGCGAGCCGGGCGCGTCGAGCACGGCATCGGACACTTCCACGTTGCGGCGCACGGGCAGGCAGTGTAGGAATTTGGCGCTGTCCGTGAGGGCCATGTGCTCGGGGGTGAGCATCCAGGCGGGGTCGTTGCCCAGCACTTGGCCGTAGTCGAGGTAGCTGCTCCAGTTTTTGGCCTGCACGTAGTCGGCGCCTTCCAGGGCTTTTTTCTGGTCGTACTCGATGCGGGCACCTTTGGTAAATTTGGGGTCCAGCTCGTAGCCTTCGGGATGGGTGATAACGAAATCAACCCAATCGATTTCCGAGAACCAGTCGCAGAAGGAATTGGGCACGCACTGGGGCAGGGCGCGCACGTGCGGGGCCCAGGTAAGCACCACTTTCACACGCTCCTTCTGCTTGGTTTCGGCCACCGTAATCAGGTCGGCAAACGACTGCAGCGGGTGCAGCGTGGCGCTTTCCAGGCTGATGACGGGCACCGTGGCGTATTGCAGAATCTTGTTGAACACGACTTCGCCGTAATCCTCGGCCTTGTCCTTGAGGGTGGGGAAGGTGCGCACACCCAGCACGTCGCAGTACTGGCTCATCACCGCGATGGCATCCTTGATGTGCTCCTGGGTGCCGCCGTTCATCACCGCGCCATCGGCCATCTCCAGGGTCCAGGAGTCGGCTCCAGCGTTGAGCACCCAAGCTTGCGCGCCCAGGTTGTACGCCGCCTTCACCGAGCTGAGCCGGGTGCGCAGGCTGGGGTTAAAGAAAATCAGCCCGACGGTTTTGTTGCGTCCGATGTGCTGGTAGCCGTAGGGGTTGACTTTGATTTCCAGTGCTTGCTGCAGCAGGGCTTTGTAGTCGCCGGCATCGGCGAAGGAGGTGAAGTTTTTCATTTTAAAACTGTTGTGTCGAGAATGTTAGAGTAAAAAAAACAAGGGGCCGAGCCTTTCGGCCCCGCCCCTTGCCAACCCGTTAGCTTATCCAGTGTCGGGCCGCAGCGGCTAGCGCCACCTTGACCGTTTCCAGAACCAGCCACCACCAGAAACCTTTTTCGGCCGCCGATGGTATGGGTTTACGAAGCACGGGTTTCTTCCGTATCTTCGCCGCACGTTTCTTGCTCATCTGACCGAGAAGTTAGGTGCGATTCCACCTTCTTCCTCGAAGCCCTTGGTATTCCCGTACCGAGGGCTTCACCTTTTCAGGGGTAGCCGTGTGGTGAGGTGGAAAAACCGTGCGGTACGGCAAAAGTAAAAGGCCAATAGAGCTATTCTACTATCAGCGATAGTCCATCATAAAGCGGAAATAGATGATAACCGCAGTGTTCCGTGAAAACGGCTAATTCCCGAAACTCAGACGCTTCAATTACAGAAGCATATTTGAATTCGACGTGCGAACCATCTTCAAACCGAATACTAACAGTAGTTTCTGATGGAAACTCAGAAGCACTAAGCTTTTCGGGCTTAGTGCTTCCTTTGGCAATCAGATGCTCTTGAAGCTTCAATTTCCAGCGCTCAGGTAAATCGTCGGGACGCACTATGACTGGGATTTTTCTTGTAGATATGCTCTGTATTCTTCCACAATCATTCCACTAGCGACAAATTTTTCCGCAGAAGCGCCATAATTCTCAATAGCAAAAGCAACTGCTGCTTCTACAGAATCAAAAAGATGCGTGGTGCCATACTGCTCATCCTCTGGGTCAATTACGCTGAATTCATGGACGTCGTGAAATTCTTCGTCACCTTCATCGAATGACTCAAAATAAGTCACGCCGAATTTCCCTTCTTCTTTCGCTACAGATATCCATCTAATGACTGTGTAATCAGCTTCATTGTAATGGGAAAGCCATTGTTCAACTTGCTTTCCAAGATGAACACGAGCAATTAATTCCTGAAGCGAAAGATGTAAGGCCATTCTGTTTGTCGTTCAACGATTTACATCGCCTTATACTCGTTCCAGCTCTTAATCTTCAAATCCTTCATTTCCAGTGTGCAGAAGGCCTGAATAAACGCCTTCGCCAGCCGCGCATTCGTCAGCAAACCGACGCCGAAATCCACGGACGTGCGGCGGATTTTGTAGTCGTTATCCAGCTCGCCTTTCGACAGGTTTTTGGGAATATTAATGACCAGGTCGATTTTCTTTTCCTTCAGATACGTCAGCACGTTGGGCTCCTGCAGCTCATCGGGCCAGAAGAGGAGGCTGCTGGGGATGCCGTTTTCGGCGAAGAAGCGGTGCGTGCCCTGGGTGGCGTACACGGTATAACCCTTTTTAATGAGCAGCGCGGCGGGCGCGAGCAGCGCCACTTTGGAGATGATGGGGCCGCCGGAAATCAGCACCGATTTTTGCGGGATTTTGTAGCCCACGCTCAGCATCGATTTCAGCAGGGCTTCCTCGGCGGTGTCGCCCAGGCAGCCTACTTCGCCGGTGCTCACCATGTCGACGCGCAGGACCGGGTCGGCGCCGGGCAGGCGGGTGAAGGAGAACTGCGGAGCCTTCACGCCCACGAAGGGCAGGTCGTAAACCCGCTCGCTTTCGTCACGGTCTACGTGTTTGCCCAGCAGCACCTGGGTGGCCTTCTTGATAAGGTTATTGCCCGAGATTTTTGACACGAACGGATAGCTGCGCGAGGCCCGGATGTTGCACTCAATCACGCGGATTTCGCCGTTCTTTTCCAGAAACTGAATGTTGAACGGGCCGCTGATTTCGTAGCGCTTGGCAATCTTTTCGGCGATGATTTTCAGCTTGCGAATGGTGCCCACGTACACCCGTTGGGGCGGGTAGTACATGGTGGCGTCGCCGGAGTGCACGCCGGCAAACTCCACGTGCTCCGAGATGGCATAGCTCACAATGTCGCCGTGGTCGGCCACCGCGTCCAGTTCAATTTCCTTGGCTTCCTGGATGAACTCGGACACCACCACCGGGTATTCAGCACTGACCTCGGCGGCTGTTTTCAGGAATTCTTCCAGCTCGAAGTTGTTGGAAACCACGTTCATAGCCGCGCCCGACAGCACGTAGCTCGGCCGGATGAGTACCGGGAAACCGACTTCGCGCACGAATTCCTGCATGGCGGCCAGCGAGGTCAGCTCCTTCCAGCGCGGCTGCGCGATGCCCAGCTCGTCCATGATGCTGGAGAACTTGTGGCGGTTCTCGGCCTCGTCGATGCGGGCCGGCGCGGTGCCCAAGATGGGCGCGTCGGCATCGGCCAAACGGGTGGCGAGGTTGTTGGGAATCTGACCGCCGGTGCTCAGAATCACGCCGCCGGGCTGCTCAAAATCCAGGATGTCCATCACCCGCTCAAAGCTCAGCTCCTCAAAGTACAGCCGGTCCGACACGTCGTAGTCGGTCGAAACGGTTTCGGGGTTGTAGTTGATAATGATGGTTTTGTAGCCCTCGGCCGCTGCCGTTTGCACGGCCTGCACGCCGCACCAGTCGAACTCCACCGACGAACCGATGCGGTACACGCCCGAGCCCAGCACCACCACCGACTGCGCGGTTTCGCGCGCCAGGTCGTTTTCGGTGCCGTGGTAAGTGGTGTAGAGGTAGTTGGTTTTGGCCGGGAATTCGGCCGCCAGCGTGTCAATCTGCTTCACCACGGGCAGCACGCCCAGGGCCTTGCGGCGGGCGCGTACCAGCAGCTCGTCGGCTTTGGTGCCGTGTGTGTCGTCGCCCTCGCCCAGCAGCTTCACCGCAATCTGCTGGTCCGAGAAACCGGCTTTCTTCACGTCGCGCAGTAGCTTGGTTTCCAGACCGTCAAGGCCCACGCTGCGGCCGGCGGCGAGCTGATTGCCCAATTCAAAAATGCCGTAGAGGCGCTGCAAAAACCAGTGGTCAATCTTGGTCAATTCGTGCACTTGCTCCAGCGTGTAGCCGGCCTCGAAGGCGCTGTTGATGGCGAAGATGCGCTCCTCGTTCGGCTCGCTCAGGAGCTGGTCGATGGCGGCGTTATCCAAGTCCTCCTCGGGGCGGTTGGCCACGAAGCCGCGCTTGCCGGTGTCCAGCATCCGCAGGCCTTTCTGGATGGCTTCCTCGAAGGATTTGCCGATGGCCATGACCTCGCCTACGCTCTTCATAGCGCTGCCAATCTGGCGGTTAACGCCTGCGAACTTGCCCAAGTCCCAGCGTGGCAGCTTCACCACCACGTAGTCGAGGGCTGGCTCAAAGAAGGCCGAAGTCGTCTGTGTCACGCTGTTTTTTAGCTCGGCCAGCGAGTAGCCCAAACTTAGCTTGGCGGCCACGAAAGCCAGCGGGTAGCCCGTGGCCTTGGAGGCCAGCGCCGAGGAGCGCGACAGGCGCGCGTTCACCTCAATCACGCGGTAATCCTCCGAAACCGGGTCCAGCGCGTACTGAATGTTGCACTCGCCCACGATGCCCAGGTGGCGGATGGTCTTGATGCCGATGCTGCGCAGCTTGTGGTACTCGCGGTTGCTCAGCGTCTGCGACGGGGCCACCACGATGCTCTCGCCGGTGTGAATGCCGATAGGGTCGAAGTTCTCCATGTTGCAGACCGTGATGCAGTTATCGTAAGCATCACGCACCACTTCGTACTCCACTTCCTTCCAGCCCTTCAGCGATTCTTCCACCAGAATCTGGTCGGAGGTAGTGAAGGATTTTTGGGCCAGCGCCCGCAGCTCGTCCATGTTGTTGGCGAAGCCGCTGCCCAGCCCGCCCAGCGCAAACGCCGCCCGCACGATGATGGGGAAACCAATTTTCTCGGCCGCCGCCAGCGCGTCATCCATAGTCGTTACAGCCACGCTGCGGGCCGAGAGCACGCCAATCTGCTCCAGCTTTTCCTTGAAAATATCCCGGTCCTCGGTGTCGATGATGCTCTGTACGGGCGTGCCCAGCACCTTCACGTTATACTTCTCGAACACGCCGGCGCGGTACAGGGCCACGGCGCAGTTCAGCGCCGTTTGGCCGCCAAAGGCCACCAGAATGCCATCGGGCTGCTCTTTTTTGATGACTTCCTCCACGAAGTAGGGCGTCACGGGCAGGAAGTACACGTCATCGGCAATGTTGTCCGACGTCTGCACGGTGGCAATGTTGGGGTTGATGAGGATGGTGCGGATGCCTTCCTCCTTCAGCGCCTTGAGGGCCTGCGAGCCGGAATAATCGAACTCCCCGGCCTCGCCGATTTTGAGGGCGCCGGAACCAAGGATGAGAACTTTGTTGGGTTTGTTCATTCTAAGAGTTGTATTCTTTTTGAGCGTCTGGCGGAACAATCAGCACGTCATGTTGAGCGAAGCGCAGCGAAGTCGAAACATCTCTACCGCTTCGTTACCTTTTCAAATAAATCGACCCAAATGCTGCGTGGGTCTTCTTTGGCTTCAACTGGTTTTTCTCCAGGCAACAAATCAGTTTGATTTGGGTACATGAGAAGATGCCGCTGACATTCTTTAATGTTGTAAAAGCGCGTGTTTCCTGGGGAATAAACCCCGATGAAGTATGCCATGCCATGCGAAGGCGCGCTATCTGGAATTTCCATTTTGGGTAAGTCAGCAATTCGCTGTTTTCGATAAAATGAAAACAGCGTATCAGCGTGCTGATATTTTACCAAAATGGACGGCTGGCAATTTTGAAGAGACTTAGAATACGTCTTGCCTGATGCTTGCCAAAATACTGTTGCAGACTCCGGTACTCCATTGTCGTAGTAATATTGAAACGTCATGACAGCATCTGCTTTGTGATGCAGAGAAGCCAGTATTTGCTTTAGTGAATCTGCTAAGCAAAAATTAGAGCCGACGGCTGCTTTTTTCAAATGCCGAGTGTTTTGACCTACAAAAGAATAGGCCGAACAAACAATCAGCGAGAGAAACAATAGCCGCTTAAGTTTCATGGAGAATCAGGCTTAAAAGTCGTTCAACGACAAGACGCAATTATGCGTCTCTACTTCGACTTATACTCCACCACCGCTTTCAAAAAATCATCAAACAGAAACTCCGTATCCTGCGGGCCGCCGGCGGCTTCGGGGTGAAACTGAGTGGAGAAGAACGGCTTGGTTTTGTGCTTGATGCCTTCGCAGGTGCCGTCGTTCAGGTTCTCGAACAGCATGTCCCACTCGGCGGGCAGGGTTTCGGTATCCACCGCGAAGCCGTGGTTTTGGCTGGTGATGTAGCAGTGCTGAGTGCCGGTGAGCTTCACGGGCTGGTTGTGGCTGCGGTGGCCGTATTTCAGCTTGAAGGTGTCGCCGCCCGCGGCCAGGCCCATGAGCTGGCTGCCCAGGCAGATGCCGAAAATCGGCTTGTCCTGTTGCAGCGCTTTGTGGAGGTTCTGGATGGTGGCTTCGCACATTTTAGGGTCGCCGGGACCGTTGCTGAGGAACAGGCCGTCGTAATCGAGGGTCGTAAAATCGTAGTCCCAGGGCACCCGAATCAGCTCCACATCGCGCTCCAGAAAGCAGCGGATGATGTTGGTTTTGGTGCCGCAGTCCACGAGCACGATTTTGTGTTGGCCGTGGCCGTAGTGCTGCACGCCGGCCGGGCTCACCTGAGCCACCAAATTGTCGAGGTTGGGGTCGTGCAGGGGCACGTCCTCTTCGGCCACGATTTTGCCCAGCATGGCGCCTTTCTCGCGCAGCTTCTTGGTGAGCATGCGGGTATCGACGCCGAAAATGCCAGGGATGTTATACTCTTTAAGCCAGTCGCCGAGGCTTTTGGCGGCGTTCCAGTGGCTGTGCTCCTCGGAGTAGTAGTTCACCACCAGCCCGGCAATGTGAATTTTATCGGACTCGAAAATCTTCGAAATTGACTCGTACAGCTCCTCGCCGGGCACGCCGTAGTTGCCCACCATGGGGTAGGTGAGCACCAGAATCTGGCCGGCGAAGGACGGGTCGGTGAGGTTTTCGGGGTAGCCGGTCATGGCCGTACTGAACACCACTTCGCCCGCGGCGGAAGTGAAGGTGCCGAATGATTCGCCCTGGATTTCGGTGCCGTCTTCGAGGATGAGTTTTACTATTTGAGACATCTATCGTTGTGATTGTAGAGACGTAATATTTTGCGTCTCAATCGTTGCTGACATTGTTTATTCTGGGTCGTTTTGGCATAAGCCGTTCATCGACGAGACGCGAAGTGTCGCGTCTCTACATCGCGCTCGTAGTTCATTACGCGACTTTTGCAGCCGGTCCGATACAATTTCGGCTGGAACAGGACCATTAATCAGGGGTCTGTTCCAGCCGATGCAGGAGGGATGCCGAACGGGAGCGAAGGCGAGTAAATCAATCGGCTCCGCGCACTGCCGATTCCAGATGTCAGGCATCGGGAAGTCGGGCGGGCACAACTGCTGGAAAGAAAAAGGGGAGGCTGCTCCTTCGGGGAAAGAGCCAGCCGGCGGCTGCGCAACGGAGGCCAATGGCAGCGTGCAGCTAATCAGAAGGGGAGCTAGGCTCGTAAACTTCATCGTGCTACTCATTGGGGCTGCAAGTTAGTTCTCAAGCCGCTTACTTCCTTGCCTCGGCCGGAATAAGTGTGTACAGGGCCTGCAAAAACCGGTCGATTTCGGCCTTCGTGATGTTGAGCGGCGGCAGCAGGCGAAGCACCGTGGGGTCGGAGGCGTTGCCCACGAAAATGTGGTGTTCCGAGAGCAGCTTGTCGCGCACGTCCTTGATGGGGAAGTCGTACTTGATGCCCACCATCAGGCCGCGGCCGCGGATTTCTTCGGCACCGGCGTGGGCCAGCAGCTCGGTGCGGAGGTAGTCGCCCATTTCGGTGGTGTGGGCCAGCAGGTGTTCGTCCTCGATGACTTCGAGCACAGCCAGGGCGGCGGCGCAGGCTAGGTGGTTGCCGCCGAAGGTAGTGCCGAGCAGGCCATAGGAGGCCTTCAGCTCCGGCGCAATTAGGATGCCGCCGATGGGGAAGCCGTTGCCCATGCCCTTAGCCACGGAAATAATATCGGGCCGGATGCCGGCGTGCTGGTGCGCGAAAAACCTGCCGCTGCGGCCGTAGCCGCTCTGCACCTCGTCGGCAATCAGGATGACGCCATATTGCTTGCACAGTGCTGCCAAACCTTGCAGGAACTCATCGGAGGGCATGATGATGCCGCCCACACCCTGAATCGGCTCGATGATTACGGCGCACACGTCGCCGCCTTGCAGCGTGGTTTCTACCGCCGCCAAGTCGTATTCCAGGAAGCTGATGGCGTGGCCCGCGTTGAAGGGCGCGACGATTTTTGGGTTGTCCGTGGCCGCTACCGCGCCGCTTGTGCGGCCGTGAAACGCACCTTTAAACGCCACCACGCGGGTTTTGCCGGTGTGGAAGGAGGCTAGCTTCAGCGCATTCTCGTTGGCCTCGGCCCCGGAGTTACACAGAAACAGCGCGTAGTCTTCGTAGCCCGACACCTGGCCCAACTTGTGCGCCAGCTGCGTCTGAATCGGAATCTGCACCGAGTTGGAGTAGAAGCCGATGTTCTGCAGCTGCTCGGTGAGGCGCTGCACGTAGTGCGGGTGGCTGTGGCCGATGGAAATAACGGCGTGACCACCGTAGAAATCCAGGTATTCCTGGCCCTGGTCGTCCCACAGCTTGGCGCCCAGCGCTTTCACGGGCGTGATGTTGACGAGGGGATAAACGTTGAAAAGCTCCATAAGGCTAGTATTTTCTGAAAGTGCACTTATACACTCGATTTTTTGTGAAAAGGTGTACCGTGTCGGCGTAAGACGGTTTCACAATAGAATCATTTATTGCAGCTATAGCATCAAATGATTTGAAATCATTTGAGCGTCCATTTAGTACCGGAGTAAATTCAAAAGCACTACCATTAACGCTTAGTCCAATACCTGTTTTTGTCAAATGGATTTCTGTGATTCGCCCACAGATTGAAGCACCGTTGAACTGGTCAAATGCCTGCTTCATTACACCGATTGAATTTGGAATGCTAAATTCAAACCAAATCATTAAAAGGATAAAAGATATTAATCCTACTAATCTGCCTAGCCGAATCTTGCCTGCTGAAATAAATAATTCTTCAAACATGAGCAGCTAGAAAGAGAATTAGAATAAAACTGCCTTCAAATTCAACCCCGTCGTTTCAGGCAGCCCGAACAATAGGTTCATATTCTGCACGGCCTGGCCCGAGGCACCTTTTACCAGATTATCAATAACCGAGGTAATGAGCAACTGCTTGCCCTGTTTCTGCACGTGCAGCAAGCATTTGTTGGTGTTCACCACCTGCTTGAGGTGAATTTCCTTGTCCGAAACCGTGGTGAACGGCGCGTCGGCGTAAAACTGCCGGTACAGCGCCCGCGCCTCGTCCTGCGTCAAATCCGACGGCGTGTAGACGCTGGCGAAAATGCCCCGCGAGAAATTGCCGCGGTAGGGAATGAAGTGCATCTCGGCCTCCGACTGCGGCTGCAGCTGCGCCAGGCTCTCGCCGATTTCGCCGAGGTGCTGGTGCGTGAAGGGCTTGTAGATGGACACGTTGTTGGTGCGCCACGAGAAATGCACCGTTTCCGACAAGCTCTGCCCCGCGCCGGTCGAGCCGGTGATGGCCGACACGTGAATGTCGTCGGTAAGCTTGCCGGCCTTGGCCAGCGGCAGCAGCGCCAACTGAATGGCCGTGGCGAAGCAGCCGGGGTTGGCAATACTCTGGGCCTGCTGGATGCGGGCTTTGTTCAGTTCCGGCAGGCCGTACACAAACTCGCGGCCTTCAAACTCGGCATCCGCGTTCAGGCGGAAGTCGTTGCTCAGGTCAATGATGTGCGTGGTTTCGGGTAGGGTGTTTTTTTGAAGCCATGCTTTGGAATTGCCGTGGCCGAGGCACAGAAACACCACGTCCTCATCGCCGTTCAATTCGGAGGTGAAAGCCAGGTCAGTCTCGCCCACTAGGTCGTCGTGCACTTGGTACACGGGGTTGCCCGCGTTCGACGAGCTGACGATGCCGCCCAGCTCCACAAACTCGTGGTGCAGCAGAATGCGGATAAGCTCGCCGGCCGTGTAGCCGGCCCCGCCCACGATGCCGGCCTTAATTTTCATCGTGCAGGCTGGCGCTAATTTTCAGCTGGTTGCCGAAAATTTTGATGAAACCGCGGGCGTCGCGGGAATCCCATGCGTTGTTTTCCTCGCCGTAGGTGGCCACTTTCGACTGCATCATGTCGTACTTCGACTCCACGCCGAGCAGGTCGAACTGGTAAGGTTTGAGCTGCACGAACACCTTGCCCGAAACGTGGTTTTGCGACGATTCCAGGAAGGCTTCCATGTCGCGCATCACCGGGTCAAGGTATTGAGCTTCATGCAATAGTGTGCCGTACCAGTTGGCGATGTAGTCCTTGTGCAGCAGCTGCCAGCGGGTGCTGGTGTGCTTCTCCAGCAGGTGGTGCGCCTTGATGAGCATGAGCGGCGCGGGCGCCTCAAAACCCACGCGGCCCTTGATGCCGAGAATGGTATCACCCACGTGCGTGTCGCGGCCGATGGCGAAGGCCGAGCCCAACTCGTTTAGCTTCTGAATCAGGGCCACCGGGGCCAGCGTTTCGCCATTCAGCGCCACGGGCTCGCCTTTATCGAAGGTGATTTCCACACGCTCCGAATCATGTCGCTGCAATTGCGAGGGGTAGGCGCTTTCCGGCAGGGCCTCGTGCGAGGTCAGCGTTTCGACGCCGCCCACGCTGGTGCCCCAGATGCCTTTGTTAATGGAATACTTCGCCTTCTCCCAGCTCATTTCGAAGCCCTGTTTCTGCAGGTATTCAATCTCAGCCTGGCGCGAGAGTTTTAGGTCGCGGATGGGCGTCAGAATTTCCGTTTTAGGGGCAATAACAGAGAAAGCCACATCGAAACGCACCTGGTCGTTGCCAGCACCGGTGCTGCCGTGCACGATGTAATCGGCCTCATTAGCACGAGCATACTCGGCAATGGCCAGCGACTGGAACATGCGCTCGGCGCTCACGCTCAGCGGGTAAGTGTCGTTCTTCAACACATTGCCAAACAGCAGGTAGCGCAGGCAATCCTGATAAAAGCGCGTGGTCACGTCAATCACCTCGTGCTTCACCGAACCCAATTCGTAGGCACGCTTTTCGATGGCGGCCAGCTCCTCGGCCGTGAAGCCGCCGGAATTGACGATGACGGTGTGCACTTCCAAATCAAGCTCGCGCGACAGATATACGGCGCAAAACGAGGTGTCGAGGCCGCCGCTATAGGCGAGAATGGCTTTTTTCTTCATTATTACTGAGCAGAATCGGTTTCAGAAGGAGTAGGGGCGGGGTCGGCGCCAATGGGCAGCGGCGGCGTAATGTGCGCGGCAAAGTCAGGCACTTGCACCTGCACAAGTTGCTTCTCGTGCGTGTCGTATAGCATACCGGTGCAGAGGCACATCTTGCGCTCGTTCTCCATCAGGATGCTGTAGTTTTTGCAACTTTTACAGCCTTTCCAGAAGTCTTCGCTGGTGGTCAGCTCCGAAAACGTGACGGGTTCGTAGCCCAGGTCGGTGTTGATTTTCATCACGGCCAGGCTGGTCGTGATGCCGAAAATCTTGGCCTGCGGATACTTGGTGCGCGACAGCTCGAACACGGCCTGCTTGATGGCCCGGCCTACACCGCCCTTGCGGATTTCGGCGTTCACAATCAGACCTGAATTAACGACAAAGGTCTTATCGTCAAAGGTTTCGATGTAGCAGAAGCCGGCCAGCTCGTCATCGACGAAGGCGATGATGCCGTCGCCGCTGGCCATCTTTTTGGCCACGTAGTCCGGCTCGCGTTTGGCGATGCCGGTGCCCCGCGTTTTGGCCGACTCGACGTACCATTGGCATAATTGTTCAGCGTACTGAGCGTCCGCTGCCGTTGCAACCCGAATTGTCATTGATTATTAGAAACTTAGGGATAGATGCGTGGCTGTCCGGAAAACCCGAAGTATTGTGTACGGGAAATTCCTGCTAAAGCCCAAACCTGTCTGTAAGTTGAGCGGATACTAGCCCGGCTCAAAGGGGCTGGCCAAGGGGCCAACATGCGGCTGCTGAAGCCGCTAGGGTCGTCGCACCAGCGCGCACGTCGTTTGGCGCACGCCAGCCATACCCGGCCGGTTGGCCAGAGTAAGCATCGAAGACGTGGAAACGGGGAGGGACATGGCGAAAACTAAGTCGATTCGGCGCTTTAACGAAGCAGCGAACCAAGAGGTTCAATTCTGCCGCAAAGGTAAAAGCCCCTACTTTTGCCTGCAACATTTCCCGTGGTTTTTTTGAAATGACGCTGGCCCAATACTGGGTTTGCGCGTATGTGAAGCAGTGATGAAGCCCGAGTTAAAAATATTTAAGATAGGCGGCGGTATAATTGACAGCGAATCCGATTTATTGGAATTCGTGCGACTACTTTCCGAAGTCAGTGGCCCGAAAATCCTCGTACATGGTGGTGGGAAAGGCGCCAGCGAAATGATGAAAAACCTGGGCATTGCACCGCGCATGGTAAACGGCCGCCGAATTACGGATGCCGTGGCGCTGGATTTGGTGACCATGTTCTACGCCGGCAAAACCAACAAGCAAATTGTGGTGGCCCTGCAAAGCCGGGGCGTCAACGCATTGGGCCTCAGCGGGGCCGATGGCAACGTGATTCGGGCCGTGAAGCGCCCGGTGCGCGAGATAGATTACGGTTTCGTGGGTGATTTGAGCGAGGCCAGCGTGAACAGTGAACTGATATGTCAATTCCTGGGCCTGGGTTTGATGCCGGTTTTCTGCCCAATTAACCATGACGGGCACGGCCAGTTATTAAATACCAATGCCGATACCATTGCGGCTTCTGTAGCGAAGGCGTTGAGTAAGGAATACGCGGTGGCATTGCATTTCTGCTTTGAAAAACGCGGTGTATTGGCTGATGTGAATGATGATAATTCGGTAATATCCAAAATTAGTTTGATGGATTACGCCGAATTGAAGGAAAGCGGAATAATTGCTGACGGCATGTTGCCTAAATTGGAAAATGCATTTGACGCGTTGCAGTTCGGGGTTGATAAAGTAATTATTGAACACGCACTGCACATCAACGACGTTATGAAAACAACGCTATGCCTGACTTGATAACTCAATTGAGCGACGAAGCCGTTGAATTATTAATTCGGCTAATTCAAACTCCTTCTTTCTCCCGCGAAGAGGGCGGTACGGCTACGCTGATTCAGGAGTTTCTTACGGCGCACGGCGTAACATCGAAGCGCCAACAGAATAACGTGTGGGCTATTTCAGCGCATTTCGACGCAAGCAAACCAACGGTACTGCTCAATTCGCACCACGATACGGTGAAAGCCGGGGCCGGCTGGACGCACGACCCGTTCGGGGCGGTGCTGGAAGGCGATAAATTGACCGGCTTGGGGAGTAATGATGCAGGTGCTTCGGCCGTGAGCTTGCTGGCTGCTTTTTTGTATTTTCAGCGCAGCAAAAACCCGTTTAATTTAATCTGCGCCATCACGGCAGAGGAAGAAGTTTCGGGGGCGAACGGAATCAGAAGCGTGCTGCCGGAATTCGGAAAAATTGACCTCGGAATTGTTGGCGAGCCTACGGGCATGAACCTGGCTATTGCCGAAAAAGGCTTGATTGTACTGGACTGCACCGCCTATGGCAAAACGGGGCATGCCGCGCGCGATGAAGGCGAAAATGCCTTGTACAAGGCGTTGGACGACATTCAGTGGCTGCGCAGCTTCCAGTTTCCGAAAGTTTCGCCACTATTGGGGCCGGTAAAAATGACCGTGACACAGATTAGCGCCGGCACGCAGCACAATGTGGTGCCGGACCGGTGCCAGTTTGTGATTGATGTGCGCACAAATGAGCTGTACCAGAACCAGGAAATTATTGATTTTTTGCGCTCGAAGCTGCAGTCCGAAATTGTGCCGCGCTCCACGCATTTAAATTCCTCGCGCATCAGCGAAAATCACCCGCTAATTAAGCGGGGCTTGGCGATGCGGAAGACGGCTTACGGCTCGCCAACGCTGTCGGACCAGTCGATGATGCCATTTGAAACCCTGAAAATGGGACCCGGCGAAAGTGCGCGCTCGCACACGCCAGACGAATTCATTCTGGTAAGTGAAATTCGGGCGGGTATTCGGGATTACATTGAACTGCTGACTGATTTTAGATTTTAATTACCGGAGTACGCTATGAAAATTTGGGAAAAAGGATTTTCGGTTAATGATACCATCGAAAAATTCACTGTGGGCCACGACCGGGTGCTCGATATGTACCTAGCCCCGTTCGATATGCGGGCCTCGAAAGCCCAGGCCAATATGCTGGCCAAAGTGGGCCTGATTTCGGAAGTAGAACGGCAACAGCTGGTTGCCGGCCTTGATGAGCTGCTGGCGCAGGTGGCGGCGGGCACGTTCCAAATTGAGGATGACTTTGAGGATGTTCATTCCAAAATAGAGTCTTACCTGACGGAGAAGTTTGGCGACGCGGGCAAGAAAATTCACACGGCTCGCTCACGCAATGACCAGGTTTTGACGGCAATTCAGCTTTTTTTGAAGGACTACACCGAGCGGATTTCCGCCCAGATGCTGGCGCTGGTGGAGGTAATGCTGCAAAAAGCCGAGGCACACAAAAACGACCTGCTGCCGGGCTACACGCACTTTCAGGCGGCCATGCCCAGCAGCTTCGGCCTGTGGTTTTCGGCGTATGCCGAGCATTTGCTATTGGATTTGGCTCTGTTTGAGGCGGCGCACCGGGTAGCCGACCAGAACCCATTGGGCTCGGGGGCAGGCTTTGGCAGCAGCTTCCCGATTGACCGCAAAATGACGACCCGGGAAATGGGTTTTGGCAGCGTGGCGGTGAGCAGTGTGGGCGCGCAGATGCTGCGCGGCAAAACCGAGAAAACCCTGGCTTTTGCCATTGCGGGCGCGGCGGGTACGCTGGGCAAGCTGGCGTATGACCTGGTGATGTATAACAGCCAGGATTTGGGTTTTGTGACGCTGCCGAAGGAGTTCACCACGGGCTCCAGCATTATGCCGCACAAGAAAAACCCCGACGTGTTTGAGCTGGTGCGCGGCCACGCCAACCGTCTCCAGGCACTGCCCAACGACATTATTCTGGCCACCAGCAACCTGCCCAGCGGTTACCACCGCGATTTTCAACTGCTGAAAGAATTGCTCTTTGGCCCTATGATGCAGTTTGCCGATTTGCTGGACATTCTGCTGTTTGCGCTGCCCGAAATCAAGATTAAATCCGGCGTGATTGAACAGGCGAAATATGACCCGATATTTTCGGTCGAAAATATCAATCAGCTCATTATTGCCGGCGTACCGTTTCGGGATGCCTACCAGCAGGTGGGGCGGGCCGTGGAAGACGGCAGCTACGTGCCACACCGCGCGTTTCAGACCACGCACCTGGGCAGTATTCACAACCTGGGGCTGGCCGAAATTGCGGCCAAGGTGCAGCAGTGGAAACAGGGAAGCGAGTTGTTTAAATAAGCAGGTAAATATTTATGAATGAAGTGCATCCGTTGTTTTTGGTATAATTAGTGAATTTCTATGCAGCTCCAGTGCGAAGCCGTGCTGGAGCTGTTGCTTTTAAGCCAGATTGCAACAGATTCTGCACAGAATAGGCGTAATAGCACACCATACTTTTACAGATTATTGGGTTGATAATTCTGGTATGGTTGCTCGATTTATTGTGCGGGAGGTTAATAGCGGTTGGCTGGCATTGCTGCTGGTCCTGGTGCCCACGGCCAGCCATGCCCAGACGCTGCACGTGCAGGTGCGCGACTCGTTGCGGCACGAAGCGCTGATTGGGGCCAGCGTGGTGGTGCCGGGCACCAGCATTGGGGCGGCTACCGATGCCACGGGCACTGCCGCTACCGGCCGCGGCTGGTGGCGGCCCCGGCGGTGGGGGCAGGGCTGGCGCTGTTGCTCGCGCCGGGCGGGCTTGAAATTGAAGAAGAAGTGCTGGTGACGGCCACGCGCACCAATTCGCGCATCGAGGACCTGTCCACGCGGGTGGAGGTGCTGGGGGCCGAGGAAATGGAAGAGGAAAGCAGCATCAAGCCAGCATTGCCAGTCTGTTTGGCGACATTGCGGGCACCCAGATTCAGCCTACTTCGCCCACTACCAGCAACCTGGACCTGCGCCTGCAGGGCCTGCCGGGCCAGTACACCCAGATTCTGCGCGACGGGGTGCCGCTTTACGGTGGCTTCGCGGGCTCGTTTGGGCTGCTCACAGTGCCACCGCTCGATTTGCGGCAGGTCGAAGTCATTAAAGGCTCAAACTAGACGCTGTATGGCGGCGGGGCCATTGCCGGCTTGGTGAACCTGGTGAGCAAAACGCCCACGCTGGGCACGCCGCAGTACGCCGCCAGCTATAACCAGACTACGCTGCGCGAGACGGATTTGAACGGATTTGTGGCCCGGCGCGGGCAGCGCTGGTGCTATTCGGCCTTCGTGGGGCTGGTCAATCAAAAGGAAAAGGACGTGGACGGCGACGGTTTCGTGGACGTGCCCCGGGTGCGTAGCCTCAACCTGCACCCGCGCCTGTTCTTCTACCCCAATGCCCACAGCCAGGAGGCGCTGGGCTACACCGGCACCCTGGAAAGCCGCCGGGCCGGCGATTTGGAGGTTCTTAAAAAAGGCTTCGACCCCGTGAGCGGGCACGTTTTCTACGTCGATAACACCAGCCTGCGCAACACCGCCGACCTGCTCTACACCAGCGACGAGCTGGCCGACGGCCGCCTCACCGTCAAGGGCACCATTACGGACTTTGTGCGCGACGTGAACACCAATTCCGATGCCTTCACCGCCTACCAAACCACCTACTACACCGAGGCCAGCTACCTGCACGCGGCCGGCCTGCGCCGCAAGTTTGCCGCCGTGGGATTGGTCGAATTCACGGACAATTTTAGCGCGGGCCTCGAAGCCTCCTACATCGGCCAGCAATACCGCTCCGATGGTAGCGCTACGCCCGGCTACCCGCTATTTGCCGCGCTGCTGCGCTACCGTTTAGACAATTTTACCCTGGCTCTGAACGGCGAAAATGTGCTCGATTACCGCCAAACCCGTCGAGAAAAAGCAGTACTGTCCCCGCTGGATAACCCTGTTTTCCGCGAGTTGTGGGCGCCCGTAGAAGGCGGCGTCTTCAACGTGTCGCTGACGTGGCGCTGGGCAAAAACATGAAGGCCGCCCGCGCTCGAAAGCTCAGGCGACCTTTTTTAACTTGTTGATTGGGGGCTACTGCGCGATGCGCTGGCTGAAGGAGCCGGCCGCCGTCAGCAGCCGCACAACGTACACGCCCGTGGGCAGCGAGCGCAGGTCCAGTACCCACTGGCCGGGCTGGGCCGCATCGCCAGCGCAGGGCACCTGGAGCAGGCGTCCCAGCGCATCCAATACCCGCACGGTGGCGGGGCCCTGCGCCAGGGTTTCGACGGGCAGCGAAGTGCTGACCACCCATTCCTGGGCCGAGTAGCCCGGGTACACGGCGAAACCGCTGCCAAAACGGCCAACCTTCACGGCGCGCACCGGCGAGAAATCGTATGTGCCATCTAAATCTATCTGCCGCAGGCGGTAGTAACTGGTTCCTGGCAGCGGCTGTTCATCCGTGGCGTGGTAGGTAGTCTGCTGCTGGGTGGTGCCGGCGGCCGCTACCGAACTCAGCTCACGGAATACTTTACCGTCCGACGAGCGTTCAACTACAAAGGCCCGGCTGTTTTTTTCCGACGCCGTCACCCAGTCCAGGCCTACTTTCTGGTCATCCAAAACCTGAGCGTTAAAAAGCACCAGCTCAACCGGGAGGGCTTTGCAGCGGATGCTGGGCGCTTCCGCATCGCAATTGGCTTCGTTGGTATTTGCCGCGGCCAGCGCCCCCCCGCACCCAGCGGAAGGAGTGCGTTGCACGCAGACCGATATGGCCGCGGCCGCGCAGTTATTCAAGAGGTGCGTAGTAGCACCATTGCCTCCATACACGCACCCCGTCACTACCAAGGAGCCGGAGAATTGGTTATTGCTGCCGCACAGGGTGTTATTGGCACCACCAACCGATAGGTCCAGGTTGCCTCCAATATTCAGGGAACCGTCGGAAACAATGTTGGAACTGAGCAGCACCAAGTTGCAGCCAGTAGTGACCGAGCCCCCGGCAGCAATGCTAACGGTCGCTTTGTCAACGGTCATCTTGTCGACTCGAACGCTGCTCCCCGCGCCTACGAGGAGGTTGGTCGCTCTTAGCGAACTAGTGCCGTCGCCCAGAGTAAAAATGGCATTGCCATTGATAGTGCCCCCATTGGACAAATTAAGTGATGCTCGGCTCGATACAGTAATATTGCCGCCGGTTGCTACGGTAATGGAGCCGCCGCTGAGAATGGTTAGCGCCCCGTCATCCACCGAAATGCTTCCCCCGTTGCCCACCGAGTAGGCACTCGACAGCGTCACGTTGTGATTGCCAATAACGATTCTGGCATTGCTGCCCGAGGCTGGCAGGGCCGAGCAACCCGAGCCCGTGGTTTGCGCTGCAAAGGTGTTAGGGTCGGTCAGGGAGCCGTCCTGAGTTACGCGGTATGTGCATTGCGCTGTTGCCTGCATCTGCATTCCCGAAAAAAATGCGCTGACAATCAATGCAATGAGTGATGACTTTTTCATGGCGCATGGGAAAAAGAATGATAAGCTTTAAGACATTACTAAATATACTAAATTATGTGATAAATAAAAAATATAATTTGAAAAATGCAATAATTATGCGTAGGTGAATTTGTTCAGGTATTTTATATTATTATTCAAATTATTAAATATTATTAAGCATAATATTGAGGTTAAATGATTGTTTTTTAGACCTATGTGGCAATCTGACTCAGGTAAGAAGCATTTATTATAAGCTGAAGCTTCCAACTCCCAATGTGCCCTAAACGCAGCATTGGCCCTACTGCGAGCAGATGAGAATCGGCTTATATAATGAAAATACTTTGTTTTATTACATTGCTAAATCGTTAGGCCTCATGCCGATGGCAGCATTGCCTGCTTTTTCTGTTCATTTTTTGCGCCTCAGCTCCATACCAGAACCACGGTCCCGGCCAGAATCAGTCCCGCGCCCAGCGCACCTTTCAGGCTGATGGTTTCGCCCAGAAATGCCACCGCCAGCAGCAGCGCCAGCGCCACGCTCAGCTTATCGACCGGGGCCACTTTGGCTACCGGCCCCAGCTTGAGGGCTCGGAAGTAGCACAGCCACGACGCCCCCGTGGCCACCCCCGACAGCACCAGAAACAGCCAGGTGCGCCCCGTGAGGGCCGGCAGTCCGGCCGTGGCCCCGCGTGCGATGGCAATGCCCCAGGCCAGCAGCAAAATCACCACGGTGCGAATCGCGGTAGCCAAATCCGAATCGACGCCCTTGATGCCGATTTTAGCAAAAATGGCGGTGAGGGCCGCAAACAGGGCCGAAAGCAGGGCGTAGGGAATCCAGGAGGCCATAAGCAAGGGGGAAGAAATCGACGCGAACGGGGCCGGAAATAACCGCCCATTTCACGGGTACGTAAGCCGACTTGCCAGCGCTGATGGCCGGGCAAAATTGCCGGTCGGTGAAGCCATTTCGCAGGTTTTTCTGTTACCTTTTCGACCCATCCCGAATCCTGTGCCCGAATCTGCCCCTGACTTCCGCCGGCCCGACCTGCTGCGCCTCGACTACGACACCTACCGCGCCCTGCCGGCCATTGCCAATTCCGACCTCTCGCGCCTGCGCGATGCCCTCGACGGTCGCCCGCCCCGCCCCCAAACCAGCGCCAACGAAGGCGCGCTAAGCTTTGGCACGGCCTTCCACACCGCCCTGCTGGAGCCTGCCGACTACGTAGCCGGTCAGCCCGGCCTCAACGACACCCTGGTGTGGTGGTTGGTGGAGGGCGTCAAACTCAACACTCAACTGGCCGGGCTGCTGGAGCGTGGTACCCCCGAAGTGAGCGTGCTCTTCACCGAACCTGCCACCGATACGCTCTGCAAGCTGCGGGCCGACCTCGTAGTAGCCCACCCGGAGGAGCCGTTCACCATCATCGACTTCAAAACCACCAACGCCCGCGATGCCGACCATTTTCTCTGGCAGTGCTCAGCCTACGACTATGACCGCCAAGCCGCTTTCTACACCGATGCGCTGCGCGCTGAACGGTTCCTATTAGTAGGGGTGCAGAAAAACGAGCCCTTCGGGGTGTTCACCATCGAAGTGAGCGAGCAGATGCTGGCCGAGGGCCGCCAGAAGTATCAGCGCCTGTTACGTTTGCTGAAAGCCCCCGGCACCGCGCCCGCCTACCGCGCCGAAGCTGTGCAAGCCGCCGTGGACGCGCTGGGGCAGCATTCGGACGACGAATAAGCCCGCGCTAAGTCAAGACAACAAGAATCCCCGCCCAATTCAGGCGGGGATTTTTTTTGTGGAAACAGATGTATTTCTACTTACTTACTAGTTAGTAAGTTTGAAAAATGTATATTTGTCCTACTTATGACAACACCACCTCTGCCCATCACATTACCTCCCGATACGCGCACCCGCATCCTCGACCTGGCGGAAGGGCTGTTGTTAGAGCGTGGTTTCAATGCCTTTAGCTACCAGCACCTGGCCAAGGAGCTGGGGGTGAAGCCGGCCGCCATCCATTACCATTATCCGAGTAAGGACGACCTGGGGACGGCCATTGTGGCCCGGCAGCTGCGCCGCCTGCGCAAGTGGCGCGACCTGCCCCGCGTGGCCGACCTGCCGCCCGTCGCTCAGTTCGAAGCCCTGCTGGCGGTGTACGATACGCACCTCGGCCACGAGCGCCGCGTGTGCCTGTTCGGGGCCTTGGCGGCCGATTTCCGGACCCTGCCCGCGCCCATGCAGGCCGAGCTGCGCACCTTCAACCGCGAGCTGACCGAGTGGCTGGCCCAGGTGCTGGCCGTGGGCCGGGCCACGGGCACCCTGCGTTTTGTGGGCAGCCCAGCGGCCAAAGCGGCGCAGGTGCTCACCACGCTGACCGGGGCGCTGCAAGTAGCCCGCGTGCACGACGAAACGCCTTTTCAGGTGATAGTGGGCCAGCTGCGACTGGAGCTGCTGGCGTAACCGGGAGCCTTTTTTCGCCACTTGCCCAGCCGTTATCTCCATCCATCTCTGGCTATTGCATAAGTCTCTGCCCGCACCAACCCAACCTGCCTCATGACCAATACCTATTCGCCCGTTTATTTTTTGTGCGCTGAAGAAACGCCCGCCGCGCCACCAGCGCTGGCCATACGCTACCCCGAGCCGGCGGGCCTGCGGTGGCTCCGCTGGCAGTTGGGTGCGCTGTGGGCGTTGTCGCCGGCGTTGGGCTTCCGGCAGGCGTGGCGGGTGTTTACCACACCGCGCAAGTTGCCCATTAAAGCCTGGGAAGCACCCGCGCTGGCCGACGCCCGCCGTCGGACCGTGGCCACCGCCACCGGCCCAATCGCCGTGTACGAATGGGGACCGGCAGCCGCGCCCGCCGTGCTGCTCGTGCACGGCTGGGAACACCGGGCGAGCTTTTGGCGGGCCTGGGTGGGGCCATTGCTGGCGGCCGGCTACCGCGTGGTAGCCCTGGATGGGCCTGCACATGGGGCTTCGGCTGGCCGGCGCACCACGCTCACCGACTTCGGCGGGGCCGTGCAGGCGGTGGTGGATACCATAGGGAAGGTGCGCGCCATTGTGGCGCATTCGTTTGGAGCAGCGTCGGTGGCGGGGCTGCCGGTACGGCTGCCGGCAGGCGCGGTCTTGCCGCGCCTGGTGCTCATCAGCGCGCCGGAAGGGCCGCGGCCGGTGGCCGAACGGTTTGCCGATTTCCTGCACTTGCCCGCTGATTTGGTACTGCGCTTTGCCGGGCACATTGAGCGCAGCACCGGCCGGACGGCCGATTCGTTTGCGGTGGCCGCGGCCGGGCCGGGCATTGGGGCCGAGCAGGTGCTGGTGCTTCACGATGAAGAAGACGAAATCATCCCCTTCGCCGAAGGCCAGCACATTGCCGCGGCCTGGCCCGGCGCCCGGCTGCACGCCACGCGCGGCCTGGGCCACAACCGTATTCTGCGCGATGCCGACGTGGTGCAGTTGGCCGTGGATTTTATTGGCTGAGCCCGGCTCAGATAGTTTCCAACCCTTCAGCTGCCAGCTGCCGCAGCACTTCGCGCAGTCCATCAGCTTCGCTTATCACGCGACCGACGTGCGCTACGTACTCGGCCTCGGCCCGCAGGTCGCGCTTGAGTTGGCGCAACTCCAACTCCTGCTTTTTGCCTGAGGCCGTGACGAAGCCGTTGGGCCCGTATTTCAGCTCGTTCATTTCCTGCTTCAGTTGGACTTGCTGCTGGAGCAGGGCGCGGGTGTAACGGGCCAGTACATCGTCGGCGGCCGCGTCGGCGGGGCCAGATTCGGCCAGCAGTTGGAGCAGCGTGTAGAGGTCATCGGCCTCGTAGGCCTCGGTGATGCGCTGCATCCGGGCGGTTTTGTCGGCGTGCTTTTCGGGGTCGCGCTCTAGGTCGGGGTGGTGGGTGCGGGCCAGCTGGCGGTAGATGGTTTTGGCGTTGCTTTCGAGCTGTTTCTGGTCGGCCTGCGCGGCGGCTTCCTGCTGGCGCTGGGCCTTGGTTTTGCGGCGGGCACGGGCGGCGGCGGCCTGCTCGTGCGGCGGCAGGGCAGGGTCGGGGATAAAATCCGGTGCCGAACCTGCTGTTTTTTCGCGCTCAGTAGTGGTTTTAGCCGCTGCGGAGCGGTGCCCGGCCGGGGCGTATTTGCGGATGATGGCCGTCTCGTCTTCTCCGAACCGGTCTTCCAACGTGCGGGCGTTGCCCAGAATTACGTTCGTAATCTGAGCTTCCTCCAACCGGCTGAAGTAGCTCAGCAGCAGCGCTTCTTCCAGCGGCGCATACAGCGCGTGGCGCGCCGCCACCACGGCGGTGGCGGCTGGCCCTACCTGCTGCCAGTAGCGCCGCCGGGCTTCGGCCTGCTCGGCGCGCAGGTCGCGCAGCCGCTCACGCAGGTTTTCCACGTCGAGAATTGCCTGCCGGAAAGCTTGCTGGGCGAGCGTCCCGGCGGGCTGCTCAGCGGTTAGCACCGGGACGGTAATACGGTCAGGGTGCGCAGAATCAGCTCTTTTCATTTGATAGCAAAGGTACGGCCTGGCGCTACGGCCAAAGCTCAAACGCCACCCGAAACGTGTTGCAATGCGCGTCCACGATGTCGGCTAGCTTTTCTGAATAGCCGCCGCCCATGCTCACGGCTACCGGCAGGCCCCGTGCCCGGCACAGGCCCAGCACCAGTTCGTCACGTCGCCGGCAGCCGGCAGGCGTGAGCGCCAGCTTGCCCAGCTTATCGGTAGCCAGTACATCCACACCAGCCTGGTAGAAGATAAAATCCGGCCGCACCCGCTCCACCAGCGGCTCCAGAGTGGCCGATAGCTGCGCCAGATACTCCGCATCGCCGGTGCCCAGCGCCAGCGGAATATCCAGGTCCGACTGCTCTTTGCGCAGGGGATAATTGGCCCCCGCGTGCATTGAAAACGTAAATACACGCGGCTCATTCCGGAAAATGGCCGCCGTGCCATCGCCCTGGTGCACGTCCAAATCCACAATCAAAATCTGTTTTGCCAACCCGTGCGCCAGCAGGTACGCGGCGGCAATGGCCTGGTCGTTTAGCACGCAGAAGCCTTCGCCCCGGTCGGCAAAGGCGTGGTGGGTGCCGCCGGCGAGGTTCAGGCCAATGCCGTCGCGCAGGGCATTCCGGGCCGATTGCAGCGTGCCGGCGCTGCTGCTCAGCGAGCGGCGCACCAGCTGCGGGCTTTGCGGCAGGCCCAGGTTGCGCACTTCGCGGGGCGTGAGCTGCAGGTCGCGCACGCGGTGCCAGTAGGCGAGCGTGTGCACGCGCAGCACATCTTCCTCGGCGCACAGGCCGGGCTCGTAGAAATCGGCCGGCTCGGCGATGCCCTGCCACAGGAGTTGCTCCCGAATCATGGCGTATTTGGCGATGGGGAAGCGGTGGCCGGCCGGCAGGTCGAGGGTATAATGGTCGGAAGTAGCGAGGCGGGGCATATACGGAAAGGCGCAGGCAGCAAATAGCAATACGCAAGAAATCCCTCGATAGTACCTGGTACTATCATTTGGAATGCGTGCCAGCTTGCCAATCAACGAAATTAATTATCCGTAAAAAGTCGATAATTTTCACGGAATTGAACTTTGTAAAAATAATTAATAAATATTTTCAAAAATTATTTGCGCAATTAAAATTAATGCTCAACCTTTGTCACACCAAAAGCAAACAGCCATGTACCGCCACTTCACATTCACCAGCAATTCGGATAAGAAACAGCCAGAACGGCTGTCTCCGCTCGGTATGTTTGCCTGATTTCAGCTTCGCCTGAAACCCGCCACGCCCGAGCCCATAACGCTCGGGTTTTTTTGTTTTTTGCGGTTTATCAACCGCTTAGCTCAGTTCCCCCATGCACAGTATCCGCCCCGAATACCTGCCTAAACAGTTCCAGCTCCGCCTCGATGGCGGCTCGCTGAATCGGCGCGGCCGTGCTTTTTTTCTTGGTTGGATGCGTCGATAAAATCGGCGTAATTCCCGCGAAAAAGAAAAGCCCGGCCCACAAAAGCCGGGCTTTTTCGTGTCATTAATTCCCAAATAAAAACAAGCTTTTATTTGACTGGAAGAGGTGCGTCTAATTCAATTCGGGAATTAATTATTGAGATAATAATTGCCAGTGAATTAATTTCTGAATTAACCAATCTGCTTAATTCCTTCCCTTCCACTTTCCAAATTTCCCTCATTATGCGCTTCAACTTCTTCTCCCGAAACACTGCGCCCACCGTCAACCACGAAGGGGCGCCCGCCTTCACCCTCACGCCTCAGCTGGAACTGTACGCCGCCGTGGCTACGGCCGCACTCAGCGACCAGTTCTACGAAACGGCCGACACCCGCCTGCAGCGTTTGCGCGATTTGGTGGCGAAAAACGAGCCCCGGTTCGTGGCCCAGCTGGCGGTGTATGCCCGCGAAGTGCTGAATTTGCGCTCGGTGCCGCTGGTGCTGTGCGTGGAACTGGCCCAGCTGCACCGCGGCGACAGCCTCGTGAGCCGCCTGGTGGCCCGCGTGGTGCAACGCCCCGACGAAATCACGGAATTGCTGGCCTTCTACGCCCAGGCCAACGGCCGGAGCGGGACCAAAGTCCTCAACCGCCTCTCCAAGCAGCTGCAAAAAGGGCTGGCCCTCAGCTTCAACCGTTTCGACGGCTACCAGCTGGCCAAGTACGACCGCGACGGCGCGGTGCGCCTGCGCGATGCCCTCTTCCTCGTGCACCCCAATGCCAAGGATGAGGCCCAGCAAGCGCTGTTCAACCAGCTGGTGCGCGGCGAATTGCCCACGCCCTACACCTGGGAAACCGAGCTGTCGGCGGTCGGGCAGGGGAGCTACGCCACCGATGCGGACCGGCAAACGGCTGTCCGCCAGACGTGGGAAACGCTGATTACCAGCGGCAAGCTCGGCTATATGGCCTTGCTGCGTAACCTGCGCAACATCCTCGAAGCCAACGTTTCGGCGGCCACGATGGAGAAAGTGTGTGATACGCTGGCCGACCGGTTTGCGGTGGCGCGCAGCAAGCAGCTGCCGTTCCGCTTCCTGGCCGCCTACCGTGAGGTGAAAGCCTTGCCGAGCGGCCATGTGGCCGGCGTGCTGTCGGCCCTGGAAACGGCCATTGCGCACAGCGCCGTGAACCTGCGCGGTTTCGGGCACGACACCCGCGTGGTGCTGGCCTGCGACGTATCAGGCTCGATGCAACAGCCCATTTCGGCCCGCAGCAAAGTGCTGCTCTACGACGTGGGCCTGGTGCTGAGCATGTTGCTGCAGAGCCGCTGTCAGAACGTGGTTACCGGCATGTTCGGCAACGTCTGGAAGCGCATAAGCCTGCCCCGCGGCCCGGTGCTGCGCAACGTGGACGAGCTCTACCAGCGCGAAGGCGAAGTGGGCTACTCCACCAACGGCCACCTGGTAGTGCAGGAGCTGTTGCTGCGCCGTGAGGTAGTGGATAAGGTGATGATTTTCACCGACTGCCAGCTCTGGAACAGCACCGGCGATGGGGGCGTATTCGGCCGAATCTGGGCCGATTACCGCCGCACCGTGGCCCCCAATGCCCGCCTCTACCTCTTCGACCTGGCCGGGCACGGCACCGCCCCGCTGGAGGTGCGCCCCGAAACGGGCGTGGCCCTCATCGCCGGCTGGTCCGATAAGGTGTTCGACGTGCTGAGCGCGCTGGATAACGGCGGCTCGGCCCTCACCGAAATTGAGAAAATTGACCTGTAAGAACTGCGGAACGGCCGGGCAGTAAAGCGGAACCCCCGGCCGCTAAAAAAAATGAAATAACCGGTGCCGTAGCTGCGGCATACTTCGTCCTGAAAACACGCTAGAGGCTTAAGTGTCTCGCCGGGTGTAATGGCCCGGAATCCGTTAGTCCAGCGCTTATTGCCCGGTTGTTGCTGTCTGAGTTGGGTGCCGTAGGCCGGCGCTACTTCGTGGTAAAGTTTTCGGGTGGAATTTTTTCCATCTCGCGGGTTCGAATCCCGTTTCCGCTTCGGGCGGAGGACGAAAACATTGCGCCAGCCGCTTGTTGCTCCAGCTTACAGATTTTTTAAAATAAAAACGACATGACTCACGTTTAAAAATTGCCGACATGAGGAAGACGGCTGCCCACTTGGGGCAGTCGCCGACCGGGATGCTGCCTTTCGCTTGCGAGGGCGCATCCCACCTCGGCCAGCTCCGCATGGTTCGGGTGCCGTAGGCCGGCGTTACTTCGTTGGTGAAAGGGGGCTTCTTCGGAGGCTCCGCTTAGGGTTCGACTCCCCTTCCGCAGCTTCGGCTGCGGTTGACACGCCTGCCGCCTGTTGCCCCGAATTTTCGGAGAAAGCCGAGTGAAATACGTTTCCGGATGGGTGCCGTAGCCGGGCCTTACTTCGTCCCTAATAGGTGCGGTTGCGGGTTCGACTCCCGAAGTGCTGCCGTGAGGCAGGGCAAATACGAATTGGTAGAGCCGCGCCAGTTGGCCGGGCGCCTGTTGCCCCAGCCGGAAACAAAAATGTGTATTGGGTGCCGTAAGCTGGTGTTACTTCGTCTGTTCCGTTAGGAACCGGGGGTTCGAATCCCTCCTTCAATTGGTAAGAGTTGAAGTGGCTGAGTGGTCGAAAGCACAATAAATTAAAGTCACCCGCTGCTTTTTGCCCCGATACATTTTTATTCAACTCCTATTCGGGTGTCGTAGCCCGGCCATACTTCGCACTTTTAATGCCCAGGTCGCGGGTTCGAGCCCCGCCGGAAGCTGCCCCAAAGCAGTCACCGTAGCTCAGTTGGTTAGAGCAGGACCAGAAGGCCAGGCGCTTGTTGCCCCGAACAGGTTTTTTGCTGATAAAACGGGCTGGTGCCGTAGCACCGCCATACTTCGTTAGGGACGATGGGGTCGCCGGTTCGAGGCCGGCCTGTGGGTTTTGGCCCGCAGTAGCTCAGCTGGTTAGAGCACATTACGTAGGTGATGCGCCTGTTGCCCGGCCCCGTTTTATCTTTCTTTTCATCAACGATGGAGACGCGAAGTGTCGCGTCTCTACACCGTGCAACAACCATTTTTATGGCCAACATATTACGCGGCAACGACCTTCGTGCCCTCGGGTTTCCCGAAGGTCGGGCCATCGGGCTTGCGCTGGCTCAATTGCAGCGCAAGCACCTCAAAAAACTCTCCCAAACCGACCAGCTTGCTTTGCTAGGTCAACTTATTGCCAACCCCACCGACTTCCTCACCCACCTCGACTGGAGCCACACGGCCGCCGCTTTGCTGCCTCCGCCCAACCGCCACATTGCTTTGGTTGAGCGCAAGGAATACGCCGTGTTCGGGGCTGAGCACATTGAGCCGGGCGCCATCCATCAGATGGAAACGGCCATGAAACTGCCCGTGACCGTGGCCGGAGCCCTCATGCCCGATGCCCACCACGGCTACGGCCTGCCCATCGGCGGCGTGCTGGCTACTGATAATGCGGTGATTCCCTACGCCGTGGGCGTGGACATCGGCTGCCGCATGGCGTTGTCGGTGTTCGATTTGCCGCCCAAATACCTCACCCAACGCACCCAGGAGTTGCGCAGCCTGCTACTCGAAAACACGCGTTTCGGTAGCGGCCGGGGCTTCGAGCGGGGCCAGCGCATGGACCACGCCGTGCTCGACCGGGCCGAATTTCAGGAAATCCCATTCCTGAAAAACAAGCTCGATAAAGCTGCCGAGCAAGTCGGCACTTCCGGCTCCGGCAACCACTTTGTGGAGTTCGGCATCGTCGAAATTACCGACGCGGAAAACGAGCTGGGCGTGCCCGTGGGGCAGTATTTGGGCGTGCTTTCGCACTCCGGCTCGCGGGGGCTGGGCGCGGGCATTGCCGAGCGCTACACCAAGCTCGCCAAGGACGTGTGTCAGCTGCCCGGCGAAGCCCAGCACCTCGCCTGGCTCGGGCTCGACACCGAAGCCGGCCAGGAATACTGGGCCGCCATGACGCTGGCCGGCGACTACGCCTCGGCCTGCCACGAGCAGATTCACCGCCGCCTGGCCCGCGCCCTCGGCGAAAAGCCCTTGGCAAAAGTGGAAAACCACCACAACTTCGCCTGGAAGGAGCGGCTGGCCGATGGCCGCGAGGTCATCACCCACCGCAAAGGCGCCACGCCGGCCGGCGCGGGCGTGCTCGGCATCATCCCCGGCTCGATGACGGCTCCCGGCTTCATTGTGCGGGGGCGGGGCGTGGCCGAGTCGTTGGCTTCGGCTTCGCACGGGGCGGGCCGGCTCATGTCGCGTACCCGCGCCAAGGCCGAGCTGGGCGAAGCGCAGGTGCGCAAGTACCTCGCCGACCACGGCATCGAGCTCATCGGTGGCGGGCTGGATGAAGCGCCGATGGCCTACAAAGACATCCGCACCGTGATGGCCAGCCAGCGCGAGCTGGTGGACGTACTTGGCTCCTTCACCCCCAAAATTGTGCGGATGGACGGCGCTTAATTACTGCCGAAAGTCAATCCAAATGTCTGGTGCCGTTCGTACATAACTACGTGTCTCTTACAGGGGACAGTTGTTTTCATAGCTTGGAAAGCCTCTCGCCCTTGGCGGGAGGTTTTTTAAATTTGGGGAAGAAGGGTTGCCCCGCAACACAAAGCCCCGGCCATTGCGGCCGGGGCTTTGTGTTTTTATCCCGGAACAGGTCGCGGCCCTACTGCACTACCAGGCGCTTAGCCACGAGACCGGCGGCCGTGCGGGCCTGCACCGAATACACGCCGGGAGCCAGGCCCGTCAGCGGCAGGTCCAGGGTTTCGGCGGTGCCGGCGGCCAGGGTACGCGTGAGCACCGTGCGGCCCAGGTTGTCGACCACCGCTACGACCGTGGCGGCGGTGCCGCGTAAGGCCACGGGCAGCAGCAGCGTGGCCGAGGCGTGGGCCGGGTTGGGGTACACGCTGGCCAGACGGGCCAAGGCGGCGGGCGCGGTAGCCAGCACGCGGGACTGCGTTGTGAAGAGTACAGCATAGCGGCCGGCAGCGGCGGTATTGGCCGCCAGCGTCAGGCTGACGGTGGGCGTGGTAGCCAGGTCGGTGTATGCGCCGGTGAGGGCATCGCGCAGGTAGGCGTGGTAGCCGGTAGGCAGGTTGGCGAGGTTATCAACACCGAGCGTATACGTGCCGGCAGTGGCCGCGCTCAAGTACATGGGCAAAATCACATCGGTAGTGCCGGCCAGGGTGGGCATCCCGTTGATGGAGGCCGTCTGGCCATTGGCATCGGTGGCCAGGGTCAGGCCATTGGAGGAGGGCAACGCCACGGCATCGAAGGCGGCATCATACCCAGCCGTAGCGCCCTGGTCGAAATAAATGGCCGTTTGGGTGGCGGCAGTAGCATTGCGCAGGCTTAGGGTGAGCTGGGTACGGGTGTCGGCGGTGCCGCGCTGGAAGGGCGTGTTGTTGGTGGTGGTGAGGCGCTCAGCATTGGTGAAGGCAATGCTGCCCACTTGCCCGGCTGCAATGGTGCGCACGACAAAGCCCTGCGACGACGGCAGAATATTGGTGCCGCCATTGGCGCTTACTCCGTTGATGTAGCTGGCATACGTGCCGGTGTACAAGCCATTGCTTTTGAACACGTACAGGGCGTTTTCCATGTTCGTCAGACGGCCGGCGCTCACCATCGCCTGCCAGTCGAGCGGGGCGGGGTAGGGGTTGCCCCGGAAGTGCCAGCCGGCATCGGTGTACGGGCCGCGGGTAAGGTTGCTGGCCGTGTAGTTGCCGTTGTTGAGCGTGCCTACAAAGTCCACGTTGGCCGCCGCCGAAATGTTCACCGTGTAGCCCTGCGTAGGGTTGAGCGCATCCGAGAGCGAGCCGGGCGAGAGGTAGCCCTTGTCGAAATCGATGGAGCCGGCGCTGCCGCTGCTGTTCACGCGCGTCTCGTCGTAGCTAAACACCGTGGGGAAGGGCCGTACCGATTTGCCAATGGTATTGAAGCTCGGGTTGATAACCGGCGTGTAGCCGGCCGTGGTCAGGTCGTTCACGTTGCTGCCGCTCACGGGCGGGGAGTAGTGGCGGTAGCCCGTGCCGTTGAAGGTGGGCGTGATGTAGCGCTGCACCGTGGCCGTGCCAACCACTGCACCGCCCGTATTATCAACCAGTGCCGTGCCGGCTGCCGACGACAGCAGCGTCAGCGTGCGGCCGCCGGTGTTCAGGTTGCCGCTTTGCAGGCGCACCACGCCGGCCACGGCCACGGCCTGGGTCAACGTCACGTTTGCGGTGTTCAGCACGCCCAGGTTCAGCACCTGCGCGGGCAGGCCCGTACCCGTTGCCTGGGCCACGGTGCCGTTGTAGAGGTAGCTGGCCTGCGGGCTAAAACTGCGCGAGCCCGTTACCTGCACCGCGCCTACGGCGCCGCTGGTTGCAATCCCGGCTGCGTCGCAGATGGCAATGGCGCCACCGGCTTGCAGGTCAAAATTACCTCCACCCGTAATGGTCTGGCAGTTCTGAATGAGCGAGCCGCCCGCCTGCACGGCCAGCGTACCGCTTACGGTTAGCGGGCCGCTCAGCGTAGCGACGCCGTTGGGACCCACAATGGTCACGTTGCGGTAGCTGCCCTGCACGGCCTGCGGCGTGCTCACCACCAAATCCTGCGAAGTGCCCTGGCCGCTGAAGTTAATAACGTAGGGGTTATTCGCCTGACTGTTGTTAGCGATGCTCACCGCGCCAGTGTTGGTGCCGGTGGCTGTGGGCGAGAACGTGACGCCGAACGTGGCCGTGCCGCCCGGGGCCACGTTGGTTGGGGCCGTGCCGCTCAGGGCATACGGCCCGCTGAAGGTGAAAGCCCCCAGCGTAAGGGCATCCGTGGCGCTGCCGTTGCTGATGGTGAACGTAACCGGGGCCGACGTGCTGCCCTGCTGCGTGCTGGCAAACCCTGTAAAGGTGCCGCCGTTAGCAATGCCCGTCCCGCTCTGGCTGACAGCAATCTGCGGGTTGGGGGTGGCGGCCTGGCCGTTACCGGTTAGGTTCACAGTGTACGTGGCACCGTTGGTGGCGTTTGAGTTGATAACCAACGTGCCGGTGCGGGTGCCGGTCGCCGTGGGGGTAAACGTCACGTTCACGGTGGCCGTGCCGCCAGCGGGCACGCTGGTCGGGGCCGTGCCACTCACGGCGAAGTTGCCGGTGGTGGTGATGCTGCTGATGGTCAGCGGGTCGGTGCCGCCATTGGTGAGGGTGAAGGATACGGCCGTGCTGGTCGTGTTCACCGTCTGGTTGCCGAAGCCATAGGCCGTGCCGCCGCTGGGGTAGCTGGTGGCGCCCTGGCTCACGGCCAGGGTGGCGGCCGCCGGGCTGGTGGTGAAGGTGACGGTGGCCGGGCCGGTGGTGCCGCTCGGGCAGGTGGTGGTGATGCTGACCGTGTAGCTGGTATTAGGCGTCAGGCCTGTAAGGGTTACCGAAGTGGCCGTACCGGGCAGGGTTTGCGTGGTGGTCGTCGGCGAGGTCGTCATGGTATAGCTCGTGGCCGAGCCGTTGCCGGTGAACGACACCGTGGCCGAGCTGCTGGTGATGCTGCCCGCCGTCAGGTTGGTCGGCGCCGCGCAGGTGGGCGTCACCGTAAACGTGGCCGGGGCCGAGGGCGGCGTGTTTGGGAAAGGCGGGTTGGTAACGGTCACGTTGTAAGCACCCACCGTGGCCAGGTCGGCAGCCGTCAACACCGCCGTCAGCTGCGTGGCCGATACGTAGGTGGCCGTCCGGTCCGAACCGTTGAACTGCACCGTAGTCGAGTTCACGAAGCCCGTGCCGTTAATAGTCAGCGTCAGGCCGGGCGTGCCCACCTCGGCCGAGGGGGGCGACAGGCTGGTGATGGTGGGCGTGGGGGCCACGGCAATCGACAGCAGGTTGAACGGCGTCAGGAAGTTGGCGGGCACCAGGGTGCGCTTGTTGCTGCCGTAGCCGACCGGGTTGGCGTTGGTGGGGTCGGGCGGGCTGGTTGCGCTGGCCGGCAGCGACAAATCGTAGAGGTTGCTGCTCGAATAGCCCGAACCGTTAGGAGCCGTTAGTTCCAGCAAATAGCCCTTATTATAAGTGCCAGTCCAGAAAATATCAAGGTTGATGCGGGCCGCCGCGTCGATGCCGAAAAACGGGCCGCTGTTCGAGCCCAGTCTGATATCGGCCTGCGTATTGAGCGTGCCGTCATTAGGCGGCGACTGCGTCGACAAAATGCCGGAAGGAGCAGAGAAGTCGTTTTTGTTCTCGGCATCGTAGAGAATGGTGCTGGTCGCGCCGGCGAACGAATTGGTGTAAGCCGCACCGCCCACCCGCGGGTTGAGCCCGGCGTTGGGGTCGCCAGCAGCGTAGGCCAGCGGCCCATCAACGCCGCCGGTGGTGACGACCAGGCCCGTCGCCGGGCTAATCCGGTAGTTGGCATCGTTGGAGCTCACCACCCGCACCAGGTCGGCTACTGGATTGAAATTGAAGCCAATGCGCTCTGTGGCGTCGCCAAGCATCAGGGAAATCGGCGAGGCGCTCACGGCCGTGGCCACCCCGGTTCTGGGGTTAAGGGTATAAAGCTGGGCGTTATTGGTTGTCAGGGCCGGGTCGTAGCCTAAAGCATAAAGTTGCCCCGTCAGGGGGCGAAAATCAATGCCTACCAGTTTCTGGTTGCCCACCACGCCCGTGATTAAGAATAAGTTGTTGTTAGGGCCTCCGGTTGCCGGGTCGAATGCCGCCAGGCCCTGCGAGCCCGCCGTGGCACCGGCCGGATAAATGGGCGAGTAGGCAAAAGTATGGGTGACCGTGCCGATGCCGTAAATGGTGGTTTGCGCCTGAGCCGCCAAGCCAGTCAGCAATAGCACCGCACTCAGAGCAAGGCGCAGAAAGCGACTTAGTCGCTGGCCCAAAGCAGACCGCGAAAGTAGGAGTTTGGACATAGGGTAAGAGAAAATGGAGGGGTTAAAACCAACAAGAACAGGCTGGCAGCGCCGCCGTTGGCGGCACATACGATTGCAGCCCGGTGCCCGGATGAAAACGAGTTTAAAAAGTATGCCTGAGCCGTTTGCTCGACGCCTGCGACGCACTTAAAAATAATAAAATATTCGAGAAAATCAACTCACTACCCGCACTACGTCGCCCACCCGGATGATGCCGCCCTGCGCGATGTGCGCCGTGAGGCCGCCGTGCCCGCGCATGGCGTTGTAGCCGCCGGGGCCCAGCTCTTCCTCCATGCGCGAGCAGGGGTGGCACTCGCCGGTGATGTCGAGAATGACGTCCTCGCCGATACGAATCTGGCGGTTTTTCAGGGCCAGCAGGTTCAGGCCGCGCACCACCAGGTTGCGGCGCAGGCGGGCCGGGTCCAGCGGCGCATCCAGCCCCAAGTAGCCGGCCACAGCCACCAAGTGCTCCTGCTGAATGAGCGTGACCTGCCGCTTGCCACCGGCTTTGGGCCGGGCGTGGTCGCCGAGCATGTGGGAGTCGGTTTTCAGCTCTGCCTCGGACACTGACACCAGCGGCTCGCGGCGCACCGGGCGCTGGCCAATCCATTCTAGGGTGCCGGTTTGGGGCAAAGTGGCCAGCAGGCGCGCCACGGTCGATTTATCGTCGCCAAAAAAGGGAAAGGGCATAGTATTAGTGGTTAACGATTAGTTGTCAACGGTTAATTGCCAATGTTTAGTGGTTGATTGTTAATGGTTGATGGATGGTTATTAACCACTCACCGTTGACCACTAACTACTATAGTTACAATTCATCGGCCGTGCCGTAACCCTCGCGGATTTCGGTGTGCCGAATCTGCCCGCCGAGGTTGCCGGCCCGGGCCAGCAGGCCGAAGCTGAGCACGGTGGCCGCCAGTGCCAGCAGGGCTACCAGGCGGGATTTGGGCGAATTGTTTTTCAGCAACAGCAGCCCGAACAGCGCCAGCGCCGCCGCTGTTTCCAGCACCCAGAAACCCAGCTCGGCTGCTTCTTCGTGGTTGTGAATGAGGGCGCGGCTCACGCGGGGCAGGTTTTGGGCAATGGCGGCCGCGCCCTCGCCGGTGAGCTGAGCCGGTAGGCACAGCAGGCCGGCGGCCAGCACGGCCACTAGGCCGGCTTTGGTCAGGTCGAGATTGTGCTTGGGCACGCCCGCCCCCAGTAGCACGGCGGCAAAAAGGCTGCCCACAATGGGCACATGGTTGACAATGAGGTGCAGGTGGGCTTGATTCATCAACGCGAAACGGAAAACTGGCGGGGCTACGGCGGCCGGGGCGCAAAGCTACTTCGGGTCGGAATCACGCAACCCTTTTTGCCGGTCCCCGACTCTCGTTTAGTGAACTGCCAGCAGGGCAGAATCGTTGTTTCAATAGCCTGGCACCCCGCTCGCGGATGGGCTGGCGGTAGCGGCAAAGCAATAAAAATGAGCTCTGCCGTTGCTTGATTACCAGCTCAATTTCTGTTGCGCTAAAATTGGTTTACTGCCGTAGCTCCCCCGGTTGCAAACAGGCACTGCAGTTGGTTTTTTGCCCGAAAAGCTGGCATTGCGCTTGCCTTTGGGGTTGAATTAACAGTCATTTCCTTTCTTCTTCCCCGATATGGCTTTCCTTCCTCGTTTCATCAGCCGCCTGGCGGCCCCGCTGCTGCTCGCGTTGCCGCTGGCCCTGGCCGCGCCCGCGCAGGCCCAAACCGCCCCCGCGCCCACCGACGTTATCCGCGAAATCACCGATGCCGTGGGCCTCAAGGCCCGCTTCCAGCTGCGGGCCACGCGGGAGGTCGACAACGCCGCCGCTGTGGTTTACGACGGCCAGCGCTACCTGCTCTACAACCCCGATTTTCTGAATGCCGTGAACCGCGCCGGCCACACCGACTGGGCCGGCATCAGCATCCTGGCCCACGAAATGGGCCACCACCTCAACGGCCACACCCTGCGCGCCGGCGGCTCGCAACCCGCCGATGAGCTGGAGGCCGATGAGTTTTCCGGCTTTGTGCTGCGCAAGCTGGGGGCCAGTCTGGCCCAGGCCCAGGCCGCCATGGCTACCGTGGCCGACGACGAAGGCTCGAGTACGCACCCCGGCCGCACGCCGCGCCTCACGGCCATCAGCCAGGGCTGGCAGCGGGCCAATGGTCAGATTGTGGCCAGTGCCCGCACTGCCGCACCCTCGGCCGCTCCTGCTGTGATTGCCGCCGCACCCATGGCCCAGCCGACCCGCGAACTTCCTGCCCGCCAGGCCCGTCAATATCCCTCGGTGCCGGACGATGCCGGCGAAATGGTGGCCGTGAGCCAGAACACCGGCGATGCCGTGCGCCTGGTAGGCCAGCTTACCTTCCGCAACGACCCCAGCCAGCGCTACTACCTCACCAACGCCCTGAAAGTGGTGCGCGTGGATGACGACGACAACGCCGAAGTGGTAGGCCGCGTCACCCGCACCACCAGCCAGACCTTCCCCTTCGTGCTCACCGACGGCCAGCAGCGCCGCCTGTTCATCACCGCCCGCGGCGATGTGTACGACAAGGCCGGCCAGCGCGTAGCCAAGCTGCACGATACGATGTAAAACGCCATTTGCAATCAATGAAAAGCCGGTTCGCACGTTAGCGGACCGGCTTTTTTGTGGGCTGGCGGGCCGGGTTCCAATGGACTGTTGTTCCTTCGTGGCCGGTTTCCCACCCCACCATTTCATTGCTTATGTCTTCGCTGCCATTTCTGCTGATTGATGCTTTCACCACCGAGCCCCTGCGTGGCAACCCCTGCGCCGTGGTGCTCGATGCCGATGACCTCGACCCCAAGTTGCGCCAACGCCTGGCCCGCGAGTTCAACCAGTCGGAAACGGCTTTTGTGAACCGTGCCGCGCCTGGCAGCACCGAATTCACGGTGCGCTTCTTCACACCGGCAGAGGAAATTCCGCTGGCCGGGCATCCCACCATTGCCACCGTCACCGCGTTGCTACACGCCGGCCGGGTGGTGCTGCCCACTTCCGGCGAAGCCCTTACGCTTACGCTGAACCTGCTGCACGGCCCCATTCGGGTGGATGTGCTGCCGGGGGCGGCCGGTACCCCGGCCATGGTCTGGATGACGCAGCGTCGGCCTGTTTTCGGGGCTACGCATGTGCCGGAAGTAGTACTGCCGCTCTTCGGCCTCACGCCCGATGACCTGCTGCCCGGCGCGCCCATCCAAACGGTGAGCACCGGCACGCCGCAGCTCATGATTCTGCTGCGCGACCACGCTGCTTTGCGCCGCGCCCACGTAGCCGATGCCGCCGCCCTAGGCCGCTACCGCGCCGAAAGCGACTTTTTCAGCCCGCACCTGTTTTGCTTGGGCGGCGCGACCGCGGCCGGCCACACCTTCGCCCGCCACTTCGGCACCCCGCCCGATGTGTCGGAAGACCCCGTCACGGGTTCGGCCACGGGCGGCATGGCGGCCTACCTCTGGCACCACGGCTACATCGAATCGCCCGAGTTTATCGCTGAGCAGGGCCATGACATGGGCCGCGCCGGCGCCGTGCAGGTGCGGATTCAGGGCGTGCGCGAGGCCATTGAATCGGTGCAGATTGGTGGCACCGGCGTGGTGTTGCTGGAAGGCGGGCTGCGCGGGGAATTATAACCGGAAAGGCAACCGGAGTTGGATTTGGGGTGTTAGAACGTAACGAAAAGGCCATCATGCAGAGCGCAGTCGAAGCATGAGGGTCAATTAAACTCAACAGTCAACCCTCAAAACTCAACACTTCCCTCTGTGCCCGAACTACCCGAAGTCGAAACCTACCGCCGCTTTATTGATGAAATCGCCGTGGGCCAAACCATTGCCGCCGTGCAGGTAAACGATGCCCACGTGCTGGCCACTCCCGAAGACCAGCTCCGCGCCGGCCTCGTGGGCCGCACAATTACGGGCACCAGCCGGCTGGGCAAAAACTGCTTTCTGGAGCTGGATAACGGCAAAGTTCTCGTCCTGCATTTCGGGATGACCGGCGACATCGGGGCCTACCGCGACGAGCCCGACGCCCCGCGCTTCACCCGCGTGGCCCTGCACCTGGACGATTCCGGCCTGCGCCTGGCCTTCATCGACCCGCGCAAATTCGGCCGCATCCGGCTGGCCGATAGCGCTGCCGCCCACCAGGCCGCTAAGAAAATTGGCCCCGACGCCCTCGCCATCACCACGGCCGAACTGCACCAGAAGCTTAGCCGCCGCAAAACGCTGCTGAAACCCCTGTTGCTCGACCAAAGCATCACTGCCGGCCTCGGCAACTGGATTGTGGACGAGGTGCTGTTCCAAGCCAAAATCAACCCGGAGCGGCTGGGTTCCTCGCTCACCGAGAAGGAATTCAAGGCCCTGCACGCCGCCATTCAGTTGGTGCTGACCACGGCCATCGAACACGAAGCCAACTATAAGTATTTCCCCAAATCCTTCCTCATCCACGCCCGTGAGTGGGACGAATCGGCCACGCCTGGTTCTGATGCACATACCTTCTGCCCGCGCCATGCCAAGGTGAAAATCGAGAAAGAATACGTGGGCGGCCGGGCAACTTATACCTGCCCCAAGTGCCAGCCCGCGCCGGCCTCAGTGCATATTGCCGAGCCCGCCACCGAGCGCAAAAATGCCTGAGCACGCCCCAAACCCAATAATCAGCACCAGCAGCATGCTCAGGAAATAGGGCGCGGCCCCGGGCTCACCGGGCTTGCTGCCGAGGTGTGTGAACCCCAGAATCAGATTGAACAATGCCTGCCCCAAATAGACCAGCGCGAAAATGAAAGCCGCTGCCTGGTTGACGAGCTTCGCGGCCAGCCCGAATACTACGGCCGCTGCCAGCACAGCCAGCAAGTTGTTGCGCACAATGCTGCCAAAGGTAGGAGGCATGATAAGCGGCTTGTTGATTGGCAATTGATGCTACAAGATATGCCGCAAATCCTGTGTTTGGGCCAGCCGATTGGCAGGGCACGGCTGCGTGCCCCTGTTGCTCACTGCATGCTTCCCATGTGCATGTGGGACAGCGAGTAGGCGCAGCTTCCCAGCCCAATTAGGAAAATGCCGATGCTGGAATAAATGCAGCCCATCACCGTCTGGCTGCGGCCCGTAAACGCCAGCCCGATGGCCGCCAAAACGTTGAGGCAAAACAAACCCGTCAACGCGAAGAAATAAGCATATGCCGTTTCACTGGGCCGGCCACTGGTTGCGGCAAAAGCTACCACATAGAGCACCAGCATCAGGCCCGCATTGAGCAGCAGCGGGCCTCTTACGCTGCCTCGTGGGCGTTCGGGCGGTGGTCCGGGTTCCTGGTTCGGTGCCATTAGATAATTCCCGTGCGCTCGGTCCGTAATTCTTCCAGCCGCGCCAGTTTCTCCTGGTCGCGGTAGAAGATGTTCATTGTTTCAAACGGAATAATTTTCAAATCCTTGCTCACGATGTGCACGCAGGATTTTTTCACCGCCCGCACGTCGAAATTATACGCATCCATGAATTGCAGAATGATAATTCGGAACAAATTATCATAGCCTAGATTGGGCGCCGAAACCTGCGGCAGGCAGCACAGCAATTGGTTGATTTCGGGCACCACCGTATCCACCGTATTGGCGGTGCTGAAGAGCTTGAGCATGTGCTGGCGCAGGCGCGGGTCGCGCTCATACACAATGGTATTGCCGCCGCTCTGGAGCAGCTCGGCGGGGTCCACGTAGCGGGTGAGGGGGAATACCTCGCCATCAAGCTTCAGCGCGTAAGCCATGGCCAGCGCGTCGGGGTTGCAGGGCACGGGCAGCAGGTCTTCGGCCGAGAAAACCGGGCTTTGGTCGATGATGCCCTGACGCACTTCGGTGAGCGAAAACGAGTCGGTTTCGGGGTTGAAATTGTCGAGCCGCCCGGCCGCCTGCGTGGGCTGAAACGTGACGCCGCGAATGCACTTCTGCTTCAGCGCGTAGTCAATGATTTCGCCCATCTCATCGTCGTTCAGGCCCTTTTGCAGCGTCACGACCAGCGTGGTGCTGAGGTTGTACTTATTGAGATGTTCAATAGCCTGCCGGCGCACCTCGCGCAGGTCGCGGCCGCGCATGGTCATCAGCACGTTTTCGCGGAAGGAATCGAACTGCAGATACACCTCAAACGCGCCCGCATATGTGGCCAGCCGCGCCACGAAAGCCTCGTCTTTGGCCAAGCGCACGCCGTTGGTGTTCACCATCAGGTGCTTGATGGGCTTGCGCTTGCACATATCCAGAATTTCCCAGAACTGCGGGTGCAGCGTGGGCTCGCCGCCGGATATCTGCACCACGTCGGGCTCGCCTTCGTTGGACACCACCAGGTCCACCATGGCTTCCACTTCTTCCAGGGTGCGATGCCGGCCGTGGGTGGGGCTGCTTTCGGCGTAGCAGGTGGGGCAGGTGAGGTTGCAGCGGTCGGTTATCTCAATGACGGTGAGGCAGCTGTGCTGCTCGTGGTCGGTGCACAGGCCGCAGTCATACGGGCAGCCGAAATGCGTGGCCATGTTGAAGCGGCGCGGCGTTTCGCTGGGCTTCACGTAGTTGCGGATGCTTTTGTAATACTCAATATCGGTGGCAATACGCACCTTTTGCCGCCCGTGCTCGGGGCAGCGCTTGAGCATGAACACGTTCCCGTCCTCAAAGACAATTTTGGCCTCGATGCGGCGCAGGCACTGTGGGCACAGGCTCAGCGTGAAATCGTAGTAGGTGTAGGGACGTTCAGGCATGGGAATGTTATTGATTCAGTAGTGTGCCAATTGGTCAGAATGAATTAAAAACTTACTTATTAACCCACAGCTTTACATTATTTGGAGGTCTAATCTCTTTTATGTGTTGGACGAATGCTGCTATTTTAGAAGCGTCTTCAGCATTTGGTTGTAGTCGCACATATAGAGCGTAGCATTCCAGCATTCTAGAAGCTTCATCATAACTGATTCCAGTAGTTTGAAGCAGGTTTTGATAAGATTTGCCGATAAACCAATTAGCAGAGTAAAATTGACCTTGGTTTTCCTTAAGCAAGGGCAATACTCTCTCGAAATAACTTATTGTCTTTCTGAACTCTGCTTTCTCGTTTGAGAAACCATTTACTCCGCCATACCACAAAGCCCCGATATTTGATGGGTCCTTTGAAAGAACTTTGTCAATTACATGATTTGCTTCCTCGTATTTGCTTTGTTGTGTCAATGATAAAGCAAGCTGGCACTGATAAATTAAATTTGAGCTGTCTGCTTTAACAGCTTCTCTAAAAACCCTTTCAGCAGCAGAGTATTTCTCGTTTGCAAGGTATTTGTTGCCGTTAGCTAAGTAGTTTGTCTGCCCAAATACAGTCTGTGAAAATGAAGCCGTTAATAAGGCAATTAAAGTTATTATCTGTTTCATTTTTGTCTGCTTTCAAATTATAGGTTTTTTCAATGCGACTACGTGAACATGCAGCTTGAATTTCAATACCTACTGCTCCTCAGTACACTCCACCCCCAAACATAATACCCCAGCCCCGCCACACATGCCCACTGTATCGCCGTAAGTCCCAGCCCCGGCAGTGCCGCGGTGGGCTTGATAAACTCCACCAGCAGCCGGAACAGCAAATAGCCGCTCAGAAACAGCTGAAACCGCCGGCCATCGGCCAAAGAAGTGCGCCGTTCCAGCAGCCACAGCAGCAGCGCCAGCGCCCCCAGAAACAGGATTTCGTAGATGTTGGTGGGGTGGCGGCGCACGCCATCGCCGAAGTTGATACCCCAGGGCAGAGTGGTGGCCGTGCCGTAGGTACCGTCTTCCAGGCCGCTGAAAAAGCAGCCGAGCCGGCCAATGGCGAGGCCCAGTAGGATAGGAAACACCATGAGGTCGCCGCTACTGGCCTTCACGCCCAGGCGCTTTTTGGTGAGCTCCACGCCGATGAGGCCGCCCAGGAAGCCGCCCACAATGGTTTTGTTGGTGAAGTAGTAGAGCCAGCCGCCGGGCGGGTGCGCCAGCAGCTCGGGGTGCTCGAGCAGGCCCAATAGGCGCGAGCCGAGCAGGGCCCCGGCGGCGGCGCCTACAAAAATCCATTGTCGGTGCGCGTCGCTGATGCGGTCGCGAGTGCCGGTGCGCAGGTGCTGGTAGAGGCGGAAGCCGAGGGTGTAGGCCAGCACCTCGCACAACAGGTGCACGGGCAGGCGGGCAGGACCCAGGGCTAGCTCGACGGGGAAATGCATGAGGTAGAGACGCATGTTTGCGTCTCGTCGTTGAACGAGGCCCCGGCACGATGGAAAGCACGCGGCGCAAACGACGAGACGCAAAGATGCGTCTCTACAGCTCGTTATTCTTCGCGGCGGCTTTGCGGGTGAGGGCCGTAAGCGGCGAGCGGGTGATGTCCGATTCGCTCTCGAAACCGGTGCGGCGCACGTTGGCGGCGGGGCTTTCGCCGGTGGCGGGCAGGGCGCGGTTCATCCAGCTCAAGATGTCGGTGGTGGTGCCGGGCAGCAAGCCGTGGAAGGCGGCCAGAAACTTGGCGGGCAGCGAGAGAATGACCTCGCCGTCGCCGCGGCGGCAGGCGTTCCAGATTTGGCGGCCGGCCTGCTCGGCGCTGAGCGTGAAGCCAGGCAGCGAATCGGCAATGCTGAACCAGGCAAACTCCTTCTGCTGCTGGCCCTTGAACTCGCCATGGTCGGGGCTGCCGGTGCGCAGCAAGCCGGGGCACACGGTGGTTACCGAAATGCCGTGCTGGTGCAGCTCGGCCCGAAAGCCTTCGGAAAGGCCCACCAGCGCAAACTTGCTGGCGCTGTACGGGGCCATGTGTGGCAGCGCCACCTTGCCCCCCAGCGACGAAATATTTACGATGCGACCCGCGCTCCGGCGCCGCATGCTGGGCAGTACGGCCTGCATGGCGTGCAGCGGGGCCCAGAAATGCACGGCCATCGAGTCTTCGAAATCGCGCGCGTCCATGTTGTCCAGCGGGCCGGCCGTGATGATGCCGGCGTTGTTGATGAGCACGTCGACCGGGCCGAGGCGGGTTTCAACTTCGGCCACCATGGTGCGCACTTCTATTTCGTTGGTGATGTCGCGGGCCAGGGTCAGCACGTCGGCTTCGGCCGCGCCGGCCATGAGCAGGTCCTGGCGGGCGCGGGCCAGCTCGGCCTCGTCGCGGGCGCAGATGGCCACGCGGGCCCCTTCGGCTACGGCCTGGCGGGCCAGCACCAGGCCCAGCCCCCGCGAGCCGCCAGTGATGAGCACCACGCGGCCGCTCAGGTCGTAGGAGCCGCGCCGGTTGCCCCACATGGTGAGGGCCAGGGTAGCCGCGCCGAGGCCGGCGGCCAGCAGCCAGTTGGATTTGGAGCGTTTGGCGTGTTTCATGGTCACGTGTTTCATGGTCAATAGTATGGAAAAAGCGGCTGAAAGGTTGCAAGGCCGGAAGCGGAGGCCCGAATTTTAAACCCAGGCTGGCACGAAAGGTGGTTAACACTGCGTTCGGGATGAAATGAGCCGGCTTTTTGGCCGATATTTACTCCGTCATAGCGCTATGTTTCCGGGCGCTGTTTTTTGATTTTTCGCTTTTCTATGAAACTCTTGTTGCTCTCGCCGCTGCTGGCCCTGGCCGTGTTGTCGGCGGCTCCGGCCGCCCACGCGCAGGCCACCGTCAAAACCAAGGTGAAGCCCGCCGGCCAGCCCAGCGTGAAAACCAAAACCACCGTACCCGACGAGCCCCCCATAGTGGCACCGCCTGATGCCGTTGTTGATGCCAAGGCCAATGCCCTCACCGCCAACATGCAGCAGAACCTGGGCCTCACCCCCCAGCAAACCGAGAAGGTGCGCGTCATCAACCGCCGGGCCGTGGAGCAGGTCGAAACCGGCCGCTTGCGCTACAAAGCCGACCCGCGCAAGCTGGCTGGCGTGGTAGAAAGCGCCGGCCGCTCGCGCCTCGAAGCCCTGAAAGACGTGCTCAACCCCGCTCAGTTTGGCAAGTATCAGCGCAAGCGCGAAGAGAAAATGGGCGTACCCAATGTGCAGGGCGTGCAGGGCAACGCCGCCCCTGGCCTGGGCAGCGGCGTACCCGGCGAGTAATAGCCTAGCCTTCAAACTGTCATCCTGAGCAGAGCGAAGGACCCTATCACATCAGAATAAACTGTTTAGCAGTGATAAGGTCCTTCGCTCCGCTCAGGATGACAGCAGATTCATCATTCAATGCCGAAAAAGCGTCAGGCTCTCAGGAGGCTGACGCTTTTTCGTTGTCTCACCCGCATCACAACCGCCGCTCCCGGCGTATCCCTGCCCATGACTCCAGCCCCGCCGCCAGCCCCAAACCGCCTCGTTGCCCTTTTAGCCCGCGCCGGGCTCGACTGGTTCCTGCTGGCGCTGCTGGGCGTGGTGGCGCTGGCTTATTTCGCGCCCGGCCTGGGCAGCAAGGCCAGTCCAGTGCCCTGGCACAGCATCACCACGGTGGGCGTAGCGCTGGTTTTCTTCTTTTATGGCCTCAAGCTGAGCTTTGAAAAGCTGCGCGATGGCATGCGCAACTGGAAGCTGCACACATTGGTACAGCTCAGCACGTTTGTGCTGTTTCCGGCGCTGGCGCTGCTGGTGCGGCCGTTTTTCGGGGCCGAGGGCGGCGAGATGCTCTGGCAAAGCATTTTCTTTCTGTGCGCGCTGCCCAGCACGGTTTCCACGTCGGTGGTGATGGTGAGCATTGCGGGTGGCAACCTGCCGGCGGCCATTTTCAACGCCAGTATTTCCAGCCTGTTGGGCATCGTGCTCACGCCGCTGCTGTGCAGCTTGTTTCTGCACACCGGCACGGGCGGCGGCCAACTCTGGAGCCTGGCGGTGCAGCTGCTGTGGCAGGTGGTGCTGCCGGTAGGGGCGGGGGTACTGCTCAACTCGCGCTTCCACGCCTTCGCCGACCGCCACAAGGCTGCCCTGCGCATCTTCGACCAAGTCACCATCTTGCTCATCGTCTTCACCGCCTTCTGCGATTCCTTCGCTGATGGCATTTTCAGCCGCTACCGCCCGGCCGATGTCTTCAAGCTGGGGGCGGGCATGGTGGTACTGTACTTATTAGTATTCGCCATCATCTGGGGCCTGAGCCGCGCCCTGAGTTTCCCCCGCGCCGACCAAGTGGTGGCCGTGTTCTGCGGCTCGAAAAAGTCATTAGTGCACGGCAGCGTCATGGCCAGCCTGTTGTTTCCGGCCAGCGCGGCCACCGGCCTTATTCTATTGCCGCTGATGCTCTATCATGCCTTGCAGATTATTCTGGCCAGCAGCATGGCGCAGTACCTGGGCCGGCAGGCGGTGGTTATTGAGCCTGAGCCTGCGGCAGTAGTCAGAGTTCGATAACACCAAAAAGCCCGTCATGCTTCGACTGCGCGGACGCCCGATGAGCATGACGGGTCTTCTTTGTTCCCTACAGAAGCTACGCGCCCAGCTTCTCGCCAAAAAACGCCAGCGTCAGCGCCCAGGCTTCCTTGGCAGCTTCGGGGTGGTAGCTGGGCCGCTCATCGCAGTTGAAGCCGTGGTCGGCGTAGGAGATGACGGTGTTGATGTAAGGTTTCTTCGCTGCTTCCACGGCCTCGATAACCTGATTAATCTGCTCTTTGCCGATGTGCGCATCGAGCCCGCCCCAAAAGAAGAGGTGCGTGCCGTGCAGGTCTTTGGCGCGGTCGGCAATAGTGTGGGTGCCGCCGCCGTAGTACGACACGCCCGCCGCCAGCGGCAGCACCGCATTGGCCAGAAACGATACCCGGCCGCCCAGGCAAAAGCCGATGCTGCCAATTTTATCGGCCTTCACCAGCGGCTGCGATGTGAGCCAGTCGTAGGCCGCCTGCAGGTCCGAGGTCAGGTCGGTGTTGTTGATGGCGCTGTAGTGGGGCATGGCCACGGTGCCGAAATCGGAATAGGCAATTTCCAGGCCCGGCGCGGCGGTGCGGTGGAATAACTCGGGCGCTACCACGGCGTAGCCGGCCGCCGCCAGCCGGTCGGCCACGCTGCGAATGTGGTGGTTCACACCAAAGGCTTCCTGAAGCAGAATGATGCCCGGCACGGGGCCGGTGCTGCTGGGGAAAGCCGTGTAGGCGCGCATTTCGGTACCGTCGGCCACGGTGAGGGTGACGAAGTTTTGGTCGCTCATTATATAAAGGGGAAAGAATTGTTTCGGCCCTTAACAGCTGAGCGGGCAATTGTTCATCGCCCGGCCCATCCAGTGCGCCGTTCCAAACCGTATGAGGCTGGGAGCGGTTTACCTCCTTGTTCAAATATCCCGGCTATGAAATCCACTTCCAAAATCCGTCTCAACGTCCTCGACCAGTCGCCCATCCGGCCCGGCAGCACCGCCCGCGAGGCCCTGCTCGAAACCGTGCAGCTGGCCCAATTGGCCGACCGCCTCGGCTACACCCGCTTCTGGGTGAGCGAGCACCACAACACCAACACGCTGGCCGGCTCCACGCCCGAAGTCCTCATTGCCCACCTCGGCAGCCAGACGCAGCACCTGCGCCTGGGCTCGGGCGGCGTGATGCTGCCCCACTACTCGGCCCTGAAAGTGGCCGAGAACTTCCGCCTGCTCGAAAACCTGTTTCCCGGCCGCATCGACCTGGGCATGGGCCGCGCTCCCGGCGGCGACCGCCTCACCGCCCACGCCCTCAACCCCAGCAACACTTTCAGCGAGCAGGACTTCGTGGAGCAGCTAATGGACCTGCAAGCCTACCTGCGCGACGAGAAAGTGCCCGACACCATTCACGAGCGCGTGATGGCCATTCCCTCCACTGCCACCGCACCGGAGCTGTGGCTGCTGAGCTCCAGCGGCCAGAGCGGCCTGTTTGCCGCGCACCTGGGCATGGCGTTTTCCTTTGCCCAGTTCATCAACGGGGCCGGCGGCCCGGCGGCCGTGCGCCAGTACCGCGAGCGGTTCCGGCCCAGCCGCGAGCTGGCCGCACCGCTGGCCAACGTGGCCGTGTTCACCTTCTGTGCCGATACCGAGGAGAAGGCCGACGAGCTGCGCAAAGCCATGGACATGCAGCTGATTCGTTTCAATAAGGGCGAATTCCGCACCTTCCCTTCTACTGAGGAGGTGCGCAGCCACCGCTTCTCTACCGAAGACCAGGCCCATCTCGCCTTCAACCGCAACCGCGTGGTGAGCGGTACCCCCGAGCAGGTGCACGCCCAGTTCACCCAAATGGCGGCCGAATATGGTGTGGACGAAATCACGGCCGTCACCATCACCGCCGATTTCCAGGACCGTCTGCGCTCCTATGAGTTGCTGGCTGAAGTCTTCGAATTGCCCGCTCCGGTGGCGGCGGAGCGGGAAGCCGCTCTGGTATAGCCAGCCCTACCATCGATTTATGGTTGTGAAACACCCGGCTCATCAGCCGGGTGTTTTTGTTGGTAGTCATCTGATTTTTAGAATATTCCAAAATAGTATTGATGAAATCGGCCGGTTTGCCGCGAATAACTCAACATTATTATTTAGAATGACTCTAAATAGAGTTTGGAATGATTCTAAATAGGCTGCACCTTTGTGCTCTATTTTGAATCTGTCTAAATAACTTCATGAGGTACTTCGTCCCGCTCCTGTCGCTTTCTGTTGCTTTGTTGCCTGCCACCGGGTTTGCCCAGAATATGCCGATGCGGCATCATAAGCAGCAGCATAGCAGTGAGAACAACGGTAGCGTGACGGGCCGCGTGCTGCTGGCCGATGGCCAGCCCGCCGAGCAGGTTTCGGTGCGCCTCAAAGGCAGCGAGCGCGGCACCGTGACCGCCGCCGATGGCACCTTCACCCTGAAAGTGCCGGCCGGCTGGCAGGCGTTTGTGGTAAGCTGCCTGGGCTGCCAGGCCCAGGAAGTAGCAGTAGAAGTGCAGCCCGGCCAGACGGCCACGCTGCCGCCCTTCACGCTGGCCCGCGGCGAGCAGCAGCTTCAGGAAGTAACCGTGACCGGTGCCAAAAGCCTGAACCAGCGCACCCCCAGCGTGGGCAAAATGCCCATCGCGCCCCTCGACAACCCGCAGGCCACGCTCACCATCGAGCGGCCGGTGCTGGAGCAGCAGCAGGCCCTGCGCCTGAGCGACGTGCTGGCCAACGTGGCCGGCGTGTACGTCATGGGCGCCACCGGCGGCACCCAGGAGGAAATCGCCAGTCGCGGCTTTGCATATACCAGCGCCAATACCTTCAAAAACGGGGTGCGCTTCAACAACGGCATCATGCCGGAAGTAAGCTCCCTGGAGCGCATGGAGGTGCTGAAGGGCAGCGCGGCCATCCTATACGGCAACGTGGCAGCGGGTGGCATCCTGAACCTGGTGACCAAGAAGCCGCAGTTTGAGCGCGGCGGCTCGGTAGGGCTGCGGGTGGGCAGCTTCGGCTTCGTGAAGCCCCAGTTTGATGTGTACGGCGCGGTGGGAGAGAGCCAGAAAGTAGCCTTCCGCCTGAACGGCACCTGGGAGCGGGCCGACAGCTACCGCGACGGCGTGAAGAGTAACCGCGTGTACGTCAACCCTTCGCTGTTGTTCCGCCTCAGCCCCAAAACCGATTTGGTGATTGAAGGCGACTACCTGCGCGACAACCGCACGCCGGATTTCGGTATCGGCACCGTCGATTACCAGATTTCGGACTCGCGCAGCCGCTTCCTGAACACGGCCGACGCCACCAACGCCACCAACCAGACCAGCGCCACCGCCACCCTCACCACCCGCCTCAACAGCACCTGGCAGGTGCGGGCCGTGGGCGCGTTCCAGCGCTACGCCAACGAGTTGAAAAGTGCCAGCCGGCCCACCGCCAACGTCATCAAGCCCGGTCAGAGCTACGGCAACTGGCTCCGCAGCCTGCAACGCACCGAAACCGGCGAAAACTACTACCTCGCCCAGGTGGACCTGACGGGGAATTTCCGTACCGGCCGCATTGGCCACACGCTGCTGGTGGGGGCCGATGCCGACCAGTACAACACCAATACGCTGGCATACACCACCCAGGCGTTTGACTCGGTCAACATCCTGAACCCCAGCCGCCGCCTGGGCCAGCCCAAAGGCACCACCACCGGCTACAATGCCCTGCGCTACAACACCCGCACGCTGGGCAACACCCGCCGCGCCGGTTTCTACGCCCAGGACCTCATCAGCCTGACCGACAACGTGAAGCTGCTGGCCGGCCTGCGCTGGAGCTACCAGGAAACCCCCAGCGACGTGTACACTTACCCCGCCCTCACTGCTCCCGCCACCAACCCGGCCACGGTGAAGGAAAACCGCCGCTACGACAACGCCTTCTCGCCGCGCCTGGGCCTGGTGTACCAGCCCGTCAAAACCACGGCCATCTTCGCTTCCTATTCCAATTCCTTCGCGCCCCAGGCCAACACCGTGACCGATAACCAGGGCGGCAGCCTGCCCCCCTCAATGATTGACCAGTTTGAGGCCGGCATCAAAAATGACTTGTTCAAAGGCGCGTTGTCGGCCAATGTAACGGCTTATTACATTGTGAATAACAACCAGGCCCAAACCATTCAGCAGTATCTCGGCAGCGGCCTGAACCCGAACTACAACGCCAACTTCCCCAGTGCCCAGGAGCTGGCTGGCGAAGTCACGAGCAAGGGCGTGGAAGTAGACGTGCAGAGCCGCCCCGTGAACGGCATCTCGCTCATCGCCGGCTACAGCTACAACAACACCGCCTACACCCATAGCACGCTCTACGTGGACGGCAGCCGCCTGCGCTACAACCCCGCCCACACCGCCAACCTGAGCTTGTTCTATTCCTTTGGTAAGGTGTTTGGGGACAATGTGTTCCTGCGCGGCCTGAGTGCCGGCGCCACCGGCTACTACGTGGGCGACCGCCTGGCCGGCCGCAACCCGCGCCTCATCTACGACGCCAAAGGCAACCCCGTGACGGACACCAACAAGTACCTGGCCCTGCCCAACTACTTCCTGTTCGATGCCTCGGTGGGCTACGCCTACGAGCGGTTCTCGGTGCGCTTTAAAATGGCCAACCTGCTCAACCAGCTGAGCTACAACCTGCACGACGACAACAGCGCCAACCCCATTGCGCCCCGCACCTTCTCCACCACGCTCACCTACAAGCTGTAATCGGTCGCATTGTCAGCATTGCCGCGCTTTCAAAACAACTCGCCTGCCCAAGCTTATGACCCCGGTTAAATCCGCTTTCCGTACCGTTCACCTTTGGCTGGGCCTGGCCTCGGGGCTCATTATTGTGTTTGTATGCCTCACGGGCAGTGTGCTGGCTTTCGAGCAGGAAATCGAGCAGGCCTGGCACCCGGCGCGCTACTTCGTGGCTCCTGCTACCACGCCGCGCCTGTCGCTGGCGCAACTGGCTGAGGCCGTGAAAGCCCACAAGCCCAAAGCCAAAATCGGCGGCTTCAAGCTCTACGCCGACCCCGCCCGCACCGTGGAAGTGAGCCTGGCCGGCGGCGATGCCGGGGGCAAGAACGGCAAAGGTGGCCAGCGCGGCAGCCAGAGCCGGATGCCTGGCAAAGGCCCTGAGAAAGGCGGCAAGGGCGGCAAAGGCGATGGCGGTGGCCCCCGCATATTCGTGAACCCTTACACGGCCGCCATCACCGGCGAGCTGAACCCCCGCGACAACTTCTTCAAAACCGTGGAGCAGTTGCACCGCGGCCTGGTGGCCGGCAAAATCGGCAAGCTCGTGATGGGTGTGAGCGCCACGGTGTTTCTGTTCATTCTCGGCACCGGGCTGGTGCTGTGGTGGCCCACCGCCCGCAAAGCCCTCACGCCGCGCCTGAAGGTGAAGTGGGGCAGTGGCTGGAAGCGCCTGAACCACGATTTTCACATCTCGCTGGGCTTCTATGCTTCCGTATTCCTGTTCATCATGGCCCTCACGGGCGTGGGCATGTCGTTCGATTGGGTGGGCGCGGGCATCAACAAGCTCACCCATTCGCCCCTGAAGCGCCCCGAGCCGCCTGCTTCAACCGCGCCCGCTGTGGCCGGCACGGCCCCCTTCGCGGCTGATGCCGTGCTGGCCCTGGCCCGCCAGCAAGCCCCGGATGCCGAGTCATTCTCCGTGCAGATGCCCAAAGAGCCTGCCGGCAGCATTCGCGTAGCCATTCTGCGCCCCGGCGCCATCACCGAAAACGCCGCCGATGAAGTGTACCTCGACCAGTATTCCGGGCGCGTCATCAGCAGTCAGACGTATGCGCAGCGCCCGGTAGGCCAGCGCATTCGCGGCCTGTTCAAGCCGGTGCACACCGGGGCCATCTTTGGCTTGCCCACCAAAATTCTGGCTTTTGTTATTGGCCTGCTGGGGGCCACGTTCCCCATCACCGGCACCATCATGTGGCTGAACCGGCGGCGCAAAAGCCGCCGCAAAATGCAGCCAAAAACTGTGGCGCTAAACGTAGCAGGATGAGCAAGAAATGCTTTGTGAATTAAAATTATTAAATTAATTATATTATAAGCCTTTGGTTTTGCCTACGCTATTTACTGATGAATAGATTGTTGTAACCATTAGTAGAAAGGTTGCGTAAAACGAATAATTATAAAAATGGCTTCCCATTTTGGAGCAGGTTTCCAGTTTTGGTACTGATTATAAAATAATTATATAATATTATATAATTGGTAATCAAATAGTTGCCATGAAAAGAATGAGTTGGCAAATGGATTGCATCGCGGGTAGAAGATTCACTAAATCATCTGCTTATGTTCAATCTATACGCTTCTATTCGAATCATTTTATTGGCACTTCTGCTATGTTGCGCAGCTTGGCAAGCACAGGCTGCTCAATTTCAATACGTTAGCGCCGTGGCTTCCTCGCTGAATACGGCCAATACAGCGCATGCCATCGACAACTCAGCAATGACGGCGGCCACTCTGACGGCTCCAGCACTGCTTGGCAGTGCCCGTTTGCGTCTGGGTTTTGGTTCGGTGGTGCCGCAGGGCGGCGTGGCCGGCCTCATCATCCAGGCCGGCTCTAATCTGGATTTATCGCTGTTGAGCAACATGACCATTCGTACTTATATGGGCTCGAATGCGTCGTATGAGGAGAGCATGCCGCTCAATAGCATCATCAGCCTAAGTGCGCTAAGCGCGGGCGCGGGCAAGACCACCGTGGAGTTTCCGGTGAACAAAGCCTTCAATCAGGTTGAGTTGCGCATCTCGGGTTTGCTAAACGCGAGCTTCGATGTCGATGTGTATTCGGCCTACGGTACATTCACGCCGCTGCCGGTAGAGCTGGCAACTTTTCAGGGCAAAAGCACGGCGGGCGGTGTGGCATTGGCCTGGAGCACGGCCTCGGAGCGCAACAGCGACCATTTCGTTGTGGAGCGGGCCGCCGATTCGCCGGAGAATTTCCGGGCCATTGGCCAGGTGCAGGGGGCGGGCACCACGTCGCAGCGCACCCAGTACGATTTTGTGGATGCCCGTCCGGCGGCGCTCAGCTACTACCGGCTGCGGCAGGTAGACCGCGACGGCATCACCAGCTTCAGCCCCGTGGTGGTGGTGAAGAGCAGCGCTTTCAGCCAGCCGCTGGCCGTGTATCCCAGCCCGGCCACTGAAAACGTGGTGATTACGGGAGCCGTTGGCACTCGCTACGCCTTATTTGACCAGCTGGGCCGACAGTTGCAGGCGGGGGAGGTGCAAAATGGCGCCGGCCCAGTGCTCGATGTGCGTGCCCTGCCCGGTGGCGTGTACTTTGTCCGTGACCTGAGCACCGGCAGCAGCACCCGCTTCGTGAGGGCCGCTGCTGAATAGAACCGGCCAGAACCGCCGGCTAACTGCTTAACCGAGTGCCCCGAATATCGCAATTCGGGGCACTTGCTGTTTCAGGCCAACGTCTCCCAACCCAATTTCAGGATAAACACGCTGACTACCACCAGAAACAGCACGCGCACAAAGCCTGTGCCGCGCTGCATGGCCAGCCGCGTGCCCAGCATGGAGCCCAGCACGTTGCACACCGCCATGGGCAGCGCCACCTGGTACAGCACCTGCCCGGTTGAGACGAAGTAGGCCAGCCCGGCAATGTTGGTGGCCACGTTCACCACTTTGGCCGAGGCCGAAGCCGCCAGAAAGTCGTAGCCAAACAGCCCCACGAAGGCAAACAGCAGCAGACTGCCCGTGCCCGGCCCAAAAAAACCGTCGTAAAACCCGATGCTCGCCCCCAGGGCCACGCCCGTCCACAACTCGCGGCGGCCGTGCAGGCGCGGTGCGTGCAAACTGCCAAAGTCCTTGCGCCAGAAGGTGTAAGCGGCCATGAGCACCAGCAGCGCCAGTACCAGCGGCTTCACCAGTTCTTTGTTGAGGCCGCTCACGGCGCGGGCCCCCAGCAGCGCGAAGCAGCCCGCCACCACGGCCGCCACCGCCACCGTGCGCCAACGAATGGGTACGTCTGTGAGGCCTTTTAAATAGCGAAATGCCGAGGCCGACGTGCCCGCCAGACTGGCCACCTTGCCAGTGCCCAACACGGTGGGAACGGGCACGTTGGGAAGTAGCAATAGCAGGGCCGGCAGCTGAATCAGCCCACCGCCACCCACCATCGAGTCGATAAAACCGGCCAGAAAGGCGAAAAAGCTTAACAGTGCCAACACGGGCACGGCAATGCTATCAGTCATATAATGGTAAGTAAACTAACGAGCATGTTGCGGCGCGGCAATAAAAGCCAGCCCGAATAGCAGCCCGGGTACAAGCAAGCAAATAACTATTGGCTTAAAGTTGCTTTTCACTGGAAGTGTGTGCCAATCAGTGATAAAACGCTTGGCGTAAGTCTCCAGCGCCAGCCCAGCCAGTATGCTGGTGAGCCAAGAAAACCACGGCATAAACAGCAATGGCAAAAAGCGGGCAAACAGGTACATTGTGAGCACCGTGTAAAGGATGCAGCAGACCAAAGCCATACGGGCAGTTCCCGGCTGCTGCACATCTTTCAGGTTCCGCGCGGTCATTGCTCCGCCCACTACGGGGTTGAACAGCAGCGATAAAAGCCGAATGCCCCCCGCCGAATAAAGAGGACGGCGTGGGGGATGCGCCGTTACTGCGCTGCCAAACTGCATGGCCTAGAACGGTGGCTCCTCGCCGAAGCTGTTGCTCTTCGGGAAAGGCACCGGCGACTCGTTAATCTTCGAGCCCAGACGAATGGTCGTGGGGGCGAAGGGGCTCGGCTCGTTGTCGAAGTTGCTGGCGGGCAGGCCCATGGGCTGGTAGCCGCTGGGGTCGAAGCCGCCGCCCACACCGTCGAGGTCGGCGAACTTGGTGAACTTGCCGATGAACTTGAGCTGCACGGTTTCGAGTGAGCCGTTCCGGTGCTTGGCGATGATGACTTCGCCCACGCCCTGGGTCGAGTTGCCCTCGGCGTCCTGGTCGAGGCCGTAGTATTCGGGGCGGTAGAGGAAGATTACCATGTCGGCATCCTGCTCGATGGAGCCCGATTCACGCAGGTCACTCAGTTGCGGCTTCTTGTCGCCGCCCCGCGTTTCCACCGAGCGCGAAAGCTGCGACAGCGCCAGTACGGGCACGTTCAGCTCCTTGGCAATGCCCTTGAGGGCCCGCGATATGCTGGCGATTTCCTGCTCACGGTTGCCGCCGCGGCCGTCGGTGTTGCCACTCATCAGCTGCAGGTAGTCGACGATAATCATCTGCACGTCCTTCTGCGAGCGCAGGCGGCGGCACTTGGTGCGCAGCTCGCGGATGCTCAGGCCCGGCGTATCATCAATGTAGATGGGCGCGGCCGAGAGGGCCGTGATTTTGTGGTTGAGCTGCTGCCATTCGTGGTCGGCGAGGCTGCCTTTCTTGATTTTCTCAGAATCCAGCTCTGCTTCGGCCGAAATCAGACGATTGACAAGCTGGAGCGAGGACATTTCCAGCGAGAAAATGGCCACGGCTTTCTTAAAATCGACCGCCGCGTTGCGCATGGCCGATACCACGAAGGCGGTTTTGCCCATGCCCGGGCGGGCGGCAATAATCACAAGGTCAGACGGTTGCCAGCCGCTCGTGACGCGGTCCAGGGCCGAGAAGCCGGTGGGTACCCCGGTCAAACCATCCGACTGGTTTTTCTTTTCCTCAAGCTCTTTGATGGCCTTGCCCATCAGGCTCCGCATGTCATCAAAGTTCTTGCGGATGTTCGATTCCGATACCTCAAACAGGGCCGACTCGGTATCATCGAGCAGCTTGAACACATCCGTCGTGTCCTCGAAAGCATCGCGCTGAATTTCGCTCGAAATCCGAATCAGCTCGCGCTTGATGGCGGTTTCGGTGATGATGCGGGCGTGGTATTCGACGTTGGCGGCCGAGTTCACTTTCAGCGTCAGGTTGGCCACGTAGAAGGGGCCGCCGGCGGCCTCGAGTTCGCCCATCTCGCGCAACTCGTGCACCACGGTGAGCTGGTCGATGGGCTCCGACTTATCGAACAGCCGAATGACGGCGCGGTAAATGCGCTGGTGGCTGTCTTTATAAAAGCTCTCGGGCTTGAGCAGGTCAATCACCGAGGTGAGGGCATCCTTTTCCAGCATCAGGGCGCCGAGCACGGCCATTTCGAGCTCGGGGGCCTGGGGCGGCAGCTTGCCGGCCGCACTGGCATTCTGGGGGACCACCATGCCGCCCCGATTGGTCCAAGCCGCCTTGGCACGGGCGGCGGATTGCTTCAGGCGGTCATCCATTTGGTCGGGCATAGGGAAAGGTGGCTAGCTAAGGTAACGAAATAGCGGGGACAACGAGGCCGGCCCGGGAAATAAAACCGAGCCGGCCACGATATACACAAAGTTAACCCCGACGATACGGAAAAGATTGGCTCGCGCCCGCTATTCTTTCGGGCCGGGAATGGCGGCGGCGGCCCGGCCTTTGTACTTTCGCGCCCTTGCTTTCTGATTGTCAGGGGCTCGTTGGCGGTGGCCGTTTTGTGCGTTGGCCCGCGCCGCGCCGGAATATTGTTCCCCGCCAAACCCTGACTAACAACCGACAACGAGCAAAAGACAACTAACGACAACCCTGATTTGGAATCCTCCTCCAGCCCCGCCACCTCCCCCGAAGCCATTCACCTCATCGCAGTGGGCGGCAGCATCATGCACAACCTGGCGCTGGCCCTGCACCGCCGCGGCGCCCGCGTCACGGGCTCCGACGATGAAATTTTCGAGCCCGCCAAAGGCCGCCTCGCCGCCGCCGGCCTGCTGCCGGCCCAGGAAGGATGGGACCCGGCCCGCATCACGCCCGACCTCACGGCCGTTATCGTGGGCATGCACGCCCGCCCCGACAACCCCGAGCTGCTCCGGGCTCAGGAATTGGGCCTGAAAATCTACTCTTTCCCCGAATACATTTACGAGGCCAGCCGCGACAAGCAGCGCATCGTCATCGGCGGCTCGCATGGCAAAACCAGCATCACGGCCTGCATTCTGCACGTGTTGCGGTTCCACAATCGCAAGTTCGACTATGCGGTGGGCGCGCAGCTGGCGGGCTTCGATTTGATGGTGCAACTGACCGACGATGCGCCCATCATCATCATCGAAGGCGACGAATACCTGTCGTCGCCGGTGGACCGGCGGCCCAAGTTTCATCTCTATCAGCACCACATTGGCGTGATTTCGGGCATCAGCTGGGACCACATCAACGTGTTTCCGACCGAGGAAATCTACCGCGAGCAGTTCCGCATTTTTGCCGATATGACGCCCAAAGCCGGCGTCCTTATCTACGACCGCGACGACGAGCAGGTGCAACTCGTGAGCGTGCCCACCAACCCCGACGTCACCTACATCGGCTACGGGCCGCACGAGCACGTTATCCGCGACGGCCGCACGTTCCTCATCACCAAAAAGGACGAAGAGGTGCCCGTGCAGGTATTTGGCGAGCACAACCTGCGTAATATTTCGGCCGCGAAGGAAGTGTGCAAGCAGCTGGGCATCAAAGGCAAGGATTTCTTCCGGGCGGTGGCCACGTTCCCCGGCGCGGCGCGGCGGCTGGAACTGGTGCGTGAAGGTGCTACCTCGGTGGTCTACAAAGATTTCGCCCACGCGCCCAGCAAGCTCAAAGCCACCGCCACGGCCCTGAAAAAGCAGTTTCCGCAGCGCCGCCTGGTGGCCTGTCTGGAACTGCACACCTTCAGCAGCCTCAACCCGGCCTTTTTGCCGCAGTATGCGCACTGCTTCGATGCGCCCGACGTGGCGGTGGTGTACTTCAACCCGCACGTGCTGGAGCACAAGCGCCTGCCGCCGCTGGCTGCCGCTACCGTGGCCGAAGCCTTCCAGCGACCTGATATCAAAGTTATTACCAATAGCGCCGAGCTGGCCGCGTTTTTGAAAAGCCAGTCCTGGGACAATGCCAACCTGCTGCTCATGTCCTCGGGCACGTTCGACGGGCTGGACTTGGCCGGGCTGGCCGCCGAAATCACCGGCTAAGCATGAAACCAACGCTGCTACTGCTGCACGGGGCGCTGGGCAGCCCCGAAACCCTGAAGCCGTTGGCCGGGCTGTTGGCGGCCGACTTCGATGTGAAAATGCTGGCGTTTGCGGGCCACGGTGGGAGGGAGGTCCAGCCCGATACGTTCAAGCTGCAGCACTTTGCCGATGAAGTGCTGACGTTTTTAGCGGAGCACGAAGCCGGTCCGGCGCACGTATTCGGCTATAGCATGGGCGGCTATGCAGCCCTGCTGGGCGCCACGCAGGAGCCCGCCCGGTTCGCCAGCGTCAGCACACTGGGCACCAAACTGGACTGGTCGCCGGAATCAGCCGCTGCCGAAACCCGTTTTCTCGACCCCGAAAAGATACTGGCCAAGGTCCCGGCCTTCGCCGAAGCCCTGCGTCAGCGCCATGCGCCCGCTGACTGGGCCGCCGTGCTACGCGCCACTGCCGCCCTGATGACGGCCGCCGGGGCCAGTCCGCCGCTCTCCACCGAGGCGCTGGCGGCGCTGCCCGTGCCGCTGCAGCTGCTGGTGGGCGATGCCGACCACACGGCCGGCAGCCCGACGGGCCGGGCATTGGCGGCGAGGCTGCCCCGGGCCCGCTTCGAGCTACTGCCCGACACTGGGCATCCGCTGGAGCAGGCTAATCCGGAGCTGCTGGCGGCTTGCATCCGGAATTTTGCCTTGGGAAATCCGGGGCAGAAAGGATAAAAAAAGCCCGCTATTCAGCGGGCTTTTTTGGTTCGATGGGTGCAGGCGGCCGTTTCTTATCGGTGGTAATGAGCAGTGCCAGTGCCGTGAGGGCGGCCCGTAGCAGCCATTTGTTGCGCGTGTTCATTTTGCAGCGGCCGAGGAAAAGAGAGAATTGTTGGTGTCCACTTTCAGGTCGCAGGTGCTGCCGCCCACTTTCTCGCCGCAGGTGCTGCCCACGATGCGACCGTTTTCAAAATTGAAGAAGCACATGGGGCAGCCCTGGCCGGTGATGGTGTAGCGCTCGGCGGTGGGCCGCAGGTAGTAAGTGTTGTCGCCGCCGGCAGTGAGGGGCAGGGCCATTGCCCGGAACATGCCATTGCGCAGGCCCATGCCAATGAGGTAGTAGCTCACCGGCTCGTCGGGGCCGGCGGGGGCTTTGCGCACCTGAATTTTATCGACCACCGTGCCGTCGCCGAACTGCCGGATGAAGGCTTTGGCCAGCTCGCTGCGGGGCGTGGTGTACTCCGTGGAGCTGTCGGTGAAATGCACGATTTGCCGGCTTTCGGGTTTGGCAATGGCCTCGCCCTTGATGCGGTTGGGACTGCCGAACTCGGCTGGTTTGGTGCTTTCGCACGACATGGCCAGCAGCATTACTAAAATGCTCAACAGGCTCAAACCGAGTAGACGAGGCAGATATTTCATAAAGGCAATGAGGAATGAAGCATGAGGAATGAAGAATTAATTGGTTGAACGGCAATTCCTCATTCCTCAGTGCTGATTGAGTGCCGCGTGCTAGCGGGGCTTGTAGTACTTACGGGCTTCCGGCAATTCGCGCTGAATATCCGCGATGCGGGTGCCATTGGAAGGGTGAGTGGAAAGGAATTCGGGCGGCGAAGCCTGGTTCTCGCGGGCATCCATGCGCTGCCAGAACGTAATGGCGCCGTCGGGATTGTACCCGGCCATGGCCATGAAAATCAGCCCCAAGTGGTCGGCTTCCGATTCCTGGTTGCGGCCGTATTTCAGCAAGCCCACCTGAGAGCCCACACCGAAGGCCTGTAACGCCAATTGCTGCGTGGCGGCGCTGTTGGTGGAGAGCGCGGCCGATAGGGCCTGCCCGCCCAGCTGCTGCACAAGGCCCTGGCTCATGCGCTCGGAACCGTGCTTGGCCACGGCATGCGCAATTTCGTGCGACATCACCACGGCCAGGCCGTTCTCGTCCTGCGTGATGGGCAGAATGCCGGTGTACACGGCCACTTTGCCGCCGGGCATGCACCAGGCATTCTGCTGGGCATCGTCCTGAATTACATTGAATTCCCACTGATAGCCGGCCAGCTGGTCGGAGGCGTTTTGCTGGCGGAAATAGCTTTCCACGGCCGCCTGAATGCGCTGGCCTACGTTCCGTACCATGGCCACCTGCTGCGAGTTATTGGAGAGCGGGCCTTTGGCGATGACGTCGCGATACTGCGTGGCGGCCAGGGTGTTGATTTCGCTGTCGCTTACGAGGCTGAGCTGGCGGCGGCCCGTGATGGGCACCGTGGAGCAGGCAGCCAGAAAGGCTAGGCTGGCTACGAGGGTGAGTTTTCTAAGCATGGGAGTGAGAAAGAAAGATGGGTGGCAGCGCGGGCTGCCGTTGCGGCCTATACGGCAGCAGGGCGGGGTAAAGTTTTGGCTTTATCCGGCTACCGGGCCGGAAAAACCAGCCGTCCGATTGCCGTAAGCCAACGGGGAGCCGTAGTTTTGACATATCTACGACCCGCCTTTCCCGTCGCCATGAAAATCATCTGCATCGGCCGCAACTACGCCGACCACATTGCCGAGCTGCACAACGAGGTGCCCAGCGCCCCGGTCATCTTTATGAAGCCCGAAACGGCGCTGCTGCAACGCGGCCAGCCGTTTTTCATCCCCGAATTCTCGCAGGACATTCACCACGAATTGGAGCTGGTGCTGCGCGTGAGCAAGAACGGCCGCCACATCGACGAGCAATTTGCCCTCAATTACTTCGACGCCATCGGCCTGGGCATCGACTTCACGGCCCGCGACCTGCAGGCCGAGCTCAAGAAGAAAGGCCTGCCTTGGGAACTGGCAAAAGCCTTTGATGGCTCAGCCCCGATTTCGCCCACCTTCAAGCCCGTGGCCGAGTTTGCTGACCTGGCCAACATCAATTTTCATCTCACGGTGAATGGCGAGACCCGCCAGACCGGCAACTCCGGCCTGATGCTGCACCCCTTCGCCAAAATCATCGCCTTCGTGTCGAAATATATCTCCCTGAAAATGGGCGACCTGATATTCACCGGCACGCCCGCCGGCGTGGGGCCCGTGAAAATGGGCGACCAGCTGGAAGGGTTTCTGGAAGGGGAGAAGCTGCTGGAACTGGGGATTCGTTAGAATATTAGGGACGGGTGTAGAGACGCATACTGGCGTCTCGGCGTTGAATGGGGGCGCCAGGCGCGTTCAGACGGCGCGAACGCCGAGACGCCAGTATGCGTCTCTACACCCGTTCATCGACATCAAGAATTAGCTGAATTAAAAGAAGCGTTATTGTGCAAAAGGGAAAGCTGAGTGTGCGGTTGATAGTAAGTGTGTTTTTGGTGCTGCTGGCGTGGCGGGTAGGGGGGCAGGAGGCCGATTCTTCCGACCACGACCACAGCCTGACCGAGCTGCTGAATGCCGGGCGGCCCACCGTGGCTCCGGGGTATTTCATGTTTCCCATTGCGCCGGGCAAGCCGGGCTTCCTGGCCGGGAGCATGGGCGAGCTTCGGCCCAACCACTTCCACGGCGGCCTCGACATCAAGACCGGCGGCGGGGTGAACCAGCCCGTGTACGCCGCCGCCGATGGCTACGTGTCGCGCCTCAAGCAGTCGTCTTTCGGCTACGGCAACGTGCTCTACATCACGCACCCGAATGGCCTGACCACCGTGTACGGGCACCTGAACGAGTTCAAGGGCGCGTTTGCGGCAGAGCTGCTGCGCCGGCAGTACGACAAGCAGAGCTACGAGCTGGAATGCTTCTTCGAGAAGGACCGGTTTCCGGTGAAGAAGGGCGAACTGGTGGCGCTGAGCGGTAATACGGGCGGCTCGGCCGGCCCGCACCTGCACTGGGAAGTGCGCGACGCCCAGGACCGGCAGTACAACCCGCTGCAATGGGGCGGCTTCCCTGAGATTCAGGACCACGTGGCGCCCACCATGCAGGCGTTTGCGCTGGAGCCGCTCGGCATTGAGGCGCGGGTAAAGAATGTGTTTGCCAAGGCGCTGTTTGTGCCCAAGGTGCAGCCGGGGCCGGGCGTGGCCACCAACTGGGCAGATACCATCAGCTGTTTCGGCACGGTGGGCTTGCTGATTCAGGGCTTTGATAGATTTGACAATGCCTGGAATAAGAACGGCATCCAGCGAGTGGCGGTGAAGGTGAACGGACAGCCGTTTTACCAGCACAACATCGACGCGATACCCTTCCCGACGGGCACCCGGCAGGTGGGCAACTTCGTCGATTTCCTGTACCAGAACACCCAGGGCCGCACCCTGCAAAAGCTGTGGGTCGACGACGGCAACGACCTGCTGATGTACGCCACCACCAGCCCCGGCAAGGGCCGCCTGAACGTGGAAGCCGGCAAAATCTACAACGTCGACATCACCCTGGCCGACTCCTACAACAACCAGACGCCCCTGCATCTGGTGCTGCGCGGCGAGCAGCCCGAATACTTCAAAACCCGCTCCGGCACGGTGAAGAAGACGGCTCTGCGCTTCGAGGTGACGCGCAACTTGCTAAAAGCCGTGGCCGCCGACCCGAGCACCGACTCCGTGGGGGCCAACCTGGTGCTGCTGCGCGGCAACCGCCGCCTCGAAATAAAGCCCAGCTACACCCAGAACAGCGAAAACGTGTACCTGTACGACCTGCGCGCCGGCCTGCCCGACTCCCTGCGCTTCGGCAGCATCACGAAGAAATTCGACCGGCAGGTGATGATTCCGGCCGGCAAGGAAACCAACTACGCCACGGCCAAGCTCAACGTCATGTTTGGCAAGGAAACGCTGTTTGGCAACATTTACCTGGGCACCAGCTACAAGCCCGAGCCCACTGGCAGCGGCTTCTGGACGGTGGGCTCGCCGCTGCTGCCGCTCTACCACACGGCCGTGCTCACGCTCAAGCCCGTCGCCCCGCCCGCCGACCCGGCCCGCACCGCTATCTACGCGGCTACCGCGGCCGGCGGCAAGGCTTACCTCGGCGGCAAGTGGGACGAGCAGGGCAACATCACGGCCAATATCCGCCAGTTCGGCTCCTACCGCATTCTCACCGATACCGTGGCCCCCAAAGGCAGCCTCATCGGGCGGCCCGGCGGGCAGGTGCTTTTCCGCGTCGGCGACGACCTTTCCGGCCTGGCCAGCTACCGCCTGTTGGTGGGTGGCAAGTTCCGTTTGCTACGCTTCGAGCACAAGCATTCCACGCTGTTTTCGGTGGCGACGGATACGCTTGGTGCCCGTTTGAAAGGTCCCGCCGAATTACGCCTGACGGACCAGGCCGGCAACGAGCGGGTGATTCCCCTGAGCTTGTAGGGGCGGAGAGGAGTAAGCGGAATACTCCCCTCCTTACCAAGGAGGGGATGCCGGCGCAAAGCGCTGGCTGGGGTGGTTGTGGCGTTGAACAGCGCCCGAACCAGTCCAGTACCGCCATTCAACGCCCACAACCACCCCCGTTTCAGCTTCGCTGAAACATCCCCTCCTTGGTAAGGAGGGGAGTTTTCCGTTCTTTCGTCTTCGTTAATCAACCACCTACACCATGCCCCTCGAACCCGGCCAACCCGCCCCCGATTTCACCGCCCAGGACCAGGACGGCAACACTGTTTCCCTGAAGGATTTCCACGGTCAGAAAGTCGCCCTCTACTTTTATCCCAAGGATGACACCCCCGGCTGCACCGCCCAGGCCTGCAACCTGCGCGACCATCAGGAAGAGCTCAAAGCCCACAACATCCAGGTTATCGGCGTGAGCATTGACGGCGAGGCCGCGCATAAGAAATTCGCTCTCAAGTACGACCTGCCCTTTCCGCTGCTCGTCGATACCGACAAGACCATCGTGCAGGCCTACGGCGTGTGGCAGGAAAAGAAAAACTACGGCAAGACCTACATGGGCACCGTCCGCGCCACGTTCCTGATTGACGAAAACGGCCTGATTGAGAAGATTATCAAGAAAGTCGACACCAAAGAGCACGCCGCCCAACTGCTGAAGTAGCCCTGATAAGTGGCAGTGCTTCGCCCCGGAACAGGGCGGTTAGCCCATCCCGCCATTTACTACCTTTACCCACCGAACCCAACTATTCCCACATGGCCGATACCACCACCACCAAAACCGTTGAGCAGCCCGAGAAATCGAACGAAGAGCTGAAGGAAATTGCCACCCAGGTGCGCCGCGACATCGTGCGCATGGTGCACGCCGTGAACTCGGGCCACCCCGGCGGCTCGCTCGGCTGCACCGATTTGTTCGTGGCCCTCTTCTTCAAGGTGATGAAGCACCACCCCGAGCCCTTCGACATGGACGGCAAGGACCAGGACATTTTCTTCCTGTCCAACGGCCACATTTCGGCCACCTGGTACTCGGTGCTGGCCCGCTCCGGCTACTTCCCCGTCAGCGAGCTGAGCACGTTTCGCAAGCTCAATTCGCGGCTCCAGGGCCATCCCACCACCCACGAGGGTTTGCCCGGCATCCGCGTGGCCTCCGGCTCGTTGGGCCAGGGCCTGAGCGTGGCCTGCGGCGCGGCCCAGGCCAAAAAAATGAACGGCGACAAGCAGCGCGTGTTCGTGCTCATGGGCGACGGCGAACTCGAAGAAGGCCAGAACTGGGAGGCCGCCCTCTACGCCAGCCACCACAAAATCGACAACCTCGTGGCCATCGTGGACCGCAACGGCCAGCAGATTGACGGCTCGACCGACGAAATCGGCGGCCTTGGCGACGTGGCTGAGAAGTTCAAAGCCTTCGGCTGGCACGTCATCGAAGGCGACGGCAACCATTTTGAATCCCTCATCCCCAGCCTCGAAAACTGCGTAGCCGCCACCGGCAAAGCCAAGCCCGTCATGTTCGTAATGGACACGAAAATGGGCTTCGGCGTCGATTTTATGATGGACGGCCACAAGTGGCACGGCGTCGCTCCGAATGATGCCCAGCTGGCCACGGCCCTCGATGAGCTGAAAGTAGGCACCGAAGGCGATTACTAGGTCGCGGCTGTTGCTCATGCTGCCGCGCTTGCTCCGGGCCTTGTGTTTCCTGTTGCTGGTGGCCCCTCTGGGGCTGCCAGTACAGGACGCCCATGCCCAAAATGCCCCGCCCGAAAAGCCCAAGGTTACCCGCATTCTGTTCCTGCTCGATGCCTCGGGCTCGATGATGGCGCCCTGGGAAGGCCAGCCCCGCTGGGAGGTGGCCAAGCGCATGCTCAGCAAAATGGTCGACTCGCTCAACGCCTATCCCAACCTGGAGTTGGGCCTGCGCGTGTACGGCCACCAGTACCCGAACTCGGAGAAAAACTGCCAGGACTCGAAGCTCGAAGTGGCCTTCGCACCCCGCAACGCCGCCGCCATCAAGAAGAAGCTAACTACGCTCAAGGCGCAAGGCAACACGCCCATCACGTACTCGCTGGAGCAGTCGGCCAACGATTTCCCCACCGATAAGCAGTCGCGCAATGTGTTGCTGCTGATTACGGACGGCCTCGAATCGTGCAACCGCGACCCCTGCGCGGCCTCCCTGGCCCTGCAGCGCAAGCACGTTTTTCTCAAGCCGTTCGTCATCGGCATCGGGGCTGAGCGGGATTTCGGCAAGCAGCTCGAATGCCTCGGCCAGTACTACAACGCCGCCGAGGTGAAGACCTTCCGCACGGTGATGAACGACGTCATCGCCAAAACGCTGAGCAAAACCACCGTCTCGGTGAACCTCACCGACGCCAACGGCAAGCCTGTGGAAACGAACGTCAACATGACCTTCGTGAACAACGTGACCGAGCAGCCGGAGTACAACTACGTGCACTACCGCGACGCCCAGGGCAAGGCCGACGTGCTCGACATCGACGCCCTCCAGAGCTACGACCTCGTGATAAACACCGTCCCGCCCGTGCGCCAGGCCAACATTCCCATCACTCCCGGCAAGGCCAACGTGCTCACCTACAAAACTCCGCAGGGCACCCTCTGGCTGCAAAACCCGCCGCTCTCGCCCAACCCCTACGGCACCATCCGCGCCGTAGTGCGCAGCCCGAATGGCGCTACCGTCACGGCTGGCACCTTCGGCACCCGCCAGAAGCTGCTGGCCGGCAACTACGAAGTGGAAGCTCTCACGCTACCGCGCACCGTGCGCCGCCTCACCATCAAGCAAGGTCAGGAATACACCTTCACCTACGACGCCCCCGGCACCCTCAACATCACCTCCGACCTGAAAGGCTACGGCAGCATCTATCAATTGAACGATGATGAGTCGCAAACCTGGATTTATGACCTGTCGCAGGGTGGGAGTAGCAAAATAAACCTGCCTATGCAGCCCGGGGCTTACCGCTTAGTATTCCGTACCGCCACTAGCAACGGCAGCAAGTACACGGACGTGCGCAATTTCAGTATCCGCAGCGGGCAAACGACTTCAGTAGCCATTTTTGGAAAGTAGTAGTACGACTATGCAGAAAGCATTTACATGGCTAGAGCGGGTATTGGTTGGCGTAGCTGCCATCGGTTTCGTGCTAATTCTTTTCTCTACCACAGGTGGCCCCATCATGGTGGTACTCGGGTTAGCTTTTCTGTCGCTCCTGTATTTCGTTGGCGGCTATTTTCAGCCAGCTAAAGCGGGGCAGAAGAACTCAGCCAAATTGGCTTTGGTCAAAATAGCGAGCGGCTTTACCCTCTCAATTTTAGTAATCGGGCTCCTATTCAAATTCATGCTGTGGAATGGGGCGGCCATTATGCTCTTAGCTGGCTTAGGCAGTACAGCAATAGTGGCTATTGCTGCTATTGCCTTGACTTTTGCAGAATACAGCATGGTTAGTGTTCTACGGCGTATTGCCATATGGGTGGGTTTAGGAGTGGTGCTTTTCTTGACCAATACGACCACCTTATTCGAAATTCATCATCCGAACGATTCCGTTATGATTGATAAATTTCGCGCCAAAGAGGCTCACCCTGGCGACCCAATTTATCAGGCAGATTTCGACGACTACCGGCGTCAGCAGCAAGCCCAACAACACACGCAATAACTGATTTCTAATTTCCCAATGAAAGACTTCCCCTACACCGAATCCAAAGACACCCGCAGCGGCTTCGGCGCTGGTCTGGCTGAGCTGGGCGCCAGCAACCCCAACGTTGTGGCCCTCTGCGCCGACCTCACCGGCTCGCTCAAGATGGACGCCTTCAAAAAGGCTTTCCCCGACCGATTTTTCCAGGTTGGCATTGCCGAGGCCAACATGATGGGCGTAGCCGCCGGCATGACCATTGGCGGCAAAATCCCCTTCACGGGCACCTTTGCCAACTTCAGCACCGGCCGCGTCTACGACCAGATTCGCCAGAGCATTGCTTACTCCGGCAAAAACGTGAAAATCTGTGCCTCGCACGCCGGCCTCACACTGGGCGAAGACGGCGCCACCCACCAGATTCTGGAAGACCTCGGCATGATGAAAATGCTGCCCGGCATGACCGTCATCAACCCCTGCGATTACAACCAGACCAAAGCCGCCACCATCGCCATTGCCGACCACGAAGGCCCCGTGTACCTGCGCTTCGGCCGCCCCGTGGTGCCCAACTTCACGGCCCCTGACCAGAAATTTGAAATCGGCAAAGCCTGGCTGATGAACGAAGGCACCGACGTGAGCATTTTCGCCACCGGCCACCTCGTGTGGAAAGCCGTGCTCGCCGGCAAGCTCCTGGCCGAGAAGGGCATCAATGCCGAAATCATCAACATCCACACCATCAAGCCGCTTGATGCCGAAGCCATCCTAGCCTCGGCCCGCAAAACCGGCTGCGTGGTAACCGCCGAAGAGCACCAGATGAACGGCGGCCTCGGCGACAGCATCGCCCAGCTGCTGGCCCGCGAAGAGCCTCTGCCTCTGGAAATGGTGGCCGTGCACGACAGCTTCGGCGAAAGCGGCACCCCCGACCAGCTAATGGAGAAATACGGCCTCACCGATAAGGCCATTGTGGAAGCCGTGGAAGCGGTTATGAAGCGGAAGAAATAACGTGGTCTGAGTACATCAAAAAAGCCCCTGCAGCAACTTGGCTGCAGGGGCTTTTTTGATGGGAAAGGATGCCAATCATAAGCAGAAAAAGAAACTGCGAACGGTTATTTCTTGCGACTGAAGCGGGTGGTAATACCGTCCTGTGTCACATTGAAACCTGTGGGGTTGCCACTAGCATCCAGCGAAAACTGCACGGTTTGGTCAGAAAACTCGCGCATGCGGAAGGTATTGTTTTTGTAAGCATCCAGGTGAATCATGGGCGAGGTGCTTAAGGTCAGTTCTTTGTTGCCAAACATTACGTTTGTGGTGTTGCCGTTTAGCTCATACTGGCCGGCCAGGGTTTTTAGAAAGTTGGGGTCAAGTAGGTGGGCATCGGCTTTTTTAATGAACACCACTTCCTTTTCATCCATGCTGATTTTGGCCTGCTGAATGTTGCCCTGGGCATCGGCAGCAAACGTGAAGGAACTGGTGCCAAAAAATTCATCGTCGGCGGAGGAAAAACGGTCGTAGTGATAATGTTCCAGCGGCAGGCTCTGGTGGTTGAAGGTGAAGCGCAGCTTGCCGGCATCCAGGCTGATGTCCAGCACGCCGTAGGCCGGGTCTTCGTATTGGCCCACATAGTCGGCGAGCGGGTGCGAGGGCGTGGTGTTAGGCACCCGGTCGGTGTCGGGCTTCTTGCGGGCGGCGCGGGCCGTGGCCTTGCCAAGGCGGTAGTTTTTCAGGTTTCGCTCGTTCCAGGGCGTGGGCGGCAGGCCCAGCACCCGGTCGTAGACGATGTTGGTCAGAATATTCGTCATCGGGCTCCCGTGGGCTCCGTTAACAAATACAATAATTCCGATGCTATCGGCGGGCAAAAAAGATACGCGTGAATAAACGCCGTTTATTGCCCCGCCGTGCTCAGTCCGGTAGTGTCCTTTGTAACTGGAAGTTGACCGGCCCATCCCATACATCGAATTAATAGATTCGAATTCTTTTTGTGGAACGGTGGCGGCAAGCGCCGCTGGCTGCATCGTGGCCTGAACGATGGCGTTCGGCACAACCACCTTGCTGTTGTATTTGCCGCCGTGCATTTGCACAATCAACCAATGCGACATGTCGCCGAGGTCGGAAATGATAGACCCCGCTGGCCCCAGGCCTTGCCAGCGGGTGTAAAAAGAGTACGGCAACAGGGTGGTCGTGTCGTGCTTTTCATAATAGGCAGTGAGAAAATCCGGCTGTTTCAGCATTGCTTCAGTAGATGAAACAGTTCGGGACATGCCCAGCGGCTCGAAGAACTTGGTGCGGACATATTCTTCCCAACTTTGCCCCGATAGCTGCTCCACAATGTGCCCGGCCGCGGCATACATCATGTTGTTGTACAAATACCCCTGGCGTAGTGGCAGGTTGGGTTCCAAGTACTTCAGCCGCTCGAACAACTGCTGCCGGCTAAAGTCCGAGTTGTACCAAATATTGTCGTGCCGCGACATGCCGGTGCGGTGCGAAAGCATGTCCCGAATGGTGATGTTGGCCGTCAGCTCGTCGTTGTAGAACTGAATTTGCGGCACGTAGTTTTTCACCGGTTTGTCCCAGTCCAGTTTGCCTTCTTCCACCAGCAGCCCCACCGCGGTGGCGGTGAAAAGCTTGGTGTTCGACCCAATGGGGAACAACGTATTGGGCGTTACGGGCAGCTTTTTTTCTAAGTCGCGGTAGCCGTAGCCCTGGGCAAAAACCAGCTTGTTTTTTACCACCACCGCCACGCCGCAGCCCGGCACATTCCAGTCCTTGAGCAGCTGCGCCACGGTTTTGTCGAATCCGTTGAGCGATTTCTTGACGTCCAGCTTTTGCTGGGCGCTGGCCTGGCCACCCGTCAGGAGCAGCAGCCCCAACAAGTAGAAGTGTAGTCTTACTTTCATGCAGCTAGTAAATGAGTTGAACCTGACTTATGCCAAGCGTTCAAATGTAGCCATATATTTCATTAATATTGTATAATATCAATAATTTATTGCTTTTATTTCACTGGCGAAATGTCTTGTCAGATACCATCTCAATAGCCGGTAATAACGCTAGGTGACAGTGACGGGCAGCTAGGTAGCGGGGATACCCGCGCCATTGAGGGAATGCGCTTGGTTGTGGCTATTGAATAACTGATTCAGTGACTGCCTCGATTTCCTGAGCAAGGAAGCGGAAATGCATTCCACAAGCTGATGAGCAGCCTTCAGCGTAGCCGCCGTGGAAGCCATAATGAAGCGTAAGGAATTAATCTCAGTTCAGTTTTATCAAAAGCCCCCGCAGCTTCAGAAGCTGCGGGGGCTTTTGATGCTTGATTGGCGCATAAAAATGAGCTGCCTGTTGCGTTTTATGGGGCTATACTTATTTTTGGTTCGCACCTGGGCCTTTTAAAAACTGCTGCTATTTGAGATGAAAAAAAGAACCTTAATCGTAGGAATCAGCTGCGCGGTATTGTCGGCGCTTGCAGTTGACGCTACGGCGCAGAACGCGCCAAAAACCACGCTCAAATACGGGAAATACGGCTGCACTTCCACGAAATACCACGGGGGCTTCTACGAATTCACTCCCCACGGCTCGTTCACGATAAACCCGGACGGCACCTATTTCTATTCAGGGTTTAAAACGCCCAGCAAAGGCAAATTCAGCGTTGATAAAGAAGGCAACCTGCTGTTCACCGGCGGTTATCTCGACAAGGGCAAGGCGACAAAAATAGACCGTCCCAATAAGTTTTTTCTGGTGTTTCCCACCATTCCCGATTATCGGTGGACGTGCACATGCGTTGAGAAATAGGCGCTTGAATAAGCCAGTAAAAAGCCTGACCTGAAGGACGTATCGGGCTTATTATTGCGGGCGTGGCGAACGAGTTGGCATCCTGGTCGGCCCTGATTTCTGGTGCTTGCCGCTCCCTTTTCGCGGGTAGGCATTAAACTGAGTCCCGGCTTTGCCATCCAACCCCTGCTTTTGCCGCCCTGGCAAGTATCCCTTCGCGTTTGGAAGACCACGAAATCCTGCTCAAGTTTCAAGACCCGGCCTCGCGCAATCTGGCGTTCAACCAGCTCGTGCGCAAGTACCAGAGCAAGGTGTACTGGCACGTGCGCAAGATGGTGGTGGACCACGACGACGCCGACGACCTCACCCAGGACGTATTTGTAAAGGTCTGGAAGCACCTCGAAAACTTCCGCCAGGATGCCCAGCTCTTCACCTGGATTTACCGCATTGCCACCAACGAGTGCCTGAATTTCCTTAGCAGCAAGCGGCGCAAGTTCCTGCTGCCCCTCACCGATGTGGGAGCCGAGCTGGCCGCCAAAATCGTAGCCGACCCCGCCATTGCTGGCGACGAGATTGAGCTAAAGCTGCAAAAAGCCATTCTGCGCCTGCCCGATAAGCAGCGCCTCGTCTTCAACCTGCGTTACTATGACGAGATGCCCTACGAGCAAATGGCCGAAGTAACGGGCACCAGCGTAGGGGCCTTGAAAGCTAGCTACCACCACGCCGTGAAGAAAGTGGAAGAGTACGTGACCCGCACCACCGACGACTAACCCCGCCCCCGCACAATTTTTTACTGGCGGAATTAAACGCTGCCCCCGCCTTTTCATCCAACCATCATGAAAACTGCTTTCAAGCTCGACGCGCATCCCCGGCGGCCCCGCCCGCTGCTGAGTGAGCCGCCCGCGGGCTACTTCGATAAACTGCCGACCCAAATAATGGCCCGGCTGCCCCAGGCCGATGCCCGCGAAACTGCGCTGGGCCGGGGCTGGCTCAGCTTCCTGTCGCCGGCGCTGCGCACTGGCCTGGCCTCGGTGGCCGTGCTGGGCGGGTTTGCCGCCTCGTTTTACATGAGCGGCAGCGCGCCGTTGGTGCCCGCCACGGCCGCCACGGCCTCGCTCGATGCCGTGCCGCGCACCGAACTAGTGGGCTACCTGCTCACGAGCGGGGCCCGCGTCGAAAACTCCGACCTGGCCGTGCTCGCCGCCGCGCATCCGGCCATCACCAAGGGCTTCCTGCAGGCCTCGGAAGAGGAGCTAAACGATGCACTGGACGCGCAACCTTCCGACGAATCCACGTACCTCTAATTCTGTATTCCTACTTTGCTATCATGTCCGTTTTATCATCCATGCTTCGTTTACTAAGCATAGCAGCCTTGCTGCTGGTGCTGGCACCTGCCGCGCACGCCCAGGGCGGTGGCCGCCGGGGCCAACGCCTCGGCCAGCTCGAAAACGCCAAAATTGCCTTCATCACCAACCGCGTATCGCTCACTCAGGACCAGGCCCAGAAGTTCTGGCCGATTTACAATGAATTCTCCGACCACCGCCGTGAGCTCAACCGCAACGGCCGCCTGCTGCGCCGCGACGTGACCGAGGGCATGACCGACCAGCAAATCCGCGACAACTTCACCCAAGCCTTCAACATGCGCCAGCAGGAGCTGAACCTGGAAAAGGAGTATTTCGATAAATTCCAGAAAGTCATTTCTCTGCGCCAGGTCGCCCAGCTGTTTCAGGCCGAGCGCGACTTCACCAAAGAAGTTATCAAGCGCGTGGCTGGCACCGGTGCTCAGCCCGCCATTGATACCAACTGAGGCCGATTCTTTCTGAGCTATACCAAGAAGCCGCTGCCCTCGCAGCGGCTTCTTTATTTTTGCGGGATAATCGAAACCAGCGGCTGTTGGTTTAGCACTTGCTTCCATTTGTCATCCTTCGCTCCGCTCAGGATGACAGACGCGAAATCGACTACAAAATCAGTCAAATCCGATAAATCCGTGGTCCTAACACCCCGCCAATTATTCCTGCGCCACCAGGCCCAAACATCCGATTTTCCGCTGCTGCTGGAAATTGAGCGGGCCGAAGGCGTGTACATGTACGGCCCCGACGGCCGCCGCTACCTCGACCTCATCTCGGGCATCGGTGTGAGCAACGTGGGCCACCGCCACCCGCGCGTGCTGGCCGGCATTCAGGCTCAGCTCGACAAATACCTGCACCTGATGGTGTACGGCGAGCTGGTGCAGGCCGTGCCCGCCCAGCTGGCCGAGGCCATCCACAAAACCCTGCCCGCGCACCTGGATTCGGTGTTTTTCACCAATTCCGGCACCGAGGCCATCGAGGGCGCGCTGAAGCTGGCCAAGCGCCATACCGGCCGCACCGAGCTCATTTCCTGCCTCAACGCCTACCACGGCTCCACGCACGGTGCGCTGTCCATCACCGGTTCCGAGGGCTTCAAAAACAGCTTCCGCCCGCTGCTGCCCGACGTGCGCCACATCCGCCACAACGAGCTGGCCGACCTGGAGTTCATCACCGAGCGCACCGCCGCCGTGGTCATCGAAACCGTGCAGGGCGAAGCCGGCGTGCGCGTGCCCAGCCCCGGCTACCTGCCCGCCCTGCGCGCCCGCTGCTCCGAAGTAGGCGCGCTGCTCATTCTCGACGAAATCCAGTGCGGCTACGGGCGCACCGGCACCATGTGGGCCTTCGAGCAGTTCGGCATCGAGCCTGACATCTTGGTGTGCGCCAAGGGCATGGGCGGCGGCATGCCCATCGGCGCGTTTATTTCGAGCACCGAAATCATGTCGGGCTTCAAAACCAACCCCATTCTGGGCCATTGCACCACTTTCGGCGGGCACCCGGTGAGTTGCGCGGCGGCCCTGGCCACGCTGCAAATTATTCAGGATGAGCGGCTGGCGGAAGGCATAGCTGCGAAAGCGGAGCGGTTTCGGGCGCAGCTGCGGCACCCGGCCATCCGGGCGGTGCGCGGCCGCGGCCTGATGATGGCTGTGGAGTTTGACTCTTTCGCCGTGCTCAAACCCATTATCGACCACGCCCTGGCGCATGAAGGCATCCTCACCGACTGGTTCCTGTTCTGCGACAACTCCCTGCGCCTGGCCCCGCCGCTCACCATCAGCGAGGCCGAGATTGACGAAGCCTGCGCCGCGCTGCTGCGGGCCATCGAGCACATTGCCGGTGGGGGCGGAACGGATTGAGGCGACTAACGAACCAGCAGCCGATTCGGTGTATCAACAAGAATCGGCCCTTTGGCAACCCGCAGTGGGGCTGCTAAAGGGCCGCTTTTGTTTCGGGCTACCCGATGAAAAAGTCATTACACCGTCACGTTGGGACGGGGCAACTCATTGTAATTCAAGAAAGACGTGCTTTCTTCTTTGATGCGGTCCTTGGGCAGGCCGTCTTTCACGCCCTGCGAAATCTTGCGAACCAGCACGCCCACAATGGCCTTGCGGAAGCCCAGCTTCTCGGCCATCATGATGCAGAAATCCATCTCGGTTTCGTCCACGATGCCATCGGCCAGCATCATGTCCACGAGGTCGAAAATCTGGTCGAACCGCTCCGAATCGGTGGTGGGCAGGTCATTGCTGCTGCCTTTGGAGCCCGACACCAGTGCCTGTACTTCGGAGCTGCTGATGCCGTTCTTTTTGCCCACCGCAAGGATGAAATTCATCTCCCGGGCGTCGATGTGGCCATCGGCTTTAGCCAGCGCCGCGAGGTTCAACAGGTGGCTTTTGATTTTTTTAGCCTGCTCATTTTCGAAAAAACCGAACATAAACGTGGGAATTAAGAAGTGGGAGATGATTTTGTGCGTGAAACCGCGATTTTCGGGGTAAGATACACGAAAAATCGTCTTTTTGTTAGCAAATTATTGTTCTGCTAAGAGAAATACAAACGTTTCCATAACGGCAATTTCTGGGCCTGGGTTGAGGGTTTGCATTCATTTCGCCAACTTTGCGAGGTTTGGACGCCATTTGCGCGCTCCGTCGCATTTTTGATAGGCAAGATGAAGAGAATAGCGGTTTTTACGAGTGGAGGCGATTCGCCGGGCATGAATGCTGCCATCCGGGCGGTGGTACGCACGGCCACTTACCACGGCATTGAGGTTTACGGCATTATGCGGGGCTACAGTGGCATGATTAAGGGCGAGTTTGTGCGCCTCGATTCGGCTTCAGTATCCAACACGGTTCAGAAGGGCGGCACCATACTGAAATCGGCGCGCAGCCAGAAGTTTATGACCAAGGAAGGCCGCCAGCAGGCCTTCGACCAACTGGTAAACAATGGCATTGAAGGCCTGGTGGCCATTGGCGGCAACGGCACCTTCACCGGCGCCATGATTTTTGAGGAAGAATTCGGCATTCCAACGGTGGGCGCGCCGGGCACGATTGATAATGACCTCTACGGCACGGACTACACCATCGGCTACGATACGGCCGTGAACACGGCCCTGGAGTGCATCGACAAAATCCGGGACACGGCCGACTCGCACGACCGCTGCTTCTTCGTGGAAGTGATGGGCCGCGACTCGGGCTACATCGCCATTCCGTGCGCCATTGGCGGCGGGGCCGAAATCGTGATGATTCCGGAAACGCAGATGAGCGCCGATGTGGTGATTGACACGCTGCAGGCGGGTTGGCAGCGCTCCAAAACCTCGTTCATTGTCATCGTGGCCGAGGGCGAGGAAGAGGGCAACGCCACCAACACGGCCGCCCGCGTGAAGGAAGCCATCCCGCAGCTCGACACCCGCGTCACGGTTATCGGCCACATTCAGCGCGGTGGCTCGCCCACGGCGGCCGACCGCCTGCTGGGCTCCCAAATCGGCATCGCCGCCGTGGAAGGCCTCATGAACGGCATGCGCAACGTAATGGCCGGAATCGTGGATAAGAAGCTGGTGTACACACCGTTCACCGATACCATTAACAAGAAGAAGCTCATCAACCAGAGCTTTATGCGGATGGTGGAGATTCTGAGCGTGTAGTCTTCGACAGCTGTCATAGCGAGCATTCCGCGCATCAAGCGGCGACGAAGCAATCCGTCCTGTTCTCAGCGTCCAGCTCTATAATGTGAAAAAGCCCCGGTACCGCGTAGTGCCGGGGCTTTCTGGTAAAATGAGCTGGTTACAACTGCACCCACTGATACGCCGGGTCCCGCCGCAGCCAGGTCATTTGGCGCTTGGCGTAGCGGCGGGTGTTGCGCTGGAGCAGGCGCACGGCTTCGGCCCAGTCATACTCGCCGTCCAGAAAGCCGAAAATTTCCTGGTAGCCCACGGTTTGCAGGGCGTGGTGGTGGCGATAGGGCAGGACGGATTTGACCTCATCGAGCAAGCCGGCTTCAAGCATATGCTCCACGCGAAGGTTGATGCGCTGGTACAATTCTTCCCGCTCGCGGGTGAGGGCCACTTTCACGTTGCGGAACAGTGGGTTTTCGGGCGGCGGGCCGGCGGTATGAAAGCTGGAAAACGGCCGGCCGGTGGCACGGGTAATCTCGAGGGCGCGTACCACGCGCTGGGGATTTTGCTGGTCGATGCGGGCGTGGGCCACGGGGTCGGTTTCGGCCAGCTCGGCCACGAGGTGGGGGAGGCCGTGGGCGGCCAGCTCGGCGTGGAGCTGGGCCCGCACTTCGGGCGGCACGCTGGGCAGCTCGTCCAGCCCATCAGTTACGGCCTGCACGTAAAGCCCCGAGCCGCCGGTAAGGATGACCAACGGGTGTTTTTGGAATAAGTCGGTGAGCACGGCCAAGCAATCGGTGGCGAAGCGGCCGGCGCTGTAATCCTCCGTGATGCTGTGGCTGTCGATGAAATGGTGGGGTACGCCATCCATTTCGGCGGGCGTGGGTTTGGCCGTGCCGATGCTGAGCTCGCGGAAAAACTGGCGCGAGTCGGCCGAGACAATTTCGGTGTGGAATTGCTGGGCCAGCTGCACGCACAGGGCCGTTTTGCCCACGGCCGTGGGGCCGGCAATGGTGAGCAGCACGGGGCGCGGGTCGGCGGCGGTGGGCGCCAGCTGGGCGAGGATTTCGGGAGGAAGTGCGGACACGGCGGAAATAACGCACGGCCAAAACCGGCAGCGCGGGTCGCAAAGTTCGCGCCGCCCGCGCTATTGCAGCCCCACGATGCGGAATTCGACGCGGCGGTTGAGGCGGCGGGTGGCTTCCTGGTCGTTGCTGGCAATGGGCTCGGCCCCTCCCAGTCCCAGGCCGGTGATGCGGCTGCCGGCCACGCCGTGGTCGGCCAGGTAGGCTTTCACAGCGGCCACGCGCTGCTGGCTGAGCACCACGTTTTTCTCGGGCGGGCCCACGTTGTCGGTGTGGCCGCGCAGCTCGATGGTCAGGCCGGGGTTGTCAATCATCAGGCGCACCAGCTTATTGAGAGCGGCGGCCGACGAGGGCAGCATAGCGGCTTTGCCCTGCTCAAACTGCACGTTGGCGAGCTGTTCAGTAGCTCCCACGGCCAGCGGGCGAAGCAGAATGTCGCGCACCAGCGGGCCGGGCGCGGCGGCCCAAGTGCTATCGGTGGAGAAATAGCCGGGGTGCTGGGCGTGGTATTGGTAAGGAATGCCCGGCTTCGAGGTATAAGTGAAATTACCCCGCACCGACAGCAGCACGGCCGTGCCCACCTCGTCGTGGTCGAGGCGCAACTGGGCCTGCGGTAGGGGCAGCGAAGTAGTGGCGTCGAGCACGCGGCCTTCCCAGATGGCGGTGGTGGGCGTGGGGGGCGGCGCGGGCGGGGCCGGTTGCACCACGCCAAACAGGTTGCAGCCGGCCAAATCGGTGTAGGTGCCGCCGCGCACGCGGGTGGCCTGGCGGCGGGCCAAATCGACTTGATAAAGCCCGTGCGGGCCGGCCAGGTACATGCGGCGGCGGCCGGCGGCATCGTTCTGCATCAGCAGGTCGCTGTAGCCGCCGCGCACGGGTAGACCGTCTAGTTGAATGCGCTCGGGGGCGGGCTGCTTGGTGTTGAGGTTTACTTTCAGCAAGGAGCCATCGGTGCTGTACACCATGTACATCGTATTCGCATCGTCGAGGCAAAAATTGCCGTGCGTGCCCGCGCTGGCGAAGCCGATGAGGGGGTAATAGGGCGCTTTGCGAATGGGGTCGGTGGCCCACACCACGCTCACGCGGCCCTCGTGGGGGCTCACGCGCACCAGCAGGTTGGCGTCGGAAGTCATGAAATATAGGTCGCCGTGGTCGTCGGTGGCGGCGGATATCCAGACGTTTTCGGGGCCCTGGGCCGGGAGCTGCCATTTAGTGTAGTCCCCGCGGCGGGCGGCGGGGTCGTAGCGGTATACGCGCTCGGGGGCGTTGGTGGGGGCTTTCGTGACGGAATACAGGCAGTTGTCGAACCCCTTGGCCAGGGCGTAGGACTGGAAGGGCAGCACCCGGCGGTGGGCACGGGGTTTGGCTGTGGGGTCAGAATTCGAAAACTCGTGGATGGTGCGGCAGTCGTCTTCCCACTGACCGTCGTGGTAGCGCAGGGCGGCGATGCCGTACATTTTGCCGTCGCAAATCTGGTCGGCGTAGCGGCGGCTGGGCCAGGGCGCGGTGGTGAAAGCGAATGATTCGACCAGCTGCCGGCCCTCGGCCAGGTAGCGGCCGTCCTGGTCGGTGTGGGCGCGGTATTCCACCCGAAACTCGTAACCGCCGCGCCAGAGCTGCCGGCCCACTACATGAGTGCGCGGAGCCGGGGCGGGCGGGGCGTAAGTGTATTCGTAATCAACTTCATCGGTGGGGCCGGCGCTGTGCTGGTCGAGGCGCAGCACCTGTACGCGGGGCAGCCGCTGGATGCGTTGGTAGACCGAATCGGGTCGGCCCGCGCCCAGCAAGCGCAGGTCGCGCCGGTCATCGGGCAGGGGTTGCTGGTTGACTTTCACCATCGCGACGATGGCGGGTGCGCCGGCTGTAAACGTGGCCACCTGCCCGCCCGTGGCCCGGGGCGGCACCCAGCCCGGCGCATAGGCCAGCTGGTAGCGGGCTTGCGCGTCAGTGTATGGGATGGCGGCGGGCGGCGTGGGTTGCGCCTTCAGCCCCAACCGGCAAACCAACAAGACCAGCGTCAGAAAAATCTTCATAGGCCGGAGCAACGGGAAACCAAGGTAAGCAGCTACAAAACAATAATTTCGGCGCGTAGTGCCATCCATTGGGCCGACAAGATAACGCCCACAGCCGCCTTCCGGGCCGCAAGCGGCCGGAGCGTTGGCGCAAGCAAGCCCGTGATTTAAGGCATTGACCCGGTATTCAGGCGCAAGTCAGGCTACGCGAACAGACCCTCGAACAGTTCCAGCAGCACTTGCTCTTCGTGCTGCCAGCTGAGCTGGGGCGCGGCGCGGCGGCAGTTTGCGGCCAGGTGCTGGTAGCGGGCGGGCTCATCACGCAGCAGGCGGTTGAGGGCGGCGGCCAGGGTGGCGGGCTCCAGATTGGTCACCAGCTCGGCCACGTCGAACTGGTCGTTGAGGGCGCGGTATTCGGGGAAGTCGATGAGCACCTGCGGGATGCCAGCGTGCACGTAATCGAAGAATTTATTGGCCAACGAATAGTAGTAGCTCAGGCCGATATTTTCCAGCAGCATGATGCCTACGGCCGCGTGCCGTGTCACATCGCGCAGCGCTTCGGGCAGCACGAAGCCCCGAAATTCAACTTTGCCGGAAGCCAGCAAACCCAGTTTTTCGGCGCGCTGGCGCAGCGCGGCCGAGAGGTCGCCCTCGCCGCAAATCACCAGCCGGCCCGCCACCTGCGGCATGGCATCGATGAGCTGCTCCAGGCCCCGGCCCATGTTCAGCGCGCCCTGGTAGAGGATGTAGGCGGAAGGCGGGGCAGCGGTGGGGACCGGCGGCAGCACCTCGCCGGTGCGCAGGCGGCTCACGTTGCGCACCACGGCGAAAGGCCGGCCGGAGCGCTGCTCAAACACCCGCGCCAGGGCCGGGCCCACGGTGTAGGCCAGCCGGGCGCGCGGCACTATAAAGCGCTCTATCCGCCGCCAGATGCGCTGCACCGCCGGCCGGGCCACCACCTCGGGCACTTCCGTGAACAGCTCGTGGGCATCGTACACAAAGGGCTGCCCGCCGAGCTTGGCGCGCAGCCACACGGGCAGGGCGGTGTCGAGGTCGCAGGCGCACCAGGCGGCGGCGCGCTGGCCCAGCAGGTAGATGAACAGCCGCAGGTTGTACTCCAGATAAAACAGCTTGCCTTTCTGAAACCAGCCGCGCAGCCGGTGCTGCTGGTAGGGCTGCGCCGTGAGCGGGGGCGACGTGGGCCGCTGCCAGCCCACCAGCTGCACCCGGTAGCCGGCGGCGGCCAGGCTGCCGCAGATGCGCTGCATCCGCTGGTCGAAGCACAAATCGGTGGTGACGGTGAAAAGCAGCGGCTTGGATGGGAGCGGCAATGGCAGGGAGCGAGGGGCAGCCGCGCGGGGACGGCCGGGAGTAATTATATTTTGCCAAATTTACACCGCCGCCTCGCAGCGCGCTGGCTTATCTTAGCCGGAAATATCAACCGGTAGTTCGTGTCGTTTATGGCTCCTTTCTCGGCTACTTCCACTGCCCGCCCCGTAGCGCCGCCCTTGGCGGCGCTGCTCGACCAGCTTGGCCAGGTGTACATGCTGGCCGATTTGAAGGGGACCATCGTTGAGGTCAATGAGGCCCTGCTGGCCCTCACGGGCTACACCCGCGATAAGGTGTTGGGCCAGCACTGCTACCAGCTTTTTGCCCCGCCCACTGAGCGCGAAGCACGGCGGCGCGAGTTTCTGGAAATAATTGAGCATCAGAATGTGGCGGCCAGTTATGAACGGTCGGTAAGTACGCGCACGGGCCAGCTGCGCTACCTGAACTGGCAGGCCGGTTTCGCGCACGATGCCGCCGGGGGCGTGACGGGCCTGTGGATGGCCGGCCAGGAAGTGGCCAGTAACAGCGTGGTTAGTCCGGCCCTGGCCGGCGACAGCACCCACCTCCAGGACTTTCTCGACAACGCCCAGGACCTGGTGCAGCACCTCGGGGCCGACAACGGCTTCCTGTTTGTGAATAAGGCCTGGAAGGAAAAGCTGGGCTACACCGATGCCGAACTGGCCACCCGCACCCTGGCCGATGTGGTGCACCCCTATTACAAGGCCAAGCTGCTCTACCAGCTGCGCAACCTGTATGATGGCGAGCCGGTGAACAAGGTTGAAACCGTGTTTCTGACCAGTCAGGGCAAGCCCGTGCACCTTATCGGGAGCATGAACGTGGTGCGCGAGGAAGGCCAGCCGGTGAGCAGTCGCGCCATTCTGCACGACATCACGGACCGCATCAAAGCTGAGCGGCTCCAGAAAGTCTACTACAGCATCGCCAACCTGGCCATCTCGGCCAAGGACTTGCCCAGCCTCTACGGGGCCATTCACCGCGAGCTGAGCAAGATTATTGAAACCAGCAACTTGTTCATCGCCCTCTGCGACGATGCTCGCACGCAGCTGCAGTTCGTGTACCACGTCGACCAGCACCCGCAGGCTCGGCCGCAGGGCACGCGGCCGTTTTCGGCGGGCGTGTCGGAATATATCATTGCCGGCGGGCAGCCGCGCTACCTCACCCACACCGACTACCAGCAGCTGGTGCGCAGCGGGGCCGTCACGGCCTTCGGGCAGGCCCCGGAGGTGATGCTGGCCTCGCCGCTCAGCATCGGTGACCGCATTATTGGCGTGCTGGCCGTGCAGGACTACAGCCGCGCCGACGCCTACACGCCCGGTGACCTTGACGTGCTGCACTTCATCTCGAACCAGGTGGCGCTGGCCATCGAGCGCAAGCGCAACGAGGAGCAGATTGGCAAGCAAACGGCCCGCCTCAATGCCATTTTCGAGAGCGGCTCGCACGTGATGTGGACGGTGGACACCCGCGCCAACCTCATGAACTTCAACCGCAACTACGCGGCCCTGTTCCTGCGGCGCAACGGCACCTACCCGGTGCGCGGCCTCAACCTGTGGAAGGCCGACCTGGCAAACATGCCCGCCCACGAGCGCGACACCTTCGTGCAGCATTACGACGCGGCCGCCAAGGGCCAGGCCCAGCGCTTCGAGATGCGCCTGCGCGATTCTCGCGGCCACGACGTGTGGACCGATATTTACCTGAACCCGATTTACCTGGGTGACGGCTCGTTTGAGGAGATTTCGGCCATTGCCCACGACATCACCGAGCAAAAGCGCGCCCAATTGGCCCTGGAAGGGCAGGAGGAGAAGTTTCGCTCCATTTTCGAGTCGTTCCAGGACATTTATTATCGCACCGACGAGGAAGGCATCCTCACCATCGTTAGCCCTTCGGTGCGCGACGTGCTGGGCTACGAGCCCGAAGAAGTGGTGGGGCAGCCCATCGTGAATTTCTACGTCGAGCCCGCCGACCGGCCCCGCGCCACCGAGGAGGTGGACCGCAGCGGCGGGCTGCGCAACTTCGAAACCCAGCTCTGGCACAAGGACGGCTACCCGGTGAGCGTGCTGGTGAATGCGCGCATCGTGGGCGGCGGCGATGCCGGCACCCAGGGCATTGCCCGCGACGTGACCGAAATCAAGCAGATGCAGGACGACCTGCGCCTGGCCAAGGACGAAGCCGAAGCCGCCCTGGAGGCCAAAACCCAGTTCCTGGCCAACATGAGCCACGAGCTGCGCACGCCCATGAACGGCATCATCGGCATGATTGACCTGCTCGACCAGACCGTGGAAACCGACGAGCAGCTCGACTACGTGGACACGCTGCGCAAGAGCTCCGATGCCCTGCTCACCATCCTCAACGACATTCTGGACCTGTCGAAAATCCAGGCCGGCAAGCTCCAGATTCACGAAACGCCCATTGAGCTGCAGGCCGTGATGGAGCGCATTCGCGCCCTGTTCATCTACCGGGCCGAGCAGAAGCACATCCGCTTCACCTACCACATCACGCCGCACACCCCCCGCTACGTGATAACCGACGAGGTGCGCCTGCTCCAAATCCTGAGCAACCTGGTGGCCAACGCCATCAAGTTCACCAACGAAGGCACTGTGGGCATCGTGGTGAGCAGCGTGAGTACCGACGGCGAGCTGCACACCCTGCGCTTCGCGGTGCAGGACTCGGGCATTGGCATTTCGAGCGACAACGCCAGCCTGCTCTTCACCAATTTCACCCAGCTCGACACCACGCCCAGTAAGGCCTACGGCGGCACGGGCCTGGGCCTGAGCATCAGCCGGCAGCTGGCCGAGCTGCTGGGCGGCGAAATCGGCGTGCTATCGGACGAAGGCGAGGGCTCGGTGTTCTGGTTCACCATCAGCGCCCGCGAGGCCCAGCACATCGACCTGCCCGCAATGGCCCCATTGCGCGAGGCGGCGTTTCAGCCCTTTGAGGCTGCCCCGAGGGTGCTGCTGGTCGATGACAATGCCATCAACCAGAAGGTGGGGCAGCGCCTGCTCACCAAGCTGGGCTGCGATGTGACCATTGCCGGCGGCGGCCCCGAAGCCATTGCCCTGGTGAGCAAGCCGGGGGCCAGCTACAACATTATTTTCATGGACATCCAGATGCCGGATATGGACGGGGTGGCCGCCACCGCCGAAATCCGGCGCTTGCTGGGCAGCGCCTGCCCGCCCGTAGTGGCCATGACGGCCTATTCCATGCAGGAAGATGCGGGCCGCTTCATGAGCCAGGGCCTCGACGACTACGTGGGCAAGCCCGTGAAAAGCCGCCACCTCTACGAAGTTCTTCACCGCTGGCTCCGGCCACGTGCCACTCCCGCCGCTACGTCTCCGGCCGCGGCCGTCGGGACCAGTGGCACCGCCCCGGCCACGCCGACTACGCCAATACCGGCCGAAACGCACGAACCCACGCTCGACGTGAACATCATGCACCAGCTGATAGAGCTGGGCGGAGCCGAATTCACGTCTGACCTCTACAAAGAATTCGAGCAGGAGGCCGGCGACTTGCTGCGCGATGCTGCCCCCGTGGTGGCCGAGGCCAATTTCCGCGAGCTGCTGCCCATGCTGCACCAGCTCAAGGGCACGGCCGCTACGCTGGGCGGGGTGGCGCTGGCCGCGCAGGCCCGGCACCTTGAGCATCAGTTCAAAGAGGGCCGGCTGGATGAAGGTTCCGTGGGTTTTCAACTTCTGGAACATTACTTTGCGCAGTTCGTTGCCGAATATCCCGGCGCAGTGGAGCGCGCCGCTGACCCCTCGGCCGCTTGAGCGCGGCAAATTCCCTATTGCTCTACCCTATGAACCCAACTCAAACCCCTTCGCCAATGTCCGCCGACCCTTCAACCAAAACCATCCTGATTGCCGAAGACAGCTCGGTAATTCTCAATCTTACCCGCAAAATCCTGGAATTGCAGAAGTATAAAATCGTGCTGGCTAAAAACGGTGGCGAAGTGCTGAAGCAACTGGAAAGCAACCCGGTGGATTGCGTGCTGATGGACATCAACATTCCCGTGAAAGACGGCATGCAGTGCACCCGCGAAATCCGCGCCCACGCCGACCCCAAAATCAACAAGCTGCCCATCATCGCCATCACCGGCAACGCCAACAACTACTCGATGGACCAGTTCCGCGAGGCCGGCGTGACCGACTACCTGCCCAAGCCGCTCGATTTCGACGCCCTGGTGCGCGTAGTGAAGCAGTACGTAGGGTAGTAAAATGAGGAATGAAGAATGAGGAATGAGGAATTGCTTCTGCGGCTTCTAATTCTTCATCCCTCATTCCTCATTCCTCATTAAAATGGTTGTAACGTTCTTAGGTACGGGCACGTCTTCGGGCGTGCCGATGATTGGCTGCACCTGCGTGGTGTGCCGCTCGCTCGACCACCGCGACCACCGCCTGCGCGTGTCCGTGCACCTGGAAGTGGACGGCCGCAGCTTCGTGGTCGATTCCGGCCCCGATTTCCGCCAGCAGATGCTGCGCGCCCGCGTCACCCACCTCGACGCCCTGCTCTTCACCCACGAGCACAAGGACCACACCGCCGGCCTCGACGACATCCGGGCCTTCAACTTCCGGCAGCAGACCGACATGCCGGTTTTTGCCGAGCCCCGCGTGCTGCAGCAGCTCCGGCAGGAGTTCGCCTACATTTTTGCTGAGCACAAGTACCCCGGCGTGCCCCGCGTGGTGCTGCACCCCATCGTGCGCGATGATGAGCCGTTTGACGTGTTGGGCGTACCCGTGCTGCCCCTCCGGGCCATGCACCACCGCCTGCCGGTGCTGGGCTTCCGCATCGGCGGCTTCTGTTATCTGACGGATGCCAACCACCTCGGCCCCGAAACCCGCGCCCAGCTTCGAGATGCCGACGTTATCGTGCTCAACGCCCTGCGCCGCGAGGAACACATCTCGCACTTCACCCTGGCCCAGGCCGTGGCCGTGCTCGAAGAAGCCGCGCCCAAACGCGCCTACCTCACCCACATCAGCCACCAGCTGGGCCTGCACCGCGAGGTAGAAGCCGAGTTGCCCAGCTGGATTCGGCTGGCGTATGATGGGCTGAAAGTGGAAGTGTAGCCCTGTGGCAATGCGTGTTTTTTCCTACATCAGCCAAGAATATAGTTCGCCGCTGGCCCCGGCTGAAATAATGCGGCGGGTGCAAGCCAGTACGCTGCCACTGGCTAATGACAGTTGGCGTGATGATTACCAAGTTGACCAAAGCCAGCCTTTTCAGGGCGTAGTTGGGGCCGATTCATTTGAAATAGTGCGTCTCAGCGTTTTTCAGGTGCGCCATGCCACGCCACCAAAAATCAAGGGTTGGGTAAGCACGGCACCGGGCCGTGAGGGCAGCGAAATTCGAGTTCGATACTACAATCCGGCCATGCTGAGGCTAATTGGGGGATTAAGTTTGATGGCTGCCGGCTTGGCGGTGGCAAGCATTGTGCAGGACTGGCAGCGGATGGGGACAGTCAACCCATTGGGCCTGATTTATTTTGTATTGCCAGTTTGCGCGATTGTGGGACAGTATTTACAACTCAAGGGTGAACTTGATACGGTTCAGCCGTTGCTAGCGCGACTGTTGGCACTGAAAGAAACTGCCGTATAAATTCTTCCCATGCACACCAACTACTATTTCCTACGCCAGTTGGCCCCCGCGCTCACCGAGCGGCTGCGGGGCTACCGCGTGGCCGTGTGCTTCACCCAGGAGAAGGATGAGCTGGTCATCGCCATCACCAACGGCACAGCTGAGTTCTGGCTGAAAGCGCAACTGGGGGCCAATTTCCCCGCCCTGGCCCTGCCCGAAACCTTCCAACGCGCCCGCGCCAACTCCGTCGATTTGTTCCCGGACATGCTGGGCCAGCAGGTCGAAACCGTGGTTGCCTGGCCCCAGGACCGAGTGCTGCAAGTGAATTTCCGCAGCGGTGCCCGCCTCGTGTTCAAGCTCTACGGCCCGCGCCCAAACGCCATTTTCCGCACGTCGCCCGATGGCAAAGCTCAGCTTTTCCATCAAAAGCTGCTGGCTGATGCCGACCTGCGTCCGCAACCTGCATCCATGCCGTCGCCAGTCGAAACTTCAGCCCCGTCTGAATCTGCGGAACCGAAGGGGGGCGGTAGCCAATCCGTCAAATCCATTAAATCTGCGGTCCAAAAACTCCCCCCGCCGCTGGCCGACCTGCCCCTGCGCTACCTGCGCCAGCATGGCTATGACGAAGCCACACCCGAAGCCAAAACCCGCCAGGTAAACCAGGTGCTGGCCCAGCTTGAAAGGCCGGCCCATTACTACATCATCCAGCTCGACGGCCGCACGCGCCTCAGCCTGCTGCCGCTGGGGGAGGTGCTCGAAACCTTCGCCGGCGACGACCCTGTGGTCGCGCTGCGCCGCTTCGTGCCCATGGCGCTGGGCCGCCGCGCCCTCGAAATGGAAACCAAGCAGCTGCGCCAACTGCTGGAGCGCCGCGCCGACGAGGCCGGCACCGCCGCCGCTCACGCCCGCCAGCGCCTCCACGCCCTGGCCCATGAGGCCGGCTACCGCCACACCGCCGACCTCATCATGGCGCACCTGCACGAGATTCCGGCCGGGGCCACCCAAATCGAAGTGCTGGATTTCTACACCAACCAGCCCAAAACCATCAAGCTGAAGCGCACCGAAAAGCCCCAGCTCACGGCCGAAAACCTCTACCGCAAGGGCAAAAACCAGCAAATCGAAGAGCGCCAGCTCGCCGAGCGCATCGCCCGCCGCGAGGCCGAAGCCCTCACCGCCCTGGAGCGCCTCGAAGAAATGGACACCCAGCCCGCCCTGGCCGAGCTGCGCGGCCTGCGCACCTGGCGCAAGCAGCACAGCCTCGACCCCACGCCCACGGCCACCAAAGCGGCCACGGAGCTTCCCTTCAAGGTTTTTGAGGACCGGGGCTTCACCATTCTGGTGGGCCGCAACGCGGTGAATAACGACCTGCTTACCCAGAAATATGCCCACAAAGACGACCTCTGGCTACACGCCAAGGACGTGACGGGTTCGCACGTCGTCATCCGCCACAAGTCTGGCCAGACCATTCCTGAGCCCGTGGTGGAGCATGCCGCCATGCTGGCCGGCTGGTACTCGCGCCGGCAGCATGACACGCTGTGCCCGGTCACGGTCACGCCCAAGAAGTTTGTGCGCAAGCCCAAAGGGGCGCTGCCGGGCCAAGTAGTGGTAGAGCGCGAGCGGGTGGTGCTGGTGAAGCCCGGCAACCCGTTCGAGCGGGAGTAGCACCGTAGCGCGAACTTTTAGTTCACGCTACAGCACGAAAAAGCCCGCTGCAATTGCTTGCAGCGGGCTTTTGATTTGCGTGCGCGCGGGGAGATTCGAACTCCCACACCCGAAGGCACCACCCCCTCAAGATGGCGTGTCTACCAGTTTCACCACGTGCGCAAATAGAGCAACTAAACCGGGTATTCGGCCGAAGCCGGCGTCGCTGAGGTGGCGAAGCGGGTGCAAAGATAGCCGGAGGATTTGGGCCACACAACCTTTTAGCACCCTTTTTCATCCGCCGTCCACCATTGAACTGGTTATCTTGTGGTTTCGTAATAACATTAGGGTGCTTTTCGTCCTTTTTTCAGAAAATACGCCATGAATACCTCCCCATTGCCCACCAAAAACTCCTTTTTCGGCCGGATGGCCGAGAGTATCACCAAGTTTTCGGGCTCTACGGCGGCCTTTGTGAGTGCGGCGGGCATTGTGCTGGTGTGGGGCGTCACGGGGCCGCTGTTTCATTATTCCGAAACCTGGCAGCTGGTCATCAACACGGGCACCACCATCATCACCTTTCTGATGGTGTTTCTCATTCAGCGGGCGCAAAACAAGGATTCGCTGGTGCTACACCTCAAGCTGAACGAGTTGATTGCCGCCCAGCAGGGGGCCAGCAACCGCCTTATCAACGCCCAGGATTTTTCGGAAGAAGAAATCAAGACCCTGCACGATTTCTATTGCCTGTTGGCCGAGCTGGCCAAAAAGGACAACGACCTGGGCAAAACCCATTCGATAGAAGAAGCCGAGGACAACCACAGCGAAAAGCTGGCCGCGCAAGTCGACTAACGACTGGAATCAACAGAAAAAAGGCTGCCGCAGATGATGCGGCAGCCTTTTTTACTGGCTCAATTTGAGCCGACTATTCGGCCCGGGTGAGGGGCGACTCGACCACGTGCTCCGAGACGAACCATACCTGCATTTCGTTGGTGCGGATGAGCTGGCTCACGATGAGGTCGTTGGTGCCGTCGTCGCCGCTTTCGTCGGATTTGCTGGCGTAATCGTGGCAGTTTTTGAGGAGGCGCTGGTGGCCATCGAGCAGGCGCGACACCTGCACGGGCGCTTCTTCGCGGTCGCGGGGCACGCGGGGGATGCTGCTGAGCTCGGCCACGTCGTGGGCCATGGCCACGGCCACGCCACCCAGAATCTGAATGCGCTCGGCAATGGCATCGACCAGCACTGCCTGCTCTTCGTAGTGCTTATCGAACAGCAGGTGCAGCTGGTAAAAGGTGGGGCCTACTACCTGCCAATGGTGCTTTTTGTACATGTCGCGCAGCGTGATGGTATCGGCCAAGAGCTGGTTGAGCATGGTTACGCTGCTCTGACGGGTCTGCTCGTCGAGGCCGATGGGCAGGCGCTGGCTCACGGTGCCGTAGCGCTGGGTGGGCGAGGGGGCGTGGTTCTGCTGGTTGAGGATGGGCTGAATGTCGACGGCGGCATTGGTGCCGGCCCCTTTGCCGGTGTTGGTGGCAGCGGCTTTGGCGGGGGCTTTGGCGGGGGCTTTTTTGGCGGCCGGGGCGGCAGCTTTTTTGGGTGCAGCGGTTTTGGGAGCGGCAGTTTTGGCGGGAGCAGCCATAATGATAAAAACGAGTGAGGTGAGGGAGGCGGCCGAAACATTTCGACAGCGAAAATTCTATTTCTGCGTACGTAAAGCACCCTGCCGGGTTCAGGCCGCATTCTTAAATTCTGCTTTATGACCGAGCCAACCACGACCACCCAATTGCCGCACGACGTGCACCCCGAAGACCACCTTACCAGCTCGGCCATGCTGCAGGATGTGGTGATTGGCCTCTCCGATGGCCTCACCGTGCCCTTTGCATTGGCGGCGGGCCTGAGCGGAGCCGTTTCGTCGTCCGGCCTGGTCATCACGGCGGGCTTGGCCGAAATCGTGGCTGGCAGCATTGCGATGGGCCTGGGCGGCTACCTGGCCGGCCGCACTGAGGTAGAGCACTACGCCTCCGAGTTGGGCCGCGAGCACCGCGAAGTGCAGGAAGTACCTGATAAGGAGCGCGCCGAAGTCGACGAACTACTGGCCGACATGGGCCTTTCGGAAGCCACCCGCCGCCAGGCCGTGGCCGAGCTCACCGCTGACCCCGAGCAGTGGGTGAAGTTTATGATGAAGTACGAACTGGGCCTGGAGGAGCCCGACCCCAAACAGGCCCCCAAAAGCGCAGCCACCATCAGCGTAGCCTATGCCGTGGGCGGGCTGATTCCGCTCAGCGCCTATTTCGTCACCGATTCGCCTCAGCGAGGACTGGCGTGGTCGGCGGCCATTACGCTGGTGTGCCTGCTCATCTTTGGCTACTTCAAGAGCCGCATGACCGGGCAGCCGCCCGTGGCCGGCGCCGTGAAAATGGCCGTGGTGGGCGCGCTGGCGGCGGCCGCCGCCTTCGGCATTGCGCGGCTGGTGAGCGGGGCGTAGGGTTTCGCCTGTCATCCTGAGCGCAGCGAAGGACCTTATCACGGCTGCGCCGATTAGAATTACTGCAAACTATTCTGGCGTGAAAAGGTCCTTCGCTGCGCTCAGGATGACGAATTGGACCATATCCAAATCAGTAAAAACACCCTCCCCAAGCATGAAATTCAAGCTCCCCGAAACCCCCGCCGTTCCCGTCACCAGCAAGTCCTTCCGCCTGGCCGACGTGGACCCGGCCGATATCACGCCCTTCAAGAACCAGCCCGACGACAAGCTGGAGGCCAGCCCGCGCCTGCTCAAGCTGCGTCAGCGCCTGAGCGAATTGCAGGAGCTGCTCTATGCCGAGCATTCGCGCAGCCTGCTCATCGTGCTGCAGGCCATGGACACGGGTGGCAAGGACGGGGCCATCCAGAACCTGCTCACGGGGGTGAACCCGGCCGGCGTGCAGGTGGCCACTTTCAAAGCGCCTACGTCGGAGGAGCTGAAGCACGATTTTTTGTGGCGCATTCACGCCCAGACGCCCAAAAAAGGCCACATCGGCGTGTTCAACCGCTCGCACTACGAGGACGTGCTCATCACCCGCGTGCACGGCATGATTGACGAGAAAACCTGCGAACAGCACTACGCCGACATCAACAATTTTGAGCAGCTGCTGCTGAACAACGGCACGCGTATCCTCAAATTCTTCCTGCACATCAGCAAAGAGGAGCAGGCCCGGCGCCTACAAGCCCGCCTCGACGACCCCAGCAAAAACTGGAAATTCGACCCCAACGACCTTAAGGAGCGCGCCTATTGGGACGATTACCAGGCTGCCTATCAGGAGGCCCTGCGCCGGTGCTCGCCGGCCGATGCGCCGTGGTTCGTCATCCCCGCCAACCACAAGTGGGGCCGCGACCTGGCCATCACCGAAATCGTGGTGGCCGCCCTGGAGGACATGAACCCCCAGCCGCCCACCGTCGATTTCGACCCCAAAGCGCAGGTGATTGAATAGCAGCCCCCTGTCATTGCGAGGCCGCAGGCCTCGCAATGACAGGGGGCCTAAACGGCCACGGCGCTGGTGGCTTCGGCCTCCTTGCGCTCGCCAATCTGCTGGCGCCACATGGCGTAGTAGAGGCCTTTTTGGGCCAGCAGCTCGGCGTGGCCGCCCTGCTCGGCAATATGGCCGCGTTCGAGCACGAAGATGCGGTCGGCGTGCAGGATGGTGCTGAGGCGGTGGGCAATGAGGATGGTCATGTGCTGGCGCGAGCCCGAGAGTTCCCGCACCGTCTTGCCGATTTCCTCTTCGGTGAGTGAATCGAGGGCCGAGGTGGCTTCGTCGAACACCATGAGCGTGGGCTTGCGCAGCAGGGCGCGGGCAATGCTGAGGCGCTGCTTTTCGCCGCCGCTCACCTTCACGCCGCCCTCGCCAATCACGGTGTCGAGGCCCAGCGGGGCGCGGGCCAGCAGCGTATCGGCCGCCGCCTGGCGCAGGGCCGTGAGGCATTCCTCGTCCGTCGCGTTGGGGGCCACGAAGCGCAGGTTTTCGCGGATGGTGCCGGCAAACAGCTGGGTGTCCTGCGTCACGAAGCCGATTTGCTCGCGCAATTCGTCGAGGTCGATTTCATTGCCGGGGATGCCGTTGTAGCGAATCTCGCCCGAGAGGGGCGGGTAGAGGCCCACCAGCAGCTTTACCAGCGTGGTTTTGCCCGAGCCCGACGGCCCCACGAAGGCAATGGTTTCGCCGAGCTTCACCCCGAAGGAAATGTTGGTGAGCGCCTTGCCCTTGGCCGTGAGGTGCTGGAAACTGACGTGGTCGAACGCCAGGTTGTCGATGTGGGCCACCGACTTGGGATGGGCCGGCTTCACGTCCTTGGGCGTGTCGAGAATCGTCTGGAAGTTGCCCAGCGAAATCTCCGTTTCGCGGTACACCCCGATGATGGAACCCAGCTCCTGCAACGGCCCGAAAATGGAGAACGAGTAGATGAAGAACGAGAAAAATTCGCCCAGGCTGATGTGATTCTGCACCCGCAGGTACAGCAACAGCATGATGATGATGTTGCGTAGCAGGTTCACAAAAGTGCCCTGCACGAAGCTCAGCGAGCGCAGGTAGCGCACCTTGCGCAGCTCCAGTTTCAGGATTTTGGCGGTGGTGCCGTTCAGGCGCTCGGTTTCCTGCTGGGCCAGGCCCAGGCTTTTGATGAGCTCGATGTTGCGCAGGCTCTCGGTGGTGGAGCCGGCCAGGGCCGTGGTTTCGGCCACAATGGTTTTCTGAATGACCTTGATGCGCTTGCTTAGGAAAAAGCTCAGAATGCCCAGCAGCGGAATGGTGAGGAAGTAGCCCAGGGCAATGGGCCAGTACACCGTAATGGCGTACCACATCACGAAGGTGATGCCCACCAGCGCCGTAAACACCACGTTTACGAAAGCCTGAATCAGCTTTTCTACGTCGATGCGGACCTTCTGGAGCTTGCCCAGCGTCTCGCCGGAGCGCTGGTCTTCGAACACCTGGTAGGGTAGCTCCAATGAGTGGCGCAGGCCGTCAGAATACATCTTGGCCCCCAGCCGCTGGGTGATGACGTTGACGTAATAGTCCTGGAAGTTTTTGGCGATGCGCGACACCATGGCCACCCCCAGCATAATGCCTACCAGCGGAATCGCCTCCCAAAAAAATGGCCAGAACTGTACCAGCCGCACGCCCGAAATATCCGGGTATTTGGCGGTGAAGTGGTCCACCAGTTGGCGGAAGAAATACGGGTCGAGCAGCGAAAATACTTGGTTGACGGCGGCCAGCCCGAGGGCCAGCACCAGCAGCGGCCAGTAGTTGCGCAGGTAGCTATAAAGGATTTTCATGATGACGAGAACACGCAAGTAGCCCGGCCGGGCCGGCCAGAAGGCAAGCAACCCGGCCGGGCGGCAATGGTTTGGAAGACTGCAATCAAACAGACCGTCATGCTGCGCTGCGCACTGCATGACGGTCTGCGTGGCCGATTACACCGTCCGGACGGCGGGGCGGCTGCGCAGCACCAGCACCACCACCAGCAGCACCAGCGCCACAATGGCCGGCACGCCCTTGGCCAGGCCGCCGGGGATTTTGGTGGCGTGCATAAACACGGCCCCAATCATGATGATGATGAGGCCCATGGCCGCCGGGCGCACCGTGCGCGGCACCAACAGGCCGATGCCGCCCAGCAATTCGGCCCCGCCAATGAAGCCGCCGAACCAGCCCGGCAGGCCCAGGCCCTCAAACATTTTCATAGTGCCATCCAGGTCTTTCAGCTTGCTGAAGCCGCCAAAGATGAACATGGCGGCCAGCAGGGCCTGCAAAATCCAGGCAATGATGTTGCGTACAGAAGGGCTCATAGTGAAATGGGAAAAGGTGAAAAAGGGTGATGTGAGGATTTTGGCCGGCGATGCGGCGTGTTAGCACTGGTTCCGCCGCCAAGGTCGGCAGAATGGAGATGATTTTGGTGCCCCAATGTTTTAGCAGTCCGGGGCCGACATGGAAATCCAAATTTTAATCATTGTATTGTAATAAATATATGTTTAACTTTATTTCGGTTGGCTTCTCTGCTTCTCTTTGCTGCAACGCACTGAGCCAATAGTTTTCCGGGTCAGGCAGTATCATGTGGGAGGAACGAGCGGAAATGAGATTTATCCCCGCAATAGTTAAGTAGTTATACATAGCAAAACCCGTATTTTTAACCTGTTGTTAACTTATCTTATTGGTGAAATTTGTAGCAACATTACATGATGTCTTACCGCATTGTATTGGAATATCTTGTTTATGTCTCTTTGGTTGATGCCTAAGTTCTATTCGTTATGCACGTGATATACCATGAAATGCTGCCGGAAAGCTACCTGCTTATTCTAGCACCCGGCCGGCAGGGCAAATCGGAAGCGGTGCTGGCGCGCTGGCTGCGCCGGGCGCAGCGCAGCGGCAAGCACTCCGTGTGGGTCGATTGCGGCATGTTGGAATCGCTGTCGGCCGAAGCCGCCCGGCTGTTGTGGAACTCGCACTTTCAGCTGCAGGAAAAGCACGCCCAGCTGGTGCTGGTGCACGTGCCCGAGCGGGTGAAGCGCGAACTGCTGGAGCAGGAGCTGGGTCCCGCACCCTGCATGGTGCCCACGCTGCTGGACGCCGCCCGCCAGGCCCACTGGCACGACTGGAGCCTGGAAGCCTAAGCCCGCGCCCGCCTATCCCCGTGCCCTTAGTCTTCGGGCGTGGTAATGGTGGTGGGGCTGCTGCCGGCCAGCAGAAACTCGCGCAGCCGGTTGATGTGCTTTTTGATTTCTTCCAGCCTTTCTTTTCGCTGCACCGAGTAGGAGCCCTCGTTGCGCGCGGCCATGCCGGTGAGCAGGTTTTTGCGCTCTTCCATCATGCGCAGGGCCACCCAGAGGGTTTCTTCGAGGTGCTGCTGAGAGTTGTGGAGCAGGCTGTCGGCGGTGTAGGCGTGGCCGGTGTGGCAGCGGTAGCGCAGCACTTTGCCCTCGTTCACTTCCCAGAGGTTGCCGCCGCAGTCGGGGCAGGTGAGGGGCACCAAGTGGGCAATGCTGTCGACGGCGACGGTATCGCCCACCACCCTTTCCGCAATGGCGGCTTCCTGCTTCAGGTCGTCGGGGATGGCGGGCTGGTGCTGGGGCACGGGACTGTGGGTGATTTCGTCGAGCAGGGCCGCCATCTGGCCCAGGGGCACCACGTAATCCACGTCCACGTTGAGCAGGGCCGTTTCGGGCATGCTGGGGAATTCGGCTTCGCCGGGGTCCTGCACGATGGTTACGCCGCCGCAGCGCTTGATAAACTCCAGGCCGGCGGTGCCGTCGTGCAGCATGCCCGTGAGCACCACGCCCACCGTGCGCGCCCCATAGGCCACGGCCGCCGAGCGGAACAGGGCATCGACGGCGGGGCGGTAGTGGTTTTCGCGCGGGCCTTTGGTTACGAGCAGGTGGGGCACACTGCCGTCTTTGGCCAGCAGGTGGCGGTCGGGCGGGGCCAGGTAGAGGGTGCCGGCCTTCAGGGATTCGCCGTCGGCGGGCAGGCGGCAGGGCAGGGCGGTGTGGCGGCCCAGCCGGTCTACGAGGTGCTGGCCGTCGAAATCGGGAGCAAAGTGCTGCACCACCAGGATGGCAGCGGGAATGGCAGCCGGGAGGTAGGCCACAAATTCGACCAGGGCGGGCATGCCGCCGGCCGAAGCGCCCACCACAATAAGATAAGTCGGAGCTGCCATGAGGAGTGGGGGAAATAGGATTTACTACGGCAAAAGCCTGGGCGTGGCGAAGGCCCCGGGCTTTTTACGGTAAATTTGTTTTGGCCCAGCTCCAAAGGGAGCGGGGGCTTTCACGCCCGCTGTTTTATGAATCCCACCCATTCGGCGTCCGCGCCCGACGAACCCGGCATCCACACCACCCCGTCCGGCGAAATTTCCCGAGATGGCGACGAGCCCATTGCCGGCGCCCTGGCCCGGCACCCCGAACACGCGGCCGAAAAGTTTCCGCTGGTGGCGCTGGGCGGCTCGGCGGGGTCGCTGGCGGCGTTTGAAGGGTTTTTTCGGGCCATGCCGGCCGATAGCGGGATGGCCTTTATGGTGGTGACGCACCTGCTGCCCGACCAGCCCTCGGAGCTGGCGCAGGTGCTCCAGCACTTCACCAAAATGCCGGTGTGCGAGGCCAGCGACGGCCAGCGGGTGCGCCCCAACCAGGTGTACGTGATTCCGCCCGGCCGCGACATGAGCATTCTGCACGGCATGCTGCTGCTGTTTGCGCCCACGCAGCCGGCGGGCCACCGGCTGCCCATCGACTTCTTTTTCCAGAGCCTGGCCAAGGACGCGCGCGACCGGGCGGTGTGCATCATCTGCTCGGGGCTGGGCTCGGATGGCACGCTGGGCCTGAAAATGGTGATGGAAAACTTTGGGATGGTGATGGTGCAGGCCCCTGAAACGGCCGAGTTCGACTCGATGCCGCGCTCGGCGCTGGCCACTGAGTTTGTGGATTTTGTGCTGCCCGCCGAGCAGCTGCCGGCCAAGCTGCTGGACTACGTGCGCCACCCCGACACCCGCCCCCGCCGCGAGGAAATGGACAGCAGCAGCCGCCCGGCCCACGCCCTGCAAAAGATTTTTCACCTCATCCGGGCCAAAACCGGGCACGACTTCAGCTTTTATAAGCGCAACACGGTGTTTCGGCGCATCGACCGGCGCATGAACTCGCACCAGATTCGGGAGTTTACGCAGTACGTGCGCTACCTGCAGGAGAACCCGGCCGAGGTGGATGCCCTCTTTAAGGAGCTGCTTATCGGCGTGACCAAGTTTTTCCGCGACCGCGAGGCATTTGAGCAACTCCGGGTGCGCCTGCTGCCGCTGCTGCGCGCCAAGCCCGCCGACAGCACCGTGCGGGTGTGGGCCCCCGGCTGTTCCACGGGCGAGGAAGCCTACAGCCTGGCCATCACCCTGCTCGAATGCCTGGGCGAGATGACGCCCACCAGCTACCTCAAGCTCCAGATTTTTGCCACCGACATCAACCCCGACGCCATCGACTATGCCCGCGTGGGGCTGTACCCCGAAAACGTGACGGCCGACGTGAGCCCCGAGCGGCTGCGGCGCTTCTTCACCAAAACCGAGGACGGCTACCGCATCAAGAAGGAGGTGCGCGACGTGGTGGTGTTTGCCGTGCACGACCTGAACAAGGACGCGCCCTTCACCAAGCTCGACCTGCTGGTGTGCCGCAACCTGCTCATCTACCTCAGCGCCGAGCTCCAGAAAAACCTCATTCCCATCTTCCACTACGCCCTGAACGCGGGCGGGCTGCTGTTTCTCGGGCCCAGCGAAAACCTCACGGGCTTCCAGGATTTGTTTTTGCCGCTGGATGTGAAGTGGAAGATTTCGCGCCGCTCCGATGTGCCGTCGTCGCTCACGCGGCTGGCCAATTTCCCTTTTGCGCTGGCCCGGCAGCATGCCCAGGCCGCGCCCGTTTCTACCACTGGCCCCATGACATCCCATAATAACCGCAAAGAAGGCCCGTTTGCCGCGCTGGTTCAGCGCGTGCTGCTGCGCCAATACACGCCGCCCGCCGTGGTCATCAACCCCAAGGGTGAAATTCTGTACGTGAACGGCCGCACCGGCCGCTACCTGGAGCCCGCCCCCGGCCTGGGGGCCATGAACGTGTTTGACATGGCCCGCGAAGAGCTCAACTACGAGCTGAGCGAGGCCGTGCACAAGGCCGTGGCCACCCGCCAGGACGTGGTGGCCGAGGGCGTGAAGCTGCGCCTCGACGCCGGCGTGCAGCTGCTGCGCCTCACGGTGAAGGTGCTGGAAGAAGGCGAGCCCCTGGCCGGCCTGCTGCTGGTGGTGTTTGAGGAGCAGCCCACGCCCCGCAAGGTGCGCCTGGGCAAGGCCACCCTGGCCCCCGACCACGACGCCCAGGTGCAAGCCCTAGAAAAGGAGCTGCACTACACCAAGCACCGCCTCCAGACCACCATCGAGGAGATGGAAAGCAGCGTGGAAGAGCTCAAGAGCACCAACGAGGAGCTGCAAAGCGCCAACGAGGAGCTGCAAAGCACCAACGAGGAGGCCATGACCAACAAAGAGGAAATGCAGAGCCTGAACGAGGAGCTCATGACCCTCAACATGCAGTACCTCACCAAAACCGAGGAGCTGAGCCAGGCCGCCAACGACATGAAAAACCTGCTCGATGCCACGGAAATCGCCACCATTTTCCTGGACAACGACATGGTGATAAAGCGCTTCACGCCGGCCGTGCACCGCATCGTGAACCTGCTGCCCGGCGACGTGGGCCGCCCCATCCTGCACTTTGCCACCACCCTGCGCCACGAAAGCCTGGCCCAGGACGTGCGCCAGGTGCTCGACAAGCTGGTGACCGTGGAGGCCAACATCCAGACCACCCAGGGCCAGTGGTACGTGATGCGCATCCTGCCCTACCGCACCCTCGACAACTACATCAGCGGGGCCGTCATCACCTTCACCGACATCACCCACCTCAAAACCCTGGAGGCCCAGCTGCAGGAAAGCGCCCGCTTTGCCGAAAGCATTGCCGAAACCCTGCGCGAACCCCTGCTCGTGCTCGATGCCAAGCAGCGGGTGCTGGCCATTAGCGAAGCCTTTGCCACGCTGTTTGGGCTCGACCGCGAGCGCAGCCTGGGCCAGCTGCTGCGCGAGCTGGATGGCGGCGCCTGGCAGCAGCCCGCCCTGCGCGAGCGCCTCGAAACCACCCTGCGCCACCCGGAGCAGTCCTTCACCGACTTTATCTACACGGCCGAGTTTCCGACGGCCGGGCTGCGCACGCTGCGGCTGTTTGGGCGGCCCCTTACCAGCGGCGGGGCGCGCACCGGCCGCCTGCTGCTGGGCGTGGAAGAGGTGGGCGCGTAGGTGGCCGGGGGTGGAATAGGTGGTAATATAATTGTTTGTCTATATTGGGGCATGCAAACCGTCCCCGTCCTTTCTGTACCCGCCTATACACTGGCCTACCAGGAGAGCCTCCAGGTGGTGGTGCTGCGCTGGCTCAAGCCGTACACCGTAGCCGAGGCCCGCAAATCGTACCAGGCGACGCTGGCGCTGGCCCTGCGGTACGGCTGCGCCCGCTGGCTGCTCGATGCCCGCCACACCGGCCCGCTCAACCTGGAGGTGGCGGAGTGGCTCACCTATAAATTTTTGCCAGCGGTGGCGGTCGGGCTGGCCCCGCACCCGCTGCGGCTGGGCGTCATCTGCTCCGCTGCCCGCTTTCAGCAGCTGCAAACCGACGACACCGTGGCCAGCGCCGTGTGCCAGGCCCTGGCCGATGAGCGCCCCTACCAGGCGGGCCTGTTTTATGACGAAGGGGCGGCCATGGCCTGGCTGATGAGCCAGCCAGGGTAGGGCGGGGGCGGGCGGCGCGGTTTCTGCCGCCGTCCAACGGCTGGCGCGCGCCAGCGGCGGGGCCAGTGGCGGGATTGCGCGGCCCACCGCCGGGCGGGCCCTATCTTCCGGCTTCATTTCTACCCCGGTTGGTTCCGTATGCCCCTTTCCCTTTCCGAATTAAAAGACCGCGCCATTCGCTTTGCCCAGGAGTGGCAGACCGCCGCCGACGAGCGCGCCGACGCCCAGGCGTTCTGGATTGATTTCTTCCACGTTTTCGACGTGAAGCGCCGCCGGGTGGCCTCCTTCGAGGTGCCCATCAAGAAGGCCGACGGGCGGCAGGGCTTCATCGACCTGCTCTGGAAGGGCACTCTGCTAGTGGAGCACAAAAGCCGGGGCCGCGACCTAGACCGCGCCGGCCAGCAGGCCCGCGACTACTTCCCCGGCCTCAAAGACCACGAGCTGCCCAAGTACATTCTGGTGTCGGACTTCGCCCGCTTCCGCCTCTACGACCTCGACGAGGGCACGGAGCACGAATTCGGGCTGGCCGAGCTGCACCAGCACCTGCACCTGTTTGCCTTCCTCACGGGCTACCAGAAGCGCGAGTACCGCCCCGAAGACCCCGCCAACATCCGGGCGGCCGAGCTGATGGGCGAGCTGCACGACGCCCTGCTTGCCGGCGGCTACCACGGCCACAAGCTGGAAGTGCTGCTGGTGCGCATCCTGTTCTGCCTGTTTGCCGAGGACACGGCCATCTTCGAGAAGAATGCCTTTCAGGAATTTCTGGAGGCCCAGACCCGGCCCGACGGCGCCGACGTGGGCACCCGCCTGGCCGAATGGTTTTCGATACTCGACCAGCCGCCCGCCGAGCGCCAGCGCCACCTGCCCGACTACCTGGCCCAGCTGCCCTACGTGAACGGGGCCTTGTTCACGGAATACTTCCCCTTCCCGAGCTTCGACGCGGCCCTGCGCGAGCGGCTCATCCGGTGCACGTACTTCGACTGGTCGCGGATTTCGCCGGCCATCTTCGGCTCGCTGTTTCAGTCCGTCACCGACCCCGTGAAGCGGCGCAACCTGGGGGCGCACTACACCTCGGAGGCCAACATTCTGAAGGTGATTCAGGGGCTGTTTCTGGACGAGCTGCGCCAGGAGCTGGCCACGGCGGGCCAGAGCCGCCCCAGGCTCGATGCCCTGCACCGGCGGCTCGAGCAGCTCCGGTTTCTGGACCCGAGCTGCGGCTGCGGCAACTTCCTGGTGGTGACCTACCGCGAGCTGCGCCTGCTGGAGCAGGAAATCCTCGAACGCCTCTTTGTGAGCCAGCGCGCCACCGGCCAAACCATCGACCTGGCCCTCTATGCCCGCGTGCAGGTGGACCAGGCCTACGGCATCGAGGTGGAAGAATTCCCGGCCCGCATTGCCGAGGTAGCCATGTGGCTCATGGACCACCAGCTCAACCTGCGCCTCTCCGAAGCCTTTGGCAACTTATATATGCGCTTCCCGCTCACGCGCACGGCCAAGATTATTTATGGTAATGCGTTGTTGGAGAATTGGGCTGATGTGCTCAATTTGCATAGTTTTTTAAGGACTGATGATAAAAACGCGGGAACGCGGGAACGCGGGAACGCGGGAACGCGGGAACGCGGGAGATACCTATGTCTTGGGCAATCCGCCGTTCATTGGTTCAAAGATGATGAGCGAGGCGCAGCGGCGAGAATTGTTAGCAGTTGCTGGAAATCTGCAAGGCGCTGGAGTATTGGATTACGTGGCTGCATGGTACCTGAAAGCAGCTCAATTGGCTGATGAATATGCTGTACGAACGGCTTTCGTGAGCACCAACAGCATCACGCAGGGCGAGCAGGTGAGCATTTTGTGGGGCGAGATGCTGAACCGCTACCACATTCACATTCAGTTCGCGCACCGCACCTTTAAGTGGAGCAATGAGGCGCGCGGCAATGCCAACGTGTTCTGCGTGATTGTGGGTTTTGGGCTGGAAGCCCCGCCCACGCGTCGGCTATTCGACTACGCCACGCCCAAAAGCGAGCCGCACGAGCTGAAGGTGAAAAACATCAATCCTTATTTGATTGATGCCGAAAACGTTTTGGTTAGAAGTAGGAGCATGCCGCTTTGTGATGTGCCCGCAATGGTTTCGGGAAACAAGCCAATTGATGGCGGCAACTATCTGTTCACACCGGAGCGGAAAGCTGAATTTCTGCAAAAAGAACCTCAAGCTGCCCCTTATTTCAAGCGCTGGTTGGGTGGCGAGGAATTTATAAACGGAACCGAGCGGTGGTGCTTGTGGCTGGGAGATACTTCGCCTTCGGAACTCTCGAAGCTGCCAGAGGCTAAGAAACTGATTGAAGCAGTGCGTGATTTTCGGGCTTCGAGCAACAGTCTCCCGACTAAAAAGCTGGCTGCCACACCCACCTTGTTTCATACTTCATTCGTTGCTGACAAACCGTTTCTAGCAATTCCCCAAGTTTCTTCGGAACGCCGTAGGTTTATTCCAATTGCGTTTCTTACGCCGGAATTTATGTGTGGTGACAAGCTACGATTGATTGCAAATGCGACACCTTACTTGTTCGGCGTTCTTACTTCGACCATGCACATGGCTTGGATGAGAGTAGTTGCAGGGCGATTAGAAAGTCGGTACAGCTATTCGGGCAACGTTGTTTATAACACGTTCCCCTTCCCGCCCGCGCCCAGCCCGAAGCAAACCGCCGCCGTGGAAGCCGCCGCCGCGCAGGTGCTGGCGGCCCGGGCCGAGTTCCCCGCCGAGAGCCTGGCCACCCTCTACGACCCCCTCACCATGCCGCCGGCCCTGGTGCGCGCCCACGCCACCCTCGACAAGGCCGTGGACCTGTGCTACCGCCCGGCCGCCTTCGCCACCGAGCTGGCGCGGCTCGAGTTTCTGTTTGCCGCCTACCGGGCCTTGCAGGCCCCCCTGCTGCCGCCCCCGCCCAAGGCCCGGCGGCGGCCCGCCGGCCCGGCCGCCTAGCCCCGCCCCCCGCCGCCGGGGGCCGAAATCGAGGGTCGGACCCCCGATTTCGAGGGTCGGACCCTCGATTTCCGTCCACATTGGCCCGATTTCGACCCAACCTGGCCCGATTGCCGTCCACGTTGGCCCGAAATCGAGCCAAAAAGGCCCGATTTCGAGGGCTATTTCCTCAAAATCGGGCCTTTTTGGCTCGGAATCGGCCCACTGTGGGCCGATTGGGTAGGGGCGGGGCTTGTTCCCGCCCGGCCGTTGAACGAAATCGGCCCACGGCAGCCCGATTGGGTAGGGGCGGGGCTTGTCCCCGCCCGTCGTTGCACGGAATCGTGGCCACGATGCAAACGTCCGGGCGGGGGCAAGCCCCGCCCCTACCTGCCGGGGCGGAAACTAGCCTTTGACGGTGGGTTTGCGGCCGGCGTTGGCGTTGCCGGGGAAGCGCACGCTCAGGTCGTCGTAGGCGGTTTGGGCGCCGGGCTGCTTGTTCTTGGCCAGAAACTTGATGTTGCCATACACGGTGAGGGCGTTGGCGTAGGCTTCGGAGCCGGCCACCATCACCGTGGAATCCAGGTCGAGGGCAAGCTGCTCGCACTGCTGGCGCAGGGGCGTGAGGGCGGCCATGCCGGCGGTGTCCTGCTTGAGCTCGGCCAGGTCGACGAAGGCGGGCACGAAGGCGGGGGTGGCGGTGGCGTAGTCGGTGGTTTTGCTCACGAAGGCCACCGTTTTGTCGGCCATGCGCAGCATGGTTTTGCGCTCGTCGGGGGTGAGGGAAAGGAGGTAGGGGGCCAGGGCCGTGCGGATGGCGTCGAAGTGGGCCTGCACGTCGGTCAGCACCTTGGCAGGAATGTCGGAATGGAACTCGTTGGGCATGCGACTAGGGGTTTTGGGTAAGCGTGAAATACGGGTGCCACTTGGCGGCCGGAAGGTAGGCGTTTTTGTGGGGTTGGCGGCCGGGGGCCGGCCTTCCGCCGCGGCCTGCTTATCTTCACTGCGTTCCTCGCCTTTCTGCTCATGCTGCCCACCACCCCGCCCGCCCCGCCCCCCGTCGACCTGCACGCCTCGCTGCTGGAGCTGCGCGCCCGCGCCGAGCAGCGCCGGCAGCTCGTCACCCAGACCACCGCCCAGCAAACGCCCCAGGAAATGCAGCGCCTGGTGCAGGAGCTGCAAGTGCAGCAGATAGAGCTGGAAATGCAGTACGAAGAGCTGCTGCTGACCCAGGCCGAAGCCCAGGCCGCCCGCAGCCAGTACGCCGACCTCTACGACTACGCCCCGGTGGGCTACTTCACCCTCACCGAAGCCGGCCTCATCGAGCAGCTCAACTTTTGCGGGGCCAAGCTGCTGGGCACCGTGCGCCAGCGGCTGGCGGGGCGGCGCTTTGCCCTGTTTGTGGAGCCGGCCCAGCGCCTGGCGTTTGGGCAGTTTCTGGCCCGCGTGTTTGGCGCCGACAGCACCCAGAGCCTGGAGCTGCCCTTGCAGCAGGAAGACGGCACCCCGTTTTTCGGCCAGCTCGAAGGCCTGCGGGTAGACACGCCGGCCGGCCCGCAGTGCCGCCTGGCCGTGCTCGACACCACCGCCCGCCAGCGGGCCACGGCCGCCCTGGCCGCCAGCGAGGCCCGCTTCCGCAAGCTGTTCAGCGAGAGCTACACGGCCGTGGTGCTGCTGCAGGGCTACCAGGTGGTGGACTGCAACGCCGCCGCCCTGCGCCTGCTGGGCACCGCCGACCGGCAGCAGCTGGTGGGCCAGCCGGCCTGGGCCCACGCCCCCGAGCGGCAGCCCGACGGCCGCCGCACCGTCGACCTGATTCAGGAAGCCATGGCAGACGCCCTGCGCAACGGCTCGAAACGCTGCGAGGCCCAGATGCAGCGGCTCACGGGCGAGCTGGTGTGGATTGAGGCCGTGCTCACGCCCATCGAGCTGGACGGGGCCGCGCCGGTGGTGCACATTCTGTGGCGCGACATCACGGCCGCCAAGCAGGCCCTGCAGCAGGCGCAACGCAGCAAGGAATTCACCGAAAGCCTACTGGATAACACCGTCGACGGCATCATTGCCGTCGACAACCAGCGCCGCATCACGGCCTGGAACGCCCAGGCCACCACCTATTTTGGGCACGATGCCGCCGCGGTTTTGGGCCGCCCTTTAGCAGAGGTGCTGCCCTACCTCGACGACGAATCGCACGGGATGGTGAGGCGGGCGCTGGCCGGCGAGCGCATCGACCTGTTCAGCCGCGGGTTTCAGGCGCGTCCCGGCCGCTACGATGCCCACGTGGTGCCCCTCTACCACAGCGGCGAAAGCCGGCCCAGCGGCGTGCTCACGGTGGTGCGCGACGTGACCGAGCGCGACCGCCTGGCCGAGGAAGCCACCCAGATGCGCCTGCGCCAGCAGCAGGAAGTGCTGGCCGCCATTCTGGCCACCCAGGAAACCGAGCGCAAGCGCATTGCCGAGGCCCTGCACAACGGCCTGGGCCAGCTCCTCTACGCCGCCAAGCTCAGCCTGGCGGGCCGGGCCGGGGTGGCGGGGGCACCCGATGGGGCGCTGAATCTGCTGCAGGAAGCCATCCGGGCCACGCGCACCATCTCCTTCGAGCTCACGCCCGGCGTGCTGGAGGACTTTGGCCTGCAAACGGCCCTGCAGGAGCTGGTGAAGCGCATTGCGCCGGCCGGCCTGCCCATTCGGCTGCACCTGCTGGGCCTGGGCCACCGCTTCAGCCCGCCGGTCGAAATCGGGGTGTACCGCACGGTGCAGGAGCTGCTGAATAACGTGATGAAGCACGCCCACGCCACCGAAGCCGTGGTGCACGTGGCCCACGAAAACGGCCGCCTCGAGGTGAGCGTGGAGGACAACGGCTGCGGCTTCGAGCCGGCCGCACTGGCGGGGCAGCCGCTGGCCGGCATTGGCCTGGCCGGGGTGCGCAACCGCGTGGCCCTGCTGGGCGGCCGGCTGGCCATCAACTCGCGCCTGGGCCGGGGCACCATCATCAGCTTCGAGCTGGACGTGTGAGGACGAGAAGCGGCTTGCGGCCTGATTATTGCGCAGCCGTTCGCCAGCCCCGCTCCCGTATTTTCGGGCCGCCGGAACCTATGCGCGGCTTCCGCGCTTCTGCAAACAACCCCTGCACATGACCAATACTTTACCCCGGAAGAAGATGAAATCGTCGACGTTTACCCACTTGCTGCTGGCCCCGCTGCTGGCCGCCACCGTGCTGGGCAGCTGCGGCAAAAAAACCGTGGAGCCCGAAGCGCCCACCAGCAGCTTCGCCATTCAGCTGGAGCCCGTGGTGGGCACCGCCGACCTGGAGCTCAACACCAAAACCTACACCAAAGCCGACGGCCAGGCCTTCACCGTGTCGAAGTTCCTGGTGATGCTCTCGAACGTGAAGCTGACCAAGGCCGACGGCTCGGCCTTCGCCGTGCCCGATGGCTACTACCTCTTCGACGCCGCCGACCCCAAGTCGTATCAGATTTTGATTGACAAGGTGCCCGTGGGCGACTACACCGGCATTAGCTTCGCGGTGGGCGTGGACGACGCCCACAACAACGCCACCGCCAAGGGCGGCGCCCTGGTGCACACCAGCGAGATGTACTGGGAGTGGGGCGGCGAATACGTGTTTCTGACCATGGCCGGCACTTCGCCCCAGGCCCCGGCCAGCAGCAGCCATTTCCTGACCTACGACATCAACGGCAGCAACGCCCTGCGGGTGGTGTCGCCCGCGTTCGACAAAGGCGTGGTGCTGCCCGTGGTGGCCGGCCACGTGCCCGCCATCCACCTGAGTATGAACGTGCAGAGCTTATTCGAAAGCGCCACGCCGGCCAATAACATCAACTTTGCCACCACCTACATCGTGGACACCAGCAGCCCCTGGAAAACCGTGATGGCCGACAACTACGCGGCCGGCATGTTCACGGTCGAGCACATTCACGCCAACTAAGCGCCGGTATGCGGAGGATTCCAAAGACGACATTGGCCTGGCTGGGAGCCGGCCTGCTGGCCCTGGCCAGCTGCAAGCACGACAGCGACACCGTGGACCCCGAAGGCCCGGTAGTAGCGCCCACGGCCTACAACTTTGTGGTGCCCGACAACTTCCCAGCCCTGCCCGCCCAGCCCGCCGACAACCCCCTGACGGTGGAGGGCGTGGCGCTGGGCCGGCAGCTGTTCTACGAGAAAGGCCTGTCGGTGAACAGCACGATTTCCTGTGCCAGCTGCCACCGCCAGGAGCTGGCCTTCACCGACGGGCTGGCCCACGCCCAGGGCGTGAACGGCAGCACCACGCCGCGCAGCGCCATGTCATTGGCCAACCTGGCCTGGGAGCCCAAGCTCACCTGGGACGGGGCCGCCAGCAGCCTCGAAGCCCAGGCCCGCATTCCCATCGAAAACCCGGCCGAGATGCACCAGACGCTGGCCGCCGGCGTGGCCCGCTTGCAAGCCACCAGCACGTATCCGCCGCTGTTTCGCAAAGCGTTTGGCAGCAGCACCATCACCGAGGAGAATACCCTCAAGGCCCTGGCCCAGTTCGAGCGCACCCTGGTTTCCAGCAACTCGCGCTATGATAAATTCCTGGCCGGCAACCGGGCCGCCCTCACCAGCTACGAGCAGCAGGGCCTGGTACTGTTCGTGACGCACCCGGACGGCCCGGCCGGCATCCGGGGCGGCAACTGCAAGGACTGCCACGACGGTAGCCTGCAAACCGATAACGCCTTCCGCAACAACGGCCTCGACGCCACGCTCACCGACCTGGGCCTGGGCCTGCAAACCGGCAAGCCCACCGACAACGGCAAGTTTCGGGTGCCCTCGCTGCGCAACATTGCCCTCACGGCCCCCTACATGCACGATGGCCGCTTTCCCAACCTCGACAGCGTGCTGAGCCATTACAACGAGCACATTGCCACGGCCAGCCCCAACCTCGACCCGCTCATCCTCAACGGCAGCAACAACAAGCTCGGCGCCGGCCACCCCCTGGGCCTGACTAAGGACGAGAAGGCCAAAATCGTAGCCTTCCTGCAAACCCTCACCGATACCACTTTCACCCACGACCGGCGCTTCGCCAAGCCATAGCACGGGCCGAGTAGTAAAATGCTGAGCCGTCGCGGCTGCGATATTCGTAGCCGCGACGGCTTTTTTCTGGCGGATGGAAATGGTCCTGGCACAGAATTATCACAGGTTCGTGCTGCAATTTTGTATCGAAAGCAAGCAGCTAAACCAGGGCGGATAGTGTCTGTTGGCCGCAGTTGATGAATGATTTTTAGGGATATGAAAGTTTTACTCACCGCCCTCGTGCGGTTTTTTAGTGCCCGCGCCGTTGGGTTTGGGCAGCAGCAACTGGTAGGCGGGGTAATGTTGGTAGCCGGGCTGGCCGGCCCGCTGGGGGCGCAGGCCCAAACCGGCGGCAGCATAAGCGGCAAGCTGCTCGACGCGGCCAATAACGAGCCGCTGCCCTTTGCCGGCGTGGTGCTATTGCGCGCCACGGATTCGAGCTTCGTGGCCGGCGCGCAGACGCTGGAAAGCGGCGCGTTTGCCATCGAAAAAGTACCGTTTGGGAATTACGTGTTGCGGGCCTCGGTGGTGGGCTACCGCACGGGGCAGCGCGCCGTGGCCCTCACGGCCGCTGCGCCCGCGCTCCAGCTGGGGCCGCTGCGGCTGCGCGTGGCCGCCACCAAGCTGGCCGAAGTAGTGGTGAAAGGCCAGCGCGCCATCGTGACCGATAACCTCGACAAGAAGGTCATCGACGTGACCAAGGACCTGACCGCCACCGGCGGCACGGCCGTGGACGTACTCCAGAACGTGCCCTCCGTGACCGTGGACCAGAGCGGCGCGGTGAGCCTGCGCGGCTCGACCAACGTGCGCATCTTCGTGGATGGCAAGCCCACCGGCGTGACGCTGGACCAGCTGCCGGCCAGCTCCATCCAGAACATTGAAGTAGTGACCAATCCCTCCTCGCGCTACGACGCGGAGGGCTCGGCCGGCATCATCAACATTGTGCTGAAAAAAGAGCGCCAGGACGGCTGGAACGGCCAGGCCACCGCCACCGCCGGCACCGGCGATAAATACAACACCTCGCTGAACCTGAACTACCACAAGGGCAAGTTCAACGTGTTCGGCTCCTACGATTTCCGCGATGACCGGCGCACGGGCTATGGCTCGGTGCGCCAGCGCACCACCCGCCTCGACACCACCGTGGTGCTGAACCAGGACCGCACCGGCGTGTTTCAGGGCACCTCGCACGCCCTGCGCCTGGGGCTGGACTACGCCCTCACACCCGACCAGACGCTGACGCTGACCGTGCAGCCGCGCTACAACAGCCAGGACAACCAGGAAAATATCATCTCGACCCAGACCAACCTGATAACCGGCTTCGCGCCGCCGTTGGGCAACAGCACCCGCTACGTGACCAACGCCGGCACCGCCAGGCAGGCCGATTTCAGCCTCGATTACCGCCACCTCTGGCCTGCCCAGAAGGGCCGCGAACTGACGGCCAATGCCATTTACACACCCGTGCAAAACAGCATTGGGGTGAATTCAGACGTGAACTACCGCGACCAGACCAATGGCAACCAGCACCAGCAGTTCGACACGCAGAACGACTTGGCCTCGGCCCAAATCGACTACGTGATGCCGGTGGGGGACAAGGGCCGCTACGAGCTGGGGGCCAAAAGCATTTCGCGCCGCTCCGACAACGACTACCAGTACACCAGCCGCCCCACACTGGCCTTCGACCCCTCGAACCGCTTCATTTACCACGAGTTCATTCAGGCGGCCTACGGCACGTATGCCAACGCGGCCGGCGCGTTCAGCTACCAGTTTGGCCTGCGCCTGGAGCAAACCAACACCCGCGGTGACCAGTCGACGGACGTGCCCAACGCCCACTTCACGCGCAGCTACCTGAGCCTGTTCCCCAGCGCCGTGCTGGCCTACGATGTGAGCAAGGAAAACCGCGTGCAGCTCAGCTACTCGCGCCGCGTGCAGCGCCCCAGCGCCGACGAGCTGAACCCCTTCACCGACCGCTCGGACCCGCTGAACCTGCGCACCGGTAACCCATTGCTGTTCCCCGAGTTCGTGCACTCGCTGGAGCTGGGCAACCAGCGGTTTTTCGGAGCCAGCAGCTCGGTGAGCGCCACGGCATTTTACCGGCTCGAAGAAAACACGATTACCAACATCCGCGACCCGTTTTTCCGCGACCCCGTCACCAACGCCCTCGTCACGAACACCACGCGCCTCAACGTGGGCCAGGAAACCAACTACGGCCTGGAGCTGGTGGCCACAGCCCCGGTCACCAGCATCTGGAAGGTGAGTGCCAATGCCTCGGCGTTCCGGCGCATCATCAAAGGCTCGGTGCCGACGAATCTGGATTTCAACAACAGCAACATCGTGTACACGGGCCGGCTCAATACCACGGTGTCGCCCACCAAAAAGCTCGATTTGCAGCTCTCGGCCAACTACCGCTCGCCGGTGGTATCGGCGCAGGGCCAGCGCCTCACGCAGTTCAATGCCGACTTTGCCGCCAAGCAAAGCGTGCTCAAGGACAAAGGCAGCATCACGCTGCGGGTGTCCGATATCTTCAACACGCTGCAATTCAATTTCAACGCCTACGGCCCCGGTTTCGAGTCACTGGCCCGCAACAAGCGCGAGTCGCGCATCCTGTACTTGGGTTTCACCTACCGCTTCGGCAACGCGGGCGAAAGCCCCCGCCCCAAGCGCAAAGACGACCAGGCCGACGACAGCGGCCGGGGCGGCTTCGAGTAAAGTGCCGCGGGCGCAAGCGTGCCATCCGGAACCTTCGGCGTTAAATTTGCCGTTCGGCTGCCGCCGCTGGCGCGGCCGTTGTTCCATTGCCTCTTGTTTCTGATTTGCTCATGTTTCCGAAAATTCCCGCTTTCCTGCTGACTGCCCTGTGCACCGCTACCCTGCTGCTGAGCAGCTGCGAAGGCCAGAAGCCTGCTGCCGCCACCGCCGCGCCGGCTGCCAAGCCCGCCGCCACGCCCGTGGCCGAGGCCCGCTACGAGTGCCCGATGGGCTGCGCCGGCAGCCAAAGCAGCAAGCCCGGCAAGTGCCCCACCTGCGAGATGGAACTGGTCAAAAAAACGTAGCAAAAGCCGCCAGCATCAGGATTCTACAGCTTTGCGCGAAAATTCTATGATGGCGAGCAGCGGGCACGGTGGTAATTTTACTGTGTCGCCCCCTGTTTGCAGCCGGGCGCTTTCCCGCTACTTCACTGGTCAATTCCATGTCAACGCTTCGTTTCAAAACCACCATCAACTGCGGCGGCTGCATCAAGGCCGTCACGCCCGCGCTCAACCAGGAAGTTGGGGCCAATAACTGGCAGGTCGACACCGCCAACGCCGACAAAATCCTGACCGTGAGCTCGCCCACCGCCACCGCCGCTCAGGTAGTGAAAGCCGTGCAGGACGCCGGATTCGAGATTCAGCCGCTGGTGGCGTAAGGCGTTCAGTCAAAACCAATAAAAAAGGCGGTTCCATACTGGAACCGCCTTTTTTGTGCCATTTCAGCGCCAGCCCAGCTATTGCACGACGACCTTTCGGCTGGTGAGCTGGTCACCGATTTGGAGCTTGACGAGGTAGGCGCCGGCGGGCAGGCTGCCGAGGGCAAACTGCTGGCTGCCGGCCTGCTCGGCGCTAGCCAGCGAGCGCACGCGCTGGCCCAGGGCGTTGTACACGGCCAGCGAAACGGGCTGCCGGCCGGCCGGCACGGTGTAGGCAATGGTGGAAGTGGCCGAGGCCGGGTTGGGATACACCTGGAAATCAAAACTGCTGGCCACGGCGCTGCGGCTGGCCAGCACGCCCGTGCCCAATGCATCCGTGAGAAACTGATTGCCCGGAATAGCTGAAAAATCCGGGTTGCTGCCCAGGGCGGTGGTCCGGCCGGCAATCTGGGGAATCACATCGGAGAAGAAAATGCCGTCGCCGTCGGTGTAGGCCGCTACCAGCTCAATGTTTGTGCCCGTCGTGATGGGGACCGTCGCAGTGCCCAGGTCGGCTAATGGGATTTCCAGCTCAAACCCCGAATTGGTGGTATTGCCGCTGAGGGTGGCGGTGTTATTGTAAGCAAATTTGCTGCCTCCCAAATCCATCGCAGTGGTGCACGTCACCTGCCCGCCGGCCTTGGTGCCGGCGGCAATAAACGTATCGGTGCCGGGCGTCACGGTTGTGCCGGTCACGTAGGAAACCCGGCTGAAATACACATCGTTAGCCGTCGCAGAGGCGGGGCCCACCGATACCCGAAAGCCATAGTCGGTGGGGTTGTCCATGGTGGGATGGTGCTTGAGCGGCGACTGTGGGTCGCTGCCGCCGGGCAGGGCCGTACCGGCCGGTGCGCCCGGCCGGGCGGGCGTATTCAGGTACACAATGAGGGAACGGTACCCGCCCGATGACGTGGTACTGTTGGCCGCCTCGGCCGAACCCACCAGCATGATATTCAGCGTGGTGGCGGTGTAGCCCACATAGAGTGACTGGATGCCCCGGTCGGCATCGAGATGGGAGCCAGTGTAGGTGGCGGCCAATTGATACTTGCCCATGCCGGTACCAATTTCAGCCGCTGTCGCCCTGCCGTCTACAACGAACTGGGCCCTGGCCGTGAGCGAGGCGATGGTAAGGATACCAATCGCAGCAAGTGTCGAAAACTGTTTCATGAGGTGGGAGATAAAAGGTTAAAATCATTTATAAATATATGTAAAACCTCGTCTTTAAAAATGAATTTTTAATTAAGATGTGCATAAATATCATTGCATATTGCAAAAAAACCATTTGTTAGAAATAAAAAAAAGGCGGCTCCACGCTGGAGCCGCCCTTCTGAGCAAGGTTCGGGAGTAGACTACTGTATTACCACCTTTGGGCGGTGCCGTACCATGGCGAGTGTAAAATGGGCCGCGATGGTGGGCGGCAAAACGGGTTTGAGAATGAAACGATGGAAAACAGTGGGAGATGTAGACGGCTACAGCTGCACGTATTGTCGCATCGCAACCTGGTCGCCATGAGTGATTTTCAGCAGGTAAGTGCCGGGCGCAATGCCGGTTGCGTCGGTCGCAAGCTGATGGGGGCCCCGCGTGAGGCGCTGGGCCGGGGCCAGGGTGCGCACCAGCTGCCCCGTGAGGGTGTACAAGGTGAGTTGCACGGTTTCGTCACGGTCGAGCACCAGAGCCACGGTGCGGGCACCGGCAGCCGGGTTCGGGAACACCTGAGCCGAGAAGCCAATATCGGTAGTGGCAGAAACAGAAGAAGTTGCGGATGAGGATACGAATTCTACGTCATCAAGACTGGCGGTTTCGCCGGCGTGGGCGGTGGAGCGCAGCCCGATTTCGCACTGCCCGTTGCTCACCACGATGCCGCTGACCTGCACCCGCGTCCAGGTGCTGCTAGTGGGCAGGGTAGTGGCCAGCTCGGTGCCGCCGAAACCGTTGGCATAGAGCTGGCACTGGGTCTGGCCGCCGCTGCTTTGGGCCCAGGCGCGTAGGGTGTAGGTGCCGTTGGGCACGTTGGTGAGCAGCTGGTAGGTGCGGACCTGGTAGGCGGTGGCCTTCTGGTGGCCCAACTGGTAGGAGCTGGCGTAGCCGGGGTTCTGCGTCAGGTCGGCGTCGGCATCGGTGGTGGAGGCGGTGCTCCAGCCCAGCGGCGTTTGGGTGGCGGCGGTGTACTCAAAGCCGGGGTTGTAGACCAGACCGGAACTGGGTGGGTTGTTCAGAAAGGCATTGATGGCCACCGTGGGCCGCCCGTTGCTGTCCCAGATGCCCAGGCCGTAACCCATCCAGTTATACGCCTGCGGCTCCCAATAGAGCACGCCCAGGCCCTTGTTGTTGGGCACCGAGCGGGTTTTGGCCATCAGGTCCAGCAGCATTTGCTGGGCGGGGATGGGCACGTTGGCCGCGATGCCGGTTTCCACCACCATCACCTCCTTGCCGGGGTAGCGGGCCACCATGTCGTTCATGTTGGCGAGGCACTGAGCCGTGAGCGTGGGCCAGTTAGCGGCCGTGGGGTAGAGCGACATGCCAATGACATCGTACCGGGCTCCGTTGGTCCGCAGCCCGTCAAACAGGTAGCGAAAGAGGCTGTTGTTGAAGCCGTTGGAAACGTGCACGATGACCTTGCTGGTGGGGTTCACGGCTTTCACGGCCGCATAGCCCCGGTCGACGAGGCTGGCGAAGTTGGCCATGTTGGTCGAGGCGCGGCCTTCGGGCCAGAGCATGCCGTCGTTGGTTTCGTTGCCCACCTGCACCCATTCGGGCACGATGTTGTTGTCTTTCAGCGAGTCGAGGACGTCGTAGGTGTGGTTGTACACGTCGTTTTGCAGCTGGGCCAGGGTGTGGCCCACCCAGGCGGCAGGCTTGGTTTGCTGGCCGGGGTCGGCCCAGGAGTCGCTGTAGTGGAAGTCAATCATGAGCCGGAAGCCCAGGTTGTGCGCCCGGATGGCCTTGGCGATGACATCGTTTTTGCCGTTCCAGCCGCCGGCGGGGTTCACCCACACCCGCAGCCGGATGGTGTTCATGTCGTGGTCGTGCAGCAGCTGAAACAGGTCCTGCTGCGTACCAGCCTCGTTGTAGAAGCGGTAGTTGGAGGCTTCCATCTGGGTCACCCAGCTCACATCGGCCCCTTTGGCAAAGGGCGTAGTGGTTTGGGCCACGGTGTAGCGCGGCAGCCCGAGGAAGGCTCCCATTAGCAGTAGCAGTAGTAAATTTTTCATTATTGGGGAAGGAAACATCGGCGGCTAATGGGAAGATTTTTACGGGGTTCTATGGAAAAAGTATTTGGTCAGAGCGTTTTGTGCCACAGGAAATATTTCCCGCAGTGTTCGCAGTGGTAAAGCAGTGGCTCGCAGTGTTGTTCAACGGAAAATATGGCGGACCACTACGGGAAAGAGAATCAAACACCGACTCCCGCTTATTGCAGCGAAATCGACTCAACATCCACACTCACCGGGCTGCCCGTAACAGTAGTGGCTTCCCAGGTCAGATGCAGCACTTCGGCCTCCGCGATTTTCAAACCACCTGCGGCCGGGGCCTGGTATTGTAGAGGCAGGAAGCCCGGGTAGGGCCGGGGCATCAGCAGCAGCGCGGCCGGCCGGAAGGCGCTGAGCGGCAGGCGAATTTCCCGAACTTCCGGGCCCAGTGCCAGCGGCGCGGCGTAGGCCACGGCATCTTTAGTAGTGAGGGTGAGGCTGATTTTGGCATCGGGCTGGCTGCTGCGGGCCCGCACCACCACGGTACTGAAACCGGCCAAATCGGTGGCACGGCCGGCCAACTTATCGCCAAAAAATGCCCGCAGGCTGACGGCTGGCCCAGTGGCGATGGGCTGGTTGGGCCGGGGCGGTCCTTGCACGAGGCGCAGGGCTAAGGCTCCGTCGGGCAGGGTCACGTAGTCGGTCCAGGTCATGGGGGCCATGCCGTGGGCTTCGATGCGCTCTTGGTCGCGGCTGGCCTGGAAGAGGGGCAACGGCGCGCCGGCTGCCACAATGGGCACTTCGTAATGCTCGGCGTGGGCAAAGTCCCAGTCGCGCGGCTGGCCGCTGAAGCCGCCGGGGAAGGTGAGCGTTTGCGTGCCTTTCCGCACCACCAACCAGTAGCGTAGCTGGCCGGGATAGAGCAGCTCGGCGGGCACGGTGGCTTCCAGCGTGGCGTAGCTGCGGGTCCTCATGGGCAGGGTGCGCGTCTGGCCGTAGTAATGCTGCGCCACGAGGAATACGCTGTCTGTCAGCGTGAGGCCGCTGATGGTAGCGGTAATGCGAAGGGGCTGACCGGCGGCAGCCTGGGCCGGCGCGGTGTGCCGCACCTGCGGGCCGAGGTCGCTGGGTTTCGGGGCCACGAACTCGCCTAGCTTGATATGGTTGAAGGCCGTTTGGGCGGTGAAGGCGGCCGTGGATTTGCCAGCGGCGGCCAGCAGGTACACGCCCGGGCGCACGGTGGCGTAGCTGCCAGCGGCTTTGGTTTGAACGGTATTGCCTTCGTTTAAGCCCTTGATTGAAAAGTTATGGCCGAGCTCATCCAGCGACACAAACAGCGGCTGATTGTTCCACAAAATCTGCGTCACCGGCTTGCTCAGCGAGGCTTTTTCGAACGGGTCGCGGATGGCTACGGCGTCGGGCAATACTTCCAGCCGCCACACGCCGGAGGCCAGCTTATCCAGAAAGTACGCGCCGGTGCCGCCGTAGCTCACGGCCGGGGAGGAGCCCACGCCCGCCAGGTGCTGCAGCTTGGCCGGCTGCCGGGGTGCAGTGTAGGTGTTGGCGGTGTAGTAAAATTCCTCGGGTGAATTCATTTCGCTCAGCCCCAGCCGGTAGCTGACGTGGAAATTGCCAAAAACCGAATCCTGTGGGTAGCGCCCGAACGACTGCCCGCGCCCCACGCTCCGAAACGCTTTGCCCGCAATGAGTAAGCTTATTGCCTTGGCCGGCGTGTAGGCCAGGTTCAGGTAATGAGTTTGATATTCTGTGTTGGCGTAGGCAATGGCCAGCGGGTCGTAGGCAAACTGCGTGGCCCACTGAAACCCGGCCTCGCGGAAGCTGCGGGCCATAAACGGGTACATCACCGGCTGAATAATATCGGCCGATTCGAACTCATACACCATTTTCGCCTTGCTCAAAAAGCGCGCATCCGTGCGGTACGGAATGGGGTACTGGTCCACGTAGGGTAGGAAATTGCCGCGCAGCGTGTGGTTGCTCACCAGGCCCTGCGGGTACCACTGGTAGGTCAGGCCATCGACTTTGGCGTTGAGCACGGCCTGGTACACGTCGGGGTTTTCCGACACGTTGTAGAACACCGGCTTGCGGCAGCCCGTGGCCCGGATGGCGGCGGCCATGCGGTCGGCAAAGCTGGTCACCTGTGCTTCGGGCTTGTGGTAGCGCGGCTCGTTACACACCTCAAAAGCCAGAATGTCCGGGTCCTCACGGTTGAGGTTTTTGGTATAGGGGTTGCGGTGGTTGAGGAACTGCGTGAGGTACCGCTCCTGAGCCGCGATGGCGCGCGGGTTGGTGTAGGCCTCGCCCTTGGAATAGATGCTGGAAAAACCGGTGCCGCTGTCCTTCTCCGGATAGCCGTTGTTCCAGTAGGCAATGGGCGTGAGGATGAGCTTGATGCCGCGTTGCTTTAGCTCATTCACCAGAAAATCAAACAGGCGCAGGTGCTCATTATCAAGCAGATTTCCGGTGGTGTCGGTGATTTCCACATCCCAGACGTGCACCCGAAACGCATCGACGCCCAGCCGGGCCAGGTGGTACACGTCCTGCCGGATGGCGTGCTCCAGGTTCACGCCCAGCTTCTGGTGCGCCCGGTAGGAGTAGGCGAAGGGCGCGGTGTAGTTCACCCCAAATAGCGCCACTTCCTGCTGGGTTTTCTGCCAGCGCAGCACGCCTTTTTTGTCCACGAAAACGTCGCCCGAAGGCTCTTTGGCGGCTTTTTGCGCGTAAACCGGGGAGGTGATGAGCACCTGACAAAAGAAACCGAGGAACAGCAGAAATGAATACCGGAAGGACATAATTGGAAGCGAGAAAGCCGTAAGAATACGGATGAGATGGATAGACGCCGAAATCAGGCCATCGTTTATCTAAATTATGGTTGTGAACCGCCTTGTACCTCCACAGTTTGTTGTCACAGCCAGCGTAATTAAAGGGTTTTGACTGTTATTTTAAGACAAACGATTGCGCAAATGTAACTCTTCTGCCGTACTTTTCGGCCCGCAAATGTGATGGTTTGGCCACCCGGCCCAAAGTTGCGTAGTGTTGTAACGCCGTTTGCAGGTGGTTTTCGTCCGGTTATTTCGTCTCTGAATTTTTCTATGCCCACTCCGCTCATCCAAGCCGTTCAAGCTGATTTTCAACAACGCTTTGGCTACGCGCCGCTGCTGGTGCGCGCGCCGGGCCGCGTCAACCTCATCGGCGAGCACACCGACTACAACGCCGGCTTCGTGCTGCCCGCGGCCGTGGATAAGGAAATGAGCTTCGCCGTGGGCCTGAACGGGGGCGAGAAAATCCGCCTCGTGGCCTATGATTTGGGCGAAAGTTTTGAGCTGGCCAACGCCGCCGAAATCAGTCCCAGCGACGTGCATTGGGCCAATTATCTGCTGGGCGTGGCAGCCCAGTTCCAGCTGCGCGGCCACGCCGTGCCGGGCTTCGACTGCGTGTTTGCCGGCACCGTGCCCATGGGCGCGGGCATGTCGTCGTCGGCCGCCGTGGAGTGCGGGCTGGCCTTCGCGCTCAATCATTTCCTCGGCACCAACCTCGACAAGATGGAGCTGGCCCGCATCGCGCAGCTGGCCGAGCACACCTACGCCGGCGTGCAGTGCGGCATCATGGACCAGTTTGCCAGCACGTTCGGTCGGGCAGGCCACGTCGTGCGCCTCGACTGCCGCTCGCTTGATTACGAGTACTTTCCCTTCGATACCACGGCCTGTCGCATTGTACTCTGCAACTCGGGCGTGAAGCACAGCCTGGCCAGCTCGGCCTACAACACCCGCCGCCAGGAGTGCGAGCGCGGCGTGTCGGTGCTCCAGCAGCACTACCCCCACATCGCGGCCCTGCGCGATGCCACGCTGGCCCAACTCGAAGCCCACCGCGACGAGCTCGGCCCCACGGTTTTCCGCCGCTGCGCCTACGTGGTACAGGAAAACACTCGCGTAGTAGACGCCTGCCGCCACCTCGAAGCCGGCGACCTCACCGCCTTCGGCAAAGAGATGTACGCCAGCCACGCTGGCCTGCGCGACGATTATGAAGTGAGCTGCGTAGAGCTCGACGTGCTGGTGGAAGCAGCGCAGAAAGCGCCCGGCGTGTTCGGCTCGCGCATGATGGGCGGCGGTTTCGGCGGCTGCACCATCAACCTGGTGGCACCCGACAAGGTGGACGATTTCATCGCCAGCGTGAGCGCGGCGTATCAGGAGAAGTTCGGGATGAAGCTGGAAACCTACCAGACTACGATTGTGGGCGGGGTAGGGGCGGTGGTCGTGTAGAGACGCAATATTTTGCGTCTCGTCGTTGAACGACCCGCGTTGAACGGCCGGAGCCGTGCCGTTCTCACAAACAACTAAACAACATCAGCAACGACGAGACGCAAAATATTGCGTCTCTACCCCGTTCTAAAAATACTCGTTATGTCTTCCTTCGATTCCACTGAACACCCGCACCGCCGTTTCAATGCCCTTTCGGGCGAATGGGTGCTGGTGTCGCCGCACCGCTCCAAGCGCCCCTGGCAGGGCCAGCAGGAAGAAACCGAGCAGGACCAGCGCCCCGCCTACGACCCCACCTGCTACCTCTGCCCCGGCAACGTGCGCGTGGGCGGCGAGGTGAACCCGAAGTACACCGACACGTTCGTTTTCAACAACGACTTTGGCGCGCTGACTGCCGACGTGCCCACCGGCGGCATCAACGAGGGCGGCCTGCTGCGGGCTGAGGCCGAGTCGGGCGTGTGCCGCGTCATCTGCTTCTCGCCGCGCCACGACTTGACGTTGCCGCAGATGGAAACCTCCGCCATTCGCAAGGTGGTGGATTTGTGGGTGGAGGAATTTACCACGCTCGGGGCACGGCCGGACATCAACTACGTGCAGATTTTCGAGAACAAGGGCCCGATGATGGGCTGCTCGAACCCGCACCCGCACGGCCAGATTTGGGCGCAGCGCACTGTGCCCGGCGAGCCCGCCAAGGAAACGGTGCAGCAACTGGCCTACTTCCAGGAACACGGCCGCACGCTGCTGAGCGACTACCTCAAAATCGAGCTGGAAAAAAAGGAGCGGGTCGTCATCGAAAACGAGCATTTCGTGGTGCTGGTGCCGTTCTGGGCCGTGTGGCCGTTCGAAACCATCGTCATTGCCCGCCGTCCGGTGCAGGACGTGACCCAACTCACGCCTGATGAGCGCGACGCGCTGGCCGACATTCTGCGCCGCCTTACCATTCGCTACGACAACCTGTTCAGCATCTCCTTCCCGTACTCGGCCGGCCTACACCAGCGGCCTACCGATGGGCAGGAGCACCCCGAATGGCACCTGCATATGCACTTTTTCCCGCCGCTGTTGCGCTCGGCCACGGTGCGCAAGTTCATGGTGGGCTACGAGATGCTGGGCGACCCGCAGCGCGACATCACGCCCGAATTCAGCGCCGGGCGGCTGCGCGAGCAGTCCGAAGTGCACTACAACGCCGCGCAGTAGCCGGGCCAGCGGCAGAAATAATAAATGCGGCCAACGTTCCGCGTTTCACTGGTGTTATAGGCGCACGGGGTTACATTTAGCCCCGTACTCACTTTTTTCGTTTCCGCTTTGGCTCAAAAACGCGCCTCTATTTCGGACATTGCCAAGGAGCTTAACCTGGCCGTTTCTACTGTTTCGCGGGCGCTGAGCGGCCATTCGCGCATCAGCGAAGCCACCCGCAAGCGCGTGTGGAAACTGGCCGAACAGCTCAATTACCAACCCAACGCCCTGGCGGCGGCCCTGCGCAAGGGACGTAGCAACACGCTGGGCGTCATTGTGCCCCACATCGACGGGCACTTCTTTTCGCAGGTGATGAAGGGGGCCGAGGCCGTGGCCAACCGCGCCGGCTTCAACGTGCTGCTGTGCCAGTCGAACGAAGACTACGGCCAGGAGCAGAAGAACGTGGACACGATGATTAACGCGCAGGTCGACGGCATCATGGTGTCGGTGGCCCGTACCACGCACGATTACAAGCACTTCGACAAGATTAAGAAGCGCGATATTCCGCTGGTGTTCTTCGACCGGATTCTGGACAGCCCGGAGGTGAATGCCGTGGAGCTCGACGATTTCCAGGGCGGTTACCAGTCTACCAAGCACCTGCTGGAGCAGGGCTGCCGTCGCATTGCCCACTTTGGCGGGCCGCAGCACCTTAATATTTACATCAACCGTTTCGGTGGCTACCGGCAGGCCTTGCAGGAGTACGGCATTCCGATTGAGGAAGAGTTGGTGCTGTTCAGCGAGATGTGGGAGGCCGATGGTCGCGCCGGCATGGAGCAGCTGCTGGCCCTGCCCAAGCCGCCCGAGGCCGTGTTTTCGGCCAGCGACTTTTCCATTGTGGGCGCTATGCGCGTGCTTAAGGAGCGCAAGCTGCGCATCCCCGAGGACATTGCACTGTCGGGTTTCAGCAACGAAAGCTTCTGCTCCCTCACCGAGCCCAACCTGAGTTCGGTGGACCAATGCTGCGAGGAAATGGGCCTGGCCGCCATGCGCCTGCTGCTGGAAATGGTGCAGGAGCACGAGCAGGCTCCCCGCAAAATCGTGATTCAGCCCCGGCTGATAAAGCGGGAGTCGTCGCTCTGGCACCAGCAGCCCTAATAAACGCCGCGCCCGGCCCCGTGAACGACTACCTGCTGTTCGTCGATACCGAAACCACGGGTATTCCGCGCGACTGGACGCAGCCGTACACCAGCCGCGACAATTGGCCGCACATCGTGCAGTTGGCCTGGGTGATATGCACGCCCGATGGCCAGGAAGTGAAGGCCGAAAACCACTACATCCGCCCCAACGACTACGACATGAGCCCGGAGTCGGGCAAAATTCACGGCCTCACGCCGGAGTTTTTGCAGGCTAACGGCCGCTCGCGCCACGCTGTGATGCAGCGCCTGCAGCGCGACCTGCTGCATTACAAGCCCCGCGTGGTGGCCCATTTCATGCAGCTCGATTTCCACATGCTGGGCGTGGGTTTCCACCGGGCTGGCCTGAAAAACCCCTTGCCGGAATTACCTCAGTTCTGCACCATGCGGGCCACTGGTCCGCTGTTGCGCCACAGCACCCAGGGCTTCTTGCGGCTCGGCGAGCTGCACCAGCGCCTGTTCCAGGAGCCCCTGCTGCGTGAGCACGATGCCCTGGTGGATGCCCGCGCCACGGCCCGCTGCTACTTCCGCATGCGGGAGCAGGGCGTGATTACCGACGAAATCATTGCCCAGCAAGTGCCCATCGGGCTGCCCACGCCGCAGGCCCGGCTGGCACGCCGTCGGCGGCGTAAGCTGCGCATTGGGGTGGCACCGTGGCTGCTGCTGGCCGGTGTGGCGCTGGTGCTGCTGGCCGTGTTTCTACTGATGTGATGTTCTCCTTTTAACTCCCCAAGCTGCCCTGCCCCATGAGCGAAAAACTCGATTTCCTCCGCACCGTGAAGCCCTTCGACCGGCTGCCCGAAGACGTGCTGGCCGAAGTGGCCGAGGGCCTGGAAGAAGTGCGCCACCCCCGTGAGGGCGTTATCTACTACCAGGATGAGACGAAGTTGCGGGGCCTCGACATCATCGTGGAAGGCGAGTACGAGACGTTTTTCTACGACAGCCAGCAGAACCGGCGCGTAGTGGAACTCACCCGGCGCGGCGAGTGCTACGGCGGTATTTCGCTGCTGCTCAACAAGAAAAAATCCTTGCGCACGGTGGTGGCCAAGCGCCATACCCGCGTGTATTTCCTGCACCGGCGCGAGTTTCTGGCGCTGTGCCAGGGCTACGAGAGCTTCTTCCACTTCTTCACCACGCGCTACGGGCAGCGGATGCTGAATGAGGAATACGCCCACTTTGTGCGGCCCGCCACCAGCTCCGGCTCCAGCTACCTGGCTTCGGACCAGCTGTTTTCGCGTCGTATTGAAACGTTGGAATTGCGCCCGCTCGACGTGTGCGCCGCCTACACGCCCATCCACGAAGTGGCCCGGCGCATGGCCGCCGCCCGCACCAGCTGCTACTTCATCACCAATGCCGACGTGGACGGCCACATCATCGGCTACGTAACGGACATTACGCTGCGCGATAAGGTGGTAGCCACCTGCGCCGATGCCAATCTGCCCGTCGAAACCATTGTGGATGCGCCGGTGGTCAGCATCAGCTCGCGGGCGTTTGTGTACGAGGCTATTTTGTTGATGTTCAGGACCAAGACGCGCTATTTGCTGGTCGAAACCGATGGTGAATACGTAGGCTTCCTGAGCCGCAACAAGCTGCTGACCGACGACCAGGCGCAGTCGCCGTTCATCTTCATTCAGTCGGTGAAGCAGGCCCAGGCCGTGCCCGAGTTGAAGCGCCGCTGGGAGCAGGTGCCGGAAATGGTGTACCAGCTCCTGAACCGCGGCGTGAAGCCCGAAATCGTGAACCAGGTCATCACCACCGTGTCGGATGCCATTGCGCTGAAGCTGATTGAAGGGGCCATTGCCGAGCTGGGGCCGCCGCCGGCTAAGTTCGTGTACATGGTGCTGGGCAGCGAGGGGCGCAAGGAACAAACCCTGCTCACGGACCAGGACAACGCCATTATCTACGAGGACAAGGCCAACGAGCAGCGCGAACTGGTGCGCGACTACTTCCTGAAATTTGCCGAGATGGTGAGCGACCAGCTCAACGAAATCGGGTTCAGCTACTGCGAAGGCGGCTTCATGGCCAAAAACCCGAAGTGGACGCACTCGCTCTCGCACTGGAAGCGCAACTACGTGGAGTGGATGACCGAATCGAACCCCGAAACCGGGATGCAGTTCGCCGCCTCGTTCGATTGCCGCTACATCTACGGCGACCCCGCCATCATGGACGAGCTGCACGATTTCCTGGCCGTGGAGCTGCAAAAGCCGGTGGAGCGCTTCTATCACCACATGGCTGTGAACGCGCTGCAATACGAGCCGCCGCTCACGTTTTTCAACAACATCCGCACCTTCGCCCACGGCGCGCATAAGGTGTTTAACCTCAAGAAAACCATGTCGCCCATCGTCGATTTGGTGCGCATGTACGCCCTCAAGCACCGCATTTTCGCCACCAACACCGGCGAGCGGCTGGAGGCCCTCAAGGCGCTCGGCGTGTTCACCGAGCGCGAGGCCCACGAGCTGCTTCAATCCTACTACTACCTCATGGGCGTGCGCCTGAAAAAGCAGGCCGCCCAGATTATCAACGACAACGTGACCCCCGACAACTACCTCGACCCGAAGACGCTGACGAAGGTGGAACAGGTGACGCTGAAGGAGATTTTCAAGGTCATTGCTGATTTTCAGCTGAAGATTAAGGTCGGGTTCACGAAGTCGTTGGGGTAGGAAACCGGTGGCTATTTCTTTCGCATTTCGGCTTGGCGCATGGGCATTTTATCCACGGTGCCGAACAAATCGGCGGGGGGAATTGGGCGGCTGCTTTTCTCCTTCACGCCGCCGTCTTTGCCGATGAGCACGGCCGCGAACTGCGGGTGCGAAACCCCGATTTTCTTCGCCAGGAACTGCTGGTCGGCAGCGGTAAGCTGGTTGTAAAGCACTTCCAGCACGATGAAATCGCGGGCCGTCATGTCGGCCTTTTCGGCGTTCAGCAGGGCTTTTTGGGTTTTGAAATCGGCTTGTTCGGCCGTGGGGGCGGCTAGTAGGAGCACGCGTTTCTTCCAGCGATATTCGCGCAGGGTTTGTTCCAGCGGCATGGGTTTGGATGTTTGGGCGGTGAACAAGAGGCCCAGCAAGAGGCCCAGCAAGAGGAGCGAAGCGAGGAGCAAAAAGCGCAGTCGTTTCATGAGCATTGAGCAAAAGTGACACGTTAGTAGTAACGGTAGAGCGCGTGAAACGTGCTGTAATTTGCACGTTCCCGCCACTTTCGCCGCCCTTCCCCGATGAAATCCACTCACCTCGCCACCGGCTTTCTGCTCACGCTCGGCCTGCTCACCGCCTGTCAGACCAGCAAGCCGGCCGCTCCTGCCACCGCAACTACCCCCGCCGTGCAAACTCCCATCTGGCAATCCGACGCTTACAGTCTGTACCGCGACCGGGTGGTGCAGGGCCCACACGAGGCCCGCGCCCTCTCCGCCACCGAACTGGTTTCGAATTACGTGAGCCCGGCCAACGACCGGCAGAGCCCGCGCGTCGAGTTCAAGTTCAGCATCAACGGCAAGGACAATGAGATGGCCCCGGGCCTCAACCACCTGCTGGTGGCCGTGCCCCGGCCCGGCGGCGGACCCATCGAAACGCCGCCCATCGTATTCGGGCAGCGCTACGCGGATGCCACGCCGGCCGCCGCCGATACTTACCTGGCCCCCAACACGCCAGTGCGCATCCGGCTGGATTTGCGGCCGGTGCTGGCAGCGTTCAAGAAGCAGGGTTTCTACACCACCTTCAAGGGCGAGAAGCTGTATCAGCAGGATTTCAAGCACGTTTATATTGCCGGGGGCACCGCGCCGCTGAGCTGGGATTTCGACAACCTGACCAACAAGCCGGAGCTGGAAATGAAGGACCCGGACGGCGACGGCATCTACGAAGCCACGCTGACCCTGAACCAGCCCACCGCTGCCAAAACCACCGCCGCGAGCTGGAAAAAGACCATCAACACTGACGACTTCCCGCAATATTCCTCCGATTACCCCCTCGCCGATGCCCTCTACAACCTGGCCCTGGAGGAAGCCCGCCGCGCCGTGGAGCCGGATAGCACCTTCCGCACCGGCAAGGAGTGGGCCGGCGTCTGGACGCGCGATGTGAGCTACAGCATCATTCTGGCGCAGGCCAGCTTGCAGCCGAAAGTGGCCATAAATAGCCTCCTGCGCAAGGTGAGCCCCACCGGGCGCATCATTCAGGACACCGGCACGGGCGGGGCCTACCCGTGCTCGACGGACCGCGTTATCTGGGCCACGGCGGCCTGGGAAGTATACCAAGCCACCGGCGACGAGGCCTGGCTGCGCAAGGTGTACCCCATCATCAAGCAAAGCCTGGCCGACGACGTGCAGAACGCCTACGACCCCGCCACCGGCCTGGTGCGCGGCGAGTCGTCGTTTCTGGACTGGCGCGAGCAGACTTATCCGCGCTGGATGCAGCCCGTCGACATCTACCAGTCCGAAAACCTGGGCACCAACGCCGTGCATTATCAGGCCAACCTGGTGCTGGCCCGCATGGCCGCCCGCCTCGGCGACCCCGGCACCGCCGCGCAGCACCAGCGCCGGGCCGCCGGCATTAAAGATGCCATCAACCAGCACCTCTGGCAGGCCCAAAAGGGCTACTACGGCCAGTTTCTGTACGGCCGCACTGCACTGATTCTCTCCCCGAAAGCCGAGGCGCTGGGCGAGGCCCTGTGCGTACTCTTCGGCGTGGCCGAGGGCGAGCGGGCGCGGGAGGTGGTGAGCAAAACGCCCACCGTGCCCTTCGGCGTGCCGTGCATTTACCCCCAGATTCCGGGCATCCCGCCGTACCATAACGATGCCGTGTGGCCCTTTGTGCAGAGCTTCTGGGCACTGGCGGCGGCACAGGTCGGCAACGAGGCATCGCTGACGGAGAGCATGGCCGCCATCTACCGGCCGGCGGCGCTGTTCCTGACCAATAAGGAGAATTTCGTGGCCCGCACCGGCGACTACGCCGGCACCCAAATCAATAGCAGCAACATGCTCTGGAGCCTTTCCGGCAGCCTGAGCCTGGTGTATAAGGTGCTGTTTGGGCTGCGGTATGAGGATGAGCGGCTGGTGTTCCGGCCCTTCGTGCCGCAGGCGTTTGCGGGGGCACGCCGCCTCACCGGTTTCAACTACCGCCGGGCGGTGCTTGATGTGGAGATGACCGGCTTCGGCAACGTCCTCAAAAGCATCACGCTCGATGGCCAGCCGCTGGCCGATGCCGCCATTCCGGCCAGCATCAGCGGGCGGCACTCTGTAAAAATCGTGCTCAGCAGCGAAGCCCCGGCTGCCCAACCGGTGAACCACGTGGCCGATGCCGTTTCGCCCGAAACGCCCATCGTGACCTATAGCAACGGTTATTTGCGCTGGGAGTCAACTAAAGGGAGCAATTTCTACTTAATCCTGCGAAATGGTAAGGGCGATGGTAGCAGTAATCCTGCCGACAGCATAGGGGTTAAGGTTTTTCCTGCTCCGGACTTTGATGGATACAATGATTATCAAGTCATTGCTGTGAACCGGCAGGGGCTACAGTCCTTTGCCAGTGAGCCCATAGCCGTTGGCCCCGGCCTGTTCATCCAGCAGATACAACTCGAAACCGTAGCCCCCAAGGCCACCCAGCCCTACAAAGGCTACGCCGGCAAGGGCTTCGTGGAAACCTCGACCACCAAAAACACCACCCTCACCATCCCCGTCACGGTGCCCGAAAGCGGCGTGTACGCCCTCGATTTCCGCTATGCCAACGGCAACGGCCCCATCAACACCAACAACCAGTGCGCCATTCGCACGCTGCGGCGCGGCCCGGAACTGCTGGGCACCGTGGTGCTGCCCCAGCGCGGCGTGGCCGAGTGGAGCAACTGGGGTTTCTCGAACCCCATCCGGGTGCGCCTCGACAAAGGCTCCCACTCCCTCACGCTGGCCTACGAGCCCGCCAACCAGAACATGAACGGCACCACGAACCAGGCCATGCTGGACTACCTGCGCGTGCGCCGGGTGGAGTAAGGTTTGGTAGATTGGCCTGATTGCTCCATCTGAGTTGCACTTCACAAGAGCAGAAAGCCGCCGGAAAACCGGTTAGCTGTTATGTTCTGCTTTGCCGTATAGGAATCTGCCGGCCTCACTGGTCGGCCGGGCGGGCGTTTCGGCCAGCTGTTTTCGCGATGCTTTTTTATATGAAAAAACCACTCCTCGTTGCCATTACCTTATTGCTGATTGGAGTGGCCGTGATGGGGCGCCGCTGGTGGTGGAAATCCACCGATGAAGTGGCCGCGCTGGCCGCCGGTCCCACACCTGCCGCCCTAATCCCCGACTCGACCACGGTAGTGCTGAGCGGCCGGGTAGGAGCCGGTGGCACCGAACCGGTACTTGCCAACAAGCCCGGCCGCATTCGCAGCATCTATTTCGATGCGGGCAAGTACGTGCGGCGCGGTACCATCATCGCCAAGCTGGCCGATTACAACTTCGTGATTGCCCCGCACGACGGGTTCCTGGGCGAGCGCCAGATTTCGCTAGGCGAGTACGTGAAGCCCGGTACCGTGGTCACCTCCATCACGAAACGCGGCTACCTGCTGGTGCCCGTTGCCGTGCCCGCCGGCAGCCCCGCCCGTGTGCAACCCGGCGACTCGGTGCGCGTGTGGGCCACCAGCCGCCCCACTCGCGTGGTAACCGGCGTAGTCGCCCCCGCCAAAGACACCACCGGCGGCATCACTCTCGAAATTCAGCTCACCTCGCGCGCCCCGCTGCGTCTGGGCGAGGCCGCCAGCGTGCAGTTGAAACGCTAGACAGGGTTATGGCTTCGCAAACAGCCAGTAAGCCAGCGTAGCCTGAAATGCACTGTTGTGGTAAATTGATGCGGAAATAGTGGCGCTGCCAGCGTTGCCGCTCACCGTGTATTCCTTGCCTAAGTTGCGCAATCCCAAGCTATAGCCGATGTGGAGGAGCGCCCGGCCATAACCATACCCCAGCCCGCCTTGCACGCCGGCATCGAAGCGCTGGGTGTAGAATACGTCGTTGTTGACGGTGTTGGGCCATGGGTTTGCATAAGCCACAACGGCCCCGCTCGTTTGCGAAGAATTGCCGCCGCCAGAATGGGGCGTTCGGTAAGAGTAACCCAGCGTGGATGTGTAATGCCCACCCAGCAATAAACTCAGGTAAGGGCCGGCAAACGCCTGCAAGCCCTGGCCATCGGCCCGCTGGAGGTAAGCCAGGCTGAGCGGCAGGGTCAGGTAGTTGAAACAGTAGTCATTTTTAGTGCTGTTCCAACTGTAATAGCCATTGCTTTCCTGGGTGTACTCGTCGTCGATTTTGAAACCTCTTTGCGAGAAAAGCAACGCGGGCTGCAAGGCCCAATGCCCTGTGCTAACAGAAGCCACCGCACCCACCTCAATGCCGATGCGGGCCGCGGTATGGAAGCCATCGGGGCGGTAATGGGTAGCGTAGGGCGTAGATGAAATGTTAACTCCCAGCTGGGGGCCAATGCTAACCCGTACCTGTGCCTGGACTGTGCCGGACTGAAATGCCCCGGCCGCAGCTATGGCCGTCGCAAGGAGTTGAAAAGACTTCATAGCAAGGCAGAAACGAGGTCGTAGCGCGAGCGGGCGCGCATCTAAAAACCGATTCGGTACTCCAAGATAAGTAAGCCGACAATGTTTGCCGACAGCCCTACTTTGCCTTAGCAAGTAGTTGGGGTGAAGGTGGCCGTTTGAATGTCGCGCGAGTTGCCGCGTCACAATTCACCCTGCAGCGTTCAGCGCAATACAGGGCGGACCCAAGTGATAAAAGACGACAGATGCCGTATAGCTACCTTGCTCCCACGCTGGGCACAGCTCCCGGCCTGGAGCAAATGCGGAGTGTGAGAATAAAACAGTGCAATAAAAAAAGGCCATCACATTGCTGTGAGGGCCTTTTGTGTAGTCCGTAGGGGAATCGAACCCCTGTTGGTAGAATGAAAATCTACTGTCCTAACCCCTAGACGAACGGACCGTTGTTCGTTTTGATGATGCAAAGGTACGGCGCGCTTCGTTTCGTGCAAGTCCTGGGAGAAAAAAAAGTGCTACTGAGACCAAAGTATCCTGTTTTTCAGGCTGAAAAATTTCCGCAAGGTGCTATTGCCCGTTTGCTGAAACGGTTGTGCCCTAACAATTATTCGCTGAACCGTGCTGTAGTCCGTAGGGGAGTCGAACTCTCATTAAGGTCGGAATTGAATGTGGGCCAACCCGCGCCCGCCTGCTATCTTCGCCCCGTGTTTCAACCGGCCGCCAGCGTGGCGGCTGGCCACTAATCCCCACCTGTTTGTACAATGGCAAAAATTAAAGTCGCCATCAACGGCTTCGGCCGCATTGGCCGCCTCACCTTCAAGTCGCTGCTTGGCCGCGACAATGTGGAAATCGTTGCTATCAACGACCTGACCGACAACAAAACGCTGGCCCACCTGCTGAAGTACGACTCCGTACACGGCCGCTTCGACGGCACCGTGAGCTACGACGAGGAAAGCCTGACGGTAAACGGCGTGAAAATCGCCGCCCTCGCCGAGCGCGACCCCAAGCTGCTGCCCTGGGGCAAAATGGGCGTTGACGTGGTGCTCGAATCGACCGGCCGCTTCGTGGACGAGGCCGGTGCTGGCCAGCACATCACCGCTGGTGCCAAGAAAGTTGTGATTTCGGCTCCCGCTACCGGCAACATCCCTACCGTAGTGTTGGGTGTGAACGAGGACATCCTCACCGGTTCGGAAACCATCATCTCGAACGCCAGCTGCACCACCAACTGCCTGGCCCCCATGGCCAAAGTGCTGGACGACGCGTTCGGCATCGAGAAAGGCTACATCACCACGGTGCACGCCTACACCTCGGACCAGAACCTACAAGATGCTCCACATAAGGACCTGCGCCGCGCCCGCGCCGCTGCCTACAGCATCATCCCCACCAGCACCGGTGCGGCCAAGGCCGTGGGCCTGGTGCTGCCCACGCTGAAGGGCAAGCTCGACGGCCTCGCCATGCGCGTGCCCGTGCCGGATGGCTCGATGACCGACCTGACCGTTATCCTGAAAAAGGAGGCGACCAAGGAGCAAATCAACGCTGCCCTGAAAGCTGCCGCTGAAGGCCCCCTGAAAGGCATCATCGAATACACCACCGACCCGATTGTGAGCATCGACATCGTGGGCAACCCCCACAGCTGCATCTTCGATTCGGAGCTGACGTCGGCCAACGGCACGCTGGCCAAGGTCATTGGCTGGTACGACAACGAAACCGGCTACTCGACCCGCACGGCTGATTTGATTCAGAAGCTGGGCGAGAAGATGAACGGCTAATTGTCGCTCCCGTAAATAAGCGCCGTCCGCTTTGCCATTTGTGGCGGAGCGGGCGGCGTTTTTATTTGTACGTAAAGCGTAATGGGAGTTAGGTGGTGAGAAATCAGCAGATTTTAATCTTCTTGCGCCCCAGCGAATACGCACTGCTTTCTACGATATTCCGCCAAGCCTTTGCTGGGCGTCTCCCATGCCCAAAACCTGCTTCATCCTGAACCCCAAGGCCGGCCCCAGCCAGCGCCACGACATGCCTGCCCTGATTGCGCGGTATTTCGGCGCGCGGGAGCAAGACTATGAAATCCGCCCGACGGAGTACGCCGGCCACGCCGTGGAACTGGCCCAAAAGGCAGCAGCCGAAGGCTTTGCAGTGGTGGCGGCCGTGGGCGGCGATGGCACCGTGAACGAGGTGGGCCGGGGCCTGCTGGGCACTGAAACTGCCTTGGGCATCATCCCCCAGGGCTCGGGCAATGGCCTGGCCCGCCACCTGAAAGTGCCGCTGGGCCTGCCCGACGCGCTGCGCCGGCTGGCCGCGCCCGACTTCAGCCGCATGGACGTAGGCGTAATAAACGGCCACCCGTTTTTCTGCACGGCCGGGCTGGGATTCGATGCGCACGTGAGCCAGCACTTCGCCCAGGCCGGCTCGCGGGGCCTGAGCACCTACTTGCAGGTGACGCTGCGCGAGTACCGGCGCTACCGTCCGGTAGCAGTGCAGGCCAACCTCGACGGCCAGGAAATCGGCACTGATTGCTACGTGCTGGCCTTCGCCAACGCCTCACAATACGGCAACAACGCCTACATCGCGCCCCTGGCCGACTTACGCGATGGCCTGCTCGACGTGTGCTTGATTGATGCGCTGCCCGTGTTTCGGGCCTTTCGCGTGAGCCTGGCCATGGCCCTCGGCACCCTGCCCCAGAGCAAGGCGGCCGAGTATTTCCGGGTGCCGCGCGCCCGGGTGGTGGCCGCCGCACCCATTGGCTTCCACGTCGATGGCGACTACCTGGGCCATGCCACCGAATTCGACGTGGAGCTAATGCCGCTGGCGCTGGCGGTGGCAGTTTAGAAGAGATAATCTGATTACTCCTTGTCATCCTGAGCGCAGCGAAGGACCTTATCACGTTTGCGCCGATTGAATTACTGCAAGCTGTTCAGGCACGATAAGGTCCTTCGCTGCGCTCAGGATGACAAGGAAAACAACTAACCATCAAGATGAAACAGAACCGCACCGGTGTGGTCTATTCCACCAACCCCGATTTCGCTTACCAGAGCAATGAGCCGGCCGCTGCCGTAACCCTGCCCCCGCAGCAGCAACAGCTGCGCGTGCAACTCGACAAAAAGCAGCGCGGCGGCAAACAGGTCACCCTCGTAACCGGCTTTGTGGGCACCGATGGGGATTTGCAGGCCCTCGGCAAGCTCCTCAAAACCAAGTGCGGCGTGGGCGGCAGCGCCAAAGACGGCGAAATTGTGGTGCAGGGCGACTTCCGCGACAAAGTGCTGGAAGTGTTGCTGAAGGAAGGCTACAAAGCCAAAAAAGCCGGCGGCTGATTCCGGCTACGAGTCGGCCTGGGCCGTATCCCGCTCGTTGTTGCTTTCTATGCGCCTATGCTTGTACTGCTCACCTCTTTTTTATCAATTCTGCCCGAAGCAGCCCGCGACGTGACTTCCCTGCACGGCCGAGCCGAAAGCACGGTCATCGACGCGGTGCTGTGGCTGAAGCTGGGCGTAGAAATGGTGGGCGCGGTTATCATCGCGCTGGGCATTCTCAGCGCGGGCTGGCTGCTGCTGAAAGCCTTGAGCAAGGGCCAGACGGCCGATTTTACGGCCATCCGCCTGACTTTGGCCCGCTACCTGGCGCTGGCCCTGGAGTTTCAGCTCGGGGCCGATATCCTGTCCACGGCTATTTCGCCCACTTGGGAGCAACTGGGCAAGCTCGGGGCCATTGCCATCATTCGTACAGCCCTCAACTACTTTCTCTCCCGCGAGATGCGGGACGAACGCCACCAGACCAGCGCCGAAAAGCCTGTAGTGGAGCGCGCCGACTAACCGCGCAAACGCGCCCGGGCCCGTTCCACGTCCTCCGGCGTGTCGATGCCGAACGCATCCAGCTCCGTCTCCGCGCAGCGAATCTGAAAACCCGCTTCCAGCCAGCGCAATTGCTCCAGGCTCTCTGCCGCTTCGAGGGGCGACACGGGGAGGCGCGTGAGCTGCTGCAACACTTGCGGCTGGTAGGCATACAGGCCCAGGTGGCGCAGGTAGCGGTGGTGGGCCAGCCATTCGGCGGGCTCGCGGCCGCGCTGATAGGGCAGGGGGTGGCGGCTGAAATACAGGGCGTGGCCCTGCTGGCTGAGTACCACTTTGGGCAGGTGCGGGCTAAATAATTCTTCCTCTGTGAGCACCGGCTTCACCAGCGTGGCGATGGCGGGCGCAGTGGCAGTATCGGCAAATAAATCGGCCAGGGCGTTGATTTGGGCGGGGTGGATGAACGGCTCATCGCCCTGGATGTTGACGATGCAATGCACATCGGCCGGGCTGCCGAGCTGCTGGAAGGCTTCCCAGAGGCGGTCGGTGCCGCTGGGATGGTCGGGGCGGGTAAGCACGGCCTCGCCCCCGAAATCCTGGACGTGGTGCAGGATGCGCTCATCATCCGTAGCCACCACCACGCGGGCCAGGTTGGCCTGCCGGGCCTGCAGTACCACGCGATGAATCATGCTCTGGCCGCCCAAATCGACGAGCGGCTTGCGGGGCAGGCGGGTGGAAGCGAAACGGGCGGGAATCAGGCCGAGAACCATAGCAGGAAGCGCGAAATGAGGAGCGGGAAACGGGAAAAGTCCCGCTACGAAGCTCCAAATAACGGAACGGGGCGGGGTTGAAACCGGCCGGGCTCAATTTCCCGCCGGTTATTGCGTTATTTTGCCTCCGCGGGCTGCCTGGCCGGCGCTCCCGGGCGGGGGCAAAGTGAATTTTGGAAGGCTTATTTATATGACTGTAATTCTTTCGTTGCTGACGCTGCTGGCCCTGGGCGGCCCCGGCCCGGGCAAACCCGGCCACACCAAAAGCGCCCCGGCCGACTCCATTGGCCAGGAAATGCGCGGCGGCCAGCGCTTCGTGAAGCACCGCGTGGCCGCCGGCGAAACCCTCACCGCCCTCACGCGCCGCTACCACGTCACTCTGGCCGAGCTCAACGCGGCCAATCCGCAGATTAAAAATGGCCTCGGCGTGGGCCAGATTGTGTACGTGCCCCGTCCGGCTGCCGGCAAAGCCACAGCCGCCGCCGCGCCCGACAAAACTGCCGCGCCCGTAACGGTGCCTGCCCGCTACACCGTGGCCAAGGGCGAAACCCTGTTCGGCATTGCCCGCAAGTTTCAGCTCACGCCCGATGAACTGATTCGGCTCAACAAGCTGCCGGCCGGCGGCACCGTGCGCGTGGGCCAGCAACTCATCCTCAGCGGCGCGGCTGAAACCCAAGTTGCCGCCACCACTGCGCCCAAAGCCGCCCCCGTGCGCCCGGTAGAGGTGGAAGCCGTGCCCGCCACGCCCGCCAAAGCCCCGGCCCCCGACAAGCCCGCTCAGATTGCGACCGTGACCGAACGGCCCGATGAGAAAGAGGAAAAAGAAGACCACACCCCCAGCCGCGCCAGCGAGGTGCTGGCCCGCGTGGTGGAGTCCGGCCTCGGTGCGCCCATCGAAAAAAGCATTACCGACAAGTACCTCGCCCTGCACAAAACGGCCCCTGTGGGCACCATCATGCAGGTGAAAAACAGCGGCAACGGCCTCTCGGTGTACGTGCGCGTCATTGGCAAGCTGCCTGATACGGGCGAGAACAACAACATTCTGGTGCGCCTTTCGCCCCGCGCCGTGCAAAAGCTCGGCACCACCGACTCCCGCTTCCGGGTGGAGACGAACTACATTCCGCAGTAGGCGGTTGAACAATTTAACACGCCTGTCATCCTGAGCGCAGCGAAGGACCTTATCACGTTTGAACAACTGGTTCAGGCTTGATAAGGTCCTTCGCTGCGCTCAGGATGACAGGCGTTTCTATTAGCCCATTAGCTATCCCATGAACATCGCCCAGCTCCGCCGCCAGCTCGATGCGCAATACCTGCGCTACAACCGCCCCGAGTTCATTCAGAACGACCCCATCCAAATCCCGCACCGCTTCACTCAGCGGCAGGATATTGAAATCGCGGCCCTGTTTGCGGCGCTGCTGGCCTGGGGGCAGCGGCCCACCATCATCAACAAGTGCAACGAGCTGCTGCGCCGGATGGACGATGCGCCGTACCAATTCATCACCCAGCACCAGGACGAGGATTTGAAAAAGCTCCTCGGCTTCTGCCACCGCACGTTTTGCGATACCGACTTGCTGTATTTCGTGCATTTCCTGCGCCATTGGTACGGGCAGCACAAGACGCTGGAAACCGCGTTTCTGGTGGGGCACACGCAGCGCGAGCGGCTGATAAACTTCCACCAGCACTTCTTCAGCCTGCCCGATGCGCCCCAGCGCACCCGCAAGCACGTGGCCACGCCGGCCCGCAAGTCGGCCTGCAAGCGGGTGAACATGTACCTGCGCTGGCTGGTGCGCCGCGACGCCCACGGCGTGGATTTCGGCCTCTGGACCCGCCTCTCGCCCGCCGACCTTATCATGCCCATCGACCTGCACGTCGAGCGTCAGGCCCGCCCCCTGGGTCTGCTCACCCGCAAGCTCGTGGACTGGGAAGCCGCCGAAGAACTGACGGCTAATCTGCGGTTATTGGACCCTACGGACCCGGTGAAGTACGACTTCGCCCTGTTCGGGGCGGGGGTTGATAAGTAGTTTATTAGCCCACTGAACAAGTAGCCCACTGAACAAGCATGGAAGAGCAATTCCATTTCACCCTGACCAATCGTATAAAACTGGCCGGGCTAATGCTTGGGGGCCTATTGCTGCTGATGTTTGGCCTGAAAGCTGCCGACACGCTAACTGTGCCGTTGGCAATCAGCAAGGATGTGAAGCTGCTGATATTTGTTGTATGGATGGCGGGAGGCTTGTACCTGCTTTATCGACTGCTGAAGAAGTTTAGCGGGGAAGAGGCATTAATTACAATCTCGTTGGATAAGGTAGTAATTGCTCGTTCGGATGAGGGAACGGAAAAGCAAATCCCATTGGCCTCTATTATTGCCTACCGTCATTCAACTTATAATTCGGACGATATTTTGCGCCTGAAAATGCGTGATGGTACGCGCACAAGGCTTGTCATTAGCGACTTCTTTCATGGGGGGCAGAGCCCGCATTTTGCTGCGATGGTGACGGCACTTGAAACGGCTATAGCGAAACAGTCACCCTCGGATGAGCAACCGGTCGCCTTGCGCGAAAAGACGCTCTTTGAAAAGCCTATTTCAACGATTTTACTTGCTCCATTTGCAGCAACGATGGTTTGGATGACTTGGGAGCAGATGCACCGCCACCATATTTCTGGTAGTTTTTTCTCAGCATGGGGAATTTTTGGGGCCTATCTGGTTGCGTGGCTTGCCGCCCGTGAGCAGCGAAACGAAAAGTAAATTGCCTGCCGCGGGCGAGCGGTAGTAGAAGCGGAGTGTAAGTAATTCCGATTTCCATTTTCCATGGCAAACTGATAATTTGGCTTCTCCTTTATCCCAATGCTTTATCGCATGAGCGCCCCGGTATCTGTAGCTGCCAAATCATCTGCTAATTCATCAGTCACCTTGCGTAGCCACCTGGTGCAGGTGCGCATGGGCCTGATGCTGGCCGGCATTCTGCTGCCCACGTTGGGCTTGGTGCTGCTGGTAGCCGCCTGCCTGTTTCTGAGCGACGGCGACCGCACCTGGGGTGGCGGGCTGCTGCTGGCCAGTGGGCTCCTGCTGGCCGTGGCCTGGCCCTTGCTGCGGCGCAGCATGCTGCCCGTGCTGGCCACCCTCACGCCCAAAAACCTGCGCCTGGAGCCGCGCGACCGTAGTATTACCTACGGCGTACCGTCGACCGACTACCCGCTGAGCGAAATCGTGGGCTACGGCGAGCTGGCCTCGCAGGGCGGCGCCCACATCAAGCTCTACCCCAGTCACGGCCCCATGCTGCAACTGGCCGACCGCCCCAAACGGGGCATCCCCACCGCAGAGGCCAGCCTACCCGGGCTCGTGGATGCCCTCACCCTCGGCCGCACCCTGCAGGGCCAGATGGTCGCCGCAGGCACACCCGATGAAATCCTGCACCGCCCCAATTTCTACCAGGGCGGCTTCGGCCGCGCCCTGGCCTGGCTGTGCTACGCGCTAATGGCCCTGGCCGTGGGGCTGCTGCTGGTGCCCGGCATCGACTGGACGGTGAGCCTGCGCCTATTCACCTTCACGGCGCTGTACCTGGGCCTGTACCGCCGCAACCAGCGGGCCGCGCCAACGGCGTAGCCCGCTGCCGCACGGGCAGGGTAGTTATGTTGCCGCCTTACATGGCCATCTGGCTGCTGTGCTGGAATGCCTGCGCCACCGCGGCCGTATCCGTGTACACCTGGAAGCGCGACACCTTTCCGTCCCGCATCTGAAAGACGTGCGCCCATTCTTCCTCTTCGGACTGGCCCGTGGCCCTCACCCGGGCCTTGCCGTAGCCCAGTGCCACCAGTTTATCGTCATGCGCGATGTATTCCGTGGGCTCAAAACGCTCAAATTCCACGGCCTCGTGCAGCTTGGCGAAGAACGTGGCCACCGCCTCCTTGCCGCGGTAGACGCCAGCATACGGGATGGCCTGCGGTGCCCCCGGAATAACAAACTCAATGTCTTCGGTGTACAATTTCAATAAGTTAGGAATGTCGCCTTTGCCGAAAAGGGCGTACCCGGCTTGTACCGTCTGGGTGTTCTGTTGCTCGTTCATGGCCGTTAGATTGATAACTAATGAAGGGCTGTTGCACGTCTCATCTCTTCCCGCAACCCCATCGGCAACAGACGCTTTTTGCAGCATAAGCCACACTCGTGAGGCCCGTTCAGCGGGCAGCTTGGCTGTCGTTCCTCATGGCTTTGACTGCTTAGCTAAAATAGCCGTCGGGCAGGCGGGAGAAAATGATTAACCTCACAGGGTTGAGCGGCTTTCATCAGTGATTTTCACTGCAGCTGGGCCACAGGGTTTTGATGACTAATCTGCCGTAGACCTTCCATTTATGTGCCCATGGCCACCGCTTGTACCTTTGCGTCCGAATTAAAAGCAGCCGCCAACGCTGCTGTGGAACCATGCGCACGAGGCTACGCCGGCACGCCCGCCGGATAAAGGTGATTGTCTATCAGGAGACATTATTCGATTATAAAGAGCACTGCTGGACGTTTTTAGGCGCGTTTGTGGGCATTGCCCTCATTGGCCTGCTCAACCGCACCCGCCTCCCCGCCGATGCGCCCCTGCTTATCGGGTCTTTCGGGGCGTCGGCAGTGCTGATATATGGGGTCATCAACAGCCCGTTGGCCCAGCCCCGCAACCTGCTGGGCGGGCACGTGCTTAGCGCCTTCATCGGGGTCACGGTGTACCGCTGGCTGCCGCAGGAGCTGTGGCTGGCGGCGGCGCTGGCGGTTGCGCTGTCCATCGTGGGCATGCAAATCACCAAAACCCTGCACCCGCCGGGCGGGGCAACTGCCCTCATCGCCGTCATTGGTTCGCCCCAGCTCAAGGCCCTGGGCTACGGATATGTGCTGATGCCCGTCTTCTCCGGCGTGCTGATTCTGCTGGTGGTCGCCTTGCTCTTCAACAACCTCACCGCCACGCGCCACTATCCTGCCAACAAGCATTGGTACCGGTTCTGGCAACGCCGATACCACAGGTAGGTTGGCGTAGGCCAGCGTCAGGGAATAAGGGCTTATAAAGCAGAAATCCTGGCTGAAAGGCAGTTGCCTTCCAGCCAGGATTTCTGGCACTTGGGGTTCAACCCCAGCTGGCTATACGCTTAGCGTCGCTGGGCCGAACTCCTCAAAATGAATGGCAGCGCGTGGCACGCCCAGCGCCGACAGGTCCTGTACCTGCTTGCGGATGAAGGGGGCCGGGCCGCACACGTAGTAGTCGGCTTCCGGCATCAGGCTGCCGCCATTCAGCTTGTGCAGGTCCACGATGCCTTCGTAGTAGCCTTCCTGCTCCAAGCCCGGCGCCAGTGTGTCGTAGAAAATGTGGTGTTGCACCTTTTCGTGGTGGGCGGCCAGCTGCGCTACTGGCTCGCGGAAGGCGTGTACCTGGGAGTTGCGGCTGCCGTGCACCCACATCACTTCGCGGCTGCTGCCCGTGGCCACCAGGTACTCCAACATGCTCAGCAGGGGCGTCTGGCCCACGCCGCCGCTCACCAGCACCACGGGCGTTTGCTTGGTGGTTTCCAGGGTGAAGTCGCCGGCCGGGGCAGCCAATTCCACGATGCCGCCCTCCGCCACGAAGTCGTGCAGGCGGTTGCTAATCATGCCATCGGGGTGCTGGCTGCCGGCTTCTTTCTTCACCGAAATGCGGTAGTATTTGCCATTGGGGGCACTGGATAGGCTGTATTGGCGCGGCTGGAACAGGTTCAACTCGGGCAAAAACAAGCGCAGGCTCACGTACTGGCCGGGCTGGAAATCGGCCACCTTGCCGCCGTCGGCAGGGTAGAGGTAAAACGAGGTGATTTCGGCCGACTCCGCCACTTTCTGCTTCACCGTGAATGGGCGCCAGCCCGTCCAGCCGCCTTCCTGATTGGCGGCGTGCTGGTACAGGCCACTTTCCAAGCCGCTCATCAGGCCGGCCAGCTCGCCATAGGCAGTGGCCCAGGCATCGAGCAGCGCGGGCGTGGCAGCCTCGCCCAGCACCTCGCCAATGGAGGCGATGAGGTGCCGGCCCACAATGGCGTAGTGTTCGGGCCGGATGTCGAGGCTGACGTGCTTGTGGCCGATTTTGGTGACGGCGTGCACCAACACCGAAGGGTCTTCGATGTTTTCGGCGTAGGCCAGCACGGCCATGGCCAGCGCCATTTGCTGCTTGCCGTTCTGCTGGTTGCCCATGTTGAAGACGTTCTTCAGCTCGGGGTTGTGCTCGAACATGCGGCGGTAAAAGTGGGTGGTGAGGGCCACGCCGTGCTCTTTGAGGGTGCTCACGGTAGCCGTGACGAGGGCTTTCTGGTCAGGGGTCATGCGTAAAAAGAATTTAGTAAAGGACAAATATGTCCGGTATTTAGATAAAAAAAGGTTAACCGAATTGCTTCAAAAAGCCCAGCCCGTCGTGCACCTTGCTGGCCAGCTCGCCGATGGTGTGGGTGCGCAGCAGCTCATTGAGCTGGTCGCGGATGGGCAGAAACTGGTAGTGCATGGGGCAGGGCTGCTTGGCCGAGCACTGCGGCAGGCCCAGGGCACAGCCCTGAAGCATGGCCCCTCCATCGATGGCCACCACAATCTGACGGAGCGTCACGGTGCGCAGCTGCTCCGCCGTCAGCTCGAAGCCACCGGTGGGGCCTTTCACCGACGTTACGAGCTGCTCGCGGACCAGCTGCTGGAGCACTTTGGCCGTGAAGGCTTCCGGCGAGCCGATTTCAGCGGCAATATCCTTCAGGCCCACGCGACGGCCGGAATCGGTTGACTGCTGCCCGATATAAATCGCGGCCCGAATCCCATACTCACACGCCTTCGAGAACATTGCCATGGTGAAGCAAAGGTACGGAGTGATTTTATATCGGACAATTTTGTCCGATATATTTTTTGAGAGAAGATGGGTTTAATGCCGGGCAGGGGGAGCGAAGGGGGCAAACAACTCCGGTGCTCTGCGAATCTTCCCGCCCGCTTAGCTGTTTACCTTCGTACCCAATTACAACTACCGATAAGCTCAACTACTTGCTGTTACCCCAACACTTCGAACAAAAAATCGGCTTCACCACCCTGCGCGAGCAGCTCGAGGCCAACTGCCTTTCCGCCTTGGGCCGGCAGTACGTGGCCCGCATGGAGTTCCAACCCAAGCACGAGCCCCTGCTGAAACTGCTGCAACAAGCCGACGAATTCACTTACCTGCTGCGCTCCGGGGCCGATTTTCCGGCCTCCCACTACCACGACGCCCAGGCCCACCTCAAGCGCGCCGCCCTGCCGGGCGCCTACCTGGACGTGGCGGCTTTCTTCGAGGTGAAGATGAGCCTGCGCACCATCCGGCAGGCCCTGAGCTTCTTCTCCGATGCCGACCCCGGCCTGTACCCTACGCTGCGCCTGTTGGGCATTGGCATTCAGGTCGACCGCAATTTGCTGGCCGCGCTGGACAAAGTGGTGGACGATGAAGGTGCCGTGCGCGACGACGCGAGCCCGCTGCTGCGCCAGATTCGGCAGGAGCTGATTGCCCGCCAGGGGCAGCTGCGCAAGCAGATTGCCGGCATCCTGCGCCACGCCAAAAACGAGGGCTGGATTCCATCCGATTCCGAGCCCACTATACGCGGCGGGCGGCTGGTTTTGCCCGTCATCGCCGAGCATAAGCGCAAGGTGAAGGGGCTGATTCACGACGAATCGGCTTCGGGCCAGACGGTGTATATCGAGCCGGAAGCCGTTTTTGAGCTCAACAACGACATCAAGGACCTCGACAACGCCTACCACCGCGAGCTGATTCGCATCCTGACGGCCCTCACCGACCAGCTCCGGCCCCACATCCCGGACCTGCGCAAGGCCTATTCTTACCTCGGGCTGATTGACTTTATCCGGGCCAAAGCCCGGCTGGCCGTCACGCTCGATTGCCGCCTACCCGTGCTGCACAACAAGCCCCTGCTGAAGTGGGTGAAAGTGCGCCACCCGCTGCTGCAGCTGGCTTTTGCCCAGCACAAGCGCGACAACGGCGACCCCCGCGAAGTGGTGCCCCTGGACCTGGAATTGAACCACGAGCAGCGCATCCTCGTCATTTCCGGCCCCAACGCCGGCGGCAAATCCGTGAGCCTGAAAACCGTGGGCCTCGTGCAGTTCATGCTGCAAATGGGCCTGCTGATTCCCTGCGCCGACAACTCCGAAGCCGGCGTATTCGAGGACATTTTCCTGGATATCGGCGACGAGCAAAGCCTGGAAAATGACCTCTCGACGTACTCGTCGCACCTGTTGGCCATGAAGCAGTTCATGCTGCTGGCCGGTAAGAAAAGCCTGGTGCTGATTGACGAATTCGGCACCGGCACCGAGCCCAGCCTGGGCGGCGCCATCGCCGAGGCCGTGCTCGACCAGCTGAACCGCAGCCGCGTGTACGGCGTCATCACTACCCACTACACCAACCTCAAGAACTTCGCCGAGCGCACCCCGCACCTCGTGAACGGGGCCATGCGCTACGACCCGGAGAAATTGCAGCCGCTCTACCGGCTGGAAGTGGGCAAGCCGGGCTCATCGTTCGCCATCGAAATTGCCCGTAAAATCGGCTTGCCGAAGGAGGTGGTGGAGCGCGCCACGCAACTGGTGGGCAAGGATAAAATCCGCTATGACCGTTTGCTCGAAGGCCTCGAAAAGGAGAAAACCGAGCTCGAAACCCGCACCGCCGAAGCCGCCAAAGCCGAAAAGCGCCTCAAGCGCGCTGCCCAGGAATACCAGGACCTCAAGCAGCACATTGAGGATACCAAAATCGAAACCCTGCGCACGGCCAAGCAGCAGGCCAAGGCGCTGTTGGTGAATACCAACCAGCAAATCGAAGCCACCATCGGCGAAATCCGGCGCGGCAATGCCGAGAAGGAAACCAACAAAGCCGCCCGCGAAAAGCTCGATAACTTCGTCAAGAAGGAGCTGCAAATTGAGCCGCCCAAGCCCAAAGCCACCCGCGAGCGCGCCGAAGCCGGCGACCTCCGGCCCGGCGATAAAGTGGCGCTGTTTGGCCAGGAAGGCCACGGCGAAGTGGTGAGCGTGAAAGGCCAGACCGCCGAAGTTATGTTCGGCGGCCTGAAAACGCTGACCAAGCTCAGCCAGCTCGAAAAGCTGGGCCGCGCCGAAATCCGCGAGCGCGAGCAGGCCGCCAAAGCCCAGCGGTCGAAGCTGAGCGGCGGCAGCTCCGGCGGCAACGGCGTGAACATCACCGACCGCATGGCCGGCTTCAGCCCCACGCTCGACCTGCGTGGCGAGCGCGCCGAAGACGCCCTCACCAAAACCATGAGCTTCGTAGACGACGCCGTGATGCTGGGCATGCCCGAAATCAAATTCCTGCACGGCCGCGGCAACGGCGTACTGCGGCAAGTGGTGCGCGACTACCTGCGCTCGCAGCGCGCCGTGGCCAGCGTGGCCGACGAGCACGCCGACCGCGGCGGCGACGGCGTTACCATTGCCGTGTTGAAGTAGCAGAGAATGGTTTTATAAAGGCCGTCATGCTTCGGCTGCGCTCAGTATGACGGCCTTTAAAAGCTTTATGGTGCACAATAAAAAAGGCGGCCCCCGATTCGGGAGCCGCCTTTTTTGCGTTGGTTTCACTCAGCTTATTCCACTACTACGCGGCTCGTCTGCACGGCCTCGGGGGTGGTTACCTGCACCATGTACAGGCCCGATTTCAGCGACGTGGCGTCGATGTTGAGGTCGGTGCCGGTGAGGGGCTGGGTCTGGGTGAGTACCACGCGGCCGGTTACGTCGCGCAACACGATGGTGGCAGTGCGGGCCGAAGTGCTGGCCAGGTGCAACTGGAAGCTGCCGCTGGTGGGGTTCGGATATACTTGCAGGGTGCTGGCCTGGATGCTGCCAGCTTTGGTAGCAAGCACGAGACGGCAGACGGCCACACCGGCGATGTTCTGCTCCGACACACGGGTCGAGAACTCTTGGTAGTACTGGTTCACAATCTTGGCGTCGTGGATAACGAGGGTATTTTCATCGTTCTCGTTATCGGCCGAGTTGGTCCAGTTGTGCGAGCCCAGGAAGATGGTGGGGTCCGACTGCGAGTTGCCGGCGTCCACAATCAGGTACTTGTGGTGGAAGATGTAGGAACCCACTTTCTTAATCATGCGCGTGCCGATGGCCGAGCGGATGATGCGGAAGTTGTTGCCCGAGCCGTCGGTGGCGCTGGTGTCGTTGGTTACGCCCTCGGTGCAGGATGCAATGCCGCGCAGCTGCACGCGGTCGCGGATGGCGCGGGCAATGTCGGCGCGGGTGATGAGCATCGAAGCAAAGTGCAGGTCGTTATCGGCCGTTTGCACGGTTTCGATGAGGCGGCCGTTCACGTTGTCCGTGGGCGAGAAGTAAGACTGCACGTCGCGGTTGCCGATGCGCAGGTAGTGCGGCGTGTTGTCGGTTTTGCGGTTGCCGAAGAGCAGCGTGCCGGGCGTCAGGGTGGTGCTACCCCACATCTCGTTGAACTCGAGGGTGTACACGCGGGCCAGCGCCTGGTCCTGAATGGCAATGGCCGAGTTGCGGTCGGTCGAGAGCTGGGCGGAAGTCCAGTTGGTCGAGCCCGTCCACACCCAGGGAGTAGAGGCCACGTTGGTGTCGGCGTCAATCACCACAAATTTGTTGTGCATGATGGCGCTGCCGCTGCTGCCGGCCTGGGCCGGGCGGCCCACACGCGGAATGGCGGCGTTGAGCGAGTTGATGCTCACGTTGGCGTTGTCATCTTCGTAAATCACACGCACCTTCACGCCCCGGGCGCGAGCCGCGTTCACCGAGTTCAGGATGACGGTGCTGTTCCAGTTGTAGATGGCGAGGTCGACGGTTTTGCGGGCCTTGTTGATGTAGCTGGCCAGCGTGTCGGCAATGTGGCCGCTGGGCAGGTACACGGCGTTGTTATTTGGCAGGGCCAGCGTGTTATCCACCGGATTGTTGAAGTATACGCGCATCTTGCCGCTCGACAGCGACTGGGTAATCATTGGCACCACGCGCGACTGCGACTGGCCCACGCTGTTTACCGAAATAGCTTGCACGTAGTACACCGTGGCGGGCTGCAGGCCGGTCAGGGCCAAGGCGTGGGTAGTCACGCTGGCGGCATCGGTCACGGTCGTGAACGGGCCGGTAGGCGTGAGGCCGTAGCTCAGCTGGGTATTGCCGGCGTTCTGGGTCAGGAAGTTCACGGTGAAGCCCGTGGTGGTGATGTTAGAGGTAGTCGGAGTGCCAATGACGTTAGGCGTCAGGCCCTGAATGAAGTCGGCGTAGAGACGGGGCAGCAGCTGGTAGCCGGTGGTGGTGTTCACGGTACCAGTGTTGGCCGTCATGTGCTGGCTAATCAGCCCGATGGCATCGTACTGGCCCGTAGGAGCGGGCTTGCCAATGAGGCCGTACGGGCCGGTGCTGGCCGCGTTGATATAGAGCGGGGTGGCTGCGTTGTTGTTGATGCGGTAGCCTGCCGACACCGAAGCAAATGCCGTCACGGGCGCGCCCGTGCTGGTGTTGATGGACGTGATGCCGTTGATGCGCACCAGTTGGCCCTCATACTGCTCGGCAAATGCCGGGGTGATGCTGCCGGCCGGGAAGCTCACCGGCACCACCGGCCGGTTGCCGGCCAGGATGGTTACGCTCGTGAGTGGGTCGATTTCCAGGAAGCCGTAAAATTGCTTCAGCTGGCCCGTTACTAGAATGCTGTCGCCGGGCTGCACCGAGTTCAGCACCGCGGCTACAGCGGGCGAAGTGCCGGCCGCGCCCGTGGTGCCGCCGTAGGCTGCGATACCGGCGGTACCGTCCTGGAAGTAGCGAATCGGACCAAGCTCGTTGCCGTTGGTGGCAATGCCGCGCACCGTGACGGTGGCCCCCGCCGTGGCGTTGGTGGTGGGTTGCTGCGCCCGTGCGGCCGCAATGGTGATGGAGGTTTGGGCCGAGGCCGCGTGCCAGGAAGTGGCACACGCCAGCAACGCCAACAGAGTAAATTTCTTCATGAAAAAAACAGAGTTACGAAACGGTTAATTTTTAAAGATTAGGTGGGAGACGGAATTACAAAGATGCTGAATTTCAGCGAAACGAACCGCCTCCAGACCTCAATAGTGCCGTGTAACGCAAACTTAATTTTTGCCGCCCGCCCGCACCCGCTTGCCGCCGGTGGTAATAAACGGCACGGGCGTGGCCGTTTCGGTGCCCGCGGCGTTGCGCGAACTCACTTCCACGTAGTAGGTGGTGCCCGGAATCAGGTCGTTCAGGGTGAGGCTGTGGTGGGTGGTGAGGGCATCGTCGACGCGGCTTTCCTTGAGCTGCTTGGCATCGAGGCCGTAGCGCACGCGGGTATCGCCGGCGTTCAGGGTCGAGAACACAACGGTGAAGCCGGTCGGGCTCACGTTTACGGGCACGGGCTCTTCGGTGAGGCGGGGCAGGCCGCTGCCGCGCACAAAATCGGTGGCCAGGCGGGGCAGCAGCTGATAGCCGCCGGTGCCGCCCGGCGAGTACTGGCTCATAACGCCGCGCACGTCGAACGGCTCGCCCGTGGGGGCCGTGGCCCCGATAAGGCCCTGAGGCCCGGTGCTGGCCGCGCCCACACGCAGCAACGCGCCGGCCGTGCCGTCGAGCAAGTAGTTGGCGTTGCCGACGAGCGCCTCAGCGGGGGCACCGGCCGGGGTGAGCAGGCGGGTCACGCCCTTAATTTCAATAAGCCGGCCCTCGTTGGCCTCCACGAAGGCGGTGGTGGCCTGGGCTACGGGCACACGCACCGGGTGCAGCCGCTGGCCGCTGGCCAGCTTATGAAACGAGGCGATGGGGTCCATTTCCATCAGCCCATTGTAAACCTTGAGCTGGCCCGTGACCTGGATGCTGTCGCCGGCCTGCAACTCGCCGTAGCCGGGCAGCTTGGCAGCCTGGGCGTAGAGGGCCAGGCCGGCCTCGCCATCCTGCACAAAGCGGAGGTTGCCCATTTCGGCCCCGTTCAGCACCACGGCCCGCACCGTGACGGTGCTGCCGGCACCCAATGCGCGGGCTGCTTTCAGGGTGAGTACCGGGGGAGTGGGGGGCGTGGGAGGAGAAGCCAGGGCCGGGCCGGAAAACACCCCGGCGAGAAAGAGCAAAGCGAAGTTCATAAATTGAAGAATAAGCAGACCGGCAAAGAAATGACTGATGCAAATGGTGGGACAAATTACGCATCATTTAGCATTCTCAGCAATATATACAGATTGCTGGCCAGTGTGCTATTCAATCACAAAATATTAACTTCCGGGTGCAGCTCGATGCCGAACTGCTGGCGGACGGACGAGATTATCTCTTCGGCCAGCTGGCGCACTTCGCTGCCGGTGGCGCCGCCGTGGTTCACGAGCACGAGGGCTTGGCGGGCATGCACGCCGTGGGTGCCCGCGCCGGGGCCGCGCCGCAGCCCTTTCCAGCCGGCCCGCTCGATGAGCCAGCCAGCGGGCACCTTCACGCCGCCGGGCACGGGGTAGCCGGGCAGGTCGGGGTACTGGCGGTGCAGGTGGTCGAACCGGGCCTGAGAAATTTCGGGGTTTTTGAAGAAGGAGCCGGCGTTGCCGATTTCGGCGGGGTCGGGCAGTTTGGAGCGGCGGATGTGCACCACGGCCCGGCTCACCTCGTGCGGGGTGGGCTCGCCTTCGATGCCCAGCTCGGCCAGGGTTTCGGCGATGGCCCCGTAGCGCACGTTGGGCCGGGCCTGGCGGTGCAGGCGCAGCACCACGGCCGTGACCACAAACTGGTTTTTGAGCACGTTTTTGAACACACTTTCGCGGTAGCCGAAACCGCACTCGCCGGCCGTGAACACGCGCCCCGCGCCGGTACTGATTTCAATGGCCTCCAGGTGGTCGAAGGTGTCGCGCAGCTCGGCCCCGTAGGCCCCGATGTTTTGGAGTGGGGCCGCGCCCACCGTGCCGGGAATGAGGGAGAGGTTTTCGATGCCGCTCAGGTTCTGGTCGAGGGCATATTCGACGAGGCCGTGCCAGCTTTCGCCGGCCCCGGCGCGGACGAGGGCCGTGCCGGTGTCGCCGTCTTCCGAAATGATTTCCAGGCCGCGAATCTCATTCTTGAGCACCACACCCGGAAAATCCTGGGTGAAAAGCAGGTTGGAGCCACCGCCGAGGATGAGCTTGTCGGCCGTCTGCACAGCGGGCAGTTTCAGCAACTGGCGCAGCTCATCGGCCGAGGCGAAGCGGGCAAAGTAGCGGGCCTGCACGTCAAGGCCGAAAGTGTTGTAGGGGCGGAGGGAAAAGTTTTCTGCGAGTGTAGGCATCATGGCCGCAAAGGTAGCGGCCGCACCGTAGCGTGGGCAGCACGCCCAGATTCCCTTACTTCGGGTCGGCCTTCACGTTGAAGCGCGAGTCGGCGCGCACGGTGGTGGCTTTGCTCAGGCCCAGCTGGGTCATCTCCACGGTGGTGAACAGCGTGTAGCTGCCGCTGCGCAGGTAGGTATCCAGCTTCTGGCCCGAGGGCGTGAGCTCGATGGTGGTCTGGCCGGTGGGCACGGGGCTGAGGGAGGCCAGCGGCACTTTATTGGTGCCGGCCGCATCGGAGGCAATCGAGATGCTGATGCTTTTTACGAAGTCAAAGTTCTGCCCGGCTGGGTCCGTAACCGTCAGGGCCAGGCGGTCGAGGGTGACGTCCTTCACGTAGTCGGCGGCCGTGTTGTTGTTCTGATAAGTGCTGTTGGCGGTGGAGTTGACCGTGACGCCCGGCAACGCAATAACTGGCCCGGCAGTGCCGATGGGCAGCGGGCCGGTAGCCGGCAGCTGGAAGGTAGAGGAGTCGTTAATCTGGAAGGTCAGCAGGTCCAGAATCTTTTTGCAGCCAACAGTGCCCAGCAGCAGGGCCAGCAGAAAAAGCGCGGAAAAAGGGATATTTCTTTTCATAGAATTAGAGCCGGTTTGGAGATGGTGATAGTAGAACCGGCTGGCGGGCTAACGTACCCGGTAGCCACTTAGTGCATAAAACAGCAGGTACAAATAGCACAGCGCCGGCACTACAAAGGCCACCCGCAGCCCGCCGCCATGCGTGGCAATGAAGCCCATGAGCGGCGGAATGAGCGCCCCGCCCACAATGGCCATAATCAAATAAGAAGAACCCTGCTTGGTGAACGGCCCCAGCCCGGTGATGGCCAGCGGGAAAATGACGGGCCACATAATGGAGTTCATCAGCCCGCAGAGCACGATGAGCCACAGGGCCGTTTCGCCGGTGCTCAGAATGCTCGCGCCTACCAGCGCCGTACCGGCCGCGCACACTGCCACCAGCAGCACCCGGTTGTGGAATTTGAGCAGCAGCGGAATGCCCACCACCCGCCCAATGAGCGAGCCAAACCAATACGACGACACCAGCACCGCGCCCACCGCTTTGGTGAAGCCGGCCGTGGTATCGATGGCCGAGGGCTCCTTCCCGAACAGCACCAGCGCGTAGTTGGTGGCCACGTTCAGGCCCTGCACCAGGCTTTGGGTGAAGGCCGAAAGCTGCCGAATGCCTTGCGATTCGCCGTAGCGAATCAGAAACGAGCCCAGCCCAACCTCCACGCCCACGTACACGAAAATGGCCGCGATGCCCAGCACCAGGTGCGGAAACGCCAGCGCCGAAGTACGTCCCGCCGCCATAGGCCGTGCTTCTTCGGCCGCCTCTTCGGGAATGCCTTCGATGTCGGGTAGCTTGACAAGGAAGAAAAACAGCGCCGCCAGCAGTACCAGAAACACAGCCAAGCCGATATACGGCCCTTTCACGAGCTGCGATTCCTCGGCCAGCCGCTCCGTCAGGGGCAGCGCGGCCAGCCGGGCCTTGAGCGCCACCGAGCCGCCAAAGAGCACCAGCCCGCCCACCAGCGGCGACAGGGCCCCGCCAAAGTTGTTGGCCACGCCCACCACGCTCACCCGCGCCGCCGCGCCGCGTGCCGGCCCTAGGATGCTCACGTAAGGATTGGCCGCCACTTGCAGCAGCGTGATGCCCGCACCCAGCGTAGCCAATGCCGTGAGAAACAGTGCGAAGGCCCGCGAGTCGGCCGCCGGAATGAACAATAGTGCACCGCCTGCCATCACCAGCAGGCCCACCACGATGCCGCGCTGATAGCCCAGCTTTTTCAGGACCCAGCCGGCCGGCAGTGACATCAGAAAGTAAGCCCCGAAAAAAGCCGACTGCACCGCCGAGGACTGCAAATCGGTAAGCTGGCACACGTCCTTGAGGTAGGGCATGAGCACGTCGTTGAAATTGGTAACCGCCCCAAATAGGAAGAACAGGGTGGTCATCAGCACCATGGGGCCGGCGTAGGAGCGAGCGGGCGCAGCAGTCGTAGCCGCCGAAGAAACAGGAATAGCCATACGCGGCGGAAGGTACAAAAAAACCGGCCACAGGGGCCGGTTAGGTGAAGAAACACGCGCGCCACCAATACCGGGCCGCCTCGTACGATTGGGGAACTGCTGGGCGGTAGCCTGATTGGCGGAAAACAGACAATCAAAAATTAGTTGTCCTTACCCTACCAGGGCTAATACCTTTTCGCTTTTGACTGGCTATGTAAACCATGACAAAAAACAAGACAGGTATTTTAAAAAATAGCAGAAAGAATGCGATTTTAGGAACGAAGAAACTCAACACGGTGCAGATTAAACCATTTGCCATATCGAAATTGAACATGAGCCGAAAGCGCTTGCGCTCTTCATCGGATATTTTCTCGGTGTCAATGTAATTATGCTTTATATCAGCACCATCCCAAATAGCATTTTGAAATATGGATAGGGCCAGAATATTTAAGCTGTATAAAAAGATGGCCGCCGAGTCGCCAAAATGCGTGCTTAATAGACTGGTAGAAAAAGGAAGAATAACGATAAAGAAGAGCCACAAAATATTGTAACCCATTGCATACCCATTCATCTTGTGAATGTAGCTGTACATCTGGTGATGCATGCGCCAAAAACTGGCAATGTTGATGAATGACAGCAGAAATGCGAGGTAGTTCTTCCAGGGCAAAAGCAAATCGTGGAACGTAAGGTGATGGCCTTCCGGCAAATCCAGCTTCAGATTCAGCGCCAGCAAGGTGATGGCAATGGCAACAATGGCATCGCTGAAAAACAAGACCCGTTCAAAGGGAATTTCCTTTTTCTGTATATCGCTCATGCTGTTGTAATAACCGTCGGTCTTTGCCTCGAAACAGCCAATTGCGAGAAAGCCGCTAAAAGGGGATGATGCCCGCGATGGTGCTGCGTAAATATAGCCGGCCGGAGCACGGCTGCTGGAATTCGACGGGTGGTTTCTGGGTGAAGCCAAACCTAAGGCCCCTGTGCCCGACCTTTGCGGGACTATGCACCTCACCGCCACCACCCAGTTCGGCCTGGAAGAACTGCTCGCCGACGAGCTCTACGCCCTCGGGGCCGACATCACGCACGTTGGCTCCCGCGCCGTCGAGTTCATCGGCGACCACCGCCTGCTGTATGAAGTGGCCCTCTGGAGCCGCCTCTCCATGCGCCTGCTGCGTCCCTTCGCCGCCTTTTACGCCGCCGATGAAAAGGCGCTGTACCGCGAAGTGAGCCGCATCGACTGGCAGGATTTCATTGGCCCGGGCCAGACCTTCGCCATCACCCCGGTGGTGAACCGCTCCACCTTCGAGCACTCGCTTTTCGTGGCCCAGCTCACCAAGGACGCCATCGTGGACCAGTTCCGGGCCCGCACCGGCGAGCGGCCCAGCATCGATACGCGCAACCCCGACATCCGCCTGCACCTGCGCATGACGGAAAACGAAGTCATCCTCAGCCTCGACGCGGCCGGCGACTCGCTGCACCGCCGCGGCTACCGCCAAGGCACCAATGAGGCCCCTCTGAACGAGGTACTGGCCGCTGGCTTGGTCCTGCTTTCGGGCTGGGATGGCAAAAAGCCCCTTATCGACCCCATGTGCGGCTCGGGCACCATCCTCACCGAGGCGGGCCTCATCAGCCAGCGCATCGCGCCCGGCCTGTTTCATCAGGGCAAGTTCGGCTTCGAAAACTGGTACGACTTCGACTCCGAGCTCTGGAACCAGGTGCGCGAAGAAGCCAAGGCCCAGCGCCTGGAAGAGCCACAGGCCTACCTCGCCGGCTCCGACCTCGACCCGAAAACCATCGACCTAGCTGCGGCCAACATTACCGCCGCCGGCCTGGAAGACTTTATTCGCTTGTCCGTCCGCGATGTAAAAGATGCCGTGGCCCCCACTAAGGAGGAACCCGGCATCGTGCTAATGAACCCGCCGTATGGGGAGCGAATAGGGGAGGAGGCCGAGATGGCGGCGCTGTATAAGACGATTGGCAACACGCTGAAAACGGGTTTCCAGGGTTACAATGCCTTTGTGTTCACCGGCAATCTGGAAGCGGCCAAAAGCATCGGGCTGAAGCCGGCGCGGCGGATTCCGCTGTTCAACGGGCCGATTGACTGCCGGCTACTGAAGTATGAGCTGTACCGGGGGAGCCGGCGGGAACCTAAGCTGAATGAAGGGCCGGCCAAAAACTAAGCTGCTTGGAACTTCCGGCCCCGTCACGTTATTTCAACTGATTACTATTCGCAAGTCATGTCCAACACCTTATCTACCGCCACTCCCGACCTGCTGCCCGCCGCCCGCCAGGCCCTGAAACGGTACTACGGCTACGACAACTTCCGCCCCATGCAGGGCGACATTATTCAGCACATCCTGGGCGGCAAGGACACCGTGGTGCTCATGCCCACGGGGGGCGGCAAATCGGTCTGCTTCCAGATTCCGGCCGTGGTGAGCGAAGGCACCTGCGTAGTGGTTTCGCCCCTCATCGCCCTGATGAAGGACCAGGTGGAAGCCCTGAAAGCCAACGGCATTGCGGCGGCCTACATCAACAGCAGCGTGGGCCAGTCCGAAGCCAACGACATTGCCCGCGCCGCCACCGGCGGCTACCTCAAGCTGCTCTACGTGAGCCCCGAGAAGTTGCTGAGCGACGGCTTTCTGCAGTTTCTGACCCGGGTAAATATCAGCCTTTTTGCCATTGATGAGGCGCACTGTATTTCGAGTTGGGGCCACGATTTCCGGCCCGAATACACCCAACTGGGCCAGCTGCGGAACCACTTCCCCAGCACGCCCATCATCGCCCTCACGGCCACGGCCGACCGCCTCACCAAGCGCGACATCATTACCCAGCTCAACCTCAGCGAGCCCCGGGTGTTTCTGTCCAGCTTCGACCGGCCGAACATCAACCTGATTGTGCGCGGCGGCCAGGACCGTATCAACTCGATTATCGACTACATCGGCCGCCACCCGCAGGACCCCGGCATCATCTACTGCCTTTCGCGCAAAACCTGCGAAACCATTTCGCAGAAGCTCATTGCCAAGGGCATTAAAGCCTCGCACTACCACGCGGGCATGACGCCCGTGCAACGCGGCAAGGCCCAGGAAGCTTTTTTGCAGGATGATATTCAGGTGATTGTGGCCACCATTGCCTTTGGCATGGGCATCGACAAGAGCAACGTGCGCTGGGTGATGCACTACAACTTGCCCAAAAACATTGAGGGCTATTACCAGGAAATCGGGCGCGCCGGCCGCGACGGCGCGCCGAGCACCGCCATCCTGTTCTACAGCTTCGCCGATGTGATGCAGATGCGCGAGATGGTGACCAAAGACGTGCCCGCCCGCCAGGCCCAGCTCAACACCGCCAAGCTCGAGCGCATGCAGCAGTTTGCCGAAGCCGCCAGCTGCCGCCGCAAAATCCTGCTCAACTACTTCTCCGAAAACCTGCGGGAGGACTGCGGCAACTGCGATATCTGCCGCAACCCGCCCACCACGTTTGACGGGACGTTGATTGCCCAGAAAGCTCTCTCCGCCGTGTTCCGCAGCCGGGAGAAAGTGGCTATCAACCTGCTGATTGACATCCTGCGCGGCATGCGCAACCAGGCCGTGCTGCAAGGCGGCTACGACCAGATTAAGACCTACGGCGCGGGCTCCGACCTGCCCTACCTCGACTGGTACAGCTACATCCACCAGATGCTGAACGACGGCCTGTTCTACATTGCCTACGAAGAAGGCTACGCCCTGAAAATCACCGAGCGCGGCCACGAAGTGCTGAAAGGCCAGCTCACGCTGCCGCTCAAGAAATTCCAGCCCAGCGAGAAGGCCGAAAAGCCCACCCGCGCCGGCAAAAAGACTGCCGTCACCGCCACCATTGGCACGCCCGAGGCGCAGCTGTTCGACAAGCTGCGCAAGCTCCGCAAGCAGATTGCCGACGAGCAGGGCGTACCGCCCTACGTGGTATTCTCCGATGCCACGCTCCAGGAAATGGCCGCCGAGCGCCCCGTGAGCCGCGTGGGCATGCTGGGCATTTCGGGCGTGGGCATGAAGAAGTTCGAAACCTACGGCGAAGCCTTTATCCGCCTCATTCTGGAGCACGGCGGGGGCGGCCAGTATGTGCCTTCCGATTCGGACAGCATGTTCAACGAGCCCCGCCCGCGCCTGACGGCCGCCGACAAAGGCGACAAGCCGGTGAGCGACTCCGAGGACGCCACCATCCAGTTTCATCAGATGGGCCTCACGCCCGAGGACATTTCCGAGCGCCGCGGCCTGGCCCTGAGCACCGTGAAAACCCACCTCTACAACGCCTACGCCAAGGGCCGCGAGCTGCGCATCCACGATTTCGTGAGCGACAAGGAGCTAGCCGAAATTTTCACCGCCCGCGCCCAGCTCGGCGGCGACCCCACGCTCCGCGACCTGTTCGACCACCTGCGCGAGAAGTACGACTACTTCCAGTTGCGTATGGCCGCGCTGTATCATAAGCGCTTGCGGGGGCAGTAGCGTGTCAGCCAATAAACTGAGAAGGCCCGCCGTTAGCAACGGCGGGCTTTTTTATTTGTAGGTTCCCGCCTGATTCTCTTGCGCTGCATGGCCCGAAAACTCTTACTCGCCCTCGTGGCCCTCATCATCGCCGCCTTCGCGGGCCTGATGCTTACCAAAACGCTGCCCTACTACACCTTCGAGAAGGGCATCCATTTCCTTACCACCAAGAGCGACGAAACCAACGACAGCCCCGTGTTTCGGCTGGGTTTCTACGTGCACATCACCACCAGCTTGCTGGTGCTGGTGGCCGGGCTGCTGCAGTTTCTGCCGGTGCTGGCGCGGCGCGGGCCGGGGCTGCACCGGCAGCTGGGCAAGTGCTACGTGGTAGGCATTCTGGCGCTGGCGGCGCCGTCGGGCCTCATTCTGGCGCGCTTTGCCAATGGCGGTCTGGCCGCGCAGGTGGGCTTCACGCTGCAATGCCTGGTGTGGTGGCTGTGCACCTGGAAGTCCTACCGCGCCGCCCGCCAGCGCCAATGGAGCCTGCACGTGGATTGGATGCTGCGCTCCTTCGCCGTGACGCTGGCCGCCCTGGCCCTGCGCGGCGAGAGCTACGTGATGTACTACGTGTTTGAAACCAAGCCCATTGAAACGTATCTGACGGTGACGTGGCTCTCGTGGGTGGGCAATTTGATTCTGGTGGAAATCCTGCTGGAAGTGGGATTGGGACGATACTTTTTGCAGGAATTTATGCCGGACTTGCGGCGTAAATTGGCGGCATGAAAAAGACGTTCTACCCGTTTTTATTGGCTTTCTTGGTTGTCGCTTGCCAGCAGCAAAAGCCAACTGCCCAAGCTACTGCTGCTACAGTCGAGGTGACGGCACCATCCTTTCCGGCAGTGCCCGCTGCCGAGCCGGAATTACCGAGCCTGTTTACCGCTGCCGATACCCTGACGCAGCCTGCCCGTGAGTTGCTGCGCCACACTGACTTGTCGCGGCTGTGGGAGGGCAGTGAGGGAATCCGGCGCACTAATCCTACCATGGAAGGCTTTTTTGGACCTGACCACTATCGTTTTGCGATGGTGTTTAACGAGGTGAAGCGCGACCAGCAGCACCCTGAAATGTATATGGTGCGGGGCAAATGCCACTACCGCAAGAATGTTCGCCCGTTTGCGGGTACCCTCACCATCCGGCAGTTGGTCGACCTTGATTATCCTTACTTTCTGCAGGTAATGGCCATGAACGATTCCACCGCCGCCGATTCGGTGGATGGGCGGATGTACACGGCTCGCGCGCAGTTGCGCTTTCAGGAAGACAAGCAAACCAATAGTGGCGTTTTTGAAGGGGAAGCATTACTGGATTTTTACGTAGCGCCCCCGGCCAAAATGGGCTATGTTACCTCCCTAGCCGACGGCATCAACGAATCGACCCCCACGCGGGGCAGCGGCGTGCTGGTGCGCGGAAGTCGGCGCAATCTTTCCACCCGGGAAGTGAAGGGATTTGTGGTAGCACCGTGGGCAATTGCCGCTGCGGCCGATGTTTACAAAGACTTTGGCATCGGCGACCGGGGCGGCGAAATCAACCCCAAATACGCCAAGCTGGGCTGGAACGAGCTGTGGGAAAACGACGAATGGTGGGCCGATTCGCCCAAACCCAAGCTCAGCCTTTGAGGATAAGCTACAGGCAATTTTTAGCTAAAGTATTCGTGACGTCTGTATGAAAAATGTTTTCCTCATGCTCGCGTTGGCGACGGCTGTTTTTGCTTGCCAATACCACGAAAAACAACCCGTTACAGCGGGTAGAGGTAATTCCGAAGCTCAGTCGCCGGATATTCACAACACAGCTGCCAAGCTGCCCGATTCGCTGGCGGCGCACGAAGCTATTGCAGCCCAAATTGCCAAATTGCCTCCCGAAGCAGCGCCTCCAATTCCGGTGCGGTTCGGCAAAGTGCTGCGGGCCGATATCCGGTCACAGCCCGTATTGGACACAGCCGAAATCAGGCGCTTTTTTGCCGCGCACAACCTGGCATCACTCCTGCAAACTGTGACGGGCCAATCGTATGATTACGCAATGAATGGATTCCGCGGCGCCGACCGTTACCGCACCGAAACGGCCATCACCGCCGTGCGCCGCAACCCTCGCAATCCCGCCGCCTATCTGCTGCGGGGCCTCACGCGCACCCGGCGGCGCATCCAGCGCTTTCAGGGAGAGGTCGTGTTCGATTCGCTTTCAGCGGAGCCCATGCTGACGGCACAGGACAAAAAGGACATTGATGAATGGACCATGCTTCAGACGGTCCGGCTCGACAACGACTTTACAGTGAAGCGTTATGCCGTGGCTGGCCACGTTCGGCTGGCCGAAGACAAAAATGCCCCTCAGGGGGCCGCATTTGAAGGGCGCTGCGTGATGGAGCTGGACCTGAGCAACAAAGGCCGGCTTGACAGCAGCGCGCCCTTTCTGCACGGGCCTTCGCAGGGCGGCGCGCAGAAATATACCGGAGCCTGGACCACCTATCAAACCCGGCAGGTAACCCCTACCGTGTGGGTGAAGGACATTACTGGCTACAGCCCGTTTATTTATTCTGACCTGATGATTGGCGAACGGGACGTGGATATCAACCCGAAGTATGCCCGGCAGGGCTGGAACACCATTTGGCAGAACGACGAATGGTGGGCCAAATCCCCCAAACCAAAACTCAACCTCTGATACTAAACCGACCACTGCCACCGTTGAGAATTCATAAGCGCCATCTAGCAATATAGCTGGCCTTAAAAATCCCCTCTATTCCGGTTGTATGCGGTACTTCCTGCTTCTCACAGCGCCTGCGCTGCTCTTTGCTGCGCCCCAACCCCAGCACCTGCCCAGCTTTTCGGGGCCAACGGCCAGCCCGGCGGCTCCGCTGGCCGCCCCCGGCGCGGTGCTCCCCAACGCAACCCGCACGGCCCTGCTGGCCCGCACCAACTTAGGGAAACTATGGCAGCACCAGCCCCAAAGCGGCACCGAAGACGTGCTCAACGGCTGCTTCGGCTATGACGGGCGGCGGCTGGAGTTCGTGTTCACCACCGTGCAGCCCGACGCCCATAGCCCCGGCCGCTATCTCGTGGCCGGCAAATTCCGCTGCTACGGCGACGTCACGCCCTTTCGCGGCAGCATCGAGTTGCAGCAGGTGCAGCGCCTGCCGGCGGCTATTAAGGTGTATTCGCCGGGTTATGAAGAGTCGGCTGCGCCCACGTACTGCGCTACGGGCGGTTTTGCGCTGCAGGCCACCAGCCGCCACGGCTTGGGCGGGCAGTTCACGGGCCGCATCGCATTGGATTTTCAGCTCACGCCCAGCCGCCGCGCCGTGCTGATGGAAAACACCGCCAACCCGGACACCCGCAACGGTGGGCTGCTCTTCGAGGGGAGCTGGGCCGATGGGCCGGGCAGCGAAACCACGCCCGTGCTCTGGAAACAGGGCATTGCCGTGACGCACGAAGTGCTCACGCGCTTTGAAATCGGCGAGCGGGACTCCCACATCAACCCCAAATACGCCCGCGTGGGATGGAATAATTTCTGGAAAAACGACGAATGGTGGGCCGAAAGACAAATTGCTCAACGCTAAAGTGGTGGGCAGAAATTTATTAGCTAAGTGAATTAGTAACTTCGCGCTTGCGTTGCTAACTTCACCAGCCGAATCTGCGTTAAGTCCAACGCCGCTCCCGGCTGCTGCCCCCCACCGATGATTAATACCAACCTCAAGTTTTGCCGGCGCGAGCTCGCCCTCACGCAGGCCCAGATGGCCGAGAAGCTCGGCATCAAACGTTCCCTGGTGGGTGCCTACGAAGAGGGCCGCGCCGAGCCCCGCCTCGCCACGCTCGTCAACATGGCCCGCCTGTTCGGCATCACGCTCGACCAGCTCGTAACCACCGACTTTAGCAAGAAAAAGAACACCAAAATCATCGGTTCTCTGCCCGCGCCCGACCCCAACGCGCCCGGTGCCGATGCCGACGACAACCCCGAGCCGCCCACGCCGGCCGCCGGCGGCAAGCTCCGCGTGCTGGCCTTCACCGTGGACAAGGACCAGAACGAGAACATCGAGCTGGTGCCCCAGAAAGCCGCCGCCGGCTACCTCAACGGCTACGCCGACCGCGAATACCTGGAGGTGCTGCCCAAGTTCCGCCTGCCCATGCTCTCGCAGACGGGCACCTACCGCGCCTTCGAAATTGCCGGCGACTCGATGCTGCCCATTGCCAGCGGCACCGTCATCGTGGGCCGCTACGTGGAGGAGTGGACCAGCATCAAGGACGGCACGCCCTGCATCGTGGTGAGCTCGCGCGACGGCATCGTGTTCAAGCGCGTCTTCAATAAGATGCGCTCCGGGGCCATGTTCGTGCTGCACTCCGACAACCCGAACTTCTCGCCCTACGACGTGAAGGCCGATGACGTGCTCGAAATCTGGGAAGCTAAAAGCTACATCAGCAGCACGTTCCCCATTGCCGAGCTCTCGCTGGAGCGCGTGGCCAGCCTCGTGCTCGACCTGCAACAGCAGGTGGCGCTGCTGAAGAAAGCGTAGCCCGGAACTCCTGTTTGAAAATGCCGCAAGCCCTTCCGCACTCCGGAAGGGCTTTGCTGTGCGGGGTGGGGCCAACTTCCGGCCCGCCCTGCGCGTATGGGAGGCACGCCATATTCTCTCGTTCCCAAGCTATGCTCAAGTACATTTCCGCCGCCGACCGCCACCACGCTGCTCCCGCAGCTTGGCTCAGCAGCTACTTCCTGTTTTCGTTTGCCGATTACTTCGACCGCACCAACATGCACTTCGGGCCGTTGCGCGTGTTCAACGACGATAATGTGGCCGCGCAGTCAGGGTTTCCGCAGCATCCGCATTCCGAAATGGAAATCGTGACGCTGGTGCTCGACGGCGAAATCACGCACCAGGACACGATGGGCAACAAAACAACCATCAAGGCCGGCGAAGTGCAGCGCATGACCGCCGGCACCGGCCTGGCCCACTCGGAGTTTAACCGCCAAGACAAGCCCCTGCACCTCTACCAGCTGTGGTTCATTCCCGGCCAAAAGGGCCTGGCCCCCAGCTACGAGCAAAAAGACCTGGGCTTCATCAGCGGCAACAAGAACGAGCTGGTGCCCCTCGTGACTGGCCAGAAAGTGCTGGAAGACGTGGTGTACATGAATTCCAACAGCACAGTTTACTGGTCTAATCTGGATGAGGGTGAGGAAATTGAATTTAAGACCTTCCCCATCCGCCTCACCTTCATTTACGTGAAGCAGGGCACCATTTTCGTGAACGGTACCGAACTCGGCCCCAACGACCAGGCCCGCATGACCGATGACGACGTGGTGCAAATCCGCGCCGCCAAAGACGCTCAGTTCATCCTGATTGACCTGCCTTCTTCGGAGTCGAATTATTAAATTAAGTCAAACAAGAAAGCGCCCCCAAACCTGGATAGTTTCCGGGTTTGGGCGCGCTTTTCATTATTTTAAAATAAAGACTACTAACGAATTAGAAGTTATAGGTGATGCCGGCCGAATAGCCGGTGGATTTGCCAATGTTGCGGCCGGCCACGTAGGTGCTGGCCCCCAGCGTCAGGCCGAAGCCGTTGGTGATGGGCCGGTAGGCGCTGGCTCCCAAGCGGATGTAGTTGACCCGCGTGGACGGGAAAAAGCCGGTGAAATTCTGGGCCGCGATGTCGGTGCCGCCGTTCGATTCCTGGAAGGAGGCATTGCCTTCCAGATAGACTTTGGGGCCGGCGTAACCCAGCTTGACCTCGCCCACCAGAGCGTCGGGCACGGGGCCGGTGCGCAGGCTGTAGCCCACCTGGCCCGTGGCAAACACCCCCGAGCTGGTTTTGAGGTGTGCCACGCCGGCTGCCGTGTACTTGGTGGCCCGGTTGCCGATGGCGATGATATAGCCGTAGCCGGTGTTGGTCTGGTAGTCGCTCACCGGGGTGCTGAAGCTGACCACGCCCAACAAATCCAGAATGCTGCTGCCGATTTCGCGGCTGTAGGACTTGAATTTGAACAGCGCAGTAAGGTCCTGCAGGCCCTGGCGCACATTGGTGTAGCCCTGCGTGGAGTAATAGGAGTTCAGGTTATCAATCACCGCCCCCGGCGCCCGGCCTTTCGACTGGATGTAGGGCAGGCTGATGACGGCGTCAATCTTATCGGAGAGGCCGTAGGTGCCATAGAGGTTGAGGGAATTGACGCGCACCTCCTGAAAAATCGGAACGCCCGAAATTTTCTCGGGGGCCAGGTACACATCGTCGTAGCGCTCGGCCGTGCCCGATACCACCACCGAACCGTGGCCCTTGCCCGCCATAAAACCGCTTACCAGGCTCTGGGCCTGCCCGGTAGTGGCAACACCAACAACTAAAAGAGCACTACAAAACAGTGTAGAAAGATTTTGCATAAAAGCAATAAATAAGGAATTATCACACGGAACAGACGGGTTCGGCACGGCCAATCAAAAACAGCTAAACCGTCTATTTTATCGCAATCTACGGGTGAGTTTGGGGGAGCGGATTTACCTTAGCGCAATCCGCTGGCTTTATAAATCCGTTTATATTCAACGATTTGAGTTGAACGCACTCGTCAGCACGATAAACACAATAATTCGCCCGATGAAAAAATATTTTCCCATTAAAGCCGGTTTGCTGGCATTGGGCCTCTTGGCTTTAAATGGCTGCGCTAAGAATAAAGAAGTCGACCCGTCCATCACCAATATTGCCGTTACCAATCCCGACTTTCAGGAACTGGAAGATGCGGCCATTCGTGGCGACGTGGCTGTGTTGCTCGGCAACAAAAACCCGAACGACCCGCAGGGCAACTACACGGTTTTCGCTCCTACCAATGCTGCCTTCAGCCGCCTGGGCCTCAACACGGCTCAGGACCTGGCTGTGCTGCAACAGTCATTTTTGCAGAATACACTTTACTATCATGTCTATAGCGGCTCATTAGCGGGCAGTGCGCTCACGTCGGGCAGCACGTCGAACTCTGCGCTGGGCGTGACGCGGCGCATCATCCGGCGGGCCGATGGCACGCTCTACGTCAACGGCTCGCAGATTGTGAGCACCGATGTGAAGGCGGCCAACGGGCTGGTTCATCCCATTGATAAAGTGTTGCTGGCTACCAAAGCCGATGTGCTCAATTCGGCGCTGGCCCTGCAGGGCGGCAATGTTTTTGTGAAGCCGGAGCTGACTTTTCTGGTTGAAGCCGTGGTGTACTGCAACCTGCAGGATGCACTCAAAGCCACTCCCGGTAGCGCGCCTCTGACCGTATTTGCACCCACCGACCAGGCTTTCAAGGACCTGGGCGTGTTGCTGGGTGTCCCCCTGAACCAGCCCAGCGACATCCGCAAGCTGCCCGTGGCCACGGTAACGGCGGTGCTCCTCAACCATGTGGTGGGGGGAACGCAGGGCGGAAAATTCACGCCGGAGTTGCCCGAAAATACTTCGATAGCTTCGGCTGGTGGCGCGCCCGTCGTGTTGGGAGCCTTTAAAAGCGGGGTGATAACTGTGAAAGGAAGCGGCAACACTGTGCCCGCCAACATGGTGATTCCGGACGTGCAGTGCACCAATGGCGTGGTGCACGTGATTGACCGGGTTCTGCTGCCGTAATAGGCCCATAGTTCGGGGTTGGGTTTGCCCGGCGTGCCCCTAACAATCGCAGTGGGGGCGGCAAGAAGGTTGTTTAAGATTGATATGATAAGGTTGTTTCTCCGCAGTGCGGGAAAATTGATAGTTGGCATAGGACTGTGGCCGGCGATGGCGCTGGGGCAAACCAACACGCCCATCCGCCCCGATTCGGCGGCGCAACATCCGGTGACGGTGGTGGGAATGCCCGGCCCGGCCGGTATTTGGAAGGGGCCGCTGTCCATTCCCGGAGGGGCACTGCCAGTCCAAATCAGCATCATTCAGCCAGCAGCCAACAAGCTGATTGCCACGCTCGACCTGCCCGCTAAGCGCCTGAATAAAGTGCCGGCTTCGCTCACGCTGCGGGGCGATACCCTTATCTTCTACGCCGCCACCGTGGACTGCCGCTTTGTGTGTAGGCAGGCCGGCGAGGCTGGGCAGGAGCTGCGCGGCGTGTGGTCGCAGCCCGGGCTGCGGGTACCGCTGGTGCTGCAACGTGCCGACCTTGGTAGCGCCAGTACGGCAAGCGCGGAGAAGACGGTGGCCGTGAAAGCCACCACCTACCACATCGAAACCGTGACCCTGACCAGCCAGCCTGACAATGTAGCGCTGGCCGGCACGCTCAGCATTCCGGACGGGGCCGGCCCGTTTCCGGCCGCCGTGCTGCTCAGCGATATGGGCAGCCAGGACCGCGACTCGCGGCAGGGGAGCTACCGGTTTTTTGCCGATATCGCCGCCGCGCTGGCGCGTCAGGGTATTGCCGTGCTGCGGCTCGATGACCGGGGCGTGGGCCAGTCGGGCGGCAATGGTACCCAGGCCACCACGGCCAGTCTGGTGCGTGATGCCGAGGCCGGTCTGAGTTTCCTGCGCGTCCGGCCAAGTATTGACCCGGCCCGCACCGGTCTCATCGGGCACGGCGAGGGTGGCAATGTGGCCCTGCTGGCGGCAGCCCAGCCCGTGCCGCCCGGCTTTGTGGTGGCGCTGGCGGCATCTGGGTTAGTGGGATTGGACCTGCTGGCCAACCAGGCCGAGCCCTTGAGCGCCGCCGACACGACCCGCATTGGCGAAGCCCGCCGCCGGGCCTGGGCCGAGGTAATGGCCAAGGCCGCCAAGCTGCGCACCAGCGGCTCCAATTCGGCGCAGGTGGAAACCTATGTGGCACAGCAGCGCCTCAAAATCAAGAGTGAGGAGCGCAAACAGGCCGAGGCCACCCTCAAATTCCGGCGGACCATGCTGGAGATTGTGCGCCAGACGGCCAGCAACGACCAGGCCCAGGCCATTGTGATGAACATGCTACGCCAGCGCTACCCCGACCAGGACCCCGCCCTGGCCCGAGCCCGTGCCACCGACCTGCTCACGCCCTGGTACCGTTACTACCTCAAATTCGACCCCCAGGCCAGCCTCGCCGATGTTCAGTGTCCCGTGCTGCTGCTCAATGGTACCGACGATGCCGAGGTGAATGCCGCCACTAATCTGACGGCCCTCGAAAAAGGCCTCAAAGGCAACAAGCGCGTGAGCGTGCGCCGGCTGCCGGGCCTCAACCACTGGTTTCAGACGCCCGCCGCCGAACTCATTGCTACCGATGATGGAACGGTTGACCCATTGATTGCCCCGGTGCTGCTGACCACGGTGCGCGACTGGGTGTTGCAGCAGGGAAGCAAGTAGCAGCCGGTTTTAGGCCGCCGCCTGGGCCGCCAAATGGCAGTCCTTGTACTTCCGGCCGCTGCCGCAGGGGCAGGGCGCGTTGCGGCCGAATTTGCGGCGGCTGCGCAGGGTTTTCAGCCACTCGCGCGGGTCGGTGGCGAAGCGGAGAAAGCGCTTTTTGGGGTTCTGCCGAAAGGCTTGGTTGAGCAGTTCGTATAGTTCGGGATGGTGCTCCTGGAGCTTTTCGGGCTTCTCGAAAAAGTATTCCGTGACCACCGCGAAAAACTCGGCCTCGTTGGTGGCGGCGTAAGGGTTGATTTCGGACTTGCCGGCCTGAATGGCCGCAATTTCGCGCTGCATCACCGCCGCCCAGGACTGGAGTAGCTCGGGCGGCATAGCGGCTTTGGGCAGGCCGTCAATCACGCCATCGGCCTCGTCGAGCAGGTGCGCGAATTCGTGGATGCCCACGTTCTGACGGTCTACCGCGTCGCGGAAGCCTTGTTCCAGGGAAACCTTGGACAGGCGCATGTAGTGTTGGTTCTGGAATCCCTGCACCGAGCCCAGTAGAGTTCCCTGCAAAGGCTTTACTTCCTTGGTAGGGTCATTTCCCAGCTGCCAGGCATCGGGCACAATGAGGACTTCGCCCAGGTTGCGATATTCCCAATCGGGAAAGCCAAACACTGGAATGATGGCCGAGGCGGCTACCAGCAGGCGCGTGGTGTCGTCCACTTCCGTTTGCACACCGGTAATGCGCGTGCTGGCCAGAAAAACCTGTGTCTGCTTCTCAAAGCGGACCTTTTCATCATTCGTCAGGGCCAGGTAGAAGGCTACCTGCTCAGATAAAATCTGTCGCCAGGCGGCGGGAAATTCCTCGGCCAACGCGGCCGTGCGGCGGCGCGAGTCGGCGGTAGCGTATTGGTAAAACGCATAAATAATGGCCACCAGAACGGCCAGGGAAATCAGATAGGGCATGGCCGGTTAAACGGCTTGGTCCCGTTCGGGTTGGGCATCGTGGTAGCAAAGACTACTTCAATACTTCCGGCCCTAAATGTGCCATCAGCTTCTCGCGCAGCAGCGCCACCAGCATGGGGTCCTGAAACGGGTATTTATCGGGAATGCGCAGCGTGACCATGGTTTTGTCCCGCAACTCATCGGCAAATTTCTCGCGCAGGCGGTCGGCGTGGCGGCGCTCCATCACGAAGATGAGTTCGGCCCAGCCCAGGTGCCCGGCCGTGACGCGCACCCGAGCCCCCGCCTCGGTACCGGCCGAACGGGCTTCGTGGTGCGGATGGTCGTCAAACAGCCGCTCGGCGGTGAGGCTGCGCCACTTGTTCTGGCTGCAGATGAAGAGGAGGCGCAAGGGTAGGGGCGGTTACTTGAAACGAATTCGACTGTCATCCTGAGCGCAGCGAAGGACCTTATCACGTTTGAGCATTAATTGTTCTGCGGTGATAAGGTCCTTCGCTGCGCTCAGGATGACAGTCGAATATGCTACTACCGAATCAGCGCCACTTTCACCTTTTTGCCTTTCACCTTCGCGCCCTGCATACGGGCCAAGACTTCTTCGGCCTGGGCCTCGGGCACGGCCACGAAGCTGTGGTGGTCGAATACTTCGATGCGGCCCACGGCGTCGCGCTCCAGGCCGCCCACGCTCACGAAGGCCCCGGCCAAGTCGCCCCGGCTGATTTTCTCGCTCTTGCCCGCCGATACGTGCAGCGTGACTGTGCTCGGACGCGGGGCTTTGGGCGCAGCGGCGGGCAGCGCGGGCGGGCGCAGGCCGGCCCACTGCACGTTCTTGGCCGTGGGCCAGTTCTTGATTTTTTCCTGCTCGAAGGGCGTTACGATGAGGTGAGCCGTGCCGGTGGCCCCGGCGCGGGCTGTGCGGCCGGCGCGGTGCTGGAAAGTGTCGGTTTCGTGGGGCGGGTCGAACTGCACCACCGTGTCGAGCTCATTCACGTCGAGGCCGCGGGCGGCCACGTCGGTAGCTACCAGCACGGTGGCCGAGCCGTTGCGCAGCTTCATCATGCTCTTGTCGCGCTCGGGCTGCAGCATCTTGCCGTGCAGGGCCTCGGCGGCCAGGCCCCGGCCGCGCAGGAAGCGGGTGAGCTCCTCCACCCGGTCGCGGGTGTTGGCAAATACCAGGGAGCGGCCGGCGGCGGGCTGGCTGATGAGGTGGTAGAGGGCGGCGGGCTTCTGGTCGGCGGCGCTCACCACGTGGCCGCGCAGCACCAGTGTCTCAGGCAGGGTGGTGGCGTTGGAGCCGCCCACGTTCATCACGCGGGGGCGGGTGAGGTACTCGCGCACCAGGTTCAGCACCTTGTCGGGCATGGTGGCCGAGAATAGCAGCGTCTGGCGGCGCTGGGGCAGCCGGCTGATGATGGTGGCCATTTCTTCCTGAAAACCCAGCTCCAGCAGCTTGTCGGCCTCATCCAGCACCAGCACTTTCAGGCGGTTCGGCACGATGGTGCGGCGTTCGAGGTGGTCGAGCATGCGGCCGGGGGTGGCCACTACTACGTGGGGCATTTGCTGGAGGCCTTTCACTTCTTCGCGCATGGCGTGGCCGCCATAGTAGCCGGCCACGCGCAGGTTGGGCATGTGCTTGCCGAGGCTGCGCAGGGCATCGCGCACCTGCATCACCAGCTCGCGGGCGGGCACCAGCACCAGCGCCTGCATGGTAGCCGAGGTCACGTCAATCTGCTGCAACACGGCCAGGCCGTAGGCAGCGGTTTTGCCCGAGCCGGTGGGGGCCTGTCCGGCCACGTCCTGGCCTTCGAGGGCGGGAGCCAGCACCAGCTGCTGCACGGGGGTGGGCTGGGTAAAATTCAGCTCGGCCACGCCAGCCAGCAGGGCGGGGGAGAGGCCGAAATCGGCGAATTGCAGGGTGGGCTTGGCGGTGGGCTGGGCCGGCGAAGCACCGGCAGCGGCGGAGGTATCAGGAGTTTGCACGGGACAAAGGTACGGCTTGGGGCAAGAGCCGCTTGTTTTGGTAGGCAAGCCCGCAAGCGCCGAGCATTTTCTTGCCGCACCCCATTACTCCTCCACGTTCACCAGCCGGTAGCGCACGGCCGACTTTTTGGGCCGGATATCCAACCCGATTCGATGGGCATAAGCCTTCGTGAAGGCCGCCCCGAAGTAGAATATCATGGCGCAATAAAATACGAACAGCAGCACCAGCACCAGGCTGGATGCCGGCCCGTACACCGGCCCCAAATCCCGCGCCACCAGCAATTGCCCCAGCACCACTTCGCCCAGGCTGATGAGCAGGGCCGTGAGCGCTGCCCCGCGTGTGACGGCCCGCCACGGCACTTTGGCCAGGCTCAGGGTGCGGAAGGTGACGCCAAACCACGCTGCCAGAATCAGCCAGGCAATGACGGCATTCAACCCTCGCACCACGAAATAGGCGAAGGTGGCGTCGAAGTCCCGGATGCTTTCGGCAAACAGACTCAGGGCAGCATCGGCCCCGAAGGCCAGCACCGACAGCCCCGCCGTGGCCAGCAGAATGCCGCCCGAGCGCACCCGCTCGCGCACGGCCTGCGACACCTTGCCTGTGCCCCGCTTGGGCCGGATTTGCCAGAGCTGATTGAGCGAATGCTGAATGATGGTGAACAGCGTGGTGGCCACAAACAGCAGGAAAGCAAAGCCCACCACCGTCACCAGCCGGCTGCGGCTGGGGTCGGCCACGTTCATCACAATCTGCGACACCAGCCCAGCGGCCGGGGCTCCTACCAAGTTGCTCACCTTGGCCAGCAGCATCATCCGCACAATAGACGAAGGGTAGAGCGAGCTCAGCAGCTGCACCAGAATGATGAGGATGGGCGGCAGGGCAAACGAGGTGAAAAACGCCGTGGCCGCGCCCAGCCGCAGCGGGTCGTTTTGGCCTAATTCGCGGCCGGCGCGGTGCAGCAAGATGGGCAGCTCGCGCCACCACGGACCCGGCAACTCGGCCGGGGAATCTAACTTTGTCATAAATACCCGAGGGGCAACATTCTGGCGCGTAGCCGTAAGAAGCAGGCCCCCAACGAAGGTACGGGCTGCCGTGCGGCCCGGCTTTCGGCCCCGTTATTTTTCTGTATGTCGCCTTCCGAAACCCAATTGACGCCGCCGGTAGCCCCGCCCGCCCCGCTGCCGCCGCGCTCCTGGCTGCGCCGTCGCGTGGCCGACCCGCTGCTGGACCTGCTCAAAACCGGCCTCTCGCCCGAAAAGCTGGCCCTCACCGTGGGCTTGGGCGTGGCCATCGGGCTGATTCCTGCCCTGGGCATCACCACCATCCTGAGCGCCGCCGTGGCCCTGCGTCTGCGCCTCAACGTGGCCGCCATGCAGCTGGCCACTCATCTGATGACGTTTTTTCAGCTGGCGCTGCTCATTCCGTTTCTGCGCGCCGGGGCCGGCCTCATGGGCCAGGGCGATAAGGTGGCGCACCTCACCGTGGCCAGCCTGCGCCAACTCATCGACCACGAAGGCTGGTCGGCGGTGGGCAAACTATTGTGGCGGGCCGAACTGGGCGCACTGCTGCTGTGGGCAGGGGCCATGGTGCCGCTGGTGGTCTTGCTGTATTTCGTGTTGCGCGTAGTGTTCCGGCGCGTGCTGGCTAAAAACGCTTCGCTTAATGAAGAATGAGGAATTGGGAAATGACCGGATGGGTCCGCCACTCTTCATTAAGCGAAGCGTCAAAATGCCAGCAGCGCGGTAGCCTGCTCGCGCAGCAACTGCCGCGACAGGTCGTGGTTCAGCCCGTGCTCGGCGTTCAAATCCTGGTTGATGAAGGGCAGGCGCACCCGCTGGGGAAGCACCGTGGTGCCGAGGTACATGAGCACATCGGTGAGGTGGGCCATGGCCAGCAGGCCGCCCTGGCCGCCGCTGCTCAGGCCCACCAGTGCCGCCTTTTTGCCCTGGATGCCGCCGGGATAGGAGAGGCCGTCGATAAACGCCTTCAGCACGCCGGGGAACGAGGCGTTGTACTCGGGCACCACGATAACCACCTTGTCGCTTGCATCGAGCATGGTGGCCAGGCGGTTGAATTCCGGGTGCGTGCCCACGTTGGCGTAGAGCGCGGTGGTAATGAAGTCAACCGGCAGCTCGGCCAGGTCCAGTATATGGCTTTCGGCCCCCAGCTCCGCAAGCAGGGCGCGGTAGTAATCGGCAATGCGGCGGGCGCGCGAGTGGGGCCGGTTGGTGCCGGCAAGGATGGTAATCAAAACAAGAGGGCTAACGATGGAAACCGTGCTGCTAACTGGTTGGGGCGGCCGTTGGTTACGGGTTAGTAACTCCTACACTTCTCGGTCCTGCACCTTGTGTGGGTATTTAGGGTCCCTATCCGTAGCCGCCAGTCCTGCTACCGCCGCTAGGCACAGCGCAAACCACGCCCACGGCAGCCGCAAATCCAATACCGACAAGCCCCCGAATACCAGCGCCGTGCCGAAGCTGGCCAGTGACTGAAAGGCCTGGTTCAGGCCAAAGATTTCGCCCCGGTCGGCCTCGGTGGTGCGGTGGGCCAGCCGGCCTTCCAGCAAGCCCTGGATGAGCGAGAGCGTAAGGCAGTCCAGCGTGACCAGCACGTACAGCGCTACTTTCGACGCGCCCATCAGGCCATAGCCGGCCAGCACCGGCACCCCTAGCGCGGCCAGGCACACAATAGCCCGGCGCTGGTTTATCCGGTCGGCAAAATAGCTGTAGAACACGTAATTAAGCCCCACGCTCAGCGCCCCGAAAAACATGAAGAAATAAGAAATCTGCCGCGCATCCAGGTGCAGTGGCCCCAGGCTGGCGAAGGGCACAAAGTAGAAATAATAGCCCGTACTGAGGGTGAGGGCCACTTGGGTAAGCACGATGCGCCGCACGCCGGGGTTCTGCTCATCTTTCTCACGTAGCCGGGCCCAGAGCGTGAGCGGATTGACACTGCGGGCTAGTTCGGCGCGTAGCTCGGCCCCGCGCACTCCGCCACGTCCGGCGTGGGTTTCGGGCAGCCACAGGCTGAGCAGGATGTTGAGAGCCGCCAAGGCCACGGCCAACCGCACCACATAAGTGGCCTGTTGGGCCGGCGGCACTTGCAGCACCGTGAGCAACACCCCGGCCGCCATTGGCCCCAGCACGAAGCCCAGCGAGATGATTGCCCCCTCGATGCCGAGGTTGCGAAACAGCCGCCCGGGCGATGAAATATCGGTAATGGCCGAGCGCACTGTGGCATACATGCCGTTGGTGAGGCCGTCCGACACGCGATTTACGAAGTACAGCCCCGCCCGCACCGGCAGCAGCAGCGCATTGGCCAGCAGCGTGCCCACCGCCGAAACGATAAAAATGGGCCGCCGCCCGTAGCCGTCGCTCAGCCGCCCCAGCAGCGGGGCCGAAAACAGTTGTACACCCAGAAATATGCCCGTGCCCACGCTCAGCCACAACTGCGGCTGCCGCAGCCCCCGCACAAATTCCGGCAGCACCGGCCCCACCGCCGCCCCTACAATCACATCAACCAGAATTATAGCATAGAGCAGCGGCAGGCGACGGTCGGTGGGCAAAAGGGGCACGGCGCAAAAGTAGGGGAGGAGCAGCGCGTACTCTGCGAGTCCGTGCCTAGTCAAGTTTCGTTGCCTAAAAGCGCGGATTCGCACAGACCACGCTACGGCTCTCTTCAAACAATTCCGCGTCTCAATAGTCCTAGAATGCGCCCCGCACTATTTGCATCGGGGATTCCTATTCCAAGTCATTTCTTATGTCCGATAAAACCACTGCCGCTACCTACCCCGCCACCTTCACCATCGGCGGCGACCTTGCCGTCAACCGTCTCGGCTACGGAGCCATGCGCATTACCGGCGAAGGCATCTGGGGCCCGCCCGCCGACCACGACGAATCCATCCGCGTGCTGAAGCGGGCCGTGGAGCTGGGCGTCAACTTCATCGACACCGCCGATAGCTACGGCCCCAATGTGTCGGAAGAGCTGATTGCCGAAGCCCTGCACCCCTACGCCAAAGGTCTCGTAATTGCCACCAAGGGCGGTCTACTCCGCACCGGCCCCAACGAATGGCCCATCGATGCCAGCCCCAAGCACCTCGAAGAAGCTCTCAATGGCAGCCTCAAGCGTCTGAAAGTGGAGCAAATCGACCTCTATCAGCTCCACCGCATCGACCCTAAAGTACCTTTCGAGGATACGCTGAAATTCCTGCAAAAAGCGCAACAGGATGGCCGTATCAAGCACATCGGCCTGTCCGAAGTGAGCGTGGCCGACATCAAAAAGGCGCAGGAATTTGTGCCCATCGTGTCGGTGCAGAACATGTACAGCGTCGAAAACCGCAAGTGGGAGGCCGAACTTAATTACACCCGCGAGCAAAATATCGCATTCATTCCGTGGTTCCCGCTCGGCGGCGGCAATGCCGATGCCCTCAAAGCGCTGGACCAGATTGCCGCCCGGCACGGCGTGAAGCCCCAGCAAATTGCCCTGAGCTGGCTCCTGCACCACTCGCCCAACATCCTGCTAATCCCCGGCACCTCCAAAGTGAAGCATCTGGAAGAGAACATGAAAACAGCCGACATTCACCTGTCAACTGAAGACATGAAGGCGCTGGATGCCGTCCAGCCGGCGTAGTCAGAACGGTGTAGAGGCGCATAGCTGCGTCTCATCGTCTGTACTATCTAGGTTTCTTTCAGTTAACACTGTTCAACGACGAGATGTAAGTATGCGTCTTTACACCGTTCAGTAACAGAAAGCCCCGGCAGTAGTTACTGCCGGGGCTTTCTGTTACTAGTGTTTCAACTGAATTACGCTAGGTTGTTCGAAGTAGCTTTAGCCGCCAGGAACTCACGGTTCAGAATAGCAATGTTCTCCAGCGAGATGCCTACCGGGCACTCCGCTGCGCATGAGCCAATATTGGTGCAGGCGCCAAAGCCCTCCTTGTCCATTTGGGCCACCATGTTTTCAACCCGGGTTTTACGTTCCACGTTGCCCTGGGGCAGCAAGGCCAACTGCGAAACCTTGGCCGATACGAACAGCATTGCGGAAGCATTTTTGCAAGCCGCCACGCAAGCGCCGCAACCGATGCAGGTAGCGGCCTCGAAAGCGCGGTCCGAAATCTCCTTCGGAATTGGAATTTCGTTGCCGTCGGGGGCGCCGCCGGTGTTCACGCTCACGTAACCGCCGGCCTGAATGATGCGGTCGAACGCCGAGCGGTCCACGCTCAGGTCCTTATTCACCGGGAAGGCGTTGGCGCGCCAGGGCTCGATGGTAATGGTGTCACCGTCCGAGAACTTGCGCATGTGCAACTGGCAGGTGGTAGTGCCCTTCTCCGGGCCGTGGCTGCGGCCGTTGATGAACAAGTCGCACGAGCCGCAGATGCCTTCGCGGCAGTCGTGGTCGAAGGCCACCGGGTCTTGTCCGGCGTGCAGCAGGTCTTCGTTCAGCACGTCGAGCATCTCCAGGAACGACATATCAGGCGAAATGTCCTTCACGTGGTACTCCACAATATTCCCCTGGGCCTGGCGGTTGGGCTGCCGCCACACTTTCAGGGTCAGGTTCATCGGTTTAGCGTTGGGGTTGGAACCGGCCATTTTTTTATGAGAAGTGAGAGACACGAGATATGAGATTGGAGAAAGCGGCCAAAGCCATGGCATTCTTCAGTCTCATATCTAAGGTCTCATGTCTATTATCTATTTGTAGCTGCGCTGGGTCAGCTTCACGTTTTCAAATACAAGCTCTTCCTTGTTGAGCTTCTCGGGCTGGTTGTCGCCTTGATACTCCCATGCCGCCACGTAGGCGTAGTTTTCGTCGTCGCGCAGGGCCTCGCCTTCGGGGGTCTGGTACTCTTCGCGGAAGTGGCCGCCGCAGCTTTCGTTGCGGTTCAGGGCGTCGTCCACCATCAGCTCGCCCAACTCCAGGAAGTCGGCCACGCGGCCGGCTTTTTCCAGCGCCTGGTTCATTTCCTCGCCAGTGCCCACCACCTTCACATCCTGCCAGAACTCCTTGCGCAGCTGCGCAATGGCTTCTTTGGCAAACTTCAGGCCTTCGGCCGTGCGGGCCATGCCGCAGTATTCCCACATCAAGTGGCCCAGCGCCTTGTGGAATTCATCAGGTGTGCGGTTGCCTTTGATGCCGAGCAGCTGCTCGGTGCGGGCCTGCACATAGGCTTTCGACTCAGCGAAGGCGGGGTGGTTGGTATCCACCGGCTTTGGAGGCGTGTTGGCCAGGTAATCACCAATGGTGTAGGGGATTACGAAGTAACCATCGGCCAGACCCTGCATCAGGGCCGACGCGCCGAGGCGGTTGGCGCCGTGGTCCGAGAAGTTGCACTCGCCGGTAGCGTACAGGCCGGGCACGGTGGTTTGCAGGTTGTAGTCGACCCATAGGCCGCCCATGGTGTAGTGCACCGCCGGGTAGATGCGCATGGGCATCTCATACGGATTCTCGTCGGTGATTTTGGCGTACATGTCGAAGAGGTTGCCGTACTTCTGGCTTACCGCCTCCGCGCCCGTGCGCTTGATGATATCGGAGAAATCAAGGTACACGGCCAGACCGGTGCTGCCTACGCCGCGGTTTTCGTCGCACATCATCTTGGCGTTGCGCGAAGCCACGTCGCGCGGCACCAGGTTGCCGAAGGCAGGGTACTTGCGCTCCAGGAAGTAGTCGCGGTCATCCTCGGCAATGTCTTGGGGCTTGATTTGGCCTTTGCGCACGCGCTCAGCCATTTCTACCGTTTTGGGCACCCACACGCGGCCGTCGTTACGGAGCGATTCCGACATCAGCGTGAGCTTTGACTGATAGTCGCCGCTCACGGGGATGCAGGTGGGGTGAATCTGGGTGAAGCAGGGGTTGGCGAAGAACGCGCCTTTTTTGTGGGCGCGCCAGGCGGCCGTCACGTTGCAATACTTGGCGTTAGTGCTCAGGTAGAACACGTTGCCGTAGCCGCCGGTGGCCAGCACCACCGCGTGGGCGGCATGGGTTTCAATTTCGCCGGTCACCAGGTTGCGCGTCACAATGCCGCGCGCCTGTCCGTCCACAATCACCACGTCGAGCATTTCCGAGCGGGTGTACATCTTCACCTTGCCGTAAGCAATCTGACGGCTCAGGGCCGAGTAGGCCCCCAGCAGCAGTTGCTGGCCGGTCTGGCCCCGGGCGTAGAAGGTTCGGCTCACCTGGGCACCGCCGAAGGAGCGGTTGGCCAGCAGGCCGCCGTATTCGCGGGCGAAGGGCACGCCCTGGGCCACGCACTGGTCGATGATGTTGACCGATACCTGGGCCAGACGGTACACGTTGGCTTCGCGGGCGCGGTAGTCGCCGCCCTTGATGGTATCGTAGAACAGGCGGAACACGGAGTCGCCGTCGTTCTGGTAGTTTTTAGCAGCATTGATGCCGCCCTGCGCGGCGATGGAGTGCGCGCGGCGGGGCGAATCGTGGTAGGTGAAGGCTTTTACGTTGTAGCCCAGCTCGGCCAGCGAGGCGGCGGCGGCACCGCCGGCCAGGCCCGTGCCGACCACAATCACGTCGTATTTCCGCTTGTTGGCGGGGTTCACGAGCTTGACGTTAAACTTGTGCTTGTCCCATTTTTCGGCGAGGGAGCCTTCGGGAATTTTGGAATCCAACAGCATAGAGCGACGGAGTGATGGAATGACTGAGTGATAGAGCAATAAGATAACCGCCGAACGCCGCAGGTGTTAGCGCAGCCAGCCGGTTTTATTGCTCCTAATCAATTAAAAAGCCGAGGCCACGGTGTGCAGGAAGGCTGGGGCGTTGGCGGCCATTTCTCCCTGCGCATTGGTGAACAGGAAGAAGTAGAGTGGCATAGAGGCAAAGCCCGCCGACACCACTACCGCGAAGGTGTAACCCACGTATTTGATGAGCGGGGTGTACTTGCGGTGGTTCAGGCCCAGCGTCTGGAAGCCCGAGCGGAAGCCGTGCCACAAGTGGTAGCCGAGGCTGATTTGGGCAGCCACGTACAGTAGCACGTACCACCAGATGTGGAACGACGACACCACGGCCATGTACAGGTTGTCGTAGTCGCTGGTCAGCGGGTCGGCACCGCCCATTTTGGGCAGGTCGCCGGCGAAGCGGGCGCGCCAGAAGAAATTGTAGAGGTGGACAATCAGGAAAATCAGGATGATGCTGCCCAGAATGCCCATGTTGCGCGAGGTCCATTCCGAGTTCTGCTCCGAGTGGTTGCTCACGTAGCCTTGCGCGCCCCGGGCCGCTTTGTTGCGGCGGGTGAGCACGAGGGCTTCAAAAATATGGAAGCCGAAACCCAGCACCAGGCCCCACTCGATGGTGCGGATGATGGGGTTGGTGCCCATGAAGTGGGAGTAGGTGTTGAAGGCCGCGCCCTGGTCGTGTTTGAATAACTGCAGGTTACCAATCAGGTGAACCACCAGGAACGAGCACAGAAACAGGCCGGTAACGGCCATTATTATCTTCCGGCCGATGCTGCTGGTTAATGTTTTTGTTATCCAACTCATAAAGTAGCCAAACTAGGGAAGTGAAGAGGTGTGTTTAGGTCGCCCAAAGGTAGCCCCCACCCGCTAACCGGGCAACGGGCGGGCCCGATTCTTGCAAGCGCGCCCCTTCCAAAAAAACATTGCAGGGACGTGGTGAATCTATCCGCGGCTGGCATCGTTAACACGCATGGGCGTGTGGCTTAGCACATAGCGAAGGCTGCCAGAGTACGGTTTCGAAAGCCGGCCCCTCTGCCGGGCGCCCGGGCCTGCATCACGGTTTTCCTTTCTTAGTAACTGAGTTGGTATGGTACAGTTTACTCTTCCGCGGGCTGGAACGCTGGCGCGGGCTGCGCTGCTGTTGATGGTGCTACTGGCAGGCCTGGGCCTGCGGCCCGAGGTGGCGCAGGCCACCCACATCCGGGCGGGCGACATTCAGGCCAAGGTGGATACCACGGCCAACCCGAACCCGCGCCGCATCTTTTTCAAGATGATTCTATACCTCGACATCAGCCGGGGGCCAACTTCGGTGGACCAGCCGAATGCGATTATCTTTTTTGGCGACGGTACGTCGAGTTGCAACCCCGGCATTGCCCGGCCGGGTGGGCGGCTGCCCATTCCCGGCAACTCCGATACGGCGCTCAGTATCTATTACTTCGAGCATACCTACCCGGCTACTGGTAGCTATACGGTGAGCTTTGTGGGCGAAAACCGCAACGGGGGCGTCATCAACATGAGCAACCCGCTCGACCAGTCATTTTACATCAGCACCAAAATCACCATCGACCCGGCGCTGGGGCTGAACCATTCGCCGGTGCTGACGGCCCCGGCCATTGATAAAGGTGCTATGGGGCAGGTGTTTCTGCACAATCCGGCAGCATATGATGCCGACCACGACTCGTTGGCCTTTCACCTGCGCACCAGCCAGAAGGAGCCCCGGCTGGCGTCTACTATCGTGGGCCCGCCCTGCCCCGGTGCCACCGGCGACAATTCGCCCCGGCCCGTGACGGTGCCCGATTTCAAGTACCCCAACGACCCGGCCCTTGGAAGTAGTCAGACGGTGCCCTACGGTGGTGTACCATCGAGCTCAGGGGGAACTCCGGCCATCTTCGTGCAGGACGTGCATACCGGTCAGATTACCTGGAACGCCCCTGGAGCGGTGGGTTTATACAACGTGGCGATGGTGGTGGAGGAATGGCGGCGCACGCCCCTCGGCCGTCGGCTTATTGGGGAGGTAATTCGGGACATGCAGATAGCCATTACGGCCACCAACAACCTGCGGCCCACCCTGACCATTCCGCCCGACATTTGCGTGGTGGCCGGGGAAACGGTGACCGGCAGCGTGACTGCCGTGGACGGCGTGACCGCCGGCAGCCCCCAAACCCCGATTACGCTGTTTGCCTACGGGGGAATTTTTCCGCCCGCTACCTTTCGCCAAACGGCGGCTGGCCCGCCGCAGGCCACCGGCACCTTTCAGTGGCAAACCAATTGCAGCAACGTGGCTGGCCTGCCGTATCAGGTGGTGTTCAAAGCCCAGGACAGCCCCAATGCCCCAACGCCGATTCTGATTGATGAGAAGACCTGGCGCATCACCGTGGTGGGGCCGCCGCCCCAAAACCTGCGGGCTGCGCCTACCGCCGCGCCGGGCGGCTACAACGGCATGGTGCTGAACTGGGATGCGTATACCTGCGCCAACGCGGCCCACATCTACATCTACCGCAAGGTGAACCCCTCCACGTTCACGCCGGGGCCGTGCGATACCGGCATTCCGGCCTCGGCGGGCTACGTGCGCATTGGCACGGTAGCACCCAACGCGACCACCTTCACGGACTTGAACGTTGACCCCGCCACTGGCACCACCATCGGCCTGAGCCGGGGCCAGAACTATTGTTACCGCATTTATGCCGATTTCCCGCTGCCGGCCGGCGGCGAAAGCCTGGCCTCGAACGAGGCGTGCGCCCTAGTGGGCGGACGCGGTGCCATGCTGACCAACGTGGACGTGGCCACCACCAGTGCCACCACCGGCCAGATAAACGTGCGATGGACCCAGCCCCGCCCAACTGGCGGAGGCACATTCACGGGCACTCCGTCGTATGTGCTGTCGCGGGCCGAGGGGCTGACGCCGGCCGCCACCGCTTTTGTGCCGGTGGCGCACGGCCCATTCACGGCCCTCACCGACACGAGCTATGTCGACTTAGGCCTCGATACCCAGAACAAGCAATACACTTATAAGCTGGAATTTGTGCGCACCTTCGCCCCGGGCCAGGGCACCACGCTCACGGAAGCCTCGCCCACGGCTAGCAGCGTCCGTCTCACGGCACTGGCCAACAACCCGCCCACGGCCATCACCCTGAACTGGACGTACCAGGTGCCGTGGGATAACTCGGGCAAGCCGGTTACCATCTATCGCCGCACCGGCGCCACGGGCGCACTGGCGCAGATTGGCACTGCCCCGACGGGAGCTACCGGTGGCACATTCACCGACCGCGACCCCACGCTGGTGAAGGGCCAGAGCTACTGCTACTACGTGCAGACGGAGGGCAGTTACGCCGGCTTCGACTTCCTGAGCTCGCTGCTGAACCGCAGCCAGGTGCAGTGCCTCACCCTCAACTCGCCGCCCTGCACGCCGGTGCTCACCCTGCTGCCCACCAACTGCGACAGCCTGGCCAACCTGCCCGAGTTCCCGGGCCTGCGGGAGCGCTACACCAACCGCCTGCGCTGGACGGTGGGCACCACGCCCGCTGGCTGCGATGCCAACATCATCAGCTACCGCGTGTATTACCGGCCCACGCCCACGGGGCATTTCACCCTGCTGGGCACCACCTCCTCTACCAGCTTCGTGCATTCGGACCTGTCTTTTTCGGGCGGGTGCTACGCCCTGCAGGCCGTGGTGGCCAGCGGCGCGGTGAGCGACACGAGCAACGTAGCCTGCCAGGATAACTGCCTGTTTTTTAAGCTGCCCAACATCTTCACGCCCAACGGCGACGGCCAGAACTCGGTGTTCCGGCCCAAGAACAATAGCCCGGTGCGGCGCATCCATTTCCAGGCCTTCAACCGTTGGGGGGTTAAAGTCTTCGAGAATACGACCACCGCCGACGACCCCGTGCTCATCAACTGGGACGGCGGCGGGCCCACGGGCGAATCGGGCAACGGCACCAGCGCCAAAGTTAGCGACGGCGTGTACTTCTACCTGGCCGACGTCGAGTTTGCGGACTTTGCCAATACCAAGCGCACCTACAAGGGCTGGGTTGAAATCATTCGCTAGCGCCCGCTTTTTCAGCTTAATTATATCGGTAGCCCCGCAAAAACGCCCTGCTCGGAGCGGTTTTTGCGGGGCTGCTTAGTGCAATCCGGGCGCTGAAGGCGACGGGTTGTGGTTGGCTTTCGGCTGCAGGCGGCGTAACTTTTCCTTCTCCCATTACTTCTCGTATAGCTTCGCGTTGCCGGGCCAGCCTTTGGGGCCCGAATCAGCGTAAGGCCAACGGTTTTTCTTTCCTCTGTTCGACATTATATGATACAATTTCTTCTACTCCGGGGTGGAGCCGGCGCACGGCTGGCGCTGTTGCTGGTACTGATGCTAACCGGGCTGAGTCTGCGCCCAAACGTGGCTCAGGCGTCGCACCTGCGCGCCGGCGATATTCAGGCCAAGGTGGATACTACAACGCCTCCTAACCCGCGCCGCATTTTCTTCAAGATGGTGCTCTATACGGATAACAGCTCGCCGGTAGACCAGCCATCGGCCACCATCTTTTTTGGCGACGGAACTTCCAGTTGCATCGATGGCATACCGCGGGCCGTGAAGCGGGCCATTCCGGGCAACTCGGATACCAGCGTCAATATCTACTATTTCGAGCATATTTACCCGGCTACCGGGGGCTACAACGTTGAGTTTATCGGCGAAAACCGCAACGACGGCGTGATAAACATGACCGACTCAAAAAACCAGTCATTCTACATCCGAACTTATGTTTACATCGACCCGGCGCTGGGGCTGAACCATTCGCCCGTCTTCACGGCCCCGGCTGTTGACAAAGCGGCCACAAGCCAGGTGTTTCTGCATAATCCCGGGGCATATGATGCGGACCAGGATTCGCTGGCTTTCCACCTGCGGGCCAGCCAGCAGGTGCCCGCAGGCATTCGCGGGTCAGTGGGCGGCTTTCCCTGTTCGGGGCAGGGGGCTGGCACGGGCAACAATACCCCTGTACCACAATCCGTGCCCAATTTTCGCTTCCCCAACGACCAGGCCATCACCGCCGGAAACCCCCGGGCCGTACAGGTGGCTTACGGGGGCGTGCCCCTAGGGGTGCCTGGGGCTGATGCCATTTTTGAGCAGGACGTGAACACCGGCCAGATTACCTGGAACGCGCCCGTGGCGGTGGGCTTCTACAACGTCGCGTTTGAGGTAGAAGAATGGCGGCGCGTACCGCTGGGGCGGCGGCTCATCGGTAAAGTGATTCGGGACATGCAGATAATCGTGACGGCCTCGACCAACCTGCGTCCTACCATTACCATTCCGCAGGATATTTGCGTGGTGGCCGGAGCACGTATTACGGGTGCCGTGACGGCCGTGGACGCGGCTTCGCCCAGTAGCCCGCAGTCGCCCATCACGCTCTTTGCCTATAGTGGCATTATTCCGCCTGCTACGTTCCGCCAAACCACGACCGGCCCGCCGCAGGCCACGGGTACGTTCAGCTGGCAAACAACGTGCAGCAACGTGGCCAAGGTCCCGTACCTGGTTGTGTTTAAGGCCCAGGACAATCCGGCGGGCTCTTCTACCACCAACCCGGCGCTGATAGACGAAAAAACCTGGCGCATTACGGTGGTGGGCCCGGCCCCGCAGAATCTGCGCGCCACGCCCGCCGTGGCAGCGGGTGGCCTCAACAGCATGGTGCTGAACTGGGATACCTACACCTGCGCCAATGCGGCCAACTTCTACATCTACCGCAAAGTGAACCCCGGCCCTGTGCCGGGCGGGTGCGAAACGGGCATTCCGGCATCGTCGGGCTACGTGCGCATCGGCACGGTGGGCCCCAACGTGACCACCTTCACGGACCTGAATACGGACCCGGTGACGAAAGTAAATCGCGGCCTGGACCGCGGCCAGAACTATTGCTACCGCATTTATGCCGATTTCCCGCTGCCGGCCGGCGGCGAGAGCCTGGCCTCCAACGAAGCCTGCGCCCAAGTGGCCGGCCGGGGTGCTATGCTCACCAACGTGGACGTGGCCACCACCAGCGCCACCACCGGCCAGATAAACGTGCGCTGGACCCAGCCCCGCCCGGTGAGCGGCACCTTTACCAGCCCGGTGCGCTATAACCTGTCGCGCGCCGAAGGGCTGACTCCGGCTGCCGCCGACTTTGTGGCGGTGGCCCACGGCCCCTTCACGGCCCTGGCCGACACGAGCTATGTCGACCAGAACCTCGACACCCAGAACAAACAGTACACCTACAAGCTGGAGTTTGTGCAGGTCTTGGCCACGCCCATCAGCGAGTTTTCGCCTACGGCCAGCAGTGTGCGCGTGAGCGCCCTGCCCGCCAACGTGGCCGCCACGGCCATCACGGTGAACTGGACATATAATGTGCCCTGGGACAACGCCACGCAGCCCACCACCATCTACCGCCGCACCGGCAATGCCGGGCCCTATGTGCGCATCGGCACGGCACCTTCAACGGCTGCCGGCGGCACCTACGCCGACCGCGACCCCGCGCTGGTGAAAGGCCAGGACTACTGCTACTATGTGGAAACGAATGGGCGCTACCCTGGTTTCGGCTTCCTGAGCTCGCTGCTGAACCGCAGCCAGGAGCGCTGCCTCACGCTCATCTCGCCGCCCTGCACGCCGGTGCTCAAACTGCTGACCACCAACTGCGACAGCCTGGCCAGCCTGAATGAATTTCCGCGCCAGGGCGAGAAGTACAGCAACCGCCTGCGCTGGACGGTGGGCAACACCCCGGCCGGCTGCGACGCGGCCCCGGCCAGCTACCGCGTGTATTATCGGCCCACGCCCACGGGGCGCTTCACCCTGCTGGGCACCACCACTACCACCAGCTACGTGCACGGCAACCTCGCCTTTTCGGGTGGCTGCTACGCCATCCAGGCCGTGGCCAGCAGCGGCGCGGTGAGCGACACGAGCAACGTGGCCTGCCAGGACAACTGTGTGTTCTTCAAGCTGCCCAACATCTTCACGCCCAACGGCGATGGCTCCAACGACCAGTTCCGGCCCAAAAACAGCAGCCCGGTGCAGCGCGTCCACTTCCAGGCCTTCAACCGCTGGGGCACCAAGGTATTCGAAAACACCACCACGGCCGATGACCCCATCCTCATCAATTGGGACGGCGGCGGCCCCACCGGCGAGAAAAACACGAAAGTGAAAACCGTGGACGGCGTGTATTTCTACCTGGCTGAGGTCGAGTTTGCCGATTTCGCCAACACCAAGCGCACCTATAAAGGCTGGGTCGAAATTGTCCGCTAATCACGGAATTAGCCGAAATATCCAGTTGCTGTAAATTGTGAATTGAGCGGAGCCGGCCCGGTGGTCGGCTCCGCTTTTTTTGGGCAATGCCGCTTTTTGTGCAGCTTGCGCCCGCTTTGCCGCTGCCGAGGTGGCGGCGGGCCGCCATTTGCCAATTCCCACCACCCGAAAAACCGCCAATCCGCGACTTCCGATGAATCCGACTCAATCCGTGCTTTTTCCCGGCCAGGGCAGCCAGTTTCCCGGCATGGCCCGCGAGCTGTTCGACCAGAACCTCGACGCCCGTGCCCTGCTCACCCGCGCCAACGACATCCTGGGCTTCAGCCTCACCGACATTATGTTCAGCGGTTCCGAAGAGGACCTGCGCCGCACCGACGTTACGCAGCCTGCCATTTTTGTGCATTCGGTGGCGCAGTTTGTGGCGCGGCCCGATTTCCAGCCAGCTAGCACGGCGGGCCATTCGCTAGGCGAATTCTCGGCCCTGGTAGCCGCGGGCGTGTTGAAATTTGAAGACGCGCTGCCGCTGGTGGCCCGCCGCGCCCAAGCCATGCAGGCCGCCTGCGAGGAGCAGCCCGGCACCATGGCCGCCATCCTCGGCCTCGACGATGCCACCGTGGAGCGCATCTGCCAGGAAATCACCACCGCCGGCAATGTAGTGGTGGCCGCCAATTACAATTGCCCCGGCCAGCTCGTCATTTCCGGCTCAACGGAAGGCGTGGCCCAGGCCTGCGAAGCCCTGAAAGCCGCCGGCGCCAAGCGTGCCCTGCCGCTGCCCGTGGGCGGAGCCTTTCATTCGCCCCTGATGCAAAGCGCCGCCGCCGCCCTGGCCGAGGCCATCGAGAAAACCACCTTCAGCCCCGCCCGCTGCCCCGTGTATCAGAACGTGGACGCGCTGCCTCACACCGACCCGGCCGAAATCAAAGCCAACCTGCTGGCCCAACTCACTGCCCCTGTGCGCTGGACGCAGCTGGTGCAGCGCATGGCCGCCGACGGTGCCACCGATTTCGTGGAGTGCGGCCCCGGCAAAGTGCTGCAAGGCCTGGTGAAGAAAATTGTGCCCACTGCGACAGTCGGTAGCTTCTAGCTGTAGCGCGAACTTTTAGTCCGCGCCCCCCGAACGATACCCAAACAATTATAACGGCGCGGGGGCGCGAACTAAAAGTTCGCGCTACATTCCGCTTCCGATGGCCCAAACTGTTCTCTCTGATTCTGCCGCAGCCCGGCGCTACTGGTGGCCCTTTGCGGGGCTGCTGGCGGCCGGGCTGTTGCAATTAGCCCTGTTTGCCTACACCACCGCGCCCGGCCTGGCTGGCACCGGCGACTCGCACTATTACCTCTACGCCGCCCACACGCTGCGCGAAACCGGCCACCTGCTCAATCCCGACGGCACGCCGTACCGCTACTGGCCGCCGTTATTCCCACTGCTGCTGAGCGTCTGCAGCTCACTGGCGGATTTGCGGCTTTTGCACGGTGTGTGCCTGCTGGGCAGCCTGCTGCTGTGGAGCTGGCTGGGCCGGCAGCTCCTGCCGGCCCGCCGGGCGCTGGTCTTGCCCATGCTACTGGCCCTGAGCACGCCGTGGCTGCTGGTGAGCAAATTTGTATGGGCCGAAAGTGTCTTTCTGCTGCTGTTCGCGGCCTATGCGGTGGTGCTGTGGCAATGGCTGCGCACGGCCCAATGGCAGTGGTGGGGCTTGCTCACAGCCGCTGGGATTTTGATGCCTTTGCAGCGCACTTTGGGCCTTTTTCTATTGGCCGGGGTGGGAGCGGGGCTGCTGATGGGCGGGTGGCGCAGGCTTTCGGTGCGTGACCGGGCAATGCTTTTTTTACACTTGTTGATAAGTGGAGCCGCCGGCGTGCTGTGGCAGTGGTACGCGCTGCTGGTGGCCGGCCCCAGCCGCTATCATCCCAGCCGGGGCGGAGGCCAGCTGCTGAGCTCGGCGGCCGACTACGGTTTTGTGCTGACGCGCTGGCTACTGCCGCTACCGGTCTCGGGCCGGACTCTGCTGCCTGTGATGGTGTGGGCGGTCGGGCTGCTGCTGCTGGGTTGGCTATTGTGGCCGAATCGCAGAGCTGTTACGGCCAAAACGGCCGCTGCTCATGGTGCGGACACCCTTCCCGAAGCTGCTCCAATGACGGCTTCGTTACGCCGCCCAACTACGGTTCCCAGCTCACAAACTGAGTCTGATTCCCGCCTTCACCTGATGCTGAAAACGCTTTGGTGCGCCAGCGTAACCCTTATTCTGCTCGTGGCGGGCCTCACGGTATTTGCCCAAAGCGCCGCCGGCACTCATGATGCCGAGCGGTACGCCAGCGTACTGTTTGCGCCCGTGGTGGTGCTGGTGCTGGCGGCGTGGCCGGCCCGGGCGCCGCGCTGGCTGGGGGCAGGGCTGGTGGCCATCTGGCTGCTGGGCGCAGCGGTGCGGGTGGGGCACGTAGCGCAGGAGCTGCGCCGAGTGCCACCGCTGCCAGCCGGCTCATTCGGCATTCCAGCGCCGCACGGGCAAGGGGTCGGGGCAGCGGGCGAGTAGGGCCGCCACCGTTTCGCCCAGCTGCGGATGAACCAGCGAACCGGCGATTTCGGCCAGCGGCACCAGTGCGAAGCGGCGCTCAGCCAGGCGCGGGTGTGGCACGCTCAGCGCCGGCGTCGCAATTATTTCCGGCCCCAAAAACAGGATATCGACATCCAGCGTGCGGCTGCCCCAATGCTCGCGCCGCTCGCGACCAGCGGCCCGCTCCGTGTCCAGGCACGCCGTCAGCAACTCTTCAGCCGATAAAGCAGTGCGCAACGCCAGTGCCTGATTCAGAAACGCTGGCTGGTCTTCGCGCCCCCAGGCGGCCGTTTCATAAATGCCGGATTCGGCCACGAGGACCCCGGCCGTGGCCGCCAGCCGGGCGCGGGCCTGCGCCAGCAGCGCGGCGCGGTCGCCCAGGTTAGAGCCCAGCAGCAGGTAGGCCAGCACGGGTTGGCGGCTCATTTCTGCCGCTTGAAAAAGGCTGCCGTGGCCTCCGCTACGTGGCGGGCGGGGGCCGGCAGGTCAGTTTCGGGCCAGGGGTGCGCGCCGCCGAACATATGCGTGGCATCCGGCACTAGCAGCAGCTCGGCATTGGGCTTGAGCTGCTGTAGCTTGTGGGCCGCATCCACCGATACCGTCTCGTCCTGGTCGCCGTGGATGATGAGCAGCGGCTGTTTCAGCTTGCGGCGCACATTGTGCGGAATGTCGAGGCGCGGGCGGTTGGCGTGGTAATTCTCCACAATCTGGTAGTGCATGGGCAGCTCCACGCCGGTGCGCGTGTTGGGCACGTGCAGCACGCCCGTGCGCTGCCACTCATCAAACACCGCCTGCGGCCACTGCGGATGCACTTCGGCAATGGCGGCCCACGTCGCCACGGCCCGCACGCGCGGGTCTTCGGCGGCTTTCAGCAGCGCCAGGCCGCCGCCCCGGCTGTGGCCGGCCAGGAAAAACCGCTGCAAATCCATCTCGGCCGCTGGCACAGGCGTGGCCCCCGGCGTAAAAAGCGCATCGATAACCTGCCCGATATCATCGAGCTCAATACTGAAATTATTGCGGCCGAAAGCGTCCAAATCCTCCAAATCGCCGGTGCCGCCCACCACGATGCCGTTGTGCGACAGGTTCAGCTTCACGAATACAAAACCCTGCTTAGCGAAATAATCGGCCAGCAGCGGAAAGTGCCCCCAGTCCTTAAACCCCTTGAAGCCGTGCACGAACAGCAGCACGGGCTTGGCGTGGCCGGTGGCTTGATACGTGGCATCGGCCTCGAAGGGCCGGCCGTGGGCAGTGCCCGAGAGCAGGAAGGAGGCGTGAGTGAGCATACGGCGAAGGTAGGAGCGAAGCGCAGCCAAATGGCCGCCGACGCAGTTATAATTCGTAGCCGGGCCAAAAGGTTGGGGCCGCGCTGGTGGCCTCTCCGCCGTTCTGCCGTATCATTGTCGCCGCAATGCCCCAGTACTCCTCCTTGTCCCTCGACCAGATTCAGGCCCCCATCGCGGCCGAAATGGAAGAGTTTGAGCACAAATTCCGCCAGTCGATGCGCACCAAAGCGCTGCTGCTCGACAAGATAATGGGCTACATCGTGAAGCGAAAGGGCAAGCAGATTCGGCCCATGTTCGTGTTTCTCACGGCCCGCGCCACCCGCCCCGAGCCCGCCACCGGCGACCCGCTGCCCGATGCCAGCTTCCGGGGCGCCGCCCTCATCGAGCTGCTGCACACCGCCACCCTCGTGCACGACGACGTGGTGGACGAGAGCAACTACCGGCGCGGTTTCTTCTCCATCAACGCGCTCTGGAAAAATAAAATCGCGGTGCTGGTCGGCGACTATCTGCTCTCGCGCGGCCTGCTGCTGGCCCTCGAAAACGACGATTTCGACCTGCTGAAAATCGTGAGCAACGCCGTGCGCGAATTGAGCGAAGGCGAATTATTGCAAATCGAAAAAGCCCGCAAATTAGACATCACCGAAGATGTTTATTTCGAAATAATTCGGCAAAAAACCGCTTCGTTAATTGCATCCTGCACGGCCGTGGGCGCGGCCTCCGTCGGGGCCGATAAAGAGGTGATTGAACGCGCCCGCTTATTCGGCGAAAAAGTTGGTGTTGCCTTCCAGATTAAAGACGATTTGTTCGATTACGGCACCACCGAAATTGGCAAGCCCGTGGGCATCGACATCAAGGAAAAGAAGATGACGCTGCCGCTCATTTATGCCCTGCAACAGGCTTCCTGGCTGGAAAAGCGCAAAGTTATTTTCAACGTAAAAAACAACGACGGCCACCGCGACCGGGTGCAGCAGGTCATTGAATTTGTGAAAAAATCGGGTGGCCTGGACTATGCCGTGCAAACCATGAAACGCTACCGCGACGAGGCCCTCGCCATTCTGCATACTTTCCCGGAATCGCCCAGCCGCACGTCGTTGGAAGCGCTGATTAATTACACGATTGAGCGGGAGAAATAAGACCACGGATTCGCTCGGATTTTTCGGATTTCCCGGATTTTGTAGTCGACCGCCTGTAGTTATTCTGGGTCCTGAATTGAGAAAAAAGAACAATAAAAAAGCTTCTTGTACGAGAGGCTTTTTTATTGTAGTGAATGTCGTCGATTAAAGTCAGCAGTCGACTACAAAATCCGGGAAATCCGAAAAATCCGAGCGAATCCGTGGTCCTATTTTGACACCTGATAGCTCACGCTGCCGGGCTTCACTTCGCTCACTTTGAAGGTAACGCCATCGAAAGTGCTGTCGACTTCCAGGGTGTGGGTCATGTTGCAGCCGGGGCACTTCACCTCCTCGATTTCGTGGTTGTCGGCATGGGCGGGCGAGTCGGCCTGGTCGTTGGGGGCGGGCACACCGATGAGGTCGGTGAAGACTTCGGTGTGGCACTTGTTGCACTCAAACTTGAGGCCGACGGTGCGGCCTTGCAGGTCGGCGAGCGGGGCGGGGGCGTTGGGTTGCTGATGAATCCACATAAGGAGCGGGAGGTTTGGAGAAAGAAAGTGTATTGGCACGGGGCCTTATCTGGCTGTACGCGGCTGGTTTGAAAAAAGATGAGCTGCCCGCCGCGCCGGGTTATTTTTGGGGGCCGCATCCTAGTGTGGCCCGGTGTTATGATTGAGCTGCCCGCATCTGAAAAAGCTCCGGGAAATGCGTTTCGGCTGCCCCGGCTGCCGCGCTGGCGCTCGTTGCTGCGCTCATTTGCGCTGGCCAAGGACCCGCTGCCGGTGCTGAACGACACGCTGGCGCGCTACGGCGACACGGTGGAGCTATTCATCGGCGGCGTCGAAAAAAGCATCCTCACCCGTGACCCCGGCCTGATTCAGCACGTGCTGCAGAAAAACAACCGGAACTACGCCAAGTCAAAGTTCACGCGGGGCTTTTCGCGCTACATCGGCCACGGCCTGCTCACGAATGACGGCCCCGACTGGCTGCGGCAGCGCCGGCTCATTCAGCCCGGTTTTCACCGGCAGCGGGTGGCTGGCCTCACCGGCCTGATGCAGGAAATAACGGCCGAAACGTTGGCCCCGTTGGTGGCGCAGGCCACGGGGACGGGCGGCGCTACCCCCGTGGCCGTGCACGAGCTGATGACGCGGCTCACCTTTCGCATCATCGCCCGCTCGGTGTTCAGTACCAATTTTCCGGAGGCCGAGTTGGACCGGCTGGCGGGGCTGATTACCGAGATTCAGGCGTTTTTCGTGCGCTCCATCCGGCAGCCCTACCTCAAGCCATGGTTCCGGCTGCGGGGGCAGTTTACATATCATGATGCACTGGCCGCCGAGCTGCGCGCGCTGCTGGGCGGCCTCATTGCCCAGCGCCAGCAGGCCAACGCCCGCCCCGGCAGCACCCCGCCCGACGACCTGCTGCAAATGCTGCTCGACGTGCGCTACGAGGACACCGGCGAGCCCATGCCAACCGACCGGCTCATCGACGAATCCCTCATTCTGCTCGTGGCCGGCCACGAAACCAGCGCCAACGCCCTCACCTGGCTCACCTACCTGCTGGCCCACCACCCGGCCGAGGCCGTGGTCATTCAGCAGGAAATGGCCGCCGTACTGGCCGGCCGCGCCCCCGCGTTTGAGGACCTGCCGCGCCTCAGCACCGCCCTGAATGCCGTGCAGGAGGCCATGCGCCACTACCCGCCCGCTTGGATGGTGGACCGGGTGGCCCTGGCCGATGATGAATACCAGGGCCTGCGCATCCCACAGGGCACGCTGTTTTCGCTCTATTTCCACGGCCTCCACCACGACCCGAAGTATTGGTCCGCACCCGAAGAATTTCGGCCTGGCCGCTTTGCGCCCGGCCAGGCGCGGCCGGTGCAGGCCAATGCCTACGTGCCCTTCGGCGGCGGGCCGCGCCTGTGCATCGGCATGCAGTTCGCCCTCACCGAAATGCAGCTCGTGACGCTGGAGTTGCTGCGGCAGTTCGACATCGAGTGGGTGGCCGGCCAGCCGCCCGTGGCCGTGCAGCCGCTCATCACCCTCCGCCCGAAGCACGATTTCCAGGTCCGGCTGCAGGTGCGGGGATAGAAAAGCGAATAGACGCAACTACTAAACTGCCGGTTCCTATGCCGCCAAGTGGTACGTCAGTACCGGCGGGAAGGCGTGGGTAGCCACGGTTTCGGCAATGCTGGTGCGCAGGAAGCGGCTCAGGCCCGAGCGGGCGTGGGTAGGAATGACCACCATATCGGCCCCCACATTCTGGGCGTATTCCTCAATGCCGACGCTGGTGCGCTCCGCATCTACTTCGGCCGTCTGGCAGTTGAGGAGGTGGTGCTGCTGGGCAAAAGCCTCCATTTGCTGCTGAGCCACGTGGCCGCTGCCACCGGCCGCCACGTGCAGCAGGTGCAGCGTGGCGTTGGGGAAGTCGGCCTGCACCTGGCGCAGGCCCTCCAGGGCGCTGGCGGCATCGGCAGCAAAATCGGACGGAAACACGATGTTCTGCACGTCGAAATCGGTGTGCGGGTGCTTCACCGTGAGCACCGGACAGGGCGCCAGCCGAATGACGCGCTCGGTGGTGGAGCTCACAAAAAAGTGCTCTACCGCGCCGTGGCCGCGCGCACCCATTACCACCAGGTCGGGGTGGTCGCGGTGGATGGCGTGCAGAATCCCGTCGCCGACGCGGGCAATTTCCACTTCGTCCTGCACCGGTACCTCAGGGGCCAGCATGGCCGCTTCATCGCGCAGGAGGTGCATGCGCCGCTTGGTCGTTTCCAGCAGTTTGATGGTGAAAATCCGGTCGACGCTGTGGCCGCTTGCCGACGAGCCCATCGTGCTGAAACCGCCCGACACGCCCTCGGCTTCTTCCAGCACGTGCAGCAGCATGATGCGGCCATCCGTGCGCTTGGCCAACTGCAAGGCTACCTCAAAAGCATTGTGGGCTTCGGGTGAAAAATCGGTGCAAACCAGGATGTTTTTCATGGCCGGAATAAATGAGGTGAGGGAAAATTGCCGCCTCTCCGGCCGCCGCGCCGGGCGACGGCTGGAGAAATAATGTTATATCACAATATACTACGCATTTTCCCCGAATTATTCTCGGCCACGCATAAAAAAATAGGGCTTGTCATTCCGACGCAGGAGGAATCCGGTGATTTTATCCAGATTCCTCCTGCGTCGGAATGACAAGCCCCTTTCAGGTAGGCTATACTTATTCAGCCCAGCTTATTCTTTCAGCAGTTTATCCACGGTCTTGTTGAAGCCGTCGATTTCTTCCTGGTAATACTTGCCCGTGCCCGGCCCCGAGAAGCCGGTATGAATCTTCCGCACATTGCCTTTTTTATCGAGGAAAATGGTGGTCGGGAAGGCCAGAAACTTTGCCAGCTGCGGCAGCGACTTCGCCACCGAATCTTTGTCGGCCACGCCCGCAAAGGCCACGTCGTAGCCCATCTTGAACCGCTCGCGCATGCTGCGCAGCTTGGCCGCCGATACCTCGTAGTCAGGCTTGCGCTCGTAGCCCAGGCCGATGATTTCGACGCCGCGCGCCTTGTTCTTCTCGTACCACGGGGCCAGGAAATTGGTCTCGTCCATGCAGTTGGGGCACCACGAGCCCAGGATTTGCAGCACCACCACCTTGCCCCGGTATTTGGCATCGGTGGGGGAGATGCTGCTGCCTTCAATCACGTTCGGAAACTTGAAATTCAGCCGGCTCTCGCCTTTTTTGAGGTAGGTGAGGGTATCGGCGTCGGGCAGCTTAGCCTTGGGGTCGGGCACAGCCGTCCAGGTTTCGTGGCCGGATTTGCCGGAGTAGAAGTCGCCGAACAGCGTGTTGGGCGCGTACTCTTTGGTGATGTCAATAGGCTCCTTCGGCCCGTTCTGGGCCGTGAACAGGAAGGCGTGGCTGCCATCGAAGGTGCTAACGGCCATTTTCTGCCCGCTCACGGTGCCGCTGAGGTAGCGGTAGTCGCCGGTGGTGGTGAGGAAAGTACCCGTGAGGTGGTTGCCTTGCTGCGTGAAAACGCCCGTGGCCGGGTAGCTGTCCTTGCCTTCGCCGAAGTTGGCCCGCCAGGTGCCGCCAAAATTGCCCGGCTTTTCGGCTGATTTAGCAGTTGAGAACAGCTCCTGCGCGCCAGCCGTGGCCGTCACCGGCACCCGGTAAGGCGTCTTCGAGTCGTACTTCACCCAGGTGCCTTTCAGCTTGCCCGCACCATCGACGCGCACCACCAGCGCGGCATCGAAGGCGTGCATGCGGATGGTAGTGGAGTCGCCGGCCGATTTGATGTCCTCGCAGCGCAGCCGCTCCTCGCCGTTCAAGCCTTTATTAATGAGGTAAACCACCGGTTGGCCAGCTTCTTCTTTCACCTCGAACAGGAAGGGGATTTCCTGGCCTTGCGTGGCCAGCACGCCGCGCCAGGGGCCGGGTGTGAGCACCGGAGCCGCCGCGCCGCTGGTAGCGGCCGTTTCGGAAGTAGAAGTGTTGGAAGAGCAGCCGAAAAGGCCCAGGCCCAGCGTGGCCGTAGCCATTAGGCGGAAAAGATTGTTATTCATAAGTAAGCGCAAAAATGCGAACAGAAGCTCCACAACCACCAGCTGGCCCGATAGGTTGCCGCCCACCCGGCCGCACTTTTGGGCCGAGCCAGACCAACTTCATCAAAACGACGGGTGCCGCCCCTACGTTTACCACTTAAAAACGGCATCTGCGCGCCAAATTAGGCATAACCTACAGCAGGTGCTACATTTGCGCCACCACTCTTTATATAACACGCATCCTATGGCTTTCGACCTGGAAATGATTCGCACGGTGTACGCCGGCATGGGTTCCCGCATCGAGGCGGCCCGCGCCGCCGTGGCGCGCCCGCTCACCCTCACCGAGAAAATCCTCTACGCCCACCTCTACGGCGGCGAAGTAAAGCAGGCCTATGAGCGCGGCGTTTCCTACGTCGATTTCGCCCCCGACCGCGTGGCCATGCAGGACGCTACCGCCCAAATGGCCCTGCTCCAGTTCATGCAGGCCGGCAAGCCCACGGCTGCCGTGCCCTCCACGGTACACTGCGACCACCTTATTCAGGCTAAAGACGGCGCCACGGCTGACTTGGCCGAAGCCAACACCGAAAACAAGGAAGTGTACGATTTCCTGGCCTCGGTTTCCAATAAATACGGCATCGGCTTCTGGAAACCCGGCGCGGGCATCATCCACCAGGTAGTGCTCGAAAACTACGCCTTCCCCGGCGGCATGATGATTGGCACCGATTCGCACACGCCCAACGCGGGCGGCCTGGGCATGATTGCCATCGGTGTAGGTGGTGCTGATGCCGTGGACGTAATGGCTGGCATGGCCTGGGAGCTGAAGTTCCCGAAAGTCATCGGCGTGAAGCTGACCGGCAAAATGAACGGCTGGACTTCGGCCAAAGACGTGATTCTGAAAGTGGCCGGCATCTTGACCGTGAAGGGCGGCACTGGCGCTATCATCGAGTACTTCGGCGATGGCGCGGAGGCGCTGAGCGCTACCGGTAAGGGCACCATCTGCAACATGGGCGCTGAAATCGGTGCCACGACGTCGGTGTTCTCCTACGACGAGAAAATGGGCGACTACCTGCGCGGCACCGGCCGTGCCGAAATCGCGGAAGCTGCCGCCGCCGTGCGCCAGCACCTGCGCGCCGACGACGAAGTGTACGCAGACCCGGGCAAGTTTTACGACCAGCTCATCGAAATCGACCTCAACACGCTGGAGCCTTACGTGAACGGCCCGTTCACGCCGGATGCCGCCTGGCCCATCTCGGAATTCGCCGCCGCTGTAAAGGAGCACGGCTGGCCCGAGAAGCTGGAAGTGGGCCTCATCGGCTCGTGCACCAATTCGAGCTACGAAGACATCACCCGCGCCGCCAGCATTGCCAAGCAGGCTGTTGACAAAGGACTGACCGTGAACGCTGAGTTTACCATCACGCCTGGCTCGGAGCTGGTGCGCTACACGGTGGCCCGCGACGGCCTCCTCGACACCTTCGCCGACATGGGCGGTGTGGTGCTCGCCAATGCATGCGGTCCGTGCATCGGCCAGTGGGCCCGCCACACCGACGACCCCAAGCGCAAGAACTCCATCATCACGAGCTTCAACCGCAACTTCGCCAAGCGCAACGACGGCAACCCCAACACCCACGCCTTCGTGGCTTCGCCCGAAATTGTGACGGCCTTCGCCATCGCCGGTGACTTGACCTTCAACCCCCTCACCGACACGCTGCCCGGCAAAAACGGCCCCGTGAAGCTCGACGAGCCCCAAGGTGTGGAAATGCCCCCGCAGGGCTTCGCCGTGGAGGATGCCGGTTTCCAGGCTCCCGCCGCCGATGGCAGCACGGTGCAGGTGCTGGTGAGCCCGACTTCGGACCGTCTCGAACTCCTGGAGCCCTTCAAGGCTTGGGAAGGCACCGATTTGCTGGGTCTGCGCCTGCTCATCAAGGCCCAGGGCAAGTGCACCACCGACCACATTTCGATGGCCGGCCCGTGGCTGAAATACCGCGGCCACCTCGACAACATCTCGAACAACATGCTCATCGGGGCCACCAACGCCTTCAACGGCGAGGCCAACTCGGTGCGCAACTTCGCGGTGCAGGGCGACGGCTACACCACCGTGCCGCAGTCGGCCCGCGCCTACAAGAGCGCCGGCATCGGCACCGTGGTGATTGGGGATGAGAACTACGGCGAAGGAAGCTCGCGCGAGCACGCCGCCATGGAGCCCCGCCACCTCGGCGTGCGCGCCGTGATTGTGAAGAGCTTCGCCCGCATCCACGAAACCAACCTGAAGAAGCAGGGCATGCTCGGCCTCACCTTCGCCAACAAGGCCGACTACGACCTGATTGAGGAAGGCGATACCATCGACATCCTCGGCCTGACCACCTTCACCGAAGGCCAGCCCCTGCAGGCCCGCCTGCACCACGCCGACGGCGACACCGACCTCATTACCCTCAACCACACCTACAACGAAGGTCAGATTGAGTGGTTCAAAGCCGGCTCGGCTCTGAACTTGATTCGCTTGAAAGAAGCTGGCCAGACGGTATAATTTCCGCCAACTAGCAGCTTAAATTGCAACGGCCGCCTCAGGAAACTGGGGCGGCCGTTTTGGTTATATTTAGTTGTCTAATTCGACAGCAAATGAATATACATGGAATAATTGCCGCCATTAAAGCCGGTCCAAATGATATTACGCTATATCCCGGAGCTGAACAAAGCTTAATTGATGACTTCGAGAAGCGGATGGGATTCAATTTGCCTGCCGATTTAAAAGTTTTCTACCAGTTCTGCAATGGTTTTGAATCGGCTGAGGATTTATTCCGGATAGTGCCAACTGATGAAATATTAGAACGGGTAGATTATGATAGAGCGCACTATGGTACTCAGTCCAATCAACTTTATTTCGCTGAGTATTTGATTTACTGCGACTCGTGGAAAATTGAAATCGATTCGCACCATCCGAACAGTTATAGAATCTATGCAGGGCCAAATATCAGTGGTGAGCCCGGAATAATGCTGACCAACTCTCTGGCGGAGTTTTTAAGCAAATTTTTAGAAGGGGGAGTATTCAATGATGGAGGACTTTATAAGTGGCAGGAGGAAATTACTGAGTAGGGATATATTAATTGAATTGGCGCGACCAATCTCACCTAACTATGAAAGCACAACTCTTACTGTTTGCCGTCCTTCTATACAACTTCACCGCCTCTGCCCAAACACTCGCCCCGCCCTACGGCCAAAACCCCGCCGCCGGGCACTACCAGCTGGTACGTGGCGTGAAGCTGTACTACGAAACCTACGGCCAGGGCCCGCCGCTGCTCCTGATTCATGGCAACGGCGACAACATCTCGGCCTTTGCGAAGAACATTCCCTATTTCGCCCAGCGCTACCGGGTAATTGCGGTGGATAGCCGGGCCCACGGCAAATCCGTTGACCCCGGCGACTCGCTGAGCTTCGAGATGATGGCCGATGATTTTGCCGGCCTGCTTACGAGTTTGCGAATTGATTCGGCCTATGTGCTGGGGTGGAGCGACGGCGGCATCAACGCGCTGGTGCTGGCCCTGCGCCACCCCGAAAAGGTGAAGAAGCTGGTGGCTACCGGGGCCAACCTCTCGCCCGATTCCACGGCCCTCATGCCCAGCCTGTGGCGCCAGCAGCAGCGCGGCTACCAGGAGAACCGTAACACCAAAATCACCGACCCGAAACGCCGAAATGACTGGAAAATATTCTGCTTGGATGTGTTTCAGCCCAATATTCCGCTTGCGGCCTTGCAGCGCATCCGGGTGCCGGCCTTCATCATTGCCGGCGACCGCGACGTGATAGTGCCCGAGCATACGGTGGCCATCTACCGCCACCTGCCCCACGCGTGGCTGTGGATAGTGCCCAACAGCGGCCACGCCACCTTGCAGGAGCACGCGGAGGAATTCAACCACAAAACCGACGAGTTTTTTCGGTCGAAAACGATTCGAGCGAAAGAGTAAGGGCGGGCCAACTCATAATTTCAACCCGTAAAAAATTGATTTTGCATCACACCCCAGCTGTATCCCCGTGTTTAAACCACCTTTCAACCCCATAACCAACGCGCCTTACACTGCCGACGAGCAAATTCGGCTGCGGGCAGAGTTTGCGCTGGTAGCTGCCAGGTTTCGCCGGCAAAAGCGCCTTGTGTTTTGGTGCGTTGGCGGCTTGATTGGGGCAATGTTGCTGAGTTCCGTCGTGCCGGAACGGTTTAGCGAGGCATTAGGGCCTCTGCTAGCCATCGGCGGGATGGTTACTATGGGCGTGTTGGTGGTATCAGCGGTACGGATGGCCAATATGCTCGTTTGCCCGGGCTGCCTGCAAAACATGGAGAAGATTGGCGAATACTGCCCCGAGTGCGGCAGTGCCGGCCTGGAGCCCGGCGGGTGGTTCTCATCGCCCCATTGCTCTGCTTGCGGGAAGAAGATGCGCCGGGGAAAGGGCCGGCATTACACCATCAGGGCGTGTTCGCACTGTGGCTTGTATCTCGATGAGCAAGGCCTGTGAGAAGCACGGCTCTGCTGCAGCAGCTTGCCGAATGGATTATTCGGGCAAGTGCCAGGCTTGCTCGGCGGTAGCCGCAAAGTGCCGCATCCGATAGCAGTTCTGGGCCGTGTGGCCCAACTGTTCGATGAGCTTGTAGTTGGCCACGGCGCCCACGGCTGCACCCACGAAGGGCAGGAGCTGGGCCATTTTGGCGAGGTCGATGTAGTCGCGGTACTCCTGCTGGAAGGTGCGCCAGTCGAACTCCTCCGGTTTCAGGGGCAGGGTGAGGCGGTAGGCGTCCCAGTTGGCGAGGCGGTGGTAGGTGGCGTTGCGGGTGTGCTGGCTGCTGAAGGCCAGCTGGAACACGTAGAGCAGGTAGAGGCGCTCGGTATAGTCGTGCACGTCGTAGCCGTAGGCGGCGGCCACGTCGAACAGCAGCTTAAGCTTGATGCCGAGCAGCAGCGGGAAATCGGCCAGGCCGAGCAGGAAGCCGCCCGCGCCGGTCATGGCCCCTTCGGCGGTGGCCATGGTGCGGTAGTTGCGAATCTGGGCGCGCACGGCCGTTTCGCGCTGTGCGAAGGTGGCATCGGCCAGCACCTTGCCGGTGGTGTGCTGCGAGCCGAAGAGCACGCCGCGCACCATCTGCTTGATGGCGGCCGTGATGGCCTGGTGCACCTTTTCGGGCAGGAAGGCATTGAGGCGCACTTGTACGCGCCGGGCAAAGTTGTTGAGAAACGAGGGCGCCCGCTGCATTCTCAGCTGCCAGGCACGGAGCTCGATACGGGCTTGTTGTTCGTCGTCGGAATTCATGGGTGAAATGTAGCGCGGACTTTGTAGTCCGCGTTTCCGACGGAAATCCGAACAACCGTAACGGCGCGGTGACGCGGACTACAAAGTCCGCGCTACTTAGAGCGTGGCTACTTGGCTGGCGCGCGTTTCGCGGGGCTTCGTCACCAGATAATAGTACAGCAAAATGCCCAGCCCGATGAGAAACGGCACCAGCGCTAGGTGCTTGCCCGTGACGTGCGGGGCCACCTGCACGGTATCGAACCCAAAAAATTCGCTGGTCATCCAGTAGGAGTTGGCCGTAATCCAGAACACGATGGCTAGGTTGTGGGCCAGCTCCGATGCGTAGGCACGGGTGCGCCAGGCAATGACCAGGGCAATGCCCAGCGTGGGCAGCACCATGAGCAGGCCCAGCGGCCGCCACACCATGCACCAGGCAATGTCCTTGAGCAGCCAGAACAGGATGTGGGTATTCTCCATTTTCCGGTAAGCGGCCGGGATGGCGTATACTTCTTCTTGAACCTGGGGCGCGGGAGCGGACATGGGGCGGGCAAAAGCCCAAAAATAAGGCGCGCGCTACTTTCCGGGCGCAGCTACGCCCAGGGCTTTTAGCTGCTTGGCGTATTTCTGATAAATCACCCGCAAATCGGCGTTGTGCGTCTCGGCATCCACCCCAATGCTCACGTTGCGGGTATGAAAGCGGTGCAGGTGGCTGATGTGCGGGCACACCACGGGCAGCTTCCCGGCCAGCAAAAAGCGTACGTAGAGGTCGAGGTCCTCGGCCATCTTTAGCTCGCCGTCGTAGCCGCCTACCTCATCCACCAAAGCCCGGCGGTAGCACACGTTGCCCTGAATAAAATGCTCGGCCCGGAAAATGGCTTGCAGCATGGCCGTGGGCGACTCAAACTGCCAGGCGTAGTAATCCTCGTTGGGCAGGTAGCGGCCGGTTTCGTCCACGCGCAGAAAATCGGCCACGAACCACGGCCGGCCGGGGTGGGCCTGGATTTGGGCGGCGTAATTATGCAGCGTGCGTTGGAGCAGGATGTCGTCGTCGTCGAGGGGCACAATCCAGGCCTCGGGCGCGGCTTCCGCGATGAGGCGGTTGCGGGCCGCGCCAGCCAGCTGGCGGCCGGTCGAGTGCCAGTGGCGCAGCGGCGCACCGGGCTGGGCGGCGGCTTCGCGCAGGTAGGCGGCCGTGCCATCGCGCGAGCCGTTGTCGTAAATCAGGTGCTCGAAGGAGAAATTAAGCGGGGCACTGATGCTGGCGCTCACGCTGGCCACGGCTTCGGGCAGCAGCTCGCGGCGCTGATGGGTGGGGGTGATAACGGCAAAGTTCATAGCCTGCTTGTTCGGTCTGCATGGCTAAAAAGTTGCCGTTTCAACCGTTGCAGGGCGTAACTCGCTCATCCGGCCGCATCCAGCGTGTGGCTCAGGGCCAGGGCCTGCTGCACGATGCCGGCCGGGTAGCCGGCCCGGGCCAGCAGCCGGATGGCGTTGCGGGTGGTGAGCGGGCCGGGCTTGAGCTGGTAGTCGAAGTACCAGTCGGTCTCGGTCACGGTTTCGGAGAAGTGGTACTCGGTGAAGGCCGGGGCCAGGAGCGCGCCCAATTCGCCGTCGTGCGTGGAGGCCACCACCAGGCTGCGCATTTGCAGGTGCGCCAGCACCGCCTGCGTGGCCGCAATGCGCTCCACCGTATTGGTCCCTTTGAACAGCTCATCGAGAATGAACAGGTAGCCGCCCGCCTCGGCCTGCCGGATGAAGCCCAGCACGGCCTCGGCCTCCGCAAAGTAGTAGCTCTTGCCCTCGGGCAGGTTGTCGGCCAGGTTGATGCTGGACACCACCCGCCGGAACGGGGCCGCGTAGGCCGCCGCCGGGCAGGTGGCAATGGTCTGGGCCAGCAGCGTATTGAGCCCAGTGGTGCGCATAAACGTGGTTTTGCCCGACATATTGGAGCCCGTGAGCAGCACGCTGGCCCCGGTTACGGTCAGGTTGTTGGGCACGCAGCCGGGCACCAGCGGGTTGTAGGCAGCGGTGAGGCGCAGGCCGGTTTCTTCGGTTGTAAAAACCGGGGCGCAGTGCGGAAACCTGGCCCGAAACCCGGCCACCGCCACCGCGCAATCGGCGTAGCCCACCGCTTTGAATACGGCCCGGATGGCGTCGGCGTGCTGCTCCACGTCGCGCCGGCAGCGGTGGTACACGATGAAATCGAGCAGCAGCACAATCTTGATGTACTGCAATATCAGCCACGGCAGGGCGGCCAGGTCCGATTGCAGCTGGCCCTCAAACTGCAAAAAAGCCACCTTGTTCACGATGGAGCCCAGCCGGCCCAGCGGCGCGGCCAGCCCGCTTAGCGCAGGCAGCGGCAGGCCCAGGCGGCTCAGGTCGCGCCCGGCGCGGTAGAGGCTGCCCAGCTGTAGCATGGGCCGCACCCCGGCCACCACCCGCGCCCGGTTCCAGAAGTGCAGCAGCGTGTGCACCAGCAACTGCCCCGCCGTGAGCAGCCACAGCGCCGGCTCCCAAAAACCGCCCACCGCCGTGGCCAGCAATAGCAATACCAGCACCGGGGCGGTGGCCGCCCAGGGCAGTTCGGGTAGGGCCTCGCCGGCCAGCAGGTCCGTCAGGTAATAGGCTTCGGTGGAGGTGAGGCGGCTGAGTGCCAGCTGCACCTGGCCGCGCTCGGTGGGGTGGGCGGCAAAGAACCCAACTGCTTTGTCGAACTCTTGCAGGGCCGCCGCATCATTCAGCGGGCTGCGCAGGCGGTGGTAGAGGCACTGCTGGCCCACGCGGCTCACGGTGCCGTCGAGGAGCGTGAATAGCTCGTCGCCGTTCAGGTCGGTCCAGGTTTGCTGGTCGAGGCGGTGGTAGGCGGGCTCGGCTTGCACCGCCGCGTGGTAGCGGGCAATGAGCGGGAAGTTGCGAAAGCGGGCCGTGGGCTGCCGCCATTCGGCATCGAGGGCAGCCAGCCGCTCGGAGGTCGAAGTCCACATGGAAAGGGGAGGGAGAGGCCGCCGCAACTGGCAGCAGCCGGGCAAAAGTACAGGCGGCGGCCGGTTGGCCCCAGCCCGGGGCTTCCCCGGTTTATGCCGTACTTGGCGGCGTTAAACTCAACCATTTCCACGCCCTATGAACCCCCAACCGCAACCGTCCAATGCCTTTATCGCTGCTTCCTGGGTGGCCCTGCTGGCCGGCCTGGCCGCCTTCATCATCGGCCTCTGGAACGCCGCCATGCCCCTGAACGAGAAAGGCTACTACTTCACAGTGCTCATGTACGGCCTGTTTTCGGCCATTTCCCTGCAAAAAAGTGTGCGCGACCGCCTCGAAGGCATCCCCGTCACCAATATTTATTACGGCCTGAGCTGGTTTTCTACCGTACTGTGCATTCTGCTGCTCACCGTCGGGCTTTGGAACGCCACGCTTACCCTGAGCGAAAAAGGCTTCTACGCCATGTCGTTTCTGCTGAGCATGTTCGCGGCCATTGCCGTGCAGAAGAACACCCGCGACAGCCAGCGTTCGGGTGTCGCTCAATAAATCCGCTTACCCCAATCCATGCCGCTTACGCTTCGCAAAACCCTAAAATTCACTGGATATACCATTGGCGGCATCATCGGCGTGGCGGCGCTCTACGTGGGCACGGCCCTGGTGCTGTCCGCCATCCCGGTAGCCAAAACCGACCCCAACGCCCCGGCCGATGTCACCGTTTTCCTGCACACCAACGGCGTGCACACCGACATCGTGCTGCCCATCAAAACCGACCAGATTGACTGGAACCAGTCGCTGCCCATCGCCAACATTCCCTCGCAGGACAGTACCATGCGTTACATCGCCTTCGGTTGGGGCGATAAGGGCTTTTACCTCGACACGCCCACCTGGGCCGACCTCAAGTTCAGCACTGCCTTAGTGGCGGCGTTCTGGCTGGGCTCCTCGGCCATGCACACCACCTACTTCCACAGCCTCGCGCCCGGCCCCGAAACCATCCCGCTTCACCTCAGCCGCGCCGAATACGCCCGCCTGATTGCCTACATCCAGCGCAGCTTCGCCCTCGATGCGGCCGGCCGCGCCCAGCACATCAAAGGCCACAGCTACGGGCAGGACGATGCTTTCTACGAGGCCCACCGCGTCTACAGCTTCCTTTACACCTGCAACACCTGGACCAACAACGCCCTGAAAGCCAGCGGCCAGCGCGCCTGCCTCTGGACGCCTTCGGATAAAGGGATTTTCCACATCTACGGCCGGTAGCCGGGGTGTTGGAATAGACATAATGAACGTCATGCAGAGCGCAGCGAAGCATGACGTTCTTTTATCCGTGATTATCCACCCCCCTAAAACAAACCGACCCCGCCGGCGATGAAACCAGCGGGGTCTTAAGGGATGAAACCATCGGGCGAACGGCCGGCGCGGCCTAGTTCAACCATACGTCCGCCACTTGCTCGAAGCGGTGGGCGGCAAAAGCCCCGTAGGGACGCTCGGCATAGAAACCAAGGACGTGGACCTGCGGATGGCCGGTGCGCACGTGCGGCAACACGCGCACGGCATACACGCGGCCGGCCTCGGGCCAGTCGCCAACGTAGTCGGCCGGACGTTGCGCGTCGTTCACGCAACGGGCAAATTGCTGCACGGGCAGCGGCGTAGGGAGCTTGACGTTTGACATACCCAAAGATACAATTATTACGGTAAACTAAAAAAATTGGAAAGAATTTTATTTATGCTTTTTTGGGGATTAGTTGATGAATTTAGTATTTACAACATGATTATACCATGAAGGTTTTAAATCGGCTAATAAAATTTTGTTGTGCAATGGGGAGGGTGAGGTGAAACAATTAGCTAATTTATTTAGTAATTAGGGCCGCGGTACGGTGCTGCTGAATATCCTAAATATTGTTATGACTGCATGTATTGGCGATTTTATCGCTGCTTCTCATTTTAGCACTCGGGAGTTGCCAATGTTTAGTTGCCCGGTGCCGGCCGGCTTCCCTTCGCCCGCCGACGACCAACTCGACGCGCCGTTTGACCTCACGCAACTCCTGTTCCGAAATCCGGCCTCTACTTTCCTGGCCCGCGTCAGCGGCGACTCGATGACCGGGGCCGGCATCCAGCCCGGCGACCTTGTGGCCGTGGACCGCGCCCTGCGCCCGGCCCACGGCAGCATTGTGGTGGCCGTGGTGGAGGGCGAGCACACCCTCAAGCGCTTGCAGTTGCGGGCCGGGCAGCCCTGGCTGGTGGCCGAAAACGCCCGCTACCCGCCCCTGGCCGTGAGCCGCGACATGGGCCTGGTGGTGTGGGGAGTGGTCACGCACGTCATTCATTCGCTGGGCAATAACGGGGCGGGGGCTGGCCGACAGTAGCCAGGCACCGCCGCCCGGGTGCACTACAAACGTAGAGCCCGCATTCTCATGCATGGTTATAAACCGATAGATGGGGGGATTTTCCCGCCGAATCAAGCCTTCAGGTCTATGTACGCTCTCGTCGACTGCAACAACTTCTATGTTTCCTGCGAGCGGGTGTTTGCGCCGCAGCTGGAGGGCCGGCCCGTGGTGGTGCTTTCCAATAACGACGGCTGCCTAATTTCGCGCTCCGACGAAGCCAAGGCCCTGGGCCTGAAAATAGGCGAGCCCTACCACCTCGTGCGCCCGCTGCTGGAGCAGCACCAGGTGCGCGTGTTTTCCTCCAATTATGCCCTGTATGGCGACATGAGCCGACGGGTGGTGCAGGTACTGAGCCACTTCGCGGCGGGCGTGGAAGTCTATTCGATTGACGAGGCCTTCCTGGATTTTCGGGGAATGAGCATGCTGGCGCCTGACTTACTGCAATACGGCCGGAAGCTGCGCAAAACGGTGATAAAGCACACTGGTATTCCGGTCTGCGTGGGCATCGGCCCTACCAAAACCCTGGCCAAGCTGGCCAACCGCCTGGCCCGCCGCCAGCGCACTACGGGCGTACTGGTGCTGGCCACGCCCCCCGAGTGCGAGGCCGCCCTGGCCCAAACCGCCATTGCCGACGTGTGGGGCATCGGCCGGCGCTACGCGCGCAAATTGCTGGAAATGAATGTTGATACGGGCGCGGCCCTGGCGGCCCTGCCCGAGCACTGGCTGCGCCGCCACTTGGGTGGCGTGGTGGGCCAGCGGCTATGGCGTGAGTTGCACGGCCAGCCCTGCCTCGGCTGGAACCCTGCCGAATGGGACGACGACGGCGAACCGCTGAACTCTGGCACGGCCAGCCGCCACAGCGTCACCTGCACCCGTTCCTTCGGCCGGCCGCAGCACGAGGCCGCCGTGCTGGCCGAGGCAATGGCCACCTTCGCCGCCAAAGCGGCCGTGAAGCTGCGCCGCCACGGCCTGGCTGCGTACTTGGTAACCATTGTTCTGGGCACCGACCGCTACGCGCCCACGGCCGGCCCGGCCACCCGCACCGCAGTGGTCAATTTACCCGATGCCACCAGCGACACTGCCGTGCTCACGCAGGCAGCCCTGCGCGGCCTGCGCCAGCTGGCCCGGCCCGGCGTGGCCTACCACCGGGCGGGCATCCTGCTCAGTGGTCTGGAGCCGATGGGGCAGGCGCAGCTGGGGCTGTTCAGCGCCCCGGCAGCCGACCAGCAGCGACGCCAACAATTGATGACAACTTTGGATGCGCTGAACAACCGCTACGGCCGGCCACTGGTGCAGTTGGCGGCAGCCGTTGGGGTTAAATCGTCGTCGGGCCAGCCGCTGGCACCGGCCTGGGCGGGGCGCTCCGCACATCGGTCGCCCCGCTACACCACCGGCTGGAACGAGCTTTGGATGGTGCATTAACCGGTCGATAAATGACCTGGGTCGTGACATTGCTGACGCGAGTGGCAGCCTGCTAGCGCAGCACCACCGTCCGGGTAAGGACGCCGCCGGTGCCCTGCTCCCGCAGCACGTACAGCCCCGGCGCCAGCCCCGCCAGGTCGAGGGTGGCAGCCGTGCCGCTAGCCGCCTGCTGGCGCACCACTTGCCCCAGCGCGTTGCAGAGCAGCAACTCGCGCAAGCCCAATCCTGCCGCTAGTTCAACCCGCAGCAAGCCAGTAGTAGGGTTAGGGTAAACATTAAAGCCTGCTGCCAAAGCGGCCGGGCGCGTGGGCAAAACCGCGCCGTAAACCGTCGCCGCCGCATCGGCCGAGGCTTGCAGCTGGGCCAGCGTGGGGGCGGCCAGCACGGCGAAGGCCACCGTGGTGGAGTCGCCGGGGGCCAGCCGGGCCAGGCGGGTGCCCACCACCTGCGATACATCGGCGCCATTGGGCAGGCCGGCGGTGCGCTGGGCGCGGGCGGTGCCGCTGCTCAGGGCCAGGAATTTTTCGGCCAATGAAAAGCCGTCGGCCAGGCGGATGGGGGAGCCGGCGGGCGCACCACCATCAATGGAATACACGGCCAGTGCGCCACCGCGCAGCAGCCGGACGCCCGCATAGGCCACTGGGGGCGTGGTGCCGGCCGGGCCGCCCAGCGCGTAGCAGTAGCCCAGGGCGCGGGCGGTATCGTAGGCGGCGGCGTTGCGGGCCGCGCCGTCGGGGTTGGGCAGGTCCCAATCGGTGAAAATGCCGACGTAGAACGGTTTGAGGGTGTCGGCGGTGAGGTTTTTGAGCGAATATTCCAGCACCACGAAATCGCGGCGGCCGGGCGTGGCCCAGGCGTAGGCACGCTGGCGCACGGCCACGCCCACGCTCCGCACGCGGCTGCCCGCTACCGGAATAGTGTCCTGAAAAGCTACGCGGGCTTCCTGGTCGGCGCGGGGGCCGGGCTGCTGGCGGGTGGCCTGGCGCAGGCTGAAAAACGACTGCCGCGACTGCCCGCCGCTGGTGCGCAGCCGGTCCGACACGCGGGTGGGCGTGGTGGCCAGTAGCAGGCCGCCCTCGCTCAGAATGTTGCCGCTGGTGCGGTAGCTCAGGCCCGCGCCCACAGTACCGGCCAGGTTATCGAAAGCCAGATTGCCCCGGCTGGTAAGCGTGAGGGCCAGGTCGTTGGCATTGAGAATGACGTAGTCGGGGTTCAGCATCAGGTCCACGTACTGGTCGTATTGAAAGCCGCCGGTATCGGTAATGTGGTAGCGCAGCGTGGCGGTGGTGTTGAGCGGAATGCCGGTGGCGGCCACGGCCAGGCGGAAGGGCACGGTGAAGTTGGTGGCGCGGGCCAGCGTGGCCATGTTGCCCACCGCAAAGCTGCCCTGCCGCACCGTGACGTAGGGCGACAGCGAGGTGAGCGTAACCGTGAGTCCGGCCACCGGCTGCAGCAGGTTCTGCACGTCCACGGCCAGGCGCAGGGTGTCGCCGGGGGCATAGGCGGGCCGGGCGGGCAGGAAGGTACTGGCGACTACGCGCGCTTCCTTGGGGTTGGCGGTGAGGGCGCGCAGCACGTTGAGGCGGCCCGTGCCAAGGCGGCCGGCCCAGGCTGCATTGGCGGGCAGGGCGTCGATGTTGTCGGTGGTCTGGCGCAGGCGGGCCATCACCTGGGCCGCCGTGAGCTGCGGAAAGCGCCAGCGCACCAGCGCCGCCGCTGCTGCCGCCAATGGCGCGGCAAACGAGGTGCCGCCCACCGCAACGTAGTCAGCATCGGCCACGCCGCCGGCCGATACCGTGTGGTAGCCCTGCGTGGTGAGGATGCTCAGGCCCGGCGCCACCATATCCACGCGGTGGTTGAAGGTGGCGGCGGGGCTTTTCTGGTCGGTGCTGCTCACGCCCGACACCGACAGCACATGGTCGTAGGAGGCGGGGTAGAACAGGATATCGGCGCTGGTGTTGCCGGCGGCGGCCACTACCACGGCGTCGCGGTTCACGGCGGCGTAGGTGATGGCGTCCTGCTCGAAGCGCGAGTAGCCGCCCGGCGCGCCCCAGCTCATATTGATAATCTGGCAGCCGTGGTCGGCGGCGTACACAATGGCCTCGTAGCCGGCAAAGCTGCCCGTGGGCGTGTTGGGGTAAATATTCAGGGGCAGAAACCGGCACTGGTTGCCCAGGCCGGCAATGCCGAGGCCGTTGTCGGTGCGGGCGGTGGCCACGCCGGCCACCAGCGAGCCGTGGATGATGTTGATGTCGTAGCCGCAGTCGTTGTCGTTGTTGGCCAGGTCCCAGCCGGTGAAATTGTCTACGTAGCCGTCGCCGTCGTCGTCGCGCCCGTTCACGGGGTCGGCGTAGTTATGCTTGATTTGCTGGCGCAAATCCTCGTGGGTGAGGCGCACGCCGCCGTCGGTGATGCCGATGACGATGCTGCTGTCGCCGCGGGTTACGTCCCAGGCGCGGTAGGCCCGGATTTGCTTGAGGTAGAACTGGCTGGCCGTGAGGCTGGTGAGCGTGGAGTCGGCCCGGGGGTCGTTGGGCTGGTACATCGGCCGGCGAATGTAGAGCGGCTCCACGTACTCCACGGCGCCGGTGCCCAGCAGCACGGTTCGGGCGCGGTCGAGCGACATGGTGGCGGGCAGCTCAACCTGATAAATGCCGCGCAAATCCACGCTGCCGGGCCGCTCGGCGCTGGGGGCCTGGGTGTGCGGGAATTTCTGCCGCAGGCCTTGGGCATTCAAGGCGTTAAGCGCGGCCTCCAGGACGGCCGGAGTCTGGCCGGACCGTAGCTTCAGCACCACGCGGCCGGGGATGGTAGGTGGCGCAGCCCAAACGCTGACCGACTGCCCAACTCCTATTACCAATAGGAAAAATAGTGCGCGTAATGTGTTTTTCATCAGACAGAAGCGTCGCGTGGATATTGTAGTTAAAGATAAGTGCTTACGGACTTACTACGCGGTTCGGATTATTGGTGGGAAATGAAAAAGCAAAGCCGCCGCTTCGGCAGAAGCGACGGCTTTGGCTGACAATGACCGCGAGACGGACCTTACTTGGGATTGTAGTATTTGTAAGGCTTGGGCGATTTAGTGGTTTTGAAGGATTCCAGCTTGTGGGGCTTCAGGTCGATAACCGGGCGGCTGCCGCCGTTTTCAGGGCGGAAGTGGGCCTTGTTATTTTTACCCTTGCTTGATTCTGAAGTATGGGAAAATGCGCGCTTTTTCAGCTTGGGACGCGACTGCGCGGTGGCCGGCAGAGCTAGGCTCAGGCCGAAGCCCAGAAGGAGCAGGGAGAAAATCTTGTGCATAACGGTAAAAAAGACAAGGGACTGAAGGGAGGAAACGCGTTTGGGAAATGCTTTTGAAGAGAATGAAGCCGTTAATCAACCGCAATCAGCTACAATAAGGCCTGTACGTCGTGCCCCAGGTTTTCGATGTCTTGCCGCAGCTGCTGCCAGGGGCCGGGCTCGGAGCCGGTGGCCGGAGTGCCGGCTTGCGCGAGCTGCGTCGCCAGGCGGGCGCGCTTGGCTTCGAGGGTGGCGGCGTGGGCCTCGTAAGTATTGGCCGAGCCAGCGGCCGTGGCGTGGGCGCGGTTGTGCAGGGTCTTGATTTTGGCGTCCAGCTCATCAAGGGCCAGGCGCAGGTTGGTGGCCGAAAGCTGCGGGTCGCGCGGAGCGGACGCGTCGGAAGTAGGGGAGGGGACCATAAGCGGCGGAGTAAGGGGCGGGCTAGCAGGGTATTGTACTGAGTTTGGCTCTGAAAGGATGCTGCCCAAGGCTGCGGCCCGGCACTTGGCCATGTTGCCAACATTACCACAACAAAAGGATAATTCTGAGGCTTCTAAGCCGGTAGCGAGGACCTGTAGCTTTGTGCCATAGAACTTTAGCCAGACCACCTTATGCTTTGCCGTTTCGCTCTGGTTGCTGGATTGAGTGCAGCGGCCAGTAGTTTGGCTCAGGCCCAGACGGCTTCGGCAGATGTGCCGGCCCAAACCGAGGGCGGTACGGCCGCCCCGCCGGCGGCTCCCACGGTTTATTTCACCGCCGAAGAAATGCCGGCCTTCCCCGGCGGCGATGCGGCGCTGGTGAAGTTCCTGAGCAGCAGGGTGCAATACCCCGCCGCCGCCCTCGACCGCAGCCTGTCGGGCAAAGTCCACGTCACCTTCACCGTGGACCCCGCTGGCCATTTGCACGACCCGCGCGTGGTGCGCGGCCTGGGCAGCGGCCTCGACGAAGAAGCCCTGCGCCTCGTGCGCCTCATGCCTTGGTGGACGCCCGGCAAAGTCCACGGCCAGCCCGTGTGGGTGAGCGTGACCATGCCCATCGTGTTTCGGGCGCTCTAACATTTCTCAGCCGCCAAAAGCCCGCGGCAGGCCCAGTTCCCGTGCCAGCGGGGCCGCGCCCGACTCCCACAACGCGGCCAGCACAGCGTTGGCAGTTTCGGCCAGTTCCAGGTGGAAGTCTTCGTGCAGGCGCATGGTTTGGCGCAGGGCTTCCTGGGTACGCTTGGCCAGGTGCTGCAGCAGGGGCTGGGTGGGGCCGTGCAGCCGGGCCGTGCTGGCGGCCTGGTGCCGAAACACGTTGGCCAGCAAGCGCCAGCTGAGCTCGGCTTCGCCAAAGGCATCGTCGGTGATTTTGGCGTGGTAGGCCAGCCGGGCCTGCAGTTGCCGCAGGATAACGAGCAGGTCATTAGGGGTTTGGTGGAAACCCCGCACCGGGTCGTCGACCTGAGCACGTAGGGCTGTGCGGCGGGTTTCCAGCGCCTCAGGGCCTTCGAGCAATCGAAAGGCCAGCTGTTCGGTCAGCACTGCATCCTGGGCCACGAGGCGGGCCAGGAGCTGGTCTTTTTCTTTTTGCGGCAGCTGAAGAAGGGCTTTGCGGAGGTCGGGCGAAAGGGCGGGCATGGGCAGGCGCTACACGGGCGGGGTTCAGCCGCAAACTACGCGCCCCGCGCCCGGAAGGTGCCGCGGTGGCTACTTCGCCGGCAGCACCAGCACGGGCAATGCGCTGTCCAGCAGCAGCTGCGCCGTCACGCTGTGGTGAAACAGCTTGCCCAGGAAGCTGCGCTCGCGGGCCACTACCACCAGCAAATCGAAGTCGTGGGGCTGGGCCACCTGCAGAATGCCCCGAACCGGATTGGCGTTGGTCACGCTGCGGGCGTGCGCCGGAGGCAGGTCGAGCAGCAGGCCGGTTTGCCGCACCGATTCCAGGGCGGCGGGGTCCAGCTCGTGGCGGCCGGCCGATACGTTCAGCACGGTCACTTCGGCCTTCAGATTTGTGAAGATTTCCTGCATGGTGCCGGCGTGCGCGCCCAGGCTAAAGGGCTCCCCGTCCACGGCCATCAGCACGCGCCGGGGCGGGGCGGTGCTGGTCATCAGGTGGGGCACCACCAGCATGGGGTAGGGGCTGTGACGCAACAGCTCCAGTGAGGTGGTTTGCACCAGCTCATCGGGCAGGTCCGAGTGGTCGGGGCGGCCCAGCACTATCAGGGCAGGGTGGTGCCGGGCCACGGCATCGGCCACTGCCACTTCCACGCGGCCGTAGCCCACTTCGGCCACCACGGGCACGGGGAGGCCGCGCGCCACGCTGTTGAGGGCCAGCGCCACGGCTTCCTTGCTCAGGTTCGAAAAATTGCCCGTAAGGGCTTCCGGGTCGAGTGCAGAATCGCGGCGCACGTGCAGTAACACCAGGCGCGCATGAAGCGGGCGGGCCAGGTTGGTGGCGTAGTCCAGGGCTTGGTTGGCGGCCTGAAAAAAGTCGGTGAGGATGAGCAGGGAGGCCGTCATGAGCGGGAAAGGCTGGTGAAAGTGAGCAGGACAAAGAACCGGCCTGCGTTATGCCGGTCAGCTATAATAAGTTAGTGAAAACGCCTGATTTTTATCATGTTCCGCAGGGCGAAGCTGACCTTATACTGCATCTCCGGCTCCGGCCCGAAAGCCCGGCCGCCTAATTTGTTTAAGTAATATATATTAATTACTATTATAAAGAATTACGCCTGCTGTTTCCGATGGCTGCCCTCCGCTTCCTGCCGGTTTGTCTGTGCCTGGCCCTGACGGCCCCGGGGGGCAACTTTGTGCCCGGTTGGGAGGTGCTGCGGCCAGCTCCGGCCGTTACCAAACCCGCCAGCCCACCACCCACCGAATCCGTGGCCCACTACATTCAGGCCCTGCTCGACACCACGGCCGCCGGCAGCCTGCGCGCCGCCGACGAGTCCCGGGGCTTGCAGGCCGGGGCTGCCGTGCGGGCATTCTTCGGGGCCGACTATGCGCCGGCCTGGGGCATCACCCCCGATAGCCTCAACACCCGCGACGCCCTGGCCCTGCTGGCCCGCGCCGCCGAGCACGGCCTGAGCGCCGACGACTACCGCCTCAACCAACTGCGGGCCCTGCGCGATTCGGTGGGCCGCGCCCGGCACCCGGCCGCCGCCCAGCAGGCCCGCCTCGAGGTGTACCTCAGCGACGCGGTGCTGGCCTTCCTGCGCGATTTGCGGCGCGGGCGGCTGCGGCCCTACACGGCATCGGCGGGGGAGAAAGCGGCCGGGCCAGCCGCACAGCCGGCCCCGGTGCTGCGTGCTGCCCTGGCCAGCCACAATGTGCCCGCCGCCCTGCAAGCCAGCCAGCCCGCCAACCGCGAGTACCGCCAGCTGCAGCAGGCGCTGGCGCAGTGGCTGGCCGCCCCGGTGCTGCCCGACTCGGCGGCCCGGCGGCGGGCGCAGTACGAGCAGGTGGCCCTGAACCTGGAACGCTGGCGCTGGGACGACATCCCCGAAGCCGAATACATCCTGATAAACCTGCCCGCCTACGAGCTGGAAGTGGTGGCCCGCGACTCGGTGCAGCGCCGCCACCGCGTGGTGGTGGGCAAGCCTGAAACCCCCACGCCCACGCTCAGCAGCCGCCTCAGCTACTTCACGCTGGCCCCCGACTGGCACGTGCCGCAGTCCATTGCCACCAAGGAAATCCTGCCCCGCCTCAAGAAAGACCCCGGCTACCTGTACCGCAACAACTACCGCCTCACCGATGCCCAGGGCCGGGGCCGCAACCCCTGGCACATCAACTGGGCCAAGGTCACGGAAGAGAATTTCAATTACACCGTTCGCCAGTCGGCTTGCTGCGATAATGCCTTGGGCAACATCGTGTTTCGCTTTGCTAACCCCTACTCCGTGTACCTGCACGACACGCCGGCGCGTGCGCTGTTCAAGTCGGCCGGTCGGGCTCTCAGCCACGGCTGCATCCGGCTGCAGAACCCCATGCAGCTGGCCGCCTACCTGCTGCGCCGCGAAGGCCGCCCCGTGCAGCTGCCCACCGAAGACGAGTGCGCCGAGATGCCGCGCCCGCGCGACGTGCGCCTGAACCGCCCCCTGCCCCTGTACGTGCGCTACGCCACCTGCACCGCCGAAAACGGCCGGCTCCGCTTCATGGCCGATGTGTACCACCGCGACGAATCCCTGCGGCAGGCGCTGTTCGGCCTGCGGCCCTAGCCTGGTTTTGCCACCGGCTGCTTTATGATGAAAATCATACAGTAAGGCGATTAACATCACGGCGGCGAGGGGGTGACTTCTCGATATTTGAATGGACACCTGCTCAACGCCAACTCGTTCTCTCCGCCCCCATAATGCTGCTTATGCAACCGCTGCTTCTCCTGTGTTCGGTGCTGCTGGCCGGGGTGCTAACCCTGCTGGGCTGGCGCCTGGAAGCCAACGCCCGCCGTTCGGCTTAGCGCCCCCGAGCTGCTACCGGTTCCGGTCTGCCGGCTCGTTTCCGGCGGTGGCCTTCGCTGGCCGGGCGCTCCCTGCTTTTCACTTGCTCCGTTTGCTTTTTTTCTGGCCATGAATCATTCGCCCGCCCTCGTCGTCCTCACCGATTTTTTTGCAGTTTCCAACCGCACGCTCTCGTATGCGGCCGGGCTGGCGGTGCCGCTGCACGCCCACTTGGTGCTGCTGCACGTGCGCCGCGACGGCCTGCTGGCCCCGGCCGAATACAGCCACCACACCACCAGCACCGAGCGGCAAACGGCCAAGCAGCTGCAGCACCTGGCCGCCGGCCAGGACGTGCCCACCGAAGTAGATATCTCGGAGGACTTTCTGCCCGAAGCGGTGGAGGACGTGGTGCGCCGCCACCATCCGCTGCTGCTGGTGCTGGGCCGTCCCGGCTCGGCCACCATGCCGGCCGAAATTGTGACCAACACGGCCATGGACCTGCTGCGGCACGCGCCCTTTCCGCTTCTGGTGGTGCCCACCGTGAGCTGGGACGTGCGCCCGCCGCGCCGGTTGCTGCTGGCCGTGGATGGGCAACCCTTCCAGCTGCCCGAAACCCACCACCTGCTGTCGCGCCTGCTGCGGGCCAACCAGGGCACGCTCGACGTGGTGCATGTGGCCACCGAAGCCGCGCCGGACGATGCGCCGGACGTGCTGGCCAGCGTTTATCAGCGCGGCATGCTGAAGGAGGTAGACGCCCACCGGATGCACCACATCCAGCAGCCCACCGTGGTGGGGGGCGTGCTGCAGCAGGCCGCCGACATGGAGGCCGATATGCTGGTGGTGGTGGCCCGGCGGCACAGCCTGCTGGGCGGCTTGTTCCATCGCAGCGTCACGGCGCAGCTCATTCAGGAAAGCCCCATTCCGGTGCTGGTGCTGCCCGCCGAGGAGTAGCCCGGGCAGGGGCGTGCGGCACATTTCAACGTCATTTTTTTCGGTTCACGGCCATGAATCCTTCTGTTCTGGTACTCGCCAATCTGTCGGACTCGGCAGCGCAGGCCACGCGGTGGGCGGCCGTGTTGGGGGCCCCGCTCCAGGCCCGGCTCGAGCTGCTGCACCTCTACCAGGGCCCGGAGTCGGACCCCGAGCCGGCCACGCTGGCCGGAATCCACGCCTACAGTAGCCAGGCCGAAACGGCGCAGGCCCTGGAAGCCCTGGGCCACCAGCTGGCCACGCCCACCGGGGTCACCATCACCCAGGAGCCCCTGGCCGAAGCGGTGGCCGCGGCCGTGCACCGGCACCACCCGCTGCTGCTGGCCCTGGGCCTGAGCGAGGAGCACACCCTGCTCGACCACCTGCTGCACAACCGCGCCCTGCCCGCGCTGCGCGCCACCCACCGCCCGCTGCTGCTGGTGCCCGAAGACGCGCCCGAGCCCCGGCTGCCGCGCCGGGTGGTCATCGCCGTCGATGCCGAGCCCTTCCGGCTCAACGCCGCTGCCAGGGCCCTGGCTCCGCTCATGGCCGCCTGGCATGCTTCCTACACGGTGGTGCACGTCACGGCCGCTCCCGAGCCGTTGGCCCTGTCCAGCCGCATGGCCCTGGCCGATGTGCGGGCCAGCCAGCTGCTGCCGCCCGCCACGTCGCTGGTGCTGCAGGAGTCGCACCACCCCATTCCGGCCACCGGCATTGTGGAGGCACTGTATGGCCCGCGCATCGACCTGCTGGTGCTCATCGCCCGCACGCGCAGCTTTTTGGGGCGGCTGTTTCATCGCAGCGTTTCGGCCCAGGTGCTGCGCCACAGCCCCGTGCCGGTGCTGCTGCTGCCCGCCGAAGCCCCCGAACTGCCCGACTGGATGCCCAGCATGAGCTAAGGCGTTTCGGCCTAGGCCAAGACATTACTGCTGAACTGATGACCAAGCTGCTCTGCTCTCTTTTCTTCCCTTCGCCATGCAACCCAACTTCGTTGTCCTCACCGATTTTTCGCTCGCGGCCGAGCGCGCCCGGGTGTACGCAGCGGCCCTGGCCACGCCCCTCAAGGCCGACCTGCACCTGATACACGTTTTCCTGCCGCAGCCCATCGTCAGCGAATACGGAACGGTATTGCCCGTGCTCGACGAGCAGTACGTGCCCGCCACCCGCCGCAGCCTCCAGCAGGTGGCCAATGCCATGCCCGTGCACACCACCGCCGAGCTGCTGGAGGCCGATTGGCCCAGCGCCATCGAGCAAGCCCTCAGCCAGCACCACCCGCTGCTGCTGGTGGCCGGCCTCACGGCCACCAGCGGCTACATCGACGAGTGGCTGAGCAACCGCACCCTGCCCCTGGTGCGCCAAACCAACTTTCCGCTGCTGCTCGTGCCCGAGCACCTGCCCGATGCCGCCATGCACCCGCCCCGCCGCGTGGTGCTGGCCCTGGAGGCCGACCAGGCCTTTCTGCTGGAGCCAGCGGCCACGGCCGTAATCCCGGTGCTTCATGCCCTGGAATGCGAAATCCTGCCCGTAACGGTGCAGCCGCCAGGGGCTCCGGCCGGCACCGGGGCTGGCTATGCGGCGGCGCAGGCGTGCGGGCTGGCGGCTGCCGCACCCGGCAGCGAGTTGCACCCGGTGCGGAGCGAGCTGCCCGCGTCGGGCGTGCTGCAAGCGGTGCACGACCTGAACGCCGACCTGCTGGTGCTGCTCGACCAGGGCCACGGCTGGATGCACAAGCTGGTCAGCGGCAGCGTGATTGACCACGTGCTGCGCTATACCAAGGTGCCGGTGCTGCTGCTCTCGGCCCACCCGCGTGGCTGAGCGCGGGACGGTGTGACCAGCTGAACCACTGCCGTTACCGCCCAGCTCCAAACGGTCATCGACTGGAGAAAGTGATAAAAATCAGCTTTTGATGTGATGCTGGTTATGGAATATTAAAGGTGGATAAGGCAGTTTTAGGGCTGTGCTCACGAGGCGGGTTGCGCACCCTGAGGGCCCAGTCAGCTGACGGGTTGGGGCTGCGCTAAATCGGGCTGTTTTATCCATTAATGCAGGAATTCCGGGAGGGCTTCCTGCCAGGCGTATGCAAGTTTCTGCCGACCATTTGCAACTGGTTTTTGTGGCGTCCACGGTTTCGGCGGCATGGGGCGTGGGGTGGGTGGCCACCACGGTGCCAGCCCCGCGTGTGGGCCAGCTCTCCATCCCCCCCACGCCAGTGACGGTGCGCCTGACGGTGGTGCCCGCCTAAGCCGCTGCTCCGTCCGCATCCACGCCCAGCCAGTCGATGCCCTGGCGCAGCCACTGCTGCGAGGCGGCTTCGGGCGAGGCGGGCGCGGGCGTGAGGTTGTAGTGCCAGTCGGCCTGTGGGGGCAGACTCATGAGGATGGATTCGGTGCGGCCGCCGGTTTCGAGGCCGAAGCGCGTGCCCCGGTCGATGGCCAGGTTGAACTCGGCGTAGCGGCCCCGGCGCACGCGCTGCCACTGCTGCTCGCGCTCGGTGTAGGGCAGGGAGGCGTTTTGCCGCATGATGGCGCTGTAGGTGCGGCCGTACACCTCGCCCACGTCCTGCACGAAGGCGAACAATTCCTCAAACAAGCCGTCGCGCCCCACCGTGAGGCGGTCGAAAAAAAGGCCGCCCACGCCGCGCGTTTCCTGGCGGTGGGGCAGGTAGAAGTAGTCATCGGCCCAGGCCTTGAAGCGGGGGTAGTAGTCGGGGTTGTGCCGCTGGCACACTTCCCGAATCTGCTCATGAAACCAGCGGGCCTGCTGCGCATCCACGTAAATCGGGGTCAAGTCGAGCCCGCCGCCAAACCAGGCTTCGCCGTTGCCGGCCTCGAAGTAGCGCACGTTCATGTGCGAGATGGGTACGCGCGGGCTGCGCGGGTGCTGCACCACGCTCACGCCGGTGGCGAAGTAGCGGCGGTCGGGCATGAGCAGCTGGCGGGCGGCGGCTTCGCTCATCTCGCCCCACACGGCCGAGAAGGCCACGCCGCCCTTCTCCAGAATATTGCCGTGCTGGAGCACGCGGGTGATGCCGCCGCCCCCGCCCGCGTGGGTCCAGTCTTCGGGCGTGAAGCGGTGGCCGCTGCCGTCGGCGGTTTCGAGGCGGTGGCACAGCCAGTCCTGAAACTGCCGCATCCACTGCTCGACCATGATGCGCGGCGTGGTGGCGGAGAGGGTTGGTGGTTGTAAAACGGAGGGTTCCATAAGTGAAATCAGCAAAAAACAAGAAGAGAAAACAGGCGGGCGCGGCGGCTACACCCAATTCACGCCGTGGTAGGCGGCGCGGCTGCCGGCGGTGGCCGTGGCCCGGGCCGGTGCCGCCTGCCGGGCCAGGCGCTCGGCGCATTTGTCGCAGCACTGCACGGCGGGCGGGCGCTCGGCGGCGCGCAGCACCAGCACCGGAATCTGGGTGTGGTAGGCCCGCGTGGTGGTGTAGCAGGCATCGAAATAGCGCAGCAGCTGGGCCGGACTGGCGGGCGCAATCACTAAAAGCTGGGCCTGAATGTGGGCGCAGAACTCGCTGATGCCTTCCAGCGGGGCGTCGTCTTCGAGCAGGTGCAGGGCGCTGGGGGCCGCCCAGGCCAGCTGGGCGGCGGCTTTGGCCAGGCCCTGGCGCAGGCTGCGCCGCTGCGGCCGCTGGGCCGGCGCGTAGAACTGCACTAGGTCGAGCGGGGCGGTGGGGAAGGCGCTTTCCAGGGCGGCCAGGCGGGGCAGCACGGTGGGGTTGAGGGTGCCGAAATCGGCCAGGAACACCAGGCGCTGGGGCAGGGCGCGGCGGCCGGGCGGCACCACCAGCACGGGGCAGGCCACGAGCTCGGTGAGGGCGGCGGCGTGGTTGCCGGGGGCTTCCTGCCGGCCGCAGTCGATGTGCTCCAGGCCCATCACCACGAGGTCGGCGGCGCAGCGGGTGGCCTCGGCGCGGATGTGGTCGTGCAGGCAGCCGGCCAGCACCCGGTAGTGGTAGCGGATGCGGCGGCCGTCCTGCCGCGTGAGCTGCTGGTAGCGCAGACGCTCCACCAGGCTCTGGAGGTGCTGCTCCTGGGCTTCGAGGGTGGTCACGACATCCGCGGGCTGGCAGTAGAGCAGCACAATCTCGGCCGGCCAGCGCACGGCCAGCTTGTTGGCGTAGGCGAGGGTGGCTTCGGTGGCGGCGGTGTGGTCGAGGGGGACGAGAATGGTTTTCATGGAGCAGCGGGAAGCGGTTTTGGCGGCGCAGAATGCCGGGTTAAATGACTGAAAAGCTGCTTCTTAAGCAGTTGAAGGGTGTTTGTAAATGCTTCAATGACAGTAATGCACGGTGGTTGGCTGATGCCCGGCCACTACGGCCGAGGCCTGCAATTGCGGGCTCAGATAAGGAATGCCCAGCCCCAGCCCCCGCACGATGAACAGCACCGCCAGCACCGAAGCCGCGTAGGGCACGGCCTGCCGCATGCGCCCGCGCCAGACCAGCGGCACCAGCTGCCCGCTCAGCGAAAGGCCCAGCATGAGCGGCAGCGTGCCCAGGCCAAATAGGGCCATATAGCCCGCCGCGCCCGCCACCCCTGGCGCGCTCAGCGCGCCAGCCAAGGCCAAGTACACCAGGCCGCAGGGCAGCAAGCCGTTGAGCAACCCGGTGGCAAACAGCGCCGGCCCTGACGACTTCTGGAATAACCGCCCCAGCGTATTCTTCACCCAAGCCAGCGGCCGACTGAAACCCAACAGGCTGGCCACGCGCGCCGTGTGGCGCTCGGGCACGGCCACCAGCAGCAAAATCAGCACGCCCGAGGCAATCGACAGGCCCCGCTGCACGCCCGCCAGCCGCAGCCCCTGGCCCAAAAGGCCCGCGCCCGCGCCCAGCGTGGCGTAGGTGGCGGCCCGGCCCAGGTTGTAGAGCAGGCGGCTGCCCACGTAGCGAAGCCGGCTGGTGCCGGCCGCCGGCCCGGGCAGCGCCAGCGCAATGGCCCCGCACATGCCCACACAGTGGAAACTGCCCAGCAACCCGAATAAAAAGCCGGCCCACAGCATGGTTTTAGCGGATAATTAGTTCTTTCTCGACGAAATAAGCCTGATTGTCGGCCGTGAAATCGACCCGCACGCGCCAGTAGCCGGGCCGCATTTTGGCGGTGTTGAACTGTTGCTGGGTGCCGGTTTTCAGCGGCAGGGCGAAGTCCAGCTTCTGGTCGGAAGGGCGGAAGAAGTGGATGTTGCCGCGCACGGTTTGGCCGGCCAGGGTGGCGGGCAGCTGCAGGGTGAGGCGCTGGGCGGCGGGCTCGTGGTGCAGCTGCACGGGCGCGGGCAAGGCGGCGGTGCGCGCCACCGATTCCATGCGCTGCTGGTAGGCCAGCTCCTGCTTGTAATAGTCGGGGCTGACGAGGTCGACGGTGGTCCGCATGGCCTGCTGCACCATAAAACCGATGTAGCCGGCGAAGACCACGAACACGGCAATGATGGCATAAGGCCAGATGGTGCGGGGTTTGGAAGTGGTTGTCATGGGGGTTGTTTGCTGGAACATCATGCGGCTCACTGCACTGGCCCGAGGAATTTCGTGCTTGTCTCGGCCACCAGCGTGGGGCCGCTGAACAGGCCGATGCGGATTTTCTGGTTGGTGTGGTGGAGGGCGGTGCGGGGCAGCTCGGCGAAAAACACGCCCTCGGCAATGCCCTGGGCGGGCAGGGTGAGGGTGGAGGTGCTGACCAGGGAAATGGTGCCCTGCGCCGGTTCCAGCAGGCGCAGGGTGAGGGGGTAGGGCTGGTTGGTTTTGTTGATGACCGAGATGTTGTAGAGGTTGGTGATGGTGCCGTGGTCGGTTTTCTGGAAGAGCTGGCCGGGTGTGCGCAGCACGGTGGCCGCCACGTTGGAGCGCGACACCAGCAGGCCAGTGAGCACAATCAGCAGCCCGGCCAGCACGCCGGAAAGCGCCTTCACGCGGCCGGTGAGGCGGAATTTGGTGCCCTCGGCAATGCCATTCACCGAAGCGTGGCGGATGAGGCCCGGGGGCTTCTCAATCAGGGCCATGATGTTGTTGCAGGCATCAATGCAGGCCGTGCAGTTGGTGCATTCGAGCTGGGTAGCGCCGTTGCGGATGTCGATGCCCGTGGGGCAGACCTGCACGCACTGGTGGCAGTCGATGCAGTCGCCGGCGGTGCGCAGCTGGGTTTTGCGCAGCTTTTCGCGGGGTTCGCCGCGATGGTAGTCATAAGCTACCACCAAGCTGTCCTTATCCAGTAAAACACCCTGCAACCGCCCATATGGGCACACAATGGTGCACACCTGCTCCCGAAACCGCGCAAACACGGCGTAGAACAGGCCGGTGAAAACCGTAAGCGCCGCCAGCCCGCCCAGGTGGGCCGTGGGCGAATCGGTTACGATTTTTAGCAGCTCCTCGGTGCCGATGATGTAGGCCAGGAAGGTATTGGCAATCAGAAACGAGATGCCGAGAAACAGCGCGTGCTTGGTGGCTTTGCGCCAGAATTTGTCCCAGTCCAGCGCGCGGCGGTCGAGGGCTTTTTGCTGGGGCGCGTCGCCTTCCAGCCAGTACTCAATGCGGCGGAAAACCATCTCCAAAAAGATGGTCTGCGGGCAAACCCAGCCGCAAAACACGCGCCCGTACACCACCGTGAACACGATGATGAACACCAGAAACGTGAGCGTGGCCAGCAGCAGAATAAAAAAATCCTGGGGCCAGAAAATCTGCCCGAAGATGATGAAGCGCCGGGCTGGCAGGTTGAGCAGCAGCACCGGCAGCCCCTGAATGCGCAGCCACGGTCCGGCAAACAGCAGCGCCAGAAAGCCGTAGCTCAGCGCCTTACGGTAACGGTAGAGGCGGCCGGCGGGCTTTTTGGGGTAGAGCCACACCCGTTCGCCCGCCGCACTTATCGTGGAGAGCGAATCGCGGTACGAATCGTCGGGCTTGAATTGAGTGGCGGGCATTTTGCTGGTTGGGAAGCGGTGCGGGAGTAGCGCGGACTTTTAGTCCGCGCATAAGTTGTTTTGAACAGGTCACTCGCGGACTGAAAGTCCGCGCTACAATCGTTATGCTCCCCTCTCCGCGGGAGAGGGCCCGGCGGTGTGAGTGTCTGGGCTACAGCTTTGCCACCGTCTTGCCCGGCGTTTCTTTCTCGCCCTGCGGCGGCTTGGCATTAGCTGGCTTGGTACCTTGCAAACTCAGCACGTAAGAGGCCACTTGCAGAATCTGCTTGCCCGAGAGCTTGCCTTTCCAGGCCACCATGCCCTTGCCGTTCACGCCGAACTTGATGGTTTTGTAGACGTGGTTCACTTCGCCGCCGTGCAGCCAGAATTCGTCGGTCAGGTTGGGTCCGACTTTGCCCTCGCCGCTGGCCCCGTGGCACGGTGCGCAGTTGGTGGCGAAGATGCTTTTGCCGCTGCTCAGCTCGGCCGGCACCAGCAGGGGCTGGTAGGTGGTGAGCTGGTTGGGGTCGTCGGGGGTGGCGGCGATGAGCAGGGCGGCCTGCTGCATTTCGGTGGCGTATTCGGCACCCTGGAGCTGGCCGGTTTTGAGGACGTGGTAGTACGTGAGGTAGCCGATAGCAAAGACGATGGTGGCATAAAAGCCGTACTTCCACCACGGCGGCAGGTCGTTGTCGAACTCGTGGATGCCGTCGTATTCGTGGTCCATCAGCTCGTCGCGCACGTCGCCCTGCACCAGGCGAGCATCGCCCACCAGCAGGCCCAGCACGCGGCCACTCCAGGTGTCGTGCACCGTGGGCAGGGCGTAGAGCTGGCGCAGCTGCGGCCGCAGCCAGGCAATTACGGCCACGAAGAGCAGCAAAAACACCATCAGCACCAGCACCAGCGTGCTCAGCACAAACCAGAGCATGGCCCGTTGCGAATCGGGGCTTGCCAGCGCGCCGGTTTCGGCCGCCTGGGCCAGGGCGGGGCGGGCAGCCAATAGCGCCGCCCCAACCCCCAGTAGCAATTGGTGGGGGCGTATCATGCGTAAACCTCTTCCTGGGTGGCAATTCTGACCGGCGCGGCCTCAACCGGCGCCGCTGCAACGGGCACGGCCTGGCTGGGCGCGATGGCGGGAGCGGCTTCAGTGGCGACAGCCGCTTCTGGCTCGGCCTGCTGCGCCTCGTACCGGTACCTGGCGGCCGAAGTCACCGAACCGGCAGTTACGACGGCCATCAGCAGCACCACGCCGGCGGCCCACCACACCACCCAGCTCAGCACGGTAGTTGAATTGGGAGCCTCGTTGGGGGTAGCAGATTGGGCGGCGGCCGCGAAGTTGGTGAGCAGGCCCAGGAAAGTCAGCAAGAAGGTGCGAGTGGTTAACATAACACGTCGTGGTTTAGGGATGATTGGATGGTTGCCTCGTCGTCGAGCAGGGGCAGCTCGCTCATGGTGCGCAGGTGCTGGCGGCTGCTCAGCAGCACGTACACCAGCAGCCCCAGGAAGAAGAGCACGAAGATGCCCAGCGAGATAAGCGGATAGATTTCTACCCCGGCGATGGATTGCAAAACGTTCTTGTCCATAGTTGTAGCGCGGACTTTGTAGTCCGCGAGTAATGAGGTTGTAGGGAGGTCGCGAACTACAAAGTCCGCGCTACTGTTTCACCTTGATGTCCGTGCCCAGGCGCTGGAGGTAGGCAATCAGGGCCACTATTTCCTTGTCCGATTTCACCTCGATGTCCTCCTTTTTCAGCTCGGCCACGATGCCGCGGGCCTGGTTCTGCGCATCGGCCACGGCTAGCTTATCGAAGCCAGCGGGGTAGGGCGTGTTCAGGCCTTGCAACACCCGGATTTTGTTGGGCAGCGTACTGTAATCAATCTCATTCTCAAACAGCCACGGGTAGGGCGGCATGATGGAGCCAGGCGACATGCTGGTGGGGTCCATCATGTGGTTGTAGTGCCAGGAGTTGGGGTATTTCTGGCCCACGCGCTGCAAATCGGGCCCGGTGCGCTTGCTGCCCCACAGGAAGGGCCGGTCGTACACGTATTCGCCGGCTTTGCTGTACTCGCCATAGCGCTCGGTTTCCGAGCGGAAGGGGCGCACCATCTGGGTGTGGCAGTTCGAGCAGCCTTCCTTGATGTAGAGGTCGCGGCCCTGCAATTCGAGCGGCCGGTAGGGCTTCACCGAGGCAATGGTGGGCACGTTCGACTTCACCAAAAAGGTCGGAATCATCTCCACTGCCCCGCCGATGGCAATGGCCACCGTGGCGCCCACGGCCAGCTGAAAGGGCCGGCGCTCGAGCCAGCGGTGCCAGTGGCCGGCCTGCACGTGCGGGTCCTGGGCTTCGGGCAGCAGCGCCGGAGCCTGGGCCTTTTCGTTGGCCAGCAGCGTGCCGGCCTGGGCCGTTTTATACAGGTTGTACATCAGCAAAAACACGCCGCTGAGGTAGAGCACCCCGCCGATGCCGCGCAGGTAATACATGGGCACCAGCTGAATCACGGTTTCGAGGAAGTTGGGGTATTGCAGCATGCCCTCGGCGTTGAACTGCTTCCACATCAGGCCCTGCGTGAAGCCCGCCCAGTACATCGGAATGGCGTAGAAGAGGATGCCCAGCGTGCCCAGCCAAAAGTGCGTAGTGGCCAGTTTCTTCGAGGACAGCGGCGTTTTATAAAGGCGCGGCCACAACCAGTACAGCATCCCGAAGGTGAGGAAACCGTTCCAGCCCAGGGCCCCCACGTGCACGTGCGCCACAATCCAGTCGGTGAAGTGCGCAATGGCATTTACGTTTTTCAGCGAGAGCATGGGGCCTTCAAAAGTGGCCATGCCGTAGGCCGTGATGGCCACCACGAAGAACTTGAGCACGGGCTCCTCGCGCACTTTGTCCCAGGCGCCGCGCAATGTCAGCAGGCCGTTTATCATGCCGCCCCAGCTCGGCGCAATCAGCATGATGCTGAAGGCCACACCCAGGCTCTGAGCCCAATCGGGCAGGGCGGTGTAGAGCAAGTGGTGCGGCCCGGCCCAGATGTAAATGAAAATAAGCGACCAGAAGTGAATGATGCTCAGGCGGTAGGAGTAGATGGGCCGCTCGGCCGCCTTCGGCATGAAGTAGTACATCAGGCCCAGGTAAGGCGTGGTGAGGAAGAAAGCCACCGCATTGTGGCCGTACCACCACTGCACCAGCGCGTCCTGCACGCCGGCGTAGGCCGAGTAGCTTTTGAGCCAGCTCACGGGCACTTCGGCCGAGTTGACGAGGTGCAAAACGGCCACCGTGATGAACGTGGCGATGTAAAACCAGATGCCCACGTACAGGTGCCGCTCGCGCCGCCTGGCAATGGTACCGAACATATTCCAGCCAAACACCACCCACACCACAGTAATGGCGATGTCAATCGGCCATTCCAGCTCGGCGTATTCCTTGCTGGTGGTGAAGCCCAGCGGCAGCGTCGCCACCGCCGACAGGATAATCAGCTGCCAGCCCCAGAAATGGATTTTGCTAAGGACGTCGGAAAACATCCTGGCCTTGCACAGGCGCTGCAGCGAGTAGTAAACGCCGGTAAAAATGCCGTTGCCGACGAATGCGAAAATCACCGCGTTGGTGTGCAGCGGCCGGATGCGGCCGAAGGTGGTGTAGGCCGTACCCATGTTCACCTCGGGCCGGGCCAGCTCAAAAGCGGCCAGCACGCCCACTGCCATGCCGATAATGCCCCAGATAACGGTGGCAATGCCGAAGTCGCGGACAATCTGATTATCGTAGAAAAAGGTGTCAACGGCCCGGTTCACAGCGCTTGGAATCAGGGGCGCTCGGGGGGCAGCAACGGGAGCTAGCGGTTCGGCCTGCATAAAGGGGGAATTGAATTATTATTACCCCAAAGGTCCCGGCCGGCTGGTGTCGAAAAGCTGACAAAAGTCAGGCCGACGGCGTGATTGATGTCAGGCGGCCGAACCGCCGGGCGGAATATCCGGCTCCGTTTCATCCTCAAACAGCATCCGCACGGCGGGCGTGTAGTCGTCCTCGTATTGTCCCGAGCGCACCGCCCAGAAAAACGCCGCCAGAAAAGTGAGCGCCACCAGCAGGCTGATACCGATAAGCAGGAAGATGATGGACATAAGTAGAAATGACGGACGCGGTTTGAATGATGTAGAGACGCAATATTTTGCGTCTCGTCGTTGCTGATGTTGTTATAGCTGCACGGTCGCAGGTGGTTTGGCGCAGTGCCGGTCGTTCAACGACGAGACGCAAAATATTGCGTCTCTAGACCGTTCTGGCATCCTTTCAAAGCCCTCGCCGCCACGCGGCCAGCCGCACCAGCAGCGTGGCAAAAACCATCACGCTCAGCGAGCTGATGGGCATAAGAATGGCCGACACAATGGGCGTGAACCGGCCCTGCACTGCCAGCGTGAGCCCAATGCCGTTGTAGATGAATGACAGCGCGAACGTGGCCAGCACAATGCGCAGGCAGGCCCGCGAGAAGCCCAGCATGGTGGCCAGTTGCCCGAAATTGCCGGCTTCGAGAATGGCGTCGCAGGCGGGGGAAAAGTTGGTGAGCGTGTCGGTGAGGGCGATGCCGGCATCGGCACGCTGGAGGGCACCGGCGTCGTTCAGGCCGTCGCCTATCATTACTACGGTGCGGCCTTCGTGCTTGAGCTTGGCGATGTAATCGAGTTTGTTTTGCGGGGTTTGACGGAAGTGGATTTCGGCCGTCGGGCCGAATAATTCGCGCAGCCGGGCCTGCTCGGTGTCGTTGTCGCCTGAGAGCACCGCTAAGCGGTAGCGCGTGCCCAGCGCGGCCAGCACCGGCCGCAGGCTGTCGCGGTACACGTTGCGAAACCGATAGTGACCATGCAGGCGATTGTCGAGACTGATGTACACGCAGGATTGCAGGTTGGCCGTTTGGTGTAGAGACGCGACACTTCGCGTCTCTGCGTCCGCACCGTTGGCATCGTCCGTTATCGCCTCGTTCAACGCGGAGACGCGAAGTGTCGCGCCTCTACAATTGTTCAACGCGGCAAATGCCGCCGTGCCCACCCGCACCACCACGCCGGCCACGGTGCCGCGCACGCCCTGGCCGGGTACTTCCACAAAATCCGCTACGGCCAATGAACTAGCGGGCAACTCTGCCGCCAGGCGCTGGCTGAGCGGGTGCGTGGACTGGCGCACCACGGCCGCCACGGCTTGCTGCTGACCGGGGCTGAGCGGCGGCCCTAGGTATTCCACCCCCGATTTTTTAACATCCGTGAGGGTGCCGGTTTTGTCGAATACGATGGTGTCGGCGCGGCCCAGGGTTTCTACCACGGCGGAGTTTTTGAGGTAGAACTTGCGGCGGCCCAGCACCCGCAGCGCGGCCCCCAGCGCAAACGGCGTGGCCAGCGACAGCGCGCACGGGCAGGCAATGACGAGCACCGAGGTGAAGGCCCGCAGCGCCATGGCCGGGCTTTGCGGGTACCAATAGGCCACCGCGCCCAGCGCCAGCGTGAGGGTGAGGCCCACGAAATAGCGGCCCACTTTATCGGCGTAGGTTTCCAGCGAAGGCTGCTTTTCCTTCTGAAAGGCGGGGTTGTTCCAGAGTTGGGTGAGGTAGCCCTGCGACACCTCGCGCACCACTTCCAGCTCCACGGCCTCGCCCATTTGGCGGCCGCCGGCATACAGCAGGTCGCCGGCCTGGCGGGCCACCGGCTCGCTCTCGCCCGATACGAAGCTGTAGTCAATCTGGCCCGCGCCGCGCCGCAGCACGGCATCGGCCGGAATGATTTCCTGGTGCAGCACCCGGATGCGCTGCCCGGCCCGCAGCTCTTTCACCGACACCGATTCTTCGCCGGCGGGCGTGAGCCGCGTCACGGCCACTGGGAAGTAGGAGGTGAAGTCGCGGTCGAAGCGCAGGGCGTCGTAGCTGCGCTGCTGCACCCATTTGCCGATGAGCATGAAAAACACCAGCCCGGTGAAGGAATCGAAATAGCCCGGCCCGCGCTGAGTCAGCACTTCAAACACGCTGGTCACAAACAGCGCCGTGAGGCCCAGGCTGATGGGAAAATCGAGGTTGATGTAGCGCTGCCGCAGCCCCTGCCAGGCTGAGCGGTAGAAGCCGCGCGCGCTCACCAGCAGCACCGGCAAGGCCAGCAGCAAGCTCAGCCCGCCAAAAAACTGCCCAAACGTGCTTTGCAGCTGCTCGGTGAAGGAAAAATATTCGGGAAAAGCCAGCAGCATCACGTTGCCAAAGCCGAAGGCCGCGATGCCCAGCTGGTAGTACAGCGTGCGGCTGGCGGCGTGGGGCTGCGCGCCCAGCTCGGCCAGCGTAATCTGCGGCTCGTAGCCCACCGAGGCCAGCAGCTTCACTATTTCTTTTAGGGTCGTGGTGGCGGGCTGGTAGCTTACCGTCAGCTCTTTGCGCAGGAAATTGACTCGCGATGCCGAGATGCCCGGGTTTAGCTTGAACAGGTTCTCCAGCAGCCAGATGCACGAGGCGCAGTGCATCTGGGGAATGCTGAAGGTGAGCCGCGCCAACGTGGGCGAGCGGAAGGACAGCAGCTGCGCCTGCACTGCCTCGGCGTCGAGGTAGTCGAAGCGGCCGGGCAGCTCCACGGCCTTCATTTTCTGGCCGGGATGCTCGTCGAGGCGGTAGTAGGTGCAGAGGCGGTTGGCGGCCAGCAGCTCGTACACGGCGCGGCAACCCTGGCAGCAAAAGGCCAGCTCCGGCTCGGCCGGCAGGCGGATGGGGGTGTCGGGGCAAGCATCGCCGCAGTGCGTGCAAGCAACGTCAGCGTATGGCGGGGGAGGGGCAAGGGCAGGCGCAAAAGGCACGGGCAAAAAGGGGCTGATGGCAACCCCAAAGCTCCGGCCCGCCGCCCGCCGCCCGCCTGATGAATGTCAGCCCAAGAGCCTGATTAATCTCAGCGGGCTGGCAGCGGGTGGGCGGCAATTTTGTGTCGCTGAGTAGCTTAAGAAACGGGGGCTTTTCCTTCGGCGCGCTCCCGGCTTCAGTCCCCGCTTCCTTTCCCTTTTGCACGATATGAAAACATTTGACAACCAGGTAGTGCTCATCACGGGCGCTTCGTCCGGTATTGGCAAGGCGGCGGCCGAGGCTTTTTCGCAGGCCGGCGCGCACGTGGTGGTGGCCGATGTGGACGAAGCCGCCGGCCAGGCGCTGGCCCAGGAGCTCAGCGAAACCGGCCCGGAAAGCCTGTTTGTAGCCTGCGACGTGGCCTCACCGGCCAGCGTGCAGCAGCTGGTACAGCGCACCTTGGCCAAGTTTGGACGGCTCGATGTGGCCATCAACAACGCGGGCGTGGGCGGTGCCTCGGCCCCCAGCGCCGACTACCCCGACGAGGAATGGCAGCGCGTGCTCGGCATCAACCTGAGTGGCGTGTGGTATTGCCAGAAATACGAGCTGCAAGCCATGGTGGCCGCCGGGCGCGGCAGCATCATCAACATGGCCTCCATTCTGGGCAAAGTCGGCTTTCCTGGGGCCTGTGCCTACGTGGCCGCCAAGCACGGCCTCATCGGCCTCACCGAAACCGCCGCCCTCGAATACGGCCCGCAGGGCATCCGCATTAACGCCGTGTGCCCCGGCTTCATCGAAACGCCCATGCTCACCAAGGCCGGAATCGAGGGCCACAACGAGATGCACGAGCAGATTGCCGCCAGGCACGCCCTGCACCGCCTGGGCCGGCCCGAGGAAATAACGGGCGCGCTGCTGTGGCTGGCCTCGGAGCAGGCTTCCTTCGTCACGGGCCAGGCCATTGTGGTCGATGGCGGCTACCTGGCACAGTAAAACGCTGCCGCGCCGCCTACCAGTTGGGTTGGCGCAGCTTTTCGGGGTGCAATAGCTTGATGCCATGCGTGCTCAGTTCAATCAGGCCGCTTTGCTTGAACTCGCTCAGGGTACGGATGAGCGACTCCGGGGCGGTGCCCACCACGGCGGCCATATCGTCGCGCGAGAGCTGAATGAGGGCTTCCGGCGCGGCCCCGGCCTGCTCGTGCAGGCGCAGCAGCGTATCGGCCACGCGCCGCCGGATGGAGCCGTAGGCCATGCCCAGCAGCTGCTCCTCGCGCTCGCTCACCCGCCCCGCCAGCAGGCGCACAAACTGCTGGCCCACGGCCGCGTTGCGGTGCAGCAGGGCCATGAAATCAGCCTTCGGAATGTAGAGCAACGTGGCGTCGTCCAGCACCAGGGCGGTGTCGGCGTGCGGCACTTGCTCCAGCAGGGGCAGGTAGCCGAAGAACTCGCCGGGGCCGTACACGCCCGTGATTAATTCCTTGCCGCCGGGGGTGCGGCGCACGGTTTTCACGCGGCCGGTTTGCACGAAGTATAGCCGCGTGGGCTCGTCGCCTTCGGCGTACACTTCCTGCTTTTTGCGTAGCGAGTGCGGGCGGCGGTCGATGGTGAGGTCGCTGAGCTGGCCGGCGGCGGCGGCATCGTCCAGGAAATTGCCCAGGCCTTCGGGGACGCGCAGGTCGTAGTCGGCCTGCAGCTTGCCGAAGCGGTGGAGGCGGCTACTGATGGCGCTCAGCAGCTCGGTTTCCTCGAAGGGCTTGGTGAGGTAGTCGTCGGCTCCCAGCTCCATGCCGCGGCGCAGGTCGGTACGCTCGGTTTTGGCGGTGAGAAAGATGAATGGCACCCCCGCCAGGTGCGGGTTCTGGTTGAAGATGTGCAGCACGCCGTAGCCGTCGAGCACGGGCATCATGATGTCGCACACCACCAAATCGGGCTTGGTGGCCAGGGCTTTTTCCACGCCTACTTTGCCGTTCTCGGCCGTGAGCACGGCGTAGCCGGCCAACTCCAGAATCTCGGCCGTGTTTTCGCGGATAACGTCGTTGTCCTCAATCAGCAGAATGGTTTTCATAGGGAAGGGTAATGGTGACGGTGGTGCCCACGTGCAGCTCGCTGTGCAGCGCAATGGTGCCCCCCATCAGCTCCAGGTATTTGGTGATGATGTAGAGGCCCAGGCCGGTGCCGGGCGTGTTGGCCACGTTGCGGGCCCGGTAAAAACGCTGGAATAAATGCTCCTGGTCTTCGGCCGAAATGCCCACGCCCTGGTCCTGCACCTGCAGCGTGAGGCGGCCGGGCCGGCCGGTAGCACTGAGCCGGACGGTGGTGTTTTCGGCCGAATATTTCAGCGCGTTGGAAAGTAGGTTGACGAGGACTTTGCGCAGCAGCGAGGCGTCGAGCCACACCAGTTCAGGGCCGTCGGTGCTGAGCTCGATGTGCTGGCCGGGCTTGCGCAGGCCCTGCACTTCGGCCACGGCTTCGCGCAGCAGGGCGGGCACGGCCAGCTGGGCCGGGTGGGCCTCAATCTTCCCTTCCTCAATTTTGCCCACCGACAGAAACTCCTCCAGAATATCGGTCAAATGCTTCACCGAGGCCCGGATGCGGTCCAAATGACGCAGGCGCTGGGGCTGCTGCTCGGCGGCCGGGTATTTCTCCACCAGCGTGGCCGAGGTGAGCACGGCCGTGAGCGGCGTGCGGAACTCGTGCGAGGCCATGGCCACGAAGCGCGACTTGAGCTCGCCCAGCTCCTGCTCGGCGGCCAGGGCCTGGGCCAGCTCTTCGGAGCGGTGCTCCAGCTGGGCCAGGGTGGTCATGAGGGCGTGGGTGCGGTCGGCCACTTTCTGCTCCAGCTCGGCGTTGAGGCGGTCCACGCGCTGGCGCTCGGCCTGCAGGGCCTGCTCGGCTTCCTGCTTGGCGCTGATGTCGACCACGTAAGCCACCACGTACAGCTCCTCATCGAGGTGGAAATAGCTCAGGCTGATTTCGACGGGAAACACCGAGCCATCGCGGCGGCGGGCCAGCAGCGCCCGGTTCGAGCCCATGGCCCGCACCGCCGGGTGCGCGTTGAAGGACTCGCGCAGGTGCTCGTGGCGGCCCCGCACGGCATCGGGCACCAATACCTCGATGGACTGCTCGGCCAATGCCCCGGCCGGATAGCCGAACAGCTGGTGCGATTTTTCGTTGGCCAGCACGATATTTCCCTGCCGCGTGGCCACAATGATGCCGATGGTGGCGTGGGTGAACACGGCTTCGAAGCGCCGCACGCTCTGGGCCAGGTTGCGCTCGGCCTCGTGCAGCCGGCCGGTATCGGTGAGGCGCACGAGGAAATAATCTTTTCCTTCCAGGGCCAGGCTGGTGAGTTCGAGGTAGGCCCAGAACGGGGTGCCCATGTGCCGCCGGATTTCCACTTCCTGCTCGTAGTGCCCGGCGGCTAGTGTTTCATCGCGCAGCCGCTCCCACTCGGCCGGGCTGAGGCGGTGCAGCAGCAGGGTCCGGACGGGGTCGTCGTAGAGGGCCTGGGCCGAGGGGTAGCCCAGCTGGCGGTAGCCGGCGGTGTTCACGCGCGTAAACCAGGCCGCGCTCACGTCGTACAGGCCCACAAAGCTGCTGGTCTGCTCAAACAGAATGTCGGTGAGTGGGTTGCGGTAAAAGTCGAGTGGCATGGCGGGCAATTGATGCGGTAAAGTAACACCGGAACGCGGCCTGCACAGCGCCCTGATGGATGTCAGCGCCCCGGTCTGACGGCCGTCATGTGCGGGGTTCCGGAGCCCGGCTAGTTTTGGAGCACACTTTTTACCTCAAGCTTTGCCCTTTTGCCATGACTGGCTTTCACGCCGTTGAGACCGAGCGCCCGGCGGCGGCCGTGCTGCTGGTGATGCTGCCGCCGCCAGCCCGGCATTCGCTGGCGCCGTCCCAAGGCATTTTTGCGGCCGAACTCGCCATGCTGCAAAACCGCCTGGGGGCCGCCGTGCAGGTGCTGCAAATCGACGAAGCCAGCTACCCCGCCATCCTGCGCAGCTTCGCGCCGGCCCAACTGCCCACCAGCGTGCTCATGCATCACGGCGTAGAGCTCTGGCGTCGCCCCGGCCTGCCCGACGCGGCCGAAATTGACGCGCTGCTGGGGGATAGGAACGGTACGGCGGGGGCGTAGCGCGAACTTTTACTTCGCGTCCCCGGCAGAAACCTAAACGATGCGAACGGCGCGGGGACGCGAACTAAAAGTTCGCGCTACAATTCGTCAGCCGGCAACAATTCGCGTACTCCGCTGGTCTGCGTCGTGCCGTTTGACCTAACCCTTATGCCCTTTCGATACACCTTCCCATTGCTGCTTTGGCTGCCGCTTCTACCCGCCCGCGCTCAAACCCGGCCCGATACCGCTCGCGCCGTGGCCCTGCCCGAAGCTACCGTAACCGGCTACGGCCAGCGGCTGCCACTGCGCCGCACGGCCGCCGCCGTGGGCGTGATTGATGCCCATGTGATTGAGCACTTCAGCCCTGTGGCTCTCACGCAGGCCGTGAATACGCTACCTGGCGTGCGGCTGGAAGAGCGCGCCACGGCCAGTTACCGGCTCAGCATTCGGGGCAGTACGCTGCGCTCGCCATTTGGGGTGCGCAACGTGAAGGTGTACTACAACGGCATCCCCTTCACCGAGGCCGGCGGCAGCACGCCGCTCAACCTGCTCGACCCGGCCATCATTGGGCGGCTCGAGGTGCTGAAGGGGCCGGCCGGCAGCGTGTACGGCGCGGGCACGGGTGGCGTGGCACTGTTCGGCACGCCGACGGTAGAGGCAGGTGTGAGCCGGGTGGCAGCCGGGGCCACGGTGGGTAGCTACGGCCTGCGCCGCAGCACCATCACGGCCGAAACAGGCAGCGCCACCAGCAGCATCCGCGCCCAATACGCCCACCAAAGCCTGGAAGGATACCGCCAGCAAAGCGCCCTGCAGCGCGACGTTTTGGCCCTTGATGCCCGCACCGTGGCCGGCCCCAAAACTACGCTGGCCGCCCATCTGCTCTATACCGACATCAGCTACCAACTGCCCGGCGGCCTCACCCGCGCCCAGTTTGCAGCCGACCCCCGGCAGGCGCGGCCGGGCACGGCTGCCGCGCCCGGCACCGTGGCGCAGCAGGCGTTTTATGCCTCGCGCACGGGCTTGCTGGGCCTGACGCACGAGTATCGCTTCACCGAGAAGCTGGAACTGCAAACCACGCTGTACGGCAGCGGCACTGTGATTCGGACGCCTTATTTGGTCGACTACGAAAGCAATACCGGCGTAGGCCTGGGCGGGCGCACGGCTTTGAGCTACCGCACCGCGCTGGCCGGCCGGGTGCTGCGACTGCAGGGCGGCGGCGAGTTCCAGGCCGGCTTCACCGACGGACGCAGCTACCAGAACAACGGCGGCACGCCCGGCGCACTGCGCTACGACGACGAAATCACGATTACCACCGGCTTCGCTTTTGCCCAGGCCGATTATGAACTGCCGGCCAATTTCCAGCTGACCGTGGCTGCCAGCTACAACCGCCTGCGCCACCGCATTGCGCGGGTGAGCAACGCCGCGACCAACCCCACCGGCTACCAGCTCAGCCGCGATTTCCGGCCCGAAATCTCGCCCCGCGTGGCGCTGCTGCGCGAGTTTAGCCCCATTTTATCTGTATATGCCAGCGTGAGCACCGGCTTCTCGCCGCCCACGGTGGATGAAATCCGGCCTTCGGATGGCAGCCTGAACGGCGACCTGCAGGCCGAGCGCGGCACCAGCTACGAGGTGGGCGCGCGGGGCAATTTCTTCCATCAGCACCTGACTTATGAAGTCAACCTCTTCGACCTGGAACTGCGCCAAACCATCGTTAGCAGCACCGCCGACCAAGGCACGGTCGTCTTCCGCAATACCGGCAGCACCCATCAGCGCGGCCTCGAAGCGGCCCTGAGCGGCTGGCTGTGGCGCGAAGTAGAGCCCGTGCCCAACGCTCCCGACGACGTGCAGACGACCGGAACCGGCCTCCGCGCCTGGGCCAGCTACGCCTACAACGACTTCCGTTTCGGCAGCTACACCAGCGGCGGGGCCGACCTGAGCGGCAACCGCCTCACCGGCACCACGCCGCGTACGCTCAGCGCAGGACTGAATTTCAACCAGCGGTGGGGTTTCTACCTCAGCCCCAGCTTGAGCCACCAGGCGCGTATCGTGCTCAACGATGCCAATACGGAGGAAGCGGCGGGCTACTGGGTGTTTGGGGCGCGGGGCGGCTGGCGGCGCACGCTGGGCCGGCATCTCGAAACCAATATTTACGCGGGTATTGATAATGCCACGGACCGCCGCTACAGCCTGGGCAATGACTTAAATGCCTTTGGCGGGCGGTATTTCCAGCCCGCGCCGGGGCGGGCATGGTACGGTGGCGTGCAGGTGGGTTGGCGGTGGTAGCAGTTGGTAGACAGGCGCAAAAAAGGCTTTCACCAGTGGGTGAAAGCCTTTTTTGCGGTTAGGGACAAGTATTTACAGGGGCGCTGGCTCGGCAGGTGCTACCTGGTCGTTCGGGGTGTCGGGCTCATCGTCGCGGGCGGCAGCGTATTGGAAACCGATGGCTCCTTTTTCGGGGGCTGGCACCTCGGGCGCAGCGGTAGGGGCGACGTTAGTGGGTTGCTCCAGCGAGTTGGCCGGGTGTTGCAGCGGGGTACTCACGGATATTTCTATCGGGATGGAAAACGTGAGCCGCGTGGCGGCCTCTGCCGCGGCGGTCCCTACCTCCAGGTGGTTAAGGGCGGTGACCTCTGTGGCCGGAATAGCAGCCGCGGCTGGGGCCGCCGCCGCTACGGCCGCTGCCGGCGCGGGCGTAGCGGCTGTGGCCGGCGCAGCGGTAGCATTGATAATGATAGCCGCTGGCGCTGGGGCGTCCGCAGTAGCGTCAGCAGCGGCTGTTGCGGCCGTCGGAGCAGCAGGAGCGGGGTTGGCTTCGGCAGCGGGAGCAGCGGCTTGAGCGGCCGGCGTTTGGTTTGCGGTGGCTTGGTTGGTGGGGAGGGGTGCCGGGGTGGGGGCTTCTGGCGTGTCCATTGGGAGGAGAGAAAAAGGGTGAAAAACAAACGAACGGGCTTGGGTTTGTGGCTGCGCATACATCCGGCTCAGCACTGTGGCTATGCTGTGTGCCCCCATCCAATTCCAGGATGCGGGATTATTTCTGACGTGTTCTGAATATAATAAATATACAATATTATTTATATTCTAAGCAAGTGGTAGTAATCAAAAGTTCATCAGATAGGAAGAAGCGCATAAAGTTGAGCTTGCAGGCAGGGCCAAACTGCTGGCCGTGCCGCTGAACGGGCATAAAAAAAGGCTTTCATCGTTTGATGAAAGCCTTTTTTGGAAAGGGAAGCTGGTTACTTCGGCTCCTGCTCTTCGGGCAGGGTGAAGGCGCGGTCGCTGGGGTCGGTAAGCTCCTTGGGGAGGTTGTCGGACGAGGCAGGGGCGGGGCCGTTGGCAGCGCGCATCTCGGCGGTGTCGGAGCGGAGGGAGTCGTCCATCTCGTCGGCCTTCTCCTGGCCCGAGGCGTTGTTGTCGTCGAGCTGCTGGCCGTAGGTGGCCGCATTGAGCATGGGGGTCGAAGCGCCGTCTTCCGAAGGCTCCTGGTCGAACGTGTCGTTGGGATTAGTAGGCATGGGGCAGTTATTCAGTGAATTGTGAGCAGCCATCGGTGAACAACAATAACTGCTCACCGAGTAACTATTTACTCGTCTTTGGTGGGGTAGTTGGCGTCGGCGGGTTCCTCGCGGGTGTTGTGGGTGCCGCCGCCGGCGTAGCGGGGGTCGTCTTCGGCCCAGGCCTTGCGCAGCTCCTCGTTGTCGCCGCCTTCGGCCTGTACTTGGCGCACCAGTTCCGGGTTTTGGTTTTGGGTGACGTGGCCGGGCTGGTCTTCGGGGTTGTCGGGGGCGTTCAGGGCCTCCTCTTCGCGGTCCGCAAATTCGCTGAACTCGTCGGGGTTGTCGTTGGCCCCGCTGCGGCCGGGGCCTTCGTTGGTGGGGGTGTTGGCGGCGTGGCCAAAGCTACCGTAGCCGGGACTGCCAGCCGTCACGGCCGGGTCGTTGGGGTTGAGGCGGGCGGCAGCGGCGCGGTCCTGCTGGTCGAGGGGACGGTGGTCGTTGTCGGGCGGGAGGGAGGAGGTGGGCGTATCCATGCAGAAGAAAATGAAGGGGATTTGAAAACCAAACGGGCCGGGCCCGCTTTGGTATCCCTGTACGCAATTCGGCGGCGGCCGTTGGCTTTTGCGTATAGGCCGCAGCTTTTACCCCTTCATTCGCCCAACCCCATGCCCATCAAGCACGACCCCGAAAATCAGGAATTCACCATCAGCCAGGACGGCCACGACGGCGAGCTGGCCTACGCCCGCCCCGCCGAGGGCATTATCGACTTCACCCACACCTTCGTGGACGAGGCCCTGCGCGGCCAGGGCCTGGCCGATGAGCTGGCCCGCACCGCCCTGGCCTTCGCCCGCGAGCAAAAACTCAAGGTGAAAACCAGCTGCACCTTCATGAAGGGTTTCGTGAAAAAGCACCACGCCGAATACGCTGATATCCTGGCCTGAAACCGCAACAAAAAAGCCCCCGACCAACCGGCCGGGGGCTTTTTTGTTGAGCGAAGCGAGGCAGTTTACTGCACCACCACGCGGCCAGCATACTCCACGCCAGCAGAGAGCACGCGCACGGCGTAGAGGCCGGCGGGCAGGCCGCGCAGGTCCACCGAGGCGGCCTCGGTGGCGCTGAGCAGAGCGGTGCGCTGGCGCACGGTGCGGCCCAGCATGTCGCGCACTTCCACCGTGGCAGAGAGGGCCGCCGACTGGCCGGGCAGGCGAAGCTGCACGCTGCTGGAGGCCGGGTTGGGATAGATTTCGAGGGCCGTGCGCAGGCCGGCGGCGGTGCGGGTGGCCGTGGTGGTGCCGCAGGCCGTGCTGGTGTAGCTGCCCACGCCGGTGAAGACGTCGACGCCGTTGCCGGTCCAGGTGGCAGCGCCGTAGGGGCCGTTCCAGCGGCCGCCCTGGTTGGTGTTGGGCAGGCGCACCATGGTGTTGTTCAGGGTCGAGCCGCCGCCGGCCACCGTCCATTCGGTGGGGCGCTGGCCAATCACGCCAATCACGTCGAGGGTATCGGTGCCATTGAAGAGGGCAATGGCGTCATCGCCGTTGAAGAAGGCCACACCGCTTTGCAGGTCGGTCTGGGCCGCCACGCCGGCATCGGTCACGCCGGTGTTAGCAATCACGTACACATCGTAGGGGGCAATGGTGCCGGTGAGGGCCTGGGTGGTGGTGGGGGTGGTAGCGCCGTTGGCGTACAGCACCACGCTCTTGCCGGCCAGGGGCATGGGCGCGTTGGTGGGGTTGTAGATTTCGAGCACCTTGGTGTTGCCCGTGTTCGACTCGGTGTACTGCGAGAAGTACGGCTTGGTGCAGGGCGCACCCACCGGGGCCGCGTCGTCGTTGGTGATGGTGAGGATGTGGGCGTTGGGCTGGCCCACCAGCACGGTGGCCGTGGAGGGCGTGCCCAGGCGCAAGCGCACGGTTTCGTTGGGCTCGAAGGTCACGTCGCCGTTCACGGTTACGGTCACGGCCTGGGTGGTGGCCCCGCCCACGGCGAAGGTCACGCTGGTGGTGTTCAGGGTGTAGTCCGAGGGCGAAGTGGCGGTGCTGCTGGCCACGTCTACGTTCACCGGCACCGTGAGGGCGCTGGTGATGGCCGCGCCGGTCAAGGCCACGTTCACGGTGTAGGTGCTGGTGCCGGTATTGCCTTCGGCGATGGCGCCGGTAGCCGAGGCAAAGCTCACGGTGGAAGGCGTACCGTCGTCGTTGGTGATGGTGAGGGTGTGCACGTTGGGGCCGCCCAGGCTGGTGCCGGTGGCCGGGTTGCTCAGGTTCAGCACGACGGTTTCATCGGCTTCGGGCTGGGTGTCGCCGGTTACGGTCAGGGTCACGGTCTGGCTGGTGCTGCCGGCCGGGAAGGTCACGGTAGCGGGCGAGGCGAAGGTGAAGTCGGTGCCGCTGGTGGCGGTCGAGTTCATGGCATCAAAGTTTACCTGCACGGTGGTGGCCGTGGTGGCGGCCGGGGCCAGGTTCACGGTAAACGTGTAGGTGCTGGTACCGGTGTTGCCTTCGGTGATGGTACCCGTGGCGCTGGCAAACGTGAACACCGGGCCGGGAGGCGCCAGGCCGTAGGCCAGGGCCACCAGCTCGGGGTGCTCGATGTAGGGGTTGTAGTTGCCCTGGCTGGCGGCCACGCGGCGGTTGCGCTCAATCTCGTGGGCATCCACCGGGTCGGCCAGGTGCCAGGCGTAGAGGGTGGCCAGCGGGGCCAGCGAGGTGATGCTCTGGTGGCCGGTGGCAATTAGCTCCGGCTGGGTGTCGTGCATCGTGTAGAAGTAGAAGGCCGTGCGGGCCACGTTGCCCTTGTGGTCTTCGCGGGGCTCAAACTGCGAGTTGGTGTCCTCGCTGTACTCGTCGATGTTGGTGGTGGGGATGGTGGTCTGGCTGCTGGTGTTGCGCATCCAGAGGGTGGTGGTGGCGTCCGGAATGTCGGCATAGGGGTTGTTGCCCCGGTTCGAGTTCCACTGAATGTAAGTAGGGTAGAGGTGGTGCATGTCCGACACCATGCGGTTGGCCGAGCTGAACCACGACTGCGGAATGCTGTGCTCGCAGTTGATGTTGGCCGCCGGCGACGAGTTCGAGCTGTTGAAATTGAGCGGCACCGGGGTGTTGTAGCCCGAGTACACGCACGTCACCGAGTTGTTGTAGTTGTCGGCGTAGTTATACATTTTGGCCCGGGCTCCGGCGTAGGAAAGCACCGTGCGCTTGCCGTCGTACCAGTTGGTGCGGAGCCAGTCGCGCAGGGCCTGGCCCTGCAAATTGGTGGGCGGAGCCGCCGGCATGGCCGGGAAGGTTTGGGCCTGCAGCGCGGCGGGCACCAGGGCCAGCCCCACCAGCAGCGAAGCGAAGAATTGTTTCATACGAAACTGAAGAAAGAGATATTGGGATGGAGAATAAGCGCGGGGGCAGAGGGAAGCAACAAATATAACGGATTCGGGCCGGGTGGCTGACCGCCCGGCCATTACGAAACCAAGAAGACTTGGGCCGTACTTTTGCCGCACCAATTTCCTCCAATTTCACTCCGCCCTAATTCCATGGCCGACATCACCACCACCGAACTGCGCCAGCGCCTGCAAGCCGGCGAAACCCCCCACCTCATCGACGTGCGCGAGCCCTGGGAGCACGAAGAAGGCCGCATCGACACCGCCCAGAACATCCCCCTCAGCTCCCTGCCCGACAAGCTCGACGACCTCGACGCCTGGAAGGACCAGGAGGTCATTGTGCATTGCAAAAGCGGCGGCCGCTCTTCGCAGGCCAAAGCCTACCTCACCCAGCAAGGCTTCACCAACGTGCGGAATTTGCTCGGCGGCTTCACCGAGTATTCGGCCGGTTAGCGGACGAAAAACCCCGTCATCCTGAGCGCAGCGAAGGACCTTATCACGCCAGAAATTTAATTGTTCGCGCGTGGTAAGGTCCTTCGCTGCGCTCAGGATGACAGGACATTCATTTCTACCGCCCCAGCATAAACTGCAGCGCTGGCCCCACGCGCTTTTTCCAAGCGGCCTCGTTGTGCGCCGCGCCGGGAAAGCTCCGGCTCAGCCAGTTGCTGGCATTGTAGCCGTGCGCACGCATCACGCTATCGATGCGCAATTGGTGCGGCTCATACCACGCATCCAGCGTCGCTGAGCCGTGGTCGAAATAGATTTTGGGTTTACCACTGCGGGGCAGTTGCTTATCCAGGTACTGCACCATCGCCGTGGTGAAATCCGGCATGTTTTCCTTCAAACTCAGCGGCCAGTGCGTGGAGAAACACGCCGCTCCACCAAAAACTTTGGGGTACTCCAGCGCCGCGTACAGCGAAATCAGCCCGCCCATGCTGGAGCCGGCCACGAACGTATCGGCCCGCCGGGGCGAGGTCTGGAAGTGCTTATCCACGTAGGGCTTCAGCTCCTGCACCACAAATTTCAGGTAGGCATCGGAGAGCGGTGCGCCCGGCCGCTCCTGCTCAATCTGGGCGCGGCGGGCGGCGCTCATCGTTGCGTAGGGCTTGGCCGGGGTGTATTCGGGAAAGCGCCGCTCGGTATTCCAGATGCCCACCACGATGCAGGGGCGCACGGCCGGCCCCAGGGCGGCCAGCGTGCTGTCTACTTCCCAGGCCACGCCGCCGTAGGCGTTTTTGGGGTCGAACAGGTTCTGGCCGTCCTGCATGTACACCACGGCGTAGCGGGTGCCGGGCTGCGGGTAGCCCTTGGGCAGCCACACATCCACGTGGCGGGCCTTCACAAATTTGGAGGGGAAATCGGCCAGGTGCTCCAGCCGGCCGGGGTTGGCTGGGCTGGGCACATCGGCACCAATGAGGGCGGCGAAAAGCGGCAGTGCGGCCAGCCAATGAAGAAAAGCCATGGGAATAGAACAATTGTAGAGACGCATATTTGCGTCTCGTCGTTGAACGGTATTGATGAACGACCGGCCACGCGGCGCAGCCGACGAGACGCAAATATGCGTCTCTATGGCACCATCAGCCTGCCATCGGCCGCGTAGGTCAGCTCGCCCCGGTCCACCATCTCGCGCACCGCTGCCGTGATGGCGCCTGCCTGCGCGGGCGGAAAAGCCGCCAGCAGCTCGCGCGGCGAAACCGCCGCCTGCCGAATGTGCGCCAGCAGCGGCTCGCGCAGCGACGGCACCTGGGCGGCGGCCTGCGCGGCTTTCTTCTCGGCCAGGCAGATGTCGCACACGCCGCAGCGGGCCGGGTCGGCTTCGTCGAAGTACGTGAGCAGCAGAACCTGGCGGCAGCGAGTGCCACTCAGGTACTGGCCCACGGCGTGGGTTTTGGCGCGGGCCAGGTCGCGGGCGGCCGTCATGCGTACCTGGTCGATGGGCAGCTTGGACGAGTCGAAGCGCGGCGTGGTGAACATGGCCTGCGGCGATTCCTGCTTGGGCTGGTAGTGCAGAATGCCGGCCGTGTGCAGGTAGCGCAGCTGCTGGCGCACTTCTACCACGCTGCGGCGCAGGTGCGTAGCCAGGGCATTCTCCGAAATAGTCTGAAAATCGGAAAACAGCTCGCCGCCGTGCAGCCGCAGCAACGCCTTTATCAGCAAGTCGTGCTGCGCATTGGCCACCTGAAAAGCATACAAATCCTGGTGGTTCATAATCAGGTGTACCCGCGCCGGCTGGTTCACGGCTTCGTTCAATTGCACAAAGCCTTCGCGCTGCAAAATTTTCAGCGAGTTGTGCGCGTCCACGGCCTTGATGCGGTAGGTTTCGGCAAACTGCTGCATATCAAACTCAAACGCCGCCAGCTCGCCGCCGCCCACCGCCGTTTGCGAATAATTTGCCAGCGCCTGGTACACGCGCCGCACGGTATCGAGGGGCGGAAACGACTGGTTGGTGCGGCGACGCAGCTCGTCGGCATCGTTCGGGCCGGCCAGTAGCACGGCGAAGGCGTACTGGCCGTCGCGCCCGGCGCGGCCGGCCTCCTGGTAGTAGGCTTCCAGCGTGTCGGGCGCGTCGAGGTGGGCCACGAGGCGCACGTCGGGCTTGTCGATGCCCATGCCGAAAGCGTTGGTGGCCACAATCAGGCGCACTTTGTCGGCAATCCAGTCCTGCTGCACCTGGGTGCGCTTCTCCGAGGGCAGGCCCGCGTGGTAGGCCGCCGCCGCAAACCGGTGCTGCTGCAGAAACGTGGCCGTGTCCTCCGTTTGCCGCCGGGTGCGGGCGTACACGATGGCTGTTTTGTTGGGTCCCACGCCGCGCACCACTTCCAGCAGCCGGCGCAGCTTGTCCTCGGTTTGCAGCACCGAGTACGAGAGCCTGGGCCGCGCAAAGCTCTGCCGGAACACGCCCGAGCCCGGCCCAAACTTCAGCTTTTCCACGATGTCGGCCTGCACCTGCGCCGTGGCGGTGGCCGTGAGGGCGATGACCGGCGTGCCCGGCGGCAGCTTCTCGCGCAGCTCGGCAATGCGCAGGTAGGGCGGCCGGAAATCATAGCCCCACTGCGAAAGGCAGTGCGCTTCGTCCACGGCCAGCAGGCCCACGTTCATCTTCGCCACCCGCACCTGGAACAGCTCCGTGAGCAGGCGCTCGGGGCTCACATACAGGAATTTCACGCTGCGGCCGTACACGCAGTTGTCCAGCGCGTGGTCGATTTCCTGGTGGCTCATGCCCGCGTAGATGGCCTCGGCTTTCAGCCCGCGCCGGCGCAGGTTGTCCACCTGGTCCTTCATCAGCGCAATCAGCGGCGACACCACGATGCAGATGCCCGGCCGCGCCAGCGCCGGCACCTGAAAGCAGATGCTCTTGCCGCCGCCCGTGGGCAGCAGCGCCAGCGTATCGTGCCCCGCCAGCACCGAAGCAATGATTTCCTCCTGCCCCGGCCGGAACGCCGTGTGCCCCCAATGCTCGCGCAGCAGCGCCAGGGGCGAGGTGTTGGTAGGGGTGGAGGACATGAGGCGAAGATACTGCCTCGTTTTTATGCACCTGCTGCTTTCCGGCCAGCATCCTGGTACGCCGAAAAAGGAGCGGAGAAGCGCGTTAGCAAGGAGTTCATGACATTACAGGCCTACTTCGAGTTTCATAAACTTGGAAAGGCGAATGAGTTTCTTGAACTTAAGCTTGACAGCAGGGCACATTCGCCAAGCCGCAAAGCCCTATTTGTGGTGGTTTGCCAACAAGGAGCTTTTAATTATCCTCCCCATTCCTTGGCCTGATGTCCGTCGAGTGCAAGGTGTAAATCAGTTGCATGATTTTGCGGCCCACCAGTGGACGATAGTGCGAGGATTCGTAGTAATAGCCGGGGTACCTGGTGAACTCATTTACGCCGCTAAAATTATGAATATGCGTTTGCCCGAAGATGCGAACCAAGTAGGCTAGGTCGGCCGGGTTGAGGGCCGCCTGGTCGTACAGCGGGCTGATGATGAAGTGGTATTTGGTATGGTGGCGTGCCAGAATGGTCTGAATAGCCACCAGCTGCTGCTTGGCTTCGGGCCCGATAACCGCCGGGCTGACCGGTGGCCGGGCCGGGCGCGGCGGCAGGCCCGGGTTGTGCGCGTAAAACCCCACCGAGTCGGTGGCAATCTGCTGCTCCGCCTCGGTCAGGAGCATGTCGTTGGTAACCGGCGCAATACCTCCGCCCCGCGTGTTGAACAGGTCCTCCATGCCCGGCGTCACCTGCCCGGTCAGCTTCAGCTTCCAGAAATGAAAGAAGAAGAACCGGGCGAGGTAGGCCCGAAAAAACGACAGCTGGAAGCGGAAGGGCAACTCCCCGGTCAGGCGCGGGTCTTTGCGAAACAGGTGAGAGTCGACGTCCCGGGTTTGCGCGAGCAGCTGCGGGTCGCAGATGATGAGCACGTTGTTGAGCCCGGCGCCCTGGTTTTCGAGGAATTGCAGCTTCTTCCACACCCCGAACAGCGACTCGGCCAGCGCGTCGTAGTGGAAGCTGAGCGGGTCGTGAGTGTATTTCACCCAGTCGCGCACGGCAAAGGCCAGCGTGCGCGAGTTGCCCAGAATAAAGGACTGGTACCGATGCCGCGGGTAGTTGTTGACAAACATCTCGGTGCTGACGTAGTCCCGGTTCGGAATCACCTGCGTGGCAAAGGCGTCGTAGTGGTAGAGCACCTGAAACGGGTCCAGCACCAGGTAGCTGGCCACCACCGCGCTGAAGGGCAGCGTCAGCAGGAAAACGTTGAGCAGCAGCTTGCCCACGCCGCGCGTGGGCGGCCGGAGCGCGGGGGTAGGCGTAGTCGTGACCGTCGGCATCGGGGCGAATTAAAACTGGAAGTAGATGAACTGCACGCGCTCCATGGGGCTGAGCAGGGCAATGCACAGCACGATGCCGTAGTATAGCGCCCAGCGTACCGGCGTGGGCTGCCGGGCCACCCAGCCGCCCACAGCTACCCGCGCCTGCGCGGTTTCTACCAGCCCCAGCCCCAGCAGCGCCCCGGCCAGCGCTAGCCACTCGTAGCGCTGGTAGAATACTTTCACGGCGGCCAGCCCGTGGGAAAGGGTGCCCTCGCGCAGTGCCGTGCTTGTGTCGAAGAGGTGCCGGACGACGTAGAGGGCGTCAGGCACGGAGTTGGCGCGGAAGAAAATCCAGGCGAAGGCCACCAGCACATAGGTGAGTGCCACGTTGAGCACCGGGCTGCCCAGCAGCGGCAGCCGCTCCACCAGCCGTCGGCGGCTGGTGCGGGTGAGCATGCCCACCACCAGGTAGGTCCCGTGCAAGGCTCCCCAGATGAGGAACGTCCAGTTGGCCCCGTGCCACAGGCCGCTGACCAGAAACACGAAAAACAGGTTGAAGCTGGCGCGCGGCAGCGCTACCCGGCGGCCGCCCAGCGGAATGTAAAGGTAATCCCGAAACCAGGTGGAGAGCGAAATGTGCCAGCGGCGCCAGAACTCCGGCAGGCTCCGGGCAAAATACGGTCGGTCGAAGTTCCGCATCAGCTCGAAGCCCATCACGCGGGCGCTGCCCCGGGCAATATCCGAGTAGCCCGAAAAATCGCAGTAAATCTGGACGGAAAAGAACACGGTGGCTACCAGCAGCGGCAGGCCGCGGTAGTGAGTGGGCGCGTCGTACACCTCGTTGACCAGCCGGGCCAGGCGGTCGGCAATAACCACTTTCTTGAACAGCCCCCAGGCCATCAGGCGTAGCCCGCTCACCACCCGGTCGTAGTCGAAATACTGTTTTTGGCGAAACTGGGGCAGCATGTTCTGCGGCCGCTCGATGGGCCCGGCCACCAGTTGCGGGTAAAACAGCACGTAGAGCGCGTACAGGCCGAAGTGCCGCTCCGCTTTCTGGCGCCCGCGGTACACCTCGATGGTGTAGCTCATGGCCTGAAACGTGTGAAACGAAAGGCCAATGGGCAGCACAAGGTGCAGCAGCGGCAGCGCCGCCGTGCTGCCGCTCCAGTGCAGCAGCGCCCCAACGTTGCCGATAAAGAAGTTGTAGTATTTGAAAACGCCCAGCACGCCCAGGTTGGCCACCAGGCTCAGCGCGAGGTAAAACCGGCGCCGGGAACCCCGCGCGGCTTCAATCAGCAGCCCAGCCCAGTAATCGATGACAATGGTGAAGAGCAGGATGAGGATGTAGGCCGGGACAAAAGCCATGTAAAACCCACAGCTGGCCCCCAACAGCAGCAACCACCGGAACCGGTGCGGCAGCATGAAGAACAGCGCGGTGACGACCGGGAAAAAAACAAGAAATTGTAGCGAGTTAAAAAGCATGCATTCAGCGTAGGGTTATCGCGGTGGGGCGGTTCCGCTTAACTGGACTTCCTCAGTTGGTGCGCGTACTGCCACCGGGCGTATAACGCTTTGCCCCAGCGGATGGCCGGCAGCTCCAGCCAGTGGTAGGTGATGTGGGCGATGACGAACACGATGCCGAAAGCAAGCACCACAGCCAGGCCCAGCACCAGCTTATTATGCTGCCCGAAGCTGAGGAAAGTGATGACCCGATGCAAAAAGGGATGGTGAAACAGGTAGATGCTGTAGCTGTAAAGGCCCACTCGCGCCGTGAACCTCGTCAGCGCCCTGACTATTGCCGATGTGCCCGGCGCCTTCTGGTGCAGGTACCAGTCCATCAGGCACACAAAAAACAAACTGAACAGCACTCGCCCCAGCACCCAATAAACCAGCGTTAACTTCGAGAGGGAGAGCAGCACGTAGAAGCCCACCAAGTAGCCGGGGCTGCGCGTGAAAACGCGCTGGCCCAGGAAATACTGCTCGCCAAACCACGCCCCGATTACCCAGACCAGCCAAAGGTTGGGTGGAGAAAGCCACAGAACGGGGGAGCGCACGTGAAAACTCAGCAACAGCACCAGCACGAGGCCTGTGCCCCCCGCCACGGCCAGCGTGGCCCTGCCAATGCCCAGCCAGCGGCGCAACAGCAAAAAGAGCGGATAGAGCAGGTAAAACTGCATTTCCAGGCCCAGCGACCAGAAGTCGGGGTTGATGGTGTAAATGGAACGGCCGAATAAGTTGTGGGTGAGCGTGAGATGGGTGAGCACACTGAACACGCCGCCCGTGCCCAAGGCAAGGCCGAACACCGCCATCGCGACCAGGTAAGGCGGGTAAATGCGCCAAAAACGCTTATTGAAGAACTCACCAAGCCGAAAAGCTGCGCCGCTTTTCAGAAAGCCCCAGTGAATGAGAAAGCCTGAAATAACCAGAAACAGCGTCACGCCATGCGCGCCCATGGCCCAGGGCGTCACGTTCAGCAACACCCTCCCCGGCGCATACCGGCTGAAGTCTGTCCAAAGCCCGGAAGGACTGAAATCGATGATTTCGTACTCTCCAAAGATGGCCACTAGGGCATGGCAGCTGAATACCAGCATAATAGCCACTCCGCGCAATACATCAATCTTCACATTGTGCTGGAGCAGGACAGGCGAGGTGGCGGCCGATTGGGAGCGCAGTAGAATCATGGCATATTAACTAAAAGTGGTTTGGTAGCGGACCAGCGCTTCCAGGCAAAAAGCGGTGGTCATTTCCTCGGAGCCCCAGCCGACTAGTTTTTTGGCGCCGCCGTAGTACACTAGCCAGCGGGGCCATTCGCCGTGCGGCCGCTGGGCATCCAGCAGAAACTGCACGGCCGACCGCAGCTCCGGCGGCTGCGCCCCCCAGTTGAGCAGGGTGCAAATGGCTAGGGCCGTGTCGAGCACGGTTTCGCCCAGGCGGCCGTCGGGCCGGGCGGCGGCCACAATCCGGTCGATGACGGGCTGCCGGGCGGGCTCCAGCCCGGTGATGCCGCGGAAGTAGTTGCGGGATATGAAGTAGTAGACCACGTGCGGGTCGGGGTACCACTTGTCGCACCCTGCTTCCCGGTGTTCGGCAATGAGGCGCAGCAGCCAGGCAACGACGGGCTGCGTTTCGGGGATGTCGCCGAGGTAGTAGAGCGCGTTGGCATTGACCACGGGGTCGACGTCGCCCGGCTCGGCCTCGACGCTGCGCCAGAGCATGAGGTTGCGCAGCGGGTGCACCAGCCGGGGCAGCGTGATGCGCCAGTGGGTGCGGTTGGCGTTCCAGCCCCGCGCCACAAACCAGGTGTAGAACAGGCCCTGCCGGTTGCGGTTGGCCAGCAGCAGCGGCACGTTGGTGGGCGTGGGGCAGTTCACGCCCCGGTCCCGCAGCAGGGCCGACACGCAGGCGGTGTCGTCCATATCCAGCGGCAGCGGGCCCCGCAGCGGGTGCAGCCCGGTGAAGTGGTGCCACAGCCCCCCGCGGTTCATGTGGTACTGCAGGAAGCCGTCCGTGCGCGTCAGCATTTCCTCGGCCTGCGGGCGTTCAGCCAAGAAGAGCAGGCTGCTGGCAATGAGCGCCGTGGGGAATATGCAGCTGTCGGGCACGCACCACTGCTGCATGGCCGCATCGGGGGCGAAGTAGCTGCAAAACTCCCCGTTGGGGTACTGGTGCTGGTGCAGGTAATCGAGGCCCCGGGCAATGGCCGATGTCAGCTCAGCCATTTCCAGCGGAAGGGTTGGGTTGGCAGCTAGTTCCATTCTACTTCAACCGTAACGAGCTGCTGGAGCATTTTTTGAACATTTTTCGTGACGCTGGAGGCCTCTTCTACGTGGAGCCGGCCGGGCGCGTCTTCCCAGCCCCGGAGCGCAATGGAGTTCAAATGCTCAAAACCGGAAATGGCCGATTTCACCAGGTAGTCGCCGGCCGTAAGGGGCAGGCCGCGCAGGCGGCAGCTGAGCTGGTGCCGGCCGGGGGCCAGCGTCAGGGGCTCCGGCGGGTATGCGGCCGTGATGCAAACGCTCCCGTCGCCGGTGTAAATAAAGAAGCCCCATATCACGCTAGGCACCGGCCGCAGGGACTGGTAGGTGATGGTAATCAGCACATCATCGCCGGACTGAATAACCGGCCCGGGCCCGGCCAGCTCCAGGTGCTCGATAACAACCGGGCGCGCCTCGCTCAGGGTGGGCGTGACCCGTTCCGGCAGGCCCGTCGGGGAGCCCGCCCCGGCCTGGTGGGAGAAGTAATAGTCCAGCGCCTCCGTGGTGGTACCCGCAAACGCCAGCCGGCCCTTTTCCAGCACCAAGCCGCGCTGGCACACGGCCTGCATGTGGTGGGGCTGGTGCGACACCAGAATGAGCGAGCCGCCCGCCGCCAGGTAGCTCATCATGTGGTGGATGCACTTGCGCTGAAAGTCGATGTCGCCCACGGCCAGCACTTCGTCCACCAGCAGCACGTCGGGGTGCAGGTGGGCGGCCACGGCGTAGGCCAGGCGCGCCAGCATGCCCGAGCTGTAAAACTGCACGGGCATCTCAATGGCCGTGCCCAGACCCGTGAAGTCGATAATGGCGGGCAGCAGCGGCAGCACCTGGGCCCGGCCCACGCCCAGCAGCGCCGCCCGCATAAAGATGTTTTCGCGGCCGGTCAGCACCGGGTCGAGGCCCGCGCCCAGCTCGATGAGGGCCCCCACCCTACCCCGCAGGTGGATGGAGCCGGCGTCGGGCTTGATGAGGCCGTTGAGCAGCTTGAGCAGGGTGCTTTTGCCGGCTCCGTTGGCTCCGATGATGGCCAGCGCCTCGCCCCGGCGCAGCTCAAACGACAAATCGTGCAGGCTCCAGAACTCGGCCCGGCGCAGCCCCGCCGCGGGCGCGGCGCCCGGCCAGGCTTCGGCGGCAATGTCGCGCAGCCCGTACCAGAGCGAGGTGCGCAGTTGGGAGCAGAATTTCTTGGACAGGTTACGCACCGTAACCACGGGGGCAGCATCAGTCATGGGGCGCGGCGGGAAGGGGCGAAGCCAGCAGCGGCAGCCGGTGCAGCACCCGCAGGATTTGCGACGGCAGGTATTCGGGCAGGGCGCGGGCGTTGGCCAGCCGCAGGCGCGGGCCCTGGGCCAGCAGCCACTGCACCATCAGCCGGGCCTGCAGCCGGGCCAGGTGGGCCCCGATGCAGGCGTGCACGCCGCCCCCGAACGCGAGGTGGCGCGTGGGTTTGCGCTGCAAGTCCAGCACTTCGGGCGCGGGAAAGCGCACCGGGTCCCGGTTGGCCGCCGCCACGCAGCAGAGAATCAGCGCGTCGGCGGGCAGGGCCTGGCCGCCCAGCACCACCGGCTGGGTGGTGCGCCGGGGGAAGGTGTGCAGCGGCGACTCCAGGCGCAGCATTTCCTCCACGAAGGCCGGCACCAGCGCGGGGGCGTCCCGCAGCTGCCCGGCCACCTCGGGGCGCGCCAGCAGGTGGTAGGCGGCGCTGCTCATGAGCATGCTGGTGGTGGTGAGGCCTGCCAGCCAGACGGTTTTGGCCAAATCAACCGCGTCGGCGAGCGAAAACCGGCCCGCCCGCCAGTGGGCCACCAACTGGTCCATCAGCACCGGCTCGGCCGCCGGTTGCCGCTGCTCGAAGCACTCCTCGAAGAACGTCGTCAGCACGTTGAAGTACTCGAACCGGTAGAGGTGGCTGGGCAAGCGGCTGCTCAGCCGCTGTCGCTCGGCCGGCGTCAGGCCCAGCAGCTCACCGCTCATGGCCTGAGTCAGGGGCAGGGCGAAGTCATCTACGAAGTCGAAAGCGCCCCGAGCCAGCAGCGTGGCCCCCAGTTCGGCAATGCCGTCGCTGGCAAATTCGGCTAGCGCCCCCAGCTTCTTGGGCGAAAAGTAGGGTTGTATCAGGGTCCTGGTATCGGTGTGCAGGGGCGGGTCGGCCCCCGACAGCAGGGTATCGATAGGGCCGTTAGGGCTGCTGGAATACACCTGCGGGTCGCGCAGCACCTCGTTGATGAGGTCGGCGTCGACTACCAGCCAGCTGTTTTCGGCGGTCAGAAAATGCAGCGGGCCCTGCCGCCGCAGGTACGCAAAGCCAGGGGTGAGGTCGTTGGTAAAGCCGGGGTCCAGCAGCCGGAACTGCGCCGTGAACTCGGCGTAGGTCATTTCCCGGCGGGGTGCCCCGGGCGCCACTACCACGCGCTGCCGCTGGAGATGAGCGAAGTTAGCTTCCACCACGGCCCATTCCGACTGACCGGCCTGCAGGGCAGGCAGCAGCTGGGCCGCACCCAACCGGGCCACCAGCTCCTCGTTGTTATAGACCGGGAACGGGTGGCTGCCCACCGGGAGCAGCAGTTGGTAGCCGTCGGCGAGGGCGCTGGTCAGCGCGCCATGTAGTTGCACCGCACCCTGGAACACCGCCAGCCAGTACTCAGCACCCAGCACGGAGCCGGCCGCTACCCGGCCGCCCCGCGTGGCCAGGTAGCAGGGCCGCGCCAGGGGCAGGGGCTGCAGTGCGGCCAGGGGCCGACGCATGGCGGCCAGGTGCGTCGGCAGGAGCGTATGGTAGGGCCGGATGGGCGAGTCGCTCAGCACCTGGCTGGGCAGGCCCTGGGCCAACAAGTAGGCCTGGCCCTGGGCCAGCTCGTCGAATCGGCAGAGCAGCAGGCAGCTGGTTGCATCCCGCACCAGCAGCAGCGAGAGTTTAATCGGGCTGCTGGGTATCAGCTCCGCCAGCGCGGCCTCGCTGCCGGGCACTAGCAGCACCCCGTGGGTGGGCGTAGTGCGCTGGCTGATGGTGTAGGCGCACGCACTCACTCGCAGGGCATCGGAGAGGCTAAGGCCGCCGCAGGCATACACGGCGGCAATTTCCCCTAGGCTGCTGCCCAGCGCAGCATCAGCCTGTATGCCCCGCGCCCGCCACATATCGACCAGAGCTAACTGCAGCACCAGGCCACCGTGCATAAGGCGTGGCTCATCGCGGAGAAAATCCGGGTCCGCTGCGCCGGTAAAATGCGCACTCAGGGAAGGGCCCTGGAGCGTCTGGGTGGTGAACAGCTCACAGGCGTCGACGGTGGCGCGGAAGGCCGGGTCGCGGGCGTACAGCTCGCGGCCCAGCTCGGGCCAGGTGTTCGTGCGGCCCCCGAATACAAACAAGCAGGGCGGGGCGGGCCGGCCGTGGCGTAGCTGCCTTAGCTGCTGCTGCCCGCGCCGCGCCAGTTGCTTGAATGAAGCAGGGGCGTACCGGGTCAGCAGCGGACGGAGAATACGAAGCATCAGAGGCGGGCAATGAGGTGAGGCTGGGCCAGGCGGTAGGTCAGCCAGGTGAGCAAAAAGAAAACCCCGCTGAGCCCGGCCACCAGCCCAAAGCCGGGAGCAGGAGCCACCGGGCCGGCCAGCAGCCAGTGGCGGGTGGTGGTAAGCAGTGGCGTCACCGGGTTCAGGTTAAACCACCAGGCAAAAGCGGCGGACGGCGAATACACCACGGGCGTAATCAGGAACCATAGGTTCAGGGCCACGGGCAGGCCCTGGGCCACGTCGGCGTACAGCAGCCCCAGCAGCGCCAGCAGCCAGCCTAGCGCCAGGCCCAGCAGCAGCAGCGCCGCCAGGCCCAGCGGCACCAGGGCCAGCGTGCCCGTCAGCGGCACTCCGAACCAGAGCATCAGCCCCAGCAGCACGCCCAGCCGCAGCAGGCTGTTGAACACCACCACGGCCGCGCCGGCCGCCACGAAGGCTTCGTGCGGCACGCGCACCTTGGCCAGGGTGGCTTTGGCGGTGGAGAGCTGCTGCAAGGGGCAATTCAGCGCCTCCACGAAGCCCTGCCACAGAAACACGCCGGCCAGCACGAAGGCCGGGTAGGGCACGTTGCCGGAGGCCACGTTCAGCACCCGGCTGTGGCCCAGGAATACCCACACCAGCCCGGTCACCAGCGGCGGCAGCAGCAGCCAGGCGTAGCCCAGCAGACTTTGGCGCACCTGCACCTTCAGGTTGCGCACAAACAGCTGCCAGCCGATACGGTACACCACTTCCAAATCGGCCCGCACCCCACGCAGGAATACCCGCGGGGTTTGCAGGGGCGACTGCGAAGTGTAGATTGTTTCTTTCATTTGGGGTAAAGCTGCGACGGCGGAGCTGCTGCCAAGGCCGTTAAATAACAAAAAATGAGATGGTGCAGTCAGAATCAGGGGCAACGTTTACACTGATGCAGAAGGCACGCGCCAGCGAGTGGTGGGCCTACAAGTTCGCTCCAATTCTTGCCACCGCTTACGCTACCGCGGCCTTTACGCAAGTACCCTTGTGGCCCCTGCTATTCCGGTTGCTGCTGTTGCTACTGGCCCTGACGGTAGGTGCTACCTACGTCAGCCTGCTCAACGATTGGACCGACCGCGCCGACGATGCCACCGCCGGCAAGGCCAATCGCCTGGCCGGGCAGTCGGGCCGTATGGTGCTGGTTGCTCTGGTCGGGTGCGCCATGGCTGGCCTTGCGCTTGGCAGATATTTTTGGACACTTTTTCCTTGGGCCGCAATCTTTTATCTGGGGGCTTGGGTCGCCTATTCGCTTTATTCGCTGCCTCCGTTGCGCCTTAAGGCGCGCAGTATCTGGGGCCTGTTGGCCGACACTGCCGGGGCCCATCTGTTTCCGCAGTTGCTCACGGCTGCCTTGGTTAGCCGGTGGGCGGGCGCGGAGCCCTCGGGGCAGTGGCTGGCGGCCGTGGGTACCTGGGCCCTGGGATGCGGGCTGCGCAACATTTTGTGGCACCAGCTGGGCGATGCGGCCAACGACGCGCAGGCGGGCGTAGGCACTTTTGTGGTGCGCTTCGGCGCGCCGGCCGGCCGGCGCTTGGCCATGGCCGCACTGATGCTGGAAGTAGCCGGTCTGGTGCTGCTGCTCTACCTGCTCCGGCAACCGCTGGCCTATCTGGCCCTGGGGCTGTATGGCGGCCTCACGTTGCTGCGCATCCGTGTGTGGCGGCAACCAGTGGTGGTAGCTCAGCCTCGCCCTGGCCAGCACATCCTGCTCAACGAATACTACGAGATATACTATCCGCTGGCCCTGCTGCTGGCGCAGGTATGGCGCTACCCCAACGACGCGTGGGTGCTGGCACTGCACGGCGTGTTGTTTGGTTTGCACACCTGGGAGCAGTTGTACTGGTGGGGGCCAGCCATGGCTGTATTTAGAGGCAAAGTACGGCAATTGCTTCAACGGGTCGGCGCATAGCTTTTGGCGTAATAATTTCGTGCGTAATTGGCTACCTCTAAAGCAATGAGTCGGCTGGTAGCCAAAGGGGCTAGCCGGAAGGCAGTGGCCATATGGCGGAACATGGCTTTTTTTTCAGCGTGCTTATAGCTAGCATACGCATAATGAAAATGATGCTTGGCCTGCCGTTGCCGAAAAATATTTACTTCTGACCATTGCAACTGCGCTTGATGACGCTGCAGTAGCAGCGGTTCATCGTGAAAGCTTAGTTCTTTCGCCAGCGCTATATAGTTGCGCCCATCGCAGATATTGTCTCCATGCACTCTCTTTAGCCAGTGAGGAGCCATTGTGAATGCCGCAGCGGCGGGCTGCTGCATCACAATATCAAGCAAAAGGCACCAATCGTCAGCAATTAGCATCCTTTCATTCCAGCCTCCCTGCATAGCAGTGCGCCGAATGATGAGTGCAGAAGAAGGCGCCGGGCAGGTTTCGAGCATCAAGCGCCGTGATTGGGCCGCGTTGAGGTACCACCAGTCGCCAACCGCCTGCGTCAAGTAGCGTTGCTGCGCCCCCACTTGACGAAAAAAATTTTCCATACCGTTGTACTGCTCGTCGGACCGCCAGTTCATAAACACCAGGCTTAGTGCGGGCAGCAGTTGCTCGATGCCACTGCTTAAAAAATCAGCGTCCCAGATATCGTCGGAATCAAGCGAAGCCACATACTCGCCCTGGCACTGGCGCAGGCCGGTGTTGCGAGCCGCCGCTTGGCCTTGATTAGTCTGGTAGATGTATTCTACATCCGCAAAGGTGCTTACCAACTGGCACGTATCGTCCTGAGAGCCATCGTCGACAACGATAATTTGCTTGTAAGGATAATCCTGAGCTAGGACGCTGCGAATGGCATCCGCAAGTAGATGTGCCCGGTTGTACGTTGGAATAATGATAGAAACCAGACCTAGTTGCATGTAGTGGCTAACCGTTAATTAAAGCAATATTTTTTATGTGATGCAAATCAATAATCATCAGCTATTTGCATTAGTTTTTGGCTAAATAATGCGCCGGGCTCAGGTGGAATGTGGGTTCGGGCATAGGCAGCGGCTCTACTGCCAATGCCCGGCCAGTCAGCGTAGCTACTCCACGCGCGCTCAAGGGCTTCATCGAGCGCTGCGACAGTAGCCGCCGCGGCCACAAAGCCCGTTTCATTGTCACCGAGGAACTCGGCCGTTCCACCGGCCGCCGTGGCAATGGCCGGTCGGCCGCATAGCATGGCTTCCACTAGAGCCAGCGGCAAGCCTTCGTAACGAGATGGTAGGACCAAGGCATGGTGGTTGGCCCATACTGCCGTAATATCGGGCACCTGGCCAGCCCAAGTCACGCGGTCGTTCAGGCCGAGCAACTCTGCCATTGCTCGCAAGGCAGGCTCATCGCCTCCACTTCCAAAAAAGGAGACGTGCAGGGCACGTTGCTGCCACTTTGGTTGCGCCAACACCTGCAGTAAAATATCCTGTCCTTTATCCAATACCTCTAGCCGGGCCACGCATGCCAAACGTATCCCGATGGGAGAGGTGGGCCAAGGTAATTCCCCCGCATACGGCACATTAAATGGGTTGTAAACCACGCTGGCGTGGTCTAAGGCCAAACCCAACTGGTGCTGAGTTACCGTCATATTATGCTGTGAGACGAAGTAGCAATGGCGGGCCGCGCCGTAGGCCAGACGGGCCATGGCACGCTGGTGCACCGGCGGAAAGAATATTTCAGCCGCTTTTTGGGACACTAATACAAAAGGGACGTTAGCGCGGCGGCAGACATCGGCGAACTCAATGCCATCAAAATTTGAGCCTTGCGCTACTATTACCAAGTGAGGCTGCTGTTGCCGAAGATGCTGCCTAATTTGGGTGAACTGATTTTCGCTGAGCGTCCACTGTCGGCGCGTGGGCAGCATGCGATTGAGCATGCGTTTAACCAGTTTGGGGTATGACCTTAGTCCAACAACTGTGCAACCTGCCGCCTGCAGTTGTTGAATACGGGGATGCTGTGCATCAAAAGCTGTTTTTAAAACGGTAATCTCATGCCCTGCTGCTCGCAAAGCAAGTGCTGCTCCTGCCCATAATTCCTCGCTGCCACCCCATGGAATAATACAAGAACTAATTATGCTGAAACGCATGAAAAATGTTTAAGGTATTAATTGCGTCAAAAGTACAGGACAAACCGAGGCGGCAATATCGCATAAAAATGCTAGAATAATTCTCATTTGTTTTGAGGATTATTTAATACACAAATGAGGGATTTCATCGAAGCTGTTTGTTGGGCAGTCCTCGTTATTATTACACCAGTTAGTTAATTCACCTCATTGGTTCGGCAATCAAGCGATGCTTGCCAGCTAGTTTGGCGCACAGCAACAACACTCCCGCTATCATTTTGGTGGAGCACTGCCCATCTTATAGTACACAATCTTTTGTTTGGAACGCAAGGCGACCGGCTCCGATACGATGGATAGGTTATGCAAATTGCGGGCCGTGGTGTCGGTGTGCACTACGGCCCGCAACCGATTGTGGCAGAGGCGAACGGCGTAGGGCGGGGCCGCTACAGGAACCTGCGGGGTAAATATGCGTTGCCAATCAACCGAGTCGTTCAATTGACTCTTTCGCAGAAAAAAGCGCACGGATTTCTGGGAATAGCGTGGACTTATCCAACTGATAAATACGCGACCTTGCCAGAAGACCATCGAGTCCTTAGAAGCAATTTGGCACCCCAGCAATTTCTATCTGAGGCGATTGCTGCTTGGTCACAATAACAGCTCAGTAGCGCACAATACATTTGGGGTTATTGCCACTCGCTGGGTTGGATTCGGTAAAGTTGAAATCTGGTTGTGCGGGCGACAAGCCCTTGTGCCTGGCAGGATAAAAGAAGCAATAAGAGCCGGAAGGTGCATGGGGGCGTGCATATAAACATGTAAAGTAGCATTATAACAACCGCCTAGCGCAAGCCATTATTCTTTACTCCCTGCTATTCAGCGAAACGGTGGGATGTGTGTTTACGGAGCATCGGCAAAATGATAAACACCCCGCGGTTTCGAGTGCATACTCACTACCTTGCCGCTATGGCCAATACGCCACCGTTTTCGCTTTCCAGGCCCGTCATTCTGCTGCCCCACCAACCGCGCTGGGCCGCCGAATTTGCGTCCCTGGCCCCACGTCTGGCAGCCTGGGCTGGCCCCTCGCTACTGCGCCTCGACCACATCGGGTCCACCGCCGTGCCGGGGCTGGCGGCCAAAGACGTGCTCGATGTGCAGCTCACGGTGGCGGACGTGACGCAGACCGTCGAGCTGGCGTATGGACTGGCCCGGGGCGGGTTCCAAGTCCGGAAGGGGTACGCGTACGACGTGTTTGCCGGCTTGCCGGTCCATTCCCCCGACCTGCGCAAGTGTTACGGGCGTGAGCCCGCCGGGGAGCGCCGCGTGCACCTGCACGTGCGCGAATCGGGCCGCTTTAACCACCGCTTCGCCCTGCTGATGCGAGATTACCTGCGCGCCGAGCCCAGCGCCTGCCATGCCTACGGCCTGCTCAAAGCGCGCGCCGCAGCCCTTTTCCCGCACAGCATCGATGGGTACCTCTACCTCAAAGAACCGGCCTTCTATCTGCTCTATTCCGCCGCCGAGTTCTGGGCCCGGCACGTCGGGTGGCAGTGCCCCGGTTTGTCAGGCTAGGCCACGCCCGGTACAGTGGATTCAGCGGAACGGTGGTATACCTAGACATGCAACAAAAAGCCCGGCACCTCACGGCACCGGGCTGGCAGAAGAAAGAAAGAACAATAATTAAGCAGCCACTTTCTCGCCGTTCTCACGGTCGTCGATGGCCTTGCGCAGCTTGGCGATGGCCTGCACCGCACGCTCCTCATCGAGGCGGTTGATGTTGAGCAGCATCTTGGTTTTCTCGGGGCGGGTAATCACCGGGTGGTTAAGCAGGCGGATGATTTCCTCCTTCTGCGAAGCCGTGGCATACTGCACGGGCGCAGCAGCGGGCGCTTCAGCCGTTACAGCCGGAGCCTCGGCGGGAACTACCTGCATGGCAGGTACGGGCTGGGCCACTACCGGCGCGGCAGCCACCGCTTGAGTGTTGGTGTTGTAATCCATTTCCTCGGCGGGCGTGGGCTCATAGCCGGCGGCGCGGATAATCCAGGCCAAGCAGTTGCGGTAGGCTTTGCCGATGGCGCGGGTCTGGGCCATGCTCATGATGGCAAATTCCTGGTAGAATTTCTTGCCGCTCTCTTTGTTCGAGCACACCGCGAAGCCAGCGCCCACCGTGGCGCCGTGGCGCAGGTCAAACAGCGTCACCTTTGCCTGGTACTTCATTTCCTCGGGGCTGCTCACGTTGATGACGTGCTCCACGATGGGCACGATGCCCAGGCGCGAACCGGCATACTGCCAGCCCTCTACGTTCACAAATTCCTTGCCTTGTACGTTGGTTGTGAGCTTATTCTCCTTGATGAACTTAGCGAGGTCCTTCGCCAAATCCAGCGTTTCATCGGAGCGAGCGATATCGAAGCTCTCGACTTTTACTTTTTTGGTAATGTCCTTGGTGGTTTTAGGGGCCTCGTTCATGGCTTTGTTCTTTAGCAATGTGTCCAACTGATGTTCGGGTTTATAACCGAAAGTTAGAAAGAAACGTGCCAAAAAAGCCAGAATTTTTAGTAAAATTTATCACTGTATATCAGTTGATTGCGGGTATTAATAAAATTATGCGAGACTAATACACTTGGGATGTGTGCCATGCTGGCAAAAACAGGCTTTGCCAACAGCCCGTCCACAGGCATGCCGTCCCGAAATTGGGAGTCATCGGGGCCGGCTAATTGATTTTACCGTCGTTCAAACAACCTTTTGCCGACCCACTCCGAGTAGGAGGTTGTACCCCCGACGCCCGCAGGCCATTCCCAAGCCCGCGTGGAGATGCGCTCAGCGAAGCCCGCCAAACAGCGCCCGGCCTGGGAAACCGGCGCTACGTTCCCGGCTGCTCGCGGTGCTGCCTAGCGCCTTCATCTGACTCTTTCCTGACCCCGGCGCTGCCGAGGCTGCTTCCCGGCTTTGCCAGCCGGCGAAGTGAGCGGCTCTTTGTGCCTGTTTTTTTCTTGAATTTTTTACTGCAACCACTTTTACAACAGCTGCTTACCCCATAATCATCATGCAAAAATCAATGAATTTTCCGTCGTCGCGTCTGTGGTCGCTTAGCCTTGGTCTTGCTCTTTTGTGCCTGCTGAGCTTAGCGGTTATCAGTTGCAAAAAGGACTCCACCACCACGCCCGACGACCCGGATGCCGTGGCCAATGTGAAAGTGGCCACCTCGGCCACGCTCGGCAACTACCTCACCGATGCCAACGGCAACACGCTCTATTTTTTCGCCCGCGACATCGACGGCACCAACACCTGCACCAGCGCCACCTGCAACCCTCAGTGGCCGGTGTACTACGAAGCCAGCCTGAAAGCGCCCAAAGCCTTGAACGCAACTGATTTCGCCACCAAAAACACCCCCGACGGCCGCCCGCAAACCACTTATAAGGGCTGGCCGCTCTACTACTATGCCCCGGCGACCAGTGGCGGCGCCAACACCCGCGAGGCCCCCGGCCTCACCGGCGGCAATGCCATTGGCGGCATCTGGCACGTGGTGAACCCGGCCTACAACGTGCTGCTGGCCAGCAAAAACGTGGAGGACAAAACTACGCACGTGGTAACCAGCAAAACCTTCCTCGTGGACGGGCAGGGCCGCACGCTGTACTACTTCGCCAAGGACAATAGCAGCCCCACCACCCAGCCCACCAACTGCACCGGGGGCTGCGCCACCATCTGGCCCGCCTTATACCTAAGCATGCCGGTTGCGCCCTCATCCCTGAAAACGACTGATTTCGCTACCATTACCCGCGAAGCCAGCGTTGCGACCGGCCCCTACGGCAACAGCACCGGCACCCGCGAGCAGCTCACCTACAAAGGCCACCCGCTCTATTACTACGCCGGCGACAACGCCACCCGCGGCCACGCCGAAGGCCATGATTTCGACGATTCCGGCGATAAATGGTACGTGGCTGCGCCCTAAGGCCCGCCCCGAATAAAACCAGAACGTCAGGCCAAACCTGCCGGCCGCCCTATTGCAGGAGGGCGACGGCGGGCACAGCCTGACGTTCTTTTTTGGTAATTAACGATTGGAAAACGGACCTTAGCCGCCTTCCAGAATGTGGCCGTCGCGCATCACAATCTTGCGGTCGGCCATTTCGGCCAACTGGTCGTTGTGCGTCACGATGACGAAGGTCTGGCCCAACTCTTTGCGCAGCAGGAAGAAAATCTGGTGCAGCTCCTGAGCGTTTTTGGTATCGAGGTTGCCGCTGGGCTCGTCGGCGAAGATGATTTCGGGCGAGTTAATCAGGGCGCGGGCCACGGACACGCGCTGCTGCTCGCCGCCGCTCATTTCGCTGGGTTTGTGCTCGGCGCGGTGCTCCAGGTTGAGCATGCCGAGCAATTCGCGGGCCCGCACCCGCACTTCTTTCTCGGAGCGGCCGGCCAGGTAGGCGGGCAGGCACACGTTTTCGAGGGCCGTGAATTCGGGCAGTAGGTTGTGAAACTGGAAAATGAAGCCGATGTGGCGGTTGCGAAACCGGGCCAAATCGTTGCGCCCCAACGAGCTCACCGACTCACCATCGAAGAGGATATCGCCCGAATCCGGCGAGTCCAGCGTGCCCAGAATGTGCAGCAGCGTGCTCTTGCCGGCCCCCGAGGAACCGACAATGCTCACGATTTCCGACTTTTCAATCGTCAAATCGATGCCCTTGAGTACGTTCAGGGAATTGTAGCTCTTGTGAATGTTGATAGCTTGCAGCAACGGCGGGCAGCGATAGACGTGAGTAATGCGGTAGTGGCAAAGCTACGCACAATCCGGGCGGTGCCATGCCGCCCCCTATACGTAGCCAGCCGATTAAGCGCAAATCCATTCCCCGCCTTGACGCATTTTTCTTCGATGTCGCCACCTTTTTCTTCGGTGCGCCGCTGGTGGCCGCTGGCGTTGCTGGCCCTGCTGCCGTTGCTGGTGCTTTGGCAGTGGCCGCGCCGCGCCGCCAGCCCCGCCGAAGCTGCCCGGCAAATGCAGGATTTAGCCACAATGCCGTCGGCCTTTGGGGCAGCGTTCGCGCCGCTCAGCCAAGGTGCGGTACTATCGGATAGCACGCGGTTGCGCGGGGTAAACTGGGTGGGCGGCGATTCCGTGACTGAAGCCGAGCTGGCCCCGCTGCTGCGCGACCACATCGGGTGGATTGCCCAGATGCCCTTCGGCTGGCAGTCCGGTCCCGCCGAGCCGGCCGTGCAAATGCACACCACCCGGCCCGGTGGCCGCTTCGGCCTGTGGGGTGAAAGCGACGCCGGCATCGAATACACCGCCCGGCTGGCGCGGCAGCACGGCATCCGCACGCTGCTCAAGCCGCACCTGTGGGTGCGGGGCCGCAGCACCTGGCCCGGCGATATTAATATGACCAGCCCGGCGGCCTGGGATGCGTGGTTTGCCAGCTACGCCACGTTCATTCTGCACTACGCCGCGCTGGCCGAGGCCGCGCATCTCGATGGTTTGTGCATCGGCACCGAGTTGCAGCACGCCACCGAGCCGGCGCATGAAAAGGCCTGGCGCAGCCTCATCCGCCAGGTTCGGCGGGTGTACCACGGCCCGCTCACCTACGCCGCCAACTGGAGCGGCGAGTACGAGCAAATCCGGTTCTGGGACGCGCTCGACTACGTGGGCATTCAGGCCTATTTCCCGCTTAGTTCGGCTGAGAGTCCTTCGCTTGATGCGTTACTAATAGGCTGGCAGCCGCACCTGCAAAAGCTTGCTCAGTGGCAGAAAAAAATCAAAAAGCCGGTAGTCTTTACCGAAGTAGGCTACAAAACCACGCCCGATGCTGCCGCCCGGCCTTGGGAATGGCCCGAGCGCACGGCCGCTCTGCAAACGCCCGACGAAGCCACCCAGGCCCGCTGCTACGAGGCGCTGTTCCGGGCCTGCTGGGGGCTACCGTGGCTCAAAGGCATGTTTATCTGGAAGTGGTACCCGGGCCTGGCGGCCGACGGCCCGGCCCGCCGCCACGCCGACTTCACGCCCCAGCACAAGCCCGCCGAGGCCGTTTTGGCCCGCTGGTACGGGCAGTAAGTTCGCCCGGCGCGCATTCGTTTGCTACAATCAGGGCCGGCCGCCGTACTTTCGTGCCACCAACCGCAAGGTCGCGTAGCTCAAAACCACCCCTTACCCGTTTTTATGAACATTCACGAATATCAGGGCAAAGAAATCCTGAAAAAATACGGCGTCCGCGTGCAGGAAGGCATCGTGGCCGATACTCCCGAGGAGGCCGTGGCCGCCGCCGAAAAACTGACCGCCGACACCGGCACCAGCTGGTACGTCATCAAGGCGCAAATCCACGCCGGGGGCCGGGGCAAAGGGGGCGGAGTGAAGCTCGCCAAAGGCATCGACAAGGTGAAGGACATTGCCAATGACATCATCGGCATGCAGCTCATCACCAAGCAGACCGGCGCCGAAGGCCGCAAAGTGCACAAGGTATTGGTGGCGCAGGACGTGTACTACCCCGGCGCTTCGGAGCCGAAGGAATACTACATGAGCGTGCTTCTGGACCGCGCATTAGGCAAAAACGTCATCATCTACACCACCGAGGGTGGCATGGACATCGAGGAGGTAGCCGAGCAGCACCCCGAGAAAATCCACCACGAGCACGTGGACCCCGCCGTGGGCCTGCAGGGCTTCCAGGCCCGCAAAATTGCCTTCAACCTCGGCCTCGAGGGCGAAGCGCAGAAGGAAATGGTGAAGTTCGTAACGGCTTTGTACAAGGCTTACGACGAAACCGATTCCAGCATGTTCGAAATCAACCCGGTGCTGAAAACGTCGGACAACAAAATCCTGGCCGTTGACGCCAAGGTGACGCTGGACGAAAACGCCCTGTACCGCCACAAGGATTTCGTGGCCCTGCGCGACCTCAACGAGGAAGACCCGCTGGAAGTGGAAGCTTCGAACAGCAACCTGAACTACGTGAAGCTCGACGGCAACGTGGGCTGCATGGTGAACGGCGCCGGCCTGGCCATGGCCACTATGGACATCATCAAGCTTTCGGGTGGCGAGCCTGCCAACTTCCTCGACGTAGGGGGGGGAGCCAACGCCCAGACGGTAGAAGCGGGTTTCCGCATCATCCTGAAGGACCCGAACGTGAAGGCTATCCTGATTAACATTTTCGGCGGCATCGTGCGGTGCGACCGGGTGGCTAACGGCGTGGTGGAAGCCTACAAGAAAATCGGCGACATCCGCGTGCCCATCATCGTGCGCCTGCAAGGCACCAACGCCGAAGAAGGTGCCCGCATCATTGATGAGAGCGGCCTGAAAGTGTATTCGGCCACGTTGCTGAAGGACGCTGCTGCCCGCGTGAAAGAAGTGCTGGCTAACGCTTAAGCTGCTGACGCTTCGAAATTAAGAGCCTCGCCGATGTTGTGTCGGCGAGGCTTTTTTGGGCGGTCCCGTCGCCGCACAGATGCCGCGACGGAATAGAAAAACGGCCTCAGTATTTGGCTGCCGAGGCTTTTGCGGCTACTTTTGCAGTCCTATCGAGTACTGGCCATGTCGTACAACGGATAGTATGAGAGTTTCCGAAGCTCTTGATTTAGGTTCGATTCCTAACGTGGCCACATGAAAACCCGCCCAGGGTCCCCGTACCGGGGTTTTTAGCAGCCCCTGTCTACAAAACGTAGGCAGGGGCTTCTTGTTGGCCCTTTCCGATGGGCGGGCGGCGGAACCCGATTCGGGGCGCAGGCCGGGGCGTTTGGCGGGTCGGGTCCCCTTTTTCGGGTTCTGGGGCCACTCCCCAACTTTATTCGGGTCCCTGCCACACGAAACCCGGGCCGTCGTCGTTCCATAAGGTTGCTAAACTGGTTCGCATTGGCGACGCTTAAAACGGCGGTCAAAAATTTCTTTTCCGGTCAACCATTTGCCTCTTAACTTCTTCTGATGGCAATAGATGAGCCAATTACTGCCCGGTTATATGGCTAATAAAATTAGTACGTTACATTGGCATCCCGTTTCAGGTTTTTCCCCTGGAATCGGCGCTGCATGTTTGCTCCTTCCTTCCCTGTTCGCCTCTTCTCCCCGTACCGTATGAAAATACTCTTTACGCGGGAGAGCCACAAAGAAAATCCACTGACCGGGGCCGCCCCCATCTACCTGCGCATCACCCTGGGCTTTGGCCCGGACCGGCCGGGCAAGCGCCGGGAGGGCATGCGCCGGGAGGTCGCCACGGGCGTGCTGACCAAAGCCGCCGAATGGGACCAGGACGCGCAGAAGGTGCGGGGCAACAGCGCCCGCGCCGCCCTGAGCAACGGCCAGCTCACCGACTGGAAGCAGGCCGCCGATGAATTTTACCGGACCCTGAAGAAGGACAACCCCAACGTAACGGCGGAAGACGTAAAGCTGGCCTTGAAGCCCCGCGCCCTGGCGGCGCAAGCCGGGCCGGCGCTGACCGTCGCGCAGGGCCTGGCCCTGTTTCTGGAGCACATGGATGGGCAGGGCATCGGCAAGAGCGCCAACACCCGCCTGACCTACCGCACCCGGGCCACCAACCTGGGCCTGTTCTTCGCTGACTACACGAAGCAGCTGGCGGCTGAGCAGGGGCGGAGCATTCCGAAAGGGGCGGCCTTTCCGCTGGAGGAAGTGAAACTGCCGGTGGGCAGGGCCCTGGAACGGTGGTGCCTGGCCAACAACCCGGCCACCGGGCAGCCGCGCTTCGGGCACGTCGCCATGCGCAAGCAAGTCAACATGCTGCAGATGGTGGTTTCGCATGCCGCAATGGAAGGCCTGGTGCCGGCCAACGCCCTGCACGGCTACAAGTACCAGAGCACGCCCGAGCCTACGGTGCCGCGCTTCTTAACGACGGATGATTTGAGCGCCTTGCGCGCGGCCGTCTTTGTGGATGACCACTTAAATGCCGTGAAGGACATGTTTCTCTTCTGCGTCTCAACCGGCCTGTCCTACGTGGACTACGTGGCCTTCACCAAAAGCCCGGGCAAGTACCTGTTCCAGGAAGCGACCATGATTCAGGGCCGGCCGGTGCCGCTGGTGTGGCTGCGCATGACGCGCCAAAAGATGCGCAAGCGCAAGGCCGACGGCTTTTCGGTGCAGCTTTTTGACGAGGCCGCCGGCATCCTGGTGAAACGGCGGGGGCGGCTGCCGGTGCGCCTGAACGCCAACGCCAACCGCTACCTGAAAGACATTGCCGCCGAGCTGGGCCTCTCGTTGCCCGACCTCACGTTTAAGGATGCCCGCAGCACCTTCGCGCAGCATTGGCGGGACCGGGGCGTATCGAGCGCCGTGATTGCGGCCATGATGGGCAACACTGAGCGAATGGTGAACAAGGAATACAGTTCGGTCAGGGAGGCCACAATCGTGCAGGCGATGGGCGCGCACCTGCTGGGCCCGGATGATTCGCCCCTACACCGTGCTGCCTGACCATGCTCCCGCTCACCACAGACCCTAGTCGCCCCCAAGCCTGGCCGCGCGGCCAGTCCCTGCCCCGGCCGGCCGATACGCTTCCCGTGCCAGGGTTCGAGCACTACGTATGGGATGCCGTGGGACAGGTACTGCTGTGTGAGGCGCACCGGGACCGCTGCAATCGGCAGCACAAGCGGCGGGTGGTGCGGATGAAGACCAAAAGCGGGTGCCGGGGGTGGACGGTTCGGCGGTTGGGGGTAGCGGTTTGGATGGGCGAGGAACGGCTGAAAAGAATAGTCGAAATGGGTGTTAAATAGTTGGTTGATAAGTTGTTAATCCCCATCGGCGGTTGTATATTCGCGTATGGTAAAATGGTTAGGAACAGACCCCGAAGAGTACCCCACTGCACCCCGGCGCATATTGAATTGGGCGGCGTATATCCACCTGCACTACTGCGATTTCTTCTGCTATGCTAGCAGCGATACGGTGAAGCTGGAGGACACTGACTTTCATTGGGCGGTGCCATTTATAGAGCAGTGGGGCACATATGGCGTTGAGGCCGTGGGCTGCCTGCTGTATGGTGGTCCGGAATGCTTGCCCATTAAGCCGAGTCAAACCCCGGGTTTCATGGAGGCACGGGCCGCCCTGCTGGCCTTGAGCCCAAAGATTACCAGCGAACAGGATTAGCCGAACTTACACAGAGCGACACAGCCAGCAATTATGGAAACGATATATCATTGGGTCGGATTTGCCGTGACATGGGCCGCCGCGTTGGCCCTTGCTGGCTTCGTTCTATACTTCGGGGCGGGCCTGCTTTGGGAATTGTGGCTGAGCAAAATCCGCAACCAGCCCACCACTTGGGCCTTCTATTACGTGAAGCGGGCGCTGGGCTATTACAAGTACCGCAAAGGGTATTTCGCAGGCGGGCTGCGGCTGAACTTCCCCGAAGTGCGGGCGCTCAGTAAGCAAAAGATGCCGCTGGTTCGGGACATGCAGGCGAACATTATCCGCTACAACCGTCGCCGTTGGCTTGCCGCCTAGCCCCTCCCCACCCCACCCCCCCCCACCTATAGAGAGCGAGACACCACAAATTTTCCAGTTATGGCAAAGCAACGCAAAACCCTTCGCGCCGAAGACCTGACCAGTGCCGCGCTGGTGCAATCCACCGAGACAGGCCGCATTTATCGCTTGGGGCCACCCAAAAAGAAGAACGTCAACCTGAATGTGGTCAACCACTGCCAGCTCTATGCGCGCAATGGTCGGCTGGCAGGCACGGCATGGTGGAACCTGAGCAATCTAAGAGATAGCGGCTTCAAGCTATATAGGCCGCTAGTCGGTCAATTATCCCTTCGGCCGGTTACTGAGCGGGCTGCCGCCTAGCCCCGCTACCTTCGCCGCCATGCCCCGCTACCTCGACACCCTACTCGAAGCCCTGAAGAAGCTGCTGGCCTTTGCCGTGCTGCTGGCCCTGGCGGTGGGCGTCTACCGGGTGGTGCGGGACAGCCAGGCCCAGACGCGGGCCACCAATGAGCGGTTGGCGCGGGAGATAGAACTGAGCACGAAAAAGCCCCGGCCTTGAATGGTCGGGGCTTTTTGCTGCCGGGCTGGTGCGCTGCGAAAGCAAGCGTCGCGGCTTATCGGTTCTGCTGGTTTTTAGAATCCCAAGCCTCACAGCTGGCCGTCTCCACTCCTATAGCAGGAGCAGCCCAGCCACGGCGGCGGCGTAGATGAGGCAGCCGGCAATGAGGGCAGCCATTAGCAGGTGGCGCAAGGTGGCGGCGGCGTATTGGGCAGCCAGTAATTGATTGTCGCGCGCGGTGCCGAACCCATGCAGAAAGGCTTTGGCGCGCGCGGCGCTCCGGTTCCAAATAAGCCGGTCAGGAAAGAAGGCCGCGCGCGGGTCGGGGCTCACGTAGTAGGGGCCGACATAGGGCAGATTGCGCGCGCGGTTGATGCCCGGATTGAAGACGTAGGCGAACCAGCCCGTGCCAATAGCCAGTAGCCCGCCCATGGACAGGGCGAAGCAATACCATGGGTGCGATACCATGGGCAGTGATGCCGCCCCTGCTACTACCATGGTAAAAGCTGCCCGCCACGTCGCGCGCTGCCGGTGGAAAACACCATGGTATGAATCATCGGCCGGGTTGCGCGCAAAGTCGGCCGCGTCACGCTTTATCCACCAGAACGGGGCATATGCCAGCAGGGCCAGCGCAAGCCCATGGGTAAGCAGGAGCCAGGCCACTACTTGCCGGCTTTATCGTTCAGCGACTGCTTGCGAAACAGCAGCCAGCCAGTAGCCAGCACGGCCAGCACGAAGACAATGCCATCGGCGGTGTGCGTGTCGTTGCCGGTGAAATAGAGGCCGAGCCAAACCAGAACGGCAAGAACGGCGGGGATTGCGGGGGTGAACATGGCGTTTGCTTTTAGAGGTGAAAGTGAATTACATGCGCTGCCAGCCGACTAGCTCGCAGTGTGGATAGTCTTTGAATTTGGGCCAGTACGCGCCCTGGCTCACGGCCACACGCAGTTTTTCCGCCGCTACTTTCACGTAGGCCGCGAACTGCATGTAGGCTGAATCCGTCCAATCGATTTCCCCGGTGGGCTTGAGCAACTGCACATCAAAGGCCCGCGAAGGGTTGAAGCCGTGGGCCGATTGGCCCGGCAGGGCTTGGGTAATGATGCGCTTGGCCTCTACTGGGCCGATAGGGGCAAGCCCGGCGATGTGCCGCAACTGGTTGATTTCAGCCAGTGGCTTACGGCCCTGTGCGTGGTAGGCCAACTGCACATTGGCGGGGCGGTAGGTTTCCCCAAGCCGGGGCCGTAGCCCGCCGGGGTGGGCGGCGATGTAGGCCGCTTTGGCTTCCGTGTACACCTTCGCCAGCAGCGGGTGCAGCAGTTCGATTTCGTTGTGCGTCGGCATATTACCAGGGGATGTAGGGCAGGCGTGAGGAATCGGTTTCAAATTCAATCAGCATCTTTTTCGACTTCACGCGCATCCGACCTTCGGCCAACAGCCCGAGAAAGTAGACCTGGTGGCCACTGGATAGCGTCACCAGGGCGTTTAGGCGCGGGGCTCTCATGCGTCGTAAAGGCCAGAGGCCAAAGGCAACTGACTGGCTTTGGCGCGGGCGCGGCTGCGGGCGCGGTCGTGTTGGGCCTGTAGCCGGTCGCGCTTGTTCATCAGGGCCATGATTTGGCGGTTGATGTCGATAAGGCGTTGTTGGATGGTGTTCATGCGGCTTTCTTTTCGACGTACCACGAAATCAGCACCAGCACCACGACCCCGCCCAGAATCCAGCCAAGCGGGCCGGTCAGGTTGTCGGCAATCGTAGCCAGCACGCCCGGGGCTTCTTTGGTCGTGTCCTGCTTTTTGGCGTCGACCTGATTCCCGTTGCCGGTGGTCGTGGTTTGCTGGCTGTTGGGGCCAGCCGTGTTTTGGTCGACGGAATCGGAGGCTATCACGGCTGGCCCAGACTTCTTGCCGGTGACCGTTGACGTAGCACCGTCGCCCACGGCCGCTGTCGACTTTTTGCCAACTACAGAGTTCGATTGGTTGCCCTGCACGTAATTGATGGTGCACCCCTTGCACTTCTTGTAGCCCGTCGACGAAACGGCGGCCGTCGACTTGGCGGGGAATAGTCGACGAAGCAGGCCGGACTTTTCAGTCGACGGCGGCGTGGACACTGCCGATGGCAACCGGGGAATGGCCGTGCTATCCAGCTTCACCGCCGGGGCTTGCAGCTCGGCATTGTAGCGGTCATCGGTGGTGCCGACTTTCGAGGAAGCGCAGCCGGTGATGTGGCCGGCCAGCAGGAAGGCGAGTAAGAGGCGGTAGCTCATGATGGGTTATTTGAATCCGTCGCCTATTGCTATCCAGAACACACAGGCAAACAGGGCCAGCAGCGTATAACCGAAGTAGTCAGGCTGATTTAAGCGAACTGCCACGTATGCCCCGGCAGCCAGTAGGGCGATGATGATTAGAGCGATAGCCAGGTACTTCATTTCTTCGGGGCTTTGGCTTTGGTGGCAGCGGCGCGTTTGGCCTTGCTGGCGGGTTCGGGCTTTTTGGCGGGCGTGGGCTTCATTCGGTGGGGGTGTTCGGCGGATTGATGGTGACGTTATCAGCAGAGCCCACGGCGGGGGCCGCGCCGGGCTGTTGACCGGTGATTGAGGCAGTGGCCACGTTGGCATCGGCCAGTATCTTCCTCCCGGTCACGAAAGCGTCAATGCCAAAGCCGGTGGCCAGAAACAGGTAGGTGTTGCTCAGCACGCCATCGGGCAGCCAGCGGCCCCAAACCCAGCCAATCGGGAAGCTGGCCAACAGCATGGCCGAAAGGCCGAACAGCGTCAGCAGCTTCCCGTCGGGGTTGCCCTTGGCATCGCAGAAGGACTTGCGGAAGAATTCAGTGGGGCTCATTTGGCGGCCAGCGTTTTGGTAAGCAGGGTAATCATCTCGTCTAGCTTGCGCTCAATCATGGGGATGCGCTCGATGTCGCGCTTCATCACGGCCACGTCCTGGCTAAGGGTTTGTACTTTGTCGGCCTCCTTTTCCAACAGGGCACACCGGCGGTCAGTCTCCTTGGCGTGTTGCTCCAGTTCCGTGTGCAGCTTGCCGGTAAAGTCTTCGATTTGTCGTTGCAGCAGGGTTGTGTTGGCGTCGTGCAGGCCCGCCGCCGTCTCTAGCTTTTTGAGTCGCTGCGTGGTGGTGAGGCCATCTTCCCGGCTTTCTTTGCGCAGGGCCAGCACCACGTTTAACAGGATGCTGATAAGGCTGACGATAAGGGAAAACAGGCCCACATAGGCCAGCCAAGTGGGCATGGTAGAAACGTTAGGAGCGGCTTGAAGCAGGGTGGCGGCCATAGGGGCAGAAAAGGCAGGGGCGCTGGTAGCAGGCAGGGGGAAGGCGGGACTAGGAAGCCGGGGCCAGCAGGCCGGCGGCCAGCAGCGGGGCGGCGGCTTCGGGGGTGGTCATGATGGTTTCGCCAGCGTGGTGGGGCGGGCCGGGCGGCCAGGTAAAGTCTTTCAGCACGATGTAGGTCATAGCAGTAGCGAGGTGGGGTTATTGTAGAGGGCCAGGGCCCCGCCCGCCGTGCCGGTGTTGGCGTAGGGCGGGGTGGCTTCGTTCAGCTCCAGCGCCACAATGGCCGCGCTATCGCGGGTCAGGCGCAGGTAGTCCAACGTGTGGGAGAGGTGATATTCCGTGGCCGTCGTGCCCATCGTGGCCGAGAGCAGCAGGCCCGCCGTGCCGGCCGAGTTCAGGGTAAAGGAGGCCGTCAGGCTGGCGCTCAGCACGCCGTTGAGGTAGCCCCGCAGCGTGGTGCCGTCGTAGGTGAACTCCACCTCGTAGAAGGAGCCGGGCGGGGTGGCCGTGCCCAAGGGCAGGCGAATGGTGCCGCCGGTGCTGTTCTGCTGGTAGGAGTAGAACTCGAAGGTGTTGGTGGCAAAGCCGTAGATGATGGCGTATTCGTTGAGCGTGCCGTTGTTGCGGCTCAGCACGTAGCCGGCCGCGCCGCTGTCGGGGCGGTCCCGTACCTTCAGGCCCCAGCTCGTGCCGCTCAGGGCGGTGGCGGAGCCGGCGTCGGGCAGCACGGCGTATTGCTGGCTGCCGGCCGCGAACTGCAGGCCCCGGTTGGGGAGCGGGGCCGTGCCGTCGTAGGCCGCGTACACGGCCGCCGGGGCCAGGGCGATGCCGCCCGGTGTGCTGAGTTGGCCGCCGGGGGCCAGCAGGTAGGAGGGGGCGAGCATGGCGGCTAGTCGTGAAGGGCGAAAAGGTGAATCGTGCCCTGTCCAGCCGCCAGGGCAATGAGGACCTTGAGCGTGACGGTGCAGCCGGTAGCGGTTTTGGCGGTTACCGTGGGGATGAGGCCAAGCAGGCCGGAATTGGCGCTTTCCAGCGTAGCTTGAATGGTGTAGTTGGTGTCGGCAAAAGGCGTATCCCAAGCGGCTGTGATGACGGGGTTGGCGCTGATGAGCATGGCCGGCGTGGCCACGCGCTTGGTGCGGATTTTCGGGTTGGTTACATCAACGCCGGGCGCGCCGGTTGCCCCCGTTGCCCCGGCGTCACCTTTCGGCCCGGTGGCACCCGTGGCCCCCGCCGTGCCCGTATCGCCTTTGGCGCCTTGCGGACCGGTCGCCCCGGCGGAGCCCGCCACGCCCTGCGGCCCTGCGGCTCCCGTTGCGCCGGGGTCGCCCTTCGGGCCTTGCGGGCCGGTTGGCCCAATTGGCCCCGGTGCGCCCGCCGCTCCAGCGGGACCGGTATCCCCTTTTGGGCCAGTCGGCCCCGCTGGCCCGATGACGGGCTGTGCGGCCTCTAAGGCATCCACGCGCTTGCTGAGCTGGTTGTTGCTCATCTTCCACGCCCCGGTTTTGGGCGGCTGGGCAGATTGGCCGATGGTGGCCGTTAGCTTGGCGTCAAGGTCGGCCGTGGTGGGGGCGGTGTCCGCGCCTTTGGTTTCGCCCACGGCGGCGCTCACGGCGGGTTGCAGGGCGGGGTGTACGGGAGCAGTAGCCATGACTAAGCGGTTTTGGGTAAGCGCGTCCAGCCGGAAGTGCCGTCGTTGCGGCGCTTGTAGGTGTAGCACCAGGCCACGGCGGTGCTGCCGGTTTCAAAGGCGTCGAAGCAGTCGCCGGCCTTCACGTCGGCCGTGCCCACCAGAATGCCGGTGGCCTGCCCGGACACGGCCGGCGGTGCGCCCGCGCTCAGGCGGCCCGCGTCGTTGAAGTCCGTCAAGTCCCCGTAGGCCCAGGTGTTGCCGGGGTCGCGCACGGCGTCGCGCACGCCGGTAGCCACGGCGTAGGGGTCGCGGGTGGACAGAGCAGGCGTGCGCTCGTCCACCACCTGCCCGGTCCCGCTGGTGGCGATGCCGGCAATGTCTCCCGTGCAGCCCGCGCCAATGCGCAGCGTACCAGCGCTCGCCGTGCAGCCCGCGCCAAAATCGCAGTCAAAGGCCAGGCAGTCCGCGCCAAGGGCAAATTCCACCTGGTTGAGCTGGCTGTTAAACACCCTGCCGGCGGCCAGCACGGTGTTGTAAAGCACCACGTCCGATACCTTGCTGGCGGTCAGGGCCAGCGGGTGGCCGGATTCCCCGCCCAGCACGTTGCCGTTGCCGCGCAGTTCGAGCAGGCTGTCGAGTACTTGGTCGGGGGCCGTAAAGTTGGCGTTGAGCGTTGCCGTGGCGTCCACCAGCTGCCCGCTGGTTACGGCGGCGGCAATGGTTTGGTAGCCAAACAGCCCGCCGGTGCTGGCGGCCACGGCCACGGGCGAGAGGCGGGCAAAGTCCAGCGGCTGCACCTCGTCGCTGTCCACATCGTAGGTTGCGAACGTTGGCCCGGCTTCCGATTGCCAGATGCCCACCGGGGAGAACCCCGCCGGCCGGTCGTTGGCCCCGTCAGCCGGCAGCCATTGCACCGTCACGTTGCCGTCGGCGCGGATGATGGTGTAGAACTGCCAGTCTTTGCCCAAATCGGTGCCGTCCTGCGCGGCGGCTTGCAGGGCGCGGGCATCGTCCAGGGGGAGGGTGCGGCCAACGGGCGCACTGCCGGGCACGACCACGCCCTGCGGGCTCACGGGTTCCCAATGGGTCGCGTCGCCGCCCTCCGCAGGGGCAGGGTGGACGCCGGCCGCGCGGGGCAGAAAGAACTGAATGCTCAGTGGGCTGCCCACGTAGGCGCTGGCGTACTGGCCCAGCTTCCAGGCGTAGGTGGCCCCGTTGACGCTGGCGTAGGGCGTGGCCACGGTTTGGGGCGAATCAATCGGCACCAGCACGGCGGGCACGAGGTCGCCGGGCAGCATTTCGCCGTTTTTAAACACCTGCAGGCCCGTACCGGCCGGGCGGGGGGCGCCGTCGTACACCAGCGTGTAGTCGTGGCCGGCCCCGTTCAGGGTCAGCTCGGCCGTGAGCGGCATGCGCAGGTGGCATAGGCTGGCGCGGGTGCGCACCAATGATTCCAGACTCACAGCGCCCGTATCGTTGAAGGCCGTGGCGTCGGCGTCGGTGGCGTAGACGGCTTCAAAGTGGCCGCCGGGGCGGTGGTTGGGCGAGCGGTTCAAGGCAGCAGCCAAGGCCACGCTGTCGAAGGGGGAGCCGGCGATGGTGCCGTAAGTAGCTGCGCCAGGGGTGGCAGGCAGGCCGTCATCGGCCAGAATCAAGGCTGAATCGACTACTTCCTTTTCGTAGGCCCGCACGTTGGCGGGCGTGATGACGTGCAAAGGGTTGTCAGGAATGAGCGATTCCCGAAGTGCTTGAAGTTGTGCCCGTGTGCGTTGTGCCATGCCCCAAATAGACGCCCGCCCCCCGCGCAGCCGGAAGGGCTGGCAGAGGGCGGGCGCTGCTTGGCGCGTAGGCGCTTAGTTCACCAGGGCCACGGGCGAAACAATCACCTTCGCGTCGAATTTGCCGAACGCGGAGATGGTGCCCTCGATGGTCTGGGGCTCCTGCTCGCCGGTGGGGATAACCTGGCTCAGCACGAGGCTGGCCGGGCCGCCGTCGGCACGGGGGCAGATGCCGTTCTGGCCGCCGAACCACTGGTTGTTGGCGTCCACAATGTACCAGTGCTTCGAGATGCCGCCGTTCTGGGTTTGGCGGGCCAGCTCGCGGTACACGGGCTTGGTGTTGGTGATTTTCACCGCCCACGACTGATTCGAGGGAATGGTCACGTCACGGCCATCCACGCGAATGGTCGAGGCCGTGTTGGCGGCTTTGCTGAACGTGCCAATCAGCGGCCCGATGCCGGTGCCGGCCGTGAGGCGGGTGGCAATTTCAGTTGCCGTCGGCGCGGCGGCGAACGGCTCATCGAAGGCGTAGGCGTTCAGGCCGGGGCCAACGTTTACCGCGGGGGTGTAGCAATCGCCGGGGTTCAGGTCCGGGTCGAATGCGAAGTCCTCGCAGGTCGTTGGAATGGTGGGGTCATCGGGGTTTACAGCCATGATAAAAAAGGGGTTGGGGTTGGGGTGAATGAAAAATATTAGCAGGGCGCGCAGGGCGCGCCGTCGTTGTCGGTGTTGCGGAAGTAGGCGCGGATTTCGGCTAGTGTCGCGTCGCGCACGTCGCCCGCATCGGCCCGGTTCTCCATCTGGCAGGTGAAGCAGCCCCCGCCGTCGTACACCGGGCCATACCCGGTATCGCCGCCGCCGGAGCAACTGCCCTGCGCATTGGCGTAGGCTTGCCGGTTGTCGTTGTAGAAGGCCGTGGCCTGGTCGTTGGCATCGGCTTGACTAAGCCGGCTGCTGAACTGTCCGGCCGGCACGGTGTAGAGCACCTCGGTGCCGGTCTGCCCGCTCGGGCAGTCGTTGCGGGGGGCGGTGCCGCTCACGGCCGCCGAGTAGTAGGTGGGCGGAATCGGGCAGCGCACCGGGTCGAAGGCCCCGGGCCGGGTGGCCGTTGCGCCGTAGGTGGCGCTGTTCGGGTTCAGGTCCTGTGTCGTCAGGTCGGCATAGCCCGTATTGCCGTTCTCGTCCACGTCGCAGGTAAACGCGCCGGTGGGCTGGAAGTCGGGCGCGGTATCGCTCGCATCGCCGCACCGCCAGGGGCGCGGGGCGTCGGCCACGGGGTCAAAGGCCGCCGGGGCCAGCGGCGGGGCCGAACAGGCAGCGCGGGATTGAATCGGGGTCAAGCCCTCCACGGTCAGCGTGAAGGTGGAGCGCCCGCCGTCGGGGCCTACCGGGTCGGGCTTGGCCTCCGTCAGCCGCCACAGCTCGCCGTCGATGGTGAAGGTTTTATGGGCCTTGGCAACGGATAAGGCATCGGCCAGGTACAGCGGGGCCACGCCCACGGTGCCGGTGCGCACGGCGTAGGCCGCGAAGGAGTCGGTGCGCAGCGCCCCGGTCACGGCGTCCTGGGTGCTGGTTTCCACGGTGCGGGGCGCGGCGAACTGCAGCCCGCCGTTGTCCACGTACAGGCGCTGCGTGAAGCCGGTGCCGTAGGGCACGCCGGAGAAGGGGCCGGGGTGGCTCCATTCCAGGCGCTGGTAGCCGCTCAGGTCAGTAACGGCGAAGAAGCGCGGGCTCTGCCACTGGTTATCCACCAGCAGGCGCAGGGCGCGGCCACAGGGCAGCGTCAGGCCGGGAATCAGCGCGCCATAATAGATGAAGTAGTCCACGCCGTTGGCGGAGTCGGGCATCTTGTCGAACACCAGGCCCAACGCGGGGGGGCTGCCGGCGGTCGGGCCGGTAGGCGTGAGCGGGAACAGCAGCTCCTCGGTGTCGGCGTCCACGATGCTCGCGCAGTTCAGCCAGGAGGCTTGGCCGGGCACCTGCAGGCGCGTCACCACGAACGGCAGCAGCCTATCGTTCGGGGCCGCCAGCGCATACGGCTCCCAATTGCCCTGCCCGGAGCGGGCGGCCAGTTCCGGCGCGGGGCCGGGGTAGTCAAGCAGGGGGAATACGTGAGGGTTGGGCACTTAGCAGCGCATTAATGGTTGTCCGTTGGCTTTAGCGGTGGCATTGTGGGCCTGTATCGCTTCCATGTGGGTTAGCCCACCGGGATTGTGAATGGCATTTAATTTGGCCTGTTCCTCCGGCCCGCCGTGGCTAGGGTCGATTTCATGCACGAAGACCATGGCGAGGTGTTTCTGAATCTGTTCGAGCTGTGGTTTCTGAATCGTTTCGAGGCTTTCGCCGCTGATTTCAAAGAAGCCTTGGAGCCAATAGGCAAAGTCGCGTGAGGTCATATTACTAGCTGAATTTCTCGGTGAATTGCTCGGAAAAGTCGCGGGTGGGCAGCGCGGGCGCGTCGGCGGTGTAGGCGGGGGTGGGCATCCAGGGCGTGAACTTCACGGTGCCGCCGTTCAGGTCGAGTTCGGCCTTGCCAATCTGCCCGCCGATGCCCAGCGAAGTCGTTAGCCGGGTGGTGCCGTCCAGGCCGCGCAGCGTGCACATGGGCACGGAACAACTGGCCTGCTCGCGGGCGGGGCGCACGGATTGCACGTCCACCGCCTGCCCGGCCACGGTAGCGCTGTAGGTTGCGGCCCCGAAGCCATGGTAGCGGCGCAGTAGCTCGGAGGCCGATAACTGCCGGTTGGCATCGGTCAGCACGCCGTTAGTATCAGGGGCCAGCAGCACCAGGGCGCTGTCGGGGATGGTGTCGCCGGATAAAACGGCTGCCGCCACATCGCCGGTGAGGCGGGTGCTGGTGCGGGTGGTTTTGTTCTGGCCCTCGCGGGTGTTCACGCAGCCGCCCGTGCCGTAGTCGAGGCTGGCCTTGCCAAAGAAGATGCCCCGGTCCAGGTCTTCCGTGGTGGCGGCCGTAATGGTCAGTTCCTCGTAGCGGGGCAGCTGGCCGGTGCGGTAGGTGTAGGCGGCGGGCAGTTGCGCGGTTTCAATAGCGGTCAGGTCGAGCACGGCCCCGGCGGCGCGGCTGTTGTCCACGTAGGCGCGGTGCTCTAATCGAAGCCAGCCGGTCACCGGGTCGATGAACCAGCCCACGTCGTGCAGGGCCGAAAGGTCCGAGAGCAACGTTTTCAGGCTTATCAGCAGGCGCGTAGCCGCCTCGCTGGCCCCGTAGCGCTTCACGTCGGAAGCGGCGGAAAGCAGCAGGCGCGGCAGCTCGTTGGCGGTGCCGGTTTCGCCGGTGGCCGGGTTGGCGTCGGCCGAATAGAACTGGCTCAGCAGGGCCGCCGTGGGGGGAATCAGGGCCGCTACTGCCGGGATGGGCTGGGCGGTGCCGTTGATAACGGGCATAGCCGTTTGCTGGAGCAGGTAGCGCACGCCGTCAAGCAGGGGGAAGCATCTTCCGAACGCAAACGTGCCGAACTTCCACCAGAGGCTTTTCGAGTTGGAAGGCGCGCTGCCGCCCTGGTCAATGGTGCGGCGCACGTTCAGGCACAGCCCACCATCAGCCTCACTATTATAAGCCCCGCCCAGGCTTTGGCCTTCGCCGGTGCCAGTGATTTTAAGGTACTTGCTTTGGTCGTAGCCGTAATCGTTGGGCGTGGTGTAGCAGGGCAACAGCAGCAACTGGTCGCCATAAATCGGCAGGGAGGCCGGATTGTCCGGGTCGTTCCAGTTGCCGTAGTTGGTGATTTTGTACGACTTAAACCCGCTGATTGACGGACTTTTAACGTAGTCAACGGTGTGTGCGGGGGTGGTATTCTCCTGCAATACCTGCCAGCCTGCGCCCGATTTGTCTACAATCGTGTAGGAGGTGACCCCGCCCGACGTGGCGGCCGTCATGGGCACGTTTTTGAGCCGGTAGCGAAACAGCAACATGGTGCTGTCGTGCCGCCCGCCCTGCGTGAGGGTACCGGTTATCCAGCTGGTGTTGGTCAGAAAAATGCCCCACCCATCGGTGCCGATGTAATCGGCCTGGTCGGCAATGTCAATGCGCTGAAACTCGACAAAGATGTAGCTGGCGAGCGTGGCGAGTTCGGCGGTTACCTGCGCGCGTTGAAGCACATTGGGCGTCGCCAGAATGTTGTATTCCTGGTCGTAGTTCTCTAGGAAAACCCGGTAAGCATCATCGGTAGCAGGGGTTACTGTCGCCGTGCCAGCATTGTAGTCCCAAGCGATTTCGTTGCACGTAAAGACAAACTGTTCTTCGTGCTCAAAGTTGGCGTAAGAGTGCGGCCGGGTTTCGAGCAGCAAGCCAATAGATTGACAGCGGGCATTGCTTTGTTCGATACCTAGTAAAAACAGGTAATCGTTGCCGGTGAAAATGAGGCCTTTGCTGAGCTTCTTCCGATAATAGAACGGCCCTGCGTTACTGCTTTCGCCCGGCTCCATTACCAACGTGCCCCCGCCGCCAGTCGCTAGGCGGGGCTGGCACACACGGGTTCGACTCCCTTGGATAAGGGAGAAGCGAATAGTAGCGGTGTCGGGCGCGGGAATGGGCAATGCCATACCCAAAAGTCATTTGGGAGGCGGCCCGGCCGGAAACCAGGCGGTTACCAGTCTTTCCCTTTGTTTTGCGCAATTATCGCCGACTGGAACGAAGAAGCAAGTGCCATAAGGTCGGCCTTAGTTGTTTCCTGCATCCCATTCCAGCGCGCTGTCATAGCCTTACGTGCTAATGTGGGCCAGTTGGCGGGGTATGTATCTGCTAGGTCTGCGCCAGATGGGAGGGCCATAGAATTGTTCAGCTCTCCCTTCTTGTACTTGATATTATCAATTAGCATTCGGGTCTTGCCGTCCTTAAAATCAAGGGCCATGTCATAGGTGAATGCGCCAGCATCGTTCACAATGCCAAGCCCCGCTTTCCACGTCAGGCTAATGGCTCTCGCGTGGACAACAAGCCGGCCAGCAGTCTTGTCTTCATACTGCTCTACGGTTTTGCCAGAGTTATACGTTTTGAATACCCAGTCCTTACCCTTTATAAAAAGGTCATCTTGGGAACCTGTTGCCGGCATAACCAGCACGAGTTGCGCCCGCCCGCTTTCGTCTGTTGATACAGTCGGGGCTGTTTGTGCCTTAAGGGCAAATGAGGCGAAAAGAGATATGAGCGCGGGTAGAATACATTTCATACCCGCCAATATAGCGGCTAAGAAATTGCCAGCCTGTCACTACTTCCCGCCGCGCAATTCTTCAAGCTCTAGGGAAGTAAGTACTAGCTCGGCCTTTGCTCTTCTTAACTGTGCCTTTAATTCATTGTAGTCGTTTCGTAAAACCTTGTGTTGCTCCTCCTCGCGCTGTAACAAATCCCAGCAAGCGGGGTCGCTTGTGGTGGTGCCGCGAATCATTGACGCATCGTTCCGAATGAGCCATTCCATGCTAATATCTGGGAATGACTCAGCCACCTTTGACACCATATCAAAGCTGGGTTTTGTCCTGCCTGTCACGACAGCATGAAGGGCGCTGTTGCTAACGCCGATATGGTCGCTCAAAGCAGATATACTAAGCCCCTTTAACGTGGCAATCTGCCGAAACCTATACCCAAGTTGATTTTCCATTTTTAAGCAATTTTTCGTTTATGCGAACACAATATGCTTTGATTGCGTATATTTGTATTCGTAACGCAACAAAGATACTGTTGTTACGCAACAAAAATCCTTTTTAACAAATAAAATGTCAAGACCCCCTCCACAAATCCTGCCCAACGAAAAAGGGGGCTGACCGCTGTAACGGCCAACCCCCTCGAACCAGATTTTTTCAAACCTGATTTCCACTACACAAATGTACAGCCACCAAGATTTATGGCCCACGCTTCAGGCCGATGTTCTCCGTAAACGTCACGCGGAACTGATGAAGCAATACACCGATGCACTGTTAGCCCAGGTTGAAGGCGTGTTCGAGATTACGATTCGCAGCCAGAATATTGAGCTAACCATTCAGCTAGATGGCATGGATGCTTCGCAAGCTGCCATTGAAGCAATCAGCAACAAACTATCGCGTATTGAGGCAGACATTGAGCGCCACACTATCAACGTTGGGGAGAACCTCGTATCTGAACGAGAAGAGGAGGCGAAAAAATGGACTGCCCGCGAAAAAGAGCGCGAGGCTGAGCGGCGGGAATACATTCAATCAGAGCTTGCCCAACAAGCGGCTGCGGCTGTGCCCGCTGCTATGCCCAAAGTTGGCCGACCCCGCAAATCTGCTGCCCTGCCATGCCGCGTGACCTCGGAAGAGGTGGCGCATTCAGCCCTGCTGGTTCCCATGAACAGCGGTAGCACTGCCCATGCTGTCGCCCGTGCCACCAACCTACCCCAAGGATAAGGCCATGCAAGAGCTAATCAAAAAAGACTGGAACGGCTTCGAAATTGAGTTCGAACTCATCGACGGCCAGCTGATGGCGAATGCTACGGCCATGTGCACAGCTTTCGGCAAGCGGGCTCAACACTGGCTTGACTTGGGCCAGACAAAGCGGTACATCAGCGCATTAGAAGCTAAGCCGGAAATTCCGGCTTTGGTAGAAACTCGGCAGGGCGGCAGCAACCCAGGCACTTGGATAAACGAACGCCTCATTTTGAAGCTGGCCGCGTGGCTGAATGTAGACTTCGAGATTAAGTGCGACGAATGGGTAGCTGAACTACTGCGCACTGGCAAGGTTGAGATGGCACCAACCCTTCCCCAAACGCAGGGCGAGCTAATCCTGATGCTGGCCCAACAGAATGTTGCCAATGAAAAGCGCCTGCTGGCTGTCGAGCAAGCCAGCGCCAGCCAGCAGCAGCAGGTGAATCAGATTGAGCGGCAAGTAGCAGAGGTCACGGCCCGCGTTACGACGGTCAACACCGACTTCTTTACGGTGGCCGGGTGGGCTTCCCTGCAAAAGAAGTCAGTGCCCACGTCCACGGCTAACGCGCTAGGCCGGAAGGCTGCGGCGCTCAGCAAAGCACAGGGCTACGACGTGGGCAAGGTATCAGATGCGCGCTACGGGGCCGTGAACAGCTACCATATTGACGTATTGCGGCAGGTTATCCCCTGAGCTTATTTGAAATGATGCCACGAAAAAGCCCCGCCGTGACTGGCGGGGCTTTTTCTTATTTCTTCCACGGGTTTTTCGGGGGTGGTCCGGCGGGGATGCCGGCGGGGACGTACACGCCCTGTCTGGGCTTGGGTTTCGTGGGCTTTTTCATGCTTGCGTGATTATGTGAATGCTTTTGGTGGTGGGGTCAATCAGGGCAATGCGCCCGTCGGGCAGCGTGTGGCTGTCCCATTTATCGGCCATTTGCTGGTTGCTCCTTTCGATGTTTGCCAGTTTGCTTTCCAGCCCGTCGAATTTGGCCTGTAGCGGCTCCATGCTCAGCCGGTAGCTGTGTTCGACATGAGCGGCTCGCTCTTGGCGCAACTGGCCCGGCAAAGCATGGTCGGGCAACAGTTGCTGCATGGCCGGCGCGCTCCAGTCAATGTCCTGCGGCCGGCCGGCATGAAGCGGGGCGAACAGCGATTTGTAATACTGGTCGGTCAGTTCGTGATTGGCAATAAACTCGCGCTTGTGGTAGGTGTAATCCTTGCGCCCCAATGCTTGGCTTTCTTCGTGCGGGTTGCCGTCGCCGGTGTACCCCGTGCTACCCAATCCGCCTTTAAAGAAGCTGCCATTAGCACCGGCCCCAATCTGGCTGGCGGCCTGGAATGCCTTGGCTTTGCTGGCGACGAAGGCGGCCACCAACAAACCAGCGGCCCCGATGCCCAGCGGCACGCCCACAAAGGGGATGGCGGAGAAAGCCGCGAACACGTTGGCCGCGGCCGTGGCGATGCTGCTGGCCTGGGTAATGGTGTCAATCACGACTTGCTCCTGGGCGGCCTTGCGTTGGTCAGCCAGCGCTTCCTTGCGCACGCGCTTCTGTTCGGCAATCTGGTCCTGCAAGCCCTTGATGTTGCTGGCGCTGCCTTCGCGGTTGAGGGCGATTTCGGCACTGAGCGAACTTTGCAGTTCGTTGATGTTCTGCGTGGCGGTGCCGGCTTTGGTGGCGGCGGCCTGCTGTTCGGCCTGCGTGATGGTGCCCAGCGACGAAAGCACGCTGCTGGCTACTTCGTCCAGGGCCTGCCGGAGTGCGGGGCTGTCGTTCTCGCCCAGTACCAGCTTGTAGATGCTGAAGGTGCTGCGCTTCTGCTCGGCATCCAGTTCCTTCTGCTGGTTGGCAATGCGCGCCAACTGTGCCCGGAGCGCGGCCCGCTCAATCTCGCCCTCCTTGTTGGTTTTGTTGAGCGTGTTGTTCAGGCTGTCCTCGGCGGCCTTCTTCTCAATGTCCAGCAGGGCCTGCTTTTCGGCGCGGGCGGCCTCGAACACCGAAATACCCGTACCGGCCCCGAACACCTGCCCGACGGCCTGGGCGTTGCTGCTGGCAAGGGTAGCGGTGCGCTGAATGCGGTTTTGCTCCTGCTGGGCTTTCAGGGCCAACTGCTCGCGCTGCCGGGCTTCCTCAAGGGCCTGCCGTTCGATGCCGTCGGTGTTGGCCTTGATGAGCTTGTCAAACTTGCGGTCGATGGCTTCAACCTCTTTCTCGTCGTTATCGGCCCGCAAGTCGAACAGGCGTTGTTCGCGCTCGGCGGTAATCTTGTAGAGGTCGGTGTAGTACTTATCCAGTGCAGTCAGCCGGAGGGCGGTTAGCTGCTGGGCCTGCACCCCGTCCACGGTGCCGTCGGCCTTTTCGCCCAATCGGCCCACGGCCGCGCTACCCCCGGCTTTGAGCGCCTGCTTGCGCAAATCCAGCTCGCGCTGCTCCAGCTTGGCTTTTACCGCGTCCACCTGGCGCAACGACTCCTCGAATACGGCGCGGGCTTTCCCGGCGGCATCGTCGGCCGACTCGGCCGCGGCTTTGGCGGCGAGGCTGGTCAGGGTGGCGCGCTCCTGTAGCAGGGCGCGCAGTTGGGATTCGTAAGAGAGGGCGGCCTTCTGCCGGGCTTTGGTCTGCTTCTCCAGCAGGTCATCAATCACCTTCTGGTCGGCAATGATGAGCAGATTCAGCGCGTGCGACTTGGTTTTGTCGGTGTTCTCCTCGCGCAGCTTTTCATCGGCCGCCAGCTTGGCGCGGGCGGCAGCCAGTAGGCCTAGTTCGCTTTCGTCGTTAATAGCCTGCCGAACTGCAATACTCTGCTGTTGAATTAGTCCCAGCGCAGCCTTGCGTTGCTGAACAACAGATTTTAGCGCAACCTCCTCTTGTTGTCCCCGGTCCCCACCATATGCCTGCACCAGCGCCGCATCTTGTGCGTTTGTTGGGATGAACGGGAAATTGCGTGCCACATTTGCAGCAGCAGCCCTTTTGGTGTTGTAGACAATCAGGTCGTCTTCGGCTTTTTTCAGCAGCCGCTCCTGTAGCTTGGTTTGGTCGGCCGCAAAGGCATTCACAGCCAGCGCCACATCTTCGCCTGCCGCTTTTGCGCTGGCCGCTACTCTCGCAAACCGTTCGGTAATAACCCGCTCGAAAATATCAACGCTAGGGCCGGCCGCATCCTGTGCGCGCTGGTCGTTGCTTTTCAGGAAATCGTTGACCTTGTTGTTTACAAGGGTTAGTCCCGTGATAAAATTGTGAATTACACCGCTATTGCCTTCGCCAATAGTGTTGAAAAGCTCTGTAAAGCTGTCCTTGAGGTTGGATATTTTGCCGCCAGTCGTGGCCGCAATGTGGTCACTGGCCCCCAGCACGCCATTTAATTCGCCAAGCCCAAAGATGTAATCCGAAATAGCCTGCTGGCTTTTCTCTACTACGGTAGTAACACCGCGAAAGGTTAGGGCTACAGAATCCCCTTGTTGCTTGGCTGTAATACCAAACTGCTTGAGCTGCACGAAGCGGCCCGTAGTAGCCCCGAGGAGCCCATTGGCGGCCGTATCAAAGTCCTTGCCAGAGGCGGCGGCTAAGTCGCCCAGTTGCTTTAGTTGCTGAATCGTAGGGTTGATGCCCACGTTTCGCAATAATGTGTATGCCTCTGTTACTTCCTTGACCTCGAAGGGAGCCGTCAGTGCGAAATTCCGCAACTGGGCAAAGCGCGCCTGGGCCAACTCCTTGTTGCCGCCCTCAATGGTTGTCAGGACTGCCCCTAGCCGCTCAAATTCGGCCGTGGTTTCGATAATATCGTCACCAATCTCCTTGAGCTTATTGACGGCAAACAGCCCGGCAAATGCACCCGCGACCTTTCCTAGTACAGTAGACAAAAAGCCGCCTGAATTGCCTGCGCTGGCCGTAGCCGCCCCCGCCTCTTTCTGGGCGGCGGCTTCCTGTTTGGCGGCGGCGGCGGCATCGCGGGCAGCCGCGGCCACCAGCTTGGTCTGGTTGGTTTCCTCCCGGCGGGCATCGCGCACGGCCTGCACGCTGGCCCGCTCCTGGTCGGTGGCAGCCTTGTTTTCTAAGATGGCCGCTTTGGCCTCCTTGATTTTCTGGGTGTTCTCGGCAATCAGCCCTTTCAGGCGGTTGTATTCGGCGGTGCTGGTGCTGGCTTTTTGGGCAGCGGCCAGTTCGCGGTTGGCATCAACCAGGCGGCGCACTTCATCAGCCGCCGACTTGGTGGCCGCCTGGGCGTTGCGTACTTCGGCGGCCCCGGCGGCGATGCGGTTGGAGTAGTTGACGGCCTCAGCAGCGGCAGCGGCGAAGCTCTTGGTGGTGGCATCGCCGGCGGCCTGAGCGGCTTGGGCTAATTGGTTGGCAGCCTTCTCCCCAAGCCCCAGCTGGTCGAGAAAGGGCTGAATATCTACGCCTAATCTTCCGGTGCTCAGGTCGCTCATGGTTACGGGGTGGTTTTGGTGTTGCGCCGGTGAGCGTCAAGAAGTGCGTAGAAATCAGGGGCGGGCATTTGCATCAGGGAGGCGTAGGCTTCGGGCCGGCCGCCGCCCACATGGAAAAGCACATCGGCCCAATAGGCATCGAGGGCGGCCAGCTTATCGGCTAGGCGGGGTCCGGTTGGGCTGCTTCCGCTGCTACTTCTTCCAGACTTGGGTAGTGAGTCGAGGTACGAAGCAGTTGCGCGAAGGCTTGACGCGTAAAAAAATCAGCATCCACAGCCCCCCATGCCGTGTCTACTTTGCGGGTGATGGCGGCGTGGTCGTAGGTGGTGGGGTCTTCGTCGGGGGCGTTGTAGAACAGGGCCACAATCTCGGCCTCGCGCATCCGGTTGGCCCCCAGCAGGTCGGCCCCGTCCATCAGGCGGCGCAGCTTGGCGCACCCATCCACCAGCTTCAAGCCGTTCAGGTCGGCTACTACTTCCACCAGGGCGCGCTGCACAGCGGGGATGCCCATGTTGAACTGTAGCTCCGTCTGGAACCGCTGCAACAGCCGGGCGCGGCCCAAGGCCAGCGTGGGCGTGCGGGTGTAGGTCACGCCGCCGGCCTCGAAGCTGTCGCAGTTCAGGGGCGGGGAGATGATGGCGGGCGGGGTTACTGGCTCCACTTGTTGACGATGATTGAAAGAATGATGGTGATGGCCGTAAAGCCCAAATGGGCCAGCAGGTGGTAGGCGGAAAGCGGAAACAGTAGCAGGTAACCCCAGAAAGCGAACTGCCCGGCACAGCACTTGAAGCAGCCCCAGGCGGGCCCCCACCACCACGCGTCTTCTATTTCGCGGCCGTCATGCTCGCAACTGGCCGCGGAGGGCAGGCGCCGATACTTCGCCCGCGCCCACGCCTGCACCGGCGCCAGCAGCATCCCGGGCCGCACCAGCACATCGGCCCAGCACACGGCCAGCGAAGCCAGTAGCAGGGCGTAAATCCAATAAGCAGGCGTGAGTGCGGTTAGCATGAGCGGGGTACAATGGTGGGCAGTTCATCGGCAGGGCAGGCCGGGCGGTAGGCGTAGCGGCATTTCAACTCCAGGCCCAGTAGCCGGTAAGGCGGGTAGAGCATGGGGTTCAGGTCGGCCGCGTAGGTGTACTTGCTGAACAGGGCGGCCTCAGCGGGTAGAATGGAAGCCGTGATGAGCAGCCCCTCGTACTCGCCCGACGTGCCGGCCATGTAGCGGTAATCGACGTTCAGCGCCTTGTTGATGGCGTCAATCATGGCCGCCTCGGGCAGGGGTGCGCTGAACAGGGCCGGGTTGAACCAGCCCAACAGGCGCAGCGTGGACTCCTTGCCCTTGATGTTGGTGCCCGGCAGCGTGTAGCCGGTCGTGCCCTGGTCCTCGAAGAACACGATGCTGGCCGTGTTCTGGTCGGGCAGCAGGTAGCGCTCATCTTTCACGCATTCCTCGGCATCATCGGGATAAGCCAGGGCTACGGGCGTTTTGATGCGCCGGGCCTGGGCTTCCGGTCCAAACGTTTCCTCTTTGTTCTCATCGACGGGGCGCGCCAGGCCTACCACCCGTTCGAGAAAGGACAGCGGGCGCAGGCGGGCAGCGAGGAAGGCGGCTAGTTCGGTGGTCACGATTAGGAGCGGCTAAAGCATAAAGTGAAATCATTGGCCTTGCGAAAGGCATCCCACTCAGCTAGTATTTGCAGAAAAGGGCCTTCAATGTAGTAGCACCCGTGCACGGTGCGAATCCAGGTCAACTCGCTGGGCCACGGGAATGCCCGGCCGGTTTCGTCTTCAACCGCATACACGTCTGCCCAAAGAAATGCGCAGCGGCTACCAGTCACCTCTTTGGTGTTTTCATCTTCTGCGATGCGTACAGCCTGCCGAATACTCATGCTTGAAAGACCGTCTTTAGGATTCGCACTACTTCCGCTTGCACCGCGGCCTGCGCCTCGGCCTCTTCGCTCGGAGTCGGCAGCAGCCAGTTCCCGTACCGCTTGAGGTTGTGCTCGACCTTGCTCGCGCTTTCGGCATCGGCGGCGATGATGCGGGCGAAGAACACCGCGCCCTGGTTGCCCGCGCCGGTTGTGGTAAGCGCCCGAATCATGCGCCCGCTGTGCGTCAGGTACACGGCATCAACCGGCAGCCCTTCCGCAGCCCGCAGGCCCGCCCAGGTGCCGGTGCGGTTCTTTTTGATGTAGTTCCGGCCGCCCGCGTTCAGCGCTTCCTTGGTGAAGAAGAATGTGGGCACCGGGCGCGAGCTGTAGAGCTTGCCCGTCAGGCCCTGCGACTGCACCCGCAGCGTCACCAGCGCCAGCACGGTAGACGCGTAGAGGAGCGCCAACCGGGGGCCGGCCAGCGTCAGCGCCTCGCGGGCCTTGTCAATGCGGGAGGACAGCGTTTCCACTTAGTAGGTTTTGGTGATGCGCGGCCCGCAGGGGTTCGGGGCGCAGGTGTAGCAGGGATGGGTGAGGCGGCCCAGGCCGGCGGGCTGCGAGAGCCAGGCAATCATCTGGTCGGCGTAGGGCTTGAATTCCTTGTTGGCCAGGTAGTCCATCTGTTTGGTGTCAAGCAGCGTGTAGCGGCTGTAGTTGGCTTGGCTGAACAAGTCCATCAGGAAGTAGTAGCCGCTCATGGCCTGCACGGCTTTGGCCAGCGAGTCGGCTAGCTCCGCGTTGGCCGTGGTGGCATAGCAGAGCATGTCCGATTCGCTAGTGCCGCAGACTTCCTCTACCCGCAGCAGGAAGCCCGCGTTGTTGGTTTGGCTGGTAACGGCTGGTAGGTATGCACGAATCGACTGCGTGAAGGGGCCGCCGCCGCAAAAGCAATACACCTGCCCGGTTAGAGGCCGCACGCCGTCGGGCAGCACGGCCGTGAGCGTGTGCGCCTGACCGTCGAAGGGAATCAGAAACGGGGTGATGGGCGCAAGCGGGCCGCCGGTGGTGATGGTGGCGACCGGTACCCCGTCCAACTGAATCACCACGTCGGCCACGGCCACGGTGGTTTGCAGGGCCAGCGCCGTTACCCGGTAGGCCCCGCCCTCGGCGTAGCCGGTGGTGAGCGTGAGGGCCGGCGCGCCCTGGTACACGCTGCCGTTGCCGGGCTTGCCCAATTGGCCGGAAGCGGTGAAACGGGCTTGTCCGAAGCCGTATTTGGGGCCCTGCTGAATGGCTGTCCGCACGTAGGAGGCGGCGCTGGTGCGGGCTTTGGCCAGCCGGTCGTACAGGTCGGTGCCTGGGTCACCCTTGGCGGCTTGGAAGCTCAGGCCGGCCAGCTGCGAGACGAACACGCCCCCGGCCGCGCTGCCGGTGCGGCTGCTGGTGGTAATCCAGTCGGTATCGCCGCTGGGGAATGGGAAGCACGGCAGCGCCTCGGGGGCAAGGCCCACAAGGGATTCTAGGCAGTTGAGCGGCTCGGTTGGCATGGCTCAAAGGTGCCAGCAGGGGCCGCCCGGCCGGAAACCTGACGCAAAAAGCCCCGGCTGTATCGGGCCGGGGCTTTCATAGCATAGCGGATAGGATGGCCTACGCGCCGCGCTTCACGGCCAGGATACCGGGGCGGCCTACCGACGTGCCAACGCCAGGGGCTTTGTACACGCCCAGGTTGGCTTTCAGCTTGTAGGTGTAGCCGATGTCCGAGTGGGAGAACCCGCCGGCGATGTCGGAGCAACCGAGCGTCGAAAACAGGTCGTAGCTGATGCCGCCGCCGGCCGTGATGGCCTGCGACGCCATGGTGCTGCGCACCTGCTGCACCGTGCCGCCGATGAGTTCAGGGGCCGACGGGTTGAACGTCTTGTAAAACAAGGCCACGGCACCGCGCTTGATGATAAAATCATCTGCGGTGGTGATGCCGGCAGCGGTGAAGCCCAGAATATCCTCGTAAGGAGCCAGGGCCGCAGCGCGGGCAGCGTCGCCCTTGCCGGTGTCGTTGCCCTGGTTCAGGCGGGCATTTTCCAGGTAGGTGTACAGCGCGCCGTCGTCAATCACGTAGGGCATGCCCATGCGGTTTTTTACGCCCATGAGCTTCAGGTCGGCGTACATGCTCAGGCCCCAATTGGCGCTCGGCACGGTGATAACGCCAGCGGCTTGCGTGGCGTAGGCGGGCAGCGTGCCGGTGACGGCGGCATCGGAGAGGGCCAGCAGGCGCGCCAGGGTGTAGGCGTTCACGGCGTTGTCCATCGCAATCATGCGGCGGGCCAACAGAAAAGCCGTTTCCTCCTCAATGGTGCGGCCCATGCGGCGGGCCGATTCTGCCGAAACCGAGAAGATGGTTTCAATGCACTTGGGCACGGCAATGTTGATGGCGTTGCCAGTGGCCGGCGTGCCGGTGAACGAGCAGTCGCTGGTGCAATCCTGCGTCGCGCCGTTGTCGTCGGTTTCCCACACGATGTCCACGTTGTCCGTGGGCGAGGCGGTGAGCAGCTCCTGGGCGCGGGCGGCCTGCTGGTTGGCTTTTACCGCGTTGGCGGTGTCGGCCATTACTTCATTGAAGGCCAGGCCCTGCAGGGTTTCGGCGTAAACCTGCTCGGCGCGCTCGCGCACGTTCAGGACATAAAGGGCACTTAAATCAGCCATGGTGGCGGGTTGGGGGTTTCGTTGTTAGGTGGTTGGGTTCCGGCCCTCCCAGTAGGCTTTCACCTCCTGCCGCTGGGCAAGGGGCAGGCGCTGGTCGGCGCGGATTGCCAAAACTTCGGCCTCGGTCGTGGGGGGCGCGCCTTTGTACTCCTTGAACTCGAACTTGCCCGGCGTGCCGGGGGCGGGAGTGCCATTGGGTACATGGTCACGCTTCTTCGCCTCGGGGAGGTCAAAGCCAAAATCAGTGGTCACCACGTCGCGCATGAATTCAGTGAAGGATTTGCTTCCGCCTGCTCCGTTGTCGAGCAACTTGCCCGAAGCATCGATGGGGGCGAAGCTTCCGTCGGCTTCTTTCTTGCGGGGGTGGGCCAGAATCTCAGCTACCATGCGGTCCACCTGCTTCTTTGCTTTGGCGGGGTCAGTGTTCAGGTTGGGGTTCAGCTCTTCCGTGATGTAACGGCGGGCCTGAGTCTCTAACTGTGCATCTTCCTGCTCCTTCAAAAAGGCAGTGCGCTTGGCTTCCAACGCGGTTTCCGCATCCTTGCCAGCTTGAGCCACGGCCAAAAGCTTCTCGTTGTGAGCGTCCGTAAGGAGTTTTTTCACAATGGGATTCTCTCGGGCCTGGTCTTCGGTCAGGGTATTGCCCGACCTGCTGGCAGCTACGGTTTCGAGTTGGTCTAAACCCTCGCTGAGCTTGTCGAACGACGGGGCTTCAACGCCACGCGTTTTCAGGGCCTTCTCCACGTCCTGCTTAATCTTGCCCTCGGCCCGCTGGTAGCCGGCCGTATCCAAGGTTTCGCGGTTGTCTTTGAATGCTTTCGACAAGCCTTTGATGGCTTCATCCGATTCAGCGTAATCGGCAACGGTTTCGGCTGGAATGTTCAGCGCTCGGGCTACCTGCCCGACAAGGCGTTTAAATTGGTCTTCCATGATGGGGCCTAAGCCATTAGGATAGCAACCGCGTCAACTTGAGCGGCCAAAGGCCCGGGCAGCCGGCCCGGGCTTCGGGACTACTTCTTGTCCTCGGCCTTCTCGGCTTTGGCGGGTTTTTCGGCGGTGGTCGGCAGGTCGGCGGGCTTCTCGGCCAGCTTCACCACCTCGTATTTCGTTTTGAACGTGCGCTCACCGAACCCTTTTTTCATGGCCTCGATGTCAGCGTCGGTGGCGTGTTCGGGCGTGGCATCGCTGCCTTTCACGCGAACCGTGTGGGTATAGGCGGGCTTCGTGCTCATGCCTATTTCAGGTCAGCCGGCTTGTCCACGGCTACTTCCCAGCCGCCGTGCGCGCCTTTGGTTTCGAGGGTGTCCCAGGCCAGCTTCGAGAAGTAGCGGTTGCCCAGTTCGGGGTGCACAGCGTACACGTCATCGGGGGCGGGGATATAGGGCGTGCCAGTGGTAGTTTCGGCCGTGAGCGCCGTGGGCGTGAGAGCCGCCACATCGGCGCGGCGCTTGAGAATCTGAAGGTGCTTCTCGTAGTCTTTCTCGGACGCATTATCGACGTCGAAGTCGGGTGCGCCGGGCTTTGGGGTATCCATAGGGCAAGGGGTTGAGGTGAAGTATCTTTCGCTCCTCAAACTTCCCCAGCGGCCACACGCTGCCCGAAACGCCCATGCGCTATCCTGCTGTTCGCCGTCGCTACCGCCCGCGCCTGCCGCTGGACTTGACCATTACCGCGCTACCGTTGGGCCTCGGCTTCTCGTTGGACCTGGGCCGTATGCTGTGGGACTTGGAGGTAAAGGAGACGCTAAAGGAGTTGGGGATGGGGTAGGTTGCAGTTGGTGCTTCCGTTTCTTTTCGTTACTTGGGGTTTCACCAACACCTATTCGTAATGCCCGTTAAGCAGCTATTTGCCACATTCGCCGGCCGACCCTTCACCGAGCATGAATACACTCCAGAGGACCTCTGCCAATTGCCCGAAGTCGGCAAGCGCTACTATCTCGAACTAACCGAGGGGGATGGCAGAAACGGGGGCACAAAGGTTCGTGTGGCCATCGCTCCAAAAGACAACGAGTCCCATTGGGGCGAACTCCGCGAAGACCGACCTGTTCCGCGGGTGTCTTACATCGTCTATTCGCTTGAAAACAAGTTCGAATCAGAGTGGCGTGACATTCGAGAGGCTATATTGATTCCGTAATCAGCCAAAACAAAAGCCCCGGCATTGCTGCTGGGGCTTTTTCGTGGGGTCCGGCCTTATGCTGGCCCGTGGGCTTCGCTGCCGGCAATGCGCCCCAACTACTTCCGAAACAGCTTCTGCATCAGATTCTTTTTCGTGGGCGCTTTGGCCTTGATGGCGCGCTGCTGGGCTACGTGCTGCATGGAGTCGAGAAAGAGCCCATCCTTCCAGCCGGTCACCTGAGCCAACAGCGTGGCCTCATCGGCGGGCCGTAAGTCGGGCTCGCCACTGGCTTTTAGGAAGGTGTCGTAGATGAACGTGGCCTGTTGGTCGGGAGTGAGTTCCATGCTGCTAAGATACTGGCTTGATGTACAATTTGCCGTCTTTATCCTCTGCTAATTCGGGCCGTATGCGCGTAGCCACGTTGGCCGGAATGGCGTGCAGGTGGTGCCGGCAATTGTAGCCGCCTAGGTCGCTCCAAGAATCGTAAGGGTCGGGCTTTCCTGCGAATAATCCTTCTTTTTTGTTCGTATACCCCGTGTATTTATCCTTGCTAGTCCCGAATAGTTCTATTTCCCAATCTAGAAATACTTTGCCATTGCGGGCAATGCAGAATGGGCGACTTGATTCTATCAGTCCTCCTTGGTAGAGGTAGGCAGTTAATCCTAATTCTTTGCCAGACAAAACCGATAGCATCCGGTCAGCTTTGGCAAAGTCTTCTGGTGCGCTGCGGTACAACTCCTGCACCACGCCCAGCGCATTGCCCGAGCCTGGCCCACTGCCCAACACCAGTGCATTGAGCCCATCCCTGTAGCCGTTCAGCCCCACGCCGGAAGCCTGTGCGGAATAAGCGTAGGTTAAAACCTGCTTGGTGAGTCCGTCCTTCACCGCGCCCATCGTGGCCGACAGGTAGCCGCCGGGCACCAGCTGGCCCGACGAATCCAGCCCGAGCCGCGCCGTGAGGAAGCCCGTCAGGGGCGCTTTTAGCCGCTGGTAATCCGTGAGGCCCAGCGCGGCGAAGTAATCGAGCTGAAGCCCCGGCAGATGCAGCAGCGACTGGCCGTAGAAGGCGGCCAGGGGAGCCAGCACCGTGTTGGCGTATTCGGCCAGCAGGGCGGGCAGCAGGGCCGCGTCGGCGTGCAGGTCTTTCAGGCGGGCAAGCAGGCCTTCCCACAGCAGTTTCTGCGCCTCTTCGACGTGCTGGTTCAGCAGGTCCTCCAGCGTCTGAATGGCGGCGGAACGGGAGCGGGCGGCTTCTTCGGGCGTTTTCACTACTCAGTATTTTGCATGAGCAATTTCGCGGCAGCCTGTAGCCTGCAGTAAGCCTGAGCTAGCACAGCGTACCTGTTGCCGGCCGCCGTATCGAACTGCCTAGAGCGCTCTAGCCGTTCTTGTATGTTGAGACGCATGTCATGCAGCGATTCCGTAGCGCGCTCTGCTGCCACGTTCATTTTCTCAATATCCGCTAGCATTCCAGCCTGCCATTGGTCGCTTCCGAGGGCTTCGCGCAGTGGTTCAAGTTCTTCGGTTGTCATGGAGCCAGTTGCTTAAAATCGATTATGGTAAGGCTGTTCCGCGAATACCATGTTAATCAAGTGCAGTTTTTCAAAAAGCGGGGTTTCTATCAACCCGTAGGCGCTTTTTAGATTGATGCGTTCGTGGATGTTAAGCTGCTGAACATAGGCGCGCTTGTTATGGGCAATGGTTTTTATGGCCATCGCCTTGTTTTTTGCCAGCTTAAAATCGATGTAGTACACCGTTATCCCTTCGGTCTTGATTAAGCTCATGGCGTTGTTTGTTTACGCGGGAACCGCCGCTGCCTGCGCGGATGGCGTCATATTGAGCCGGCCGAAGCTTCCAGCAGCCGCCGGGGCGGTGAGCTTGCCCTTGATGATGTCAATCTGGGCTTGCACAGCCACGGCCTGCGCTTCGGGGGTAAGTTTGTAGAAGTTCTTGTCGGCCAGCTCGGCATCGTAGAAGATGCGGTCGGCGTTGATGCGAATCAGCTGGTCGTCTTCAGGGATCTTGCCCAGGGCCACGTACTGAATAAACAACTGGTCCGGAATGCCCAGCGTGGGAATGAAGCGGCTGCGCACCAGGTAGCGCCGCAAGCCCTCGGGGTCGTTGGCGTGGGTCTTGCGCATGATGGCGTTCTGAATGCGCGTAATCTCGTCGGCCCGCACCCCGGCGGCCACGGCGGCGGCCAGCTGGTTGTACAGGTCCGTCTCGCTTTTCAGGTCGAGCCCGTCGGGGAAGTCGTAAATCAGCGTCAGGCCCTTGCCGGCATCCACGTAGGCAGCCGCCACGGTGCCGTGGTGCACGTAGGCCCCGCTGAACCAATCCGCGAACGGCGTGAGGGCTACGGCCATTTGGTCGGCCATGTCGGCTACCTCCGTGGCCGTAGCTGGCCCGGTGGTTTTCTGCTGCACCTGCCGGCCGAAGACGGCCTTGTACACCTTATCGGACAGCCAGTCCTGAAACTTGAGCTGGAACTCGGGGATGCTCGCATCCGGCCCGACAAAGGCCAGCATGTCGGTCAGCTTGAGCTTGTTTTCTTCGGGGTTGGGCGAAAGCGGGATTTCAATCACGTCGCTCGCGCTCTTGCTCAGCCGCTCCAGGCCGCTGCCGTGGCACTTGGGGCAGCGGAAGTCGTTCGGGTTGCTGCTGGCCGGGTTGCGGCACAGGCCCTTGTCGCAGCCGCCGTATTCGTCGTAGCCGGTGCAGGCTTGCGTGTACTGCAACTGCCGGGGCATGGCCATGTTGCGCATGACAATCTGCAGCTCATGGCCGGTCTTTAGCTCCAGCTTCAGCCACGAAATGGCGCGATGGAGTGGGGAAATGAACACCAGCCCCTGCGCGCCCTGGTCGGGCACGTAGCCCAGCGGGGAGGCGGGGACGCGGCCGGCCCCGTGCTCGAATACCTGGTAGTGGTACTTCACTTTGTCGGCCTCCATCACCACGCCGGTAGCCGCTTCGGGGCCGCCGGGAATGGTATGCACGTTGCCGCTATCGACGGGCCAGTAGTCTACCGCATGGTCGGGCAGGTAGGACGTGTAGCGGTGCAGGGCCTCGGTGTTGTCGGCGTTGCTGATGGCGTAGCGGGCCGTCATGCTGGTTACCTCTCCCGCCGAACGGGTAAAGTGTACCACGGCCGACGAAGGCAGCAGCACCGGGTACGGGCGGGCCTTCTGGATGCGGTAGTCGAACGGGTCGAAAGCGGTGAGTAGCCAGGCGTTCGGGTCGGTCATGGCCACCGTCTGGGCGATGTGTTCGGCCAGGTAGTCCTGCAGCGGCTTGTTGTTGTAGTAGCCGTTCAGGGCCTGCGTCACGGCCGCCGTGAAGCGGGCGCGCTCGGCTTCGCCCAGGGCTTCATCGTACACAATCTTGCGCTCGACCTGCCCATCCCGCAGCCGGGCTACCTTGTAGAACTGCGTAGCCAGCTCGCCCCAGGCCGCCTCGCAGGTCGCCACGTAGAGCCGAAACAGCCGTTGCAGCGTTTCTTCGGACTCGCCCTGCCAGTACACGCGCAACAGGGACGTGACGTCCCCGGTGGCGAACTTGCGGCACTCAATGGCGTAATCGACCACGCGGGTGTAGTCGGGGTGCCAGGCGCTGCTTCCTTGCAGCAGCATGGCGGAGATGAGGGGAATGCTTTGGTCGGGCGTCATGGGCTACGGGCGTAGCACAAAGGAGCGGGGGGGAGCGGCCCGGCCGGAAACTAGGTCAGAATCGGCGCGAATCCGAATGCCTCTTCTGTGCCGTCCGGTGCCCATTCCCAAATCTTGCGCAACTGTCGAGCCAGCACAACATGCCGAATGCCGCCCGCAAACTCAACCAGCATATTGGCGTTTTTACCACGAATACACTTGCCAGCGACATTCTTAACGGCGCGGCACGGCTTGCCTTTTAGCGCCTCATCGGTGTGCTTGTCGCCCCGGTAGCAGTAGTAGCTTTTCATGGGCGTTAGCGGTTTTCGGCGGTTAGCCAGCAATTATCAACTGGCGCATCCTTGCACCGCCCGCAATGCTCAACGCATGGCCCAAATTCATTTTGGCATTTGCCCGGCGCATCGGCGCCCCGCCGCTTCTCTAGTTCCTGCAATAGCTCAAGCAACGGGTAGGCGGGGCATGTTATATGGCCAACGCCCACGCGTATTTCGGCCCGAACACAGGCTATCCAATTGGGCAAGTCGGCAGGGGTAAAGGGCTTCTCATTCATGCCCGAATATACGACATAAACACCAGACTAGCAAATGATTGTCACCCGCCACGCCCCGCCTTAAAGGCCTCGTATTCGGGTTGTAATATAGTGGTTATCCAATACTCACAGATATCCGAAAAATGGCCCCGAATCTGGTAACGCACACCTAGCGCCTTATCGGTGTACATCTCTTTCAGCTTCCCATCAACACCCAATTGCACCAACTCCATATCTGCAATCAGGTTCGTACAAGATGCATCAATCAGCACCTGCACTTCGGGCAACCCGCCCGCCAGCACGTAGTTCACAAAGTCGCGCCGCCGCTCCACCTCCGGGTTGCGTTTCGGCCAGAAGCTATCTGACCGGCCATTGAGGCAGCCCGGCACCGGCTTGCCGTCGGTATCGGTGAAGCCATTGAGCGCGGCCAGCACGTCGCCTAGCGCGGTACTGCGCTCATCGCTGGGCTTGCGGGCGCGCATGCTCGCGTCCCCCGTCAGCATCACGGCGCTATCCATCCAGCCGAACGTGCGGCGGTCTTTCAGGAAGGCGTGCCCGGTGTTCCGGAGGCCGCTGTTGGGGCTGCCAATGGCGTACTCGCGGAAGATGCGGAGCGTGCGCTTGCCGCCCTGGGTGCGCTGGTCGTCGTTCTGGCCGCAGAACATGGCGCAGTAGGGCAGGCTGTTGGCGTCCCAGCTTTGCCAGATGGGGAGGGTAGGCAGGTAGTCAATCTTAGCCGTGTGCTTGGCTCGGCTGAACTGTGGATAGAACTCGTTGCCGGTCTGCTTGGTGGCCCAGAGGCCTTTCGCCCATACGCGGTGGCGGTAGGGGTCGGCGGCGGCGTAGGACTCGTACAGGGCAGCCCGTTCCGGCGGGCACCAGCGGTTGTCGGCGTAGGTGGTGTGCAGCACCTCGAACGGCATTTCAATAAGCTGGCCGCTCACGTCGATGGCCAGCCGGCCGCCAAAGCTCAGGTCGGAGCCGTGGCCGGTGCCCTCGAAAAACTTCTGCCACAGCCAGAACGTCTTATAGTCGCCTTCGTGGTCGGGGTTGAAGGAATAGATTTCCTGCAGGTAGGTGCCGGGCTCGGAGGTGCGCAAGCTGCTGCTCAGCACCTCGGCATCGGCCTTGGCTATCTGGTTGGCTTCCTCGTACCACGCATGGGTCGGGTCTGACAAGGACTTGAGCTTGCCGGGGTTGTCCATGCCGTGCGGCACGAAGCTGTTGCCGTTTTCCTTGCACTTAATGCCCAGCGGGGACACGCCCCAGGTGAACAAGTCGTCAATGCCCTCGCGCTCGGCCACCTTCCTGAGCGTGGCCACCATGGAGCCGCCAATGGTGTTGAACACGTTGCGCACCAGCACGCACTTGAAGTACGGCAGCGTGAGGCAGTCGAGTAGCAGCTTGAGGGCCACAAAGTCGCTTTTGGAGCTGTCCCGGCCGCCCCAGAACAGCAGAAACCGGGCGCGGCTGTCCAGGTACGGCCAGAAGGCGGCGTTTACCGCGTCGGGGTGAATCTCAAGCTCAAGCTCCGGGCTCATCGGGCGCGGCGGTTCGGCCACCGATTTTGCGGGTAATCTTGCGCACCGTCGTGGTTTCCACCTTGTCCGTCAGCTTACCGTACACGTCATCCATCACGGCCTTGAAGGCGTTCACGTCGCCCATGCTGGCGGCGGCAATCATGGCCATGGCCATCATCTCCTCGGCCGTGCCTTCAATTTCTTCTCCCTCGGGAAATCCAGCCGATGGCGGGGTTTTGAATTTAGCCGGGGCACTCAAAAACTTCTTCAGCGCGGTGCCACGATTGGGCACGCCGGCGGGCCGGCCGTCGGGATTACCTGACTCGCCGGGCTTCCATTGGTGCTCTTTCGGGGGGCTTTTGTAGCCCACTGCATCTTCTGGCATTTCGCTGTAGATTCCCTGTAGTGATTAAAAGGGGGAGTAGTTGGCCGCGTTGGGGTTGCTGGTCTGGAACGTGCTACGGCCGGAGCCGGCGCGCAACAGACTGCTACGCCGTGCGGCGCGGGTTTCTTTGGTGCCGGCGGAGCTGGTGCCGCCTTTTGCTGAGCCGGATGCCATGGGTTACGGGGTTGATTCCGGGGCAACTTCTGCCCACAGCGCCGAATGACGCAGGGGCTTGGTGCCGCGCAGGGGTTTGTTGTGATTGATAACGCCGTAGCGCGTGAGGATGCGCTGCTGGTAGGCGTGATTGAAGTCGTAGAGGGCCGGGTTCTCTTCCAGCATGAACTGCTCAATGTTGCCGGAACTGCGCAGGTTGGCGCTGCCGTGCATCACGACCTTGTTGCCCTGCAGCGTCTCGAAGATGCAGAGCTTGCAGTGCGTCCCGGCGGCGGCGTACTGAAACCGGTTGTCGAGGTCCAGCTGCTCCAGCGCGTAGGGAACCAGGCCGTGCAGCTCGTGGGAGTGCTGGCCGGCCGATATGATGAGGCTCAGCTTTTCGATGTGTCCCGAGTCCATCAGCCCGCGCAGACTGTCGATGTTGTTGCGGCTCAGCGAGTAGGTGCTGATGGTCATTTCGACCGCCTGAATGTGCTGCTCCCGTAGCAGGGCCTCGATGAAGTCGCCGAAGATGAAGCCGCCCGATACCATCTGGTAATGCCGGCAACCGGGGGAAAGCGCCATGCCGCGGGCCATGTCTTCCGCCTTCGCGTAGTTGGTCAGCTCCTCCGGCACGTCCTTGCAGGCGCGGGGCGCACTGTAGCGCGGCTCGTCGAAGATGCTGGGCATGGTGTCGGGGTGAAGGCCCGAAAAGGCATCCTGGTTGAAGGTGAAGTCGGCTTTGAACCCTGTGGCCATGCTACAAACCTCCCTCCATGGCCCGCGCAGCCGAAACCGGCCACTGGAATACCAACTGCCCCGGCAGCGTCAGCGGGTGCAGGCCCCGGCGGCGCTTGCCCGTGCGCAGCTTGGGCTTGGCCGTGTACACCGGCGGCACCAGCACCAGGGGCGGCCCGCCGGTGGGCAGCAGTCCGCGCAGTACCCGGCTGGCGGCGGTGGCTTTGGCGGTATCGGCCTGGGCCAGTTTGCCGAAGCCCATGACTTTGGCCAGCACGTCGAAGGTGCGGGCGTCGTTGAGCTTGGGCTCGGGCTCGCGGTTGTAGAGCGCATTGCCCGCGCCGTTGTAGGCCATTACCGCTTTGGCGAAGGCGGGCAGGTCCTGGGCGTCGAGCAGCAGCGGGGCGATGGCTTGTTGTTCCTCGGGGCTGAGGAGCATCAGCAGCTCGGGCACCACGTCGGTGAGGCGTTCGAGGCGGGTGATGGTTTGCCGGTCGGCGGCGGCTTCGCCCAGGGCACGGCCGTAGCGGTCCGTGGCGGGGCCGAAGGCAGCCAGGCACAACGCTTCGATGTGGGCCACGCGGCGGGTGAGGGTCGGCAACAGGGCGCGGTAGGCTTTGAGCAACCGGGATTCGAGCACAGCCGCGCTGCCAGAGGTAGGGCAGCCGGCCAGCGGGGCGCGGCGCGGGGCAAGGGTGGTAGCGGCCATGGTTTCGGGCTTCGGGGTGTGCGTTCGACAACGCAAAACACCGCCCGCCCCGAAACGAAATAGCTATCAATCGCCTGCCAAAGGCACACGAAGCCCTCAGATGGGCCACAGGCTGAACCTGTGGGGTTCTCCGGCAATGGGCAGCAGCGCATACCGGCCGGGCGGCGGACCCTCAGACGGGGGAACGCGGAAGCGCAATTGAGCCAGCTTATCGGGGTGCGCCGACAGCACCGCGCAGCTGCCCGCGCTCACCTCCCACAGCTTGGGCTGGCGGCCGGTGCGTACCGGGGCCGGGGCATGCAGGCATAGCCCGTCTTTGAAATCCGCCACCAATCCCGAGCCCTCCGCATTCAAACAGCTAAAGCCGTCGGCGTACACCGTAAGCGTGGGCACCGCCCGCGGCAATACGGCACGCCGCACCAGCCCCGGCTCCCATCCCTGCCCAGGGGTTGGGGCGGGGTGGTGGGGGTGTAGGCTGGGGGCTCCGTGGAAGGCGTTGGGGGTTTGCATGTTAGGCGGTTATTATTCGGCAAGGCGGATATGCGTCACATCGGCAGACGGGATAACGTCGTGATTGCGGGCATGGAAGTAGCCCGCATTGGGCCAGCACTCCAAATGTTCCTTGCCATCTGTGGTGCGCACATCATAGAATTCCTTTTCGTATTCCCCGATAAAGGGGAGCCAAGCGGGCCGGGCTTCGGGTGTTTCGCTCATGGGGCAGTGGCGAAATAAGCGAGTGTGCAGGACAGGGCCGTCGTAAGCCCGATAACCAGGGCGACTACAACGGGAAAGTCTTCAATGATGGAATCTAGAAACTGGGTGATTTGGCTCATGGCTTAGGCGGGTATATCGGTGAGGGTGGCTAGTACGTGGGGGCGGGGTGGGCATAGCCGGGGCGGGAGGCGGCCACATGCTTGCAGATGGCATACTCCTGGCCCAGCTCCGGCCACGGGGCGGCCGCCAGCCGCTGCGGGTCGCAGGCTTGTTTGCATTCCCGCTCGATGGCGTTCATGCGCGCGTACAGTTGGCTGTCCAGCATTCGGTGAAATCGCTGGGGGATGTAGGTGGGGAGGTAGTCGGTGTAGTTGGGCATAATTTAGGCGGGCTGGGTTCCGGTTGGTAAATCGGTGTGCGGATAACGGTGCGCTGGACGGGGCTATTTGTTGTAATAAGCCTTGGCCAACTTGCTGGGATTCAAATCCAACGGCACCCCGTTAAACTTGTCGCAAACCGGGCATTTGATATAGTCGCCGTCCCGGTCGCTGGAAACATCGGCTTTGGTCACCTCCATAACCGAATGGCATTTAGCGCAAGTGAGGCGGGCGGTGGCGGGCGTGTATTCGCGGCGTTCGATGATTTTCATGATGCAGTCAGGATTTTAATGGCTTCATCAGCCGTGTGAACAATGTGGTAAGCGGAGCCGCGCCACGAATCCCGAAAGGCGGCCTCGCCCTCGGTCAGCTGGCGCTTGCTCGGTGGCTGCGAAGGGTCTTTCACCTCCATCAGGAAGGTTTTGCCCCGATAGCCCACCAGCAGGTCGAAGCAGTTCTTCAGCTGGTGCAGGTGCAACACACTGGCCCCAATCCGGCGCACGGCGTTCACAATCTCCGGCTGGTTACTGTCAACACGGGCAACGGTTCGCATAGATGGGCGGATTTAGTTGATTTTATCGCTCAGGAGCGACGAACGCCGCCCGGCTGGGGGTGTCTTCGCTATAGGGGTGGCGGGGGTGGGAGAGGGGCTATTCATCGGCGTTTTTTTCGTACTCAAATCCCATCCGTTCGCAAAGCGCCTGCTTCAACTCGGAAAACACTGCCGTATGCGCACCAAAGGAGTTGAGGTATTCAATTTCATCCAGGCAACTCAGCAACACGTTCACGCTATCAGCGGGCAGTTTCACCGAGACGGTCTTTCTGCTGGCCTGCCCTGTGCCTTTACAGGTTCGGCAGTAGGTGCAAGCATCGCGCTGGCTGCGACGGTCGGCTGACAGCACCACGTAGCGACGCTGGCCAAGCCCACGGCACTTGGGGCATGTTACTTTGAATCCGCTCATGATGGCACCTCCTTCCCGGCTTCTTCTCCCTGTATGGGGGCCGCCGCCGGGGCATCTTTCCCAGCACACAGGTTGCAGCCTACTTCATAACGGGCCTGCCAGTCAAGCGTTTTGCATCGATTACAGTGGTCGCCGTTGGCCCAATATTGCTCTTCAATGGGGGATTGTTCGGGGGCCGGGGCACCAGACAGGTCAATCTTGCAGATGTTGCAACCGTAGTTGGGCACCATTTCTTCCCAGTTCGCGCGGTCGCAGTTGGGGCAGAACTTAGCCTGCAATTCGACAAGTCGGGCCCGCAGCCCCCGCAGTTCCTCACACAACTTCTGATTCTCTAGCAGGAGGCCCAACTTGTCAACCTCCTGTTCGTCTTCTGTGGCGATCAACGATTCGGCTTTCTCGGCACGGGCTAAGGCGGCTTCGGCTTCCCCGAGGCGGTGACGGAGGGTGGCGGATTCGGCCAATAGCTCGGCAACAAGGCCTTCCACGTCGTCGGCATCGTAGCCGCCTTGCCCACTGTTTTCGCCAGAGGCGGCATAGAACGGCTCATTCAGGCGGGTGTGCAAAAGATGCTTCGCTGCGGTCACGGCGCCTCCTCCTGTACCAGCCAGGGGCGGGAGAGGGGTGGCGATTCGGGTGAATGCGTGGGTTTGGCCGTCTACTGAGGCGGCATAGTTGGCGGGCTCTTCCATGCTGTGAATTTACGAAGGGTTTAGGTATTTAACAAATTATCAGACAACTATTTATCCACAAAATAGCCCGGCTTTTGCCCATTCTTCGGGCGGTGTCTGGTACTACTGGGAGGGAGTGGGCGGGCGGGGGCTAGAAGGGTGCTTGGTCGGTTTCGGCTACCGGCGTCGGGCCAAACCGGATGCCCACGGCAGGCGCGGCGGCAGCGATGTTGTAGGGGCTGGGCTCATGTTCAAACTGCGAGGCGGCCGGGATGCTGCGCTCTTTCCAGGTGGGCGTGGGCGTGGGCGGGGCCTGCGTGAGGGCCACCAACTCCGGTGCGTAGATGCTTTGCACGGCGGGGGCGGATAGCGGGGTGATACCGTTGAAGGTGTAGCGGGCGGTTTTCCAGTCGAATTCAATCAGCACGTCGGGGTTCTCGCTGTCCTGCCCGATGCTGCCGGGCTTGGCGCCCATGCGGCGGTGGGACTTGATTTTGTGGTTGTAGAAAGCCACGGCCGGGTCGTTGCGGGACTTGTGGACGTTGGGCCGGTAGATGGCGTTGATGCAGTGCATCATGTCGTCCCACGTTGCCCCGCCCGATACCCCGTCGCTATCTGGCACGGCCCGGGCTTCCCCCCGGGGGCGGATTTGGCCTTTGGGGTGGGCCACGATGTTCAGGTAGGCCTGGGTTTCCACGCTCCAGTCGGTGAAAGCCCCCAACTCTTTCACCAGGTAGGGCTGGAACCCGCCGGCGGCCTGCATCCCCGAATGGTCGCACTTGTTCCAGGGGTCGAGCACGAAGTGCGAAATGCCCCGCTGGGCCCGGGCCGACTCGAACACATCGAGGATATGGCCCGGCGTCTTTCCGTAGGTTTTGGGGCACACCACCACGTAGATGAATTCGCGGATGTACTCAGCCGCCCGGTGGTAGTAGGCCCGGGGCAGGTGGCCCGGCACTTCGGGGTCGGGGTTCTGCCCGGTCAGGGAATGAATCAGCGCGTCGTAGAGCGATTCTTTGGGCATATCCTCGGGGGCAAACAGCAGTGACTTGCGTTCCCCAAACACGGCTTGCAGCAGCAGCAACTGGCGCATAAACTCCGACTTGCCCGACCCCGGCCAGCCCGTCCAGAGGTTGGTATAGCCCGGCATCCACTTGAAATGCGCGTCGAGCTCGGGCACGAAGGTGGTCGCGCCCCGGGGCCGCTGCTCGGGATAGTCGTAGTAAAACGCCATCTTGTCCCACGTGGCCCCGTCGAGCGATTGCACCGCGTGGATGGGGTCGATGCGGGCGGGCTCCACCGGTTGCGCGGCGAAGTCGGCGGCGGGGCTCAGGTCAGCGAAGGGGTTGGATTCGGGCGCGGGCATGGGAATGCGGGGTTGTGGGCCAGGGAAGGGTTTTGCTGGATGGCGTGGCAGCGCAGCACGCGGGCTTGCAGGGCCAGGAAGGCAGGGGTGGGCGGCGGGTGGAGCAACTGGTGCACGGTGGCCCCGAAGCTGACGGCGGTTTCCAGGGCGGTTTCCAGGGCCTGCACATGGCGAAAGCGGAAGGACTGCTTGGGGTCGGCCAGGTCGATTTTGCCACGCTCCCGTTGGGCGTAATCCCGAAGGGGCAGCAGGGCGGCGCGGAATTGGGCGGCGCGTTGGACGTAGTCGCTCATGGCTAGTTGACTTGGCCGATGTGCTGACCGGTAGGCATCTGGCCGTCGTTGCGGGCGTGGCGAGCCAGGTTCCGCGCTATCATGTCCGCGTGCAGCTGCGATTGGGCGGCTTGTTCGCGGGCCAGCGCCTCGGGGGTTTTCTCAAACCGAATGGCCTTGTCCGACTGTTCCAGGGGCACGACCCGGGCAGCAGGCTTGATAAGGCCGGTTTTGCTGGCCTTGTCGTTGTTGATGTACTTCTTCACGAAGTTCTGGAACTGCAGCACCCCGGCTTCCATCCCGGCCGATTCGGCCGTCGTGCGGATTTGCTTGCGGTAAAATTCAATGTCCAGGTCGTGCGGCGTGTAGCCCAGCCGGTCAATCACGATGGCGAACAGGCGCGGGTCATTGAGCATCGGCACGGTGGCCGCCGTGAATTGGTCGTTGTCGGCGGCGAGCAGCCCAGCTACTTCTTTGGGTGTTTTGGCTGGCACCTCAGGTGGTGTCGCCGTCGTCGCCTCCTCGTGCGGTACTACGTCAGTAGTACTAGAAGATGAAGTAGAAGATAAAGAGCTTTTTTTGGGTTCGGTTTGGGTTTCGCCAGAAAAACCCAGGCCTTTTGTTTGGGTTTCGTTTGGCTTTCCCACCGCTTTCTTTGGTCGGCCGCCATTGCGCCCATTATCAGCCTGTTTGGTGCGGAAGGCTTCTTGCTTGCTTCGTTCTTCTTCGAGTCGCTTGTGAATCAGACGGCCCGGCTGCGTGGGCGACTTGATGAACAAGGCCAGCGCGGGCTTAATCACTTTCACGTCGGCGTACTTGCACATGGCCGAAAGCAGAGCCGGGTTGGCGGGGATGCTGCCCTCGCGCCAGCAGTAGTTGAGCAGCCGAACGTAGGCCGCTTCGGATTCGAGGGAGAGCAGCGTTACCCGCTCGTCGGCCAGGTATTCGGCCGGGTACCATTGAAATGCGGGGCTCTTTATCATGTGGGAAGGGTTGGATTCTTCATCCGAAAAGCGGCGTAGTAGGAAGGTTCAAGCCGGCGCATCACGGCCATTTTTGCGGCCCAGGCCAGCGGGTATTGCCGGGCGTAGGCGTGTTTGTTGTTCTCCCACATTTCGTGGCACCGGCGGCACTCTAAATGAATGTTGGCCGGGTTGAGCTTGTGGGCGGGCCATTGCTTTTGGGTCAGGCAATGGGAATGGTCGAGCGGGCCGGGGCTGCCACAGGCCAAACACCAGGGCGATTCGGCGGCATCCACCGCCTTGTACACCCTGGCTTGTTCCACCCGTCCGGCCCGGTGGGTAGCGGAGACAGGCGCTAAGCGGGAGTGGCGCTGCAGGGGCTTGGTGCCGCGCTTGAGGCGGGAGTTATGCTGGTTCATGCCGCTGCCAAATCGGGCGTGAACAGGGAAGGCGCAGCGGCTTCGGCCTGCAATCGGCCTTCGGCCAGCTTGATATACCCGGCGTTTTGCTCAATGCCGATGTACTGGTATCCTTCCCGTACAGCGGCTATGGCGGTAGTGCCGCTGCCCATGAACGGGTCTAGGACAATGCCGCCGGGGCCAACGCTGCACAGGATTCGACGAGCCAGGGCCAGCGGGAACGGAGCCGGATGATTCTTGCTAGGCTCCGGGGCGATGCGCCACACGTCAGTATAGGCGCTGGCATTGCGGTTGCGCAGGTTGAAAGCAGGGCCAGCAAACACCATTATCCATTCATGCGAGGGGCAGAAATGGGCGGGCGACATATTTACACCCCACGTAGTATGCCAGATAACGACTTGGCGCAGTGGCAGGCCCGGGTTGAAAAGCGTCGGCAACTGGATTTGCTTTTCAAACGGGCGGGGCTTGTGGTTGTAGAAAATAGCCCCGGTCGGCTTGATGACACGCCAGCACTCGACGAGCACGGCCTGTTGCCATTCCACGTACTTCGCAAAGGGCATGTTATCGTGGTAGCCCTCGTAACCATCCATGAAGCGGGGCAGCAGTCCGCCCCCGTTGGTGGTTTCCGCCTTGTTATAGGGTGGGCTGGTAATCACGAAGTCCACGCAGGCATCGGGCATCTTTCGCAGTTCGTCGAGGCAATCGCCGTGGTGAATGATATTCGTTGTCATGCTTTCCAGAAAATAAGAGGTGAAGGGGCGGCTCCCGGTAGGTGGGGAGGGCTAGGCGAACAGGCTTTTTTGGACAATCCGGGCTTGCTGCTGGCTCTTTCTAAGGGCTGAAATCAGCCGCAGGTCGTTGGTCGTTTTCTTGACGTGGCAGCCGTGGCAAAGCAGTTGGTAGTTGTCTAACCAGCGCCCGCCGCCGCCCAGCGCCACTGCTAGCTTGTGGTCTACTTCATAAGCCGTGGCCTTCTCCCCGCAGTGTTGGCAGCAAATCGGCTCGCCAGCGGCGCGGTGTTGCCGCTTGAGCCAGTTGCCAATGCTTTTTGTGTCGCCCAACAGGATGCCTTGCACAGCATAGCAGAACCAAGTGCATTCTTCAGAGGCCCATTTTCGGCGGGGCGGCCGAATCGCCTCCCCGCACCCGCAGGCACAGAAGCCGGGCGGGGTGGCAGGGATAACGTCATCGGCTGCCAAATCCTGTCGGCGGCTGAACGGGCGTATTTTGCCGCGCTCCTTCAGGCGGGCCAGTAGGTCGGTGGGGTCGAAGGCCAGCACGGCCTTATGGTAGTCGGCAACTGAATCGTACGGCATGGCTTAGAAAAGACAAACCCCGTCCATCCAGCCCCCACAGGCCGAACAGAACGGGGTGTCTAAAGCCGTGCTCAACAGAGAGCCGGCGGGGTTAAGACGGTGCGGGTCGTGTGGGCGACCGTGGGCGACGTGTTTGCCTCCCTGCTACGTTACAAATATAACGGTTATATATGTAACGGTAATACGACTAACGGCAATTCTTTACCTTTGCCCAAATTATTTTTTCAGCCAGTCCACTATGCCCAGCCTGACCCCAGCCATAAACTCCTTTCTTGCCCGCTTGCGAACCGTTAAGGAGTATGCTGTATTAGAGGGCATTAGCGTGGTGCAAGTCCACCGCCGAATCAATGAGGGCAAGGCGGAAGGCTTGAAGATTCGCGGGCACCAATTCGTGGTGCTGGCCCTGGCTCCGAACCAATCTGACGCCGCCCCTTCCGCTCCTGGGAACACCAGCGCAGCCGGCTAGGCAGCGGGGCGGGAAGCGGCTACGGGTTGAGGCGCAGGCGCGGCCCGTGTTTGCCGTAAGCCGTTGGTGCTGGCGGCAGAGGCAACAGCAGCACGGCTTCCGGCCAGCGGCGGCGCACCGTCGTAGCCAATGCGGCGACCGGGGCGTAAGTAGCGGGCGAGGGGGCCGCTTCGTAGGTGGCAACGGCTTCGCTGAGCCGGGCGGCATATGTGGCAGCGGGCAGCATCAGGCGTAGACCGAGTTTTTGCGGGGCTGATAGTCGCTGTTCACCGCGTTCACGGCCGAGGAGTAGCCGGTGCTGACCAGGGGCCGCTGGGCCGGGGGCGGGAAGCAGTCAAGGCGCGGGCGGGCCACATCGGCGGGGCCGGAATCGGGCAGTCGGCGGGCGGCGCGGTTGGGGCGGCGTACCTGCATGGCCTTTTCGCCCCGGGCCTTCAAGCCGGTATCGATGGCGGCCAGTTCGGCTTTGCGGTGGGCGCTTTTCTTCTCGTTGATGGAGCCGTACAGGCCAATTTTAGCCAAGTGTTCGCGGCGGGTTTGCAGCCATTCAACTGAGTAGGCGGCGGTGTTGATTTCAGGATGATACTGGTTCATAACGGCTTCAGGTAAGAGGGTTAGGCTGGTAGGTGAAAAGGCCCCGCGCTACAGCGGTTGGAAAGTCTTCGCGGGCAAAGGGGGAGGGTGTGGAGAGCTGGCCGGGGCGGGCTACTTTTTGCAGCATCCACCCCATTGCTTTGGATTTGGTGGCCTCGTAGAGGGTGCCGATGGAATCGGTGTAGAAGCCGGGCGGTGGCTCGGCGCGGGCTTCGGGGGTGGGGAAGCGGTTCAGTGCGCCGGGGGTGGCGCTGGAGTAGGCGGGGCGCTTCATGCGGCTTCGGACTCAGCAATCCGCTCTTTTATCTGCGCCAATGCCTTGTCGGCGCGGGCCTGCGTCCAGCCATTCAGGGCCGTGAGCACGTTGGCCCGGGCTTCATGCGTGAAGCAGGGGTGCGCTATCAAGGTGATAACCTCCCTCTTTTGGGCTTCCGTAACCGGCGGCTTTGTTTCGACGGCAGGGGCGGCGCTGGCCGCATTCCCGTCATCGTCCCCATCAATGCGCAGGCCCAAAATGGCGACCAATGATTGCCGCTTTGAATAGGTAATGGCGCTGCCCAACGCCTGCGGGGTGTTCTGCACCGGGCGCATGGTCATACTGGCCTGCATCCATTCGCCCGACTTGTGCAGCAGGCGGGTGGTAAGCCCGTCCCCATCGGGGAACTGCACAAAGCCCAGGCCGCACTCGCCCAGCGGGGCGGCAATGCCTTCCAGGATATGGGCGAGGCTGGCGTATTTACTGGCGCTGCCATTCGGGCCGGATTTAAAGGCCGGGTTCTGGCTGTTCTTACCAATAACCAGCGCCTTTTGATGGAAGCAGAGTAGGGCAGCGGTGATTTCGGTGGTGGTGGCAGACGTTTCCATTTAGCGGGCAGTTAACACAGTAGGCGCGGCGGGCTTCTGCTTTGGCTTGAAAAGGGAGAAGCGGGCGTCGATTTCCGCGTAGTTCAGCCACTGGCTATTGATGAACCACTGCCGGAACGGGCGGCCCTCGGCGGGGCGGAAGTCCTCGATGGTGCGGGTCACCTTGCTTTCGGTGAGCGATTTCAGCACAGTGCCGATGGTTAGTTGGTCAGCAGTCATTTGGCAGTAGTTAACACAGTAGGCACGGCCGATTCGGCGGCAGTGGAATGAGATTCGGGCTTGCTGGCGACACAGCCGGCCGCCAGCAGGGCCAGCAGCACCAGGGCCAGCAGGCGGGGATGCTTCGGGGCAGCCGGCAGTTCTTCGGGGGCGGGCTGGTAGTAGTCGTTGCGGTCGCGGGCTTCGGAGATGCTACGCATGGGTGCCGGCTCCTTTCTCCGTTAGTGGGGCGGTGGGCAGGGCGGCTTGATAGGCATCGGCCAACCCATGCCAAGCAGCTTGCATTCGGCTAGTCCACGTTTTCGGGTCATCGCCTGGGTGGGGCAATTCGTTGTCGCCCCGAAGGGTTGCGACTTCCAATAGCTCTGCAACTGCATCCATCAGCGCCTCATCGGCCTGCCCTGCCACGTCTCCTCCTACTGGAGCAGAGAGAGCGGCCGACCGATTGGCAAATGATTGCACCAGTAGACGCAGGGCCATGTCGCTGCCTTCGCCTTCGTTGGCAATGTGAACTTCGGTATAGCCTTGCATTACAAAGTCACCGCCTTTCCAGCCTTCATAGGTTGTGCCCAGTGCCGACTTAGCGGCAGCCAGCATGTCGCCAACGCTGATGTTTTCGGTCGGCTCAAAGGCCAGCTCACTGTAAATGCCGCGCCACGAATGCGGGTTGTGAAAGCCGTGCTTTACAACAATAGAGGGGTCTTGCTTCTCGAGGGCGGTAATTAAGTCGTGTAAATCCATGTTCTTTGCGGCTGTTTAAGTGAAGTGATTGAGCGGCCCGCCTCTGATTCAGGCGGGCCGTGTGGTTAGTGGGCGGCGGCGGGGTCAGTCGCCGCAAAAGCAGCTTATGCTAGGCGCTTTGGTGAGCACGTCCAGCGGTATCAGCGTTTGGGTTTTGGCGCGGTGCATCAGGTCTTTCATGCGGTGTTCTTTGCGGAAAGTGCCCTTGGCTACTTCTTCCACGTCGGCCCACCACTGGCCGCGCTCGGGCTCCCGTTGCAGGTCGGCCAGGATTTCTAAATAGCCCTTCTGAAAGCAGAGGTCGCAATTGGATTGGTGGGGGGGCAGGGCTAAGTCGAATGGCTGGTTGGCCCAGAAATTGAGTATCATGGGCTTGGTTACCCGACCCCGAACCAGCGGCAGCACGTTGTACATCCGATTGGTTTCCTCATCCTGCAAGTGCCAGCGGTGGGGCTCATCATGCCGGATGCCCACCAGGTTTTCGTACTGTTCGTAGTCGCCGGTTTTCTTGATAATGGCCTTGCGCTTGCCGACGTTGCGCACGGTTTGAAGTCCGTGGCCCTGGCTGCGCATGAAGGCCTCGATTACCTTAATTTTCAGGTCAACTGTGCAAAAGCGGGCCAGCGCGTGAGGGAGGAACAGGCGACTAAAAAGTCGCCTGTTCTGAAGCATTTCCTCAAATACCTCTCCGTTGCGCTTGGCCGTTTCGTAGCTGACGCGCTTCCATTTGTTGAAGCGGCAGTATTCGAGCCAGATGAGCGGCACCCCTAGTTCCGTTTCTTGGCGGTGTAGGAACTCGTACGTTTCTTCCCGCTCCTTACTTGTGTTGCAGAAAATGACGTAATCGTTCGGGCCTAGCCCTTTTTCCATTTCGCGCAGCGTTAGGTAAGCCGACGTGCGGCCACCGCTGTTGCTGATTACTCGTGGGGTTTCGGGCATCATTGGAGTAAGTGAAAAGCGGTTTAGAAAAGCAGCTCGGGTTCATCAAGCAGCGGGCAGGCGTAGCAGTGATAGGCCAGCGCCTCGGTGGCATCGCAGAAGCGCCCGCCGGCCGTGTCGGCTTCGTGGTCGGCCTGGGTGTAGTCGTCGTAGTCGGGCATGGCTCAGGCGGTTTGCTGCTGGCGCTTCTGCTGGTCGGCTATCTGGACTTTCTTCACGACCTCGCAGAAGTCGGTGTAGGTGCGGGCGGTGAGCATCTTGTGCCGGGCATCTTCGCGCTCGTCGGCATCCCAATCGCCCCGCAGCTGGCGCAACACGTCAAGCGTGGCCGTGCTGCGCTTGTTGATGGCCACCCGGCGCTTGGCCTCGGCAATAGCGTCCGTTTCCGTGGCGGCCGTGGTGGTAATCGACTCACTCAGGCCTTTGCCCGACACGGTGAGGGAGTAGCGCAGCACAGGCAGATGCAGCCCGTTGGCTTTGCCGGAAATGGAGGCTTCTACCGTGAGGCCGATAAAGGCCAGCCCGGCTTGGCGAAGAAGGTTGTTGCAGTCAGACATGACGGTTAGCGGATAAGCGGGTGGGGAAGGGCGGCGGCGGTTGCGGCAGCATGGGCGGCTTTCACGGCCGCTATCAGGGCGGGGCGCAGGCCCCAGACAGGGCCGTGGTAGGTGAAGTCAGCGGGCACTTTCATGCTTTCCGCTGCATGAAGCCCGTGGTGCGCTCCTGCCGGTCGCAGGCGGCGGCGTGCGACTGAGGCAACTGGCGCTGCAGGTCCACCAGCGGGTCAGTGCCCATGCCGGTGCAGTACACGTTGTCTTCTTTGTCGCGGGCCTCGATGTTCATGTGCAGGCCGGTATTGTCGGATTCGATGAAGCAGACCGGGCGCAGGCCGTGCGGGGCGCAGAGGCTGATAGCGGCTTCGGTGTAGGCTTTCACGGCATCGGTGAGCGGCGAAAGGGGGCTGTAGTTGCCGGCGGGGATGGCGGGCATCATGGGATAGGAAGGCGTCTGCATGGCTACAGGCTGAATGAGTTGAATAACTTGGCTGTTTTGGCAGCAGCCTTGCCCATTTTCTTGGTTGCTTTAGAGGCGGCGGCTTCGGCTTTGCGCAGCTTGTAGCACTCGCAATAGGAAAGCAGCATTCCCTCGCCCACGGTCATTACTTCGACGGTATCGCCGTCTTTGATGTGGGCGGCGAATCCCTGCTGGCTGTCGGCATCTTCTTCGCACCACGGGAAGGCGGCCTGTGTAATCCAGCCCTTGCAGGTGGGGCAACTGGCTACCTTTACCTGCAGCTTTTGGCGTTCTTGCTCGGTCATGGCTTCCAGTGATTAAGCAGAGAGGGAAGAGGCGGCCTGCGTGAAGCGCGTGAGGCGGGCGCGGCGGTGGTAGAGGTAGTAGGGCACTTCCTCTTTGTAGCGGGGCTCCTGCATCACCAGGGCCGCGCCTTGAGCTTCGACGTGATGCTCTTTGCGGCCGGGGAAGTCAGCAGCCGCCAAGCGGGCCACTACTTCATTGAGTTCGGCGAGGTTGACGCGGGGTTTTTCAATTGGGTCAGTGTTGATTTTCATGGTAACTTTGCGGCTGTTGAAATGAGAGTTTTGACAGTGGTTTACAAGGCTCGTCGTGTCCGCGGCGGGCCTTGTGTGCGTTTAGGAGGGGCTAGGCGGGGCCGCCGTGGGCTTCGATGAAGGCACGCACTTTCCAGACGGGCACGTAGGCGTACACGTCTTTGAAATCGCCGCTGTGCCGATTGTCTTTGTGTTGCAGCCAGTCCGCGCCGGGGTCGGCAGTCGGAAAGCCAACCTCCACGGCGGAGTAAGGCGGGTTGTTTTCGCGCGGCGTGCAGTAGTGGCCTTCGCTGGCCTGCACGCTGAGCGTCGTGCCGTCTTTGCACTTGACAGGGCTATTCACGAACCACGTCCGCTCGCCTGCTTCGGGCTGGCGATACATCGGGGCCACTGGCATGCTGATGATTTGTTCCAGCGAAAGGCCAGCGCTGTAAACTATGGGGACTTGAATGCGAGTATCTTGGGGCATGGCGTTGAAATGAAAAAGTGAACAGTGATTTTTGGCGGGCTTCGTGTGTATGGGGGAGGCTAGGCGGGGAGGGAAAGCAGCCAGTTGCGGATAGTTTGCCACTCTTCGTTGCGGCATCCTGATTCCACGTAGAGGTGCATAGGGCTGTAATTGTGGGCGTTGCGCTGCATGAATCGGCGCGCGGCAGCCTCGGAAAAGAATACCTGAATGGTTTGGTCTACCTCCTTGTAAGGGCAGCGGCGAAAATTCTCCGTCTCGGTGGTGTAGTCCTTCCGATAGCGCGCCTCCATTAGGTTGGCCGTGCTCTGGCCGGCTGGCTCGCTTATCCGCTTATCAATCCACACTACCCCATCCTCCTCTTGAAAATCAGACCCGTACACACGCTCCTTGTGGCGCACCTCATATTGCGGGTGACTGGTTATGTGCCAAGAATTATCCTGCTGTTGCACCTGCTGGGCAATCGCAAGTATTTCGGCAGGGATGGCGGCAGCGGTCTGGTTACTCATAGCTTCTTCTGGGGCTAGTGCCGCACGAGCGGCGGCGGGGTGGGGGTGGCGGGAGTGCCTTTTGATACGACAATATTATGCAAGAAGTTTTGAACGTGCAAGAAAGATATTCAAAAGTTCGGGCATATACGGTCAAATGTTTCCCACGGGCTTCTTATACCGCTTTTGCAGGTACTGTAATCCCTTCCCGGTTACCCGCGTGGTGCCAGCAATTCGCTCGCCCTTTTCGCCAGCCTTATAATGTTGCGGCTCAACCTCGAAATGCCCCGCATCAATCTGGCTTTGGTACGGCTCGTTGTTGGCTTGCAGGATTCTATCGGCCCGCAGCATCCGAAACAGCTTGTTGCGGCCAACGCCGGGCAGCTTTAGGTACTTGGCGGCGGCTGACATGGGCACGGAGTTGGCGGCAATGGCTACGGCCTCCGCAAATTCAATCTTTGGCCGGGCCTGCTCAAGTTGGGCCGCCGATACACTGGCTTCTGCCAATGCCTTGCGCTTTCCTTCCTCGGCATCGGCCCAGGCGCGGGCAGCCGCTACCGGGTCGGAGAAATCGGGCATGTTGCCCCGCAAGATGTTCTTAATGGCCTTCCGGCAATTCACGTACACCTCAAACACCTCCCGGTTGGCCCGCACAGCAAAGTATTCGGCACAGGAGGTGGTGAGGCTGTATTCTTCTTCGGGCCGGCCGCCTTCGGGGTTTTCCTGAACTTTCAGGGAAACTTGATAATCAACGCCTTCGACAAACGTTTTGCGAAGCGCGGCCACGGCATTGTCCTTGCGCGTGTAGCCAATGCGCCAAATGCCGCCCGACATGGTAACCGGGAACTCTTCGCCGCTATCCTCCGCCGCGAAAACCGTATCAAAATAGTGCCGCAGCTTGTCGGGGGCGGTCACATCGCCGTTGGCGAGGGTGATGAGTGATTCCATAAGATTATGCCGTTTGAAAGGTTTGCTGACGCTTTTCAAGAAGTTTTTTCAGGGCGGGAATTGCCTCCCAATACACCGTGCGCTTGTTGACGGCCATTTGCAGCTTAGCCCGGTCAATGTTGGGCGTAAGTAGCGCAGCCTCACGCGAATAGTCGCGGCCTCCGGCCTTTAGGTCGGGCAGCAGTTTGTCCATAACAGCGTTGAATTCATCGCGGCCTTCTGCTTTGGGTATTGCCATTATAGGAAAAAGTTTATTGTATGTTCAAAAAGTCTTGTACCTTCGCAACGTCAATCGCGTAAGCTTATTGCTTACTGACTACGCAAAGCTAGGCAATAAGTTTTGAACGCGCAAGAACTTTCACACTGTCTTCACCAACCTCACACTTTATGGAACCCCAACCGTTAACTGCGGCGCAACGGGTGGCCCGGCTCATTGAGGAGCTGGACATCACCCCGTATGAGTTCGGCAAACAGACCGGGCTAAGCCACCAAACCATTTCCAACGTCCTGACCGGGAAGAATCGCCCGAGCCTCGATACGCTGGAGGCCATCGCGGACCGTTACCCCGACACAGCCGTTTGGCTGCTGACCGGCAAAGGCGAGCCGCGCACCGGCGTAAATCCAAAGATGGATTCTGCCGCCCAACTCCCGCCCGCCGTGCCCAGCGAGGCCAAGCCCGCCCCCGGCACCCTGCGCATCAACCGCGAAGGGGAGGACGGCAACTACTGGAAGCAGATAGCCGCCGAACGGGCCGAAACCATTGAGTTGCTCAAGCAGCTGCTGACCCCGCAGTTTCCGGGCCTGGCCGACGCGCCGGGAAAGAGCGTCTACGGTGAGTACGCAGCGGTTGCGCTGAGCCCCGAGGTGGGGTTCCAGCAAGCCGGCCGCCAAGTCACCCACATGCGCGTGGCCCCGGGCCACCGCTACGCGTGGGTCGATGAGGCGCTGGCCCAACCGCTCACCGTGGAAGGCTACCTCCTAAAAAAAACAGCCTAACGGGTCCCAATTCGGGTTCCTGGCTGGTTAGGCGGGCGCTAAGCTGCTAAAGACCAATCCGGTACGGCCAAAAGACTTCGTTCTAACGTGGCCACCAAAAACCCCGTTTCCAAGCTGGAAACGGGGTTTTTTATTTCATCTGCCATTAGGCAGGCTTTGTACTGGATTAAGGAAATGTAGGCACCAGTGAATATCGGGCAGAAGAGTGCTTTGTAAATGATATTTATTCTATATATTATATATAAATTATTAATGCGGGTAAGTTCAGAGGTATAAAACCCAATGCTGCTGCGCTGCCGTATAGGCTGGATAACAACTATTTCTCTCACTCCAACTCCCACCACCATGAACACGAAACCATTCTTTGCGGCCCTCGCCCTCACCGTGGCCTGCTCGGCCACCGCCTTCGCGCAGGACATGAAGACCAAAAGCGACGACGAAAAGACCAAGACGAAAGCCGACGGCATGACGACGAAGACCAAAATGGCCGACGATGGCAAGATGAAAGTGAAAGGCAAATCGGACGCCGGCGATAAGATGAAATCCAAAACCACGCCCCGCAAAGGCGATATGGCCATGACCGGCGACGCCATGAGCACCACCAGCACCGGCGGCGTGATGGTGGGCGGGGCCATGATGACCCCCGACAAAGACATCGTGGACAATGCCGGCGGCAGCGCCGACCACACTACGCTGGTAGCCGCTGTGAAAGCTGCCGGCCTGGTTGAGACCCTGAAAAGTGCCGGCCCCTTCACCGTGTTCGCTCCAACCAATGCGGCTTTCGATAAGCTGCCCGCCGGCACCGTGAACTCGCTGGTGACGCCCGAAATGAAGCCCACGCTCACCAAAATCCTAACCTACCACGTAGTGCCCGGTCGCCTCACGGCCGCCGACCTCAAAGATGGCCAGGTGCTGACCACCGTGGAAGGCGAGCAGCTGACGGTGATGAAATCCGGCAGCGGCGTGATGCTGAAAGATGCCAAAGGCGGCATGGCCACCGTGACCATCCCTAACGTAATGTCGAGCAACGGCGTGACCCATGTAATTGACACCGTGCTGATGCCGGCCAAATAAATCAGCCAAATCGGCTTTCTCCACCCCAACAAAAAAAGCCGTCCGGATTGTCCGGGCGGCTTTTTTTTGTTGATTGACAAATGCGGGCGGGGCTATTCCAGCACCAGCTTTCGTCCGATGGTGCGGCCGTCGGCCAGGGTCAGGCGGACGGTGTAGAGGCCGGCGGGCAGTGCGGGCAGGGGCAGGGTGGCGTTGCCGGCCTGGGCCGCGGGCTGCTCCCACACCACACGGCCCAGCGCATCGAGTAGCGCGGCCCGCGCAAATCCCGGCCCGGCGATGCTTACGGTACCGTGGCCGTGCCCGGCAGAGGCGGGGTTGGGGTAAAGGCTGTAGGCAGCGGCGGTGCGGGCGGCGGTGGTAGCGGTGGCCACGTTGTTGGTCATCACGGGGCGCATCATGAGGGCGCCGCGGCCGGAGGCGAAATTGGTGGTGTCCCACACGCCGGCGTTGTCGCGGCGTACCAAGTGCTGGGCCGGGAAGCTGCTATTAAGGTCGAGGCCGTAGGGCAGGATGCGGCCGGCCGAAGTGGAGGGCTGCGAAAAGCCGACGTAGAAGATACCCGATACCGGCACGGGCTGGTCGAAGTCAATTTGATAGTACTGCCAGCCGCTCGAAATAGTGGCCGCGGCCGGGATGGTGGCCGTTTTGGACGCCCGGGGAGTGGGGTCGGGGCGGCCGTTCAAATCGCCCCACACGCTGATGGTGACGGGGCGGGCATCAAAGTCGAACGTCCGGTTGCCGGCCGCCGCCGTGGAGCCGGGGTACACTGGGTACAGGCGCAGGCCGCGCACGTAGTCGGGCTGGTTCAGGTCGAAGCGGTAGGCGAAGGCCGACTGCTGGCCGGTGGGGTAGGGCAGCAGGTTGGTGAAGCTTTCGGCGGTGCCATCATCATAAGCGTAGTAATTAGCCAGTTCCACATCCCGATAAATCGTGTCGTTGGAAAGCGTGAGCGGGTTTTGCTCCTGCGAGTTCAGGGCCATGGTATAGCGCAGGCGCTTGGCATCGGGGGTAGCGGGCAGGGCCACCGCGCTGGCCGCGCCGGTCACGGGCGTGAGGCGGGGCAGCGTACCCAGCGGTAGGCTGCGTTGCAGCCAGTTTCCCAGCACCGGGCCGGCCGGCAACTGCTGCACGGTGCCCAGCACGTTCACGTTGAGCGGGGCCAGGCTGCTGCGCAGGTTGCTGTAGTTCACGCCCAGGCTGGCGGTCAACTCGCTGCTGGGCGGCGAGGCGGCGTTGAATTGCCAGACCGGCATCGAGGCAAACCGGCGCAGAGGGCTGCGCATTCCGCCCGAAGGATTGCCGCCCGTGAGGCCACCCCCGGCCCCCGAGTCCAGAAATGTGGTATCGGCCAAGCCGGCCGTGCGGCCCCGGTCCAGCAGGATATAGTCCACGCTCCAGTTGTCGTGATTATCGGAGTTGTTGCCGCTGGCAACGAACATGAACTGGAAGTTGCCGTGCAGGTATTTGGCCTGGTCCAGCAGCACCACCTGTTGCCGGAAGCCGGTGCGCACGCGCTGGGCATTGTACACCCAGACCTGCTCCCAGGCGTTGGCATCGGTTTTTACAAACAACTCCAGCCGCACGGGCGTGGTGCTGCCGTTGGCGTTGGGCGCGCTCACGATGCTGCCGGCCTGCCAGGCAAAGCTGAGCGCCACTTTGTCGTTGGCCGTGAGGCCACCCAGGCCAATGGGCTGCGACACCAGGGAGTCGATGGGGCCATACACGCTATTGACCTGGCCGCTGTAGCTCTGGCCATTGGCACGGAGGCCATCGAGGGTAGCGGCCCCGCGGGTAAGGGGCTGAATGGCCAGGCGGTTGCTCACAAACGCGCCGCCGGTGGGCACCCATTTCAGCGGGTTGGGCGCACCGTTGAGCGGCGTGGTAAAGTCGTCGAAGAAAGGCAGAGTCAGTGCCGCAGTGCCGCGCAACTGGGCGCGGGTGGCGGCCGCGGGCGCGAAAGAGGCCCGGCCCGGGTCGGCCGATAGGGGCTCGGATGGGGAAAGCTGGGCTGCAGCCGTGCCCGCACTCAGCAGCAGCGCCGGCAGTAAAAGCCGGGACAACGTGTGGAATCGTGTCATCATAATAGTTAGCAGAAGGTTGAGAGCCTAACGACCAAAGCGTCCGGAAAAGTGCATTACGACGAAGCGGTGCCCCGCGCCGCCGTCCCGGCGAAAAAAGCTGCCCGGGTGCGGCGACGCAAAGCACCGCTTTGCGCTGAAAATTAACAGCTTATTTTGCCACCCAGATATCCACCAGCTGGCCCATCCGGATGGTGGCATCGGGGCCGGCCACGGGGCGCTGGCGCACCACCGTGCCGGCCGTCTGGCCTTCTTCGGCGGGCTGCTCAAATACTTCGCCTTTTTGCAGGCCCTGGCCTACGAGCAGCGTGATGGCTTCATCCTCGGGCATGTTGATGAGGTTGGGCACGGCGAAGGTCTGGTTGCCCTGGCCGTCGCCTACCACGAGGTCGACTTTAGTGCCTTTGGCAATGGGCGCACCGGGCGCGATTTCCTTGCCGTTTACCAGCTGCTTCAGCACCGCGCCGGAAGCCAGGTCGGGCACCAGCTGAATCTGGCCCACCACGAGGTCGTAGCTTTTGAGAATGAGCATGGCATTCTTAGAAGAGCCGTCGGTGAGCTTGGGCATTTTAATCACCGGCGGGTTTTTCATGCTCACCTGCAGGTAGATTTTACGGCCTTCCTTCACCTTTTCGCCCGGCGCGGGGTCCTGCACCAGCACGGTGAAGGGGCGAATGTTGGGGCTGTAGCTGGAGTCGTCCACGAAGTAGTTGAGGTTGCGCTCATCGAGGTAGGCTTCGAGGTCGGCCACGTTCATGCCCGTCACTTTGGGCACGGTGATGGTTTCGCCGTGGTGGGTGCTCACGGGCAAATACACGTAGAAAAAGCCCAGCACGAGCAGCAGGCCCGCCACGGCAATGAGCACGAGGTGCTTCACAACGTCGAGCGGGGTATTGGAGGTGAGGAAAGCCATTTAAATTCAGTGAACAGTTAACAGTGAGCAGTTAACAGATATGGTTGGTTAGGAAGAAAAAAGGCACAGCGTTGGGAAATGGTGAGCCATTGCGTATTGATAACTGCTCACTGTTAACTGTTCACTGCCTTCGCCGCCCGCTCCTTGCCGAACTCCAGAATCCGGTCGATGAACTGATACGGCGTGTAGCCGGCCAGCGCCGTCTGGTGGAAGATGCAGGTGGCCGGCGTCATGCCCGGCAGTGAGTTCACCTCGATGATGAGCACCTCCACCTCGCCCTCCTGGCGCACGCGCACGAAGGCGTCAATTCGGGCGTAACCCTGAATATCGAGCACCTCGGCCACGCGGCGCAGCACGGCCTTCACCTCGTTCGAGATGCGCTGGCGCTCCACGGGGTCCACGTCGTAGCGGGCGGGGGTGATGTTCTGGCCTTCGCCAGCCAGGAATTTCTCCTCCAGGCTCAGCACCTCGCCGGTAGCCAGGGCCTCGCTGGCCTCAAATACCTCAATGTCGAGCAAGCCGTCCTCATCATAGGAAGTCAGCAGGCCGCCCGTGATTTCGAGGAAATGCGCGGCCCCGTCGCGGCTGATGAGGGTTTCGACCAGGAAGGCATCCTTGCGCGGGAATTCCTCCTTGAAGCCCAGGCTCAGTACCTCGGCCGGGCCGGGCATCAGGTCTTCTTCGGTGCGGAAGATGAGCTGGCTGAAAGCTTCCAGCTCCGCGCGGTTCTTGATTTTCTTCACCGCCGAGGAGCAGCCGTCGTCGGCGGGCTTGGCGATGAAGGGGTAGGGGAACTGCGTTTCGAGCGAGCGGTAGAAGCTTTCGGCGTCGGCCTGCCATTCCAGCTTGTTGGCCATGCGGTGCTCGGCCACTAGCAGGCCAGCTTCGCGCAGGCGCTTGTTGGTTTCGAACTTGTTGATGGTGACACTGCTGCTGGCCACGCCCGAGCCGTTATAGGGCAGGTTGAAGCGTTCCAGCTCCTGCTGCAGCGCGCCGTCCTCGCCGGGCCGGCCGTGCAGGGCGATGAAAACCTCATCCACCATGTCGGCCAACTCCTCGAACGAGATGCGACGCGGCTGGGCCAGCGCCTGCCCGGCGTAGGTGCTGGTAATCACGCTGGCCTCCTGCCGGATGCGGGCCAGGATGGGGTGCGGAGCCTCGCCGGCTTCGGCGTGCTCGATTTTCTCGCGGATGTCGTCGGCGTTGTCCTTCAGCATCACGTTGATGGGCAGCACGTAGAGCTTGTGCTCCTGCGCCGAGCCCGTGAGGAACACCGGCACCGGCGCGTACTTGGCCGACGAGCTCAGCTTCTCAAAAATATTGCGCCCGCTTTCCACCGAAATGTGGCGCTCCGACGAGTAGCCACCCATTATCACCGCTACGCGGATGCGCTCGGTGGCCTCGTGCTGACGGCCAGCCACGGCCGTATCCAGCGTGTTGAGCAGCGTTCCTAGCTTCACCGGGCGCAGGCCGGCGCGGCGGCGGGCCGCCAGCGAGGTGCGAATGAGGTAGGTGAGAAACTGGCTCGGGTTCAGCCCAATCTCAGCCGCTTGGTGGAAGAAGAACGAGGCCGGGAGCATGCCCGAAGTCGTGTTCGGGTCATTCAGAAACAGCCGGCCATCGTGCCCCACAAACCCATCCAGACGCGCATACACCTGGAAGCCGAAGGTGCGGAACATCTCCTCGCAAGCCTCGCGGATTTCCTGGATTTTGTCCTCCGGCAAGTCAATGGGCGTGACTTTGCGGGCCAGGCCGGGTAGGTATTTCGAGCGGTAGTCGAACATCTCCTCGCCCTTCACAATCTCGGTGGGAGGGAGGGCCAGCGGTGCGCCGTCGGGGTCTTCCACCACAATGCACGAGAACTCGCGGCCGGCCACGAAGCTCTCCACCAGCACCTGAGTTTCGCCGTCGATGTTGGTCAGGCGCACTTCCTCGGCCGTTTCCAGCCGCTCATTCAGGGTGAAAAGCAGGGTTTCGGGGTGGTAGATGGGGGCAGCGTCGTCATCAAGAACCACAGGCAGCCCGATTCCTTCGCGGATGTCCGTGAGGTGCTGCACCCAAGCAATCTGGTCCTGCTCGCCGAGGCGCTGCCAGTCGGCCCGCGTCACGGTTTTACGGAACAGGCTTTTGTCGATGGCGGCCTCAAATTTGGCTAAGTCATCGGTTTTCAGAATACTGACACCGATGCTGGAGCCCTGGCGCGGCGCTTTCAGCACCAGCGGCAGGCCCAGCTCGCGCACCAGGTAGGCGAGGGTGGCGGCGTGGTCGGTACGGTCCCATTCCTCGGCTGTGATGACGCGGAAGTCAGGCGTGGGCCGCCCCAGCGCCTTAAGCAGGTTTTTCTGCGCGATTTTATCGATGCCAAACGCCGAAGGCAGAATGCCGGAGCCCGAGTACGGAATGCCCAGCCACTCCAGCATGCCCTGGATGGCGCCGTCCTCGCCGCCCGGCCCGTGCAGGGCCAGAAAGGCAAAGTCCATCAGCAGCGGCAGCTGCTCGGCGTCAATTTTGCGGCCCACTTTGGCAATGGCCTCGAACTTCTCGTCGTGGCTCAGCTCGCCCAGGCTTTCGATGTACACCTGCAAATGGTGCAGCGAGGGCGGCTGCGAGCTCACCGGCGGGTAAAAGTCGCGGATGGTGCCCTTGTAAATAAACTGCCAGTCGAGCAGAATAAACTGCCCCAGGCTATCAACGAAGATGGGCATGGGCTGAAACAGCGCCTTGTCCAGGTTATCAAACACGGTGCGACCGCCGGCGAAAGAAATTTCCCGCTCGCGCGAAGTGCCTCCGAAAAAAATACCGATTTTCATAAGTGTGGCAAAGGTAAGAACCCGTAGCGCGGACTTGCAGTCCGCGAGTGAACAACCGACTGGCGCGGGCTACAAAGTCTGCGCCACGGCAACCAGCTCGGCCACCAAAACCGCGTCCGTCTCAAAACGTTCGGCCCGAAACAGCCCGGCGGCCGGGTCGGCCGGCACCCGCCGCCTGGCGCTGGCATGAAATTCCTGCGCCCCGGTGCTATTCGCAAGCGTCTGAATATTATCGCCGTTGATGCCCGCGCCCGGCATTATGCTAATGCGCCCCGCCGCTTGCGTTACCAGTGCGGCCAGTTGGCTTTGCCCTTCCAACGCCGTGGCCCGTCCGCCCGAGGTCAGCACGCGCTGGCAGCCCAGAGAAATGACATCTTCCAGCGCCTGGCTCTGGTCCGGGCAGGCATCAAAGGCGCGGTGAAAGGTGACTTGTAGGCCACTAGCCGTTTCAATAAGGTGTCGGCAGGCAGTCATATCCACGCGACCGGTGGCATCGAGCACCCCCAGCACTACGCCCTCACAACCCAGCTGGCGGCATATTTCAATGTCACCCCGCATGATGGCCAGCTCGTTAGCATCGTACACGAAGCCGCCCGGCCGGGGCCGAATCAGCACAAACACCGGAATCTGAAGCTGCGCCCGCACCGCCCGAATCAGCCCGTAGGAAGGCGTGGTGCCGCCCTGCTCCAGGTTCTGGCACAGCTCGATACGGTGCGCGCCGCCCGCCTGCGCCGCCCGGGCCGAAGCCAGCGAGGCCGCGCATATTTCCAGAATTCGGCTCATTTCAACAGGAATTCGCTGTCGCGCAGCACTGGCGCATCGGTAATGCTCACCGTGAAGTTGAAGCCCTTTTGCAGGGCGTAGGCTCCCGTCTGGCCCTGGTTGTTTAGAGCAATAAAGGCCACCTGAATGTCTTTCGCTTTCACGCCTTTGATGGCAGCAATGCGCCCGATGGCCTCCTGGCAGGCGGCCTGCGGCGAGCGGCCCTGGCGCATGAGCTCCACCACGGTGTGGGCCCCGGCAATGCGCACTACGTCTTCGCCCTGGCCGGTGGCCGCGGCAGCCCCCACGGCCGGGTCCACAAACAGCCCGGAGCCGATGAGGGGCGAGTCGCCCACCCGGCCGCGCATCTTAAAGGCCATGCCGCTGGTGGTGCAACTGCCGCAGATGCGGCCCTGCGCATCCATCGCCAGCATGGCGATGGTATCGTGGTTTTGGGGGCCGCCCACGGGGCCGTTGGGCCGGCTTTTAGAATTCTCAATGTTGACGACGGGCTTGTACTGGCTGGTTTCGAGCCACTTCTTATAGGCCTTCTCGGCATCGGTGCTCAGCTTGCGCGGCTCCAGCGGAAAGCCCTGGGCCACGGCAAACTGCTGCGCGCCCTCGCCCACCAGCAGCACGTGCGGCGTGCGCTCCATCACGCGCCGCGCCACGCTGATGGGGTGCTTAATGCGCTCCAGCGCGGCCACGCCGCCGCAGTTAAATTTTTCGTCCATGATGCAGGCATCCAGCGTCACCACGCCGTCGCGGTCGGGGTTGCCGCCCAGGCCCACGCAGCAGCCCTGCTCGGCCTCGGTTACCATCACGCCAGACTCCACGGCATCGAGGGCGTAACCGCCCGGGCCGAGAATTTTCCAGGCGCCTTTATTGGCATTCACGCCCGCGTCCCAGGTCGAAATCACGATGGGCTTGCCCACCACTGGAGCGGCCGGCAAAGCCACGGCGGCGAGCGGGGCCACCGCCAGCCCGGCCAGCCCGGCGGCGGAAGTGTGCAGAAATTTCCGGCGAGACGACATATTAACAGGATAAATTGAGTCGGCGAAAGATACACCAGCCGCCAGCTCCCGCGTACTTTCGCTGCACTATGCTACTCCTCGCCGACGGCGGCTCAACCACCTGCAACTGGTGCCTGCTGAGCGGCGCCCACCCCATTTATTTCAGCACCGAAGGCTACAATCCCTATTTCTGGGACACGCCTGCCATTGCCGCCTCGCTGGCGCGGGGCGTGCCCGCAGCGGTGCGCCAGGCCCCCATCAGCGCCATCTATTATTATGGTTCTGGTGTGCTCTCGCCGGCCAAAGCGGAGATAGTGGCCGGCGCGCTGCGGCAGGTGTTTCCGCAGGCGCGGCAGGTGCAGGTAGCCGAGGATTTGCTGGCGGCGGCGCGGGCGCTGCTGGGCCACCAGCCGGGTTTTGCGGCCATATTGGGCACGGGCACCAACTCCTGTTTGTATGACGGCCAGCGCATTACGCAGGTGGTGGAGTCGCTGGGCTACTCGCTCGGCGACGAGGGTTCGGGCACGTCCATCGGCCGGATACTGCTGCGTGACTACCTGCGCGGCCGCCTGCCTGAGAACCTGGCCGATAAATTTAGAGCGACTTACCAGTTGGGCGAAGTCAGCGAAGTACTGGACCGGCTTTACAACCAGCCTTCGCCCAACCGCTTCCTGGCCGGCTTCGCCCGGTTTGCCGGCCAGCATCATGCCGAGCCTTATTGCCAGGCCGTGGTAGGGGAGGCATTCGATGCGTTTTTTGCGCAAATTGTCACGCATTACCCCGATTACCAAAGCTATACGTTTAACTGCGTGGGCTCTATCGGCTACCATTTTCGGGAGGCGCTGGCCACTGCGGCTGCCCGCCACGGCATGGCCGTGGGCCAGATTCTGGAAACGCCGATTGAAGCACTGGTGCGCCATCACCTTGCACCCAACCCCGAATGAGTTTTGCCGGTAAGCAGGTAAATCTGCGAAAGCGCTGCACTTTTGCGCCACCATCACCCCAAGTCCCCACAACCCCATGAACACCCTCGATACCTACAATTTCGCCGGTAAGCGCGCCGTGATGCGCGTCGATTTCAACGTGCCGCTCGACAAAGACCTGCGCATCACCGACGACACGCGCATCCGCATGGCCACCCGCTCGGTGATGAAAATCCTGAACGACGGCGGCTCCGTGGTGCTGCTCTCGCACCTGGGCCGGCCCAAGGGCGGCTACGAGCAGAAATACTCGCTCGAAAGCCTCGTGGCGCGCCTCTCGCAGGAATACGGCCGCGAGGTGCAGTTTGGGGGCGACGTGCTCGGAGCCGAAGCGGCCCAGAAAGCGGCAGCTCTCCAGCCCGGCCAGGTCCTGCTCTTGGACAACGTGCGCTTCTACAAGGAAGAGGAGGCCGGCGACCCGGCCTTCGCCGCCAAGCTGGCCGCGCTCGGCAACGTGTACGTGAACGATGCTTTCGGCACGGCCCACCGCGCCCATGCCTCCACGGCCGTGATGGCCAATAGCTTCGCGCCGCAGGACCGCGTGGGCGGCTACCTGCTGCAGTCCGAAATCGACAACGCCAAAAAGGTGCTGGAGAATGCCGAGCGGCCCTTCACCGCCATCATGGGCGGGGCCAAGATTTCGGACAAGATTCTCATCATCGAAAAGCTGCTCGATAAGGTAGATAACCTGCTCATCGGTGGTGGCATGGCCTACACCTTTGCCGTGGCCGAGAATGGCCACGTCGGTAGCTCGCTGCTGGAGGCCGACAAAGTGGACCTGGCCCGCCAGCTCATCCAGAAAGCCAAGGACAAAGGCGTAAACCTGATGCTGCCGTCCGACTCGCTCATCGCCGATAAATTCGCCAACGACGCCAACGTGGACGTGGCCGCCAACACCAGCATTCGCGACGGCTGGATGGGCCTCGACCTCGGCCCCGACTCGCGCGAGGCCTTTGCCGAAGTCATCCGCAACAGCAAGACCATCCTCTGGAACGGCCCGATGGGCGTGTTCGAGATGAGCAACTTCTCGCTCGGCACCGAGTTTGTGGCCCGCGCCATTGCCGAGGCCACGGCAGCCGGGGCCTACTCGCTCATCGGCGGTGGCGATTCGGCCGCGGCCGTGCAGCAGCTCGGTTTTGGCGACCAGGTGAGCTATATCAGCACCGGCGGCGGCGCGCTGCTGGAGTACATGGAGGGCAAAGAACTGCCCGGCGTAACGGCTCTCGGCTAAGGGCTTAGCTGGCCTTTGAACCTCGTAACACCCACCGGTTTCGGTTGCTTTGGCAGCCGAAGCCGGTGGGTGTTGTGCTTTTGCAGCTTTGGTAAAATCATCCGGGGCAGGTTTACGAACCACGTATTTCTACGCTATTATCGCAGATGCCAGTGCCGGTATTTTGTGGTGTTGTTCACGCTTGAAGTATTCGGGCGACTTTTTGGGATGTTTCAAGATTGTATTCATAAAATCATATATTAATTATATAAACGTGAACGTACTGTGCCAGACACGAAGAAATACTTCTTTAAACTGCCTTTCCAGTGCGCTGCGTGTCTTTTTAAGGTGCTGGTATAGGAGTAAAGCGCAGGTTCTTTTGCGCTGGATTTAAGGTTGCAACATCCTTAAAATGCACTGACTTCTAAATCTTAAGATTAATTAATGTTGAGCAGCTTATTATAGTGTGGCAAAGTGTACCTTTACCTCACTTTTCCTACTAGAATCCCATTTAAAATATGATTACACACCCTACTCAGGTTACTACTCAGGAGGTTTTGGCGCAGGCCCAGCCCCAACTTGCGTCGCGCCGGAGCTGGCTGAAAGGGCTGAGTGCCCTGCTCGGTACCGGTTTGTTGGCAACACCTACCGCTTTGCTGGCCAGCCCGGTAGCGTCCGCAGTCCAGCCGATGCCGGCTTCCGACCTTGTGGGCGGCGACGAATTTATTGGGATGGTGAAACTGCTGACGGGCACTGCTGTGCCCGCAGGCTGGCTCCGCTGCGACGGCCGCGAATTGCCCATTGCCGACTTTCCGGCCCTGTTTGCCCTGCTGGGCACTACCTACGGGGGCAATGGTCGCAGCACCTTCGCCCTCCCCGATATGCGCCATGAAATGGCCGATTTGACCGCCCGGGCCGCCAACCAACTGCCCGGCGGGGTGGCGCTGGGCCAGCTTTGCGTGGTGAAAGTAGCCAACGCGCCGGCCGTTACCACGGGCGTAGCCGAATTGCGGTTGGTGCACCTGCGCCGCCCCCGGCTGGCTACTGTGTAGCCATTGGCTGGTATACCTCAGGCTGGCGCTAAGTAGCACCACTTTAAGTAGCACATCTTTCAGTCTCCTTTTTCACCCTCTTTTCATTTACTATCATGGACCCTTTCGTGGGAGAAATTCGCATTATGCCCTACGGCGGCAGCAGCTCCAACTTCACCACCAACGGCTGGGCGCCGTGCAGTGGCCAATTGTTGGCCATTAGGCAGTATACGGCCTTGTTCTCGTTGCTGGGCACCACTTTTGGGGGCAACGGCACCACCACCTTCGGCTTGCCTGACCTGCGCGGCCGGGCCATTGTGGGCATGGGCCAGGGCCCTGGCCTGAGCAGCTATCCGCAAGGAACGCAAGTAGGCACCGAAACCGTGACATTGGACCAAACGCAAATGCCGGCCCATACCCACACGCTGGGTACGGCTACGGTGGCCGTGGGCGGTAGCGCCACGGCAGCCTCGCCAGCAGGGGGGTATTTTGGTGCGGTGAGCGGCGGCGACGCATTTGGCAGCGGCTCCACGGGAACCATGGCTGCCAACATGGTGAACGGCCCGACGACCGTAATTGGAGGCAGCCAGCCCCACGACAACCACCAGCCCTACCTGGCGCTCGGCTACTTTATTGCTCTACAGGGAATATTCCCGCCGCGGCAATAAACCAAACGGCTTTTTTTTCTGCTCATTTCTTTCCCGCACTTCAATATGTCAACTCCTTACCTTGGTGAAATTCGCGCTGTCGGCTTCAATTTCCCTCCCCAGGGTTGGGCTACCTGCAACGGACAGCTCCTGGATATCAACGAATACAATGCACTGTTTGCTCTGTTAGGTACCACCTACGGCGGCGATGGTCAAAACACCTTTGCGGTTCCCGACTTGCGCAGCCGCGTAGTAGTGGGGGCCCAAGCCGGGGCCGCCGGGCCGGGGCTTTCAAGCTACCCGTTGGGAACGATGGGAGGCGCGGAGAATGTGACCCTGAACGCCAACCAACTGCCCGTGCACGGACACCCTTACGCGTTGCCGCTGGCGGGCAGTACGGCCGGTAACCTGAGCGATAACCCGGTGGGCCATCTGCCCGGGACAACGGGTACCAACAACACCTATACGACGGCAGCGGCAAGTGGTAAAAACCTAGCGAACAATGCGGTGGCTAACAGCACAATTAGCGCGGCCGGCGGCAGCCAGCCGCATTCCAACATTCAGCCCGTGCTGGCTCTCAACTTCATTATCGCCACCGAGGGCATATACCCGCCGCAGCCCTAGCGCCGGTTGCGCCCGACCTTCTTTTCACCTTCAGCTTTCCGAGTTTATCATGGACGAACCATACATCGGCGAAATCCGCCCCATTGCCATCTCTTACGCGCCCAGAGGTTGGGCTTTCTGCAATGGCCAGTTATTGCCCATCAACCAGAACCAAGCATTGTTTGCGTTGCTGGGTACCACTTTCGGGGGCAACGGCACCACTACCTTCGCCTTGCCCGACCTACGCAGCCGCATGCCGGTAGGCGCCGGCGCCCTGCCGGGTGGCGGTACCTATAGCCAGGGCCAGGTGGCCGGAACGGAAACCGTAACCCTGACTCAGGCCCAAATTCCTGCCCACACGCACCAGGTAACGGGCACGCTGAAAACCACCGATTCGCCCGAGGGGGGCAACCCCGCCGGCTTCCTGCCCGCCAGCGACAGCACGCGCAAGCAGTTCACTGACGGCGCTGCCAATGCGCCAATGGCTGCTGCCGTAACGGGCACGACGGCCAATGCAGGGGCAAGCCAGGGACACGAAAACCGGATGCCGTACACCGGCCTCAACTACGTCATCGCTCTGGTGGGCATCTTCCCCTCGCGGGCTTAGCTACATGTCCTTGCTGCCCGGCGGGTCGCCCAGGTGGGCAGCCTCGTCGGGTAGTAAGGATGCGGCAATAGCAGCCACTGTCTTCTACCCTGTTAATCTAGTTATTGTCGTTATCGGATGCGCGTTGCCGTTATCGTTAGCAGCCTGCTGGGCTGGCCCCTATTGCAAGACCTGCTAAGCCAGGGCGTGGTGGCCGGCGTGGCCGTGCCCGCCACGGGCCACGAGGAGAGCGGGCAGGTGGGCGAACTGCTGGCGCAAGCCGGGCTTGCCCCGCTGTGGCTGACGCGCGCCACCCTGACCGCGACGCTAACCGACTGGATAGCCACGACGCAGCCCACGGCGGTGCTGGTGCTCACGTTTCCGTGGCGTATTCCGGCCGCCGTGCTGGGCCTGCCGCCCCAGGGCTTCATCAACTTTCATTTTGCGGCCCTGCCCGGCTACCGGGGGCCCGAACCCACCTTCTGGCAACTGCGCAACGGCGAGCCCGCTGGGGCCGTGACGGCCCACCGCATGGCCGAAGATTTTGATACCGGCCCAGTGCTGGTGGCCACGCCCGTACCCATTAGCCCGCACGATACCCACGGGCTGCACCGCGGCCAACTGGCGCTGGCGGCCGTGGGCACGGGCCGCCAACTGCTGGCGGGCCTGCGCGGCGAGGTGCCGCTGCCCGACCAGCCCCAGGACGAGGCCCTGGCCCGCTACTGGCCCCGCCCCGCCTTGCCCGATATGGTGCTCGACTGGCACGAGCCGGCCGAGGCCCTGGCCCGCTTGGTGCGGGCTGCCAACCCCTGGAACCGGGGGGCGCTGACAACCTTACGCGGCCAATTGCTGCGCGTGCTGGGCCTCAGTGCCCGGCCCGAAACCGTGGAGGCCGCGCCCGGCACCATCGTGCTGGCCGCTCCCGGGCAGGCTCTTCTAGTGGCCTGTGGGGCCGGCCAGGTAGCGCAACTCGATATCGTTGCCCTCGACGAGGGCTATTTCACCGGGGGGCAACTGGCCGGGATGGGCTTGCAGGTAGGGGAGGTGCTAGTTCCGCTGGCCGGCCCGGTGCGCGCGGCCCCGGTGTGAGCCAGCCCTGCGCCAAGCCGCGCCAAGCCGCGCGAAACGCCGCGAAACGCATTACAACCCTATTTGCCTAATCCATTTGGCTGGAACGGATTAAGCCCGCCGGCCGACCAACGACCAGTTGTCGTCCCACGGGGATTTGCCTTCATCGGGCTACTACTTGCTTCATCAGTTTATTTTCCTTTTCTCTTTTCTTATGAAAAACATTTATTACCGACTTCTGCTGCTACCGCTGCTGCTGGTAGCCTGGGGAGCCCGAGCGCAGGCACCGGCCTGGGTAGGGGCTACCGGGGTACCAGCCAACACCCCCGGCCAACAAGTGCTGGCCGTTGCCACCAACACGACGGGCGACGTTTTTGTGACCGGCTCCTACACGGGCTCGGTTACCTTCGGCACCACTACGCTCAATAGCAAGACGGGCGGGGCCAACGGCAACAACCAGGACGCCTACGTGGCGAAGTGGAGCACTGCCAACGGCTCCTGGTCGTGGGCCGTGAGCATTGGCGGCGACGACGTCGACACTGGTTACGGCATCGCCGTGAATGGGACCAACGTCTATGTAACGGGTCAGTACACGGGCAACTCGGCGGCTTTCAACGGCGCGGCTCTCACAAACGTGGCAGCCGGGGAAATATTCGTCGGCAAGCTGATTGACGGAGGCACAACCGTGACCAACGGTGGGGTGGTGAGCGCAGGCGGTGCCGGCACCGACCGGGGCAATGCCATTGCCGTGAACGGCAACAACGTGTACGTGACGGGCTTTGTCAACGGGGCCGCTACCATTAGCGGCACTGCTTCCACCGGGGCCGGCAGCCAGGACATCTTCGTCGCTAAGTACGTTGATGCGGGCAGCACCTTTACGAACGGTGGCGCCCTGCGCGCCGGCAGCACCGCCGCCGAGCGCGGCAACGCCATTGCCGTAAATGGTGCCAACATTTATGTGGGGGCCTATTTCAACGGGGCCACGGCTTCGTTTGGCAATAACAGCGCCCCCCCATTCGGCGCGACGGTGCTGAACAACGCGGTTAGTGGCGGCGGCAGCAGCGACGCGGTTGTCATCAAATACACCGACGCGGGCAGTCTCGCTTTTGCCAGCGTGGTGCAGGCCGGGGGCAGCGACAACGAGCGCATCAACGGCATTGCCGTGAGCGGTAGCAACGTGTACGTGACGGGCTTTTTTGCCAGCCCCTCGCTGTCCATTGCCGGTACCACACTTACCAACACGGCGGGAGCAACCGGAACCCAGGATGTTTTTGTGGCCAAGTACGTTGACGGTGGGGCCCTGGCTGGCGGCGGCGCAAAAAGTGCCGGCGGCAGCGGTGGCGGCGACGATTTTGGCAACGCCATTGCTGTGAGCGGCAGCACCGTGTATGTAACCGGCTCTTATAGCGGCGCTATCAGTTTTGATGGCGGGACAACCACGGTGCCGCTTTCCGGCTTTGCCGACGTGTTTGTGGCCAAGTACACCGACGCAAGCGGCCTGACCCTGAACGGGGCCATCGGCGGCGGCAGCGCCACCGCCAACGGCAACATAGAAGCCGGCACCGGTATTGCTGTGAGTGGTTCGCAGGCCATTGTGGGCGGCTTCGTTGACGCCCTTCCGGCGACTTTCGGCAGTTCCCAGGTTACGACCGGCGGCGGCGGTTTCTTCGCCCGCGTGGGCCTGGCCCCAACCACCGTCACGTCCATCGTGCCGGCGGCGGCCAACCCGACCAATGCTGCCAGCGTGACATTCACCGTGACGTTTGCGGCCAGCGTAACCGGCTTAACGACTTCCAACTTCACCACCGCCAACGGCGGCAGCGTAACGGGCAGCAGCGTGACGAGCGTGAGCGGCTCGGGCACGACCTACACCGTGACCGTGAACACGGGCAGCGGCAGCGGCACCCTCGGGCTGACGCTGGCCAACGACACGGGCCTTAACCCCGGCATTTCCAACGACCCTTTCACCGGTACGCCACTCTATACCATCGACAAAACGGCGCCAACGGTAACCATTACAAGCTCGACGGCGGCCAACGGCGGCACCAGCAGCAACGCCACGTTTGCCTATACCGTGACCTTCTCGGAAAGCGTAACCGGCTTTGTGACCGGCGATATCACCGTGGCCAATGGCACGATTTCGGGCTTTGCCGGTTCGGGCACGACCTATACCTTCAACGTGACGCCCACCGCCAACGGCGCGGTAACGGTAACGGTACCGGCCAACGTGGCGCAGGATGCAGTCGGCAATGGCAACGCCGCCGGCACGCCGTCGCCTTACTCCATTACCTATACGGCCCCCAACACCACGGTGTCATCCATCACCCGCCTGACGCCTTCGCCCACGGCCACGGCCCAGGTGAGCTACCGCGTAGTTTTTGCGGCCGCAGTGACGGGCGTAACGGTTAGCAACTTCTCGGTGACGACTACTAGCGGCTCGGTGAGCGGAGCTTCGGTTTCCAGCACGAGCGGCTCGGGCACCACCTACACGGTGGTGGTGAACACGGGAACCGGCGACGGCACCCTGCGCCTGAACCTGCAAAACAGCACGGGCATCTCGCCCACAGTGACGAACGTGCCTTACACGGCGGGTGAGGAGTACACCATCACCAAGAGCTTCGCGGCCGCGCCCACCCTGCGCATTCAGGCGGCGGGCAGCGCCAGCGGCAACAGCGACGTGACGGCCTTCGTGGACGTGGTGCAGGTGCTGAGCGGGGGCACACCCGTCGCCAACGGCCTGCAAAACGGCAGCTTCGAAACCAACAACGTACCGGCTAGCGACTTCCTCTACCAGCAGACGGGGGTAGTCGCGTCGCCCTGGACGTTCACAACGCAAGCGGGCGTGTCGCGCAACGGCAGCGCCTTCGGCTCGACGGCCGCCAGCGGCGACGCGGTAGCTATCCTGCAGAGCTCGGGCGGCACCAACGGCAGCATCTCGCAGAACCTGGCCGTGCCTACGGGCAGCTACCAGGTTAGCTTCCAGACCATCCAGCGCAACTACACCTCGCTCGACCAGCGGCTGAACGTGTTCCTGAACAACGGGATTAATGACGTGTTCGTGGGCAACATCCAGCCGAACAACATCCCAACGTACAACACCTTCACCTCGGCTTCCTTCAACGTATTTGCCCCGGCCCTGACGGCGACGGTGAGCACAACCTCGGGCAGCCCCACCAGCACCGCACCCATTCCCTTCTCGGTGAGCTTCTCGCAGAGCGTGGGCACGACCTTCACGGCTTCGGACGTGACGGTGACGGGTGGCACGCTGAACGCCGCCAGCTTCTCGGGCAGCGGCGCCGGCCCGTACACCTTCACCGTGACGCCCAGCGGCACGGGCACGGTGACGGTGAGCTTGGCGGCCAATGTGGCTACCGATGCCAACAACACGCAGAACACGGCCAGCAACGCGGTGAGCGTGCAGTATAACCAGCCGGTAACGGCGGCTCCGGTGGTGACGGCTCCGGCGAATGGTAGCCAGACTAACAACAACACGCCAACCTACAGCGGCACGGCCCCGGCCAACTCGACGGTAACGGTGTACGTGGATGGCTCGTCGCGCGGCACGACAACGGCCGATGCCTCGGGCAACTGGACCTTTGTTCAGCCCACGGCCCTGTCGCAGGGCTCGCACACGGTGTACGCCACGGCCCAGACCAGCGGCAGCAGCGTGAGCGCCAACTCGAACACGAACACCTTCACCGTGGACACCACCCGTCCCTCGGTGGTCATTACCTCCTCGACGGCGGCCAACGGCGGCACCACCAGCACGTCGCCCCTCGCCTTCACGGTAACCTTCTCGGAGAATGTGAACGGCAGCTTCGTGCAGGGCGATGTCACCGTGACCAACGGCACCATTTCGGGCTTTACCACCGTTGTTGCGGGCACGACCTTCACCTTCAACGTGACGCCCACCGCCAGTGGCGCGGTAACGGTAACGGTACCGGCCAACGTGGCCCAGGACGCGGCCGGTAATTTCAATACCGCCGGCACCCCGTCGCCTTATTCCATCACTTACACGCCGGTGACGGCAACTCCGGTGGTAACGGCCCCGGCCAACGGCAGCCTGACCAACAACCCCACGCCGACTTACACTGGCACGGCCGTGGCTAACTCGACGGTAACCGTGTATGTGGACGGTTCGTCCATTGGTGCGACCACGGCCGACGCCTCGGGCAACTGGACCCTCACGCAGCCGTCGGCCCTGTCGCAGGGCTCGCACACGGTGTACGCCACGGCGCAGAGCAGCGGCAGCAGCGTGAGCGCCAACTCGAGCACGAACACCTTCACGGTGGACACTACCCGTCCCTCGGTGGCCATCAGCAGCACGGCTGGTACCTCGGGTAGCACGACGGGCACGACGCCGATTCCGTTCACGGTGACCTTCTCGGAAACGGTAACGGGCTTTGTAACCGGTGACATCACCGTGAGCAACGGCACGATTTCGGGCTTCTCGGGCTCGGGCGCAACTTACACCTTCAACGTGACGCCCACGACCCCGGGCACGGCCACGACGGTGAACGTACCGGCCAACGTGGCCCAAGACGCAGCAGGCAACTTCAACACCGCCGCCCCGGCCGCCTACAGCATCACGTACCAGCAGCCGCTGGTAGCGACTTCGCAGTCGGTGACGGTGAACCTGAATGCCAACGGCACGGCCACCCTGAACGCCAGCAGCGTGAACAACGGCAGCACCGGCTCGGGCACGCTCACCTACACCATTCAGAAAATTGTGCGTGGGCGCGTGAACGAAGGCAGCACCCTGACGCTGACCACACCCAACGGCGCCAACTTCACGGCCATCCGTTTTGCCAGCTACGGCACGCCTACCGACGACGGCAACGGCAACTACCGCCTCGGCAGCTGCAATGCCGCCAACAGCATCGTTACGGCGACCAACTCGTATGTGGGCCGCAGCACCGGCAGCATGGACGCCGTGAACGGCGCCAGTGCTAACAACAACCCCACGCTCGGCGACCCCTGCGGCGGCACGCCCAAGCTCCTGGCCGTGCAGGCCGGCTACTCGGCCGACGCCGCCAGCCTGACCTACGACTGCACTGAGGCCAACAAAACCCAGTATGTGCTGCTGACCGTGAGCAACGGCACCACCACCAGCACGTCGGTGGCCCAGGTGACGGTGAACCCGGCCCCCACGGCTACCATCACCAGCCTGAACCCCACTTCGGCTACGCCGGGCACCCTCGTTACGGTGAGCGGTACCAACCTGAGCGGCCTGACCGGCGTGACGCTGAACGGTGCGCCCGTTACGGCTACCAATGTCAGCGGTACCGGCTTCCAGTTCACGGTGCCGACCAATGCGACCTCGGGCAACGTGGTGGTAACGCTGCCCTGCAGCCAGACGCTGACCCTGCCCTTCACGGTGGTTACCCCGGCTCCGGTGGTAACGGCTCCGGCCAATGGCAGCCTGCTGAATACCCGCACGCCGGCCTACACGGGCACGGCTCCGGCCAACTCGACGGTGACGGTGTATGTAGACGGCGCGAGCATTGGCACGACGACGGCCACGGCCGGCGGCAGCTTTAGCCTGACCCAACCCTCTAACTTGGCCGATGGCAGCCACACAGTGTACGCCACGGCCCAGGCCAGCGGCACATCGGTGAGCGTGAATTCGAACACGAACAGCTTCACCATTGATGCGACTCGTCCTTCGGTGGCCATCACGAGTTCCGCTGGGGCCAGCGGCGCGACGACCACGACCTCGCCCATTCCCTTCACGGTAACCTTCTCGGAAAGCGTGAACGGCAGCTTCGTGCAGGGCGACCTGACGGTAAGCAACGGGACCATCTCGGGCTTCACCACCGTTGTTGCGGGCACCACGTTCACGTTTAACGTGACGCCGACCACGGTGGGCACTGCTACGACGGTGACCGTACCGGCCAACGTAGCCCAGGACGCGGCCGGCAACTTCAACACGGCTGGCACGCCTTCGCCTTATGCCCTCACCTTCCTGGCTCCCGCCATCACCCTGGCTCCGGCTTCGGTGCCGGGTGGCACGGTGGGCGTAGCTTACAGCCAGGCCCTGTCGGCCTCGGGTGGCACGGCTCCCTATACGTACGCCATCACGGCCGGCGCATTGCCTTCGGGCCTGAGCCTGACGAACGGCACCCTGTCGGGCACGCCCACGGCCAGCGGCTCGTTCACCTTCACGGTAATGGCCACCGACAACTCGGCGGCCCCGGGCCCCTACAGCGGTTCGCGCACCTATACGGTTGCCATCACGGCTCCCACCATTACGCTGGCGCCGACCACGCTGCCGAATGGCACGCAGGGCGTGGCCTACAGCCAGGCCCTGTCGGCCTCGGGTGGCACGGCTCCCTATACCTACGCCATTACGGCCGGCGCGCTGCCCAGCGGCGTGAGCCTGACGGGCGGCACGATTTCGGGCACGTCCACGGCGAACGGCACGTTCAACTTTACGGTAACGGCCACCGACGCCTTTGGCTCGACCGGTTCGCAGGCTTACTCGCTCGTCATCGCGGCCCCGGTCGTGACGGCGGTGACGTGGACTGGCAACTTGAGCACAGACTGGTTCACGGCCGGCAACTGGACGTCCAATACGGTGCCCACTGCCACCATCAACGCCATCATTCCGACCTCGCCCAGCGGCGGCCGCTTCCCGGCCCTTACGACCTCGGCCACGGCCAACGCCCGCAACCTGACCCTGAACAGCGGCTCGACGCTGACCCACACCGACGGAACGCTCGCGCTGGCAGGCAACCTGACCCATAATGGTTCTTACCTGGCCAGCAGCCCCAGCGGCTTCGGCACGGGGCCCGTCCTCTCGCTGGGCGCCATGGTATTTAGCAACATCGTGGGCAGCAGCCCCACCCGCTTCTGGAACCTGACGGTGGGCTCCAACGGCGCGCTGCTGGCCACTTCGGCCGGGGCGGTGGTGCAGCGCGTGCTCACGCTCGACGGCAACTTCTCGACCAATGGTAACTCGTTCACGCTGGAGTCAAATTCCTCGGGCACGGCCATGATTGTCAACAACGGCAGCAACGTGGTGAATGGTGACGTGACGGTGAAACGCTACATCGCGCCCGACCTGAACCCCGGCCTGGGCTACCGTCACTACTCGGCTCCGGTTAGCACCGCGACCGTGGGCAGTCTGACTACCGGCAGCTTTACGCCCGTGGTGAACCCGACCTACAACACGTCGGCTACGCCTAATAGCGTGCGGCCTTTCCCCACGGTGTACTACTACGACCAGGACCGCCTGGCCACGTCGACCAACAACCTGGCTCCCTTCGACAAGGGCTGGACGTCGCCCAGCGCGCTGACCGACCCGCTAACCGTGGGCAAAGGCTACACCGTGAACCTGGCCGCTAACCAGACCCTGGCCGTGACCGGCCCGCAGAACAACGGCACGGTTGCCTTGGGCCTGAACCGCAACAGCGGTGCCACGGCCCCCGACGCGGGCTGGCAGCTGGTGGGTAACCCGTACCCATCGCCCCTGGACTACTCGCTGGTGCCTGCGGCCGACCGCGCTGGTCTCGACGCCGCCATGTACGTGTTCGAAAGCACCAGCCTGTACGGCGGCACCTACCGCGCCAACGTGAACGGTGTGGGCGGCAACGCTAACAGCCCGAACGCGATTCTGGCCCAGGGCCAGGGCTTCTTCGTGCGGGTGAGCAACGGCCAGACCAGCGGCACCCTGACGCTGCGCAACTCGCACCGCGTGACAGCTTACCAGAACCCGGTGTACCACCGCACGACCGAAACCCGTCCGCTGGTGCAGCTCGACCTGCAAGGTGCCTCGGGTTCCGACCCGCTGTATGTGTACTTCGAACAGGCCGCTACGGCCGGTACCGATGCGGAATTCGATGCCGTGAAGCTGCCCAACTCGACCGGCCTGAACCTGGCCGCCTGGGCTGGCAGCGACAAGATGGCCATCAACGCCCTGCCGCTGACCTCGACGGCTTCGGTGACGGTGCCGCTGTTCATTGGCCTGCCCGTGACGGGTACCTACACGCTACACGCGGCGCAGGTACTCAACTTCGGGGCCGGCGAGCAACCCTTCCTGCGCGACTTGCAGCTGGGTACGCTCACCGACCTGAGCCTGCACCCCGACTACACCTTCACCATGAACGCGGCCAATACCACCCCGCGCTTCGAGCTGGTGTTTGGCGCCCGGGTGCTGGGCGTGGCTTCGGCCAAGCTGTCGGCCCAGGTAGCCGTGTACCCGAACCCCGCCAGCAAGGCGGTATTCGTCGAACTGCCTGCCGCCCTCAACCGCAAGGCCGTGACGGCCGCGCTGATTGACGGCCTGGGCCGGGTAGTGCTCACGCAGGCCCTGCCTGCCGGCCAGCCCACCTACACCCTGCCGCTGACCAACCTGGCCACCGGCGTGTACTCGCTGCGCCTCCAGACGGAAGCCGGCGTGGTGGTGAAAAAGCTGGTGGTGGAATAAGTTATCCGCCTCACCAGGCATTGAAAGGCCCCGGCTGCATTAGCAGTCGGGGCTTTTTTGTGGGGTTAAGCGCCAGCGGGGGCAATGTGCCAGAGAACTCATGGTTGTGTTTTTATAATAATAAATTTAAATATATATTTACTAATTGAATTTACGGAACAGCCTCCAAGCTATGTTCACCGATTTTCTTGCTCCCGCCCCGGCCCGTCGAGTTGTGACCCCCGCCGTAGAAATCAAAGACCTGGTGTCCATCGTGGTGCCGGTTCATAACGAGCAGGACAGCATACGCCCCCTGGCCGAGCAGATTGACTTTGTGATGACCGCCCACGGGCTGCCTTACGAGTTGCTGCTGGTGAACGACGGCAGCGGGGACCAGACCTGGACGCGCATTACCGCCCTAGCCGCCGAAAACCCGGCCGTAATCGGCATCGATTTGGCCGGCAACTACGGCCAGACGCTCAGCCTGCGCGCCGGCTTCGAGCGGGCCCGGGGCGACATCGTGGTGGCCATGGACGGCGACCTGCAACACGACCCCGCCTACCTGCCGCAGTTTGTGGCCTACATCCGTGAGGGCTACGACATGGTGAGCGGTTCCAAAGGCAAGCGCCCTGATGGCCGTGCCCATTCGCTGCTCGCCAACACGGCCCACAAGGCCATTTCCCTCTTATCGGGGGTGAAGCTCGAATACTTCGGGGCCACTTACAAAGCCTACCGTCGCTACCTGCTGCGCAACGTGGAACTGCTCGGCGATTCGCACCGCTTCCTGGGGGCCCTGGTGGCGCAACGTGGCATCCGCTACCGCGAATTCCCGATTGAGGTGCATCAGCGGCAGTTTGGGGTTAGCCACTACGGCTTGGGCAAAGCCCTGCTGGTGGTGGTCGATTTGGTGATGCTACGCTTTTTTCTGCGCTACTCGCGCAAGCCGTTTCGGCTGTTCGGGGTGCTCGGGATATTGACATTGGCGGTGGGCCTGCTGGCTACTGCCGGCCTGCTGGTTAGCTCCATTTTTTTCGGGGTGAATATTTCCCATCGGTTCCCCATGGAGTTTATTTTCAGTTTGTTTCTGATAATGAGTGGCATCTTCTTGATTTGTTTTGGCCTGTTGGCCGAAATCGGCACGCACGCCTACTACGCCCGCCGAAACCGGGCACCCTACGTGGTTCGGCACGAGCTGCGCACGCCAGCCCTAATGCTTTGAAGCATGGCGCTGCGTCTCATCATCAACGCCGACGATTTTGGCTGGGATGCGCCCGCCACGGCCGCCATTCTCGACCTGGCCGCCCAGGGTTGCCTCAGCAGCACCACCGTAATGGCCAATCTGGCCAGCGAAATGGACCTGGCCGCCCTGCGCCAGTTCGCCGGCCGCGTATCGGTGGGCTACCACCTGAACCTGATTTTGGGGCCATCTGTGGCGCCGGCTGCTGCGGTACCCAGCCTGCTGGGGCCCGATGGCCATTTCTGGCCCGCGCAGCAACTGTGGCTGCGCTACCTGGCCGGCCGGGTGCGCCCCACCGAGCTAGCCAGGGAGCTGACTGCCCAAATTGACCGCCTGCGCGCCCACGGCCTCGCCCCAAGCCATGCCGATTCGCACCGGCACCTGCACCTCTATCCCGGGCTGGGGACCGCTCTCACGCGCATCCTGGGCCAGCTGGGCGTGCGGCGGCTCCGGCGCTGGACGCCCCAGCCCAGCTACGGCCAGCGCGGTCGCATTCTGAATGTATTTGGCCGGATTTCGACCTCTGGCCTGCGGGGCTTTGCCACGCCCAATGCGTTGGTGGCCGATTTTTCGGCGGCGCAGGCAGCCACGCTGCCGCTGTTTGCGCAAGGGCTGGCCCGCGCCCGGCGGCACGGCCCCACCGTGGAATTTATGACCCATCCCGGCCTGGCCGACCGGCCCGGCTCGTATCTGGCCCGCCGCACGGAATACGAATTCTGGCGCGGCGGCACTTGGCGCAAATACCTGGCGGAGCAAGGCGGAAACCTCATTCGGTACGATGAAATCTGAAAAGCACCGTGGCATAAAGCAGTGTTTCAGCCTCGTTGAACGGCGTTCCATCGTCCTTCACCTACCAGTGCCCCTGGTAAAGCCACTACCGCCGATAGCAGATAAAAGAGTAAACTGAGGCTGACCGATACCGCCACATCGAGCCCCAGCCACTGCGCCCCAAGCAGAAATACCACCTCGCGCGCTCCCGCTCCGCCCACGGTAAACGGCAAGGCCGCTGCCACCGATGAAGCCAGAAACACCAGCAGGTACGCGGGCTGCTGCGAGACGGTGTGCGTGGCGGCGAGCAAAGCCAGCGCGCACAGCAGCTGGGCCGCCTGTACTCCCAGAGCCAGCGCTTGGGTGCGCCAGTACGTGGGGCCAAACGGCGCAAACCACCGCCCCGTAGCCGCCGCGCCACCCCAGAGCAGGCCCGCCGCCCCCAGGCCCGCTACCCCGCGCCACATCCAAAGCCTAGGCAGCGGTAGCGGCACCACCCAAGCCAGGGCCACCAGCAATACCCCCAGCGCCAGCAAGCCGCTCACGCGGTCCAGCACCAGGGCGCGGACCAGAGCGGCGGTTTTGGTGGGGAAGGCGCGCCGCAGCACCAGCACCTTATAGCCGTCGCCGCCGATACCGCCGGGCAGAAAGAGGTTGTAGAACATGCCCAGCCAGTAGAGGCGCAGATTGGCAGCCTCGGACAAATCGACCCCGATGGCTCGCTGAAAGTAGTTGAGGCGGCGGGCTGCCAACCACTTTGAAACCGCGAACAGCCCCACTGCCAGCCCCAGCCAGCCCGGCTGCACGCTGCCCAGCACCTGCCCAATCTGGCGCGGACTGATACGGCGAAACACAAACCACAGCGCGGCCGCCAGCAGCCCCAACTTCAGCAGCAGGAGGAGGGTGGCGCGCAGGCGGGGCGGGAGGGTCAAGGCGCGGGGAGGCGGTTGGGGTAGTGGTTTGACGATGAAAATAATTCTGGCTGGTCGAATTTTACTAGGTGCAGGCGAATGCCCCGGTCGATGACGAACTCATAGTACTGGCGGTAGCGCCGGCCGGTGAGGTACCGGTCTTCGGCCAGGTAAAAGGCGTTTTTGGCGGGCGCGGCGGGCAGCAGCGGCGACGTGGACGAATACACGATGTGGCCCGTGCCCCGCGTGATGTAAAACGCCTCGTCGTTGTCGACGTGCGTATCGGCCAGCTTATACACCGGGGCGTGGCCGGCTATTTGCGCCACCCGGATAGCTGCCGTGCGGTAGGGCGTTTCGTCGCGGGTGAGCAAGCGGGCGGGCAGCACAAACCAGTTGAAAACCACACGCATGCACAGTAAAAACAGCCCCAGCCACGCCAGCCGCTGGGCCGGCAGGTAGCCGTAGGCCAGTGTGCAGCCGGCCAGGGCCAACACCCCCAGCGCCGATTTCCAGACCACGCCGGGCTGCACGGCGGCCGCGGGTATCCAGGGCACGGCCACCAGGCTAAGGCTGACCAGCGCCATGGCTGTGAGCAGTACGGTATCGAGCACCCGGTGGGGCCAGCGGTGCTCGGCTTGGAACTGCTGGTAGAAATAGACCGCCACCGTGAAGCCCAGCGGCGTGAGCACGAACAAATAGCGCGGAATAGTGCCCGGCGACAACCAGAATACCGGCGTGAGTGCCACAAACAGCAGCGCATTGAAGCGCAGGAAGGGCTGCTCGCGCAGCACCTGCCGCCAGCCCGGCCGGGCCAGGCACAGCAGCAGCAGGGTCCAGGGCAGGAAATCGGAGATGAAATCGAACGGAAACTTCACCAGATGGGCCAATGACTCCCGCCAGGTGTGGGCGGCCACGGTGCGCTGCGTCGATTGGTCGAGGAGCGTGGCTAGGTAGTCGTGCAGCGTGTGAAAATGGCTGTACACCGCAAAGTAGCCACCCGCCAGCCCCAGCAGTACCCCCAGCCCCAGCGCGTGCGCCCCCGATAACAGCCGCCGACAGTGGCCATCAATAAACACGAAATACACCGCCAGCGCCACCCCCTGAAACACCAGTGACGGCAAGCCTTTCAGCAGAAAGCCCACCGCCGTGAGGGCATAGCTCACTACAAACAGCGCCGCCCAGCGCCGTCGCGCGCCCAATTCAAACACCGCCATGAACCCCAGGTAAGTGACCAGGGCGTGCAGGGTATCGATGAGCCCCAAGAAGGAATCGTAGAACAACATGCGCCCGCTTGTGACGAAAGCCAGCGCGGCTGCCACGCCCAGTACCCAGCCCAGGCGGCGGCTCACGAAGTAATACAGGCTGCCGCCCATACCCAGCAGCGCCAGCACCGTGGGCAGGCGAATTACCCACTCCTCGACGGACCCAAACAGCTGGAAAAACCCCACCAGCAGCCAGTTGAACAGCGGCGGCTTGTTGAAATAATACTCGCCCTGGAGCGTCGAAACGAAGTAATTGCCATGCAGCTTCAGCTCCAGGGCCACCAATGCCCGGATGGGTTCATCGGCGATGAGCGGGAGCAGGCCCAGGTTGAGCAGCAGGGCCGGTAGCAGCACCAGCAGGGCAAGTACGGCGGGCACCCAGGGGCGCGCCCGCAACCAGGGTAGGACGGGAGGCATGGCGAAAAGCAGGGTGAATCAGCCCGCTAAAGGTAGGATTCAAATTAGTCTTTGTATTTTATATATTGAATATTTATTTAAAGCTCGTGCGTATCCTTGACCGCTACATTATCCGCAAGTTTCTCACGGCGTTTTTTTTCACCGTGGTGCTCCTTGTATCGGTGATTTGCGTGATTGACTACACCGAGAAAAACGACGATTTCCTGCGCCACGGCCTGTCCGGGCACCGAATCATCTTCGATTACTACGTGTATGTGTTCCCATATTTCGCCAATATGCTCTCGCCCATCACCGTGTTCATTGCCGTGGTGTTTGTGACGGCGCAGCTGGCGGCGCGCACCGAAATCGTGGCCATTATGGCGTCGGGCGTCAGCTTCCGGCGGCTGCTGGTGCCGTATGCCGCGGGGGCCGGGCTGCTGGGCCTGCTCACGTTTGCGGTGGTGGGCTGGGTGCTGCCGCTGGGCAACAAGCGCCGCGTGCAGTTCGAGCGCGCCTACGTGAAAAGCCCCTGGCGCTATGAGGGGCGCAACGTGCACATCAAAATCGGGCCGCGCCACTACGTGTACATGGAGAGCTACGACAACATCAGCAACATCGGCTTCCACTTTGCCCTCGAAACCGTGGACGGCACCGTGCTGCGCCGCCGCCTCACGGCCGATGCCATCACCTGGGATTCGACCCGGCACCGGTGGCATTTATCGCCGCAATTGATACGCACCTTTCGCGGCTTGCAGGACGAAGCCCTTCAAACCCTGCCCGCCCGCGACACTACCCTGAACCTGTTTCCCAAGGATTTCGGCAGCGACTACCACCTGGCCGAAACCCTCACTTTGCCCGAACTCGACCGCCTGATTCGCACTAAAATCGAGCGCGGGGCCAACGACACCCAAACTTACCAGAGCGACAAATACGAGCGTTACGCCTATCCCTTCGCCATCCTCATCCTGGCCCTGATTGGCGTCACGCTCAGCGCCCGCAAGGCGCGGGCCGGCGTGGGTGGGCAAATTGCGCTGGGCTTCGTGCTGGCATTTGTGTTCATCTTTTTTGTAATGTTCAGCCGCAACCTGGCGCAGGTGGGGCAGCTCTCGCCGATGATGGCGGCCTGGGTGCCCAGCCTGATTTTCTCCGGCATCGGACTGGTACTCTACCGCTTCGTGCCCAAGTAGAGCGCAAAAAGCCCCGGCAGAATTGGCAGCTGGGGCTTTTGTTTGCTAAGAAAAAAGCGCTGACCGGTTGGGCGGCGTACTTTTGGTCCATGCCCCAACCCATCGAGCTTCCATCCCGCAGCATTTCCTTCCGTCCCGATTTGCGGGTGATGGTGGTACGCTGGCACAGCCACGCCGCATTTGAAGTGGTGCAGGCCGACTACGCCCAGATGCTGGCCGCCGCCGAAGAGCACGGCATCAGCGACTGGCTGCTGGATGTGCGCCGTCGCGACAAAATTCCTGCCGACCTCAGCGATTGGGTCACCCATGTATTTTATCCGCAGGCCACGGCGCGCATGGCCCCTCGCCGCCTGCGCATGGCCGTGCTCAACTCGCCGGCCCTCACCGAAGCCTATACTTCGGACCCTGCCCAGAGTAAATACGTGACCTACGTCCTGGACCCCGCCCGGCCCTTCGATATCGGCCTGTTTGAAGACGAGGGGGCCGCCATGCGCTGGCTCAACCCCCTCGTATTCTAGGAAAACTCCCGGGCGCTGGTGCCGCTATTTGGCGGCCTTTTCCAGCAGCCCCAGTAGCTCATCGGCAGCTTTTTCAATGTCGGCGTAACCCTGTTGGGCGGCGCGCTCCTTGGCGGCAATGAGGCCATCGCGGTGCACGGTTTTGAAGTCGCCGTAGGGGAATTTGTAGCGGCCTTTGGTGTCTTCGCCCTTGCTCTTATCGAGGCCGAGGTGCCAGGTGGCGTACTCATCCATCTCATGCTTTTTGAGGAAAGCATTTTCGTCCGACGCATCGGGATTGTGTTGGCCCCAGTGGCCGGAATCGTTCTTGATTTTGCCGTCTTTAATCAGCTTTTTGGCGAAAGCGACGGCCGGCGAATTCAGGGAAATGCTCATAGCTCAAGAGGGAAAAGTGGCTGAATCCGTTTTCCTACGTGGTAGCTACGCCGGGGTTCCTAGTGCTCAGCTTTTGCCGTGGAGCAGGTATTTGGTCTGCTTGAAGCTATAGCCGACGGATACCACCATCCGGCCGGCGCTGGCCGGGTGGTCGGTGGCGGCGGTGTAGATGGGCAGCTGAAAGCTGGTATTGAGCGAGAAGTTTTTGTAGTACACGTCCAGCCCCGGCCCGAGCAGGGCATTGTTCATGGCGTGCTCACCGGTGAGGTGGCCGTCCAGCATTTCGCCCTTGGTTTTCTCGTAGAAAAACTGCGCCGACGGGTACACCTGCCAGTTTTCGCCCAGCGGCACGCGGTAAAACAGGCTGGCGTAGGTGGCCGTGCTCGGGGCCAGGCTGTTGCTGAACGTGTTTTCCGTCGAGCGCCGGTAGCTGCTGTTCACACTCAGCCCAAAGCTGTGGAAGCTGCCGATGTAGTTGGCGTACACAAAGCCGTCGGTGGTGCCGGTGCCCACCTGGTTGAGCAGCGGGTAGCGCAGGCCCTGGGCGTTTTGGCGGGTGTATTCGCCGGTGGGCAGCTTCACGCCGCCGCCTACGATGAGCCGGCTCTGCACCCCCGCCGTTTCAATGGCCCGGATGAGATGGTAGCCGGCAAAAACCGTCACGTCGCCCACGCCCGCCGAGTTCAGCTGCCGGCCGTTTATCTGCGAGGTGTTCATCACGTAGGGTACGAAGGCGTTCAGCTCCACGCGCTGCGAGAGGAAGTATTTGCCCCGCAGCTCAATCACCCGGAAGGCCTCGAAGTCGGTCGGGTCGCCGTGGTGCGAGTGCGCGTAGCCGTTGTCGCCGTTCAGCGGCGAGGGAAAAAACGGCCGCGCCCCGGCCGGGAAAAACTGCGCCGACTGCCCCAGCGCCTGGTAGCCGTTGAAGATGCGGTAGCGGTGCATCAGGCTGAAGCTGCTTTGGTTGTCATAAGGCGTGATGCCCATGAAGCAGCCGCAAATGTCGCAGGCCCGGCCGGGCAGCGCCAGCCCGCTCATTAGCAAGGCAATGAGAATAAATTTCTTGATGGTCATGGAAGTAAATGCTGAAGCCTAGCGCTGTTCGGCCAGCCGCGCATCGTGGCTAAACGAGTCGTCGGTAAGCGTATTCAGAAAGGCGATGATGTCGGCCTGCTCAGTGGCCGTGAGGGGAATGCCCAGCGGTGCGCCGGCCGGCCGCAGCGCGGCATCAAGCGTGGGCGAAGCCTGCACGCCGTGGTCATAATGGGCCAGCACCTGCGCCAGGGTGGAGAAGCGGCCGTCGTGCATGTAAGGAGCCGTGAGGGCCACGTTGCGCAGGCTCGGCACCTTGAAGCGGCCCACGTCGGTGGCCCGGCCGGTGATGTGCGCCCGCCCCGAATCGGCTCCGAAGCTGCTGCTCAAGCCGTTGTTGCGGAACGACTCGTCGGTGAATAAATCGGTGGCGTGGCAGCTGGCACATTTCTGCGCCACCAGCACCCGGCCGCGCCCTTCGCTGGCCGTAAGTACGGCGTTGCCTTCGCCCCGCACCACCTTATCGTAGCGCGAATTGGCCGAGGTGAGCGAGGCCGTGAACTGCGCCAGCGCCCGCAGAAACTGGTACGAATCGATGGGCCCCGGGCCATACACGGCCGCGAAACGGCCGCGATAATTGGCGTCGGCGTTGAGCTTGGCCAGCACGTGGTCCAGCGTCTCGTCCATTTCCAGCGGGTTGGTGAGCGGGGCCAGGGGCAAGGTTTCCAGATTTTTCGGCCCGCCATCCCAGAAAAAATCCGGCTTCCAACGCAGGTTTTGCAGAGCCGGGGCGTTGCGCGTGCCCAGGCGGTTGTTCACGCCGTGGCTCAGGCGGTGGTCGGCGTTGGCAAACGCCACAAACTGCTGGTGGCAGCTGCCGCACGACACCGAGCCGTCGCGCGAAAGCCGTGCATCGTAGAACAAGCTGCGGCCCAGCGCAAATGCCGCCGACGTGGGCGGGTTGGCATCGAGGGCGTACACGGGGGTGGGGAAATTGGCCGGGAGAACGGTGCCGGGCACCGAAGAATCCGGTGCCACTACATCGCTGAGGCCGCAACCCGCCAGGAGCAGCCCCGCCAGCCCGCAGGCCAGCGAGGCAACTAATGCGCGGCGCATGGCCGGGTTAGTTGGCGTGAATGTGCTCGACGGAGAACATGCCGGCCGCGTAGTTATCGGCCATCATCACGGCGTTGGGGCCCGCCGACATAATCTCAATCATCGAACCAGTGCCACCGAAGCGAATGGTGTTCGGCCCGCTGAACATCTTCTGCAGGTCTTGATTCAGGTGAATTTCGGGCTCGTGACCTGCCCGCACCAGCAAAGTAGTGCCAGCCGGGAAGGCCGGCGAAACCGTGCGGACGGCATTGTACGGCTTCTGGAATCCCCCGACGTGGAAGGTAAGGGCCGTGGTGCGGGACTGCGGCGAGGAGCCTTCCAGCTTAGTGAAAATATAACCCGAATTCCAGGTCCAGAACATCTTGTTATTGGGGTCGAGCGCGCCCTTCTGGGCCCCCGAAACGTTGTGCAGGCTGTCAACCCCGATGGTGAAGGTCAGGCCCTTGTAGTCGCCTTCTGGTACGCCGGTGAGCGTGATGTGCTGGTTGTCGGGCTTGGCGGCGTCCAGCAGGTAGTAGCTGTCGGGCACAGCGTAGGTCGAGCCGTCGGTTTTGGTGAAGACGATGTTGGAGATGTACTGCCGGAAGGTACTGACCGTGAACTGGTCGCCGGCCAGGGTATTGTAGGTTTTAGTGTCCAGCACCAGCGGGTCGGCCCCCACAGTCTGCTCAAATTCGAGAGAAACCGTGGGCGGCTCGGCCACTACCACGTCTTTTTTGCAGCCCGCGAGGGCAAGCATGGCGAGGGCGAACGTGCAGGAAAGGGCGGAAATAGAAAAGCGTTTCATTGGAAAAGCGGGGAAGGGGAAATCAACAACTGATTGAAAAACAGCGCGTGCGCGCACAGTTGGCTCGCCGAAAGTTCGGCAGAGCCAGCAAATTGGCCGGCCTCCTGCTCCGCAGAAAGCCCGAAAGCCACAATCAGGCGGATAGGAGGGGCGGGCGGAATACGCCCCGGCCGGGCACGGCCGTGTAATGCACCATTGCCGGGCGGGCGTAGGGCCGGACGGCGGCTGGCCAGCGCTGCGGTTGGGGCAGCAGCAAGGCGGCCATCGGCAGCACCTCGTACTTCACCTTGGCCAGCAGGTCGGGGGCTTTTTTGTCGCCGCCCTCGGCTTTGCGCAGTTGCTGGGCCAGGTGGCATTTGCCGTTGCAGTGCAGCATTGGCCGGGCCTTGTTCACGCAGTATAGCTCCGTGATGCGGGCCTTATTCAGCTGATAATCCACGACCAGCACCTCCTGCCCCAACGTTTGGAGCAGCATAAGTGCGACGAGGAAAAAAGCCAGAATGCGGTGCATAATGCGGAAGCTACTAGGGCAAAGATAGGCCAGTCGGCCATGATTTGTGCCATCCCTGACGGCAGAAACGGCAGTGGGGGCAATGCTGGATTGCAGCGGAGGGGGCGAAAGTCGTCCGCAAATGTTCGTTGCTGGGTTACTCGGGCTCGAATGGCCAACCGTTGCTTTGCGCGGCCGGTTCCAGCGCCGGGGCTACAGTTTGTCCTGCCGGATGATGGCCCGGTATATCCGCAGCAAGGTGGGCTGGCCCACGCCCAGATAGTACAGCCCCGTGAGCAAATAAAAAGCCGCCTGAAGCCGGAAAACACCATTTGCGCGGTACTTGCGGGCCGAGGTGATGATGGGGCCGGGCAACACCCGCAGCCGCGTAAGTCGCCGGAGCCGCCGCGTAATTTCCTGGTCTTCTAATATGAGCAAGTCCTCGCGATAGCCGCCGGCCTGCTCAAAAACTGTCCGCTGCACAAACAGGCTCTGGTCGCCAAAGCGCGCCAGGGCCACATCGAAGCGCGTGAACCAGGCGTGCGCCCGCAAAAACCAGTGTGGCATATCAAATGCCAGCCGGAAGCAGCCACAACCATAGCCCGCCGCCACCGCACGCCGGATATCGGCCAGAAAGCCCTCCGGCGGCAACGAATCGGCGTGCAGAAAATACAGAATGCTGCCCGTGGCCTGCCGCGCTCCGTGGTTGAGCTGGGCGGCGCGGCCCTTGCGCGGGCAGGCCACCACGCGCGCCCCGGCCTGCCGGGCCAGCGCGGCGGTGGCATCGGTGCCGGGGCTGTCGGCCACAATGATTTCCACGGCCGCATCGGTGGCCGCGCCCGCCTGGCGTAGGTGGTGTAGCAGCGCCGCAATGCCTTCCGCCTCGTTGTAAGTGGGGATGACAATGCTCACCAGCGCGGCAGCAAGGGCGGGGCGCGGCATGGCGGCCGGTTAGTTCAGGTAGGGTGATTCCAGCTCCTGGCCCATGCTGCGGAGCGTAGCGGCCCCGCGCCGGCCGGTGAGGCGGGTGCTCAGGGCCTGGGCTTCGGGGGCGCTCAGGACTTCCAGTTCGTGCAGCCAGGCCACGCGGCGCAGCTGCGGCTCGATGAAGCCCAGCGGATTTACCTGGCCGTATTCGTCGCGCAGGTAGGTTTTGGTGCGGCGCTCCAGCTCCGTCACCAGCGCCCGGAACTGCTTGCGCTGCCAGGGCCGACCGGCCAGCGTGACGGCCAAATGCGCCGTGCGCAGCCGGAACGTGCACCACTGCTGCTCGAAGCGCAGCCAGCTGGCCAGCGCATTCAACCCAAAAACCAGCCACCACGAATACAGCGCTATGTCGGCGTGCCCGGTGGCCAGCCACTCACGCCACGGGCCGTAGCCCAGAAACGCCAGCAGCAGCCCCGTGAGCAGCAGCTGGTTGGTGGGAATATGGCGATGCTCGCCGGATTTAATAGGCAGAATTTCTTCGTAGGGCACCTCGGTTTCGAGGGTGGGCACGCCCTGAGGGTTGCGCTTGCACACGTAGAGGCTTTCGGCCCGCAATTCAAGGTGCGTAGTACCCAAAAAAAGCTGTTTTTGGCTAAAAATCATTCAGGAGAGACGTGGGGATTGGTAGAAGGGAGGAGATAAGGGCAAAGGGAGCGGTGAAGTTGTTTGTCATCCTGAGCACAGCGAAGGACCTTATCGCCGAGGAACAGTTCGCAGTAATTCAAGCAGCTCCGTCATGAAAAGGTCCTTCGCTACGCTCAGGATGATAAACGCCTGCTGAAAACGCCTGTATTCGCCTTACCCAAACGGACTCGGCGTAAAGCAAAGCACAAAAATAACCACCATCAGCCAGCCCAGCAGTTGCCGGCCGGGGCTGAGGGCGCGCTCATCGGGAGCCGGCGGGTGGTAGATGCCCGTGAACCGCCCCAGCAGCAGCCCAAACACCAGCCAGCCCGGGTTGCCCACCACGCCCGGCAGCAGCGCGGCCCCCGCCAGCTGCGCCGCCCAGATGCCCGCCGCCAGCAGCAGCCCCTGGCGCGGCCGGGGCAATACCCGCCAGAATATAAGCGCCAGATACCCCGCGTACACCGGCCCGCCATAGAGCCAGGTCTGCCAGTCGTCGTGCAATGAAAACAACCCCAGCCCGGCATAGAAAATGAAGCCTGTGAACAGCACCGGCACCATGCGGTTGAAGCGCCGCGGCCCCAGCAGCCCGTACAGGATGTGCCCACCGTCGAGCTGGCCCATCGGCAGCAGGTTTAGTGCCGTAAAAAACAAGCTGAGCGACCCGGCCAGTAGCACGGGGTAGTGCATCAGCTCCAGCGGGTGGGGTAGGCGGGTAGGGTTAGCAAAGGTTTTTTCCAGAAACTGATAGAGCAGCGGGCGCGCCAAGGTCAGGCCGTTTGCCAACTCCGTGGCCCCATAAACGTGCTGCGGATAACCGGCTCCATACTGAGCGTAGTCTGGGTGAATGGCATACAGGTACTCCAGCGGCGGCAGGTGCGTGAAGCCGTAAATCAGCAGCGGCACCGCCACCAGGAAGCCCGCCAGCGGCCCGGCCAGCCCGATATCAAAAAACTCGCGCCGCGAAAAAATCCGCTCCCGAATGCGAATGATGGCCCCGAACGTGCCCAGCCCCATCGGAAACGGGATGTAATAGGGCAGCGAGCTCCGCACCCGGTTGTAGCGCGCCGTGAAATAATGCCCGAACTCGTGCACTGTGAGCACCCCCAGAAACGGCAGCGCAAACCACAGCCCGCGCTGCACTTCCGCCCATAAGGCCGGCCCGCGCAACAGAAATACATCAAGCGGCAGAAAATCGACCGCGCCGCGCGTGAGCTGAATGCCAGCCAGCGTGGTCGTAACAAGCGTTATCAGAAACAGCCCAATGTGCAGCGCCGCGGTGCGCCCCGGCGATGGTTCCGGCCGCTCGAACCGCCGGAACAGTGCCCGGGCCCGCGCCAGGCGGGTGGGCGCATCCGTAGCCACATCGGCTGGAAAGCCCGCGAAATCAGGTTCAGGAATGGGCAACGGGGTATTCTCGGGGAAAGGCACGGAGGGCTTCGGGCAGGGCAGTGGTGAGGGTGAGCGGCGGGGCCAGGTGCAGCACGCGCAGCCCCAGGCGGCGGGCCGTGGCGATGTGCTGCGGGCTGTCTTCGATGAACAACACGTCTTCGGGCCGCCAGTTCATTTCGCGCAGCGCGTGATGGAATATTTCCTCGCCCGGCTTGCGCAGGCCCACTTCCTGCGAGTAGAACACGCGGTCGAGCACGTCGGCAATGCCGTTTTTGAAGCCGTATTTGGTGGCGAGGCGCTGGTTGATTTCGGCAATGTGCAGCGAGTTGGTGTTGCTGAGCAGGGCTGTTTGGTAGCCCTGCCGGCGCAGCTCGCCAATGAGGGCCAGGCGCTCGGTGGGCACGTCGAGCAGCATGGCGTGCCAGGCGGCGTCCAATTCGGCATCGGTGGCGTCGAGGTCATAGGCCGCCCGCAGCCCGGCCCGAAACTCGGCGGGGGAGAGGTGGCCGGTTTCGAACCGGTCGAATAGCTCGGCCTGGCTGGCCTGCGAAAACTGGATGGTGCTGCCGGCACGGCTCAGCCGGCGCATAGCCGTGGGGGTGGCATCGTAATCAATGTCAATGATGACGCCGCCAAAATCGAACAATAAGTGGGGAAGCATAGGCTGGCTTGTTTTTCCGTCCGCGAAGGTCGTACTTTTGCACCGTTGGAGGGCCGGAAACGGCAGGGTTGAGGTGAAAGATGACTGCCTCCAGCACCGGGCCTATAGCTCAATCGGTTAGAGCAACTGACTCATAATCAGTAGGTCACTGGTTCGATTCCAGTTGGGCCCACGAAAAAAATCCCCTTTACTATAACGTAAAGGGGATTTTTTGTGACCCGACAGCAAATAACACATCTGAATATGTGGAAAAAGCCGTTCGAGGCATTGTAGTCGCTGCAGAAAAGATTCGTTTTAAACCGTACGGCTAAACTAGTTCACCTTGCCGCCATTCCTCGACCGCCTCAGAGGCGCGCCCGAATCCGAACCGGATAGGCTATGGGCGGTCCTGAGTTCCGAATGCCACCGGCACTGGAAATTGCTCGCGTAGCATTTCCAGGATGAGCGCCCACAGGTGCTCGTAAGGGATGATTTCAATTTCGGCGTAAGCCTCGCCGGGAGGGTTGGTGTTTTGCAGCTGTTGCAAAACGGCCTTGCCGCCTTCGGCTGCCTTCTTTGAATTGAATCCATTGTCCACCATGATGCGCAGCAGGCGCAGGAACAGTTTACTGCGTATCATGCCGCTGCCAGCCATGTGCCGCTGTTGATACTTGCGCAGGCGCTCCAGGCGCACCATGATTTCTTCGAAATTACGCTCACGCATGTAAACGAGCATTTGAAGAACCAGAATGGCAACGTTCAGTCCACTCTTGTCGCGGCTGAACTCAGGCAGCATAAGCGCCCACCGGGCCATTTGCACCCGCCGGGCAGGACCCACCCGCTGCACGGGGTGCACGAAGTCGCTGTAAGCCTTGTACAAATCCCAGCGTTCCAACGCTGCCGGGCGCTGCTTGGAGAAGGCCGGGTTTTTCATGACCGTCGTGAACAGCTGCTGCGCGTATTCGTAGTTCTGGGCGTGCAGGGCCAGCAGCACGTGGTTTTCTTGAAAAAACAGCCAGTTACTGGAGGACGGATGGAAGTCCGACATCGCCAGCTGCGCCAACTTTAATCCCTTAATAGGCTGGCGGCTGCGCAAGTGTGCAAAAACGGTCATGAAATGGTTGTAGCGTTTATCAAACCGCCGCTCGTTGAGCTTGCCATCGCGCAGTTGCTTGGTAGCCAGCGCAGTCAGGCGGATAATCTCCGCGTAGTTTCCCTGCAGTTCGTGGGTGGCCAGGCGCAGTCGGTATAGGTAGTTATAGGTATTGAATGTTTTGGCCCGCCTGTGCAGCGCTTCCAGCTTCTCCAGGTGCGCCGGCAGCAGGGGCAGCACAGCCCGCCGGCTGCTTACCGTCCTGGCCAGGGCTAGTTGCGTCTGGGCGTGCAGGCGCTCGGCCTCGTCTTCCAAGGACTGGGTGTGCTGAGCCTGCTGGAGCAACTTATCCATTTTCTCAAACAAGTGAGCCTTGCGCATCTGCGCGTAAAGCGTGCTCAGCATCCTAGCGCACTGCACAACGTATTGCGTGAATTCTCCTTTTTGGGCCATGCCCAGGCAGCGCTTCAGCAGCTGCTCGGTCAGCACGTATTCGCCCTCGGCAAAGAGAATGCTGATTTTATGCAGCAAGTCAAGGCATTCGCTCTGGTACCGACGCGAGACCAAGTGGCGCGAGTCGGAGTGGTCAAGGAAGAAAAGATGATTGAGCAGTTTGCCGCGTACCCGCGACTGTAGCTTCTGCAAGGCCCGGATATTGGGCGTTGAGGCCTTGCCGTATAAAGCCTTAACCAACTGGTTCTGGGTAGCGTCGGGTGCATCAAGCAGTGATTGCACCAACTGGTATTCCTTGGTTTTGTGCTCGCCATTTAGGTCAAGCACCGGCACTGAATGCAGGGCCCGCGATGTCACAATTCGCGCAAGATTGGAAATATCGTTCATGTAAAAACAGCTCTAGAATGCTATAGACAGCATATTCAACCCTTGTTAGCAACAAAAACCAGTGTCTAAAAAAGGGGGGATGTTTCCTTTTTTCATTTATGGGTGCTATTCAACTTTGCATCGTGATTACACAGCCAAAATCTGGCTTATATGTCGCAAATAGACAATATTTTGTAGAAACGCGGAAAAAAAATATTGGCATACTTGATGTATTTGGGGTTACACTAATTTATTTCTTAAGAATATTAAAGAATTACTTGTATTATTTATTGTCTGATTTACACTAAGAGTGTCCTTTTTTGGTCTTGGGGGGTATCCTAATTTTGTTGTGTTCTTAGTTAATACACAAATACTTACACTTCATCGACCATGCTCGACTTCTTCGCAATCGCCCTGTTTCAGCTAGCCACCGTATTAGGTTACGCTCCAACGAATCAACCGAATGCCAACGAATCGATTTGCGCCCAAACTGAGGCCGATGGAACCGTGGGTAGTGGCGGCTGGGGCAACGATGTAACCTGCAACGATACGACTGTCGGCAGCGGCGGCTGGGGCAACGACATTATCGGCAAATAATTGAAGCTGCTGCCCCTTGGCCGCACGGTGTATGCCGAAACCAGCAGAATAACAGTCCGCGCTGTGACCACCATGTTTGTGGCCAGCACAGGCAGGAGTAGCGCTACGTCCGTGACGAAGAGCAGACCTCCGCGGTGCCTGAGCGCCCAGAGAGGCCGGATGGCCCAGAAGATGGGGCAGAAGCCCGCCATATCGGCTAGCGGCGTGCTATCATTACGGCCGGCAGTGGGAAGCAAATAGTTGCTGCCTAGCAATTTCCATAGAAAGTTTTACTGAGTTGGAAAGCTCACACTCAGTAGAAGCGGCATTCGTCGTTCAGTTAAATGCACTAGGCGAGTAAATATGCCTATCGGTCTAATGCAGCTGGTGTTAATTATCACCGCTTTATTACCTTTGACCCATAAGTACCCCGCACGGGCTGGAAATGTGGAAAGGAAGGACCTTCTCGTGCCGCACAGTTTAGCTGAACAGGTGGGGTAGACACCTCTAGGCTAAGCCTGCTACTTAGAAGGCCGTTGCAGAAATGCAGCGGCCTTTTTTGTGTGTAGGCATATTGCCTTGCCAGGATGTCTGTACTTGCGTTCAAAAGAAAGGCCCAACGCATGCGTTGGGCCTTTCTTTTGAAAATTATGAGCTGCCTTGTTAGTTAAACGGGTAGCGTCAAACTGGGCTGGGTAGGGCCTTTGTTTACAACGCGGCTCAACGGGCTGAAATGCGGAAAGGGTGATTTTGCTATTATATCAAATACTGAGCACCTGATTGGTTTATACAGGTCCGGATAATGTTTTGGCACACAGCAATCTGCTGCAATATACGGGCACGTTTTCACCACAAAAATACTCTTACAGGTAAGCTATGTAAAAGGAATATATTTACCACGATGTTATTATGAATATTTTCGATAAAGTTATTGCAAAAATATGATTTTATTAATCAAACGATTGATTATCATTGTGTTAAATAAAAATAATGTTCATAGAATGCGCATTTAATTGGTTATTTGTGACATTTCAGATTGGGATACACTATTCTATTCTAGTGGGAAAGCACGGGACTCAGCTTGGTAGCCGGTGAACAAGCATAAAAGGGCCTGGCTACTGTGCAGTAACCAGGCCTTTTTATGTATTGCCGCTTAAACTGCTATTTGGCCGGTGCCACGTGGTAAATGGTCGAGGCCACATAACCCGGCTTTAGGCTCATGACATTTACTCCTGCTACGGCTTTGCTGGCAATGACGCGGTTGGCGACGAAGTACAACGGCACCAGCGGCATCTGTTGCTGCATCAGGGTCTGAAACCGGCGCAGCAGCAAGTCGCGCTCGGCTGATGATTCGGCGGCGGCTATTTTCAACATCAACTGGTCTGCGGTCGGCGAAGCAAAGCGAGTCAGGTTGCTTTCGCCGATAGCCGGGGTACCGAGTATGGGCAAAAAGTTGAACAGGAACGGGTTGCCCTTGATGCTCTGCACATACATATCGAAGTCGCCGGTTTGCAGCAGCCCGCGCAACACGCCGGACTCGGTGGAGGCCAGGGTGACAGGTATGCCCAGGGATTTCGCCGCGCTGGCAAATTGCAGGGCTACGAGTTCGTAATTGGTATCCCCAGCCCGGTAGCGCAGCTGCAGGCTTAGCTGCTGGGCGGGGCTTTTCCCCGGCTGCCGACGCCACCCGGACGGCCCACGGCGCCACCCGGCCTTCATTAGTAGTTCGGCGGCCGCGCTCGGACTGTAAGGCAGCAGTGTTAGGCTGTCGTTGTATTTGCCTTTCTCCTGCGGGCTGATGATGCCTACGGTGCGGAAGCCTTTGCCCAGTTGGCTGGCCTGGCGCAGTTGTTCCGCATCGAAAAGCCGACTCAGGGCCTGCCGCGTGGCCGCGTCATGCAGGGCCGGCCGACTGGTGTTGAAACCAGCCGTCATTACTTCGTAGGTTGGCGAGGTGTAAAAAGCCAGTTTTTGCTGCGCCGTCGCTGAGTTTTTCAGGCGCTCAAATACCCGGGCCGGCACGTTGGGAAAGACGTCAAGCTGCCCGCTACGCAACGCCAGCGCGGCCGAGGATTCTTCCGGGATGATGACGTACTCCAGCTGTGAGGCCTTGGCTTGAAACAAGATGGAACTGCCCGCTTTGTCTCCCCACCAATTCTTCTTGCGCGTGAAAACTGCCTGCCGGTCCCGGTTCCATTCCTTGAGCGAATAGGGGCCGCACCCGCCCAACTGCTGCGGGTGCTGGGCCGGGCCGGCGGTCGTGTAGCGTGCGGCTATCAGCTGCTGAACCTGGGCTAACTCCGGGCGCCGACTGGCGCTGGCCCGGCCTTGGAATTCGGCCAATGAATATTTTCTCATGCGCCCTTCCGGGTCGAGGGCGGCCTCCTGGAGTACGGGAAAATCTCCCGATGCCTGCACGTAATCCGGGGCTTTGCCTTTACATACGAGCGTGAACCGGCGCGCGTCGCTCGGGTCCAATTTGATATCCCGAATGAAAGCTTCCTGTAGCTGAAACCCTTCGTTGGGCACGCCCTTGCAAAAAATGAGCTTGAGGGTGAACGCAACGTCGGCGGCTGTGATGGGCTTGCCCGAATCCCACGCGGCCGCTGGCTTCAGGCGATAAGAAAGCAGGGTCAGCGAATCGCCGTTGTAGGTTACGATGGGCAGGGCTTCGGCCAGAAACGGCTCGTACCTTCTGGTTTCGGGGTTGACGGCCAACAGGCCGCCGGTCAGCAAGCCCTGCGCCTCGACGGCGTTCTGGTTGGGCTGCATAAATGGGTCGAATGATTCCGGGTCTCTGGCCCAGCGAATGCGAACGGGGGCATCAACTGCTTGGGGCTTCGAGGGCGAAGAACAGCTACTGGTGACTGCGGCCGATACGGCCAATGAAGCGAACAGCAGGAGGCGAGGCGTGTGAGCCATGCGGACGGATTGAGAGTACCAGAATGGTGGAAATCCCGTTGCTTATCGCAAACCAGGCATTTCCGGACAACCGGGCGATTTCCGGTTGCCCGGTAAAGGTAGGATAAAGCAGCCCTTGCGACCGCGGAGCTTTAATTTCACTTTTCGGGCCCGTATATGTTACCCGTGTATTCACTGATTGAGCGGGAGTCCCCATTGCTCTTTTCTCCGGCCTATCGGCTACGCTAGCAAATGAAAGATTCTCGCAATCTGGCCCGCATCATCATCAATCGCCGGCAGGGGCAAGTGCCGCTGCTTGACTTTGAGGCCGGCGAAAAGGTCAAAGAAAACCGGTTGGTATCGGCATTGGTCGAAGGGAAAGAGACTACCCGAAACCAGTTGATTCGCACGCTCTACGACCAGCCGTCGGCGAAGAATGATAACGCTTTTCGCCAGCTGCACTCCCGCGTTTTTGGCAAGCTGCTCAACCACCTCTACTTTCTCGACCATTCAGACCCCCGCTTTTCAGTTTCCCGTCGGTATCAGCTCGAATGCCTCGACCTGCTGCACAAGGGGCTGATTCTCTACCAGGAAGGAGCTTCTGCTTTATCGGCCCGGCTGTGCGCCAGCTGCATGGCCAAGGCCATGAAGGATGGCTTTACGGCCTATGCGATTGAGGCCGCGCAACAGCTGCGCACCATCTACGCCGAAATGCAGGAGGTGAAGAAGTTTCGGGCCGTAGTGAAGGACCTGGAGCGCTTGCAAGGGCTCCGGCGGCTGGAGGAGCAAGCCGAAGCGATATACGCCGAAGTGCGGTTGGCGCGCACCGGCCCGGTGGCGCGGTTGTCAACCCTGCTCGCCGCGCTAAAACTCCACCTCGAACAGATGCGGCAGTTGCACATCGAGGCCCAGACTCCCGCCACGGCCGACCTCTACTACCGGATGCAAATGATTTATCTGGAGCAATCCGGCGACTACCAGGGCATCATCGAACTGACCTTGGAAGCAGAGCGCCAGTTGGCCCGCGGGCAATTCAATGCGCACCGGTTTGATGTCCGCTTTAACCTATTCATGAGAATGTATGCTTACCTGCTGACCCAGCAACCAGAAATGGGGCTGGAGGTGGCCAGTGAAGCCGAAAAGCATTTCCATCCAACGGCGGTGAACTGGATGTATTTTGAGGAGCACCGCCTCCTGCTGGCTTTGCACGCCGGCCAATTTGACCTGGCCCGGCGGGTGGTGCAGCGGGCCCATCTCAACCCGGTTTTTGAACGTCAAAACAAGCGGGCGCAGCAGCGCTGGGAATTGTTCGGCGCTTACCTGGACTTCGTGCGTCCTCCCAGCAAGCCCAGTGCTACCCGCCGCCGGGAGTTAGGCAAGCTTGCTTTGATGATGCCGGAGTACAGCCGCGATAAATGCGGGCTCAACGTTGCCATTCTGATTGGTCAGGTGCTCTACTTCCTGCAGGAGCAGGATGCCGAAGCGGTGGTGCTCCGAGTGGAGTCGCTGCGCAAATACCGGCTGCGCCACCTGCGCGAACCGACCAATCAACGCACCCGCTTGTTTCTGCGCTTGCTTCAGCTCATCTCCGACGAGCAGTTTGACCCCGTCCGGTGCGCGGAGCGCGCCGGGCCATTTCTGCAGCAGTTGGCCAATACCCCACCGCCGGGGGAGGCCTTTGCGGAAGTCGAAATAATTCCCTACCCTTTGCTTTGGGGTATCATTTTGGAGCACCTGCGCACCTCCCCACCGGTGCTCAAGCTTGTGCCCGACGCCACGGCGTAGAGCGGATAGCGGGCGCTGCAGTCGCCGAAGACGCGCGCCACGATGCCGGCCGACCAGGACAGCTATGTGCTGCCTCAGTTACTTCGGAGCGCATCTTTGAACGATGTTCTGACCCTGTCTGGCTTAGCTACCTGCCGGCAGGGTTGTACGTGGGCCGTAGCTTCAGATTCGGCACAGATTGGCCGGGTAGGTTTGCGGGTATTTCCGCTTCGCTGCTCATGGCCCAGGTACCTGCTTTTTTCCGTCACATTGCCCACGTCACCGGCCTGATGGCCCTGGCCCCCGAGCCCGAGCGTTACCCGTTTCATGACAACGATGCCTGCCCCATTGGCCAGGAAGTGAAAGCCAGCGGCAACTGGCAATACTACGAGCCCCGAAGCCGGGAGGAAACCCGGCCCCGCTGCGTGAGCTGTGTCGCCCTCAGCCGCCACGAGCGTCTGCCGGGTACCTGATGGTGGACGCCCTGCTTGGGTAGTAGCGCGCTGGGGGATTCCGGTTGACCCACAAAAAAGCCCCATTGCAATAACGCAGTGGGGCTTTTTTATGATTTAGCTTGGTAACAGGCGGAGACTGGTGCGCTGTCTTTCTATGCTGATAATATGTTCTAATTGAGCCACATGCGCTCAAAAAATTCGAAGCGGTGCGGGGCGAAGGCGTTGAAGTACGGCGCTTCGCCCTCGAAGCCCAATACGTGAACCAGGTCCAGGCCCTCGGTGCGGCTCTCTACCACGCGCACGGCGTAGGCCTGGCCCTGCACGGGCCAGTCGCCTACGTGGTTGGCCGGCCGGTTGCTGGCATCTACACAAATGGCGTAATCCAGAAACGGGGCCGCCGAAGTAGCTTCGGCAAAAGTGTGGTTAGCTATTTCCATAAAATAAAGGTATAGAAAAAGCCCAACCAAATGGGCTTCGCTTTCGTGCAATTTCTCCGGGTTTTTTGGTGGAAAGCCCTGAAAGTTGGGCTGCCCGGACTGCAAACCACGAAACCAGACGGCCCGCCAGAATAGCCTGAGACTGGCCCTGGCTTTCCTGTGCCTGGTACCCGCTTGTGGCGTCCGGCTGTGCGCGCAAATGGAGGAAGGCCTTGAATCAGGGCTTTGGGGAAGGGCGTTGTAATTAAGATTACCTTTGCAGTCCTTATGAATCCTGGTAATCTTCGCATCCACTTTCGAAACGCTGCCGGTCAATTGCTGGAACAACCGGTCGGCAAATACATCATCATCGAGTACAACTCCGGCCCGCGTCATTTTGCCGACCTGCAAACGCTGCTCGGCCACGCCAAGCAGGTGCTGGCGCTTCGCAACTGGCACAAGGTCATCGGCGACCACCGGCGCATGACGCCCTTCACGCCCGAAGAATCCAACTGGGTAACCGAGTGCTGGCTGAGCATGCCCAGCACGCGCATGCACGACTTCTCCGGGGCCGTGCTGCTGCCCGCCGAGGTGTTGGCCCGCCTCCCCACCGACCAGGTCACCGGCGAAGCCACAGCCAGGGCCCTGACGTACCGCCTGTTTGCGGAGGAAGCCGAAGCGGCGAGTTGGCTAGCGCAGCTGCCGTAGCGAGGTAGGCAGACGCAATTGGTGCTCCGGGTAATTGACAGAGTATCAGCGAAATTATTTGCTATGCGAATTTCTGCAGGGCTCCAATCAATGATAAATGGATAAGCCCTGACGCTACGGCATTTTTTGCAGGCCTTCCCAGCGCACTTTCCAGGTTTTGGGGATGCCGGGGTTGGCCTCTTTGCAGCCGTCGTAGCCAGCGCACATGAGGGCCACGGCCGCGAGCAGGCCGCCGTTGCCGGGCAGGTAGAGGGGCAGGCGGCCTTCCTGGTAATTGTGGCCATTGGGGAGGTAAGTATTGGTCTGCACCTTCATCAGGAGGGCGTCTACGGCCTTTTCGGGCAGGCCGAGGCGGGTGGCCGTCATCGAAGTCATGGGGAAATCCCAGCCCCAAGTTTTGTCCCAACTCCAGTCTTTCCAGATGAGGTCGAAGGTGCGGCGCATGGTGGCGGCGTCCTGCTGGCCGGTGGCAGGCATCATGCCCAGCGCGGCCAGCACGGAGGGGTGGTCGGTTTTGTATTCGGGATTGGTGTAGGAATCGGGGGCGCTTTCGGCGGCCAGGTACACGCCGTTGGCTTCGGGCAGTTTGGCGAGCTTGGCCAGCACGTCGTCCCACTGCGGGTTGCGGGGCTGGCCCTGGCGCTCGCGCCATTTCTGGGCAGTTTGCAAGGCCCAATGCCAGTACACCAGCTCGAACGTGGGGTTGAAGGTGTCCTCGGCCTTGAACCGTTCCTGGGCCGGAATCACGCCCTTGCCGAGGATGTAGCGGCCTTTGTCCTTCTCAAAAAAAGGATAGGAGGCGATAAAATCGGCCGTTTGCTGCACCCGCTCCTGGTATAGTTTCAGCGTGGCGGCGTTGGGGTGGGCGCGGTAGGCTTCTTCGGCGAAATAAATAGTGTGGGGTTGCTGCCAGAGCAGAAACGCGCCCACGGACGACGGGCCTTCGGCGCCCCATGGGTCGGTCATTTTCTGCCAGCGCCAGCCGGCGTAGCCCTGGCGCTGGGCAATGGCGCGGGCCTCGGCCTGCACATCGGGCCGGGCATACCAGGTGAGGCTCTTTTCCAGGATTTCGGGGCGGCCCCAGAGGGCGAAATGGGCCGCGTGCCACCAGTGCATTTCGAGGTGGGGGCGGCCGTACCAGCTGTTGAGCAGCAGGCCGGTTTCCTGCGGCGGCTGCGAGCCGGCGTTGTGAATGCGGGTGAGGTACTGCGAGAGCACGATGCGGCGCTCCAACTCGGCGGCGCGCGGGTCGGCGGTGCCGCTGAAGTCGACGGCCCCGCCGCTGCGCCAGAAGGCCTGCCACTGCTGGCGGCTATCGGTGCGGGTGGCGGCGAAGGTGGACCCGGCAGCCGTGGACTGGCGGGGAGAAAACCGGCAGCTAAGCTCCAGCACGATGCTTTGGCGGCCGGGTGTGAGGATGAATTCGTGCGGCCGGCCGGGGGCCAGCGTGGCCGTTTGGGCCCAGCTTAAAGCCGCGAAATATTTGGTGGTGTCAAGCTGGTGAGAAAGTAGGGCGTGCCCTGTCGCTTGCGTGGCAATGGCCGATTTATGGTCGGCCTCGTGCGAATAATCGGTGCCCATATCGGCCCAGCCGGCAGTGGGGTAGGGGAAGCGCAAAGCCACTTTCAGCCGCCCGGCTTTCAGCAACTCCGAGGTGACTTTGGCGGCCACAGCATCCTGCGTCTGGTGGCCGACCGTGACCACATCCACCGCCGTGCCTTCTACGGTGAAATGGCTTTGGATTTCGCCCGTCCACGGGTTCAGCTCCTGGTGAATGCTTTTGATATCCTGGATTTTGGCCGGTTGGCCGTCTTTTTTCAGGATGATGAAGCCCAGGTTGCCCAGCTGCAGACGGTGTGGGTTGGCGCGGAGGTAGTCCACGGCGTCTTTGTTGCCGGGCGTTTTCACCTGCACCGAGTAGCTCACGGCGCGGCCGTTGAACTGGTAGTCGCGCAGGCTTTGGGCAAATTTGTAGCCCTGCGTGTTGGGAAACCGGTGCCAACCCCATTCCGATTCGGTGCCGAGCGGAATGCCCTTCTCATAGTGCAGGGGGAAGGTTTGTAGGCCCGTGATGTCAGTGGTGAAGGCGAACCGGCCGTTGCCGACGGACAGCGAATTGAGCGAATCGGTGTTAGTGATTACCACTTTGTGGCGCTCCACGAGGGCCTGCCGGTTGATGGGCTGGGCAGCCAGCAAGAAGCTGCTAGCTGCTAATGAGATAGTGAGCAAAAATTTGGAAGTCAGTTTCATAAGGTTGGGAGAAGCATTAGTTACGGTCCAGCGTCACGCTCATCAGCCCAATCACCACATCGTTGGCCAGAGCTTTTAGGGTGAGGGATTTGAGTTTCTTGCCAGGGTCGAGGGGCAGCTCCAACACGGTGGCTGCGCCGCCGTCGATGGCGCGGGTGCTGAAGCCTTTGATGCTGGTGTACTGGCTGAAATTGCGGGTGATGAGGCCCGTTTTGAGGTGGACGCGGTAGGGGCGGGGCGCGCCGGTCTGAAAGGCAAAGCCGTCGTCGAGGTAGTCCTGTTCGATGGGCCACCACGTGTCGGGGTTGCGCAGGGGCAGGGTGGCGGTGGTGTTGTCGGCGTAGGCGATGGTGACTTCGCCATTGGAAAACTGGCTTTGCATGGCGTTGGTGGAGCCGGCCAGCAGCAGCACGGCGCGGCGGGCGCGGCCCTGCAACGGCAGCGTGACCTGGTGGGGGTAGTTGTCCCACTGCGATACGAAGAGAATATTCTTCGCGCCGGCCGCGCCGGGTATGCGCAGGGGCACGCCCTCGGGCAGGTGAATTTCGTTTTTCGAGCCGGCCAACTGGCGCAGGCCGCTGTCGTCGATATTGGCCTGGGTGAGCGGATAGCACCAGTTGCCAATGCCTTGGGTGGGCAGTTGCAGGGTGGCCACGGCAGGGCGCGGCGAGAGGTATTTGTTCTGGAAAATCTGCGTCACCCGGTCGTTGAAAGCGGCGGATAAATCCACGGTTTCCCATTTGGCAGGAGCAGGGGATTTGGTAGCAAGAGTAGGAGCAGTTGGGCGCTGAACCGTGATTTTTAGCGGCTCCCACCATACTAAATCATCTTGCTTGAGCTGCACGAAAGCGGTGCGGCTGCCCGGAACCCCAGCCACCTGCGCCGCGAGCGCCGAACCATCCAGCCGAGGCTGGCGCAACACCTGTTGCGGGTCAGAAACCTGAATAATCCGGGCGTGGGCAAACGTCGCAGCAAACGCGGCCCCGATAGCGGCTGATGCTGTTGGGGCGGCCGCATCCGGCGCATCGCCCAGCCATTCTATTTCCACCACATAGCGGGCCGCCGGGGGGATGCTGAGTTCTATAAGCGGCCGGCCCACGGTAGCGGTGACGTTGTGCCACGCGGCCGGCTGGCCGTTCACCTTCAGCGAAGCCACGCGGCTGGCCAGGGCCGGCACGCGCAGCTGTAGGGCCAACTGTTTCGGGAGGTGCGGGGTGATGGTGTAGGTTTCGCGGCGGTCCTGGCGGCGGAAACGGAAGGCCACGTCGGGCACACGGAGCGCGGCCGAATCCCAGGCGGCGGGCAGGCCGGGGCTGATGCGCAGGGTGTCGTGCAGGGCATCGGGGCGGATGCCGAACAGGCCCTCGACCAGCGAGCGGGCGGCCATGCCAACGGGGTCGGCAAAGTCGCGGTACAGCTCGCCCCGGTAGGTGTCGTAGAAAGAAATCTGCTGGAAATTGCCGGGGCTGCTGCCCAGGTACTGGCTTTCGAGCAGGGCGCTTTTCCAGAGCAGGAAGGCTTCTTCGCGGCGGCCGGCCTGCCAGTTGGCGAGGCTGGTGTGCAGGTTTTCGGCCAGCACCACGTTGTTCAGCGACCAGTCGTAGGGCTGCCAGTTCGTAGTTGAAAGCAGGTAGTAGCCAGCATCGGTCAAGCCGGCGGCACGCACCGGAATATGCGGGATTTCGGCATCGACGTAGCGCAGCGCCTGGTAGGCCTGGAAGGCATCGGGCACGTCCGAATCGAGGGTGTGGTAGATGGTCCAGAGGCCGGCGGCAGTATGGAGGCCTTTCAGGCCGAGGGCGTCCTGATATTCGGCGTACCAGCCCTGGGCGGGCAGCCAGAGCCGGCTTTGCAGTGCCCGGCGGATGTGCTCCGCCTCCTGACGGTAGGGGGCGGGGTTTTCGCCCAACAGCTGGGCCAGCTCGGCGGCTTTCTGGTTGGCGAAGTAGTTGTAGGCCGAGGTGTGAGTGACGGCCCCGCCGCTGTATTGCAGTGCATCGGAGGCCCAGATGGCGGCGTAGGCGTCGTAGAGGCCGTCGTTGTCGGGGTCGAAGTTGCGCTTTCCCCAGGCCAGGTGGCGCTGGAGCACGGGCCACATTTCGCGCGCAAACTGCAGGTCGCCGGTCCAGTTGAAATGGCGTAGCAGCTCGTCAATGAACACGAGGTTCATGTCGTAGTGGTGGGGGCGGAAATCGCCGCCGGGGTTGCGGGCTATGTAGCCTTCGCTGAACACGGTGGTGCCCAGCTTTTCGAGCTGCCGGGCCAGGTGCAGGGCGGTATCGGGCACTACGGGGCCGTTGGGCGGGCCGGTGAGCTGCGACTTGGCGTAGGCGCGAAAGTGGGTGGCGGCACGGTCGTGCCAGCCCAGCGGGTCGGCGGCGTAGGGGCCGCGCCAGCCATCGAGGCGGATGCGCCAGGCCACCGCGCCGTGCAGATACGACGGGGCTTCCCAAATGGCATCGGCGGCCACGGCCAGCGCTCCGCCGAGCGTGTTGATATAGGGGTCGGGCGTACTGATGTTGATGCGGCCGGCCCGCGCGGCGCGGGCAGTTTCGGCCCGGGCGAAAACGGCCGGCAAAGCGGGGTAATTGAGCGCAGGAGCAATTTCTGGCTTCTGTATGGCGAAGTACAGGTCTTCGCCGGCTTTGGCTGGCACCGCGCCCGCCAGCACCGGCGTGGCCGACGCGGAAGATGCCAGAAGCTGCAGCGGAGTCTCCTGCTGCGTGGCGTCGGCTACGTGCGTTTTGGAGGCCTGGGGTACTATACCGGTCAGGTTTTTGGGCTCGGCGGCGTTCGGTTTTGCCGCTTCGGCGGCATTTGCTGCTGGCTTGGCGGCCGCGCCGTAGCTTAGGGTGAAGCTGTTGTTTTTTAGCTCGAACGCATTGCCCTGGCAGTACTCCGGCTTCAGATAAAAGCTGGATTCGGGGTCGGCCCCAATGTCGCCGTCGCGGCTGAATTTTTTGCCCGTGGCCCCGCCGAAAGCCCAAAGCAGCTGCACCGAGTTAGCCGGCACATTTTCGAAGTGGGCTTTCACAATGATGCCTTCGGCCTCAGCGCGGGCCAGCACTTCGAGGTGGAGCTTGCCGGTGCCCAGCAGGGGGTCGGTGATGTCGTAGAGCATCATCCCCGGGCGGTAGCGGGCAGTGATGTTTTCGGCATTGATAAGCCACTTGCTTTGGCCGTTGGCGAGCAGGCCGAATTTCAGGTTGCCGCCCATGCCGGGCAGGTACAGGGCAAATTCGGGCAGGTCGCCGGCCTCGACGCGGAAGGCGGTGTTGGTGCCGTAGAGGGCGCGGGTGAAGCGGTGCGTGCCGTTGGTGATGACAAAATCAGAGCCTTCGGGGTGGTAGCGCAGGGTGCGCGGCTGGTTGTGCCAGAGCGCGGGCGGGGCAGGCGCGGTTTGCGCCTGGGCCGGCGAGCCAGTTAGTAGGAGTGCGCAGAAAAGGAGTGCGTTTTTGAGCATATCGGTGGATTACGGCGCTGGCGAAATGGCCGGCTTCTCATATACTTCCACTTCTACCAAGCCCAGCGTGCCGGGCGGGCCGGCTTGGTCGGTAGCGGCGGTAGGTACTTTGGGCGTTTCCAGCTCGGTGATGTTGAAGGCATCTTTGGCCTGGGTGGTGCCGGTTAGCTCGATGCGCAGCTTCTGGCCGGTGCGCGGTGGAAATGTCGCCGTGAAATAGCCCAGGCTGCGCTCCGTAGTGCCGCTGAACACTTCCTGCCCGTCGACTAAAATGCGAATGGGATAGGTGCTGGTGCGCCAGCCGGTCACTTTCATGGCAACTTGGCTGACGGGGGCGGGCCGGGCCAGCGCGTATTCAATCCACGGCCGCGACTCCTTGCGGTCCGAAATCCACTCCGACAACTCATTGTCATCGAAGCTGAAAGCCGCATTGGCAGTGTTGGAGCTGGCCGTTACGGCGGTGATTGGCACCGTCACCCGCGAGACTATGAACGACGGTCCGGCCGGCGTGGGCCCGCGCCGCAAACTCACCGGCAAATCTGCGCCGGGCAGCTGCATGGTCAGGCCATTTTCTACTTTCACAGGTTCCGATTTCAGGTTGACCGAAGCGGATTTCAAGCCCTCGGAAGAGGCGGTGATGCTGATTTTGCCGGCCTGCGTAGTACTGCGAATGAGCACGCGGTTCACCCCGCCTTCCACCGGCAGGCTTTTGGCCAGAATATAGTTGCCCGGCCCCTGCGCCAGGCCGCCGCGCCACTCGGCCGGCCCGCTCAGCGTGAAGTTCACCATGTTAAGCGCCGTGGGACAGCGGCGGCCCTGCACATCTACCGCTTCCACCTGAACCAGGGCCAAATCGGTGCCATCGGCGTGCAGGCCGGCCGGACTGAGTATCGGGCTGAGGCGCAGGGCCACGGCCGGGCCGGCAGTCTGGTGCTCGGCTTGGCTCACAGATTTGCTGGCCGCGTCGTAGCTCACTGCGCGGAGGGTGCCGGGCTGCCAGGCCACGTTTTTGAAAGTGAACAGGAAGCGGTAATTCTGCTGCCCAAAACCCAGCGACTTGCCGTTGAGAAATAGCTCCACTTTTTCGCCGTTCGATACCACGTCCACGTTTTTCACCGTGCCTGTTTTGTAGTTCCAATGGCCGATGATGTGCGTGCGGGGTTTTTCGGGCTCTACCCAGCCGTCCCACATTACCTGGTGGGCGTAGTAGCCGTCTTTGGCGATGCGCAGGGCGTCGACTTCGCCGCTGCGGCGGTAGTTTTCCTCGCCCCGGTAGTGGGTGTTGGTGTCGCTGAACACGATGTTGACGCCACCGGCGCTGCTGCGCGTGCCGGTGCCGGGCCGCTCGTGCCAGTAGTCGTACCAGCGCATCACGTCCTCGCGGGCCTGCGAGTCCTGGTTGCGGTTGTAGTCGGCGGCATTGGCACCTTTGTAAAGCGGGCCGGCCCCATCCTTGTGAAAGGGCGGCGTGAGCTCATCCCAATACTTGCGCAGGGCCTCATCGCGCGAGTATTCCATGGCCCAGAGCGGCTTGGTGGCGCTTTTGTTGATGTAGAGCATCTCTCCGCCGTACTCGGCCTGCGGAATGTCCAGCATCTCGCGCGAGCCGATGGCGCGGCCGCCGTGCGGGTCATATTGATTGCGAATGTCCTTCAGCTCCTGCATATGGGCGGCGCTGATGCTCTCGTTGCCGCCCTCGTAAAACAAGATGCTGGGGTTGTTGCGGTTGTAGATGATGGCGTCGCGCATCAGCTCCAGGCGCTGGCCCCAGCGGCGGTCGGCCACGTCTTTTTCGGCGTCGCCGGCGGGCATGGCCTGGGGTAGGCCCACCCGGTCGCAGCTCTCGATGTCCTGTTTCCAGGGCGTGACGTGCATCCAGCGCACCAGGTTGGCGTTGCCGGCCACCATCAGGCCGTTGCTGTAGTCGGAGAGCCAGGCGGGCACGCCCAGGCCCACGGCGGGCCACTCGTTGCTGGTGCGCTGGGCGTAGCCGTGCACCTGCATGGCGCGGTTGTTGAGCTTGATGAGGCCGTGGGCGAATTCGGTTTTGCGGAAACCGGTGCGGGTTTTTACTTCGTCAATGACTTTTTTGTCAACAATGAGCCGGGTCGAAACCGTATACAGATACCCGTAGCCCCAGCTCCAGAAATGCAGCCCATTGAGGGCGGCGCGGGCCGTCACCGTTTTGGTTTCGCCCGGCTGCAAGGTGGTTTCGCCGCCGCTGAACGTGCCGATGGTTTTGCCCTCGCCATCGGCCACCGACGCTTCAAACGCGAACGTGCGGGCGGTCGGAAGCTCGTTTTTTACCTGCGCTTCGGTTACCACCGTGGCCCGGCCGCCGGCTACGTCGAAATCCTGGGCATAGACATATACGCCCGTAGTGCTCAGCGTGGAAAATAGCGGCAGCGTCTGGTGCAGCGGGCTCATCACGTGTAGAAACACGTTTTTCGGGATGCCGCCGTAATTGGCGTTGAAGTTGCGGTTGCTCCATTGGAACATCTGGCTGCTGGCTTTCTCTTTGTAATCCCAGTCGTTGTCGGTGCGCACGGCCAGCACGTTTTCCTGGGGGGCGGGCCGAAGGAAAGGCGTCAAATCGAAGCCCACGGCCATTACGCCGTTTTCGTGCAGGCCCAGGCGCTGGCCGTTCAGGTAGAACTCGCCGGCCAGCCGTACGCCCTCAAACTCAATAAATATTTTTTGGCCCGCCGCCCCGGCCGGCAGTCGGAAACGCTTGCGGTACCAGGCCACGCCGGTGCTCAAATCCTTGATGTCTTTGCTGAATGCCTCGTCTTCGTTCCAGGCGTAGGGCAGCGTCACCTTTTTCCAGCTCGCATCATCAAAGCCGACAGCCTCCGCGCCGGGGGTATCGCCCACCCGCACCTTCCAATCCGGGTTGAAGTTGAATTTTAAGCGGCCGGTCGCCGGGGGCGTAGCGTGGGCGGAAGCGGCCAGCTTCAGCAGCAACAGCCCGCACCAAAAGCAGCAGCGCACCAAGCGCCTACGCGCCAACAGGCTGAGAAATAAGCAGGACAGTTGCGGCATGGGGTGGGAAATAGGAGGGAGGAGCAAAAGAAGCGGCCGCGGCCGCCCGCACTGTCCTGTACTGTGGGGTGCGGGGGGCGGGCCGAACGCAGCTACGCCCGGTTTCGGCCCCGCCGGCGCATTGCCAACCAAAGCCAAAACCGGGCGCAGCGCCTCAGCAAACAGTTTTTCTAGTAACCGTCGTTCTGGTCGTAGAGGCCGGGTACGGCGGCCAACTCGGCCTGCGGCACAGGATAGAGCAGCAGGTTGGCGGTGATGGGCCGGGTGATTTTGTTGAACGGCGGGGCCAGGTCTTCGCGCGCAGCCCAGGCGTTCATCACGGTCAGGGCCAGGCCGGAACGCATGAGGTCGTTCCAGCGCAGGTTTTCGCCGGCAAACTCGCGGCGGCGCTCCTCCATGAGGCTTTCCAGGGTGAGGGTGGTGAGGGCCGGCACGCCCGCCCGCACCCGGATGGGGTTCACCAGCAGCAGGGCATCGGCTGTGCTGCCGCCCACGCCGTGCATCTGGCATTCGGCCTTCATCATCAGGATGTCGGTGTAGCGCAGCACGATGTAGTTCAGGCCCCAGTCGGTGCGGCTGGCGCCTTTGGCGGCCACGTTCACATACTTTTTGAAGAACGGCCGGGTATCCGAGGTGGTCGTCGCTCCGGTGACGTACGAGTAGCCAAACTGGATGTTGAATGCCCGGCGCAGGTCGGCGGTAGCATACGAGCTTATCAGGTCGTTCGAAGTGGGTTTGATTTCGACCGAGCCGGCCGAGAACGACAGACCTAGCTGCGTGTAGTAGCCATCGGGCACCACAATGTTCTGGAACGAGCCGCCCACCGAGCCGTTGGCGAAGTACTGAATGTCGAAGATTACCTCCGAGTTATTCTCGGCCGTGGGCGAGAAAATGCCGGCGTAGGTGGCCTGGGTGGCGTAGCGGGCCGTGCCTTTGGCCGCGATGATGTCGTCGAGCAGGGCGTTGGCCTTGTCGTACTCGTTGGAGTTCAGGCCGGGGCCTTTGATGTTGTACGTCGGGCCCGAGCGGGTGAGGTACACCAGCGCCAGAATGCCCTTGGCGGCGCCGGCCGTCACGCGGCCCACGTTGGCCCCCGTGTAGGAGGTGGGCAGGTTGGTGATGGCGGTGCCCAGGTCGCTAAGAATCAAATCGTACACTTTGGCTACATCGGCGCGCGGAATCTGGGCCACCTCGCGGGGCAGCAGGGCGTGGTCAATCACGGGCACGCGGCCAAACTTGCGCACCAAATCGAAGTACATGAAGGCCCGGATGAACTTGGCCTCGCCCTCGTAGCGGGTGCGCAGCGCGGCCGGCACCACCGAGCCATTGGCGGCCAGCTGGTCGAGCATGACGTTGGCCCGGTAGATGGCGGCGTAGTCCGAAGCCCAAGCATCGGCCACGATGGCGTTGATGTTGAGCAGCGTGGAGAAGTTGTTGATGGGGTCCCAGTCGCGCCCGCCCACGGCGCTGGAGGCGTAAATATTGTCGGAGCGCACTTCCGACAGGTACACTTCGCGGTCGGGATAGCCGCGCAGCGTGCTGTACACCGAGGTCATGGCCTGGTCGAAGTCGGCGGCCGATTTATAGAAATCCGGCACCGAGCCGTTCGAAATCGGCAGCTGGTCCAGGTCTTTTTCGCAGCCGCTCAGGGCCACGGCACAGGCCAGGCTTAAGAAGAGGAATATACGTTTCATGGGAATTTTCAGAAGGGTGAGCGGGACAAACCCAGCCGATTAAAAAGTGAGGTTCAGGCCCAGAATCAGGGTTTTGGCCAGCGGCAGTCCGCCGTAGTCCGAGCCCGACACGAAGGTGCTGCCGTTGTTGGTGTTCAGGGCGTCGGGGTTGAGGCCGCCGTAGTAGTTGTCGTGCCCAAACCAGTTTTCGGCCGTCACGTAGATGCGGGCGCCTTGTGCCACGCTCTTCTTGATAATCAGGCCCAGGTCGTAGCCCAGCGTGATGGTGCGCACCCGGTAGTAATTCGACGAGTACAGCCAGTCGGTGTTGCGGATGAAGGTGGTGCTCAGCGGCGTAGCCTTGCCCTTGATGCCGTCGCCGGGGTTATCGGCCGACATCCACCGGTCGCGCACGCGGCCCAGGGCGTTTTCCTTGTAGCCCACGCCCATCCGGTCGATGGCCCGGCCCAGGGTGGAGTAGATGGAGCCGCCGGCCTGGCCCTGCACCAGGAAGCTCAGGTCGAAGCCCTTGTAGCGAAGCGTGTTGGTCATGCCGTAGGTGTAGGTGGGGTTGGGGTTGCCCACCACCTGGCGGTCGTTGAAGTCAATTTTGCCGTCGCCGTTGAAATCCTCAAACTTAGGCTCGCCGGCCGACTGCGTGCCCAACTGGGCCACTTTGCCGTCGATGTCGGCCTGGGTGAGAATCCCGGTCTGCTTCACCACGAAAATGCTGTAGATGGGCAGGCCCACTTTCAGGATGTTGCTGGGCGTATCGAGGCCGTTGGGCACCTCAATGGTGGCATCGCCGGGGCCCAAGTGCACCACTTTGTTCTCGTTGTGGCTCAGGTTGAAGGAGGTTGTCCAGGAGAAAGCGCCTTCCACGTTGCGGGTGTTCAGCTCCAATTCCCAACCGTTGTTGCGCACCTCGCCAATGTTTTGCAGGCTGGTGGTGAAGCCCGCGCCGCTGGCCACGGGCACGTTCAGGAGCAGGTCCTGGCTGGTTTTGGTGTAGTAGTCGGCCGAGGCCGTGATGCGGTTTTTGAGGAAGGCCACGTCCACGCCAAAGTCCACGGTACGGTTGCGCTCCCATTTCAGCTGCGGGTTGCCCACTTTGTTGGGGGCCTGGCCCGTCACCTGCACGGCCGAAGTGCCGCCGAGGGCGTAGTTGGCAAAGCCCAGCGTGGCAATGCTGCTGTAGTCGCCGATGGTGTTGTTGCCGGAGTAGCCCAGGCTGCCGCGTAGCTTCAGGTCGCTCAGCACGTTGGTGGTGGCCGCCATAAACGGCTCCTGCGAGATGCGCCAGCCGGCCGATACGGCCGGGAACACGCCGGCCCGGTCCTCGTACCCGAAGCGCGACGAAGCATCGCGGCGCACGCTGGCCGAAACCAGGTACTTGCCATCGAAAGCGTATTGCAGGCGGCCGAAGTACGAAAGCAGCACGCTCTGGGTCTCGGTGGTGTAGTTGGCGGCCGTGCCGGTGATGTTCGTGGCCGCGTTCAGCGTGGTCAGGTTGTTGTTGATGAAGCCGCCATTCGCAGCCAGAGCCACGTTGTCGAGCTTGGAGAAGTTGTAAGCCTGGCCCACCAGCACCGAAAAGTCGTTTTTGCCGATGACCTTGCTGTAAGTGGCCGTATTCTCGTTCACAAACGTCTGGCGGCGGAAACCGGAGTACGAGCCGCTGGCCAGCGAGGAGGTCAGGTTGCGCGCGGGCGGCTGAAACGACTTCGACGTAGCATCGGTGTTGTCCATGTTCAGCGAGGAGCGCAGGCGCAGGCCCGCAATGGGCTGGAACTCGCCAAACACGGTGCCCAGCGTGCGGAACGTGCGGGTGTCGCCTTGGTAGGCCTTGATGAGGGCAATGGGGCTGTTGGCACTCACGCCCCAGCGGTAGGCTTCGTTTTTGCCGTAATTCGTATTCACGCCGGCCGTGTCTTCCACCACCGGCGTTTCCGACAGCAGCTGGTGGAAGCGGTTGTCCTTGCCTTCAATGCCCGGGTCGGTGGCAATCGAAAACGACGGGCTCACCGTCAGGCCGAAGCGCAGCTTGTCGCTGGCTTTTACTTCCACGTTGGCGCGGGCCGAGTAGCGCTTGTAGTCGAGGCCGATGGCGAAGCCCTGCTGGTCGCTGTAGTTGCCCGATACAAAGTAGTTTACGTTATCGGTGGCCCCGGAGGCGCTCACCTGGTAGCTCTGGCTGAGGCCGGTACGGTAAAGCTGGTCCTGCCAGTCCACAAAGGCCAGCCCGGGGTGGCCGGGCAGCGCCCAACGCTCGTCCAGCATCAGGTCGGTGTTGTACTGTGTGGCGGTCAAGGGCGTGGGCAGCAAGCCCGTGGTAGCCAGTGGCGTGCTGTTGATAATCTGGCGGCGGGTGGCGTTGTCCTGGTCGGCGGTGCGGGGCCGGGCGCCGGGCGTGGTCGGCGTCGAGCGCACCCAGTTGGTGTTGATGATTTCCGTGGCCTTCGCAATCCACTCGTCGCCGCTCAGCAGGTCGAGCTTTTTGGCGGCCCGCGAGCCGCCCACGTAGGAATTTACGCTGATTTGGGGCTTGCCCGAGCGGCCGCGCTTGGTGGTGATGAGCACCACGCCGTTGGCCGCCCGCGAGCCGTAGATGGCGGCCGCGGCCGCATCCTTCAGCACCTCAATCTTCTCAATGTCGTTGGGGTTGATGTTGTCGAGCGGGCTGCCGGCGCTGAAACGCCCGCCGCCGTTGGCCGCCGCCGTCTCCAGCGGAAAGCCGTCGATTACATACAGCGGCTCGTTGCCGGCCGAGATGGAGCCCGCCCCCCGCACCTGAATGCTGAAGGCCCGGCCGGGCACGCCCGATACCTGCTTCACCTGCACGCCGGCCAGCTGGCCCACCAGCGCCTGGTCGACGCGGGCAATGGGCCGCTCTTCCAGCTTGCGGGCGTCCAGGGTGGCGATGGCGCCGGTCACGTCGGCGCGCTTCTGGGTGCCGTAGCCCACCACCACTACCTCGTCGAGGCTCTTGGTGTCGTCGCTCAGCTTCACGTTGAAGCTGCCGGGGCCGGAGAAGGGTTTCTCCTGGGTTTGGAATCCGATAAAGCTGAATACCAGCGTGCCGGCCTTATCGGGTACCGAAATGCTGAACGAGCCATCGGCGTTGCTGGTGGTGCCCAGGGTGGTGCCTTTCACCACCACGGTCACGCCGGGCAGGCCTTCGCCGCTGGGCGAGGTCACTTTGCCGGTCAGCTGCCAGTCGGCGGCTACGTGGCGCACCGGGTGCGCGGCGGCCAGTGCCGTTCCCGGCCCCGCCAACAGGAGCATTGGCACACACGCCGCAAGACGCAAACGATGCCAGGGATAAAACTTCTTCATGAGCGTATGAACTTGGGTGAGATTTTTTTTGAAGAAAGAAGGAGCGTGGAAGCGGAACCTGAGGCCAATATTAGGAGGGTGTTTTGCCGGTACTCTCCTGTAGACTACTGCTTAGGGCCACTTCGTTTAGTAGTTGCTTACTCACTACTGTTGAGGCTGGCGGCCCTGGCCGGGGCTTTGGGGCGCGGCTGGGAGCAAAATGCCGCTGGGTGGCGGTGGCCCCAGCCGGTATGGGCAGTTGCAGCTACCCATACCGGCCTTGTCCGGGTCTTTTTGGTAGAATTGGTAGCAACCGACCGGGGTTCACCACTCATCTATGCAAAAATCTATTTTTTCTAATTAATAGCCTTCCCGCACCCTCCTGCCTGCTTCCCAAAACGATTCCCGGCTCCTATTCTTTGCCCTGCGTGGGCGTGCGCCACTGGTCGGTGCGGAAGGGCGAGGCGGGCAGCCCCGCGCCGTTGAACAGGTTGGGCATCGGCGACTTAGCCCAGCCAAAGCGCACCGCTACTGGCTGGGCCACCTGCGGGCTGCTTACCACCACCGTGCGGCCCACAATGCGCGCCCGGGCGGGCCGGAACACGCTGTCGGGGCCGGCCACGGTGAACTCGCGCAGGTCTCCGTCGCGGCTCAGCAGGCCCCCGGCGTAGTCGAAGGTGAGGATGGCCTCACCATTTTTCACCCGCATGGCCTGGTAGCGCGGGCCGGAGTGGGGGAGGGCCTGCTCGCCGTAGGTTTTGGCCAGGGCCCACAGGGCCAGGCGGTGGCCCACGGTCTGCTTGTCGCGCGGGTGGATGTCGAGCGAGTCGCCCACGTCGGTGGTCACCACCATGCCGGTGTGCGGCACGGCTTGCCAGGAAAGCAGCTGCGCTTCGCGAATTTCGGGGTTCTGGCCCTTGTGCGGGGCTATCTGCACGAAGTAGAACGGCAGGCTGGGCTGCTGCCAGTCCTGCCGCCAGTTCGCAATCATCGCCGGAAACAGGGTGCGGTACTGGTAGGCGCGTTCGGCGTTGCTCTCGCCCTGGTACCAGATTACGCCGCGCAACGTATACGGCTCCAACCCGCGAATCATGCCATTGTAAAGCTTGGCGGGCGACTTATTGCTGGTGGCGCTCAGTGGCTCTTCCGGCTTGGGGCGGGTGGTTTGCGGGTTGTCGATTTTCTCTTGTTTCCAGGCCGCTAAGGCGGTTTCGTAGGCTGGGCGCTGCGTGAGGCCCAGGGCGTAGCGCGTGAGGATGGGCCGCAGCACAGGGTTGGATTCCAGCACCTCCCGCCGCGTCCAGGATTCGGCCGGAGTGCCGCCCCAGGAGGAATGAATAAGTCCCACCGGCACGCCCAGATTCTGATGAATTTCCAGACCGAAAAAGTAGGCCACGGCCGAGAATTTGCCCACGGTTTCGGGGCTGCACACCACCCAGCTGCCAGCCACATCGCGTTGCGGCGCATCGGCCACCCGCTCCGCTACCGTGAACATGCGAATGGCCGGAAAATGGGCCTGCGGAACCACCTCCGCCGCATTCTTGACGCCCGTCATCCATTTGGCTGAGCCCTTATCCACCGAGAATTTCATGTTCGACTGCCCCGAGCACAGCCAGACTTCACCTAGCAGCACGTTGTTGATGATGAGCTTGTTTCGGCCTTCGATGGTGATGGTGTGGGGGCCGCCGGCCTTGGTGGTAGGCACGCGCACCAGCCAGTTGCCTTGCGCGTCGGCGGTGGCTTTGGCGGGGGCTTTTTGCCAGCTGGTGGCTACCGTCACGGCCTCGCCAGGGGTGGCCCAGCCCCACAGCGCCACGGTGGTTTTTTGCTGGAGCACCAGGTTATCGGTCAGCAGCGCGGGCAGGGTAATATCGGCGCGGCTGAGGCGGGGAAGAATCAGCAGCAGAAGCAGGAAATAGCGGGCCATGAGTGGAAGTAGAGCGGACTTTTAGTCCGCGAGTTGAACGATAGAACCGGCGCGGACTAAAAATCCGCGCTACCCAACCTTCAGAATAAATGCCGAGGCCGTCATCTCCTTGCCGCCCTGCGAGGCGCAGAACAGGTACTCGGGCTTGCCGTTGCGCAGCAGCAGCTGTGGCCGTTCGAGGCGGCCGTAACGCTTGAGTTTGGGTGGTGCGGGCGGCTCCTGCACGCCGTAGTCGCGGATGGGCAGGAAGGCGATTTTGGGAAAAGTCCAGGCCTTGCCGTCTGCAGATTCGAGGTAGAGGCCCACTTCCTGGCTGTACACGCCCATGTCGCGGGCCAAGAGGCAAAATTTGCCGTGCTGCCGCCACACAAAGGCATCCTCGAATTGCTTGTTGTTGCCTTGCTTGGAGAAATCAATGACCGGATTCCCTTCAAATTTTATATAGGGCCCGGCCAGCTTATCGGCCACGGCGAGGCCGTACTTGCGGTTGCCGCGAATTTCCTGGCCTTTCGCCTCCTCGTATTCCCGCGTGTTCCAGGACTTGTAATAAAGCCAATATTGCCCGTTGGGGTGCTTGATGAAGGCCGGGTTGGTGGTGCAGTGGTCGTCCCAGGCCCCGGCGGGGCCAGGCAGCAGCAGCGGGGCATCGGGGCGCGTCCAGGGGCCGTTGAGGGTGGGAGCGGTGGCCATTCCGATGCGCTTGGTATCGGTCTTGCCGTTGGAATTGCCCATGAAAAACAGGCAATACTGTCCATCCACGAACTGAATGCTGGGGTTGTGGCAGGTGGTGGCGTCCCAATGGCCGGGGCCGCGCGGAGCCAGCACGGTTTCGAGCACGGTGAACGGGCCAGTGGGCTTGTCGGCTACCGCATGGGCTATTTCGGAGCCGTTGAGCCAGCCGCCCATGCCCTTCTTCGCATCCCAGCGCGAGAAGAATACGTGCACCTTCCCATCGGGGCCATAAATGGGCGAATTGCACCATACATAATAATCGGGCAGCTCCAGCGCCCGGCCCACGGGCCGCAGGTGCTTGCTGAACTTGGCGAAATCGGCTTTGGGATAATCAATGAGCCGGCCCGTGAAACCGGCCAAAGCGCGAGTCAGCGGAGCCAGCAATAAACCAGTCAGAAAGGTGCGACGAGCCAGCATAAGCGAGGGTGGGATGTGGGAAACGGGTGAGATGGTGACGCAACTACGGCCGCTTTTCCGCCGGCACTCTCCTGCACTCTGCCGGAGCCATGACAGTGCAGGTAAGCACTGGTAGCCGCCGCCGGTACTTTTAGCCTACTCGTCACTTCCCGCCCATGAAAATTCGCCTTCTGACCATAGCGGCCGGTATGCTGCTTGCCGCTTCTGCTGCCGCACAGTCGCCTAAAACGTCTTTCAAGTTTGATTTCGGCCCCGGCAAAACGGCCGCCGGCTACCAGCAGGTGCTGCCCACGGTGGCGTATTCTGATGCCACCGGCTACGGTTTCGATTTCGGCACAACGGTGACGGGCGTAGACCGAGGCGGCAAGGATGCGCTGAAAAGCGACTTTGTGACCAATAAGCAGCCCTTTTATTTCTCGGTGAAGCTGCCCGAGGGCAACTACAACGTGACCGTAACGCTGGGCGACCCCAAAGGCCCCAGCAGCACGTTTCTAAAAGCTGAATCGCGCCGGCTGCTGCTCGAAACCACCGCCACCAAGTCCGGCCAGCTTCTCACCCAAACCTTCACGCTCAACGTCAAGAGCCGCCGCATCAACGACACCGAAACCGTGAGCCTCAAGCCCCGCGAGTTGCACAAGCTGGACTGGGACGACCGCCTCACCCTCGAATTCGACGGCTCCAACCCTTGCTTGGCTGCCCTGGAAATCACGCCCGCGCCCACCGCCACCACCATTTTTCTGGCCGGCAATTCCACCGTGGTGAACCAGGACGACGAGCCCTGGGCCGCCTGGGGCCAGATGCTGCCGCGCTTCCTGCGGCCCGGTGTGGCCGTGGCCAACCACGCCGAATCGGGCCTCACGCTGGGCAGTTTCCTCAGTTCCAAACGCCTCACCAAAGTGTTGAGCGTGATGAAGCCCGGCGATTACCTCTTCATCGAATTCGGCCACAACGACCAGAAGGACAAGGGTGAAAACGACGGGGCCTGGAAAGCATACACCGAGCGGCTGCACCTTTTCGTGCAGGAAGCGCGCAGGAAGGGTGGCATCCCGGTCATTGTCACGTCCACCAGCCGTCGCACCTTCGGGGCCGATGGCAGGATTGAAAATAGCCTCGGCGATTTCCCCGCCGCTGCCCGAAAAGCAGCTGCCGACGAGAAAGTAGCCCTGATTGATTTGAATGCCATGTCGGCCAGGCTCTACGAAGCCCTCGGCGTAGAGGAGTCGAAAAAAGCCCTCGTGCATTACCCCGCCAACACCTACCCCGGCCAGACCGAGCCGCTGGCCGACAACACCCATTTCAATCCCTACGGCGCTTACGAACTGACCAAGTGCGTGGTCGAAGGCATCAAAGCCAACAAGCTGGGCCTGGTGAAATTCCTGAAAAACGACACGCCGCCGTTCGACCCGTCCAGGCCGGACGCGCTGGCGAACTGGGTCTGGATGGATAGCCCCCGCAGCGCCGTGACCAAGCCGGACGGGAATTAGCCGCGCAATCGGAACCCTGACTGTTGCTACAAATCAAACGCACCCATTTCCCTCAATGGTAAATAGAGCTTCCCTAAACGCAATTCGCCGCCTGTTCTGGCTGAGTATCTGCGTGACTGTTGTGGCCCGCGCTACGGCAGCGCCGGCTGATAAACGCCACCTCCTGATTGCGCCGGGCACCCTCACCGAGAATTCCGTTACGCTCCTTTGGGACAAGGAATCAGGGAAAGAAATGGCAGCTTACGAGCTGGCGTTGAATGGCAAAGCCCTGGCTTCGACCGGCAAAACCAATTACACAATTGGCCAACTGGCACCCGCCACGCAATACACCATCCGGCTGAGCGTGAAACCCGCCAACGGCCAGCCGGCCCAGGAATTCAGCACGCTTACCTTCAAAACCGCTGCCAAAGGCAAGGTGTACAACGTGCTCGATTACGGTGCGAAAAGCGACACCGCCGTCATCAACACCAAAGCCATCCAGGCGGCAATAACTGCCTGCGCGGCGGGCGGCACGGTCTATATTCCGAAGGGCACGTTCGTGTCCGGCGCGCTTTTTTTGAAGAGCAACATGACGCTGCGAATTGAAGGCGTGCTGAAAGGCTCGGCAGCGCCCGACGACTACCTGCCGATGATTCTGAACCGTTTCGAAGGCTGGGAACTGAGCACCTATGCCAGCCTGCTCAATGCCGGCACGCTCAATCGCAACGGCTACACCGTTAGTAACGTGCGCATCACGGGCGGCGGCACTATCTCCGGCGGCGGGCGGCGGCTGGGCGACGCCATGACCAAAGCCCACGGCTTGCGCAGCCGGGGCCGCCTCATCTGCCTGTTGAGCGCTGAGAACGTGAGCATTTCGCACCTCACCGTGACGGAACCGCCCTGCTGGACCATCCACTACATCTACAGCCACAACATCAGCTGCCACGACCTAGCCATCGTCACCAAAGGCATCCACAACGGCGACGGCATCGACCCCGATTCATCCACCGATTCCTACATTTTCAACTGCACCTTCGATACTGGCGACGACTGCATCGCCATCAAATCGGGCAAAAACCCCGAAGGCTTCACCATTGGCAAGCCCACCCGCAACGTGCGGATTACCGATTGCGATTTCCTGCGCGGGCACGGCATTTCCATCGGCAGCGAGATGTCGGGCGGCGTGAGCGAGGTGCTGGTGCAGGACTGCAAAGCCGGCCCTCTGCTACACGGCATGCAAATAAAGGGCACCAAAGACCGGGGCGGCTACGTCCGCAACGTCACCGTCAGGGAGTGCCAGCTGCGCCAAATCACCATCTTCTCGGCCGTCAATTACAATAACGACGGCGCCCCCGCCCCGGAAGTGCCCACGTTCGAAAATTTCAGCTTCCAGAACATTGACCTGTCCGAAGCCTCCGTCGCTGAGCCCGCCATCAACATCAACGGCTTCAAAGACCCCGCCCACCGGCTGCGCAACGTCACGTTCAGCAACATCCGGCTGCCTGAAAATGCGAAAGTCGTCATCAATGACGCCGAGCGGGTCAGCTTTACGGAGGTAAAATCGCCCAGCGGGGCCAAGCCGGCTTATTCGGTAATGGGCAGTGCTGATATAAGCTACTAAGCAGTTTGACGATGAAAATTACCGCCTTCCTCGCCTTCGTCGGAATTCTGGCCGGCCCCGCCCGCGCCCAAACGGCGCTCCCTAAAAACGAAGCCCTCATCTTCTGCTACTTCAAAAACAACGGCCAGGACGGCCTGCACCTCGCCAGCAGCCGCGATGGCTACACCTGGACCGCGCTGAAACACGACAGCACTTTCCTGCGCCCCACCGTGAGCCAGGACCGGCTGATGCGCGACCCCTGCATCCTGCGCGGCGCCGACGGTCTGTTCCACATGGTCTGGACGGTGAGCTGGCAGGACAAAGGAATCGGCTACGCCACTTCCAAAGACCTCATTCATTGGAGCGAGCAACGCTTTCTGCCCGTGATGGCCCAGGAGCCCGGCACCCGCAACACCTGGGCCCCGGAAATCAGCTACGACCCCGTCACCAAAACCTACCTCATCTACTGGGCCAGCACCGTCACGGGCAAATTCCCGGAAACCCAGAGCCCGGAGGAAAAGGGCTACAACCACCGCATCTACGCCACCAGCACGAAGGATTTCCAGGCCTTCACGCCCACCAAACTCCTCTATGAGCCCGGCTTCAACGTCATCGACGCCAGCATTCAGTCCGTTGGCCAGCGCTACGTCATGTTCCTGAAGGACGAAACCCGCGAGCCCGTGCAGAAGAACCTGCGTGTGGCTTTTGCCGATAAGCTGGCCGGCCCCTACGGTCCGGCCTCGGCGCCCATCACTGGGAATTACTGGGCCGAAGGCCCAACGGCCATCAAGCTGGGCGCGGAGTGGCTGGTGTATTTCGATAAGTACCGCGAGCACAAGTACGGAGCCATAAAATCTACCGATTTGACGCACTGGACCGATGTTTCTGACCAAATAAAGCTGCCGGCGGGCCTGCGCCACGGCACCATTTTTCGTGTCTCGGCCCAAGAGCTGAAGCGGCTGGAGCAACAATAGAAACAGCTAAATCCGATGCCTAAAATCTGGTCTGGCCTGGCTTTGAGCCTGTTGGGAATTGTGCTGGCAATGGTGGCCCCCAGCCCCGTCGCTGCGCAAAAACCTGCGACAAAATCGGCCGCAAAACCCGCACCCAAACCCCTATTCCGCGACCCCATTTACGACGGCGCGGCCGACCCCGTAATTATCTGGAACAAGCAGGCGAAAAAGTGGTGGATGTTCTACACCAACCGCCGCGCCACCGATACCACTGCCCACGGCGTCACCTGGGTGCACGGCACCCGCATCGGCATCGCCGAATCGGGCGACGGCGGCACCACCTGGACCTACCGCGATACTGCTAACATCAACTACCGCCCCGACCGCGGTTACACCCACTGGGCCCCCGACATTGTAGAGGACAAAGGCCGCTACCACATGTTCCTGACCTACGTGCCCGGCACCTTCACCGACTGGAACCACCCACGCGTCATCATCCAGCTCACCAGCACCGATTTACAAAACTGGCAATACGTCCAGACCCTGCCGCTCATCACCGATAAAGTCATCGACGCCAGCGTGTTCAAGCTGCCCGACGGCACCTGGCGACTGTGGTACAACAACGAGCGGGACCACAAATCCATCTACTATGCCGACAGCCCCGACCTGCGCCACTGGACCGACCACGGCCAGGCCCTGAACGAGCGCGGCGAAGGCCCCAAAGTATTCCGCTGGCACGAACAGTACTGGATGATAATTGACCAGTGGAAAGGCATGGCCGTCTATCATTCCGATGACCTACTGCACTGGCAACCCCAGTCCGAGCGCATGCTCGAACTGCCCGGCCAGGGCCGCGACGACCAGGCCATTGGCGGCCACTGCGACGTGGTGGTGAGCGCCGGCCGCGCCTACGTGTTCTACTTCACCCACCCCGGCCGCAACAAAGCCAACCCCGCCCCAGCCAATTCAATCGCCGCCAAACGCAGCGTAATCCAGGTTGCCGAGCTGGAATTCAACAACGGCAAGCTGACCTGTGACCGGGACAAGCCCACCTATGTGCAACTGCTGAAGCCTGCCAAATAACGCCTGGCGGTGTAGAGACGCATATTTGCGTCTCGTCGTTAGTATCGTTCGGGCGTTGTTTAAACGTTAACCGTGCAACGACGAGACGCAAAATATTGCGTCTCTACAAAACTTTTCTGACGACCATTCAGTTTTAATACCAAACGGTATATTTGCACCGTCATCATGTCCAAAGCCGAGCGCACCCGCCAGTTCATCATCGAGCAAACGGCCCCTGTTTTCAACAAGCAGGGCTACGCCGGCACGTCCCTGAATGACCTCACGGCCGCCACTGGCCTCACCAAGGGGGCCATTTACGGCAACTTCGAGAACAAGGAAGAAGTGGCCCTGGCTGCCTTCGACCACAACCTCGGGCTGGTGCTGGAGGGCCTGCGCGCCGGCACCAATAGCAGCGCCCCCGTGCGCGAGCAGCTGCTGGCCATGCCGCGCTTCTACCGCCAGCGCTACCCACAACTCAAGCAAAACGGCGGCTGCCCCATCCTCAACGCCGCCGTGGAATGCGACGACGCGCCGCCCACTGCCCTGCTCCAGCGCGTGCAGGACAGCCTCGCCAAATGGCACCGCAACCTCGTGCGCCTCATCGAGAAAGGCCAGCAAACCGGCGAAATCAAGCCCACGGCCGAGGCCAGCCGCTACGCCAACCTGTTCATCACCCTCACTGAGGGCGGCATTCTGGTTTCGAAAGCCACGGGCAGCTCCGCGGCCCTCTTCACCAGCCTCGACCACATCGAGCACTTGATTGAAACTGAGCTGGTAGCCTGATATTTTTTTGCTCAAAATTATACCGATTGGTATATAATCCTGTTTCTGATGAGCCCACTCCGCCTTTTCCTGCTGTGCAGCACGGTCATTGCCGCTGCTGTGATGGAGCTGATTGACACCAGCATTGTGAACGTGGCGCTCTCGCACATGAGCGGCAACCTGGGCGCGACGCTGGCCGATACTTCGTGGGTTATCACGTCTTACGCCATTGCCAACATCATTATTATCCCGATTACCAGCTTCTTAGCTGCTCGTTTTGGGCGGCGGCGCTACTTTATCGGGTCGATTATCCTGTTTACGGTGGCCTCGGTGCTGTGCGGCACGGCGGGCAATATCTGGACGCTGGTGGCCTTCCGCTTCGTGCAGGGGCTGGGCGGCGGGGCGCTGCTGTCTACGTCGCAGACTATTGTGTTTGAAGCGTTTCCGCCGGCCAGGCGCGGGGTGGCGAGTGCGCTGTTTGGCATTGGCGTATTTACCGGGCCTACCATTGGGCCGACTTTGGGCGGCTACATTCTGGACGTGAGCACCTGGCACTGGATATTTCTGGTGAATGTGCCCATCGGCATTGTGGTCACCATTGCGTCGTTTTTCCTGGTGAAGGAGCCAGCCGTGCAGGTGGCACGCAACACGCTGCGCATGGACTGGGTGGGGCTGTTTTTGCTGATTGTGGGCGTGGGTGCGCTGCAGGTGGTGCTGGAGCGTGGGCAGGAAGAAGACTGGTTTCAAACGGCTTACATCATCCAGTTGAGCGTGGCGGCGGCGGTGGGCATCGGGGCCTTCATCTGGTGGGAATTGACCACGGAATTTCCCATCGTGAACCTGCGGGTGCTCAGGAGCCGGACGCTGGCGGTGGCGGCCGTGCTCACGTTTGTGACGGGTGCGGGCTTGTTCACGTCGGTGTACCTCACGCCGGTATTTGCCCAGCGTCTGTTGCATTTTCCGGTCCTCGATACCGGCTTGCTGCTGCTGCCGGGCGCGGTGCTGGCCATTTTCTGCCTGATACTGACGGCGCGGGCGCTACAGGGCGGCGTGCCCATTCCGGTGGTGGTTTCGTTGGGGTTTTTGCTGTTTTTTGCTTTTAGCTGGCGCATGGCGCTGCTCAATGGCACGGCCGGCAAGGGCGATTTTTACCTGCCCCTGATATTCCGCGGGGCGGGGCTGGCGCTGCTCACGGTGCCGCTCACCGCGCTGGCGGTATCGGGCCTGCCGCTGAAAGACATTGCCCAGGGCGCGGCCCTCAACAACATGATGCGCCAGCTGGGCGGCTCCTTCGGCATTGCCATTGTCAACACCTTTCTGGCCACGCAGTTCGCGGTGCACCGGCAGGCGCTGGTAGCCCATCTCACGGCCGGCGACCTGAACGTGGCTGAACGCCTGGCCGCCGGGGCGCAGCTGGTGGCCGTGCGCCTCGGCCAGCCGGTGCTGGAGGCCCAGCGCCGCGCCTATGCGCTACTGGATGCGACCGTGAATCAGCAGGCGGGCATCATGAGCTACAACGATGCTTTTCTGCTGGTGGGCTGCTTTTTTCTGGCGGCCATGCCGCTGCTGCTGCTGGTGCTGAAGCACAAGGCCGGCAGCGGGCCGGTGCAGGTGAGCTTGTCGGACCACTGATGCCCGTGCCTTTTATCCAAAGCCTGTTTTTTCCATTTCTCCCCTCATTTTTCCAATCCAACCAACATGAACATCTCCAATAAAACCGTGCTCATCACGGGCGGCGGCTCCGGCATCGGCCTGGCCATTGCCAAAACCCTGAGCGAAAAAGGCAGCCGCGTCGTCATTGTGGGGCGCAACGAGGCGAAACTGCGGCAGGCCGCCGCACAGGTGCCCGGCGTGGCCACCGTTGCCTGCGACATCACCAACGGGGCCGATGTGACCCGGCTGGTGCAGCAGGTGCAAGCCGAATTTGGCGACCTGGGCGTGCTCATCAATAACGCCGGCCAAGCTTCGGCTTATCAGCTGACTACGGGCTCGAACGCGTTTTCCAAAGCGGAAGCCGAAATGGCGACCAACTACCTGGCCATGATACGCCTGACCGAGCTACTGCTGCCCGTGCTGAGCCAGCAGCCCGAAGCGGCCGTGGTCAACGTGTCGTCCATCGTGGCCTTCGCGCCAAGTGCGGCCGTGCCCACGTATTCGGCCAGCAAGGCTGCCGTGCACTCTTACACGCAGGCGCTGCGCCACACGCTGGCGAAGGCTACCAACATCCGCGTGTTCGAGCTGATGCCGCCGCTGGTCGATACCGAGTTTTCGGCCGAAATAGGGGGCGCCAACGGCATCCTGCCGCAGCAGGTAGCCGATGAGCTACTGGCCGGCCTGGAAAACGACGACGACGAAATCCGCGTGGGCCAGACGGCTCAGTTCTACGAGTTTCAGCGGGCTTCGCCGGCCGAGGCGTTTGCTTCGATGAACGGCTAGTTTGTTTTAGCTGCTGACTGCCATCAATTACGGAGAGACTCGCTTAAATAACATTCGCGCCCTTCGTATATTGGTGGCAGTCAGTAGCTTTAAAACAAATCATCCTTGGCCGGCGCGATGTAGGGCTGGGGCTTGCTGTCCGTCGGCGGCAGGCCGAAGTAGAAGTAGAGGGTGCGTTTGGTGGGTGCGCCCGTGAGGTGGTTCGGCTCGCTATTTGGGCCGAGGCGCTCGGGGTGCTGGTCGATGTTGAGGCCGAGCTTGGTGCCGATGGGCGGGATGCCGTCGAGGAAGGAAATGTCGCCAACCGGCAGGCCGGGCTGGGGTTTGACACCGCTCAGGCCGTAGAAATTGAAGCGCCGCACGAACAGGTTTTTATCGGGACTGGCGACGAGGAAGGCGCCTTCCACGGTGTTGAATTCCATCCAGGCGATGTCGGCGAAGTAGCCTTTGAACTCGGGGTAAATCCAGGGTGCGGCGGCTGTTTGGGTGTTGTTATTCGCATTCTCCCACACGTTGAGTGTGGTGCCGGCCAGACGATTTTTCCAGGCGCGGTACGGACCCTGCCCCAGCCATTTAGCGCCAATCACGAAGTTCTCGGGGTAGCTGAAACTGAGACCGGTGAAGGGGAAATCGCCGGTGAGGGCGTATTCGTAATCCAGCTGCAGCCAGCCGGTGGCGTGCATTTTCCAGCGCACGGTTTTGAGGTCGCCGGTGTAGTTGGCCTCCACCACTTCGCCGTCGGGCTCGGTGCGGTGCGTGAGGCCGGTGAAGGTGGCGGTGCCGGCCACCAGCACGGGGCCGTTGGTGAAGCTGAGCTTGTCGCCGTTGTTGCCCTTCACGCCGCTGAGGTGGCCGTTGGTTTTGTTGAAGGTGACCGAAATGTTGCTGGCCGTGAGGCTGAGCGTGGAGTCGGTTTCGGCCACCTGCACGGCCAGCTTGTCCTTGGCTTGCACGGCCAGCACGCCATCAAGCAGCTTGGCGTTGCCGCCGGTTTTCCAAGTCCATTTGTACACCAGGTTTCTGGCCGGGTCGAAGGCGGAGAGGACAATTGCATCGTAGTTTTTCCAGTCTTTGGGCAATTCCAGATTCAGCTTGCCGGTGGCGAGCGGGGCCAGATTAGGGCTTTTGATGCGGCTTTTCTTGCCGGGCAGGCTGCCCGCAAACGGGTCGCTGGGCTTGCGGAAATTCACCAGCTCCCACTGGAAAAAGCACTGGCTGAGGTTGGTGAAATGGTAGCGGTTTTCGATTTCTACCTTGCTGTCAAATTTGGCCGGCAGCTCTTTCAGGGTAATGTGAATGGGCGAGAAAATCTCGCGGATAGCGAAGAAGCTGCCTTCCTTTTCGCGGTGCGGGCCCAGGAGGCCATCGGGCGCGTTCACGCCGTTCACGTCGATGATGTTGTGCTGGTCGGTGCGGACGATGCCTTCGTCGACCATGGCCCAGAGGAAGCCGCCGCCTGAGCGTTGGGCCTTCCAGTGCAGCTCCCACATATCGGCCAGGCCGGCGCCGCCGCCGCCATCGTCCTGGCTGTGCAGGAATTCGGTGGGCATGTAGATGAGCGAATCGGCGAGGATTTTCTGGGTGCTGTAGTAGTCCTCGTAATGGTTGCAGTCGATGCCGCTGTAGGCGTTGCCGGGCCGGTGGTGGGGGTGAATAACGGGGCGTTTCGTGAGGTCGTATTGGTAGAACACGGCGTCCAGTTCCTTATTGGTGCCGCCCTCGTTGCCGTTGTCCCAGAAAATGATGCTGGGGTGGTTCTGGTCTTTCTCCACCATCGAGCGCGCGAGGGGCGTGCCGGCTTTGGTACTGTAGAATTTCTGCCAGCCGGCCAGTTCATCCAGCACATACAGCCCCAGCGAGTCGCAGAGGTGCAGAAACTCGGCATCGGGCGGGTAGTGCGACATGCGCACGGCGTTCATGTTCATCTCTTTCAGCAGCTTCACGTCCTGTAGCTGGATGCTGTCGTTGAGGGTGCGGCCGGTTTCGGGCCACCAACTGTGGCGGTTGGTGCCCTTCATTTTTACCTGCGTGCCGTTCACGTAAATGCCCTTGCCGCGCCGCACTTCAATGGTGCGAAAGCCGAAGGCTTCGGTGGTCTGGTACTGGGTTTCGGAGCCGGTACGCAGCGTGAGGCGGGCGCGGTAGAGGTTGGGCGTTTCGGCCGTCCACTGGCGCGGGTTTTTGATGGTGGTGCTGAGGCGGGCCACGGTATCGCCGGCTGCTATCGTGGCGCTGGCGGTGCCCACGGTTTGGCCGGCTTGGTCGAGGATTTCTGCTTGCAGCTGGGTGGCCTGCTTCACATTGTGCACGTTGGCGCGGAGCGTGAAGCTGCCGTTGGCGCGGGCGTCAATGGCCACGTTATCGGCGTATTGCTCTGGGTAGGATTGCAGGTACACCGGCCGGAAAATCCCGCCAAAAACCCAGTAGTCGGCCAGCCGCTCGGCGTTGTTTACACTGGGCTCGGCCGACATCTTGCTCACTTTCACTTCCAGCAAATTGGCCTCGCCAAATTTTAGCTTGTCGGTGATGTCATATTTAAACCGATAGAACGCGCCCTGGTGAATAGCCCCGGCTACCTGCCCGTTCACCTTCACTTCGGTGTCCGTCATCGAGCCTTCGAACACGATTTCGACACGCCGTCCGCGCCACGCGGCCGGCACCGTGAAGCTGTGCTTGTAGAGCCCCTGCTCATCGGCGAAGCGGAAGTTTTTGCCGTAGGTTTTGTAGTCGCGGCCGTAGTTGTAGAGGCCAAAACCCTGCTGCTCCCAGCACGAAGGCACGGCAATGGTGGTCCAGTAGCCGCTTTTGCGCCCGCCGGTGCAGTAGAAGTCCCACTTCACGGTGGGGTGGTTGTCGCGGCCAGAGAGGTACTGGATTTGGCGCTGGGTGGCGGGCGTCTGGGCGTGGGTGGGGTGGACCAGCAGCAACGTTAGGAGCAGGATGCAGAGGTATTTCATGGCGGTGTAGCGACGCGACGCTTCGCGTCTCCTCGGTGCTGATGTAGTTGTGGCGTAGCGTTTAGCCCGGAGACGCGAGGTGTCGCGACTCTACACCGTTCGGGCGGCTCTAGTAATGTGTGTGGTTGACCACAGAATTCCGCAGATATTCCAGGTCCTTCTTCGAGTCCTTACCGCTGTGGGTGGCGCTACGGCTGCCGAAAATGCTTAGCCGGCCCTGGCTCAGCGTGATGACTTCCTCGGCCCCTTGACCCGTGAAATCGAACATGTGGAAGACCATATCCGGGAAATATAGCTCGCCGGTGCCGGCATCGTTCAGGTGGAATTTGTGCCAGAACAGCCAGGTGGCACCGTCGCCGCGCCAGTTGCCGCGCACGAAATCGGGGTTGCCGTTGATGGGGTTGCCGGGCCATTTTTTTACCAGGTTGCCCGCGTTGTCGAACCAGTAGAGCTGGCTGGAGAGGCCCGGCTCGTCGGTGCCCTTGGTGCCGTAGGTGCGCCCCCCGATGACGACCTGCGGGCCGGAAACGCCTTTCAGAAAATTGCCCACCGCCAGCTGCTGGCTGTGCTCGGCGGTGTTTTGCCAGATGATTTTGCCGGTCAGGGCTTCGTAGATGAATACGCCGGTTTCGCTGTTGGCGGTGGCGATGTCGAGCTTGCCGTCGCCGTTCATGTCGATGAACTTGTAGCTGTCGGCGTGGTCGTGGTTGTCGGGCAGCAGGTCGAAGCGGTTCCAGATTTCCTTTCCGCGCGTATCGAGCAGCAGCGAGCCAACAAGGACTTCGTCGAGGCCGTCGGCGTTGAGGTCGACGGGGTAGATGTAGTGGCCGAGGTTGTCTTTTTTGCGGTGCTCGGTGTGCTGCCAGAGCTGTTTCAGGTCGGCCGAGTAGGCGGTCACGTTCTGGGTGCCGCCCATGTCGGTGTAGGCCACCAGGTCGTTGGCCGGGCCGGGGTGCAGGTGCGCGATGGCCAGCCGGAAGTTGTTGTAAACGTGCGGCAGCGGCTGGGTGGGCCAGGCGGTTTTGCGCAGGATTTTGCCGGTGCGGCCGTCGGCCACCACCAGCCATTCCTGGCCCTCGAGGTAGCGCCAGTGCACCACTTCAGCTTTGCCGTTGTGGTCAAAATCCCAGAGCACGCCGGGCGCTTCAAATTCTGACCGCTCCTTCACGTACTCGGCGGGCGCTTTATAGGCCCACAGCTCCTTGCCGGAATTATCGAAAACGTGGGCCGAAAAGTCGGGCTCCAGCACCATAAAGTCGGTTTTGCCGTCGCCGTCTACGTCGCCGAATTTTACGGCGTTGGATTGTGGAATGGGGTATTGCTTTAGCAGCGCCACGTCGTCCGGCAGTTGGTAGGGCCGCACGTCTTCTTCTTTCAGATTGGCGTTTTTGCTCAGCACCAGCACGTCCACCGCCGCGCCCATTTCGATGCGGGTGAGCTTCACGTAAGCCATTCCGGCGGGCAACTCAAACGTGCCACCGGCCTGCCAGCTCAGCGGGCCGCGGCCAAAGGTGACGGCCGTTACCTGGTCGTTGATGGCCACTTTGAAGCTGGTGTTTTTCTCGCCCTGGCTGCGCACGTACAGCGTGTACGTGCCCGCTTCCGGCACCGGCACGCGCACCTGCATGTTGGTTTTTGACTTCAGGACCAGCGCGGTGTTATTGTAAATCCAGGGCGCGTGCAGGCCGTTGGCATCGGCAATAATGACGCCTTTGGGAAGCTCCTGAATAAAATCCGAGGCCGGAATGATGACCGTGACCGGCAGTGGCGCGGGCCGAGGGGCAGGCGTTTGGGCGCGGCTGCTTAAGCTGCCGAAGCAGCTTAGTAGCAGGGCCACGGCGGTGAGTTTTTTCATACGGCGGAAGGGCAGTAGCGCGGACTTTGTAGTCCGCGAATCAATGAGTGTGTGGAGTCACTGTACTCGCGGACTACAAAGTCCGCGCTACTTCTTCAGATACTTGCTCAACGCCAGCCCCTTTGTGGCCCTGATGCCTTCCGCTACGGTAGCTGCATTCAGAACAGCTCCCGCCTCGATGGTGTGGGTGTGGTCTTTCGATGTGAAGTACACGGCGCCCACTTTGGCTTCGCCTTCGCGGTCGTATTTATCGGCCACCAGCCGGTTCAAATCAATGAAATAGGCGCCGCCTTGCTTGGCGGCTTCGGTGGCCCATTTGGTGTAGGTGTCGGTGGCGCGGTTCACCTTGCCATCTTTCCATACGTTGCGGGGGATGAGGGAGCACACCACCGGGGTAGCGCCTTTGGCCTTGGTTTCGCTTATTACTTTCCGCAAATACCAGCCGTAGCTATGCACCACTTCCTGCTGTTTGGTGAGGGGGTTGTAGACCGCCTGGCTTTCGTCGCCGTTGCTTTTGATGGTGCCGCGGGCGCGGGCGGTGTCGGCCAGTGGGCCGTCGTCGTTGTGGCCAAACTGCATGATGACGAAGTCGCCGGGCTGGATTTTGGCGCGCACGGCTTCCCACAGGCCTTTGGTCTGGAAGGTGCGGCTGCTGGTGCCGCCCAGCGCATCATTCTCCACGCGGATGCGGGTGGTGTCGAAGTGCGCGGCCAAATAGCTGCCCCAGCCCCAGAGGCCGCCGTCGCCCTTGCCCTTGCCGTTTTTTACGGTGGAGTCGCCGATGAGAAAGAGCGTAGGCTTGTGCTTGGCGAGCGGGTGCGTGAAGCCGGCCAGCAGCAGGGCCACCAGCAGCAGGCCGTAGCCCAGGCTGGCGCGTAGAGGCAGGTTGGGGCGGGTGGGTTTCATCAGAGGGCAATTTGCTTTAATCGTTTGTCATCCTGAGCGCAGCGAAGGACCCTATCACGTTCGTAGCCGTTGAAATACTGCAAGTCGTTCTTCGGTGATAAGGTCCTTCGCTGCGCTCAGGATGACAGGCAATTTATTTCTTCAGGTACTTGTGCAGCGCCAGCTTTTTGTTGGCTTTGATGCCGTCGACCACCGATTCGGCGTTGATGATGGCACCGGCTTCGTTGGTGTGGGTGTGGTCGCCGGGGAAGAATTTCTTCACTTCCACCGGCCCCAGCTGGTCGTATTTCAAAGCGGTTATTTCGTTGAGATTGATGAAGGCCACGCCTTCCTGCTGCGCTACTTCCTGGGCCCACTTGCCAAAATCATTGCTGGCCCGGATGACCTTGCCGTCCTTCCACTCGTTGCGCGGAATCATGGAGCAGACTACCGGCGTGGCCCCTTTGGCCCGGGCTTCGCGGATGAATTTGCGCAGGTACCAGCCGTAGGTGTTCACGGTTTCGGAGTGGCCGTCGGGCCACACGAGGCTTTTGGTTTCTTCGCCGGTGCCACGCAGCACGCCGCGCCGGCCGGCCTTGGTGGTGTCGGGCGGGCTGCCTTCGTTGTGCCCGAATTGCATGATGAGAAAATCACCGGGCCGGATGGCATCGATGGTGGTTTCCCAGCGGCCTTCGCTAATGAAGGTGCGGGTGCTGCGGCCGGCCTTGGCGTTGTTGCGCACCTTGATGCGGGTGGTGTCGAAGTAGGCCGCGATTACGTTGCCCCAGCCTGCCTGGGGCGGGTTCGGGTTGTTCACCGTGGAGTCGCCGATGAGGTAGAGCGTGGGCGGCGCGCTGGGCCGGCCGAAGGCGCATGCCAGCAGCAGCAGGGCAGCAGCGGCCAGCAGATGCCGTAGGAGCAGGGGCTTTTTCACGGGCGGGTTTGGGGGAGAAGGAGCAGCGCAGTATTCGATAGCCAAATGTTGGACGGAATGCGGGCGGCCGTATCCTGCACCTACCTGCACGCCGGAATTCGTTGGGGCATGAAGGTTGGAGTAGGCCGGAGGCCGGCGTCCGGCTCTGTTTACCCCCTTAAGCATGGCACACCGCGCGCGTCCGGCCTATTTCATCCCCTCGCCCAGAAAGAAACCGGGGTGCGGGGGCTGGTTGTAGCCCACGTTTTCGCGGGCCACGCCGAGGCGGTAGGCGCGGTCCTGCATCAGCGTGACGAGGCGGTGCGTGGTGGGGATGGGAGTGCTGAAAATGAGCAGGGCCGAATTGTCGGCGGTGCGCCACACCACTTCCTCGCGCCAGTCGCCCAAGAGGTCGGCGCTGAGGCAGGACGTGGCTTTGGTGCCGTTGCAGGAGCGCGCTCCAAAATCCTTGCCCTGCAATAAAGTAGCGAGTTGGCCGGCCTGATAGTCCCACTTTTCCACGCGGGTATCATCTAGCAGCTCGCGCAGCAGGTCGCCGTCCCACCACAGGCCGAAATTGACGGAGCGCGGCGACGGGCCGATACGCTCCCCTTTGCAGGTAAGCAGGCCCAGCTCGGAGTTGCTCACCCACATTTCGGCCCCGGGGTGGCGCGGGTCGATGTCGGCGGCCATACCCCGGCCCACGTCCTCGCCGGGCAGTTTGGCGAAAAGGATTTGGCCGGTACCGGCGGCGTAGAGGGCCGCGCCGGGGCCGTTTTCGTGGCCGGGCACCTTCTCCTCGTTTTCGTGCACGCCCCAGGCTTCGAGGCCAGGCAAGGCGGGGTCGAAGTCTGAGACGTGAAGGGCGTCGCCGTGGCGCAGGCCGGTGCTGAACAGGCCCGTGCCGTTGTCGTCGACCACCATCGAGCCGTACACGATTTCGTCGTGGCCATCGCCGTCCACGTCGTTCACGCTCAGGCCGTGGTTGCCCATGCCGGAGAAGGGGTTTTGAGCGTCTTTCGAGTCGAACACCCAGCGCGAAGTGAGCTGGCCGCCGCGCCAGTCCCAGGCGGCCAGCACGGTGCGGCCGTAGTAGCCGCGGCACATCACCACGCTGAGTTTGGCACCATCGAGGTAGGCCACGCAGGCCAGAAAACGGTCGACGCGGTTGCCGTACTGGTCGTTGCCGCCATTGCCGCCGATGCCGCCCCAGCCGCCCAGTTCGCCCCGCGCCGGCAGGTAGGGCACGGAGGCCAGCGCCGCGCCCGTCCGCCCATCAAATACCGTGAAATACTCCGGCCCGGCCAGGATGCGGCCATACTTCGCGTCGCGGGCCGTGGGCACGCTTACGCCATCACTGGGCACGGTGAGGGAGCGGTAGTCTTTGCTGCCATCGCCAAGGGTTTTGCCTGCGCCGTCCACGGTGCCGTCGGCGGTTTTGCAGGCGATTTCGGCCCGGCCGTCGCCGTCCAAATCATACGCCATAAACTGCGTGTAGTGGGCGCCGGCTCGAATGTTCCGGCCCAGGTTGATGCGCCACAGGCGGGTGCCATCCAGCTTATACGCATCCAGAATGACCGGCCCGGTGAGGCCGTTTGAGCCGTTGTCGCGGGCGTTGGTGGGCTCCCATTTTAGCACGATTTCGTACTGGCCGTCGCCGTCGAGGTCGGCGGCGCTGGCATCGTTGGCGGTATAGGTGTACGGGCTGGTTTCGGAGCCGCTGCTCACCGTGCCGCCGGGCGGCGGCTGGAGCGGCAGGCGCAGGTAACCGTCGGCCCACGTTTTGGCGGTGGCCGAGGCGTCAGTAGCGGCTTTAGTATCTCCAGCCACTCGCACCGAATAGTTAGCCGACTGCCCCTTTGGAGCAGATTCATCGAGCCAGTTGGTGCCGGCCGTGAGCGGCTGCTTGTTCAACTTGACCGCCATGGAGCCGGTTTGCCGGAAGACATCAAAGGCCACGCCGGGCGCATCATTTGCCAGCAAGCGCCAACTGATGAAGACCTTGCCATCGGGCTGCGCCACGGCCACTACGCCCCGCCCCAGGCGCTCGGCCTGCACCTGCGGGGCGGCCAGAGGTGCCGCCGATGGACCGGCCCCCAGCAGGCCGCAAATCAGGAAAACTGCCGCGTAACGGTGGCTCATGGGAGTCAGTAAAAAAGCCCGGCCCTCATCCATCACGACAAGGCCCGGGCTCCAGTTGGAAGAGAGAGGCAGCGGCTATTTTCCGGCGCTGATGGCGGCCGTGTCCTGCGCCGGGGCCTGATGCTCGGGCGAGCCCAGGTAGTTGCCGTAGCCCACCACCACCGTGGACAGCACCACGGCGATGATACCCAGCGTCACCGTCCGCATGGTGCTGCGGTTGGCCCCGCGCCACTCGTGCAGCACGAGGCCCCACATGCTGCTAAAGGCAATGATAAAGGCCATGTGCAGCGTCCAGCCCGAGAAGCGGTACGCGCCCATCTGGCTGTCGCCCATGCCATAAAAGAAGAACTGGAAGTACCACGTAGTGCCCGCCAGCGCGCAGAAAATGATGTTGCGCAGCGCGGGGTAGGAGGGGTTCAGGTAGTCGGTGTAGGTCTTGTTTTTGAGGTTGAGGTAGAGGCACCAGATGGCGTTGGTGGTGAGGCCGCCGGCCAGGATGATGACCAGAATGGCGTTGTTCACGAACAGCGGGTTGGTGCCGTTGGCCTCAGCCAGCTTGGCAATGGGCTGCCCGGCCGTGAGCCCAAACGAGAAGCAGGCACTCATAATGCCCGAAAACACGGCCACCATCAGCCCTTTTTTTAGGTCGAATTCGGCAATGGATTCCTGCTTTTGCTCCTGGGTCAGCGTTTTCTCCTTCAGCAGGCCCGCCCGGCCGCAAATCAGAATGCCCAGCACGCACACGCCTAACCCCAGGATGATGTAGCGGCCCGAGTCCGTAGCCAGTAGCGCGCCCATCTTGCCCTCGTAAATAGGCGGAACCAGCGTGCCGAATACCGCGCACAGCCCCAGCGTGACGGCCATGCCCAGCGATAAGCCCAGGTACCGCATGGCCAGCCCGAACGTGAGCCCGCCCGTGCCCCACAAAATGCCCCAGAAATAGGCCCAGGCAATGGTCGAGTTATCGGCCTGGTGCAGCACCTCAAACAGATGCGGCACGGTGAGGTAGCCCAGCACCCACGGCGCCACCAGCCAGCTCACAATGCCGCCCACCAGCCAGTAGCTTTCCCAGGACCAGCCGTTCACCTTCTTGTAAGGCAGGTAAAAACTGCCGGAGGCAAAGCCGCCCAGCGCATGAAGAATAACTCCCCAGATTACAGCCATTGCTACGTATGGTATGGTAAGGTTTCCGGCAAAGCTGCCGGGTAAGTGAGGACAAACCCTCCTGTGCTCTCCTGAACGCGAAATAACGCTGGATTTTGTGCCTTTTGGGGCGTGGCCGGGCGGGTAACAATTTTTTTACTGCTAAGCAGGAGAGTGCAGGATGTTGGCCGTTAGCCCCTCCGGCACCTTTGTACCATCGCAAACCTATCTCGAATTCTGGTTAACGCATCTGCAACCTATCTCATGGAAAAAACCCTCACTTTCCAGCACGTCAGCTACCTCTGGGACGAAGCCAAAGCCGCCGAGCTGGCCGGCGACGAAGTAGCCCTTTTCCTCTACCGCTCCAACCTGCTCGGCGCCGACCTGCGCCTGACCAACTACGCCGGGGGCAACACCAGCTGCAAAATTCAGGAAACCAACCCCGTCACCGGCGAAGCCGCCGAAGTGATGTGGGTGAAAGGTTCGGGCGGCGACATTGGCACGCTCACCCGCTCGGGCTGCGCCAACCTGTACGTTGAGAAGCTGCACCAGCTGAAAAACCGCTACCGTGGCCTCGAATTTGAAGACGAGATGGTGGGCCTGTTCGAGTACTGCCTCTTCGACCCCAAGTGCGCCACGCCTTCCATTGATACCCCGCTGCACGGCCTGCTGCCCTTCAAGCACATCGACCACCTGCACCCCGATGCTCTGATTGCCATTGCGGCCAGCAAGGACGGCGAGCAAATCATGCACGAAATCTGGGGCGATACCATGGGCTGGCTGCCCTGGCAGAAACCCGGTTTCGACCTCGGTTTGCAGCTCGAAAAAATCGTGGCCGACAACCCCGGCCTGCGCGGCGTTATCCTCGGCGGCCACGGCCTCTTCACCTGGGGCGACACGAGCTACGAGTCGTACATGAACACGCTTGAAGTCATTGAGCAAGCCGCGACTTACCTCGAAGCCAACTATGGCAAGAAAGCCCCCGTTTTCGGTGGCGTGAAGCGTGAGCAAACCCTCGACGCTGCCGGCCGCCGCACCGCCGCCGCCGCCGTGATGCCCGTGCTGCGCGGCCTGGCCAGCAGCCAGCGCCGCATGCTGGGCCACTATACGGATGATGCCCGCGTGCTGGAGTTCGTGAACTCGCACGACCTGGCCCGCCTCGCTGCCAAAGGCACCAGCTGCCCCGACCACTTCCTGCGCACCAAAATCCGCCCGCTCGTGCTCGATGCCGACGTGATGCAGGGCGACGCCGCCAGCGTGAAAACGTATCTGGAAGCCCAGTTTGAAGCCTACCGCGCCGATTACGCTGCGTACTACGAGCGCAGCAAGCACCCCAACTCGCCCGCCATGCGCGATGCGAATCCGGTTATTATTCTGTGGCCCGGTGTGGGCTTGTTCTCCTTCTCGAAAGACAAGCAGACCGCCCGCGTAGCCGCTGAGTTCTACACCAACGCCATCAATGTGATGCGTGGGGCTGAGGCCGTGAGCACCTACCAGGGCTTGCCCGAGCAGGAAGCCTTCAACATCGAATACTGGCTGCTCGAAGAAGCCAAGCTCCAGCGCATGGCTCCGCCCAAAGCCCTCTCGGGCAAGGTGGCCTATGTGACCGGCGGCACCGGCGGCATCGGCAAAGCCATCTGCGAGGAGCTGCTGAAATTCGGCGCCTGTGTGGTGGCCGTGGACCGCGACCGCCTCGAAGAAACCCAGGCCGACCTGCGCAAGCAATTCGGCAAGGACAGCGCCATCACCGCGCCCATCGAAGTAACCAGTGCCGAAAGCATCGCCGAGTCGCTGAAAGCTGGCGTACTGCAATTCGGCGGCGTCGACATTATCGTGAACTGCGCTGGCTTGTCGATTTCCAAGCCTTTGGCCGACACCACGCAAGCCGACTGGGACATTCTGAACGATGTGCTCGTGAAAGGCCAGTTCTTGGTGAGCCAGGCCGCCGTCACCATCATGCGCCAGCAGGGGCTGGGCGGCGATATCGTGAACATTGCCAGCAAAAACGGCCTCGTGGCTGGCCCCAATAACGTAGCCTACGGTACCGCCAAAGCGGCCCAGCTGCATATGAGCCGCCTGCTGGCCACCGAGCTCGGGGCCGATAAAATCCGCGTGAATACCGTGAATCCCGACGCCGTGCTGCGCGGCTCGAAAATCTGGGAGGGCGACTGGGCCGCCGGCCGCGCTAAGGCTTACGGCATCTCGGTAGAAGAGCTGCCCGCCCACTACGCCAAGCGCACGCTGCTGGGCGAAGAATTGCTCTCAGAAGACATTGCCAAAGCCGTGCGCGTGTTCGTGGATGGCTCGCTGAGCAAATCCACTGGCAACGTGCTGAACGTGGACGGTGGTGTGGCCATGGCCTTTGTGCGCTAGCATTCTGTAACATTAAGCCCGCTGACCTGGCGTCCCGATTTTAGAATTGGGGCGCCAGGTTTTTTGCTGCGATAGTATTGGCTAACGCGTGTGCGGCTGGCATTGCCTAAAAGGCTACATTTGGGGCACGACCTCTGAATAACGCCTTTTTTGTCCCTTATTCCACCTTGCTGAATTCTGCCGCCGCCAACTGGGTTTACCCATGGTAGCGCGGCCGAAATCATCTGACTTGCCCACCACCCGGCATGTATCAACTCCAACTAAAGCCCCTCGATAAAACGCCGAAGTACAAGCAGATTGTGCAGTCGGTCATCATGGATATTGAGCGCGGTGTGCTGAAAAACGGCGACCACCTGCCCAGCATCAGCGAGCTGAGCGTGGAGCATTACCTGGCGCGCGATACCGTGGAAAAAGCCTACCGCGAGCTGCGCGAGCGCGGCTTCATCACCTCGGTGCAGGGCAAGGGCTACTACGTGGAAACCAGCGACAACTCGAAGCTGAAAATCCTGCTGGTGTTCAATAAGCTGAGCTCCTACAAGAAAATCATCTACTACGCCTTCCTCGAAACCCTCGGCGACCGTGCCACCGTCGACCTCCAGATTCACCACTACAACGTGAATCTGTTCCAGGAAATCATTGAGAAGAATCTCGGCAAATACAACTACTACGTGGTAATGCCGCACTTCACCCTGGACACCGACAAGGCCATTTCGCGGGCCATTCTCAACACCATTCCCAGCCAGGAGCTGGTGTTGCTGGATAAGGACATCCCGGAGCTGACCCACGATTGCCTGCGCGTATTCCAGGACTTCGACAAGGACATTTTTACCGCCCTCGAAAAAGCCGAAGACCTATTGGAAAAATATTCCCGCCTGGTCCTCGTGCTCCCCTCCGATGCCAACCACCCCGAGGAATTGCCGTGGGGTTTTCGGTCCTTCTGCCTGATGCGCAACAAGGAGTTTTCGGTGGTTGAAAATGCCATGAATGAAGTGGTGCAAGCCGGCACCGCCTATGTGGTCATCCGCGAAACCGACTTGGTGGAGCTGGTAAAGAAAATCCGCCAGACCAGCTACCTGCTGGGTCGTGAAGTGGGCATCATTTCCTTCAACGAAACGCCCCTGAAAGAGCTGCTGAATATGACGGTGATTACCACCGACTTCGAGGCGATGGGCCGCACGGCCGCCACGCTGCTGCTGGAAAAGCAGCGCGTAAAGGTGAAAAACCCGTTTTATACGATTCGTAGGGGGTCGTTGTAACTGTAGCGTGGACTTTGCGAGTCCGCGCATGGGCGAACGTTCTGACAATGCGCGGACTCGCAGAGTCCACGCTACATGCTGCGCCATTAGGTTTCGCGCGCAAAACAGGAGAGCCCAGAACAGTTCCGGCCGATGGAAACGGGTAATTTGTTCTACCCAACCAACACCGGACATTATTCTCTTGTCAACTATGTTCTCCGACCAACGCCTCGCCGAACTCAACCAGCCGTTGCTGGCCGAGCACCAAACCCAGTTTCAGTACACGGCCGAATCGCCGCGCCTGCGCCACGCCGATGTGGCGGCGATAGTGCAAAAGCTGATTGATTTCCAGGTCGCTATTCCGAGCTGGGCGCTGGGTACGGGCGGCACGCGTTTCGGCCGTTTCGCGGCCGGCGGCGAGCCCGCCACGCTGGAAGATAAAATTGGCGACGTAGGCATTCTACAAGCTCTCAACCGCTCGTCGAATTCCATTTCGCTGCACATTCCCTGGGATATTCCGCAGGACATTCCCGGCCTCCAGCAGCTGCTGAAGGAGAAGGGATTGGTGATTGATTCGGTGAACTCCAACACCTTCCAGGACCAGAAAGACCAGCCGCATTCCTACAAGTTCGGCTCACTCAGCCACACCGATAAAGCCGTACGCGAGCAGGCCATTCAGCACAACATCGACTGCGTGCGCTACGGCCGCCAGCTCGACGCTAAAACCCTGACCATCTGGCTGGCCGACGGCTCCAATTTCCCCGGCCAGTCGCACCTGCGCCGCGCTTTTTCGCGCACGCAGGAGTCGCTGGCGGCTATTTACGAAGCCATGCCCTCGGACTGGGCCATGCTGGTGGAGTACAAGCCCTACGAGCCCAATTTCTACTCGATGGTGATTCCGGACTGGGGCACCTCGCTGGCGCTGTGCCAGGCGCTGGGCCAGCAGGCGCAGGTACTGGTCGATTTGGGCCATCACCTGCCCAACACCAACATCGAGCAGATTGTGGGCCGCCTGCGCCAGTTTGGGCGCCTCGGTGGCTTCCACTTCAACGGCTCGATGTACGGCGACGACGACCTGACCACCGGCAGCATCAAGCCCTTCCAGCTGTTCTTGATTTTCAACGAGCTGGTGGACGCCTCCCTCGACAAATCGGTCCCCGCCGAAGCGGTGGCCTACATGATTGATGCCAGCCACAACGTGAAAGACCCGCTGGAAGACCTCCTGCAATCGGTCGAAAATATCCTCTCCGCCTACGCCAAAGCCCTGTTGGTCGACCGCGAAGCCCTCGCCGAAGCCCAGGACGCCAACGACGTGGTACGCGCCGAAGAAATCCTGCGCGATGCCTTCCTCACCGACGTGCGCCCGCTGGTATCGGAAGCCTACCTGCGCAGCGGCGGCGCTATCCGGCCCCTCGCGGCCTTCCGCGCCGAGGGCGTGCGCGAGAAACTCATTCAGCAGCGCGGCAAGCACAGCGTATCCACCGGGCTATGATACAGACGATGAAAAAGTCCGTCTACGCCGTTTTTGACATTGGCAAAACCAATAAAAAGTTGATTCTTTTCGATGAGAACCAGCAGATTATTGACGAGGAGCTGCACATCTGCACCGACGTGCTGGATGATGATGGCTACCCCTGCGACCATCTGCCGCGCCTCACCGAATGGGTTCAGACGCATTGGAAGCAGCTCCGCAACCACCCGCACTACACCGTGAAGGGCGTGAATTTCACGGCCTACGGGGCCAGCTGGGTGCACCTCGGCGCCGATGGCCAGCCCCTGCTGCCGCTCTACAACTACCTAAAGCCCATGCCGGCCGACATCGAGGCCAAGTTCTACGCCGAGTTGGGCCAGTCACCCGAGGAGTTCGCGGCCGACACCTGCTCGCCGCGCTTGGGCCTGCTGAACTCGGGTCTGCAGCTTTACTGGCTGAAATACGCCAAGCCGGAGCAGTACGCGCAGATTCAGACCTCGCTGCATCTGCCGAATTATCTGTCGTATTTGATTTCGGGCGAGAAATTCAGCGACTTCACGTCCATCGGCTGCCACACGGCGCTGTGGGACTACAAGCGCGGCGACTACCACGAGTGGGTGCGCCGCGAGGGCATCGATGAGAAACTGGCGCCCCTCACCCGCGACTCCATCGCCTCCGTGGTCGATGGCATTTTGGTAGGGGTGGGCCTGCACGATAGCACCTCAGCCGTGATGCCTTATCTGGCAGAGAATGACGAGCCGTTCGTGCTGGTGTCCACCGGCACCTGGTCGGTCACCATCAACCCGTTCAACAGCAATTCCCTCACCCCCGAGCTGCTGCGCCGCGACTGCCTCAGCTTCATGACGCCGCGCGGCGAAGCCACCCGCGCCGCGCGTGTATTCCTGGGCCGCGAGCACGACTACCAGGTGGAGCGCATTGCCGCGCATTTCCACGTCAAGCCCGATTTTTACCGTTCCATCGTGCTGGCTCGCCCGTATGACGAGGCTTCCACCGGTTTCCGGCCGGCGTGCATGGCTGGCACCGGCCCTTTCCCCGACCAGCCGGCCGAGGAGTGGGATTTGAGCGGCTTTCGCACGGCTTCGGATGCCTACCAGCACCTCATGCACGGGCTGATTAGCATCCTTTTGGAGTCAATCCACCTCGTGTGGCAGGGCGAAAAAACCATCTTCGTCGATGGCGGCTTTGCTCGCAACCCGCTCTTCATGCAAACGCTGAGCTGGAACTTCCCGAAGGCAGAAATCCGCACGCTGGAGGTACCGCAGGCCACGGCGTTGGGTGCGCTGGTGCACCTGGAACAGGGGGAGGCACTGAAGAAAACCCAGCCGCTGTTTACGGATGAGGATGATATGCCGCTGGCGGCTGTGCGGAACGACGTCGCGCCCGTGAACAAGTAGTCAGGCGAGGTAGAGACGCATAATTGCGTCTCGTCATTGCTGATGTTGTTCAGGTATTGCGCTGGCCGTTCAACGACGAGACGCAATTATGCGTCTCTACCCCTAGAAAACAATAATGAAAGTTGCCCTATTCGTCCCGTGCTATATCGACCAGTTCTACCCGCAAGTAGGCATTGCGACGCTGCAATTGCTGGAGAAACTGGGCGTGCAGGCGCACTTCCCGGCCCAGCAAACCTGCTGCGGCCAGCCCCTGGCCAACAGCGGCTGCGAGCGCGACGCCCTGCCCATCTACCGGCATTTTGTCGAAACATTCAGCGACTATGACTACGTGGTGGCTCCATCGGGCAGCTGCGTGTACCACGTGCGCAAGCACTTCGATAAGCTGGACCAAACGGCCGACGTGCAGCACGTTCGCGGCGCGGCGTATGACCTGATTGACTTCATCAGCACGGTGCTGAAGGTGGAAAGCCTGCCGGGCGCCTTCCCGCATAAAGTGGGCCTGCACCTGAGCTGCCATGGCCAGCGCGGCCTGCACCAGGCCAACGAATCGGAGATGACGCCCGTGCGCGACGGCCAGCTTAGCCGTCTCATGGCCTCGCTCGATGGCATCGAGCTGACCCAGCTCAACCGCAACGATGAGTGCTGCGGCTTCGGCGGAACCTTCTGCGTGAGCGAAGCCGGCATCTCAGCCCGTATGGGCCAGGACCGCGTGGCCGACCACGTCCGCAACGGGACAGAGGTACTGACGGGCAGCGACATGTCGTGCCTGATGCACCTCGAAGGCATCGTGCGCCGCGCCCAGCTGCCCATCAAAGTGATGCACGCGGCCGAAATTCTTAACGGACTAACCGCATGAACCACGCCACCCGCGCCGACAAGTTTTTGCTAGATGCCGACCGCACCACCTGGCACGACGAAACCCTGTGGTTTGTACGCGAGAAGCGCGACCGCGCCGCATACGGTGTGCCCGAATTTCAGGAGCTGCGCGCGCTGGCCTCCGGCATCAAAGACCATACGCTGAGCCGGCTCGACCTGTATTTGCAGGAGTTTGAGGCTGCCGCGCAGGCCAACGGCGTGCACGTGCACTGGGCCGCCGATGCGGCCGAGCACAACGCCATTATTCTGGATATTATTCAGCAACAGGGCGCCACGCGCATTGTCAAGAGTAAATCGATGCTGACGGAGGAGTGTCACCTGAACCCGTATTTGATTAAGCACGGCATTGAGGTGGTGGACACGGATTTGGGTGAGCGGATTATTCAGTTTCGGGATGAGCCGCCGAGCCATATTGTGCTGCCCGCCATCCACCTGAAAAAGGAGGATGTGGGCGACACCTTCCACATGCACCTAGGCACGGAGAAGGGCGAAAGTGACCCGCAGCGCCTCACCGAGGCCGCCCGCCAGCACTTACGGGGCAAGTTTATTGCCGGGCAGGTAGCTATTTCGGGCGTCAATTTCGCCATTGCCGAAACGGGTGGCGTGGTGGTGTGCACCAATGAGGGCAACGCCGACTTGGGCGTGAACCTGGCCGCCGTGCACATTGCCTGCATGGGTATCGAGAAGATTATTCCGCGTCTGACGGACTTGGGCGTGTTTACGCGGCTGCTGGCCCGGAGCGCCACCGGCCAACCCGTTACGACCTACACCTCGCACTTCACCAAGCCGGTGCCGGGCAAGGAGATGCACATTGTTATCGTGGATAATGGGCGCACGCAGCAGCTGGGCCGGCCCGATTTCCGGGCTTCGCTCAAGTGCATTCGTTGTGGGGCCTGCATGAATACCTGCCCGGTGTACCGGCGCAGCGGCGGCCACAGCTACGATTTCACCGTGCCCGGGCCGATTGGGGCCATTCTGTCGCCGAACATCGACATGAAAAAGCACGCCTCGCTGCCGTTTGCCAGCACGCTCTGCGGCTCGTGTACTGACGTGTGTCCGGTGAAAATTGACATTCACACCCAGCTCTATAAGTGGCGCCAGGTGCTGGGCGAGGCCAACGAAATCCCGGCCTCGAAGAAGTGGAGCATGAAATTTATGGGGCGCGTGCTGGCCAGCACCCGCGTGTACGGGCTGGGCGGGCAGTTTGCGCGCAAGGCGCTACGCCTGCTGCCGCACGGCCTCACCCACGCCAAAGGCTTCAACGCCTGGGCCGTGGCCCGCGAGCTGCCCGAAGCGCCCAAACAGAGCTTCCGCGAGTGGTATGCCAAGCAGCCGCAACCCGCCGCTCAGCCCCCGCAACCCAAAGTACCCGCATGAGCACCGCATCCCGCGACCGCATTCTGGCCGCTACCAAGGCCAACAAGCCAGCCGAACTGCCACTGCCCACCGTGCCCGATTTCGGCGGCGAGGCCACAATTGAACGGTTTACCACGGTGCTGGCCGGTATCGGTGGTACGGTGGTGCGCATGAGTGGGCTGGCTGAGCTGGTGCCTACGCTGCAGCAGCTTTTTCCTGAGGCCCGTGCTACGGCCTCGCCCTTGTTTGCGGCTTCCGTGCCCATCAATGCGCAAACGCCCACCGGCATTCTGGCCGCCATCGACCTGGCGGTGTTGCCGGGCGAAATCGGTGTGGCCGAGAACGGCGCGGTCTGGTTGCCGGAGGCAAATATGATGAACCGGGCGCTGCCCACCATCACCCAGCACCTGGCGCTGGTGCTCGACCAGCGGCGCATTGTGGCCACTATGCACCAGGCCTATGCGCAGCTCCCGAATACCGGCGGCTACGGCAAATTCGTGGCTGGCCCATCCAAAACGGCCGATATTGAGCAGTCGCTGGTGATTGGCGCGCACGGCGCCCGTAGCTTGGTGGTGCTGCTATATTGAGCCTTTCGCCCCCTGTTTTCAAGCAAAAAAAGAAGCGGCTCCCAATGGGGGCCGCTTCTTCAACTTTGGGGTCCATTAATACTTAAACTTGCTGCGCCAGCCACGCGGCTATTGGCGCCACAACGCTGACGTGACCCGTAGCGGCGAATAGAGGAAAGAGGACTCCCACCCATCGTTTCTCCGGCAGGCTACGGGCCCGTCAGGTTGTTTGCACTCACTCCACAAAGCTGGGAATTAGAGAGCTGCGAACCTTCCCGCACCCTCCTGCTAGCGAAAAAAAGAATGCTAATCCATGTGAAAAACCCGCGTCAGCGGCTGCACCACGGGCGAATTGTCCGGGTTGGTTTCCATTAAGTCGCCCATGTAAGCCCACCAGCGCTGCATGATTTCGGTGGCTGGCAAACCAGCCGTGGTGTGGCCAGGCAGGCGCTTTTGCACCGCAAACAGCCGGCCGCTGGCGGCATCGAGGTAAATCGAATAATCCCGGATGCCGGCCTCGGTCAATAAGGCCGAAAGCTCGGGCCAGATTTCGTCGTGGCGGCGCTGGTATTCGGCGGCCACGCCGGGCCGCAGCTGCATTGTGAAAGCTACTTCTTCCATAACTGAAATTATTGAGCGGGCGCGCCCGTGCTGGCCGGCGTGAGGGTGACGGGGCCAAGCAAGCCGGACTCCAGCGGCGTCCACTTATTGGTGGTGAACAGGCCGTCTTCGCCGCGGTTTTCCTTGAGCTTGGCGGGCATGTTGGTGTTGTAGAAAATCTTCCAGTCGACGTGGTTGCGGTCCAGGTCCTCGATGCGGTTGGCCATCAGGTTGCTCACGGTCACGGTGAGGGTGTTGCTGGCTTTGAGTTGGTATTTCGGCACGTAAACCTGATACACCGGGCCCAGGAGCGTGGTGGCGGGCTGGCCGTTCACCTGCACGCGGGCACTCTGGGCCACCCGGCCGAGGTCGAGCAGGAAGCCGTCGCCGTCGCCTTGCGGCAGGGCGAAGGTGGTGCTGTAGGTGGCGGTGCCCGAGAATTTGCGGCCCGCGTCGCCGGCTAGCGTGGTCCAGGAGGCCAGCTCTTTGGTCTGAAGTCTGGCGGGCAATTCCGGGCCGCCCGAGATGAAATTCAGGTCCCAGGGGCCGGTGAGGGGCTGGGGCGCGGCGGCCACGGTGAGGTAGGGGTAGGCAGGGCCGGTGCGCTCGCCTTCGTTGGTGTCGAGGATGCAGGTTTCGCCGGGGTTGAGCTGCACGTAGATTTCAGCCTGACCCTGGGCCGTGGCGCGGATTTTGGCCATGCCGGTTTGCTCGGTCATGGGGTTGTAGAGGGCGGCGGCTTTGGCGGGCGTTTGCAGGTTTATCCAGCCAGTGAAGGGCTTCTCGGCCCAGTTGGCCAGGAAGTAATAATGGCCCTGGGCATGGCTGCGGCGAGTGAATTGCAGCCCCTGGTCGGCCAGGGTTTCGCGGCGCACACTGGCTTGCGCCAGCAGCTGCGGCACGTCATTACCCAGCAGCACCCGGCCCTTGCCGAGGCTGGCCTGCTGCACGCCGGCCTGGGCTGTGGCCTTGAATTTAAGCTGGGCCAGCAGCTTCCGGAAGTTGCTGCGGCGGTTTTCGAGGTTGCCGAGGCCGGGCACATCGGCGGGCAGCTGGTTTTGCAACAGGATGGTGCCGCCGTTCTGGGCCAGCTTCAGCAGGCTTTCCAGTGTGGGCAGCGGCATGAGGTGGGCATCGGGCACCAGCAGGGTTTGGTAAACGGCCCCGCCGCTGGTGATGAGGGTGTTGCCGGTGTTTTTCACGGCCTGCACCTGCTTGTCGGAGATGAAATCATAGCCGTAGCCTTTGCTCAGCAGTAGCTCGCTGGTGGCCTCAATGGGTAGCCCTTTGAAGCCGTGCTCGATGCCATCAAAATGCTGAAGCAGCACCTTGCCGGGCCGGGTGTAGGCATCGGAAATGGGCAGGTAGAGCAGCACGTCGTTGCTGGGTTGGCCGGCTTGCAGGAACGACTGCGCGCGGGCCGTGTACTGGTTCAGCTTGCCGAAATCCGTCCAGAACGGGTTCTGCGGGTTGAACTCCACCGCCGCGTAGAACAGCCAGCCGGGCCACTTGGCCGAGGGCGGCGAATAAGCCGTGCCGTGGTAAAAAACGTGGTTTACCCCGCCCAGCAGCATCCGGTCGATGGCCTTCTTCACGTCGCTCAGCTTGCTCAGAAAATGGTCATTCTCCCAGGTCGCCGTCTCGGCCGACGTCAGCGGCTTGCCCGTAACGTGCGCGGCCGAAGACGCGAATTTGATACGCGTCAAATCCTCGCCTTCCGTCTCGGGGATGTCCGTAGCGGCATACAAGTCCAGAATATTGGCCGGGGAACCGTGGGCCTGGTTGCGAATCAACGCGTCGTGGGTTTTGGCCCAGGCGCCCCAGGTTTGGGTGTAGTTTTCGAGCAGCAGCTCCGAAATTGTCTGGCGATAATCCGTTAGCACGCGCTGGTTTTCGTCCTCGCTGGCCTTGTTGAACAGCGCGGGCAGGTGCTGGCGCAGGTCGTAGCCGCGCCGCTTCTGGAATTCGGCAAACATCTGGGGCGTCCAGTTGGCTTCGCCCTGGGCATCGTCTACCTCATACGAATCGTTGAAAAACGCCCGGATGGGCTTCACGTTGTGGCCCGCGAAAGCCTTGTCGAAATACGCTAAATAATGGTCGGTAGCAGTTTTGGAGAAGTGGTCAATCACGTCGCCCTCGCCGCCGGGGCCAGCGCGCTCCACCTGCTTGCCGTGCCCACCCTGGAACAGCGCGTAGAGCGTCCATGAGGAGCCGGCCGGGGCCGTCCAGCTCAGCTTGCCATCGGGGCCAACTTTGCTGGTCAAATCCAGCGTTTCGCCCTTGTCCGAATACGCCATCAGCGCCTGCAGCGGCAGCGGCTTCTCGAAGCGTACCTGCTCCAGAGCCAGGGTTTGCATGTTCTTGTTTTTGGCCACCGGGTCAGCCAGTTGCTTGATGTCGACCTTGTGACCAATAGCCGTAGCAATGGGCTTCTGCATGAAGCTGACTGGCCCGCTCAGACTCGCGCCGCCCTTCACCTCATAGGTTTTGTAGGTTACATACTTCGAGGCATCCACCGGGGCCACCCACGGCCCGCCGAAGGGCCAGCCCGACGCCTGCGCCATGTCAATGCCCAGCCCCAGCCGCCCGGCCTCGGTGAGGGTGTGCGAGAGCATGTCCATCCACTTCGGCGAGAGGAAGTCGATAAACTGACTTTCCGCGCCCTTCACGCCATAAATCGTGGTGATTTCCAGCCCGCCGAGGTTGGCTTTCTGGTACTCGGTGAGCACGGTGGTGAGGTCGGCTTTGTTCACGGCGCTGCCTTCCCACCACCAGCGCGTCCAGGGCTTGGTTTGCTGGGTGATGGCGGGCCACTTGGGGGACTGCGCGTGGGCGGTGAGGCCCAACGTGGCTAGAAATAGAGGGGCAAGAAGTCGTTTCATGTTGGTCGTTCTGGCGGGGAAGGGATTCCGGCGGCGGGGCGCTAGCAGGGTTATTTCAACTTATACATCTCGCTGCCCGCCAACAGGAAGCAGCCCAGGCCGTAATCCTCAAAGTCGGGGCGCGAAGTGTAGCTGACGGGCTGGCCGTCCTTGGGCTCCTTGCCGGTGCCCTGCACGTAAGCCAGCGAGCCGTTGGGCGTCACGCATTCGGTGGCCATGGCCTGCCAGGCTTTGGCAATGATGGGCTCGTATTTCTGCTTGTCGAGCAAGCCGTGGTTCAGGCCCCAGGCCATGCCGTACACAAACAGCGCGGTGCCCGACAGCTCCTTGCCGCCGAAATGCGTGGGGTCGTGCAGGCTCACATTCCAGTAGCCGTCAGCGCGTTGGATGGGTGGCAGGGCCTGCATCATGTTCAGGTACATCTGTTCGTATTCGGCGCGGTGCGGGGCATCTTTGGGCATGATATCGAGCACGCGCACCATGGCGGCCACCACCCAGCCGTTGCCGCGGCTCCAGTAGCAGTCTTCGCCGTTGGGCTCTTTGTAGGGCGGCACGAAGTCTTTGTCGCGCCACCACAGTTTGTCCTCGGGGTTGTAGAGGCCGTGGCCGCCGTGCTGGGTTTTCGAGTAGTTGTAGATGCGGTACATCTTCTCGTAGTAGGCCGTGTCCTTGGTCATCGCGCCCAGCTTAGCGTAGACGGGCATGGCCATTTGCAAAGCGTCAATCCAGTTCCAGTCGTCGATTTTCGGGCTCTGCACCATCAGGTCGATGCTGGCCTTGATGTCGTGCAGGCGCTCGGGCTTGGGGTCGATTTGGTAGAGGTCGATGTACGTCTGGCCGGCGCAGTGGTCATCGGCATTGCGGTCCGTAATGCCCTTGCGGATGCCCCACTGGTGCTTGGTGCCCCAGTCCACGGCGTAGTCGTAGTAGCGCTTTTGCTTATCGGTCTGGTAGAGGGCCATCAGGCCTTCGTAGTACACGCCGCGCGTCCAGATGTGGCTGGGCCGGGCAATGTTGGTCACAATTTCCTTGCCCGGGTCGGGCCAGGTCCGCATGAAGTAGTCGTTGGCGCGCGTCATGCTTTTGAGCACGGCTTTCTTCTTGGGCAGCTTCTGGGCAGCGGCGGGCAGCGCGAGCAGGAGCGCGGCGCAGACGAGGGAGGAGAGGGTTGTTTTGAGGGACATTGGGTTGAACAGATTGGTTTGCCCGCGACCAGCCGACGGTCATGCAGAGCGCAGCGAAGCATTCTTACCGCTTCGTTGGTCTGGTGGGATTAGTATTGAGGTAAAGATGCTTCGCTGCGCTCTGCATGACGTTTTGGGCCAACTTTAAGAAGCCGACTTCGCAATTTCCACCGCGTACACCTGCGGCTGGCCCTCAAAATTGGCCCGGAAAATCAGCCATTTCCCATCCGGCGAAAAATGCACGTTCGGCTCCAGCGCGTAGTCGTGCATCTTCAGATTCGCCAGTTTTTCGGCCTGGAAATGGTCGCCAGCGGGCGTGAAGAGGTAAATCCAGTGGCCTTCCGACGACTTGGCTACCGAAGTCGGGTAGCCGCCGTCACCGGCAAAAATCTTCTGGTCGGCCGAGCTCGTGTAATGTACCGACCACTCGTCGCGGGTCAGCGCGTAGGTTTTCTCCACGCCAGTTTTTAGGTTGGTACCGGTCACGGCGAAGGTTTCGCCGCGCGGCTTCTGGTGGTCGAACCAGATGGTTTTGCCATCGGCCCCGAACCACTCGTGGCCGGCAATCTCGCGGTCCAGCGTGCGCTTATGAATCAGCTTCACGGCCTTCGTCTTGGTGTCGATGGTCCAGATGCGGTCCACCTTTTCCCACGGTCCTTCGTGGCAAAACATGAGGCAGTTGGGGTCGGTGGGCGAAAACTGTACATGGTTCAGCCAAGCCTTATCCGTGAAGAGTTTGGTGAGCTGGCCCTTGCCCTCGGTGCTCACCATGAAGAGCGTGCGCGGCAGCTTGGCGTCGTAGATGCGGTTGAAAAAGTCTTTCTTAGCCGGATACTGGCGGTAGATTTCCTTTTCTGCATCGCTGCCCCAGGCCCCGCCCAGCTGGGATTCGTCGGCATTCAACGTCGTGATATCCGCCTTAAAATCGGCCGGGAAAACGAACACGCGGCGCGTCTTTTTACTGTCGATGTGCGTGGCGTACACCGTGTCGCCCACCTGATAAAACACTTCCCGGCGCTTGCGGGCCACTATTTCGCCGTGCACTTTGCCGAAAGCCCGCGTGAGCGGCTCGGTCTGGTGGGTTTTCAGGTTGAGGGCGTAGAGCGCCTTGCCGGCCGGCGAGGTGTGGTAGTACACCATCTTGTCGCCTTCGGCGCCCAAGCTTTTCACAAACGGGTTGTTGTGAAAATAGAAGCTCTCGTTCGCGCCATCGAGGGGCGTGAGGCGCACCATCTTGTGGCCGGTATCGGCGTCAATCCACTCAGCGGCGGGCATGGGTTTCTGGCTGCCGGTGGCCATTTTCGTCTGGGCGTGGCCGCCGAAGCTCAACAGCAGGCCGCATAATGCGAGCAGGTAGCAGTTGGTTTTCATGGGTGGGTTTTGAGGGATGAGAGGGGACTTATTTCAGGTTTTCGTAGTGCGGCGGCAGGGTGCGCAGGGCTTCGGGCACGTTCACGTAGCGGGCCAGGTCGCGCAGGGCGATGATGTGGTAGCGGTGGTCGTGCAGGTACTTCATGTACTGCTCGAACAGCGCGGGTGGGGTCGTTACCCAGTCGTGGGCCACGTCGGGCACGCCGTGCACGGTCAGGATTACCACGTGCCCATCATGCGCCTGCCGAATGGCATTGAACACCTTGGCCGTATCGGTACCCGAGATGCTGAAGCTGGGCAGCAGCATGGGGTTATCCTGACTGGGATTATAGGCCCGGCCACCGCCGGCGCGGGCAAACTGGTAGCCGCGCTCGGGTAGCAGCGCCGTGGCCGTGGGCGCGGTGTCGTAGCCGGGATAAGCAAAAGTGACGGGCCGGGCAATGTGCCAGGTGCGGCAACGGGCCTCAATGGAATCCAGCTCGGCCCCCAGCTGCGCCCGGCTCAGCTTATTGACGTGCTGGTGGGTGAGCGTGTGGCTGGCCACCTCAAAGCCCTGCCGGTGCAGCCCCTGAATCTGCGCCCAGGTCATGTATTTGGTTTTATCGGAGAACGGCGGCTCCCGGAATTCGCACACGAAAAATGTGCCGCCGAACCCGTATTTCTGCAGCAGCGGGGCCACAAAAGTGGCGTGGCTCACGGCCGCATCGTCGAAGGTGAGGACGACGAGCTTATCCGGTACTGGCCGCCGCAGTACCTGGGCCGACGCAGCATGCCTCATCCCTAACCCCAACAGAGTCAGCAGCCAAGCCAGATGAAAGCGAGCAGGAAGCGCCACGGGTACCGGGTGGGAATGCGTGAAAGATGCCGCAAGAACCTTGCGGCATTGCGGTCAACCTTCCTGTACTCTTCGGTGGGGCAGTATTGGAGCGGCCGGTGGAATCGCATAGTAATTTCAGCGCACAAAAAAAGCGGCTCCTTCTGGGTAGAAAGAGCCGCTTGCAAAACGCGAAAACTACGGGCTATTCGATGCGCCGCAGCCCTAGCACGCCAATGATAATCAGGCTGGTATAAAACATGCTCTGCCAGGAAAATGGCTGCTTGAGGTACAGTACATCCACCAGCTTGATGCCTACCACGGCCAGCGCCATCCAAGCCGAATAGGCGGTGGCGGTGGGAATGGCCCGCATGGCCTGCGATAGAAACAGCACGTTGGCCAGCCCAAAGGCTACGTAGGCCAGCAGCGGCAGCACCGGCAGCAGCAGAGCCGGCTGCGTGAAACTGTGCAGCCAGGCTACTTCTTTGATGCGCTGCATATTGAGCGCCTTGAGGCTATACGTCCAACAAACCTCCATGAAAGAGGCTAAAAACAGCGAAAACCAGGGATTAATCAACGGGAGGAAGCGGCAGCGGTGGGAGTGTGAGTGGAAGCGGCCGGAGCCGGAGTCGCGCCAAAATTACCGCCTGGGCGTTGCGCCGGAATGGTTTCGGTGTACTGTTCCGGCACGGGCCAGCCGTGCAGCGGCTTCAGGGCCGGCACGCGGTCGGTCAGTTTGGTGAGCAGTCGCCCGCGAATGCCGTGGTAGGCGCGGAATAGCCGGGATTTTTTGGCCAGTTCTTCCTCATCGAAACGGGCCACGGAAAAGATGTGCTGGCTAAAATAATCCTTCGGGAAGGCGTAGGGTAATCCCCATTTCAGGGGCTTGTGGTCGGGGCGGTAGGCAGTGCCGAAAATCCAGTCCCAGAAGGCAAATTTGGTCGAGAAGTTGGCGTAGAACACTTCCTCGTGGTCGGCATGGTGCCAGAGGTGCATTTCGGGGCCATTGATGAAATACTGCAGGCGGCCCGAGCGCACGTCGACGTTGCAGTGAATCCAGATGCCCCACACGGCATCGATGCAGGCCTTAATGGGCACCACCATAGGGTCGGCCCCGAGCAGAATGATGGGCGCAAACTCAATGGTCTGGTTGATGATGATTTCGAGCGCGTGCGAGCGGGAGCCGGCCAGCCAATCCACCTGCTTGCCCGAGTGGTGCGCCTCGTGGGTGCGCCAGAACAGCGGGCTGCTGTGCTGGAAGCGGTGAAACCAGTAGATGTAGAAGTCGTGCGTAATTACGAAGAACAGCACCTGCACCCAAATGGGCCAGCCCGTCACAAAATGCAGCTTCGAGAACCCGAAATGCTGGTCGAGCGGCTGAATGATGTAGTCGAAAATAATGATTTTCAGGGCATAGCTCTGTACGAAGGTGTAGAGCACGAGGTCGGTCCAAAAGCCCTCACGGAAGAACGGCAGGCCCTTGCGGTAGGGGATGATGCGCTCCAGCGTGATAACCACGGCCACCCAAATCAGCAGAATAGCCGTGGTGATGAGTTCGACGTGATGCATGGTGTGAGGGGAAAGGTATTTAATCTGTCATCCTGAGCGCAGCGAAGGACCTTATCACGTCAGAAATAGCCTTTCGAACGTGATAAGGTCCTTCGCTGCGCTCAGGATGACAAGCGAGGGCAACTTCAGGAAGTCAACCCAAACAGGCTACTCCTGGTTCGGCGTCAGTTCGCGGCGCAGGCGGGCGCGGGGTTCCAGCTCGGAGTCGTACACGCGCTTCACGCCATCGCCGAGGCCTTCTTCCACGTCACGGATGTCGCGCACGAGCTTGGCCATGCCGCCGGGCTCTACGCTGGCGGCGTGGTCGGAACCCCACATGGCGCGGTCCAGCGTGAAGTGGCGCTCCACGAAGCTGGCGCCCAGCGTCACAGCCGCAACGGTGGTGGCCAGGCCGGTTTCGTGGCCCGAGTAGCCGATGGGCGTGCCGGGGAACATGCCTTGCAGTACGGGCACCATGCGCAGGTTCAACTCGGCGGGCGGGCAGGGGTACGACGAGGTGGAGTGCGCAATCATCAGTTTATCCAAGCCTACCCATTTCACGGCTTGGTTGATTTCATCGAGCGTGCTCATGCCGGTGCTCAGCATCAGCGGGCGGCCGGTGGCGCGCACGCGGTCGAGCAGCGGCTTGTCGGTGAGGGAGGCGGAGGCCATCTTATAAAGCACGGGCGCGAATTGCTCCATGAAATCCACCGATGGCTCGTCCCAGCACGAGGCAAACCAGTCGATGCCCAGCGCGCGGCAGTAGTCGTCGATGGCCGTATATTCGGCCTGGCCGAACTCGGTTTTGCGTTTGTAGTCGATGTAGCTCATGCGGCCCCAGGGGGTGTCGCGCTGCTTTTCCCACTGGTCTTTGGGCACGCACAACTCGGGCGTGCGCTTTTGGAACTTCACGGCGTCGCAGCCGGCCTTGGCGGCCTCGGAAATGAGCTGCTTGGCCAGGTCGAGCGAGCCGTTGTGGTTGATGCCGATTTCGGCAATGATGTAGGCCGGGTGGCCCGCGCCAATGAATCGGTTTTTGCGAATTTCAACAGCTTGCATGAGGCGTTGGTTGAGAGGTGAAAAGGTGATTGTAGCACAGGCTTCTGCTTGTGCCCGTGTGGGATGCGCGCACGTCAAGCTGCGCGCTCCAGAAGATTAGATTGCCGTCCAGCCGCCATCCACCACTAGGTTGGCCCCGGTCATGTACGCCGATGCATCCGAAGCCAGGAACACGACCGCGCCCTGATAATCGGTAGCCGTAGCCATACGCCCGAGCGGCGTTTTGGCGCTGTATTGCTTGATGAAAAACTCGTCCTGGCTGTTTTCCACGCCGCCGGGCGAAAGGGTGTTCACACGCACGCCGGCCTGGCCCCAATAGGCGGCCAGGTAGCGCGTGAAATTCACCACCGCACCCTTGGTCATGGGGTAGGAGGGTGATTTGTAGAAGGTTTGCTCGCCGGCTTCGTTGCGGTAGATGCTCTGGTCGGGGCCAACGATGCCGTAGGTGCTGGCCACGTTGATGATGCTGCCGTGGCCCTGCTGCGCCATGGGCGTACCGAAAACCTGGGCCGCCAGAAATACACCCGTCACGTTCACCTCCAGCACCTTTTGAAAAGTAGCCAGCGGGAAGTTTTCAAATTTGCTCAAATCAGCCGCCAGCGCGGGATTTTCGAACATGTCGTTGATGGCGGCATTGTTCACCAGCACGTCGATGTGGCCGAAGCGGGCCAGAATCTGGTCGCGCGCCGCGGCCAGGGATTCCGGCTTGGTCACATCAACTGATAACGACAGGTGTGGCCCGCCGCCCAGCCCGAAGGCCACGGCGGCAGCCGCTTCGGCGTTGAGGTCGGCCACGACAACGTTGGCTCCAGCTTCGGCCAGGGCCGCACAGTGCTTCTGGCCGATGAGCCCGCAGGCACCGGTGACAATGGCCGTTTTGCCCGTTAAATCGAATAAATTCATGGAGGCTTATTTGGCTTTAACCGGCGCGGCGTTGGTCACTTTGCGGAACACCGCTTCCACCGGCTCGCCGAGTAGGCGGGCGGCTACGTCACCGGCTTCAATAGCGGACTTTAGCAGCGGCAGCACCTCGCGGTAGGCGGCAAGGGTGTGGGCCACGTCGGCATCGGTGTGCGAGAAGCACATGTTGTGGAAGCCGCCCCACATGATGCCGCGCTTAAATAACTCCTGCTGCATGAAGGCCTTTATTTCCATGCCGTTGCCGGCGGAAGGGTCGAAGGTTACTATCGTGCGGCAGTCGTAGCCGTAGCACTTGGTGTACTGGCTCAGGCCCAGCTCAGCGGCAATTTCATTGTAGCCGTCCTTTAGCTTTTTGCCCTGCTCGGCGAGGCGGGCGGGCACATTCTTCTCGCGCATCTCGCTGATGGTAGCCACGGCGGCGGCCAGGCTCAGCGCTTCGCCCCCGAAGGTGGTGAAGAAGAACACATCCTGCTCAAACAGCTGCATCACATCGCGCCGGCCGGTGAGCAGCGCAATGGGCATGCCGTTGGCAAATGCCTTGGAATACACCGCCAAATCAGGGGTGATACCGAAATATTCCTGCGCGCCACCCACGGCTACGCGGAAGCCAGTCCACATCTCATCGAAGATGAGCAGCGTGCCGTTTTCCTTGCACAGCCGGGCTACTTCATGAAGGAAGTTGTCCTTGGGCGCATCGAAAATGAAGGGCTCCAGAATCACGCAGGCCACGTTTTCGTCGAGCAGCGCTTTCAGCGAGTCGAGGTTATTGTACTCGAACGCGGCCACCAAATCCTTGCTTTCCTGCGGAATGCCTTTGTCGCGGCTGGTGGTGCCGATGTACCAGTCGTGCCAGCCGTGGTAGCCGCAGCACAATACATTGTCGCGCCCGGTAAAGGCCCGCGACACGCGCACCGCTGCCGAGCACACGTCCGCGCCGGTTTTGCTGATGCGGATGCTTTCGGCGTTCGGGATAATCTCGTGAATCAGCTCCGACAGCTCCACTTCCAGCTCGTGCATCATCGAGAAGGTGATGCCGTCTTCAAGCTGGGCTTTGATGGCGTTATCAACCCGCTCGTAGGCGTAGCCCAGCGAAATCGGGCCGATACCCATCTGAAAATCAATGTACTCATTGCCGTCCACGTCCCAGATGTGGGAACCCTTGGCACGCTTCACGTACTTCGGACTCACGCCTTTGGTGTACTGGCCCGGGCCTTTGGCCAGGGTCTGGGTCACCGGCGTCATGATGCGCTGGGCGCGGGCGTATAACTCATCCGACTTCGTGATGTCGGGGTAGTTTTCGTTGAAGGAAACGGTGTTGGGCATGTTTATTTATGTCATCCTGAGCGTAGCGAAGGACCTTATCACCTTCGCGCCGGGGTTAGTAAATCTGACGAAAGCGGCCGTGATAAGATGCTTCCTTCGTCAGCATGACAGGCGATATAGTTACTCCGCGAATTGGTTTTCCAGCACGGACGGGCCTTCGGCAATGGCCGCGCCCGACTCGCCCAGGTACTCCGTGATGCGGCGGGCAATGTGGTGGCCGGTGAAGCCTTCGTACTCCAGCACGGCGCTCAGGCGGCCGGGGCGGTACCACCGCTCCTCCAGCGCCAGCGCCAGCACGCGGGCCGTGAGCTGGTTGCGCAGCAGCACCTCAGCCAGAATGGAATAGAGGCCACCGGTGATGAAATGGTCCTCCACCGTCACGATGAGGGAGCCGCGGCGCACCACATCCAGCAGGGCCGCTTCGTCAATCGGCTTAAGGCTGCGCAGGTTGATGAGGCCTACGGACTTGCCCTGGGCCTGCAGCAGCTCGCGGGCTACCAGCGTTTGCTCGAAGAGCATGCCGTAGGTGAGGATGGTGATGTCGGTGCCTTCGGCCACGATTTCGGCCTTGCCCATTTCGAAGGACGCGTGCTCGTAGGTGGCGGGGCGGGTGTTGATGCGCACGTAGGCCGGCACGGGCGAGGCCCAGATGGCGGGCAGCATGGCGAGCATGTCCTGCTCGTCGGCGGGAGCAAAAACAGTCATGCCGGGGATGCCGCGCATCAGGCTAACGTCCTCAATGGCCTGGTGGGTGGGGCCGTTGCCATCGGAAAGGAAGCCGGGCACGAAGCCGCTCAGCTTCACCGGCAGCTTGCCGATGCCCACGTCGGTGCGGATAAACTCAAAAGCCCGCAGCGTGAGGAAGGTAGCCAGCGCGTGCACCACCGGCACCCGGCCGCGCAGGGCCAGCCCGGCCGCCGCGCCGATGAGGGTTTGCTCGGTGATGCCGGTGTCGATGAAGCGCGGGCCGAGCACGGCCGGCAGGTTGCGGATGAGGGCGCGGTTTTCGGCCGTCATCACCACCAGGCGCTCATCGGCGAGGGCGGTTTCTTTGATTAGCTCTTCGTAGTTCATAAGATGTAGCGCGGACTTTGTAGTCCGCGAATGAATCGGTTACTCGCGGACTACAAAGTCCGCGCTACTATTATCGTACTGTCAGCGTTTCGCTCGTGAGCGTGGTGGCAACCTGGCTGTGCAACTCGCGCAGCAATTCCTCCACTTCCTCCGAAGAGAAATTGCAGAACCAACGGTCGGCGCGGGCTTCAATGCTGGGCAGGCCGCGCCCGCGCACCGTGTCGCAGATGATGACCGAAGGCTTCGTTTCGGAAAAGGGGAGGGCCGAAAAAGCTTCTTCTAACTGCTTGAAATCGTGGCCGTCAATCCGACGCACCTCGCAGCCAAAAGCCTCAAACTTAGGGGCCAGAGGCTCCAGCGGAATCAGGTCTTCGGTGGCCACGTTGGCCTGGAAGTGGTTGCGGTCGACAACCAGCGTCAGGTTGTTGACTTTGTGGGCGCTGGCTACCAGCAGGCTTTCCCACACGGTGCCCTCGTTCAGCTCGCCGTCGCCGGTGATGACAATAATCTTGTTGTCCTGGCCGCGCATCCGGCAATCCATGGCCACACCCAGGGCCACGCTGGGCAGGTGCCCAAGCGAACCCGAGTGGAACTCCACGCCCGGCACGTTCCGGTTGGGGTGCCAGTAAATGTGGTCGTCCGTGCTCAGGTGCTGGTCGAGGCGGGCTTTGTCGATGAAGCCGAGCTCCACGAAAGTGCCGTAGAGGGCGGGCACGTCGTGGCCCTTGCTCAGAAACAGGTAGTCGCGGGCGGGGTCCGTGAGGTTGTCGGGCCGCACGTTCAGGAAATCGGAATAGAGGTACACCAGCAAATCGGCGCAGCTCAAAGAGGCGCCGGTGAAGCAGCCGCCATCGGTGCTCAGGCGCACGATGTGCTCGCGCACACGCAGGGCCATTTTCTCTAATTCTTGGCGTTTTTGGTCGGTCATAAGTAGGGTGCGGGGCTTGCCCCCGCCCGTCGTAGAGCAAGGTTAAATAAGGAGAATAGCGCGGTAAAACGGGCGGGGACAAACCCCGTCCCTACAAGGTTCTGGTTTGAGAAGAGTCCACGGTTTGGAGTTCGTCGAGGTGGTTGCGGTACCAGTTCACGCCGGCATAGCGGGCATTAATTTGGGCGATATCGGGCCGCTTTTCGAGTAGGGCAAGAATTTCCGGCAGGCCAAATGTCGGGTTTGTGGGGTGCAGCGCGTCGTAAACGGCCTTTATGAAATTGTAGTCTTCGGGGTAGTCAATGGTCCAGCGGTGGCTCATCGAAAAGTCTTTCCCGGCATCCCATTCCACGTTGCCTATGCGGAACCGGCCAGGGTTTTCCCAGAAAAACGGCGTGGTGTGCTCGCGCTCCAACGGGCGTTTTGCTTCGCGCCAGGCCGTTTCCAGGGCCTCGATGGGCATTACTTCCACGTCGTTGCCGTCGGGGAAGGTGGCGGGGTGCAGGTTGCTCACGAAGTCGTAGCGGTCAGCGAAGTGCAGATAGAAACCCACCACTTCGTCAATCACGGCGGGGTCGATAAGCGGGCAGTCGGACGGGATTTTCAGCACCACGTCGGCCCCGTAGTGGCGGGCGGCCTGGTAGTGGCGGTCGAGCAAATCCAGCGCATCGCCCCGAAAGCATGCCAGGCCGTGGGCGGCGCATAGCTCCGCGATGGCATCATCGGCGGGGTCGGTGGTGGTGGCTACTACCACGGTGCCGGCCAGGTGGGCGCGCTGCACCCGCTGCACCATGCGCACCAGCAGGGGCTGGCCGGCCAGCGGCAGCAGCACCTTGCCCGGCAGGCGCGACGAGCCCATGCGGGCCTGCACAACGGTCAGAATCTTCGGAACGGGCATATGAAGGAAGGGAGTCGCTACCCCGTAGTCGGACGTGAAACGGAAATACGCTAAAATTTGCCGGGTAAAACGCAGGCTAACTGGTAAGCCATTGGCAAATACATTCTTAAAATAATGCCGCCGGTATCTAGCCCGCTACCGAAGAGGCCTCGGCCGCCGCTACGGTTGCGAAAGCCTCCGCATCGAGCTGCCGCAAAAACGCCGGCCCGCTGTCCGCAAAGTGGCTAAAGCCCCGGCAAATGGCCGCAATGCGCCGGGCCGAAGTGCCGCCGTTCTGCCAAGGCAACTTCCGGCGCAGGTCGTCCACGTCGAAGTAGGAATGCACCGGCTTGCCCAGCGCCAGGCCCACGTACACCACCGTCGAGTATTGGGTGATGAGCTCCACGCAGTTGGCAATCATGTGGTCGGTGTTGCCTTCGGTGAAAATGAGGGTGCCGGGCGGAGCGTGCTGCTTGATTTCGTCCACGGCGCGGGGCAACTCCTCGTTGGGGTGCAGCTTGAAAGCCAGCGGGCGGCCGGCGGCAATGCGGGCGCATTCGCGGATGAACTTGGGGCGGTTTTCTGGGGTGAAGGTTTCGCGCAGGTCGGAGGTGGCTACCAGCACGTAGCCGTGGTGCGGAAAGTCGTTGTGGCGCACCTGTTCGATGTTATCGAAGTTGGGAATGCCCGTTACTACGAGCTTGCCGGCGTCCACGCCCACGCGCTCGAAGTGCCGGGCATAGCCTTCCGAAGCCACGCAGTAGATGTCGCAGCAGTTGTTCATGCCATTCAGGGCCGTGCCGATGGCCAGGATGGGGTAGCGCGTGAAGCGTTTCACCAGCCGCGCCCACAGGTTAAGCGGGTCGGTCATGCCCTCCTGCACGAAAACGGTTTTTGTCTTTTTAATCAGCGGCCAGGGTACAATCACATCGGAGCAGCACACGATGAGGTCGTAAGTGTTGTCGAAAACGCGGGCCTCGAAATCGTTCTGCAACCCGTGCTCCGCCAGGTACTTATCGGCCTTGGCCTTGATTTTTCCGGTGACGATGGTTTTATCCAGGCCCCCGGTCCAGAGCAGGAACTTGTAGAAGGGACGCTGCCAGCCGTCGTAGTAAAGCTGGCTAAAGTAGGGGTCGAACTCGTCTTCCAGCAGCTGCGCAATCTGGTGCATCTGCGTGGTCTGGTTGGGCGAGCCGATGAGAAACAGAGCCTTTTTTCGGGACATGCAGGAAGAAAAGTTGAAGCAACCAAGCCGCCGGCGGGCTGCCCCACGGCAGGGCCGGCACGCCGCCAAGGTACAGTAGGAGGGGCGAAATAACACCCCCTTCCGCGGCTTGCGCTACCGCAACCGTTTTCAAATCTCAAAGGTTAGCAACAGCGCATTTTGCCAGCCGCGCTCCTTCGCCAGGCAGCGTTGTCATGCCGACGTGAACATAAGCGGCGCATAGTGTCAACTAAATCAGCTTTAACCGATTTGCAATGGTTGACCTTGGCCGGCCCCGTGCCAGCAACCAGCCCCACGCCCAACGCATCGAGAATGTGAAACAGCCGTACGCAGTTGAAACAAAACAATTTACGAGGCATCTTGGCTTTGAATAACTGACGCCCCACCTACTGAGTTCTGCCATGATTCTTTGCGCCCTTCCCGATGCCGACGGCAGCCGTTGCACCCTTTCGCAAGAGCCCGAGGGATGGCTGCGGGCCACCTGGCGCGGCTTCGTCGACACGCAGGAGGCCCTGCGCGGAGCCGATACCTACCTGCGCATCCTGCAGGACTTGCGCAATCCTTATCTGCTCAACGACAATGTGGCGTTGATGGGCCCGTGGTTCGATTCCATTGAGTGGCTGGAGCGCGTGTGGGTGCCGCAAGCCGCCACTATGGGCCTGCGCTACGTGGCCCACGTGGTGCAGGCCGATTCCCTGTCCGATATTCTCACCGTGCATTTCAACCACGGGGCGGCGGGCGCGTTGGAGCTCCAGATTTTTCAGCAGGTGCCCGAGGCCGAAGCCTGGCTGCGCACCTGCCAGATGGCGCCGAAAATCAGTGCCTGAATGCAGCGGCCGCAGGTGCCAGCATTTGCCTACTTACGCACCACCCGAATGCTGACGCGCCGGTTGAGGGCGCGGTTGGCGGGGGTGTTGTTGGGGCGCACGAAGTATTTGGGGCCGTAGCCTTTCGACTGCAGGCGGTTGACGTTCACTCCCATGCTGGCCAGCGTGAGCATGGCCGCCCGGGCGCGGTCTTCGCTGAGCTGGTAGTTCACCGTGGCTTCGCCAGTGCTGTCGGTATAGCCTCCGATTTTGACAATAGACCGTGGAAACGTGTTGAGAATACTGGCAATGTTGCCCAGCTGCAGCGCCGATTCGGGCGTGAGCTGGGCCTTGCCGGTTTCGAAATTGATGCGGTCGAAATTAATCCAGCCCTTGGTCCGGTTCACCGAATCGACCTGGAAAGCGGGCGAGGACAGGAAAGTGTAAAGCCGGTTTTCGGTCGAATTGGCCCCCACTTTCTGGGTGGTACCGTCGGCCAGGGTCAGCACAATGGGCTTGCCGGTATCGTAGATGTAGGTGTCCCGGTCCTGGTCGTAGCGGCCGTTGGGCTCGTTGCCGATGGCGGCCGGGCGGGTTGTTGCCGCTGGCCGAGCGGCCACATCGGTTCCGGTGACCGGAGTGCGGGCAGGCAGCACTTCAATGGGCCGGCTCACAGTGGCCGGGGCAGTCCGGGTTTCGGGCATCGTTGCTGCGGGAGCAGGAACGGTGGCCTCGGCCGGCACGGTTTCAGGGGCTGGGGCGGCGACCGTAGCGGCAGCGGGCGTCGCGGTGGTCGGTGGCGGGCTGGTTGCTTCCAGCAGATTGGTAGCCGCTACTGGCTGCGGAGCCCGGTCTGGGGTGCTGTGGCCAAAAAAATACCCCAGGCACACGGCCAGTAGCAGCAGCCCGCCCCACTGCCAGTACGGCGACAGGCCGCTGCCCGGGGCGGCCTCCGTGGCTGGTTCGGCCCAGGCGGCGGCGGGTGCGGGGGCCAGCGGTGCTGGTTGCGGAGGCTGGCGGCGCAGGCCTTGCTCGGTGGGCAGGGGCGGCGCGGCGCCAAGGGCCGGAGCCGGCAGCATGGCCGCTGCAATGGCTTCTTTCTCGGCGTGCAGCCAATAAACGAAGTCGGTGGGAGTGAAGGCTTTTTCGGTGGCGGCGTGGCCCAGCACGCCCAGCACGGCCGTGGCGGCTATTTGCAGCAGCGTGTCGCTGGCCGAGGGCCGGATGGCGGCCCCGGCGGCAATGCGGCTCACGGTGCTGCGGTAGGCGCCGTCCAGCAGGTCGAGCAGCAGGTTCACGCCTCGCTCGTAGCGGGCGGCCGGGTGCAGGTTGGCCAGCTGCTGGAGCACCTGAGCCGCGTCGGCTTCGCGCACCAGCTCCAGCAAGCCCTCGGGCGTGAGGCCGTGGCCCACTCTTTCCGACAACTCGTTCAGCACCAGCGGAACCGACTGGCTTAGCGCGTATTCGACATTGGGCGCGGCTTCGTCCAGGCGTAGGCCGAGCCGGGTAATGGTTTCACGGGTGAAGCAGTAATTAACTGATTCGGTTACAGTGTTTTTCATAATGATATAATTATTCAGAAAACTGATTAAGCCACACCATCTTCAGCCACCAAGCCACCCTCCCGCCGCGCCCGAAGCGCTGGCCCCGGCGCGCATTGATTATTACTCCGGTACAACTATTTCGCGGCTAAACAAAAATAGTAAAATTTATTTATAATGAATATTATAAATATTAAATGTAATTAAAGCTAAGCCGTTGTGCGCCGGGAAGCTACTTTTGGGGTTGCCATGAACGACCCGGAAATTCGCGCCCTGCTCTACCCGTTGTTATTGGGCGGCGTGCGCATCGATGAGCTGCCCACCGGCACCACGCGGGCCGATGTGGTGCACATCACCGAGCATTTCATGCACGGCTACGAGGTGAAAGGCGACGGCGACACCCTGCAGCGCGTGGCCAACCAGCTGCGCTGCTACGGCGAGGTATACGATTTCGTCACCTTCATCGTCACCGAAAAGCACCTGCCCAAGCTTCTGCCGCTGCTGCCCGAGTGGGTAGGCGTGCTGGTGGCCTCGGCCGGCGGGCTGCACCCGCACCGCGCCGCCGGCTACAACGCCACCGTGGAGCGTGCGCCGCTGGCCAAGCTGCTTTTACTAGAGGAAGTGAAGCAGTTTTTGCTGGCGCGGGGCCTCACGGGTGTGAGCACGCTGTGCAGCCGCGAGGTCAGCAATTTCCTGCGTACCACGCAGTTGGTGCCGCTGTCCAGCCTGGCGCAGTACGTGCGCGAGCGCCTCATTGCCCGCCTGCCCGAGCGCCTGCTCATGCGGGCCGAGCGCAAGGCCGAGCGGGAGCGGCTGCCGCCCCGCCGTAAAAAAGCCCGGCCCAAAGCCAAAAAGAAGAAGCCGACCGGGCGCAAAAAAGTCAGTGCCGCCTAGCAGCTGAAAGCTGCCGGATGACACTGGCGCATGGGTTGGAAGAGGGTTATTTCTTCTTTAAAGCAGCGGCAACCGCCTGGTTTAGCAGGGGTTCCATTACGCGGTAGCCGGTTAGGTTGGGGTGCACGCCGTCTTCGCCGTAGGCTTTTTTCAGGCCGTTCTGTTCGTCTTTCAAGGCGGTGTGCATGTCGTAGTACACGAGGTGGTGCTGGTCGGCATAGGCTTTGATTTGCTTATTGAGGGCCAGAATTTTGGGGGCGGGGTTCAGGCCCTTGCGCCACCAGAAATCGGTGCTTGGGGCCACCGCGCCCAGCACCACGCGGATGCCGTGGGCCTGCGCCAGCTCGGTCATTGTCATGACGTTGTTCATGGTGGTTTGCGGGTTGTAGAGGCCATTGTTTTCGGCCACGTCGTTGGTGCCCACCAGGATAACGACCACGGCCGGGTGCAGGTCAATCACATCGGCCCGAAAGCGGACCACTGTTTGCCCGGTGGCCTGGCCGCTGATGCCCCGCCCCACATACTCGTAGGTTTTGCCCCGGAAAAAGGCCGAATCTTCCTTCACCCAGCCCTCGGTGATGGAGTTGCCGATGATGACCACGCGGGGCCGGCCGGGCTGCGGGGCGGGCAGGCGCTGGTTGGCGGCGGCGTATTTCTCAAGGTTGGGCCAGTCGTTGTGCAGCAGGTATTCCTGGCGTTCGTGGTAGGCATCGTCGGCCGCTTTTTTGGCGGCGGCCGACGATGCGTCGGTTAGCTGCTGGGCGTGGGCAGCGGTGCTGGTGAGCAATGCCGCGAGCAACAGTAAGGATGCTGATTTCATGGCAGGAATTAATTAACTACCAGTGTCATAATGGAATGAGCGGCGGCGGTGGTTTTGGTCCCTTGGCCGCGCATCCAGAGCTGGAATTCCTCGGGCTTGTCGGTCTGGTTCATCACCACCACGGCCACGCTGCCGTCGGGGTTGCGGTAGGCGGTGGTTTGCAGGGCATCGCGGTTGGAAGATGCGCTGATGCGCTTGGCGCCGGGCCGGATGAACTTCGAGAAGTGGCCGATGTAGTAGTAGGCGTTGGTGTAGATGAGCTTGCCGGTTTTGGTGTCGGCAATGACGGGAGCGAAGCAAAAGTTGCCGACGTGGTTGGGGCCGCCGGTTTCGTCGAGCAGCACGTTCCAGTCGGTCCAGCCCACGGTGCCGGCGTTGAAGTCGCCAATCATCGAGTTGCCGTATTTCTCACCCAGCGCCCAGTCATCGACTTTGGCCAGGTCGAATTTCTCCTTGCAGCCTTCGGTGAAAATGAGGTTGGTGTTGGGGAAGGCCTCTTTCACGCGCTTCTCGTTCTCGAAAAGCATGCTGCTGCCGGTCCAGGTTTCGTACCAGTGGTAGCCGATGCCCCAAACATATTTGGCGGCCTCGGGGTCATCCAGCACGGTGCTGGCGCGCTGAAATAGCAGGTCGCGGTTGTGGTCCCAGGCAATGAGCTTTTTCGAGCCCAGCCCGCCCTTGGCCAGCGTGGGGCCGAGGTAGCCCTTGATGAAATCCCGCTCCTCCTCGCCAGTGTAGATGCACGACTCCCAAGTTTGGGTGGCCATGGGCTCGTTCTGTACCGTGAGGCCCCAGATGGGGATGCCCAGCTGCTCATAGGTCTTGATGAATTTCACGTAATAATCGGCCCAGGCCTGGCGGTATTGGGGCAGGAGCTTGCCGCCGTGCAGCATGTCGCCGGTGGTTTTCATCCAGCCGGGCGGGCTCCAGGGGCTCACGTACATCGTAAGCTTGCCGCCGGCCGCTGCTATCACCTGCTTGATGAAGGGGATGCGGAACTGCTCGTCGTGCTTCACGCTGAAGGTTTTCAGCGCCTCGTCCTTGTCGGCCACGTAGGTGTAGCTGCCACTCGAAAAGTCGGAGCTGTGGATGCTGGTGCGGCCCAGCGTGTAGCCGATGCCACCCGTGGGGCTGTAATAGGCCTTGAGAAACTCCTGCTGCTGTGGTTTCGGCAGCTTGGCAAAGGTTTCGGCCGAGGCATCGGTGAGCGCCCCGCCAATGCCGAGCATGGTCTGGAATGAGTGGCCGGGGTCGACGAATACGCAGACCTGGGTTTCCACGGGCTGCGCGGCGGGCGCAAACTTGAGGTCGCCGCCGGCCGCCAGGCGCTGGCTGCTACCCTGCACGGTAGCGAAAACGTGGGCCGTTTTGCCGGCCGCCGAGTAGGCGGCAGTTGCCGCTTTTTGCGCGGCAACAGGGCCGAGGCCCAGCGTCGAGAGGAATAGGAAGGACAGGAATTTCTGATTCATCATGAGTGGGAGTGGTGGGTTGTAGGATGCGGAGCACCCTGCAAGGAAGTTTGGTAGAAAATCTGGTCTAAAGGTGGGGGATATTTGAGGTAGAGACGCAACATTTTGCGTCTCGTCGGCCGCGCCGTTCGAGTGTCGTATGGGCTTCGTTCGCACGTATCGCTCAACGACGAGACGCAAAATATTGCGTCTCTACCTCAAATAGCTGCTGTTCCATTAGCGAGCAATGACAACCCGCTGGCTCAGCGGGCCGGCGGCAGTGCGCACTTTGAGCACGTACAGGCCGGGCGTGGCGGTGGCCGCGTCGAGGCTGATATGGTTGAGGCCAGCCTTGACGGACACGGCAGGCGGGGCCAGGGCCACTCGGCCCAGCACGTCCATGAACTGCACTTGCAGGTTCTCGGCGGTTTCGGCGGTGTAGTCGAAGGTTAGTTCTTGATTGATGGTGGTAGGGTACACTTGCAAGCGGGCAGCGGCGGCTGGCCCGGCTGCGGCCAGAGCCGTGAGGGCAGCCGGGCCCTGGTCCGAAAACCACCAGCGCTGGTTGTCGGCCCCGGTCCAGTCCCACTGCTGGGCGTTGGCCCCGTCGGCCTGCGAGGCGCCGGCCACGTCGAGGGCTTTGTTGCTATATTTGTTGAGGATGCGGTAGGTGCCGTCGCTCTGGCGCTGCACCAGCCAAGCCTGGCTGTCGTTGCTGGACCAGTCCCACTGCTGGGCCAGGGCCCCGTTGGCGGTACTGGGGCCGGGCACGTCCAGCGACTTGTTGCTGAAGACGTTGACCAAACGAACGAAGCCATTACCCATGTCCACCGGCTTCCATTTCTGGTTGCTGCCGGTGGCCCAGGTGCGCTGCTGCGCCTGCCCGCCGTTGCTAGTCGAAGAACCCATGATTTCAAGGGCCTTTCCGCTGTGCTTGGCGCTGATTTCGTAGATGCGGCCCAGCGTGATGTCGCTGGTGTTCCACTTGTAGGTGGCCAGCGCGCCGGCCGGCAGCGTGTAGTTAAACGACTGACTATTCCAGCTCACCTTGAAGGTATTGGAGGAGTTGCTGTTGTTCAGGGCGATGAGGACTTTGGAACCGTCGGGGTTGCGGAAGGCCACGGTTTCGATGCCGCCGGCCACCGAGTTGGAGCCCACGCGCACCGCGCCGGGGTCCACAAACTTGCTGGCGTGGGCCAGGGCGTAGTATTCCACGTTGCGCGTCACGGCCCCGGTGCTGCTGTTGATGGTGACCACGCCGCGGCAGTTGGTGCAGCCGCCGTTGGTGGGGCCGTTGTTCTGGTCGAGGGCCAGGTTCCACTCCAGGGCACTTTTGGCCCAGTTGCGGGTAGTGCCGATGATGATGTTGGAGGCGTGCCACTTCAAATCGCCGGCGAAGCTGGAGCCCGCCGTGCCCGAAATCTCCGTGAACCAAATGTCCTCGGCCGGGTAGGCGTTGTGAGTGGTGCTCTGGCCGCTCACGCTGCCCGCATAGCCGTGGAAGGCCGAACCGGCCGCGTACTGCGCCGCCGTGGCATCGGCAAAAACGGTGTTGGGATAGGTGGGCTGGTCCCAGTTGTGGTCGTACACAATGAGCTTGGTGCTCAGCCCCGCCGACTGAAACGCCGGCCCGATGTTGTTCTTCAGAAAGGCCAGCTGGTTGCCGGCATCCATCCGCATCGACATGTAGGAAGCCGCAAACAGCGGCTCGTTTTGCAGCGTCACGGCGTAGATGGGCAGGCCCTGGGCGGCGTAGGCCTGCACGTACTTCACGAAGTAGTTGGCGTAGGCTTGGTAGTAGGCCGTATTGAGGAAGTGGCCGTTGCGCAGCTCGTACACGCCGCCTGCGGTGGGCTCCTTCATCCAGGCCGGGGCGCTCCACGGGGTGCCCAGGATTTTCAGGCTGCTGTTTTTGGCTCGCGCGGCTTGCAGCATCGGCACCAAATCCACCAGGTCGTTGGCAATGCTGAAGCTGCCCAGACCCACGTCGGTCTGGCCTTGGGGCCGGTCGTCGTAGGTGAAATCGCCCTGCGCCGAAAAATCCGACCCGCCCATGGTGTGCCGCAAAAAGCTCAGGTGAATGCCGCTGGCGCCGAACAGGTCGTTCAGCAGGGCGTCGCGCTGGGCGGCGCTCATTTTCTGGTTCAGCAGGTAGGCCGATGCGCCGGTCATGGAAGCCCCGAAACCGTCGATGGTTTGGTAGGTCTGGCTTTCATCCACGTTGATGGTGGTGCCGGTGGCGGGCGTACTGGCGCTGAAACTGATGCCGGCCTGGGCCTGCAGAAGTTTGGTTTGGTCGCCGGTGGTGAGCCACACGCTCACGGGCTCGTTGGCCTGCGTGTGGGCCGGTCGGAAGGCCATGATGGGCAGCAAAATGCCGGCGGCAACGAGGGCAGAAACAGGTCGGTAAAGCTTTTTCATGAATTGTGGGAATTTGGAGTTGGAGAGAAATTCAGGAGAAAAAAGCCGGTGAAAAAGACCTGTTGCACACAGCATGGGCCAGCCCGGAATTAAGCAGTCAGGAGCGTTGTGAAAATGTTGTTATAAATTCAAATTATTGATTATTAATTAATTAAGATTGAATAACGCCAAAAGAAACGGGCCTGGGAATATGTCCAGGCCCGCCTTTTAAGCTACCACACGTAGGTGCCGACGGAGCCGCCGGCCAGGGCCGAGCTCACGGTCTTGCCCTTGAACTGGATGTTGAATTGCAGCGGGTCGGTGCCGGAGTTCAGCACGACCAGTACTTTTTTGCCCGAGGGCGTTTTGTAGGCCACGTTGGGCAGGTTGGTGGGCGTGTCGGTGTCGATGCGGACGGAGCCGGGGCGCACAAATTTGCTGGAGTGGGCCACGGCGTAGTAGGCCGGGTTGCGCGTCACGCTGTTGCCCGAAACGGTGACGGCCCCGAGGCACTCCGAGCAGCCGCCGGCGGTGCGGGGGCCGTAGGTGGCATCGTTGGCCAGGTTCCATTCCAGCACATTTTTGGCCCAGTTGCGAGCGGCCCCGATTTCGAGGTCGCGCACGTGGCCGGGGAAATCGGTGAGCATGTTGCCGGGCGCCTGCGTCCAGAACTCGGTGAAGTAGAGGCCCTTGTTGGGGTAAGCCGCATGCAGTTGCGTGAGCGCCGAAGAAAGCGAACCGCCGTAGTTATGGAAGGCCGTGCCCTCCACGTAGGGGCGGGCCGCGGCGTCGTTCAGCACGGCCAGCGGGTAGTCGGGCCGGTCGGGGTTGTGGTCGTAGGCGATGATTTTGGTGGTGATGCCGGCGGCGGCGAAGGCCGGACCGATATTGTTCTTGATGAAGTTGGCCTGCTCGGTTGCGTCCATCAGCATGCTGGGCTCGTTGCCGCCGTAGAGGGGCTCGTTTTGCAGCGTCACGGCGTCGATGCGGATGCCCTCGGCGGCCATTTGCTGGATGTATTTCACGAAGTAGCGGGCGTAGGCATCGTAATACTGCGGCTGCAGGTTGCCGCCGCGGGTGGCATTCACGGTCTTCATCCAGAGCGGGGCCGTCCAGGGCGAGCCCATGATTTTGATGCTCGGATTAATGGCCAGAATCTGCTTCAATACCGGGATTACATCGGTGCGGTCGGGGCCGAGGCTGAACTGAGCCAGGCCGACGTCACCGGCCACGTCATCATAGGTGAAAACGTGGTCGCTGAGGTCGGAGGCCCCGATGCTGACGCGCAGGTAGCTCACGCCCAGCCAGGTGCTGTCGGTGGCAAACAACTCACGTAGCAAATCGGCCCGGTTGGTGGGGCTCATTCGGTTGATAACCGTGGCGCTGCCCCCGGTGAGGGTATAGCCGAAGCCGTCCATGGTCTGGTAAGCCTTGGTAGTGTCGACGTTGATAGTGGGAAAGGAATTGGAAGGCGCGGCGAAGTTGAGCACCGTTTTCTGGCGGGCAAACAGGGCCGTGCGGTTGGTATTGGTGAGCCAGAAGGCCACCTGGGAGGGGCCGGTGGGCGTGGGCGTCACCACCACGGGCGGCGTGGGGTCGGGGGTGGCTTCGGTTTTTTTAGAACAGCCCGCTCCGGCCAGTAATATTGCCGATAAGCACACGCTAACTAGTGGATTACGATTCATAAATGGGGAGTAGCTGAGCAAAAAATAAAGCCGGTGACACCCGTTGCAGCAGGCGCCACCGGCTGGGTTAAATCATTATTCGACCACCACGCGGCGGCTGGTGAGTTGGGTGCCCACCTGCAGTTTCACGAGGTAGGAGCCGGCCGCCAGCTGCTGCAGCGGGGCCAGGGCGGTGGTGTGCGGGCCGGCAGCCTGGTCGGCATTCAGCAGGCTAAGCACGCGCTGGCCGAGGGCGTTGTACACTTCCACGCTCACGGGCTGGGTGCCGCTGGCCACGGTGTAGCTCAGGGTGCTGGCGCTGGTGAGGGGGTTGGGGTAGGCATTCAGGCCCAGAGCCTCGGCGGTGGCGGCGCGGTTGGCCAGCAGGCCGGTGCCCACCTGGTAGGTGTAGAACTGGTTGCCGGCGATGTTGGTGAAGTTGGGGTCGGTGCCGAGGTCTGTAGTGCGGCCGGCCACCTGGGGCAGCACATCGGAGTAGAAATCGCCGTTATCGGCCACGTAGGCGGCCATCACGTGAAAGATGTCGCCGGTGGCCGCGCCGCCCAGGGCGCTCAGCGGGATTTCAAATTCCCAGCCGGTGGTGCTGTTGGCAGCCACGCTGGCGGTGGTGGAATAGGCGGTGCGGGCAGCGGCTGGGTCAGCGGCGTCGGACACGGCCACGCCATTTTTCGGGCCGGTGCCCATGCCCACTTCGGGGTAGGTGGTGCCGGGCGTGGTATAGCTCACGCGGCTCAGGTACATGGCGTTGTTGGCGTCGTTGAGGGGCGAAACCGTAATGCGAAAGCCGTAGTCCACGGGCATGTCGAGGGTGGGGTGGTGCCGCAGTTGCGACGAGGTGTTACTGCTGCCGGGCAGTCGGGTGCCCGCCGCGATGCCAGTTTTGTTTGGGGCATCGAGGTAAAGCACCAGCGCGCTGTAGGCCGTCTGCTCGGGCGAGCCCACTACCATGATGTTGAGTGTAGTGGCCGTGGTGCCCATATAAATGGCTTTCAGGCCGCGGTCGCTCACGGAATGGGTGCCGGCGTAGCTGCCCAGCAACTGGTATTTGCCGGTGCCGGTGCCTACTTCGGTCGCGGCCAGCACACCGTTCACAGTGAACTGCGCCTGTGCGCTCAGCGAGCCAAGGCCCAGGGTAGCGAGAGCTGAAAGGGTAATGAGTTTTTTCATGGGAATTTGACGTTGGTCGTGAAAAATTTTGGGATGGGTAACGCGTTAAAAATTGAAAATGAACTACCAGACATAAGTGCCCACGGCCCCGGCAGGCAGCGTGGCCGCCACCTGTCGCCCACCCTGGCGGATGTTGAAGACCTGGGCCGCTGCGCCATCGTTCAGCACTACCAGCACGCGCTGGCCGGTAGGCGTGCGGAAGGCCACATTAGGCAGCTTGTCGGGCAGGGTGGAGGCGATGCGGACTGAGCCGGGCCGGGCAAACTTGCTGGCGTGGGCGATGATGTAGTAGGCCGGATTGCGGGTCACGGCATTGCCGGCCAGTGTGATGGTGCCCAGGCACTCGGTGCAGCCGCCGGGCGTGTGGGGGTTCTGCTGCGGGTCGGCGGCCAGGTTCCACTCCAGCACGGTGCGGGCCCAGTTGCGGGTGGCCCCGATGATGAGCGTGCGGGTGTGCCAGGCCAGGTCGCCGGCAAACTTGCCGGGCGCGCCAATCCACTGCTCTGTGAAATAGACGTTCTTCTCCGGGTGGGCGTCGTGGACCTTGCCCAGCGCCTCGATGGGGCCAGCGTAGAGGTGAAAAGCCGAGCCATCGACGTATTGCGCCGCCTCGGCGTCGTTGAGGATGGTGAGCGGGTAGTCGGGCCGGTCGGCGTTGTGGTCGTACACGATGATTTTCGTGTCGACCTTGGCCTTGCGAAAAGTGGGGCCGAGGCTCTTCTTGATGAACTCAGCTTGCTGCTCGGCCAGCATCAGCAGGCTGGGGTTGTTGCCGGGGTGCAGCGGCTCGTTCTGAATGGTGATGGCATCAATGCGAATGCCCTGGGCCTTCATCCCGGCGATGTATTTCACGAAATACCGGGCGTAGGCGTCGTAAAACTCGGGCTTGAGGCTGCCGCCTTTCGAGGCGTCGTTGGTTTTCATCCAGGTCGGCGGCGACCACGGCGAGCCCAGGATTTTCAGCTTGGGGTTGATGGCCAGAATCTCCTTCAGCACCGGAATGAGGTGCTTTTCATCGGGCGCGAGGCTGAACTTAGCCAGCTCCGGGTCGGTCTGGCCAGTGGGCAGGTCGTCGTAGCTGAACACCTGCGCATCGAGGTCCGATGCGCCGATGCTCACCCGCAGGTAGCTCACGCCGATGTTGCTGCCCTCGGTGCCGAACAGTTCGCGGAGCAGCTTGGCGCGCTCGGAGGTGCCCATCTGGTGCAATAACTCGGCACTGCCGCCGGTGAGACAGTAGCCGAAGCCGTCGATGGTCTGGTAGATTTTGGCCTCGTCAACCTCAATGGTCGGGTTGGCATTCTTCGCCGCCGCAAACTTCAGCGTGCCGGCCTGGGGCTGAAATAGCACCGACTTATCGGCGGTGGTCAGCCAGGCGGCTACGCCCGCACCTGCGGTCGTGCCTTTGGTTTGGGGCGCACCCTGGGCCAGCGCGCCTTGCGGGGCGCCAGTAACCAGCAACGCCAACAAGGCAGCAGAAATAACGAAAGGACGGTGGGAATTGGGGAGCATAGTGCAGGGAAAGCAGGAATTGTCCGCGGCCTAAACCGCTTGGCGCACGTGGCCGCGCAGGCCGTACCACACGATATAGGCGTAGCAGAGCACCGGCAGTGCCAGCGCCAGGCGCAGCGAGCTGGCATCGGCCATGAGGCCGAACAGGGGCGGGATAACCGCGCCCCCCACGATGGCTACGTTCAGCAGCCCGGAGGCTTCTTCGGTGTGGCGGCCCAGGCCGGCCACGGCCAGCGTGAAAATGGTGGCGAACATGATGGAGTTCATTAAGCCCACGGCCAGCAGGGTGTACATGGCGGTTTCGCCGGTGCTAGTGGCCGAAACCACAACCAGCGCAATAGCGCCAACGGCCGCGACGGCCAGTAGGCGCCCGGGATTGATTTTATTCAGTAGGTAAGCGCCCAAGAAGCGGCCCACCATGGCCCCACCCCAGTAATATGAGACTTTGTAGCCGGCCAATTTAGGAGCCATGTTCAGCACGTCGGGCTGGCCGAGGTAGCTCACGATGTGCGAACCGATGGCGACCTCGGCCCCCACGTAGGCGAAAATGCCCACCATGCCCAGCACCAGGTGCCGGTAGTGCCAGGGACGGCGGCTGACATCATCGTTGGGGTCGGGTGTGTGCGTGATGACGGGCAGCTTCATAAAGCTCAGCAACAGGCTAATGAAAATCAGCACGGCCCCGATGCAGAGGTAGGGCACCTGCACGGCGCGCACGTCGATGGCATCGGCGGCGCGGGCGGCGTCGAGGTCGGGCAGGTGCGAGAGGATGAGGGCCGCGCCCAACAGCGGGGCCACATAGGTGCCCAGCGAGTTGAACGCCTGCGTGAGCGTGAGCCGCGCCGGGGCTGACTCTGGCGGGCCGAGCACGGCCACATAGGGGTTGCCGGCCACTTGCAGCAGCACCACGCCCGTGGCCAGCACAAACAGCGCCCCCAGGAACAGGCCGTAGGAGTGACTGTCGGCGGCCGGGTAAAACAGGAAGCAGCCCAGGGCCGCCACCACAAATCCCATCAGCATGCCGCCCTTGTAGCCGAGGCGGCTTACTACCTTGCCCGCCGGGATGCCCATCACAAAATAGGCCCCGAAAAAGCACAGGTTAATCAGGTTGGCCTGGGCGTAGCTGAGTTGGAAGATGGCCTTGAGGTAGGGAATCAGAATGTCGTTGAGACAGGTGATGAAGCCGAACGAAAAGAACAGCACCGTGAGCGCCGACAGGGCCGGCGCGTAGCGCGGCGCGGCCGTGCCAGCCGGCACGGCGGGGGAAGATGCAGCAACTGGCGCAAAAACGGGGGCGGCCATTGAATGGGGAGTTTATTAGGTCGGGAAGGGTTGGGAAAATGGGGTAGGCTAGGAAAGCCGAACGTCATGCTGAGCTTGTCGCAGCATCTCTACTGCTTCGTTGCAGCGATTGGATTACTCCTGCGGTAGAGATGCTGCGACAAGCTCGGCTTGACGGCCTTGCACCATTCGAAAAAAAGGTCGTTCCAGGGCAGGTACTAACTATTCCCACCATTTTCCCTGCCCCGAAACGACGACGCTGGCACTACTAGTAACCAGGGTTTTGCTGCAGCTGCGTGTTGGTGTTCAGCTCATTGAGCGGCAGGGGGAATACCAGGTAGTTGCCATCGCGGGCTCCGCGCTTCTGCGCGATGATGTCGAGGGCCGTCACCGTGTGGTGCACGCTGGCATCGGCCTGCTCGTGGCGGGCGTAGCGAATGAGGTCGAACCACCGCTCGCCTTCAAAGGCCAACTCCAGGCGGCGCTGCTTCTCAATTTCGGTGCGCAGGGTGGCCTTGTTGGTGGCTTCGGGCGAACTGGCGTTGAGGAGTGGCAGGCCGGCGCGCTGCCGGATGGGGTTCAGGAAGTCGAGCACGGTAGCGGCCGGGTCGCCCAGCTCGTTGCTGGCCTCAGCGGCATTGAGGTACACTTCGCCAAAGCGCAACACGTAGTAGTTGTCCGACGAGTTGAAATTGTTGCCGTCGCTGCGCCACTTATACACGAAAGGACCCCGGTCGTTGGCGTTGCCGCCGCGGCCGTCCACGTAGCTGGCGTGGTTGCGGCCGGCGTTCACGCGGCCCTGATAGCTCCAGCGCAGGTCGTTCACGGTGTCGACCACCGAGGTCAGGTCGGTGGGCAGCGCCATGCTGCCATTCACAAACAAGGTGGGGATGTTGAACTTCGGAAACGAATACGTGGCCGGCGGCGTGGGCAGCACGATGTCGGGCATGGTGAAGTAGCTGTTGGCATCGGCCGTGCCCGCAAACTGCACTTCAAACACCGACTCCGATAACTTATTATCGGCCGGAAACAGCGAATTGAAATTCTGCAGGGAGTAGTTGCCGCCGCCGGTCAGCACCTTGTTGGCGGCTTCTTTAGCGGCGGACCAGTTGCGCTGGGTGAGCTGCACGCGGGCCAGCAGGGCATTGGCCGAGCCTTTGGTGGCGCGGGTGGGGTTGGAGTCGGCCATGAGGCCGGCGGCCGTGGTCAGGTCTTCCACAATGCGGGCATACACCTGGTCGACCGGGGTGCGGGGCAGGTTCAGCACGGCCGGGTCGCCGGTTTCGGTGGGTTCCAGGCGCAGGGGCACGGGCCCGAAGAGGCGCACCAGGTTGAAGTAGCACAGCGCCCGAATGAAGCGGGCCTCGCCCAGAATCTGGTCGCGGCGGGTGCTGCTGATGCTGCTGATGGCGGGCACGTACTTCAGCACGGCATTGGCCCGGTTGATGGCCGCGTAGGGGTCGCGGTAGGCGTCGTACATCTGCCCGGTGGTCGAGGTCCAGGTGATGAAATCGAGGGCGCGCACGTCGGTGTTGGTGCTGGTGCAGTCGTCCGAGGGCATGTTGCCAATCAGGTTCAGCACTTCGGCGTAGCAGCCCTTCTTCTGCAGGCCGTCGTAGGTGGCGGTGATGGCGGCCTCGGCATCTTCCGAGGTTTTGAAGAAGTTTGAGGGCGCGATGGTGGTCAGCGGCTCCTTGTCAAGCACGTTGCAGCTGGCCAGCGCGGCCAGGGCAAAGACGGGTATCAGGACTTTTTTCATGGGAATTTTAAGGCTGAGCAAGCGGCTTAGAACGAGGCGTTGAGGCCCACGGTGTAGGTGCGCGACTGCGGGTACACGCCCAGGTCGCGGCCCAGGCCGGTGGTGGAGTAGGGGTCGGAGCTCACCTCGGGGTCGTAGCCCGAGTAGTGGGTCCAGGTAATGAGGTTCTGGCCGGTCACGTACAGGCGCAGGCTGCTCAGGGCGGCGTGCTTGATGAGGCCCACCGGCAGGTTGTAGGCCAGCGTCAGGTTCTTGAGGCGCACGTAGGAGCCGTCTTCCAGGAAGCGGTCCGAGTAGCGGGCGTTCAGGTTGGGGTCGGCCAGCACGGCGCGGGGCACGTCGGTGTTGGTGTTGGTCGGCGTCCAGTGGTTCAGCACGCGGGTGCTCTGGTTGCGGGCCGCGCCCATGTACTCCAGCGTCTCCCGGTTCTCGTTGTAGATGTCGTTACCGAAGCTGCCCTGGAAGAATACGCTCAGCTCCAGGCCTTTGAAGGTGAAGGTGTTCGTGACGCCGGCAATGGCCTTGGGGTTGGGGTTGCCGATAACCGCGCGGTCCTTGTCGTTCACCACGCCATCGCCGTTGTTGTCCTTGAAGCGGATATCGCCGGGGGCGGCATTGGCCTGGTACTTGGCGCTAGAGCTGCCGCTCAGCTGCTGGGCGCGGGCGTTCAGCTTGTTGATTTCGTCCTGCGTCTGGAAAATGCCGTCCACCTGGTAGGCGTAGAACACGCCCAGGGGCTGGCCCACCAGCGTGAAGCCGTTGCCGCTGGGCAGGCGGCGGTCAATCACGTTGCCTTTTTCGTCCACCGATTTGCCCAGGTCGAGCACCTTGTTGCGGTTCATGGTCAGGTTCAGGTTGGTGGTCCAGCCAAAGCCATTGTCGGCGGCCTGCACGTTGGTCGTGTTCAGGCCCAGCTCGATGCCCTGGTTCTGGATGCTGCCCACGTTCTGCAGAATGCTCAGGTTGTCGGCCCCGGTGCTCAGCGGAATATCCACCAGCAGCAGCAGGTCCTTGGTGTGCTTGCGGTACACGTCGGCTGTGAAGGTCAGGCGGTTATTGAACATGCCCAGGTCCAGGCCGGCGTTGTACTGGTAGGTGGTTTCCCAGCGCACGTCGTTGTTGCCGATGTCGCTCTGGGCAATACCGCCCGATACCACGGTGCCCAGGCCGGGGTAATTGTAGTTGATGTTGTAGCGCGAAAAGCGCTGGTAGGTGTAGAACTCCTGGTTGCCGTTGGCCCCGAAGCTGCCGCGCAGCTTGAGGTCCGACACCACCTTGTTCTGCGGGAAAAAGCTTTCGTTTGACACGCGCCAGGCCGCCGAAGCCGCCGGGAAGTAGCCGAACTTCTTGCCATCCCGGAAGCGGCTGGAGCCGTCGGCGCGCATGCTCAGACCCAGCAGGTAGCGGTTGTCATAAGCATAGTTGGCGCGGCCAAAGAAGCTGAGCAGGCCCCACTGGTCTTCGTAGCTGTGGGGCGCGCTGAATACCGAAGCGGCATCGAGGTAGGGCACGGCGTTGGAGGCGTAGCCCGTGGCGCGGGCGCTCGACGTAAACCGGTCCGACTCCTGCATCGACTCGCCGGCCAGCAGCGTCAGAGTGTGCTTGCCGCCCAGGGTGGGGTTGTAGGTCAGGGTATTTTCCTGCAGCCAGATAACCTGCTGGTTGGTGCTGGTGGCACCCTGGCCCTTCTGGGTTTCGGGCGAGTCCTTGTTGCCGGGGTAGTTGCGGGTCCAGAATTGGTTTTCAATCTGGCTGCGGAAGTCGATGCCCGCCGTGGAGCGCAGGGTCAGGTTCTTCAGCACGTCCAGCTCGGCATACACGTTGCCGATGGCCTGGTAGATGTTGGCCTTGTTGCTGCTTTCCAGCAGGTTGCCCACCGGGTTGTCCACGTTGGTGGTGAGGACGCTGGTGCCGTAGCTGCCGTCGGCGTTGCGCACCGGAATGAGCGGGCTCTGGGCCAGCGCCCCGAGCACCGTGCCCGAATTAGTGGCGCCCTTCTCACTGCGCGAGCTGTTGTTGTTGCCGGTGCGGCTCAGGTTCAGGCTGGTGCCGGCCCGGAAACGGCTGCTCAGCTGCTGGTCAAGGTTGAGCTTGAAGGTGTAGCGGTCGAAGCCCGAGTTCAGGCTGATGCCATCCTGCTTAAAGTAGCCGCCGGCCAGGTAGTAGCGGGTTTTCTCGGTGCCGCCGCTCACGTTCAGCTGGTAGTTCTGAATGTTAGCCGGGCGGTAGATTTCGCCTTGCCAGTCGGTGTTGGTGCGCACCGTGTCGGGGTTAAAATATGGCCCCTGACCCGAACCCGCCAGCACATCATTGTAGAATCCGGCAAACTGCTTGCCGTTCAGCACGTCCAGCTTCTTGCGAATTATCTGGCGGCCGAAATAGGTGCTGAAGCCCACCGTGGCCTTGCCCACCTTGCCGCGCTTGGTCGTAATCACCACCACGCCGTTGGAGGCGCGCAGGCCGTAGATGGCTGCCGCCGCACCGTCCTTCAGAATGTCGATGCTCTCGATGTCGTTCGGGTTCAGTGCGTTCAGGGGGTTGGGGCGCTGGTTGCCCACGGCCAGCTCCTGGTCGTAGGTGGGCAGCACCGGAATGCCGTCAATCACGTACAGCGGCGAGGCATTCAGGTTCAGGGTCGAGTTGCCGCGAATACGCACGTTGATGCCCGCGCCGGGCGCGCCGCTCGGGGCCGTCACCTGCACGCCGGGGGCCTGGCCCTGCAGCGCCTGGTCGAAGCCGGCCACCGGCTGGCGCTCAATGGACGCCGCGTTCACCGAGGCCACCGAGGTGCTCAGCTGCTGGCGGCTCTGGGTGCCGTAGCCCACCACCACTACCTCGTTCAGGGCCTGCTTGTCGTCCTTCAGAGCAATGGCCAGGGTGCTGGTAGCGCCGGTCACGGCCACTTCCTGCCGTGCAAAGCCCACTGAGCTGAACACCAGGGTGCTGCCTTCCGGCGCGCTCAGCGAAAACGAGCCATCGGCCCCGGTAGTGGTGCCGATGGTGGTGCCTTTCACCAGCACCGTCACGCCGGGCAGGCCTTCGCCGGTGGCCGAAGTCACGCGGCCCGATACGGGCACGTCGGCGGCAGCAGCGCTGGCGGCTGCAGTGCTGTTGCCGGCGTTAGCCACCGTCTCGGGTTTGCTGATAATCAAGTAGTAATCGTCGCGAATTTTCTTGAAGCGGAGGTCGGCCTGGGGCAGCACGGCTGCCAGCTTGTTGTCCAGGGTGGTCACGCCGGCTTGGGGCACCACGCGCTTGCTGCCCACCAGTGAGCTTTCGTAGAAAATGGTGACGTGGTGGTCTTTTTCCCACTGGTGGAGCAGGGCTTTGAGGGCTACGCTTTCGCCCACCACCGGGGCCGGCAGGGCGGGGGAGGCAGTAGCGGGCTGCTCCTGATGAAAGGCCAGCAGCTGGGCGGCCGCCGGCATGGCGGAGGCTTGAAACACCAGCATTCCCGCCGTCAGGCAAGCCGGCAAAGCGTATTGCCGACGCAGATGCGTAATGGGTCGATTCATGGGGTTATGGGAATTTTGTGAAAAAGGTGGGATTACAAAGCAGGTGAAGGAATCGGCTGTAAGCCAGTGCTATTTGGCGGCAGTATTATCGGAGAGCACAATGCGGCCCGCCTCGCGGGTGGCCTTCAGGTGAAAGGTTTCCTGCAGGGCCTGGAGCAGCACTTCGAGGTCGCCCACGGGCACAGTGCCGGTCATGCGGCGCTCGCTGAGCTCGGGGCTGTTCACCACCACTTCCACGCCGTAGGTGTCCTGCAGGCGGGTTGCCAGCTCGGCAATGCTGGTTTCTTCCAGCACCAGCTTAGCATCTTTCCAGGCAGCGTAGGGGGCGGTGCGCACGGCCTTGTGCACGGCGGCCAGGGGCTGGGCATCGCGGGTTTCGAGCAGCTCACCGGGCTTCAGAATCACGTCGGGCCGCTGCTGGTCGTCGAAATCAACCCGCACCTTGCCCGAGAGCAGCACCACCCGCGCCTGGTCGCGGCGGCGGTACACGGTGAACTTGGTGCCCAGCACCTCCACCGCGAAGCCGGCGCGGGTGTGCACTACGAAGCGCTGGTTGTTGGGCTGATGCTTCACCGAGAAGTAGCCCTCGCCATCGAGCCATACCTCGCGGGGCTTATTAGCCGCCCACGAATTGGCATAGCGCAGCGTGGAGTGGCCGTTCAGAGTAGCTTCGGAGCCGTCGGGCAACTTAATGGTGTCGACCTGGCCGTAGGCCGTGGCCACTTCCTGCGGGGCGGGCACGCGTTGTGAATACAGTAACCAACCGCCGCCGGCCACGGTACCGGCCAGGGCAGCCGCCGCGGCCCAGCGCCGCCAGCGCGGCGCGGCCACTATTTCCGGCAGCGGCTCGCCAAAGCCCAGTTTCAGGTGCAGGGAGTTCAGCAGGGTATCGTAGTTGGGCTCTTCGGCGGCCGCGGGAATGCTGGCGGGCGCGGCGGCCAGGGCGTCCCAGTGGCGGCGCATCCAAGGCTCGGCCAGGAGTTGGTTGGCGGGTTCGGCCAGCCAGGCGGCTACGGCCTCGGCTTCGGCTGCCGTGGTGCGGCCGGCGAGGTAATTTTGGAAAAGGTCTTCGGTAACGGAAAAAGCCATGGGCTATTGAAAAAGGCGGGGTGCGAAATAGCTGGAAGGTAACAGCCAGTATCTCTGAGTGGTAGAGCGCGGGGTGAGTGTGGACTTACAACCAATCGGGGCATAGTTCCCCAATCGTTTGCAGTAATACACCGCTAGCGCCTATCACCCTTACTGGCTTCTGAAAAAAAAATTAAGAACTGGCAATGGCTAGCCACAGCATCAGGGCTACGATGCTTTCGCCGTGGGCCTGGAAGTAGCCGCGCAGGAATTTCAGGGCTTGCGTCATCTGGGCTTCCACGGTTTTTACCGACAGGTTGAGCTGCTGGGCAATCTCGGGGTAGGAGAGGCCCTGCTGGCGGCTCAGGATGAAAATCTCGCGTCGCTTGGGCGGCAATTGTTCCAAAGCGGCCTGGTAGAGGGATTCAAGCTCCGAGAATTCTACCTCGTTGCCCACCTGCCCGGGGGCCAAGCCGGCACTGTAGGTCTGGAAGCGGTTGCGCTGCTGCTGCCGCCGCAGCTGGTTGAGGATGGCGTTGTGGGCCGTGGTGAAAAGGTAGGCTTTCAGGGGCACGTCGTCGCGCAGTTGCTCGCGCTTTTCCCAGATTTTTAGAAAGCACTCCTGCACGATTTCCTCGGCGTCGGTGCGCGACTTGAGGTAGCCGTAGGAAAACCGGTAAACCAGCGCGCTATAGTGCCGGAACAGGGCATCAAAGGCCCGTTCGTCGCCTTGGTTGAGGCGGCGCAGGCAGTCCAGCTCCGAAAATTCGCGCGCTATTTCCACGCAGGCTCAGGGTAAAACACAGCTAAAATTAACAATCAGGCAATAAAGCAAAACATGTGCGCGATAGTTCTGGGGCCCTTTGGCCGGCTGACGCTTGATTACCACACAATCGGGAGGAGCCAGCAGGAACTGGCCGGCGGTGCCGGGAGCCGGCAGTACGCTAATCTTCTGCAAGATGCAACCCCCCGGGCTTCTCCAGCCAATCAGGCCGGCCAGGCGGAACCTGATTCCGCACGGAATCAGAAAATTCAACCATTACCTGACTATTACGAAGACAAAAAAGAGCGGCTGCCAGTCAGGCAGCCGCTCTTTTTTGTCAGAAAACGGGCTAATTATTCCCGCTCTCGCACCACCCGCTTGTGCACCAGCCCCTCGCGGGTATTGAGCACCAGCGAGTACACGCCCGGCGCAAGTGCGCTCAGGTTGAGGCGGCCACTGGTGAGGCGGGTGGTGAGCACGGCCTTACCCAGCGCATCGTACACCACGGCCGGGGTGCCTTCCAGCGCCACGGGGCCCGCGATGGTAATGAGGCCGGCGGTAGGGTTAGGGTAGAGGCTGAACTGAGCGGCGAAGGCACTTTCGCGCACCGCCAGCGGACCGCTGATGCGGGCCAGCGTGTTGGTGCTCTGGGCCAGGTTGGCGAGCGAGTCGGTAGTGGCCACGCGGCGGCCGTCGAGGGGCGCGTAGATTTCCAGGCTGCCTTTGAGGAGCGAGTCGGCAGCCAGGGCCAGGATTTCGTCCTGGTTCATGCCGGCGCGGAAGAACATCCAGTCGCGGAACTGCACGCGGGTGGGGGCGGCGGCTCCGCCGAGGTCGAAGCGGGTGGGGCGCAGGCGTTCCTGCACGGTACCTTCGCTCACGCTGTCGACGTAGAGCATGGTGGCGCCGCGGGCGTAGTAGTGCGTGAGCACCAGCTTGTGCCAGCGGTTATTGGTCACCGGCACCGAGCCCACAATGCTCCGGCCTTTGGCCGACTGGTACGTCACCACGCCATTGCTGCTCACATTGAGCGTGCCGGCCGCGAGGCCCGCGCTGTCGCGGATTTCCACGAGCCGCCCCGCGCCTGAAGTCTTAAAGCGGATGGCCTGGGTGAAGGGATGAACCAGCTCTTCGGGCACCATCCGAATGATGTTGGTGGCTACGCCGTTGGTCTTGGTGAGGGTGATGCCGTTGCTCACCTTGCGGCGGGGCAGGGGCTTGTTGGCGTTGAGCGCATCAAACAGCGAGGGCACCAGCGTGTACATCATTTCGGGGTGGCCGAGGTCGTTGGGGTGCAGGGCATCCCACCAGTAGCCGGTGGCGTAGCGGCCGTTGCCGTCGTCTACACCGCCGAGCAGGTTGACGCTGGGCACGTTCCAGCCGTGGATGAGCAGGTTCATCTGGCGCACGAAGGTGTATTGCGTGGCCGAGTAGTCGTTGCGGCCGTAGCCCAGGTTCACCACCGGCGTCAGGCCATCGGCGCGGGCCAGGCTGATGATGCGCTGCATGTTGGTGCGGAACTGGTCGAAGATGGCCTGGCCGCCGGTGATAATGCCTTCGTTGCCAAGCACCAGCCCCACCATTACGTACTTGCTGCCGGTGGGTAGCACGTCGTTCTCGAAGCGGCCGAGTACATCGTTGGTGTTGTTGCCGGGCACGCCCAGGTTGGTGGTCACCCAGGGGCCGCCGGTGCCGGCGGTGGCGCGGCGCGTGAGCAGCTCGGAGTAGAGCGTGGAGTAGCCGCGGTTGTTGGTCGCGCCCACGCCGGTAATCACCGACGAGCCGATGAAGGCAATTTTGTTCGGGTTCTGCGGGTAGTAGGCTTGCAGCAGCAGGTCATCGAAATATACCGTGCCGGTGGCCGTACCGGCCGCGTTGCGCCACACGGCGGCTGCTTTCACAAAGGCCGTGCCCGTGGGAATGGTGCCCACAGCTTCCAGCTTAGTCCAGGTGTTGGTGGGCGAGGCGGCCAGCAGCGAATCGGATTTGAATCGGCCCAGTAGGGCCTGGGTGCTGCTATAATACAGCAGCTCCAGGTGCGCCGACTGGCTGCCACTGAGTGCAGCGGCCGACGGATTGTAGAAGTAGCCGCTCAGCTTGTAGGCATTCACGCCCGTGGTGGCGCGGTAGCTGATTTGCTGCTCCAGCCCCAGGCTGCCGCCGGTGAGCTGGGCCGCGTAGGTGCCCGCATGTTTGGTGGCGGTGTTCACGCTGGCGGCTGCGCCGGTACCGCGCGCCACCGTGGTCCAGAAGTTCAGGTTGCCCAGCTCGAAACCGGGGTTTTGAAAGGCGTAGTTCACCACCGGTGCGGTGCCGCGGCCGGGCACGATGTCGATACGCATCAGGTTGAGGTAGGCGTACGAGCCCGTGGCTTTGCTCAACTCCATCGTGATAACCCCGCTGCCATCGGCCGAGAGGGTGTCCGAGTCGGTGATGGTGTTGTTGTTGCCGGCGTAAGCATTGGCGCCCACGTTGGGGCCGGTGGTGGTTTGGGTAATGGTGCTGGTGGTGGCCCCGGTGAAGCGGTACTGCGACACCCGCGTTTCGGCCGTGGCGTTGCGGCTACCGAACACGTGAAACACATAGCGCTTGGTGGGGTCGAGGCCGCTGATGCGCAGTGTGCCCGTGGCCGTCGAGCCGGTGCCCTGCACGAAAAAGTAGTCCTGCGTAGCCGTGGCAATGGCGTATTGGCCCAGTAGGGCCGCGCTCGGGGCCAGCAAGCCGCCGGTGGCGATGCCGTTGGTGAGGAAGTTGGGCCCAACCTTCAGCTTGATGCCAGTGGCCGTATTGGCCTTGTCCACCAGCCGGAAGGTGTCGGCCACGCCGGTGTTGTTCAGGATGTTGTTCCAGTAGTTGCCGTTGGCATCGGGGCTGGGGGTGATGTTGCCGTTGGTGACGTCGTTGGGGCCGAAGTCGGCGTACAGCGAGCGCACCGGCACCGTGGTCTGGGCCTGCGCCGAGCCCAGGGCCAGCGCGCTCAGGGCCAGAAGGATTAGTGGTTTTTTCATGCGAAAGGGTGGGTTTTTAGTTATCAGTTGCTAAACGTTGGGAGCTGCCCGACGTGGTCAGACCAGGCCAGACGGCTCTTTCCGCTATTGTTTCACGATTTTCAAATGCTGCGCCTGGCCGGGCAGCGCAACGTGCAGCAGGTACACGCCAGCGGGCAGCACGCCCAGCTGAGTCAGTTCGAGGCGGGTGGTGCCGGCGGCCAGCTTCACTGCCTCCGAGTATACCACGCGGCCCATCGCATCGGTGATGGTGAGGTGTGCGAAGCCTTTCAGGGCGGGCCCGTTCACGGTCACCGTCAGGGCCGTAGCGAAGGGGCTGGGGTAGGCGGCCAGGGTGGCCGTGGGGGCAGCTTCGCCAAAGCTCACCACCTGCACCGGCGAGAAAGATTCCGTGCCGTCGAGGTCGAGTTGGCGCAGGCGGTAGTAACGCAGGCCGGCTTTGCCAGCTTCGGTGTCGAGGTACTGGTAAAACTGCGGAGCCGAGCTGTTGGACAAGCCTGATTTTACGAAAGCCAGCTTGCGGAATTCCCGGCCATCGCCCGAAACCTGCACTTCGTACCCGGCGCTGTTTTTCTCGGTGGCCGTCACCCAGTCCAGCTCGGCGTTGGCGTCGCGGCGGAAGGCGGTAAAGCTGGTCAGTGTCACGGGCAGCGGGGCGGCCTGGTCGCTGGTGGTCAGCAGGCCGAGGCGGGTGAGCTGGGCGGCGGTGGTGACGGTACGGGCCGCCTGGTCGACCGTGGCGGTGGCGAAGGTGGCGTAGCCGCTGTTGCTGGCCGTGCGCTGGCTGATGCGCTGCGCCGCCTCGCTGGCAATGGTGCCCAGCAGGGCGGGGTCGTAGCTGAGCGTGGGCTGGTAGGTGTAGCCATTGCCGTCGGCATTCACGTCGGTGAAGGTGAAGTAGGCATTGGCAAACCGGGCGCTGGCCACGTAGGGTGCGGGCGGGTTGGTGCCCGAGTAGTAGCGGGCCACCACGCTGGTGGGCACCGTGCCGGTGCTGCCATACGTGAGACTGGCCAGCACGCGGCCGCCCAGCGAAAACACCTGCGTGCCGCCCAGCGCCGGGGCCGCCGAAGCCGTAAGGGCCGGCGGGGTGGCGGTCGGCGTGAAATCATCGGAGCCAATGTCGGTGCCGCCTGCCGCCACAGTGGTAGCCCGGGCGGCGGTGCCGCTGCCAAAATCGGCCGTCTGGCCGGCCACCTGCACGCCGGTGCCGTTGGCGTACCAAGCTTCGGGGTTGGCGGGGTTGATGTCGAGGTTTCCGGTGGCGAGGTCCGTGAACAGGCTGGCGGCGGCCACATCGGCGCTGGTGGCACTCAGGCTGCTGGCGTCGCCGCCCGAGCCGGCGGGTTGGGCCGCCTTCCAGTTGGCAAAGCTCAAAGCCGTGCCGCCCCAGTTGCCCACGGCAGTGGCGCTGGGCGAAATCAGCAGGTTATAATCCGACGTTGTGGCGCTCCAGCCCGTGGTGCTGGCCGTGCCGATGGCGTAGGCCGTGGCACCGCTGGCGGCCGTGCGGCCGTTATGCAGCAGGTTGTTGCGCAGCTGCACAGTGGCCGGCGTAGTGGTGGCGCTGCGCCAGAAACCGTAGCTGCTGGCGGCTGCCGTGCCGGCCGGAGCCAGGTACACCGAGTTGTAATAGTAGCCGTTGCTACCGGTGGTCGACAAATCCTGAATCCCGAAGGAAAGCTGCGTGGCCGCGCCCGCCGCCAGGCTAATCTGGTTGTTGGCAAACGTGCCGGAATAGGTGCCAATCACGGCCAGCCCGCGCACCTGGTCGGCATTTGCGCTGGTGCCGGCGCTGCTGCCGTACACGTTCCACACCCGATTACGCTCCACCACCGAGCCCGCCGCCGACGCCCCGCACTGCAGGCCCGTAATGGTGTAAACCGCCCCGCCCGTGGGCGCGGCCGTGGCCGTGGTGCCCACGTTGCTGATGCGGTTGCCGCTGATGGTCACTGCGCCCATCACACCCGAAGTTGCGCCCACATAAATGCCGGCCGTGTTGGTGCTGGCGCCGCTGGTACCGTTCAGCACGGTGCTCACGGCGTTGCCGCTTACGATGGCCACCGCGCCGGTGCCGCCCACGTACATGCCCCGCACGTTGGCATTGGCCGGGCCCGTGGCCTGTACCGTGGTTATCGTGTTGTTGCTAATGCTGTTCGAGCCGTTGGCCGAAATGCCGTACACCGTCTGGCCCGTGGAAGTGCCCGCGTAGGTGACGTTGGTGATGGTGTTGCCGGTCACGTCCGAGCCAGTTGCGGCCGTGTTCTGAATGCCGTAGAGGTTGCCCGATGCGCCGCTCTGGCTCAGGCTACTCAGCGTGTTGGTGCTGATAACCACTACGCCGCTGCCCGTCGAGTTGATACCCGCCAGCTGCGCGGCCGCCGTCAGGCTGCTGCTCAAGCCGCTAATCTGGTTGCCGCTGATGGCACCGCTCCCGCTGCCGCTGGAATATATGCCGAACACCGCCGCGCCGCCGGTGGCCGCCGTCAGGCCGCTGATGGTGTTGTTGGCCACCGCTACCGCGCCGCCGCCGTTCAGCCACACGCCCGCCAGCGCAATGTTGACGCCCGTGCCGCCGGTGGCATACGTCGAGCCACTGGCAAGGGTGCTCATCGTGTTGCCGCTGATGGTGGCCGCGCCGCTGCCGCTCACGTACACGCCTGCCACGGGCGTGGCGTTGGCAGTGTTCACTGTGTTGCTGGTCACAGTATTGGTCGTCGTCCCGTTGAAATTGCTGAACGTGTTGCCGCTGATGGTGCTGGCCGAGCTGCTGCTCATGTTCACGCCCGCCAGCGTGCCGCTCAGGCCGGTCGCGTTGGTAACGGTTGTGGTGATGCCAGCTACGGTGTTGTTCTGCACCGTGGCTCCCACCGCATTGCCCAGGTCGAAGCCGTAGAACGTGCCAGCGTGTGTGATGCCCTGGCCCGCGCCGGTGCCCCCAATGGTATTGGCCTGCAGCGTCACAATGTTGGCCGTGCCGTTGCGGGCGTGCACCCCGTACATGGTGCCCGTCGAAGCCGAGGCGAAGTTGCGTATCACGTTACCCTGCACGCTGGTGGCGGCGGCCCCGGCCGTGGCACTCAAATCCAGGTAAATCGGATACACGAAGCCCGCCACGGCCCCGATGGTGAAGGCCGTGCCCCCGGCGCCCGCCTGCGAGCCACCGATGGCGTTGTTGCTCACCGTGTGGCCGGTGCCGCCCACCAGCACCACGCCATAGAACGCCGCGCTTAGCGTGCCGCTGGCGTAGTACAGCTGGTTGTTGCTCACGGTGTGGGTGCTGCCGCTGCCCAGGCGCAGAAAGCGCAGGTCTACACTTCGGCTCACGGTTTCGTACACGGTGTTGCCCTCGGCGGCCGTTGCGCCGCCTACCGTCCAGTTGTCGCCGCTGTTGGTGTTCACGTTCAGGCCCGCGGCCGTGAAGTTGTAGATGGTGCAACCCCGCACAGTGTTGTCGCTGTTGGTGGCTCCCGTCGAGCCCACCGAGTAGATGCCGTTGGCCGGCAGCACGGTGGTGCTGTTGTTCGCCGGCCGCACATCGCAGCTGGCCAGGGTGTTGAAGTCGTTGCCGGTGGTGCCGGTGGAGGTGCTGAAAAGCACCGTGCCGCTGCTGGTGCTGGTGTTGGCGCTTTCGATGACCAGGTTGCGCAGCGTGTTGTAGGTGGCGTCGTTGCGCAGCAGCACGGCCGGCCCGGCCGCCGTGTTGCGCAGCGTGAGGGTGCGGGCGCTGGTGCTGCCGTCGTACCCGCTGATGGTGAAATAATCCGTGCCGTTCAGGTCAATCAGCGCCGTGGTGTTGCTGCCCGAAATCACTGGGCTCACCCCGGCGGCGGGCACCAAGCTCACGCCCTGGCCCGTGCTGAGCGCGACAGCGGGCACCACCAGCGACGTAGTACCCAGCGGGTAAGCGGCATCGAGCAGGGTAAAGGTCACGCTGCTGTTGGCGGCCACGCCGCCCATGCCCAGGGCCGTCATGGCAGCGGGCAGGTCGGGGTAGGTGCGGGCCGGGTTGGGCGAGGTGCTGCTGCCCACGTAGTAAGTGCCGCTGAGCGTCTGGGCACCGGCCCCAGCGGCACTCAGCAACAATGCTGAAAGTAAGCTGAAACGACGGCCGGACTTTTTCCGACTGCATAGCAAAGAGTCGAGTTTTTGCATAAGGGGAATTCTCGTTAGGGAATAAGGTTCAGGAGGTAAAAAGAGCGGTTGGCTAGCCCGTTGGCAGCGCCGCCACCAAACGATTGCAGTCGCGCGCTGCAAACGTTTGGGGTATTACACCGAACCAGCCAAGTACCCTTACTAGCCTCCACAATAATTTTGGTAAAATCCCTTTCGGTCCGCGCCGCTGCCAACAATTTATCCGGTAATCAAGGGCTATGCTTGTCCCATCGGGCGGCCCGTTTCTACGCCCCCCACACCTTTCCTCGGCTCCATCCGAAACCCCCGAACGCAAAAAATCCCGGCCGCTGCTGCGACCGGGACTGTTGCTGTAGAGAGAGGACTCGAACCTCTAATTTTACTAGCGAGATAGGCTAGCGCGTCTGCCAATTCCGCCACCCCACAAGGTTTGATAATTCAAAGTTACGCAAAATAATTGTCAATAGGAATTCATTTCTTTAGATTATTTTATTCTTTATTTTAAATAAACTGATATAAGGCGGTTTGAGGAATTGAATTTTCAGGGTCTAAAACCCGCTTTGAGTGCTGAAAAACCCGATTCAACCCGTCGTCGCTTGCCTTTTATCTTTGTCTTAATAAAAAATAATAATAGTGACCAGCAGCTCCATTCGCAAAATCATCCATTTGGACATGGATGCATTTTATGCTTCGGTGGAGCAGCGCGACCACCCCGAGCTGCGTGGCCGGCCCGTGGCGGTGGGCGGCGCCCGCGAGCGCGGCGTGGTGGCGGCGGCCAGCTACGAGGCCCGGCAATTTGGGGTGCGCTCGGCCATGCCAAGTGCCACGGCGCTGCGCAAATGCCCGGAGCTGGTGTTTGTGCCGCCGCGCTTTGCGGTGTACAAGGAAGTGTCGCGCCAGATTCGGACCATCTTCGCCAAATACACGCCGCTTATTGAGCCGGTATCGCTCGACGAGGCCTACCTCGACGTGACGCATAACCTCAAGCAACTGGACTCGGCCACCCAGATTGCGCGGGAAATCCGGGCCCGGATTCTGGCCGAAACCGGGCTCACGGCCTCGGCGGGCATTTCGTACAATAAGTTTCTGGCCAAGCTGGCTTCGGACTACCGCAAGCCCAACGGGCAGTTTGTGGTGCGGCCCGCGCAGGGGCTGGCCTTTGTGGAAGGGCTGGCCGTGGGCCAATTTCACGGCGTGGGGCCGGTGACGGCGGCGCGCATGAACGAGCTGGGCATCTTCACCGGGGCCGATTTGCGGGCGCAGTCGGTGGAGTTTCTGCACCAGCACTTTGGCAAGGTGGGGCGCTATTACTACGCCATTGCGCGCGGCGAGGACGAGCGGCCCGTGGTGGCCGACCGTCTGCGCAAGTCCATGGGCTCGGAAACCACTTTCGCGCAGGATTTGCGGGAGTTTTCGGACCTCATCGAAGCCCTGCAGCCGCTGCTGGAAGACGTGTGGGAGTACTGCCAGCGCAGCGGCATCCGGGGGCGCACGGTGACGCTGAAGGTGAAATTCGGCGACTTCCAGCAGATTACGCGCAGCCGCAGCGGCGTGGGGCTGGTGCCGGGGCCGGAGGTGCTGGCCCGTATTTGCCGGGAGTTGGTGGAGGGGCTGTTTCCGCTGGAAAAGGGCGTGCGGCTGCTGGGCGTCACGCTTTCCAACCTGGACAATGAGCAGGCCACGGCCGGCCGGCAGCTCACGCTGAGCTTCTGAGGCGGCCGCTCCGCAACCTTTGGCGGTTCTTTTTCGACTTTGGGAGCAATTAGTGGTGCGATTCTGGTTAAGGAAGCATCATCTTTACCCTTTCAGTCCGTCACGACGTAAGGGCCGGCCCCGGCCGCTGCCAATTTCCTTTCTTCACTAGACCTCTCCGCATGCAATTCCCCCGCTTTAAACTGGGATTATATTCCACCTCCGTGCTGGCCCTGCTGGGGCTGGCTTCCTACTCCGTGTACCAGGGCACGCCGCCGCGCGACCAAGTGGTGCTTGGCGTGATGATGCAGGGGCTGAATCAGCTCCACTACCAGCCTGAGAAGATTGACGACCAGTTTTCGCAGCGCGTGTACGACCTGTACCTCAAGCGCATTGATGTGAACAAGCAGCTGCTGCTGGCCCCGGAAGTGGCCCAGCTCAGCCAGTTCAAAACCCAGATTGACGACCAGATGCGTGGCGGTACCCACGAGTTTCTGGACGTGACGAGCCAGCTGCTGGCCAAGCGCATGCCCGAGATTCAGTCCCTTTACCGCCAGATTCTGGCGAAACCCTTTGATTTCTCGGTGCAGGAAAGCTGGGAAACCGACCCTGCTAAGGCCACTTATGCCGCCAACGCCGCCGAGCAGCGCGAGCAGTGGCGCAAGATGCTGAAGTACCAGACGTTGGCCCGCCTCTCGGAAATGATGGACGACGAGGCCAAGAAAAAGGACAAGCCCCTGGCCGCCACCAAAGTCGGGGCTTCGCCGGCCAATACGACTGAAAAAACCCGCACTCCCGCCGAGATGGAGGCCGAAGCCCGCAAGCGCGTGCTGAAGTACTACGACGAGATTTTTACCGACCAGCTACAGATTGATTCCAATGACCGCCTGGCCGCCTTTGCCGAGGCCATTGCCAACAGCTACGACCCGCACACGGACTACCTGGCCCCCATTGCCCGCGAAAACTTCGACATTCAGATGTCGGGCCGGCTGGAGGGCACGGGTGCCCAACTGCAGGAAGACGAGGGCAAGCTGAAGGTGGTCGACATCGTGCCAGGCTCGGCCTCGTCGCGGCAGGGCGAATTGAAAGTGGGCGACATCATCCTGCGCGTGGGCCAGGGCGCGGCCGAGCCCGTGAGCGTGGAAGGCATGCGCCAGGACAAGGCCGTGAAGCTCATTCGCGGGCCCAAGGGCACGGAAGTGCGCCTCACGGTGCGCAAGCCCGACGGCTCGACGCAGACGATTCCCATCATCCGCGACGTGGTGGTGATTGAGGACACGTATGCGCAGTCGGCCCTCATCAAGCAGGGCGGGCGCACGTATGGCTACCTCAACCTGCCCGGTTTCTACGCTGATTTCAGCGGCAAGGGCGGGCGCAGCAGCGCGGCCGACGTGAAGGCCGAGCTGGCCAAACTGAGCAAGGAAAACGTGGCCGGCGTGGTGCTCGACCTGCGCTACAACGGCGGCGGCTCGTTGCGTGACGCCGTGGACATGGGCGGCCTGTTTGTGCCCACCGGCCCCATGGTGCAGGTGAAAACCAGCCGCGGCCCGGCCCAGCCCGTGGCCGATACCGACCCCACCGTACAATACAGCGGCCCGCTGGTGGTGCTCGTGAATAAGTACAGCGCCTCGGCCTCGGAGATTCTGGCCGCCGCCATGCAGGACTACCACCGCGCCATCATCATGGGCAGCACCACCTACGGCAAGGGCACCGTGCAGCAGGTATTCGACCTGGACAACGCCGTGAACGCGCAGGCCAACGCCCTCAAGCCGCTGGGCTCGCTCAAGCTCACCATCCAGAAATTCTACCGCGTGAGCGGGGGCTCGACCCAGTTCAAAGGCGTAACGCCCGACATTACGGTGCCCGATGCCCTGGCCTCCTACGCCAAAGGCGAGCAGGAATCGGAATACCCGCTGCCCTGGGATGAGATTGCGCCCGCCACCTTCCAGCCCGCCAACACGCTGCCCGCCCTGGCCCCGCTCAAGGCCGCCAGCGCCGCCCGCGTGGCTGCCAGCCCGGGCTTCAAGCTCATCACCGAGGCGGCCCAGCGCGCCACCGAGCGCCAGAAGCAAACCGTGCTGTCATTGAACCTGGCCACCTACCGCACCCAGCAGGTAGAGGCCCGCGCCATCAACAAGCAGCAAACTGCCGCCCAGAACGCCCTGGCCGTGCTCGACGTGGCCGCCCTGCCCGCCGATGCCCGCCCGGCCTCCGACTCCACGGCCGCCAAGCGCCTGGCCCGCTTCCTTAAGCCCCTGCGCAAAGACCCCGCCCTGGCCGAGGCAGTGGCCGTGATTGGCGACGAGCTGAAGTAAGCCGGAAGGTTGACTCTATGAAAGAGCCCCCGCTGCAACTCTGCAGCGGGGGCTCTTTCATAACGGTTATGACCGACTAGGAGTTAACGTCGCTGAACGTGCCGGTGATGGTTTTGCTGCCCGAAGTGGCCGTTGCGCCGCTCGGGTTGAACTTCGCCTGCTTCGCGCCCTGCAGCAACTTACCAAAACGGATTTTAGACAGGTTTTGGTGGTGGAAAGGCGGCGCGGCAGCATTTATAGTGGTGCCGGAGTGGCGGATTTGGTTTCCAAATAGATAGCCAGTCCCGATGTTTGCATCGTGGAAGAAGCGCTGCAATGGTGCCATGTCCTTCCCGTATGTAATTAATGCCTGATTCCGTTGCTGTTCCGCCGGCACTGCCCGCCGAAGTTCTTGCCCAGTTTCCGGCCGATGACCTGCTGGCGGGCATATTTGCTACGTCCATCACGGCGCTGGTGCTGCTGAAACCGGTGCTCGCGGCCGATGGCACGGTGACCGATTTCACCTTCGAGCTCCTCAGCGAGGCCGCGCAGCGCATGCTGCACCTGCCCGCCCGGCCCACCGTCACCCACATGCAGCTGGTGCCCGGCACGGCGGGGCCCGGCGGCATTTTCGAGTTTTTCCGGGATACGCTGGCCTCGGGCCTGCCCGCCCATCGCAACTTCAACTACCAGCTCGACGGCTTCGATGCCTACTATCGCCTGGCCGTTCGCCGCGTGGGCCCCGGCCTGCTGGTGAGCTTCTCCGACACGTCCGACGAGGAGCGCACCCCCGTGGAGCAGGCCCTGCGCGAAAGCCAGGCCCGCGAGCAGGCCGCCCTGGCCCTGGCTGAGCTCGAGCGCACCCGCCTCCAGGAGCTGCTGGCGCAGGCCCCCGTGGCCATCGGCCTGTTTGAGGGCCCGGAGCTGCGCATCACCGTGGCCAACGAGCGCATTGCCGCCCTCTGGGGCCGGCCCCTGGCCGAGGTGCTGGGGCAGCCCCTGCTCGAAGCCGTGCCCGAGCTGCGCGGGCAGGGATTTGATGAGCTGATGGCGCAGGTGAGCCGCACCCTGGTGCCCGTGAGCGGTACCGAAGCGCCGGCCGCCATGCTGCGCGATGGCCAGCTGCAAACCACCTACTACAACTTCGTGTACCAACCCCTCTTCGATGCGCAAGGCACCTTGCGCGGCGTGCTCGATGTGGCCGTGGAGGTGACGGAGCAGGTGCGGGCCCGCCGCCTCATCGAGGAAAAAGAGCAGCAAGCCAACCAGCTCAACGAAGAGCTGGCCACTACCAACGAGGAGCTACACGCCGCCAACGAAGAAATCCTGGCCAACAACGACGAGCTGCACCGCACCCAGCAGGCCCTGCGCGAGCTCAACCAGGAGCTGGAAGCCCGCGTGGCCGACCGCACCCACGCCCTGAACCAGGCGCTGGTGGAAACCGAGCGGCAGCGCGAGCACCTGCGCCAGCAGCAGCACCGCCTGACGCAGGTGCTGAGCGAAGTGCCAGCCTCGGTGGCCACCCTGGAAGGGCCGGAGCACCGCTTCAGCTTCTTCAACACCAACTACCAGGCCCTGGTGGGGGGGCGGGCCCGCCTGGGTGCCACGGTGGCCGAAGCCCTGCCCGAAATGGTGCCGCAGGGCTTTATCGAATTGCTGAACGAGGTATTTGCCACCGGGCGGCCCTACGTGGGGGTCGAATCGTCGGTGATGATTTACGATGCCCGCACGGGCCAGTCCGCCCAGCGGTTCATCGATTTCGTGTACCAGCCCCTTACCAATGAAGCCGGCCAGCCGCACGGCATCCTCGCCTTCGTGGTCGATTCCACCGACAAGGTGCTCAGCCGCCAGCTGGTGGCCGAGGCCAACGACGGCCTCACCATCGCCAACACCGCGCTGGATACCACCAACCGGCAGCTCACCCGCACCAACGCCGACCTTGATATGTTTGTGTACGCCGCCAGCCACGACCTGCGCCAACCCATCAATAACCTGGTGGGCCTGTTTGGGGAGCTGGAGCGGTCCGTCACCTTCGCCGACCCCGCCGAGGGCGAGTTGCTGCTGCCCATGCTGCACCAGGCCCTGCACCAGCTCAGCACCACCGTCGACGACCTGGCACTGGTGGGCCAGACGCAGCAAAACACGGGCCTGCCCACCGAGCCCGTTTCGCTGCCCGACCTGACCCAGGAAGTGCTGCAGTCCCTGCAACCCCAGGTGCAGGCCGCCCGCGCCCGCGTCACCGTCGATTTTGCGGCGGCCCCCACGGTGGTGTATTCGCGGGCCAACCTGCGCACCATTCTGGTCAACCTGCTCGGCAATTCGCTCAAGTACGCCGACCCCACCCGGCCCTGCCGCGTCCACGTTTCGGTGTGGAAGGATGCCGGCCGCCCCGTGCTGCTGGTGGAGGACAATGGCCTGGGCTTTAACACGCACCGCCACCAGGACGAGCTGTTTCAGCTCTTCCGCCGCTTCCACACCCACACCGAAGGCACCGGCGTGGGGCTTTACCTCATCAACCGCATCGTGCAGGGCAACGGCGGCCGCATTGAGGTAGAGAGCGAAGTGGGGGAGGGCACGTCGTTTCGGGTGTATTTGTAGGGATGCGCTGCCGTTGGGTCGGCTGATGCCGCATCTTTGCACCCATGAAAGCCTTTATTTTCGACCTCAACGGCACCATGGTGCACGACATGGAGTACCACACCCGCGCCTGGCAGCAGCTCTTCAACGAGGACCTGGGCGGCAGCTTTAGCTGGGACGAAGTGAAGCCCCAGATGTACGGCAAAAACCGCGAAGTGCTGGTGCGCCTCTTCGGCCCCGACCGCTTCACGGGCGAGGAAATGGACCGCGTTTCGCTCGAAAAGGAGCGGCGCTACCAGCGCGAATTTCTGCCGCACCTGGCCCTGCTGCCGGGCCTGATGGAGCTGCTGGAACGGGCCCACCAGCGGGGCATTCCCATGGCCATCGGCTCGGCCGCCATCCCGTTCAACATTGATTTCGTGCTCGATAACCTCCACATCCGGCACTACTTCCAGGCCATCGTGAGCGCCGACGACGTGACCGTGAGCAAGCCCAACCCCGAAGTATTCCTGCGCTGCGCCGAACTACTGGGCGTGCCGCCCACCGATTGCCTCGTGTTCGAGGACGTGCCCAAAGGGGCCGAGGCCGCCCAAAATGCCGGCATGAAAGCTGTGGTGCTCACCACCACCCACCTCGAAGCCGAGTTCGCGCACCTGCCCAACGTGCTGCACTTCGCCCCGGATTACACGGATGCCTTCATGCGCGGGCTGGTGGCGTAGCTGTAGCGTGGACGCTGCGAGTCCGCGCCGGACTGATTCGACCAAAACGCGGACTCGCAGCGTCCACGCTACAGCTATGGCAGCACTGCCACCCGCACCGCCGACGGATGCCCGGCATCGTGGTACAGCCGGATGGTGGCCTTCTGAAAATCCTTCGCCGCGGCCGTGGCAATGGGCACGAAAGTCTGCGGGTTGCGGTCCACGAGCGGGAACCAGGTGCTTTGGACTTGCACCATCAGCCGATGGCCTTTGGCGAAGGTGTGGAGCACGTCGGGTAGCTCATATTTTACTTCGGTGGGCTGGTTGGGCACAAAGGCTTCGGGTTTGGAGAAGCTGTTGCGGAAGCGGCCGCGCATCACCTCGGCGCGCACGAGGCGCTGGGTGCCGTCAGGCTGCTCGTCGATGACTTTCACGATGAAGTCGGCATCGGTGCCAGAGGTGCTCACCCACAGGTCGGCATTGAGCGGGCCGGCCAGGGTGAGGTCGTCGGGCAGGGCTTCGGTGTGGAAGGTGAGCACGTCGGGGCGCTTGGCGGCGAAGCGCTGGTCCTCAATCATGTATTCGTTGTTGCGCTCGCCGTGGATGCCGTCGGTGTAGGGCACCGGGTTGGCCGGGTCGCTGAGGTACTGCGTGAAGAGTTTAGGCGGTTTTATTTTATTTTGATTAACGAGAAGGCTACCCGCATGGCCGGAGAGAGGTGCTCCTAATTGTTTTTCGGACGGGATAAAAAATAATTCACCTTCTGACTTAAAGAATAGCGTCCGCTCCGTAGTAGAAGGCGGCCAAGCCGGGTAGGTTTTCCACTCATTGGTGCCAGTGTTGAATACGGTGGCTTCGGCTGGGTTGAAGGTGCCTTTATCTTTCAGGTAGAAGTTGAAAAACGGTGTTTCCAGCGTCTCGCGGTAGGTTTGCGCGGTGTTCGTGCCGAAGCTGAGCGGGCCGAATTTGCTCCACTCCGGGCGCGCCCAGGCGCCGTGGGTCCAGGGGCCCATCACGAGGCGGTTGGTGGCGCCGGGGTTCTGCTTTTCGATGGCCTTGTAGGTGTTCAGCGCGCCGTACAGGTCTTCGGCATCAAACCAGCCGCCTACCACCAGCACGGCCGGTTTCACGCCCGTGAGGGCGGTGCGAATGTTGCGGCTTTGCCAGTAGGCATCGTAGGTTTCGTGCTGCTGGTATTCGTTCCAGATGCGGGCGCGGTTGTTGAAATACTTCGGCCCGTTGGCGTTTTTGATGGGGCCGAGGTCGAGGAAAAATTTGTAGGCATCCTTCGTCTCAAACTTGAACAGCGGCTCATAATTCGCCACTGGCTGGGGGCGCGGCACGTCGAAATAGTTGGTGAATTCAAAATTATCAAGCAGGAAAAATGCGCCCTTGTGCCGGGCGTCATCGCCGATAAACTCGTCCGTAACCGGCGCCTGGGGCGACACGGCTTTCAGGGCCGGGTGGGCGTTGGGCAGCGCCGCCGAGGCGTAGAAACCGGGGTAGCTGATGCCCATCATGCCCACGCGGCCGTTGTTGTTGGGCACGTTTTTCAATAGCCACTCAATGGTGTCGTAGGTGTCGGTGCTTTCATCGTGGGCTGCGGATTTAGTACCGCCGGACTTCGCGCCCGCCGGCAGGGCCGGCGTCATTTCCTCAAACTGGCCCTCGCTCATGTACCGCCCGCGCACATCCTGATACACAAAAATGTACTTCTCCTGCGACAGCTCCCGGCTGGGGCCGGGGCCGCGCAACCGGTATTTGCTTTCCCCATACGGCCCGGCCGAGTAGGGCGTGCGCGTCATCAGAAACGGGTAGGGCGAGGCCGTGGAGGCATCTTTTGGCACGTAGATGGTCGTGTAGAGCTTCACGCCGTCGCGCATGGTAACCTGGCGGTCGAGCTTGGTGTAGTTCGCCTTGACAAAGGCCGAATCCTGGGCGCGGGGCGAGGTTTGGGCCTGGGCGGCAGGCGAGGCAGCAAGCAAAAGAACGGCGAGGAGCAGGCGAGGCATAGCGGGAAGAAGCACGGGAGTTGAGCGCAGGACAAATAACGTCATACCAGCGCACAACGAACTGATGTTAGCGCAGCATCCGCACCGTGGTGTCGAGGCGCTGGGTGCGGAGGAAGCCGCGGTACTGTTCCTGCAGGCGCGTCATGGCATCGCGGTGCTCGTCGCGCTGAAACAGACGGACCTTGTATTTCTCACCGGGGGCCGTGCGGCGCAGGTTTACGTAGGTGAGCTTCCCGGAGGTGGATTTGCTCACCGTTTCGCCGTTCTGGATGCGCTCCACGCGCTTGTCGTTGTTGCCGAACAAGGCTTGCAGGGGCTTGAGGCCGATGAACAGATTGGTGGCCCCATCCAGCCCGTAATGCCCGCTCACTTCGAGGTTGCTCAAATTGCTGTTCAGGTGCAGGCCGGGAATGATAATCTGGCCCTGCGCCAGCACAAATTCGGCCCGCACGGGCTCGAAATATAGGTGGCCGGTGCGCTCAGATTTCATGAATTTCAAGGCCTCCATCAGGGCTTCCACGTTGATGAGCTCCAGGTCGCGCACATCGGTTTTGAGGTAGCCGGCGGTTTGGGCCAGGCCGGGCAGGAAGGTGGGGCCGAGGTCGGTGCGGATATCGGCCACGCCGCGCAGGCTGCCCTTTATGTTATCGCCACCCAACACGCTCAGGCCCATGCCCGTGGCGGTGGCAAACAGGGCCGGCAGCTCAATGTCTTCGAGGCGCACTTGCAGCTGCGTAGGGTGATGGGCGCGGTTGGCGGTGCTGCGCATGTAGCCGCTCAGGCTGAGGTGCCCCTGCAAGCCATCGAACGAGCAGTTATCGAGCCGGGCCTCGCCATCGAGCAGGTGCGACACCAGCCGGAACCGGCCGCCGCGTAGCGTGCCATAATGCACATTATCAGCCTCCACGCGCAGCACGGCACTCAGTACCCCGTTGGAAAACAGGGACTGATTGCCGGGCAATAGCCGCCGTTGGGCGCGGCGCTCGGCGCGGCGTTCGGCGCGGGCCAGGGTGCGGGCGGTGGGCACCGAATCGGGGTGGGCGGTGAGGCTGGCGATGAGGCCCAGCAGGCGCTGCACGTCGAGGTTGCCGTAGCGCAGGGTCAGGTCGGCATCGGCTGCGGTGAGGTGCAGGCCCTCTACCTGGGCCGTGCCCGAGGCTTCGCCGCGCCCGCCTTCCGGCGTGAGAAAGCGCAGGTAGGGCATGCGCAGGGTGGGGCCGCTTTTTTCGAGCTGCAAGCTCACGCGGCGCATGGTTTCGTCCTCGGGCAGGTCTACACGGTCGATGTTGAGGGTGAGCTGGCCATTGGCCGACAGCAGCAGGTCGTGCAGCGCTGGGCTGGCGCCGCTGGCCTTGCGCCGCCGGCTGCGAACGACCTTCACCGCCTCGGGGGCGGGGCGGTTGAGACGCGCCAGAAACTGCTGGTAGTTGATAACCGCAAAGTGCACGCCAACACGGTATTGCACGGGAGCCACACGGTTTTCGGGGTCGGTGGGCCACTGCACTTCGCCGCGCACGTCGCCGCCCCACACGCGGCCGGCCAGGTGCTCAAGCTGCACCCGCTGCCCGTCGTGGCGAATAGTCACGGCCAGGTTGCTGAGCGTATCGGTGGCCAGCAGCAGGCGTTGGCAGCGCAGGCTCACATCGAGCAGCAGGCCCGGCGGAATGAGGGCGCTGCCCAGGGTGGCGGCCAGCTGGGCCTTGTCGCGGGGCGTGCGAGTGCGGTTGGGTTTGGGCAGGCTGGTGGGCGCGAAGCCCTCGCCGCCGGTGCGGGGCACGGGCTGCATGAGAGTCCGCAGCTGGGGCACCCGCAGCTCATCTACCGCAAACTGGCCGCTGATGCTGGCTGTGGCCAGCTGCCCATTGAGGTAGCCCAGCAAATCAACCGTAGTAGCCGAGGCTTTAAATCGCATTTTATTAAGCACGCCGGAGGCATTGGCCAGGTGCCAGAGGCTGTCGCGCAGGCCCACCTGCACGTCCAGGCCCGAGATGTCGGCCCCGCGGGCCGGCAGCACCAGCGAGGCTTGGTGCAGCGTGACTGTACCGCGCAACGACATCGGCCGCTGGGTCATTTTGGGCGCGGGGCGGTCGGCGCGGGGCGGAAGCAGGCCGCGCAGGTGCACGTCGAGGTCGGCGGTGCCGCCCCGGGCCTGCCAGCGGTTGGAGGCAATGAGCGCGCCGAGTTCAGTGAGTTCGGTGCGGCCCCGGAAATGGCCGTTGAGGAAGGGGCGGCGGAAATTGCGCAGCGTGAGGGCCACGTCGAGCTGGCCGGCGGCCGAATATACCCGGCAGCGGCGCAGCGTGAGCACCGTGGAGCGGATATTATGCTGGGGGCCATTGTCATACGTGCCCACCAAATCCCACCGGCGGATGTGGCGGGCGGGCTCGGGCCATTGCAGGCTGGCCCCGCGCAGCCCGAAGGTGAGCACGTTGCGCGGCGTCACCTTCGGCCCGCTCAGGCCCGTGATGGTGTAGTGAATGTGGGCTTTGCTGGGGCTGGTGGTGCCGGCCAGGTAGGGCTCCAGGCGGGGCGGGAGGGCGGCGTGCAGCACGTCCACGAGGGGCTGATTGCCCACGAAGCGCAGCGCCATCATGGTGCCGGCGGGCTGGTCGGCGGCCACTGTATGGGTGCCACTCACCCGAATGGTGTCGCCGTTGAGGGTGGCGCGGGTACGGTAAATCAGGCCCTGGCGGTTTTCGAAGGTGTATTTGTAGTTCACCCAAGCCGTCACCGGCTCGCGCTCGAACAAGGTGCCGGCGCGGGTGCGCAGGTAGCTCAATTCGCCATCCAGGGTGCCGGCCACGCGCAGCACGCCGCCCCGCAGCCGCCCCTGCAGCCGCGCCTGCCGCACCTGCACCCCAAAAGCCCCGCGCGAGTAGCCGTTGTGCGAGCTAAACCGGAAGTTGTTCACCACCAGCTCGTCCAGCTTCAGGTTGATTTTGGGGACGTTGCCGGTGCCCTTGCGGCGTTTGCCGCGCAGGCCCCAGGCGCGGCCCAGCGAATCGACCCGCTCCTGAAAATCCACATCATCTATCTCAATCCGGGCCACTTCAACCCGGCCGCGCAGCAAACTCAGCAGCTCCACCCGCAAATCGACCCGCCCAATGCTGAGCACCGGTACCGATTTCTGAAACGAAGTATCGGTGAGGGCCAGGTGCTGGATGGAGGCCGTGAGGTGCGGAAAGTCGCGCCAGGGCGACATTTCGACCCGAAATGGGGCCAGCACCAGCTCCGAATTCTGCGTCAGGCCCTTGCGCACTTTTTGAGCCACCAGGCGGCGGCCGTACTCACTGCCCAGCATCCAAACGGCTACTCCCGCACCCAGCACGGCCAGCAGCAGCACCAGTGCCAATACTCGTCGCAGGGTAAAGAATCTCATAGAATGCCGGGTGCGTGGCGGGGCCGCCGCGAGCTAAGGTGCCAAAGTAGGCCAGCATACGCGAAAGTTGCTTCCGCGTATGCTGGTCCGGCCCGAAAAGTGCGACGCTTATTCTTCGGCGGGCACCGCGGCGTCGGCGTGGGTGGGGGCCTCGTAGGTGTCGGCGTATTTGAAATCTTCCAGCCAGTAGGCCGAGCTCACCACGTCGAAGGTGATGGCGTTTTCGGTTTTTTCCTTCGTGGTCAGCTGCCAGAGCATGGATTTGGCCTCCTCAAATTTGTCGCCTTCCACCTGCGACGAGAACAGTCGGTTAATCAGTGCATTATCGGGCAGGCCGGGCGCGAGCAGGCGCACCAGTGGCGCGGCCGGCTCATCAGCGAACACGGCCAAATCGGCGGGGTTTTCGGCGGTCACTTTCACCTGAAACTCCACAGCTTTGGTGGCCGGGAAGGTGCCGTTGTAGGCATCGTGCAGCAATTGGGTGGCCTGGTAGAAGCCCTTGTGCAGCGGCAGCTCGGGGTTTTCTTCCCAGAGCTTTTCGGTAAGCATCTGGTGGGCAAGGTTTTCAACCTGCCCGGCCGTCAGCTCTTCGGGGTACAAGTAGCCCAGCACCACTTCGGCCGCCTCGCGCGGCTCCAAATCGGTGAAAGACATCAGGCACATTTCCTTCAGCTCGGCTTCGCTGATGGCGTCCGGGTTGTCGTAGTTCATCTTTATCAGAAAGGCTTTGTAGTCAGCGTTTTGCCAGGTATTAGGCAGTTCCGTGAGGGTGGCAAAGGTGAGGCGCTCAACGGTGAATTTCGGGGCGGGGGTTGACATGGAATTTCAGTAAAAAAGGCAGCATGAAGCCGCCGGTACGGTTGGGTTTACGCACGGTGGCGGCAAACAACCGGAATTATCCTCGTCTGTCATCCTGAGCGCAGCGAAGGACCTTATCACCGCAGAACGGGTTGCCGTAACCCTGAATCGAAGCAAGTGTGATAAGGTCCTTCGCTGCGCTCAGGATGACAGTCACCGCCCTTGTGCCCCTACGCCACTGGCAGCGTAAACAAAAACCGGCTGCCCGCTGCCGGCTGGCTTTCCACCCACAGCTGCCCGCCCTGCGCTCCGATAAATTCGCGTGAGATGCTGAGCCCCAGTCCCGAGCTGCCGTGACCGCCCTGGCCCGGCACGCCCGCAAAGCGCTGAAAAATACGTTTGTGGAACTCGGCCGGAATGCCAGGGCCGCGGTCTTCCACGCTCACGCGCACCATTTCGCCCCACTGCATGGCCCGGATGATGAGCGGGGCTTCCGCGGGCGAATACCGAATGGCATTGGACAGCAGGTTGATGAGCACCCAGGTGGTTTTTTCCACGTCGCCGTGCACTTCAGGCAGGGCTTCGGGTAGCTGCAAGTCGAGCTGAATCTGCTTGTCGTGCAGCTGCGGGTGCACCGTCTGGGTGGCGTAGCGGATAACATCGGCCAGGTGCATGGGCTGCACGTTGAGCTTGATGCCCGCGCCCGCGTCGAGGCGCGAGACTTCGATGAGCTGGCCCACCATGTTGAGCAGGCGCTGGGTTTCCTCGCCGATGCCAGTGGCCAGGGTCTGGCGCTCGGCGTCGGTGGTGCGGGCGTTCTGCAACAGCATCAGACTGAGCTTAATACTGGCGAGCGGCGTCTTCAGCTCGTGCGAGATGGTGGCCAGGAAAGTCGACTTCACCTCATCCAGCTTTTTGAAATCGGACACGTTGCGCAGGCAGAAAATATGGCCGCCCGCCACGGTTTCGCCCCCCGGCCCGGCCGCCATCTCAATGGGGCTGATGCTGAGCTGGTAGTGCGGCGCATCGCCCTTGTGCGGGAAGGTGAACACAGGGTCGGGCACGGCGTCGCCGGCCAGGTTGGCTTCGGCCAGGGGCACCAGCAGGTCGCGCATCAGCTCGTTGGTGGCGGCCACGGCGGCGGCGGGCTGGCCCAGCAGCTGGGGTTGGGGCAGGCCCAGCAGGTCGCAGGCCACGGGGTTGGCCAGCACGATGGTGCCGTGCTCATCGAGCAGCAGCAGGCCCTCATCGAGGCTGCGCACGAGGCTTTCCATGCGGTTGCGCTCGGTAAACAGCTCGGCCAGGGTGGCGCGGCGCTCGTCCTGGGCCTGGCTCAGCACGAGGTTCACGGCGGCGGCCACGGTGCCCACTTCGTCGCGCTTGCCCACGGCCACGCGGGTGGCAGGGCCGGGGCCGGCCACCCGCTCCATGTCGGCGGTGAGGCGGTGCAGCGGGCGCACCACAATGCGCGGCAGCCGCACCATCATGGTGACGCCCACGGCCGTGCCGGCCGCCAAAAACGTCAGCACGGCAAAGCGCGCGGTGTTGAAATCGGCCTGCTCGATGCCGTGCGCTCCGTTTTCGAGGTAGCGGATGGTGAGGAAGGCGTAGCCGCCCAGCCCCAGCAGGAGCACCAGCAGTAGGAAAACGCTGAGGCGGATTTTGAGTTTGAGGGACATTGCAGCGCAAATGAAGCTGTTTAGTAATTCAAAGAGGCTGTCATCCTGAGCGCAGCGAAAGACCTTGTCACGGCCGGGTAACTTATAAATTCAGCCAAAAATAAGCTGGCGTGATAAGGTCCTTCGCTGTGCTCAGGCTGGCAAACGACTAAAAAACGAATTAACGCGGCCCCGGCCGGGCCGGAATAGGGCGGGTGCACTTGTTTGCCAAGCGGGCGGCCGTATCTTGGGCTGCCACCCCCGGGCCGCTTACCGCTGCCAGCCCGGGCCTTCCGCTACCTTTCCCCGCCGGCTATGCCTGCTGCACCCCAATCCGATGCCGACTGTGCCGCGCTAGTGGCCGCCGAGCGTGCCCGCCGCGAGCAGGCCGAAGCGGCCCTCGCCGTGGCCCAGGCCCAGGCCGCTACCCTCGAAGGGCAATTGGCCGCTGCCGCGGTTGGTGCCCAGCGCTATCACACGCAACTCACGGCCCTGGTGCAGCACCTGCAGGCGGGCCTGGTGCTGGTTGACCACGCGGGCCAGATTCAGTTTGTTAATCAGCAGTTTTGGGACCTGTTTGGCCTGCCGCCGGTAGCCGGGCCGCTGGATGGTGAGCCGCCAATTCCGCATTCGGCGGTTTACATCGATAACCGATTTGCCGACCCGGCCGCCTTTACGGCACGGGCCTGGGCCCTGAACGCGGCGGGGCAAACTGCTCTGCATGAGGTATTCCTGCTGGCCGATGGACGGGTGGTTGAGCTCGACTACCTGGTGCTCGATACCGTGGGCGCCGGCCGCCTGATTTGCTACCGCGACGTGACCGAGCACCACCAGCGCGACGCCGAGATTCGGACGCTCTCCTTCATTCCGCAGCAAAATCCGAACCCCATCCTGCGCCTGACCGCCGCCGGCGAAGTGATTTATGCCAACCCGGCCGCCCAGCCCCTGTTGCAAGCCCTGGCCGCCAACGCGCAAGGCCACTTGCCGCAACGCCTGCACGCGCTGGTGCAGGCGGCCTTGTGCGTGCCTGAGCACCAGCAGCAGGAACTGTCGGTGGATGGCCAGCACTACCTGTGCACAGCCGTGGCCGTACCCGGGGAAACTTACGTCACGCTGTACCTCACCAACATCACGGCGCGGCAGCTGGCCGAGCAGCAGCTGGCCGAGCAGCGCACCTTCTACGAAAGCATTCTGGACCAGGTGCCCACGGCCGTGGCCGTGTTCGATACCCTGCACCGCTACCTGTTTGTGAACCCGGTGGTGGAACCCGACCCCGCCGTCCGCGCCTGGATGCTGGGCCAGACCAGCGAGGCCGCCAGCGCGCAGCGGGGCCGCCCGGCCGCCATCATCGAGCAGCGCACGGCCGCGTTTGCCAAAGCCCTGCACACCTGGGCCGAGGTGACCTGGGAGGAAACCTACCCCGGCCCGCAGCATTTACTGCGGAGCTACCGGCCCGTGCAGGGGCACGACGGCACGCCGCTGGTCATCGCCTCGGGCACCGACATCACGGCCAGCAAGCAGGCCGAGCAGGAAATAGCCCGGCAGCAGGAATTCTACGAGTCCATTCTGAACCTGCTGCCCGTGGATGTGGCCGTGTTCGATGCCGAGCACCGCTTTCTGTTTGTCAACCCGTCGTCGATATCGGACCCGGAAGTGCGCCGGCAAATCATCGGCCTCACCAACGACGAGTATTTTGCGCTGCGCCAGCAGCAGCATCCCACCGGCGTGGTGCAGCAGCGCAACCAGTATTTCGACCTGGCCGTGCGGACCGGCAAAGACGTAATTTGGGAGGAGATGCGCACCGGCCGCACCCAGCGCCCCCAGCTGATGCTGCGCCACCTGCGGCCCGTGTTCGGGGCCGATGGAGCCCTGCGCCTGGTGGTGGGCTCGGGCATCGACATCACGGCCCGCTACCAGGCCGAAAAGCTGCAACAAGAGGTGCAAACCATGCTGCAGGAACAGCAGGACTTCATCCGGCAGATTGTGGATACGCTGCCCAACGTGATTTACCTGGTGAACGCCGAGGGCGGGGTTTCGTTTTCGAACAAAGCCTACAACCAGGCGGTGCTGCAGGCCCGGCATCAGCAGCCCGATGTGGATGACCCGGTGGTGCTGAAGGAGCGGGACCAGGTGCGCGGCCTCAACCAGCGGGTGCAGGCCACGCAGCAGGCCCTGACCGTGGACCTGCCCTTCACCCAGACTTCGGGCGAAATCCTGTATTTCCAGGTGCACAAGCGGCCCATGCTCCGGGCCGATGGCCGGGTCGATATTCTCACCATCAGCACCGACGTAACGGCCGTGCGGCAGGCGGGCCACGAGCTGGAACGCCGCGAAAAACAGTACCACGACCTGGTGTACTACTCGCAGGCCCTGATTTGTACCCACGACCTCGACGGTAAAATTCTCAGCGTGAACCCGGCCATTGAGCGGCTGATGGGCGTGCCGGCGGCGCAGCTGGTGGGCCACGACCTGCGCGAGGTGCTGCCGGCCGAGCACCGCGCCACCCTGCAGGCCTATCTGGATGGCGACGAAGCCAGCCTGCCGCAGCCCCGCGTGATAAGCATCCGAACCCGGGCCGGCGAGCGGCGCTACCTCAACTACTACACCTATAAGGTGACGCAGGAAGGCTACCCGCCCTACGTGGTGGCCTCCGGCTACGACGTGACGCCCGGCGTGCTGGCCCAGCGCGCCCTGCAACAGGCCAAGCAGGAAGCCGAGGAGAATGCCCGCGCCAAAGAAGCCTTCCTGGCCCGCATGAGCCACGAAATCCGCACGCCCCTCAACGGCATTCTGGGCATGGCGGCCCTGCTGCGCAAAACCAGCCTGACTGCGCCGCAGCTCGACTACCTGGGCACCATGCAGGAAGCCGGCCAGCACCTGCTGGCCCTGGTGAACGATGTGCTGGACATGGCCAAAATCACTACCCGCCACCTGGAGCTCAACCACGGCCCTTTCGACGTGGCCGTGACCATGCAGGGGGCCGGCCAGATGGTGGCCACCCTGGCCGCGCAAAAAGGGTTGGTGCTCCAGATTGAGCCGCCCGCCCTGCCCCGCGTGGTGGGCGATGCCTACCGCCTGCACCAGGTGCTGCTCAACCTGCTCTCGAACGCCATCAAATTCACCGAGCAGGGCCACATCCGGCTGGGGGCCGAGGTACGGCGCGACACCCCGCAGGAGCTCGTGCTGCGCTTCTGGGTGGAGGATACCGGCATCGGCATCGACCCCGCCGAACAGGGTCACATCTTCGACGCCTTCAGCCAGGCCAGTGCCGAAACCAGCCTGCGCTTTGGCGGCACGGGGCTGGGCCTGGCCATCAGCCAGCAGCTGGTGGAGCAGATGGGCGGCACCCTGCGCCTGAGCAGCGCGCCCGGCGCGGGCACCACGTTCTCGTTCCAATTGGCGCTGCCCCGCGCCCCGGAGCTGGCCGTGCTGCTGGCCCCCGCGCCCCCCGATGCCTCCTACGAAGCCCTGCGCGGCCTGCGCGTGCTGCTGGCCGAAGACAACCTGGTGAACCAGCGCATTGCCATCGTGGTGCTCGAATACTGGGGCGTGCAGGTGCACGCCGTGGCCAATGGCGTTGAGGCCCTGGCCCAGCTGCAAACCCAGCCCTTCGATGTGGCCCTGCTCGACATCCGCATGCCGGGCCTGAGCGGGGTCGAAGTCACCCAGGCCATCCGCCGCCACCCCGACCCGGCCCTTGCGAATTTGCCCATCATCGCCCTCACCGCCAACGCCTTTGCCGCCGACCGCGCCGCCTACCTGGCCGCCGGCATGAATGCCTGCCTCACCAAGCCCTACGAGGAAACCGCCCTCTGCCAGCTGCTATTGGATTTGACAAGTAGAGACGCATAATTGCGTCTCGTTGTTGAACAAAGCCCGAACGATGTAGAGACGCAACATTTTGCGTCTCGTTGTTGAACAAAGCCCGAACGATGTAGAGACGCAACATTTTGCGTCTTGTCGTTGAACGATGACGTCCGAATGATTTGAACGACTCGGTTCCGGTCGTTCAACGACGAGACGCAAAATGTTGCGTCTCTACGCCAGGCCGTACTCTTCCAGCTTGCGGTACAGCGTCGTCAGCCCGATGCCCAACCGTTTGGCCACATCCGGCTTATTCCCATCCAGCTCGCCCATCAACTTCCCAATGTGCCGTGCCTCCAAAGCCCGCAGGCTTTCGTCGGCCGCGTCAGCGCCGGGTTTCACGGGCCGGCCCAGCGCGTGGAATTCATCGGGTAAATAATCAGCCGACAATAACTCCCCATTCGGAGCAAGGATGGCCGCCCGTTCGAGTACGTTTTTCAGCTCACGCACATTGCCGGGCCAGGGGTAGCGTTGCAGCATAGCCAACGCTTCTGGCGAGAGGCCGGGGAGGCGCTTGCTGAGGCGGGCGGCGAAGTGCTGGAGGAAGTAGTTGGCTAGCGGCGGCACGTCGGTGGGCCGGTCTTTGAGGCTGGGGACGAGGATGGTGAAGACCGAGAGGCGGTAGTATAAATCGGGGCGGAAGCGGCCTTCGGCGGCTTCCTGCTTGAGGTTGCGGTTGGTGGCGGCCACCAGGCGGATGTTGACCTTGGTGGGCTTGGTGTCGCCGAGCTTGGTGAAGCTTTGGCTTTCGAGCACGCGCAGGAACTTGGCCTGCACGTTGAGCTCCAGCTCGCCGATTTCGTCCAGAAACAGGGTGCCGCCGTTGGCTTCTTCCAGCAAGCCCTTTTTGTCGGCCAGCGCGCCGGTGAAGGCGCCTTTCTTGTAGCCAAACAGCTCGGATTCGAGCAAATCTTTGGGGAAGGCGCTGCAATTGACGGCTACGAAGGCCTTGCCCTGCCGCCCGCTGGCCTGGTGGATGGCCTGGGCAAAAAGCTCCTTGCCGCTGCCGGTGGGGCCTTCGAGCAGCACGGTGCTGTCGGTGGGCGCTACCTGGCGGGCCAGCTGCTGCACGCGCCGCAGCTCGGGCGAGTCGCCAATCATGGACTCGAAGCGGTACTGCTGGCCCACGCGGCGCTCCAGTTCCGTGACGCGCTGGCGGAGGCGGGCTTTTTCGGCGGCGCGGTCGACGACGACCACCAGCTGCTGCTCAAAATCGCCCTTGGTGAGGTAGTCGAACGCGCCGAGCTTCATGGCCTTCACGCCGTCGGGGATGGTGCCGAAGGCGGTGAGCAGCACCACTTCGGCATCGGGGGCGGCGGCTTTGAAGCGGGGCAGCAGGTCGACGCCGTTGGCATCGGGCAGCTTCACGTCGGAGAGCACGAGCAGGATGTCGGCGGCGTGTTGCTGGAGCAGCTCCAGGCCGCGGTTGGCGTCGGGGGCTTGCAGCACGGTGTAGCCTTCCAGCTCCAGCACCTGGGCCAGCAGCTGGCGCAAGCGCGCTTCGTCGTCGATGATGAGCAGGGTACCGGTGGGCATGGGGTGTGGGGCGGTTGGCAGAGTGAGTTGTTTGTTATATGTTACGCTTCACAGCATTGAATGAATCTCTTTTATATTGCGCCATCTTTCTTGCCAGTTCGAAGGGTACCGAAATGGTAACAAATTGCTCTTGTCACTAGCCGAAAAAAAACAAATTTCAAAAATAGCAAACCATGAAGTCTCAAAAATTCTACTCTATACTCAATGAGGAACTGGTTTCGATTATAGCGAATAATCAGGATGATAAAGAATTAAATAAACACAAGAGTGCTGACCAGAATAAAGGATATGCCCTTTTAGTTTGGTTTCTTGATTTTTATGGACAGACTACATCGTTTAAACAGTACATAACTGAGGGGCCAGATGACGGTTCGTGCGATATAATTTTTTCAAACAAAGATTCTCAAGGCCAAACTGTTTTTTATATAGTTCAATCTAAATGGGTTAGCTGTAAAGAAAATGCCAGAGACTATCCAATTTTGGATAAAGAAGAATTTAATGCTGTTTTATCTGACTTTTCATCAATTTTAAGTGCCGATAAACCGAAAGGGGGCAATGAAAGATTTAATCAAAAATACGATGAATTGATTCGCCATTTAGAAAGCAATGGCAAAGCTAAATTCATATTCTTTACTTTGGCTGGCTATAACCAAGATGTTATTGGTAATGTTAATAGTTTTAATAAAAGTCAAGGGCCTAATGTATCTTTGGAAATTATAGATATTGAGAGAATAAAGAAAGATTATATTGACTTTAAATTCAAAGAGGTTAAAACCTCAAACCCACTTGAGTATAAGTATGACCCAGAGGATAATTTGATTGATTTGCAGATTGAACGCAGTGCTTCTGGTTCTGCAAATAACAGGGATTTTTTAGAATTTGAAGGCAGGGATAAATCTTTTATTTTTGTTTTGCGTCCCTATGCAATTCATTCACTGTTTTCAAAGTATAAATTTGGCTTGTTCTTTAAAAATGTCAGAAACCCTTTGCATAAGTCAAACTACAATGAACGGATAGTTAAAACTCTTCTTGACAGGCCAAGTGCGTTTTGGTATTTTAATAACGGCGTGACAGCTATTACAAAAATAGTTCCAGCTATTGGTAACCATGCCACAAATATTCAGTTGCAAGGACTGCAAATTATAAACGGCGCACAGACTGTGTATTCAATATACAGAGCTTACGAAACTGCTACAGAGCAACAGCGTAAGATTATGGATGCTGACGCTCGAGTCACATTTAGACTAATCAGGTCAAGTGACGAAGATTTTAACTTAGAAATTACAAGGTATAACAACCTGCAAAATCGAATGCATGAGCGTGATTTTGTTTCTAATCACGAAGAGCAGCAAAGAATACAAGACCAATCATTTGAAACAAATTTTTGGTACGAAAAAAGACGAGACGAATTCGTGGTTGATGAAGATGTCGTCGAAAATGCAGGTGTTTCTATATTGTCGAATGAAAACCTTGCTTTCTGCTATGTTGCATTTTGGCTACAAAAACCTGTTTATTGTATAATGAACAGAGATATGTTTTTTATTACAAAATCAGAATCTTCGTCTGGTTTGTATGAGTTTATTTTTAATTCAGATACCAATTATAAGAAGATGCTCAGCGCCTACTTCGTATGGCAGTTTACTTTAGATACAATTGCTCGAGAAGATGAGGACGGTGAAAAATACGTTTCTGGGCCATTAGCTGATTTTATCACTCCAGTGTTTTCGCTTACAAGGATTTTGCTTGAAAAAGTATTGTTGGCAAAGTATGGAGCAGAAGTTAACCTGTGCGAGTACCTGCACAAAAGCTTTTCCTCCTTCAGAATGACGGAAATGTTGAAGTTGGAAAACGATGATAGCGAAATGGTTAGAAATGTTATCAGGTTTTGTATTGAATTTGTATATGGTAAAATTTCCAAAGCCGAAAAAAATGACAAAAAGGGTGAGGATGGTGACGATTCTGCAACAGGCAGGTTGTTTAAAAAGCTAATGACTGACGACTCATATTATGAGGTTCTGAAGCATGAGGTTGAGAATAAAAAGCTCTCCGAAAAGCAAATAACGGCTCTTACAAAGAAGAAGAAAATCGTGAATAAGAAAGCGGTTAGAGCAAAAGAAGCAAAATGAAAATCATTTTGTGAAAGCACTGTTTGAAGGGACTTTATAAATTCATCCGGAGCGCCTACTAACTCCCCCGAATCTCATTCTTGATGTGCTCGACGAACTGGGCGAATTCGGGTTCGGCTTCGACGTTTTCGTGCCAGGCGAGGCCCATTTCGGCCAGGTTGTATTGGTGCTGGGGGCTGATGGTGGCGCCCGGCACGAGGGCCCCGGCCGCGTCGTGCTCGTAGCCGAGCAGCCAGAGGCGGTCGGCCAGGGCGGTGGTGGTCACGATGTCGTGCGAGACGATGATGACGGTGTTCAGCTCGTCCATGGTGGTGACTTCGACGATGATGCGCTTCACTTCGTCAATCATGGCCACGTCGAGGCCGGAGAAGGGCTCATCGAGCAGGATGAGGTGGTCGGAGCAGAGCAACTGCTGGGCGATGGCCGCCCGCTGGCGCTGCCCGCCCGAGAGCAGGGCCGGGTACTTGCGCCGGTGCGGGGCCAGGCCGAAGCGTTCGAGGTAGGCGTCGACGTGCTGGCGGGCGTCGGCGGGGGCATGCTTGCGCTGGGCGGCCACCAGCAGGTTGTCGTGCAGGGTGCGGTGGTCGAAGAGGGGGTAGCGCTGCTGCACGAAGCCCACCATGCCGGGCGTGACGGGCTGCTGGGCGAGACCCACTTCCACGGTGCCGGTGCCGGGGGCGATGAGGCCCGCCATGATGCGGCACAGCACCGATTTGCCGATGCCCGAGCGGCCGTAGAAGCCCACGACCTGGCCCTGCTGCATGTTGGGGCGCGTCACGTCGAGGACCTGGGCGTTGATGTCGCGCAGGATTTGCTCGCCATTGAGGGTGATGGAGACGTTGTTGAGCGTCAGGATGGGGTCGCGGTAGGCGTAGGTGTGGGCAGTCATGGGATGTAGCGCGGACTTTGTAGTCCGCGAGTGAAGGATGTTGAAAGAATGGGCAGTAGCTTGGACTCGCGGACTACAAAGTCCGCGCTACATGAGTGGAGGACTTGGTTTTCTATGAGCGGCACTTGCCGCACTGGCTGCCGCCGGGAGAGGATATTTTCATCACTTTCCGCCTTGCCGATTCGTTGCCGCAGGAATTGCTGGGCCGTTTGCAGGACGAAGCCCAACTGATGCAGCGCAGCTCGGACTTGAACCCGGCTCAACTTTATGCCGAGCGGAAAAGGTATTTCGGACGCTTTGATGATTTGTTGGCTAGCTCCGACCACGGTCCTACCTGGTTGCGGCAGCCGGAAATTGCGGCCATTGTCAGGCAGTCGCTGCACCACTTCGACGGCACTCATTATCAGCTGCTGGCTTATTGCCTGATGCCGAACCATGTGCACCTCTTGGTGCGGCTGTCAGAAGAATCGCCGCCCCTGTTGCGGACTTTGCAGCGGATAAAGGGCTTCTCCGCGCTGCAAGCCAATAAATTGCTGGGGCGCACGGGGAGTTTCTGGCAATCCGAAAGCTATGACCACATCGTGCGGAAAGGAGAGTTAGATAGAATTGTCAGCTACATCGTGCAGAATCCGGTGAAAGCAGGGCTAGTGGCCGATTGGCAGAAATGGCCCTTTACCTATGTGATGGACGGCCTCACGTAGCGCGGACTTTGTAGTCCGCGACGGGAACCGTTGGACTCGCGGACTACAAAGTCCGCGCTACGTGCAGCGCTGAGTAAGGGAAAAACACCCGACGCAACAGCACAAACACATAGTCCTGCGCCGCGCCAGTCGCCAGAATCACCAGCTGAATAGCCAGTACCCCATCGAGGTGCAGGTACCGATTCTGCTTATAGAGTAGCAGGCCGATGCCGCCTTCGGACTGATAAAGCGTTTCCACCAGCGTAATCATGGTCCAGATGATGGCGAAGTTCTGGCGCACGACTTCGAGCATTTCATCCAATTTGCCCAGTACCACCACCTCGTAGAAGCTGCGCCACTCGCTCATGCCCAGGGTGCGGGCGTGGTCCATTTCTTCCTGCGTGGTGGTCAGAATCACGCTCGTCATGCCCGTGACCAAGTACACCGTGGCCCCGAAAATGAGCACCGAGAGCTTCACCTGGTGGCCGGAGCTCATCATCAGGGCCATAAAGAAGGTGAGGCCGGTGAGCGTGAGGTAGCGCATTTTGGAGGCCGCGTAGGCGATGGGGCGGAAGAAGGGCAGCGCCGTGAGGTAGGAGATGAGTAGCGCCAGCACCGTGGCCACGGCCAGGGCTTCGATGGCTGTGGTCATGCTGGCCCATAGCTCCTGGATGAGGCCCTGCGTGGTGATGAGGTCGCCGAGGGAGCGGACGACTTCGCCCAGGCTGGGGAAGAGCTGCATGGGATAAAATAGCCACAGTAGTAGCAACAGGGCCACTTGGGCCACCACCATGGTGGTGAACACAAGGCGGCGCGGCTGGGCGTTGGGGGCGAAAAGGGATTTCATGGCATGTAGCGTGGACTCTGCGAGTCCGCGTCACGAGCGCAGCGAGTATCGTCGACTGCGCCCGTGCTTGGGGAAAGGGTTGTGGAATTCAGGCGACGATACTCGCTGCGCTCGTGACGCGGACTCGCAGAGTCCACGCTACATTTTTAATTGCCCAGCACTACTTCCACGCGGCGGTTTTTGGCTTTGCCCTCTGGCGTGGCGTTGCTGGCTACCGGCTCGGTGGCGCCGTGGGCATACACTTGCACGCGGCCGTCGGGGAAGGCGCTGTGGCTTTTGGTTTCGAGCCAGTGCTGCACGGCCATGGCGCGGTCTTCGCTCAGCTGCTGGTTGCGGCCGGGGTCGCCGGAGTTGTCGGTGTGGCCGTGCACGGCCACTTTCAGGCGGCCGGCTACTACCAGGTCGTTGAAAAGCTGGCTGAGGTCGCGCTCGGCGGCGGGGGTGAAGCTGCTCTGGCCGCTGTTGAATTCAATGTTCCAGGCGCGCTTGCTCACGCTTTGGCGGATTTCATCGCCGGCGGCAAACTGCTGGGTTTCGGCCGGGGCTACGGCTTTGCCTTTGTACTGGGCTTGCAGGTTTTTCAAGGGCGTCAGGTCCAGCATTTCATTCAATGGCACGTAGCTGGGCAATTCTTTGGGGTAGAGCTTGCTCTGCACGTCGCCGAAGGTTTTGTACACGGCGGCGTAGATGTTGGTGCCGCCTTCATCGAGGCCGAACAGGTTTAGGTTATCGCTGAAATTGAAGGCTTTGCTGCCGCCCAGCTCCACCACGTTGCCGTTGCGGTCGGCCTCGCTCACGCCTTTGTAGTACTTCAGCCAGTAGGCACCGGGCTTGTCCTGGTCGCCGTACACGGTGGCTTCGATGTCGGCGGCGCGGGCCAGGGCTTCGGGGTGCGATTTCACCTGGTCGCCGGCTACGGCGAAGGCCGTCATCAGGCCCAGCACTTCTTTGGGGTGGGCATCATACCAGCGCTTGGTGGTTACCATGATGTTGGGCATCTGGTTGGAGTAATCTTTGGTGCTCACGATATTGACAAGGCCGCCGCGCTGCTTGGCAATGTTCACGTCGCCGGGCGTCCAGGTGGCTACGGCGTCGGCTACCACGTCCACTTTCACGCCGGTGTTCTTGCCGTTCACCACTTTGGTGCGGCTTTCGGGCTTGCCGAGAATGTATTTCTCGGCGGCAACGAGGAAGTCGGAGGCGGCCATGAAGTTCACAGCTTCGGGGTCGTAGGTGGTTTCGTCGGGGTTCACTTTCAGGCCGTTGTCGGCGCACCATTTCAGGGCAATGTTCTGGTCGCCGTCGCGCAGGTAGCAGGCCACGGTTTTGCCCAGGGCAGTTTTGGGGTTGTCGAGCCACTCTTTCGGGCCCATCAGCTTGTCTTCGCCGAAGGATTTACCCACCGAGTAGGGGATGATTTGCAGTTGGGTGCCGGCTTTTTTCAGTTCCGTTTGCACGGCCGAGAAACCGGGCAGGCCGTCGCCCATGATGCTTACAATCAGGCCCGGGGTGGCGGGGTTGTTTTGCAAATCCATGGCGTTTTTCACGAGGTCAGCCTGCATCTTGCTCACGTCATCCTGACGCACAATCTGCATATCCAGGCCATTGGCCGCAGCGGCCGAGCCCATGGTGGAGCGGGGGCCGCCGTTGGCCAGCATGCCGGCCATCTGGCTGTTCCAGGCCATTACCTCCCAGGTGAGGGGCGTGCCTTTGTCGGCCGGGGCGGTGCCGGGCATGGGGGCCAGCGGCACCACGATGTTGGCCCGGCTGCCGCCGGTGGCCGTGGGTAGCTCAATCGAGTTCAAAAGCACCGACTGCGTATCGGCTTTCTTAAATACGGCACCGCTGGAAACCAGCTTGTTAATACCGAAGTACAGGAGGCCTACGAGGAGGAGGCCAATGATGAATTTACCGCGGGTAGTCATTTTAGTATGGGCAAAAGAGGGGTAATGCGCCCATTTTGGGCGCTGGATTTTTTCGGTTTTGGTGGGGCTGATTATCGGCTGACCTGAATGCTGGCGGCTACTTTCAGGCCGTCATGCTGAGCGAAGCCTAGCGTAGTCGAAGCATCTCTACCGCTTCGTTGGGCCGGTTGGATTACTACTGCGGTAGAGATGCTTCGACTGCGCTCAGCATGACGGTCTTCTACAGTAGATTCTCCCAGCAGGCCCACCAGGCCGCAGGCCAGCAAAAAGCTAGTCAAGCAGGCTAGAATAGGCATCATCGGAGGCTTTTTTAGTGGCGGTAAGGGACTGGGGAGCTTGCGGTTTTTCGTTGAGCACGGCGTTGAATTCGCCTTTCTGGTACTGGTCGAGCAGGCGCTGGCCTTTCTCGCTCATCACGCCGTTCTGGATGTCCATTTCCTTGACGAACTCCTGCGAATAGCGCATGGCCTGCTTGATTTGGCCCAGCTGCTGGGCCATGTCCTCGGCCACGCGGTCGGTGGCCAGGTCGAAGAAATACTTCTTGTCCGGGTCGCCGCGCAGGATGTTCATCGCCGCGCGCATGCCCGAGCTGGTGCGTTTCACTAGGGCATATTCGTCTTTCAAGAGGTTGACTTTGAACTTGCTGCCATCAATCTGGCGCAGAGCAGCTTTCAGAATCTGGCGCATTACCACCGTCACGTTGGCTGTGGTGGTGGCCATGGGCTGCAGGCGCTGGTTGTAGTCCTGCACCTGGGCGGCGCGCATGGCGTACGATTCGGCGGCGTCCTTTTCGCCTTGGCGGGTGGCCGAGTCGGCCAGCGCCAGGTACTCCTTAATTTGGGCGGAGTTGGCGGCCAGTTTGCGCTTCACCAGCTCGTGCGCGCCTTCAATATTAGTAACTTCGGCGTCCATTTTGCGGGCTTCTTTCTCGGTGTTCGAGATGTAGTCCTCCATGATGCCGATGGGGTCGGTGTTGACGAAAATGCCCGCCATCGAGCGCAGAATGCGCTGTCCGGCATACCACAGCCCGGCGTGAATGCGCTTATTGGTGGCCAGCAGAAACAGCACGAACAGCGTGCCGAGCCCGATGCCCAGCTTCACGGTGTCGAACACCATGTCGACGAGGAAGGGAAGGATGCTGCCCCAGAAGTACATCGCCGTGCCCACCAGTCCGAGCAGGACCACGCGGCCGGCGATTTTTTCCGGCTGCTGCCACTTGGGGAGGCCGGGGGCGGAATCGAAAGAGGGAAGTGCGTTCATGGCGTTGGTATTGGGGGTGTGGGGTAGTGGCCGCTGCGGCCGTTAGTTGGTTACCTCCACCTTATGCCAATACCAATGCCGTTTCGGAAATACTTTCGGGATAATTTGGTATACTATTGATTTTAAGTGTGATAATAAAAAAAATCCCCGCCGGGCACGAGGCTCAACGGGGATAAATTTTTTCAGAATGGAAATAGATTTTTTCCAAATCAGCAAGGGTAGAGACGCATAATTGCGTCTCGTCGTCCGCATCGTCTGCACGATTACCGTTCAACGATGAGACGTAATTATGCGTCTCTACCGCACCAAAATCAGCGCGGAATTGCCGGGGACCTGCACGCCGCTGGTTACTTCCAGCACGTCGAGGCCTTCTTCCTGGATTTGGTTGCCGCGCAGGACTACTTTGTAGGTGTCGCGGGGCAGGGGCACACTCCAGGCCGAGCGGTTGCCGTTGAAAATGACGGTAATGGTGTTCCAGGCATCGCCGCCGGCGTGGTCTTTCAGCTGGTAGGCAATGATGCCGGGGGCCATGTTCGGCAGGAATTCGAGGTGCTTTTGGATAAGCTCGGTGGTGGGCAGACGGAAGGCGGGATGGTTGCGGCGCAGGGCCAGCAGCTTGCGGTAGAACTCGTACACGCCCACGTACTTGGCCTTGCGGCCCCAGTCAATCTGGTTCACGCTGTCGGGCTGGTTGTAGGAGTTCGAGGAGCCACCTTTGGTACGTAGAAATTCATCGCCGACCGGCAAAAACGGCACGCCCTGCGAGGTGAAGACGATGGTGTTGCTCAGCAAATCCATCTTAATCAACGTGTCCTCAGAAGTGTTGGGGTTCGAGGCGCGGAGCTTGTCCCAGAGCACCCGGTCGTCGTGGCAGGCCACGTAGTTGATGGTTTGGGACGGCGCGCCGGCCCACGGCGCTTTCGAGTAATTGACCTTGGTATAATCGAGCTGGGGGTGCTGGGTGGCGGCCACGATGCCGAATTTCACGCTCTCCTCCAGGCCGGTCTGGCCGCTGGCGAAGCCGGGCTCGGTCTGGTGGGCGTAGTGGCCCTTCACGCCGTCGCGCAGCTCATCGCCAAAGGCGGCAATGCGGTCCAGCTTCATGATGTTGCCTTTGAGGGCGCGCTTGGCATCGGGCAGTGGCGAGGGGCCGGCGGTCCAGCCCTCGCCGTAGATAAAAATGCTGTGGTCCTGCTGGTCCAGCGCCACGCGCACGGCGCGCATGGTTTCGATATCGAGCACGCCCATGAGGTCGAAGCGGAAGCCGTCGGCGTGGTAGTGCTGGGCCCAGTACGCCACGGATTCCACGATAAGCTTGCGGACCATGGTCCGCTCCGAAGCTACTTCGTTGCCGCAGGCGGTGGCGTTGCTCAGGGTGCCGTCGGGATTGTGGCGGTAGTAGTAGCCGGGCACCAGCTGCTCGAAATTACTACGGCGGGCGTTGGCGGTGTGGTTGTACACGACATCCAACACAACGCGCAGGCCAGCGCCATGCAGGTTTTCCACCAGCTGCTTGAACTCGCGGATGCGGGCGGCGGGGTTGGTGGCGTCGGTGGAGTAGGTGCCTTCGGGCACGGTGTAGTTCTGCGGGTCGTAGCCCCAGTTGTAGCGGTTGGCGCTGGCGGGGGCGGCTTCGTCGATGCTGGCGAAGTCGTTGGTGGGCAGCAAGTGGACGTGGGTCAGGCCAAATTCTACCAGGTGGTCGAGGCCGGTGCTCACGCCATCCGGGCCGCGCGTACCGGTTTGGGCCGCGCCCAGAAACTTGCCCTTGTGCCGCACGCCCGACTGCGGGTGCATGGTAAGGTCACGCAGGTGGACTTCGCCGATTACGATGTCGGTGGTCTGCTTGAGGGCGGGGCGGAGGTCGTCTTTCCAGCCCGGCGGCTCGGCGATGATGGGGTTGAACACGGCCCCGCGCAGGCCGTTCACGCCCACGGCGTGGGCGTAGGGGTCGGCCACTTCGGCCATCTTTTTGCCCGCAATGGTGGCCTGCACGGCGTAGAATCCTGTCGTGCCGGCGGGCAGGGTGTAGGTCCAGGTGCCGCCTTCGGCCTTGGTCATGGCGTAGTCGGCGGTGGCGGTGCCGCCGCTGCCGTCTTTGTATAGTTTCAGGTGCAGGGCCTCGGCAGTGGGGGCCCACACGCGCAGGGTGGCCTGGGCCCCGCGCCAGGTCAGGCCGAGGTCGGGGCCGAGGTAGGTGGGGTAGGTGGCGTAGTCGGGTAGGGACGGAGCGGCTGGCGCCGGGGCAGGGGACAACAGCACAAGCAGCAGCAGTAGCGGGCGAATCATGTGGGCAAAGGTCGGGACTGAGGGCGGAAGTGTCGCACGAAAAACTCCCCTCCTTACCAAGGAGGGGACGCTGACGCAAAGCGTCAGCTGGGGTGGTTGTGGCGTTGGACGGTCCCGGGTGGTGCGGTCCCGGTCCTGAGTGGTGTGGAACCGGTTCCGGGTGGTGCGGCATCGGTCCGGGGCGGTGTGGAACCGGTCTAGGGTGGTGTTGCATCGGTCCCGGGTGGTACCGTACCACTCGGGAGCCGTTCAACGCCCACAACCACCCCCGTCCGAGCCGTTGGCTCGAACATCACCTCCTTGGTAAGGAGGGGAGTCATGTTCTGTCGGCTTCTTCCCATCAAATCCCGCCTTCCCCAACGGTAAAACGCCGCCCGCCGTCGATACAATTGCGGGGTGTGGTCGGTTTGGCTCGGCTTTGGGATAGGGGACCGGCTATGTTTGTTTCGATTTCTCCCTCGTCTATGGCCGTCCTCACGCCCCGTCGCTACCTCACGCCGCTCATTCATGTGCTGGTGTGGGGGCTGTTCGGGCTCACGTTTTTGTTGTTTCAGCCGCTCACCGGGCGGCTCACCATGCCGCCGCAATTCTGGCTGAAGCAGGGGCTGATGTTTGCCGTCTGGATTGCCACATTCTACTTCACGTCCAAGGTCACGGTGCCGCGCCTGCTGCTGCACGGCCGCACCGAATGGTTTATTCTGGCCCTGATAGCCACCACGGCGGTGGTGCTCAGCTTCAGCAAGTTTCTGGAGCTCTCGCTCAACCTGCCCGAACTCATGGACAAGGCCTTTGTGGCGGCGGCCGGCCGGCCCCGGCTCACCCCCCGGGGCAGCTTCCGCATCGACACCATGGGCCTGCTCACCACCATGTTTGTGCTGGGCATCAGCACCAGCATCACGGTGGTGCAGAAGTGGCAGAAGGATGCCCAGATTCGGCAGACCCTGGAGCAGCAGCGCGTCAGCTCCGAGCTGTCGGTGCTCAAGGCCCAAATTAACCCGCACTTCTTCTTCAATACGCTTAATAACATCTACGCCCTCACGCTGCTGGATGGTGAGCAGGCCCGCGTGGCCATTCACCGGCTCTCGCGCATGATGCGCTACGTGCTGTATGATACCGCCGGCGGCCTCACCTTACTAAGCCAGGAAATCGCCTTCGTGCAGGACTACATCACCCTCATGCAGCTGCGCCTCGATGAGCGCGTGACCGTTACCTTCGACCGCCCCGAGCCCGTGCGCGACGTGCCCGTGGCCCCCATGCTGCTGCTGCCCTTCCTCGAAAACGCCTTCAAGCACGGTGTGGCGGCCACTCAAAGCAGCAAAATTTACATCGGCCTGAGCCAGCCCTCGCCCAACGTGCTGGAGCTGGAAGTGCGCAACACCCTGCTCGCGCTGCCCAGCACCGACCTGGCCGGCAGCAACGGCATCGGCCTGGCCAACACCCGCCGCCGCCTCGACCTCCTGTACCCCGGCCGGTTCAGCCTGCTGGTGGATGACCACACGCCCGCCAACGAATTCCGGGTGCATTTGACCTTGCAAGTGGGAAATGAGAAAAGTCTGTCATCCTGAGCGAAGCGAAGGACCTTATCCCCGCTGAACGGTTGGCATTAATTACAATTCCACTCCTGACGTGATAAGGTCCTTCGCAAGCTCAGGATGACAACCGCCACCGTCCCGCCGCTTACCGCTTTCCATTACCCGTTCCCATGACTACCGCCCTGCCGCCTCTCAAAACCATTGCCGTTGACGACGAGCCCCTGGCCCTGGGCCTGGTGGCGTCCTTCGTGCAGAAAACGCCGTTTCTGGAACTGGTGGGCAAGTTCGGCAGCGCCGTGGAGGCCCTTAAGTACCTACACGAGCATCCCGGCACCGTCGATTTGGCCTTTCTGGATATCCAGATGCAGGAGCTGAATGGCCTGGAGCTGGCCCGGGTGCTGGGCCCCACCGGCCCGCGCGTCATCTTCACCACCGCCTTCAGCCAGTATGCCTTGGATGGCTACCGCGTCGATGCGCTGGATTACCTAGTGAAGCCCTTTAACTACGAGGAGTTTCTGCGCGCCGCCGGCAAGGCCCGCGCCTACGCCGAGCTCACCTCGCAGCACGCCACCGCGCCGGTTTCCACCGGCCCTGAGGAAGAAGAATACCTCTTCCTGAAGGCCGAATACCAGCTGGTGCGCGTGGCCCTCAGCGACATCCTCTATGTGGAAGGGCTGAAAGACTACGTAAAAGTGCACCTCAAAAGCACCCCCCGCGCCCTGCTGAGCCTCATGAGCCTTAAGGCAATGGAGGAGAAGCTGCCCACCCGGCGCTTCATGCGCATCCACCGCTCGTTCATCGTGGCGCTCGATAAGATTGAGGCCGTGCGCCGCCTCACCGTCCAGATTGGGGCCGTCACCATCCCCGTGGGCGACCAATACAAAGACACCTTCCTGCAGTTCCTCAGCCGCTGGAGCTGAAAAGTTGCTTGAGATGGAGCGTCATGCTGAGCGCAGCGAAGGGCCTTATCACGGTTGCACCGTCTAGGTTCATTGCCAGTTGTTCAGCGCTAACAAGGCCCTTCGCTGCGCTCAGGATGACAGTTTCATTCCACGACCTCACTCTCGTCCGCCTTCTACCACCCCCGATGCCCTACACACTCCCTGTCTTTCTGAGCTATGTACCCATTCACCTTTTCCGGGAGCACTGCTTCCGGCCCGGCCTCCCGTGCGCGGGAGGCGGCCCCGCAGCTGGCGGTGCTCTGCCTCTCAAGTAGCCTGGGCGGGCTGGAGCTGAACAGCCTCAAATTCGCGGGCTGGATGCAGGAGCGCGGGTGGCGCGTCACGTTTTTCGCGCCGCCCGCCACGCCGCTGGCCATGTGGGCCGAAGACTGGTTTGTGCCCCTCGAAACGCTGGCCGTGCGCCGGGGCCTGGCCATGCCCCTCATGGCCTGGGCCCTGAAAGAGCAGCTCGAACGCCTCAACATCGACGTGCTGGTGGTGACGCAGAACAAAGACTTGCCCGTAGCCACCCTCGTGAAAACCCTGCTGGGCGGCCGTCTGCGCATTATTTACCAGCAGCACATGCAGCTGGGCCGCCCCAAGCGCAGCCCCGTGCACACCCTGCGCTTCGGCCTGGTCGATGCCTGGCTGACGCCGCTGCCCGGCCTGGCCCGCGAAGTGGCCCACCTCACCCGCTTCGACATGGCCAAGCTGCACCTCGTGCCGCTGGGCCTGCCGCTGGAGCAGTTTGCGCCGCCCACCCACACGCCCTTCGAGGCCCGCCAGGAGCTGGGCCTGCCCCAGGACGTGCGCCTGCTGGGCATTCTGGGCCGGCTGGATGCCGGCAAGGGGCAGGATTTCGTCATCAATGCCTTGCACCACCTGCGCCAGCAGTACGGCTACGACGCCCACCTCGTCATCATGGGCGAGCCCACCCGCAACGAGGGCGACGACTACCTGCGGCAGCTGCAGCGGCAGGTGGCCCGGCTGGGGCTGCAAAACCAAGTGCATTTCCGGGGCTTCCGCGCCAATCCGGCCGTGTTCTACCACGCCATTGATGTATTTATGATGGCTTCGGAAAACGAAACCTACGGCATGGTGACCCTGGAAGCCCTCGCCGCGGGCGTGCCCGTGGTGGGCGCGGCCGCCGGTGGCACCGCCGAGCTGGTGGAGCACGGCCAGACTGGCTTGCTCCACTTGTCCGGCGACGTGGCCGCCTGCGCCCGCGCCATCCGCCGCACCTTTGCTGAGCCCGCTGCCACCCGCGAGCGGGTGGAGCGCGCCCGCCTGGCGCGCTGGCACTACTCGCACCACCGCCAGTGCGCCCTCACCGAAGACGTGATTCGGGCCGTGGCGACTGCGCCGGTAGCTATTCCCCAAGCCGCCCGGGTGCGCCGCCTGTCCGTGAATGCCGCCTTTGCCCACGCCGTGGCCCAATAGCGCGGCCTCCAAAAGCCCGTTCGGTCGATACAGTGCCGGATTTGGCCGATATCGGTGCCGGCCAGCCGCCCCAGGCCAGTAGTTTCACAGCATCAATACTCAACTAGCCCCCAGGATTCCGGGTTGGCTTATTTCGCCGAAATATGAGCTCCGTCGTCAAACTCCGTTTTTTGAGTGGGCTGCTGCTGAAGCTGGCCGTGCCGGCCGCCGTGCTGGGCCAGCACGACTGCCCTTCCTTCGGCTCCCCACGACCTGAGCTGCGTGCCCCGCGGCCTGCGCCCGCGGCTGCCGGTGCCGCGCTATCCCATAAGTCCTGTCATTCCTAAGCGGCCCGGCGGGCTGCGCGTGGCCACCCACCCGGCGGATTTGCTTCCGCCGGCAGCAGCGCCCAGCAAATGCCCCCGTCCCGGAATGGCAGGCACCATTACCAATCGGCCGACCGTTGCGCCGCCCTGTTCGCAACCAGTCAGCCGGTACCCAATGCCTCAAAAAGCCTTTGCATTTGCATGGGCTTTTTTTGTGTTTGACGGCGTGGGAGAGCGTAAAATATAGCCTCCTCAGAAGGTTTGCACAGCTGGCTTACCGTCAGTTGCTTGCTCAGGGCTGGCGGCATCGCCCAATCCGGAATGGATGCCCAAAGAAGAGTTGTGAAAATAAAAAAAGCCGATTTGGCGCTGCTGGATAGGTTAAGGGCGGGATATAAAGATTTGATAATGGCATCATGCCCTGAATTCAGGTCTCCCCAAATACCTTTACACTCAATGTGTCCACCGCATGGTAATTTGGTAATCCCTCTAACAACTTGCTTTTTATGCAAAAACCATTACCCCATTTTTCCGCTGGTATCAGCCGCAGCCTGGCGCTGCTGATGATGTTAATGTTACCCCTGCTTGGGTGGGGGCAAGCAATAAGTACCACACTTGTCATCAGCCAAGTTTATGGTGGTGGCAACAATAGCAGTGCTACCTACCAAAACGATTTTATTGAACTTCACAATATTTCGAGTTCAGCTCAATCGGTAAACGGATTATCGGTTCAGCAAGCCTCTGCTACAGGTACCAGCTGGACGGTTGTTGTACTACCTAACACATCAATACCAGCTGGGGGGTACTTCCTTATTAAGTGTGGGGGGGCAGGCACTGTAGGGGCTGCACTGCCGGGGTTTGATGCCACTAGCACTAGTATAAATATTGGTGTCGGTGGAGGCAAAATTGCATTGGTGAGTAATACAACAGCGCTTACGGCCTCTTGCCCAACGGCTAATATCATCGACTTTGTGGGCTTTGGTAACGCCAACTGTTATGAAGGTGCCGCTGCTGTCGCACATACCAACACTACTGCCAATATTCGGGGTGGTAGCGGCTGCAATGATACTGGCAGTAACAGTACTGACTTTGGAACGGCTGCTACGCCTACTCCCCGCTATTCAGGTAGCTCGGCGGTCACCTGCACCGCCACCGCCTCCATATCGACCGGCACCCTCACGCCGGCCGGCAGCTTTAGCACCGTGCAGAGCACGGCTTCGGCCATCAAAACCTACACCCTAAGCGGCAGCAACCTCACGGCCAACCTGACCGTGGGGCCGCTGGCTGGCTACGAATTCTCAACCGATGGCTTTGCAACGGCAGGCGCGGCTTCGCTCAGCCTCACGCCCAGCAGCGGCACGGTGGCGAGCACCACGGTTTCGGTGCGGCTGGCTGCGGCCACCACGGCCGGCACCTACAACGGCAATATCGACAACGCCAGCACCGGGGCCACCACGCGCAGCATTGCCGTGACGGGCACGGTCACGGTGGCGCCTACAGTCACTACTACGGCTCCGGCCACGGGCATCACTTCGGCCGCTGCTACCATTGCCGGCAACATCACCAGCCTGGGCACGCCTACGGCCAGTACCTCGTATGGCTTTGTGTACAGCACCACCGCCAGCACTGCCGCTACCCTGGTACTGTTGGGCACAGGCGTAACTCCTGCCCAGGTGGGCACCACGGGAGCTGCCACCGGCACCTACAGCACCGGCCTGACCAGCCTCACGGCCAGCACTACCTACTACTACCGTGCCTACGCGTCCAACTCAGCTGGCACCGGCTATGGCGCCGTCGAGTCGTTCACCACGGATGCCGCGCCCACTACGCCGTTGCTCACCGCCACGCCCACGGCGCTCACCGGCTTCAATTATTACGCAGGGGCCGGGCCGTCGGCTTCGCAATCCTTCAGCCTGACCGGCAGCAACCTCACGGCCGGCAGCGCCATCAGCATCGATGCCACCGGCACCGATTACGAAGTATCGACCGATAACTCCACCTTCGGCGCGATGGCGGCCATTACCAACGCGGCCGGCGGCACGCTAGCCAGCACCCCGGTCTACGTGCGCCTCAAGGCTGGCCTGGCAGCCGCCAGCTACGCCAACGAAACCGTGAGCATCACGGGCGGCGGCACGGCCAGCGCTACCACCGTCACAGTAAGCGGTTCGGTAACGGCCCTTCCCACCATCACCACCGGCACGGTAACGCCCAACCCGGTCACGCAGGGCAGTAGCGTCACGGTGACCTACACCACCGCCGGTACCTTCGGCACGGGCAACGTCTTTACGGCCGAGCTCTCATCGGCCACCGGTACTTTTCCCGGCACAGTGCTCACTACCACAGCCAGTGCTGCTGGTTCGCTCACGGTAACCATTCCGGGCGGCACGGCCATTGGCTCGGCCTATGTCATTCGGGTGAATGCCAGCAACCCGGCCGTGAACGGCACGCCATCCGGCGCGTTCGCCGTAACCACGGCTCCCTGCCTGGCTGACAACTTCGATACTTTTCCTTTTGCTAAGTGGACCTATGCTGCTAACGGCATCGCCCGCAACGTTAGCATTACCCGAGGCAGTTCGGCCGGTTCGGCTGAGTTTAATGCACCGAGTCAAACACTGACCAGTGCCTCTGCGCTGAGCTACCCGACCAGTGTGGATTTCTACCTGGCCCGCAGCAGCAGTTCAACAACACGCACACTGCAAGTCCAGGTTTCGATTGATGGCGGAACGAATTACACGACCCTAGTCACTTTTGGTGTGGCCGATATGACCACCAGCTTCTCTACCGCGACCAAGAAAACTGTCGACCTGACGGCCTACCAGACCCGGCCCAGCGTTTTGCTGCGCTTCGCTCGGGGCAATGAAAATACCACGACACTCTTCTACCTCGATGACGTGACCGTAACCTGTGGCTCGGCTCCCACGCTGGCTACCGAGCCCACCACGCAGCCCACCCTGAGCACGGCCAACGTCGTATTCTCGCAGGCTGATGTGACGGTGAACGGCGGCAATGGTACCCAGCAGCTGGTCGTGATTCACGCCACTTCGACTGCGGCCGTGGCGCCGCTCGATGGCAACACCTATGCCGCCAGCACCACCTTCGGCAACGGGGCCACTACCGGCACCGGCAACTACGTGGTGTATGCTGGCCCCACTGGCACCGGCCCCAACACCTTCACGGTTACGGGCCTGTCGGCCACCACCAGCTACACCCTCGAAACCTACGCCTACAACGATAACGCCACGCCCGGCCTGGAAAACTACCTGACCACTACTCCCGGTACGGCCAGCTTCACTACCACTGCCCCGCCCAGCGTATTCTACGCCAAAGCCACCGGCGACCTGAACCTGGCCAGCACCTTCGGCGCCAACAGCGACGGCTCGGGTGGCTCGCCCGGCGACTTCACGGCGGCCGGCATCACCTACAACGTGTCGGGCACTAACCGCACCATCGGCGCCAACTGGACGGTGTCGGGCACGGGCTCGAAAGTGGTACTCAATGCCAATGCTTCGCTGGTGATTCCGGCCACCTTCACCTTCACCGGTAAGCTCGACCAACTAGCCAGCAGCACGCTCATCATTCAGAACACGGCCACGGCCGCTTATACGTCTATTACCCAAGGTGTGCAGGATGCCAGCAGCACCATCGACTTCGCCCAAACCGGTTCCTTCACGGTACCTGCGTCAAGCGTTTTCGCCTATCAGAACCTGAAGCTGACGAACGGCACCAAGACGCTGACCAAAAACGGTGGCAACATTAGCTCACCAGTTACCAGCACCGTGGTGCCCGGTAACCTCACACTCGATAATACGGTGCTGGGCAGCAATACCTCCTCCCCCTTCTCGTCCATCGACCTCACTGGTAACCTCACGCTGGTGAATGGTGCGACTTTCAATAGCGCATCAAGTGCCCGCATCACGCTAAACCTGCTCGCTGCCACGCCCCAGACCATTACCGGCAACGGCAGCCCTATCCTCCTGTTTGAGTTGTTTGCCTACACCCCCGGTGGCGGTGCCATTCTCTCTGATGTAGGCGGCACCACCACCCTTGAGCTAGGCAATTCCGCCAGTGGCGGCTATTATCTGGAAACGGGTACCACGCTCGTCCTGAACTCAAACACCCTGCGCTTTTACTCGGGTGGGAAGGCTGTAATCTCGACCGGAACCACCGGCAGCACCGGCCGGGGTACTATCACTGCCTCGCCAACCTCTACCATCAGTCTGGAAACGGCTAGCACCAACTATTCCATTGGCACCCTGCGCCTGACTCCCGGCGCAACCACTGTGAAAGACCTGCGCCTGCAGGCAGTTAACGACTACCTCACCGTACCGTCTGACCTCACCGTAAACGGGGTACTCACCCTGGCCAACGGCGACCTGGTGGTGGGCGATGGCGTCACGCCGGCCACCCTCACCCTCAATGGCACCGTGGTTAATGCCGGCTCGGGCGACATCGCGGGCTCGGCCACTACCAACCTAGTAGTAGGTGGCACCGGGGCACTGGGCACCCTGATTTTCGCCGCGGGCCTGGCCGAGGTAAACAACTTCACTCTGAACCGTGCCAGCAGTGGCACCCTCACGCTGGGTACGCCCCTCACCGTTGACGGCACCCTCACGCTCACCAACGGCATTATCAACAACAGCGCTAAGGTGCTCACTCTGGCCAACAACGCGGCCGGTGGCAGCGCCAGCAGCTTCGTGAACGGCCCGCTAGCCCGCGTAACGGGGGCGGGTGCGGCTACCACGGTGTTCCCGGTTGGTAAAGGCGCATTCTATCGCCCCATCACGCTCACCAGCACGGCCCAGGCCGCTGCTTCGACCTACACGGCCGAGCAATTTGAGGGCAACTCCAGCCGCACGTTGGCAGCCGGCAATGGCCCTGGCGGCACCGCGCCACTGGCCCGCGTCTCGTCGAAACGCTTCTACACCGTCAAATCCTCGAACACCACGGCGGGCAACTTCACCGGCACCATCACCCTCAGCTTTGGGGCCGAGGACTACGTGAACGTGCCCAGCAGCGCCGATTTCGTGATTGCCAAGCGCGACGCTGCCGGGCCATTTGCCAACCAGTGGACCAATCTGGGCCGCTCTACTAACACGGGTACCGATTCCGGGGCCGGTGGTCCCTCAGTAGTTGGTACTCTTACCTCGGCTTCTTTCTCCGATTTCTCCGACTTCGTCCTCGGTGCGCAAAATGACCTGTCCAACACCAACGTGCTGGAAGCCACCAACCCGCTGCCCGTTGAGCTCACGGCTTTCAACGCCCAGCGCCAGGCCGATAAAACGGTTGCAGTAAAATGGGCCACGGCCAGTGAAAAGAACAGCGCCCGCTTCGAGGTGCAGCGCAGCCTCGACGGCCGTGAGTTCGCCACGGTAGCTACTGTAGCTGCTCAGGGCAACAGCATGAGCCCCACGGCCTACGCCACCCTCGACAAAGCTGCCCCAGCTGCCAAGCTCTACTACCGCCTGCTTCAGGTGGACCTAGACGGTACCACCGCCTTCTCGCCGGTAGTCACGGTAGCCGGTTCGGGCGAAGTTGCTAAGGTTGAAATTTACCCCAACCCGGCCCACAGCCGCATCGGCTTCATCGCCGTAGCGGCCACGCCCTACCGCGTGCTCAACCAGTTGGGCCAGCCCCTGCTGCGCGGCACCGCCAAAGCCGGTACCGCCAGCATCGACCTCGAAGCCCTGCCCACCGGCCTTTATTTCCTGGAGCTGCAAACGGCCACCGGCCGCACCGTGCAGAAGTTCGAGAAAGAATAGCTGCCGCGAGGCAATCAACAAAAAGCCCCCGTGCATAATGCACGGGGGCTTTTTGTTGATTTATTCCAGATGCTTACGTCTCAATGGCTGCGCATCGGCAGTTATTTAAACCGAGAAGCTCTCACCGCAGCCGCACTCGCGCGAGGCGTTGGGGTTGTTGAACTGGAAGCCTTTGCCGTTGAGGCCGTCGGAGAAATCCAGCTCCGTGCCGGCCAGGTAGAGGAAGCTTTTCATGTCGACCACCACGCGCACGCCCTTGTCCTCAAACTCCTGGTCCATCGGCCGCACTTCGTTGTCGAAATCCAGCTTGTAGCTCAGGCCCGAGCAGCCGCCGCCCGCCACCGAGGCACGCAGGCGATAGGTGTCATCAAGGTGCGCATCGCTCATCAGGCGCGATACTTTTTCTTTGGCTTTATCCGATACGGTAATCATGGCAGTAGGAGCGGGGCCGTTTAGGTTTAAAAGCAAACCAAATGGAGCCGCAATTTAGACACATTATAAACAAGCCGGCGAATTTCTTTGTTCGCCCGCCCATCAAATAATTCATTCCGGCTCTTACGAACTCGGATTCAGCACCACGCTGAACACGGTAATTGTGTTCAAATCGCGGCCGAAATAAAGCTTGTCCAGCGCCTCATATACGTTATGCGCCCGGAAGTAGGAGGTGTGCAACTCTTTATCGTCGCGGGTGCGCCACTGCACCGTGTAGGAGCTTTCGGTGTCGCGGAAGCGCTTCACATAGGCCAGCATCTTTTCTAGGCACTCCAGCTTGTCGCGGCCGGTTTCGTAGCGAAACAGGAAGCTCTGCTCGTGGCGCGGGTTCACCGTTATCAAATCGAGCCGGGTCTGGCCTTCCAGCTCCCGAAACTCGAATCGCAGCTGCGCAGGCTCCAGGCCCAGGTACTGCCGAATCTCGCGCTCCAGCCGGGCAATGTCAAATTCGTCCATGTGTTAATGAAAAATGAGGAATGAAGAATGAGGAATGAAAGAACCAGCCGCAAGGCCAATTCTTCATTCCTCATTCTTCATTCCTCATTAAAGACTAGTGGTGCGACAGCTCCAGCGCGGGCAGGCCGTTTTTCACGCGGTAGTCCGAGATGGCCGACTTGATGGCATCCTCGGCCAGCACCGAGCAGTGAATTTTCACGGGCGGCAGGGCCAGCTCTTCCACAATCTCCATGTTATCGATGGCCAGGGCCTCGTCGATGGATTTGCCTTTCAACCATTCCGTGGCCAGCGACGACGACGCAATAGCCGAGCCGCAGCCGAACGTCTTGAATTTGGCGTCGGTGATGGTGTTGGTGGCTTCGTCCACCTCGATTTGCAGGCGCATTACGTCGCCGCACTCGGGTGCGCCCACGAGGCCGGTACCTACGTTTTTCTTGCTTTTGTCCAGCGTGCCCACGTTGCGGGGGTTGCTGTAGTGGTCAATTACCTTATCGGAGTAAGCCATTTTATTTTCAGTTAACAGTTTTCAGTGAATAGTGAGCAGTTATCGGGTGAGCCTAGTAGAACAAAACTGTTCATTGCTAACTGATAACTGTTCACTGAATTAATGTTCCGCCCACTCGATTTTGCTCAAATCGACGCCTTCCTTGAACATCTCCCACAAGGGCGACATTTCGCGGAGCTTGGTCACGGCCTCTTTTACGTGGCCGATGGCGTAGTCGATTTGCTCGTCGGTGGTGAAGCGGCTCAGGCCGAAGCGCAGGCTGCTGTGGGCCAGGTCGTCGCTCAGGCCCAGGGCCTTGAGCACGTAGCTGGGCTCCAGCGAGGCCGAGGTGCAGGCCGAGCCTGACGATACGGCCAGGTCTTTCACGCCCATCATCAGGCCTTCGCCTTCCACGTACTTGAAGCTGATATTCGTCACGTGCGGCAGGCGGTGCTCCACCGAGCCGTTGATGTAGCTTTCTTCCAGCGTGGTGAGCTCCTTTTCGAGGCGGTCACGCATGGCGCTCAGGCGAGCGGTGTCGGCTTCCATGTCGAGACGCGCTACTTCGCAGGCCTTGCCCAGGCCCACGATGCCGGGCACGTTGAGGGTGCCCGAGCGCATGCCGCGCTCGTGGCCGCCACCGTCCATCTGGGCCGTTACTTTCACCCGGGGGTTCTTGCGGCGCACATAGAGCGCACCCACACCTTTGGGACCGTAGATTTTATGGCCCGAGAAAGCCATCAGGTCGATGCCGTCGGCAATCACATCAACCGGAATTTTACCAACGGCCTGGGTGGCGTCGGTCATGAACAGCGCGCCGTGGGCGTGGGCAATTTTGGCAATTTCGCGGATGGGCTGAATGGTGCCCGTTTCGTTGTTGCCGTACATGATGGTCACGAGAATCGTCTCGGGCGTCATGGCGGCTTCGAGTTCGGCGAGGCTGATGAGGCCTTTTTCGTCGACGGGCAGGTAGGTTACCTTGCCGCCCAGTTTCTCGATGTGCTTGCAGGTATCGAGCACGGCTTTGTGCTCGGTGGTGGCAGTGATGACGTGGTTGCCTTTCTGGCTATACATCTCGAACACGCCCTTGATGCCCAAGTTATCCGACTCGGTAGCGCCCGAGGTGAAGATGATTTCCTTGGGGTCGCAGTTGATGAGCTTAGCGATTTGCTCGCGGGCGTAGTCAACGCCTTCCTCGGCAGCCCAGCCGAAGGGGTGGTTGCGGGAAGCCGCGTTGCCGAATACATCGGTCAGGTAAGGCATCATGGCCTCCAGCACGCGCGGGTCGAGCGGCGTGGTGGCGTTGTTGTCGAGGTAAATGGGGAGCTTCAGCATTGAGCGCAGCGGTATAGCAAAAAGATAAACCTAGGAAAGCCTGGTTGGCCTTTAGAACACGGTTCGGGGGCAATCAGTTTTCTTTGGTCCCACAAAAGTAGACACAATCTAAATAAGGAAATGCGCCGACTTGCGGCAATGGCTCAAAATGCGCGGTAAACACCGCTTTTTAGCCCGGCCAGCGGCACCCGCTCCCCAAAATTCCCATCCATGATTACCAACCTCGAACACCTCGGCTTAGCCGTAAACGACCTCGAAGCCGCCACCGCGCTCTACACCACGCTGCTTGGCGCGGCACCTTATAAGAAGGAGCACGTGGCCAGCGAGGCCGTGGATACGGTCTTTTTTCAGGTTGGCGGCTCGAAGATTGAACTGCTGGCGGGGACTTCGCCGGACAGCGCCATTACGAAATTCCTGGCCAAAAAGCCCGAGGGAATTCACCACGTCGCGTTCGAGGTGGACGACATTCGGGCCGAGATGGCGCGACTAAAAGCGGAGGGCTTCGTGCTGCTGAACGAAGAGCCCAAGCACGGGGCCGATAACAAGCTGGTGTGTTTTGTGCATCCGAAAAGCGCGGCCGGCGTATTGGTGGAGCTGTGCCAGAGCATCAAGTAGCGCGGACTTCTAGCCCGCGAATGGTCTGATTATCTTATTCATAAATTCAATCGCGGGCTAAAAGTCCGCGCTACCTCATGAACCGTTTTCAACAAGAAGTAGAAGCCGCCGTCGATGCGTTGCTGCTTCAGCAAGTTGTTCTCTATCCGACTGATACTGTGTGGGGCGTGGGCTGCGACGCCGAAGCGCTACCAGCCGTGAAGGCGCTCTACAAGCTGAAAGGCCGCGAGGCCGGCAAGCCCAGCATCGTGCTGGTGGCCGATTTGGCCATGCTAAAGCGCTACGCCGCCGAAGTGCCCGCCGAACTGGAGGCCATGCTGGCCGCTGATACGCGCCCGACTACCTACATCCTGCCCGCCAGTCGGGCCGTGGCGAAGGAACTGGTGGCACCAGACGGTACCGTAGGCTTGCGCGTGGTGAAGGACGAATTCTGCCACAAAGTGGTGCGGCGACTGGGCCACGGGCTGGTTTCGACCTCGGCCAACAAAGCCGGCGAGCCCACGCCAGCCGTGTATGCGGAAGTAGACCCGGCCATTGTGCGCGGGGCCGACCATGTGGTGAACTGGCGGCAGGACGATACCACGCGTACCGCCCCTTCGCGGGTAGTGCGGCTGGGCGAAGGCGGGAAACTGGAAGTGGTGCGGGAGTAGGGGCGGGGGCGTTATGCGGCCAGTGCCGAACTTTGCGCCCATGAACACGCCAAAACTGCCCGAACTGCCCATTTTCCGTACCATTGCCGAAGCGGCAGCTGAGTTGAATCAGCCGGCCTATGTTATTGGCGGCTACGTGAGGGATTTGGCGCTGGGCCGCGATAGCAAGGACATTGACGTGGTGACGGTGGGCGATGGCATTGCGCTGGCCCAGGCCGTGGGCAACAAGCTGAAAGGCCGGGGACGGGTGCAGGTTTTCAAGAACTTCGGCACGGCCATGCTGCCGACTAAGGAGGCCGGTGACATTGAGTTTGTGGGAGCCCGCAAGGAAAGCTACCGCGCCGAAAGCCGCAAGCCCGAAGTGCAGGCCGGCACGCTGGAAGAAGACCTGGCCCGCCGCGATTTCACCATCAATGCCCTCGGCATCAGCCTGAACCCCGAGAACTTCGGTGAGCTGGTGGACCGCTACGAGGGCATGAAGGACCTGGCCAGCAAAACCATCCGCACGCCGCTGGGGCCGGACGTGACATTCTCCGATGACCCGCTGCGCATGATGCGCGCCGTGCGTTTTGCCTCGCAGCTCAACTTTGATATTGAGCCCGATACGTTCGACGCTATTATCCGGAACAAGGACCGGATAAAGATTGTGTCGCAGGAGCGCATTACCGTCGAGCTGAACAAGATTATCGAGTCGCCCACGCCGAGCTACGGGTTCAAGCTGCTGTTCCAAACGGGGCTATTGCAGCTCATCTTTCCGAAGATGGCGCTGCTGCACGGCGTGGAAAAAGTGGGCACGCACGCCCATAAGGACAATTTCTACCACACGCTGCAGGTGCTGGATAACGTGGCCAATGCCGGCGGCGACCTGTGGCTGCGCTGGGCCGCCGTGCTGCACGACATTGCCAAGCCCGCCACCAAGCGCTACTTCCCCAAAGTGGGCTGGACGTTCCACGGCCACGAGGACAAGGGCGCGCGCTGGGTGCCCGGCATCTTCACCGACCTGAAACTGCCGCTGGGCGAAGAAATGCGCATGGTGCAGAAGCTGGTGCGGCTGCACCTGCGCCCCATCGCGCTGGTGAAGGAAACCGTGACCGACTCGGCCGTGCGCCGCCTGCTGTTCGAGGCCGGCGAAGATATTGACCGGCTGATGCTGCTGTGCCGGGCCGACATCACGAGCAAGGACCACACCCGCAAGGAGCGGTATTTGCGCAACTTCACGGAGGTGGAGGAGAAGCTGAAGGAAGTGGAGGAGAAGGACCACCTGCGCAGCTTCCGCCCGGTTATCACCGGCGAAATCATCATGGAAACCTTCGGGCTGAAGCCTTCGCGCGCCGTGGGCGAGCTGAAGGAAGCCGTGATGGAAGCCATTCTCGACGGCGTTATTACAAACGAAATGGAGCCAGCCATGGCCTTCCTGTTGCAGCAGGGGGCGGCCAAAGGACTGGCTCCGGAAGGAGGCCTCGTTCACTCACCAAACTAAGCCTGGCTTCTTTTTCTTTCTTTTTTCGGGGGGATAGATGCAGCTATACGGCGAAGGTTGCCTATGGATTTATTTGGTAACAAAGAAATTCCGGCATTTACAGATGCTTGATGCTGGAGGGGCCGGTGGCGTCCATTTTCACCCGGGAGGGTTTGCCGCTGTAGGCTACTTCGCTGGCCCCCACGGCGTCGCCTTCCAGGCTGCCGGTCACGTTGAGGCGCGCTTTGCACACGCCAGCAATGGAAACCTTGGTGTCGATGGTTTTGAGGTTGGCCCCGGCCAGCTCGCAGGCGCCGGCGGCGTCGAGGTCGAGGTTGTCGGCTTGGCCGGTGGCGGTGGTGCGGCAGGCCCCGGCCTGCTCTAGCTTCAGGGTGCCGAAGCTGCCGTTCAGGCGCAGGTGGCTGGCGCCGGCCTGCTCCACGCGCAACTCTTCCTGGCGCTCGAAGCCGCCGAAGTCGGCGTGCACGGCCCCGGCCAGCTCCAGGCGGTCGATGCTGGGCATTTCAATGCGAATGAGCACCTTGCTCTGGTTGTTGCCCCAGTTGCCGCCGAAAAAGCTGCCGCTGTTGCGGGGACGAATTTGCAGCTCGTCACCTTTGACCTCTACGCGCATTTCGTTCAGGGCCTTGTCGTTGCCGCCGGCTTCTACTTTGAAGGTGTCGCCGTGGCGCACCACCACGCGGTAGCCGCCGGCCACGCTCAGCCGGCTAAAACCATTTTCCTGGAAAGTGCGGCGGGCGCTGCCGTAGCTGTTCATATCGGTGTCGAAGGAGGGCGCGCCGCCGTAGTTGATGGTGGTGCCGCTGTTGGAAGCTTCATCGTCGCCGCTGTCGTCGTCATCGTTGCTATCGGCGCTGTCGTTGTTGTCGTCGCTGTCGATGTTGATGTGCATTTTGCCATCGTTGTCGTTGTCCTCATCGTCGCGGCCGAGCTGCTCGTCGGTGCAGCCAATGCACTCCAGCTTGTTGCCGCGCAGGCGGTACTGGTGCTGCTCGGGGTCTTCGGGGCGGCGGTTGCCCACGAAGTCGTCGTCGTCGAGGATGTTGAAGGCGAAGTCGCGGCTCATGCGGAAGGTGCGGTCGCGGGGCAGGCGAATGGTGAGGCTCAGCTCCTGTTTGCGGTAGGCCGAGTTGGGCAGGAAGGAGAAATGGTCGTCGAACACCAGCGAAGAGTCGCCGCTGGGCCGCACCGTGTAGTCGATGGTGGTGAGGGCCGTACGGCGGGCTTCGGCTTCGTTCACACCTTTGGCGCTCAGGGTGCGCAGCACTTCCACCACTTTGCCGCTATCGGCGGCGGCCAGGTTCACGTCCACGTGCTGGTCCCAGTCGCGGTCCACGTGGCGCGAGTCGAACATAACTACCGGCGTGGTCAGCTTCGAGAATTGTTCCAGCTGCTCCACTTCGGCATCGTACTGAAAGTTGCGGTTTTGGCGCACGGCCGCCACCGTCACACCCACAATGCTCAGCAACCAAATCCCGAGCAGCGACAGGGCCACGGTGCGGGGCATCAGCGAGCGGCGGAAGAGCAGGTTCAGGCCGCTCAGCAGCAGGGCCAGGGCCGGAATGCCCAGGGCCAGGAAGCCGGCCAGCAGGCCCCAGGTGGGCACGCCGTTGAGCAGCACGTGGGTGAAAATCATGTTCTCAGCATTGGGAAACAGGCCAATGCTGGCACCCAGCCCGATGGCCAGCGCCAAGAGCAGGCCAAAGCCGGTCATCGTCAGCAGGATGCCCGCTACCACCCGAATGGCCGAGCCCACGAAGTCAACGGCGGGGCGCAGGGCCCGGGCGGCGTCTTCCACAAACGCGCCCACGGGGCGGTTGGTCGTCACCGGACCATCGGCGAAGGCGTTGTTGCGGGCGCTGCTGTCAAAGCTTTCCAGCGTGATGGCGTCGCCGCGCATACGGAGCTTGTCCGAGACCGTTTTGGCCTCGGGCAATACTATCCAGAGAATGATGTAGAGCAGGAAGGTGAAGCCCCCGGCAAACAAACCGGCCAGCATAAGCACGCGCACCAGCGTTACATCGATGTTGAAGTAGGCGGCCAGGCCGGCCGCTACCCCGGCAATTTTGCCGGTGCCCGTGTCGCGGAACAAGCGGCGGCCGGCCAGCGGGCCCGAGTTCAGCAGCGCCTCGGGGTGGGCGGGGGCGTCGTAGCGCTTGGGCAGCAAAATCCAGAGGATGATGTAGGCCAGCACCAGCCAGCCGCCAAAATCTACCCGCATGCTGTGGCGCGACCAGATGTTGATGGCCGGCGAAAAGACGGTGCCGAATATCAAAGCCAGGCGAATCCAGAGCGGGTTTACGGCAAAGTACTGGGCGATGCCGGCCGCTACGCCCGCCACCTTGCGGTTGGCCATGTCGCGGTACAGGCGCTTGGGCTCGTCGGTGGCGGTGGCAGCCGCCGCACCCGCCGCAGCGGTGGTGTAGGAGTCGGCAGCGCGGCCGTAGCCAGCCGTAGCCGAAGCAGCTTCGGCGGCGGTTACTTCGTCGTCCTCATCGGCTTCGTCGGCGAAGTCGCTCACGCGGCCCATTTTGGCCGTCATGGCGTTCACGTCGTCCAGGCTGATGACCTGCTGCATGGGCGAGAGGCGGGCCGAGAACAGCTCGGCGATGCGGCCCTCGATGTCGGCCACAATGTCCTCGTGGCCGCGGTAGTTGGCAAAGTGGGCTTTCACCTCGGCCAGATAACGGCTAAGGACGTCGAAACCGTCTTCCTCGATGTGGAAGATGATGCCTTGCAGGTTGATACTGATGTTCTTTTTCATGTGAAAGAAGGCCGAACGGGCCAATTGGATGCTGGTGAGTGAAGCAGAAAAAGAGGTAGGATTAGCGGCTGTCGCCGGGCGGCCGGCTGTGCCGAATGATGCCCACCGAGGTAGCCATTTCCTCCCAGGTTTCGCGCAGCTCCTCCAGAAACTGGCGGCCGGGGTCGGTGAGGGTGTAGTACTTGCGGGGTGGGCCGCTGGTGCTTTCCTTCCAGACATAGTCGAGCAGGGCGGCATTTTTGAGGCGGGTGAGCAGCGGGTAGAGCGTGCCCTCCACCACTATCATGCGGGCTGAAGTCAGCTCCTCCAGCATGTCGGAGGCGTAGGCTTCGCCGCGGGCGATGATTTCCAGGATGCAGAACTCAAGGATTCCCTTGCGCATCTGAACCTGGGTGTTCTCGAGTTTCATGGGCGAGTTGGTTGACTAGTGGGTGACGAACAGTACAAATGTATGGTAGGTACTTTGTAACGCAAGGTACTGGATAAATAATTCAATCAAATCAAGTAAAATAGTTTCTTACTTATTGATTATCAAGGATAAAATTTTTGTCAAATCCACCTGAATTTTGTCAGTACACCGGGCATCGGTCGCACTATCCGTGGGCTGACTGGCAGGGGAGTAGCCCGTGTTCAGCATGGACTTCAGCCTTACACCCCGTTAAAAGCTGGGCACTACCGCTCCCGCTACCGCAGAGGCTGCCCGCACGTGGAGTTCTGGCCCGAAATTCGCGGGGCCGGACGCACTATAATGGAGTAACTTGCGTTCCGTCTGCGCAAACTTTACCAGTCACCTTTCTATGTCCCAATTTTCCTCTGTTGCCCGTGGGCTGGTCCTCGTGGGAGCCACCGCCGCGCTGGCCCTACCGGCCGCCGCGCAGTCTACCAAAACCCCCAAGTACAGCAACGAATTTCTGAACATTGGCGTGGGAGCCCGTGCCCTGGGCATGGGCAAGGTGCAGGTGAGCCTAGCCAACGATGCCACCGCCGGCTACTGGAACCCCGCCGGCCTCACCAACCAAACCCACAAGTACGACGGCGTGCTGATGCACTCAGAGCTGTTTTCGGGCGTGGTGAAAAACGATTACGCCGCCTTCTCCATGCCGCTCGATGATAAAAGCGCGCTGGGCGTGAGTGTGTTGCGGCTGGGTGTTGATAATATTGCCGATACCCGCGCCCTGGTGAACGAGTACGGCTACGTCGACTACAGCAAGATTGAATATTTCTCGGTAGCCGACTATGCCCTGCTGCTGTCCTACGCCCGCAAGCTGGGCGTGGAAGGTCTGAGCGTGGGCGGCAGCGGCAAAATCATCTACCGCAACATCGGCAAGTTTGCCCACGGCTACGGCTTCGGTATCGATGCCGGTGTGCAGTACAACCGCAAGGGCTGGAACCTGGCCCTGATGGCCCGCGACATCACCACCACGTTCAACTCCTGGAACATCAACTCGGCCGAGTACGTGAAGGGACTGAACAGCAACACGGCCATTAAGTCGGATTCCATTCCGAAAAACAGCACCGAAATCACGCTGCCGCGCTTCGTGCTGGGCGTGGGCCGCCGCTTCGACTTGCCCAAGCAGTTCGCCGCCCTCGTTGCCGTCGACCTGGAAGCTACCACCGACGGCCAGCGCAACACCCTGGTGTCCAGCAAAGCCGTGAGCGTGGACCCACGCCTGGGCGTGGAGTTGGGCTACAAAAACCTGGTATTCCTGCGGGGCGGAGTTGGCAACTTTCAGAAAATCAGCAACGTGTTGGATAAGTCCATGCAGTGGAAGGGCCAGTACAGCCTTGGCGCAGGTGTGGCGGTGAGCAGCCTGCGCATCGACCTGGCGCTCTCGCGCCTGGCGGTGGAGAAGCTGGGCAGCGCATCCCAGACCAACTCGCTGATTGTGTCGCTGGGCTACGGCTTCAAATAGGAGCTCAAATTATTTTTGCTGGAGTTAGCAGGTTGATTGGCAGCAGCCTGCGTAGAAGCTTGATTAGTAGTAAATAAATGAATTGTCGAAATAGAATGGATAAAAACTACACGCAATCGAAGCAGCGATGGGTGGTGCTGCTGATTTGGTTGGGGTTGTGGCTGACCAGTGCTGCTGCTCACGCCCAATCCGGGCCGGTAGGCAACGAATGGATTGTGCCCGGCCAGACGTACTATAAAATGAAAATAGTGCGGGATGGTCTATATAAAATTGATTATCAGTACCTGACCCAGGCTGGCATCACCGGTGTGGTGCCCAACGAACTCCAAATCTGGCGGCGCGGCCGGGAAATTGCTACCTACGTGGGCGGCAGCCGCACCACGCTGGATGCCACCTCATTCATTGAGTTCTACGCCGTGCACAACGATGGCCGGCTCGATGCGGAGCTCTATAAAAACGCCGCCGACCAGCCGCATCAATACTTCAGCCTTTATACCGATACGGCCAGCTATTTCCTGACCTGGCGTACTGGCACTGCCGGCCGCCACATGCAGGAGCCGGTTGCGGCTGGCGGGGCCGTGCACCCGCACACTCTGCGCGAGCGGCTCACGCTGCGCATTGAGGGCTTCGTTGACTACCCGGAAAACAAGGACACTTACCTGCCTTGGATGCAAGCTGGCGAGGGCTTCTACATGAATGGCAGCAATAATGCGAACAAGGAATTAACGTACACCCTTGATTCTGTTTCCGTCAATCCATCGACTACCGGGCCGTTGCCTCGGGTAGAGGTGCTCTTGTTTGGTGGACAGGACTTTTCTCAGCGGGCCGGCGGTACAGGTATCGCTCACCATACGCAAGTGATAGTGATACCGCCTGGTGGAACCGAGCGGGTGCTGGGGGTGATGAACTATGTGGGACTGGTGCGGGCCCGACAAACATTTGCACTGCAAGCCTCCGACATCAGCAGTACCGGTACGGTGGTGATTAAGCTGAAAAGCGTGGTTCCGGTCGCAGCGGAGGATTATTTTGTGTCGCACTACTTGCGCACCATTGCCCCGCAGGCTCCAACCTGGTTGGCTACCCGCAACCGGCTTCTTTTTCAGAACGATTCTCTACTAAGCGGCCCGGCCACCTACGAGCTGGCGAACGTGCCCGCTACAGTGACTGGCTTCGATATCAATGATTTATATAATGTGCAGCGGGTAGTGGCAACGTCCAGTTCCACTGCCGGACTGAAGCGCTTTGTGTTTCCGGGAGCTACGGCGGCAGCCACGCACCGCCTCATGCTAGCCGACGAGGCCACGCTGCCCAAGCCCTTGCCAGCTCGCCGGGTACGGTTCCGGACCATCAATCCGGCAGTGCCTACGTTCACCATCATCACGCATCCACAACTGATGGGGGCTGTAGGCACAGTGCCCAACGCGGCCCGCGCCTACGCCAACTACCGGGCGTCAACGGCCGGGGGCCACTACGACACGCTGATGGTGACTTCGCAGCAGCTCTACGACCAGTTTTTCTACGGCGAAAAGTCGTGGCTGGCGCTGCGCCACTTCACGCGGTGGCTGGCAGCGGCTACACCCAACGCCACCAACCGCTACCTGCTACTGTTGGGTAAGGGCATTGTACCCAGTGAGCCGGTGGGAGGGGCTTATTTCGCCCGTAACGGAGAATTGAGCCTCGACTTGGTGCCTACAAGCTCCCGCTCCGTATCGGACAACCTGCTGACGGCCGACTACGCCAACAACAACTTCGTGGCCCAGTTGCACACCGGCCGCCTCACCGTGACCACGCCCCAACAAATAATGAATTACCTGAACAAGGTAATTGACCAGGATTTGCAGAACCTGGAGCCGCTGGGAACCCAGCCCTGGCGCAAAAACGTGCTGCACCTGGTTGGAGCCGATAAAATAGACCAAGCAGTTGAATTCAAAGGCTATATGGATGCGGCGAAGGCCCGAGTCGAGCGTCCACTGTTTGGCGGGCAGGTCGAAACAATAGTGCGGAATACGCCGCTGCCGGTCAACGTCGATATCTCGGCCCAACTCAATGCCGGGGTTTCACTGATTTCCTATTTTGGTCACGCGGCTCCTACCGCCTTTACCTTCAACTTCGGCATGCCGTCTACCATGCCGGCCTTTGCAAATTATCGTAAGTATCCGTTTTTGTTTTTGAGTGGTTGCTCGGCTAATTCCACCTTCACCAGGTCTGCTACTGTGGTGGAAGACTGGCTGTTTGCTGACCGCAAGGGCGCGCTGGGCTCGCTGGCGGAAACTGGGTTTAGCTACGCGACGCCATTGAGTATTGCCCAGGATACGATTTACAAGCTGTTGTTCAACGACCCGGCCTGGTATGGTAAGCCCATCACGGTGGTACACGACGAGGTAGTGCGCCGCCTGCAAAGCACCTTCACGCAGGACTACGAAATGGAGCAGCTGCTGTGCACTGGCTGGCAGGGCGACCCCACTCTGAGCCTGTACGCGCCGCCGCTGCCCGATTTCATTGCCAGTTCTGCTAAACTTTCCATCGTGCCCGCCACTGGCCAGACGACAGTGCGTGCCGACTCGCATGACTTTGTGCTAAACGTGGGCGTATCCAACCCCGGCAAAATTCCCACTGAGCCTTTAGAAATTCGGGTGACGCGGAAGTTTCCTCCAACGCCTACCCGGGCCGACTCGGTGTACACCTTCACCGTGCGCGCCGCTTGGGGCCCTGACACTACCTACGCCTTGCCCATGCGCAACAGCGTAGGTGCAAGCGGCAGCAGCACGTTTGTGGTCATGCTGGACCCGAACAACCGGATTACGGAGGTGAGCGAAACCAACAACTCCGCCCAAATCGACTATACCTTTTTGAGCGGGGGCGTTTCGGTACTCAACCCCACCGAATTTGCAATTGTCGGCTCGACCCGGCCCCGACTGGTGGTGCAATCAAACAACCTGATTGGCACGCAGCGCGACTACGATTTTGAGATTGACACGGTGGCAACCTTTAACGGGGCCGTGCAGCGCACCACCATCACGGCCGGTCTGTTGGCGGAGTGGACGCCCACGCTGCCGGCCAGCCTGGGCCAGCGCGACAGCCTGGTTTGGTACTGGCGCGCGCGTTTCCATACCCCGGCTGCTGGCGAAAGCGGCGATTGGACTACTTCCTCGCTGCGTGTGATTCCGGGCAGCCCCGGCGGCTGGTCGCAGAGCCATTACACGCAGTTCAAGCAGGATACACGCACCGGAGTGGAAGTGAAAGCTCCCACCGGTCGCTGGGAATTTGCTGCCACGCGGGTGCCGCTGGTGCTGCGCACTCGCGGAGGCGGCCCACCCCGCAGCCTGCCCAACTTTGCCTCGTTGAGTGGGGCAGGTATTTACATACGCACAGCAGCGGGGCAGCCCTCCGTAAGCGGGTGTGGGGTACGCTCGCCCAACCTGCTGATTGCCGTGTACAGCGGAGCTTCGCTGCTGCCGGTGGCCATGCCGGCGGGCTACCAGCAATGCGGGCAGGCGCCGGATAATTTTTACTACTTCTCAGTGGCCGACCCAGCCAGTACAGCTACTGCGGTTGACACCCTCGATAACCTGAACTATAGTGCCACCCGGCAGCAGCAGCTGAATGACTTCCTGACAGCTATTCCGGCGGGCTCATACGTGGCCGTGGTATCGGCCAACCGTCTGCGCTACTCACTGTTGCCCACGGCCCTCAAAACCCGCCTGCAGACCCTATTGGGCTCCCGCCTCATCACCCAGCTAGCCGATGGCGAACCACTGGCGCTGCTGGGCCAGAAACTCACCGCTACCACCGGCCGCCTCATGCACGAGGCCGGACCGGATGCCAGCAGCACCATTGCCAAAAATATTCAGACCATCGTGCTGCGTGACACTTTGCAACAGTCCAATTCTTCCGGCCGCATCGTGTCGACGCGCATTGGCCCATCAAAACAATGGACTAATTTGTATAGCACCATTCGCACCCTCACCCCCGATGGCCAGCACACGCTGAGCGTGGTGGGTATCGATTCGCTGGGCCACGAAACGGTGGTGCTGCCTAATGTGACGCGCGCGGTGGAGCCGCTGACATCGGTGGTTTCGGCCAAAACCTACCCGTACCTGCGCCTGGAGCTAGCCTTATCTGACAACGTGACGCGCATTCCGCCGCAGTTGGAGCAGTGGCTCGTGACCTCGCAGGGCGTGCCCGAAGGCGTGGTGCGGCGTGACCTGGCTACTACCGCGGATTACGACCCGGCCAAATTTGCGCGTCAGGCCGCCGACTCCGCTTACATCACCTTCCCCGTGATGTTTCAGAATATTTCAGACGCGCCCTTTGCCGCCCCGCTGATAACCCGGGTAAACCTGCGCTCGACCGCGGGAGGCCAGGCGATTGTGGCCACGGCCGATGTCCGCACCACCACGGTGCTGCTGCCGGGCGATACGCTGACCATCCCGGTCAAATTCAGCATGATTGGTAAGTTCGGCACCTTCGTGGTGGAAGTAGTGGTGAACCCGCGCCTCCAGCGTGAGCAGAACTACGCCAACAACGAGCTGTCGCTGCCCCAATTCACGGTAATTGACCGCAACGTGCCCCCGACGCTTGACGTGGCCTTCGATGGCCGCCACATCCTCAACGGCGAGCTGGTATCGGCCATGCCCGTTATCAATATTCAGCTCAACGACGAGGACAAATTCCGCCACATCACCGACGCTTCGTTCTTCACCGTGCTGCTGCAGCGCCCCGGCCAGACGGTGCCCAGCGTGATGGATGTGAACAGCAACAGCTTCCATTTCAGCCTGGACCAGACCAATGGCAGCGTGGCCAAGCTCGTCTACGAGCCCGGCAAAACCGGCCCCCTGCCCGATGGCATGTACACCCTCGAAGTGCAGGGACGCGACCCCAGCAACTCCAGCGCCGGTGCCCAGAACTTCCAGGTGAAGTTTGAAGTGGTGAATGCCTCGCAAATCTCCAACGTGTATCCGTACCCCAACCCGGTGGTGAGTAAGGCCCGCTTCGTGTTCACCCTCACGGGCCAAGAGCTGCCCCGCAACATGAAAATCCAGATTGTGACCCTCACCGGCAAGGTGGTGCGCGAGATTTTCATGAACGAGCTCGGCCCGCTGCACATCGGCAACAACATCACCGATTTTGCCTGGGACGGCACCGACAGCTACGGCGACCGCCTCGCCAACGGCACCTACCTCTACCGCGTGGCCCTCGACGACCCCGGGGCCCAGTTCGGCCACCGCGCTACGGGCGGCGATAAGGCCTTCAAAAACGACTGGGGCAAGCTAGTGCTCATGCGCTAGCCCACACCAACCGAACACAAAAAAAGGCAGCCAGTCGGCTGCCTTTTTTTGTGGAGTAACACCACCGGAAGCTACCGCCGCCGCAGCGTCACGAAGCTGAAGGCGTAAGCGTGGCGCTCGTCGGCCTCGTGGCGCTCGCGGGTTTCTTCGCGCCATTCGGTGGGGCTGAGGGCGGGGAAGAAGGCATCCCCCTCAAAGCTGTGGTGGACTTCGGTGAGGTAGATGACGTCGGCGGCGGGGAGGGCTTCGCGGTAGATTTCGCCGCCGCCTATCACGCACACTTCCTCGTCTAGCTCGCGGGCGCGGGCCAGGGCGGCGGGCACCGAGGCGGCGGTTTCGCAGCCGGGGGCGGCCCAGCCGGGCTGGCGCGTCACCACGATGTTGGGGCGCTTGGGCAGGGCCCGGCCGAGGCTGTCGTAGGTGCGGCGGCCCATCACCACGGGGTGGCCCAGGGTGAGGCGCTTGAAGTGCTGCAAGTCATCGGGCAGGTGGCCCCAGGGCAGCTCGCCATCTTTCCCGATGGCATTGTTTTCGGCTACGGCCACGACGAAGGAAACCATGGGTTTTGGGGGGTAAGGGAGATGATAGTAATACGAATTAGCACGTCATGCTGAGCGCAGTCGAAGCATCTCTACTGCTTAAGTAAATCGGTTACTACTGCGGTAGAGATGCTTCGACTGCGCTCAGCATGACGTTCTTTTTTCAAGCCCTAAGCCGGCAGCCGGAACCCGCGCAACAGCTCCTGCACCGGCATCCGCTTCTTGCCTTCCAGCTGCACATCCAGCAAATCGAGCCAGCCATCAGCAGCGGCCACGCGCAGGTACTTCTTGCCATCCGACGCCCAGGTGCCGGCGGGGGCAGCTTCGCCCTCGAAGGGCAGGGCGGCGGCGCGGAAAATCTTTATTATCCGGCCATCGGGCAGGGCGGCCAAGGCGGTGGGAATGGGGGAGAGGCCGCGCACCCAGTTCACCAGCTCGGCGGCGGGGCGGGCGAAGTCGAGGCGGCCGGTTTCCTTCTGGAGCTTGGGGGCGGGGCGCAGGTCGGCCCGCTGTTCCTGCGGGGTGCTGGGGGCGGTACCGGCCGCGATGGCCTCCACCGAGCGGCGGGCCAGGGCCGCGCCCACTAGTTTCAATTTATCATACACGCTGCCGAAATCATCCTCCGGCGCGATGGCGATTTTATCCTGAAAGATGAGGTCGCCGGTGTCAATCTCGTGGCGCAGGAAGAAGGACGTGACGCCCGTTTCCGTGTCGCCGTGCATCAGGGCCCAGTTGATGGGGGCCGCGCCCCGGTACTGGGGCAGCAGCGAGCCGTGGATGTTGATGGAGCCCAGCCGGGGCATGTTCCACACGGCTTCGGGCAGCATCCGGAAGGCCACGACCACCTGCAAATCGGCGGCGTAGGCTTTTAATTCGGCCTGAAACTCGGGCGATTTCAGGTTGGTGGGCTGGAGCACGGGCAGGCCGTGGGCTTCGGCGGCCTGCTTCACGGCCGAGGCCTGGAGCTGCCGCCCGCGCCCCGCTGGCCGGTCGGGGGCCGTGACGACGGCCACCACCTGCCCGCCGGGCCAGGCCAGCAGGCTTTCCAGGGTGGGCACGGCAAAATCAGGAGTGCCCATGAAAACCAGGCGCAGGGGAGTATTCATGGAGCAAAGAAAACGCCGGACCCGCCAACCCGCCCCCAACCCGCCAAAAAACTCCCCGGGGCTTGATTTTCGAAAATCAAGCCCCGGGGAGTTTCCCCCGACCTCGAAAACTGAAAATCAAGCCCTGGGGAGACTCCCCGAGCCTCGAAATTCGAAAATCAGGGCCCGGGGAGTCTCCCTGAGCCCCGGAATCTCAAAACCAAGCCCCGGGGAGGTTCCCCGAAGGTCGGAATCCGAATCCCAAGCCCCGGGGAGTTTCCCTGAAGCGCGGAATCCAGATTCCGAGCCTCGGGGAGTTTCTACCGCTCCGGATAGAGCAGGTATTTCTTGCGCAGGGCTTTGAATTTGTTCAGGCCCGGCGCCCAGGAGGCGCGGATTTCAGCCTCGGTCTTGCCGGCGATAATTTGCTCGCGCAGGCTGTTCGTGCCGGATAACTCCTCGAAATACTTTCCGAAGAAATGGGCCTTGTCGGTGCTTTGCTGATAAAAATCGAGCAGGTAGCTCAGCACCAGCCCCCCGCTGGCGGCGCGGGTGGGCGCGCCGGCCAGGTTGAGGCCGTGGCAGGCCTGGCCCTTCATGGGCGGGGTGGGCGAGCCGGCATTGGGGGCGGGCGTGAAGGTGTAGGGCCGCGTGGCCGGCTGCGCGGGGCTGCCAATCACCTCAAACGGCGTGGGGGTGCCGCGCCCCACGCTCACGTTGGTGCCCTCAAACAGGCAGATGCTGGGGTAGAGGGCCACGGCATGGGCAGTGGGCAGGTTGGGCGAGGGCGCAATGGGCAGGGCGTAGGCCGTGGCGTGGGTGTAGCCCGTGGCCAGCGGCACCACCGTGAGGGCGCATTTTTTGCCGCCGGCCAGCCATTTTTCGCCGTTAATCATGGTGGCCAGCTCGCCCACCGTGAGGCCGTGGGCAATGGGCAGCGGGTCGAGGCCGACGAAGGATTTGTGGGCCGGCTCCAGCAGGGGGCCGTCCACGAGGTCGCCGTTGGGGTTGGGGCGGTCGAGCACGATGACGGCTTTGCCCTGCTCGGCGGCGGCCTCCATCACGTAGTGCAGCGTGCTGATGAAGGTGTAGAAGCGCGCCCCCACGTCCTGGATATCGAAGACGAGCACGTCCACGTCGGCCAGCATTTCGGGGGTGGGCTTCTTGGTTTTGCCGTACACCGAGCGCACCGGCACGCCGCTGCGGGCATCGCGGCCGTCGGTGATGGTAGCGCCGTCGGCCTCTTCGCCCCGGAAGCCGTGCTCGGGGGCGAAGATGGCCGTGACATTTACACCCTTCGCCTTTAAGGTATCCACGAGGTAGGCGCGGCCCACGCGGGAGGTCTGGTTGATGACGAGGCCCACGCGCTTGCCCTTGAGTTGGGGGAGGTATTTATCGAGCCGCTCGGCCCCCACGGTGAGGGCGGCAACGCGGGACGGGGTGCCCAACGTATGCGGCGCGGCCGGAGCCGCCGGGCGGGTGCTGCCGCAGGCCGGCACAGCCAGCAGCGTTGAAAAGGCGATTTTAGCGAATAACCCAACCATAGACAGTGAGAAAAAAGGCGGAAAAAAGGACCCGGCGCCACGCCTGGCCGCACCCAAAGGGCGGGAGCGTGGCCGGTAGCGGTTCAAAACGTAGCTTTACGGCCGAACAATGAATGTCTCCCGCTACATTTCGCAGAAGATTGACGGGGGAGCCGATTCCGGCTCCTTCACCTCGTCGGTCACAAAAATAGCCATCATCAGCATTGCCATGGGATTGGCGGTGATGGTGGTGTCGTTTGCCATCCTGCAAGGGTTTCGCAACGAGATTCAGAATAAAATTTTCTCCTTTGGCGCCCACCTCCAGATTTCGCGCTACGACACCAACAACTCGCTCGAAGTAGCCCCCATCGCCGGCCCCAAGCTGGTGCAGGAGCTCAAGGAGTTTCCCGAGGTAAAGTCCACGCAGCCCTACGCCGTCAAAACGGCCATCATCAAAACCAAGGATGAGGTGCTGGGCGTGGTGCTCAAAGGCATTGCCGAAACCGGCGGGCCCTCGCCCATGCGCCAGAACCTGGTGGCCGGCAAGTTCATCAGCTTTCCCGATTCCTCGGCCAGCGACGACGTGCTGATTTCGCGCAAAGTGGCCGACAAGCTGCGCCTCGCCGTGGGCGAGAAAGCGTTGTTTTACTTCATTCAGAACCCGCCGCGCATCCGGCAGTTTCGGGTCTGCGGCATCTATTCCACGGGCCTCGATGAGTTTGATGAGGTGTACGTCATCGGCGACATTCGCCAGATTCGGGAGCTGAACTCGCCGGCCTGGCCCGACTCGCTGGTGGGCGGCATGGAGGTCGTGCTCAAAGACTTCAAAACCCTCGATAAAACCGCCGACAACTTCTACGAGCGGCTGCCCTACGACCTCAAAATCGACAAAATCACGGAGCAGTACGCCCAGCTTTTCGACTGGCTCCAGCTGCTGAATCGCAACGTCATCATCTTCCTGCTCCTCATCATTTTCGTGGCCACGTTCAACATGGTGGCCACCATCTTCATCATGATTCTGGAGCGCACCAACATGATTGGCATTCTCAAAGCCCTGGGCGCAACGGACAACCAGATTCGGCGAATGTTCTTCTTCCGGGGCCTCTCGCTCACCATCCGGGGCATGCTCATCGGCAACCTCGTGGCCGTGGGCTTCTGCGCCATCCAGTATTATTTCAAAGTCATTCCCCTCGACCCCGAGAACTACTACATGGACCGCGTCCCGATTTCGTGGGACCCCAAAATGCTGCTGCTCCTGAACGTGGCCACCTTTGCCGCCTCGCTGCTGGCCGTGCTCATCCCCACGTACCTGATTGCGCGCATCAAGCCGGTGGTGGCCATCAAGTTCGACTAAGGACCGCAGATTTAAACGGATTCGACGGATAGGAACGGATTCTAATCCACTCCGGAAACAACCCAAACCAGAACCGGCCGCTACATCAGTAGCGGCCGGTTCTGGTTTGGGTTGAGGTGTGGTTCCTGCACGAAAGCGCGGCAGTTAGAATCCGTTCCTATCCGTCAAATCCGTTCAAATCTGCGGTTCAGATATACCGGCTCCGCAGCACCAGATTCGGGTTGGGGCACAGGGCTGCCCACGCTTCCCGCTCGCTGGGCCGGGCCACGCCGGGGAAGTCGCCCACCCGGCCCTGCATATCGGCCATGAGCTGAAAATGCAGGTGCGCCGGCCAGTCGCCATTCTCCGGAAAAGGGCCGACGGTGGCAAACACCTCGCCTTTTTCCAGCGCCTGGCCCACGCGCAGCGCCCGCCACTCCCGGCGGCTGAGGTGGCCGTATAGGCTGTAGAAAATGGTGCCTTCCAGCTCGTGCTGCAGGATGACGGTGGGACCGTAGTCGCCGAAATTATCGTTGTCGGCCAGGCTGTGCACCACAGCGGGCAGCGGAGCCAGCACCGGCGTACCGGCCGGCAGCCACACATCCACGCCTAGGTGCAGAGAGCGCGGCTCCTCGGCCGCATCCAGCCCAAAATGGGCGCTGCGGCGGTAGATAACCCGGTTTTCGAGGTAGCCGCCGATGCCGATGGCGGCGTTTTTTTCGGTCATCATGGTGTTTACCAGTTCGTCAAAGTCGGCCGTGTTGCGCAGGTCGGCGCTGGTGATTTGGGGGTTGTTGGCCGTGAAGTCGAGGCGGGCGACGGTGGGGCCGTTGAGGTCGACGGGCAGCACGGGGCCGAAGCTGGTCTGATGGCGTTGGAGCAGGGTGGAGAGCAAGCGCGAAAGAAGTAAAAGCGTGAGTGAACAAAGGAAAACGGCCCGGCCGCAACCCCGTAATGTGGCTGGCAAGTTACCTTTGCCGGCGGGCCGGTGGGAATATTTTCATCATTCGGCCCGCTTTTTCGTTACCGACTTTACCGCGAACCAGCGCGCCGCCCCGGCCCCTCGTTCCCCCATTCGCTCACCCCGCTCAATGTACCACACCCTCACCGTCGTTGCCATCACCCAGGAAACCGCCGATTCTGTCACCATTCACCTGGAGCGGCCCGACCGGGCGCCCATCGCCGCCCGCCCCGGCCAGTTCCTGACGCTCATCGTGCCCTGCGGCCCGGGCGGCAAGAAGGAGCGCCGGGCCTACTCGCTCAGCAGCACCCCGGCCGAGGCCCCGCGCCTGTCCGTGACGGTGAAGCGCGTGCCGGGCGGCCTCGTGAGTAATTATTTGCTCGATACGGTGCAGGTGGGCCAGCAAATCGAGGTGATGGAGCCGCTCGGCAACTTCACCCTCAGCCCCAGCCCGAAGGCGGCCCGCTCGCTGGTGCTCATCGGGGCCGGCTCGGGCATTACGCCGCTCATGGCCATGCTCAAAGCCGTGGTAGCCGCTGAGCCCCAGAGCTACGTGCTGCTGATTTACGGCAACCGCAACGAGGAATCCGTGATTTTTCAGCAACAGCTCGCCGACCTCGAAGCCCGCTCCAACGGCCACCTGCAGGTGGAGCACGTGTATAGCCAGCCCCTGCAGCCCATGGCCCCGCACCGCCACACCGGCCGCCTGAACCGCACCATGCTGCTGCGCATTCTGGAGCAGCGCCACCAGTTCCCGGCCGAGCAGGCCGAATACTTCATGTGCGGCCCCGAGGGCCTGATGGCCGAAGCCCAGGCCGCCCTCAGCCTGCTGAACGTGCCGGAGGCCCGCATCCGTCGCGAAAGCTTCGTAGCCAGCGCCGACAACGCCGAACTGGCCGCCGCCCAGCCCAGCGGCCACGGCGACGTGTCGGCCAGCCCCGACGATAAAATAAAGGATACCCGCACCGTCACCATCCAGTACGAAGGCAGCGAGTACCTCATCGAAGTGCCCGCCGGCAAAACCATCCTCGAAACCGCCCTCGACCAGGACATCGACCTGCCGTATTCCTGCCAGGCCGGCCTTTGCACCGCCTGCCGCGGCAAGTGCCTGAGCGGCAAAGTGCACCTCGACGAGCGCGAAGGCCTCTCCGATTCGGAGCTGAAGCAAGGCTACGTGCTCACCTGCGTAGGCCACCCGATGACGGAGGATGTAGTGATTGAAATAGGGTAGGGGCTTGGCTTTACGTCTGTCATCCTGAGCATTCTGCGATTAAAGCAGAGACGAAGTACCTTATCATACATGCGCCGTTTGAGTTTCCACTAAACCGTTCGGCGGTGACAAGGTCCTTCGTCTCTGCTTTAATCGCAGAATGCTCAGGATGACAAACGCTCGTCCCGATTTAAAAAAAACAGTCTGCCCCGGCTTTGCGCTCGTAAGGAAAGGCGACTTCCGTCATTCCGGGTTACGTTCGATTATACTTGTACTATGATGCTTCTAGCTGAACCTACTGCCGAGTCGGCCACCGATACGAGCCGGCCGCCGCGCCACTATTTGCCCGAGGATTTTCTCGTGACCGATTGGGCCGCGATTGAGCCCTTTTTTCAGGAACTACAGGCTCGGCCCATAAACACGCCCGCCGAACTGGAACGCTGGCTGCTCGACCGTTCCGAGCTGGAATCGGTGCTGAGCGAGGACCTCGCCTGGCGCTACATCCACATGACCTGCGACACGCAGGACCCGGCGCGCTCCGAGGCTTTCCAGTACTTCGTGAACGAAGTGGAGCCGCAGGTAGCCCCCCACGACCACGCCCTCAACGAAAAAATGCTGGCCTCGCCGCACCTGGCCGGGCTGGATTCAACCCGCTACGGCGTGTTTCTGCGCTCGGTGCGTCGCGCCTCGGAAATCTACCGGGCCGAAAACATCCCGCTGAAAACCGACATCAGCACCAAGCAGCAGCAATACGCCGCTACGGTGGGCGCCATGAACGTGACCCTCGACGGCCAGGACCTGACCCTGCCCCAGGCCGCCGACCGCCTCAAAAACCCCGACCGGGCCGTGCGCGAAACCGCCTGGCGTGCCATTCAGGCCCGCCGCCTGCAGGACGCCCAGCCGCTCGACCAGCTCTTCACCGAACTGGTGGCCTTGCGCCACCAGGTGGCGCTGAACGCGGGCTTCACCAATTTCCGCGACTACATGTTTGCCGCCCTGGGCCGGTTCGACTACACGCCGCAGGACTGCTTCAACTTCCACGCCGCCATCCGCGAGACGGTGGTGCCGCTCATCGACGACTTCGACCTGGAGCGCCGCCAGGACCTGAACCTGCCCGCCCTGCGCCCCTGGGACCTCGACGTGGACCCCAGCGGCCAGCCGCCGCTGCGTCCCTTCGGCACCGGCGAGGAGCTGCTGGAAAAGACCATCACCGTCTTCGAAACCCTCGACAGCTACCTCGGCAACTGCCTGCGCACCATGCGCCAAATGGGCCATCTCGACCTGGAAAGCCGCAAGGGCAAAGCCCCCGGCGGCTACAACTACCCGTTGGATGAAACCGGCGTGCCCTTCATCTTCATGAACGCCACCAGCAGCCTGCGCGACGTGGTGACCATGCTGCACGAAGGCGGCCACGCCGTGCACAGCTTCCTCACGCGCGGCCTGCCGCTGGGCGCCGACAAGCACCCACCATCCGAAGTGGCCGAATTGGCCTCGATGAGCATGGAGCTGATGAGCATGGACCAGTGGCACGTCTTCTTCCCCGATGCGGAAGACCTGCGCCGCGCCAAGAAAACCCACCTCGAAAGCGTGCTCGAAACCTTCCCTTGGGTGGCCACCATCGACAAGTTTCAGCACTGGATATACGAGCACCCCACGCACACCGAGGAGGAGCGCCACCGCCGCTGGGTCGAGATTTTCGACGAATTCAACCAGCGCACCGTGGACTGGACCGGTCTTGAAACCTTCAAGCCCTACCTCTGGCAGAAGCAGCTGCACCTCTACGAAGTGCCGTTCTACTACATCGAGTACGCCATGGCGCAGCTCGGGGCCATTGCCGTGTGGCGCAATTTCCGCCAGAATCCCACCGAAGGCTTGGCCGCCTACAAGCGCGCCCTGGCGCTGGGCTACACCGCGCCCATCGGCCAGATTTACGCCGCCGCTGGCATCCGTTTCGATTTCAGCACCGAGTACCTGCGCACCCTGGCCGACTTTGTACGCGAGGAAATGGCCGCGCTGTAATCAAATCAGCACTCCGATTAACACAGAAAAGGCCGGCAAATTTGCCGGCCTTTTCTGTTGCAGAGCAACAAATGGTGCTTACGAATGGCCACCGGGAGGAGGCGTGGTGCTAGTGGGAGCCGTTGAGCCGCATTTGCCCTTGTTAGGGCGCGGGTCGCGGTCTTTGCAGCCCTCGCACGAGGCCAGCGCGAGGCTGGTGAGGAGCATAACCGGCAGCAGCCGGCGGAAAAAAGTAGCGGTGTGCATATACGTGGGGCGTTTGGTGAATGACGTTGAGTAGCTGAGGCTTAAATATAAGCAAATGCTGCTCAACACCGATTATACCCCACGGGAATTAATGGGTACTCGCCTATTTATCCCCAATCGTGAAAAACGACAGCGGCTGGAGCGTGGCATACTTACCGCCGAGCGATTCCAGTTCGGCGCGGTGCAGCTTGAGGTAGTCGTTGTACTGGTGCACGGCGCGGTCGTACTGCACCCGAAACGCCACTACGCCGGCATCAAGCTGCTGGATGCCCTCCACGAAATTGCGGGCGTTTTCGGTGGGCGCGTTGCCGTTGGGGGCGGCCACGGGGTACACGGCTTTCAGCAGCGAGTCCTGGGCGGCATCGTACTGGTCAATCAGGTCCGAGCTGGACATGGTTTGCTGGGTGTAGCGGCGGGCCTTGAGGCGGGTGTTGGCGCGGTCCAGGCCCTGCAGCTGGGTAGCATCGATGCCGGGCCGGCCCTTGAGTTCGCGCAGCAGCAGGCGGGTGATGCCGATTTTCTGGTCGTCGCTTTCCGTCATGTTGCGCCACTTGAGGTCGACGGAATCGCGCAGTATATCGAACTGCGCTTTGGCTGCTGCGGCCGAAGCCGGGTTGAATGCGGCCGTCTTGGCCCCATCGCGCTTGCAGGAGGCCGCACAGCCCGAAAAAATCAGCAATGAGAGCACGGCAGTTTTGACCGGAGAAGAAAAAATAGAGCGCATAGAAGGAGAAGTGGCCGGAGAAGAAAGCCCCGGCATAGCAAAGCTACGGGACCCGGCGAAAAAAAATGTACGAGCTGGACGGGCAGGGACGGACCCTGCTCGGCACTACAATATGGGCTACAACGCCTGAATGAGGCTGTCCAGTATATCCGGCAGCGCCTCTTGGTCCGGCCCAGAGGCTTATCTAGAGAAAAAGGCTTTTAAGAGTACTTATAATCGTAATGAACCTAGCCACAAAAAGCGCGTATCTTTGCCTTTGCACTGACAATACACGTTCCAAAAAATATGAAAAAGAACTACTTGATGCTCTCGGCAGCGCTGCTGCTGGCCGGAGTCGCCCATGCCCAAGGCACGGAGCTGTTTTTCTCGGAATACGCCGAAGGAGCCCACCAGTCGGGCCAGCCTTACGGCGGCACCACCAACTCGACCGGTAACGAGCGCGCTCTGGAGATTTTCAACCCGACCAATAATACCGTCAACCTGAACCCGTACTCGGTACGGCGCTACTCCAACGGCAACACTCCCATCTTCCAGGAAGAGAAGGTGTTCCGTAGCAACGCTGCCCACGTGGCTGTAGGCACGAACAGCATGAACCCGCGCACGACCTTCGTCATCGCCTGCGGACAAGCTACTTTGCCGGCCATCGTGAACTCGGCCAACCAGTTCTGCGCCGATTACGCACTGGCTCCTGCCGCCAATAACTCGGTAATTGTAGGCGGTGGCCCCATCTACTTCAGCGGCGACGACGCCATGGCCTTGGTGCGTTACCCCAGCGGCACGGCCGGTGTGGGCAATGGCGTGATTGTGGACCTTATCGGCGTGATTGGCGAAGGCCCCGTATTGCAGTCGTGCGCGGCAGGCGGCAACTGGAGCGGCACCAACCCCTTGGATGGTACCGGCACCAACGCGGTTTACGTAGCCTCGGCTAACCAGACTATTATTCGTCGGGCTACGGTATCGCACGGCGTTACGGTAAACCCGGCCGCGCAGAACGTGCCCGGCTCGTGCCCTCCCGTGCGTGCCGCCGGTGGCTACAACATTGCCAACGAGTGGTATATGTACTCCACGGCTTTCAACGGTCCCGGTGGAGCATCGAACCCCGCTGGCCAGCTCTACGACCAACTGGGCAACCACAACGACTACACCGGCCCTTACGGTACCTACCAGGCTGTGCTGAGCACGCTGGGTAAGTTCGACAGCAACATCAGCGTGTATCCGAACCCGGCCCACGGCACGGCCACGGTTGAAATCAAAGATGCCAAAGTGGGCAGCGTTATCGTTCTGAACAACCTGGGCCAGCGCATCAGCGCCGAAGCCAAAGGCCAGGGCCAGGAAAAGCTCCAGCTCAACATCTCGGCCCTGAAGCCCGGCATGTACTTCGTACAGATTCTGAGCGCCGACGGCCAAACCAAAATCTACAAAGAGCTGGTTGTTGAATAAGCAGCCCGTTGTCTGAAATTGAAAAAGGAGGGAAGCAATTCCCTCCTTTTTTTGTGGGCGTACTTTTGCCAGCCCGCCGGGCAGTGCCACTGGCCCTGATTGGCGGGCGGCTGCCCCTGATTACTTAATACTGACTACTGCCGACTAACCATGTCCGAACTCACGCCCCTCTCCGCCATTGGCGAATTTGCCCTTATCCGCCGCTTGCAGGCCAATATCACCGCGCGCCAGCCCGGCACCGTGCTTGGCATTGGCGATGATGCGGCCATCATCCGGCCCACGGCCGGCACCGATACCGTGATGACCACCGACTTGCTGGTTGAGGGCATTCACTTCGACCTCTCGTTTTGCCCGCTGCGGCACTTGGGCTACAAGGCCGTGGCCGTGAACGTGTCGGACGTGGCCGCCATGAATGCCCTGCCCACGCAGCTGGTGGTGGCCCTGTCGGCCGGCCCGCGCTTCACTGTGGAGGCCATTGAGGAGCTGTATGCCGGGATGCGCCTGGCCTGCGAGGCCTACAACGTGGACCTGGTGGGTGGCGACACCACCGCCAGCCGCGGCGGCCTCACGCTGGCCATCACCGTGCTGGGCGAAGTGCCCACCGGCGAGGCCGTGCGCCGCAGCGGCGGCCAGCCCACCGACCTGCTCTGCGTGACCGGCGACCTGGGCGGCGCGTTCCTGGGCCTGCAAGTGCTGGAGCGCGAAAAGCAAGCCTACCTGGCCGACCCCGAAACCCAGCCCGAGCTGGCCAACTACGAGTACGTGGTGCAGCGCCAGCTCCGCCCCGAGGCCCGGCTCGACATCGTGCACGAGTTGCGCGAGCGCGGCATCCGGCCCACCAGCATGATTGATGTTTCCGATGGGCTGGCCTCGGAGGTGCTGCACCTGTGCGCGGCCAGCGCCACGGGGGCACGGGTTTTCACCGAATTTATCCCCCTGGCCAACCCTACGCTGGAAGCGGCGGCCGAGTTTAACCTCGACCCGCTCACCTGTGCCCTCAACGGTGGCGAAGATTACGAACTGCTGTTCACGGTGCCGGTGACGGACCACGAAAAGATTAAGAACCACCCCGATATCACCATCATCGGCCACCTGACGGATAAGGCCGACGGGGCCAATCTGGTGACCAAAGCCGGCCAAGCCGTACCGCTCCAGGCGCAGGGCTGGACGAGCTTTTAGCCCGGTTTCTATATAGGAATTCCAACCTTCTGTAAGCGCTACCGTTAGGGAGGGAGAAATCGGCCGGCGGCGGGAATGGCACGCTAATTGTCTTCCTACCCATTATCCGGGCGGATTTCTTGTCTCCATAAATCGTTAAGCCATGAAAAAGCTTCCTTATCTCTTCGCTTTGCTGGTGCTGTTGAGCACCTCTTTCGGCACTCGTTCGGCCCAGGCCCAAATCCTGAAAAGCTGGAGCCCGCAGGCCAAAGGCACCGCCATCGGTGGCCTCGGCGGTGCCGCTGCCGGTGCTCTCATCAACAAGCGCAACCGCGTGGTGGGTGGCGTGGTAGGCGGCGTGGCCGGTGGTGCCATTGGCTACGGGGTGGGCAAGCATATTGACAACAAGCGCAAGCAGCGCGCCGCTGCTGCTGCCGAACGTGCGGCCGTAGCCGCCCGCGAAGCCAACTACCGCCGCGAGCTGGCCCTGGCCCGCAATCGCCAGACGGTGACGACCACCCGCACCACCCAAACCGCGCTGGTGCCCGCGAATAGCTTCACGGCCTCGGCCGCGGCCATGCAGGGGGCGCAGCCCGAGCTGACGAATGGGGCCTACCTGCCCAACGACTCGTACGGCGACGCTTCGAAGCCGTATTCGATGGAGCAGGTTCGTCGTAAGAGCTGGTAATTGCCCGTAATGATAGGTACACCAAACCCCGGGCCGTTGGCCTGGGGTTTGGTTGTTTTAGCCGGTTTTGCAGCGGCGGGGAATCTGCCCGTCGCGTTTTTTCTTCACCAACCTTCTGGATTTATGAAATCCCTTTTTTGCAGCTTACTCGTGGCCGTGACGCTTTCCTCTTGTTCGAAAGCCGGCGAGGCCGTCAACGTTCAGACCCTGGACCAGGACTTTATCAACGCCTGGAACAGCCGCGACTCGGGTAAAATCACCGGCATGATGGCCGACGACGTGGCCTTTGTGCAAGGCAATGCCCACTGGAAGGGCAAAGACGAAGTGGGCCAGAAGTGGGTGAGCGCCACCATTGCCACCATCAGCAACCTCAAAACCAGCGTAAGCAGCTCGGGCACCGACGCTAACACGGCGTATGAAGCCGGCACATTCTCGGTGGATGTGCAGCCGGCCGGTCCCGGCCAGCCCGCCGGCTTTGGCGAAGGGAATTACATTTTCCTTTGGAAAAAAGCCGCCGATAACACCTGGAAGCTGAGCTACGCGCAGCTGGAAGACTTGCCGGTGCAGCGCCGGAATTAGGCTGTTGTAGGGGGTGAGCCCCGCACCCTACAACAAAAGCGCCACGGCTTTAAGTCGTGGCGCTTTTTGTTTTTCAACAGGTATCGGCTCTAATCCTCTGGGTAGGGCACGAATACGAAATTCGTGAATTCCTCATCGAGCACGAAGAGGCAGCAGAATTCGTCGGCATCCTTGTAGGTCGCTTTGAAGGCTTCCACGCCATCTACATCAATAATGCCTTGCTGCACGAACAGTTCCAAGTAGCTGGCGAAGACGTGCCATTCCAGGTTCAGCTCGTCGGCGTTGACGAGGAGGCCGCCGAGGGGCACTTCCTGCTTGGCAAAGACGAAAATGGGGTATTGGCTGAAGTCGCCCTTGCGAATCTGGGAAGAGGCTTCGGCCAGCGTGTCGCACACCTTCACGAAATCCTTGGTGATGGTGCCGAGGTATTTGCCGTTGAGTTCGGGGTCGTTGAAGTAGTCCATTTTGATTATTTGGCTAATTGTCTGCTTTTATTTATTTTATCAATGAGCAGACGAAGCTTCTGTTCGTTTCGGCCAAATGAAAAAGGAAGTCGGCCCTTAATGTTACCACCACCATTCATTAGGTTCAAATACACTACACTTTCTTCTACTAAAACAGTGGCATGTACTGGGATACCAAACCAATTTGAACCCTTCTTAGCAATAATACTTAGCTGAGTTATTGATGAAACTTGCCACCCTAGTACGTTGAATACATGGATTATCAATTGATGATTATCACCTGCACTTAAATTCGTTTTAAGAGGTGTCAAATTTCGCTCAGTTAGTAAGCAGTACAGCGTGTAAAATGATAATCCGCTCCATAGCAATAAGCCAGCGGGAGCATATGGGTTGAGTGGTCTATCGAAAATGAATACTGTGCCAATCGCACAAAAGCATAGGCAGTAGAATAGCACGAGAAATCCTCCATACCATCCGGGCATGGCAGGTAACTTACCGAGACGAATTGCTACGTTGACTTCCTGCTTGGTCATTTGTAATTTCTACTTCAACTCCAGCGCCACCACATTCTCTACATGGTGCGTGTGGGGAAACATATCCACCGGCTGCACGCGCGTCACTTTATACGCGGCGTCGAGCAACTCTAAATCGCGGGCCTGGGTGGCAGGGTTGCAACTGATGTAGACGATGCGGGGGGCGCGCAGCTCCAGGAGTCGGGCCACCACGTCGGGGTGCATGCCGGCGCGGGGCGGGTCGGTGATGAGGACGTCGGGGCGGCCGTGGTGGGCGGTGAAGTCGGCGGTGAGGATGTCCTTCATGTCGCCGGCGTAGAACTCGGTGTTGGTGATGTTGTTGATTTCGGCGTTGACGTGGGCGTCGGCCACGGCCTGCTCCACGTACTCGACGCCGATAACTCTGCGGGCCTGGTGGGCCACGAAGCTGGCGATGGTGCCGGCCCCGGTGTAGAGGTCGTACACGAGCTCATCGCCTTTGAGGTCAGCGAAGTCGCAGGCCACTTTGTAGAGCTGGTGGGCGCCTTCGGAGTTGGTTTGGTAGAAGGACTTGGGGCCGATGCGGAAGCGCAGGCCTTCCATCTCTTCCTCGATGTACGGCTTGCCGCGGTAGGTGATGACGTCGAGGTCGTGGAAGGTTTCGTTGCCCTTGCTGTTGAGGACGTAGTTGAGGGAGGTGATGCCCGGGAACTTGGCGTAGAGGGCGTCGAGCAGGGGCTCGATGCTGTCGTGGGGGCGGTAGCACTGCAGAATCACCATGATTTCGCCGGTGCTCTGAGCGGTGCGGATGATGAGGTTGCGCAGGTTGCCGGTCTGGCGCACCATGTTGCCGAATTCGAGGCCGTGCTCGCGGCCGTAGTCGCGCACGAAGAGGCGGATTTCGTTGCTGGGCTCGGCCTGGAGGTGGCAGTGCTGCACGTCGATAATCTTATCGAAGCGGGCGGGGGTGTGGAAGCCCAGCACGTTGCGGTCGAAGGTCTGGGTATCGTCGTTGATTTGCTCGGTGGTGAGCCAGCCGTTGTCCGAGAAGGTATATTCGAGCTTGTTGCGGTAGTAGGTGCGCTGGGGCGAGGAGAGGATGAACGGAATCTCGGGCAAGGCTACTTTGCCGATGCGCGTGAGCTGGTCGACGACCTGCTGCTGCTTGAAGTGCAGCTGGGTGTCGTAGCCCAGGTGCTGCCACTTGCAGCCGCCGCAGGTGCCGAAGTGCTGGCAAAACGGCATGGTGCGCAGCTCGGAGTACTGGTGGAATTTCACCGGTACGGCTTCGAGGAAGCTCTTTTTGGCTTTGGTGACGTGCAGGTCGACCACGTCGCCGGGGGCGACCTGCGACACGAAAATGACGAGGTTCTCGACGCGGACCAGGCATTTGCCTTCGGCGACCATGTCCTGGATGGTGACGTTGCGGAGTAACTCGGGGGCTATTTTTTTGGCTCGGCTCATAAGGGTGCAAAACTACACCACGGATTCGCTCGGATTTTTCGGATTTCACGGATTTTGTGGACCGGTGCCGTACCACTCACCCAACAAAAAAAGGCCTCCCGAAATTAGGAGGCCTTTTTAGTGGAAAGATGTCGGTTACAAAATCCGTGGAATCCGAAAAATCCGAGCGAATCCGTGGTCCGGCGGCTACTTGATTATCTCGAACCAGTTCTTCTGGCTGGTGCCGTTGGGCAGGGTCAGGATGTAGAAGTAGTTGCCGGCGGGCGTGCTGTCGTCGCCACCCCAGTTGTTCTGGTAGTTGGTGGTTTTGTACACCTCGCGGCCCCAGCGGTTGAAGATGGTGAAGGTGTTGCCGGGATAAAGCGAAATGTTGTCGATAACGAGCACATCGTTGAGGCCGTCGCGGTTCGGAGTGATGACGTTGTAGGTCTTCACGGCGTTGGCGAAGCTCACGCTGGTTTCGTTCGAGTTCGAGAGCAGCGGCGTAGCATCGGTGCTGGCGGCCACCACCCGGAAGTTCTGGCTAAAGCCTACGCCGGTGGCGGTGGCGTTCGGGTCGTTGTTGGTGGCAGTGTATTGCAGCGTCGTGGGGCTCACCGTAGCAATGAGCACCGGCGCACCGGCATCGGAGCGGCGGTAGATGCGGTACTCCTTCACCGCGAAGCCCACAAAAGCGTTCCAGGTGAGAGCGGTGCTTCCTTGGTCGCGGCCGCCGGCGGTGGTGGTAGCGATGGCTTGCAGACGGATGGTCTGGGCCACGCCGGTGGTGTTGGCCGTGCCGCAGCCGTTGGTGAGGCTGAGCTGGTACTCGTAGGAGTTGGCGTTGGCATCCACCGCGCTGTTGTCGGTGAAGGTGGTGGCCGTAGCGGCTACCGTGCCCACTGCTACGAAGCTGCCCGAGCCCGCCACCCGGCGCAGCACCTGCACCGGGTTGGGGGTGTTGCCGCTGTTGGGCACGCTCAGGCTGATGATGACGCGGTTGTTGCTGGCGGCATCCACTGAGGCGTTGGTCAGCACCACCGTGGGGCTATCGAAGAGGATGATGCGCGTAGTGGCCGGGCCGGCGCACGAAGCGGGAGCCGCGCTGATTTCGGCGGCGCTCACCGTGTACGGGCCGGTGGCATTGAAGCGCACCGTAATCTGGCTGCCGGTGCCGCCCGTTGTGATGGTGCCGCCCACCACAGTCCACTGGTAGCTGGCCCCGGTGGTGGGGTTGGCAATGGCGTATTGCTGCGGCGTAGCCACATTACACACGAAGCCCGAGCCCGAAATGGTAGGGGCTGTGGGCGTGGGTGCCACCGTGAAAGGCGTGGTGTAAAGCGGGCCTACGCAGCCGGCCGAGGTGGTTTCCTGCACTGTGAGGGTGTAGGTGCCGGGGGCGGGCAGCGTATTCAGCACGCGGGTGTTGCCGGTGCCGGCCAGCGTGGTGCCATTCAGCTGGAACACGTAGGACGAACCGGTGAAGCCGCCGGGCAGGCCGAAGGTCACGGGGCCGTTGGTCTGGCACACGCGCACCGGGGCGGTGATGGCCAGCGTGGTGCGCGGCGAGGGGTTGATGAGTACCCGCAGGGTATCGGAAGTGCCCAGGCAGCGGCCACCGGCCGGGTTGCTGGTTTCCGTCACCACAATTTTGCCGATGGTAGGCACCGTCACGGGAGCCCAGTTCACAGTCACCGTATTCTGGAAAGTGCTTACCTGTGTGCCACCGATGATGGTCCAGGAGTAGCTGGAGCCGGCGGCAAACGCACCGCTCACGTAGCGATAGGGGCCATCGGCTTGGCATACGGCGCGCGGCAGCGGAGCCACGGCCAGCACGTCGCCGGGGCCGGTGGGCCGCACGGTTTGCAGGCGCTGGTTGATGATAACGGGCAGCGTAGTGGTATCGGAAGAGCAGCCCTGCGCGTTCAGGCTGAATGCTTTGATGTAGCCGCCGGTGCTGGCCACGCCCCAGTCCACGGTGATGGCCGGAGTGCCCTGGCCGCTGGCAATGGTGCCGCCGTTAATCTGCCAGGTGAAGGGCGTACCGGGCGGGTAAGCCGTGCCCGTGGAGGTGGTCACCGAGTAGGCAATGCCCGTCACGGTGGGGCACACCGAAGCCGGTCCCACAATGGCCGCTGCCGCCGGGCGCGGGCTGATGGTGATAACCACGGCATCGGTGCTCACGCAGCCGTTGGCGGTGGTGGCCGTCACGGTGTAAGTACGGGTGATGGGCGCGGTCGTGGTGTTGGAAGCCGTAAACACGGGCTGCGCGGCGGCGGTGCTGCTCAGGCCCGTGGCCGGAGCCCAGCTATAGGTGTAGCCGGCGCGGGCCGGGGTGCCCAGGGCAATGGTCTTGAGGTCGCACACGGCCGCGTCGGGGCCGGCATCGGCCACGGCGGCGGGGTTCACGGTCACCGTCACGGTGCTGGTGGCCACGCAGCCATTGGCGGTGGTAGCAGTCAGGGTGAAGACGATGGGGTTCGGCGTGATTGTGGTGTTGGTCAGCGTGAACGTGGGGTTGGCCACGGTGGTGCTGCTCAGGCCGGTGGCCGGGCTCCAGCTATAGGTGTAGCCCGTTACCGGGGCCGCGCCCAGCGTGATAGTCGAGCCCGAGCACACGGCCTGGTTGGCACCCGCCACGGCCACGGCGGCCGGGTTGATGGTAACCACCACGGTATCGCGCTGGAAGCAGCCGTTGGCCGTCGTCGCCAGCAGAATGTACTGCTGGGTGATGGTAGTGCCGGTCAGGTTGGGCAAGGTCACGGTTGGATTCAGCACCGAAGTGCTGCTCAGGCCGGTGGCCGGGCTCCAGGCGTAGGTAGTGCCGGCCACAGCCGTACCAGCGCCGATGAGGGTACCTACGTTCGAGCAAGTGGCTTTGTCGGGGCCGGCCTGCGCCACGGCGGCGGGGTTAATGGTCACGGCCACGGTGCTGGTGGCGGTGCAGCCCTGGGCTGTGGTAGCGGTCAGCGTGTAAGTCACCACGATGGGCGCGGCCGTCAGGTTGGGCAGCGTCAGGGTGGGGGTGAGGGCGGTAGCACTGCTCAGGCCGGTGGTGGGCGTCCAGGCGTAGGTGGTGCCGGCCACGGCCGTGCCGGTCCCGATAACCACGCCTACGTTGGAGCAGGTCGCCTTACCCGGCCCGGCCTGAGCCACGGCGGCCTGGTTCACGGTTACGGCCACGGTGCTGGTGGCCGAGCAGCCGTTAGCGGTGGTAGCGGTGAGGGTGTAAGTCGTGGTGATGGGCGCGCCGGTGGTGTTGGTCAGCGTCACGGTCGGGTTCAGCACGGAAGTGCTGCTCAGGCCGGTGGCCGGGCTCCAGGCGTAGGTGGTGCCCGTTACAGCGATGCCAGCACCCAGCGTCCGGGTTTCGCCCGAGCAGAAGGCCACGGCCGGACCAGCCTGCGCTACTGCGGCCGGGAAGATGGTAACTACGACCGTGCCGGTGCTCACGCAGCCATTGGCAGTGGTGGCGGTCAGGGTGTAGGTCTGGGTGATGTTGGTGGTACCGAGATTGGGCAGGGTCACGGTCGGATTCAGCACCGAAGTGCTGCTCAGGCCGGTAGCCGGGCTCCAGGCATACGTGGTGCCGGCCACGGCCGCGCCGTTGCCAATGGCCACGGGCACGTTGGAGCAGGTGCTGCGGGCGGGGCCGGCATCGGCCACGGCGGCGGGGTTGATGGTCACGGCCACGGTAGCGGTAGCCACGCAGCCGTTGGCTGTGGTAGTGGTCAGCGTGTAAGTGGTGGTGATGGGCGCACCGGTGGTATTGGTGCCGGTCACCGTCGGGTTGAGGATATTCGGGTTGCTGAGGCCAGTGGTAGGCGTCCAGCTATAAGTGGTGCCGGCCACGGGCGTTGCCGTGCCGCCCAGCGGAGCCGAAACTGTGCCCGAGCAGAAGCTGATGGCCGGGCCGGGTGTGGCTACGGCCGCAGGGTTGATGGTCACAATAACCGTCGACGTCGCGGTGCAGCCAGCAGCGCTGGTCGCCGTCACCGTGTAGGTCTGGGTGATGGGGGCGCCGGTGGTGTTGGGAAGCGTCACGGTGGGTTGGGCCACGGTGCTGCTGCTCAGGCCAGTGGCCGGGCTCCAGCTATAGGTATAGCCGGCCAGTGCCGGGGTGCCAATGGCCGTCGAGGCCACGCCCGAGCAGGTGCTGCGGGTCGGGCCGGCATCGGCTACGGCGGCAGGGCTCACCGTTACCACCACGGCATCGGTGCTCAGGCAGTTCGGGCCAGATGATACCGTGAGCGTGTAGGTTTGGGTGATGGGGGCGCCGGTGGTGTTGGGCAGCGTCACGGTGGGCTGAGCCACGCTGGTGCTGCTCAGGCCAGTGGCCGGGCTCCAGGCGTAGGTGAAGCCCGTGACGGCCGCCGTGCCCAGCGGCGTGGAGGCCACGTTGGGGCACACGGTAAGGTCGGGGCCGGCGTTGGACGTGGGCGGCGGCGTCACCGTCACCGTCACGGTGGCCGTGATGGAGCAGGTGCCGTCGGTGCCGGTCACGGTATAGGTGGTGGTGGCGGTGGGCGATACCGTAACGGTGGTGCTCGTCGAGTTGATACCGCCGCCGGTCCAGACGTAAGTCAGGCCCGCCACGCCGGTTACCGTCAGGGTAGTGGACGTGCCCTGGCAGATGCTGGGCGCAGCGGCTACGGCCGTAAGGGCCGGCAGAGGCCGGATATCCACGGTTTTAACTACCGAGTCAGACAAACAGCCATAGGTCGAAACACCCTTGAGCGACAGCGTGCCGGTGGTGTTGGCACTGGCCCAGGTTACCTGCACCGTGTTGGTGCCCTGGCCGCTCGTGATGGTGCCGCCCGTAATGCGCCAGCGGTAAGAGGCTGGCACCGGGCCGGACGCGGTGTAGGTGCGTACCGTGGCCGGGTCGCACACCGTGGCCGGGCCGGAAATGGCGTTGGGGCCAGCGGCGCGGGTTACCGTCACCCGGAAAATATCCGAAGCCAGCTTGCCGCCGCAGCCGTTGTCCTTCACGGTCACGCCCAGGTCGTAGGGCGTGGTGCGGGCCTGGCCGCAGCTGGAGTTGTAGATGAACGTGCCCGATACCGAGCCCGTGCCGGATGCCGTGGCCGTGCCGGTCAGGTTGCCGGCCTGCACCACACCGGTGCTGCCATTAAAGGTGGTGTTGAACGGCCCGCTGCCATCGAGCAGGGCACTGTTCACGGTAAGCACCAGCGGGTGGTTGCTGCTGGCCTGAGTAGCCGTAATCGGAATGCTCAGCGACTGGCCTTCTTCGATGGTATAGTTGCGGGGCGTGATTGTAGGAGCCGGTAGCAGCGGCGGTGTGGTGGGCGGACAGGTCGAAACCACCAGCTGCAAGTCTCGTCGGGTGGTGCCAATCAGCACTTCCACGCCGTTGATGGAGCGGTATTCCGCTACGTCCACCGCCACTACGTACAGGCCGTTGGTGCGGGCCCCGTACTTGGCAATGCCCGTACTGGCATTGATGGTGGCAAAGTTGCCCGCGCCCGTGCCAAACGGATTGGCCGCGCTGTAGGCCGGGTAGTAAGGCACCGGCTGGGGCAGGGGCGGGAAGGTAGCGGCGTTGGTCAGGAAGCCGTAGGGGGTGCCGAAGGAGTACACCAGCCGGTCGCCATCGGGGTCGAAGGCGTTATTGAGCGAGATGGTCGTATCGTTCTGACATACGATGGCCACGGCCGTATCCGAAAACACGGGCGAGCGGTTGTAAATGAGCGGCGGGGCCATGCTCACGTACAGCGTCAGGGGCACGTTGCCGCCGGTGCCCCCGCTGGGGTTGTTGATGTTGGTGAGGGTGTTGTTGCGGGCACTCACCGAGTACACGGCGTAGTAGCCATCGAAGGAAACCGGCAGGTTCACCGTCTGCACGTATTTGCACAGGTAGAACGGCTGGCTGGGCCCACTCACCGCGCAGCCTTGCGGCACGGGCGGGGCAATGGGCGGGGGTAGGTTGGCATTGGTAGGCGTAGGAGCTGTGCGGTTGAAGCTATAGCTGCCAATGCGCGCCCCGGTGGTCCGGTTGTAGATATCAATCGGCGCGTTTACCGGAGGGGCCGCAATGCCATTGGGGTTGGCATTGGTGTACAAGCCGTTGCTGTACACCGTCAGGGTGATTTCGTAGCGAAAGGGCGTAGCCGCCGGTCCGGTCGCGTCGAGGTAGCGGTAGCTCATCTCGCCGCCCAATAGGTGCGAGGCCTGCGCCGGGCGCGTGCCCAGTACCAGCAGCGCCAGTAGTAGCATCGACCCAAAAAAACGCCGTAGTAAGGTTGTAGGCATACAATAAAATGAAGGGGAGGGAAACCGAAAAACTGCCCCAGCCACCAGAAGGCGGCCGGGGCGGTTAGAAGTTGATTTCGGACATCGTAGCTGCCCGAAGGAACATTTGTAGTTATTCGCGCACCAGGCGGCGCAGGGCGGTCTGGCCCTGCGCGTCGCGCAGACGCAGCACGTACACGCCGACCGGCAGCGTGCTCAGGTCCAGCTGGGCATCGGCAGTGGGGCCGAGGCGCAGGGCCGTGCGCAGCACCGTCGCACCCAGTACGTTCTGCACCTCGGTGGCGTAGAGGCCGGCGGCGCTGGCATCGGGCAGGCGCAGGCTCACCCGCCCATCCAGAGTGGGGTTGGGGAAGAGGCTGAGCGTGGGCAGGGCTTGGGCATCGCGGGTGGCCAGAGGCAGGATGCGCAGCTGGTAGTCTTCCACCTCGGCATTGAGGAGATTGACGGCGCAGGGGGTGGGGGTGCCACCGGTGGCGTTGGCCACCACCATCACCCGCATGCGGGGATTGATACCGGCCGTGCCGGCGGGCACCGTGAAGGGAGCCGTAAATGCGTTGGCGGTTGCCGTGCCGTTCACCACCAGCTCGGAGGTTTCAAACGTGCCGTTCATGTTCCAATCCACCCAGGCGGAGGTGCGGTGGTTGGCCGCCAGGTTTGTGGCAACAGTCAGGCTGAGGGAGTTGCCAACGTTGGCCGACAACGACAGGCTGGTGTAGTTGGCGTAGCCGCCCGTGGCTACACTGGTGCTGTTGGTGAAAGCCGGCGTGGCATTGGCAATGCTCACGGTCGTGATGAAGAACGGGCTGGGCAACTGCTGCCCGGTGGGCCCGGTGCCGCCCGTGCCATTCGATGCGCAGAACGTGAGGCAGGGCACCTGAATGGTCACCGCGTTCAGGCGCGTCACGCTGGCCGTGCCGTTGGCATTGGTGGCCGTCAGGGTCACGTTGTAAGTGCCCGAGGCGGTGTAAGTATGCGTGGGGTTTTGCAGCGTGCTGGTGGTGCCATCACCGAAGTTCCAGGCCCAGGAGGTGGGCAGGTTGGTGGTGAGGTCGGTGAACACGATGGGGTTTACACAGCCCCCAGGCACGTAGTTGGTACTGAAGTTGATGATGGGCGGCAGCGTGTTGGGCCGAGCTATGACGGTGTAGTCTTCCACCTGGCCGCTCACGGGGCTCACGCAGGGGCCGCTGGTGTTGCCAATGGCATCGGCAATCACGCGCAGGCGCAGGGGCTGGTTGAGCGTGGTGCCAGCGGGCAGGGTAAGGGTGGTAGTAGCGCCGGGGCTGGGCGTGTTCAGGCCCGTGTACACCAGTTCGGAAGTGGCGAAAATGCCGTTGTTGTTCGCATCCAGATACACCCGGATATCGTGTGGGTTCACGCCGCCCGTGGTGATAATCATCTGGTTGCTTACGCCCACAATCAGGTCGGTGCGTTGGGGGCAGGTGAAGTCCTGGTAGCCGGCGCTCCCATCAGCCGAGGTATTGTCAATAGTGCCCAGCCGGAAGCGGGTGATGCCGTAGTTGGCAAAGTAGTTGGTGGTTTGGGGCGAGCAGGTGGCCGCCAGCGGCACCGACGCATTGTACACAATGCTGGTGGCGGCGCTGGTGTTGTTGCCCACCGCGTTGGTCGCGCGCAGCGTCACGGCGTAGGTGCCGGCCGTGGCGTAGGTGTGCGAGGGGTTCTGCAGGGTGCTGGTGCCGCCGTCGCCAAAGGTCCAGAGCCAGGACGTGGGCAGGTTCTGGCTGGCATCGGTGAACTGCACAGTGCCGGAGCAGGTGGTGGTGCCGTTGGTGGTGAAGGCCGCTACCGGCGCGCTCACGTTCGACGACAGCCGCACGCTGTAGTCTTCCACCTGCGAGTATTGGGGCGTGGAGCACGAGGTGGGCACGGTGCCCAGCGCGTAGTCCGACGACACCCGCATGCGCAGGTTGGTGTTGAGCACGGCCGTGGCCGGTGGCGCAAACGTGCCCGTGTGCAGGATGGCGTTGGGCGCATCGAACACCAGCTCGCTGTTGCCGGTGAAGGCCCCGTCGTTGTTGTAGTCAATCCAGACCTTCACGTTCTCGTTCACGTTCGGGCCGGTGCGCACGCTGATGCTGTAGGTCTGGCCCACCGTCAGGGCCGCGTTAAAGGTGCAGCCGTAGTCGTGGTAACCGTCGATGTAGTTGCCCGTGGTGTTGTTGATGAGGCCACTCCCGACGTTAACGTTGAGAATGCCCATGCCGTAGAGGTTGGCCTGGCCGCTACTGGCATTGCCTGGCGTGCACACGGCCGCAATGGGGCAGGTGGTTTGGGCGGCGGCCTCTGAGCTTACGCCCAGCCCCAGCAAAACAGCAATAAAACCCGGCGCAAACCGGGACCAGGAACGTAAGTGTGGATGCATACGGTACTTTGAAAGAAAGCAATTGAATTCAACGGATAAATGTAAGCAGAAAGCAGGGATGGCCCATTCGCAATCGGCCATTACGCATTCTGAGTCGGCCACCCCGCACGCGGGTTCGCCTAATACCCGTCCCAGCCCGGCCAGCAACTGGCTGACCAGAACCCGTGAAGGAGGTTTAATTACCCTTCGCAAAAATCGCACCACCCAGCCGTAATTTCGCCCGGATTATTCGTTCTCTCTTTCTCGCTGGCCCAGCTGGGCCATTCATTTAGCTTATGCCAACTCCCACTGTTCTCATCACCGGCGGCACATCGGGCATTGGCCGGGCCTGCGCGCTGGCTTTCGGCCGGGCCGGCTACCAGGTGGCCATCACCGGGCGCGACGAAATTAAACTGGCCGATACCGCCGCCGCGCTGGCCGCCGCCGGCGTGGCCCACCTCACCATCCGGGCCGATGTGGGCGACGAGGCTGCCGCCGAGCGCGCCGTGCAGGAAACCGTGGCCCGCTTCGGCGGTCTCGACGTGCTGCTCAACAACGCCGGCATTAGCATGCGCGCCCGCTTTCAGGATGCTGACCTGGAAGTCATCAAGCGGCTGATGCAGACCAACTTCTTCGGCACCGTGTTTACCACCAAGTTTGCGCTGCCGCATCTGCTGCAGCGCAAGGGCACTATTGTGGGCATCAGCAGCATTGCGGGCTACCGGGGCTTGCCGGGGCGCACCGGCTACTCGGCTTCCAAGTTTGCCATGAACGGCTTCCTCGAAGCCCTGCGCACGGAGCTGCTCGACCAGGGCGTGAACGTGCTCACGGCCGCGCCCGGCTTCACGGCTTCCAATATCCGCAACACGGCCCTGGCGGCCGATGGCTCTTCGCAGGGCGAGTCGCCGCGCGACGAAGGGGCCATGATGAGCAGCGAGGCCGTGGCCGATGAAATCCTGAAAGCCGTGCAGCAGCGCAAGCGCACCATCGTGCTCACGGGCCAGGGCAAGCTGGTGGTGTTCCTCAATAAGTGGCTGCCCGGCCTGAGCGATAAGCTCGTGCTGAACCACTTTCGGAAAGAGGAAAAGGGCGTGGACGTGGGGTGAGTTGAGAACAAAACAGCCTCCTGTCATCCTGAGCGCAGCGAAGGACCTTATTACCGAAGAACAATTTGCAGAAGCTCAATCGGTCCAGCTGTGATAAGGTCCTTCGCTGCGCTCAGGATGACAGTAAAGAAAAAGCCCGTCTGGTGAATCCAGACGGGCTTTTTCTTTACTCTTAATAACCCTACAGCGTCGCCTTCTGCGCCAGCTTCACCGCCTCGTACATATCCACCACGCCGCCGGTCACGGAGAGCGTTGAGAAATCGGTCTGCTTATCGGTGCCGGGCACCTGCACTTTGGTGTGGTGCACCTGAGCGCTCTGCATGATGATGCGCTTCAAATCGGTGGCCGTGAGCTTGGGGAAGTAGGATTTCAGCACTGCGGCCACGCCGGCCGTCACGGGCGAGGCCATGCTGGTGCCGCTTTCGTTGCCGTAGGTGCTGCCGGGCAGCGTGCTGTAGATGCCCACGCCGGGCGCGAATACGTCCACGCCCTTTTTGCTGTAGTTCGAGAAGTCGGCGGTCAGGTTCACGTTGTCCTTGGGGCCGGACGCGCCCACCGTCAGCAGGTTCGGGATGGTGGTGTTGTTGATGTAGAACGAGGCCGGGTAGTTGTCGGCCACGTCGAGGTTGTGGTTTTCGTTGCCGGCGGCGTGCACCAGCAGCACGCCTTTTTGGGCGGCGTATTTGTAGGCGGCTTCCACGGCGGGGCGCTGGGGCGAGAATTCCTTGCCGAAGCTCATGTTGATAATCTGCGCGCCGTTGTCCACGGCGTAGCGGATGGCGTTGGCAATGTCCTTGTCGCGCTCGTCGCCGTCGGGCACGGCGCGCACCATCATGATGCGCACGGGGTCGGGCGCGAGGCCCTGGATGCCGAGGTTATTGGTGCGCACCGCCGCGATGATGCCCGAGACGTGGGTGCCGTGCATGGGGTCGGGGCCGTGGAGGTCGTTGTTGCCGTAGAAGCGCTGGGTCACGTCCTCGGGGTTGTCCTTGATGATGTCGGCCCGGGGGTTGAAGTCCAGATTGAGCGAATTATCCAGCATGCTGCGCTCCTGCTTCACGCCTTCGTTCAACTCCTTGAGGAGGGCATCGGCGTCGCCGGCCCCGGTCTGGCGCATCATGTCGAGCATGCCGGCCACGGCGCGCTTCAGGTTGGGGTCGTCGGGGTTGGCGTTTTTGAGGGCGGTGGTGTCCAGCTTGTCGGTGCCGAGGGCCTGCTTCATGTTGGTCACCATCTGGGTGAGCGGGCCGCTCATTTCCTCCACCTGCTTGCTGCGCTCGGTTTCCTCCTTGAGGCGGGCCGAATAAGCCTTTTCGGCCTTCTGATACAGCAGGTAAGCGGCTTTATCGGCCGGCTTCACGGTTTTGGCCGTGATGCCCTTGAAGCGCTTGCGGCCGGCGGCCACAATGCGCGTCATTTCCAGGGTTTCGGCGTTCACGTTGCGGCCGTCGGGCGCGCCGAGGAAGTTCCAGCCGTGTACGTCGTCGATGTAGCCGTTCTTGTCGTCGTCGATGCCGTTGCCGGGGATTTCGCCCCGGTTCACCCACAGCACCGGCTTGAGGTCGACGTGGGCCGTATCGATGCCCGAGTCAATGACGGCCACGATGACGGGCGTCGGCACTAGGTTTTTGAGAATCTCATTGTAGGCGCGGTTCGCGCCCACGCCGGGCACGTGGTCGAGCTGCGGGTCTTTGAGGTACCACTGGGCGGCGCTTTGGTCGCCGGCCGCCGGGGCAGCGGGAGTCGAAGGGCTGTTTACCGCCTGGGCCTGGGCCAGAACCGGCAGCGTCAATAAGGCCAGCGAAAGCGACCAGCGGCGGAAAGGAGTAATCATCATACGCAAAGGATGGGGCCGCAACGGGCAGCCGGTGTGGGTGGTAAACCGAATTTCACACAAATGAAGTTCAGCCGGGGCAAAGACGCGCCAAGCCCGCCCGGCGTTGCGCCGGGGCACCCTGCGATAAGGGCGCTGCCGCGAGCTATGCCCGTGCGGCAGGCCCTGGTGGCCCCGCCACCACCAGCAGCAGGGCATCTTCGGCGGCGGCCGTGAGGCGGTGGTAGCGCTTGCCGGCCCGGGCGGTGTAGGTGGTCAGGCCGTACTCGCCCAGGGTGTGGGCCATGCGGGCGGTGGCGCGCTCGCCCTGACCCAGCAGCTTCAGCAGTTCCTGGGTGGTGAGGGTGGGGTATTCCAGCAAATGCAGCAGAAAGTGGGCCTGCACGGCGCTGGTGCGGCGGTCGCGGTGGCCGTGGGTGGTGCGCAGCCACTGGGCAATGCGCCCATGCACGGCGGCCGGCTCCTGGCTCAGGGGCGGCGGGGGCGGGGGATTGTCGCGCAATTCGATGCGCCGGGCGAGGCGTTCCGCCAGAGTATCGGCCATAATCAAGGCACCGGCCGTAGAAGTGAGCAGCCCGCCGGCCGAAGGTAGTGCTTCAGCAGTCTTTTTCACTCTTCCGAAAGCAAAATCCATCCTTCCGACAGCCTTTTCCGCCAACGGAAAAGCACTAAAAACAGGCGTAAATGAACAACGAGAAGGCGTAAATGAACAACCAGAAGGCGGAAAAGAACTGTAAAAAGGCGGAAAAGCACATCGGAACGCCGAAAGTGAACTACTGCATGGCGTACCTGAACTACTAGCAGGCGTACCGGCCCTACTAAGGCAAGCAAAAGAACAACTCCCCGGCGGAACAGGTGTTCTAAGGCCCGGCGCGTGGTTTCGGGGAAAGGGATGGGCGCGGGCAGCCGCGGCGGCTGGTAACTTCGCGGCCTCCATCTGGTTTCCTGCGCATGATTCGTTCCTTACGCCCGCTCGCTGCGGCCCTGCTACTGCTCACGGTTAATTGCTCCCTGTTAACCGAGACGAAGGCGCAAACGCCGAAGTCCTACACTTCCTCCGAAATCCTGCTGGGCCTCAAGAAGCTCAACGTCCTCGGCTCGGTGATGTACCTCGCCGCCCACCCCGACGACGAAAACACCCGCCTCATCGCCTACCTGGCCAACGAGCGCCTGCTCGAAACCAGCTACCTGAGTTGCACCCGCGGCGACGGCGGCCAGAACCTCATCGGCCCCGAGCTGCGCGAAGGCCTCGGCGTGATTCGCACGCAGGAGCTGCTGGCGGCCCGGCGCCTCGACGGCGGCCGGCAGTTCTTCACCCGCGCCAACGACTTCGGCTTCTCCAAAACCTCCGACGAAACCTTTCGCATCTGGGACAAGGAGCAGGTGCTCGCCGACATGGTGTGGGTCATCCGCCAGCGCCGGCCCGACGTGCTCATCACCCGATTCCCGCCCGATGCCCGCGCCGGCCACGGCCACCACCAGGCCAGCGCCATCCTCGCCGCCGAAGCCTTCGACGCCGCCGGCGACCCCAAGCGCTTCCCCGAACAGCTGCAATACGTGCAAGCCTGGCAGCCCAAGCGCCTGCTCTGGAACACCGGCAGCTTCTTCGTGAAGCCCGGCGAAAACATGGACGGCTACCTCAAGGCTGACGCCGGCGGCTACAACCCCCTGCTGGGCCAGAGCTACGGCGAAATCGCGGCCCGCAGCCGCAGCAACCACCGCAGCCAGGGCTTCGGCTCGGCTGCCCAGCGGGGCGAGGCGCTGGAGTATTTCCAGCCCGTGAAAGGCGACAAAGCCACCAAAGACCTGTTCGAAGGCGTGGACCAGACCTGGAACCGGGTGCCCGGCGGCGCGGCCGTGGGCAAGCTCATCGAGGAGGTGATTCGCAGGTACGACCCGAGCAACCCCAGCGCCAGCGTGGCGGGGCTGCTGAAGGTGCGGGAGGTTTTTACAACGGCGCGAGACATTCAAGGCCCCAGCAAATTCAGCTTTTATCACAAGGAAAAGCTGGCTGAAATAAATGACCTGATTAAAGCTTGCCTTGGGCTTTACATTGAAGCAAATGCTTCTGCTGTCACTGTTGCTTCGGGACAGAAACTTCCTGTGACATTGACTATGGTGAACCGCTCACCAATAGCTATTCAAGTTCAAAGCTTAGATATCTACGGTTTCAAACTCGATACCTTAATAAATAAAACGCTTGCTGCTGGTCAGTCACTTTCGCTGCCAGTGTCGATTAACGTGTCAAATACGGTCCAGAACTCGCAGCCTTATTGGCTACGGGAGGTGCCAAGTGTGGGTATGTATAAGTTGCCCAAGCAAATTCCGAATGGAAATTCGCCGTCAACGGTATATGCGTTTGGGCGACACGGCTTCGAGCAAATTCCTGGGTCGGGCGAAAATATTGAGCAACAGCAATTGATTGGCCTACCTGAAAACCCAATCTTGCCAAGCGTCTATGTAAGCGCAAAAATTCAGGAAGGCTCAGTTGAATTCATGGTCCCCGTCCAGTACAAGCACACCGACCCCGTGCTGGGCGAATTATACCAGCCGCTGGCCGTGGTGCCGCCCGTGCTGGTGAACCTGCCGCCCGCCCGTTCCTACGTCTTCGCCGATGCCCAGCCCAAGACCGTGCCCGTCACGCTGCGGGCTGGGCGCGCCGGGGTGAGCGGCCGCCTGGCCCTGGCCCTGCCCGCCGGCTGGAAGTGCGAGCCCGCCACCGTCCCCTTCGCCCTCGCCGCCAAAGACGAGGAACTGACCGTGAACTTCCAGGTGCAGCCCCTGGCCGGCGCCGCGCCCGGCCGCGCCGAGCTGCGCGCCACCGCCACCGTGGCCGGCCAGGCCTACGCCCGCGGCATCCAGAAGATTGAGTACCCGCACATCCCCACGCAGTTCCTCTTCCCCGAAGCCGTGGCCCCGCTGGTGAAGCTCGACCTGAAGCGGCGCGGCCAGAACGTGGCCTACCTCATGGGCGCCGGCGACGAAGTGCCCGACGCCCTGCGCCAAATCGGCTACAACGTGACCCTGCTCGAACCCAAAGACCTCACCGCCGCCCGCCTCAAGGAATTCGATGCCCTGGTCGTGGGCATCCGCGCCTACAATACAGTGGATGCGCTAAAAACCAAGCAGCCCGAAATCCTCAAATACATCGAGCAGGGCGGCACCGTGGTGGTGCAATACGTGGTGAACCGCGGCACCGTGATGCCCGAAATCGGCCCGTACCCCATGACGCTAAGCACCGACCGCGTGACCGTGGAAGACGCCCCCGTTACGCTCACAAAGCACCAGCTGCTGGCCGCCCCGAACAAGATTACGGCCGACGATTTCAAAGGCTGGGTGCAGGAGCAGGGCCTCTATTACCCCTCGAAGTGGGACCCGAAATACCAGACCGTGATTTCGAGCAGCGACCCTGGCGAGGCTCCCAAGGAAAGCGCCATTCTGGTGACGGACTACGGCAAGGGCCACTACATCTACACGGGCCTGTCGCTGTTTCGGGAGCTGCCGGCGGGCGTGCCGGGCGCGTACCGCATTATTACGAACATGATTTCCTACGGGAAGGAACCGGCGCAGTAGAGACGCAATATTTTGCGTTTCGTCGTTGAACTTGCGTTGAACGGCAGGAACTGCGCTGCGGCTATTAACTAAACAACATCAGCAACGACGAGACGCAAAATATTGCGTCTCTACATGCCAACGAATAGTGCTTACAGTAGAAAAAATCGGCGGCACCTCGATGACCGCCTTCGCCGACGTCCTCGACAACATCATCTTCCACGGCCGCGAGGGCGCGAAGCTGTACAACCGCATTTTCGTGGTGTCGGCCTACGCCAACGTCACCAACTGGCTGCTCGAAAACAAGAAAACCGGTGCGCCCGGCGTGTATCACCACATCACCCAGGGCCAGGAATTCAGCCTGCCGCTGCAGGACGTAGCCGCCCAGCTCAAAGAGCTTAACAAGCAGTACGAGCCGCTGGGGCTGGATTTGGCCGTGGCCGATGCCTTCATCCAGCAGCGCATCGACCAGGCCCAGACCTACCTCGAAAGCCTCGTGAACGTGCTGGCCTCCGGCTACGTCAACAGCGTGAACATTCTGCAGGCGGCCCGCGAAATCCTGGCCTCGATAGGGGAGGCCCACTCGGCCTTCAACTCCGTGAACATCCTGCAAAACCGGGGCGTGCACGCCACCCTGGTCGACCTCAGCGGCTTCGACGACGCCCAGCCGCTGACCATCGACGAGCGCATCCGGCAGGCGTTTACCGACATTGATTTTCCGCGCACCATCTGCATTGCCACCGGTTACACCAAGGGCACTGAGGGCATCATGCGGGAGTTCGATAGGGGCTATTCGGAAGTCACCTTCAGCAAGATTGCCGTGGCCGTGCGGCCCCAGGAGGCCATTATTCACAAGGAATACCACCTCAGCTCCGCCGACCCCAACCTGGTGGGCGTGGACCAGTGCCATCCCATCGGCTTCACCAACTACGACGTGGCCGACCAGCTCGCCGACGTGGGCATGGAGGCCATCCACCCCAAAGCCTCGAAGCCGTTGGAGATAAACGCCATCGACCTGCGCATCAAAAACACCTTCGAGCCCGAACACCCCGGCACGCTCATCACCCGCGACTACATCTCGCCCACCAAGCGCATCGAAGTCATCACCGGCACCGAAAAGGTCGTCATCATCGACATCCACGACCCGCTGATGGTGGGCGCCGCCGGCTTCGACCTCACGCTGATGCAGGTGTTTTTCGACCTCGGCGTGAGCTACATTTTCAAAGCCACCAGCGCCAACAGCATCTCGCTGCTCATCTGGGAAAAGGACCTCAAGCCCCAGCTCGTGGCCGCCCTCGAAGCCAAGTACGAGAACGTGACCGTGCAGCCGGCCGCGCTGGTCTGCCTCATCGGCTCCAACATCGACGAGCCCGGCCTGCTGGCCCGCGCCGCCCGCGCTCTGGCCGATGAAGGCATCAACATTCGCAGCGCCGGCTTTGCCCTGCGCAAGGTGAATATCCAGTTCATCGTGGGCCGCGAGGATTACAAAACCGCCATCATCGCCCTGAACCAGGCGCTGGGGTAACAGTAGCGCGGACTTTGTAGTCCGCGAGTAAAATGAGCAATGAAAACTTGTTTTGGCCCGCGCCGTTTGGATTCGCGGACTACAGAGTCCGCGCTACGTACTTATGACGCTCCGCCAGTTCCTCGTTTTCACGGCCCTCACGCTGCCGGCCTGCGCCCTGCTCATTCTCTTTTTCGACCAGCCGCTGGCCCGGTTCACCCACGGGCATTTCGGTGGGGCCGCGCCGTTCTTCGCCACCCTCACCGGCACCGCCGACCGGATTCATGATGCGTTGATGACGCACGTCGCGGGCCTGCCCATCATCTTTCTGGCGCTGGGGCTTGCCTTCGCCATCGGCCGCTACGCCCTCAAAAAAAAGGCCGCCACCATTTTCCTCATTCTGCTGCTCACCCACGAGTTCAGCATGGTGCTGGCCAATGTGCTGAAAGGCACGGTGCACCGCCTGCGGCCGGAGGTGCTGTTCGGCACCGGCTACGAGGGTACCGGCCTGTGGGCCACCGGCCCGCACAACGACTCCTTCCCGTCCACGCACACTGCCACTTATTTCAGTCTGTTCTGGCCGCTGGCGGTGGCGTTTCCAAGGTTTCGGGGGCCGCTGCTGGTGCTGCCGGGGCTCATTGCGCTGGGCCGGCTGGTGCTGGGCATGCATTATCTGAGCGACGTGTGGTTTTCCATCTGGCTGGTGGTGGCGCTCACGTTTCTGTTCGGGCTGCTGGATAAGCCGCGCAGAATAGCGGTGGTGTAGAGACGCGACATTTCGCGTTTCATCGCTCGCACCGTGGGGCGTATTCAGATGCCCTCATTGCCCGCCGAGACGCGAAGTGTCGCGTCTCTACAACTCCATGCTGCGTTTATCGTTCAGGTTGTTCCCGGCGCATGCCGGCTTTCGCTTTTGCATGAGAAAATACCGCTTACTCCCTGCCGCTGCGCTGGCTTTTTTTCTGGTATCGACACTGGTGGCCTGCACCGCCACCAAGCCCGTGGCCAACCCCAACCTGGTGGTGCTGGGCCACGCCGGCTCCGGCTTCTACACGCCCATTAGTCCGTTCAACTACCGGCCGCCGAGCAGCTGGCGCGGCATCCGGCGCGCCCTGCTGCGCGGGGCCGACGGCGTGGAAATTGACCTGCAAATGAGCCGCGACAGTGTGGTGATGCTCTACCACGACCAGCACTTGCAGGACGGCAGCACCGGCACCGGCTGCGTGAGCCAGCGCACCGCCGCCGAACTCACCCAGCTCCGCTACCAGGGCGGCTTCCCCTACGACCTCATCCAGAAGGAGCGCCCCATCACCTTCGATACGTTGCTGGCCCGCCTCAACCGCTGGCCCACGTTCCCCTTCATTCACCTCGATTTGCACGAGGACGACCAGTGCCTGCCCCCCGGCCGCCAGAATGAAAAAGTGCCGCTGCTGGTGCGCCAGATTGCCCACACCCTGGCACGCTACCACGCACCGCTCAGCAAAATCCTGTTCATAACCCAGGAAGGCTCCACGGTGCGGCTGGCTCGCGCCGCCATGCCGGGCGTGCGCGTGGGCCTCGAAATCGCCTCCGATGACTTTGCCGCCGGCCTGAAAACGGCCAAAGCGGAGAAGGTGCACACCGTGGTGCTCGACGCCGACCGCGTGACGCCCGAGCAGAGTGCCCAGGCCCACACCGCCGGCTTCAAGGTGGTGGTGTTTGGCGGCCGCTCGCCTAAAGACCTGCGCCGCGTGCTCAGAACCCAGCCCGACGAGATTGAGGTGGATAACGTGAAGCGCCTGCTCCAGATGCAGGGCCGGGGCAAGAAGTAGGAGTGGCTCCGAGATTATCGATGAAAAAGCCCGATTCAACACAGAATCGGGCTTTTTGCTGTCTGTCGCTACGCCTAATTCCGTCAGAGGCTTCTGCATTTAGTGTGGGCTGCACGGCTTTTACATGCGTGCAAGAATCAACAGCAAAGAGAGCTTGCTGGGGCAGGACAGGTTGCGTCGTGCAACCTTGAATTAAATTATTAATCTATATATTATAATAAAACGCGATTCACCATAATCCCATCAGCTATGAACGACCAAACCGCCCTGATAACCGGTGCTTCGAGTGGCATCGGTTTCGAACTGGCCCGTTGTTTCGCCCGCGACGATTACCGGGTAGTCCTCGTGGCCCGCCACCTAGATGAACTCCACGAAGCGGCCCGGCTGCTGCACCAGGAGTTCGAAACGGTCGATATCGTGCTGCTGCCCTTCGACCTGAGCCACCCCGAAACGCCCGCCAAGCTCTACGCCGAAACCACGGCGCGGGGCCTGCAAATCGACGCGCTGGTGAACGACGCCGGCTTTGGCGAAACCGGCTACTTCACCGATACCGACCTGGCTACGGAGCTGGCCATCATTCAGGTAAATACGGCGGCGCTGGTGCAGCTCACCAAGCTCTACCTGCGCGACATGGTGGCCCGCAATTCTGGGCGCATTCTTCAGGTGGGCTCGCTGGCGTCCTTCACGCCCAGCCCGTGCCAGGCCGTGTACGCCGCCACCAAGGCCTTCGTGCTCAGCTTCACCGAAGCCGTGCAGCACGAGCTCAAGCAGCAGAAATCGGCCGTGACCATGACCGTGCTCTGCCCGCCGCCCACCGACACCAATTTCTTCCGCACGGCGCACGCCGAAAACACCCGCGCCGCCAGCCACCCCGCGTCGGCCCGCGCCGTGGCCGAAGAAGGCTACGATGTGCTCATGGAAGGCGGGGCCCGCAGCCTGCCCACCATGAGCGCCAAAATGAACTTCTTCACCAGCCTCGTGCTCCCCGATTCCATGCTGGCCACCCTCATGAACAGTCAGCTGCACCCGGCCGAGCACAAGTAGGCCCGGCCCCAGCCCAGAAACGACCTTCTCAGAGTGGGCAGCAAAAACAAAAAGGCCGCGACATCAATGTCGCGGCCTTTTTAATTCCAGATGATTGGCGTTTCTACTTGCCCATTTTCTTGGCTTCGGCCATCAGGTCCTCGTTCATTTTCACGTACTCGCCGTTCGGCGGCGTGGCGGCCAGCGCGGCTTTTTTCGAGGCTTCGGCGGCTTTGGTGGCGCCGGCGTAATCCTTCATTTTCAGGCGGATTTTGGCTTCCGTGTTCAGGTTCCAGAACTTGGTGGGCTCGGCGGCGTTGGCTTTTTCCATCCAAGCCAGGGCCTGCTTCAGGTCTTTGTTGTTGTCGTAGTAGTACACGGCGGCCGAGGCGAGGTCGGCGGGGGCGGGGGTGGCGGCTTTGGTGATTTTCTCGTCAATCTGAGCCATTACTTTGCTGTCCACGTCGGCGGTAACCTTGAACTTGGCCCCGGTCATTTCCCACTCCATGGCCACGTTGGCGGTGGCGGGGGTAAGGTCGGTGAAGTTGATGGTGAAGGTTTCGACCTTGCTGGCCAGCTTGTAGGGCTTGATGGTGAAGCGGGCCACGTCCTGGTCGTCTTTGAAACCGTCCACATCGGCACCCTGCTTGAGGCTCTTGTTGAGCACCACCAGCCACTCCGTCTTGTTAGGGATGGTGTAGAGGCCGTACTCGCCGGCAGCCACCTTCTTGCCCTCAATCATCACATCGTCCGAGAACTTGATGCTGGTGGTGGCATTGGCGCCCGTGCGCCAGCGCTTGCCAAACGGCACCACCGTGCCGAAAATGTTGCGGGCCTTCACGCCCGGCCGCGAATACACGATGGTGATATCCGTGAGGCCCACGCGCTGGGTCACAGTGCTCTGGGGACTGGCGGCGGGCGTTTTGATTTGGGCCTGGGCGGCCGGCGCGGCCAGCAGGGTAGCAGCCGCTGCAACAGCAACGGAGAAAGGTGCGAAGTGCTTGCTCATCAGTAAGGAGAGGGTGAGGGGGAGTTGTTGAGGGGCTAAAAATACGAAACCCGCGCTTGGGGCTCGGGTTTTGAGGGTGTTTTGATTTAAATCGGCTTGATGCGCTTTCGCTTTAGCAATGCCAATAGTTCCTCACGAACTGAGGGAGAAAGCACGGCGGCGGTATTCAAGAAACATATTCCATTTAATGAAGTCGTTGCTTGCCTTAACAATATCCATTGGCCCGCCTGTTTGGCTGTTCTATCAATATTGGACCAACGTATGGATTCCTGCGAAAGGCCCTCACGTACAATCTCCTGGTCACTCAGATAATATGTTGCTCCGTTTCGCAAAGCATCGGATTGATAATACTGTTTTCGCCAGCTCAGCCAAGTGGCAATCCAGATAAATACCAGCCCGGCTGGAAATAACATCGGCAGGGCTAAGTCCTGCATGTTTTTTGCGGTCAGCCCTTCATCGTAAAGCGCTACCCCGACAATTATTAGCATGGTAAGCGACAAAAAAGCGAAGCCGATGAGTCGAGGTAGATGCCTTGCTCGTAAGTCAGCAAACATCAGCTTCTTATATTCGGTGTAAGACAGCGGAGAAGGAGCAATTACAATTTGCTGCATAAGTAGCGAGCAGAAAGAATAAATTAGCTCAGCTCAAACTGCAGGCGCAGCAGGTTCGCGTAGAGGCCGCCTTCGCGGTCACTCAATTCTTCGTGGGTACCGGCCTCCACAATGCGGCCGCCGTCAATCACCAGGATTTTATCGACTTTGCGGATGGTGCTCAGGCGGTGGGCGATGATGAGGCTGGTGCGGTGTTCCATCAGCTCATCGAGGGCGCCCTGCACCAGCTTTTCGCTTTCGCTGTCGAGCGAGGAGGTGGCTTCATCGAGGATGAGGATGGCGGGATTTTTCAGGATGGCGCGGGCAATGGCCACGCGCTGGCGCTGCCCGCCCGAGAGCTTGATGCCGCGGTCGCCCACCACCGTATCGAGCGCCTCGGGGAAGGCCTGGATGAATTGCCAAGCGTTGGCGCGCTGGGCCGCTTCGATGATTTCGGCATCACTGGCGCCGGGCTTGCCGTAGGCGATGTTCTCGCGGATGGTGCCGCCGAAGAGCAGCGTTTCCTGCGGCACGATGCCGATATGGCGGCGCAGGCCGGTGAGGTCGTAGTCTTGCACGTCGTGCCCATCCACGATGATGCGGCCGCCGCTGAGCGGGTAAAACTGCATCAGCAGGCCGGCAATGGTGCTTTTGCCCGCGCCGCTGGGGCCGACGAGAGCAATTTTCTCGCCCGCCGAAATGTGGAAGTCAATATCCGAGAGCACCGGCACGTCGGGCCGGGTGGGGTAGCGGAAGGCCACGTGCTCGTAGCGGATGTCGCCGTGCAGGCGGGCCGGCACCAGCCCCACGGCCGGCTCGATGTGGGTAGGTTCAGGGACTTCGTCCAGGATTTCGAGGATGCGCTCGGAGGCTCCCAGCGTGCTCTGCACCTTGCCGTAAATTTCGCCCAGGCCGGCCACCGAGGCCCCAATGAAGGCCGTGTAGATGATAAAGGCCGTGAGGTCGCCAATCTGCAGGTGGTTGGGGTCGGTGACGGGCGTGTGCACCAGCGTGGCCCCGCGCCAGAGGATGAGGATGATACCGCCAAACAGGCCGATAATCACGAAGGACACGAAGGCCCCTCGGTACAAATTGCTTTGCAGCGCGGCCTTTACCACTTTGCCCAGCGAGGTATTGTAGCGTCCAGTTTCGAACTTTTCATTCGTGAAAGCCTTCACTGAATTGATGGCTTGCAGGGTTTCCTCCACGATGGTGTTGGTGTGGGCCAGCTCCTGCTGCACGGTCTTGGAAAGCGTGCGGATTTTGCGCCCGAACAGTCCAGCGGCCAGCACAATGGGCGGGAACGTGAGCAGCATGAACAGCGACAGTTTCCACGACACCACCATGATGAAGCCGATGCCACCTAGCAGCGTAAATACCTGCCGGAACAGCTCGGCCAGCGTCAGCGAAAACGAGTCCTGAATCTGACCCACATCGGACGTAATGCGCGAGGTGATGGCCCCCACGCGGTTTTTCTCATAAAATGGGATGGGCAACTGCACGAACTTAGCATAGAGCGCCTGCCGAATATCGCGCACCGTGAACTCGCTCACCTGCGTGAAAAACCAGATGCGGCCAAACGAGAAAAAGCCCTGCATCACCGTCACCAGAAACAGGCCGATGGCCACGCGGTTGATGTCGAGCACCAGCCCGCCGGGCAGCACCAGCGGCTGGCCGGTGGCCACGTTCACCAGCTTGCCGGCAATCCATGGAAACGACATAGTGCTTAAGCTGCTGAGCACCAGCAGCACCATGCCCACGATAAACTTGCTGCGGTAGGGCAGCACGTAGCGGAATATCCGCAGGCCGCGCCGCAGCGATTCCTTGTTGACTTTGGGTTTGGGTAAGTCGGCGGCAACATCGTTGCCGCTGGTATTGAGTCCACTACGGGCCATCGGGTCTTATCTAATTCTACTAATTTATAACGCGGTAATTTCGGCCGCCGGGCATGAGGCGCGGGTGAAGCTTACGCCACTTACTGGTGCCTCCCGCGCGCCGGCTGGCGGCGCACCTGCTCCACGTGCATCACGCCGGCCTCGCCAAAGGGCACTGGCAGTTGCACCAGCACCGGTAGCGGGTGGCCACGGCGCATGCCCGGCTGCCAGCCCGAGAGCAGGCTCACCACGCGCAGGGCCTCGGCATCACACTCGGGCGAAAGCGACTGGGCGATTACGGGATTGCTGATGCTGCCGTCCTCGTTCACGGTGGCATTCACCAGCACCTTGCCGTTGAGGCCTTTGGCTTTGGCGGCTTCGGGGTAGTTGATGTGTTCGAGGAAGAAGAGGCCCATGGCCTGCTCGCCGCCCGGGTACACGGGGGCGCGGTCGGGGCGGTTGGCAGCGGGGTTGCGCTGCACCTGCATCTGGCCGGGCTTCAGGATGATGGTTTGGCCGGTGGCGGGAGCAGGCGTTTGGGCGTGGGCCGCGCCGGTAATGAGTAGCAGGCCGAGGGCCGGGAGAAAGTTTTTCATAGGCAGCATAACGGCCGGGCCAGCGCCCGCACCATTTATAAATCGCATAATAGAGGAGACGAACAAACGGCTCAAATACCTCAAACCCCGGACTAGGCCGGCAGGTTCGCGGGCGCTACGGCTACGTTGGCGGGGCGCGAAATAAGCAGCAAGCCGAGGTATACCAGAGCGCCGTTCAGCAGCAGGATTTCGAAGCCGAACTTGTAGCCATTCAGCCACTCCACGGAGTGCGATACGATGAGCAGCGTGAGCAGCACGGCGGCGGTGCAGGTGGGCAATACGAACTTGTCGCGCAGCTGGCGGTGGGTGAAGATGCCGAAGGCGAACAGGCCCAAAAGGGGCCCGTAGGTGAAGCCGGCGGCTTTGTACACGGCATCAATCAGGCTCTGCTCGTTGAGGGCGCGGAAGATGAGGATGATGACGATGAGCACCACCGACCAGCCCAGGTGGGTGAGCTGGCGCAGGCGCGTCTGCCGGGCTTCGGGGTATTGCTTGATGTCGAGGAAGTCGATGCAGAACGAAGTGGTGAGCGAGGTCAGGGCCGAGTCGGCCGAGGCGTAGGTGACGGCGATGATGCCCAGGATGAAGATGATGCCGGCCGTGAGCGAGAACTGCGTGGTGGCCAGATAGGGGAATACCTTGTCGGTATCGAGGGTACCTTTGAGGTTGAGTAACTGTTTCATTTCCGTCAGGTGCAGGCCGCGGGCGGCGGCGTACTGGTACATGAGCACGCCCAGCGTCAGGAACAGAATATTAACGCACACGATGACGGGCGTGAACCAGAACAGGTTCTTCTGGGCCTCGCCGAGGCTGCGGCAGCTCAGGTTTTTCTGCATCAAATCCTGGTCGAGCCCGGTCATCACGATGGTGATGAACATGCCGGAGGCGAACTGCTTCCAGAAGAATTTGTCGTCGCGAAAATCGGAGAAGTAGACCTGCGACATCGGGCTTTCTTTCACCGAAGTGACGAGCTTGGCGAAGGAATAATTTAGCGCATCCGACATGAAATAGATGCTCAGGGCCACGCAGCTGAGCATGGCCAGCGTCTGGAAAGTATCGGTCCAGAGAATGGTTTTCAGGCCGCCCTTGAAGGTGTAGAGGTAGATGAACAGAATGCTGACCACCACCGTGACGGCGAAGGGCACGCCCATGGCATCGAACACGGCCAGTTGCAGCACGCCCGCCACCAGGTACAGGCGCAGGGCTGAGCCCAAAGACCTGGAAATTAGAAAGAACAAAGCCCCAGTTTTGTAGCTCCAGTAGCCGAAGCGCTGCTCCAGATAGGAGTAGATGCTCACCAGCCGCAAGCGGTAGTAGAGCGGCATCAGGACGGTGCCGATGACGACGTAGCCGGCCACGAAGCCCGCCGCCACGGCCAGGTAGCTCCAGCTTTTGCCGTACACGTTGCCCGGCACCGAGATGAAGGTGACGCCCGAGAGCGAGGTGCCAATCATCGCAAACGCCACCATGTACCACGGCGCGTTGCGGTTGGCCACGAAGAAGCTTTCGCTGGTGGCGCCCCGCGACGTGAGCAGGGCAATGATGATGAGGACGACGAAGTAGCCCGCAACCAGGCTCAATACTAAAGTTGGCGACATGTAAGCTAGGGCAGGAGGGTATGGGGGTAGGAGGGTAAGAGTTTGGAAAGGGAATTGGGGACAAAGGTCGGCAGAATAACTCATGCCCCCTTGCCCTCCTACGCTCAAGCCCTAAAAACCTACTCCCAGTCCTGCCAGCGCAGGATTTCGCCCACGGCGGGGACGTGCAGCTCGCCGCGCAGCATGCCGCCAGCGGCTACTTCCTGTATTTGGCGCAGGGGCTCGGAGGCGGGTTCGTCGGCCAGGGCGAAGGTGCCGTAGTGCATGGGCACCACGTGGCCGGCGCGCAGCACGTTGGCGGCTTTGGCGGCTTCGTGGGGGTTGACGTGGCTTTTGGCCATCATGTAGGCCGGCTTGTATGCTCCGATGGGCATCAGCGCAATGTCGATGGGGCCGAAACGGGCTTCGATGGCCTCGAAGTGTTCGGCGTAGGCCGTGTCACCGGCGAAGTAGATGAGCTTGTCGGCTTGTCGGGCTCGAATGAGAAAGCTGCCCCAAAGCACCTGGTTCAGGTCGGTCAGGCCGCGGCGGTGCCAGTGGGCGGCAGGAAGGTAATAGATATCAACCGGGGGATTGGATGGCTCCGTCCAACCCATGTTTTCCCAATCAATTCGATATTGCTGCCACCAGCCCGCTTCTTGAATATAAGCTGTTGTGGTTGGAGCCATATTGCGAAGCAAAGGACCCATGCGTAACGGTGCCAAAATTTGCATGCCCCGGTTCTGCTTTGCCAGTAATTTTATTGATTGCTCATCCAAATGGTCACGGTGGCCGTGGCTTAAAAGCAAAACATCAATGTCGTTCAGGTCTTCGGGGCGGCAGGGCAGGGGATGACGATGTTTGAGCCCCAATGAGGAAAAAAGCACGGGGTCGAACAGAAACGTAGTGGCTTCGATGCGCAGCAGAAAGGTGGAGTGGCCCAGCCAAACCAGCCCGTCTTCGGTGCTTTTTAAAAAGGCGGTGCAGTCCACCACTTCCGGGGCCCAAGTGTCGTGCTTTTTCTCTTCCTTCTGCGGGTTGGTCGAGAGCTGCCACTTCAGCACATTCGCGAAGCTGGGCTCAAACAATTCCTCGCCGTTGGCGAATTCGTTGCCGAACAGCTTATTGCCGGGGTAGCCGGGCCGCACGGTGGGCAGCGCTTCGTTGCGGAGGTAGGAAATGCGTGGGGGCATGAGATTCGGGAAAAGCTTGGGGAGCTAGGGAAACGGGCGGACGGCGGAAGTGTTTCTACAAACGAATAACGTCTGTCATCCTGAGCTTGCGAAGGACCTTATTACGTTAGAACGAATTGCTCAAACGTAATAAGGTCCTTCGCAAGCTCAGGATGACAGACGTTTATTACTAACCGTTTGCCGATGAATAACGCGGTTTACTTCGGCAGCGTCAACAAATAGCCGATGGTGAAGTTGGCGTCCCAGTCGAACACGAACTGCTTGCAGCCGGTGGCTTCGGCAATGGATTTGTAGATGTTCAGGCCGGCTTTCGATTTGGCGTTGTCGAGCTGGTAGGCGCTGGGCGCGTCGAGCACGGTGTAGCGCTCCTTGCCCTTGCGCACTTTCTTGGCCAACTCAAACGGTACGCCGCCGATGATGAAGCAGGTGCCGCGCAAATCGGCCGGTACCTGATTGGCTTTCTCTTTTACTTCGGCCGCCACGGCCGCATCGGCGGTGCCTTTCTCAAAGTATTTGGCCCCGAAGGTTTCCACCGATTTGGGCTGGTTGCCATCAAGCCACGAGATTTTGGTGTTGCCCGAGCCAATGTCCGTTACGAAAGCGCGGTCGGCAAACGAGGCCGGCAGCACCGAGCGCAGGCCCAGCACGCCTTCGCGCTCGGGCGTCACGGTGTTCACCACGTAGCCCATGCCCTTCAGCACTTTTACAATTTTGCCCGTTACGTCGGCTTTCAGCGCGCCCGAACTCACCACGAAATGAATGTCGCGCCCGCTCACGCCGAAGTCCAGCATCTGCCCGATGTAGGCCTTGAGGCCGCGGCGAATGTCGTCGTCGGTGGCCATGTTCTCCATCACCAGGCTGTTGCCGAAATCGGCTTTTTCCAGCTTCCAGGTGCGGTTCTGGTCAATGCGGACGATGAAGGAATTGAAGCCGCTGGCGCCCAGTTCCACTACGCCTTTCAGCTTGCCGTCGACGGGCGCGGGCGCCTCGTAGGAGAAGGCCGGTTTGGTCCCACCGGCCTGGGCCGGCGATTCGTAAGAGCCCGACCCGCCCTGGTCACCGGAGCGGCTGGTGGTGTCGGCCACGGGGTCGATGGCCGAGCGGCCCGTTTTGGCAAGTTCCGGATTAGTGGCCGTGAAGCGGCGGATACCGAAGTACAGGCCAATGAGGATGATGGCCGCGATAATGGCCTTGCTGGCGAAGGTGAGCCGCATGGTGCTTGCAGTTAAGGTGATGAAAGAGAGGTTTGTTAAGACTTTATTTTATCTAGAATGTCATAGAGTGCGTAGCGAAGCATGACGTTCCCATTCGTACAACTGTACCGCTAGTCAAGCAGCTTGCCGTAGGCATCGTCGGTGGCCTGGCGGGTGGCGGCGGCCGTCATCGGCACGGGCGGCTCGTTGTTCATAATGGCGCTGAATTCACCCTTCTGGTACTGGTCGAGCAGGTGCTGGCCCTTCTCGCTCATCACCCCGTTCTGAATGTCCATCTCCTTCACGAATTCTTGGCTGTAGCGCATGGCCTGCTTGATTTGACCCAGCTGCTGGGCCATGTCCTCGGCCACGCGGTCGGTGGCCAGGTCGAAGAAGTACTTCTTGTCGGGGTCGCCGCGCAGGATGTTCATCGCGGCGCGCATGCCCGAGCTGGTGCGTTTCACCAGGGCGTACTCGTCTTTGAGTAGATTGACTTTGAACTTGCTGTTGTCAATCTGGCGCAGGGCCGCTTTCAGAATCTGGCGCATCACCAAGCTTACGTTGGCCGTGGTAGTGGCCATCGGTTGCAGGCGCTTGTTATAGTCTTCGAGCTGGGCGGCGCGGCTGGCGTAGCTGTCGGCGCTGTCTTTCTCGCCCTGACGCTGGGCCGAGGCGGCCAGGAACAAGTACTCTTTCATCTGGGCCGTATTGGCGGCCATCTTGCGCTTCACCAGCTCGTTGGCTCCTTCAATGTGGCCCACTTCGGCGTCCATGTTGCGGGCTTCCTTCTCGGTGTTCGAGATGTAGTCCTCCATGATGCCGATGGGGTCGGTGTTGACGAAAATGCTGGCGACCGTGCGGAAAATGCGTTGTCCCAGGTACCATATTCCGGTCTGAATCCGCTTATTCGTGGCCAGCAGAATCAGGACAAACAAAACGCCCAGCCCAACGCCCAGCTTCACGGTATTGAAAACGATGTCAACCAGAAAGGGCAGAATCTTGCCCCAGTAGTACACGCCCAAGCCAACCAGCCCAGCCACAAAAACCCAGGCAGCGGCTTTTTCCGGTTTTTGCCAGGATGGCAGGCCGTCGGCGGGCGAGGGCGGACCTAATAACGGGGTATTCATTTCGCAGAAAGAATGAAAGGTGAAAATCGCAGGAGCTTACTTCGCCGCGTTCAAAAACGTTTCGGCGGCTTTGTGGTGGGTTTGCAGGTCGGCCATCGCGGCGGCATTGGCCAGCTCATAGGAGGCCAGCGCGCTTTGGGTTTTGCGGCGCTCCTCGCCCAGCTGCTGCTGGGTTTGCTGGAGCTGCTGCTGTTTGGCCTGCAACTGTTGGGTGAGTTCGGCGAGGTCGGCGGCCAGCTTCTTTTCCTGGGCCATGAGCAGGGCCACCGGGCCGGGCGAAGCGCCGGGGGCCGCACCTTCGCCCATTTTCTCGCGGTGGCGGGTCAGCACTTTGGCGCGGTCGTCGGCCAGGGTTTGCTCAAACTGCGTGGCCGAGGCCAACAAAGCCGGTACGGTGCTGCCATTCACGGCGGTGAAGGCGTTGAAAGCCGTTTGGTAGAGCATGGGGCCGCTCAGGCCGGCGGCGGCCATGCTTTTCACCATTTTCATATAGGCCGCGAAATCCTTGCCATCGCCGGCCAGCAGGCCCGCAATGTGGTCGAGGTGGCGTTGTTCGGCCTGGCCGGGAGCCGAGGGCGTAGCAGGCATTGCACCAGGAGCAACGGGGGCGGCGGCGGGCGGGGCAGAGGCTCCGTACTGGGCAGTAGGAGGAGTAGTGGGGGGAACTGCGCCTTCTTCGGGCTCGATAAAAAAGTCCTTGGCAGCGTTGGCGAGCTTATCGAAAATTGCCATGACGAAATAGAAAAATGGAAGTAAAGGAAAGGGAATAGCTGGTGCGCAGGGATTAGCTGAACGGCGTAAAAACCGTCACCAACCGTCCAAAGGTAGAGATTTTAGCCAATCAACCGGCCCCAACCCCCACGCAGCAAAAAGCCCCGGTGGGCCGGGCCGCTCTACGCGGCTCCAGCCCACCGGGGCCAACCTTTATATCATGTTGTTTTTAGTTGGACGCTTGGCTGGCCAGCCAGGCCTCGCGCAGGGTTTTCTGCGCGGGCGACAGCACCATTTTCTCCACCGATTCCACGGGTTTTACCTGCACGTTGGGGTCTTCGGCGAGGATGAGCTGGGTGGTGCGCTCCACGCCGCCCCGCGTTTTCACTTTCACGAATACCACGTCGCTGGGCGAGTGCTTGTGCAGCACGCCGTCGAGGTCGCCGGAGCTTTTGATGGTCTGGCCGTCAAGCACTTCAATCTGGTCGCCCCGGTCGATACCGGCCTTATACAGGCCCGAGCCAATCTGGGTGTTGTAGGCCACTAAGCAGCGGCCATCTTCGTCAAACTCTACCTGACTGGGCAGGGCCGCGCCCAGGGCGCGGGTCGGAATCACGGCCAGGCCGGCCACCAGCAGGTTTTCGGTGAAGCGCGGCTGCTCGCGGCCGTACACGTACTGCCGGAAGAAGCGGTTGGCGAACACCGTGTCCTTGCTCACCTCGCCCAGCACGCGCTGCAGGTCGCGGGTGGTATAGGGCGCGGTGGGGGCGTAGCCCGCCTGCTTTTTGCCGTACTGCTGCCACATCGCCTGCATGAACTTGTCGAGCGAGGAGCGGTGGTGCTGGCGCAGCTGCAAGTCGAGCACCAAGGCAATGCCCGCGCCTTGGTCGTAGTACGACAAGTTGGTGTTTACCAGGTTCATGGGTGCGCCGGTGCCGGCTCCGTCGGTATAAGCAGCCTGGCGGCTCATGTCGATGGCCGAGGCGTAGCGGGCACCGGGGCTGTTCTGGCGCAGGTTCACCCAACGGCTGATATCATCGAAGAAATCCTCGTCCTCAATCAGCTTGGCGCGGCGCAGGGCCAGGCGGCCGTAATACTGCGTGAAACCTTCGGCAAACCAGAGGTTGTCGCTCATGTTCACGCGCTGGAAATCAAAGGGCTCCAGGTCTTTGGGGCGGAGGCGCTCCACGTTCCAGGCGTGGAAGAACTCGTGGGCCACAGTGCCCAGGTTCTTGGTGGCATCCTCGTCCTTCAGCGAGCGGGGGCTGGTAACCGACGTGGAGTTGCGGTGCTCCATGCCGTCGCCCTTGGCCTGGGTCAGGTAGTCGGCCACGAAGGTGTAGCGGGCAAAATCGAAAGTGGGAAGCTCGCCAAAAACGGCCTTTTCCTCCTTCACCACCTTCTGGATTTTCTTGGCATAGGCATCAATTTCCGAGGTCGGACCCATGTACAGCGTAGCCAGCTCGATGGTCTGGTCGCCTTCCTGCCACGACAGCACCTGCTGCGGGCCCAGCGATACCGGGCTATCCATCATGTATTGCATGTTGGGGGCCGTGTACACCGCTTTATCCGAGCCTTGGCGCAACTGCGAGGCTACTTTCCAGGTGGCGGGCAGGTCAAACTTGATTTCGGTGGCGCGGCCCTCTAGCCCGGTGGCGTAGCATAGGGCGGCCGGCAGGTTAAGGTGGGCGTGCTGCTGGTCGATGCCCACGTTGGTGCCATCCGTCTGGTCGCCGTACAGGGTATAGCTGAAAATTACCGTGCCGTCAGCGGCCGGCATCACGTCCCAGCCGTAGGGGTCGGGGCGGTTCAGGGGCAGCGGGTGGTTAGCGCCGTCGGTGGCCACCACGTAGTACACGTTCTTGGCAAAATCGTGGATGGCGTAGCGGCCGGGCGAGCTACGGGCCATGCGCACGTGCAGCGGCCCACCGGGCAGGCCCGCAAATGTGGCCGTCACTTTTGCTTCGTGGTGCACCGCGTTCGGAAACGACACTGTGTAGCGCACCGCCGGACCCGTATCAGCCTTGGGTTGGGCAGGGGCAGGAGCCGGAGCTGCCACCGGAGCCGGGGCCACTGGCGCGGCACTCACGGGCGCCGGCTTGGGGGCTGCCGGCTTAGGCGCAGCGGGTTTGGCAGGCACTGGTTTAACAAGGGCTGCTTTGGCCGGTGCTGGTTTGACCCAGGCGGGCTTAACTGCTGCCGGCGCGGCCTTAGGTGGCAAAGGCTTTCCCGGAACGGGTTTTACCTGTGCCTGCGCCTGAAAAGTGCCCAGTCCCAAAGACAATAAAATAGCAGTAGCGACAGTGTGTTTCATGGGCAGAAATAATAAGGAAACAAGTAATGCAATAGAAAGCCGTGAACGGTGTGGAATACAAAGTTGCAGAAAATTTACAATAAAATAAGGGTAATCATTGTGAAAAACGGGCTCGATAATGATAAAATCATGTTTCAACTTGGTGAAACAGTGTTAGCAACATATCAAGGTTGGGCCACAGCCGGTTTTTCCCTGAAAATCAGGGCTTCTATTGCTCCACCAAAAAAAAGCTGCGAAGGGCCGGCCGCCAGCCCCAGCCTTCCCAGCGCTATGCGCACGTCGGGCATCTCACGAGCGCGCAGCCCGGTAGTGAGGCGGAAGAACAGGTACATCAGTTGGAGCAGCCAGTGCCGCCAGCCGCGCCGCGCCGGCCGGAAATCGGCCACCAGCCACGGTGCGCCGGGGTGCTGGGCAGCGCGCAATTGCGCCAACGCTGCCCTCAGGTCGGCCGAGGGAATGCAGTCGAGCACAAAGAAGGTGATGATGGCCCCGAACCGTTCGGCCGGTTGCAGGGCCGCTTGGGTGCCGTGCCGGAACTCAACCTGGCCCACCGCCTGCGGAAGCTCATGCGCCAGCCGGGCGCGGGCGCGGGCCAGCATCTTAGGCGACGCCTCCAGATACAGCACCGTGGCTGCTGGCACCCGCCGCAACACCTCGCCCAGCACCCAGCCCGTGCCCCCGCCCAGGATGAGGACATGCGGTGCACCTCCCGGCAGCCCTCGCAGCGCCACTTGCTGGGCCGCCCGTTGCGACGACCCAAAAACCAGTCCCGCGAGTACATCATAAAACCACGCCGCTTGGTCGAAGCCAACCAGCTTTTCGGGAGCAGTGGGGGGAGAAAAAGGGGCCGTTGGGGGCGAACTCATCAGAAAATAACGATTGCAGGAAAAAAAAATAGGTTGGCAAGTAACTGAAAAACAATTGCCGGTGCCGTTCGGCAGCCCTGTTCAACTGAAAAAAACGGCCTATGTGTTGCGTGGCGATAAAACGGCGCTGTATCTTTGCAGCATCAAAAGGCCGCCACCCTTCCAGGATGAGCGGCTTTTTAGCCCAGCTTGCGCTTGTGGCGAAATTGGTAGACGCGCTGTCTTCAGGCGGCAGTTCCGCAAGGTGTGAGAGTTCGAGTCTCTCCGAGCGCACGTTTTAAAAAGCCAGCCCCATCGGGCTGGCTTTTTTTATTTTCCGTACTGAAAGCAGTTGCTGGCTTTTCCATTTCCCGGCATTTTTGCCTGCTATGAATCGGTTTACCTCCCGCTTACTGGCCCTGGCCGGCCTGCTCACCGTCGAAGTGCTGTTCGGGCTGGTGCTGTTCATCGTGGCGTTCGCGGTGTTCTTTTACCTGGCGCGGGTGGTATTTGTGCACCATTCGGTGGCGCTGGATAACTGGGCTTCGGGCATTGTGGATGGCTGGCGGCTGGCGCACCCGGGCCTGACCGGACCGGTGCGGGTAGTCACGTTTTTTGCGGCGCTGCCGTTTTTGCTGCCGGCCAGCGTCATCGCGCCGCTGCTGATACGCCGGGCCGGCCACCCGCGCGGGGCCTGGGAAATGCTGCTGGCCATGGCGGGTAGCGTGCTGCTCAATCAACTGCTCAAACTGTACTTCAACCGCCCCCGGCCCAGCAATGCTCTGCTGCAAACCTTCGGGCTGAGCTTTCCCAGCGGCCACGCCATGCTGGGTTTTACCTTTTACGGCTGCCTGGCGTGGCTGCTGGCGCGGCATTTCAAGCGCCCCGTTTGGGTAGCGCCGCTGCTGCTATGGGCGGGGCTGATTGGCCTCACCCGGGTGTATTTGCACGCGCACTACGCCACCGATGTGCTGGCGGGCTTTGCCGGCGGTGCGGCGTGGCTGGTGGCTTTTCGGGCCGGCCTGAAGCTTTTCTGGCGCGAGGAAGAAGCGGTTATGCAAGCTGAGTAAGCTACTCGGCCAGCCGCACCCGCACCCGCAGGGCCAGCAGGCCTTTCACGCCCTGCAGCTCTTCCAGCTCCAACTCTTCAACGCCGGGTTCCAGCAGGCCCCGGTCCTGGAGGTAGTCGATGTACTCGTAGTACTCCACGGCCTCCCGGGTTTGGGCATACACCAGGGCCAGGGTGCCGGGCTGGGTCAGGCGTTCGCCCGTGCCCAGCACGGTGGCTTTGTCAATCCGCTTCTTGATGATTTCGTAGCGAATATTATAGGCGCCGTCTACGTCGAATTGCCGCTCATCCTGCCGGAAGCGAATGCTCAGCGGCTGCCCGTGGATGAGGATGAGCTGCGTAGTATCGAGTGGGACGGGCAGGGTGGCCTTCAGCGCGTGGGTCCGGCGCGTGATTTCCACCATCGTCAGCAGCTGCCACAGGCGCAGGTTTTTCAGGAAAACCAGGTCGAACGGTTTGTCCTGCACCAAGGCGCTGCCCACGTAGATGTTGAATTCCACGCCATCGGTTTTGTAGCGCTGGAAGTAATGCGGGAACATCTGCTGCGCCTTTTCTTCCTCCTCATCAAGGTAGTCGCTCACGGCATCGTTAAGCGTGGTCACGCTGATTTCAAAGTCCTGACGGCGCTTGTAGAGGATGCCCAGCTTGGGGTCGATATTGCTCCAGTAGCTGGTGATGACCGGGCGCAGCTCGGGCGTGTGCGTGGCTAAGTACTCGAACAGCGGCTCCACTTCGCGCTTCAGCGAGTCGTAAATATTGGCCTCGTCGCCGGAAAGCAAGCCTTCGCGCAGCCGCTTCAGGTTTTTGGTGACGTAAAATTTTAGCTCGTCCAGAATGGGCAGCTGCTGGCATTCGGAGGCCTTTTTCAGCACCTTATTGGCTAGGGTAAGGTGCTCGATGAGGTCGCCCTGAATGGCTTCGTTGCGCACCGTGCTGCTGCCCCGGATGTCGCAGGAGCCGTGCAGCGGGTACACGTCATCAAACACGATGGCCTCCATCTCGGCGGTGCGGTTGCCGGCATCCAACTGCGTCAGCAGGTTGCGGGCCGCGTCGGCAAAGCGCCACTCCATGGTGGGGTGAATGGCCGTAAATTTCTCCTGAATCACAGCCTGCACGCGGGATTGCAGGTCTTCGGCATTGCGCTTCACGGCCACCGCAAACAGCGGTACGAACTGCGCCACTTTGTCCATGTCAAACTCGTCGAGGCCGTTCACGTCGGGGGTGCCCAACTCCAGCAGGCCCACGGTGTCGTTGCCGTAGGGAAGCAGCGCCAGAATGGCCGATTTAATGCCCAGGGTCATAATCTGCTGGCGCAGGTCCTGCGGAATGTCGGCCGTGGCTACATCCTTGAGCACCAGTGGTTCCCGCTCGCGCAGTAGGCGCTCATAAATCTGCCGGAAGCTGCCGTCGGCCGACTGGTGCTGCACCTGTTTGGTGAGGAAGCTGTGGTTGATTTTGCGCCCAAAATCCACGAAAGCCCGTTTTTTTTCATCATAAGCCGCAATGCCCAGCTGCAAGGCCGGTTGCGCAAACAGCACCCGCAGCTTCTCCTGAATCTGCTCGAAGCGGGCCGGGGTTTGCAGCACGTCGCGCTCCAGCAGGTCGTACTTCAGCTCCGACAGGATTTCCTGGTCGGTAATATCCACCAGCTGCAGCAGGTTGAAGCCTTCCAACTCGAAGTGCTCGGGCGGCAGCAGCTCGTGCCAGTATTCCGGCCGGTGGCGGTTATGAATCAGAAATTCAATCTGTTCGGGCGTGAGTACGGGCAGCTCACCCACCACTTTCACCGTCACAAAATCGGAGTTGAAATCGACGCCGTAGTGCCGGTACAGCCCGATTTTATAGTCGGGCACGGTGAACACGATGGTGCCCAGGCTCGGCATTTCGGCCCCGTACAGGCGGTGCAGTATCAGGTGGTAGGCCATCAGGCCCATTTGCCGCTCCATAGCCGCCATGTCGATGTTGAGCGGCTGCTTCACGGTACGGTCCTTGTTCAGCATCACCTCCTCAAACAGCGGGGTTGAGTAGAAGCTGCGCCGCTGAAACGGCGCCACCACACCGCTGATGTCGGTGGCAAAAGAAGCCGGCGGGAAAACAGCCAGCATCAGCGTCTCTACCAGGTCGCAGTTGCATTCCAGCACCGAGTAATCGGTGAGCAGGCCCCGGCACCACCCGGCTTCGGCCACCTGCTGGCCAATAGCCTTGGCCAGCAGCGCTACGCCGGCATTGCTGGCGCTTTCGCGCGCATGCCAGTAGGCAATCAGCGGCTCCAGGCTAAGGGTGGACCGAAACGGAAACACGGAAGCAGGAGCGGCCGGACGGGGTGAAACGGGCACCGTCGGAGCCACCGTAAGAGTAGGTTCAGCAGCCATAGAAACGAAAACAGGAATGCCCGGCCAAACGTTGCAGCGCGGCGGTAGCTATACGTAAGCCAGTGCCCGGCGGGCTACTTGGTAATGGTAAAGACGGGGACGTCCTTCAGGTTGGTGGTAAGCGCCGTGGTAGCGCCGGCCGTGCTGTCTTTGCGCGTGGTGATGGACTTCTGTGTATTGGTGTAGCACGTGCAGCAGCCGTTGCCGTCCAGATTCCCCTGCAACGCTACCTTATCGATGACCAGGGCAAAGGCCGGACGCACCTTGCGCGGAGCCGGGAAATAGCGCACGTAATACTGGTACTGGTCGAGCTTGGCCGTGCTGGTCTGGGCAAACGGTGTGCTGTTATTGATAACAATGGTGTCATAAGCCTGCGCTGCCGTGCGAATCAGTGTAGCGGTTTCGGGCTTTGTGCCCGGGTTGCTGCCGCTGGCCGGAATGATTACCAACGGATAGCGCTGCAGCACAATCGTATCAAGGTCAGTCGCTTTGCCGAAGTCTTTTGCCGAGAAAACCAGTTTGATGGCATCCGCCTGAGCTTCGCCGGGGCAGTCGCACACGTTATTGGCGCAGCAGCCGGGCAGCAGCAGCCCGAGGCCCAAAAGCAGAATGGCAGAAAACCGGGAGGGCAGGAGATGGGTCATGGTAAGCCCAAAGATAAGGCCCGTCGCGCCCACTGCCCGGAACCGGGAGGTAGGGCGCGACGGGCCTTATAATGCTAACTCAGCAGAGGAAAAGCCGTGCGTTAACCCGAGGATTAGCGGCTGCCCGTGACCACCGATGAAGCCGGCAGCGTGGGATTTTCCACGGTGCCACCGGCCATCAGCAGGGGGCGCAGGCGGGTGGTGGCGGTGTCGAGCTGGGGCCGAATCTGGGCCATGGCGCTGCGCAGGGCAATAACATCGGCCAGGCGGGGTGCCGCCGTCTGCGAGTAGCCGTGGTACATGGCCACTTTCACCTCCGAGGTGCCCGTGCCGAGGTAGGAGCCCAGCAGGTTGCCGGCGGCGTCGCTAACCTGTACTTCGGCTTGCAGCGTGGTCTTATACCATTCCAGCGGCACGCCCACTACGGCCGGAATCATGAAGGTGAGTACCTGCAAGCCCTGCACGGCGCGGCCGGTGCGCAGGGTGCGTACCTTCTTCACAATCAGCTTGGCGTAGCCATACGTAGCCGAATCGGTGGGCTCCGTCAAATTTATCCGGCACTCCTGCTGAAATAATTTCAGCGGGTCTTCGGGCAGAGCACCATCGTTCATCGCCAACGGACCCTGGTCGGCCAGAATTTCCAGCGGGGGCAGGCGTTTGGAAATGGCCGCCGATGGCGTGCCTTTCATCATGGTCTTGACCGATACGCAAGCCGGAGCCAGCAACAGCATCGGCGAAAGGGCCAGTAATGCAAGAGGACGGACGATTTTCATAGGCGGAAGGTAGAAATTTATATCGTAAAAATCAAATATTAAAACGAAAAAATGCCTTTGCAAATCCTGTAGCAATGACCCCAAAGGCATGACACAAAATTAGATGATTAATATCAACCAATTGGCATCTGCTCGGTAAAAGGCTCAAAATGCCCCTTGAAAAGCGAAAACTGACCGGCTAGGTTATGTATTCAACTTGGGTATTATTGAAAAAGTTCTATTGCGGAACGGCCGCCGGGTCGGGTCCCTGGTAGCCGTCCACAAATTCTCCTTCCCAACGGGCTACGACGGCCGAAGCTAAACAGTTGCCGAGTACGTTCACGGCCGTGCGGGCCATATCCATCAGGGCATCAATGCCCAATATGATGAACACCGGCCAGGCCGGCAGGTTGAACGAGGCTACCGTAGCCAGCAGAATAACCAGCGAGGCCCGGGGCACGCCTGCCACGCCCTTGCTGGTGAGCATCAGCGTGAACACCATAAGCAACTGCTGGCCGAACGTGAGCGGCACCCCAGCCGCCTGCGCCACAAAAACGGCTGCCAGCGAAAGGTATAGCGTAGTGCCGTCGAGGTTAAACGAATAGCCCGTGGGCATGACAAACGCCACGATGCGGCGCGGAACGCCAATGCTTTCCATTGCTTCCATGGCCCGCGGCAGGGCCGCTTCGCTCGATGTGGTGGCGAAGGCGATGCTCACCGGCTCGGCCACGGCCGCCACAAAGCGGCGCAGCGGCAGGCGGGCAAACAGCGCCACCGGTAGTAGCACCAGCAACACAAAGGCAATGAGCGCCCCATAGAGCGTGAGCAACAGTTGTAACGCGTTGAGCAGCGGGGCGAAACCCATTTTACCCACCGTGTAGGCCAGGGCCCCGCCCACGCCCAGCGGCGCGAAATACATCACCACATTGGTGAACTTGAACATCACTTCCGACAGGCTTTCGCAGAACTCCAGCATCACGCGGCGGGGGCGCTCGGGGGTGAGGGCCAGGCCGATAGCGAAGATGATGGCGAAAATCACCACCTGGAGCACCTGGCCTTCGGCCACCGATTTGGCTATGTTCTCGGGGAAAATGTGCAGGATGATGTCGGCCGCCGTCTGGGGCGCGGCGGCGGTGAGGGCTTCTTCTTTCACGCCAAACTGGCTGATGCCCACGCCGGCTTTGGTTAAGTTGATAGCAGCCAAGCCGATGAAGAGGGCAAACGTGGTAACAACTTCAAAGTAAACCAGCGCTTTCAGGCCCATGCGGCCCACCTGCTTGAGGTCGGCGTGGCCGGCAATGCCCACTACCAGCGTAGCGAAGACCAGCGGCGCAATGATGGTTTTCACGAGGCGTAAGAAGGCGTCACTCAATACTTTGAGGTTCATGGCTACGCCTGGCGCGTCGTGGCCCAGCTCGATGCCTATCAGCATGCTGACCACAATCCAGAGGGTAAGGGAGCGCCGGGGCGCCACGGCGGCGGCAATGGCCAGCAAGGCCAGCCAGCGGGCCGCAACCGGCACCATGGGTGGCAGGGTCAGCGCTTGGGTGGCGGCGAGCACGGTGAGCGCACCAGCCAGCAACACCATAATAGCAACGAGGAGTAAACGGGATTTTGCCATGCAATTGAAAAAGGCCGTGAATACGGAATGAGGCATCAAAGAACGGCATTATCCCGCCAGCAAACCCGACCGTGGCGAAGCCGACCCTTGTACCGACCACAAAAAAACGCCTCGTACCCATCGGCACGAGGCGTTTAGAACCGACCAACCTCGGTGAGGCTACGGCAGCGAGAGCAGGTAGCCGATGGTGAAATTGGGGTCGTAGCCGAACACGAACTGCTGGCAGCCGGTGGCGGTGGCTACAGCCTGGTAGATGTTCAGGCCCGATTTGATTTTAGCCCCGGACAGCTGCGAATAAGCATCGGCGGCTTTCAGCACGGTGTAGGGCTCCTGACCCTGGCGGCTGGTTTTGGCCAGCTCGTAGGGCACGCCGCCGATAACGAAACAGGTGCTGCGCAGCTTGGCAGGTACCTTTTCGGCCTTGGCCTTCACGTCGGCAATTGCCGTGGCGTCGGAGATGTCTTTTTCGTAGTATTTCGAGCCGTAGGTATCCTCTACGTGGGGCTGGCCGCCCGCCAGCCACGCGATTTTGCTGTTGGCCGAGCCCATATCAAGCACAAAGGCTTTATCGGCGAACGGCGTTGGCAGGGCGGCCTTGAGACCCAGGATGCCTTCACGCTCCGGCGTCACGGTGGTCACCACGTACTTGAGCGCCTCCAGCGACTTCACGATGTGGCGCGTCACGTCTGACATGGCCGCGCCGGAACTCACCACGAAATGGATATCGTGCCCGGACACCCCAAAATCGAGCATTTTGCCAATGTAGCTTTTCAGCCCGTTGCGCACATCGTCCTCAGTGGCCATGTTTTCCATCACCAGGCTGTTGCCGAACTCGGCTTTTTCGAGCTTCCAGTTGTGCTTATTGTCAACCCGAATAATAAACAGGTTGAAGCCGCTGGCGCCCAGTTCTACCACGCCTTTCAGTTTGCCATCGACGGGCGCGGTGGGGCGGTAAGTGAAAGTGGGCGCAGCCGGCGGGGCCGGACTAGCCGCAGGAGCAGGAACGGATGCTGGCGCAGAAGCCGGCGCAGGTGCCGCCGGGGCTGCCGACGCCGAAAGAGTGGAGGCGGCAGGGGCAGCTGCTACTTCCGGTTCAGGCGTGGTGTTTTTTCGGATGAATTCCCCGTTCAGGCTCAGCATGTCGCCTTCTTTGAGCTTCACGCGGGTGCCATTGGTGAACACAACGGAACGGGTGAGGTGCTCGACCCGGATTCCATTCGGCAGCGTTACGTCTTTGCTCAACGGCTTTACTTTTTCGCCGGTTTGCACCACCATGGCGCTGTTTTTCACCGCAAACCACGGAATGGAGCTAGTGGCTTTGGTGGCTTCTGCCTGTGCCCGGGCGTGGTGAAACGGCGAAACAAATACCAGAGCGCCAAGCAGAAAAGAAGTGAGTAAGGATTTTTGCATAAAAGAGGATAATGGGTGGGTTTAGGACATAATTACGAAGAATTATGACGCGGCAAAGCTCTGCATATTTCGCTATTCTCCCGATATCTTTTAGCTCAATAGCTCCAAAATCACGCCGAATGGCCAAAAATATTTGGATGCCGTTATCACTTGCTTAATTCCGGCTTCGTTTTTGAGCCAACTTCCCGGGTATTCCGTTATTTCCTTCATGCCTATCTGGACCCTTACCCCGCACCTGCTTCCGCTGCGCTACGTGTGGAAAATCTCCCGTAATGCCTCGGCCACCAAAACCAATCTGGTGCTGCGCGTAGCCGGCCACGACCATCAGGGCACCGGCGAGGCCGCGCCCAATGTCCGTTACGGAGAGTCGCCCGAGTTGCTCCAGCAACAGTTTGCCGACCTGCTGGCCAATGGCCTGGCCGAGGTCACGTCCCTGGCGGAGCTTGATGTTTTGCTGGCGGCCTACCCCGTGGCCCATGCCCTGAGTTTTGCTCTCGAATCGGCCTTGGTGCAATGGCTGGCCGCCTGCGCCGGGCAGCCGGTGTGGCAATGGCTGGGCGTGCCGCCGCCCGCCGCGGCGGTGCCCACGGCGTTTTCGCTGCCCATCATGGAGCCGGGCGCAGTCGCGGGCTTTCTGCGCGAGCAGGATGCCGCCCGCTTTCAGCTATTGAAAATTAAGGTGAACCAGGCCGGCGGCCTCGACTTGCTGCGCGAGGTGGCCCGCGCCCTGCCATGCCACGCCCTGCTGGTGGACGGCAACGAAGCGTGGCCCGATGCCGATAGCGTGCTACGCTTCCAGGAAACCGCTGCCGCTTTACCCGGCCTGTATATAAAGCTGCTGGAGCAGCCGCTGCCCGCCGCCCTCGCCGACGATTACCGCTACCTGTGCCCCCGCAGTAGTGTGCCGCTCATCGCCGATGAGTCGGTGACCGACACGGCCGATTTCGCCGATATTGCTAAGCAATTCAACGGCGTGAACGTGAAGCTGATGAAGGCCGGCGGCTTCCGGCGCGGCATCGACCTGCTACGCCGCACCCGCGCCCACGGCCTGCTGCCCATGCTGGGATGCATGGTGGAAACCAGCGTGGGCATTGCGGCGGCCCTCGAAATTAGCGCCCTGGCCGAGGTGCTGGACCTGGACGGCTTCTTGATTGTGAAGGATGAGCCTTTTGGGCTGGTGCAGGAACAGGCCGGGCTGCTGCGGCGCGCGTAGCGCCGGCCTGTTCGGTTGCTACTTTGGCCCGTTCAATTGCGCATCCAACTGCGTGAGCTGGTCGTCGATGGCTTTGGTGTTAGGCGTGGTGGGCTGGCCCTGGCTGAGTACTTGGACTTTTTGGTTTAGCAGCTCAATCTTTTTGTTGAGCAGCGAAACCTGCATGGCCGGGTCGGAGAAGCCGGGGCCGTGCTGCACGTAGGGCTCGAATTTGGTGCCGGGGGGCGTGGCGGGCGGCGTGCCCTCGCCCCGGGCCGCAGCGGCACTGGCGGGCGTGGCGAATACCACGCCACCGTCGGGCTTCACGTAGTCGCCTTCGTGCAGGGTAATTTTCTTGCCCTGGGGGCTCACCTTGTCGGCGGGCATTTCCACGATGCCGTTTTTGTAGTTGATTTTCACGCCGCTGGGCAGCTTCACGTTTTGGGTGAGGGGCGTGGTCTGGGTGCCTTCGCGGCGCACTACTTCGCCGTTGGTCATCACAAATTGGGTGCGGCTGGTAGTTTGCACCGGAAAGCCCCCGGCCTGGGCCGACGCCAGACGCGGAGTTGTGGCCAGGCAGCCGGCTGCGAGTGCGAGCAGGAAGAAACGATTCATGGCAATAAAAGAATTGGTGAACGTGCAGGGATACGGATTTTAAGCCCCGGCGGTAGGGCGGGAGAGGAGGAAGGCAAAACTTTTTAAAATAAGTTGGAACGATGTTGTGACATTAAATGTATGTACATTATATTTGCATCCGATTCCACTGCCTACCATGCGCATCGAAGACGAAATCAAACAGCCCACTTTCCGCGACGAACACCAGAAGGCCATCATCAACCTGACTTACACGTCCGGCTGGTTGCAACTGCGTCAAGCCACTGCTTTTAAAGAGTTCGGCCTGACCCTGCCGCAATTCAACATTCTGCGCATTCTGCGGGGGCAGCACCCGCTGCCTGCCACCGTGGCGCTGCTCATCGACCGGATGTTGGACAAAACCAGCAACGCTTCCCGCATTGTGGACCGCCTGGAGGAAAAAAAGCTCGTGACCCGCACCATATGCCCGGCCAATCGCCGCGCCGTGGACATCCGCATCACCCCGGCCGGCCTAGAGTTGCTGAAGAGCATTGAGGAATCCGGCGTGATGGAAAAGAATGGCACGCGCTTCCTCAGCCTCGAGGAAGCCCGACAGTTGAACCTCCTGCTCGATAAAATTCGAACCGAAGATGGGGCAACCCCCGACCTGCCTTCCTGCGAGTAGGCATTCGCACGTTTTTTAGTGGCTACCCGGCCACAGCTTAAATCTGATACTTACCTTTTTTTAACTTTTTTCTTCAAATGAAAAAATACCTTTTGCCCGCCCTGTTTGCTGTTGCCACCATCGGCGCAACTTCCGCTGCTTCGGCTCCTAAAGTAGCCACCGTAGCACCCGCCCCCGCTTACAAGCTGCAGCCGCAGCTGAGCACCCTGGGCTGGGAAGGCAAAGCCGTGACCCACGGCCACGTGGGCACCATGCAGTTCTCCGACGGCGAATTGCTCGTGAAAGGCAATTCCATCGTGGGCGGCACCGTGACCGTGGACATGAAGTCGATGAAAGCCACCGACATCAAAGATGCCGAAAGCCACGGCAAATTTGTGGGCCACATGAGCAGCGACGACTTTTTCGGCGTGGCTACGTACCCCACTTCGACCTTTAAAATTGCCAGCGTAACGCCCATCAAAGGCGCCGCCGCTAACGCCGATAACGTGACCATCGCCGGCGACCTGACCATCAAGGGCGTGACGCAGCGCATCAGCTTCCCCGCCAAAGCCGGCGTGAAAGACGGCGTGGCCGCCGCCAGCGGCAAGGTGACCATCGACCGCACCAAGTTCGGCCTGAAATACGGCTCGAAGTCGTTCTTCGAGAGCATCGGCGACAAAGCCATCTACGACACGTTCGACCTGACTTTCAACGTAATCGCCAAGAAAGCCTAAGTTGGGTTCCGGCCGGAACCGGCAACCGGTACTGCCTTTGCAGCCGCGTTGGTTCCGTTCGATAACCCATTAAAAAAGGCCCTGCTAATGTAGCAGGGCCTTTTTTGTTGTTCAGCGTTGAGGTCTAGCGCGGGGAGGTAGCCGGTGCTGGGGTGGCAGTAGGGGCTGTATCCGGTGCCGGCACGGCCGCTGCCGGGGCGGTGGGCGGGGTGCTGGCGCGGAACTCGACGCGCAGCGGCGCGACGGCCGTTTCGCGCAGGCTCATGATGCCGTAGACCGTTTCGCCGGGCTTGATGGTGCGATTGGTGAGGTCGTAGGACTCGAACTCTTTGCGCAGGCTGCTGTTGGCTAGGCCGGCGCCGAGCATGTTGCCGCCGGCCATAAAAATGCCCGTGGGCAGGAACGTGCCGCCAGTAGTAGCGCCGGTGCGTGGGTCGACGGTGCCGCCCACCTGCACGTTGCCAAGCAGATAGAGCAAGTAAATGGCCACGCCCTGGCGCAGGTCGCGGGCGGCGATGGTGGACGGCACCGGCGCGATGGGCCGGTCGCCGTAGAGCAGCGTCAGGTCGCGAGAGAAGTTGATTTCCCGGTCCCAGTTATTGGTGACGCGCACTGCCACAACGTGGTAGCCCTTTTTCATTTCCTTCTTCACGTACTTTTTGTTTGGGCCGCCCAGGCGCAGGGCGTCAAACTGGTAGGCGAAGGAAACCGGCCCGGAGGAAGGCGAGGCGAGGTAGGAGGCAAAGCGCTTGGGCCGGATGGGGGCGTACGAGCCGGCGCAGCTGGTGGCAAGGGCTAGCAGGCCCATTGCACAAAACGTGTTTACACGTTGGTTCATAAAGAAAAGGAAGACAAATGAACCACAAAGCTAGGCCGGGATTTCGAACTTGCGGGGCAAATCGAATTTCAGGTTGTGGCTTTTTTTGCGGCTGTGCAGTTCGCGCAGCACGTCGTCCAGTTCCGACTGGTATTCCACCCACAGGTCTTCGTGCAGGCTTTTGAGAATGAGGGCCGGCAGGCGGGCGGCCAGGCGGGCGGTAGCGTTATAAAAACCGTCCCACACGCTGTCGAACTGGCCCGAGTAATTATCGATGCATTGGCGCAGGATGTAGAGCAGCAGGTCGATTTCGAGCTGCTTGTTTTTGGTGATGCGGCGGGCCCGGGCGGCTTCCTGCACGCCGGCGCGCACGGCTTTCACGAGGCTGCGGTTGAGCAGGCGGCCGGTCACGGCCACGGCAAACAGCTCGTGGATGCGGTCGGCGGTTTCTTCCTGAATCTGGCCAAGGGTCACGTCGGCCAGCAGCTCGAAGCGGAAGGTTTCGTAGAGCTCGGCGTCGCGGCGCACGGCACGGAGCAGCAGGGCTTCCTTTTCGGGCTCGGAGAGGCGTTTGAGGGCTTTTTTAAAATCGGCGGAGGGAACGGGCATGGCAAGCAGGAGCGGAAAATGGGCGGGCCGGCGAAATCTGACGCACCGAAACCGAAAACTACGCCTGAAAACGGCAGGACGCGGGACAAATCTTCGGGAACCGACGAAACGAATAAGACGGATTTGGGGTTATTAATGGCTGCCTCACGCGGGCTTTCCTGCGTAAATTTGCCCTATGAATACCCGTCCGCAAATTGATTACGAAGAAGACGTTCTGCTGCTGGAAGAAGCCGTGGAACTGCGCAACCTGGTGGTGTACAACGACGACATCAACACCTTCGACCACGTCATCAAAACCCTGATGGACGTGTGCGGCCACCAGCCCGAGCAGGCTGAGCAGTGCACCCTGCTCATCCACTACAAGGGCAAGTGCGCCGTCAAAATCGGCACTTACGAGGAGCTGGAGCCCCTTTGCACCGCCATTCACGACCGCGGCATCTCGGCCGACGTCGTTTAGCCATCCATCCTACTCAACTGAATGGAGTTCCCTTCCAAACTGATTGAAAACGCCGTCGGCGAACTTTCGCGCCTGCCCGGCATTGGCCGGAAAACGGCCCTGCGCCTGGCCCTGCACCTGCTGAAAGCCGAAATGGACACCACGGCCACCCTGGCCGAGGCCCTGGCCAAGATGCGCTTCGAAATCACCTACTGCAAAACCTGCCACAGCATCTCTGATGCCGAGGAATGCGGCATTTGCGCCAACAAGCTGCGCGACCATAGCCTGGTCTGCGTGGTGTCGGACGTGCGCGACGTGATTGCCATCGAAAACACCGGCCAGTACAAGGGCGTGTACCACGTGCTGGGCGGCGTGATTTCGCCCATTGAGGGCGTAGGGCCTTCCGATTTGCACATTGATTCGCTGGTGGAGCGGGCTTCGGCCGAAGACTCGGAAGTGCGCGAGGTCATCCTCGCCATCTCGCCCACGATGGAGGGCGACACCACAGCCTTCTACCTCTCGCGCCGCCTGCGCGATTTGCCCAACGTGCACATCAGCACCATTGCCCGCGGCATTCCGATGGGCGGCGAACTGGAATACGCCGACGAAATTACCCTCGGCCGTAGCATCGTCGACCGTTTGCGGCAGGCCCGGTAGGGGCGTAGCGCGGACTTGGTAGTCCGCGATTTCGTGCATCACTTATTCATTGGTCTTCAATCGCGGACTACCAAGTCCGCGCTACATTCTTTAGCCCCGGTGCTACCCAGCGCCGGGGCTTTTTGTCGGCTAACGAGGCCTGTCACAACAAAAGGTTGGGCGCTGAGAACAGGATAGGTTGCTTCGTTGCGCTCGCAATGCCGCTTATGCCCGTAATTTCGCCTTCTGTGGTCAAGCTCTCCGTCGTCATTGTTAATTATAACGTCTGCTATTTCCTGGAGCAGGCGCTGCTCTCGGTGCGGCGGGCCGTGGAGAAGCTGGGCCAGCCGGTGGAGGTGTTCGTGGTCGATAACAACTCGGCCGATGGCTCGGTGGCCATGGTGCGGGCGCGGTTTCCGGAGGTCATCCTCATTGCCAACCGCGACAATCCCGGCTTCTCGAAAGGCAACAACCAGGCCCTGCGCCGCGCCACCGGCCAGTACCAACTGCTGCTGAACCCCGACACCGTGGTGGAGGAAGATACCTTCAGGGCCTGCTGCGATTTCATGGACGCGCACCCCGACTGCGGTGGCCTGGGCATCAAAATGCTCGACGGTCAAGGCAAATTCCTGCCCGAAAGCAAGCGCGCCCTGCCCACGCCGGCCGTGGCGTTTTATAAGATGTTCGGGCTGGCGAGTGTTTTTCCGAAGTCGCGCACCTTCGGGCGCTACCATCTGGGCTTTCTCGACAAGGAAGAAACCCACGAAATTGAGGTGCTCAGCGGGGCCTTCATGCTGCTGCGCAAGGCCGCTTTGGATGAGGTGGGGCTGCTTGACGAAGACTATTTCATGTACGGCGAGGACATCGACCTCTCGTACCGCCTCACGCAGGGCGGCTGGAAAAACTATTATTTCCCCGGCACCCGCATCATCCATTACAAGGGCGAAAGCACGAAGCGCACCAGCGTAAACTACGTGTTTGTGTTTTACCGGGCGATGGTGATTTTTGCCCAGAAGCACTTCGCACCGGGTCGGGCGGGCCTGTTTTCGCTGCTGATAAATGCGGCCATCTGGCTGCGGGCCGGCGCGGCCGTGGCTGAGCGTTTGGCCGTGCGCGCCGCTCCGCTGCTGCTCGATGCCGGCTTGATTTGGGGCGGCATGTACTTCCTGAAAACCTACTGGGAGCACAACCACAAATTTGTGCCGGGCGCGTACCCGCCGCAATACATGGCGGTAGCCGTGCCGGCCTACATCGCGGTCTGGCTCACTTCGGCCTACCTCAGCGGGGGCTACGACCAGCCGGTGCGCACCTCGCGGGTGGTGCGCGGCATCTTCATCGGCACGCTGCTGATTTCGGCGGCTTCGAATTTCTTGGATGCTTGGCGGTTTTCCAAGGCGCTCATTATTCTGGGCGGGGCCTGGGCTGTAGCCGCACTGGTGGGCCGGCAGCTGGTGGCCCACTTCATCAAGTATAAAAACCTGCATCTGAGCGAGCGGCGGCAGAAAAACATTGCTATTGTAGGCTCCGGCCCCGAAAGCCGCCGCGTGCGCCAGCTGCTGGACGCCGCCCAGGTATCGGCCCGCGTAATCGGCTACGTGAGCGTGGGGGAGGACCTTGCCACTGGGGTGCCGGTCCCCGCCGATGACCATTCGCTCAGTCATTCCCTCACGCAGTCCCTCATCGAGCCGCTGGGCGAGTTGCGCCAGCTCGACGATATTATCCGCCTCTATGCGCTTAATGAGCTGATTTTTTGCGGCAAGGACTTGGCCGCGAGCCAGATTATCGCCCTCATGCTGGGCCTGCCTGCCGAGCCACCCGTGGCCTACAAAATCCTGCCCGAAGACAGCCAGTACATCATCGGCAGCAGCAGCAAAGACTCGCCCGGCGACTACTACACCCTCGACATTGCCCTCAACCTCTACCAGCCCCAGCAGGCCCGCGCCAAGCGCCTGCTCGACCTGCTCACCAGCGTCGGCCTGCTGGCGCTGAGCCCGGTGCTGGTCTGGTTTCAGTCGAGAAAGACCGGGTTCCTGCGTAACTGTGCGTCGGTACTGCTCGGCCGCCGCACCTGGGTAGGCCTGCGCCACCTCGATGGCCCGGCCCGCGCCGTGCCCGCCGTGCTCTCGCCCGCCGATGCGGCCGATTCCGCTGCGCCTCTCAACGAGGTGACGCTTCGCCGCTTGGAGCTGCTCTACGCCAAAGACTACGAGCCCGGCACCGACCTGAGCGTGCTATGGCGCTGCTGGCGCCAACTGGGGCAGTAGTGCTGTAGCGCGGACTTTTAGTCCGCGACTGGAACCTTTGGACTCGCGGACTACAAAGTCCGCGCTACTGCGCTGCTGCCGTACCTTTGCCGTCCTACTCACCGTTGCTCAATATGCCCGATACCGCCACCCTCGCGCCCGTTTCGCCGCTCTCGCACCGCCTGCTGGCGATGAACGAGTCGGCCACCATCGCCATGGTCAAAAAAGCCCGCGAGCTGATGGCCAAGGGCATCGACATCATCAACCTGAGCTTCGGCGAACCCGATTTCCAAACCCCGCAATACATCAAGGACGCCGCCAAGCAGGCGCTCGACGATGGCTACACCTTCTATACGCCCGTGCCCGGCATCCCGGAATTGCGGCAGGCCATCTGCGACAAATTCAAGCGCGACAACCAGCTCGATTTCCAGCCCAACCAGATTGTGGTGAGTACAGGGGCCAAGCAGGCCCTGGCCAACGCCGTGCTCAGCCTGGTCAATCCGGGCGAGGAAGTCATCGTATTCGCGCCCTACTGGGTGAGCTACGAGGAGATGGTGAAGCTGGCCGAAGGCGTGCCCGTGACGCTGGTGGGCACCCTCGAAAACGAGTACAAGGTGACCGCCGCGCAGCTCGAAGCCGCCATCACGCCGCGCACTAAGCTCATCATGTATTCTTCGCCCTGCAACCCCACGGGTGCGGTTTTCAGCCGCGAAGAGCTGGGCGAAATCGCCGAGGTGCTGGCCCGTCACCCGCAGGTGTACGCCCTGGCCGATGAGATTTACGAGTACATCAATTTCGTGGGCGAACACGCCAGTCTGGCCAATTTTGATGAAATTAAAGACCGGGTTATCACCGTCAACGGTTTTTCGAAAGGCTACGCCATGACGGGCTGGCGCTTGGGCTACCTGGCCGCCCGGCCGGATGTCGCCGCCGCCTGCGAGAAGATGCAGAGCCAGATTACGTCCGGCACCTGCTCCATTGCCCAGCGGGCGGGCCTGGCCGCCTTGCGCGGCGGCCGGTCTTCGGCCGATGAGATGGTGGCTGCCTACCGCCGCCGCCGCGATTTGGTGCTGGATATCGTGAAGGACATTCCCGGCTTCAACACGCCCACGCCCAGCGGTGCATTCTACATTTTTCCCGAAGTTTCGGCTTATTTCGGCCGCACCGCGCCCGACGGCAGCACCATTGCATCGTCAATGGATTTGGCCCTGTACCTGCTGAATGATGCGCACGTCTCGGCCGTGTCGGGCGATGCATTTGGCGCGCCGGAGTGCATGCGCTTCAGCACCGCCGCCGCCGATGATAAGCTGGTGGAAGCGTTTCGGCGCATCAAAGCCAGCCTGGCGAAGCTGGCGTAATTATACGCGTCATGCAGAGCGCAGCGAAGCATCTCGCGTGCTCAAGTTAATTCAACCGATTGAGTTAGTTAAAGCACGCGAGATGCTTCGCTGCGCTCTGCATGACGTTCTTTCGGGCGTCGTAAATTCAGCGAACCCTTGCGCGAAACTTCCCTCACCGACCTTTTCAACGATTTCAACAACCTGCGCGTCCTCATCATCGGCGATGTGATGGTGGATGCCTACGTATGGGGCCGCGCCACGCGCCTCTCGCCCGAGGCCCCCGTGCCCGTGGTGCACGTGGCCCGCACCGAAAACCGCCTTGGCGGGGCTGCCAACGTGGCCCTGAACGTGCAGGCCCTCGGGGCCACGCCGCTGCTCTGCGCCGTGATTGGCGATGACGCCGGCGGCGTGCAGCTGCTGGACCTGCTGCACGCCCACGACCTGCCCGCCGATGGCCTCATTCGCAGCGCGGCCCGGCCCACCACCGTGAAGCAGCGCATCCTCGCCCACGGCCAGCAGCTGCTGCGCATCGATTCGGAAATCGAAACCGACCTCAACGATGCGGAAGCCGACCAACTCCTGGCCGCCTACGACGACCTGCTGGCCCGCGCCGACGTGGTGATTTTTGAGGACTACGACAAGGGCGTGCTCAGCGAAGCCATTATTACGGAGTGCATTGCCCGCGCCCGCCAGCGTGGCATCCCCACGGTGGTGGACCCCAAAAAGAAGAATTTCCTGGCCTACCGCCACTGCACCCTCTTCAAGCCCAACCTGAAAGAGCTGCGCGAAGGCCTGAAGCTGGAATTCGGCGAGCCTAACATCGACCGCGCTGGTTTCGAGGCCGCTGTGGCCCGGCTGCGCGAAGTGCTGACGCCCGAAATCGTGCTGGTGACGCTGAGTGAATACGGCGTATTTGCTCAGCAGAAAGCAGAGAAAACCTACCTGCCGGCCCACCTGCGCACCATTTCCGACGTGTCGGGTGCGGGCGATACCGTTATCAGCATCGCGGCACTGTGCGTGGCGCTGGGCCAGCCGGCGGCCTTCACGGCGGCGCTGGCCAACCTGGGCGGCGGGCTGGTGTGCGAGCAGGTGGGCGTGGTGCCCGTAGAGAAACAGCGGCTGCTGGAAGAAGCCGTAGAGGCGGGGTTGTAGCGCGATAGTAGCGCGGACTTTGTAGTCCGCGACCCCGAACAATTTGCAAACTGAGCGGGCTCGCGGACTACATTATCACGCCTTCTTCAGAAACTCGGTTTTGAGCACCATGGTGCTGCCGCCGGCGCGGCCTTCGATTTCGGCGGCGCTGTTGGTGAGCCGGATGTTTTTGACCAGCGTGCCGCGCTTGAGCGTGAGCGAGGAGCCCTTCACCTTGAGGTCTTTGATAATAGTGACCGAGTCGCCTTCGGCGAGCAGGGAGCCGTTGCTGTCTTTTACGTCCATTGCAATACCAAAAATTTAGGATTTGACCTGTCATCCTGAGCGCAGCGAAGGACCTTATCACGTTAGAGATATGTAAATTTCTAACGTGATAAGGTCCTTCACTGCGCTCAGGATGACAGGTGAGTTATATTACCCCCGCCAGGCCTTCACTGTTTTCACGAAGACGCGCACGTTATCCGGATTGGTATCCGGATAGACGCCGTGGCCGAGGTTGGCGATGTGGGGGCCGCCGGCGAACTGGCGCATCATGGCTTCGGTGGCGGCTTTCACCTGCTCGGGGGTGCCGTAGAGGGCGCAGGGGTCGAGGTTGCCTTGCAGGGTTTTGTCGCCGGCTTCGGTGCGGACCTGGCTGGGGGTCTGGTTCCAGTCGAGCCCTATCGTGCGGCAGGGCATGGCGGCGAACTCGGGCACGGCCCACCAAGCGCCTTTGGCGAATACCGTGACGGGTACGAGCGGGGCCAGGGCTTCGCAGATTTCGGCGATGTAGCGGGCCGAAAATTCGGTGTAGTGCACGGGCGGCAGGATGCCAGCCCACGAATCGAACACCTGCACCACCTGGGCACCGGCCGCAACCTGGGCTTGCAGGTAGGCGATGGTGGTGGCGGTGATTTTGGCCAGCAGGCGGTGGGCCAGGGCGGGCTCTTTGTAGAGGAAGCCGCGGGCTTTGCTGAAAGTTTTGGAGCCGTGGCCCTCAATCATATAGGCCAGAATAGTGAAGGGCGCGCCCGCGAATCCGATGAGCGGCACGCGGCCGTTGAGGGCTTTTTTGGTGATGCGCAGCGCTTCGAGCACGTAGCCGAGGCCTTCTTCGGGGTCGGGGATGCGGAGCTTGTCGATGTCCGCCGCCGTCTTGATGGTGGTGGGGAAGAGGGGGCCGCGGGCTTCCACCATTTCGTAGGGCAGGCCCATGGCGTCGGGCACCACGAGGATGTCGGAGAAGATGATGGCGGCGTCCACGTCCAGCGCGTCGATGGGCTGAATGGTGACTTCGGCGGCCAGCTCGGGGGTTTCCACCAGCTCTTTGAAGCCGGAGAGGCGGGCGCGCAGGGCGCGGTATTCGGGCAGGATGCGGCCGGCCTGGCGCATGAGCCAGACGGGGGTGCGCTCGGTGGCTTCGCCCCGGGCGGCACGCAGGAAAAGGTCGTTTTTCAGCATAAGGAAGCGCAAAGGTACACCCGGCGGCCCGGTGCTTTTTTCGCCGTGCCGAAAAGTCTACCCCCACGAAAAGCGGCCCTGCTGAACGGTGTCTAACTTGCCCAAGCTGCCCGGCAGCTTAGCCGGCGCGGCGCTTTTCGTCCTCGGCCCCGCCGCTGCGGCGGCGCGAGGGAGCCAGCTTGTCATTACCAAAACGGTAGCTGAACGCGAGGGTCACGAAGCGGCTATCGCGGCGCTGGTAGAAACGCTCCACGTAGTTGTCGTAGGTCGAAGTGACGTGTACCGGCCGCGTGTAGAGGATGTCCGCCATGGTCAGTTTCAGGCTGCCCTTGCGGTCCCACAGGCCTTTTTGCAGGCCGGCACTCACTTCGCCGTTGGGCTGCTGCACAAGAAAGCCGTACACCTGCTGCGACTCGTAGCTGCCGTTCAGCTCGGCGGTCCAGCCCTTGCCGAAGGTGAAGGTGTGGTTCGACGTCAGCTCCACGCTCACGCCGCCGCGGTTGAGGTTGGTGCCGGCCAGCTCGCCAGTGAAGCGGTTGTAGTACAGCACCGCGTTGTTGTACACTTTCCACCATTTGGTAATGTCCACCGGGGCCGTCAGGGTGAGGGCGTAATAATGCTGCTGCGAGAGGTTACGCGTGGTGGCGAGCACCGTGCTGTCGGTTTCGGGCTGCACCACGCCGATGAGCGGGTTGGTGGTGCGGCTGTAGCTTAGGCCCAAGCTGTACTTCTGCCGGAAGGTGTGCGTGAGCTCGAAATTGTAGCTGGTTTGGGGCAGCAGGGTGGGGTTGCCGCTGCCAAAGGTGGTCCGGTCGATGATTTGGCGGAAGGGGTTGAGCTGCCCGTAGCTGGGCCGGTCGATGCGGCGGCTGAGCGACAAGGCCAGTTCGTGGTTCTCGCTAAGCTGGCGCTTAATGGCCGCGCTCGGAAACAGCTGGAAGTAATTGCGGGTGAAATCCTTAAACTCCACTTCGCGGTCCTGCTGGCCCACGGCATGGGTATGTTCGCCACGCAGGCCGGCCTGCAGGGTCAGTTTTGGCTTGCTGTAGCTCAGGTTCGCGTAGCCGGCATTGATGTTTTCGTCGTAGCGAAAGCGGTTTGAGCGGTTCAAATCCAGCAGGTTATTCGTGAAAAACTTCAGGTCATTATCCGCCGTCACGAGGCTGGACTTGGCCCCCAGTTCCAGCCGCAACTCCCTGCTGAGCGGGTGCGTGTAGTCCACCTTCGCCGACTGAATAGCCAAACGTCCCTCCTGGTCGCTGCTGCTGGCCTGGTCGGGCTCGTTCACCAAATAGGTGGTCAGCAGCTGGTCGCGGCTGGAGCGGTAACGGGCGTAGTCCACGTCGGCCGTGAGCTCCTGCGCGCCAAACGCATTGGTGTAGGTATGCCGAAAGTTGAGGTTGCCCGCCACATTGCCCGAAAGTCCCGTGCTCGTATTGACGGAGTTATAGCTCTGGGTTGTGCCGCGCACCAGGTCGTGCAGCACCGAAAAGTTGGTGCCGTCGGCCGAGTTGTGGTTGTCGAGGCCGCTCACGACCACGCCCACCGTCGTGCGCTCCGACAAGTTGTAGTCGAGGCCGCCGCGCCAGCTCTGCGAGCGTTGCTGGTTGGGCACGCGGTTGTCCTGGTCGGTGGTGCCGGTCAGTGGTCGGTCGGCGCCCACCGGCCGGCCATAAAAGTCGCGGTGAATGGTGAGCTGGGCCAGCCCCGAACGGTCGGCGTAGTTGTAAGCGCCGAAAAGGTTGAGGTTTTTCTGGCGGTGGTTCAGGCTCAGGCCGCTCGTGTATTTGTTGTACTGGCTGCGGCCGTAGGTCAGGTTAAGGGTGCCGTTGGTGCCCAGGCGCTGGTCTTTCTTGAGGTTGATGGCAATGATGCCGGCGCCGCCCTGCGCGTCGTACTTGGCCGGTGGGTTGGTTATCAGCTCGATGCTCTTCAACTGTTCGGCTGGTAGCGCCCGCAGGTAGTCGGCCAGCTCGGTGCCCGTCATGGGCTGGCGCTTGCCGTCGATGAGCACCAGCACGCCTTGCCGGCCGCGCAGGGCCAGGTTGTCGCTGCCATCCACGGTCACGCCCGGCGAGCGACGCAGCACGTCCAGCGACGTGTTGCCGGCCGCAAGCGTCGAGCCCTCCACGTTCACAATGGTGCGGTCAGCCTCGTGCTCGTACAGCGGTTTTTGGCCCACTACCGTCACTTCTTTTAGCTGCGTGGCGGCGCTGGTCGTCAGCAGCATCGCGGGCAGTTCCACGGCCTGGTCCGTCACTTCAAATGGCGTGGTCCATTGCCGCCCAAAGCCCACCTGCGCCGCCGAAACCAGGTAGCGCCCCGCCGCGGCCCGCTCAAACAAAAAGGCCCCCTGCGCGTCGCTGAACTCGGTTTTGACCACCGTTGAGTCGGTGGCCCGGTGCAGGGTAACGGTGGCAAATTCAACGGGCTTGCTGCCGGCGCTTTGCACCTTGCCGCGCACGGCGGTGCCCGTTTGGGCCCGGGCCGGCTGCCCGTTTAGCAGCCCAATCATCAGCATCAACAGACTGGCAACAGCAGACGGAAAGAGGTGACGTTTCATAGTGAAATGGAATTGCAGAGAAAAAGATGACAGTCAGGGAAAGCAGTTTGAGGGAAAACAAACAAAAGATTATGACATATCATAAAGGTTGCACGGTGCTGCGTTTGCCAGCGGCCTGTAGGCTAATGGGCTTTCCAGAAAAGTGCGTTACTCGGCGGCTGGCGTGCAGTTGAGTGCAATGCGCTCCAGCACCTGTTGCAGCAAAGTCAGGTCGGCGGCCGAAATGCCGGCCAGCGCCAGCGCCCGGTTGCTTAGTACAATGGGCTGCACGGCGGCCAGCATGCGGTGGCCGTCTTCCGTCACCCGCAGCCGGGTGCGGCGGCCGTCGTGCGGCAGGGGCACGGCCGAGAGCAGGCCCCGCTTCAGCAACAGGCTCAGCATGCGCGCCACCGAGGCCTGGTCTTTGAATACCCTCTCCGCGATTTCCTGCTGGGTTAGGTCGTCGTGTTCCAGCAGCACTTGCAGCACCAGCCATTGGTCGATGGTGATGTCCAGCCCGGCCCGGTCGATGTTGGCCTGGGCCAGCCGCCGGTAGCTGCGAATGGCCTTATCAAGCGAATAGAAGATGACGGAGTTAAGCATGGGCGGGGCAAAAGTAGCGCGGGCGGATGCGGATGCAGTTCGCCTTATCCAGCTGACAACTGACTTACCGCGTCAGCCCCGGAAACAGCACGCCGATGGCCGAAGCCAGAAAATTGACCCCGATGGCCAGCGTGATAAAGCCCATGATGCGTGACATGGCCGCCATGCCAGGCTTGCCCAGCACTCGCGTGAGGCGTAATGAAAAAATTAGGACAATGAAAGCAGCCAATGCCACCAGCACGAAGCCGGCCACGGTCATGGCCTTGTCGACGTAGGTGGGGCGAATCAGGCCGATGCAAATGGCCATCGAGCCCGGCCCCGAGAGCATGGGCATGGCCAGCGGCGTGAAGCTGATGTCGTCCTTCTGCTTGCTTTCTTCGAGGGCTTCGGGGCCTACCCGGTCGCGGTTGCCGCCGGGCGTGAGCAAATCGAACGCCGAGCGGATGAGCAGAATGCCGCCCGCGATGCGCAGGTGCTGAATATTAATGCCGAAGAAATTCAGAATATACTGTCCCCCGAAGAAGGCCACGCTCAACACGGCCACCATGTAGATGCAGGCGCGCAGGGCCGTGCGGGCGCGTTCGGAGGCGCGGTCGTCGGCCGTGAGGGTGAGGAAAACCGGCATCGCCCCGAACGGATTGACGATGGAAAACAGGGTGGTGAAGGTGGCGAGCAGAATTTCCATAGGCAACAAAGGTAGGAGAAGGGGCGGACCGGACAGAAAAGCCCTATTTTGCCGCTTCAACGGCGGCTCTTGGTCCGCCCATTGCCGGCGTAGGCCGGTTTTTCGCCCTTCTTGTTCTTTTCGCCGAATGATTCCTGACGCTACTCCTGCCGCCGCTCCGAGCGGTGCCGACGACCGACCCACCACCGAAATTCCCTTGGTGGGCATTATTATGGGGTCGCGGTCCGATTTGAAAATTATGTCGGCTGCTGCTGAAGTGTGCCGCCAGTTTGGGGTGCCCTACGAAATCACGCTGGTGTCGCCGCACCGCACGCCGCACCGCATGGTAGAGTACGCCGAAAGCGCCCGCAAGCGCGGCCTGCGCGTGCTGATTGCGGGTGGGGGCGGGGCGGCCCACCTGCCGGGCATGGTGGCCGCGTTCACCATTCTGCCCGTGATTGGGGTGCCTATTAATAGCACGCTGTCCATTCAGGGGCTCGATTCGATTCTTAGCATGATTCAGATGCCGGCCGGCACCCCCGTTGCTACCGTGGGCCTCGACAACGCCGCCAATGCCGCCGTGCTGGCCATTCAAATGCTGGCCATCGGCAACGCCCGGCTGGCCGATGCGCTGGAGAAGTACCGTACCGCCCTCAAGGACCGGGTGATGCGGACCATTGAGGAACTGCGCAAGGGCGGGTTTCAGGATGATGTGTAGGCCATTTTGTTTTCCAAATCTGTCATCCTGAGCGCAGCGAAGGACCTTATCACCGCTGAGTAAATTGTTCAGACGCGATAAGGTCCTTCGCTGCGCTCAGGATGACAGCTGCTCGTTGCCGCTTCGCTTGTTTACAAATCCCACCCGCTTCCCCTGTTAATGCCCACTTTTCTTTCTGCAATGCTGACCACCGGCCACTGGGCGGTATGGATAATTGGCGGCGCGGGCCTGCTCGTGACGCTGCTGCCCGTGTTCCGCCAAACCGCGTGGTGGATTCGCATCTGCGACTTTCCGCGCCTGCAAATTGTGGCGGCGCTGCTGCTGAGTTTGAGCGCGGCGCTGGCGCTGCCCACGCCGCGCAGCTTCGGCAACAGCCTGTTTGTGGTGAGTCTGGCGGTGGCGGTGGTGTACCAATTCAGCCGCATCTGGCCCTACACGCCGCTGCACCGCAAGCAGGTGTCCGATGCCAGCCGCCCGGCCAGCGACGATGCCCACCACCTGAGCATCATCGTGGCCAATGTGCTGATGTATAACCGGGATGCCTCGCGCCTGCTGGGCCACATCACGCATCTGCGGCCCGATGTGGTGCTGGCCGTGGAAACCGACGACTGGTGGCTAAGCCAGCTCCAGCGCATCGAAAAAGACTACCCGTACACCTGCCACGCCCCGCTGCCCAATACGTACGGCATGCTGGTGTTCTCGCGCCTGCCGCTGGTGGAACCGCGGATTCACTACATTCTCGACCCCGATATTCCGTCGTTTCACGGCTGTGTGCGGCTGCCCAGCGGCCTCACCGTCAATCTGCACTTTCTGCATCCCAAGCCACCGGCCCCGCAGGAATCGAAAACCAGCGCCCGCCGCGATGCGGAATTGCTGGTGGTGGGCAAGGTCATTCAGCACCACGACGGCCCCACCATCGTGGCCGGCGACCTCAACGACGTGGCGTGGTCGCACACGTCGGAGCTGTTCCGGCGGCTGTCGCGGCTGCTCGACCCGCGCATCGGGCGGGGCCTGCTGCCCACCTTCCACGCCGATTACAAGCTGCTGCGCTGGCCGCTTGACCACGTGTTTCACTCGGCCCACTTCCGCTTGCAGGACCTGCGCCGCCTTACCCACATCGGCTCCGACCACTACCCCATCTACATCCGCCTCAGTTACGAGCCCCAAGGCTGGCAGGAGCAGGAAAACGAGCTCGAAGCCGCCGACTCTGACGACCATCAGGAGGCCGAGGAGAAGATTGAAGAAGGCGTGGAGGACGTGGCGGCGGGCAATGATTAATGCGGGCCGAAGGGGTATCAAAAAAAAGAACGTCATGCCGAGCAAAGTCGAAGCATGACGTTCTTTTTTGGGGCAGCGCGGATAATGCCGTGCGTCCCGTGCTACTTTACTGCGGCTTTTTTCGCCGTCACCAGCTCCACGGTCTCAAAGCCGGCGGGTGGCACCTGGCGGCCGTTGGCCCCCACGTACATAGGCCGAATCTGCACGGTGAGGCGGCGGTTGGCGGCGGTGAAATCGGTGAGGCCGGCGGCGAAGGCGGCCGGGGTGCTACCGGCGAGCTGGGCCGGCTTCACGTTGAGGTCAACGGTGATGGGCAGGGTTTCGATGGCGCTGGACTCTACGGTGGTGCCCGCGCCGGTGGTGCCGGCGGTCAGCTCCTTGCCGTCGAGGAGCAGCTTGTAGTCGAGCTGCTTGAGCTGAATGCTGGTGGTAGCGCTGGGGTTTTTGGCGTACACGCGCATTTTGAGGTGAAGGGGCAGGTTGCCCTTTTGCAGTGCGGTTTGGAGCTGGGCCTGCTGGGGGGAGGCAATGTCGGTGGCCTGGCGCACAAACAGGATGTCCTGGCCGCCGAGCTTGGCTTCGTCGATGAAATTGAGGCGGTACTGCATCAGGCTGTACGCTTCGTTTTCGAGGGCTTCGGTCGAGACGTTTTTGCCGGTGGGCTTGTCTTTTACTTGTTCACTCACGCTGCACGAAGCAGCGGCAATTAGCAGCGAGCCCAAAGCCAGGGCGCGGGCGGGAGACAGGAGGGAAGAAACTTTCATAAAAAGGGAAGCAAGAAATCGAAATAGAAGCGAGGCTGGCACTAAGCGCCGCCGTGGGCGTGCTTACGCGAATGCGGGGCCAATGGCTGCAAAGGTAAGCCCGGCTATTGCGGCATCATTGCCACGCGCCACGCAATCCAAAGGATGAAGCTGGCCGCCCCAAGCGTCATAATGCGCAGGCCGTGCACCCGGTCGCGGGCCGAATAGCCGGGGATTTGACGGCCATCATTCAGGGTTTTCTTGTGCGAATACAGCTCCCAGCCCATAAAAATGGCCCCGAAGCCGCCCAGCAACGCAAACAAATACCCCAGCCGGATGCGGCCGGCGTTGTTGCGCTCCGGCTTATTCTGCTCCACCACGCGGTGCTCGCGCAGCAGTCGGACGGCATCGGCCGATACATCGCGGCCCCGCTGCCGCAGCAGTTGCCCGGCCAGGCTCACGTCGAGCGGGCTCCATTCTTCGGGCTTGGCCAGCAGGTCAAACAGCTCGGCGTCGGAGAAGCTGAACAGGTAATGGTCGGGGCTGAGCGTGGCCAGGGCGTCGCGGTTGGCCTCTTCCTGCAAGCGGCGCACCCACTCAAAGTCGGCCCCGTGCAGCTTCACCACGAAGGTGGCGTAGGTGTTGTTGAAGGTAAATGCCGGGTTGAAAACGGGCTCGCCGGTATCAGTAGCGGTTTCGAAGGGAATGGCGCGCTGCCGCAGCATCGTCAGCAGCGGCTGGGCCGCCTCAGCCGAGGGAAACGACTGGAATGGTAGAAAATCGAGCATGGAAAAAACTATGGGGTGACTGCCGATTTATGGCGTGCGCTCGCAAATGAGCTGGCGGGTTACCGTTTGGTACGTGAGAAACTGCCCGCGCACTTTGCGCTCGACTACGGTGCTGGTGTGAAACACGAGCCGGCCCGCCGGGTCCAGACCCACCAGCGACACATTGCCGCTGCTTTTCGTCGTTCCGTACAGCAGCAGGTAGCGTTGGTTGAGCAGCACGTAGTTGCGGTGGTTTCGGTTTCGGCGCAGCGAGGCCGGCTTCAGTTCCAGCTTGCTTCCCGTGAATCGGACCGTGAACGGGCCGGGGGTGTCCTTCGCTGTCACGCTGCGGTAAAACTTCTGGTCGGCTATCGAAAACGAGTCGATGTGCGTGATGAGCCGGTTGGCCACGCCCTGCCATTCGCCCACCAGGCGTTGTGCGTCGGCAATGCGGGTGGTTGTGTCCAATTGGGCGTAAGGGCTGGCCGAGTTGGCGCACCACCAGGTGTCCACGCCGTTGGCAGCCATGAAATCAAGGCCCAGCTGGGTTTTCCTGATTTCGGGAGGCAGTAGCCGATGGTAGCGGGCGTAGTCTTTTTCCCACTGTTCGGCAGGATTGATGGTCGGCAGCGCGATGCAGTAATTGAGCGGAAATCGGGAGGTGTCGGCCGTACTGGCGTGGCCAAGAAACGGCCGCACCGGAATCTTGGCGGCCGGCGTGGCCTCCGAGCCACCCAGCGCCGGTTTATCCTGCGCCACTACGGCAGCGCTACTCAAAAACACCAGAAACCCAATCAGCCAAAGCTTACAATTCCAGCCAGTCAACATGCCATAAACCTACAAAAAAAGGCCGGAAGCATGCGCCTCCGGCCTTTTTTCTTATTCACAAAATCCGTGGAATCCGAAAAATCCGAGCGAATCCGTGGTCCTTATTTACCGTCTACTTCTTCGTAGTCCACATCGGTTACGTGGTCGCCAGCAGGCTGGCCCTGGCCGTTGCCGTCCTGGGGCTGGCCGTCGCCGCCGGGGAAGCCCCCGCCGGGCTGGCCACCTTCGGCACCACCAGCGGCGTACATCTCCTGCGAGGCAGCCTGCCAGGCGGCATTCATGGCCTCCATAGCCGTGTCAATACGGGCGAGGTCTTTGGCTTCGTGGGCCGATTTGAGGTCGGCCAAGGCACCTTCGATGGCGGTTTTGTTGCCACCGCTCAGCTTCTCACCGTACTCTTTCAGCTGCTTCTCGGTCTGGAAAATCATCGAGTCGGCGGCGTTCACTTTGGTGATGCGCTCGGTCTCGGCTTTGTCCGACTCAGCATTGGCGGCGGCTTCATCGCGCATGCGCTTGATATCGTCCTCGCTCAGGCCGCTGCTGGCTTCGATGCGGATTTTCTGCTCTTTGCCGGTGCCTTTGTCCTTGGCGGTTACGTTCAGGATGCCGTTGGCGTCGATGTCGAAGATTACCTCAATTTGCGGCACGCCACGAGGTGCGGGCGGGATGCTGTCGAGGTGGAACTTGCCGATGGTGCGGTTCTGCGCGGCCAGCGGACGCTCGCCTTGCAGCACGTGGATTTCAACCGAAGGCTGGTTGTCCGAGGCCGTCGAGAAGGTTTCCGATTTCTTGGTCGGGATGGTCGTGTTCGACTCGATGAGTTTGGTCATCACGCCGCCCATCGTCTCGATGCCGAGCGAAAGCGGGGTCACGTCGAGCAGCAGCACGTCCTTCACCTCGCCAGTCAGCACACCGCCCTGGATGGCAGCACCGATGGCTACTACTTCGTCGGGGTTCACGCCTTTGGAAGGCTTCTTGCCGAAGAATTTCTCCACTTCCTCCTGAATGCGGGGAATGCGGGTCGAGCCACCCACGAGGATAACCTCGTTGATATCCGAAGTAGACAAGCCAGCGTCTTGCAGGGCCTTTTTCACGGGCTCCATCGAGCGGCGCACGAGGTCATCGGCGAGCTGTTCAAACTTGGCGCGGCTCAGTTTCACCACCAAGTGCTTGGGGCCCGAGGCCGTAGCGGTGATGTAGGGCAGGTTGATTTCGGTTTCGGTCGAGCTGGAGAGCTCTACTTTGGCTTTCTCAGCGGCTTCTTTTAGGCGCTGGAGGGCCATGGGGTCTTTGCGCAGGTCGAGGCCTTCGTTTTCGCTGCTGAACTGGTCGGCGAGGAAGTTGATGATAACCTGGTCGAAGTCGTCGCCGCCGAGGTGGGTATCACCGTTGGTGCTCAATACTTCGAATACGCCGTCGCCAAGCTCCAGGATGGAGATATCGAACGTGCCACCGCCGAGGTCATACACGGCAATTTTCTGGTCTTTATGCTTCTTGTCGAGGCCGTAAGCCAGGGCGGCTGCGGTGGGCTCGTTGATGATGCGCTTCACGTCGAGGCCGGCGATGGCACCGGCCTCTTTGGTGGCCTGGCGCTGGGCGTCGTTGAAGTAAGCGGGCACCGTGATAACGGCTTCGGTTACGGGCTGGCCGAGGTAATCCTCAGCGGTTTGCTTCATTTTCTGGAGCACCATGGCCGAGATTTCCTGCGGCGTGTAGTTGCGGTCACCGATTTTCACGGCTACGGTGTTGTTGGCACCGGCTACTACCTGGTAGGAAACGTGCTTTTGCTCGGCGGTCACTTCGTTGAAGTGGCGGCCCATGAAGCGCTTGATGCTGGAAATCGTATTCTGGGGGTTGGTCACGGCCTGGCGCTTAGCCGGGTCGCCCACTTTGCGCTCGCCCTTGCCCCCGTCGAGGAAAGCGACGATGCTGGGGGTGGTGCGGCGGCCTTCGCTGTTGGGAATTACAACGGGTTCGTTGCCTTCCATTACGGCTACGCACGAGTTGGTGGTGCCGAGGTCAATGCCGATTATTTTGCCCATGATAGGGGGTGTGTTGGGTTAAGAAGAGTGGAGTTTGTCAGGTTTGAAGCAGCTTTGCAGCCGCTACCGGGGGATTACAAGCAACGTACCAGCGTCGTTTTGGTGACAGATTGTCACCGATTCGGCCCGGCGTGAGAGATTATCCGACGCGGTGGCGGGATTTGTTGCAAAGGGTCAAAATTTTCCTGACAAGGGGGCGGAAAGGGCGGTTGCTGAAGCTTCCGCAGCAACTCGAGTATCATTTTTTGAGTGGCGCAACTAAAAAGGTGTTATCGCCAGCGTGGAGAAATGAAGGTTCTATCAGGTCACCAATATTATAATCTGTACCTAATTCCAATATATTAGCCTCCAATACATCCGATAAATCAGGCTCATTAATGAAGTCCCAATTATACGATGGCGGAAAGCTCGGATTATCAATTGATACAATTCTCATTGCCGACTCGGAGATGACAGTCGCTTCAGCCTTCAGCCATAACTTCCCTTCATAATCTCGGACAGGAAGGCGCACATCGTAGGTAAATTCAGTATTAATATGTTCAGGTAGAAAGGTGTCGAGGAAATAGGTGAGGATTTCAGTGAGATTTTCAGGACCCCCAACACCTTCGAAATTTCCTTTTTCGACCTTATAGGCAATCCAGTTTGTTGTACTGCGTTCGTGCAATACGGAAGGCATATCACTTGCATCAAGGCAAGTGTCTTTCAAATTAATTGTAACTATCCATCCGGGATTATCTAATGTCTGAACAGAGATTCCATGCCAAATGGAAACGCCATAATCGTGCTCCCAATCTCCATTGCAATTGATGGTGTACCAGCGCTGAATTCGTTGTAATAAGTCCATGCAGCGAATAACGATGAATCCGACGACTCAGCGCCCCAGAAATTCCCGCGTCTGCTGCTCCCAATCGGCGGCGTAACGGTGCCAGTAAGGCTCATGGCCCACGCCGGGGAAGTCGTGGCGGGCTTTGGGGCCGGCGAGGTGGGCGAAGATGGCATCGGTTTCGGCGCGGGTCACGCGCGGGTCGGCGGTGCCCCAGAGCAGGAGGGTGGGCATGTGGATTTGGCTGGCGTAATGCTCGGCGTTGAGGCCGTAGGCCCAGAAGCCGTTTTGCACGCCGCCCCAGAACACCAGCAAATCGGCCATCGGGAAACCAGGGACGTGCATAGATTCGAAGCGGTTGTAGGCCGTTTGGCGCATGTTGCCGTAGGGACATTCCAGGATGTTGGCGGTGGGACGGACACGTAAATCGGCTTCGGCCCGCATTATTGCCACTGCACCCATGCTCACACCATAAAGAATAAGTGCGTGGCCTTTGGTTGTTGTTGCACTATCGTTATCATACAACCATGCCACAGCAGCGGCCACATCGTCGGCCTCGCGGTAGCCCACGGTGGTGCGGAAACCGGCCGAGTTACCGTTGCCGGCTTGGTCCACGAGCAGCACGTTGTAGCCCAGGCGGCGGAAGTAGCCGGCCTCGTGGGTGAGGTGCGACTTGCTGCTGGTGTAGCCGTGAAACAGGGCCACGGTGCCGCGCGCCTGGCTGCTGTCGGGGCGGGCATACCAGGCTTCGAGGGGGCCGTTGGGGCTGGCAATGCGCACGGTTTCGACCGGGAAACCGGGTTTGGGGCCGTTTCGGGGCTTGGGGTTGCGGATGCCGGTGAGCAGCAACCAGAGCTTCTGGCCGGGGCTGAGCTGCTCGGGGTTGGGCGAGTGCAGGCCGGGCTCGTTGGAGAAATGCGTGAAGCGCCAGGCGTGGAAGAAGGCCACGGCATTCATCGTGGCGAAGCCGGTGAGGAGCAGTAGGAGTAGCCAGCGGCGGGAGCGTTTTAGCATAATCGGGCTCAGAAACGCCGCGCCACGCCGGATATTTTACGCAGCAAATCCACTTCCGCTTGGGTCAAATCGCGCCACTCGCCGGGCTGCAACTTGCCCAGTCCCAGCGGCCCGATGGCCGCCCGCACCAGCCGCAGACACGGCAGGCCCACGGCGGCGCACATCTTGCGCACCTGCCGGTTCATGCCCTGCGAAATCTGGATTTCCAGCCAGCTGGTGGGGATGCTGGCGCGGTAGCGGATGGGCGGGGTGCGCGGCCAGAGGTGGGCGGGCTCGGGCAGCTCGGTGGCTTCGCCGGGGGCGGTGAGGCCTTCTTTTATCTGCACGCCGCGCCGCAGCAGCTGCAAGGCTTCTTCGGAAACCAGGCCTTCGACCTGGGCCCAGTAGGTTTTCGGGACTTTGAACTTGGGGTCGCTGAGGCGGTGCTGGAGCTGCTTGTCGTCGGTGAGTAGGAGCAGGCCCTCGCTGTCGAAATCGAGTCGGCCGACGGGGTACACGTTGGGCACGGGCACGAAATCCTTGAGCGTGGCGCGGCCGTGCTCGTCGGTGAACTGGGTGAGGACTTCGTAGGGCTTGTTGAGGAGGATGTAACGCATCGTAGCGCGGACTTTGTAGTCCGCGGGTATAAGTCTTGTGGGTTGGCCGGCAGCAGGCAACTTGTTCAATCGCGGACTACAAAGTCCACGCTACTTTTCCCACCAGCGCGACTTTGGCAGCTCGGTGCCCAAAGTTACGGGCTCGCCCAGGTGGGGCGTGGTGATGGGCTGCCCCAGGCGGGCGGCCTCGGCGGTGGCGCGGGTCACGGGCTCGTTCCAGGCGTGGAGGGATTCGGTAAACGCGCCCCAGTGCACGGGCATCATCACGGCGGCGCGCACGTCGCGGGCGGCCTGCACGCTTTGCTCAGGCTTCATGTGGATATCGGCCCAGCTCTCGTTGTATTGCCCGCACTCAACCAGCGCCAAATCGAACGGGCCATACTGCCGGCCGATGGCGGCAAAATGCGGCCCGTAGCCGCCATCGCCGGTGTAGAAAACGCGTTTGGCCGGTGCCTGCACCACCCAGGAGCACCACAGCGTGGAGTTGCGGTTGGTGAGGCCGCGCCCCGAAAAGTGGCGGCTGGGCGTGCAGCGCAGCGTGAGGCCGGGGATGGCGGCGCTGTCGCCCCAGTTCATTTCGGTGATGCGCGCAGCCGGCACCCCCCACGCCCGCAGGTGCGGGCCAATGCCAAGCGGCACGTAAAAATGGCCCACCTTGTCCTTGATTTTGCGGATGGTGGCGTAGTCGAGGTGGTCGTAATGGTCGTGCGAAATGAGGACGGCGGCGATGGGCGGCAGCTTTTCCGGTGTGATGGCCAGGCTGCGGTTGTAGCGCTTGGGGGTGGCCCAGCTCACGGGGCCCATCTTCACGCTCAGCATGGGGTCGAGCAGAATGTTCTGGCCCGCGATTTCGACCAGGCTGGCCGAGTGGCCAAACCACGTCACGCGCACCAGTTCGGGCGTTTTGTGGGTGATGGCCAGCGAATCGAGCGGCTGCTGGGGCAGGGGGGCGGGCGGGGCCGCCTGCGGCGATTTATGAAACAGGAATTTCCACATCACAGAGGGCATGCTGCCGCCGGTCATTTCCCGGGTCGGAATCAGGTTGACGAATTTGTCCTCCTGCGCATTGTAATGGCCCGATTTGAGGTAGACTGCCTTGTCGGCCCTGGTGGGCGTACCCCCCAGCTGCGGGCTGAGGCTGGTGAAGGCCACCACCGCAATAAGTAAGGTACCGAGGATGCCGCCGGTTGCCATCAGAATTTTCTTTAAGAATTGGCGCATGTGCTTAGTCGCGCGGTGCGGCAGTGCTGTGGGCCAGGGCCACAATGTCGCGCACTTCGAGCACGGGTTTGGTGTAGCCGAAATCGGCGGCGTTAATCATGGCCTGGCCTACTTCCTGCATGGTGCTCACAAACTGCGGGGTCAGCTTGCGGGCCAGCGGATACAGCCAGGCAATGGCGCCGTAATACTTCAGAATATTGCGCTGGCCGGGCGTGGCCTTCATAAAGCCCGGCCGGAACATATAAGCTGCGTAGAAGGGCAGCGTCAGTAGCTCGGTTTCGGTGCGGCCCTTCACGCGGGCCCAGTGCTGGCTGCTTTTTTCGGCGCTGTCGGTGCCCGCGCCGGATACGTAGATGAACGTCATATCCGAATTTAGTCGTGCGAGCGTCTTAGCCACGGCCAGCGTCATGTCGTGGGTGATGCGTTCGTATTCTTCTTTCGAAATGCCCACCGACGACACCCCCGCGCAGAAAAAACAGGCGTTGTAGCCCGTCAGCTGGCTTTCCACGGCGCTCAGGTTGGCCAGGTCGGGCACCAGCAGCTCGCGCATTTTGGCGTGGCTGCGGCCGGTGGGCTTGCGCGTGAGCACTAGCACGTGCTCCACGGTGGGGTTCTCCAGGCATTCGAGCAGAACGCCCTCGCCCACCATGCCGGTGGCCCCGGTCAGGATGACTCGTAGTTTCATAGGGATGAGGTAAAGTAGGAGGGAGGACGCAGTGAGGGCGTTTCTACTTTACGCAGATGCCAAAAGAACGGTGTGGAGACGCATCCTTGCGTCTCCACACCGTTCGATGCTCTGATTTATACGCTGCCCGAATACTTCCGCACGGCCCATTCCACCGTCAGGAAAGCCAGAATAACGAAGAAAATCCACTTCAGATTTATCAGGTCTTTCAGGTCTTCTTCGGCCGTAATCACCGGCTTGTAGTTGGCCTTGATGATGTCCTGCGCCAACTTATCCAGTTGGGCCGGGTAGTACAGCCGCGCACCACTGCGGCGCGAAAGCTGCGCCAGCAGGTTGTGGTCGGCCTTCGATTCCAGGGCTTCGAGGGGCTGGGATTGCACCAGCAGTTCCCCCACGTCCTGCTGGGGCTGGCCGCCCAGCGTGGCGCGGGCCTGAATGCGGTATAGACCGGCGGGCAGCGGCCCCAGGTGCAGGGGCGAGCCGTCCTCGGGGTTGGCGAAGGAGAAGCGGCGGGCCTGCTTTTTCTCGTCGGTCAGCGTCAGGTCAATTTGCTGGTTGTAGAGGCGCTCGAACACGGCGTTGTAGGTTTCGGCCCCGAGGGTCACGTCGTCCTGGGTGCCGAACACATCCTGCGTGGGGTACACGTCGAGGCGCTTTTTGTTGGCGTTTTGGGTGAGGAGCTGGAGCGTGCGGATGATGAGGCGGTCGTAGGCTTCGGGCTTGTCGTCGTGGGCCACGGCCTCGCTCAGGCGCCATTGCCAGCTGCCATCGGTGAGCAGCGTGGCCTGGCGGCGGTCCGTAGCGCCACCGAAAACCAGCAGGGGCTTCTGGGTGGGCACGCGGCCCACGCGCTGCCAGAGCGCGGCCTCGGCTCCCGGGCCCAGGCGCAGCTCGCCAAATGGCACCGGCGCGGGCGGGTACTGCGCAAAGCGGCGGGCCGATTCCTCGTCCGTCGCAAACCGGGCAAAACCAGGGTTGGGCAGCGGCGTCACTTCATCGGTCTGCGCCCCGCGCGGCTGCACGGTGAGGCCCGCGCCGAGCTGGTTATAAGCCCCCAAATCGGACTGCGCCCCAATAATATAGAGCGCCGGGGTGCGCCGGGCCTTCACCTGGGCCAGAATCTCATTGCCGAGCCCGCCCTGGGCCGGCAGCTGGTGCAGAATGGCCACATCGAAATCAGCCCCGGCTTTGAGCGGCTGCACGCCGGGCAGGGCCAGGGTGAGGTCGAAGTTGTCGTTGGCCAGAATGGCGGCGCGCAGGGCCTTGAGGTCGGGGTGGGGGGCCGCGCCGGCCAGCAGCACGCGCAGCTTGCCCTTCACAATTTCGATGAAGGCCGTGCGGGCGTTGTTCAGTTCGGTAAACTCGCCGGCCTGGGGCACGATGCGCACCTCGTAGCGCCGCTTGCCGGGCGCGGGTGCCGTAAGCTGGAAGGTGGTGCGCACCCGGCGGCGGCCGGCCGGCAGGGCCACGCGGCGGTTGTCGAGCACCCGGCTGCCCTCGCGCAATTCCACCGTGGCCGCGCCACCGGCGTAGCCTTCAAAGCCCAGCTCGGCCTCGATGGGGAATTTATTGCCGCTGAAGGCCACGCGGTTATAGGTAAGGCCGGTCAGGCGCAGGTCGCGCTTGGGGATGGTGTCGCCCACGGCCACGCTGTAAATCGGGAAGTTGAAATCGGAGTAGGCGGGGCTGCGGCCCCGGTTCACGAGGCCGTCGCTCAGAAGCACCACGCCGGCCAGGTTGCGGTCCTCGTAGGCGTCGCGGGTGCCGCTGAGCAGCTGGTCGAGGTCAGAAGTGGCAGCGGAAAAGCGCAGCGAATCGAGCCGGGCCGGGCGGGCGGGTGTGGAGGTCAGGCTGCGGGTTTCGACGGTGAAGCCCTTGCTGCGCAGCGTTTCGGCAAGACGGGCGAGGCCGGTGGTGGCCTGGCTGAGCACGTTTTTGGGCGTAAATAATTCGACCGACTGCGAGTTGTCGACGGCCAGCACCAGCGCTGGCGCTTCGGTGTGCGTGGTGGTTGTCCGGATGACCGGGGCCAGCAGCAGGTAGCACAAAAAGCTCACCACCGCGAAGCGCAGGGCGGCCAGCGCGTAGTTGCGCTGCTTGCTCCAGGGCGCGTTGGCCGAGTATTGCAGGGCCGCGTAGCCTGCGCCTACGGCCAGGCAGAGCAGGATAAACCAGGAGGAATATTGAGTGGTCAGCAAACGGATATCGGATTGAATCAGCGCTAAAGGTCGGCCCGCGCCGCTAAAGTTGCAGCCGGCCGCTGCTTCAACGGCTGGGCGTGGCTGGCTGTTTGGTGCCAGGCGCACGGTTTGCCAACAAAATTATGCCCCGGCGAACTTGCCGGCTGCGGCTAAAGTCGGTGGCAGAAGCGGTAAAGCGAAGTCGCTTGGAAATCCCTTTTGCGAAATGAAGCAGCACCAACCGGGCACCAGCGGCCCGCATGAGCCTTCTTAAAGTGAGAATGAGGATAGTTAATAATAAGAATTTAATATTTTGTTTATAATATTATGGAAGGCTTACGTCCGGAGAGGTGAGCATTATGTTGACATAAATAATTGGAAAACAATGATATTATGCATGAAAAGGTATGCCTGTCTGGTAGGCCAGGGTTGCTGCCATTCGGTTTGCGCCAAAGCTCCGGCATGGTAAATCGTCGACTTCGTGGCGCATAAGGTCGTATAAGCCCATGAAAATGGAGGAGCTGCGACCTGCACATCGCCAAAGCCAGGCGCTGCTAGCCGGCAGGTGCGGCTGAACTGCCCACATTGCTTCTTCTGCTTTCTACCAATAGCCCGTTGCTAAACCATGCCTCACGGTCTGGCAGCGCATGCCCTGTATCCAAAAACATAGAAACATATAATTTCTAACACTTATTAATAAACGCGCCATGCCAATTCTGTACACTTCCTTCCGTGATTTGAAATTGCTGATTGCTGCCTTGTGCACCGGCTTGGCCATACTGGCCGGTTCCGGCACGGCGCTGGCCCAAACCCGCATTTTATTTGTGGGCAACAGCTTCACCCACGGCTACGTCGCACCCGTGCTCAACTACAACGCTGCGGCTATTTTCGACGAGAATTACGGGTTGCCCGCAAACTCCCCGCGGCACGAAAGCGACGGCACAGGGCCGTGGGGTGGCGTACCCGGCATTTTCAAGCGGTTCACCGACGAGGCGGGCCTGGCCTATGAAGTGCACATCGAAGCCATCAATGGCGTGGACCTTACCTACCACTACACCAACGCCCTCGCGGTTATCGGGCGACCGGCCGGCTGGGACAAAGTGGTGCTGCAGGAGTTAAGCACCGGCCCATTGCCGACGAATAAAGGCGGCAACCCGGCCGACTTTTTCACTTATACCACGCGGCTGGAACAAGCGGTTCATTCGGCGAACGCGGCGGCCAGGGTGTACTTATACGAAACCTGGGCGCGGGCCGACCTCACTTATCCGGCCGGCCAGCCGTATTCGGGGCAGCCCATTACGGCTATGGGCACGGACCTGCACAACGCCTACAGCCAGCTATTTACACAGGATGGGCATTTTGAAGCAGTGGCGCCCGTGGGCGATGCCTGGCAGCTGGCCATGCAAACCGGGGTGGCCATGCCCAACCCTTATAATCCCACCGCCGGCCAGCTCGACCTGTGGTCCAGCTATTTCCACGCCAGCAAATGGGGCTCGTACCTGAGTGCCTGTGTGTTGTTTGGCCAAATCACGGGGGCGGACCCGCGCAGCCTGGGGACCGGTGAAACTGCCGCTGCCGACCTGGGTATTGCGCCGGCCGATGCCGTGGCCTTGCAGCAAGTGGCTTACAACCAGCTAAGTGCTACGACCAGTCCTGCCACATATTCCCTTTCGGTAGCGGCCACTGGCAGCGGTACGGTGACCAAGAGCCCGGACCAGGCCAGCTACGCGAGTGGCACGAGCGTGAGCCTGACGGCTACCCCAGCGGCGGGCTTCGCCTTCACGGGCTGGAGCGGCGACGCCACGGGCACGACCAATCCGCTGACCGTGACCATGACGGCCAACAAGACCATCACCGCCACCTTCACGGCCGTGGCCCCGACTACCTACACCTTGACCACGGCCATTACCGGTAATGGTACAGTCGTTAAAGACCCGGACCAGGCCACGTATGCCAGTGGTGCTAGCGTGAGCCTGACGGCTACCGCTGCCGCCGGCTACACCTTTAGTGGCTGGAGCGGCGACGCGACGGGCACGGCCAATCCGATGACGGTGACCATGACGGCTAATAAAAACATCACCGCCACGTTCATTGCTGTCCCGCCTGCTACTTATACCCTGGCCACCAGCACCGTGGGCACGGGCACGGTCACCAAAAGTCCGAATCAGGCCAGCTATGCCAGTGGCAGCAGCGTGACGCTCACGGCCACGGCCGGGGCGGGCTTCACCTTCACGGGCTGGAGCGGCGATGCCACGGGTAGCACCAATCCGCTCACCGTCACGATGACGGCCAATAAGGCCATTACCGCCACTTTCACGGCTACTGGCCAAAGCGTGGTGAGCTATATGCTGGTAAACGCCGATAGCAACACGGATATTCAGGTAATTGCGACGGGCGCGACGCTCAACCTGGCTACGCTGCCCACCCGCAACCTGAATATCCGGGCCACTACCAATCCGGCCACGGTGGGCAGTGTCGTCTTCGCCCTGCGCGGAACGCAAACCCAGAACCAGACCGAAACGGCGGCCCCTTACTCGCTGTTCGGCGATAACGGCGCGGGCAAATACAATTCCTGGACGCCGGCAGTGGGCAGTTATACCCTCACGGCTACGCCTTACACGGCGGGCAGTGGCAATGGCACGGCCGGCACGCCGCTCAGCATCAGCTTCAGTGTATCGAATCAGGCCGCTCCGGCCAATTATTCGCTCACTGTTAATACGGTTGGCAGCGGCACGGTGACCAAAAACCCGGACCAGCCCAGCTACCCCAGCGGCACCAACGTGACGCTGACGGCTACCCCAGCGGCGGGCTTCACCTTCACGGGCTGGAGCGGCAGCGCCACGGGCAGCACCAACCCGCTTACCGTAGCTGTGACGGCCAACAAAAACATCACCGCCACCTTCACGGCTGTGGCCCCAACGACGTACACGCTGACCACGGCCACGGTGGGCACGGGCTCGGTGACGAAAAACCCAAACGCCGCTACTTACGCCAGCGGTAGCAGCGTAACGCTCACGGCCACGGCCGGGGCGGGCTACACCTTCACGGGCTGGAGCGGCGATGCCAGCGGCACGGCCAATCCGATGACGGTGACGATGACGGCCAACAAGACCATCACCGCCACTTTCACGGCCGTGGCCCCGACGACGTACACGCTGACCACGGCCACTACCGGCAGTGGCACGGTAACTAAAAACCCTAACCAGGCTACCTATTCCAGCGGCACCACGGTCAGCCTAACGGCCACGCCCGCCGCCGGCTACCAGTTCAGCGGCTGGAGCGGCGATGCCAGCGGCAGCACCAATCCATTGACGGTGACGATGACGGCTAATAAGGCCATCACGGCCACTTTCACGGCCACTACCACTGGCGGCACTGGCCTAACCTTTTACCGCGCCCTGAATATCAACGGCAACGCGCTGGTGCTGGACGGCCAAAACTGGGAAGCCGCCACGGGCGCGGCCAACTTCACCGTGACGGGGACGCGGTTTGCGAATCAGAACGTAACCCTGAACCCTGCCACCGACGCTCTCCGGGCCAGCATGATTCGCTCGTCGGTGTACGGTCCCAGCATCGACGCGACCCTGCGCAACGTGCCGGCGGGCACCTACGCCGTGTACGCCTACGTGTGGGAGGACAATAGCCCGGAGACCTTCGATGTGCGCGTGCAGGGCCAGGTAGTACTGGCCAACTACAACAGCGGCCCGGCGGGGCGCTGGAGCCTGCTGGGGCCATACACTGCCACCGTCACCGGCAACGGAACGTTGGTACTGAGCACCAGTGGCGGCTACGCCAACCTGTCGGGGGTGGAAGTGTGGCGCCAGAACACAACCAGTGCAGCCAGAACCATTCTGAACTCGGAATTAAACAGCGCCACGCAGCCGTCCCCGTCAACCGGCATCAGCCACACCCCGGATGAGGCGAGATTAACCGGTGCCACCGGCAGCGCCATGCCTCAGGTGTACCCCAACCCAACCGATGACGGCCGGCTGTGGGTAGCGCTGCCCGATGATGTTGAGGGGCCGGTGGCTTACTCTCTGGTATCGGTGCTGGGAGCTAAGCTGGCAAGTGGCCAGCTGACCGGGACCGTTCAGCCGCTCGACTTCTCTCGTGAGATTACCACTTCCGGCCTGTACTATCTGCTGCTGAAAGGCCGGAATCAGCGTGCCCAAATCAAGCTGGTGCGGCCTTAGCGGGCCAGCACGGTAATCAGTTCGGGACTGCGGAAGATGCTGACCGGCGAAATGACGGTTTCATTCAGCGGCAGCTTGTCGCCGTAACGCTCGCGCAGCTTGGCTTGCACGGTGGGGTGGTTCAGGTCGAAATCGCGTAGCTGCTGCAGCTGCCCCAGCCGCCGGCCCAGCCCGCGCTCATACACTTTCCAGATGAGCTCGGAACAATAAATCTGGTCGTCGGACCAGCCGAAATACAGGTCGTAGCTGTGCCCCCGCATCGGCTGCCCGGCCGCTTTCAGGCGGGCCAGGGCGGCGGGTATGAGGGCCGTGGCCGCATCGCGCAGCCGCTTGGTGACGAAGTGGCCGCCCTGGCCCCGCGCCACCCAATCGGCCAGCGGCGTGCGCTTCACCGGCTGCACGGCTTCGAATACCTGCCAGTTTGCCCCATCCTTGTACACGATACCACAATGGCTCCAGGGCGAGTGCGTGGCCAGTTGAATGGCCCGGCTCTGGGCCGATTGAGAGGTGTGAAAAATCAGGTCGCCTTCGCAAAGCTGAGCTGCAACTTGGTTCGCAGTAGCCGTCGCGGCGCGGTGGCTCTGGTAGCGGAGCAGGCGGCGATGCAGGCGCGGGTAGGCGGCAAGGGCGAGGGCGGCCAGCAGCAGAAAGGGGAGGAGCAGGCGGCGGGTCATTGTCTTACAGTGCAAGTCAACTAGCCATGCGCTCTTGCTAGCTTTAGGAAAATTTAGCCAATTGCGACGCATGCGTAATACTACTCTGGTTTGCATTTGTCTGCTTGTTACCGCTGCTGCCTGCGAGCAAGCTAATAAGAAGATAAATGCTGTTGCCCCTTCAGCCCTGAGAGCCGATGCAAGTGCTGCTCCAGCTACAACTGCTCGCCCGTCGATACCGCCCAAACCAATCTCAGCTGCCGCTTTTTTGGCACGGGAACGCGCTGATTCCTTACGCGTAATAGCCGTACTCGCAAAAGCTGATTCCACGGTCGAGTTCGAAGATTATTCAGAAGGAGACCTCAATGGCGATGGGCAATGGGATTACTTGGTATTGACCCGTTCGAGACGTCCCATCGAAAAACTCGCCGAAGATGTTAATTATGGCCGAAAAGTATTCATTGTCCTCAATGCCGGAGCCGCCGGGTTCCGGGTGGCAGCTGTCAGCAAGAATTTGGTAGGCTGCACCGACTGCGGCGGTGCCGGCGTAGGCGACCCGTTTCAAAGTTTTGAGGCCTATGACCAGGGTTTTAAGGTGACGCAATTATTCGGGGCCTGCGATAAAACGGAGTACGTCAGCGAGTTTGCGTACGACCCAGCCCGGCATGATTGGTTTCTGAAAAGCAGAAGCGAATCAAGCTATTCTTGCAACGACACAACGGCCACAGTGCACGAAAACAACGAGGGCCCGCGCGATTTCGGCCGCGTCAGCTTTTCCGATGCTTAGGAAAAGCTGACGCGGCCGAAATCGCGCGGGCCCTCGTTGAAGGCTTTTGCTTTTTCTTACGTCAGCATCCCCCCATCCACTTGCAGCACCTGGCCAGTGATGTAGGCTGAATCGTCCGATGCCAGAAACGCCGTGGCCTTCGCCACGTCCTCCGGACGGCCGCCGCGCTTGAGCGGGATGGCCTTGCGCCACTCGTCCACCTGCTTGGGGTCGAGGGCGTCGGTCATTTCGGTTTCGATGAAGCCGGGGGCCACTGCGTTGCAACGGATGTTGCGCGAGCCCAGCTCCAGCGCCACCGATTTGGTGAAGCCGATAATGCCGGCTTTGCTGGCCGCATAGTTGGCCTGCCCGGCATTGCCCTTGATGCCCACCACGCTGGTCATATTGATAATGGAGCCGCTTTTGGCGCGCATCATGGGCTTGGTGGCGGCTTTGGTGAGATTAAACACCGACTTGAGGTTTACGGTGAGCACGTTGTCCCACTGCTGCTCGCTCATACGCATCAGTAGGCCGTCCTGCGTGATGCCGGCGTTGTTGACGAGGATGTCGAGCTTGCCGAAATCGGCCACTACGTCTTCAATCAGCTTTTCGGCCTGGGCGTAGTCGGAGGCGTCGGAGCGGTAGCCTTTCACCTTCGTGCCGTTGGCCGAAAGCTCGGTTTCCAGGGCCTGGCCCTTCTCTACCGAGGATAAATACGTGAAGGCGACATCGGCGCCGAGCTGGGCAAAATGCGCCGCGATGGCGCGGCCAATTCCTTTGGAAGCGCCCGTCACGAGGGCCACTTTTCCGGTGAGTGTGTTGGTCATGGGGCGAAGGTAAGTAGCGCGGACTTTGTAGTCCGCGAGTGAGTGGTTTAGGAAATGGGTCTGACGAGAGAAGTCTCGCGGACTACAAAGTCCGCGCTACGTTCGCGCTGCAGCGGGCTAACTTCGCCCTACATTATGCCCCATCACGACATCTGCATTCTGGGCGCGGGCCCCGGCGGGGCCGCCGCGGCCCTGCACCTCGCCAACGCCGGCCAGCCCTGCCTGCTGCTGGACCGTGCCGCCTTCCCGCGCGATAAAACCTGCGGCGACGCCCTCAGCGGCAAGGTCATCAACGAGTTGAAGCGCATCGCGCCCGGCTTGCACGCCAAGCTCGCGGCCTCGCCCATCCAGATTCCAAGCTGGGGCATCGACTTCATCGCGCCCAACGGCCGCAAGCTCGGCATCCCCTTCAAGCCCAAGTTCGACAAGGCCACCGACCACACCGCCGGCCACGTGGCCAAGCGTATCGACTTCGATAATTTCCTGGTCGAAGAAGTGCGCCAGCGGCCCGAAATCGACTTCCGCGAAAACGTAGACGTGGCCCGCACCGAGCGCACCCCCACCGGCTGGCAGCTCTTCGACAAAGCTGGCCAGGAAATCGCCACCTGCCGCCTGCTCCTCGTCGCCAACGGTGCCCAGTCCGAGTTCGCCCGCAAAGTGGCCGGCCACGCCCTGGAGCCCGACCACCATTGCGCCGGCCTCCGCACCTACTACGACGGCGTAAGTGGCCTCAGCCCCGATAATTTCATCGAGCTGCACTTCATCAAGGACTTTCTGCCCGGCTACCTCTGGGTATTCCCGCTGCCCAACGGCCAGGCCAACGTAGGCGTGGGCATGCTCTCCAAAACCGTAGCCGATAAAAAAATCAACCTGCGCCAGCGCCTCGACGAGATTCTGGCCACGCACCCCACGCTGGCCCCGCGCTTCGCCGGGGCCACGCGGCTGGGTTCCGTCAAAGGCTTCGGCCTACCGCTGGGCTCGAAGCGGCGGGCGCTGTCGGGGGCGGGGTATTTCCTGCTCGGCGATGCCGGCTCGCTCATCGACCCATTCTCGGGCGAGGGCATTTCGCACGCCATGGTGAGCGGCCGCCACGCCGCCATCTGGGCCGTGGAGGCCGTGAAAAAATCCGATTTTAGCCCCGATTTCCTCAAAAACTACGACAAGGCCGTGTACAACCGTCTCGGCCAGGAGTTGCGCCTGAGCCGCGTAATGCAGCGCCTGCTCAACTTCCCCAGCCTCTTCAACATTGTGGCCAACCGCGCCGTGAACAACCCCACGCTGGCCGAAACCCTATCCATGATGTTCATGGATTTGGACCTGCGCGAGCGGCTGCGCCAGCCGAGTTTCTACTTCAAGCTATTTTTCGGCGGGAAGTAGCTTGGACTCTGCGAGTCCGAGCGCGAGCAGAGCGAGCATCGCGCGTCAGGGGATTCGTCCGGTTCCGGATGCTCGCTCTGCTCGCGGCTCGGACTCGCAGAGTCCAAGCTACGGCCTAGTGCTGGCCGGGCTTGGGGTGGTAGCCGGTGCCGGGCTTGGCTACCGGGGCGGGCTTGATGGGCGCTTTGCCCTCGTCGTTGCCCACGTAGCGGCGCAGGCTCTTGGCGGCCTCAGGGTTCAGCTTGGTGGCGCGTTCCAAGTCGCGACGGGCTTCGGATAATTTATCGAACGACGAGTAGCTGATGCCGCGGTATTCCCAGGCATCGGCGTAGGTCGAATCGAGCTGGATGGCTTTGGTAAAATCGGCCACGGCGGGCTTGTATTGGTACATCTGCATCTTGGCCACGCCCCGGCCGAAGTACGATTCCTTGTCATCGGCCCGGTACTTGATGGCGCCCGAGAAGTCGGTCGAAGCCGCTTTGTACTGCTTCATCATCAGGCGGTTCACGCCGCGGTTGTAGTAGGCGTCGGGGTTGTTGCGCTGGTACTTGATGGCCGTGGCGTAGTCGGGCAAGGCCTCCGCGTAGTTCTTGAGGTAACTTTTGGCCTTGGCGCGTTGCAGGTAAGCCGCCGAATTTTTGGGGTCTACTTTCAGAATGGCGTCGGCATTGGCCAGCATATTGCGGTAGTCGAGGGCCGTCATTTTCTTCTCTTTCTCCCGCTCGGCCGAGGCCGCCGAGGCCGACAGCGCATTCGGGTCGGGCCGGTCGGCGGCCAGCGCGGCAGCCGAGGCGGCATCCGAAGCCACGGCGGTGGCGGGCGTGGCGGCAATGCCGTTGGCTTCGCCGGTGGTCCGGGCGTCGGGGGCCGAAGTAGCCGCACCGGTCGAGTCAGGGCGGCGCGCGTCGGATACGGGCGGCATGTTCAAAAGCTGGCTGGTGTTGCCCGATTTCTCTTTTTCAGTAACGGTGGTGGCGCAGTTGGTGAGAAAAGCGAGCAACCCGAGGGCCGCCATAGGAGCGCGAAAATGTGGTTTCATGGAATTGCAGAAAATGTGTGGCCACGGCAAGTTGCGCCGGAGCCGGGCCTTATACGGGAAAATTGAAAAATTGGCTGCCAGCACAGAGCGCGCCAAAATCTTGTTGGCAAGATAACCCGGCGGCCACTACAATCCCGACGCGGCGCGGCGGCTATCTTTACGGCTCGTAATGGGTGGGCCCCCCAGCCGGGCCCGGTTTTCTTTTTTCTTTCGCAGCATTCTATGGCATTGCAATTTGATTTGGTCGTGGTCGGCAGCGGCCCCGGCGGGTACGTAGCCGCCATTCGGGCGTCGCAGTTGGGTTTGAAAGTGGGCGTTATCGAGCGCGAGTCGCTGGGTGGCATTTGCCTCAACTGGGGCTGCATTCCCACCAAAGCCCTGCTCAAAAGCGCGCAGGTGTTCGAGTACCTCAACCACGCCGCCGACTATGGCCTGAAGGCCGAAGGCATTGGCTACGACTTCGGCGCTGTGATTTCGCGCAGCCGGGGCGTGGCCGACGGCATGAGCAAGGGCATCAACTTCCTGTTCAAAAAAAATAAAATTGAAGCCGTGATGGGCACCGGCAAAGTGGTGGCCCCCGGCAAAGTGGAGGTAACCAAAGCCGACGGCAGCAAGGAAATGGTGGAAGCCAAATCCATCATCCTGGCCACCGGCGCCCGCTCGCGCGAGCTGCCCACCATGCCGGTTGACAACAAGAAAATCATCGGCTACCGCAAGGCCATGAGCATGGAGCAACTGCCCAAGCGCCTCGTGGTGGTAGGTTCGGGCGCCATCGGCGTCGAGTTTGCCTACTTTTACCGCACCATGGGTTCGGAGGTGACGGTGGTGGAGTTTCTGCCCCGCATCGTGCCCGTGGAGGACGAGGAAGTGTCGCGCCAGATGGAGAAGTCGTTCCGCAAAATCGGCGTGAACGTGCTCACCAGCGCCGAAGTAACCAAAGTGGACACCAGCGGCGAAGGCTGCAAAGTGACCATCAAAACCGCCAAAGGCGAGCAGGTGATTGAGTGCGACGTGGTGCTGAGCGCCGTGGGCGTAACCACCAACCTCGAAAACATCGGCATCGAAGAGCTGGGCATCAAAGTAGAGCGCGGCCGCGTGCTGGTGGACGACTTCTACCAGACCAACGTGCCCGGCATCTACGCCATTGGCGACATCGTGCCCGGCCCCGCGCTGGCCCACGTCGCCTCGGCCGAAGGCATCATCTGCGTTGAGAAAATTGCCGGCCACCACCCCGAGCCCCTCAACTACCAGAACATCCCCGGCTGCACCTACGCCTCGCCCGAAATCGCCAGCGTGGGCTACACCGAAGCCGAAGCCAAAGCCAAAGGCTACGACGTGCTGGTGGGCAAGTTCCCCTTCTCGGCCTCGGGCAAAGCCAGCGCCGCTGGTGCCAAAGACGGCTTCGTGAAAGTCATTTTCGACAAGAAGTACGGCGAGTGGCTCGGTGCCCACATGATTGGCATGAACGTGACCGAGATGATTGCCGAGGTAGTGGTGGCCCGCAAGCTGGAAACCACTGGCATGGAAATCATAAAGGCTGTGCACCCGCACCCCACCATGTCGGAAGCCATTATGGAAGCTGCCGCGGCGGCTTATGGCGAGGTGATTCACCTGTAGCATTTTAGAAGCTCAAGCAACCGAGAGGCCCGGCTGATTCAGTCGGGCCTCTTTCGTTTGGGCAGGATTTTATCCTACTATCTTGTTCTTGTAATCCCGACCCCTATGAATTCTACCGATAATGTTCTGCTCTACCAAGCTTCTGATGGCCAAACACAATTGGAAGTGCAGTTGGACCACGAAACGGTTTGGCTAACGCAGGCGCAGATGATTGAATTGTTTGATACAACCAAACAGAATGTTAGCCTACACATTCGGAATTTGTTCCGTGAGGCTGAGTTAGCGGAAGATTCAGTTGTCAAGGAATCCTTGACAACTGCCGCCGATGGAAAAAGCTACCGCGTCAAGCACTATAATCTGGATGTCATCATCTCGGTAGGCTACCGCGTGAAGTCCTTGCGCGGCACGCACTTCCGCCAGTGGGCCACCAACATCCTGCGCCAATATCTTGTGCAGGGCTATGCGCTGAATGAAAAGCGCCTGCGTGAAAGCGCCCGCCAATTGGCCGACCTCAAGCGACTGGTGCAACTGCAAGGCGAAGTAGCCGCGAATCAGGAGTTGACTTCGGACCAGTCGGACGCCCTGCTACGGGTGCTAGGCGACTACGCCCGCGCACTTGACGTACTCGACCAGTACGACCACCAACGCCTGCGGGTGCGTGGCACGGCTATCGAAGAGCCCTTCGAACTAACTTACGAAGCTGGGCTGGAGGCGGTGGACAGCCTGCGCACGCAGTTTGGGGGCAGCGCTCTGTTTGGACGGGAAAAGGATGCTTCATTCCAAAGCTCAGTACGCTCTATTTATCAGAGTTTCGGCGGCGAGGACTTGTACCCGAGCGTGGAGGAAAAAGCGGCTAATTTGCTGTATTTTGTGGTGAAGAACCACTCGTTTTCGGATGGTAATAAGCGCATCGCGGCCTTCCTGTTCGTCTGGTTTCTGGACCGCAACTACTGCCTGTACCACCCCGACGGCACGCGCCGACTGGCCGACAATGCACTAGTGGCCCTCACGTTGCTCATTGCCGAAAGCAAACCAGAGGACAAAACCACGATGATAACGCTGGTGGTGAACCTGATTAATCAAGACAATTAAAAAGCCTCCCGCATGGTGCGGGAGGCTTTTCGATGAATCAGCCAATTTCAAGCGGCTTACTCAATCTCCGATTTCTGCTTCTGGAACATGGCCTGGCCGCGCAGCAGCACGCGCAGGCTTTTGCGTTTGAGCGAAATGTTGGAAGCCATGTTGCCGTCGTCGTCGAGGCGGTTTTTGTAGGCCGTCAGGATGTCGCGGTAGGAAATCACGCCGCTCACTTGCGCCTTGCTGCCGAGCACGGGCAGCACATCCACGTTTTCGCGGGCCATGCGCTCCACGGCGGTGCGTAGGGTATCGGTGGCCAGCAGGGTGGAGGAGCGGGGCTGGAGCAGGGCGCTAATGGGCGCGTTTTCGTCGGCGTGCCAGCCGGCCAGGGCCACCGTGCTCACAATGCCGGCGAAAGCGCCGTCGGGGTTCACCACCACTAAGTGCGGGCCGGTGTGTTCGGCCTCGCGCTCGGTCCAAGTGCGCACTTCGGCAATGGTATTGTCGGTGCTGATGGCCAGCATGCCGTTTTGCAGTACGCGGCCCACGTTCACTTTGTCGAGCAGGTCGGGCTCGTAGTCGACGGGCGTTTTCACGCCGCGGCGGGCAATTTTTTCGGTCATAATGGTATTGCCCATCAGCAGAAACGACACCAGGTAAGCGCCGGTGCAGGCACCCAGCAGCGGCAGCAACGCCTGCGCCTGGCCCGTACCCTCCACCGCAAACACGATGGACGTGAGCAGCGCCCGCGACGCGCCTGCAAACATGGCAGCCATGCCCACCAGCGCCGCCAGCGGAATGACGATATCCGAGGCCGGAAAGAAGTGCCGGATGGCCACGCCCAGCAGCGCGCCCGTGGCCCCGCCAATAGTGAGCAGCGGCGCCAGCGTGCCGCCCGACGTGCCGCTGCCCAGTGAAATGGCCCACGAAGCAAACTTCAATAAGCACAGTGTCAGCAGCAAACTCAGGGGCGCATTGCCGGACAACACGGCGGTGATGTTCTCATAGCCCACGCCCATGGTGCGCGGCGCAAAGTAGCCGATGCCGCCCACGGCCAGTCCGCCCAGCGCCGGCCACCACGCCCAGTGAATGGGCAGTTCTTCGAACAGGTCCTCAATGAAATACACGATTTTGGTGATGCCCACCGAGGCCAGTCCAATCAGCAGGCCAATGGCGCTATAGGTAGCCAGCGCACCATTGCTGGGGGCCAGCAGCGCGGGCATGGGAAACGTCGGGCCTTGCTCAAACAGCAAGTGGTGCCCCGCCGCCCCCGTGATGCAGGCCAGCGCCACCGGCAGCAGCGAGCGCGGCGAAAACTCAAACAGCAGCAGCTCGATGGCCAGGAAAACCGCTGCGATGGGCGTGCCGAAAATGGCCGACATGCCCGCCGTCGCGCCCGCTGCTAGTAGCACCTTGCGCTCGTGGTGGGTGATTTTGATGAGCTGGCCCAGCGTGGAGCCCAGCGCCCCGCCGGTGGCAATAATCGGCCCCTCGGCCCCAAACGGCCCGCCCGTACCAATGGAAATAGCCGCCGACAACGGCTTCAGGTACATAATGGAAGGCTTGATGCGGCTCTGGTTGGTGAGAATCTGCTCCATGGCTTCCGGGATGCCGTGGCCGCGAATGGCTTTCGAACCATAAATGGCCATCAGGCTCACCAACAAACCGCCCAGCGCAGGCATGAGAATAACCCAGAGGCCGAGGTGGTTATCGGCCGGGCTGTGGTATTCTACCGAGGCCGTGCCGTGGAAAACCAGGTTGGTGACGAGGTTGATGAGATACACCAGCAGGCGGGCCACGAAGCTGATGACCACGGCCACCAGCACGGCCAGGGCCGAAATGCGCACCAGACGCTGCTTGTCGGGGGCCACGCGGGGCCGCACGCCGTCATCGGCCAGGGTAGAATCGAGGGAAGGGGCAATGGGAATACCGGCCTGGGCCAGTGGCGAATGTTTCATAGAAGATGGAAAAGGGTGAAGCGCAGACCAACGAATTGGCGGTGCATTTTAATACCAACTTCATGAAAGCGGGATGAGTGCCCCGCCACCCGGATATTCGTTGAGAATAACGGGGTGCGCCTTTGAGCGGTTGTAAGTCCAGGGCATCATGGCTTTGGCTGGTTTTATTGAACAGGCCAGCCGGAAAGCCAAATCCGTCTGTGGACTTTGGCCGACCTTTGTGGGTGAATTTTCTGCTTCGATTTTCGTTGCAGCAGTTCTTCGCCTTTCTCAACTACCGCAACTTTTCCAAATGCGCGTCCTTCACACCGCCGACTGGCACCTCGGCCAGCACTTCCTCACCGGCCAGGAGCGCACCACCGAGCAACAGGCTTTTCTCGACTGGCTGCTGCTGACGGTGCAGGCCCAGGCCATTGAGGTGCTGGTAATAGCCGGCGATATTTTCGATACCCAAACGCCGTCCTACACGGCACAGGAGTTGTATTACACTTTCCTGGTGAAGATGCAGGCCACCGGCTGCCGCGACATTGTGGTGGTGGGCGGCAACCACGATTCGCCCACCATGCTCAATGCTTCGCGGCGGCTATTGCGGCAGCTGCGCATCCACGTAGTGGGCGGCGTGCCCACCGATGCGACCGAGCAAATCCTGCACCTCAACGCCGCCGATGGCCGGCCGGGGCTGGTGGTGTGCGCCGTGCCTTTCCTGCGCGACCGCGACATCCGCCTGGCCGTGGCCGGCGAAACCCCCGACGACCGCCAACTCCGCATCCGCCAGAGTATTGCCGGCCACTACGCCGCCCTGGCCGACCACGAATCCGTAGTGCGCCAGCGCGAGCACGACGTGCCCGTGCTGGCCACCGGCCACCTCTACGCGGCCGGCGGCGAAGCCCGCGAAGGGGCCGAGCGCGACGTGCACATTGGTGGCCTAGGCCTGATTGGGGCCGAGCATTTCCCGGCTGCGTTCGACTACGTGGCGCTGGGCCACCTGCACCGCCCGCAGCTGGTGGGCGGGCGGGCGCACATCCGCTACTCGGGCTCGCCGGTGCCGCTATCCTTCACCGAAGCCGACGACCGACAGCAGGTGCTGCTGCTCGAGTTTAGTGGGGCCGGCGCGCCGGCCATCACCAGCCTGCCCGTGCCGGTAGCGCGGCGCTTGCAGCGCTTCCACGGCACGCTGGAAGAGGTGGAAGCCGACATTCTGGCTTTTGATAATTCGGCTTTCCCACTGGTGGCCTGGGCCGATGTGCTGGTGCGCTCCGACGAAACGCCCGCCGAGGTGCAGCGTCGCGTGCAGGCCGTATTGCAGCTGCAAAAGGCCCAGGTGCTGGCCCCGCGCGGCGTGCGCCACCAGCGCGCCACTGAGGTTGCGGACCTGGCCGAAAGCACGATGCCGCTGGCCCTGCTGCATGAATTAACCGTGGACGAAGTGTTTAGCCGCCGCGTGGCCAGCCTGCCGCCCGAGCGGGCTGCCGCCCTGGCCGCCACCTTCGGCGAGCTGCGCCAGCTGCTGGCCGAAGCCGACCCGCTGGCCTGGGGCGGACAGTAGCGCGCAATACGCCGCGCGCTGCTGCCCGGCTGTACCTTCGGGATGTATTGATGGGAAAACTATCCGCATGAAAATTATCAGCGTCCGTTTCGCTAACCTTAACTCGCTGCCCGGCCCGTTTCTGATTCGCTTTGATGAAACGCCCTTGGCGGACACGGGGCTTTTTGCCATCACCGGGCCCACCGGCGCGGGCAAAAGCACGTTGCTTGACGCCATTGCCGTGGGCCTCTACGGCCGCGTGCCGCGCCACGACCGCCAGGTGGGCGAGATGGTGAGCCGCCACGCCAAAGACGCTTTTTCGGAGGTAGAATTTGAAGTGCACGAAACCAACCCCGACACCGGCGTGGTGGACCGCGTGCGCTACCGCTCGCGCTGGGAAGTGAAGCGCAAGGTGCGCGGCGAAGACAAGGGCGCGCTGAATGCCGATGCCATGACGCTGGTAATGAGCCCTTCCAATGTGGCCGTCATCAGCGGCAAGGAGGCGGTGCCGAAGCGGGTGGGGGAGTTGTCGGGGCTGGATTTTGGGCAGTTTGAGCAGTCGGTACTCTTGAGCCAGGGCAAATTTGCGCGCTTCCTGCACGCGCCCGAAAAGGAGCGGAGCGCCCTGCTGGAAAAGATGACCAACGTGGGCATCTACTCGCGGCTGAGCGTGGCGGCGTTTGAGAAGGCCAAGGAAGAGGAGCTGAAAACCAAATTGCTGCGCGCCAAGCTTGATGCCACCCGGCTGCTGACCGACGAGGAGCGGGCTGAATTGGAAGCCCAGCTTGATGTGCTGCACCAGCAGGCCGAATGGCACCATCTCGAGCAGCAGGAACTGACTGTGTGCCTGACCTGGCGCACCATTCTCGACCAGCTTGACCGCCAGCTAAGCGACACAGCCCGCGAAACGGAACGGCTACGCCGCGACGACGAAACCCTGCAACCTGAGTTTGCCCGGTTGGACGGCCACGCCCGCGCCGCTGCGGTGGATACGCCGCTGGAGTTGGCCGCAGCCGCCGAAAAGGAGGTTGCCAGCGACGAAGCGCAGCTGCGGGAACTGGCCGAATCTTTACCCCGCCTGCGCCTGGCCGCTGATGCTGCTGCCACTGCCCACACCGTTGCTACTGTCGCCCACGCCACCGCGCTGGCCGACGAAAACCGCTTGCGCCCCCTGCTCAGCAAGGCGCAGCAGCAGGATGCCGAAATTGTCGCTGCTTTACATCAACTCAACTTAAAGCGCGAAGCCCACGACGTAAACCGGAAAGCCTACGACCAGGCTGAAGCCGACCTGAGCCGCGAGACGCTGGCCATTGAAGCCCTGCAAACCCGCAACGAGGCCCTGGACCGCTGGCTCATTGAGCACAGTGCCGAAATCGACCTGAAAAACCAGGTGCTGGCACTGGACCGCGAAATCATCGACCTGCAAGGTGCGCAGAAAGAAATAGCCACCCGCGAAGCCAGCCGCACTGAGCTGCGCAAAGCCCAGGACCAAACCGCCACCGACCTACGCCGCCAGCGCGGCCTCGAAACCGAGGCTCAGGCCCGCCAGCAGGCCATCAAGGACGAAGGCCAGCCCTGCCGCACCGAGCGCGACGCCCTGCTAGCCGGCACCACGGCCGCCGCCCTCGTCCAGCGCGCCGACGACCTTACTGCCCACCGGCAAGCCCTGCAACAGCTGCTGCCCAAAGCCGAAGCGGCCCACGAGCACCAGACCCGCGCCGATGCCCTGGCCGCTGAAATCGACCAGCAAGCCCCAGCCCTAACTACCGCCGAAACTGCCGCTGCTCACCTCGAAACACATCGGGTCGACGGCCAGAAGCTGCTCGATAGCTACCGCCGCGAGCTCCGTACCCAGCAGGCCCTGGCCGACCTCAACGCCCACCGCCAGCACCTGGAGGCCGGCCAGCCCTGCCCGCTGTGCGGCGCGTTGGAGCACGCCTTCGCCCCCGATTTTACGGCCGAAGCCGATGCCCAGGAACTACGCGTGACCCAGCAGGAACAGGCCCTGGCCTCGCTCGATGAGGAGTTGCGCCAGGCCACCACAGCCCTCACCCGCCACCAAACCGAGCAACGCCAGCGCCAGCAGCTGCGGGAGAATGCCGCTGCCGCCGCCGAAACTGCCCGGCAGCAAGCGGCTGAAATGGCCGCGGCGCTGGTGCCCGTGCCCGCCCAGCCGGCTGACCCCGCCGCCGTGCGTGCGCTGCTGGAAGTCGCTGACGAAGAGCAGAAAGCTGCGGTGGCCGCCCGCCGCCGGCTGGCTGTGCTGGATGAAAAGCTGGCCGAGCTGCGCGAAAAATACCTGCAGGCCGGCGAGGCTATCACCGCCGCGCAACGTGAGATTCCGCGCCTTGTGGACCGGGAAGCGACCATTGAAACCGACCTGGCCAAGCTGGCCGATGAGCTGGTGCATTGGCAGGAACAGGCTGAAATTTTCCAAAGCTCGATTCGGGATTTCCTCCAGCCACACAAGCTGCCATTGCCCGCCCAGCCGCCCTACGACGGCCTGCTGGCCACGCTACGGGAGCGGGCCGACCACTACGAAGCCCAAGTGACGACGCTCAGCGAACTGGGAAAGCAACTGCTGGAAAAAACCAGCCAGCGCAATGCCCATCTGCAGGCTTTGCAGCAGCGGGAGGCACAGCTTGCCACCGCTGCTGCTGTTCTCGCGGCCGACCAAGAGGCGCTTCAGCAGCAGCAGCAGGCGCGGCAAGCTTCTTATGCCGGTCCCGACCCTGCCGCCGAAGCGGAGTTGCTGCGTCAGGCCACCCTGCGGCTAGCCAACGCCCAGCAAATCAGTCAAAATCAGCTGGCTGAACAACAGAAAGCGCTCGAAATCCAACAGAACCGCCGCGACGACCTGCAAACGCAACTGGTAACGCACCGCGCCGCCTTTGCCCAGCGCCAGGCCGAGCTAACCGCGGCCCTCGCCGCTGCCAGCCTCGCCAGCGCCGCCGAGGCGCGCGCGTTGTTGCTGCCAGCCGCCGAAGCCCAGCGCCTCCAGCAGCTTCGGCAGGAGCACCTGACCAACCGGGCCGCCGCTGCCCGCCGCCTCACCGACCTCACCACCGAGCTCAGCCACCACGCCGAAGCGGGCCTCACGCCGCACTCGGCCCCCGAGCTCACGGCCCAGCTCAACACCCTTTCGGCTGCCGATGACATTCTGCAGCAGAAACTTGGAGCCGTGGGCAACCAGCTGAAGCTGGACGACGACGCCCGGATTCAGCAGGCTGCCGGCTTGCAGGAGTTGCTACTGCGCCAGCAGGAAGAGCAGCGCTGGCAGGACCTCAGCGAGCAAATCGGCTCGGCTCGCGGCGACAAGTTCAGCCAGTTTGCCCAGGGCCTCACGCTCACGCACCTGGCCCGACTGGCCAACCTCCGCCTGCGCCAGCTCACCGGCCGCTACACCATTCTCAAAACGCCCAATCGCAACCTGGAGCTGCAAATCATCGACCACGACCAAGCCGATACGGTGCGCCCCATGGCCTCGCTCTCGGGCGGCGAAAGCTTCCTGGTGAGCCTGGCGCTGGCCTTGGGCCTGAGCGAGCTGGCCGGCCACAAGGCCCGTATTGAGTCATTGTTTATCGACGAAGGCTTCGGCACCCTCGACCCCGAGGCGCTGAACACGGCCCTTGATGCGCTGGAGCGCCTCCAGCATTCCGGCAAAATGATTGGCATCATTTCCCACGTCTCTGACCTGAAGGACCGTATCGGTACCCAGATTCGGGTGCGGCCCGGCGCGGGCGGCAACAGCTCGGTGCACCTGGTAGACGTGCGCGGCGAAGAAACCGACTGCGCGGTGTAGTTGTAGCGTGGACTCTGCGAGTCCGCGCTACATCCCGGCCGACTTCACCTCGGGCCAGGTCCAGTATTTCTTCGGTTCAATCCTCTCATATCCAGTCCGAAAAAACGCCACCACTTCCCGCTCCAGCACCTCCGGCGCGATGGATGAAGCATAAATTGGCCGGCCGTCGGGGTCGGCGTAGCGTTCGGCTTTGGTCAGCTTCTTGCCTGCGAGGCGCAGCAGCGGGCCGGTGTCGGTAATGCCGTCGGCGGCCCACGTTCGGCCGCTGGTTTCCAGCGTGTTGAGGCGGATTGCGAGTGGGGCCAGCGCCAGACGCGGCAGGGTAGGGCGGCTGGCCAGGTCAATCCAGGTAGTGTACTTGTATTCGAGTTCGTAGCGGTTGCCGTCGTATTGGCTCAGCACGATGTCGTAGCCCGCCGTGGGGCCGAAGAGGGCGTAGTACGGCAGCGGCGCGGGCGTATTCACCACCACCAGCCCAATTTCCGGGAATTGCCGCCGCGTGGTTGCAGGGCTTTGGATGATGGCCGCCGCCCGTTGCACCTGGTCATATTCAGGCTCCCAGGCGGCACGGCCGGCTTCCGGGTTTTGCAGCACTTCGGCGAAGCGCGGCAGGAACCAGTCGAATTTCTCCGCCGAGGCCTCGTCCTCACGTCGCCGCCGAAGGGGCGCGCCGAAGGGCTCATAGAACCGGGCTTTTTCCTCGGCATTCAGCCAGCACACCAGTTTCAGCGCAGCATCGGCCAGCGGGTGGGCCAGGTCAATTTCCCGAAAGTCGCCCAGCACGGCCACCTTGCGCAGCAGTTCTTCGTGCGCCACCGCCAATTCCGGGTTCAGCAGGCTCCACACGCCGATAAAGCCGTCGATATCAAAATGATTGGCCGTGACGGCCGCCGCCTCCAGGCCCGGCGTGGTGGGCTGGTGCAACGCTCGCAGCGCCGAGCCGGCGCTGGTGTCGTCGCGCAGGGCCGGGGGCGTAGCGGCCCCGCGCCAGTGCGCCAGCGTGAGCGCAGCCCCGAGGCCCACGCTGTCCACCACAATAGTAGGCTGCTGCCGAAGCTGCGCAAAAGGCACGAAGTAGCGGTTCATCCGGCAAAGCTCCGTCAAAAATGCCTCATCCGTGCAAGCCGGCATAACGCCGCCCGCGCCGGTTGCTGATGCGCTCCACGCGCTGCTTTCGAATCCAGCGCAGGTAGGTTTCCAGTTCTTCCGCATCCCGCAGGGCTTCCACCGAAGCATATTGCCGGGCCAGGGTGCGGTTGCTCAGGAAGCGGTGCACGCTGCTGTGGCAGGGCTGGCATAAGTCGACGGTGGGGCCGTGCTTGCCGCCCTCTTCGCGTGGCACGAGGTGGTGGCGGGAAGTGGCCTGCACCTCCCGCTCGCAAAGGCCACAGCGGATAGCAGCAGTGGCCGGTACCGGACTGAGTGGCCATTGATTGGACCTTGAGCGTTGCCTGGGCATTCCGCAAATAGTAGTCGGGCATGAACAATTTGACTGGAACCTTAACAGGTTGCGCTCGCTGCAAGTTGCGGATTTGTTATCAACGCACTATCTTGGCGGGTAATGTGCGCTGACTGCCCATATTACTACCCGTTCTTCTGCACTGCATTTCACCCTTTTTCTCCCTATTTTAACCGTGATGATACCTGTACCTTCCTTTTTAATTCCCAAACAGTGGCCACTGGCTGGCTGGCTGACCGGGGCCCTGATGATGATATTGCTACTGGGCTCAGCCCCCGAAGCCCGCGCCCAAACCTGGATGGTGAGCACCACCGCCCAAATCAAGCTGGGTATTTTGGATAAATACGGCCAGCTCGGCCCCTACACGGCTACCTTCATTGTGCACAGCGAAAAAACCGGCAAGGATTACCTGCTAGTAAAAGAACTTGAGAAAGGCCAGACCGGCGTAGATGTGCTGTTTCCCACCGACCCATCCGACCCCCAATACTTCAAGGCCGAAACCGGCGAAGCGGCCAGCGCCATCCCCGGCCGCTACACCTGGGAGTGCCGCGTGAAGGGCGTGAAAGCCGTGGGCGGCCGCTTCACGCTGCCCGAAGTAGCCAACGACATAACAGTTATCAATAAGTAGCTAAGCCAATTCCGGCCGCAAAAATCCAAAAGCCTGGCCACGTGCCGGGCTTTTTGCGTTATAACCGGTTCCAAATACTTGGATTCTCGCCTAATCGCCTTCGCCATGCCTCGTAAGTCTTTCCCCGAACTCATCAACAGTCCCGGCATGCCGGTTTTGGTCGATTTTTACGCCACCTGGTGCGGCCCCTGCAAAACCATGGCCCCCATTCTGGAGCAGGTGGCGGCCCAGCACGGCGGCAAGCTGCGCGTCATCAAAATCGACGTGGACAAAAACCAGGCCGTGGCCCAGCAATACCGCGTGCAGAGTATTCCCACGCTGATTCTGTTTCATCAGGGGCAGCCGGTGTGGCGGCAGGCGGGCGTGGTGCCGGCCGCCCAAATCGCCCAGGTGTTGCAGCCCTACGTGGGCAAGTAGCCCGGCCCGGCCCCGGCGCTAAACTATCCGGCGGATACCGGCGTTGGGAGGTGGCTACCTTTGCGCGTTCCCTGATTGCTACCGTATGATTTTTAGCTCTGCCCGGCGTTACTGTTTGTTATTGTTTGTGTTGGGGCTGGGATGGCCGCGTTCCGGCTGGAGCCAAACGGTGGCGCGGTTCACCATCAGCGGCACGGTGCGGGGCGGGCGCGGCGAAACCTTGCCTGGCGCCAGCGTAGCCGTGCCTGCCCTCAATACAGGCACGGCGGCCGACTCACTCGGCCACTATTCGCTGAGCCTGCCCGCCGGGCATCACCAGCTGGTCATCGCCTTCATCGGCTACCAGCAAATCACCCGCGAGGTGAACCTGAAAAAGAACGAGCGCCTCAGCCTCAACCTCGAAGAAAGCGGTAATGAGTTAGGCGAAGTGGTGGTGGAAGGCTCCGTGACCCTGGAGCAAAAGCTCAAAACCACCCAAATGGGCGTCGAGCACCTCAGCATCAAGGAGGCCAAGCTACTGCCGGCGCTGTTTGGCGAGGTCGATATTCTGAAAACCCTGCAGCTGAAGCCCGGCGTGCAGAGTGGGGGCGAGGGCACCAGCGGCCTGTTCGTGCGCGGCGGCTCGGCCGACCAAAACCTGGTGCTGCTCGATAACACGGTGGTGTACAACCCCAACCACTTGTTTGGGCTGTTCTCGGTGTTCAACTCCGATGCCGTGCAGAGCGTGGACCTGTACAAGTCGGGCTTTCCGGCGCAGTTTGGCGGGCGGCTGTCGTCGGTGGTGGATGTGAAGCTGCGCGAGGGCGACCGTCAGCACTACGTGGCCACCGGCGGCGTGGGCCTGATTTCGTCGCGCCTCACCTACGAGGGGCCGATAAACAAGGGCAAAGGCTCGTTCATCGTGAGCGGCCGGCGCACGTATTTCGACATTTTCACCCGCGCCCTCAACAAGGCCAACGAGGGCAAGGAGGATTACAGCCCCATTCCCGACTACTATTTCTACGATTTCAACGCCAAGGCCAACTACACGCTCGGCGAGAAAGACCAGGTGTTCCTGACCGGCTACCTGGGCCGCGACATCTTCGGTTTCAGCAGCCCCAATGGCTTCAAATTCAGCTTTCAGTGGGGCAACACCATTGGCTCGCTGCGCTGGAACCACACATTCTCGCCCAAGCTGTTCGTGAACACCACCGTGTCGGTGTCGGACTACAAATACACGCTGACCAACCAGCTGGCCAACGTGTTTAATTTCAATCTGGGCTCGCAAATCACGGACTACACCGGGCGCACCGACTTCGAGTACACGCCCACCGACCGGCACCAAATCAAGTTCGGGGCCATGCTCACGCAGCACCGATTTGGGGTGGGCCGTCTCAGCGCCAGCACCGGCGACGGCCGCCTCGATATCGGCTCCGACGTGCATTACTTCGGCCTCGACGGCGGCGTGTACGCCTCCGACAACTACAAGGCCACCGACAAGCTCCAGCTTGAAGGCGGCCTGCGGCTGACTGGTTTCCGCAGCGGCACCGACCAGTACGGCGGCCTCGAGCCCCGCGCCGCCGCCCGCTACGCCCTGAACGACAAGACTTCGTTCAAGCTCAACTACGCCATGATGTACCAGTACGTGCACCTGGTCACGAACTCAGGCGCGTCGCTGCCCACCGATATCTGGTACCCCTCGCGGCTGTCGGTGAAGCCGCAGCAGTCGCAGCAGGTAAGCGGTGGGGCTAGCTTCCTGCTGGGCAGCGGCAAATATCTGCTCACCAACGAAGTCTATTATAAATGGGGCCGCAACCAGGTCGATTTCCGCGACGGCGCGCAGTTGTTCGTAAACCCTGATTTGGACCAGGAATTCATTTTCGGCAAGAGTTGGGCTTATGGCAATGAGCTTTATCTGGAGAAGAAAACCGGTAAAACCACCGGCTGGATTGGCTACACGCTGGCCTGGAGCTGGCGCAATTTTCAGCCCCAGAACGGCACCAATGGCGTGAACGGCGGCCGCGATTTCCACCCCAACTACGACCGCCGCCACAACCTGACCGTGGTGGTGCTGCAGCAGCTCAATACCCGCATCAACCTCACGGCCAGCTTTATCTACACCTCGGGCAACCTGACCACGCTGCCGCTGGGCCGGTTTGGCGTGCAGGACATCCCGGGCTCCAGCGTGGGCATCGACCCGCGCCCGGTGCCGGTGTACCCCGACCGCAATTCCTACCGCCTCATCCCGTACCACCGCCTCGACCTCGGCGTGGTGTACAAAATAGGGGCCCGGCGCGACCAGGACCTCACCCTGAGCATCTACAACGCCTACAACCGCCGCAACGCCTACTTCGTGTTCTTCGACACGGTGAAGGACAAGGCCACCGGCCGCACCACCGGCTTCCAGGCCAAGCAGGTGTCGCTGTTCCCGGTTATCCCGTCGCTGACGTACAATTTCCGCTTCTAGACCACGGATTCGCTCGGATTAAGGCGGATTTCACGGATTTTGTGGACAGTAATTACAGGGTTTTTACTGCTGTTTTTAGTTTGAATCAGTTATGAAAATGAAGTTGAATTGGCTGGTTATTGCTTGTGTGGCGCTGGCCGGCTGCGGCAAGTTGCAAAACGACATCAACGTGCCGCTGCCGGCCTTTTCCTCCGATTTGGTGGTGGAATGCTACCTGCATCCGGGCAAAGTGCCGGAGCTGGCCGTCACCACATCGGTGCCCTACATCAGCTCGGTGCTGCCGCAGGTGCCCACCGATGTCACCGTCACGCTCACCATGCCCAACGGCACGCTGGTGCCGCTGGCTTTCAACCCCAACTACCGGGCCTTGATTGACACCACCTCGGGCGTGAAATTCCACTCCCACATCGGCCGCGACCCGCTGGTGGCCAAGGCCGGCGACGTGTTCAAGCTCGACGTGGTGGACACCAAGGGCCGCCACGCCACGGCCACCACCACCATGCTGGCTCCCGTGCCCATCGACTCGGTGAGCTACCAGTTCAACGACAAAACCGGCTCCGAGCGCAAGGCCATCTTCCTCACCAGCTTCCGCGACCCGGCCCCGCTTGATGACTGCTACCGCCTGCAGCTGCACAAAGGCAACCCCGCCAAAGGCGCCCTGCTGAAAAGCCCGGAACAGGATATGTCGGTAGAAGACCGACTGCTCAACGGCCAGGAATTTGTGCTGGGCACCAGCTACCGCTTTTACCCCGGCGATACCGTGACGGCCACGCTCTACCACACCGAGCGGGCCATGTTCCGCTTCCGGCAGTCGGTGCGCGATGCGCGGCAGGCCAACGGCAACCCCTTTGCCCAGCCCTCCGCCATCTACGGCAACGTGCAGGGCGGCATCGGCATCTTCGGCGTGCTCAGCGGCACCACGGCCCAGAAGATTCTGGCGAAGTAAAGGGCCTACAAACCCGCCACCACAGCTTTTATCAACGCCGTGAGCCGGGGCTCGGCCGCGCCGGCGGCGGCGAAAATATCGGCCAGTACCACGGGCTTGAGGTGGCCGGGCGCGCACAGGTCGGTGATGACCGACACGGCCAGCACCGGCAGGCCCAGGTGGCGCGCCGCAATGACTTCCGGCACCGTGCTCATGCCCACGGCATCGGCCCCGATGGTGCGCAGGTAGCGGTATTCGGCCGGGGTTTCGAGCATGGGGCCGGGCACGCTGGCGTACACGCCGCGCCGGGTGGTGCCGGCCTGGCCCAGTGCCTGGGCGGCGGCTTCGGCCCGGCGGAGCAGGTCGGCGTCGTAGGGCGCGAACATATCGGGGAAGCGCGGGCCTAGCTCGTCGAGGTTGGCCCCGATGAGGGGGTTGGTGGGCTGCAGGTTGATGTGGTCGTCAATCAGCATCAAGTCGGCGAGGTTGAAATCGGGATTCAGGCCGCCAGCGGCGTTGCTTACCAGCAGGCGGGCAATGCCCAGCAGCTTGAGCACGCGCACGGGCATGGCCACCTGCTGCATGGTGTAGCCCTCGTAGTAGTGGAAGCGGCCTTGCAGTACCGCCACTTTCTTGCCGCCCATGCGGCCCAGCAGCAGCCGGCCGGCGTGGCTTTCCACGGTGCTGAGCGGGAAGTGCGGGATGTCGGCGTAATTGATTTCGTATTCCACGTCGACCTCCCTGGCCAGCGCGCCCAGCCCGGTGCCGAGGATGATGCCCGTTTCGGGCTGAAAGGCCTGGGAGCTGGCTTTGATGAAGGCGGCGGCCTCTTGGAGCTGAGTGAGCATGGCTGGAGCAATAAAAAACGTCATCCTGAGCGCAGCGAAGGCCCTTACCACGTTAAAGCAACAGTGCTTGGGTGATAAGGTCCTTCGCTGCGCTCAGGATGACAGAGGATTCAGGATGAGAAACAAGCGAAAATGACTACTGGATATCCAGCGTGTACGGCAGGCGGGCCTGCACGCCGCGCATCTGCATGAGCTGCTGGTACTGGGCGTAGGCGGGGTAGAGCGGCCCCAGCTCGGCCTTGATGGCGCGGGTTTTGGCCGCATCGTCGTCGTCGGTGAACGTGGAGATGAAGTCCTCAAAGGCCGATTTCTGGCGGGGCAGGCGCTGCACGCGGTAGTCATCGGCCTGCAGGTGGGCGCGGGCGGCGGCGATTTTGAGGGCGGTTTCGTAGTCGCCAAGCACGTCCACGAGGCCGTTGTTTTTGGCTTCGAGGCCGCTCCAGACGCGGCCCGAGGCCAGGCGGCGCAGGCGCTCCACGGGCATGTGGCGGCCCTGGGCGGCCTTGCTGGTGAAGTCGGCGTAGATGCGGTTCACTTCTTCTTGCAAAGTGCGTTTTTCAAACTCCGTGAGCGGGCGGGTGATGGTGGGCAGGTCCGAAAACTTGCCCGTCGTCACGCGGTCCACGGTGATGCCGAGCTTGTCGGCCAGCAGGGGCTGGATGTTGGGCAGCACGCCAAACACGCCAATGGAGCCCGTGATGGTGTTCGGATGGGCCACGATGGTGTCGCAGGCCATGGCAATGTAGTAGCCGCCGGAGGCCGCCACGTCGCTCATGCTGGCGATAATCGGCTTCACTTTCTTGGTCAGCAGCACTTCGCGGTAAATGATGTCCGAGGCCAGCGAGGAGCCGCCCGGCGAGTTGATGCGCAGCACCACGGCCTTCACCCGGTCGTCGAGGCGGGCCTTGCGGATGGCTTCGGCAAACTTGGTGCTGCCGATGTTGTCGTCGGAGCCCTTGCCGGTCACGATGTCGCCCTCGGCGTAAATCACGGCAATGCGGCGGCCGCTGGTTTTGCCCTCGCGCTCGTCGGCGTCGTTTTCGTGGTCGGTGTAGTCGGACAGGCTCACCAGGCTGGGCTTTTTGTTTTTGGCCAGGTCCAGCTTGCGGCGCAGGTAGTCCTGCACCTCATCGAAGTAGCCGAGCCGGGTGACGAGGTGCAGGCGCAGGGCATCGGGGGCGTTGTGCACCAGCATCGAATCCGAAATCACCTTGAGGCGGGCCGGGTTGATGCCCCGGGTTTTGGCCACCTCGCCAATCATGTAGCCGTTGATGGAATTCAGGAACGACACCGTTTGGTAGCGGGCCGAGTCGGAAAAGTTCTCGCGGAAAAACGGCTCCACGGCGCTTTTGAAGGAGCCCACCCGGAAAATGTAGGGCTGAATGCCGGCCTTGTCGAACAGGCGCTTGTAGAACATCACCTCCGAGCTCAGGCCGTTGAATTCGAGCGTGCCTTGCGGGTTGAGGTAGATTTCGTTGGCCATCGAGGAGAGGTAGAAGCTCTTTTCGGAGGCGATTTCGTGGTAGGCCACCACAAATTTACCGCTCTTTTTGAAGTCGAGCAGGGCGTTGCGCACTTCCTCCAGCGAGGCCATGCCGCCCTGCACAATGCCCAGGTTCAGCAGAATGCCCTTGATGTCGTCGTCAGACTTGGCCCGGTGAATGGCTTCCTTCAGCTCGACCAGCCCCGTGCTGCCGCCCCCGCCAAAGCCGCCGAAGCGGCCTTCGCGCCCGCGCTCGTTCAGCGGCTCGTTTAGCTTGAGCTCCAGCACCGAGTTGGCGGCGGTTTCCTTGGGCTCGTGCGAGCTGCTCACCGCCGCCCCGATGACGATGGCGAACACGACAAACCCGAGGAAGGCAAAGGCCGCAAGGCCCACAATGGTGGCGAGGACGTATTTGAGAAACTGGCGCATGGGTGCAGAAGTATGAGAGCAAGCAAAAGTAGGCGGCGCGGGCCGTTTGGCTTTCCCCCGGGCTTTTACGCCATTCCCCCGAGGCCTTACGCCGGCGTAAAAGCGCGGGGGAATGGCGTAAAAGCGCGGGGGAATGGCGTAAAAGCCCGGGGGAATGGCGTAAAAGCCCGGGGGAATGGCGTAAAAGCCCGGGGGAATGGCGTAAGAACCCGGGGGAGCGGTGTAAAAGTGCGGGGGAGTGCCGGACGGCTGCGGGGGAGGTGTGGGAAAGCGAGGGGGAACCTCGTACCGGCGGGGAAGGTGTTTGTAAGGACGGAAACGGCGTTTGCAGCGGCGGGGCGGGCGTTAGTAGCCGTATTTCTCGCCCCACCAGCCGCGCAGGCGCTCCTGGATTTTGGCCTCGCTGGCGTTCAGGCCCGGCTCGTAGAAGCGGGTGCCGCTCAGGGCATCGGGCAGAAACTCCTGCTCCTCAAAATTGCCCTCGCCGTTGTGCGAGTAGGCGTATTCCTTGCCGTAGCCGAGCTGCTTCATGAGGCGGGTGGGGGCGTTGCGCAGGGGCACCGGCACGGGGTACACGCCGTGGGCCTTCACCTCGGCCTGCGCCGCGCGGATGGCCAGGTAGGCGGCGTTGCTCTTGGGCGAGGTGGCGAGGTAGATGACGGTCTGGGCCAGTATCAAATCCGACTCAGGCAGGCCGATGACGGTGCAGGCCTGGAAGCAGCTCGTGGCCAGCATCAGGGCGTTGGGGTTGGCGTTGCCGATGTCTTCGGAGGCCAGGATGAGCATGCGGCGGGCGATGAATTTCACGTCCTCGCCGCCTTCCAGCATCACGGCCAGGTAGTAGAGGGCGGCGTTGGGGTCGGAGCCGCGCATGGATTTGATGAAGGCCGAAATCACGTCGTAATGCATTTCGCCCCCCTTGTCGTAGCGGGCCAGGGGGCGCTGCGCCACCTGCTGCACCACCGCATCGGTGATTTCGATGAGGCCTTTTTTGTCGGGCGGCGTGCTCTGAACCACGATTTCGAGCAGGTTGAGCAGCTTGCGGGCGTCGCCGCCGCTGAGGGCCAGCAGGGCGTGGTCCTCTTTCAGCTTCACCTTTTTCTGCTTCAGCGCCGCGTCCTCGGTCAGGGCTTTTTGCACCAGCCCGCGCAGGGTGTCCGCGCTCAGCGCCTCCAGCACATACACCTGGCAGCGCGAGAGCAAAGCCGGAATGACTTCAAACGACGGATTCTCCGTGGTGGCGCCAATGAGCGTGACGGTGCCGTGCTCCACCGCGCCCAGCAGGGCATCCTGCTGCGCCTTGCTGAAGCGGTGGATTTCATCAATAAAAAGAACGGTACCGCGCTGCCGCTTGGCCTTCTCAATCACGTCGCGCACGTCTTTCACGCCCGCGTTGATGGCGCTTAGGGCCGAAAACGGCTGTTTCAGCTCCGAGGCCAGCAGGTGGGCCAGGGTGGTTTTGCCCACGCCGGGCGGCCCCCACAGGATGAGGCTGGGCAGCCGGCCGGCGGCCAGGTAGCGGCGCAGCACGCCGGTTTCGCCCACCAGGTGCTGCTGGCCGGCGTAGTCGGCCAGGCGGCGGGGGCGCTGGCGCTCGGCCAGGGGGGCATCGGGGCCGGGCGCGGCGGCGGGGGTGAAGGCAGCGGGTTCGTCGTCGGGAAAGAGGGAGGACATGGGAAGTAGCGAAGGAGCGCGAACTTTGGGGCTCGCGTTTTAGAACGATTCTCGCGCGGCGTGGTTCAGACGGCGCGCGGACGCGAGCCACAAAGTTGGCGCTACTCTCCCTACTTATGCCCAATCAATTTCGCGTTCACGCGGCTCTGTTTTTTGTCGCGGTCATTTACGCCGCCAATTATTCGTTGTCGAAAGACGTGATGCCCGTCTACATGACCCCGTTCGGCATCGTCACGCTGCGGGTGCTGGGCGCATCGAGCTTCTTCGCGCTCATCAAATACTTCGTGGCCCCGCAGGACAAAATCATCGGCTGGGCCGATAACCGGCGGTCCATCATCTGCGGGGTGCTGGGCATTGGAACCAACCAACTGCTGTTTTTTTCGGGCCTGAACCTGACCTCGCCCATCAGCGCTTCGCTGCTGCAAACCATCGCGCCCATCGTGGTGGTCATCGCCTCGGCCATTCTCTTGAGCGAGAAAATTACGCTGCCGCGCGTGCTGGGTATTGGGGTGGGAGCGGCCGGGGCGGCCTCGCTCATTCTCAGCCGCAACGCGCAGGCGGTCCTCTACCCGCACGCCACGCTGGGCAACCTGTTCATCCTGGCCAATGCCACCGTGTTTGGCCTCTACCTGGTGCTGGTGCAGCCGCTCATGCGCAAGTACCATGCGTTTACGGTGCTGGCGCGGGTGTTTTTGGTGGGGGCCATCGTGGCGGTGCCCTTCGGCTGGCGCGAGGCGCTGACGGCCAACTACGCCAGCTTTCCGCTCAAAATCTGGCTCGAAATCGGTTACATGGTGGTGTTCCTCACCATCCTGGCCTACCTGCTCAACAACTGGGCGCTGAAATACGCCTCGCCGGCCCTGCTGGGCGTGTATATCTACCTGCAGCCGGTGCTGGCCGTGCTCATCGCCGTGGCCCTGGGCAAAGACCATTTCACGTTGGCCAAGGCCGGGCAGGCGGCGCTCATTTTCCTGGGCGTGTGGCTGGTGAGCCAGAAGCCGAAAGCCGCGCCGGTGCCGGCCGTGCCGGAGGAAGCGGTGGTGGACTGAGGCCGTTGGGTGAACCTCTTGAAATGAAGAACGTCCTGCTTCGCGTAATCGAAGCAGGACGTTCTTTCTTATTACGAAGCCAGGAATTGCTAATGCGCCGTCTGCTTCTGGAAATCCGTAATCGCCTCGCCCAAGTCCAGCACCTCCGCGCCGGGTAGCGCGGCTTGCACAATGCTGGCCCCGGCCGCCGAGCGGTAGCCGCCCGCGCAGTGAATGAGGACGGGCTTATCGGTCGGAATCTCGTGGGCGCGCTCGCGCAGTTCGGGCAGCGGGATAACCAGCGCGTTGTCGAACACCGGCGTTTTGGCCTCGGTCCGGTTGCGAATGTCGACGATGGTAAACGCCTCGGGGTGCTCGCGCACGGCCTCAACCTCCACGGCCGGGGAGGTGGCGGGCAGGACCGAGGGAGCCAGCAGCGCCCCTTTGATATTGCCCTCGTAGCCAATCTTAGCCGTTTTGCGAATGACGGTGTCCAACGCGATTTTGGAATCGGCCAGCAGGTAGAACGGCTCTTTGGGGCCAACCACCGAGCCCAGCCAGGTTTCAAACTTGCCGCCGTCCTGCAGGTTGATGGCGCCCGGCAGGTGGCCGGCGCGGAACTTGGCGGCCGGCCGCGTATCGATGAGCAGCACGCCGGGCGTCAGGGCCGCGTCGCTGCCCAGGTGCGGCACCGCCCGGATGCTGTCCTCGAAGCTGGGCGCACCCTGCTTGTTCAGGGCCACGTCGTGGCCGAAATACTTGGGCACGAAGGGCTGGTCTTCGAGCAGCACTTTGATGAACTCATCCTGCGACATGGGCTGCAGGGCGTAGTTGGTTTTCAGCTCCTTGGCAATGGTGGAATCGAGGTCGGGGCTGGTGGTTTTGCCGCAGAGCGAGCCGGGGCCGTGGGCGGGGTACACCTTGGTGCTGCCGGGCAGGGTCATGAGCTTGTTGCGGGTGCTGCGGTAGAGCTGGGCGGCCAGCTCTTCGCGCTTGTGGCCGCCCACGGCCTCTTCTTCGCGCAGGTCGGGCCGGCCCACATCGCCCACAAACAGCGTGTCGCCGGTGAATACGGCGCGGCTCTGGGCCAACTCGTCCATCAGCAGAATGCTGATGCTATCGGGCGAGTGGCCGGGGGTGTTGATGGCGTGCAGCTCGTAGGTGCCCAGCTTGATGCGGTCGCCATCGTCGAAATTCTGGTGCGGGTATTTGGCCCCCACCAGCTTGCTGCAATAGATGGGAGCCTCGGTTTCTTCGGCAATTTCCAGGTGCGAGGATACGAAATCGGCGTGCGGGTGCGTCTCAATCACGGCCACGATGCGGGCCTCGTGCTCGTCGGCGAAGTCGTAGTAGGGCTGCGGGTCGCGGCCCGGGTCGATGATGGCAACCTGGCGGCCGCAGCGCACGGCGTAGCTGGCGTGGGCCAGGCCCTTGTCGTAAAACTGCTGGATTTGCACGGCCGAGGCCGTGCTACTGGGGAGGGGAGGCATGGGAGGGGAGGTTTGGAAGCTGGGTGGTTTGGTCAAATATAAGCAAGCGGCCGAATAGCAGTGGGGAGGCCCGCCCCGATAAAGCAACAAAAAAGTACCAGCCCAATGAGCAGGGTTTTACATCTTTCGTAATACTTTTAGAAAAATCATTTCCACATTTCCTGAAATTTATGATGACGTTTCTACGGGCAGCCGCAACGGGCACATGCCTGCTTATGGGCCTATCGGCCCAGGCCCAAAATATCTGGACGCTGCCCACCATGCCGTGGGTAGGTTTCGGCATACCGATTTCCACAAAACTGCGTACTCCTGTGGCGGGCGTGGTCTGGGGGCTACGGCAGTTTAATTACGCTGGTGGCCCAGGAAGTCCCATTACGGATACAGAGCTATACACTACTCCCGATGATGGCCAGACCTGGCAGCACCAGGTAGTAGCAACCTACGGCCTCAACTCGAACGGAATATATGCCGGCGACATGTGGGCTGTCGATGCCCAGCACGCCTGGCTTGTGATGTATAATAATGGCGTGACTTCGCTGCGTCGCACCACTACGGGCAGCGCCAACATGACTGTGCTTCCAACCAACGCCGTATCGGAGCATTTGGGCTTTATCCGGTTCTTCAACACAACCGATGGGTTTGCAATTACATTCTCCGGAACTTCGACGACCTTGCCGCTATACCACACCACCGATGGCGGCAGCAGCTGGCTGCCCCTGGTAGGAGCTCCCACAATGGCTCCCGGCGACTACGTTGTGGACTGCGTGGTGCTGGGCAATAATGTCTGGCTGCCAACCCACCTCGGAACCGTGCTGCGCAGTACCGACGCCGGCCATACCTGGAGTACATCGACGACGACCGTGGGCTTGCCTATCCGTGGTGTCAGCTTTTCTGACCCATTACACGGCCTGGCATACGCTGCCAACGCAACCCAGGTATCAGTAACTGCCGACGGGGGCCAAACGTGGACCTTAACTACTCCCAGCGGCCCCATGCGCTATGGCAATATTCAGGGCATGCCGGGGGCGCCGGGCGTGTATCTGAGCGTGGGGCCGTCCAGCCACAGCTACGACCCGACCTACGACCCGACGACTGACCTCAGAGGCACCGCCGTAAGTACCGATAATGGCGCGACTTGGCGTACAGTCGAGAATGTTCTTTTTCACGAAGCTCTATCGATTCAAAGCCCAACCAATATTTGGGCAGGCGGCTACTATGGCAGTGCGGAAGCGGCCCGCTACACCGGAGCCGCACTGGCGAGCCAGGCCAGCCAGCTGGTGAAACGCGGACTGGACGTGTACCCCAACCCCACGGCCGGGCCGGTGACGATTGCCTCGGCGCTGCCCATGCAGCGAGTGAAAGTGTACAACGCCCTGGGCCAGCTGCAACTCCAGAAGGAGCTGTCGGCCCCGGCCACATCTGCCGACCTAAGTGGCCTGCCCGCGGGCGTGTATCAGGTAGTAGCCGAGGGAAAAGCCGGGAGCCAAGCCCAACGGCTGAGCGTGGTGCACTAATCGATTTTGTGAAGCAGACCAGAAATTGGTGGCTTGCGACCCAAGCCGAATAGCCTATTATTTCGCGGCTAAACGATGGCGGAAATACGGCTGTATTTCTCACGCTTTTACGCATAATCGGCCCCTTCATGAAGCACCTCAACCAATTTGTTGTCCTGCTGGTTACCGGCTCGCTGGCCTGCACCCATGCAGCCCACGCCCAAAGCCCGTGGCGAAGCGTGACCATGCCCACGGCCACTTTTGGTACTTATAATCAGAATATCTTTCCGGCCCAGATGCCTGTGCCGGGGATGCTGTGGGCTCTGCGGTACCAGTACTACGGCTTGGGAAGTGGGGAGTCCCAGGTCATCAGTTCGGGGGACGGCGGCACTACCTGGCAAACCAGCCAAGTGGTTGGGTGGCGTAATTCCTACCCGTTTTCGGGCGAAGAATATGTTGATTTATGCGCCTTTGATGCGTCGCGGGCCTGGATAGTATCCCGGGACTATGTATCTGGTACCTATAAGTTGCTGCGTACAACTGCCGGTGTCGCAGGGTTTGCGCCGGTGGCTGGCCTCGCCAATCCGCGTCAGGTGCGTTTCACTGATGCCAATACCGGCCTGGCGGTCTGTGATGCGGCGACGGGCGCGGTATTCTACCGAACCACCGATGGCGGCACGACTTGGACGCTGGCCACCACCGCGCCCGCCCTGGCAATCGGGGAAACCGTGCGTGCCGTACCCATGCTGGGCGGTAAAATATGGCTGACCACCTCGACGGGCCGCGTCCTGACCACCGACGATGCCGGGCAAACCTGGGGCGCGGGCGTGTCAGGCTTCGGCGCCACATTGAAGCAGGTTACTTTTCGTACTCACGACAATGGACTTGCCCTGAGTACTACCGGCCAGCTCGCGGCTACCACGGACGGGGGCCTTACCTGGCTGCCGATTGTGGCCAGCGGGCCCCTCCGCACCGGCGTAATTGCCGGGGTGCCCGGCACTCCTGGCACGTACCTGAGTGGCGGCGGCAGCTTTCCGGAATACATCACCGCTACCGGCTCCGCCATCAGCACCGACGAAGGCCGGACCTGGCAAAGCCTTGAGTCCGGCTTCAGCCACCGCGCTTTCGTGGCGGCCGGCCCGGCGCAGGTCTGGGCCCTCGGCAGAAATGAAGTTGGGGACCATGACGTGTTTGCCCGGTACCAGGGGCCAGCGCTGGCCACCAGGACCAACGCCAATGCCACGAGCCCACTCTACCCGAACCCCAGCAGTGGCCGGGTGTACCTGACGGCGGTTGCAACCAGCCGTCGGCTGGCCGTGTACGACGGGGTGGGCCGGATACAACGGCAGCTGACCGTGCCGGCCGGAACCACCGAAATAGATTTAAGTGGATTGCCGGCTGGTAACTACCACCTCATGGAGGTGGGAAGCACGATGCAGACGGCCCAGCGCATCACTATCTGGCCTTAGCGACGCCGTGAATTCGCGCCTCTATCAACGAAAAAGCCCCCATTCGGTGAGAATGGGGGCTTTTTCGTTGTATGCGGTATTAGGCTTTGGCCTTCACCTTCATTTTGCCACCGTCGTGGCCTTTGCCATGACCGCCGTGGTGCTCGGCTTTCATCTTGTCCATCTTGGCGAATTGCTCCGGCGTCAGGATGGTTTTGAGCTGGGCCTCGTAGCGGTCGTGGGCGGCTTTCATTTCGGTACGGCCGGCGGTTTTATCGGCGGCGTACTTGGTTTTGAGGGCAGCACTTTCCTGCTGGCGGGCCAGCATCAGCTGTTCCACTTTGGCTTCCTGGTCGGCATTGAGGCCGAGTTCTTTGGCCAGTTTGCCGGCTTTGTGGTCGGCCATCTTGGCGGGGTCTTTCGGGCCCTGCTTGCCTTTATTGTAGTGGCGGTCAGTCTGGGTGGCATCGGTGCCGGTGGTTTTCACGGCCGTTTGCGCAAAGCTGGTGCCGGCAGTAGCAAAGGCGAGGGCGGCAAGCAGAAACAGGTTCTTTTTCATGGTGGCGAAAAGCAAAATTGGGGTGGTTGAAGAAGGGAGAACGCCAAGCCCTTGCGAAGGTGGCTTGGCTGCCTGCCAGGGTAATTACAAGCGTTATGCCAGCATTTTGTCGGCAGGTTCCAAAAGCTAATTCATCGACGCACGGCCGCTTTTCATTGACCAAGCGCCGCCTTATTCGGGTTGGCCGGTTGGGGCTGCGGCGTTGTTGGCGCGGTGCTCGCGTATTTTCTCGCGTTGCTCGTCGCGCATCTTGGCAAACTTGGTGAATTGCTCCGGGGTGAGCACCGTTTTAATCTGCTCATCGGCGCGGGCCTCGCTGGCTTTCAGGTCCTGGGCGGTGCCCAGCTTGCGGCCGCCGGTGGTGCGCTGCTCGCGCAAGAGCTGTAGCTGCTGGCGCTGGGCCATTAGGATAGGAGCTAGGCGGGTTTGCTGGTCGGCGGTGAGGCCGAGTTCCTTGCCCAGGTACTGGGCGCGGCGCTGAGCTAGCTGGTCAGGGGCGGCGGTACCGGCCTGGGCCGGGGCTGGAGCGGTGGCGGGCGTTTGAGCGAAGGCGGCGCCGGCGGTGGCCGCGCTGGCAGCAAGTATGAGGAGGAGCTTTTTCATGGTAGTTGAAGAGATTTGCTGATAGAGTAGCGAAAGTAGTGCCAGCAGGTTGGATGCACCGCGCCGAACCGGGTTTAAATGCCGTGATTTTGGCCCCGCGCCGGAGCGCGAAACCGGCTCGGCGCGGGGCCGGTGCCCCGGCGGTGGCAAAATGCTGCCTATATTTCGGCTCCGCCACAAGCGCCCGGGCGTATTTTCATTGCCCAACGGGCTTAGCGGGATTTTTAATTCCTTCATTTATTTCAAACTTCTTCCCTCTTTACACCAAACACATGGCAAGTATTTTCGCCAAAAAACCCCTGTCTGTGCTGCTGGGCGAGGCCAACTCGACCGGGCACGGCACGCTGCAACGCACGTTGGGCGCGGGCAACCTCGTGGCCCTGGGCGTGGGCGCCATCATCGGGGCGGGCCTATTTGTGCGCACCGCTGCGGCCGCCGCTCAGGCTTCCGGCCCGGGTGTCACGCTGGCTTTCATTGTGGCCGCCATCGGCTGCGTGTTTGCTGGCTTGTGCTACGCCGAGTTCGCGGCCATGATTCCCATTGCCGGCTCGGCCTACACCTATGCCTACACCACGATGGGCGAGTTTGTGGCCTGGGTTATCGGCTGGGCGCTGATTATGGAATACGCGCTGGGCGCGGCCACCGTCAGCATTGCCTGGAGCGAGTACCTCAACAAGCTCTTGCAGGTGTTTGGGACAAGTATACCGTATAATCTCAGCCACTCGCCCTTCGAAAGTGCGGTGGTGAACGGCACGCTGGAGCACGGCCTCATCAACCTGCCGGCCCTGTTCATCATTGTGGCGCTGTCGCTGCTGCTCATCAAGGGCACGCAGGAATCGGCCATGTTCAACGCCATTGTGGTAATTCTGAAAGTAGCCATCGTGCTGGTGTTCATCGCCGTGGGCTGGCAGTTCATCAACCCCGCCAACCACACGCCCTACCTGATTCCCGACAACGCCGCACCTGTGAAAAACGCCGCTGGCGTGGTGGTGCGCGAGTATACGGCCTGGAACAAGCACGGCTGGGGCGGCGTCCTCGGCGGCGCGGCCATTGTGTTCTTTGCCTTCATCGGGTTCGATGCCGTGAGCACGGCCGCCCAGGAAGCCAAAAACCCCAAGCGCGACATGCCCATCGGCATCCTCGGCTCGCTGGCCGTGTGCACGGTGCTCTACATTCTATTCGGCCACGTGCTGACGGGGGTGGCCAACTGGCGCGAATTCGCCGACCCGGCCCTGGGCGGCGAGGCCTCGGTGACATATGCCATCAAGGCGCACATGCCCGGCTACGAGTGGCTCGGCACGGCCGTAACGGTGGCCATTCTGCTCGGTTTCTCGTCGGTAATTCTGGTGATGCTCATGGGCCAGAGCCGCGTGTTCTTCTCGATGGCGAAGGACGGTCTCATGCCCAAAGCCTTCTCCGACCTGCACCCCCGCTTCAACACGCCTTATAAGTCGAACCTGGCGCTGCTGGTGTTTGTGGGCGCGTTTGCGGCCTTCGTGCCCGGCTCGGTGGCCGGCGATTTGACCTCGTTCGGCACGCTGCTGGCCTTCGTGCTAGTGAGCATCGGCGTGTGGCTGATGCGCAAGTCGGACCCGGACCAGCCCCGGCCGTTCCGCTCGCCGCTCTCGTCGGCCAGCTTCCCGCTGGTGCCCATCCTGGGCGCGGCCATCTGCACGCTCATGATTCTGGCCCTCGACTCGAACACCCTGAAACTGGCCCTGGGCTGGATGCTGCTCGGTTTCGTGGTGTACTTCCTCTACGGCAAGAAAAACTCCATGCTCCAGAAGGGCGTGGTGGTGGTGCCTACTGAGATGGAAGAAGAAGCCTTCATCAAGCCCGACCCGCACAACCGCTAATGGGGTTTGCCCTGATTCAAAAAAGCCCCGTCAGCTATTGCTGGCGGGGCTTTTTTTGATGAACCATTGCCTTAGCGGGATGCAGCTGCCTTCACTTCGCTTTTGAGCTTAAGCACCCGGTCGCCGTTTTCCTGCACGATGACGAAGGCGGGGTCATCGGCCGAGCCGTTGCGGTGGATTTCGCTGCCCTTGATGGTACGCGAAATAGGTTCTTTGTGCACCGACTCAATCTTGCCGGTGGCGGTGCCGGTGCCGTATTTCCAGGTGACTTGGGTGCCTTTGCGCATAAAACCGAGGGTAAACGTGGGAATTGTATCGTTAAATTGAGTTTGAACTACGTGTACTGCCAACGGCCGTTTAGCGTTGTCGCGATGGCCGGGCGCGGGCGGCGGGCCGCTGTACTCCGCCGTTTCGCCGTTCTTTTGCGTAGTTCAACCATGCGCGCAGTCTTTTTGCGCGCCTCTTATGATGTTTCGATTTCTGTCGCTGTTGCTCCTGCTGCCCTTTTTTGCCTCCGCCCAAACGCCCTTCGTGCCCGATGAGCGGGCCTACTACGGGCTGATTGACCGGGGCAGTGGGCGCTGCCTCGACATTGCCAGCGCCAGCACGGCCAGCGGCGCGGCGGCCGTGCAGTGGGAGTTCACGCACGCCAACAGCCAGCAATGGCGCTTCGTGCCCATCCGGGCCGGCAGCGAATATTACCGCATCGAAGCCCGCCACAGCTCCCAGTGCCTGACCGTGGACAAGCCCGGCGAAAACATGGGCCTAGTGCAGCGCCCGTTTCAAGGCAGCGAGCAGCAACAGTGGCGGCTGGTTCCGGCAGGTCCGGCGGGCAGCTTCCAGCTCGAAAACCGCAGTGAAGCCCGCTGCGCCGCGCTGGCAGCATCCGATAAATTCAACGGCACTCCCGTGGTGGCCCAGAAAAACAACGGCCGCGCCAGCCAGCAGTGGCACCTCTTCCGGCTGCGCCTGAACGTGCTGGAAGGGCCGTCGCCCTTCGGCCCGCCGCTGCCGCTGGCCGGCGGCGTGAACTCGCCCGGCAACGAGGTGCACCCCGTGCCGAGCCCCGATGGCAAGACGCTGTATTTTGCTCGGACCAAGTTTGCCGGTAACACCGAGGGCAATACCGACTCGGGCGATGCCTGGCTGAGCCAGAGCTCCGACCAGGGCAAAACCTGGGGCCCGCCCACCCGCCTCGACGGCCTGAACACTCCGCAGAACAACGCCGTGGAAGCCACCACCGGCACCGGCGGCCAGCTATTAATCGTGCGCGGCACCTATGAGCGCGACGGCACCTTCCGCGACGAAGGCCTGAGTCGGGTGGCCCAGGCCGCCGCCCTAGCCCCCGGCGCCACGCCCAAAACCACCCGCCCTGAAGCCCTGCGCATTGCCAACTTCTACTCCGCGGTGACGGGCACAGGGTTTTTCATGTCGGCCGATGGGCAAACGCTATTGCTTTCGCTGGAGCGCGGCGACTCGGAAGGCGGCAACGACATTTACCTGAGCCGACCCGATGGCAGCGGCGGCTACACCGAGCCCAAAAGCTTGGGCCCGGTGCTGAATTCGCCCGGCTTCGACTTTGCGCCCTGGCTCACGCCCGATGGGAAAACGCTGTATTTTGCCTCCTACGGGCACATGGGCTACGGCTCGGCCGATATGTTCGTGAGCCAGCGGCTCGATGACAGCTGGACGAAATGGAGCGAGCCGCGTAATCTCGGCCCGGCCCTGAACGGCCCCGGCTTCAACGCCTACCTAAGCCTCACGCCCGACGGCAAAACGGCCTATTACTCGTCCTCAACCACGCCCAACGGCACCAAAGACATCTGGCGCACGGGCCGCGCCGTACCGGCTGATTCGCTGCCCAAGCCCGTGGTGGCCGAGGCCAACGAAAACTCCGGCCGCGCTTTCCTGAGCGGGCGCGTGCTGGATGCCCGCACCAAGCAGCCGGTGCCCGGGGCACTGGTGAAAGCCAACCTGCTGGGCACCAGCAAAACCAGTCCACAATTCCTGGCCACCAGCACGGCCGATAATCAGGGCAACTACCAGATGTCGCTGCTGCCCGGCAAATACTACCTCTCGGCCAACGGCGCGGGCCTGCTCACGATGGGCGACACGCTGGTGGTGGCCGGCTCGCCCCGGCGCGATATCCTGCTGCTGCCCGCCGCCGTGGGGGCCAAAGTTGACCTGCCCAGCATCATCTTCACCCAGGGCAAGGCCACGCTGCTGGGCTCGGCCTACACCGAATTGAACCGCCTCGCCATTGCCCTGCAAGCCGCCCCCGCCACCGAAGTGCGCCTCGAAGGCCACACCGACAATGTGGGCCCGGCCGATAAAAACCAGCAGCTTTCCGAAGACCGGGTGGCCGAAGTGAAACGCTACCTCGTGGGCCGGGGCGTGGCCGAAAACCGCATCAGCACTGTGGGTTTTGGCGGCTCGAAGCCCAAATACGGCAACGACCGCGAAGAAACCCGCCGCCTCAACCGCCGCGTGGAGCTGGTGATTGTGAAGTAAGAAAATAGCTCGGACGCTGTGAGTCCAAGCTATTTCTGCCGCCGCCAGATGAACCCATCGAGCAAGTAGTGTGTGGATTGGGGCAGCGCCAGCAGGGGCACCAGCCACATGAGCAGCGCGGGGCTGGCAATGGGGGGCAGGTGCTGAAACCAGCCGAACAACGTGCCGTGCTCGCGCCACACCAGCCCATCCCACAACCCTTCTTCAAGAAAAGCGAACAGCACGACAGCCCCGATGAAAACGGCCAGCCCATAGCGTCCGGCCCAGGCCCCACGCCGGGCGGGGGCGGGCGCCTGGGCCGATTTCGGCCCACCGGCCCACACCAGCGCCAGGTACGGGATGCCGTGTGACACCACGTTGAGCAGCGTGAAGGCCAGGTCGCCGTTGAAGAGCACAATGCCCACGTACCACGACACCAGCGTGCCGGCCAGCAGCAGATTGCGCGGCACGTTGAAGGTGCGGGTATGCCACCAAAGCCAGCTTTCGCGGGCCGCGTAAGCTGCAATCAGCCCGACATAAAGCCCGGTGGCGATGGCGCGGCCCGCCGGCCAGTCGAGTTGTACAAAGTCCCCATCAACAAACCAGTTGAAGTTGCGCCCCGGCGAAAAATGCCAGTAGAGCAGCGGGTATATGGTAGCATAATAAATCAGCGCCGTGGCCAGCCAGTGGCCGGGCGCGGGGGCATCGTGCCGGCTGTAAATCCGCAGAAACCCGTACTGCTGCCGGATAAAGTGGAACACCGCCAGATAGGCCAGCGCCCGCCAGAACACCAGCCCGCCCAGGCTATGCAGCGCCACGCCCGCCGCGTAGCAGGCCACCGGCACCACCCACAGCAGCGTGCGCCGCTGCCGTCTTTTCACGGGGTCGAAGTAGGTCTGAAACAGGGTGCCGTACACGTGCGCCACGTCGATGAGCACCACCAGCGCCACCCAGGCCAGCAGCGGCATGGCCGCCGAGTGGCGGTAGGGTGCCGGCAGCAGCAGCACCACCAGCAGCGCCAAAAACGGCGGCGCGAGGATGAGCAGGCCGTCGTAGCGCGGGGAGCGAATCCAGGGTTGGGCCTTGGGCATGGGGGAAGAAATAGTTTGACCGTTTGTCATCCTGAGCACAGCGAAGGACCTTATCACGGTTGAGGTAAATGGCTTACTGCGAATTGTTCAACGCGATAAGGTCCTTCGCTGTGCTCAGGATGACAACCGTTGCCCCGATTTACTAACCGAACCCAATATTTCCCGCGCCGCTCGAATCCCCTGGTAAAATCCTTCTTCAAAAATCGAAATTCCACTGTAGTCGGTATGCGCAAAAAATACTCGGCCGCGCACCGGCTGACTGGCCGCCGGCCGCGACGCGCCCCAGAGCAGGCCCGGCGTGGGGGCCACCATGCCGTGGCCCCACACCCAAAGGTCGGCCTGCTGGATGTAGGGCGTCACGCCGGGGTGGTAGGTTTCAAGCTCGGCCACCACGCGGGGCAGCCATTCGGCGTAGCTGGTCTGGTAGGCGCGGCGGCGGGCGGGGCCGGGCATTTCGTCGGTGAGTGGCCAGTAGAGGGTAATGACTTTGGGGCCACCATCGTCCTGTTTAATTGACTGTTGGGTGGCGTTGATGTAGCCCAGCGAGGCGCTGCCGTAGCGCACGTTGTCCCAGCTCAGGGGACGGCCGGGGCCTTGCGGCAGGCCCGCCACCGTGAGGTTGGCAATGAGCCAGGGCGCGTGGTGCAGCGCGCCGGGCGGGGGCAGCTGGTGGCCCGGCACCGCCGCCAGCAAGTGCTGGGCAATGTGCTGCGGCGTGGCCAGCAGCACCTGCCGGGCGCACACGCGGGTGCTCTGGCGCGTGGCTACACTGTAAATCAGGGCTTCGATGCCGGTGGCAGTTTCGCGCAGGTCGTAGGCCAGGGTCTGGGTGTGGATGGGGGCGCTGGCCTGGCGGCGCAGGTTTTCAAGGAGAAAATGGTTGCCCTCGGGCCAGGTCAGCACGTCGGAGCTGGTGGCGTTGTGGGCGCTGCCCTTGCGGCTGGCGAAGTAATGCAGCCCGGCCCAGGCCGACACCTGCGCGGCATGAGCACCGTAGTCGTCACGGCAGGCATAGTCCAGATACCAGCGCAGGGCGGGCGCGGTGAAGCCTTCGCGGTCCAGGTAGGCGGCAAAGGAAATTTTATCGAGTCGGCGGTATTCTTCGTCGGTTGATGATTGGTCGAGCGGGATGCGGAAAACGTCGCGCCCATCGCGGCCCACGGTGGTTTTCAGCGTTTCGGTCAGCTTAAAAAACCGGGCCACCTGAGCCTGGTCGGCGGCGCTCAGCCCCAAAGCGGGCACAAGGCCTTCCTGCCAGTGGCCTTCGATGTTGAGCCGCTCCTCGGGGTCGTGGCAGAGGTGGTAGTCGTTGTAGATGGGCCGGCCGTCGGGCGCGTAGCCAGTGAGGGTGCCGGCCGCTTGCAAAAACTCTAGCAGCTCCGTGTTGCGCACGTCGGGCACGGGCAAGTAGTGCGCCCCCCAGGGGTAGGCAGAGGCGGCGTTGCGGCCGGCGCTGGCGTTGCCGCCGGTTTCGGGGGCCAGCTCCACCAGCAGCGTGTTGGTTTGGCCGTGTTGGTGCAGCCAGCGCCGCGCCGACAGCCCCGCCACCCCGCCACCAATGATGAGCACGTCGGTGTCAATAGTATTGGTGGGCGCGGGAATTTTACTCGGGTCGCGCAGCAGGTGGCCGGTGGCGGCATCGGGCCCCAGCAGCCGGCCTTTGATGTGGGCCAGCGGGTTGCCGGGCGCGCAGCCGGGGAGGGCCGGCAACAGCAGCGCCCCGGTGAGGGCCGCACTGCTTTGGGCCAGGAAGGAGCGACGGGTGGGCATGGGATATTATCGGTAGGAGGAAAAGGAAATGAATTAAGAAAACCGTCATGCTGAGCGCAGTCGAAGCATCTCTTCCGCTTCGTTGCAACGGAGTTGATTAGTTGCGCGGTAGAGATGCTTCGGCTGCGGTCAGCATGACGTTCCGGAAAGTCCATGCCGCCCCAAAATCAATGCACGTACGGCCCCCAGTCCTCCTCGAAATACCGCACTAGTACTTGATTATTGAGCTGGTTAACCTCTGTGGGTACTTCGCTCATGTCGGGCGGGAAGCGCAGCATGTCGTGAATGGTGGCGGGCGTGATGTAACGCAGGCCGGCCGGCAGCGGGCTCATATCGCCGCGCCAGTGGGCGTCGGGGCCGGCCAGCACGTAGCCCCACTCGCCAAACGACGGCACGTAGAGGTGGTACGGGATGGTGTGCAGGCCCACCGCCGCCAGCGTGTGCGCCACGCACCAAAACGACTGCCGGGCCAGAAACGGCGAGGTGCTTTGCACCACCAGCCGCCCGCCGGGGGCCAGTCGCTTGGCCAGCGCCGTGTAGAAGGCGGTCGAGTACAGCTTGCCGATGGAGTAGTTGCCGGGGTCGGGGAAGTCGACGATGATGGCGTCGTAGCGGGCCGAGTCCTGCCGAATCCACTGGTAGGCGTCGGCGTTGATAACCTGCACTTTGGGGTTGTTGAGTGAGCCCTGGTTCAGGCTGAGCAGCAGCTCGTTGTGCTGGAATAGCTCGGTCATGCCCGCATCGAGGTCGACGAGCTTGATGCTGGTCAGGCGCGGGTATTTCAGCAGCTCGCGCACGGCCAGGCCGTCGCCGCCGCCCATCACCAGCACGCGGCGGGCCTGGGGCAGCGCTTGCAGCAGCGGGTGCACCAGGGCTTCGTGGTAGCGGTACTCATCAGCGGAGCTGAACTGCAGGTTGCCGTTGAGGAACAGGCGCAGTTCGCGCGGGTTGCGGGTGAGCACAATGCGCTGGTAAACGGTTGATTTCGAATAAATCACTTGGTCCTGAAACGCCAGGGTTTCGGTGTAGGCCAGCAGCTTGTTGGCGAAGCCGAACAGTACCGCCAGCCCCAGCAGCGCCGCCGCAATGCCCACGCCAAAGCGCCGCCGGTAGGGCCGCGTTTCGGGGAAGCGGGCCAGCACCACGGCGGCCACGGCCAGGTTCAGGGCTCCGAAAACCAGCGAGGTCCGAATCAGCCCCAGCTGCGGCACCAGCACCAGCGGGAATATCAGCGAGGCCAGCAGCGCCCCCACGTAATCGAAGGTGAACACCCGCGCCACCAAGTCCTTGAACGGGTAGCGGTGCTCCAGAATCCGCATTAGCAGCGGAATTTCCAGGCCCACCAGCACACCCGTGAGGCCCACCAGCGTATAAAGCAGCAGCCGGAACGAGGCCACGTACTCGAACGACACGAACAGCAGCGGGGCCATGCACCCGCCCACCAACCCCACCAATATTTCGAGCCGGATAAACCAGCGCAGCAGCGAGCCCTCCAGGAATTTCGAGAGCCACGAGCCGATGCCCATCGCAAACAAATACGCCCCGATAATGGTGGAAAACTGCGTGACAGAATCTCCCAGCAGGTAGGAGGCCAGCGTGCCGGCAATCAACTCATAAATCAGCCCGCAAGTGGCAATCACGGCCACCGCCGCCAGCAGCAGGCCCGGCAGCCGCGCCTCGGGGCCGGCCGCGGCGGAGCCCGCCGGCGGTGCTTCCGCGGCGGGCACATCCAACAACTCAGCCATGAATGGCGGCGCTGATGATGAGGGCCACGGCCAGCATAAAGGCCGCGCCCAGAATGGCCAGCGCGGTATTGTGCTCTTCCAGAATTTCCTTGCGCAGGGTGCCCGGCGTCAGCATGTTAAACATATAAAAGCTGACGACCAGAATGATAATGCCCAGCAGCGAATAGAGGATGGAGGCCGCGAGGGCTTTGGCGTTGAGGTATTCCATAAGCAGGGAAGGATTATTTGTGGAAGTAAAGGCCGCGGCCGGCGTGACCGTGGCCGCCGGTGCCGGGCGCGTTCAGGGTTTCGGTGCTTTCGTTGTCGTCGCCGAGCAGGCGGGTGCCGGTGGCAGTGCCCCAGGCAAACCAGCCCAGCGGCAGCAGCAACAGTAGTGCGTAGAAGCGCACCGGGCGCAGAAAGTTGAGCAGATTTTCGAGCATGCTGGGTGGCTTATTCTTCGGTCGCGTAGGGGTTGTAGTCGCTGTTGGCCCAGCGGCTGCGCTCGTGGGAATGGCGGCGGAATAGTTGCAGCAGCGGCAGGGCCAGCACCAGCGCCACCACCAAGAAAAAGTTGGACGGCAGGGCCGAATCGGACCACACCATCACCTTGATTTCGGGGGCCACGCCCCGCTCTGTGAAGGGGTATAAGTTGAGGTGGTAGCGCCCGGCCGGCACCCGCGAAAGCACCGCTTCAGCTGTGCGGCTGCCTTCGGTCCAGCTTTCGCCGCCCTCCACGCCGCTGTAAAACTCGATGTTTTTGGTGAACTCGAAGCCCCGGCCGGTTTGCTCGTTCACCAGGCTCACTGGCAATTCCAGCCACTGGTTGGTCAGGCTGGTGTTCAAGCTCACTTCGAGGGCCGTTTGGTGGTCGAGGGTGAAAGAGGGCGACACCAGCACGCGGCCAGTACCGGGCGCGGCCGTGCTGTCGGGTGCCACCTGCAGCACTTCGTTCAGCACCGGCGAGCCGGTGCGCACCACCAGCACCAGTTGCACGAGCAGCAGCGCGGCCAACACAAAGCCCGTGAGCGACCACAGCGCCGACTGGCTCTGGCTGCCGGGAGCCGGTTCCACCATGCCCGTGCCTTCGGCGTGCGGCAGTGAGCTTTGGCTGATGTTGAAGGCCGCGACCAGTTCTTCGGTGGCTACGTGGCGGCCCCGGTACCAATTACTTTCCCGGCCGCGTTGCTCCTGCACCAGCAGCAGGGGCGGGTTGATGTATTCGGTTACGTACAGGCTCTGGTCACTTTCGATATCCCAGTCGAACTCGCCCAGCGCCCAGTTGATGCGCGCCTGGTATTTGTTGAAAATCCGGAAATCGGCCAGCTTAAAATCCTCCCGGTTTTTGTCGAGGTGGCTGGCGGCCCAAATCAGTGTCCAGTGGCCATCGTACTCGGCCAGTTGCACATAGCGGCCGGTTTCGGGCTGAAACAGCTGATATTCGCGCCAGCTGTACTGCGCGTGGTTGACCTCGCAGCGGCTCGTTACGCCCACCACGCGGCAGAGCGCGCCATCCAAAATGCCCAGAACACCCAGCGGCAGCACGGGCGAGGTTTTTGGTGCTTCTTTATAATTTCCAAACACTTGGGGTGTTTCGTTCCCCGAGTATCGGAAATACGCGTGGCAGTTCGGGCAGGCGTAGTATTCGCTGCCTGCAACGTCGTAATACGTGATGCTGGTGTGGCACTCGGGGCAGTCCAGCTGGGCCGATTCGGGCCGGGGCGTAGCGGTTTCGCTCATCGGCGCACTTCGGTTTTGGTGAGCTCAGTGCCTTCGAAAAAGGCCAGTGTGGCCGCGTAAATGCCGCGCACCGTGGCCGCGTTGTCGCGCCGGAAGTTCGACAAGAACACATCGAACGTGGCCAGCCCGTGCTCGGGCCAAGTGTGGATGCTCAGGTGCGATTCCGTCAGGGCCAGCACGGCGGTGAAACCTCCCGGGCCGGTTTCGTCGGCCGGGAAGCTGTGGTAAGCCTCGCCCACCTTTTCCAGCCCGAAGGCCAGCACCTGGGCATCGAAGAAGGCGCGACAACTTTCTGCATCGCGCAGGGCGGCGGGCGGCGCTGCAAAGGTGGCCAGAATGTGCAGGCCGGGCGTATAATCAGGCATCGGAAAGGAGCGCGGGGCAAGCGCGGCGGCAAGATAGGGAGCGGAATGGGTTGATATTTGGCCTGGGCTTGCCGGCTATATCGTCCGGCCCAGCCGGCGCATTACAAAAAGGCCCCGTTCCGCTCTATGACCATGACGGCTACCATCATCTCCGAAAACCAGCTTCCGGGCCTGCCCTCGGCCTCCGGCGTCGAAATCATCGGCTCCGTGGCCTACGTCATTGGCGACGACTCGCCCTTTCTTTATCAGCTCGACGCGGCGACACTAGCGCCCACTGGTCGCATTGCGCTATTTGAGGTAGCAGATGATTTCGCGTCCGGCCGCATTGCCAAGCCGATAAAACCCGACCTGGAGTGCATGGTGGCCCTGACCTGGCCCGATGGCCGCGCCGGCCTGCTACTGCTCGGCTCGGGCAGCCGGCCCAACCGGGCGCGCGGCTGGTTTGTGCCCGCCGAAGGGCCGCAACTGCCCGAAACGGTGGACCTGACGGCTCTATACGCCACGCTCGTAGCCCATTTGCCCGCCGGCGTGGTCCTCAATCTCGAAGCGGCAGCCACTACCGCTACCGAGTTGCTGCTGTTTCAGCGCACCGTGGGCCGGGCCGATGCGGCCTTGCTATTCGTGCTGCCGTTGGCCGAAACGCTGGCTTTTTTGACGAACCCAATGGGGGCAACCCCGCCCGCCGCGCATCAATTGGTGTTTGAGCTGCCGCAGATTGAGGGCTGCCCGGCGGGGTTTTCCGGGGCCACGTTCGTGGATGGGCTATTGTTCGTGTCGGCTTCGGTAGAAAACACGGCCGATGCCGTGCTGGACGGGGCAGTGCTGGGCTCGTTCGTAGGCGTGGTGGATGTGGCCGCCCATACCGCCACGTTTGCCCGGCTGGCCTGGGCCGATGGCCGGCCGTATTTCGGCAAGGTGGAGGGGCTGGCCGTGCGTCAGCAACTGGCCGACGGGCAGTTCGAACTGCTACTTGTGACCGATGACGATGCCGGCGGCAGCACCGCCGCCACGGCCCACCTGCGGCTGGGCTAGTTCGGTTCGGGCAGTTGGCGCAGCCACTCCGTCGCTTCTTCCTCCGTGGCAAAAAGGCGGTAGGTGAGGGCCGACTGCTGCTGCATGGTGCTCATCACCTGGTCCAGGGCCAGGCGGGCGTACACATCGGTGGGGATGATGATGGCGCCGAACAGGGCGTAGCCGTCGCTGGCGCTCCGGGCCAGCCAGTCCTGGCCAATCCACTGCCGCTCCTCGTCGGTGAAAGGGGCCATGTAGCGCTGGTCGGCCAGCATCTTATGCCAGCCGTGGCGGCGCAGTAAGTGGTGGGTGTGGGTCAGAAACGCCTGAAAAACAGCAAAATCGCGGGGCGCTTCGGTGTATTGTACCAGGGCATAGCCGTCGGGGTGCTCAAGCAAGCGCCCAACTGGGTTCTCAAAATATAATCGCATGCTACCAGATAAATAACGGGTTAGTATAGAGATAGAAACGGAATAATATGTTCAGCCTGAAATAATAGATGGCCGGGTCTGCTTACGGGACCTTATATAATTTGTTGGCATGGAGGCGTGGGGAGGCCAGCCCGGGCGTAATTTTGTTTGCTTCCCAAACCGCGCACTACCGCCGCAGTTTTCGTCTGCTCTCCATTCTATGCCATTGCCGCTTCGCGCTCAGGAAACGCTGTTCTTTCAAAATACCGCCGGCAAGGTGTTTTACCAGCCCGGAGGATTCGTGCGCTTGGTGTGGACGCCCGAGCGGGCGGCGCTGGAAGCCATTCAGGCCTTCTACGAGCAGGTGCTGAGCCTGATGCTGAGCACCAACACCCGCAAAATTCTTTCTGACCACGGCCAGCGGGCGCCGCTCTCCGGCGCGGCCCAGGCGTGGCTCACGGGGCAGTGGATTCCGCGCGCCATCAACCAGGCGCGGGCGCAGTACTGCGCCATCGTGGAAGGGGCCGACCCCATGCACCGGCTTTCCACGCAGTCGGTGGTGAGCGCGGCCCCGGCGGGTCTGGTTTTTCAGCGCTTCTCCACGCTGGAAGAAGCCGAAAAATGGCTGTACGGGGCTGAGCTGAGCCGTTAAACAAAACGGTCATTCCAACCGAAGGGCGGAATCTGGAATAAGCCGTTCGAACGGATTAACTCAGATTCCGCCCTTCGGTTGGAATGACAATATTGGGGCAAACAGAACCGCTAAGCCGCGTCGGTTTCGGGCACTGCTTGGCCTTTTTCAGCGGCCCGCACCTCCTTTTTGGCCGGGTTGATTTTGCGGCCGCGCGGGGTTTCCTCGTCGCCCAGCACCATGCCCCAGGGCTTGAGGGGCTCGATGCGGTCGAACACAATCTTGAGAATGGCGATGACCGGCAGGGCCAGAAACATGCCCGCCACGCCGCCAATGGCATTGCCCACCAGCACACCCACAATGGCCACCAGGGCATTCACCTGAATTTTGGACGCTACGATGCGCGGAATCAGGTAGTGGTTGTCGATAAACTGGATGAGCATGTAGGCCCCCAGTACCGCCAGGGCGTGGCCGTAGCCATCCTGGGCCACGAAGGCCATGAGCATGGGCAGGGCAATGGCAATGAGCCCGCCGATGTAGGGGATGAAGTTGAGCAGCGCGCCCATTACGCCCAGCAGCAGGGCATAGGGCACCCCAATGATGAGCAGGGCCGTGACGTTGAGCGCGGCCACGATGCTGCCTTCAATCAGCAGGCCCACCATGTAGCTCTGGATGGCGGTTTTGCTTTCGCGCAGCACCTCGCTCACGCCGGTGTCGCGGCGGTGGCCCGAAAAGGCCTGCACCAGAAAATCGACCAGCCGCCTCTGGTACAAGAACAGCAGGAAGATGTAAACCGGTATCAACGTGAACGATACGAGCAGGCCCGATACGGCCGAGAGCGTGCCGCCCACCAAGCCCTGAGCTTTGGTGCCAGCCTCGCTCATCCAGCCCTGCAGCTTCTGGTCGCTCAGGCCGAAGCGCGATTGCAGCCACCCGTGCACCTGGGCGGCGGTTTCGGCAAACTTCTTTTTGAACATCGGCATCTGGTCCGACAACTGCGCGGCTTCCATGCTGATGAAGTACACGATGCCCAGCACGGCCGCCACGCCCAGCACCACCGTGAGCAGAATGGCCAATATAGGCGGCACCCGCTTGCGGATGAGCCACTGCTCCACCGGATGCAGCATAATGGCAAAAATGGCCGCGAAAAACAGTGGAAAAATAATGTCGCTGGCAATGTGCAGCGTGAACACCAGCAGCGCCAGGCCCAGCAGTATCAGCGGGGCTTTCACGTAGAGCGGAAATTGGAGCTCGCGGGGTTCGGAGTCGTAAGGGTCGGGCATCGAAAGAGCAAAAAGGCCGGTTTAGGCAACATGCCGCCCGGTGCGCCCCCTTACGTGCCCCTGTGCGCCACGTTGCCGGGTTTCGGCGAGTGGCCGGGAATTCTCGGTCAGCGAATGATTGAATCTATCGCCCGAAATCCTCCGTGACCTGCAAAAACATGGGCGAGGGCACCTCAGTGCTCTGGCCGGTGGGCGTGAGCAGGCCCGATTGCGGGTCGACGCGGTAGCTGACCACGTTGTTGGAGTTCTGGTTGGCCACCAGCAGCAGGCGGCCGCTGGGGTCAAGCGTGAAGTTGCGGGGCGTTTTGCCCTGCGTGTCCACGTCCTGAATGGGCACCAGCGTGCCGTTACTCGTATCGATGGCAAACACCGCGATGCTGTTGTGGCCGCGGTTGGAAGCGTAGAGGAACAGCCCGTTGCGGGAAACGTGGATGTCGGCGCAGGAATTCTCGCCCGTGTAGCCGGCTGGCAGCGCCGACAGCGTCTGGAGCTCGCGGAAGCGGCCGGCAGTGGCATCATACGCCAGCGCCGTCACGGTCGAATTCAGCTCGTTGATGAGGTAAGCGTGCTTGCCATCGGGGTGGAAAACCAGGTGACGCGGCCCCGCGCCGGGCTTGGCCACGAAAGCCGGCTCGGCCTCGCGGGTGAGCTGGGCCTTGGCGGGGTCGAGGCGGTAGGCGTACACACGGTCGGTGCCCAGGTTCACGGCGAAGGCGAATTTATTGGTAGGGTCGGGGAGGAGGCAGTGGGCGTGCGAGGTAGTTTGGTTCTTGTGCGGGCCGCTGCCAGTGTGCTGGTCGGTGGTGGGCGCGCCTAGCTGGCCATCGGGCGCCACGGGCAGCGCGCTCACGTTGCCGCCCACGTAGTTGGCCACCAGGGCCATTTTGCCGGTGCGGTCGAGGCTGATGTAGCAGGGCGAAGCCCCGTTGGAAGGTTGCTGATTGAGCAGTTTCAAATCGCCGGTGCGCGGGGCCACGGCAAAGGCGCTGACCCCGCCGCCCGGCGCGCCCCGGTACGTCTGGGTTTCGCTCACGGCGTACAGGAAGCGGTGGTTGGCCGAGAGGGTGAGGTAGGTGGGGCTGGCCCCGCCGTGCTGCGCACTCACGCGGGTGAAAGCGCCGGTAGCGGCATCCACGCGGTACAGAAAAATGGTGTTATCCTGCTCGTTGCCCACGTTGGTGCCCACGTACAGCCAGTAGTCTTTGGCGGCGGCGCTGCTACCTCCGGCCGGCCGTGCGCAGCCCGCCAGCAGCGTGATGGAAAGCAGCCCCAGCCCGCTCAGGAAGCGTAGGCAGCCGCAGTATGCAGGAAAACCAGTCATAGGAGAAGTTAAAATGGAAGATGCAAAAATGCACAAAAGCTACCGTGCCCAGCAGTGCAGTCGCAAAAAAACAGGCCCCGCCGACAGAAAATGACAATGAGTTGCCCGGCAAAAGAAGGCGGACGGGCGGGGCCAAAACCTGAGCTATCTGCCGTTGCGCCTCATAAAACATTCACCTGACGCACCTTAATCTTGTAGAAAAAGCGGCATCGACACTGTATTCAGCGCCGCTTTTTTGCCCAGTGCTTATTAGCCCGTCGCCCATTGCCCCGCCATGCCTTTTTTCACGCGCCTCCCCACCGATACCAACCTGATTGAAGCCCACCAGTGGTTTCCGGGCCAGCAGGTGGCCGGCGTGGCCGACGAGGTGCCGGGCTTTGCGGGCAATGAAAGCCTGCTGCCCGTGCCGCCGCACGCTTACCTCACCAATCGCAAGGGCCGCCTCACCGTGTTCGCGGGCGACTGGGTTATCACGGAGCCCTCTGGCGACCAGCATATTTGCCAGGACCGCCTGTTCCAGATGAGCTACACGCCGGCCGAAAACGAATTTGCCCCGCTGCCCGTCTCCGCACCCGACGCGCAGGATTAACCGCGCCCAAGCGGCCGCCAAAGTGGCCCACAACCCCTGGCCGCACCGTGCGCCGGGGCGCTACCTTTGCTGCATGGAGTTTCAGAAAAAGAAGTATGCGTTTCGCGGCATGGATGGCTACGCCGGTTTCCGCAATGGCCAGGAATACGAACTGGAGCTGGGCCTGAGCCCTGCCGATGAGGAGCGCCCGGCCGAAATTGTCATCATCAATCCGGTTTCCCGCCAGTACATGTACTGCAGCAAGCAGGAGTTCGCCGCGCGCTGGGAGAAGCGGTAGTTTACCCCGATTTTGCGGTCAGTCTGAATGAGGTAGGGGCGGGGCTTGCCCCCGCCCGGACGTTCTCTGCCAAACTGATTCAGGCTGACAAAAACGGGGTTGCCTCGCCCGAATAAGTGAGCGTGAGCTGGTGCATGGCGCGGGTACATGCCACGTAGAGCATGCTCTTATCAACTTCCGTTTTGTAAGTGCGGGCGGAGGCAAAAGGCACGATAACGGCATCAAATTCCAGCCCTTTTGCCAGGTGGGCCGTGGTAATAATGACGCCTTCCTGAAACGTCGTGGACTCGTCGGTGAGCAAATAAATACCCGGGGCTTCCAACGCTTGGTGCACCTGCTCGGCCTGCCGAAGGGTTTTGCAGATGATGCCCAATGAATGATTGCCGGAGCTTGGGAAGGTGCTGATTAGCTGCTTGATGGCCTGTAGCTCCTCGTCCGGGCTACCGTAGCGGGCCACCACCGGCTCCGGCCCGTGCCGTTCCAGCGGAATGATGTTCGGGTTGGGCGTAATGCGCTGCGCGAAGGCCGTAATCTCGACCGTGGAGCGGTAGCTGCGGTATAGTTTCACCACCTCGGCCTGCGGAAAGACGCGCTCAATCGTTTCGGCTGAGGAAGAGCTGTACGGGTTAACGGTCTGGCTGACATCACCCAAGATGGTCTTGCGGCACAGGAACATGCGCGACAGCACGGCGTATTGCACGGGCGTGTAGTCCTGCATCTCGTCTACCAGCAGGTGCTTCACGTGGTCGTAGGTGCTGATGCCTTCCAGGCGCAGGCGCAGGTAAATCAGGGGGAAAACGTCCGCGTATTCCAGGCGCAGGCTGTGGTCGAGCTTCAGCAGCTCGGGCCGGCCCAGCCAGCGGTAAAAATCCCGGTACAGGTCCAGCACCTGATGGAACCGGAACATACGCGGAATGGCCTCGCCAATCGTGGATTTCTCGTGGTTGGTGAGCTTCCGCTTGGTGGCATCGCGCACGTAGTTCCGCACTTCCTCGGCCACCAGGGCAAACCGTTTCAGGAGTGGCACCCGGTGAAAGGTCTTGAACTTCGCCAGCAGAAACGGCAGGGGCACAACGATTTTGCCGACCCGCAATTCTTTTATGGTGAAGTGGTTATTCTCAACGTAAATGAGGTACTGGTTGAGCTGGCTGAGGAATTCAAACGACGATTTGAACCGGATGCGCTCGATGAACGCAGCGTCGTGCTTCTCCAGCAGCGCCGATACCTGGTCGAAAAAGGACTGGAAGGAGTACTGATGGTCGAGCAAATCGGCCGCCAGCTCGTCCATGCCCAGTTCGGGAATGTGCTCTTCGCCCAGTTCCGGCAGCACGTTCGAAATGTAATCGGCGAAGACCTTATTGGGCGAGATAATGAGCACATCCTTGGCCCCGATGGTTTCGCGGTAGCGGTAGAGCAGAAACGCAATCCGGTGCAGAGCAATCGAGGTTTTGCCCGAGCCCGCTACGCCCTGAATGACCATCACCTGTGCCGTCTCGTTGCGAATCACCGCGTTCTGGTCGCGCTGAATGGTCGCGACAATGTTCTTCATCTTGTCGTCGGAGGACTTGGCCAGCTCGCGCTGCAGCACGTCGTCGTGAATGTTGACGTCGTTTTCCAGCATGAACTCCATCCGGCCGTCCCGGATTTTGTACTGCCGCTTCAGCTCAATGGTGCCCTGCACCACGCCGCCCGGGGTAGTGAAAGAGGCTTCCCCCAGCTCAAAATCGTAGAACATGGACGAGACGGGGGCTCGCCAATCGTAAATCAGGCTCTGGCGCTGCTGCTCGTCGATGAAGGAATAAATTCCGATGTACACCGGCAGAGTGGCCTTCCCCTGCGGCACAAAATCGATGCGGCCGAAGTACGGCGACTGGCCCAGCTTGAGGAGCTTGCGCTTCCGGCCCACGGCCGCCTCGCCCGTAAACGCCATGCGGTTGATGGACTGGCCGGCGGCCACCATGTCGGCATCGTCCATGCCGGACTGGTGCTCGTGGATATACTGCTTTTTCTCCCGGAGCTCGTCCGAAAACTGCTTCACGGAGCCATCCACCCGCCGGATGGCCAGCGTCAGCTTCTCCTTGATTTCTTCCAGGTATTCTCTCTCTTCTCGTTCCGTTGCGTTTATCACTGGCAGTTCTTGGAAAATGGGCTTCGATGGGGAGGGCAAATTTCGGTCAGTCAAGACGGTTTTCGTGCTTTTATGAGTCCAGGTGCCATTGGGTAACCCGGCGGGGAAGTTATTCTTCGGCCGACGCGTAGGTATTCCGCACCGGCACTTACTCCGTGGGCGCCGGAAGGCGAAGGCGCACATAGGCGCCAGTGTGCGGCATTCTCCCAACATCGATGACGCCGCCGAGTAGCGTCACCCGGTCGCGGATGCTGCGCAGGCCCAGCCCGACGCCAGTTGGCGCGTCAGCGTCGAAGCCGGGCCCGTTGTCTTCCACGCGCAGCAGCACAAAGCCCGGCACGTTTTCCAATTCCAGGCTGGCGTGGGTAGCCCCGGCCGCGTGCTTGACGACGTTCTGCATTAGCTCCTGGGCAATGCGGTAGAGAGCCAGCTGGAGCGAAGCCGGCAGGGGCGGTAGCTCTGCATCGAGATGCACCTGGCAGTGCACGTGGAGCATCAGGCCTTTCATTTTTTGGCACAGGTCCTTAATGGCCGCCCCCAAGCCAAATTCTTCCAGCACCATCGGCACCAGTTCGTGCGAGATGGTCCGCACCTGGCGAATGGCATCGGCCAGCAGCTCATCGGTTTCCTGCCGCAGCAAGCTGACCTGTGCGCTGGTGGCTGGCAGCAGCACCCGCGACTGTTCCAGGCGCAGCTTGACGGCGAAGAGCATCTGGCCCAAGCCGTTGTGCAAGTTCTCGGCAATGCGCTTACGCTCGGCCTCCTCGGCCTCCTGCACGGCTGCGAATACGGCCTGCTGCTGCTGCAGCAAGGCCTGCTCGGCCCGTCGGCGCGGCGTAGTGTTGATGGCTGTGCCCAGCCACTCAGTAATCTCGCCCTGGGCGTTGCGCACCGGCACCGCCCGTGAATGCACCCAGCCCACCGACCCATCGGCCTGAATAACCTGGTGTTCGTGCTCAAACACGCTTTGGGTCTGGATGGCTTGCGCAATCCAAGCCAGTACCTGGGGCTGCTGCTGCACCGGGATGTAACTCTCAAGCCACGTTTCGGTAGGGGTCAGCGTATCGGCCAGGAACGTTTTGCCCACCAAGCGGTACATGGAGCGCCAGTCGGCGCTCATTTTGTATATAATGTCAAAGCTAGCCGTTAGAAACAGCCGAAACTCCTCTTCGGTAGTAAGCAGGGCCGTTACTGCCAATGGTTCGTTAGACAGGTCTTTCTCCATGGATTAAGAATACAAGAACGGCGATAAGTTGTATTCGCTGAAGCCTCATCTACAAACTGAATAGTAGCCATTCCTTGTTGCTCATTACGAAAGATTCTGCAAGCCCAACGCTTGTTTTAAAAAAAACTGCCCCTTTGTCTTGTGACTCATGTGCAATTGGGCATCACAATTTCCAACTACTCTAGAATTGGATAACATAAATCAATAATTACGATGTGCCGGTTCGACTCCGGCTCCGGGTATAAAAGCGAAAAGCCGGCCTCTCTCACGCATGAGAGAAGCCGGCTTGCGATTATCAAGTACCCGGAGCCGGAGTCGAACCGGCACATCTTGCGATATTGGTGTTTGAGACCAACGCGTCTACCGGTTCCGCCATCCGGGCAGGATGCTTATTCAGAACAATTCCGCTCTGCCGGTATCAGGAGCGGGCTGCAAAGGTAGCAACTTGCTGCTGGATGCGCAACAGATACCGCTTTTTTAGGTAATAGGTGCGGATTTGCTGGAGGGCGGCCGGGCGGTGGTCGGCGGGGAGCTGCTCATAGCCAGCGAGAACCGGCTCGATGCCCGCATCGAGGGTATCGGTCAGGGCGGTGACTTCGGCGGCCACTTTGGCGATGCCGGCCGGGTCGGCGTCCATTTCCAGCTCCATCAATTCCTCATTGAGGTCCATCATGTCCATCAGGAAATCGGGCGGAAGCTGCTCCTGCTTGCCTTCTTCGAGCAGGCCGTTTTGGCGCAGCAGGTAGGCCATGCGCTGGTCGGGGTCGGCGAGGGTGCGGTAGGCGTCGGTGTTGAGAGTGGCCTGGCGCAGCATCTCGGCCTGGTTTTCGGGCGAGGTGGTGGCGTGGAAATCGGGGTGGGTTTCGCGGCTTTTGGCGTAGTAGAGGCGCTTGAGGGCGGCTTCATCGGGCCGGAAGGATTGGGGCAGGCCGTAGAAGGCGAAGTAATCGGGGGACATAGAAAATGGGTGTTTATCAGAAAGCGAATACGGCTACAACACCGGATTCACCGAAAAAGCCACGGGCGGCGCGGCAAATAGCCGCTTCGTAGCCGGCCACACCTCGCCGAAAAGCGTGGATTTCCGGTAGGCGTTGAGTGCGGCCGCATCGTCCCAATGGCTGTGGGTGCAGTAAATAGCGGGGTTATCGGCATCCTGCCAAAGCTCCAGAAAGTGGCAGCCGGGCTGCTGCCGAATCCGGTGCTCGGTGGCGCGGAAAAGGGCAAGAAAGGCCGGCACCTGCGTCGGCTCAAAACTCATGCGAACAATGCGAATCAGCATTCAGGGTGGGGGAGTTGGAGGGGCAAAAGTAAAAAGCCCCGGCTCCGCAACGGGAGCCGGGGCTTTTGGGGGGTAGGGGCGGGGCTTGCCCCCGCCCGTCGTTGAATGGAATCGTTGATGTGGTGCCCACGTCCGGGCGGGGGCAAGCCCCGCCCCTACATTATTACTCCCGCACCACGCGCAGGCGCTGAGGCAGGCCATCGGGGCCAACCAACGTCACCACGTACACGCCCGGAGCGGCCTGGCGCAGGAAGGAGCCGAGCTGCTCTGCCAGCGCCGCGCGCGGGGCCGGCGCGGGGGCCAGCAGCGTGCGGCCCAGCACGGAACTCAGCGTGAGACGTAGCGGCGCATCATCGGCCAGAGCTGGGCCGCCGAGGAACTGCACGGCATCGCCGTGGCTGGGGTTGGGCAGCACCACATAGGGGCTGGCGGTGGCGGGCACGTAGGCCACGGGGCTGTAGTGCGTGCTACCGTTGAGGTCGCGCTGGCGTAGGCGGTAGTACGCGGCGGTGGGCGCGTCGCGGTCGTCGTAGGTGTAGGTGGTGGGCTGGTTGCCGCCCCAGGCCGGCACGGTGGCCAGGTGGCGGAACTGCTGGCCGTCGGCCGATTTCTCGATATCGAAGCCGGCATTGTTATTTTCCAAAGCTGTAGCCCAGTCCAGGCGCACGGTGCTGGCGCTGGCGCGGCGGCCCTCGAAGCGGGCGAGCGTGACGGGGAGCGTAGGGCTGCCATTGCCGAGGGCGAATTTTGAGAAGGCGCTGATGCCCGCGTAGGTGGCCACGAACGGCCCGCTGCCGGTGACGGTGGCGCGGCCCAGCTCAGTCCAAGTTTCGCCCGTGCCGCCGTGGTTACGGTAGACGCTGGCCTGGCTGGGCACGAAGCTGGCGTTCTGGTCAGCGGCATTGTACTGAAGGCTCATGGCCACGACCGGGCCGATGGCCAGGGTGGGCGTCACCTCCCAGGTGCGGTTCACGAACTCGGCGGTGCGGGCGTAAGGCGTGCCGCTGGTGCCGTTGGTAAGCAGGCCGCTGAAGGTACGGACCTGGAACGTGGTACTGACGCCGCTATTCGCCAGCGTGAGCGGCGTGAAAGAGGCCGCCGTGCCCACCGGGAAGGCCACTGCCGAGCCATCGCCCGGCACGGGCCGCACCACGAAACCGCCCGTCGCGGCCACGTCGGGCGTGATGACGTAGCGGCTGGCATCGGCCCCGGTCACGGTGGCCGTGCTGCCCAACGTCAGGTTCTGGTTATCGATAGCCAGATGGCCGGCCGTGAAAGCCAGCGTGCCGCTCACGCTCACAGGGCTGAGCAGGCGAGCGTTGGCGGCGTTGTTAATGGTCAGATTACTCAGCGCCAACGCCGTGCTGCTGCCGGTGCTCAGGGTCTGCTCGGTGCTACCGTTCAGCTCCAGCGTGCCGGAGCCGGTGAGAGAGCCGACGGCTACCACGTTGCCGCTCACGCGCAGGGTGGTGCCGGCGGCCAGCGTCAGGCTGGCGCCGCTTTCCACGGTAAGATTGTGGGCGGCCAAGGTGCCGGCTGCCAGGGCGGGGGCGAAGCTGGTGCCGGCCGGCACCAACACGTCGGTGCTGGCGGTGGGCGTCACGCCGGCTTCCCAGTTGCGGCAGTCAGTGGCATCGGCCGAGGCGTCGTTGCTGGTCCAGATGGCCACCTGGTTGGTGGGGGCGGGGGCCGTGAGGGTGTTCACAGCCGCGGGGGCGGTGTAGCTCACCTTCACGTAGCAGCGCTGGCCGGCCACGGTGGCGGTGGTGTTGCGGGCTTTGAGGGCCAGCCAGCCGGTGGTGCTGGGCGTGTAGCTGCCGCTGGCCACCGCGGTACCGCTGGCGCTGCTCAGCAACTGGCCGCGCAGGTCATACACCCCAATGGTGAGGCTGCGGGTGTTGCCGCCGGCTTCGGGGTAGAGGTTGTAGCTCACGGGCTGGCCGGCCTGGGCGTAAATTTTGCCCACCAGCCGGGTGTTGGTCGAGTTCGAGGGGAGGGCACCGCCCTGGCCCAGGCCGCCGCAGTTCAGGTCGCCGAGGTCGTCGGCCATTTCCCATTCCTGGGTGGTTTCGGTGGCGCGGGGCGGGGTGTAGGTCGAATTGTCCTGGCCCACGGGCGCCCACACCGAATAGCCCCGGCGGCCCAGCAGGGCGCTGCCGTTGCAGGGCGGCGTGTTGATGCGCACGCGCTGGTCGGCCGGCACAGTATAGGTGTAATTACCATTCGCGCCCGAATAATCCTTGAGCACAGTACCGGGCGCGAAATCCGAATCCACGTAGTTTTCCTGCCAGTCGTTGTAGTTGTCGTTGATGCCGATAATAGCCTTGGTGCTGCGCTCGATGATGAGGTGGTCCTGCGCCTGGTAGCGCACCTTATACGTGCCATCCTTGAAACCCAGGTGCTGGTGGCACCAGAGCAGGTTCACGAGGTCGGAGCGGGTGGGCAGGTCGGTGATGGAAGTGGGATGGTGGGTGTAGCGCTTGCCCGTGCTGCCGAGGTTGAACAGGTCTTCGATAAAGATGTGCGGGTTGCCATCAACCGCGAAGGCAATGGCGTAGGCGGCCGACAGGCGCGAGTCGAACGGGTCGATGTGGGCGGCTAGCTCGTCGCCCGTGTTCCAGCCGGTGTAGTCGCCGGTGGCACTGAGCTGGGGCCGGAAGGTGTCGTGGTTGTTCACGAAGGGCGCGGTGCGGTGCACGTAGGTATTCGAACCGGCGTAGTAGGCCACGCGCTGGTCCTGCTGCTGGCTCGGAATCTGGCCCAAATCATAGTTGCCACCGCCGCTCACCATGCCGTAAATAGCGCCGCGCAGGCCGAAATCGAAGGTGCCCATCAGGAAGTCGTTGCCGCCGTTCTGGCCCTTCACGCTGGTCACGTAGCCGTCCAGTTCGCCCTTGCCGCCCACGTATTCGCCCACGTTGAGCATGCCCTCGCCGCCGTTGGCCCAGCCGGCATTGTATTTCAGGTTGAAGCTGAGGTCCTGCTGGGCGTTATAGCTGAAGTGCTTCACCGCGTCCCAGCGGAAGCCGTCCACGCCGGTCTGCTTCTTCATCCACACTATCCAGTTGCGGGCCTGGGTCTGGCTGTAGCCGGCACTCTGAACCGGGTTGAACGCGCCCGGGTACAGCGCTAAGTAGTTGGGACTGAGTTGGCCGTAACCGTCGTTGCCGCCGTCGTTGCCGTAGCAGAAATCGGGGCCGAAATACGGGGCGGCCTGGTCGCCGCTGGTGCTCTGGTGGCCCAGCTGCGGATGGAAGTTGGCATAGTTGCGGGGCCAGCGGCCCTGGCGGGCGGCGTAGGCCGCGCCGTTGTCGCCGGTTTCGGGCAGGGGCGTGGCGAAGGAGCTGTAGCGGAAGGTTTTGTAGCCGTTGTTGCTGGCCAGCGAGAAGTTGGGTTCGGGGTCCTGGCCGGCATCGCCGCTGGTGGTGCCGGCCCCGTCGGTGTGGTTAAGCACCACGTCCTGAATCACCTCGATGCCGTTGGCGTGCAGCACGGCCACCAAGCGCAGAAACTCGTCCTTCGAGCCGAAGCGGGTGCGCACGTCGCCCTTCTGAAATTTATCGCCGAGGTCGTAGGGGTCGAAAGGCGAATAGCCCACGTCGTTGGTGGCGTTCTTGTTCTTGGGCGTGGGCGGCAGCCAGACGGCATCAATGCCCATTTCCTTGAGGCGCGGGGCTAGTTCGGCCAGGTAATCGGCCCACTTAAAGCGGTAGGTGTCGTTGTAGTAATCCCACCAAAATGACTGGAGCACAACCTTTTTGATGGTGGTTTGAGCCTGGGCCGGGTAGCCGCCCAGGTGGGCCAGCAGCCACAGCGCCAGCAAGGCGTAGCGTTTTCTCATCGAAGAATCAGAACCTGGAATTGTTGAGCGGGAATCAGAACAGCGAATTTACGTCAGCCCAACCTTGCGAACAAGGTAAACTTCTATTTATGAGTGCGCTAAGGTTTGCGCAAATGAATGGGAATATCAGCATGGTAATATGCTGTCAGCCAGAAATAAATGGTTGCCGCTAACCTTGGGAATCCTCAAGCGTAAGACCGCAGCACAACACCTGTTCTTCATACTTTCATACTTTACCTGTTCTTTTTCATGAAACGTGCCCTTTCCCGTCCGGCGGCCTTTGCGTGGCTCGCCGCCCCGGCCCTAGTCGGCGGCCTGCTGCTGAGCAGCTGCAGCAGCCAGCCCACTGCCACCGAAGCCGACAAAACCGCCACCGTAGTTCCCGGCGAAACCAACGCTACTTCCGATAGCGCCGCCGTAACCGCCTCCGCCGGTGCTACCGGGGCCGTGAAGCCCACCGGCCCCAAGCCCGCCTGGGGCCCCAACCTCAAGCCCGAGATGCAGGCTGTGATTGAGCAACTGATGAGCTTCAAAAACAAGCCTTTCCCCGAAATCACCGCGGCCGAGGCCCGCAAGCAGCCCAGTGCCGCCGACGCGGCCATGAAGCAGATGCGCGCCAGCAACATCCCTGTGCCGCCCCTGAACTGCGACACCGTCACTAAAACCCTCATGCCCGGCGTGAAGGCCCGCATCTACACGCCCAAAGGTGGTGCAGCTTCGTACCCGGTTATCGTGTATTACCACGGCGGCGGCTGGGTTATTGCCACCAATGACACCTACGCCGCCTCGGCCCAGGCCTTGTGCGAGCAGGTGGGTGCCGTGGTGGTTTCGGTGGAATACCGCAAAGGCCCGGAGCACAAGTTTCCGACCGCGCATGACGATGCCTTCGCCGCGTACCAGTACGTGCTGAAAAACGCCGCCAGCATGAAAGGCGACCCCAACAAAGTGGCCGTAGTGGGCGAAAGCGCCGGCGGCAACCTGGCCTGCAACGTCAGCATCATGGCCCGCGACAAGAAAGTGGCCCTGCCCAAGTACCAGGTGCTGGTGTACCCCATCGCCGGCTCCGACACTAACACGCCCTCGTACCAGGCCAATACCCAGACCGCTCCCCTCAACAAGGGCGGCATGGAGTGGTTCTTTAAGAACTACCAGCGCACCGCTGCTGATTTGAAAGACCCGCGCATCAACTTAGTGGCCGCCAACCTGAAAGGTCTGGAGCCCACCACCATCATCGCCGCCGACTACGACCCGCTGAAAAGCGAAGGCAAAACCCTGGCTGATAAGCTTACCGCCGCTGGCGTGAAAACCAATTACAAACTCTACGACGGCACCACACACGAATTCTTCGGCATGGCTGCCGTGGTTCCCGAGGCAAAAGATGCCCAGGACGTAGCTGTGAGCGACCTGAAAGGCGCGCTGAAGTAAGCCATCAGGCTTGATTTGCTGGACACCCGGAACGTCATGCTGAGCGCAGTCGAAGCATCTCTACCACGCAACTAATTCTAATCGATAGGAATAGTATTGCGGTAGATATGCTTCGACTGTGCTCAGCATGACGTTCTCTTTTGGGGGAACGCAGCTTATTCAGCCTGAAAACGCACGTCCACCTGCGAGTCAAAATTCAACCCCAGCAGCTCCGACGCATTGCCCTGGCAAATGCCCAGGCACAGGAAGTTCTGGCTATTGAATACCACCACGGCCTCGCCGGGCGGCACGGCCGAGAAGTGCGGGTGCAGGTCGCGCACCACGTCGCGCCCGAAGTGGATGGCCAGTGGGCGGCCATGGCCCACAGCCTCCACGGCCGTGCGGGAGATGTTGGTAATGAGGTTGCCGTAGTGGTCGACGTGCGCCACATGGCCCGTGATGCGGTGGTCCTGCAGGCGCAGTTGGCGGTTATTGAGCTGGTGCTGAGTCGTAACGGCCGGGCCAAGGTCGCTCAGCAGTGCGCCCTGGGCCAGGGCTACGGCGGCGGGCAGGAGCACATCGCGGGTGGGGGAGGCGGTGATGGCGGCCGGCAGGGCAACTAGGTTTTCGGGGGTGCCATTGGCCAGCAGGGCCAGAATGCCGTTGTCGCCGCTTACGAAATAGTGGCCTTCAACTTCAGCGGCCAGCCAGCCGGGCTCGGGGCCCGCGCCGTGGTCGGCCACGCCGATGACGTGCACTGTGCCCACCGGAAAATCCCGAAACACACTTTGGAGAACGTGAACGGCGTGCGCGATGTTGAAGGGTTCGACGCCGTGGCTGATGTCGACCACCGGAACCGCCGGGGCCAAGTGCATTAGCCGCGCCTTCAGGGCCGCCACGTAATGGTCGCGGTAGCCAAAATCGGTGAGCAGCGTAATCAACCCCATGCCTGTGTTCCGTAGTTTTTCGTAGTATTGTTTCGCCGCCCGAACCGGGGCAAAAGTAGCCGGTTTGGGCCGAAAACGGGCCCTTTTTCCCACACCCTTTCTCTTTCCCCCTCTCTTCCAACTTGGTCGAAAAAATCATCACCCTCGAAAACATGTCTTTGGTCGATTTCCTCGGCCCTGACAACCAGAATATCCGCCAGCTGGCCGCCGCTTTTCCCGGCTCCAAAATCATCAGCCGCGGCAACGAAATCAAAATCCAGGGCCAGACGGAAGTCATTGCCCGCATCAACGACCTGCTTTCCTCGCTCATCGAGCACTACCACCAGTACGGCCAGATTACCGACAAAACTGTCAACCAGTACCTCTCGGCTACGTCGGAAGAAGCCGAAGGCCGGGTGCTGGCCGCCTCGCCCGACGTCATCTTGTTCGGCGCCAAAGGCGGCGTCATCAAAGCCAAAACGCCCAACCAGCAGAAGCTGGTGGACACCGTGATGGCCCACGACCTCACCTTCACCCTCGGGCCCGCCGGTACCGGCAAAACCTATATTTCGGTGGCACTGGCTGTGCGCGCACTGAAAAACAAGGAGGTGAAGAAAATCATCATTTCGCGCCCCGTGGTGGAGGCCGGCGAAAGCCTGGGCTTCCTGCCCGGCGACATGAAGGAGAAAGTTGACCCCTACCTGCGGCCAATTTACGATGCCCTGGAAGACATGATTCCGGCCGAAAAGCTGAAGTTTTACCAGGAAAATAAAATCATCGAAATCGCCCCGCTGGCCTACATGCGCGGCCGCACGCTCAACAACGCCTTCGTGCTCCTTGACGAGGCCCAAAACACCACGCCGAGCCAGATTAAGATGTTTCTGACCCGCATGGGCCCCACGGCCAAGGTGATGGTGAACGGCGACCGCAGCCAGATTGACCTGCCTACCCGCCAGAAATCGGGCCTGATGCAGGCCATGGACATCCTGAAAAACGTGCAAGGCATCGGGTACGTTGAAATGACGTCCGAAGACGTGGTACGCCACCGTCTGGTAAAGGAAATCGTGGAAGCCTACGACAAATTCGACACCGAAGAAATGACCCGCCAGGCCCAGGCCAACGGCATCTCGCGTCGCGATGAGCGCCATGAGCGCCGCCTGCGCGAGCAAGGTTTATTGGATGGCGACCAGCCTGGGGCCGAAGAAGCGGAGCTGCCCGTGAACCACGAGCAGGCGCTGTAGTTTTTCAATAGCCAGCTGTCATCCTGAGCGCAGCGAAGGACCTTATCACGATGGGATTTCCTAACGTGATAAGGTCTTTCGCTGCGCTCAAGATGACAGACTTTTTTAACCGCATACCACTATGCCCGCCACCGCCTACCGCATCACCGACCTGCGCGACCTCGATGCCGCCTTCACTATCCGCGAAAAAGTATTTGTGGAAGGCCAGGGCGTGCCCGCCACCCTCGAAAACGACCTGCACGACCGCACTGATGCCCGCCACTACCTGGCCCGCGCCGAAGACGGCACGCCCGCCGGCGCCGCCCGCTGGCGCGTAACCGACAAAGGCGTGAAGCTGGAGCGCTTCGCCGTGCTCGAAGGCTTTCGCAACCAGCAAATTGGGGCCGCGCTGCTCCACGCCGTGTTGGCCGACGTACGCGCTGAGCTACCCGATGCCGAAGTGTACCTGAACGCGCAGATTAACGCCGTGCGCTTCTATGAGCGGCACGGGTTTCGGAAGGAAGGGGAGATGTTTGAGGAAGCCGGGATTCAGCACTTTAAGATGGTGCTGGGGTAAGCCGTTACTTATAACGGTCATGCGGAGCGCAGCCGAAGCATCTCTACTGAGGAAGTAAATAATTGCTCTTGCGGTAGAGATGCTTCGGCTGCGCTCAGCATGACTGCCTTGTGTTGTTATCCTCTGATAACAGCTACAGCAGCGCCGGCCGCTGCGTGATTTCGTGGTAGCAGATGTGGGCCTGGCTGAAGTAGTGGAATACCATGCTTTTGCGCGTCTGGGCCGGGTCGCGGTGGGGTTCGCCACCGTGCATCAGGTTGGCGTGCCAGATGAACACATCGCCTTTGCGGGCCAGGAAAATCTGTTTGGGCAGGCCGGCTTCAATGATTTTCTGGTTGATGTAGGCCTCATATTCGGTGTAGGCTTTGTCGCCGATGAGCCACTCGGTGCCTTCGTTCTGGTAGTCGGCGTTGAGGTAGTAGGGCAGCTTGTGGCTGCCGGGATAGTAGTGCAGCGGGCCGTTATCGGGCGTGATATCCTCCAACGCCACCCAGGCCGCTGCCATGCCGCCCAGCGGGAAGGTGCTCATGTGGATACTGTCGGAGTGTGTGCGCTGCTGGCTGCCGGTCAGGAAGTTGATGCTTTGGAAGAGCTTGGTTTCATGGCCCAGCAGGGCGGCCACCAACTCGCGCAGCGCGCCCTCGCCCGCCGCCCGGATGCGGGCCGACTTGCGAAATGCAAACATGAACTTATTGACGTAGCGCACGCTGATTTGCCGGCTGGCAATGAGCTGGTGCAGTTCCTGGTTGATGTCATCGGCGGTTTCAGCGCTGAAAAAGCCCGGCAGGATGGCAAAGCCATTGTCCTCGAAAGCCCGCAGGCTGGCTTGGCTGGCGGCGGGCAGCGCCGCGAAGGCGGGCGTGGCGGCCAGTCGCTCGGCCAGGGGCGGCACCGGCGGCAGGCCCGCGCTAGCCGGCAGACCCGCAAAATCGCGGCTGCTGATGGGGGAGAAGTAGCGCTTATTTAACCCCAGCTTTTGGTAGATGGGCAGGTTGTGAGCCAGCCGGCGGCGCTGGAAAACGTTGTAAGCAGCGTAGCTGAGCTTGAGGCGGCGGAGCAGGGAAAGCATGAACGGAAAGGTTTCTTCGAAGGCCCAAGATACGGCCGGGGGCAGGCGTAACGGGGAATCAGTTGGCTGTTCCGGCCCAAACCGGTACATTGCCAGCCCAATACTCTTTCCTTTTTCTACCTGCTGATGATTACCTGGGCCACTTTTCCCTTCGTGCGCTACACCCCCGCGCTCATCCTCGGCATCGTGGGCTACCTCTACCTTGGCGGAAGTTGGCCGGAGCTCTGGCCTGCCACTGCTGTACTGGCCGGTTGCAGCATGGTGCTGATTCTCTGGGCCGTGCGCCAGCGCACTCCCGCCGCCTCCGATGCCGCCGGCCTGCTGTCGCTGCTCACCATCGTCGTGCTCGGGGCCACGCTCACCCAGCGCGCCACCGAAAGCCGCCGCGCCGACCACCTCTACCGCTTCGGCGATAAAGTGGAATGCTACCAGGCCGTGGTGGACGAAGCCACCGTGGTGCGGGCCGCCACCTACGCCACCACTCTGAAAGTGCAGGCCGTGCGCGTGGCTGGCCGCTGGCGCCGGGCCACAGGCGGCGTGCGGGTGTCACTGCCGCGGGTGGCGGGCATCGCGCAGCCGCAGTACGGCGAGGTGTGGCTCATTCGCGGCCACCCCGACCCCAGCAAGCCCCCGCTCAACCCCGGCGAGTTCGACTACGCCCGCTACTTGGAGTATCGGCAAGTATATCACCAGCAATACATCCACCCCGACCAATACCGGGTTCTGCGGCTGGCCCCGCCTAATATGCTAGTGGCTATCAGCATGAAAGCCGCCGCGCAACTCGACGGTGTTTTCCGGCACTACATCAAGGCCAAGCGCGAGTATGCCATTGCCTCGGCGCTGGTGCTGGGCATCAAGGACGACGTGGATTTGGCTACCAAGCAGGCTTACACTGCCACCGGCACCACACATATTATGGCCGTGAGCGGCTTGCAGGTGGGCTTGTTGTTCGCGGCCATGTCGTGGGTGCTGCGCAAAATGTTTGGGCGGGTGAAGGGCTTTTTGCTGTGGTCGTCGCTGGTGGGACTGGCCGTGATTTGGAGCTACGCCTTTCTTACGGGACTGTCGGCGTCGGTGCTGCGGGCCACGGTCATGTTCACGGTCATTATTATCGGCCGGGCGCTGGGGCGGCAGGATTCCATCTTCAATACGCTGGGCGTGGCGGCGTTTGGGCTGTTGGTCTGGAACCCGTTTCTGGTGGCTGATGTGGGCTTTCAACTGTCGTTTCTGGCGGTGCTCAGCATCGTGTATGTGCAGCCTCGCATTGCCCGCTGGCTCGATATCGAAGCCTATTTCTACGCCCGCCGCCGGCCCTGGCAGCCCAAGGCCGTGCAGTGGACCTGGCGCGGCAGCGGTTGGTTTCTCGATAAAGTATGGCAGGCGGTGGCGCTGTCGCTGGCGGCGCAGGTGGCCACGTTCGGGCTGGGGCTGTACTACTTCCATCAGTTCCCGTTCAGCTTTCTGTTTTCCAACTTGGTGGCCGTGCCCATTTCCAGCGGGGCCGTGTACGTGGGGCTGGCATTATTAGCGGTGAAGGGAATTATAGCTGGTATCGGCCTGCTAGTGCCTGCTGGTGCGGCGTGGTGGCTCGATTTGCTGCCCCGCGCCGTGGCGCAGGTATTTGAATGGATGGTCTGGGCGTTCAACGAATACATCTTCCTCATAAGCCGCTACTTCTCCGGCTGGGTGGTGCGCGACATTCACGTTTCGGCCCTGCAAACTGTCCTCCTGTTCGGAATAATCGGGGCGGGGCTGGCCTGGCTGAATACCCGCCGGCTGGGCTGGCTGCGCGGTATGGCGCTGCTGCTCTTCTGCTACGGCGGCAGCCGCGTGGCCGAAGCCCGCGCCGTGGCACCCACCGAAGAATTCATCGTGTACAGCATCCCGCGCCGCTCGGCGGTGGGGTTCTGGCAGGGTGCGGCGGCCGAGTTTGTCACGCCCGACTCGCTGCCGCTCACCGAAACCGAGCGCACGTACCGCCTGCTGCCGGGCATCATCCGGCGGGCGGCGCGGCGCACGGCCTATCGTGTGGGGTGGCGCGGCTGCACCGTGCCCGTGCAGCGCCTTGCTGACCCGGACAGTGCCAATTCAAGCCTGTATTTCCGGCCCGGTCCGGTGGTGCTGGCCCGCTGGCGCGGCCTGCGGGTGGCCTTCGTTTCCAATCGGATTTCCACCGCCACCCGGCCCGCGCCCGTCGATGTGCTGGTGCTGCGCCGCAATGCCCGCCTGAAGCCCGAAACCGTGGCCGCCGTATTCGGCCCGCAGGTGCAGGTGGTATTCGATTCGAGCTGCAAAATCTGGTACGTGGCCCGGCAGGATTCGCTGCTGCGTGCCCAGGGCTTCTGCACCTGGGACGTCACGGCGCGGGGCGCTTTCCGGTGCGCGCCGTCGCTGGCCAGGCAGTAGGGTAGGACCCCGTAGGCAACCGCCGGCCCCAGTTGCTCCGAGTTAGGGCTAAAGTAGCCAATAAACCAGTTGTCAATGACTTTCAACGATTTTACCGGGTGCTTGGTCGAGCAAGGCAGTCCATCCGTACATTTTTTGCGTTAATTGCCTTAGAAGATGCCACCTTTCCCCCGCCGTTGGCATCCCAGCTGTAACCATCCGTCTGCGCCAACCCCGCCCCTATGGAAGACCTGCTCACCCCCGAACTTGAAGCCCTCCGCTTCATCCAGTACGAAGCCCAGGACCGCATCGGCTACATCACCCTCAACCGGCCCGACAAGCGCAACGCCCTGAATGCCGACGTGGTAACCGAGCTGAAACAGGCGTTTGAGTTCGCCGAAAACGACGAAGACGCCAAGGTTATCGTGCTGCGCTCGGCCGGGGATGTATTCTGCGCCGGGGCCGATTTGGCCTACATCCAGGAGCTGCAGGGCTACGGCTACACCGATAACCTGGAGGACAGCACGCACCTCATGCAGCTCTTCCACCAGATTTACACCCTCAAAAAAATCGTTATTGCCCAGGTGCAGGGCCACGCCCTGGCCGGTGGCTGCGGCCTGGCCGCCATCTGCGACCTGACCTTTGCCGTGCCCGAGGCCAAGTTTGGCTACACCGAAGTAAAAATCGGCTTCCTGCCGGCCATTGTGAGCGTGTTTTTGCTGCGCAAAATCGGGGAGTCGCGCACCAAGCAGCTGCTGCTCACCGGCGACCCGGTTTCGGCCCAAACCGCTCTCGATATGGGCCTCATCACCTTCCTGGCTTCTAAAGAAGAGCTGGCCGCCAACGTGCACACCTTCGCCCAGCGCCTGTGCCGCGAAAACTCGGCCCAGAGCATGGAAGTCACCAAGGAAATGCTGGCCCACCTACCTGAACTCGACCTCGAAGAAGGCCTGCGCTACGCCGCCCAGCGCAACGCCGAAGCCCGCGGCTCCGACGATTGCCGCAAAGGCATTGCCGCTTTTCTCAGCAAGGAAAAGATTGGCTGGTAGGCTGCCCCCCGGGCCTTGCTGCTGCCCCGCCCTCTAGGAAAGTGGTATCTTGAACGCCGCTTTGGCCCGAAATGGACCAGAGCGGCGTTTTTACGTTTCCGGCAAACAACTTTTTCTCCGCAACGGTTACCTCCGCATGACAGCCCTGGCCGCCATTGGCATCACCCTTAGCACCTTCGGATTCATGGAATTCTGGGCGTGGTTTATGCACAAATTCGTGCAGCACGGGCCGCTGTGGTTTCTGCACCGCTCGCACCATGTGCGCCACCCGCACCCGGTGGAGCGCAACGACCTGTTTTTTCTGATTTACGGGGCCATTTCGGCTGCTTTGTTCATCACCGGCGACAACGGCGGGCGCTGGTGGTTTTGGGTGGGCGTGGGCATTGCCTGCTACGGCACGGTGTATTTTTTCGTGCACGATGTATTGATTCACGGCCGGCTGCGCTTCTGGAAAAAGTCGCAGAATACCTACCTGCGGGCCCTCAATATGGCCCACAAAACCCATCACAAAACCACGGGCCGCGACGGCTCGGCCGAGTTTGGCCTGCTGTGGGTTTCGCCCAAATACCTGGAGCTGGCGCGAAAAAAACAATTAAAGATTAGTCAGGAAAAAATTAAAAACGACCCTAGGGCGGCGGAATATTAGTGCGAATGCTGACTGCCGGGTGCTGATTTTTAATTCGTAATTTTTAATTCAAAAAAGTGGGCCATTTCTCCATCAGCGACTTAGAGCAGCTTTCGGGCATCAAGGCGCACACCATTCGGATGTGGGAGCAGCGCTACGGCCTGTTGCGCCCGGTGCGCACCGCCACCAACATCCGCATGTACTGCGACGATGATTTGCGCCGCCTGCTCAACGTGAGCACGCTCTGCGGGCGGGGCAAGCGCATCTCGCAGGTGGCCTGCCTCAGCGATGCCGAGATTCAGGCGGCCGTGCTGGCCTGTTGCAACGATGCCCACGACTACCACCAGCAGGTGAATGCCCTGCTGGCGGCCATGCTGGGCTTCGATGAGCAGCGCCTCAACCACCTGCTCAACGAGGCCACTTCCTGGCTGGGTTTTGAAAAGATGATGCTGTTTGTAGCGTATCCGCTCCTGCAGCGCATTGGCCTGATGTGGCTGGCCGGCACGGTGAACCCCGCGCAGGAGCACCTGCTGGCCCATTTGCTGCGCCAGAAACTGTTGGCCGCCACCGATGCCCTGCCCTGTGTGCCCGTTTCGGCCCGCCGCTGGGTGCTGTTCCTGCCCGCCAACGAGATGCACGAGCTGGCACTGCTATTCATGAACTACGCCCTGCGTGCGCGCGGCCAGCACACCCTGTACCTGGGCCAGAACCTACCCACCGCCGAACTGCACGCGGTGTGCGAAACTTATCAACCCGATGCCATTGCCACGGTGCTAACCTCGCAGCCCGAGCGCGGCAAAGTAGGGGAGTTTGCCCGCGAAGTGGCCGCACTGTGCGCCGATAAGCTGGTGGTGCTCTACGGGCCGCTGGCCCGGCAGGAAGGCCTGGAATTACCCAAAAACTGCGTTGTGCCGGAGCTGATGACCGACTTCCTGGCGCTGGTGGGTGAGCATGAGCCCGCGCCGGTTGCAGCCTGACGTGGGCAATCTGATTGGGGGTGCACTCCGTAGGTGAGCCCGAAAACTTCACAAAAACATCACGGGCTTTCGGGAAGATTCGTCGGGCTAAAACCGGGGCCGGCCGTACCTTGCCGCGCCTACGGCGAAAAGTAGGCGTGCCGAGCAAAATTCTTTGGCCCGGACTAGCCGGATTAGCAGCCGGCTCGTATATTTGTTTAACAAATGGTCACGAAAAGCTAAACAGCATGAATTCGCTCGAATTTACCTCGCAAGTGCAGAAAATTTCGCTGACGCTCCGGCCCGCCGCCATGAATTTGACGCGAGACGCTGACGACGCCAAGGATTTAGTGCAGGAAACCCTCCTCAAAGCCCTGCTCAACAAAGACAAGTTTAAAGCCGGTACCAACCTGAAGGCGTGGTTGTATACCATCATGCGCAACACCTTCATCAACAACTACAACAAGATTACCAAGCGCAGCTCCAACATTGACAGCACGGAGTATTTTCAGTATTTCAACACCGACCAGAACTACATCACCCACAACGGCGCCACGTCCGATTTTGTGGTGCGCGACATCAACGAGGCCATTTCCAGCCTCGGCACCGATTACCGCACGCCGTTTATGATGTATTACATCGGCTACAAGTACATGGAAATTGCCGAGAAGCTGCAAATTCCGATTGGTACCGTCAAAAACCGCATCCACATTGCCCGCAAGGACCTGAAATCGGCCCTGCATGTGTATGCCCCGGTAGGTGCCTCGGCTGCTGCCGATGCCGCCGACGCCCTGGAGGACTAGCCTTTGCCGCGCCCGCGCGGTGGCCGCCGGCCTGCTGCTGCATCTGCGGCGCTGGGCCGGCGGTTTCTTTTTGAGCGTATTTCGCCTGCCCGTTTCACCGACCCCGTTACTGCTTGCCCTTGCCTTTCCCTTCGCATCCCACTGATACCAAACAGGCCGTCGTCATCGGGGCGGGCTTTGCCGGGCTGGCGGCGGCTACCACGCTGGCCCAGGCCGGCTGGCGCGTCACCATCCTCGAAAAAAACGAAGGCCCCGGCGGACGGGCGCGGGTGTTTCGCGCCCAGGGCTTCACCTTCGATATGGGCCCCAGTTGGTACTGGATGCCCGATGTATTCGAGAAATACTTCGCCCGCTTCGGTAAGAAAGTGGCTGATTATTACGAATTAATTCGTCTTGACCCGTCTTATCAGGTGATTTTCAGAGGGCCGGAAGCGGTGGATATTCCGGCCAAAATGAGCGAGCTGCGCGCCCTGTTCGAGCGCTACGAGCCCGGCAGCGCCGCCCGGCTCGATGAGTTTCTGAAGCAGGCGGCGTATAAGTACGAAGTCGGCATCAACCGACTGGTATATGCGCCGAGCCGCTCCATTTTCGAGTTTGCCGACCCCAAACTGCTGGTCGATATGGTACGGATGGATGTGCTCCAAAGCATGCACAAGCACGTTCGGCGCTTCTTCAAAGACCCGCGCCTGCTGGAACTGGTGGAGTTTCCCATCCTCTTCCTCGGCGCAACTTCGGAAAATACGCCTGCGCTGTACTCCCTGATGAACTACGCCGACTTGGCGCTGGGTACTTGGTATCCGAAAGGAGGAATGCACAAGATTGTGGAAGGCATGGTGCAACTGGCCGAAAAGTTGGGCGTGCGCATCGAATACAATCAGGAAGTGACGGAAATTGTGGTCGAGAATGGCCGCAGCACCGGCGTGCGTACCGCTAATGGCTTCTTCGCCGCCGATGCCGTGGTGGCCGGGGCCGACTATCACCACATCGAGCAGCAGGTGCTGAAACCCGAGTTTCGCCACTACGACGAGAAATACTGGGATTCCCGCACCATGGCCCCGTCCAGCCTACTCTTCTACCTCGGGGTCAACCGCAAGCTCGACAAGCTGCGCCACCACAACCTCTTCTTCGATGAGGACCTGACCCAGCACGCCCGCGAGATTTATGAGCAGCCTCAGTGGCCCACCCGGCCGCTCTACTACGCCTCGGTGCCCAGTAAAACCGACCCCACCGTGGCCCCCGAAGGCCAGGAAAACCTGTTCCTGCTCATTCCCGTGGCCCCCGGCCTCACCGACGACAACGCCACCCGCGAGCGCTACTACGACCTGCTAATGGACCGCCTCGAAAAGCACTGCGGCCACCCCATCCGTGAGCACGTGGTGTACAAGCGCAGCTATGCCCACCGCGACTTCATTGCCGACTACCACAGCTTCAAGGGCAACGCCTACGGTTTGGCTAATACCCTGAAACAGACGGCCATTTTGAAGCCCACGCTTAAGAGCAAAAAAGTGGCAAATTTGTATTTCACGGGGCAGCTCACCGTGCCCGGACCGGGCGTGCCGCCCTCGCTCATTTCGGGGCAGGTAGTGGCGGGCGAAGTGCTGAAGGAGAACTCATAGAACGTCATGGACCACGTTAAACTCTTCACCGACACCAGCCTAGCCTGTAGTAAGCTCATCACGGGGCGCTACAGCACCTCGTTCACGCTGGGCATTCGCACGCTCGATGAGCGGCTGCACTTGCCGGTGTACGCCGTGTATGGCTTCGTGCGCTGGGCCGATGAAATCGTGGACACGTTCCATGACCACGACAAGGCCGCGCTGCTCGCCGACTTCCGCCGCCAGACCTACGAGGCGCTGGATACTGGGCTGAGCTTCAACCCGGTGCTGCAGGCTTTTCAGTATGTGGTGCGCCGCTACGGCATCGACCGGGAGTTTATTGAAGCTTTCCTGCACAGCATGGCCCTCGATTTGGAGGACCAGAACTATCACCCCGACCTGTATCAGGAATACATCTACGGCTCGGCCGAAGTGGTGGGGCTGATGTGCCTGCGCATTTTCTGCGACGGCGACGCGGCCATGTTTGAGCGGCTGCGCGAGCCGGCCCGGCGCCTGGGTTCGGCGTTTCAAAAGGTGAATTTCCTGCGCGATATCCGCTCCGATTACGAGGACCGGGGCCGCGTGTATTTTCCCGGCGTGGTGTATTCGCGTTTCAACGACGCCACCAAAGCCGAGATTGAAGCCGACATCAAAGCCGATTTTGAGGCGGCCTACGCGGGCATTCAGCAGCTGCCGCGCTCGGCCAAGCTGGGTGTGTACCTGGCTTATGTGTACTACCTCAAGCTCTTCTACAAAATCAAGAAGCTGCCGGCCGCCCGCATCCTGGGCGAGCGGGTGCGCGTGCCCGACAATACCAAGCTGCTGCTGCTGCTGGGCTCGTATTTCCGCTACCGGCTGTCGCGCATCTGAGGCCGCTTTTGGGTCCGGCTTTTGCCTTATTCCAGCTACGTTGCGGCCTTACGCCGTATTTTTGCCGAATATGCGAATTCCCAAGGTTCTGTTTTTTGCGGTTATTATCGGGGTTGGAGCGTCGTCCTCAGCGGCCGATTTGCGTAGTAGCGCTTGGCGAGCCAGCGGTGCGGCGCCGGCTCTGGTACCCGTCCGCCCGGCCGCCAAAGCCGTTCGCCCATTCTCCTTCAACCTCACCTCTCATACTGTGTCGTCGACTTCCCCTTACCACCCTGCCATTTTGCGCCGCCACTACGAGCAGGCCGCCGCTGACAAAGCCGCCGGCGAAAAATTCTACAAGCTGCTGGCTGATTATCAGGACCGTGATGCATTGGTGCTGGGTTACAAAGCTGCTTCCGAAGCCATCCGGGCCCGCGATGCGTCGATGTTCAATAAGCTGACCTACGTGCAGGACGCGGCCAAAACCTTCGAGCAAGCCGTGGGCCTCGACCCGCAAAACCCCGAAATCCGTTTCCTGCGCTTTTCGGTCGAAAGCAACCTGCCGGCCTTCCTCGGCCTGAGCAAGCACGTGGAGGAAGACAAGGAAATGCTGCTCAATGCTGCGCTCAATCACCCCGGCACGGGCCTCGATGCAGAGGCATTCCGCACGGTGCGCGGCTTCCTGGTGGGGCGCGGGCATGTGAGCGAAAGCGACGCGCAAAAACTAAATAAAGTAAAAGAGTAGCGCATTTAGTAGTACAAGCTTATGCCTGTGGCGAGCGCAACAGGTGCCTACGCTCAACTGTGCCAACGCCAGCACTCGAACTTACTGCGTTATTCCGGCTAGGTTCAAACTGAAATAGAGCAGGTTTACGTATTTTAGGCCACCCAGCCTTTTTACGCAACCTTGCGGGTATGTTGCTGGTTACTGAGGTCCTATGCCGAACCTGTCGCTCAGCGTCCGAATTGACCCCAACTCCGGCTTTTGCTTCGGCGTGATTTACGCCATTCAAATGGCTGAAGACCTGCTCGATGAGCAGGGTTACCTTTATTGCCTGGGCGATATCGTGCACAACGACGAGGAAGTGCAGCGCCTCGAAGAGCGGGGCCTGCGCATCATCTGCCACGAGCGGCTGGCCGAGCTGCGGGATGAAGCCGTGCTCATTCGGGCCCACGGCGAGCCCCCGGCCACCTACCAGATGGCGCTGGAAAACAACCTGACCCTGATTGACGCAAGCTGCCCGGTGGTGCTGAAGCTGCAAAACCGCATCAAAGCCAGCTACGACAAGAAGGAGCAAATCTTCATCTACGGCAAGCACGGCCACGCCGAAGTACTCGGCCTGCTGGGCCAGACCAGCGGCAACGCCGTGGTATTTGAAAGCCTCGATGAGCTGTTGAGCCACGAGCTGCCCGAAAATATTACCCTCTACAGCCAGACTACCAAGAGTACCAACAGCTTCTACAACATTAAGAATCAGTTGGAAACGCGAGGCTACCAGGTGAATGCCAACGACACTATCTGCCGGCAGGTGAGCAACCGCGACAAGGACCTGCGCCGCTTTGCCGCGCAGTACGACCAGATTGTGTTCGTATCGGGCACCAAAAGCTCCAATGGCAAGGTGCTCTACCAAGTGTGCAAGGAAACCAATCCGCTCACGCACTTCATCTCCAACGTGGCCGAAATCGACGCGGCCTGGTTCCGGCCAGGCCAGTCGGTTGGCATCTGTGGGGCCACCAGTACCCCGATGTGGCTGATGGAGCAGGTGCGCGAGCGGCTGCTGAGTTTGTAATGTTTTTAAGTGTTCATTATGGATGTGATAGACGCTGCTTTGCAGGAATATTCTGCCGATAAAGAGTTGGCAAAATGCTTCATGGCTAAGCGTTACACATTAGCAGGTAAAGACTATGTTTATATCCAACCTATTAATTACGAAAGTGAAATTGATTTAGAGAGAATGATTATGCCTTTGGATTGCATCCTTAAATTATTCACAAATAATAAAGTGTATAATTCGATTTTTTCATTAAGCCGTGTTATTGGCTTGATGGATATTGCTTTTGCAATTGTAATTGCACACGCTTCTGACTTGAATGATAGGGGAGGTGAATTGATACTGTGTGATGCGAATGAGGCAATTATTACAACATTAGATATACTTGGACTCAGAGAGTTGCTGAAATATTATTCTTCGGAAGAAGAGATGTTGAATAGAATATGAGTTCTACCGCAGCCATTCCCGCCAAGCGCGTAGCGCCAGCGCCCGTCGGCACTACCGGCGTGGCCATTGGCGGGCTGATTGTGGTGCTGTGGGCCGTGTTGCTGGGCTTCCTGCTTGCCCGGTACCAGCCCGACTGGTACTCACCCGCGCCCTATCTGCTGGCCCTGCTGCAAACCCACCTCTACACGGGTCTATTCATTACCGCGCACGATGCCATGCACGGCGTGGTGAGCCCCAACAAGCGCCTTAACAACGTATTGGGCACGCTGGCTGCCGGGCTTTTTGCCTACAACTGGTTTCCCGGGCAGCTGCCTAAGCACCACGCGCACCACCGCCATGTGGGTACCCAGGAAGACCCCGATTTTCACGACGGCCGCCATCCCGGGTTTCTGCCGTGGTTCGTGCGGTTCGCCTGGAACTACGTGACCTGGTGGCAGATACTGTTGATGGCTGCCACCTACAATGTGCTCAAATTATTCTTCCCCCAGGCTAACGTCATTGCTTTCTGGATGATACCGGCAGTGCTGGCCACCCTGCAGCTATTTTTTTTCGGGACCTACCTGCCGCACCGGGGCGAACACGCGGCAGATAATCCGCACAAGTCGCGCAGCCAGTTTCGGCATCACGTTTGGGCGTTTGTAAGCTGCTATTTCTTTGGCTATCACTACGAACACCATGACCAGCCGTATTTGCCCTGGTGGCGGCTGTGGCGGGCCAAATAGTGACCATGGGTTGGCTGCGCCGAATTCCGTTTAGGCCGGATTTTTCGAATTCTACGGATTTCGTGGACGCGAGGCTTTGGGTTTTGCACCGGGTGCGGCATGGCGGTTGAACGATGTACCGGGCCGTTTGGGGTTGAAAAGTGGCCCACCCGTAGATTTCTGCCGTTGGCAGAATACACAGAATGCCACCAAACACGTCTTAAAGGCGTCTTATAGGCGGGTGTCATCAATTGCGGGTGCTCCTTTATTCTCTTTGTCAGCCATGCTCATATCATCCACTGCCTTAGCCGAGCCACCCGGTGCGCTGGACCGTTCCCACGCCGTTGCAATAGCGCAGACGCTGTACTTCCAGGCTGGCATCGCGGCCGTGTCGATGGCGGATGTGGCCGCTCGTCTCGACCTGCCCGAAAGCGTCGTCCTCGCCGAGTTTCCGGCTGGCAAGGAAGCGCTGGTGCAGGCCGTACTCAAAAGCTACGGTGAGCAGATGCGCGCCGAGCTGGAGCAGCTGCGCCGGCAATGCTCTACCGCTGTCGAAGAGCTATTGGCGGTGCGGGTACTGGTCAACCAGAAAATGGCGCAAGGCAACACGGCATTTTTTCGGGATGCCGAAGTGCTGTATCCCGCCGTATGGCAACAGTGGCAGGCGCAGCGCAACGCCCACATGTTCGCCTACGTGCGGGCCAACCTGTGCCAGGGCATTGCCCAGCAGCTGTATCAGGAAGGCCTTGATGTAGATTTCCTGGCGCGCCTCTGGCAGCAGCAGATGCGCAACCTCCGCACCGCCGATGCCGAGTTCCTGTCGCCTGCCCAGATGCACCATACCCTAGTCGCGCATTTCCTGGCCGGAATCGTGACGCCTGCCGGGGCCTACGTGACCCGGCGGCTACAGGAAGCGGAACCGTTTTACTAGCCCACAGATTATCTGTTCAAACAAAAAAGCCGCTCATTAAAGCGGCTTTTTTGTTTGGTGAAGTACATCCGAAAAATCCGAGCGAAACGAAGTTCGGCGCAGCCAATCCGTGCTCTAGTGGACTGCGTTGGTCTTTTTGCAGCAATCGGGCAGGCGGTTGTAGGCGCGGGCGTCGGCGGTGAGCTCGTCGGCGTCGTAGCCGGTTTTTTGTACGGCGGTACGCAGGGCGGCGGGCGTGGTTTTGTCGGCCTTATAGGTCACGGTGAGGACTTTGGTGGGCACGTCGAGCACGGCGCTTTGCACTCCTTTTTCGTAGGCCAGGCTCTTTTCGATGCGGGCCTTGCACATGTCGCACACGGCCGAGGTTTTGAACTGCGCCGTGGCCATGCCTTTTGGGGCGGCTTGTGCGGCGGCCGGAGCGGTCTGGGCCTGGGCACTGGGCGAGAAGCTGAGCAGCGTGAACAATGAAAGCGAAAGCGGGAGGAGGAATTTCATTATTGAAAATTAAAAGCGGGTGACGGCAACCTAACAAAATTGCTGCCGGAAAAATTGATTGCGCGGGAAACTTCAGCTAACGCTTCCCGCACTTTATTCGATGCGGTAGCGCAGGCCCGCATAGGTGAGGCGGCCGTAGACCGGCCCCCACACCATGGCGGCATCAAAGGTGGGCCCAAATGGGTTGGCCGCGCCCTCAATGGGGTTGGGCTGGCGGTAGTTGGCAAGGTTTTCTACCCCCGCATACACTTCTAAGCGCTTGAAAGCCCGCGTCAGCTGGGCGTTGAGCAGGGCGTAGCGCGGGGCAGTTGTGGGGGCATACACCTGCCCCGTGCCGTGAGCATGCTCGTCGGTGATGTGCGCCAGCGCCCGCTGCCCAAACCATTGCACCGTAAAATCGGCGCGCCATTTATCGAAGGCAGTGGCGTAGCCCAGGTTAAGGAAGGCACGGTGGGCAGGAGTGAGGGGCTTGGACAACAGGCTGTTTCCGTAGGTGCTACGCACATCCAGGTATTTGTATGCTCCCTTCACTTGCAATCCTTTCACGGGTTCCACCTGAAGCTCGGCTTGCAGGCTACGGGCGAAGGAACGGCCACCCGGCTGGAGGTTGTCGATGGAAATGATGCCGGGGTCGGTGTACATGTCGGCCACTGCCTGATTCACAAACTCGGTGTGGTAGTAGTCGAGAATGAACGTGGCCGGGTGGCCCAGCGCCGTGAAATACTGGGTGGCGCTGCCGCCCAGGTTCCATGCTTTTTCGGGCCGCAGGCCGGGGGCGATGACAAACTCGCGGGCACTGGCCAGCATGGCGGCGTTGTCGGCAATGGGGTTGGCCACGCGGAAGCCACTGCCGGCGGCGGCTCGCAATATGGTGTTTTTCAGTACGTCGTACTTCACGTTGAGGCGGGGCGTGAGTTGCCAGCCGTAGAGGTTGTGGCGGTCGGCGCGCAGGCCAGCTACCACGGTCAGGTTGCGGCTGTTCTGGTAGGTGTACTCGGCGAAGGCGCCGGGCACCAGTTCGCGGCGGGTGCGGTGCTCGCGGGCCTCCACGCTGGCCGGTGTGTCGGTGAGGTAGCTGCGGCCGGCAGTCAGGCGCTCATCATAGTTGTCGTAGAGGAAGCTCAGGCCGGTGCGGTACACGTGGGCCGTATTGCCCAGCGCGCTCTGGAACAGCAGCGTGGCCTGGCCCGTGCGCTGGGTGCCATCGTAAGCCCGCGAGCTGCGGTTGGTGACGGGGTAGGCCGGCAAGCTGGGGTCGTGGTCGGTGTGCAGGGTCTGGTAGCCGTAGGAATACCGCGAGGTGAAGTCGTGGTCGGTGCCGGTTAGCAGCAGGCCCAGGCTCTGGAAAGGGCGCGCGGGCCAGGTGTAGGAGGTTTTGGCGTAGCCGGTGTAGCGGGTGGTAGCCTGCGTGGTACCGTAATTCTGGGTGAAGGCCGCCTCGCCGGTATCGCGGAAATCGAGCTGGCCGCCCTGCCGGGTTTCGCGCAATGCGCCCAGCCCCACCTCACTTACGATTCCGTGGCCCGAGATGTACTTCCACTTATTAAAAGCGTTGAACTGCGTGGCCAGCGGCAGGTCGAGGAATCCGTCCTTGTTGCGGTCCAGGCGGTTGCCGAGGTGGTCGGTGTGCAGCAACAGCACCGTACTCCACTTCGGGTTGAGGCGCGCGGAGGCGTTCAGGTTTACATCGAATTTGCCCAGGTCGTTGGCGTAGGCGTTGAGTAGCAGTTGGTCGGTTTTTTCCGGTTCCTTCAGCTTCACGTTCACCTGGCCCGAAATGGCTTCGTAGCCATTCACCACCGAGCCCGTGCCCTTGATGATTTCGATGTTCTCAATCCACGGCCCGGCCAGGTAGCCCAGGCGGTAGGGGGCGGCTAGCCCGCGCAGGGCGGGCTGGTTATCCACGGTCAGCAGCGAGTAGCTGCCATCGAGCCCGAGCAGTTGAATCTGCTTGGCCCCCGAAACCGCGTCGGAAGTTGTGACCTCTACCGAGGCGTTGGTTTCGAAGCTTTCGGCCAGGTTGCAGCAGGCCGACTTGGTAAGGTCGCGCCCGGAAATCATCTGCACGTTGGCCGGAGTGAGGGAGGAGTAGGCCGGGGCGCGGTCGGTTACCACCACTTCGCCCAGCTCAGCCCCGGCGCGCAGGGCTACCCGCAGGTAGGGTGCGTCGCTCACGGGTACGGCCAGCGTATCGGGCCGGTAGCCCAGCGCCTGCACCACCAGCCGCGAGGCCGCCCGCGCCGGTCGCACCAACACAAAATGTCCGCCCGCATCTGAAGTAGTCGTGATAACCGGTGCGCCGGCCTCGGCCGCGTCGTAGAGCCAGCGCAGCACCGCGCCGGGCAGGGGAGTAGCCTTGCCGGCCTCCGTCACCTCGCCGCGCACCGGCGCAATGGCCGACGATTGAGCAGCCACTTGTCCGGTGGGCAGCCAAACCGTAAGTAGCGCAGGTATAATAAAATGCGGAACAATGCCGCTGATAGGTCGCATAATATCTGAAAGTTAGGTGTTTCTGGTGGAGTGTCTATGCAAGCAGACGCAACAGCTTCTTCCGCCACTAATGCAGCAGGGGAAAAGCTCAGAAAAAACCTAGACTTCCAGGGTGCACACAAAGGCCAGCAGCGCCCGGCCCCCGAGGGGCGGGGGCGAGGCGTCGGCCGCAAACCAGCGCGGGGCAGCCGCTGCCAGCGAAAATGCCGCGGCCTTCGAAACCGGCCAGCTCAGCGCAGGCACGGTGGTCAACAGCGCCGGCGCCGGTACCAAAATTTTGGCGGCCAGTTCGTGCGCCGGGCTGCTCAGCTTGTGCTCGTGCTTGCTGAAATCGCAGCAGCCATCGGCGGCTTTGGGCGTGGCCGGAGCCAGCTCGCCCGTGCAGCCGCGCAGCTCGGCCCGCCCGGCTACGGATATGGCCACCGTACTCTGCCCACTCATGCGGCAGGTCAGGCGCTGCACCGTGAGGCCCACCGAGGTGATGAGCACCAGCACGGCCAGCAGAATACTGACGAGGCGACGGAACGGAGAATGAGGACGCATAACGACTGCAAAGGTACGGCCCCGTGCAGCTTGGCCGGCGTATGGAATCCGGCCCAGGCAGGTGCAATATCCCGCGCCTGCAACTCACCTCATAATCCTCTTTGCCCCAGCCATCGTCTACTTCAACCCTCAGCACTGTGGCTGGTGCCAACGCACATTAAGCCTGAGAAAACTGGTTTTAAACGCTGGGAGGGCCTTTTTGCATTTGTGGTAGGAAATGGTAAATCGTGGTTGATTTTCGCAGGGGTTCCCGTACATTTGCTAATGTCGCCGTTTTCCCACCCGGCCTCCCGTGCCCATGAACCTGCTCTCCGGCGAATACGAATGCAAGCTCGACCCCAAGGGGAGGCTGGTGTTGCCGGCCAAGGTCAAGGGCAATCTGCCCGAGCAATCGGGCAATCAGCTGGTGCTGGTGCGCGGCTTCGAGCCCTGCCTGGTGCTCTACCCGCGCGCCGCCTGGCGCGTGATTCACGAGAAGGTGATGGCGCTGGACGAATTCAACGAAGAATACCGCCAGTTTCAGCGCAACTTTTTCCGGGGTATGACCGAGGTCGAGCTGGATAGCATCAACCGCTTCATGCTGCCACGCAGCATGTTGCGCTACGCTGGTATCGAGAAAGAGGCCATTATCGTGGGCCTGGGCAACCGCTGTGAAATCTGGGACCCGGCCCGCTACGACGAGTTCCTTATCAAAGACCAACAGAGCTTTAGTAAGTTGGCGCAGAAATTCTTATCCGTTGAAACCCCGCCGCTCGCCGGCCTGGCTGCCTAAGCATGAGCGAATACGACAACGACCAGGCCTATCACCGCCCCGTAATGCTGGCTCAGTGCCTGGCCGCCATGGACTTGCAACCCGATGGCCGCTACGTCGACGTCACCTTCGGCGGGGGCGGCCACTCGGCCCGCATCCTTGAAAAACTGACCACAGGCCACCTCTACAGCTTCGACCAGGACGCTGACGCAGAGGCCGAAGCGGCCAAACTGGCCCGCCCGCAGTTCACCTTCATCAAAGCCAACTTTCGGGACTTATTCGCTGAGCTACAGCAAGCCGGGGCGCTGCCCGTGGATGCGCTGCTGGCCGACCTCGGCGTGAGCTCACACCAGTTCGACACGCCCGAGCGCGGCTTCTCGACCCGCTTCGACGGTCCGCTCGACATGCGCATGGACCCCGACGGCCCACTTACGGCCGCCGATATCCTCAACGATTATAAAGAAGCCGACCTGCACCGCATTTTCGGGATGTACGGCGAGGTGACCAATGCCCGCACGCTGGCTGCTACCGTGGGTGCCGCCCGCCGTGGCCGCCGGCTCGAAACCATTGCCGAGCTCAAGCAGGCCATTCAGCCCTGCACGCCGCGCGGCAAGGAGAACAAGTACCTGGCCCAGGTTTTTCAGGCCCTGCGCATCGAGGTAAACCAGGAAATGCAGGCCTTGCAGGAGATGCTGCTGCAAACCGCCGACGTACTGCGCCCCGGCGGCCGGCTGGTGGTGATGAGCTACCATTCGCTGGAAGACCGGCTGGTGAAAAACTTCATTGCCAAGGGCAAATTTTTCGGCACCGTCGAAAAAGACTTCTTTGGCAATGAAAGCAAGCCCTTTGAGGCCGTGAACCGCAAACCCGAAGAAGCCGACCCGGCCGAAGTGGCGTTGAACAGCCGCGCCCGAAGTGCTAAATTGCGGGTTGCAATTAGAAACTAGAACTTGCCGATGGCCGCTAACACGCTCCGTCCCACCGATGCCCCGCGCCGCGCCAACGTGCCGCGTCCGGTAGCCGCGCCCGAGCCGGAGGTAGCACCCGCGCCGCCCGTGGCCGAGTACGTGGCCCCCGAACCGGAGCCCGCGCCCGAGCCGCGCCCCAAACGCGAGAAGCGCCGCCGCGAACCCGAAGCCGAAACTGCCCCGCGCAGCTCGTGGAGCCTGTTTTCGCTGCTCGACCGGGCCACGAGCGTCGATGGATTGTTCCGCGAAGGCCTGCCGGTGCGCTTTCTGCCGCACCTGCTGTTTGTGATGCTGCTGGTGCTGCTTTACATCGGCAACACGCACTACGGCAACCGCATGAACCGCAATATCCAGCGCCTCAAGCAGGAAACCGAGGATTTGCGCGCCGACTACACAACCCTGAAATCGGACTACATGGAGGCCAGCAAGCAAAGCGAAGTGGCCCGCAAAGTGGCCGCCATTGGCTTGGTAGAGAGTTCCTCGCCGCCCTTCCGCATCACCGTGCCCGCCGGCCACCTCGACGCCGCTGAGTTGGAGCTGATGCCAGTGCTCACGGCCGATACCCTGGCCGCCCGCGCCGACCGCGACTCCACCGCCGCCCTGCGCGCCGACCAGCTGGCCGGCCGCAAGCATCCCACCGATGGCGGTGATGTAGACAGCGGCCCCGAAATTATTGCCCCGCCCCAGGCGCTGGACGGTGACTCGGTGCCAATTGCGCCAGCATCGCGTAGTGCAGCTGCCCCACAGGCTTCGCACCGAGCCGTGGCCGCACCTCGGGCGGCGAAAAGTCCCGCTGCGAAGCACAACGATAGTAAGAAGTCGAATAAGCCCGACAATAAGAATAAAGCACAAAAGGGTACAAACTCGCACAAGAAACAATCGGCAGATAAGCAGACCGTTAAAGCTCATTCCCGATGAAAGGAAGTGTTAAGAAGTCGATAGTGACGCGGGTACGGCTGGCCTTTTTGGGGGTAGCTGTATTTTCAAGTGCCATTTTTTGGAAGGCGACCAAAATTCAGTTTCAGGAAGGCGCTAAGTGGCGCGCTTTGGAGCAGGAGCGGCGTATCAGTTACCAGTCGGTGCCAGCCACGCGGGGCAATATTTACTCAGATAACGAGAGTATTATGGCGACTTCGCTGCCGTTCTACCGCGTAGCCTGGGACCCGGGCGTGGTGGAGGATGGCGTGTTCAAGGCCGGGATTGACTCGCTGGCCTGGCACCTGTCGCACTTTTTTGGCGACCGCAGCGTGCAGGAGTACCGCCGCCGGCTGGTGAACGCGCACTCGGCTAAGCAGCGCTACATCCGCCTCAACTCGCGCCAAATCAATTTTCAGGAAAAGAAGCTAATGGCGACCTGGCCGGTATTTCGCGAGAAGCGGAACCGGGGCGGGGCCATTTTTGAGAAGGTGGACAAGCGCTTCCGGCCGTTTGGCGGGCTGGCGCAGCGCACCATCGGCTTTGTGAACGAGGACCACCACGGCGCGGGCCTGGAGTATACCTTCGAGCAGAGCCTGGCCGGCAAAGCGGGTGAGGCGCTGTTTGAGCGCGTGCCCGGCGGCATCAAGCCGGTGTACGATGGCACCGAAATCAAGCCCCTGCCGGGCTACGACGTGAAAACCACGCTCGACATCAACCTGCAGGACGTGGCCGAAAACGCCCTCTACAAGTCGCTGGTCGATAATAACGCCCAGTATGGCTGCGTGATTCTGATGGAAGTGGCGACCGGCGAAATCAAGGCCGTGGCGAACCTCGGAAAAGCGTCGGACGATACCTATAAGGAAGACTACAACTACGCCTTCGCCGACCAGGGCCGCACGGAGCCGGGCTCGACCTTCAAGCTGGCTTCGATGATGGCCTTGTTTGAAGCCCACCCCGAACTGACGCTCGACGATATGGTGGACACCGGCAACGGCCGCATGTACGTGGGCGGGGCCGTGAAATCGGACTCGCACGGCTATGGCCGCATCACGGTGCAGCAGGTTTTTGAGAAGTCGAGTAACATCGGCGTGGCCAAGCTGGTCGACAAGTACTTCTCGGGCAACCCCAGCGAATACACCGACTACCTGAAGAAATTCGGTCTTAACAAGCCACTGGGTTTTCAGATGGCTGGTGAGGCGATACCCTACGTGAAGGACACCAAGGACCGCAGCTGGAGCCGCACCTCGCTCACCACCATGAGCATTGGCTACGAACTGAAGCTGGCCCCGCTGCAAACCCTGTCCCTCTACAACGCCGTGGCCAACGGCGGCGTGAAAGTGCAGCCCATGATTGTGCGCGAAATCAAGCAGGCTGACCAGGTGCTGCAGCACAACGAAACCAAGGTGCTGAACCCCAAAATTTGCTCCGATGCCACGTTGGCTAAATTGAAGTCGATGATGGAAGGGGTAGTAACGGCCGGCACGGCTCGCAGCATCCGGCCCAAGGACTACAGCATTGCCGGCAAAACCGGCACGGCCTGGAAGTTCAAGAACGGCCAGTACACCAAGACGTATTCGACCAGCTTCTGCGGCTATTTCCCGGCCGACAAGCCCAAGTACAGCTGTATCGTGGTGGTGGATTCGCCCCGCAACGGCCGCATCTACGGGGCCGACGTGGCCGCGCCGGTGTTCCGCGAAGTGGCCGACAAGTGCATGGCCCGCGACCTGCTGAGCCAGCGCCCACTGTTGGCCAAAGCCCGCCTGAACAAAAGCCACGTGCCGCTGGTGCGCGCCGGCATGCAGGACGAGCTGGCGCTGGTGTGCCAGAAGCTGGGCTTGGTGGGCAACACCCAGGCCACTGGCGGCGAGGAGTGGGTGCGCGGCGCTTCCGACACCGCTTTCCACGCCCGCACCGTGGCACTGGTGGTGAACCCGGTGCGCCCCAACCGCGTGCCGATGGCCCGTGGCCTGAGTTTGCGCGATGCGCTGTTCCTGCTCGAAAACCGGGGCCTGCACGTAAAGGCCGTGGGTTCGGGCCGGGTGCGCGAGCAGTCGCTGGCCCCGGGCTCGCCCATCAAGCGCGGCGACCTGATTACGCTGACGCTGGAAGAATCGGGTCCGCGCATTGCTGCGCCGGTGGCTTTGCCTGAGCCCGAGCACACTGACCTTGCCGAGAACAAACTGCTGGTGCCCGTGGACATGGAGCCGGCCAAAGCCCGCAAGTCGTTTGCCGACGGCGAAAAAGCCCACGTGCAGCCCGCCGTAGCCGAACGCTCAGCTGGCGTTAAACCAAATGCCAAAGCCAGCAAGCCTACGGCCAAGCCTGCCGCTGCCTCATCGGCTGCCAAATCTGCGGCAACTGGCGGAGCAAAAGCTGCTGATAAATCTAACGTCGCCGACAAGTCAAAAAACACCCGCCAACCCGCCGCGGATAAGAACTCCAAAAAATCCGCGCCGGCTAAGCCTACCGTGCGCCGCGCCTGAATCAGTTAAAAGGGAGAAGTTAAGAGTTGAAAATGCGAAATGCCCCAACTCTTAACGCCTAACTTTTAACTCATAACTCCAAAAATGATTTCCCTGCCGCTCTTTTCCCTGCTCACCGACGTGAACGTGCTGGCCCAGCACGGCCCCACTGATGTGCCCATCACCGGCCTCACTTTGGATTCGCGCGAAGCCGGGCCGGGCGTGGCTTTTTGCGCCCTGCGCGGCACCGCCACCGATGGGCATAAGTTCATCGAAGGTGCCGTGGAGAAGGGCCTGGCCGCCGTTATCTGCGAAGAGCTGCCGGCCGTGCTGAACCCCGCCACGGCCTACGTGCTGGTGGCCGATTCGGCCGAGGCGCTGGGCCACGTGGCGGCGGCGTTTCACGGGCATCCTTCGCGCCAGCTCACGCTGGTGGGCGTGACCGGGACCAACGGCAAAACCACCTGCGCCACGCTGCTGCACAAGTTGCTGCGCGAGCTGGGCTACCACGCCGGCCTGCTGAGCACGGTGCAGAACCAGATTGACGAGGAGGTCATCCCCAGCACCCACACCACGCCCGACGCCATTCGGCTGAATGCGCTGCTGGCCCGCATGGTGGCCGCTGGCTGCACCCACGCCTGCATGGAGGTGAGCAGCCACGCCGTGGCCCAGCACCGCATCACGGGCCTGCGCTTCGCAGGGGGCGTATTCACCAACCTCACCCACGACCACCTCGACTATCATGTCACGTTCGATAACTACCTGAAGGCCAAGAAAGCCTTTTTCGACACGCTGCCCAAAACCGCTTTCGCCCTCACCAACGCTGACGACAAGCGCGGCCCGGTGATGCTGCAAAACACCGCTGCCCGCCGCGCCACCTATTCGCTGCGCGGGGCCGCCGACTTCCGGGCCAAGCTGGTGGCCAACGAAGTCCACGGCCTGCACCTTGAAATCGACGGCCGCGAAATCCTGTTCCGCCTCATCGGCGTGTTCAACGCCTATAATCTGCTGGCCGTGTACGGCGCGGCCGTGCTGCTAGGGGAGGAGCCCACCGAAGTCCTCACCATCCTCTCGGGCCTGACTACCGCGCCCGGCCGATTTGAGCCGGTGGTATCGGGCACGCAAAGCATCACGGGCATCATCGACTACGCCCACACGCCCGATGCGCTGGAAAACGTGCTGCAAACCCTGCACGAAATCCGCCAGCCCAGCCAGCACATCATCACGGTGGTGGGCTGCGGCGGCAACCGCGACGCGGCCAAGCGCCCCATCATGGCCAACCTGGCCGCCCGGCTCTCCAACAAGGTCATTCTCACGTCCGATAACCCCCGCTTCGAGGACCCCACCGAAATTCTGACCCAGATGCAGGCCGGCGTCACCGCGCCGGATTCGGCTAAAGTGCAGACCGTGCTCGACCGTCGTGCGGCCATCGAAGCCGCCGTGCGCCTGGCCGGCCCACACGACATTGTGCTGGTAGCTGGCAAGGGCCACGAGAATTATCAGGAAATTCGCGGTGTGAAAGCGCACTTCGATGATAAGGAAGTACTTGCCGAAACTTTTGCCGCGCTGGGCAAATAAGCCCCAACGCTAACCGATTCCCGAATGCTTTATTACCTCTTCCGTTACCTGCACGAACATTTCCACTTGGCGGGCACCGGCGTGTTTCAGTACACCACGTTCCGCGCCGGCTTGGCGGTGGTTATTTCTCTGCTCATTGCCCAAACGTTCGGGCACCGCCTCATCCGTCTGCTCCAACGCAAGCAGGTGGGCGAAAGCATCCGCGACCTGGGCCTGCAGGGCCAGAACGAGAAGAAAGGCACTCCCACCATGGGCGGCCTCATCATCATCCTGGCCATTCTGGTGCCGGTGATTTTGCTGGCCCGCCTGCGGAATATCTACATCATTCTCATGATTTTGAGCACGGTGTGGCTGGGCCTGATTGGTTTTCTGGACGACTACATCAAGGTTTTTCGCAAGAACAAGGAGGGCCTGAGCGGCCGCTTCAAGGTACTGGGCCAGGTGGGCCTGGGCATCACGGTAGGCTGGGTGCTGTTCTACAGCAACGAAATCACGGTGCGCGAGTACCTGTTGCCCAACGGCACCTTCTCGGCTGTTGATGCCAGTAAAGTGTTCAAAGACGTGCACTTGATGATTACCACCGTGCCGTTTATGAAGAACAACGAGCTGAACTACGGCGACCTGTTTGCCACGGCCGGCACGTTCTTCAACGGCCTCTACGGCTTCCTCTACATCCCCATCGTCATCTTCCTGATTACGGCCGTGAGCAACGGCGCCAACATTACCGACGGCCTCGACGGCTTGGCCGCTGGCACGTCGGCCATCATCGGGGTCACGCTGGCCATCTTCGCCTTCGTGAGCGGCAACGCCTTATTGGCTGATTATCTGGACGTGATGTTCATTCCCGATTCGGGCGAGCTGGTTATTTTCTGTACCGCCTTCGTGGGGGCCTGCATCGGTTTTCTGTGGTATAATAGCTACCCGGCGCAGGTTTTCATGGGCGACACGGGCTCGCTGGCGCTGGGCGGCATCATTGCGGTGCTGGCCCTCATCGTGCGTAAAGAGCTGCTGATTCCAGTGCTATGCGGCGTGTTCCTGATTGAAAACCTGTCGGTTATCGTGCAGGTGAGCTACTTCAAATACACCCGCAAGAAGTACGGCGAGGGCCGCCGCCTGCTGCGCATGTCGCCGCTGCACCACCACTACCAGAAGCTCGGCTACCACGAATCCAAAATCGTGTCCCGTTTCTGGATTGTGGGCATTATGCTGGCCGTCATTACCTTGGTTACCCTGAAACTGCGCTAAGAATGAACATTGTAATCCTCGGAGCGGCCGAAAGCGGCGTGGGCGCGGCCCTCCTGGCCCAGGCAAAGGGCCACACGGTTTTCGTGTCCGACCGCGGCCCCATTCAACCCGACTACAAGCAGCAACTCACCGCGGCTGGCATCGCCTTCGAGGAGAGCCAGCACTCGCTGGATAAAATCCTGGCCGCCGATGAGGTGGTGAAAAGCCCCGGCATTCCCGAAAAAGCGCAGGTCATTCAGGCGTTGCGTGAGAAGGGCACCCCCATTATTTCCGAAATTGAGTTTGCCGGCCGCTACACCCGTGCCAAGTGCATCTGCATCACCGGCACCAACGGTAAAACCACCACCACGCTGCTCACCTACCACCTGCTGAAATCGGCGGGCCTGAACGTGGGCCTGGCCGGCAATGTGGGCTTTTCGTTGGCTGAGCAGGTAATCGAGGACAAATTTGAGTATTACGTGGTGGAGCTGAGCAGCTTCCAGCTCGATGACACCCACGACTTCCAGCCCTGGATTGCCATCCTGCTCAACATCACGCCCGACCACCTCGACCGTTACGGTTACTCGCTCGAGCAATACGCCCAGGCCAAGCTGCGCATCACCCGCAACCTGGATAGCAGCGGGGCTTTTATCTATAATGCTGATGATGAGGTGACGGGCCAATATTTCCAGTCGGCTTTCCTGCAAACGCGCCAGCTGCCCTTCAGCCTGCACCACCGCCACGACATCCACCTCGCCGGCTACTATGTGTCGGAGGACGTGCTCTGCACCAACCTTACGCCCGGTATCGACGAGGACGGTGGGGTAGAGGTGAACACCGCTAGTTCGCCGCTCATCGGCCAGCACAACCGCCAGAATACCCTGGCCGCCGTGCTCGCTGCCCGCGTGGCCGGCCTCGAACCCGAGCAGATTGAAGCCGCGCTGGCCACCTTTCACAACGCCGACCACCGCCTGCAACTGGTGGCCGAAATCAAGGGCGTCCGCTTTATCAACGACAGCAAGGCCACCAACGTGGAGGCCGCCTGGTACGCCCTCGACGGCATCCACCAGCCCATCATCTGGATTGCCGGCGGCACCGACAAAGGCAACGACTACCGCAGCCTGCTCAACCTGGCCGAGCACCGCGTGAAGGCCCTCATCTGCCTCGGCGTGGACAACGCCAAGCTGCGCACCGCGTTTGACCCCATCGTTTCGCACGTAGAGGAAACCCAAAGCATGGCCGATGCCGTGGCCCGCGCCGCCGCCCTCGCCGTTCCCGGCGATGTGGTGCTGCTCTCGCCCTGCTGCGCCAGCTTCGACCTGTTCAAAAACTACGAAGACCGCGGCCGGCAGTTCATTCAATGCGTGAAGGAGCGAATAAGTGAATAGGTGACTGCCAACCCGTCATTCACTCGCAAATTGCTCCTTGTCTAATATTCTCTTCCTCGCCCATTCACTCATCCATTCACTGTCATGAAAGACTGGCTGCAACGCAACCTCAAAGGCGACCCCATTCTGTGGGCCATCGTGCTGCTGTTCTCCTTCATCAGTATTGCCGTGGTGTATTCGGCCACCGGCACGCTGGCGTATAAGAAGATGAATGGCAACACCGAAGCCTTCCTGTTCAAGCACACCAGCCTGATTATGCTGGGGCTGCTGTGCATGTGGCTGGCCCACCGCGCCGATTACCGTCATTATTCGCGCTGGTCGCTCTACGCGCTGCTGCTGAGCGTGCCGCTGCTGCTGTTCACGTTTTTCATGGGTGGCGAAACCAACGGCGCGTCGCGCTGGATGACTATTCCGGTGATTAACCAGACTTTCCAGCCTTCTGACTTGGCCAAGCTGGCGCTGATTTCGCACCTGGCCAGCATGCTCAGTCGCCGCCAGCAGCACCTCGATGACTTCAAGTCGACGCTGCTGCCGGTGATGCTGTGGGTGGGCACCATTTGCAGCCTCATCATCCTGAGCAACGCCTCGACGGCGCTGCTGCTGTTTGCCACCTGCATGCTGCTCATGTTCATCGGCCGGGTGCCGCTCAAGCACATGGCCGTGATGGTGGGCATTTTCGTGGTGCTGGGTGGCGCGGGCCTCGCGGCCGGCCAGCGCCTGGGCACGGTGATGTCGCGCGTCACCAACTTCACCGACAAAACGAAGAAAACGCCTTTCCAGCTCGAGCACAGCTACATCGCCATTGCCACGGGCGGCATCGTGGGCAAGGGCCCCGGCAAAAGCACCGAGCGCAACATTCTGCCTCACCCGTATTCTGACTTTATCTACGCCGTTATCATCGAAGAATACGGCCTGCTGGGCGGGTTCGTCATCCTGTTCCTCTACCTCGCTTTCCTCTATCGGGGGCTGAAAACGGTGATGAACAGCTACGGCGCGTTTGGCGGGCTGCTTTCGGCGGGCCTCAGTTTCAGCCTTGTACTCCAGGCATTGGTGAACATGGGCGTGGCCGTGGGCCTAGGCCCCATCACGGGCCTGCCGCTGCCGCTGCTGAGCATGGGCGGTACCTCACTCATCTTCACCGGCATCAGCATCGGCATCATCCTGGCCGTAAGCCGCGGCGAGCGCGAAATCCGCCCCATGACCGGCGAGCCGGAAGACACGGCCCGGATTCCCAGCCAGCGCGCGCAGTATGCGTAATGGTCACCGTCAGGTTGCGGCTATGCTCAGCCTGACGCTTTCTCCGACGTTTCGTTACCCATGACCAATTCCCCACTTCGTTTTATCATCTCCGGCGGCGGCACGGGCGGGCACATTTTCCCGGCCGTGGCCATTGCCAACGAGCTGCGCCGCCGCCTGCCCGATGCCGAAATCCTCTTCGTGGGGGCCAACGGCCGCATGGAGATGACCCGCGTGCCCGATGCCGGCTACAAAATTGTGGGCCTCGACATCACGGGCCTGCAACGCCGCCTCACGCCCCAGAACCTGATGTTTCCGGTGCGCGTGTTTCGCTCGGTCCGCAAGGCCGGGAAGCTGATTGAGGAATTCCGGCCCGATGCCGTGGTTGGGGTAGGAGGGTACGCCTCGGCCCCGGTGCTGCTGGCAGCTACTTCGCGGGCCATTCCCTCGCTCATTCAGGAGCAGAACTCCTATGCCGGCCTGGTGAATAAGCTGCTGGCCAAGCGAGTGAATAAAATTTGCGTGGCTTACGACGGCATGGAGAAATTCTTTCCGGCCGATAAGCTTGTGCTCACTGGCAACCCCGTGCGCGCCGAAATTTCTCACGGCGACCGCGCCGAAGCCTTGAAATTCTTCGGCCTCGACCCCAATAAGAAGACCCTGCTGGTGGTGGGCGGCAGCCTCGGCGCCCGCACCCTCAACCAGGCCACGGCCGCCGCCCTGCCGCGCCTGCGCGAAGCCGGCATCCAACTCCTCTGGCAAACCGGCAAGCTCTACTTCCCCGAAGCCCGCCAGCAAGCCGACCAGGCCGCTGGCCTCCACGCCCTGGAGTTCATCCAGCGCATGGACCTGGCCTACGCCGCCGCCGATGTGGTCATCAGCCGCGCCGGCGCGCTGTCGGTGTCGGAGCTCTGCCTCACCGGCAAGGCCAGCATCCTGGTGCCCTCGCCCAACGTGGCCGAAGACCACCAAACCAAGAACGCGCTGGCCCTCGTCAGCAAAGGCGCCGCCGTCCTCATCACCGACGAGCACGCCTCCGAACGCCTCTACGACGAAGCCCTGCGCCTCCTCGCCGACCCAGAGCGCCAGCAGCAGCTCAGCACCCGCGTCCGCGAGCTGGCCCGCCCCGACGCGACCGTGACAATTGTGGACGAGCTGTTGAAGTTGATTAAGAAGTAGCGGATTGCCGAGCTTAATTAAGCTCGGCATGACGTTCGAAAGAGCATAAACACCCCTCGAATTTGAACCAGTTTCCCTACGTTTTCTTCCTAGGCATTGGCGGCATCGGCATGTCGGCCCTGGCCCGCTGGTTCCGCGCCAACGGCCATCACGTCAGTGGCTACGACAAGACCGAAACGCCCCTCACCCGCGCCCTCACCGCCGAAGGTATCGCCATTCATTACGCCGATGCCGTGGAGAACATCCCGGCCGAAATTCGCGAAAACCGCGCCCAGACGCTGGTAGTGCTCACGCCCGCCATCCCGGCCGATAGCGTGGAATGGGCCTGGCTCCGGGCTGAAGGCTACGACATCCGCAAGCGCAGTCAGGTACTGGGCGTGCTCACCCAAGGCCGCTACACCATTGCGGTGGCCGGCACTCACGGTAAAACTACTACCAGCAGCATGGTGGCCCATCTGCTGCACCACGCCGGCCTCGACGCCGGCGCCTTCCTCGGCGGCATTTCGGTGAACCTGGGCAGCAACCTGCTGCTGCCCGCCACGCCCGAGGCGCCCATCGTGGTCGAGGCCGACGAGTATGACCGTAGCTTCCTGACGCTGTTCCCGGACGTGGCCATCGTCACGAGCACCGATGCCGACCACCTCGACATCTACGGCGACCAGTCAGCCCTGATTGAGTCGTTCCGCCAGTTTGTGGCCCAGATTAAGCCCGGCGGCACACTGCTCCTCAACCACACTGCCGATGCCAGCGTGGCCGCCGCCGTGCCGCCCGGTACCCGCGTCATCCGCTACGGCCTCACTCCGGAGCAAGGGCCCGAGCTTTACGCCGCCAACATCACTGCCGAAGGCCACCGCTTCCATTTCGACCTGCACCGCCCCGAAGGCACCGTGCACGGCCTGGAACTGGCGGTGCCCGGCTACCACAACGTCGAGAACATGCTGGCCGCCGCCGCCGTGGCCCAGTTGCAGGGCCTGAACGAAGCGCAGCTACGCGCCGCCGTAGCCGCCTACCGGGGCGTAAAACGCCGGTTCGAATTCGTAGTCACCGCGCCCGAAAACGTTTATTTAGACGATTACGCCCACCACCCACGCGAAATCGAAGCCTTCCTGCGTTCGGTGAGGGCGCTCTACCCCACCAAGCGGTTGCGCGTCATTTTTCAGCCCCACTTGTTCACCCGCACCCGCGACTTTGCGGCTGGCTTTTCCAAAAGCTTAAGTATTGCAGATGAGGTGCTTTTGTTGGATATTTACCCTGCCCGCGAGAAGCCGCTACCCGGCGTAACTGCCGAAATGCTTCTGGCCGAAATTACCGCTCCCACCAAAGCCCTCGTGACCAAAGAACAAGCCCTGGCCGCCGCCCAAACCGACACGTCCTTCGACGTGCTGGCCACGGTAGGAGCGGGGGATATCGACACGCTGGTGCCGCAGCTTAAACTGATACTTACGGAACGGTGGAAGTAGCACCATAATAGCCTTCTGTCATCCTGAGCGGAGCGAAGGACCTTATCACGGAAGAACGGTTCGCAGGACTTCTGTTGATGCGAACGTGATAAGGTCCTTCGCTCCGCTCAGGATGACAGACGACAAATTCAACCACTCCACAACCCCACCACTCCACCATTTGGAACGCACCGTTAGAAACTTACTCGTGGCCGCTGCCTGCCTGCTGGTGCTGGGCGCGCTGGGCGCTTTTGCCGCCGTGCGCCAGGCCAACCGCTCGGTCGATGCCGTGAAGGTGAACATTGCCAACGAGTTCGATAACTATTTCATCTCCGAGCGCGGCGTCACGGCCCTGCTCACCAAGGGCGGCAAAGAGCCCGTCATCGGCACGCAGCCCGAGGGCCCGCGCCTGCGCGTGCTGGAAGCCCGCCTGAAGGCGCATGCCTTCGTGCGCGATGCCCAGGTGTACCGCGACCTGGCCGGCAACCTGCACGCCGATGTGCGCCAAAATCGCCCCATCGCCCGCCTCACGCATCCCGACACTCGCCTCGATACCTACGTGGATGCCGAAGGGCATGCCCTGCCGCTTTCACCACTGTTTACGGCCCGCGTAGCCACCGTGGCGCGGCCCGGCGGGGCCAGCCTGCCAACTGGATTTTTCCAGGACAGCACCGGGCGGCGCTACCTGGAGTTTTTGCGCTACGTAGACGAGCATGAATTCTGGAAAGCGCAGGTTTCGGAGGTGTTTATTGAGCCCGGCGGCAAGCTGTCGTTCACGCAGCAAGTGGGCGACCAACGTATCGAATTCGGGCTCCCCGAAAATATTTCTGAAAAATTCGCAAAGCTTATGGTATTTTACCGTCAAATTCCGTCAGTTTTGGGGTGGGACACCTACCACCGCGTAAACGTCGAATACCAAAATCAGATTATTTGCGAATAGCAATTCGCTGAAAAATAGGCTCTTAAGCCCGGAAATCTCACTCCCAACCCACCGCTTTTTCACTGCTCGCCAGCACCGCATCCTATGCAACAAGACAAAATCGTCGTCGGGCTCGACATTGGTACCACAAAAATCTGCGCCCTGGTGGGCCGCAAAAACGAGTTCGGCAAACTCGAAATCCTGGGCATGGGCAAAGCCGTGTCGGAGGGCGTTTCGCGCGGCATCGTGCTCAATATCGACAAGACCGTTGACGCCATCAAACGGGCCATTCGGCAGGCCGAAGAACAGTCCGGAATTAGCATTGGAGTGGTAAACGTCGGCATTGCCGGCCAGCACATCAAGAGCCTCCAGCACAACGGCAGCATCACGCGCAACTCGCACGACACCATTGGCCCGGACGACGTGGCGCGCCTCACGCAGGACATGTACCGGCTGGTGACCCAGCCCGGCTCGCAAATCATCCACGTGATGCCGCAGGACTACAAAGTGGACTACGAGGAAGGTATTTCCGACCCCGTGGGCTACGAAGGCGTGCGCCTGGAAGGCAACTTCCACATCATCACGGCCCAGAGCACGGCCATCAACAACATCAACAAGTGCGTGACCAAGGCCGGCCTCGAAATCGCCGACCTGATTCTCGAACCGCTCGCCAGCTCCATGTCCATCCTCTCGGAGGAGGAAAAGGAGGCCGGCGTGGCCCTGATTGACATCGGGGGCGGCACCACCGATTTGGCGGTGTTCAAGGATGGCATTATTCGCCACGCGGCGGTACTGCCTTTCGGTGGCAACATCATCACGCAGGACATCAAAACCGGCTGCAACGTAGCCCCCGGCCAGGCCGAGCAGCTGAAGGTGAAATTCGGCAAAGCCATTGCCCAGGAAGCCAGCGACTACGAAATCGTGAGCATTCCCGGCCTGCCCAACCGCCCGCCGAAGGAAGTTTCGCTGAAGAATCTGGCGTACATCATTGAGGCCCGCATGTCGGAAATCATGGAACTAGTGTATGCCGAAATCTACCGCATGGGCCTGCACGACAAGCTGTCGGCTGGCATCGTGCTCACCGGCGGCGGCTCGCAGCTCCAGAACCTTGAGCAGCTCACCGAATACATCACCGGCCTCGATACCCGCATCGGTTATCCCAACCAGCACCTTGGCAAGAGCCGTATTGAAGCGGTAAAGTCGCCGATGTACGCTACCACCGTGGGCCTCGTGCTGTCGGGCTACCACTCGCTCGATGAGCGCCAGATTTCGCGGCCCAGCTACGAGGAGGAGCAGGTGGTCGTGCCGTCCTATTACTCAGCGCCAGCCGCTGCTGCTCCTGTAGCTCCGGCTGCGCCCGCGCCCGTGGAAACGCGTGCTGCTACGCCAGCGGCTCCGGCCCCCGCGCCGCAGCCCGCCAAGCCCAAGGAGCCCGGTGCTGCCAGCCGTTTCTTCAAGGACATCATCACCCGCACCAAAGGGCTGCTGATTGACGATTACGACGATAAATCTTATTAAGACTGTTGAATTGGCGGATTGTTGAATTGATGAATTAATTGGTCAATAGTTGGTGAAATAAATTATTTCTTGCCGGCTATTGACCAAGAGTATTTGCAGTTTGACAATTCAGCCATCCACCCGTTCAACCATTCCATTATGAATTACAAATTCGATATTCCCGCCCAGAGCAAGTCCATCATCAAAGTGATTGGGGTTGGCGGCGGTGGCTCCAATGCCGTGAAGCACATGCACAAGCAGGGCATCAAGGACGTGGAGTTTATCATCTGCAACACCGACCACCAGGCGCTGCAAAGCTCTACGGTGCCCAACAAGCTGCAAATTGGCGTTGACCTGACCGAAGGTCTCGGCGCGGGGGCCAAGCCCGAGCGCGGCCGTCAGGCTGCCATCGAAAGCAAAGAGCAAATCCGCGACCTGCTGAACCAAGGCACCAAAATGCTCTTCATCACGGCCGGTATGGGCGGTGGCACCGGAACCGGCGCAGCCCCTGTAATCGCGCAGGTAGCGCAGGAGCTGGGCATCCTCACGGTAGGCATCGTAACGGCCCCGTTCATGTTCGAGGGCAAGAAAAAGCGCCAGCAGGCCGAAGAAGGCATTAAGGCCCTGAGCGAGCACTGCGACACGGTGCTGGTAATTCTCAACGACAAGCTGCCGCAGATTTACGGCAACCTGACGATGGGCGCCGCCTTTGCCAAAGCCGATACCGTGCTGACTACGGCCGCCAAGTCCATCGCCGAAATCATCACGGTAACGGCCGATGTGAACGTTGACTTTGAAGACGTGAAAACGGTGATGAAGGACAGCGGGGCCGCCGTGATGGGCAGCAGCGTGACCGAAGGCGAAAACCGCGCCCGCCGCGCCGCTGAGGAAGCGCTGAACTCGCCGCTGCTCAACAACACCGACATTCACGGTGCCCAGCGTATTCTGCTCTCCATCATGTCGGGGGTGGAGCACGAGCTGGAAATGGACGAGCTGACGGAAATCACGGAGTACATTCAGGAGAAAGCCGGGCAGGACGCCGAAATGATTTTCGGTCACGGCATCGACGACAGCCTGGGCCAGAGCATTCGCGTGACGGTAATTGCCACGGGCTTTGCCCGCGATGCGCATTCCATCACCACGCCTGCAATGGGCGGCGTTGCCGCGCACGAGCCGATTGTAGCGCCGGCCCCGGTAGCCGAAACGCCCCGTCCGGAAGCAACACCTGCTACGCCTGCCACTTCGGCTCCATTTGTGCCCAGCTTCGGCGCGCCGGAGCCGGCCCGCGTAATGCACGATTTGAACGGCCCTTCGGCGCACAACGCGCCGCCGTTGGCCGGCATTCCGGCCAGCGCTCCGACCGAGCCCGTGCTCACCTCAAGCGCGCCCGCGCCGGTGCCAGCAACTGGCCCGGAGGCCCACCGCCCCCGCCCGGCCATGGATGCGCAGGCGCTGGAGCGCCGCCGCCGCCTGCAGGAGCTGAGCAACGGCCTGCCGCCCGAAGCGGTGAGCCAATACGACACACCCGCTTACCTACGTCGCCAGGTGAAATTGGAAAACGTAGAACCTAGTTCGGCTCAGAATATCTCCCGCTTCAATTTATCGGATGATAATGAGTTGCTGGGAGATAACCGGTTTCTGCACGACAATGTGGACTAGGTAATTGGTCGAATTTCATTAAAAAAGCCTCCGCTGAAATTTCAGCGGAGGCTTTTTTATTCTGTGTAATAAGCGACGAATTCGCGCAGTAGCGCATAAGCGTCCCGGGGTTCGAAGTATTTCGGACTCACACCACTGAGGGCATTGAAATGCTGCTTACGAAACAGCAATTTGGTTCTGGTGAGATGGAAGTATTGAGAGACAACCAGTACACTCCGGAAATTTAAGCTGTCTTTTAATCGGAGCGTATTTTTTACGGTAGCGAGCGTATTATCGCCGTGGTTGTCAACAATTATTGCCGTGTCGGGCACATCATGTAGGACTAGGAAATCCTTCATTTTGCTGCCTTCCAAAAACCCTTCTTTTCCCAAGCCGCCGCTGACAAGCAGCTTTTTAGCCCGGTCCTTAAGATAGAGTTGGAGGCCGCATTCCAATCTCCGCTCCAGCCGGGTCGACAGTGTTCCATCTTCGTTGACTTTGTTGCCCAGTATAACGGCTATATCGGCGGTTTTCCCTTCATCAGTTAACCCGTCAACGATGACATAAGCGTGTGGCCGACAAACCAGACGACGAGAATTGTCAGGCTGATTTTTAGGAACCGATACAACGTGCGTCTCGAAAGGAATTGCTCAGGAGCGGAGAGTAGCGGCTAGCTATTGGGCGTGGCGTAAAAATCAAAGTGCTTGTACTTCAACATATCTTCTTTGCGCTTGATTGGAATGATTTCCGTTGTGGCAACAAAGTCGGTGAAATAGAAGAGGGAATAGCCCAGAGATTCAAGCAGGTTGAACTGCTCAAATTTCTCCTCGTCGGAGTTCTTGCCGAAGCATTCGGAAATAATTACGGGTTTGTATTTGGTGATGAGGCTGGAAATAGAGCGGATAATTTCCTTATCGTAGCCTTCAGTGTCGATTTTAATTAGCGTGAGCTTCGGGAGAAAATCGGGGTATTCTTTTTCCAGAAAGCCTTCCAGATTGACGCCTTTTATTTTCGTGCTGAGGGAATATTTGCCGTGTTTATTATTCGGCGTTTTAGAGATGCCGCCGTTGTTGAAAGAGGCTTCGGAGGAGTTGTAGTAGAACTCGTCGTCCTGCTCGGAGATGGCGAGGTTGTGTGCCCCGATGTGCACCAGCTCGGGGTTGAGGGTGGCATTGCGCTGCAGAATTTCGAAGACGTAGGGGTTGGGGTCGAAGCCGAGGGTGAGGCCGGTGGGGCCGGTGGCCAAAGCCATCTGCACGGTGGTGTGGCCGATGTTGGCTCCGATATCGATGGCGAAATCGCCGGGATGGAGGAATTTCTTGAAAAAATCGACCGTCTCCTTGGTGAACACCTTCTTTTCAACCAGCGGATTTTCCCAGTTGGCAAACTGCACCTGCCCGTTGCCGATGCCGGGAATGGCGAACGTATCGAGCACCATGGGGTGCTTTTGGGTGATGCGGCGGGCCATTTTCCGCTTGAAAGAATTGATGAGGTAGTTGAGCATGATGTCGGGGCTGGGTTTTGGCGTGCAAAGGGCTTGTTAGGCCAAATGTAGGGGATTTTGCCGGGTGGTTTCCGAATAAGCCCGGGATGGAATTGAATTTGAAGTCGTTATGAAAATGCGAAATAACGCAACGGCGTTGTCAAGAATAAGCCAGCCGTTCTTTCCAACGGTTCAGCGGGGCTTCGAGCCAGTGCCAAGAGGCAGCAGCCATTATCAGCAACAAGGGCAGGAGCACCATTGCCATCATGGCCGGGCTCAGCCAGAACGCCCGTAAGCTCGCGCCGTGCTCGCCAGTGAGCGGGAATAGCCTAAACACGGCCCGCTGGTAGAAAACGGGCAGCAACAGGTGATAGAGGTAGCAGCCGTAGCTGCGCTGGCCTACCCAGCGCAGGGCGGTGAGCAGGCGGTTTTCATGGGCGGGGCGGGTGGCCTGGTGCAGTGCCCAGTTGAGGGTGAGGGCGGCGGGCAGGCAGCCGGCGCTGGCGTAGATGAGCTGCCAGGTATAGTGCGACTCTGTGAGGTAGAGCGCGGCCCAGAGGGCGGCCCAGGCCAGCCAGGCCAGCACGACCCACTGGAAGCGGGCCAGTTGCCGCACCATGGGCAACTGTTCGACGTGGCGTAGGATGGCCCCGGCGGCGAATAAATCGAGGCAGCCGGGGAGGAGGGCGAAGGCCAGGTTGGGCCGCACCCAGGTGCTCCAGGTGATGCGGAAAAGCAGGCCGGCGGCGGCCACCAGCGTCAGCCAGCGCACCCGCTTGGGCACCACGGCCAGCAGCACCGGCCACAGCAGGTAAAACTGCTCATCGACGGCCATGGTCCAGTAGTGGCCTACGCCTTCGCCCCAGTGCTGCAAGCGGTAGAATAAGAGGTTGGAAACCGGCACCAGAAACCAACCGGGGTACTGGTGCAGCGTGACGAGCGGCAGCGCAAAGCCTAAGGCCAGCGACAGGTAGTAGGGCGGCAGCGTGCGTACCAACCGCCGCAGGTAGAACACGCCCAACCGGCGCGGCCAGCGCCCGGGCGCGCCCACGTACACCTCCTGCTTCCAGACGATGCCCGAGATGAAGTAGCCGCTGAGGACGAAAAACGTCATGCTGCCCATGAGGCTTATGGGGAAGGACGGCAGCGTCCAGTGGCCGATGACGACTAGCAGAATGGCCACGGCGCGCACGGCATCCAGCCCGGGGCGGTAGGCGAGGGGGCGGGTGGTGGGCGGCATGGTGTTGAGAGTTTAAAACAAGAACGTCATGCTGAGCGCAGTCGAAGCATCTCTACCGCATAACTAATCCAATTGACAGGGATTGCTACTGCGGTAGAGATGCTTCGGCTGCGCTCAGCATGACGTTCAATTATGAGCGTTTGCCAGTGAATTAGCCCACGGTGTGGTACACGGCCTGCACGTCCTCGTCGTCTTCGAACTTTTCGATAATGGTCATGATTTCGTCCAGCTGCTCGTCGGTGAGGGAGACGGTGGTATTGGGCACGCGCTGCAGGTTCACGCTCACCACGTGGCGGCCCTGGGCTTCGAGCGCCTTCTGCATCTGGCCGAAATCGGTGAAGGCGGTTTCGACCACGATGAACTTGTGCTCGGCGCCGTGCTCGTCTTCTTCGGTGGTTTCGTATACGTCTTCGGCTCCGAAATCAATGAGTTCCAGCTCCAACTCGTCGCGGTCGAGGCCTTCGGCGGCCAGCTTGAATACGCCCTTGCGGGTGAAGGTGTAGTCGCTGCTGCCGGCGGTGCCCAGCGTGCCCTCGTTGCGGTTGAAGATGAGGCGCACGTTGCTCACGGTGCGGGTGGGGTTGTCGGTGGCGGTTTCGATGACAACGGCCACGCCGTGGGGCAGGTAGCCTTCGTACACCACTTCGGCGTAGTCCTTTTCCTCCTTGCTGCTGGCGCGCTTCACGGCGGCTTCCACGCGGTCTTTGGGCATGTTCACGCCTTTGGCGTTTTGCATGGCGGCGCGCAGGCGGGCGTTGGTGTCGGGGTTGGGGCCGTTTTCCTTCACGGCCATCACGATTTCCTTGCCGATGCGGGTGAAGTCTTTCGACATTTTATCCCACCGCTTCATTTTGCGGCCTTTGCGAAATTCGAATGCGCGTCCCATTTGCTGTGACTGAGTAACTGAGTGAATGAGTGTTGGAAGCGCGCAGCCGGGGCCGCGCGGGCTTCACCGAAGTGGGTTTCGGTGAAACAGGCCGCAAGTTAGCCAGAAGGCGCGGGGGCAGCCAAATACGGTGCCGTCGAAGGAGCTAACGCCGGCGCTTTTTGCCGGTTTTGGCGGGTGGCGTGACGGGGGAAAATGGCTCGATGGCCACCAACTCGTACACGCCCCGGTTGCCGGCCGGGTAGCCGAGGATGGTGATGGTGAGGTGCCGGGTGGCAGAGTCGAAACGGAAGGTGCCGCGCTGCACATCGGCTCCCTTCTGGTCGTGGAAGGCAAAGCGGATGCTGTCGCCGGCCAGGGTGAAGGTGCCGTCCTGTTTGAACAGCATCGGGACGTTGTTATTGCCGGGAATGGTGAAGCGTTTTTCGTAGGTGCCGGCCGGGCGCAGGGTGAGCGTGCCGCCCACGCCGCTTACCCGCGTGGGTGGGTCGAGGCTGGTGGTGTCGTACACGGTATAGGCCGTGTATTTATAGGTAGTGTAAAAAGTGGGAGGTGATACCGGAGCGGTTTGGGCGGGCATTTGAGCACCCACTGGCAAAATCGGAAGCAGAGCGGCGGCGATAAGAAGAAGCAGCGAAAAACGGGAAAGCATGAAGCGAAGGAATGAGCAGCGTCCGAAAAGGTGCATCGAAGGTAGGTCCGAGCTAGGTTTGGGTCAGCCGGGAGCGAGTGTCCGGCTGGCAAAGACAGTGCCTGGAAAAGCATATTTGCAATTGCCGGATTTCTATTTAACTATGCGAGATGGAAAGCCTCGGTACTGAATTTAAGCGGGCGGTTGAAGGGATTATAAACTTCTGTTTTATGGGCCGCTGTGGGGCAGGGGCTGCCTTGCTATTGGCGTTACTAGCCGCCGGCCCGCCACCGGCCGATACCGCGCAAGTGCGCGCCCTGCGCTACCAAGCCCAGCAATTGCTGCGCGAAGGCCGTTTCGACGAAGCCCAGCCCTTGCTACTGCAATCAAAAGAGCTGGCCCATCACCTGAATTTCCGCGAAGGCGAAGCCCTGGCCCTGCGCATGCTGGGCAAAGCCGAACTGGTGCACGGCACGCTGGCCCGCGCCCGCGCCTACCTCACCGAAGGCGTGGCCCTGGCCCGCAGCACGCCCGGCCAACCGGCATTGCCCGACCTCCTGCTGGCCCTGGGCCAGGCCGCCAACGAGCAGGACGACTACCCCGGGGCCCTGCGCGCCTGCGAAGAAGCCCTGCGCCTCTACCACGCCCGGGGCGACGTGCGCAGCGAAGCCCAGACGCGCAACGGCCTCGGCATCATCTATAGCAGCCGCAGCGACTTTCCGCGCGCCCTGGCGGCGCTGCTGCCCGCCCTGCACCAGGCCCGGACGTTGCGCGATACTTTGTTGCAAGTCAATTGCCTGAACAATATAGCCAATGTGTATCTGCGCCGGTTCGAATACCAGCGGGCGATAGACTATCTGGAACAGGCCCTGCCGCTGGTGAGGCAGTCGGCTAGCCCGGGCGCGCTAGCCGACTGCCTCACCAGCTTGGCCAACGGCTACATGGCGCTGCATTCGCCCAAAGCCGAGGGCTTGTTTCGGGAAGCCATTCGGGTATCGGAGGGCTTTGGCGAGAAGGCGCAGCTGGGTGTGGTTCTGAGCGCGTTTGGCGACTGGCTCGACCAACAGCACCGCCTGCCCGAAGCGCAGCGCGAACGCGAACGCGCCCTGAAGCTGCTGCAAGCCGCTGGCGACCAAGATAATTCGGTGTACGTGCTGAATGAGTTGGCCGACATGGCCGACCGCCTTCACCAGCCCGTGCTGGCCGAAGCGCGCGCCCGCCAGGCGCTGGCCATTGCCCGGCGCATCGGCAGTGCCAACGCGAAGTACGAAGCCACCAAAACCCTGGCCCACGTACTCAAGCAGCGTGGCGACTACCGCCAGGCCCTGGCCTACGCCGAGCAGGCCCAGGCTGCGCACGACACCCTATTTAGCCAAGCCAAAGCCGAGGAAATCGGGCGCTTACAGGGCGACTTCCAGCTTGGTCAGGAGCGCGACCACGCCCAGATGCTGGCCCGCACCGCCGAGGCCCAGCAGTTGCGCCTGCGCCAGCAGCAGCGCGAGCTGTGGGGCCTGGGGCTGGGGCTGGTAGCGGCCGCTGTGGTCGGGCTGGCGCTGTGGCGACTCAACCGCCTGCTAGGACGCAAAAACCAGCAGATTGAGCAGCAGCGCGCCGAACTCACCGCCCTGAACGCGACCAAGGACCAGCTGTTTTCCATTATTGGCCACGACCTGCGGGGGCCGCTGCACTCGCTGCACGCCTTCGTGGGGCTGCTGAGCGGCCCGCCACTGCCGCCCGAAAAGCTGGCCCAGTACACCCAGCGCCTCACCCGCACCCTCGACCACACGCTGGCCCTACTCGAAAACCTATTGCATTGGGCTGCGCTGCAAATGCGCGCCACCTCCCCGCCGCAGCCCGAAAAACTGGCGTTGGCGGCCGTGGTCGAAGAAAACTTTGACCTGCTGAGCCCCGCCGCCGAGGCTGGCCAGGTGACCTTGCGCCACGACCTGACCGGCGAAGAACACGTCTGGGTCGACCCGTCGGCCGTGCGTCTGGTGCTGCGCAACCTGCTGTCCAACGCCATCAAGTTTACGCCGGCGGGCGGCACCGTGCGGGTATCGGCCCGGCGCGAGGCCGGCACCTGGCAGCTGGCTGTGGCCGATACCGGCCTGGGCCTGCCCGTGCCCACGCCCCGCCAGGAAGCGCTACCCGAGACGCTGGAGCGCCGCGCCGCCGGCACCGGCCAGCCCCGCAGCTCCGGCCTGGGCCTGAAGCTGAGCCGTGACGTGGCCCTGCGCAACGGCGGGCAGCTGTGGATGGCCAGTGCTGGCCCCGGCCAGGGAAGCACATTCACGCTGGGGCTGCCGCTGGCAGAAGTGCCAGCAGTGGCTGAAGTATTGGTTCGGAACTAGCGAAAACATATGGACCAGCTGGTGGCTACGAAGCCTTGCCGGGATGGCGGCTGAGCAGGCGCTGCTGTACCACCTGCGCCAGCACGCTTTCGCGGAAGGTGTGGCCCAGCGGCACTTCTACCTTGCCCACGCGCACATCCTGGGCCGTGACGGCGGCAATGTGGCGCGCATTGACCAAGAAGGAGCGGTGCGTGCGCACGAACAGCGCGGCCGGCAACTGCTCCTCCATGTGCTTGAGACTGACCAGGGTAATGTGTACCGTGCCGTCGAGCAAATGCACTTTCACAAAGTCGCGCATGGCTTCCACGTAGGCCACGTCGGCGTAGCGCAGCTTCAAATACTGGAACTCGGTACGGATGAAAAATGCGTCGGTATCGGCGATTGGCGGCGGCGTTGGCTCAGGCACTGCAGGACTGGCGGCGCGGGCACGGAGTAGGAGCAGGGCCTTGTCGATGGCCCGCAAAAATCGGTCGAACCGCAGGGGCTTCACTAGGAAATCAACGGCGTCGAGGTCGTAGGTGGGCAGGGCGTAATGCGGGTGCGAAGTCATGAAAATGACCAGTGGCGGCTGGCGAAGGGCGCGCACCAGGTCCAGGCCATTGAGATGGGGCAGCTCGATGTCGGTGATAAGCAGGTCGACGGGCGTGCGGGCCAGGTGCTCGAAGGCCGGCAGCGGGTCGTCGTAGCTGCCCGCCAGTGCCAGCGAGGGCACTTGCTCCACGAAGCCGGCGGCCAGGTCGCGCACCAGCAGGTCGTCGTCCAGAACCAGGCAGGAAAAAGGCGCGGGATGGGAAACTGACATGAGCGGAAGGGGGGCGCAAGCACCGCTGCGCACGGTTTATCGACCACATGGCAAGTACGTCGACTTTCCGTCGGTCTTACTCGACTTCGTTGTCGGTGCAAGGTAGCGCGCGGCTACTTTCCGTGCCAATAACGGGCATCTGCCCTCACACTGCTCACCGTTTCATTTTCTGGTCGATGCTCTTATTCGTTACCCGCTTCAAAACACCGAGGCCAGTCCTGCAGCTGCTATTTGGTCCCTGCCTTGTAATAATGCTCGCCGGAGCGGCCTATTGTCAATCACCGGCGCCCCGAAAAATGCCAGGCGGAGCCGCGGCTATGCCGGCTTCCCGGGCGGTGGCGCCCGCTGGGCTGCCGTCCAAGTTCTTCGGCACCTACACCTATACGGTGTACCTCGTCTACGACCCTGCCCACAGCCAGAAGCCCACCAATACGCGCGGCGTGAGCGGCACCCTCACGTTGGGAGCGGCCGGCAGCTACGAGAAGAAGCTGCAAATTCCGGGGCCCTACGGCAACTACCATTTCGACGAAACGGGGCGGTACACCATCAAGGGCCAGAACATCGAGTTTACTTATACCAATTCGAAAGGCAAGCCGGTAACCTATGGCGGCACCTTCAGCTACAGCGAGCCTGCCCTGTCGCTGAGCATGATACTGAACCAGGATGCCAACGGCGGCCGCGAAGTATTTGGCCTGGTGGTGAAAGGCTCGGAGTCCGTGAAGCGCACGTTCAACGACGATGGCACGGTGAAGCTGGGTAGCTGATTTATGGAATAAATGATTGATTTTCAATAAAATAATTTACTGTATTTGATTGATTTTACTCCCGGCATGCCCATGAAAATCCTCGTCTTTTGGCGTAGCGCCGTGCGCTGCGGTGCGCTGTTCGGCGCGGTGCTTTTGATTGTGGCCGGGCCAGGGGCCGAGGCTGCGGTGGCGTGGCCAGCCGTGGTCTGCGCCACCCCGCCCGCCGCTTCGGCCGCGCCGCTGGCGGGCAAGGTGGTGGGCGGGAAGCCGGTGGGCCTGTTTTTCATGACGCGCTACATCATGGCGTTCCACTCGCTGGAAAAAGCTACTTACTACTTCACGCCGGCCGGGCAGGTGTATAATAACCCGGTCGATTTCACGCCGGCCAGCCTGGCCGGCCTGCCCGCCAACGCCCGGGGCACCTACAGCGTGGCCGGCGGCCAGCTGCTGATGAAATGGGCCGATGGCAACACCTCGAAGGCCAATTTTGAGAATCCTTCGGCCAATACTTTTTCCTGGGATATGGGCATTTTCGTGGGCATGGGGCCTTTTGCCAATGCCCGGCAGCTGGTGGGAAATTTCGAGGGCGGCAACTCGGTGAGCAGCAGTAGCGGCGCGGCGGCGGCCGTGAGCGGCCTCACCATTCGGGCCGATGGCAGCTACAGCGGCGGCAGCACTTCCTCATTCACCACCAACACCAGCGGCAGCAATGCCCACGTCGGCAGCTCGGGCGAGGCGGCGGGCCGCTGGGCCCTGGCCGGCTGGACGCTCACCCTCACCGATGCCGCCGGGCGTACCGTGCGCGGCGTGGCTTATCCCATCGAAACCAACGAAAAGACGGGACAGGTAACGCGGTTTTACTTCAACAACGTGGCCTACAAGCGGCTGTAAGCAAGCCGAAACCGAAACTCAGATGCAATATCAACTCAACCCGGGCCAACTTTCCCTGCGCTGCATTTGGCGGCTCGCCGTGCTAAGCTGGGGGCTATTCAGCATTAGCTTGGTGAATGCCGCCGCCCAGCCGGCCTACCAGGGGCCACCCGGTGCAGCGGTTTTTGCCAAAGCCCAGCAGCTGGAAGCGGCCGGCAACAAAACCGCAGCCACCGCCGCCTACCAGCAGGCCTACGAGGCCTACATGAGCGTGGACGACTCCGACGGCATGACTAGGGCGCTGGCCCGCAAAAATGCCCTGAGCGGCGCGGCACCGGGCCCGGCCGCGCGCCCAGCGGCCGTCGCCCCACGCCCGGCTGCACCTGGCCCGGCACCAGTTGCGGCCCGGCCGGCTCCCGCCGTTGCGCCCGCGCCTGTGGTGGCCCCCCTGCCCGGCCGGACCACTGGGGGCAAACCGGTAGGGCTATTCTTCTTTATGAATGTGTTTAATAATGAGCGGATTTACTATTTCACGCCGGCTGGTCAGGTGTATGTAGACCCGGCCAATTTTTCGCCCGCGGGCCTGGCTGCCGTCGACCCTCGCTGGCGTGGCACCTACGCCGTGAATGGCAACCAGATGACGGTGCGCTGGGCGGCCGGCCAGCCGGAAACCTACGAGTATAAGTCCGACCCAAGCGGCTTTAGTTGGAATGGCGGGTTTGTTTGCGTGGGGCCGTTCAGCAGCGCCCGGCAGCTCCTGGGCACGTTTGAGGGCCGCAACGCCGCCGTGAGCGTCACTGCCAGCTCGCTGGCCGTGTACCGCACACTCAACTTCAAGGCCGACGGCACCTTCACCCGCGACAACCTCACCGACGGCCACCTGGAAGCGAATACCGGCTCGGTCACCAACGTTTCGTCGGCTTCCAGGCAAGCGGGCCGCTGGAGCCTGAACGGCTGGTTCCTGACCCTGGCCGATGGGCAGGGCACCATTCGCAACCTGGCTTTCCCCACCAGCCTGGACGAAAAAACGGGCAAGGCCTATTATTTCCGTTTCAATGGCACCACGTACAAAACCACGGCCCGGTAGCAATTCAAAGGCCCTGCTCAGCCATCACTCATCATAATCTTACGCTCATGCTCCGTGTTCGCTCCCTCATTTTTAGTGCTGCTCTGTTGGGTTTGTTGATTGCCGGCCGCGCTCAGGCGCATTCGGACGCGGCGCCGGGCCCGATGCCGGTGGCCGGCCACATGGTGGGCAATAAGCCGGTGGGCTTGTTTTTCGTGACGAAGTCGGTGTTGGGTAACTTCATGACCATGAGCTATTATTTCGGTCCCGATGGCCTGGCTTACGAAAATCCTGTAGGCCTGAGCGCCGCCGAGTTGGCTGCCACGCCCGCCAAATCGAAGGGCCGCTATTCAGTGACGGGCAAGACGCTGTCCATTGCTTGGAACGGTTACCCCAAGCCCGAAGCGGCCGAAATGAATATGCTGGGCGGCGGTTTCAGCTGGAGCGGGGCGAGCATTTTCTCGGCCGTGGGGCCGTTCAAAAGCCCCAGCCAACTGGTGGGGAAATTTGAGGGCGGTACTTCCACAATTGCTTCGGCGATGGGGCAGGCCACGGTATCGAAAACGCTCATCTTCAAGGCCGACGGCACTTACCAGGGCAGCGGCGTGGCCACGGTCACGTCCGTCACGGACCGCAGCGTGGCCGAAACCGGCGGTTCCTCAGCCAATTCTGGCCACTGGCGGCTCGATGGTTGGTTTCTGACCCTCACCGATGCGCAGGGCCACACCGTTCGCAACGTAGCTTACCCGGTAGGGGATGGCAAAGGCAAAGTCACGCTGTTCAATTTCAACGGCATGGCCTATTCGCGGCAGTAGCCCGAAAGTGCCGCTCCAGCTGCCTCATCGGGCCGGTTCCGTACTTTTGGGGCATGCCTACTTTCCTCCGCGACCTCATCCGCCCCGCCGCCGAGCTGCCCGAAGCCGACGTATGCCTCGTGGGCCTGCCCCTCGATTTCGGTACCGTGCTGGAAGGCGGCCGGGCCGGGGCGGCCGGTGCGCCCGCCGCCATCCGCCGCGAGCTGCGCCGCTACCACAAAACCTACAACCTGGAGCACGACATCAGCCTTGATAGTCTGCGCATTGCCGATGCCGGTAACCTGACTCTGCGCCACCCCGACCACGCGCAGAACCACGCCCACATCCGGGAGCGGCTGGGCCAGCTGCTGCGCCAGTACCCGCGCGTAGTGGTGCTGGGCGGCTCGCACGACGGCACCTATTCCACCGTGCGCGGCCTCTGGGATGCCAATGATGGGCAGCCGGTGGGCGGTATCAATTTCGATGCCCACGCCGACGTGAAGGACAAGCCCGCAATCAGCAGCGGCACGCCGTTTGGGCGGCTGCTGCGCGAAGGTTTTTTGCCGGGCGAGCAGTTCACCGAAATCGGCCTGCATTCCAACCTCAATACCCGGGAGGATATCGAGTTCCTGCACCAGCAGCGGGCCCATATCGTGCCGCTGGCCCATGTGCAGGAGGGCGGTATGGAACTGTACGTCAGCCGCGCCCTGCAACGTGCCACCGCCGCCGGCCCCGCCTTCGTGAGCTTCGATATTGATGGCTGCGCCGAAGCCTTCGCCCCGGCCGTCTCAGCCCCCAGCGCCGATGGCTTCACGCCCCGGCAGGCGGTGGAAGCCGCGTTTCTGACGGGCCAAAAAGAAGCGGTCCGGCTGTTCGAAATCGTGGAGCTAAATCCGCTCTACGACCGCGACAACCAGACCGCCCGCTTGGCTGCCACCATCATCACCGCCTATCTGACGGGCGTGGCAGGGCAACTGAAATAAAAACCTCGTTTAGCTTCCCACGCCGCCCCGATAGAGTGGCGGGGGAGTAGGCGACTTGTAGCTGCCGGATTTCTGGGCCGCCTTGTAGGCCTTTTTATAGGCTTTCGATTTCTTGTGTTTGCGGCGGCCGCCGGTGAGCAGCCACGCCGCGCCGGCTGCCAGCAGGCTGCCGCCGATGATGGCAGCCTTCAGCGGCAGCGTGTCTTTGGGCGCGGGCGGGAGGTGCTCCACGCCGCTGGCATCGGTGCGGGCGGGCTCGTTCACGTAGCGGCCGTGGGCGGGAATGGGATAATTATCGGCCAACTCATGCAGGCCGGCGGCTGCCTCCGGGCCGATGATAACGGGGCCGTGGCCGCAGCCAATGGCCTTGGGTTCCAGGGCGGCCAGGGTTTGTACGGATTTACGCGCCGCTTCCCAATCGTAATTGAACGGCGTGCCGGCCCGGCTGATTTTGGGCACACCCAGCAGCACGGCTGGCACCGAGTCATGGTCGGTGGTGGCAAAGGCATCGGCCCCAATCAGCACGCGGTCGGCTTCGCGGAAAAAGGCCAGCTGGCCGGGGGCGTGGCCGGGCACGTGAAACCACTTCCAGTTCATGAGGAAAGGCGTGCTGGGGTCGTCGGCGTCGAGGGCCTGCACGCGGTCGGTGAGGTTGGGCAGCTGGGTGGGGAAGAAACGGCTCATGAAGGCCAGCGAGCCGCCCACGGTGGGGTCGCGGGGCGGGTACAGGGCCTGGCCGGTTACGTAGGGCAGCTCCAGCGGGTGCACGATGATGGGCACGTTCCAGTGGTCGGCCAGCTCTTTGGCCGAGCCCAGGTGGTCGAGGTGGCCGTGGGTGAGGATGATGGCCTCGGGGTGGGAGCCGGGGTAAAACAGCTTGTCCGCAGCGGCGAGGATGGTTTTCTTGCTGCCGGGCAGGCCGGTATCAATCAGCACCCACTCGCCGGGGGTGCCGGTTTCGACGAAATAAACGTTGACAAAGCGCTGAATGCGAAGCTGGGTGACGCCGGCGGCTAGGGTATCCATAGGGCGGGAGATGGGTTGGTGGAGCAAATCTGTACGCAGATTTTGGCGGCGGGATGTGTTTCCCGCTGCGTGGGCGGCTTGTTGGCCGGATGAAAAATAGTTTGGTCGGGCCGTGTAACGAATCGGCCGAAGCCCGGTAATCCTTTTGTTGGCCGCCTCCACAGGCAACTGGTCCAGCCCGAGCGCATCTTCATCCCGTCCCCAAACCTTCACTCCCCAACCCCATGAAAATCCTGATTTCTGCACTCGCCCTGGTGTGCGGCACCTTCGCCGCCACCGCCCAAACGACCGAGCCCCAGTTTAAAACCACCTGCGAAAACAATTCCTGGAATCGGGGCGACAAACTGATGAAAGGCTTCTGCGAAACCCGTGACCTGACCATGAGCGCCCCCACCGGCCAGCCCCTGAGTGTGAACGCCGACCCCAATGGCGGCATCACCGTGCACGGCTGGGACGGCCCGAACGTCCGCATCCGCGCCCGCGTGCAGGCCTGGGCAACCTCCGAAAAAGAGGCCACGGACCGCGTCAAGCGCATCACCATTGGCATCGCCAACAACACCCTGCGCGCCGCCGACCCCGACAAAGACAAGAACTGGAGCGTGAGCTACGAAATTTTCGTGCCCCGCACCACCGCCCTGGCCCTCAATACCGTGAACGGCGGCATCAGCCTCGATAACCTCCAGTCAGCCATCACCTTCGAAACCACCAACGGCGGCGTGAACCTCGCCAACCTGGGCGGCCAAGTGAAGGGCGAAACCACCAACGGCGGCGTCAACATTACCCTGAGCGGCAGCAAGTGGGACGGCAAAGGCCTGGACGTGAGCACCACCAACGGCGGCATCCACTGGAAGCTGCCCCGCACGTACTCGGCCCGCCTCTTCACCAGCACCAACATGGGCGGCATCCGCACCGAGCTGCCGGTGACCAAATCGGGCATGTTCCACAAAGAAGTGGAAGCCAGCCTCGGCCAGGGCGGCGCCCCGGTGCGCGCCGTGACCACCAACGGCGGCATCAGCGTGGACCAGGAACGGGACTAGCGGCCACCGCCCGGGAGTGGGCCGCAATGCTCCGGTGATGTGAATTATAAGAGAATATAAATTAATATATTTACTTACAATAGCGTGTAGGTTTATTCAGGCGCTTTTCGCGCTCCATTCCATGCAGCAGCTTCGTCGCTTTAGTGGCTGGTTCCTTTTGATGCTCATGCTGGGGCTGAAGGGAATGCCTGGGCGAGCGCAGGATGTGCCCGATGCCGACAGCACCGAACAGCCGCCAGCGCCCTTAGCACCGGCGCGTACGCCCAAGCTTTTGCCTAAGGAAGTGGTGCGGCTGAAAGCGGCGCTGAGTGCGCCCGTCGCCTCGGCCGAGGCGACGGATTCGCTGCTCGCCGAGGCCCGCCGGCTGGGATATGTGCCCGGCCAGGTGGTGGCCCTGGCCCAATTGGCGAGCCTCCAGCTGCGGGACGAATCCGAATCGCCGGAGGCCAACGCGCTATTGAAGCAAGCTGGAGTGCTGGCCGGGCAGCTGCACGACCTGAAAGAAGCCGGCTGGGCCATGAACCAAATCAGCCGCATCCAGCGGCGCTCCGGCCATCAGTCGCCCGCGGCAGCCGGGGCGTATGGGACGCTGCTGGAAGCCCTGGGCGCAGCCATGAGCCGCAGCGTGCCCAGCCCAAAAGTCATTCGGGTACTGAAAGACAGCGAGTTCAATTCTTTGGATGCGGCGGCCATTGCCCGCCTGGAAAAACAACGAGTGCAGGGAAGGCTAAGGGCGGCCGCCAAAGGGGCGGAGCTCCCCATGCAGGGGCCCTGGCACGGCCACGATATTCGGGTGGAGCTGGGCCGAATGGACCATTGGCTTGATACGCTGCTCATTCGGGAGCCCAGCCCGCCGCAGGTGGTGCGCCAGCTGGCGGCCCGCCGCAAGCGCCGCGACAGTAGCCAGGCCCTCAGCCAGGCCTACGCCAAGGAGGGCGACTACGCCCAGGCCTACCGCTACTTCCTGCAATACAGCGCCTACAAAGACAGCCTGACCATGGAGGCCACTTCCCGCCGCCTGGCCGCGCTGGAGTACAAGCAAAACCTGCTGAAAAAAGAAGCCCAGATTCAGCGGCTGAACCGGCAGCGGCGGGTGCGGGAGCAGGTGGCCCGGCGGCAGCAGCAGTTTGTGGTGGGGCTGATGGCCTGCATTGCGCTGCTGGCCGGCGTGGCGTTTGTGCTCATCCGCACCAACCGCGCCCGGCAGCTGGCCAACCAGCAGCTGAGCGAGCAAAAGGAAACCCTGCAACACACCCTCACCGAGCTGAAAGCCACCCAGGCCCAGCTCATTCAGTCCGAAAAAATGGCCAGCCTGGGCGAGCTCACCGCCGGCATTGCCCACGAGATTCAGAACCCACTCAACTTCGTCAACAACTTCTCCGAGGTCAGCAACGAGCTGGTGGCCGAGCTGCGCGAGTGCCAGCACCAGCAGCCCCGCGACCCCGCGCTGGAGGAGGACCTGCTGGCCGACGTGCAGCAGAACCTGGAAAAAATCAGCGAGCACGGCAGCCGGGCCTCCGCCATTGTGCGGGGCATGCTGGAGCACGCCCGCACCAGCAGCGGCCAGAAGGAACCCGTCGACCTGAACGCCCTGACCGAGGAATACGCCCAGCTGGCCTACCACGGTGCCCGTGCCAAGGACCAAACGTTTGAGGCCCGCCTCACCACCCACCTCGACCCTCGCCTGGGGCGCGTGCTGGCCGTGCCGCAGGAGGTGAGCCGGGTGCTGCTGAACGTGCTCAGCAATGCCTTTTACGCGGTGCAGAAAAAGCAGGAAGGCCACCCCGTGGGCTACCAGCCCGAGGTGAGCGTGAGCACGAAGCGGGCGGGACAGCAGGTCGAAATCCACATCCGGGACAATGGTGTCGGCGTGCCCACGGCCCTGAAGCAGAAGGTTTTTCAGCCATTCTTCACCACCAAGCCCGCCGGCGAAGGCACCGGCCTGGGGTTGTCGCTGAGCTACGACATCATCACGAAAGGCTACGGCGGCACCTTCACCCTGGAAAGCGAGGAAGGCCAGTTCACCGAACTAACGATGACGCTGCCCGCCGCTGCCGCCTGATTCGCTGTGGTACTCAGCAGCCGCAACTGAAATCGGGGTAGTCGGCGTAGAGCGGCGCGGGCGTGTCGTCGAGCCGGATGATGTGGTCGAGCCGGATTTCCTCGCCCGATTTCAGGCGCATGAATTCGACTTTGTCGCGGATGAAAAATGTGTCAATCATGCCGGAGCCGAGGCAGAGCTGGCGCAGGTCGTTGAAATACTGTAAATCGACGCGGCGGCGCTGGGTAGCGGCGGCTTCCAGTAGGTAGTAAAAGTGGCAGTCGATGGGGGTGTAGTCGGGGCTCATGGTTAGGCTACGGGTTGGGTGGTTGTGATGTTATTTGCGGGCAACTTTACTACGCTACCCGTAATGAAAAATTTGTTGGCTGCTTTCCTGTTTCCCCCATTACTGCTTGGTATGAGGGGCGCAGTAGCGCAGGCCCCGGCCGTAAGCGGCAGCAGCGTTCGGTCAACAATTGACAGTCCCATCAGTATTCCGCTGTTCGCGTCGATTAGAAAAGTGCCGCAGCTGGTGTCAGCGGAAGACTCGCTTGACCGCCGGATTTTTGCTCGTAATCGGGTTCGGACGGTGACTGTGGTACGGCAAACCGATGGATTTGGCCCCGACACCAGCGAGCATTTTGAGCTGGACCGGCGCGGCAATAAAATCCGCATCGACCAGGCCCACGGCGGCCAAAGCCGCCTGCAACGCTTCGACAAGCACAACCGGCAGGTCGAGGTAGTGCTCACCGCCGTGCCGCCGTTCCCCGTCAGTACCCGCATTGTGTACGATGCCCAAACGAAGGTGAACACCTCCTACCTCACGGTTCAGAATTCGGCGCCGGTTTTGTGGCAGCAAGCGCAGGAGTACCGGCGCGGTGATACCACGGTGACCGAAGCGGTGTTTAACCCCATACCCGGGCTGAAAGCAAACGAGACGCACCGGCTGCTTTCCCTCATGTATCCCACGCGCGGCGATACCCTGCGCCTGGAAACCATTGGCTATAACCACGCCGACGAGCCTGTTGATTTCTCGGCTATCTACATCATTTGCCGAAAAGGGAAAATCATTGAAAATGGGCACATTGGCTATCCTGGGCCGCATGCGGGCGCATTGGCTAAGCCGGCGGTGCCCGCCGCCGTGCTACGGCTGAGCCGGCAGCAGCGCGGGCGCTGCATTCCCGATACCCGCAACGAATACGACCAGCGCGGCCTGCTCAGCCAACGCATTGCCCTGTTTGAGCCCCGCGAGGAGAAACCCCAAACGCAACTTGGTACCGGCTCCCGGATGACCGTTTCCGACAGCCCAGTCAGCAGCCTCACCACGCGCTATACCCGCCTGCCGGATGGCCGCGTGAAACAACAGGAGCAGACATTTCAGGTGCAACCGGGAAAGACGGTGGACGAGCGCCTGCTGCGGCCCTTCTATACCGAGTATGAGTACGGGGCCAACGGCCTGCTGCTGCGCAAAACCGATAAGTCCTCCAATAGTCAGCCCACCGTGTACGAGGTGAAATACACGTACTACTAGCCGCCCGGCTGCCGCAAAAAGAGAATGGCATTGGCTAGCCGGAAAGCGGCAATAATTGGGCAGTGGGAAAATGCCGTATGGAAAAACCGAGGTTGGGGAGCCGCGCTTGCTGTCACTTTCCTATCTTCGCCGCACCACCCAAAACCACCCACCCGATGATGCCCACCACCCAGACGCCCGAGCTTAACCTCGAAGCCAACTCCCTCTCCACCGCCACCGGCGCGGCCACGCAAAAGCACGACGGCAAGCGCCCGATGTTCTACGAGTTCAAGCCCGAGGAAACGGTGAAAGCGGCCCACGGCACCACGCTCCGCTGCAAAACCTGGGAAGCCGAAGCGGCCCTGCGGATGCTGGAAAACAACCTCGACCCCGCCGTTTCGCTGGTTTATGACGAGCTGATTGTGTATGGCGGTGCCGGCCGCGCCGCCCGCAACTGGAAGGAATATCAAACCATCGTCAAAACCCTCAAGGAGCTGGAAGCCGACGAAACCATGCTCGTGCAGTCGGGCAAGGCCGTGGGCGTGCTCAAAACCTGGCCCCACGCCCCCCGCGTCCTCATCGCCAACTCCAACCTCGTGCCTGCCTGGAGCACCCAGGAATATTTCGACGAGCTCGACAAAATGGGCCTGATGATGTATGGCCAGATGACGGCCGGCTCCTGGATTTACATTGCTACTCAGGGCATTTTGCAGGGCACGTATGAGACGTTTGCCGCCATGGCCGACCAGCATTTCGGCGGCAGCCTGCGCGGCACCATCACCCTCACGGCCGGTCTGGGCGGCATGAGCGGCGCGCAGCCCCTGGCCGTAACCATGAACGACGGCGTCTGCCTCGTCATCGAGCCCATCGACGAGCGGGTGAAGCAGAAGGTGCGCGAAGGCTACGTAGACGAGCAGGCCCACGACCTCACCCACGCCCTGGAGCTGTGCGAGCGCGCCAAAGCCGACGGCAAAGGCTGGTCGGTAGGCCTCACCGGCAACGCCGCCACCATCCTGCCGCGCCTGCTGGAGCTGGGCTTCCAGGCCGAAATCGTGACCGACCAAACCTCGGCCCACGACCTGATGGACTACATTCCCGAAGGCGATATCACCGCAGTGCTGGCCCTGCGCGAAGCCAACCCCGAGGAATTCAAAAAGCAGGCCCTGGCCTCCATCGTGAAGCACGTCGAGGCCATTCTGGAAATGCAGAAGCGCGGCACCATTGCCGTGGACTACGGCAACAACCTGCGCGGCCAGGCCGAAAAAGGCGGCCTGAATGTGCGCGATGAGCACGGCCAGTTCCTGTACCCCGGCTTCGTGCCCGGCTACATCCGCCCGCTGTTTTGCGAGGGCAAGGGGCCGTTCCGCTGGGCGGCCCTCAGCGGCGACCCGCAGGACATTCTGCGCATTGACCGCGCCCTGCTCGAAACCTTCCCCGACAACAAGCTCCTGGCCCGCTGGATTGAAAAGGCCCAAGCCAAAGTACCCTTCATCGGTCTGCCGGCCCGCGTTTGCTGGCTCGGCTACGGCGAACGCGAAAAGTTCGGCCTCGTCATCAACGACCTCGTGGCGCGGGGCGAAGTCTCGGCCCCCATCGTCATCGGCCGCGACCACCTCGACTGCGGCTCGGTGGCCTCGCCCAACCGCGAAACCGAAGGCATGAAAGACGGTTCCGATGCCGTGGCCGACTGGCCCCTGCTCAACGCCCTGGCCAACTGCGCCAGCGGCGCCGACTGGGTGAGCCTGCACAACGGCGGCGGCGTGGGCATCGGCAACAGCACCCACTCCGGCATGGTGATAGTAGCCACCGGCACCCCCGAAAAAGCCGAACGCCTGCGCCGCGTCCTCACCACCGACCCCGGCATGGGCATCTTCCGCCACGCCGATGCCGGCTACGAGCTGGCCCAGGACGTAGCCCGCGAGCGCGGCGCCAAGATTCCTTCGATGCAGTAGGAGCGGGGCAGATTAGCGACAGAGGAAAGCCCTGTCATCCTGAGCGCAGCGAAGGACCTTATCACGTTAGAACAAATCGTTCGGGCGTGATAAGGTCCTTCGCTGCGCTCAGGATGACAGGGCTTTTCGTCTTTGCAATCGGCTTCAACGGCTACGTTCCCTTGAGCTACTTTACCCCAAAAAAAGCAAAAGCCCCCCGAAACTGTTTAGCTACCTGCGGCAGCAAACGCCGCTTCACACGCTTAAACCTCCCCAGTATGAACATTGGAATCATCGGAGCCGGCCACATCGGCAGCGCCCTCGCCGTGCGGCTCACCAGCCTCGGCCACTCGGTTAAAATCGCCAACTCGCGCGGCCCCGAAACCCTGGGCGACGTGGCCCAGAAAACCGGCGCAACGCCCGTTACGGCCGAGGAAGCCGCCAAGGGCGCTGACCTTATCGTGGTCACCATCCCGCTGAAAAACATACCCGACCTGCCCAAAGACCTGTTCGCCGGCGTGCCCGCCGACGTGCCCGTTATCGACACGAGCAACTACTACCCCATGCTGCGCGACGGCAAAATTGCCGAGCTGGAAACCGGCGACCTCACCGAAAGCGAGTGGGTGCAGCAACACCTGGGCCGCCCCGTGGTGAAGGTGTTCAACAACATCTACGCCGACCACCTCCAGAACAAAGGCGTGGCCGCCGGCACGCCCGGGCGCATTGCCCTGCCCGTAGCCGGCGACGATGCCGCCGCCAAGCAGAAAGTAATGGCCCTGGTAGAAGAGTTGGGCTTCGACGCCGTCGACGACGGTACCCTGCACGAGTCGTGGCGCCAGCAACCCGGCACCCCGTCCTACGGTGCCGACCTGCCCGCCGACAAGCTGCGCGAGCACTTCGCCAGCCTAGGCAGCCAGCGCACCGAGGCCCAGCACGCCGAGTTCCTGGCCAACCATGCCAAGCAGGAGCAGGCCATGGCCGCGCAAGGCATCCAACTGAAATAGCCCCCTGCCAAATAACCGGCTAACCTAAAACGCCATGCCCCGGCTACGCCCGGCATGGCGTTTTTTTGTGCCCAATGCAGCAGCCCCAGCAGCTACCAGCAGCGTTTTGCTACCCCAGCCCGCCTTCCGCCCGTTCCCAGTAGCTGCTTCTTTAGAAACTGGTGTAGCTTAGTGCCGCGCCTGTATTACCGAACTCTGTATATTCTGCAGCGCCAATTATGAGCCGGCCTAGGAGCTGTCTGCATGCCTGGGTCAAAAATGCCCAACCTGGAAATATAATAGCGCGATAAGCAGAAAATACAGCCACATAAATTATAATAGTATTTATGTGGCTGTATTTTCTGCTTACGATATGACGAGAAGTAAAATTTCTTTTAACTCGCTTAGCATGCTTACTTGGTGCAAAGGGTCTTTTTCTTCAGCGATTTTATTTATTACACTCATTACGTCAGATAAACTATAAATTGGTTTTTCCCATCCGAATTTAGCAAACCACCTGTTTAGGTCGCATACACCTATTGTAAAATGGCCTTTGAGCGTTTTATTGACATATACTTTGCCGGCGAATATTTTTATATGTGCATCATAGTCATCAAAATGTGGATGCACAATCTTAAAGGAACCTGTTGCCCTTGGATATCTAATGGGATTTTCCTTTAATATAGTGTCCTGTATTTCATGGATTGTCTCTTGGTTTCGCTTAATTAGGTTGCAATCAGCGCATATTACACATAAATTCTTTGGTTCAAACATAAAGCATTCGTGCAACGATTTAGGAGCAATGTGTTCAACATGGCAGCTTCCTGCGGCCACGAGAGAAACTGATTTACGGCAATAAGCACATATGCCGCCCTGTTCGTTGCGGTAGAAGCTCCGTATAGAACTTCTCAATGCTTCCAAATCATCGTCGCTCCAATTTAGGTATGTAAAGCCGGGCTGACCTTTTTTGCTTGTGATTATTTGTTGCTGTGCTTTGTCAAAAACTATCGGGGTGTTAATTTTAAACATATTCCTCGTGCATTTCTTTTAACGCAATAATCAAAACTCGGACTGGGTCATTTATTTCCAGGAATACGAACTGTGACTCCAATATTTTGAAATTTAAATGGTCTTGTTCATCGAAGAATTTGCTTGTAGTTACTTTAGTGAACATATTGATTGCAATCCTTATCAGGTATTCATTCCTGAATCCTGGTGAATTAAATACATTTGCTAGTTGAAAGTCTGCAGAGTTATTGATTAATGAATTCGCATTCACGACTTTTCCTGTTTCCATTGTTAGGACATAACAATTGCTGGCTTCTAGCTTAGAAATAATCTGAGGCGAATGCGTAGCAATCACAAAATGGCAGCCTTTATAATTTCTGAATGTTGTAATCAACATTCTGATGTATCGTTCTTGCCATTCGGGATGTAAACATATTTCCGGTTCATCAATACATACCAATGAATTGTTCTTAATTTGGCTGGCTATACCGAGCATGCCCATTACGACGCATTGTTCTCCAGAACTAGCGTCGCTAATAGAAAAAATTGTTCCTGATTCGTGTTGCTCAAGAGCTACTTCTTTTAAGCGGAGGATACCAGATTGTATTAAGAAGCCGATGTCTTCTATCTGTTGGAAATATAAATCGCGTGTATAAATACCGTTTGCACTAATTTCAATGTTGATAATACGTTTTCTTATTGGTAATATACCGTTCTTAACTAACTCAACAAATTTTAATACCTTCTTATCATTAATTTGTTCGTTGTATTCGTAGAAAAATTTACGGTTAAAGCTTCCAAAAGGAGTTCGGTATTGCATTATTACTGATTCGAAATCCCTGACTGGATTATCTGAGTCTATGATGGCATCTGCGATTCTTCTTATGGTTTTGTATTCCAATTTTATCCTTATTCTGTCCGAGTAGCCCAAGTAGTTTAATACATTATTTATCTCTAACAACTGAGCAGAATTGTCTTGTACGGATTTAAGTAGCGAAGAAATTATTTTGGATATGTATGCTAAGCCAAAATTTTGACTTGGTAAATCTCTGAGCCCAAGATATGTATATTCTTCGTTTTGCTCAAAACCTTTGGTTATCGGAAATCTGTCAAAAGGGCTTGTTGAGGCCGTGATTATTTTCTCGGGCCTATATTTGAAATGTAACTTGCCTTTGCTGCCTGAATTAGGATTCGGTGATTTAAAGCCTAGTTCAGACTCTTTGTAGAATTCCGACTCCTGTGATATGTCTAAAAACTCGGAAATTATTGCAGACAGAAGTCTGCTTTTCCCTGTCCCGTTTTTGCCAACTATAATCGTGAAAATATTTTCATTTGAAATATTCTCAGACTTGCTATCAACGAAACTATAAGTTTTGTGATTGTATTGGTATTTTGTCAGCATCTTTCTCTTATGAAAAAAATAATGTGTTGGCTTTGTTCTTGATTGTGTTTACGGCCGTCAAGTTAGGAAGCAATCAGCTTTCTTAATGCGTTTCAAGTAAGCTTTGTTGACCTATTGTGAAATATCTGTTTATTCCTTAGCAATACTTAACTGCGCCTGCGCTGATTGCAACTAAAAAAGGAAGGTATTAACGTATATGAAAGGTTGATTTTACGAGTTTCATTAGTCCAACCCAACCAAAAACGGCCCCGCTGCACAATGCAGCGGGGCCGTCCCTTTTCCATTCCAATCAAACCTATACCGGTTTCACATCTCCCGCACTCCCGTTCTCCTTCCGAATCCGCTTGAGCAGCGTCGCCATTGAGAACGTCTTCGCCTTCTTCGGCTGCTTTTCCTTATACATCAGCGCGCCCGTGCCCAGCACGTCCACCACGTACTCCCAGAGGGCGTTGCCGGCCTTTATGTTCTCATCCGTGAGTTCGGGGGCCGCGTTCTGGTTGGTGTTCTGGTCCGTGTTGAAGTCACCGCGCTGCTTGCGCGCATCCGTGGAAGCCTGCGTATCGTCAGTGGTGTGGCCCTGGGCGGTGAGGGCCGCCAGGTTGGCGGGCGCTTGCACCAGTTACAGCAAGTGGCCCAGCGCCCCGTCGAGGCCCTCCATGTCGCGGGTCGAGATTTCGGAGCGCACCTTGCCCACTAGCGCACCTGTTCGGGAACAGGGCTGTCTGCAAAGCACCCAGCGATGCCAAACCCACTGTTTATCCGAAACCCGCTGTTTTGGCCCGTCCTTCGTGCCATGAAGCCTTGCCCGCCTCTCCTGCTCGCCGGGGCTCTGTGGCTGAGCGCCGGCCCCGCCGCCCGCGCCCAGCAGGCCCCCTCGCCCTACACCACCCGCTTCGCCGTGGACGCCCCCCTCACGGCCGGGCTGCTGGGCCTCAGCGGCACCGGGCTGCTGCTGGTGCAGCACAAGCGCACCGCCACCGAGGCCGACCTGGCCGCCCTCGACCCGGCCAATATCCCGGCCCTCGACCGGTTTTCGGCCGGCCGGTTCAGCCCCCGCGCCCAGCTCATCAGCGACGGCTTTTGCTACGGCACGCTGGCGCTGGTGCCCGCCCTGCTGGCCTTCCAGCCCAACGTGCACGGCTGCTACGGGCAGGTGGCCGGCCTCTACCTCGAAACCCTGAGCAGCACCGCCGCCCTCTTCACCCTCACCGTGGGCACCGTGTACCGCTACCGGCCCTACCTCTACGGCCCCGAGGGGGGCGAGCTGCGCCACGGCCCCGTCGCCACCGATTCGTTTTTTGGCGGGCACACCGCCCACACGGCCACCGCCACCTTCTTCGCCGCCCAGGTTTTTCACGATTTCAACCCCGGCTCCAAAGCCGAACCCTACATCTGGGGCACCGCCGCTGCCGTGCCCGCCGTGGTGGCCTACTTCCGCATCCGGGCCGGCAAGCACTTCCTGTCTGATAACCTGGTGGGCTACGCCGTAGGTGCCACCGTGGGCATAGTAGTGCCCCGCCTGCACCGCAACGACATGGTATTCGACCCCGCCACCGTGCCCCCGCAGCGCTTCACCGATTCGGCGGTGGGCGTGGGGGTAGGGGCGGCGGTGGGCTTGGTGGCGCTGCATTTCTACAAAAAGCTGCACGGCACGGGTGTGTCGCTGGTGCCGGTGCAGGGCCTGAACCTGAACGGCTACGCGTATGGCGGCGTGCGTTTCGCAAGGGCGCTGTAGCGCGGACTTTGTAGTCCGCGGCCCCGAACGAAACCCGAACGGCGCCGGGACGCGGACTACAAAGTCCGCGCTACATGGCCCCTTACCCGCCCAATCCCGTAAGCCCGATTTCCCGCTAACCTCGCCAGTAGCGCCCGCGCTGCGTTCTTCGCGCCCGGCCCTGCTCGCTCCGACCCGCTATGCAAGAACAAATACGACTGGCCGAAGCCCGTACCAAAACCACCGACTGGAAGCAATTCGGCCCCTACCTCACCGAACGCCAGTGGGGCACCGTGCGCGAAGACTACAGCGCCCACGGCGACGCCTGGAACTACATCAGCCACGACATGGCCCGCGCTTACGCCTACCGCTGGGGCGAAGAAGGCCTCGGCGGAATTTCCGACGACCAGCAGCTGATGTGCTTCGCCATCGGCCTCTGGAACGGCCACGACAACCAACTCAAAGAGCGCCTCTTCGGCCTCACCAACCCCGAGGGCAACCACGGCGAGGACGTGAAAGAGCAGTACTACTACCTCGACAGCACCCCCACGCACTCCTACATGCGGATGCTGTACAAGTACCCGCAGGCCGCTTTCCCTTATGCTGAGCTGCGGGCCGAAAACGCCGCCCGCACCCGCCAGGACCCCGAATTTGAGCTGTTCGACACCGGTATCTTCGCCGAAAGCCGCTACTTTGACGTCTTCATCGAATACGCCAAAGCCGGCCCGCAGGACATCCTCGTCCAGCTCACCATCCACAACCGCGGCCCCGAAGCCGCGCCGCTCACGGTGCTGCCCCAGCTCTGGTTCCGCAACACCTGGACGCTGGGCTACGACGACCATCGCCCCGAAATCCGCCGCATCAAATCCGATGCAATGGCCGCCGAACACCAGGATTTGGGCCGCTTCCAGCTCTACTGCGACCAGGCATCCGACCTGCTTTTCTGCGAAAACGAAACCAGCCCCACGCTCTTCGGTAAGAAACGCAAGAAGAAAAACAAAGCCGGTCGCTACTTCAAGGACGGCATCAATGAGTACGTAGTCGAAGGCCAGAAAACGGCCGTAAACCCCGCCCAGCACGGCACTAAGGCCGCCGCCCGCTACCAATTCACCATCGAGCCCGGCCAGCCCCAGGTGGTGCGCCTGCGCCTCAGCCAGCCCGAGCACGCCGAACCGTTTGCCGATTTCGACCACCTTTTCAACACCCGCCGCCAGGAATCCGATGAGTTTTACGACTGCATCCAGGAGGGCCTCACCAATGCCGACGCCCGCAACGTGCAGCGCCAGGCCTTCGCCGGCATGCTCTGGAGCAAGCAGTATTATTACTACGACGTGAGCCAGTGGCTCGACGGCGACCCCGCCCGCCCCACGCCGCCTGCCCAGCGCCTCGAAGGCCGCAATTCCACCTGGCGCCACCTGCACAACGCCGACATCGTCTCGATGCCCGACAAGTGGGAATACCCCTGGTACGCCGCCTGGGACCTGGCCTTCCACTGCCTGCCGCTGGCCATGGTGGATGCCGACTTCGCCAAGCACCAGCTCCGCCTGCTGTGCCAGGACGGCTACCTGCACCCCAACGGCCAGATGCCCGCCTACGAATGGCATTTCAGCGACGTGAACGCCCCCGTGCACGCCTGGGCCACCTGGCGCGTGTACCAGATGGACCGCAAGCTGCACGACGGCAAGGGCGACACTGCCTTTCTCGAAGCCGTGTTCCAGAAGCTGGTCATGACCTTCACCTGGTGGGTGAACCGCAAGGACCGTGACGAGCGCAACATCTTCGAGGGCGGCTTCCTGGGCATGGACAACATCGGCGTGTTCGACCGCTCATCCCCGCTGCCCACCGGCGGCAAAATCGAGCAATCGGACGGCACCAGCTGGATGGCCATGTTCGCCCTCAACCTCATGCGCATGGCCCTGGAGCTGGCCCGCACCACGCCCGTGTACCAGGAAATGGCCACCAAGTTCTTCGAGCACTTCCTCTACATCGCCGAGGCCATGACGCGCGGCGGCGGCGGCCATTTCAACCTCTGGGACGAGGAAGACCAGTTCTACTACGACGTGCTGCACGCCCCCGACGACTCGCGCACCCGCCTGCGCATCCGCTCCATGGTGGGCCTCATTCCGCTGTTCGCGGTCGAAGTCGTCGATGATGAATTACTCGCCACCGTGCCCGAATTCCACGCCCGCGCCCTGGCCCTCATCCAGCGCCGCCCGCGTCTGGCCGAGTTGGTGAGCCGCTGGCAGGAGCCCGGCCAGGCCACCAAGCACCTCATGGGCCTCATGCGCCGTAGTCGCCTCCGTAGCGTGCTCACCCGCATGCTCGACGAAACCGAATTCCTCTCCGACTACGGCATCCGCTCGCTCTCTCGCTACCACCTGGATAATCCCTACTGGTACCACATGGGCGAAAAAGACAGCTTCTCCGTCGCGTACGTGGCCGGCGAGGCTGATTCGGATATGTTCGGCGGCAACTCCAACTGGCGCGGCCCCATCTGGTTCCCGGTTAATTATTTGATTATCGAGTCGCTGCAACGGTTTCATACCTACTACGGCGACGCTTTCACCATCGAATACCCCACCGGCTCGGGCCAGTTGCACACGCTGGCGCAAGTGGCCGATGCCCTTTCCGGCCGCCTCGCACGCCTGTTTCTCAAGGACGAAAACGGCCGCCGCCCGGCCCACGGCGATACCGAAATCCACCAGACCGACGAGCATTTTCGGGATAATCTGCTCTTCCACGAATACTTCCACGGCGACGACGGTCACGGCCTCGGCGCCAGCCACCAAACCGGCTGGACCGGCCTCGTGGTGCGCCTGCTGCACAAGGCGAACGCGAAGTAGCGCGGACTTTGTAGTCCGCGAGTGAATTGGTTGACTCGCGGACTACAAAGTCCGCGCTACTTTGCGCGCTCCAAACCGTTTTCCCGCCCGCCTATGTCCCTCCGGCTACTTCTGGTTCTGTTGCTTGCGCTGTTCGGCACCACCCAATCCTCAGCCCAAACCCTCGCGCCCGCCGATTTGGTGAACCCGCTCATGGGCACCGATTCCAAGCCCGACCTCTCGAATGGCAACACCTATCCCGCCATTTCGCGGCCCTGGGGCATGAACTGCTGGATGCCCCAAACCGGCAAAATGGGCAACGGCTGGGCCTACCAGTACGGGGCCGATAAAATCAGGGGCTTCAAGCAGACGCACCAGCCTTCGCCGTGGATGAACGACTACGGGCAGTTCATGCTCATGCCCGGCACCGGCAAAATCAGGGTGGGGGAGGACGAGCGCGCCAGCTGGTTTTCGCACAAATCCGAAACCGCCCGGCCCTACTACTACAGCGTGTACCTCGCTGATTACAACATCACCACCGAGCTGGCCCCCACCGAGCGCGCCGTCCGGTTCCGCTTCACCTTCCCCAAAACCGACAGCGCCTACGTCCTGCTCGATGCCCTCGACAAAGGCTCCTACGTGAAGCTGCTGCCGGCCCAGCACCGCATCATCGGCTACACCACTCGCAACCGGGGCGGCGTGCCCGCCAACTTCAAAAACTACTTCATCGTTGAGTTCGACCGCCCGTTCACGGCCACGCACTTGGTCAACGATAACACCCTGACCAGCACCGGTACCGAGCTCACCGCTGCCCACGCGGGCGCGGTGGTCAGCTTCCGCACCGGCCGGGGCGAGCAGGTGCAGGCCCGTGTGGCTTCCTCGTTCATCAGCGCGGAGCAGGCCGAGCGCAACCTCCAGGAAATCGGCACCGATGACTTTGAAACCGTGAAGCAGAAGGGCCGCGACGCCTGGAGTAAAGCTCTGGGCCGGGTCGAAATCCAGGGCGGGACCGATGAGCAACAGCGCACGTTTTACTCCTGCCTCTACCGCTCGCTGCTGTTTCCGCGCAAGTTCTACGAGCTGGACGCGGCCGGCCAGCCCGTGCACTACAGCCCCTACAACGGCCAGGTACAGCCCGGTTTTCTCTACACCGATACCGGGTTTTGGGACACCTTCCGGGCCTTGTTTCCGCTGCTGAACCTGATGTACCCGTCGGTGAATGCCGAAATCCAGGCCGGGCTGGCCAATGCCTACCGCGAGGGCGGCTGGCTGCCGGAGTGGGGCAGCCCCGGCTACCGCAACATCATGGTGGGCAACAATTCCGCCTCCGTAGTGGCCGAGGCGTACCTGAAAGGCGGGCGCGGCTACGACATCAATACCCTCTACCAGGCCCTGACGCACGGGGCCAACAATGCCGGCCCGCTCGAAGCCGTGGGCCGCGCCGGCGTGAGCTACTACAACAAGCTCGGCTACGTGCCCTACGACGTGAAAATCAACGAAAGCGCCGCCCGCACCCTCGAATACGCCTACGATGATTTCGCCATCGCGCAGCTGGCCACGGCCTTGAAGCGGCCCAAAAAGGAAATTGCCCTCTACACCCAGCGCAGCCAGAACTACCGCAAACTATTTGATAAACAGAGCGGCCTGATGCGCGGCCGCAATCAGAACGGCACCTTCCAAACCCCATTCAATCCCTTCAAGTGGGGCGATGCCTTCACCGAGGGCAACAGCTGGCACTACACTTGGTCGGTGTTTCACGACGTGCAGGGCCTGATGAACCTGATGGGCGGCCCCCGGCCTTTCCTGGCCACGCTGGACTCGGTGTTTACCCTGCCGCCCATCTTTGACGAAGCGTATTACGGCGAGGTCATCCACGAAATCCGGGAGATGCAGATTGCCAATATGGGCCAGTACGCCCACGGCAACCAGCCGGCCCAGCACATCATCTACCTCTACAACTACGCCGCCCAGCCCTGGAAAGCTCAGTATTGGGCCCGCGAAACCATGAACCGCCTCTACCGCCCCACGCCCGACGGCTACTGCGGCGACGAAGACAACGGCCAAACCTCGGCCTGGTACGTGTTTTCGGCCTTGGGCTTCTACCCCGTGTGCCCCGCTTCGGACCAATACGTGCTCGGTGCACCGCTCTTCCCCAGGGCCACCCTGCACCTCGAAAACGGCCACGACGTGGTGCTGAATGCCCCCGCCAACAACGCCGCCAACCGTTACATCAGCCAACTCAAAATGAACGGCCAGCCCTACGGCCACAACTGGCTCAGCCACGGCGCCTTGCAGCAGGGCGTTACGCTGGATTTCGATATGGTGCCCGCGCCCGCCACCACCCGCGGCACCGCCGCCGAGGACGCCCCCTTTTCCGCCTCCAAACCAGATTAGCAATGTAGCGCGGACTTTGTAGTCCGCGAGTCAATCAATCCACTCGCGGACTACAAAGTCCGCGCTACGGCCCGTCAAGTGGCCGCGCCAACCACCGGAGGCCCATCCACCTCGGCCCGCGTGCGGGGCAGGCTGGCGGGGAAATCCCGCTGCAAAAACGCCACCAGTCCCTCGCGCACGACGCAACGCAAATCCCATAGCGCGCTGGCATTGGCGGCGCTCACCAATGCCCGTATCTCCAGGGTGCGCTCTTTCGAGTCCGTTACTTGCAGCACGCACACCCGCTCATCCCAGAGCGGGCTGGCTTCGAGCAGGCGGCGCAGCTCGGCGCGCAGGGCATCTACGGGCACGGTGTAGTCGGTTTGGAGGAAGACCGCGCCGGTGAGGCGGGCGCTGGTGCGTGTCCAGTTCTGGAAGGGCTTCTCGATGAAGTAATTGAGCGGCAGCACCAGCCGGCGCTCATCCCAGATGCTGAGCACCACGTAGGTGAACGTAATTTCCTCCACCCGGCCCCATTCGCCCTCCACCACCAGCACATCATCAATTCGGATGGGCTGGGTAAACGCAATCTGAAAGCCCGCCAGCAGGTTGCTAATGGAGCGCTGCGCCGCAAAACCCACAATCACGCTGGCAATGCCAGCCGACGTGAGCAAACCCGTGCCCAGCCGCCGCACCGTTTCAAAGCTCATCAAAACCAGCCCCACCGCCACAAACGCCACCAGCGAAGCCGCCAGCTTCTTCAGAAACTGGAGCTGCGTGAAGAGCTTGCGCACCCGCAGATTATCGGGCGAACCGAGCTGGTAGCGCAGCTGCACCAGGTCCTGAAACACGTCCAGCGTCTTAATCAGGCCCCAGGCGAAGGTGAGAATCAGCACAAACTCGATGAAACGGCGCAGCACCTCAAACGGCTTGGGCGGCAGGGGCACCAGCGGCAGCAGCAGCGAAATGGCCAGCACCGGCAGAAACCACGCGCTGGCCATGCGCAGGTGCCGCGCCAGCGAGCGGGCCAGGGCCGAATCTTCGCGCCGGTCATAGGCCCGCAGCCCGGCGAAGATGACAAACCGGACCACCAGCCCGGCGGCCAGCCCGCCCAGCAGCACGGCCAGGCCCGTGAAAATATCGGGGAAGTGCGAGACGAGATGCGCCAGCTGTTCGTTCATAAATTACCAGTTGCGCGGACGGCCCGGGCCGCCTTCGGGTGAGCAGGGTGTACCCCACCCGGCCCGGAAAGGTTAGCCGGATGGCGCTTGCGGCTCGTTGGCCCGCGCTACACCGGCTGTCCGCAGCGCCAGCAGAATTTGGCATCGGGGCGGTGGCCATCAGCCTGGCAGGCGGGGCAAACGGCCTGTTTGTAAACTGGCGCGACTGTCGCGGGCGGGGTGGCCGGGGCCGCCGGCTGCGCCATCTGGGCCGACACAATGCCGGTGGGCACGGCAATGATGGCGTAGCCCATTACCATGAGTACCGAGGCCAGCGACTGGCCCAGCACGGTGACCGGCGAAATGTCGCCGTAGCCCACCGTCGTTACCGTTACCACGGCCCAATAAATGCTTTTCGGAATGCTGGTGAAGCCATTCTGACCGCCTTCCACTACGTACATCAGCGTGCCCACCACGATAACCAGCGTGAGCACCGCTGTGAGAAATACCAGAATTTTGAAGCGGCTGGCCTTCAGCGCCTGCACGATGAACTCGCCCTCGCCCACGAAGCGGCCCAGCTTGAAAATCCGAAAAACCCGCAGCAGCCGCAGCGTGCGAATGGCCAGCAGATAATGGCTGCCCGCCAGCACCAGCGCCGCCAGCGCGGGCACAATGGCCAGAAAATCAATGATGCCGAGCAGGCTCAGCGCGTAGGCCAGGGGCCGGCGCACCACCAGCAGCCGCACCAGGTATTCGATGAGAAACAGCCCCGTAAACGCCCACTCCACGGCCCGCAGAAAGGGGCCGTATTCGACCGCGATGCTGTGCACGCTTTCCAGCATCACGGCCAGCACACTGAGCACGATGGCCACGAGCAGCACGATATCAAACGCCCGCCCGGCGCGGGTATCCGACTCAAAAATAATACGATAGGCGACCCGCTGCCAGTGCGGCGCGTCGTCGCGGGGGCGAATATCCATGGGCGAGGGGCCGGATTCTGCGCGGTGGGAATGGGAGTGGGCCGTGCCTGCGCTACGGGAGGTATTACGCAACAAAAGCGCCGCCGGCCAATGCCCGCCACCCCGGTGCGCTTCCGCGCTGGCGAATAGCGCAACCCTTCCTCAAAAAACCAGAGGTGTGGCTGCCGGCCTACCAGCCTCCGCTGCTGCCCCCGCCTCCGAAACTGCCGCCCCCGAAGCTGCTGGAGCTGCTACTGCTTGACGATGACCCGCTGCTGCTCGACGAACTGCTCATGGTGGAGCGCGTGCGCGACCCCGAGCTGCCGCCCGCCCAGCTGACCTTGAAGAACATCACGTACATCACCCCCAGGCCCAGGGGTACCAGCGTCAGGAATATCAGCCACACCCACCACGGCTGCGCCGCCCACGGGGCCGGGTGCGGCGTGAACGGCGAAAACTCGCCCGCCGCCCGGTGAATTATCACGTCGATGCCGTGGTCGAGCCCTTCGTAATAGCGCTTCAGCTTGAAATCGGGCTGGAACTGCTGCGTGATAATCTGGGCAGTTACGTAGTCCGGCACCCGCTCTTCCATGCCGTAGCCCGTCTGGATGGCCACGCGCCGGTCATCAATGGCCGCCAGAATCACGATGCCGTTGTTGCGGCCTTTCTGGCCCACGCCCCAGGCCTCGCCGAGCTGCTGGGCGTACTCGGCCACTTCGTAGGGTGCCACCGTTTTCAGCAGCACTACGGCAATCTGGGTGGTGGTCGAGTCGTTGTAGGCTTGCAGCTTCTGTTCCAGCGCCAGCCGCTGCTCCGCGCTGAGCACGCCGGCAAAGTCGTTGACGAACCGCGCCGGGTTGGGGCGCGGGGGCAGGGCGGCGGGCGGTACGCTGGCGTGCGCCAGCGTTGTCAGCAGAAGAAAAAAGCTGAGCCACCACCACGAAAATATTCGCATGAGCGCACTGGTTTTTAAAGGGGTAAGCTCAACCGCATACGCGCCCGTAACGCAACGGTTCGGCCGGAAAATCAATGCAATTGCACGGGGCGCCCGGCTAGTGTCGCGCCCGCAGCGCAGCCAATGCCGCTTCCGTGGCCGGGCGCTTTTTGTCGGCTTTGCGCTCCTGCTTGCTGTCGTCGTGCTCCTGCTCCTGGACGGTGGTGGGCACGCCACTGGCGAAATAGTCGAGCAACGCTTGGCGCAGGGCGGGGGTGAGGTGCTTGAATTTGCGTTTTTGCAGCTTGCGCAGCAGCTCGCCATAGGTCTGGTCGGCCAGGGCGTAGGCGGTGGGGCGGGTGGGCTGGCCGGTGTCGAGGTTGGTATCGGGCAGGGGCAGGGTGTGGGTGGTGTCGGCGGGCTGCTCGTGGGTAAGGGCACAAAACCGGGCCAGCGAGGCGCGGTAGCTGCGGTGGAACTGCAGGGCCCCCGGCACATCGGGCAGGGTGAAGGCGTAGGGCTTGAGGGGGCCAACTTTGGGCAGCACGCTCAGCACGCTGGCCATCAGGCGCGCCCCGAAACCCGGCCGTTCGTTGTCGTGCCCAAACTCGCGGCGGTACTGGCGGCGGTTGTTGTGGTAGAGCGAGTCGGCCCGCCGGGCGCGGGGGCTTAGTTCCCGTATTTCATCGTGCTTGTGCTGCCAGGCGGCCCGCGCCGCCGCCGGCAGCAGGTGGTTCACGGCAAAGCGGAAGGTGGCTACGCTGGCGTCCACGTTGAAAAAAATCTGCTTCATCTCCAGCCCGTAGGTTTGGCGGAAGGCGCGCTCCATCACCGGCTTGCTCACCCGGAAGCCGATGGCCTTGTGGTAGGCCTGGCTGCGGAAGCGGCCGGCCGCTACCTGCACCACATCGAAGGAAAATTCCAGCTCGGTGTGCCGCACGGTGGCCTGCTCGTAGGTGACGATGGAGCCAAATTTCGCCTTCAAATCGGGGTACACCGTCGGGATAATCTGGTTGGTGCCCTCGGGGTGGCCCACGTTGTCGGCGGCGTAGTGGGCCAGCGCGCCCAGCGCAAAAGCGTACTCGTTGCGGTTGCGGGCCTGGCGCAGCAGGTTGCGCACAAAGTCGCCGGCCCGCACGTAGTGCGTGAGGTTGGTGAAGAGTGTGGAGCCCAGCGGGTAGTAGCCCATGTCCTGCAAAATGGCCCCGCCGTAAGCGTAGCTTTTGGCCAGGTTCATTTCGTCGGGGGTGCCGCCGGGGTAGTGGTGCTGCAGCAGCGGGGCAATGCAGTCGGCCCAGGTCGTGTCGACGATGGCCTGGTGGGTGAGCACGGAGTAGGCGGCGGCCGGTGCGGTCGGGGCCGCCAGCAGCAGAAAAAACAGCAGACGAAAGAGCATGAAAACGGGCGCGAGACAGGCGGAACTTGGGCAACGTGGAAAACCACCCGCCCGTTGCTGGCCGCCCCGCCAAGGCTTCGGTAAATCCCTTAACTTGCCTGCCTCTTCCCCCAACATTCCCGCCGATGGAACTGACTACTACCCTGCCACCCCCGCCCGTTGCCAGCCGGGCCGCCACGCCCCGCGTGCAGGCCATTGATGTGGTGCGCGGCCTGGTCATGGTCATCATGGCCCTCGACCACATCCGGGATTTCTGGAGCCCCACCACCGTGCGGCCCGAGGATGTGGCCCAGGCCTCGGTGCTGCTGTTTTTCACGCGCTGGATTACGCATTTCTGCGCGCCGACTTTTATGTTTCTGGCCGGCACCAGCATCTTTCTCTACGAGCAAAAGCAGGCCAGCAAGGGCGCGGCAAGCCGGTTTCTGCTCACGCGCGGGCTGTGGCTGGTGGTGCTGGAAATTGTGGTGATGAACTTCATTCTGGAATGGGGGACTTACCAGCTGCTGCTGCTCACGGTAATCTGGGCGCTGGGCTGGAGCATGGTGATACTGGCCGGCCTCATCTGGCTGCCGCGCGGGCTGGTGGGGGCGCTGGCGTTGGCCGTCATTGCGGGGCACAACCTGCTGCCCATCATCCAGCCCGTAACCAGCGCCACGCTGCTGCCGGCCGTGCTCTACGATAGTCCTTTTGTTTATGTGCTCACGCCGAAATTGCCCGTGCTGGTGGCCTATTCCATCCTGCCCTGGGCGGCCGTGATGGCGGCCGGCTACTGCATCGGGCCGTGGTTTCGGATGGCGCTGCCGGAGCGCAAGCGCCTGTTGCGCTGGGCGGGTGCGGGCGCGCTGCTGCTTTTTGTGGCGCTGCGGGCCAGCAATTGGTACGGCAACCCGCAGCCGTGGGCCACGCAGGAGCGGGGCCCGGTCTATACCCTGCTGTCGTTTTTGAACGTAACCAAATCGCCGCCCTCGCTGCTCTTTCTGAGCCTGACGCTGGGCGTGGCGCTGCTGCTGCTGTCGGTGGCCGAGGAGCTGCCGGCCCGCCTGCGCGGCTGGCTGAGCGTGTTCGGCAAAGTGCCCATGTTCTACTACATCCTGCACTTTGCGCTCGTCAGCTTCGGCACGGTGGTTTGGACGTGGGCCGCGTTTGGCCAGCCCTACAACTTAGCTTTTTCGCCGCCCAACGTGCCCCAGCCGGCCGCCTATCACCCCAGCCTGCTGCGGGCGTATGTGGTGTGGGCCGTGGTGGTTTTGCTGCTGTACTGGCCCTGCCGCTGGTACCAGGGCTACAAGCAGCGGCATTCGCATTGGTGGCTTTCCTACCTGTAAATGCTGTCGACAAAAGCCCGCCAATGGCTGGAGGAGAACGACTCCTAAAGCTCATCTGTGACCAACCCTGCGCGCTGATTCTTCGTTTCGGGCTTCATCACCAGATTGTCTTTAGATGAAGTTTTTCGCCTCTCTCGCCCTGGCCGGCTCTTTGCTGACGGCTGCAGCGCCCACCGTTTCAGCCCAAAACCAGGCCGGTTCGCCCTACCACACCCGCTTTGCCGTCGATGGTCCCGTCATCCTGGGCCTGGGGGCGGTAAGTGCCTTCGGCCTCTACCGCGTGCAGCAAAAAAGCGGCCTGAGCGATGCCGAGCTGGCCGCCCTCAACAAAAACGACGTGCCCAAAATTGACCGCTTTTCGGCCGGCTGGTACAGCGACCGCGCCCAGACCACCAGCGACTTGCTCTGCTACCCCACGCTGGTTATCGCCCCCGGCCTGCTGGCCCTCAACGACGATGTGCGCAGCCACTACGGCCAGATTCTGGGCCTCTACGTCGAAACCATGCTGGCCACCGATGCCCTGTTTACCACCTCGGTAGGCAACATCTACCGCTACCGGCCCTACCTCTACGGCCCCGAGGGCGGCGGTGGCCGGTCGGGCGCCATCGCCACCAATTCGTTTTTCGCTGGCCACACGGGCCACACCGCCACGGCCACCTTTTTCGCGGCCAAAGTTCTGCACGATTTCAATCCCGGCTACGCCGGCGAGCCCTTCGTGTGGGGCGCGGCGGCCGTGGTGCCCGCCGCCGTGGCCTACTTCCGCATCGAGGCTGGCAAACACTTCCTTACCGACAACATCGTAGGCTACACCGTGGGTACGACCATGGGCATTCTGGTGCCGCAGCTGCACAAAGTGGCCGGCCGCCACGGCATGTCCTTCATGCCCGTGCAGGGGCTGAATGCCAACGGCTACGCCTATTCGGGCATGCTGCTGAGTAAAAAGCTGTGATTAACGGTCGTGCTTAGACCAGTTAAAAATCAGAAAAGCCCGCCGGATTACTCCCGGCGGGCTTTTTCGTGGGCTGATGCGATGGTGGCTGGGAAATAATTTCTGCCGGGGTGAGGTAGGGGCGTGAGTGGTTGGGCTTTACCTTGCCGTGGGGTTGCTTAGCCCCCGGCCTCTCCATCCACCCCTCACCACCCCCTCACCACCCCATGAAACACTGCTACTCCCGATTTTGCTTGCTGCTGACGCTGCTGGCGGCCACCCTCGCCGCGCAGGCCCAGATTGAGCCGGCTGCCCAGTACACCACCCTCACCCCGGCCCAGCTCATGGCCTGGACCAGCACCGGCCCCACCGCCGTGCCGGCCAACGTGAGCACCGTACCCCTGGCCACCCGCCAGAATTCACTCGCCCCCCAGCTCAACCCCAATCAGAGCTTCAGCTCCAAAGTGAACTGGTGCCCCGATGGCATGAACAACTTCGTGGGCTACCTCAACGAGCAGCCCCAGTTCAACCTCTACAACTTCACCCACTGGCAGTACATCGACGTGCTGACGTGGTTTGCCAGCCCCATCGGCATCCCGTGCCGGCCCTGGGTGGAGGCCGCCCACCGCAACGGCGTGAAGATTATCGGCACCATTTTCACCGATGCAGCGGGCTTCGTGGCCCTCACCCAGAAAGACGCGGCCGGCAACTACATCGGCGCCCAGAAGCTGGTGGACGTGGCCAACTACTACGGTTTTGATGGCTGGTTTTTCAACGAAGAATCGCGTCTGAGCGCGGCGCAGGCCACCGAATTGATTAACCTGCTCAAGCAGCTGCAAGCCATCCGGCCCGCCGGCATGGAGATTCACTGGTACGATTCGATGCTGCCCAGCGGCGTGGTGTCGTATCAGAATACGCTGAACACCAGCAACGCCCCGCTGCTGCAAAGCGGCACCGACCGCGTGAGCGATGCCATGTTCACCAACTATTTCTGGTCGGGCCCCACGGCCATCAACACGGCCGTGACCACGGCCGCCAGCATCGGCCGCAGCCCGTTCGATGTGTACAGCGGGGCCGACATCTGGCCGGGGCGCAACCCCCAGCAGCTCTTCAACAGCACCACCTGGCTGGGCAACTACTACACCGGCGGCAGCCCCGCCACCCCGCGCACCTCGCTGGCCGTGTTCGCCCCCAACCTCACCTTCAACGGCGGCCTGAACAACTTCAACAGCAACCCCGCCGACTACCAGAATTTCTACAACACCGAGGTGCGCCTCTTCTCCGGCGACGACCTCGACATCACCACCGCCGACGCCAGCGGCTGGCAGGGCTTCGGCTACTACCAGCCGGTGCGCTGCGCCATCACCAGCTTGCCCTTCGAAACCAACTTCTGCGTGGGCCAGGGCAAGATTTTCGCCAACAACGGCGCCGTGGCCGTGAAGGGCTGGACCGACATGGCCAAGCAGGCCATCCTGCCCTCGTGGCAGTGGGCGCGCACCGGCGCGGCCACCATCGGCGTGGGCTTCGATTTCAGCCGCGCCTGGTACGGCGGCACCAGCGTGAAACTGGCCGGCAGCCTGGCCGCCGGCGCCAGCACCACCGTCAAGCTCTACCAGACCAAACTACCCATTACCGCCACCACCAGCCTCGACCTGACCTACAAAGGCCTCGCCGCCGGCGCCAGCAGCACCCGCCTGGCCCTGTATTTCAGCGACAACCTGACCACGCCTGAGTACGTGAACGTGCCGGCCCTGGCCGATACGCTGTGGGCCAGCACCACTGTTTCCCTAGCCGCCTACGCCAACCGCGAGCTGGCCATTATCGGCGTGCAGGCCACCTCGGCCACGGCCCTCACGGCCTACCGCTTCAACCTGGGCAAGCTGAAACTGTACAACGGCACCGCCGCCACCGTAGCCCCGGTGGCCAACTTCGCGGCCACTGCCACCACCGTGCTCACCGGCCAGCCCGTCACCTTCGCCAACTCGTCCACCAACGCCACCAGCTACACCTGGGCCTTGCCCGGCGCCACGCCCGCCAGCAGCACCGCCATCCACGCCACTGCCACCTACGCCACCGCCGGCACCTACGCCGTGACGCTCACGGCCAGCAACGCGGCCGGCCAGAACGTGCTCACCCGCCCGGCCTACATCACCGTGCTCACGGCCCCGGCCGCGGGCAGCAACACCTCGCTTAGTTTCGATGGCCTGAGTAAGTACGTCGACGCTGGCGTCATCAACATGAGCGGCGCGGCCTTCAGCCTCGAATGCTGGGTGAAGCCTAACTCGTTCAAAGCCGCGTCGCCCTACATTTCCAGCCTCATGGGCATGGAGGACGGCGGCGTGAACACGCTGATGCTGCGCCTCGGCGATGCCGGCATCGATGCCAGCCAGGTGCAGTTTGTGGCTCAGATTGGCGGCAGCACCCGCAAGCTGGCCTCGGTAGCGCGCCTCACGGCCGGGCAGTGGACGCACCTCGCCGGCACTTACGACGGCACCACCATGAAGCTCTACGTCAACGGCGTGCTCGATAACTCCCAGGCCGCCAGCGGCAGCCTGACCGCCAACGCGCCCTTCACGCTGGGTCGCAACTACGCCGCCTCGCGCGGCCTCGACGGCCGCCTCGATGAAGTGCGCGCCTGGACCCGCGCCCTCACCGCTGCCGAAGTTGCCGCCAATGCCTGCGGCGTGTCCGCCACCAGCACCGCCCTGGCCGCCTACTGGAAGTGCAACGACTCGCCCGCCCTCACGGCTGCCGACGCCTCCGGCCACGCCCACCCCGGCACCCTCACCAACATGGCCGCCAGCGACTGGTCGCTCGATGTGCCCGCCCAGTGCGCCACCGCCACGGCCACCCGCTCGGCCTCGGCCACCTCGGGCCTGCAAATGCAGGTTTTCGGCAATCCTGTGCCCGGCGGCCGGGCCGAAATTGAAATCCAGGGTGCCCAAAACCAGGCGGTAACGCTGCAGGTAAGCAACGCGTTGGGTGCCGTGGTGTGGCGCCAAACTGTGCCCGCCAGCGCTGCCAGCCGCCTTAGCGTGCCGCTGCCCGGCGCTTCAGGCGTTTACCTGCTGCGCGCCAGCACCACCAGCGGCACCGCCACCGTGAAGCTGCTGAAGCTATAGCGACTGCTTAATAGTTAAGATGCTGACACCACCGTCAGCAGGGAGGGGCTCGCCGCAAGGTGAGCCCCTTTTGCTTGCAAATCGGCCTGCGCCGCCGCCCAGCCTTCGGCCGAAATGGCGCGGGTGGCATCGGTGATTACAGTGGTAGCGAAACCGGCCTCCAGCGCATCGAGAGCGGAGTAGTACACGCAGTAGTCGGCGGCCAGGCCGGCCACGAAAACTTCGGTCACACCCCGGCCGTGCAGGTAGTCGGCCAGGCCGGTGCTTTTGCGGTGGCCGTTGTCGAAAAATGCGCTGTAGCTGTCGATTTCGGGGTTCATGCCCTTGCGGAAGATGGCCTCGATGCGCTCGGTGCGCAGGGCGGGGGCCAGCTCGGCGCCGTCGCTGGTCTGGGTGCAGTGGTCGGGCCAGAGCACCTGGGGCAGGCCGTGCAGGTCAATCTGCTCGAACTGGCCGCGGCCGGCGTGGCTGCTGGCGAAGCTCTCGTGCCCGGCCGGGTGCCAGTCCTGGGTCGCCACTACCAGGTCGAAATGCGGCTGCAACTCATTCACCAGCGGAATGATGGCGTCGCCCGCGGGCACGGCCAGCCGGCCGCCGGGCAGGAAATCGTTTTGAATATCGATGAGCAGGAGGGCTTTCATGGGCAGGGAGAAAGAGGGCGAAAGGTAAAAGAACGGCAGGCTTCGTTGGCACACCGCAGGACGTTTCGCATAAATAAACCAAGCATTTGGCTCGGAGTTACGTTTACCCGAAGACAACCCTACGCTCAACCCTCATGCCCGACCTTCATAACCAGATAATTCTCGTCACCGGGGCCACGTCCGGCATCGGCAAAGTCACGGCTACCGAGCTGGCCAAAATGGGTGCCCACGTCATCATTCTGGCCCGCAACGCCGAAAAAGCGGCCGATACCCAGCAGGAAATCAAAGCCGCCGCCGGCCACGACCACGTGGACGTGCTGCTCGCCGACCTTGCCGACCTGGGGCAGGTGCGCCGCGCCGCCGCCGAATTCAACGCCCGCTACCCGCGCCTCGACGTGCTGGTGAACAACGCCGGGCTGATTTTCGGCTCCGAGCGCCAGCACTCACCCGAAGGCAACGAGCTGGGCGTGGCCACCAACCACCTCGGCCCGTTCCTGCTCACGGCCCTGCTGTTCGATAAGCTGAAGGCCAGCCCCGCCGCCCGCATCGTGAACGTGGCCTCGAAAGTGTACCGCATTGCCCGGCCCGATTTGGCTGATTTCCAGTCGGCCCGGGGCTACGGCGGCTTGCGCGTGTACGCCAACACCAAGCTCTACAACATCATGTTCACGCAGGAGTTGGCCCGCCGCCTGCGCACCCACGGCATCGGCAATGTGACCACCAACGTGCTGCACCCCGGCGTGGTGGCCAGCGGCTTCGGCAACGGCTCGGGTGGGCTCATGGGCTTTCTCACGCAGCTAGGCCGTCCCTTCATGATTTCGGTGGCGAAGGGGGCCGAAACCAGCATTTTCCTGGCCTCCGCGCCAGAGGTGGCGGCCATCAGCGGCGGCTATTTCGACGAGAAAAAGGCCGAACCCGTAAAGCATCCCTTCAATACGCCCGAAAACGCCGCCCGGCTCTGGGCGCTGAGCGAGGTGCTGACGGGGGCGCAATTTCTGGATTAAGCCAGCGGGTGCGCCGGGTGCAGCGCCCGCCACTCATCCTCCAGAATGCCCATTTCGATGAGTGTCCAGTAGCCGTCGCCGTGGCGCACCACGTCGCGCATCACGCCTTCCTGCTGGAAGCCGCACTTGAGGTAGCAGTTGATGGCCGCGTGGTTGAAATCGTAGACGCCCAGGCTGATGCGGTGCAATTTCAGGTCCTCGAACCCGATGCGCAGTAGCGCCTTTACCATGCCTTGGCAGATGCCCCGGCGGCGCTCGGTGCTGTTGCCCACCAGCACGCGGGTGATGCGTCCGGCCCGGTCGCGCTCGCTGATGCCGCCCAGCGAAATATGCCCGACGGTGACGCCGGTTTTGGAATCCACGGCCTTGTAAATGAATACGCTGGGGTCGTGTACGTCGTTCGCGCCCTCGATGTACCAGCTCAGGCCGGCCTCGGTGAGGGGGAAGGAAAACATTGAGCCGCTCCACTCTTTCATTAGCCGCTCGTCGTCGACCCATTCCATGAGCTGGGTGAAATCGTCGGAGGTGAAGGGTTCCAGTTTAATCATATTCCAAAAGGGGAGGGGCCGGCTTGATAAGCCCGACAATAAGCCCGCAAGATACGGCCCCGGCGGGCTGCCCTGCTAACCAACCGGGCGGCTGGCTTGTTAGCGGCCTGCTTCTCAAATCCTCTATTTTTCTTCATGAACTTAGCCACCAACACCATCCTGCTCACCGGCGGGGCTTCGGGCATCGGCCTGGCGCTGGCCGTCCGTTTTTTGCGGGCCGGCAGCACCGTCATCATCGTGGGCCGCCGGGCCGATAAGCTGGCCGAAGCTCAGCAGCGCTACCCCGGCCTCATCACGCGCCAGGCCAACATCGCCGACGTATCCGAACGTCTCGAATTGGTGCGCTGGGCCACCACCGAATACCCCGCCCTCAACGTGCTGGTGAACAATGCCGGCATCCAGAACCGCATCCAACTGGCCGACGATTCTGCTACCGATTGGGACCAGCGCCGCGAGGAGCTGGTCATCAACGTGGAAGCACCCATTCATCTGGCCACGCTGCTGGTGCCGCACCTGCGCCGGCAGCCGGGCGCGGCCATTATCAACGTCACCTCGGGCCTGTCGTTCGCGCCGGCCGCGTTCGTGCCGATTTACAGCGCGACCAAGGCGGCGCTGCATTCGTTCACGCTCTCATTGCGCCACCAATTGGCTCCCACGGGCATTTCGGTGCTCGAAATCGTGCCGCCGGCCGTGGATACCGACCTCGGCGGGCCGGGCCTGCACACCTTTGGTGTAAACGTGGACGAGTTTGCCGATTCGGTGATGGCACGCCTGGGCGCGGGCGAGCAGGAGGTGGGCTACGGCAGCTCCGAGAAGGCGCGCCTGGCCTCGCGGACGGAGTTGGATGAGCAGTTTCGGGTGATGAACAACCGGTAGGAGGGCAACGGGCTGCAAAAGCAACGGTCATGCAGAGCGCAGCGAAGCATCTTTACCGCACTAGCAATTCCTGTCGAATGGGATTACTATTGCGGTAAAGCTGTTTCGCTGCCCTCTGCATGACGGCCTTTTTATTATTGTTCAGGGAAGCGCCCTTACGCCTCCAGCCGCAGCACTTCGCGGCTGTGCTCGCGCACGGCGGCAGCCAGCGCCGGATTATCGGCCAGCTTCTGGCCGAATGAGGGCACCAGCTGCCGGAACCGGGCCTGCCACTCGGGCGAGGCAGCGCGTTCGGGGAAACACTTCTGCACCAACTCCAGCATAATGGCCACGGCCGTGCTAGCCCCTGGTGACGCGCCCAGCAGCGCCGCGATGGAGCCGTCGGCAGCCGTCACCATTTCGGTGCCGAATTCGAGCACGCCGCCTTGCTTCTTGTCCTTCTTGATGACCTGCACGCGCTGGCCGGCCACTTCGAGTTGCCAGTCGGCGGGGTTGGCTGCGGGGTAATACTCGCGCAGGGCGGCGGTGCGCTCCTGAGGCGTTTGCAGCACCTGGCCGATGAGGTATTTGGTGAGGCCCAGGTTGCGCGCCCCGGCGTAGAGCAGCGGCCGGATGTTGCCCAGCTCGATGGATTTAAACAAATCGGTGTATGAGCCTTTCTTCAAGAACTTGGTGCTGAAACCGGCATAGGGGCCGAACAACAGCTCTTTGTGGCCATTTATCTGGCGGGTGTCGAGGTGGGGCATCGACATGGGCGGCGAGCCCACGGCGGGCTTGCCGTACACTTTGGCCTCGTGCCGGGCAATCACGGCGGGGTTCTGGCACTTGAGCCACTGCCCGCTCACGGGGAAGCCGCCGAAGCCATTAGCCTCCGGAATGCCCGATTTTTCGAGCAGCGGCAGCGAGCCCCCGCCCGCCCCGATGAACACGAAACGCCCCCGCACGATGCGGCTCTGGCCGGTAGCCAGGTTCTTCACCTTGAGCCGCCAGATGCCGTCGTCCTTGTGCCGGAAGTCCTCCACCTCGTGGCCGAGGTGCAAATCCACGCCCGGCAGGCCCTTCAGGCGGTCGGACAGGGCGCGGGTGAGAGCGCCGAAATTCACGTCGGTGCCAATGGGCATGCGCGTGGCAGCCACCGGCTGGGCGGGGTCGCGCCCCTCCATCACCAGCGGAATCCACTCGGCAATCTGCCTGGGGTCGGTGCTGAACTCCATGCCCTGAAACAGCGGTGAATGCAGCAGCGCGGCGTGGCGCTTGCGCAGGTATTCCACGTTGGCATCGCCCCACACGAAGCTCATGTGCGGGATGGTGTGGATGAAGGCCGTGGGGTCGGGCAACTGGCCTTCCTGTACCAGCGAGGCCCAGAATTGCTTGCTGAGTTCGAACTGCTCGGCGATTTTATCAGCTTTGCTGATGTCAATCGAGCCATCGGGCCGCTCGGGCGTGTAGTTGAGCTCGCAGAAGGCCGAGTGGCCGGTGCCGGCGTTGTTCCAGGCGTCGGAGCTTTCGGCGGCCACGGCATCCAGCCGCTCGTAGCCGCTGATGGTGAGGTTGGGGTCGAGGGCTTTGAGGAGCACGCCGAGCGTGGCGCTCATGATGCCCGCGCCGATAATGATGACGTCGGAAACGGGTTTGGCAGGGGAGGAGTCGGTTGAATTCATGAAAATAGGTAAGGGTGCCGCAGGCAATACGGTGGACAAGGGAACGGGGCTGTTTGTTGGCGGAAAAAGGTGGAGTGGACAGAAAGCTCCCCTCCTTACCAGGGAGGGGACGTTGCCGCGCCAGCGGCAACTGGGGTGGTTGTAGGCGTTGAACGGCTGTTCGAATAATTCTCTGCAAACCTTTCGGTCAGGTAGACGCCACGTATCGGTTTCGTCCCAACTTTGTGCAACGCCACAACCACCCCAATTTTTGCTTCGCAAAAATGTCCCCTCCTTGGTAAGGAGGAGAGTTCTCCGCCCATTCCGCCCGTTCAGCCTCCCACCCATGCCCGACCTCGACCTGCCCCTGCTGCCCCTGCCCACCCGCGCCGACGCGGCCGACAGCACCGCCCCGCGCCTGCTCATCATCTACACCGGCGGCACCGTGGGCATGGCCGTGAACCGCAGCGGCGGCCTGGTGCCCATGCAGTTCGGCCGGCTCGACCGCAAGATGCCCGAGCTCACGCGCTTGCCCTTCCGGCTGGAGCTGCTGAGCCTGCCCGAACCCATCGACAGCAGCAACGTAACGCCGCAAGACTGGCTGTTTCTGGCCCAGCTCATCGGCCGGCACTACGCCGATTTCGACGGCTTCGTGGTGCTGCACGGCACCGATACCATGGCCTACTCGGCGGCGGCGCTGAGCTACATTCTGGAGCATTTGGGCAAGCCGGTGGTGTTTACCGGCGCGCAGGTGCCCGTGGGTGCCAACCGTTCCGATGCCCAGCGCAACCTCATCACGGCGCTTGAAATTGCCGCCGCCCGCCACGCGCGGGCCGGTACCGTGCGCGTGCCCGAGGTGTGCGTGTTTTTCAACGACGTGCTCATTCGTGGAACCCGGGCCAAGAAGGTTGAAAGTCAGCAGTTCGCCGCTTTCAAAAGCGAGAATTACCCGCCGTTGGCCCGGGCGGGCATCGGCCTGGAGTTTGACGACAAAAGCATCCGCCTACTACCTGCCACCCGCCTCAAGGTGCACGAAAATATGGAAACCGGCGTGGCCGTGCTGCCCCTGTTCCCGGGCATCACCGAGGCGGTGGTAGCGGCCGTGCTGGGCGTGCCGGGCCTGCGCGGCTGCGTGCTCGAAACCTACGGCTCGGGCAACGCGCCCACCGCCGAGTGGTTCCTGAATTGCCTGGCCGAGGCGCGCCGGCGCGGTGTGTGGCTCCTCAACGTGAGCCAGTGCGAGGAAGGCCGCGTGGTGCAGGGCAAGTACGAAACCAGCGCCCGCTTCGCGGAAATGGGCATCGTGGGCGGCGAGGACATCACCACCGAGGCGGCCGTCACCAAACTCATGTTCGTGCTGGGGCTGGGGGTGAGTGAAGCCCGCACCCGCGAGCTGCTGGCCACCGACTTACGCGGCGAAATCACGCTGTAGCGCGGACTTTTAGTCCGCGAGTTAAGCCAAACCACTCGCGGACTAAAAGTCCGCGCTACGTCGTTCCGCTTGCCCGGCCAACATCGCCGCCCTATCTTTGCCCCATCAACCACCAACCTGAGAGGTGTCCGAGTGGTCGAAGGAGCACGCCTGGAAAGTGTGTATGGGTCAAAAGCTCATCGTGGGTTCGAATCCCATCCTCTCAACTTAAGCAAACAAAAAGCCCGTTTCCAATCTGGAAACGGGCTTTTTGTTTGTCTCATACCGAAGCTATTTCACCACTTCGAGCCAGCCTTTCCAGGTTTGGCCGGCGGCGGTGCGCAGCTGGTAGTAGTAGATGCCGGCGGCCACGTCGGGGGCGCTGCCCCATCCCTGAGTGTAATTAGCCTGCTCAAACACCTTGCGGCCCCAGCGGGTGAAGATTTGCAGCGTCACGGGCTCAGTGCTCACGTAGGGGCGGAAATCGTCGTTCTTGTTGTCGCCGTTGGGGGTGATGACGTTGGGGTACTCGAAGGCGCGGGCGGGCGCTACCACCAGCGTGAGCGTGGACGTGACCGGGCAGCCGGTGGCGGCCATATCGGCGCTCAGGCGCACGGTGTAGGTGCCGGGTGCGGCATAGGTGTGCGTGGGCGCGAGGCCGGTGCCCGTCTGGCCATCGCCAAAATCCCAGCGGCGGTTGGTGAGCAGCGAGGTAGTCGGCAGGGTGTCGTTGAAGGTGACCAGATTGCCAGCGATGGGCAGCAGCGGCGCGGTATGAAGCCGGACGACAGGCACGCTCAGGCGGGTGACCACCACGGTGGCGCTGCCAGTGCAGCCGGTAGCCGTGGTTACGCGCACCGTGTAAGTCGTCGTAGCGGTGGGGTTAGCCGTCACGGTGCGGCCGGTGGTGGCGCTGAGGCCGGCGGCGGGGCTCCAGGTGTAAGTAGCGCCGGTGCCGGCATCGGCGGTGCTCAGCGTGGCCGTGGTGCCGGGGCAGAGCGCCGCCACGGCCGGAATAGCCACGGATAGGTTGCGCACGGTCACCACCACGGTGTCGCGGCTGATGCAGCCACCGGGTGTGGTGGCCGTCATGATGTACTGCGTGGTGGCGGTGGGAGTAGCTACTACATTGGGGCCGCTGGTGGTGTTGAGGCCGGTGGTCGGGCTCCAGGTGTAGATGGCCGATTGGACGGGCGTGGCGCCGGCCACAGTAAGCGTGGCGCTGCCGCCGGGGCACACCGTCTGGTCGGGGCCGAGGGCGGCGCGGGGCAGGCCCAGCACCGTCACGGTATCGCGGCTGACAACGGCAGCCTGGCAGCTGGTCGAGTCGTAGGCGGTGAGCGTGACGGGGTAGCGGCCGGGCGCGGTGTAGGTCACGCTCACGTTGTTGGCCTGCGTCGAAGTCTGGCCGTTGCCGAAGCTCCAGGTCGTGCCGTTGTTGGAGGGCGTGGCGCGGGTGAAGAGCACCGTGAGCGGGGCGCAGCCCACGCGGGTATTCACCACGCCATTGGCGGCCGGCACGAAGCTGGCGTCGAGGCGGGCAATGTCCATCTTGAAGGCCGCGCTGGTGGTCTGGCCACTGGTGCGCGTCTGGGTACGGGCGTAGGCGTTGGGCGTGGTGATGATGGCCGGGGCGATGGCGCCGCCGCTGCCCTGCTGGAAGCGCACGCACACGGCCTGGTAAATAATGCCCTTCTTATCGAAGCGCGACGTGCCGCCGTCGACGTGCGTGGTGCCCGTGCCGAAGTACGTGCCGTACACCAGCCGCCGGGCATTGGCCGAAAGCTGCATCACGTAGAGGTAGCCGTAGGTGTTCAGGTTGGCATCGGCCGCCGCGCCGGAGGTGCTGTTGGTGGCCGTGCGCTGCAGGGCGTCGGGCGTGGTGGGCATGCCCGCGATGCTACTCGCCCCGTAGCCCGACAGCAGTATCTGTCCGCAGTTATCGACCAGAAAGGCTGTGGGGGCCAGGTTGGTGGGGTAGGGGTTGGCCGTGGTGGGCGTGCCGGCCCCGTTGCCAATCACCGTGGAGTAGCCCGTGGTGCGCAGGTCGGCGCTGAGCTTGTGGATGAACTGCCGGCTGCCGGCGTTGCGGTAGGTGCCGGTGGTCACCGGGTAGGCGCCGTTGGTCTGGCCCAGCACATACACCGCGCTTTTGCGGTCGAGCTGCACAAAAAACGCCTGGTCGTAGCTGCTGGTGCCCAGGTAAGTGGTTTGCTGCACGGCCACGCCGAAGGTGGTCAGGTTTTGCACGAGGCGGCTCACGAAGCCGTCCGTCGGGCCGCCCCGGTAGGTGGCGTTCAGGCCCCCGGTGGTATTGGGCAGGGCGGTGCTGGTGGTGCCGCCGGCCACGTACACGTTGTTCACGCTGTCGAGCTGAATACTGTAGCCGGCATCGTCGCCGGAGCCGCCCAGCAGGGCGCTCCACCGCAGGGCCGTCAGGCCGGCGTTCAGCTTCACCACCACGGCATCGTGCCCACCCGCGAAGACTGCGCCGCCGCTGGTGGGGAAGTTGCTGGAGCGCGTCACCGTCGTGAAATACACGTTGTTCTGACGGTCGGTAATCACGTCGCCCCGGAAATCATCGCCGGCATTGGCCAGCAGGTTGGACGTGGCCAGCAGGCGGCCGTCGTTGCCGGTACCGCCCATGTAAGTGGCCCCCAGCAGCTGGCTGCCGTTGGCCGAGAGCTTGGCCAGCACCATATCGGTGCCGCCGGCCAGGCTGCGCTGGTAGGTGGTGCCGGGCATGGGGAAGTTGGTCGAGTTGGTGGTGCCCAGCATCACCAGCTCGTTGGCGCTGTTCACCACCAGGCTGTGGGGGTAGTCTTCCTGGTTGCCGCCCAGGTAGGTGGCGTACACCAGGCTGCTGGCGCCGGTGGCCGCGCTGGGGTTGTATTTGCTGATGACGATGTCGTTGTCGCCGTTGTTGAAGCTCGTGTCGTAGGCTCCCAGTGTAGTGGGGTAGCCGGCCGTGAAGTTGATGCTGGCGGCGTAGAGGTTGCCCAGCGAGTCGGGGCAGGCGGTGTAGCCCCAGTTGAGGGCGGCCGTGGCCCCGGAGTAGGTGGAGTACACCAGCACGGGGTCGATGACGAGCGGGCGGCTGTGGTCGTAGCCCTTCGGCAGGCCAAAGCTCACCGTGTGCTGCGGCCCCAGCACGTACTGGCAGGGCACGGCCACGCGGCGACCATTAATTACCTGATAAGCATACGGCTGCTGCTCCGTGACGCGGCCCACGCTGGTGCCGATGTGCAGCGCGCCGTCCACCACGGTCAGCGACTCCTGCCCGTCGTAGCGGAGCTTGATGCGGGCGGCATCGGCCCCGGCGGCCAGCTCAAAATCGTACTCCATCACCGGGCCGCGCGAGTACAGGCGCAGGTCGGTGCCGGGGTAGAGCTGCTGGTAGCGCACGTCGGTGAAGGCGGGCACGTTGCGGGCCCAGCGGCTTTCGTCGTTGCCGAGGAAGTAGTTCATATGCTCGCCGGTGGGCTGCTCGCCGCGCACTTCGGGCCGGGCATTGGCTCCCACAAAGCTTACGGCGTAGGCGTGGTTGGCAATGCGCTCTCGGGCGGCCGTGGGCGCGGCGTGGTGGCGGCGGTCCACGGCGGGGGCATCGTAGCGGGCCACCAGCAGGCGGCCGCGCTCCAGAAACAGGCGGCCGGCCGGAATGTCGGCCGCGAACAGGATGGGGCTCTGCCACTGCCGCTGGTTGGGCACGAAGCGCAGCGGGTGGGCATCAGTCGGCACGGGGGCCACGGGCGGCGTGCCGGCCAGGGCACTGGAAAAGGAAAACAAGGCACTGCCCAGGCAGAGCCAACGCGTAAGAGTACGACGCATGAAAAGGGGGGAGGTGGAGGAAATAAAGGACTGCTAACGGACACCAAAAAGCCCTGCTGGGGGCAGGGCTTGGTTTTCCGAGCGTGAAGTTCCGGTGAATTCCCGGATTTATTGTTCTGCTTAGTGATTTGATAATTTCAGTGGTGCTGCCATTTGTGCACCTGCAACTTTTTCTGCCTCCGACCTGGCCACTTGTACCCGCATTTTAAATAAACCCAAACGCGCCGCCCCGCCCAGTTCAGAAAGTCCGGGCAGGGCGGCGCTAAAGCCAGAACCGGACACTTCAGTGCAGCACCATGTCTTTCAGTAAAATAATGTACTCCTTGCTATCAGCATTGTAGCGGATGACGTATTTGGTGGGGAAGAACTTGCCCGGCACCTCATACGCGGCCGGCTGTTTGATGTCGCGCTCGATGCTCACGGCGGGCACCAGAATGGCCTTGGTAAACATGGGCTCCACAAACGTGACGTGCCCATCGTAGGTGCCGTAGATGAGGGTGTGGGTGAAGGCCGTGCCCGGCGTGTATTCCGAGCTGGTGGGGTCTACCCAGTGGCGGCCCATCATGGGCACGGTGCGGCCGGGGGCCACGTTGGGCGGCGTGATGTAGCCGGCGGGCAGCTTGTTGGTGGCCGGGAAAATGTCGCCCTTGGGGTCATCGAGGGTGATGGCGTGCTGCACGCTCATGGGTATCATGTAGAAGTGGGCATCGAAGTGCGGCAAACCGTAAATGGTGAGGGGCTCGTGGCCGTTGGGGTTCCAGTCGAAGGAAATGTGGTCGAACGGCATCTGGGAGGTGGCGCTGATGGCGGGCAGGGGCACGTCGTACATGGTGCCGGTGGCCGGCGTGGCGGGCAGGTCGCTCAGGGCAGCCTCACTCACGGCTACGCCAATTTCGGTGGGCATGCCGTTGGCGTCGGCCGATACAAAGCTGCGCGCCGCGCCGGTACCAATGGTCACGGATGTGCCGTAGGTGGTGGCGGGCTGCGTGGGCGAGTCATCGTCTTTGCTGCAAGCCAGTAGCAGCGGCATGCCAATGGCCAGGAGTGCAGCAGCGCGGCACCAGCCGCCCCGCGGGAGGAAGGAAGATATAGCCATAGCTGAAGTGTTTGAGAAAGAGCTGCGTTGCTCTCATGCTTAAATATAGTAAATATTGAATATTTATTTGGTGTCTCCCGAAAATTCCCTCAGTGCCATGGACGAATGCAGCTTGCGTGGGCGTTGGCAAAGCCCTGTTGGCCGCTGGCATTCCCGCCCGGCCCAACCTGAGCCGTAAAAACCCGTTACCTTCCCCGGCGCAACCCCTCACATTCCCGGCGCCCCCTTATGACCCCAACCCCGACGCACCCTGCCGCCGCCGCTGGCGCGGTCGAAAAAGACAACAAGCGCATCACCACCGGCTGGACGTTCTACGACTGGGCCAACTCGGTGTACCCGCTGGTGATTACCAGCTCGATTTTTCCGATTTACTGGTCCAGCGTCATCAAGCAGATTACGCATACCGACAGCGGCCAGAGCCCCGTGAGCTTTCTGGGCATGATGGTGCCCGGCTCGTCACTGCTCAACTACGCCATCTCGGTGTCGTTTCTGCTCATTGCCATCGTGAGTCCGTTTCTCACGTCGCTGGCCGATTTCTCGGGGCGCAAGAAGCTGTTTCTGCAAATCTTCTGCTACATCGGGGCGGCCTCGTGCGCGGGGCTGTTCTTCTTCTCGCCGGCCACGCTCACCATGTCCACGTTCATTTTCGTGGCGGCCACGGTGGGCTTTTCGGGCAGCATCGTGTTCTACAATTCCTACCTGCCCGAAATCAGCAGTGAAGAAAAGTTCGATTCGCTTTCGGCCAAGGGCTTTTCGATGGGCTACATCGGCTCGGTGATTCTGCTGGTGACCTGTCTGGTGATAAACCAGTTTCACGATAAAATCGGCATCGGGGCCGAGCGCGCCGCCCAGCTCTCCTTCCTACTCACCGGCCTGTGGTGGGCCGGCTTTGCGCAGATTCCCTTCGCCACGCTGCCGCCCGACCGGGGCCGCCCCGCCGATGCCCCCGAAGCCAAAGGCGGCTGGCTGCTTAACGGCTTCCGCGAGCTGGGCAAGGTGTGGGACCAGCTCAAGCAGCTGCCCAACGTAAAGAAATTCCTGCTGGCCTACTTCACCTACAACATGGGCGTGCAAACGGTGATGTACGTGGCCACGCTTTTCGGCACCGATGAGCTGCACCTCGAATCGGGCGCGCTCATCCTCACCATTCTGCTGCTGCAAGTGGTGGCCATTGCGGGCGCTTACCTGTTTGCCAAGCTCTCCGAGCGCATCGGCAACACGCGGGCGCTAAGCTGGTCGGTATTCATCTGGATGCTGATTTGCATCGCCGGCTACTTCGTGCAGGCCGGCTGGAGCTTCTACGCGCTGGCCTCCGTCATCGGCCTCACCATGGGCGCCATCCAAAGCCTGAGCCGCAGTACCTACTCCAAAATCATCCCCGAAAACACGCCCAATTCGGCCGCCTTTTTTAGCTTTTTCGATGTGACCGAGAAGCTGAGCATCGTCATCGGCACGGCTACCTTCGGCATCATCAACCAGGTTACCGGCTCGATGCGCAACAGCCTGCTGGCCCTGATTGTGTTCTTCATCCTGGGCTTGATTTTCCTGCTCCAGCTGCGCGGCAAGAAGCTTCGCGAAGACTCGCTCGGCCCGGTGTCGGTGCCCGGCCCGCCGCCCGCCTCGGCCGCCGCCGAAATGGGCGCGCCCATGAGCCGGTAGCGCGGACTTTTAGTCCGCGAGTTGAATGATATGGAATAGCTTTGACCCGCGGACTAAAAGCCCGCGCTACATCTCTTCTCCCAAGCCTTCTTTCATGTACACCGCCTCCATCCAGCAAAACATCCTCGCCGAGCTCGACCACGAGCTGGCCCAAACCCGCAAAGTCCTTGAGCGGGTGCCCTTCGATAAGGCCGACTACAAGCCCCACCCCAAGAGCATGAGCCTGTGGCAGCTGGCCACCCACGTGGTAAATCTGCTGGCATTCAATACCCTTTTCGTGCAGCAGGATGCCCGCGATTTTCTCGACCCCAACGCGCCCAAGCCCGGCCCTACGCCCACCAGCCCCGAGGAGCTGCTGGCCCGTTTCGACGAGTATTCCAAAACCCTGCGCGAAGCCCTGCGCAGCAGCGACGACGAGAAACTGACCCACAACTTTAAGCTGCACCGCGGCGAGCACACCATTATGGAGATGCCCAAGGGGGCAGCCATCCGCATCATGGGCCTGAATCACAGCATCCACCACCGCGGCCAGCTCACGGTGTATCTGCGCTTGCTTGACATCCCGGTGCCCGGCCTCTATGGGCCGAGTGCGGACGAGAAGTAGAAACTGTCATTGCGAGGAGGCACGACGAAGCAATCCGTCCTGTTCTCAGCGACTAACCTAATAATGTAACAAAGCCCCGACACTGCGCAGTGCCGGGGCTTTTTGTTGTTGAAAAGCTGTGTCACATCTCAGGGCTGGTCGCATCGAGAGGACGGATTGCCACGGCCTGCGGCCTCGCAATGACAGACAAGTCCTACTTCTGCCCGAACACCTTCTCCCCGCCAATCCACGTTTGCAGCACTTGTGCGCCGCGCAGCTTCTCCTTCGGTGCGGTCAGTAAGTCCGTATCCAGCACCACAAAATCGGCCAGCATGCCGGGCTTAATCTGGCCTTTGCGCTTCTCCTCGAAGCCGGCGTGGGCGGCCCAGGTGGTCATGCCGCGCAGGGCATCGGGGCGCGAAATAGCGTTTTCCATCTGAAAGCCAGCGGCGGGGAAGTTCTTGGCATCCTGCCGCGCCACGGCCGCGTGGAAGCCGAACAGCGGGTTGATGTTCTCCACCGGGAAGTCGGAGCCCAGGGCCAGCTGGCCGTATTGCTTGAGCAATTCTTTGTAGGCGTAGGCGGTCTTGAGCCGCGCCGCGCCCAGCCGTTCGCCGGCCCAGTACATATCGGAAGTGGCGTGGGTGGGCTGCACCGAAGGCACGATGCCGAACTGCCCGAACTTCGGCATATCGGCCGGGGTGATAACCTGGGCGTGCTCAATGCGCCAGCGACGGTCCTGCTGGCCGTGCAGCGCCTCGCCGTAGATGTTGAGAATGATGCGGTTGGCCGAGTCGCCGATGGCGTGGGTATTCATCTGGAATTTCGACGCGGCCAGCTCCTTCGCTAGGTCGCGGAACTGCTTTTCGGTAGAAAGCAAAAACCCGGTTTCCTTCGGCCGGTCGGCATAGGGTTTCACCAGGCAGGCCCCGCGGGAGCCCAGGGCGCCGTCGGCGTACACTTTGAAGGAGTTGATGGTGAGCTGGTCGGTCAGCACCGGGCCGTTTTTGAGGTAGTAGGCGCGGTTTTCCGGCGTGGGGTTCAGCATGGTGTAGAGGCGCAGCTTGAGCTTCTTCTGCTGTTGCAAAGCTGCCATCTGGTCGATGTTGGCTTTGTCGAGGCCGGCATCGGCGAGGCTGGTGAGGCCCACGGCCAGGCAGTTCTGCTGGGCTTGCAGGAGCAATTGGGCGGCTTCGGTTGGGGCCGGGTCCGGGATTTTGCTGCTCACGAGCCGCGTGGCATTATCCACGAGCAAGCCGGTGAGGCGGCCCCGCGCATCGCGCGTAATGACGCCGCCGCTGATGGGCGTGCGGGCCGTGACGCCGGCCAAATCCAGCGCCTTTTGGTTCACGAGCGCGGCGTGGCCATCCACGCGGACCAGCAGCACGGGCACGTCGGGAAACAGCTGGTCGAGCGTGTCTTTGGTTGGGAACTGCTTGCCGGGCCAGTCGTTCTGGTCCCAGCCGCGGCCCGTGAGCCAGGCCGCCTGCGGGTATTTCTGCCGGTTTTCCTGCAGCTTCTGAATCACCTCTTTCCACGAGTTCGTGCCTACCAAATCGGCGCTTGGCAGGGCCAGGGCGTAGCGGTAGAAATGGCAATGCGCGTCGTAAAAACCGGGGTAGATGAACTTGCCGCCCGCGTCCACTTCCTGCGCTGCCTGGTATTTCGTCTTCAACTCGGCCGCCGGCCCCACGGCCACAAATTTGCCATCCTTTACCGCAAAAGCTTCCGCTTTCGAAAAAGTCGAATCGACCGTGTAAACCGTGGCGTTGGTGACGAGCAAATCCACAGCCTCGCGCTTGGCAGAACAGCCGCTGAGCAGCGCCAGTGCCAGCAGTGGCGCGGTCAGTTTGGGGAAGATAGTAGGGGAGAACAGGGCCATGCGGAGCGTTTTGAGCGAAGAAATCGGTGAGAAAGAATAAAAAAGCACGTCATGCCGAACGCAGCCGAAGCATCTCTACCGGGTGAGTAAATCCTGTCAATTGGATTACTACTGCAGGTAAAGGTGCTTCGGCTGCGCTCGGCATGACGTGCTGTTGTAACGGTCTGCTGAATCCGCGAAATCCGTCAAATCCGTTAAAATCTGCGGTCCTTACTCGAAGCGCATGTGCTTTACCGACTCGCCCGAGAACTGCAGCTCCTGCAGCGATTCGATGCCGATTTGCAGGTGCTGCTTCACGAAGTTGGTGGTCACTTTCGAATCCGATTCAGAGGTTTTCACCCCTTCGGGCGTCATCGGGTTGTCGCTCACCAGCAGCAGGGCGCCGTGGGGAATGTCGTTCATGAAGCCGCACACGAAAATGGTGGCCGTTTCCATGTCCACGGCCAGGGCGCGCACCCGGCGCAGGTAGTCCTTGAAATCCTGGTCGTGCTCCCACACGCGGCGGTTGGTGGTGTACACCGTGCCGGTGTAGTAGTCCAGCTCGTGCTTCTTAATCATCGAAGAAACAGCGCGTTGGAGGCGGAACGAAGGCAGCGCCGGAATCTCCTTGGGCAGGTAGTCATCCGAAGTGCCGTCGCCGCGAATGGCCGCGATGGGCAGCACCAGGTCGCCGAGCTTGGTCTTTTTCAAGCCGCCGCACTTGCCCAGAAACAAGGCCGCCTTGGGCTTGATGGCCGAAAGCAAATCCATCACCGTGGCCGCCATCGGCGAGCCCATGCCGAAGTTGATGATGGTGATGCCATTGGCCGTGGCCGTTTGCATGGGTTTGTCCAGCCCGCGCACTTCGCATTCGAACTGCTCGGCGAACATGTACACGTAGTTGCTGAAATTGGTGAGCAGAATGTACTGCCCAAAATCACTCAGCGGCACGCCGGTGTAGCGCGGCAGCCAGTTGTTAACAATCTCTTCTTTGGTCTTCATAAAAGTGTTTTGAGTGGCTGAATGGCTAAGTTCGGGAGTGAGAAAAGGGTATGCGTTTCGGAGTCACTTAGCCACTCAGTTGCTCAGTCACTCGATGCCAGACCCCTACCTTTGGAGGTGATGCAAGCCCTGGACCTGCCGCCTTTCGACGCCAAACTTACGCAATCGGCCACAAATCAACCACTCATCTGGGATGGGCTGCGGCGCAAGCACGTCGTGCTCACGCCCGAGGAGTGGGTGCGGCAGCACGTGGTGCACTATTTAATCACCCACCTGGGCTACCCGCGCGGCCTGCTGGCCCTCGAGCGCGGCCTGCGCTACAACCAGCGCCAGAAGCGCACCGACCTGCTGGCCCTCGACCCCAATGGCCAGCCCCTGCTGCTGGTGGAGTGCAAAGCGCCCAGCGTGGCCATTGATGCCGCCGTGGCCCGGCAGGCCACCACCTACAACCAAACCATCGGCGCGCCGCTGCTGCTGCTCACCAACGGCCTGGTGCACTACTGCTGGCGCGTCGATTTTGCGGCGCGCACCAACGAGCGGCTGGAGGAGATTCCGACGTTTGCAGTAGCGGCGGGGCTGTAGGTAACCGCCCTTGGCGGGGAGCCGATTTATCTGGCGAAGCAAGGAATATTCCGGGCTAAGTCAGGCGGTTCGTTCATGGAAATCTTTCAATGAAAGAATGTGATTAAAATTATAAATATATATTATATAATATTTTATATTTGACTGCCTGCCGGAGTAGCGCTTCAAGGCGTCTGTAGTGGCCTGGTGAGGGGAAGCTGAGCGGTAGGAGGATTTTTCTTTCACCTCAAAATATAATTCCTATGCCACCTTAACTACCCGTTTCCGCCAGTAGAATATATAATCAGGGATAGATGACCAGGCTTGTTATACCCTGATGAGGCCGGTATTTACCGGCCCGAAAAGCGGCTGGGCATGTCCTGCTTTACCCGAAATGCCGCCGCGCAGCACCCGCCTACGGGTGCGCTGAACCAGGCGTTGGAGCCGTGTGCGCGCCGCCTGAGTCTTGAAGCCCCACTCCCGGTTACCGTTCGATAACCGGGCCTCCTTTCCGCTGGTGCTGCACATGCAGTACCCCACGCGCTTGCACCCGGCGGCCCTGCTGCCGGCCGGGCCGCGCATTGCGCTCAAGCAGCGGCGCATCCAACGATTCTGCATTGAGGAAAGGTGTGCCGGCCCTCCGCCTGGGGCGGTGCTGCGGCTATTCGGCAGCATAGCGGCTGCCCGGCACCTTTTCCATTTATCCATTTTGCCAATAGCCATGAAAAAGCATGAATTAATTACCCCATGTGCCAATGTCCCCGAAAAAACTCAGGACGACGTACCAACTCCCTGCAAGCACAAGCCAATGGAAGGCGCCCGAAGCCGGAAACCCACGGCTGATTGGCAAGGGCTGGCGCTGGCGGTACTGGCGGTTTTATTTTTTCAACTGTGAGTTTGGGTCATGTAATCCCCCTTAGCACCGTGGCCGGCACCAGCGCCACGGTCACCACCTGCCCATCGCCGCCGGTGCTGTCGAGCGCCAACGTCAGGGTGACGCAACCCACCTGCACCAGCTCCACCGGTTTCATTCAGGTGCTGAATGCGCCGTTTAATAGCGTGGCCCAGCTCACGCCGAACGCGCCCAAGCCTTCTGGGGGCAATGCTTACCTGTTCTCGTACCTGGTGCCCGGCACCTACCGCCTGACGCTGACGGTGAACGGTTGCACCTCGGCTCCCTACACCGTGGTCATCAATCCGGCTCCCGCTGCGCCGGTGCTCACGCTTGCCAACGTGCGGGTAACGCAGACCGATTGTTCCCACACCACCGGGTCGATTCAGGTGCTGAACCCGCCGGCAGGGGCCACGGCCCAGCTCACACCCAATGCCCCCCGGCCGTCCGGGGGCAACTCTTTTCTGTTCTCGTTCCTGCCGCCGGGCAGCTATAGCCTCACCCTGACGACGGTGGACGGCTGCACCTCGGCTCCGCTGACAATAGTCATCAATCGGGCCGCACAAGCCGTTACCGGCTTCACCCTGGTCAATGCCGATACGGACACCGATATCAGGCCCCTCACCAACGGGATTACGCTCAACCTAGCCACGCTGCCCACGCAAAACCTGAACGTCCGGGCCAATACCAGCCCGGCCAATGTCGACCAGGTCATGTTCAGTCTCGATGGACCCACCAGCTGGGGCCAAACCGAACTGGTGGCTCCCTACGCACTGTTTGGTGACAATGCTGCCGGCGACTACTTCGGCCATACCCTGGCTCCGGGGCGCTACACTTCCTTGTCGGCCCGGCCGTTTTCCGCCAGCGGCTGTGCGGGCACCCCGCTGGAAATCACCTTTACCGTAATCAATGAGCCCACTACGCCCGGCCATATTACCTACACCTTGGTCAATGCCAATACCGGCTTCGAGTTCATGGCCCTCACGAATGGGGCCATGCTCGACCTGGCCACGCTGCCCACGCGCGACTTGAACATCCGGGCCAATACCAATCCGGCGACGGTGGGCCGGGTCGAGTTTGCCCTGAGCGGTGCCCAAACCTGGAGCCAGACCGAAAGGGTGGCCCCCTACGCACTGTTTGGCGACGACGGCGCGGGCGACTATTTCGACTGGACCCCCACAAGTGGCAGCTATACCCTGACCGCGACATCCTATTCGGCTGGCGGCACCGTAGGCACCCCCCGCACCATTTCCTTCACGGTAATCGACGGCGCGGCGCGCACCGCAGCAGCTTCGCCAGCTGGTAGTCCGGCCGCCGTGGCCCGCAAAACAGCGGGCAGTACAGAATTAACGGCGCTGGTGAATGCGTACCCGAACCCGTCGGATGGGCAGGTGAGACTGTTCTTGCCCGAGGCTTTGCAGGGCGAGGTTACCTACACGCTCGTGTCGGCGCTTGGGGCTAAGGTGAGCAGCGGCACCTTCCCGGCGCACAACGGGGCCAGCGCCCTGCAGCTCGATTTCTCCCGCCAGATGCCGGCCAGCGGCGTTTACATGCTGCACCTCAGCAGCGGGCAAGCCCAGGCTCATCTCAAACTGCTGCGCCGCTAGGCACCAATTACTAGAAAGGCTTGGTGGAAATGCGGCTCGCGTGTGCGGCAGCCGCCTTTTGCCAATGCATATTAAAGCAAAAAAAGCCCGGCCGCAATTGCTTGCGGCCGGGCTTTTCACCTTAAAAACAGTGGGCTGAACCCTAATTTTTAGGCTTGATTTTCGTCTTGCTGCGCTTGTCTTTCACCTTGGTGTCGGCGGGAATTGCGGTCTGCGCCGGAGCTGCCTGAATTACCGTGGTGGAAGCAGGGTCCGTGGTGGTCGTGGTCGATTCCGTGGTGGTCGAAGTAGCGGGAGCGGGCGTAGCCGCGGGGTAGGTGGCCGGGGCAGGTGTCACCGTGGTCTGGCGCGTGGTGGTAGTGCTGGTGCTGCTCTGGGCATTGGCCGAGAAACCGCAAACGGTGAGGAACAAGGCGAGAATGAGGGGTTGCTTTTTCATAGGACCGAAAGAAAGGTTGAGTGAAACAAAATGACCACGTTGTATGCAGAACGCGGTCAATTGAGTTGGCTTTAACGGGGGAAAGCAGCCGAAGGTTCGGTATCGCTGTAGCTTACTGTTGGTTAGCTACTTGTATAGTCGATTATCTAAAAGCCCATTCACGTAAAACTGCACGCAGGCGCGCAATTCATCGCCGTACTTTTTTACCAGTACCGGGTTGGGTTTGACCACGGGTTCATTGGGAATGAAATGGGTCTGATAGGGGTAGAGTCGCACTTCGTTCTTGTTCGTGAGCTCGGCCACGAAATCGGAATGCACGAGGTAGTACGAGTCGCCGTCGCGGAAAATGGCGCGGCCGGGGCTGGCCGCATCAAACACCGATGAGCCAAAGGGCAGCAGCGCCGGCTGCTCCTGGGCCAGGCCCAGCACATCAAGCACCGAGGCGGGCACGTCGATTTGCTCCGTGATGCGGTGCGGGTTGGCGGCCGGCAGCGGCTGGCCGGGGCGGAAAAACAGCAGCGGCGTTTTGTGTACGCCCAACGGGTTCTGGTAGCCGGTACGGTCCGACTGCGAAGTATGGTCGGCCGTGAGCACGAACAGCGTGTGCGCATACCACGGCTCCCGGCGGGCCGCCGCGAAAAAGCGCCGCAGGGCCATATCCGCGTAGGCAATGGTGGGGTGAATGGGCTGCGTGCCCACCGGGAATTTGCCTTTGTATTTCGTCGGCAGCGAGAATGGCTCGTGCGAGCTGAGCGTGAATACAGCGGCCAGGAAGGGCTGCTTGGTGGCCGAGAGCTGGCGGTTGAAGTATTGCAGGTAGGGCTCATCAAAAATGCCCCAGTGGCCGTCGTAGTCGGGGCTGGTGGCAGCGCCGGGGTATTCGTTGAGGCCGTAGTAGTGCTGCATCCCGGCAATGCCGCTGAACATATCGAAGCCCATGGTACCGTTGGAGCCGGCGTGGTACATGGCCGTGCTGTAGCCGTGGCGGCCCAGGATTTCGCCCAGCCCGTGCAGCTCCGCCGTCTGGAAGCTGGAGGTGATAAACGGCTCATCCATCAGCGAAGGCAGGCCCGCGAGCACGGCCGGCAGCGCCTCGATGGAGCGGCGGCCGTTGGCGTAGTTCTCGCGCATCAGCCGCGCCCCGGGGGCCACGGCCAAGGAATCAAAAAACGGCGTGAAGCTGCCTTGCCCACCGTTTTCCACGCCGTTGTACTCCGAGCCGAAGCTTTCCATCAGCAGCACCACCACGTTGTCGGGGGCGGTTGAGGCGGCAACGCGGGCGGGCAGCGGGGCGGCGTTCAGGGCCGGCCGCAGCGCCGTGGTGGTGGGAAAATACCCCACCCGGTCAATCTGGACTTCATCGAAGGATTTCAGGACCGTGAACGTGCTGTTCAGGGCCAGGTGGCCGAGCACGGCGGGCTGCTGCTCGAAGGCAATGCCGGTGCGCAGCGGCTTGAGCTGCCAGCCGCCGCGCAGGCCCAGCACCACCAGGCCCACCACCAGCATGAATTCTATGGTGCGCTGCACCCAGGCCCAGCGGCCGGCCGGCGCGCTCAGCTCGGTCGGCGTGGGCATGGGGCACAGCCGCCACAGCACATACACCAGCCCCGTCAGCGGAATGGCCAGGTACCAGTAGTGCAAGCCAATCTGGCCGGCTTGCTGAGCAATGTCGTGGCCAATGGTGCTCCACTCGTTGCTCAGCCGCCGCCCAATGAATTTAAAGTATTCCCAGTCAATAATATTGAGCAGAAACCCCGGCACGTTCAGCAGCACAAACAACCCACGCAGCCACTGCTGCCCGCGCCGCGTATCCACCGGCACCAGCAGCGACAGCAGCACCAGCGGCAGGTTCACCCATAGCAGCGCGGCAATATCAAACCGCAACCCGTGCACAAACGCCTGCACCACCGCCCCCGGCGCAATGCCCCGAAACGTGACCAGATTCAAGCAGTAAAAACCCAGGCGAAGCAGCGTATAAACGACCATCAGCAGCGCAAAGCGGCGCAGCAGCAGGCGGATAGCAGGAGAGGGAACCAAGAGCGGAAGGGTGTGAGAAATCAGAAATACCGACGGGCGAAAATCGCAGCCGGTCTAACTCAGGAAAGGTGCGAAGAAGCCAGACGGGTTGCGTAACCGTTTACTTTTAAAAAGCAGAAGGCCTTCCCAAAGCGTGCGCTGGAAAGACCTTCTGTCTTAAAACGGCTGTGCGTAACGCACCGGGCGACTACCTATACGGTGGCCAGTTCCAGCACGGTTTCCACATTCACCAGGGGCAGGCCCCAGGCTTCGGCTACGCCTTTGTAGACTACTTCACCGTGCACCACGTTCAGGCCGAGGCGCAGGGCCTCGTCGCGGCGGCAGGCTTCCTGCCAGCCCTGGTTGGCCAGTTTCACGGCGTAGGGCAGGGTGGCGTTGGTCAGGGCCAGGGTGCTGGTGTAGGGCACCGCGCCGGGCATGTTGGCCACGCAGTAGTGCACCACGTCGTCGATGATGAAGGTGGGGTTTTCGTGGGTGGTGGGGTGGCAGGTTTCGATGCAACCGCCCTGGTCCACGGCCACGTCCACCACCACGGTGCCGGGACGCATGGTCTTCAGCATGTCGCGGGTGATGAGGTGCGGAGCTTTGGCGCCGGGAATCAGTACCGCGCCCACAATCAGGTCCGAGGTTTTGATGGCTTCGCGGATGTTGTACTCGTTCGAGTACTGCGTCACCACGTTTTTAGGCATGAAGTCGTCCAACTCGCGCAAACGGTTCAGGCTGATGTCCATGATGGTAACCTGCGCGCCGAGGCCGGCGGCCACTTTCGCGGCCTGGGTGCCTACCACGCCGCCGCCCAGCACGAGCACGTTGGCGGGTTTCACGCCGGGCACGCCGCCGAGCAGAATGCCACGGCCTTTCAGGGGTTTCTCCAGGTACTTGGCGCCTTCCTGCGGGGCCATGCGGCCGGCCACTTCGCTCATCGGGATGAGCAGGGGCAGGGCGCGGTTGCTGAGCTCCACCGTCTCATAAGCCAGGCAAATGGCCTTGCGCTCAATCATGGCGTGGGTCAGCTCCTCGCCGCTGGCAAAGTGGAAGTACGTGAACAGCAGCTGGTTCTCCTTGATGAGCGGGTACTCCTCAGCAATCGGCTCCTTCACCTTGATAATCATCTCGGCCTGCCCGTACACGTCGGCAATGGTGGGCAGAATGGTCGCGCCGGCCGTCTGGTACTCCTCGTCCGAGAAGCCCGAGCCTTCGCCGGCGGTGTGTTGCACCAGCAGGGTGTGGCCGTGCTTGCGCAGCTCGGCTACGCCGGCGGGCGTGAGGCCCACGCGGTTTTCATTGTTTTTAATCTCCTTGGGAACGCCAATAATCATGAGCGAAGGGGGAAGTGATGGGGTGGGGGAGAAGTGAGCTTTCGAGCCGCAAAGATAGGGCGCGGGGGTACTACCCGGTGCGCCAAGATTTGGTTCAGCTTACGCTTCCGCCAGCAGCGCATTCAGGTCCAGGGGGCGGGTGTACATCTGCACCTCGCCGTTGGCCGTCATGGGCCACTGCTCGCGGGGCCAGTCCCAGTACAGCTCTACGCCGTTGCCGTCGGGGTCGTCGAGGTAAATAGCTTCCGACACGCCGTGGTCGGCCGAGCCGGTGATGGGGTAGTTGGCCTTAACCAATTGCTTAAGCGCGCCGGCCAGCTCGGCCCGCGTGGCGTAGAGAATAGCGGTGTGGTAGAGTCCCGCGCCCTGCTTGCGGGCGGGCGGCCCGCCCAGGCTGTTCCAGGTGTTGAGCCCGATGTGGTGATGGTAGCCACCGGCCGAAATAAACGCCACCTGGTTGCCAAACCGCTGCACCACCTGGAAGCCCAGAATGTCGCGGTAAAAGCCCAGCGCTTTGTCGATATCAGTGACCTGCAAATGAATGTGGCCGATGCGTGTTTGCGCCGGAACTACGTAGGGGGCGCTGACTGCGGGAGCGGTGCTGCTGGTTTCGTTTGCCATGATAAAGCTATGGATTGAATTAATGTACCAACATCAATCCAAAATCGCTCCAAAAAAAGCTCCGCCAAATTGGCAGAGCTTCCAGTTAGTCGAAGCCCCGGATGTGGGTGTATCTTTTTTCGTTTTGCCGCCCCACCCGCACTATTTGGCGCTCGAAATCCTTGGAGTCGTTGAGGACTTTATAAAACCCGTTTAAGTAGTGGGTGGCAAATTCCTGCTCATCGTGGCTGAGGTAGGGGCAGGCCAAAAACACGTTGTAGAGCGCGGTGCGGCGGGTATTGAAAAGGTCCCGGACGGCAGCATTTACTTCCGGCGGGAAATCGTAGCCCCGAAATAGGCGCTGCCGCACCGAGGTGATGCCGAGTTGCTCGGGCGGCACGGCGTAGGGGGCGTTCACCAGCCCGCTGTAGTCGAAATCGAAGGCCACCGGCACGGGCGGAGTGGCCAGGCTGCGGGACAGCAGGCGGATGTTGTGCCGGTAGGGCACCGACCAGTCCGTGTTGCCAATCATGAATTGGAACATGACCATGGTGGCCGTGGCCGGCTGGTCCAGGTTTTCCATGCCAATAAACAAGGGTTTGGGGACCACCGTGGCCTGGTTGCGCCGCGCCAGCGCCTCGGTATTCTCCAGAAAAAAGCCGTAGTGTACCGAAGTATCCTCCCGTCCGTTGTTGTCGCGGTAGGTGATGCGGCAAAGTCGGACCCGGTAGCTAAAGTCCGTCAGCGCATTATAAAGCTTATACACCAGGTATTCCCGCAGGGTGTAATCGTCGGACAGGCAGTGGGTGGTCAGCTTCAGCTCGGCTACCGGCCCAAATAGGGAACCGTGCCCGTTGGGTGGCGGAAATTTTACCAGCAGCGGTGGGAAACCGCACACGGCGGGGTCTTTGCGCCGGTTGCCGCGCACCTGCACCTGCACGGCCAGGGTTTGCGTGCTGCCATTGGCCGTGCGATAGGAGATACTGGCCGGATGAAGGCCAGGACTAGCGCCACGGTCTTTCAGAACCTGCTCCAGCGGCAGTGAAAGCGTGAGCTCGACAATTTCTGCGCTGGCAAAGAATGGGTTATCGGTGGCGTAGGCCTTCGCTGGCGCCGGCCAACCAGCCGGTGCCGGCACCGGCTGCCCAAGCAGCAGGCCGTAGCACACCAGAACCAACAGCAGCGAAATCATCACGGCAGCGGGCCCGCGTAAAGCGGCCCTTTAAAAACAACTGGCCCGGCGATGCAATCAACCGGGGCAATGATGGCTCAGCCCGATGCAGGCCAAACCCATATGATTATCAGCGCTTGAACAGCGCCTCAATCGACTTGCCCTGGCCCTGGGCGAAGGGAATGCCCAGCATGTAGGCCACGGTAGACGGCACGTCGACCAGCGTGCAGGTATCCTTCACGGTCCGGCCTTTTCTGAAATCCGGCCCCAGGGCCAGCAGGCTGATGTGGCGGCAGCCCTCGCAGCCGTCGCCGTGCTCGGTCCAGCCCGGGGGCACGGTGTCGAGGTGGCGGCCGTGGTCGTTGGTCACGAACAGGGCCGTGTTGTTGCGGTAGGCTTTGCTCTTCTGCAGGAAATCGTAGAGCTGCTGCACATACCGGTCATCGCGGTTAATTCCCCGGATGTAGTTGGGCCAGTTGCCGGCGTGGGCGTAGCCGTCGGGCTCCATAAAGTTGATAAGCACCAGGTTGGGCTGGTACTGCGTCAGAATGCGCTTGACGGCTATCAGCGTCAGCGAATCGGCTCGGTAGCCGGTGCCCGGGCCGCTGATGCCACAGTCGACGGAAGGCGGGTACTGGTCCTTCCACTCGGGGTTCAGAGTATTGGCCAGAATGTAGAGCTTGTCTTTGCTGGTAATCAGCCAGGCGGCGGTGGCGGGCTTGCCGGTGGCTTTGCGCCACAATTGAAAGATGGAAGGCTGTTGCGGAAACTCCTTGTCGTAATTATCAATGGGCTGGTTGATGCCCGTGGTCAGGGCCGTATGCCCAGAGTTGGTGTAGGTGTACCCGTTGTTATAAAATGTAGGGAAGAACACGCCCTTGGCCTTGAGCGTGGTCGACATGTTGGGAATGTTGCCCGGAATATTGCCCCACGTCTCGGAGTACCGCGGGCCGTCGATGACCACAATAATGACGTTTTTGGTGCGCAGGCGCTTCTTGTCCGGGACCGGTGCCCCGCCCACCGCAAAGAGCAGCAATAGCAACCCGCCAAGCACATACCGCAGCCAACCGGTGGCGGTGAGAAAGCGGCTTTGCCGCCCAACAGGTGCAAAGAAAGCCATGGCACTTACTGGTATAAAACATATAAATATACATTATAATATATTAAATAAAATCAATTGAATAAAAGCCATCTGCCGCAGGCCAGTTAAACGCACGAAAAGCCCCCAGCTCTCCAATTTTCAATAGTTTGACTGGTTGCCCCAGAAATGGCAACGGGCTCCGGCCAGCACAATGCAGTGCTGGCCGGAGCCCGTCTATAGGCTAAGCAGAACCCCGTCTTTACTTAAACGGAACCGCCGTGCCGCTTTCCTTCACCATGCTGTTGCCGCTGAGGTCGCGCACGATGTTGGCCTTGAGCGTGATTTTGGCGTCGCCGCTCACGTCGTTGGAGGTAATGGTCACAGCATCGCTCACCTGCCCGAGCTGGCGCTGGCTGTAGAGCAGCTCCACTACTTCGCTCTGGCCGGGTGCGATGGGCGCGGGGTTATTCTTGTAGCCCACGCAGTAGCAGCCCGACGAGAGCGCGCCGAGCACCAGCTCGGTTTTGCCAGTGTTTTTCACCGTGAAGCGGGCAGTGGGCTGCTGGCCGGCTTCCATTTTGCCGAAATCGTGGGCGCTGCGGTCCAGCACCAGGTGCGGCGAGGCGGCCAGCTGGGCCGGCGTGAGCGTGGGTTTAATCTGGTCTTTGGTGAGCACCGTGCCTTTGATGCTGAGGACCTTGCTGGCCTCGGTGGCGTTGCTGGTCACGGTCACCGTTTTGTTGAACACGCCGGGGCGGCCGGCGCTGCTGTACATGGCTTTGATAACGCCCATCTTGCCGGGCAGCACCGGGGTTTTGGTCCAGTCCGGGGTGGTGCAGCCGCAGCTGGCCTGCACGTTGGCAATGATAACGGGCTGATTGCCGGTGTTTTTGAACTTGAACTCGTAGGTGGCCATCGTGCCTTCGGGCACGTTGCCGAAGTCGTGGTTGTCGGTCGAAAACTGCATCACGCCCTGGGCGTGGGCCGCGCCGGCCAATGCCAGCAGGCAAATAGTGGTAAGGAGTTTCTTCATGATTTCTAAACCCTGAGCCGGTAATCAAAAGCCGGGACGGGCAGTTTTTAAGTAGAAAAACAAAGCCGGTAACAACAGTGCCGGGCTGACAATCAGCACGGAATACTTATTACCATTGCACCCCAAATATACGGCCAAACCCTGCCACGCCACCCACCCGGCCCCGATTCCGTATTTTTGCACCACGGCCCCGGCCGCCTGCCTCTTCCGCTCCAAAATTCCCACGTATCCTGACCCTCATTATATGTCCGCAGCCGAAACCGCCGTGCCCGCGCTAGCCGCGCCCCTCACCAAGGCCGACTTTCTCACCGATTACCGCCTGGCCTGGGAAAGCCGCCACGCCTCACTGGCCGGCCGCAAAGAAGTATTCATGGGCAAGGCCAAGTTTGGCATCTTCGGCGATGGCAAGGAAGTGCCGCAGCTGGCCATGGCCCGGGCCTTCCAAAACGGCGATTTCCGCGCCGGCTACTACCGCGACCAGACGTTTATGGCCGCCATTGGCCAGCTTACCTGGGAGCAATACTTCGCCCAGCTCTACGCCAACCCCGACGTAGAGGCCGAGCCCGCCACCGCCGGCCGCGCCATGAACGGCCACTTCGCCACCCGCATGCTTGACGAGGACGGCAACCTGACCAACCTCGCCCAAACCAAAAATTCCTCGGCCGATATCTCGCCCACCGCTGGCCAGATGCCGCGCCTGCTGGGCCTGGCCTACGCCTCCAAGCTTTTCCGCCAGAACCCCGAGCTGCACCAGTTCGACACACTTTCGACCAATGGCAACGAGGTGGCTTTCGGCACCATCGGCAACGCCAGCACCTCGGAGGGCATGTTTTTTGAGGCGCTGAATGCGGCCGGCGTGCTGCAGGTACCCATGCTGGTGAGCGTCTGGGACGACCATTACGGCATCTCCGTTCCGGCTGAATATCAGACGACTAAGCAAAGCATCAGCGAAATCATGATGGGCTTGCAGCGCGAGGGCGAAGGCCAGTCGGGCTTCGAGATTTACGTGGTGCGCGGCTGGGACTACGCCGGTTTGGTGGACACCTACCAACGGGCCGCCGCCGTGTGCCGCGAGCAGCACGTGCCCGTGCTTATCCACGTCACGGAGCTCACGCAGCCGCAGGGCCACAGCACCAGCGGCTCGCACGAGCGCTACAAGAGCAAGGACCGCCTGACCTGGGAGGAGGACCACGACTGCCTGCATAAGCTGCGCGAGTGGCTGCTGGCCGAGGGTCACGCCACCGAATTGGAGCTGGACGAAATCGAAAAAACTGCCGCTGCCGTTATCAAAACGGCCCGCACGGCTGCCTGGGCCGCCTTCTTCGACCCCATTAAAGCGGAGCGCGACGAGGCCGTGGCCCTGCTCGATAAGCTGGTGGCCGACACTGGTACCGAAAACTCCATGCACGAGCTGGTGGAGCAGCTGAAATCGAACCCCACACCCATCCGGGCCGACATCGTGCGGACGTTGCGCCGCGCCTTGCGCCAGGTGCGCAACGAGAAGCGCAGCTTCGGCCGCCGCTCGGTGCAGCGACATCTGGAGCAACTGTTGGCCGAAAACGCCGACCGCTACAACTCCAGCCTGTTCAGCCAGAGTGAAATGGCCGTGGGCAATATCCAAGAAGTAGCCGCCACCTACGCCGCTGATGCGGCCGTGGTGGACGGCCGCGAAGTGCTGCAAGCTTGCTTCGACGCCAACTTCCAGCGCGACCCCAAAATCTTCGCCATCGGCGAGGACGTGGGCAAGATTGGTGATGTGAACCAGGCCTTTGCCGGCTTGCAGGACAAATTTGGCGAGCTGCGCGTGACCGATACCGGCATTCGCGAATGCACCATTGTGGGGCAGGGGATTGGGGCGGCGTTGCGCGGCCTGCGGCCCATCACTGAAATTCAGTACCTTGATTATCTGCTGTATGCCATCCAGATTCTGAGCGACGACCTGGCCTGCCTGCAGTACCGCACCAAGGGCGGCCAGAAGGCTCCGCTCATCGTGCGGACCCGCGGGCACCGGCTGGAAGGTGTGTGGCACTCTGGCTCGCCCATGCAGATGATTCTGGGCAGCATCCGGGGCATTCATTTGTGCGTGCCGCGCAACATGGTGCAGGCCGCCGGCTTCTACAACACGCTGCTGCGCAGCGACGAGCCCGCCATCGTGATTGAGTGCCTGAACGGGTACCGCCTGAAAGAGAAAACGCCCAGCAACGTGGGCGAATTCACCCTGCCGCTGGGCCGCCCCGAAGTGCTGAAAAAAGGCACCGACGTAACCGTAGTTACCTACGGCTCGATGTGCCGCATCGTGATGGACGCTGCCAAACAGCTGGCCGACGTGGGCATCTCGGTAGAGGTAATCGACGTGCAAACCCTGCTGCCCTTCGATACCGACCACCTCATTGCCGACAGCCTGCAGAAAACCAACCGCGTACTGTTCACCGACGAGGACGTGCCCGGCGGCGGCACCGCTTTCATGATGCAGCAGGTGCTGGACGAGCAGCAGGCCTACCGCTTCCTCGACGCGCAGCCGCGTTGCCTGGCCGCGCAAGCCCACCGCCCGGCCTACAGCTCCGACGGCGACTACTTCAGCAAGCCCAACGCTGAGGATGTGTTCGACACCATCTATGAGATGATGAGCGAGGACGCGCCGGAGAAGTTTCCGGCTATCTACTAAAGTGTTAGCGTAATAGGCCGGCCCGCCGGGCCGGCCTAAAGCGTCACCTCGCTGGTGGTGATTTGGTTGCTCTCGTGCAGGCCGCGGTCCAGGATGCTGATTTCAAACCGGAATACATCGCCGGGATTGAATACTGTGCCGTCGAGGGAAATGGGCAGCTTGTAGCGCAGCTCGCCTTTTAGGGGCGCAGCGCGGCCGTCGGCCCCATTTAGGCGGGGGTATTGGCTGTCGTATTCGCCCTGCACGCCGGCGGGAAACGGGGGCTGAGCCGGAGTCACAAAAAAATCAAAAGCCTTGGTAATAGGATTCTTTTTGTAAGGCTGAATGAAGTAGTTGTAGCTGTATCCCCGGTTGTTATGCCCGCCGATTTTGGAGTTGAAGGGGGCCACGGCAAGGTCTTCCGGCCCCAGACCCAGGTCGCCGTCGCCGTCGCGGAAGCCGAGCACGAATTCTAGCGTATCGCGGCCCACGTTGCCATTGGCGGCAGCAATGCGCGTTACCTTAACGTCTCTAAACTCAATTTCGGGCGTGTTCGAGTAACTAGGGGCGCTGAGGCAGCCGCTGAGGCCCGCCCCGGCCAGGCCAAGGAAAGCAACTCCGCTCAGGGTACGAAACAGGTTCATATAGACAGGAAGTGAGAAGTCAGAAGCACAACGGCCGAAGTGGCCCCAAAGTACGTTCTTCCCAACGAATAGCCAAGGTGGTTGGTTCGGTGGTTCCTGCTAATGTCCTTGTTTGCTCATGAGTTTTCGTTCTGATTATTTGGCCCACTTGCCCCAGGTTACGGCCGCTACATTCGAGGCTGCCGCGCTGGCGTTGTTCCGGCACCAGGCTATGCACTGCCCGTCCTACGCGGCCTACCTCGCGCAACTCGGCCGCAATTCCGCCGCTGTGGCCCGGCTAACGGATATTCCCTTCCTGCCCATCGAATTTTTCAAAACCCACGAAGTTTGTACCGAGCCCGTGGGTTGGGAACCCCAGGAATTATTTCTTAGCAGCGGCACCACGCTGCAGCAGCGCAGCCGCCACCTCGTGCGCGAGCCGGCGCTGTACCGCGAAAACGCGGCCCGCATCTTCGAGCAGTACTATGGCCCGCTCACGGGCTGGACATTTCTGGCGCTGCTGCCGTCGTATCTGGAGCAGGGCAACTCCTCGCTGGTGGCGATGGTGGATTATTTCGCCCAGCAATCCGGCCAGTCGCAGCCGGCCTTTTTCCTGCACGACCACGCCGCCCTACGCACCGCACTGGCCGAGGCCAAGCAAGTGCCCGGCCGTCGCGTCATGCTCATCGGCGTGAGCTACGCGCTGCTGGATTTCGCGCTGGAAGCCGGCCCTGTGCCGGAACTGCAAGGCCTCACCGTGCTCGAAACCGGCGGCATGAAGGGCCGCCGCCGCGAGATGATTCGGGAGGAACTACATGCTGAGTTGCAGCGGGCGTTTGGCCCGGCCGGTATTCATTCTGAGTACGGCATGACGGAATTATTGAGCCAGGCCTATTCGCTCGGTGATGGCCGTTTCCGCTGCCCCGCGCCGCTACGCGTGCTGCTACGCGACCCGTCGGACCCGTTCTCAATTGGCGATAGACCCGATGGGGCCATCAATGTGATTGATTTGGCGAACGTGGATTCCTGCGCGTTTATCGAAACCAAGGATTTGGCGCGGATGCATCCAGACGGTTCATTTGAGGTGCTGGGGCGCATGGATAATTCGGACGTGCGCGGGTGCAATCAGATGGTGTAAAGACCTAGCATTTTGCGGCAGCAGTTAATCCAGTAGACATACAGACCAATAATAAATGCGTAGCTGATAGGGTTATTGTCAAATAACAACCTTCCAATCCATCGGACTTTCCATAGGTCGTAGTGATAACCTGCAATACTAAATATTTGATAATAAAATAAATTGTAAGCTTGGTAGAAGTAATGGTAGTCTCGAGCCAAAAAGGTTAAAAAGAGAATTAATTTGGTGGTGATTATTGCAATAGTAATTATCCATAGAATCGGTTTGCGTCCGAAAGTTGTTAAGACGAAAAACCCGAAACTAATGAGTTGGAATATACCGTAAATAGTGCGGCCTTTATGAATGGCAAAGGCGTGTGAATTATGAAAGATATCCCACTTTAGGTAATTGTCGAAAGCTATGCCTAACGCAATAATTATTGCAAAAGCAACCCATTGATAACGAAGTGAGAGAATAGACTTAGTAGATAAATGAGCCACAAATCAATGGAGGATTAGCAGGTTGGAAAAGAAATTGGCCGCGCTGCTCTAATGCAACACGGCCAATTAATACGGCTTATTATAAGCGTTTACTTTCCCGCAAATGCCTTGGCATCGCCTTCCGAAATGGTGTCGTCGCTCATGATTACAAGCCGTTCTACCACGTTGCGCAGTTCGCGGATGTTGCCGCGCCAGTCGAGGCCTTTCAAATATTCCAGGGCGGCGGCGTCGATTTTCTTGGGTTTGTTGCCATAGTCGGCGGCGATGTCGTTGAGGAACTTCTGAATTAGCTCGGGGATGTCTTCGCGGCGGTCATTCAGCGAAGGCACCTGAATTAATATCACCGAAAGGCGATGGTAAAGGTCTTCGCGGAAGTTTTTATCGGCAATTTCCTGGAGCAGGTCTTTGTTGGTGGCGGCGAGGACGCGCACGTTTACCGATATTTCCTTTTCGCCGCCAACGCGGGTGATTTTGTTTTCCTGGAGAGCGCGCAACACTTTGGCCTGGGCCGAGAGGCTCATGTCGCCAATTTCGTCCAAGAAGAGGGTGCCGCCGTCGGCCTGCTCGAACTTGCCAATGCGCTGCTTCACGGCCGAGGTGAAGGAGCCTTTTTCGTGGCCGAATAGCTCGCTTTCAATCAGTTCGGAGGGGATGGCGGCGCAGTTTACTTCCACCAGCGGGCCTTGGGCGCGGTTGCTGAGCTCGTGGAGCTGGCGGGCCACCATCTCCTTGCCGGCGCCGTTGGGGCCGGTGATGAGGACGCGGGCATCGGTGGGAGCCACCTTTTCAATGGCTTTGCGCACGGCCCCGAGGGCGGCCGAGGAGCCCACCATTTCCGAGCCTTTGGTGACGGAGAGCTTCTTTTTGAGCGTCTTGGTTTCGGTGACGAGCTTGGTGCGGTCGAGGGCGTTGCGGACGGTGACGAGCAGGCGGTTGAGGTCGGGCGGCTTGGGCAGGAAGTCGTAGGCGCCTTTTTTGGTGGCTTCCACGGCGGTGTCGATGCTGCCGTGGGCCGATACCATGATGAAGGCGGCGTCGGTGCCCATGGCCTGGGCGCGGGTCAGGACTTCGAGGCCGTCCATTTTGGGCATGCGGATGTCGCAGAGCACCACATCGTATTTCTGCTGGATGAGCAGGTCGAGGCCGGCGGGGCCGTCTTCGGCCTGGTCGACTTTGTAGTTTTCAAATTCCAGAATCTCCTTCAGCGTGTTGCGGATGGCTTTTTCGTCGTCGATGATGAGGATGCGGGGCATGGGAGCGGAAACTGCGTTTGGTGCAAATGGCGCGGCGCGAAGGTAACGAAAAGCGGCGCTAGGAGTTTAAGTAGTCATCGCTTCCAGGCGGTTCGTTGCGGGCCGGCCCGCAACGAACTCCAGTCCTTTGCCCAATCCAACCCTAATTCCTCTACATGAAAAATACCCTCACCCGCCCGCTGCTGTTCACGGCGGCCCTGGCCGGCAGCCTCGGCCTTTACTCGCTCACCAGCCGGCCCGCCCTCGCGCCCGACCCGAATAATGCCGGCCTGAAGCTGCCCGCCGGCTTCGGCGCGCTGGTGGTGGCCGAAACCGGCGGCCGCGCCCGGCACCTGGCCGTGACGCCCCAGGGCAACATTTTTGTGAAACTCAATAAACCGAAAGACGGCAAAGGCATCCTGGAATTGAAGCCCAATGCCACCGGCAAAGCCACCGTGACGGGCGGCTTCGGCAGCTACGGCGGCACGGGCATTTATGCCAAGGGCGGCTACCTGTACGCTTCTTCGGATGAGGACGTGTACCGGTACAAGCTCGATGCGAAAGGGGAGGTGACCAATCCCACGCAGCCCGAAAAAATCGTGAGCGGCCTGCTGAACCGGGGCGAGCACGAGAGCAAATCCATCGTGCTGGACAATGCCGGCAATATCTACGTGAACATCGGCGCGTACTCGAATTCCTGCCAGGTGAAGGACCGCGAGAAGGGCTCGATGGGCCGGCAGAACTGCCCGATTCTGGATTCGGCGGGCGGCATCTGGCAGTTCCGGGCCGATAAGGTGGGGCAGACGTATGGCTCGGGCACGCGCTATGCCACCGGCCTGCGCAACGTAGTGGGCCTGGATTGGAACACGCAGAACAACCAGCTCTTCGTGATGCAGCACGGCCGCGACCAGCTCCACGACATTTTCCCCGAGATGTACACCACCAAACAGTCGGCTGAGCTGCCGGCCGAATGCCTCTACGAAATCAACAAGGGTGCCAACGCCGGCTGGCCCTTCCTGTACTACGATGGCCTGACGCACAAAAAAATCCTAGCCCCCGAGTATGGCGGCGACGGCAAGAAGCTGGCCGACCCCAAGTACCTGGAGCCCGCCGCCGCCTACCCCGCCCACACCGCCCCCGACGGCCTGCTGTTCTACACCAGCACCATGTTTCCGGAGAAGTACCGCAACGGCGCGTTCATCGCCTTCCACGGCTCCTGGAACCGTGCCCCCGAGCCTCAGAAAGGCTATTACGTGGTATTCCAGCCCTTCAAAAACGGCAAGCCGAGCGGCCAATGGGAGGTATTTGCCGACAACTTTGCCGGTTCAGATGCCAAAGCTGCCAGCGGCCGCGCCGACCACAAGCCCTGCGGCCTGGCCCAGGGCCCGGACGGCTCGCTCTACGTAAGCGACGACAAGGCCGGCACCATCTACCGCATCATGTACACCAAGAAATAAGCGCGTTCGTGAAAAAGTATTTTGCCCTGCTGGCCGTGCTGGCCCTGACCAGCGCCCCGGCCTTCGCCCAGAAAAAAACGGCCCCCAAAGCCGCTGCCAAAGCCCCCGCCGCCTCGGCCTCGGTGCTCAAGGGCAAGGCCATCTATACCCAATACTGCCTCACCTGTCACCAGGCCGACGGCCTTGGGGTGGATGGCATGAACCCGCCCCTGGCCAAAACCGACTACGTGCTGGGCGACAAAACCCGCCTCACCAAAGTGCTGCTCAACGGCCTCAAAGGCGAGGAAATCAACGGCGAGGACTACCACGGCGTGATGCCCTCGCAGGCCTACCTCACCGACCAGCAGCTGGCCGACGTGCTCACCTATGTGCGAAGCAATTTCGGCAACAAAGCCAGCGCCGTGACCGTGGCGGAGGTGAAAGCCGTGCGCGCCGCCAACAAGAAATAGCCCCCGGGCCGTGGGGCCACCCCAACAGGCGGGGCAGCGCTGCGCCAGACGTTGTGGCAGGCCCACGGTGCAAATATCAAAAAAGGCCACTCCCGGGCGGGAGTGGCCTTTTTTGTTGTGAGGTGATGGGTCTGTAAGCCGGGTTTTGTCCGGGGCCGAAGCCCCTGCCTCACCATTTATCTAGGCCAGTCCTCGCGGAAAGGCTCCATCAACCTACCCGCTGGCGCCGGACGAGCCGCCCGGTGCCGATGCCACCCGAAGGCCGCGCCGGCGTACCAGCTTATTTGGTCTTTCAACCCCTGAGGTTTACCCAGCCGGGACGGTTGCCCGCCCGCTGGTGCGCTCTTACCGCACCTTTTCACCCTTACCGGCACCGGCCCGAAGGCTGGTACGTAGGCGGTAATTTTCTGTGGCACTCGCTGTCCTGGTTCGCATTATGCTTGCCAGTCCTTCCCGTTAGGAAGCAAGGTGCTCTGCGTTGCCCGGACTTTCCTCGTCGCCCGAAAGCGCCGCGGTGAGGCGCCCCATCACTGCGGGCAAAGGTACGCACGCCGGCCGGAATGGAAGAATACGCGCCCGAAATGCCGCTTCCGGGTATTCGGGGCTTGTTTCGGCCCGGAAAAGGCCCGTTCAGAAAGATTTGCGGGGTTATCAAATTAAATTATTGCAATTATAAATTAAATATATACATTTACAATTGTACTGACGCGACGGCTACGCTTATCAGCCCCTCCCACCACTCCGGGTGCCCGTTCCCCCACTGGCCCCGGCAGCAAAGTCAATTCCCAATTCCCGGCGTGGATGCGTGTTGTGCGCGCCGTCGCCCCCCTTGGCCCCCTCTCCACGGGAGGGGAGAGGGCTGCTTGTGCCACTTTTTCCCCTTTCCATATGGCTGATACTTCCTACTCCCGCTTTTATGTCGGCACGGTTTGCACGCGTTTGCTGCTGATTTGCTGCTGCTTCCTTATGGCCCCGGCGCTCTGGGCGCAGCAGCAGGCCACGGAGGAATGGGCCGCGCGCTACGATGGCCAGAGCCGCGCAACGGCCGGCGCTCCCATTCTGCCCGACCAGCCCATCTCGATAGCGGTGGACCATGCCGGCAACAGCTACGCCACCAGCACGGCCCTGGACAGTGGCGCGACGGTCTCGAAAATGGTGACGATAAAGTATTCGCCCACCGGCGAAAAGCTCTGGGTACGCACCTACGCTGGTGGCAGTGCCCGGGCCATTGCGGTGGACAATACCGGCGGCGTCTACATCACGGGCACCGTGATAGACACCTACTCCTATACCGACTACCTGACCGTGCGCTACGACGACGCCACGGGAACGCAAAGCTGGGCCCGCACCTTCAACGCCCCCTACGGCGACCCCACCATAGGCCGGGACAACCCCATTGCCATCGCCGTAGATAATGCCGGCGGCGTTTACGTCACGGGCACCAGTTCCCGGGCCAGAGCGAGTGTCTACAGTACTGTGCGCTATGATGCGGCCACCGGAGCCGAGAGTTGGGCCAGGATACACGGCACTTTCTCCGGCGCCCGAGCCATTGCGGTAGATAACGCCGGCAGGGTCTACGTCACCGGGACCAGTCGCGACAACCCTACCACCGTCCTCCAACGCTACTACGACACGGTGTGCTACGACGCCGTCACGGGCGCCGAGGGTTGGGCCAATACCTACAACCCCATTGTAAGTACCAGCACGTACAATTTTAGCGATGTTAGCGCCATCGCGGTGGACAACAGTGGCGGGGTTTACGTCACGGGCATCGGCCATGGCGGCCAGGCCACGGTGCGCTACGCCGCGGCCACCGGAGCCGAGAACTGGGTGAGCACCTACGCCGGCAGCAGCGCCCAGGCCGTTGCGGCGGACAACACCGGCGGCGTATACGTGACGGGGACCAAAAACGGGGACTACGTGACCATTCGCTATGCCGCGGCCACGGGAGCACAAAGCTGGGCCAGCACCTACAACGGCCCGGCTAATGGCAACGACGACGCCCGCGCCATTGCGGTGGATAACAGCGGCGGGGTGTACGTCGCGGGCATCAGCCCCGGTGTTTCGGATAATGACTATGCCACGGTGCGCTACGCGGCGGCCACGGGCGCGCAAAGCTGGGTGAGCCGTAACAGCGGCCCGGCCAGCGGCAGCGACGACCAGGCCCGCGCCCTGGCGGTAGACGCCGGGGGCGTCTACGTCACGGGCAGCAGCCAGGCGCCTGGGGCCAGCCCAATCCTTTACACGGTAAAAATCCAGGCCGCTACCGGCGCGGCCGGGTGGTCAGATGCATATTCCGGGGCCGCCAGTCTGTGGGACCTGGCGAAGTCGATAGCGGTTGATAACGCCGGGAATAGCTACGTGACCGGAACATCCAGCGGTAATACAGTGGGCAGTATCAGGGTGGTAACGGTAAAGTATTCGCCCGCCGGCCAACAGCTCTGGGTGAGCGAGTACAGTGGCGGGCAAGCCAGTGCTATTGCGGTAGATAATGCCGGTGGGGTGTACGTCACGGGCTATAACAACATCTACGGCACCCCTGGTGGTGACTATGTAACGCTGCGCTACGATGCTGCCACGGGCGCGCAGAGCTGGGTCAGCTTCTACAACGCCCCCGACAACGGCGACGACAGGCCCCGGGCCATTGCCGTGGACAATAGCGGCGGCATCTACGTCACGGGCTCAACCAATGGCGCAAGCCGGGACTTTGCCACGGTGCGCTACGCGGCGGCCACGGGCGTGCAAAGCTGGGCCAGTCGCTATAATGGTCCCGCCAATAGCTATGACCAAGCCTTTGCCATCGCCGTGGACAACAGCGGCGGCGTCTACGTCACGGGCCTAAGCAATAATGGCGTGCTCTACGATAACGACTACGCCACGGTGCGCTACGCCGCCGCCACGGGCGTGCAAACCTGGGCCAGCCGCTACAATAGCCCTGTCAACGGCGACGATGCGGCCTACGGCATCGCTGTAAACGGCGGCGGCGTCTACGTCACCGGGATATCAGATAAAGACATGGCTACGGTGCGCTACGCCGCCGCTACCGGGGCGCAAAGCTGGGCCAGCCGCTACAACAGCCCCGCTAACGGTGACGATTTGGCCAGCGCAATAGCCGTGGACAATGCCGGTGGGGTTTACGTCACGGGCCGTACCGACAGTTTCGGTGCCAACAACGGTGACTATACCACGATGCGCTACGCCGCAGCCACCGGGGCGCAGAGCTGGGTCAGCACGTACAATGGCCCGAGCAACGGTTACGACGAGCCCTGCGCTATTGCCGTGGATAACAGCGGCGGCGTCTACGTCACGGGCAACAGCCTCAATACAGCTTCAACCGGAACCTTCACCGTGCGTTACAATAGCCTGGATGGTTCGGCTGCATGGGGAAAAAGGAATGAAATCCTCAGACCCATAGGTTTGGCCGTGGACAATAGCGGCAACGTGCTGGTGACCGGCAGCAGCACCGGGGCCGTCAACGGCCCCGACTTCCTCACCGTGAAATACAGCCAGATGCTGGACAACACCTACGCCTTTTACCGGGCCATCAACCTGAATGGCCCGGCCCTCACGCTCGACGGCCACGCCTGGGCCGGCAGCACGGCCCCAAACTATTCGACTAACGGGGCCAGCTTCCAAAACCAGAACGTGCCCCTGATTCCGGCCACCGACGCGGCCCGGGCGGGCATGATTCGGGCCGCGGTGTACGGCCCCAGCCTGAAACTGACGCTCTCGGCCGTGCCGGCCGGCACCTACATGGCCTACCTCTACGTGTGGGAAGACAACAACCCGGAAGTGTATAGCCTGAGCCTGAACGGGCAGGTGGTGCGTGCCAACTACAACAGCGGCCCGGCCGGCACCTGGGCCAAGCTCGGGCCCTACCCGGTCACGCTTGGTCCGGCCGGCACCATTCGGTTCACCACCACCGGCGGCTGGCCCAATTTCTCCGGCGTCGAGCTCTGGCAGCAAATCGGGGCTCCACCGGCCGCCCGCCTAGCCACCGCCAGCCAGCCGCAAGCGGAAACCCTGGGGGCATTCCGGGTGCAGGCCTACCCCAATCCCTCCACTACCGGCCGGTTCACGCTGGTGCTGCCCGAGGGCGTACAAGGCCCGGTGGCGTACTCCCTGGTTTCGGCGCTGGGCCAGCGGGTGGGAGCCGGCCGGCTGCCCGCCGCCACCCCCGGCGCGGCGGTAGACCTGGACCTCTCCCGGCAGATGGGGAGCGGCGGCATCTACTACCTGTTGCTGAGCGGCACCCAGGGCCAGGCCCGCCTCCGCCTGGCGCGTGAGTGAGCGTGAAGACGCAAATGCCCTCGGAGATAAATAATAAAATATGTATATTGACTTAGTTGCTGAGGCGAGCTGAACGCTAGGCGTGAGTGCTGCCGCTGCCGCAAAAGCGTCTGTTGCCGATAGGGTTGCGGGAAGAGATGAGCTGCTTGACAACCCTTCACTTCTTATCCATCTCACGGCCATGAATGAGCAACAGAACACCCAGACAGTGCAAGCCGGATACGAGCTGTTTGGCAAGGGCGATATCCCCAACTTGCTGAAGCTGTACACCGACGATGTTGAATTTGTTATTCCCGGTGCCGCGCCGGCCATTCCGTATGCCGGTGTGTACCGCGGCAAGGAAGCGGTAGCCACGTTCTTCACCAAGCTGCACGAGGCCGTGGAATTTGAACGCTTCGAGCCGGTGGAATACATCGCGCAGGGCGATAAGCTGGTGGCGCTGGGCTACGGCAAAGCCCGGGCGCGGGCCACGGGTCAGTCCGAAGAAGAAGAGTGGGCCCACGTCTTCCAGCTGCGCGACGGGAAAGTGTCGCGCTTCCAGGTCTACACCGATACGGCGGCGGTGGCGCAGGCCTTCCAGCGCAGCAGCCAGATGGCGATGTAGGTTGGGAAGAGCATTGCGGCAGCCCTGACTGACTTTCACGGCCACCACAATGCTTTTCTGATTAAGTGGTCAATGGTACTTAGCTGTTGGTTTGGGCCTGGTGGAGCGGGTCAATTTCTGCCAAAAAAGCAACGTGCTGTGCGTTGCCCGGACCTTCCTCGTTGCCCGAGAACACCGCGGTGAGGCAACCTTTTACTGCGGGCAACGGGTCGCCAATTATTGCAGTGCTCGCCGGTCTGATTAGGCAAAAAAACACCTCAGCCGGGCTTGTCGCCGACTGAGGTGCTGAAGCAATGTGCAAGAAGCCAGATGTGCTAGTAGGTCACGTTGGTAAACGAGCCGGTAATCGTTCGGGTGCCCGTGCTGGCGCTGGTAGCCGGGTAAGCCGTGGCCGTGAACGTGCCCGAAACCCGCCGGGGGTTGGTGCCAACGGTGGTGATAACGACCGAGCCGGTGCCCTGATTGTTGCTCAGGAAACCGGCGGTGGTCCACTGCTGGGCAGAGGTGCCCACCTGTTCGCTGTAAATGAGCTGCGAGGAATTGGTCGACTGCGTGGCCATCGAAAAGGTGCCGGCCGCCCCCGTGAAGCCGTCAATGTTGAATACGACGGACTTGCCGCTCGCGCTGGCAATGGTCACGGAGAGGTTGTTGAACTGCAAGTTGCCCAGTACGAGGCTGGCGGAAGTGGCCACACCACCAACGCTGAAACTAGCGCTGTTGTTGGTGCTGATAGCAGCAGCGGTGACTGGAGTCGCGGTGGTAGTGCCGCCGGCTGTAATAACTACGCCGGTCTGATTAGCCGGAGCTGTGTAGCCCGTAGCAGCCGTGAAGCTCAGCGTGTAGGTGCCCGCTGCCAGCCCGGTGAAGGTGTAGGCACCCGTCGAGTTAGGAGTAGTAGTGGTGGTTTTGTTGGCTGCGTCGGTAAGCGTTACAGTGGTAACCGAGGTCGCAGGAGTAATCTGACCATTTAGGGTGCCGGACTGTGCGGTAGGGGTAGGGTCCGACTTGGTGCTGCCACAGGCTGAGAGTAGCAAGCCGGTGCAAGCAAATACTGCCAGGAAAAGAAGGTTTAAAATGTTTTTCATGTACCGTACTTAAATGGAGTTTGGAAAAAAGTTGGAAAAAATATTTGGAACGAAGGTAGGCTAAATATTGAAATGGCAAGCTTGTCTGGCCTTACCCCGCCAGCCGTATTATCCCTGCTTAATTACTTCCCTTCCCACATATTATCCTTTGGGAAGCTGTCGGGCACGAGGGTGCTGCCCAGCGTCACGCGCTTCACGGGTTGCTTGGTGGGAATGGGCACGGTGACGGAATTGGCCCCCGTTTCCCAGACGGCGATGCTGCGGTGGATTTTCTGGGTCGTGTTGTCGGCGAAGGTGACGGTGAGGTCGACGGGGACGGGCTTGGTGCCCTTGGCCTGCACGAGGACGTCGTAGCCGGCGGTGCTTTTGGTGACTTTGTTGATGGCCAGGTCCGGGTAGCCGTCGTCGAAGAACCAGCGCTGCCAGAACCAGTTGAGGTTGCGGTTGGCCCCGGTGTTCATGCTGTTGAAGAAGTCGTAGGGCAGGGGGTGCTTGCCGTTCCAGTTGGTGATGTAGGTGTGCAGCGCCTGCGTGAAAAGCTTGTCGCCAAGCATGTCCTTCACGTAGAGGTAGCCCATACCGGGCTTGGGGTAGGAGTTGAGGAAGAAGGGCATCCCGGTTTGCTGGGTGCTGAGCGTGGTGATGGGCAGGTCGTTCTCGGTGGCGGCGTTCTGGGCATAGCGGGCCACGCCGTAGTCGTCGTCGAGCTTGGGGTCGATGATGCCCGAAATCAGCCACTCGCCGATGGTGGCCCAGCCCTCGTCCATCCAGCCGTACTTGGTTTCGTTGATGCCCATGTAGAAGGGGAACATCGTGTGAAAGATTTCGTGGTCGGTGAGGGTGATGGCGTCTTCGCGGGTGGCGGTGGGGTTGTCGTTCACCATCATGGGGTACTCCATCTGGTCGAGGCCGTCGAACACGGTTTCGTGGGCGTAAGGGAAGGGCCAGCGGGGGAAGGTGTAGCTCATGGCTTCCACCGTTTTGCGGCTGAAGTTGATGACTTCCTTGTAGTCCTCGTGCTTGGGATTGTAGGCGGCATCGACGCGGGTGCGGCGCTTGGTGGCGGGGTCCACCACCAGGCTGGTGCTTTGCCACACGTAGTGGTCGGCGGTGGCGAAAACGAAGTCCGTGACGTTTTTGGCCTCGAAGCGCCAGGTGTTCTGGTCGGCCTGGGCGGTGATGTCGCGGCGCTTGGCATCGTCCTCGCTGATGATGCTCACCACGGCATCCTGCTGCTCGGCATCGCGCAGGCGCTGGACGTATTTCGGAGTCAGGACTTCGGCGGCGTTGGTGAGGTCGCCTGTGGCCCAGACCACGAAGTTTTTGGGCACCGTCACGGCGGCTTTGAAGTTGCAGAAGTCGTTGTAGAATTCCTGGTCGCCGGTGTAGGGCACGCGGTTCCAGCCGTCGAGGTCGTCGTACACGGCGATGCGCGGGAAGAAGTAGGCCACGAAATCGGCCCCCGGCTCAATCTCGCCGGTGCGCTGGTGCGAGCCTTTGTTGAGCGTGTAAGCATACGTGGCGCGCACCGTGGCTACTTGGTGCGCCTTGAGGGCGCGGCGCAAAGTCACGGGCATATTGGTAGCATCGGGGGTGAGCTTGCTCACGTCAAAACTCTCGCCGTTGATGGTGAGGTTGAAGATTTTGACGCCGTCGCTCACGTCCTCCGGGGCAATTGCGCGGCTGCGGGGCGCGCCCTTCTGGTAGAGGTTGGGGTAGAGCTTAAACCAGATTTGCCGGAGCGAATCGGGGCTGTTGTTGATGTACTTGATGTCGACCGTGCCGGACACCAGGCGGGTGCCAGGGTTGAAATTCACGGCTAGTTCGTAATCGGCGGTGTTTTGCCAGTAGCGGGGGCCGGGCTGGCCGGTTTCGGCGCGGGTGCCTTTGGTGTAAGTGGCTTGCAGGTTGCGCGGCAGGGGCAGCGGGCGCTGGGCCAGGGCGGGGCCGGCCAGCAGCAGGAGGGCAAAGGGGAGTAAACGCATGAAAGAATAGGCGATGAAACCAGCCGTTTGGCTGCAATAGAATACAAAGGAACGTCATGCTTCGGCTGCGCGGACACCAGATGAGCATGACGTTCCTTTCAAAATAGCGGGCTTAATAACCAGGCAGCACCTAAAATACCTGCAGCGGCACGGCACTCATCATCACCAAACCCAACTGGCCCGACTCGTTGCCGCCCCACATCCAGAGGGTGCCGTCGTCGCGCACGGCGGCGGAGTGGCTGTTGCCCGCACTGGCCGACTGCCACTGCTGGCCGCGAAATAGTACGGCGGGCTGCTGGCAGGCATCGGTGGTACCGTCGCAGAGCTGGCCGGAGCTGTTGTTGCCCCAGGCGTAGAGGGTGTTGTTGGTGTCCAGGGCCAGGGCGTGGGTGGTGCCCAGGCTAATGCCGCGCCAGCCGCCGGTGGCCGGGGCGGGCAGCGCGTGCAGGACATGCGCGGTTTCGGAGTAAGGGCCGGCGGGCGACTGGCTCCAGGCCCATAGGGTGCCATCGGCGCGCCGGGCCAGGAGCTGGCCGTTGCCGGCGTAGGCGGCCTGCCAGGTTTGGCCGGGGGAGAGGGCGGCGGGCGTGGGGTAGTGGGGGTAGGGCTCGGGCTGGGCCTGCGGGTTTTCGCCCCAGGCCCAGAGGGTGCCGTCGGTGCGCAAGGCCAGGCTGGATACTGCGCCGGCGCTCACGCTGCGCCAGTTGGTATCGCGGCCCACCTGCCGGGGCTCGAAGTAGGGGTCGGTACTGCCGATGCCGAGTTCGTGCCGCTCGTTTTCGCCCCAGGCCCAGAGGGTGCCGTCGTCGCGCACGGCCAGGGTGTGCTGGGGGCCGGCGCTCACGGCCTGCCACCGCATATCGTTGTTGATGGCGGTGGGCCAGAAGCAGTCCTTCATTATTTGCCCCACCCCGAGCTGGCCCGAGAAGTTGGCCCCCCAGGCGTAGAGGGTGCCGTCGTCGCGCAGGGCCAGGCTGTGGGCCATGCCGGCCAGCACAGTGCGCCAGCCGCCATAGTTAGTAATCTGCACCGGCGCGGGGCGGTCGGTGGTGGTGCCATCGCCGAGCTGGCCGTAGCCGTTGTTGCCCCAGGCCCAAAGGGTGCCATCCGTGCGGATGGCCAGCGTGTGCATGCCGCCGGCGCTTACGCTGCGCCAGTTGCGGTCCTTGCCTACTTGCAGAGGGATGGGGTTGGCGTGGGCGCCCAGGCTGCGGTGGCCCACCTGGCCCTGGTCGTTGTAGCCCCAGGCCCAAATCTGGCCGTAAGACCGCATCGCCACCGAATGGCTGGCCCCGGCCCCAAACCCCTGCGCGTCCCAGTCGCTGGCCAAATCCACCCGCACCGGCGCATGGCGCATATCGGTGCTGCCGTCGCCGAGCTGGCCGGTCTGGTTCAGCCCGAAGGCGTAGAGCGAGCCGCTGCGCGTCGCGTCGCCGGGGGCGCTGCTGAGGGCCAGGGTGTGCATCTCGCCGGCACTCACGTTTTGCCAGCCGCTGCCGGTGCCCACGCGGGTGGGGACGAGGTGGTCGTCTTGGTTGCCGGTTCCGAGTTGGCCGAGGCCGTTATTGCCCCAGCCCCAGAGCGAGCCGTCGGCGCTGGCGCCCATAGTGTGGTGGGTGCCGGCGCTCACGGTGCGCATGCGCACGGCCCCGAGGCTGGTGGGGTGCGGCCGCAGGTCGGTGGTGCCGTCGCCGAGCTGGCCCTGCTCATTATAGCCCCAGGCAAATACTTCGTCGTCGGTGCGCACGGCCACGGTGTGGCGCAGGCCGGCGCTCACGCTGCGCCAGCGGGTGTCGGTGCCGATTTGGGTGGGGGCCTGGTGTCGAATGGTGTTGTCCGGGCCCAGCTCGCCCAGGAAGTCGTGCTCGTTGTAGCCCCAAGCCCAGAGAGTGCCGTTGGCCCGCACGCCCACCGAGTGGCTGTCGCCGGCGCTCACGCACTGCCAGTCGGTGGCGGTGCCTATTTGCACGGGCCGGTGGCGGGTTTCATCCGTGCCGTCGCCTAACTGATAGTAGCTGTTCTGGCCCCAGGCCCAGAGCGTGCCGTCGGTGCGAATGGCCAGGCTGTGGCCGGGACCGGCCGCCACGCTGCGCCAGTCGTTGTCCTGGCCTACCCGCACAGGGCCGTTGCGTGGGGTAGTGGTGCCATCGCCGAGCTGGCCGTAGCTGTTGCTGCCCCAAGCCCAGAGCGAGCCCTCGGGCCGGATTGCCAGCGAGTGGTACCGGCCAGCAGCGACATAGAAAGCGCCCACGGGCAGTTGGGGCAGGGCACGTAGCAGCGGCGGGGCGGCGGGGGAATTGTCGGGCATCAATAAAAAGGGAAAAGGGTGAAGGGGAAGCGCACAATCGGCCCTAAATATATTCCGCCGGCCGTGCCGGGGCGCCCCTCCGGCTCAGGCGCGCACCAGGCCGGCGGGCGTGAGGGTTTGCTCGCCGTGCCAGCGGTAGCCCACCAACTCGCCGCCCCGCGCCACGCTGTAGTCGAGGCACACGGAGTGGGGCGTGAGCAGCCGGGGCTCGCCGCGCAGCCAGTAATGGCCGAAGAACACGGGCGTTTCGTCCTGATAATAACTCTTGTTGGGCAGGGCGGCTACGTCCACGGGCTGGCCGGCCAGGGCTTCGATGGGTTCGAGGAAGTAGTCGTTGTAGGTAGCGGCGGCGGGGTCGCGCCACCAGGCGGTGCGCATCTTGGTGCGGCGGTGGCCGTCCTTATCGAAGAAATGGTGGGGGCCCGGCAGGTCGGTTTCGTGGCCTTTGAGGGTGATTTCCACGGCATCCATCTCCGCCGAGCCTTTGCGGCTGGCGCGCAGCAGAAACTCGGGCGTGAGGCGGTCGTCGGGCAGCCAGGCACGCAGCTGGGCGATGTAGCGGGCGTCCCAGCAGGCGTGTACCACACGCAGGCCGGGCAGCTCCAGAAACAGCGGCAGCGTGTAGAACCACGCCAGGTAGTCCTGCCACTCCACGAAAAGCTCCTTGCTGCGGAATTCCTTAATGGTTTCGAGGTGCTGCAGGATGTGGTGGGGCAGGTGGGGGCGAATGTGCCCGCCGCCGGGGTAGAATGACCAGAACGCCAGCGCGTTGTACTCGTGGTTGCCCATCACGGCGAGAGCTGCGCCGCCGTCCACCATGCCGCGCACAATTTGCAGCGTCTCCCGAATGGCCGGCCCCCGGTCGATGAAATCCCCCACGAAAATGACCTGCCGACCGCCGGCGTGGCGATACACGCCGTGGGCATCGGGGGCGTAATCAAGCTGCGCAAGAAGCTGGCGCAGCTCGGCAGCGTGGCCGTGGATGTCGCCGATGAGGTCGTACATGGCAGGAGTGGGTGAAGTGAAGGACAGGGAAAAGGAAACGACCCGCGCGCGGGCCAGGCAGCGCGCAACTGGGCCTGCCTGCCCGCAATAGTAATTCAGGCAACAGGATTCGGAACGATGGGCAGGCAGCTTTGTGTCGTTCTGTACCACGGAGCGTAGCAGCAGTCCCGCCCTGTTGCGAGGCTGCTACCCCAGCCGGAATGCCGGCCGCATTGGCACTAATAGCAACGGGCCCCAACTCCTTCAGCTGGCGCAAAGCAGCGCTGCGCCCATAAAAAAGCCCCCAGCCAGATGGCTGGGGGTAGGAGTTATTCACGTAAAGCTTCGAGCTTAGCGCCCGATAACAATCCAGTCGGTGCCGTCGCTTTGGATGGATAGCCGTTGGTTGGGCGTGAGAAAGGAGATGTAGGCCCCGTTTACGTCGTCGTACACGCCGCCGGAGGTTTGCACGCTCAAGCCCACGTTGGAGCCCGCCCCGTTGGAGCTGATGATGACATACACGCGGCCGGGGCAGGTGCCGGCCTGCGGAATGCTGAGGTTGTTGCAGGCCCCAAAGCGTCGCACCGTGTAGTGCGCCGCCGTGAGCGTGAACGTGCCAGCGGTGCTGCCGGTGGTGGTGTAGGGCAGGGCCACCGCGCCGGCTACCTGCAAAGGGCTGGTGAGGGTGCCGCTGGTGCCGATGCCCATGCTGCTGCCCACCACGGCGCTGCCGCTGATGCGAAAGCTGGCGGCCTGGGCCGTAGCCGTCTGGTTCTGGATGAAGTCGGTGCTGCTGAGCGTGGGTGCGCTGCCGGCAGTGCCGTCGGGGTTCACCACCACCGCACGGGTGGGCTGGGTGAACACCTGCAGGTCGTTGGCAGCGCTGGCGTTGGCGGCTAGTGCCAGGGCGCTGGTCACGGCCACGTTGTTGGCGCTGGCATCGAGGGCCACCGTGCCGCGCAGCACGGCGCTGGCCCCGCTCACGTCAATTATCTGCAGGGTGCTGCTGCCTTGGCAGGCAACGTAGGCCAGGCTGCCGTTCAGGGCCACGCTCACGGGGTTAGCGGCGGTGGTGTAGAGGTGGCGCAGGCTGAGGGCCCCGGCGGCGCTCACGTTGTAAGTGGCCAGCTCGGCGGTGGCGGGGTTCAGGGTGCAGAGGGTGCTGCTGCTGAGGGCCACGGGCTCGTCACGGCCATTGTAACCGCCGGCGGTGGTGCCGCCCACCAGGCCGGTGCGGGTAATCGCAGCGGGGTTGCTCACGTCGAGCAGCGCGGCGCCGGCGTAGGCGTGGCCCACGGCCACGAAATTGCCCGCCGCCGCCACCGTCTGGGGCGTGAAGTAGCCGGAATTGCCGGTGGTGCAGGTGGTGCAGGGCGCGGTTGGGTTCAGCAGGTTGGTGGTGCCGGGCGCGCTCACGTCGTAGGCGTAGAGGTAGCCGTAGGAGCCGCTGCGGTCGAAGGTGGCGTACAGCATCGTGCCGGTTAGGGCAATACCGCTGTAAGTCCCGTTCGACGACGCGGGCGGGGTCAGCGTATTCACCAGCGTCGGGGCCCCGCTGCCCAGGGTATAAAGCAGCACCGAGCCCGTGCCCGCGCTGCTGAGCACGGCGGCCGTGCTGCCACTCACGGCCACTTCCACCCCGGAGCTGATGCCCGTGGCCGTGCCGCGCAGCACCAGCGCGGCGGGGTTGCTGGCATCGTAGAGGCTGAGGGTGCCAGCGCCTTTGTTGAGCACCACCGCCAGCGTGCCGCTCACAGCCACCAGCGGGTTGTTGAGGCTGGTGACGGTGCTGGCCAGCGCCGGAACAACCGCCGCCGAAGCCGGATAAGCGGTGGCTGCGGGGCTGAGGCTGCCAGCGGCATCAACCTGCAGCAGGCGGGTGTCGGTGCCGCCGAGGCTGCGCACGCGCAGGTTGCCGTTCACGTCGAGCTTCTGGGTGGGGCTGTTGGTGCCGATGCCCACGTTCTGAGCCTGGGCAAAGAAGGGCAGGGCCAGCAGCAGCACGCCGCCCAGGCGGGGGAAGAGGTTCGTCATATCAAGTAGGAATGGTCTCCGCCTAAGGCGGGGGGGCGCAAGGTTTTATTGCAAGCCAGATGGTAATGTGGCACGGGCCGATGCCCTGCGGGTGGGCGCGGAAGCCATAAAAATGCCCCCGGCCGGGCCGCCGGGGGCTGTGGTGGCAATGCCGGCCACCGGGGCCGGCGGCTGCTAGTTACCGCTCCGGATAACGGTCCAGTTGGTACCGTCGGAAATGGCGGTGAGGGTTTTGGTAGCGCCGGAAGTCTGCATGAAGTAAGGTGCGGCTGCTGCGGCCGTCGCCCCGCCATCGAATATGAGACCACCCTGGGTGCCCACATAGGCAATGTTGGAAGAGCTGTTGTTGCGCAGGTAATACACGCGGCCCACGCAGGTAGCGGCATCGGGCAGCAAGTAATAGTCGGCTCCGTTAGCAGGGTTCAGGCCCAGGTAGCCGCCACCCGTGAGCAGGGTGCCGCTGTTGTTGCCAGCCACGTTCATAACCACGCCCACGGCATTGGTACCCACCACCTGCAGCGTGCTAGTGGGCGCGCTGCTGGTGCCGATGCCCACGTTGCCAGTGCCCGTAATAGTGAGGTTTTTGCCACCCGTGGCAATGGTGGTAGCCTGCGTGAGGGTGCCGCCGAGCACAACATTCGACCCGGATTTCGTCAGGCCATTGCTGGCCGAGGTCACTGCGCTGGAACTAAGCACGCTGATTTGTGCGCTCAAAGAGGTTGTCTGGGTACTCAACTGGCTATTCAAACTGCTTACGTTGCCATTAGTCACGGCCAGCTGCGACGAACTCACCAGCTGCAACCAGTTAGGACTGGTGGTGGTGCCCGCGTTGTAGTAATAGCCGGCGGTGCCGCCGGTTTGGTATACTACCAGGCCGGTAGCGGGGCTGGTCACATCAGTGGTAGCGGCCACGCGGGGCAGCAGCGCGCCCTTGGTGCCGCTCACCAGCTCAAGAATGGCCGAGGCATCGGGCGCGCCGGTTGCGCCAATGCGCACGCCCTGCGCCTGGGCGGCCAGGCTGCTGGCTACCAGCAAAGCCGTAAGGGCCAGGCCCCGATAGAAATAAGCAGGAGTAAAAAGATTATTCATTAATCGTAAACGAGCTGAGGATAAGGCGGATGAGACAAAAAGGCTACTCCACCACGCAGCGGCTGGTGAAGCGGGTCGTGGCCGTGGTGTAGCGCAGCACGTAGCTGCCAATGGCCAAACCGGCCAGGAGCACTTCGCCGGTGGCACGGCCGTCTACTGCCAGGGTGCGCACGGTGCGCCCCAGCAGGTCGAGCACCTGCAGGGTGCCAGCCTCGGCCGGACCGGTGTAGAGGTAAGTAGCGGCCTGCCCGGCAGCCACGTGGGTGGGGTACACGGCAAAGCCCGCCGCCTGCGGCGCCAGCGCCACCGAGCGAATGGGCGAGTAGCTAACCTCGCCGCTGGCGTCCGTCTGGCGCAGGCGGTAGTAGAGCACGGTCACGCTGCCGGGCAGCTTTGCGTCGAGCAGGGCGTAGTCGTGGCGGGTGGTGCTGGTGCCCGCCCCGGCCACCGTGCCAATGGCGGCAAACGTGCGGGCATCGAGGCTACGCTCTATGGTGAAGCCGGCGTTGTTCAGCTCCTGGGCGGTAGTCCAGCTCAGGCGCACGGCTGCCGGCCCGTCGGCCTGCGCCAAGAAATCGACGAGGGTGACGGGTAGCGGGTTGGCCGCGTTGCTCACCGTAAAGCGGCTGAGCGAGGTGGGGCTCATCGAGATGCTGCGGGTGCTGGCGTTGGCCACGGGGCTGCGCACGGCCCAGGGCTGGCCGGCAGTGGTTTGCTGCCACACGCGGGCCTGGCTGAAGTCGGTCAGGCCGTTGTCGTTGTCGGGCAGCCAGCTCAGGGTGAGCTGCACGGCTGCGCTGGGCTGCGTGGCCGGCACCACGGTCCAGATGCGGTCGATGCCCTTGTAAGCAGTGTTGGCAAAGTTCACGCCCCGGCTCACATCGTCCGTCAGCAGGCCCGCCGTGCGGGTAATGACCACCGTGCCCAGGTTGTTTGAAGTAGGGTCGAGCACGGCCCCGTGGCCGAAGTTTACGGCCGTCCCGCTCACGGCGCTGCGCGTGATTTCGAGGCTGCCCAGCACGTAGCGGCCGGAAGCCTCGCCCGCGAGCGTGGCCCCGTTGGGCAGGCGCAGCGTATTAACGGTGCTGCCATTTTTGGTGGTGATGAGGCCGTTGGTCAGGCTGAGCAGGTTGCTCACCGTGAGGTCGTCGGCCAGACGCAGGGTGTTGGCCCCGGCAGTGGGCTTGTTTAGCAGCAGCTGGTAGAGGGTAGCTCCGCCAGGGGTGAGCAGCTGGTCGGTGGTGCCGCTGAAGGTGACCGGGCTGGTGCCGGGCACGATGGCACCCGAGTTGGCAAAGTTGCCGCGCACCTCCAGCGCCCCGCTGCCCAGGTCGAGGGTGCCGGCGTTGGCGGTGGGGCCGTCCACGCGCAATGTGCCCTGGTTGGTGATGGTACTGCCGGCCTGGTTGCTAAGGCCGCCGGAGCCCACGTACACGGTCGTGCCGGACTGCACCGTGATGGTCGCGCCCGCATTGGTCAGGTCCTGGGCCGCGACGGGTGTCGCCAGCAGGAGGGCCGCCGCAAAGTAGAGTTTGGTCATTAAATAAGCCGTAAGTAAATAAATGGGATTGCCAGGATTACAAAAATACAATCCCGCTGATGGTTAATGGATGAAAAAAAGCACCCATCCGGCCGCCGGAGCCGAATGGGTGCTTTTTCTCGGTAAAAGGAAGAATGGCGGCGGGTTGCTGTGTGGTGCCGGCTACTTCAGCCGCACCAGCGTGGCCCCGAAACCAAACTTCTCCTTGCGGGCATCCTCGAAGAACTTGATGTCCTTGTTGCGGCTCAGCTGGCGGTGGATTTCCTTGCGCAGCACCCCGTTGCCCATGCCGTGGATGAACACGATTTCGTGCATGTTGGTGGCCAGGGCGCGGCTCAGCGCGTCTTCAAAGGCATCGAGCTGGAGGCGCAGAATGGCGGTGTTGCTCAGCTCCTCTTTGTTGTCGGGCAGCAGGGCTTCGAGGTGCAGGTCAAGCTCATGCGGCGGAGCCACCACGGGTGCGGCCGGTTTGGCGGGCGCAGCGGCAGCTACCACGGCGGCCGGCTTAGCAGGCGCATCGCCGCTGAGCTGGGCCTTGAGGGCGGCTGCATCCACGCCGGCGGGTTTGGCGGGGGCGGCGGGAGCCGGAGCTTCCTCGGCGAGCTTCTCAGGCGCGATGGCGGCAGCGGCTTTCTCATCCAGCTGGAAGAGGTAGGCATCCTTGTTAATCACCGGCGCAGGCTTCTGGCTGCCGTAGAACGTGCTGGCCTTGAAGGCCTGCCGCTTGGTGAGCAGCTCATAGGCCGCATCACCATTCAGCTTGGTGGGCAGCAGCTGGAACACCACGGCGGGCCAGGTCTCGAAGTCCTTCATGTGCAGGAAGGAGAGGGGCTTGGTGCTGGTTTTGGGGCCGAGCTTATCGGCGGCCAGGGCGCGGTAGGGGCGGGCAGTGGTTTCCTCGCCGTAGGTGAAAAGCACATCGGCCTCGGTGTTGTTGATGAGCGTGACGCCCAGCAGCTCCGGTGACTGGTGCACCAGGGCCAGAAACAGGCCTTTGGCCGCGGCCGGCTGCTTGCCGTTGGCGGCTGCGGCTCCGCGGCTGCCCGGGCCAGTATTCACAGGCCGGGCCACGCCCGCTCCGCTCGACGCGGCAGCTGCCAGGGCCTCCTGGAGCGAGGGCTGCACCGGCTTGGGCGCGGCCGGCGCGGCCGAGGGGCGCTTGCTGTTATCCTTCTTGCTGGCATTGGCGTTTTTGCCGGGCGTCTGGCCGGGGCCGTAGTCGGGGGCGGCGCGGTCGAAGTTCTTGCCTTCTTCCTGAGCCACTACCACCACTTCGCGGCGCAGCACGGGAATGGTAAAATCGTTGTCAATGGCCACTTCTACCAGCTCGCTGTCGAGCAGGCGCGTAACAATTCCTTCTTCGGTGCCGGTCAGGAGCCGGACTCTATCTCCTACGTTCATAATATCACAGGTTTACACCGGCAGGCGCTGTTGCTTGAATGAGTAGAACAGCGGGCGGCATGGGGTGGGTTCGTCAAAAGTACGGGTAGATGGGCGGCGCGGATGGATATTCCGTTTTTTGACCCCGCCTGGCCTTACATATAGAGCCCGTGGAATCCGAAACCGTTGCGTGGGTTGTACTCCAGCGCCGGGGCCGGCAAGTGGAAAATGCTGAGTGTGTAGAATACGCGCTTCAGCAGCACGCTACGGGTGGGAATGCGGCGTAAATCCACGTCGAGCGAGAGGTAGAACTGACGGTAGGGGCGCAGGCCCTGGGCAGCGTTGGTACCGTCGTCGTTGTACACCATGTCCTGGCCGCCGTAGCCAAAGGCGGGCTGCAACCAGCGCGGCCAGCGGTTGCTGGGCTTGAGGAACGCGCCCACGTCGGCGCACAGCCAGTAGGTCTGGCCGTTGTAGTCTTTCAACAGGCGCTCGGGCACGTTGTTGCCCAGTGTGTTGGGCCGCATTTTGGCGTAGCTGGTGAGGTGGAACGACCATTTGGGCATAATGCGGACATCGTGCCAGGCCAACTGCTGGGCCAGCAGCCCGGCCGAGCCCAGAAAGTTGGCCGCCAAATCGGTGGCCGATGCGCCGTAGGCCGGGTCGAAGCCGTCGAGGATTTCAATCGGGCTCTGCACCACGAAGCCCACGAAGGAGCCGTACCAAATGGCTTTTTTCTCGCTCAGGCCGGCCCAGCGCAGCATGTCCACCGCGCCCCGGCTTTCCTGAAACGCGCCCCAGAAGTGCCCGCACTTGTCAAGCTGCTGCCACTCGGGCAGGTCGTTGAACCAATGCAACGAGGTGCGCTCGCCCGTGTACCAGGCCGTAGTAAGGCCCGTATAAATCACGCCATAGCTCAGGGCCGTGCCACCCACCAGCAGGCGCAAACGGCGCTTGCGCAGCGCCGCCGAATCGACGGGAAAATTACTGAGTGAGGAAGTACGAACCGTGGGAACCTGCGGGGCGCCCGCGCTGTCGGTACGAAGCGGGGCCTGGGCGTGGCCCGCCAATGGCCCGGCCAGCATACTGCCCACCACCAGCCCGGCCCAACGCCTGCGCCCGAGTGAATTCAAAAACAACGAAACAAGCGCCATAAGGGCCGTAAATAGTAGCCAAAGGTACGTTCCATAAAGCCGGTTGCTGACCCCCATAGCGTATCTTGCGGCTTGGTTTGCCAACAAAAACAATTAATTACAGGCTTGGCAAACGTTTCGACAAGCTCCCACTTCAGCCTCATAACTCTGTTTCCCTTAGCCACTTCCTAATCATTTCGCATCCTAATAATTCCCAATGCAAACATTTCGACGCCTGACAGCCCTGCTGTTGACCCTCGTGGCTTGGACCGCCCAAGCTCAGGTCACCACCTCGCCGGTATTCTTTACCGATACCACGCCCGTTACCATCACTTACGATGCCAGTCAGGGCAACGGGGCGCTGAATAACTTCACCGGCAACGTATACATCTGGACCGGCACCGTGACCAGCCTGAGCTCCAGCAACACCAACTGGCGCAACGTGCACAGCCCCACCTTCGGCGTGGCCGACCCCACCGCGCTGATGACGCGCAGCGCCAGCAACCCCAACATCTATACTATCACCTTCACGCCGCGCACCTATTATCCCATTCCGACGGGTGAGACGCTGCTGCGTCTGGGCATGATTTTCAAGAATGCCGACGGCTCCATTGTGGGCCGGAACGCGAGCGGCGGCGACATTTTCGTGGATGCTTCGACAGCTGCCCTGTCGGCCCGCATCACCAACCCGACCGCCAATGCCAACGGCAACCCGCTGTTCGTGAACCTGGGCGCGCAAGTCAGCGTGACGGGCACGGCCTCGGCCACTGCCAACCTGGCCTTTAGCCTCAACGGCACGCAGGTGGCCAGCCAGGCCAGCGCCACTACCCTCACCACCACCGTAACGGCCGCCAGCGGCCGCAACGTGGTGCGCTTCACGGCGACTGCGGGCGCTTCGACGGCCGTCGATTCGCTGATTTTTGTGGTGCGCCCCGCCGTGACCGTGGCTGCGTTGCCCACCGGTGCCAAGGACGGCATTACCTATCTGAATGGCGGCACGTCGGTTATTCTCAACCTGACGGCCCCGAATAAGCAGTTTGCCTACGCCATCGGCGAGTTCAACAACTGGCAGACTACCAACGCCAGCTACATGAACAAGACCCCCGACGGCAACCGTTGGTGGGTGCAAATCAATGGCCTCACGCCCGGCCGCGAATACGCCTACCAGTACCTCGTGGACGGCACCCTGCGCGTAGCCGACCCCTACTGCGAGAAAATCCTGGACCCGAACGACGACCAGTACATTCCCGCCCGTACCTACCCCAACCTGAAGGCCTACCCCACGGGCCGCACCACGGGCATCGTGTCGGTGCTGCAAACCAACCAGACGCCCTACGTGTGGACGGCCACCAATTTCCAACGCCCCAGCCGCACCAACCTGGTGGTGTACGAGTTGCTGATGCGCGACTTCACGGCCTTCCACGATTACCAGACCGTGCGCGACACGCTGAATTACCTCTCGCGCCTCGGCGTGAATGCCATCGAGCTGATGCCCGTCAACGAGTTCGACGGCAACGATAACTGGGGCTACAGCCCTGATTTCTTCTTCGCGCCCGACAAATACTACGGCACCAAGCAGGCTTTCAAGCAGTTCATCGACGAGTGCCACCGCCGCGGCATCGCCGTGATTATGGACATGGTGCTCAACCACGCCACCGGCCAGTGCCCGATGGTGCAGCTTTACGGCAGCACGGCCGGCCCCACGGCCGACAACCCGTGGTTCAACGTGACGGCCCCGCACCCTTACAGCGTCTACAACGATTTCAACCACGAAAGCGCCTTCACCAAGTACTTCTCGAAGCAGGTGATGTCGTTCTGGCTCCAGGAGTATCACATTGATGGTTACCGGTTTGACTTGGCTGGCGGCTTCACGCAGCAGCAAAGCACGGGCAGCACCTACGGCAACTACGACCAGAGCCGCATCAACATCTGGCTGGACTACTATCAGCACATGATTGGCGTCGACCCGAACCTGTACCCCATTCTGGAGCACTTCCCCGAAAACCGCGAAGCCAAAACCTTGGCCGATGCCGGCCTCATGATTTGGGGCAACGCCAACACCAACTACAACGAGGCCACGATGGGCTACCTGTCCAACTCCAACTTCAGCTACGGCTACTATGGCAGCGCCGCCCAGGGCGGCCGCGGCTGGAACAGCCCCAACCTGGTGACCTACATGGAAAGCCACGACGAGGAGCGCCTGATGTACAAAAACCTCACCTTCGGCAACTCTTCGGGCAGCTACAGCACCCGCGACCTCAACACCGCCCTGGCGCGCATCGAGTTGGCGTCGGCCTTCTTCTTCACGGTGCCCGGCCCCAAAATGCTGTGGCAGTTTGGCGAGCTCGGCTACGACAAGTCCATCTTCACCTGCTCGAACGGCACCGTGCCCACGCCCTATGGCAACGACCAGTGCAAGCTGAGCGCCAAGCAGCCCGTGTGGACGTATTACCAGGATGCCAACCGCCGCCAGCTCTACGACGTGCAGCGCGCCCTCATCGCCCTCAAAAAGCAGGAGCCGGCCTTCGCTAACCCCACCAGCTACACCCAGCAGCTGGCCGGCGCCGGCAAGTCCATCCACGTGAGCAACGCCACCCAGAACATCACCGTCATCGGCAACTTCGACGTGGTGAGCACCACCATTGACCCCGCCTTCCAGCGCACCGGCAAGTGGTACAACTATCTCTCCGGCGACAGCATCATCGTGACCAACGCCAACGCCCTCATCACACTGGCGCCCGGCGCCTACGCCGTGTACACCACGCGCCGCCTCAAAAAGGCTACCCTGCTGAGCACCACCGCCCGCCGCACCGACGCCCTGCGCCTCGTGGCCGTGCCCAACCCCAGCAGCAGCACCGCCAGCCTGCAATATGAGCTGGCCGCGCCGGCCGCCGTCACGGTTACCGTGCACAACGTGCTGGGCGCTACCGTGCGCACCATCAGCAGCCGCGCCACGCAGGCAGCCGGCACGCACGAGCTCACCCTGCCTGTGCAGGATTTGGCTAACGGCATCTACGTGGTGCGCCTGAGCACCGGCCAGCTGATGCAAACCACCCGCCTCGTGGTGCAGCACTAACAACACTTACCTGAGGCCACAAAAAAAGGCCGCTTCCAGCTGGAAGCGGCCTTTTTTTATGGGGAGTTCATCGAGCACTTCGGTTTCTTAAACGTCTGTCATCCTGAGCGCAGCGAAGGACCTTATCATGTAAAAATAGTTTGCAGTAATTCTAATCGGTGCAAACGTGATAAGGTCCTTCGCTGCGCTCAGGATGACAGACGCTATCCGACCTTCTACCGCACCGGCAGTTCGTCGTGGTACGCCACCAAATCATCGATAGGGGAGCGGATAATCTTGCCCACTTCCATGCCGTGGGTTTTGGCCACCTGCGTCAGCACGTCGCGGAAATTGTAGCCCACCGAACCCACGCAGTTGAAGGTGTATTCCTGGAAGCGCGGGTAGTGCAGCACCAGGTTCTGGAAGAAGGTCTCAAAACCTTCGAGCACAATTTCGCGGCAGTAGCTCACGTTGTTGTGGTCGTAGGCAAACTTGGCGAAATTGGCCAAGTAGCGGTTGGGCAGCGGCTGGTTGTAGAGGCGGTCCAGAATGTCGTTGCGCGTGCCCAGCGAGTAGGTTTCCTTGAAGATTTCCTGCAAGCCGTCGGGCAGCAGGCCGCGCAGGTAATCGCGCAGCAGCCGCTTGCCGAAGTACGAGCCCGACCCTTCATCGCCCAGAAAATACCCCAGCGAATCCACGTTGTAAATGATTTTCTCGCCGTCGTAGAGGCAGGAGTTGGTGCCCGTGCCCAGAATGGCCGCGAAGCCGGGCTTGTGGCCCAGCAGCGCCCGGGCGGCCGCCAACAGGTCCTCGGTCACGTGGGCCTTAGTCTTGGGAAACACTTGGCGTAGGGCCGCCGCAATCACCTCCGCCTTCTGCGCCGACGATACGCCCGCGCCGTAGAAATGCACGTCGGTCACTTCTTCGCGGGGCAGCGTGCTGGGCAGGTTCTGGTTGAGCGAGGCCACAATGGCCGCCGTATCCATGAAATCGGGGTTGTAGCCCTCCGTGTTAAAGTACACGCGGTTGTGCGCGTCGTCGAGCTGGCACCAGCTGCACTTCGTTGAGCCGCCGTCGGCAATAAGTATCATAGGAGAGGGAATTATGAAGGGGGCAACGAAAGTAACAATTCAGGTTGGAAAGTGGGGAAGGGGGCAGGATGAACAAACGATTGCAAGAGTCATTTGCTGAAAAAAAAGCTAATTCATGCTTAAAACGGGCAAAATCGACTCTGCAACAGGCATTGTTCAGCTTCGAGGCTTATAGTTGCGATACGTCGTTCACGGGCTTGGGAACATCGATTTTACCAACAGTGCCGGCCCTGTTTAGAGGCTTCTTCCTACCCCGAAAAGCAAAGCAGCCACCGGACTTGGTCCGGTGGCTGCTTACAAAGTCCGTCAGGAATTGCTGACGGGTAAAATCAGGGGGTAATGGTCACTTTGCCATCAACCGGCAAGCCGGCAGCATCGCGGTTAACCTCCAGCTTCACCGTGTAGGTGCCAGGCGTGGTAATAACCAAGTCAGCGCCGTTTTTGGTGAGAGCTACTCCTTTGGTGTAATCACCGGTAACACCGCCCAGGTTAGTACCCCAGTCCTGATTGCGACGGAACTTGAAAGCCCCGGCGTTCAGCGGCATACGCAGCACAAAAGCCCGTACTTTGCAGTCGTAAGGCATCATGCGGTCAGTGATGGGAGGATTTGGCGAACCGGGCCAGCCGTCGCCGGCCGGTCCCACGAGACCCCACTGGTCGTTGGGCAACGTCACGGCCAGATAAGGCGTGGCAGTGATGCTTTTAGGTGCCGAAATTTGGGCTGCGGCAGCATCTCCTACGCTCGATTTAACCCGCACATCCAATGCCGTTGGCACGGGCGTGAGCGTGCAGTCGAGCGAGTTGTACACGTCGTTGAGCTCGGTCTGGTTGAATGACTTGCTCAACGCGTTGCCTACGTTGTAATCAACCGTGGTGGCAAAGTTGGTGCCCGCCTTGGCAAACTGCAGGGTGTAGGTTATTGCTGCCTGGTAGTTAAAATCAGCCGCTTTCCAGCTGTACGTCACCGCCGGGCTGGTATCGTTCCGGTTGATGGTGGCCGTGGTAGCCGATGCCGTCAACTGCGGGGCGGCATTAGTGCCCAGCACGGCTTGGCTTTCGTCCTTTTTACAGGAGCCAACCGCCAGCAGAATTGCTGCGCCGGTTGCAAAATTGAGAAACCAGTTTTTCATAAAATATCGAAGAGAAATGTAAAACCATTGTGGCCGGCCCGAGAACAGCGGGCCGGCCGAAAAAAGTTTAGTAGCCCGGGTTTTGGTGGCCGGCCAGGTTGGGGTTCGCCACCAGGTCAGTGGTGGGCAGCGGGAACAGCGCACGGGTAGCGGGCACATCGGCGCCGGCTTTCACGCCGCCTTTGAAGGGCCAGTTGTAGTTGCTGGTGAACTTACCGAAGCGGATAAGGTCGGTGCGACGCTGGCCTTCCCAGAACAGCTCCCGGGTACGCTCGTTAAAGACATCGTCCAGGCCGTCGCCGGTCAGGGCGGGCAGGTCGTTGGTGTGGCTGGTCAGGTTGCCGGTAGCACGGGCCCGCACCTGGTTAATCAGGGTCAGGGCGGTGGCTTTGTCGGGGCTGGCTTTGCGCAGCAAGCCTTCGGCCTTAATCAGAAGCACGTCGGCCAGGCGGAACATGGGGAAGTCGGTGTCCGGGAAGTCACCCACCGTATCGGAGCCGGGTTTGCCACCCGAAGTCACGTTGCGGTACTTGGTGATGAGCGGGCCGCTGCTGAATACACCAATCGTATCTACGTTCGGGTTCTGGCCGCGGGTAAACACCATGTCTTTGCGCGAGTCGGTAGCGCCCGTGTTGTTGATGATACTGGTCAGCTGCGGCTTGGCGCGCAGGCCGGCCCAGCCACCGTTGATGCCCGCGCTGCTGGCCGATACGGCCCGGCCCACGGCAGCATGCACGAGGTAGGTCATGCCACCGTAGGTCTTGGTGCGCAGCCCGTCAAACGTAATTGGGAAGATAATCTCGTTGGCCCCGGTCGTGTTGTTGTCGGCCAGGAACAAGTTGGCGTAGGTCGGGGTGAGGGTATAACCGGCGTTGATGACGCTGTCAGCATACACTACGGCATCGGCCGAGCGGTCGGTGTTGGTGTACACCTTGGCGTTCAGGTACAGCTTGGATTGCAGCGTCCAGCGCATAGCGCGGTCGGCGCGGCCGTACACCTGGCGGGGGTTCAGCAGCACTTTGCCTTTGTCCAGATTCTTCAGCTCGTTCTCCACGTAGGTGAAGAGCTGCTGACGGGTGTAGTAGGGCGGGTTCACGCCCAGGGCCGAGTTCTCATCGGTGAACGGGCCACCCCCAAACAGGTCAATGGCGTGCCAGTAGCTCAGGGCGCGCAACAGGCGGGCTTCGGCGCGGTACTGACGGATGAGCTTGGCATCCGATTCCGTTACGCCACGCTCGCTCAGGCGGGCATCGGTGGTTTGGCGAATGAACTCGTTGCAGAGGCCGATTTCGTAGAAAATCCGGTCGTAGGTGGCGCGCACAAACTCGTTGTCGGCGTTCCACTGCAGGGTGTTCACGAAAATGAGGTTGCCATCGTTCCAGCCCAGAATGGCCTCGTCGGTGGTAATCTCCTGGAGCTGCCAGTACTGGCGCAGGTAGTTCGAGAAGCCTTCGTCGATGCCCGAAATGTCGGGGCTGCCGGCGGGGCCGGTCTGGCCGCTCACCGCGAAGGTGGCGTAGAGGCGGGCCAGAACTTGCTCGGCGCTGGCGGCCGTTTTGTACACCACCTCGGCGTTGGCCGAGTAGCTCGGAATCTGGTCGAGGTCTTTATTACAGGATGCAACCGGGAGCAGCATGGCACCAAGGGCCAGCATTCCAAGGGTACGGGTGAATTTTTGATTCATGGTAAAGGAGGAATGAAGCCGTGATTTAGATACCAACATTGATGCCCACCGTGAAAGTGCGCGGACGAGGATAAATCGTGTTGTCGATGCCGCCAATTACTTCGGGGTCGAGGCCTTTGTAGTTGGTGATGAGGAACAGGTTCTGAGCGGCCAGCGACACGCTTACGTTCGAGCCCTTGCGGATAATCTCGCCGAAGTTGTAGCCCAGGGTCAGGTTCTCCATGCGCAGGAACGAGCCATTCTCCACGAAGTAATCGGAGAAGTACTGAGCGGCGTTGAAGCGCGAATCCAAGAATTCACGGTTGCGGTTCGGCACGAAGCCGTTGGTGCTGATGTCGTAGAAAGAGTTCGAGCGCACGTTGTTGTACACGTAGTTGCCCAGGTTGGCGCGCAGCGTGAAGGCCAGGCTCAGTTTCTGGTAGGTCATGTTGGCACCGCCGCCGAGGATAACCGTGGGGCGCGACGACTTGTAGCGGTACCGGTCTTTGCTGTCGATGGTGCCATCGCCGGAGCGGTCCACGTAGACGCCCTGCAGCGGCTTGCCATCGGCACCGTACACTTGCTGGTTTACATAGAAGGTGTTGCTGGCGTAGCCCACCGTGTTGATTTGAATATTGTTGCCGACACCGCCGGAAATGCCGCCCGTGGGCTGGCCCAGGTCGCCGGGAGCGTCAGCACCGGTGAGTTTCGTGAGGCGGTTCTGGTTGAACGTAGCATTGGCGTTTACCGTGAGGTTGAACCGGTCGCCTTTCACGGCGTCCACGTTCGCAATTACTTCAACGCCTTTGTTGGTCAGCGAGCCCACGTTGTAGGTGCCACCGTTCGACAGGCCCGAACCGGCCGAAATGTTTACGAAGTTGAGCAGGTCCTCGGTTTTCCGGTTGTACAAATCAACCGAGCCGTAGAAGCGGCCGCCGAAGAAGCCGTAGTCCAGACCCACGTTGTAGGTCGTGGTGGTTTCCCAGGTGATGTTGGCGTTGTACTGGTCAGCCCGCAGGGTGCGGATGTAACGGGGGGTGCCGTCGGCGTTGTAGCCCAGCTGATACGAGGCCGACAGGTTGCTCAGCGTCAGGTTGGCCAGGAAGGGGTAGTAGTTGCCGCCCAGGTCCTGCTGGCCGGTTTTGCCGTAGCCCACACGCAGTTTCAGGTCCGAAATGGCGGTCGAGTTCTTCAGGAATTCCTCGCCCTTGATGCGCCAGGCAAACGCGCCCGACGGGAAGTAGCCGAAGTGGTTAGGGCTGAAGCGCGACGTACCGTCAGCGCGGAAGGTGCCGGTGAAGAGGTACTTATCCTGAATGTTGTAGTTCAGGCGGGTGTAGTAGCTCACCAGTACGTTGGTGTTCAGGTAAGTATCCTGGTTCGAGTAGCTCAGCGAAACCGGGTTCAGTTCCGTGCCGTTGGCGCGGTAGTCGGCAAACACGTAGTTGCGGTTCTCGAAGCGCTGGTACGAGTAGCCGGCCAGCAGTTCCAGGCGGCCCGGGCCCACGGTGTGCTCGTACTTGCCGTAAGCTTCCAGAATGGTGTTGTTCAAGTCCTGGGCGTAGATGTTGTTAACACCCTGGCGGTTGAAGTTCGAAGCTGCTTCGGCGGGCACATAGGTGGTGCCACGGCCGCGCTGGATGTCGTAGCCCATGTTCAGGTTGGCGCTCAGGCCGTCGATGAAGGGCAGTTTGTAGTCGAGCTGCAGGTTGCCGATGCTCCGTTTCACGGTGCTGCGGTTGCGGCTCTGGTTGATGAGGCCGATGGGGTTGCGGGGCGAGAGGGTGTTCAGCGAAACCGTCTTGTCGTCGTTCAACTGGCTGAACTCGCTGTATCCGCCGTAACGGCTGATTTGGGCATTGGTCAGGCCGAAGGGGTTGCCGGCGGCACCGCTGTAGATGGCAGTGGGGGCACCGGTAGCATCCACCGTGATGGGCTGCGTGGGGTCGAAGCTCACGGCATTGCCCACGGCGCTCTGGTCCGAGAAGTTGTTGTCAATCCAGGTGCCTTTCACGTTCAGGTTCACGCGCAGCTTGCCATCGAGCAATACCGGCGACAGGTTCAGGGCGCCGCTGAAACGCTTCAAATCGTTGCGCTTCAGAATGCCCTGCTGGCTCAGATAGCCACCCGATACGCGGTAGGGAATCACGCCGGTCGAGCCGCTCACGCTCACGTTGTTGTCGCTGCTGAAAGCCGGACGGAAAATCTCCTTCTGCCAATCGGTGCTGGCTTTGCCCAGCGTAGCCTTTTGGGAAGCCGAGCCGTACTGGTTCACCACGGCGCGGTAGTCGTCGGCGCTCAGCACCGGCACGTACTTGTAAGCGCTGGCCACCGAGTTCTGCGACGAAACGTTGACGTGCATCGCATCGCCCTGCAGGCCTTTCTTGGTAGTCACCAGAATCACACCGTTCGACGCGCGCACCCCATAGATGGCGGTCGACGAAGCATCCTTGAGCACGGTGATGCTCTCGATGTCGTTGGGGTTAATCAGGCTGAGGGGGTTGGAAACTCCGGCCAGGCTGGTGTTGTCCACCGGCACGCCGTCGATGATGATGAGCGGCGAGTTCGAGGCCGACAGCGACGAACCGCCGCGAATCAGAATCTGCGAGTTCGAGCCGGGAGCACCACCACCGGTGGTAATCTGCACACCGGCTACTTTGCCCTGCACCAGTTGCTCGGGGTTGGTTACCTGGCCCTTCACAAACTGCTTCTCCGAGATTTGCTCTACGGCGCCCGTCAGGTCCTGCCGACGCTGCGAGCCGTAGCCCACTACCACGGCCTCGGCCAGTTGGGTGGTGTTCTCGGTCAGGCCCGTCGATACTTCGGCGTTCTGGCCGGCCACCACCGTCACGGGACGGCGCACGGCATTGTAGCCCACGAACGAAATCACGACAGTGTGCGGACCAGCGGGCACGTTCTGAATGCTGTAGGTTCCGTCTACGCTTGAAGAGCTACCCAGCGAAGTGCCTTCGATGAGTACCGTGGCGCCGGGAATGCCTTCGTTTTTGCTATCGGTGACGCGGCCGCTAACCGAACCGGTCGACTGAGCAAAGGCCGCCGAAGGGAGGAAGCCAAAGCCCGCTAACAATAGCAGAAACAGGAGCTTCGCTAAATAAGGGTGTCTCATGGGAAACTTCTTAAATGTGTTGATGGTGGGAAATTTTAAAAGATTGGGGCTGCAAGTTACCAAAATCTTGCATTACAGAAGGTTTAAAGGCATTTTTTAAAAAAAGCTGGCGCTGCACAAATGCGAAAAAACGTTTGCCCAAATTCGGTGATTTTTTGCGCATATTTAGTCAATATCTTGTCTTGGAATGATGTTGATTTAACAAGTTAAATGCTGTATGCTAAGTTCTTAGCATTGGTATTTGCATTGGGTGTAGGGGGGGGGGCAATGCAAACGATTCGTAGTTGATGCGCATAATGCATTGAAATCAGGCTTTTTTCGAGGTTTTTCAGGATAAAATAAATTTGAAAGGAGCGTTTTTTTTGGGTGTGTATCTACTCATCCTGGGTGTGTAGCTACTCATTTGGGCGGTTTACCAATCTACCAGTGCTTTCCTTTGCCCAAAGCCGCCGCCCACCCCGAAACCGATTGCTGAATAGCTGGCAAAGTGAAGGGGGCGTTTGGCAATTCCGCATCAACCACCTTTGCCAGGGGCATAATCCGGCCCGGCCCGACCCATAATGGCACTGTTTTCCCTCAGTTGGCGCAGTAATTGCCTTGTCGGGCCATATTCTCCTCGTTACTTTTGGCTTTTCCTCAGAAAATGAAAAAGCACCTACCATTACTCGCGTTGCTATTGGCCGGCACGGTGACCGGGGCCGTGGCGCAGTCCCGGCCCGGTACGCACAAGCCGGCCCCCAAGAGCACGGGCAAGCCCGCGCCCGGTGCCCGTGGGGTGGTGAAACCGCCGCCGGTGTACACGCCTATCACCACGCAGCGCGCCACCGACAACGAGGATGCACCACCGCCCATGGTGGTGAGCAAGTTGAAGCTGAAAAAGCCGGTGCTGGTGTATTATGAAGAGCCCGCCCCCGGCAAAACGGTGCAGCAGCTCATCATGTCGGAGGAAAACCTGACCCTTCTCAAAACCCTGGACCTGGAGCACCTCATGGCCCGCCGCGAAATATTTGTGGATGGCTTGGGCAACCTGACCCCGCCGGGGGCCGACGTGGCTAAGTACCGGCTGCTGGGCACCAGTGCCGTGGCCGAAACCACGCGCCGCCCGGCCGGCGATGGCCGCAGTTTTTTCTCCCGCCTGAAAGTGCCGTCGCCGGGTGTGCTATACGTGGTGCGCGAGTCGGCCGAGGAGTACCGGCATTTCGTGAAAGGCCCCCAGAAAAAGGGCGCCCTGCTGGATTTTCAGGCCAACGGCCTGCCGGGTATCGACTCGGTGCGGGCCGTGTACACCCTGCGCAAAACCGAAGCCGCCGAGCGCGGTGCCGGCAGCGGTGAAACCATTCGATAACCAATGAACCAACAATTGCTGTTAAAACGCACGGGGCTGCTGGTCAGCGCCCTCGGCTTGGCGTGGGGCACTGCTAGCGCCCAGACCATTCTGAAGCTGACCCAGGTACCGGCCTCCACACCGGCTAAAGACACGCTGTTCGTAGCGGGCTCTTTCAATAGCTGGAACCCGCACAGCCGCGCCTACGCCTTGCAGAAGCAGGCCGACGGCACCTACCAAATCAGCCTGCCGCCCAGCCTGGGCAGCATCGAATACAAGTTTACCCGCGGCAGCTGGCCGACGGTGGAAGTAGACGGCAAAAACGACCAGATTGCCAACCGCAAAGCCGACCTGACCACAACCCGCGAAATCGTCAACCAGGTGCTGGCCTGGAACGCCCCGAGCGACGCTGCTAAAAAGCACACCGCTACGCCGCAGGTGCGCATATTGTCGGCCTCCTTCGCCATGCCGCAGCTGGGCCGGCAGCGGCGCGTGTGGCTGTACCTGCCCGCCGATTACGCGGCCAACCCCGCCCGCCGCTACCCCGTGCTCTACCTGCACGACGGCCAGAACGTGTTCGACGAAGCCACGAGTTTCGGCGGCGAGTGGGGCGTCGACGAAACCCTTGACCGCCTGCGTAAGGCCGGGCAGGACGCCACCGGCAGCATCGTGGTGGCCGTGGACAACGGTGACCAGTTCCGCTCCGACGAATACATTCCCTGGGCCAGTCCCGAACTCAAGGACCAACCCCACCGGGGCGGCCAGGGCAGTGCCTACGTCGATTTTCTAGCTCTCACCCTCAAGCCCTACGTGGACGCGCATTACCGCACCCGGCCCGAGGCGGCGTATACCGGCATCGCCGGCTCCAGCCTGGGCGGACTGATATCGGTGTACGCCGCGCTGAAATACCCCAAAGTTTTTGGCGAGGTGGGCGCATTTTCGCCCGCCTTCTGGGTGTGCAACGATTCACTACGGGCCTATGCCAAAACCCATCCGGCGGCCCGCACGGCTCGCTTCTATTTCGTGTGCGGCCCCAAGGAGTCGAAAACCATGTTGCCGCTGATGGCGCAGTGGCGCGATGAGCTGCGGGCCGAAGGCGTGCCAGCCGCCAATCTGGCGTTTTCGGCCCCGGCCGATGGAGAGCACCGGGAGTGGTTCTGGCGGCGTGAATTTCCAGCGGCTTATCAGTTTCTGTTCGCTCCGGCAATGAAAACCAGCGCTTCAAGTCCGAAACGGAAGTAGTTTTGGGGCTTGGTGCTGATTTGAATATTGGTTAAAAAGGAACCGGAAGGTTACTGGTTTCGTATAGGAATTCGTTGGTAGTTGCACTAATTTCAAAATTGCCGCTTTATCTTTGCATCGCGTTTCACCCGAAGCGCCTTTCTCAACATGAACTCGACGCGTATTTCTCAGGCTTGGTGGTGGCAGCTCCGAAACATCGGACCGGCCTGCCTGTGCGCCTTGTGAAGTCAACCTGATTTTACCCTGCAATCACGAAAAGCCCGGCCCATCAGCCGGGCTTTTTTCGTTTTTGCTGTTTCCATTTTCATCCTCGTGCCTTACCAACTCCTCACCCGCACCCGCCGCCTACTTGCCGATACGGTGACACCCGTGGGCCTGTTCCTGCGCCTGCGCGACCAGTACGCCAACTGCCTGCTGCTGGAAAGCGCCGACTACCACGGCCAGCAAAACGCCTTTAGCTACCTGGTGTGCGAGCCGCTGGCCACGTTTGAGCTGCGGCGCGGCGGCGTGCTGCGCCAGCTGCTGCCCGGCGTGCCCGAAACCACCGAAACGCTGGCCCACCCCCGCGAGGCACTGGCCCGGCTGCGCGACTTCGCCGCTGCCGGCACGCCCGATGCTGCGGCCGAAAAGCTGCCCTTCATCAGCACTGGTTTGTTTGGCTACATGGGCTACGAGGCGGTGCAAAGCTTTGAGGACGTGCAGCTAAACCCGCAGAAAGTGCCAGCTGGCGATATTCCACTGATTCGCTACGGCGTGTACCGCTACGTCATCGCCTTCAACCACTTCCGGCAGGAGCTGCACCTGTTTGAGCACAGTGTGGCCGGTGAGCCCTCGGCCGAGACAGACGGCCTCGACCGGCTCGAAAACCTGGTGCGCCATCCCAGCGTGCCGAACTTCGGTTTCGCCACGGTAGGAGCGGAGCAAACCAACCAGACCGATGAGGAATTCCTGGCGCGCCTCACGCAGGGCCAGTCCCACTGCCTGCGCGGCGACGTGTTTCAGATTGTGCTTTCACGCCGGTTTCAGCAGGGGTTTTCGGGCGATGAGTTCAACGTGTACCGCGCACTGCGGTCCATAAATCCATCGCCGTACCTGTTCTACTTCGACTACGGCGACTACAAAATCTTCGGTTCCTCGCCCGAGGCGCAGGTGCTGGTGCAGGGCCGCGAAGCCACCCTGTTCCCCATCGCGGGCACCTACCGCCGCACCGGCGACGATGCCGCCGATGCCGCCGCCGCCCAGCGCCTGGCCGCCGACCCCAAGGAAAACGCCGAGCACGTGATGCTGGTGGACCTGGCCCGCAACGACTTAGCGCGCCACGGTACCAAAGTAGAGGTGCGCACGCTGCGCGAAATTCAGTTTTACTCGCACGTAATTCACCTCGTGAGCAAAGTCACGGCCGAGCTGGCCGAGAATACCGACACGCTGCAGGTGGTAGCCGATACCTTCCCGGCCGGCACGCTCTCCGGCGCGCCCAAGTTCCGCGCTATTCAATTGATTGATGGGCTGGAACCTACCGCGCGCGGCTACTATGGTGGCTGCCTGGGCCATCTGGGTTTCGATGGCAATTTCAACCATGCCATTATGATTCGCTCGTTTCTAAGCACCGGCAACCAGCTGTATTTCCAGGCTGGCGCGGGCGTGGTAGCGGCTTCCAGCGTACAGTCGGAATTGGAAGAAGTGCACCACAAGCTGGGAGCCTTGCGCGCGGCGCTGCGGGCTGCTGAAAATGTTAAATAATACCAGCCCGTCGCCATGAAAATCCTCGTTCTCGACAATTACGACTCCTTCACCTACAACCTGGTGCACCTGCTGCGCGAGCTCGGCCACGGCCCGAACATGACCGTGACGCGCAACGACCAGCTGTCGCTCGATGATGCAGCCGCTTATGACGCCATCCTGCTTTCGCCCGGTCCCGGCATTCCCACGGAGGCAGGTTTGATGCCCGCCATCATTGAGAAATATGCGCCAACCAAGCGCATCCTGGGCGTGTGCCTCGGCCATCAGGGCTTGGCCGAAAGCTTCGGCGCGGAGCTTTACAACATCCCAGCCGTGCTGCACGGTGTAGCCAACGAGGCCGAGGTTACCGTAAGCGACGAGCGCCTCTTTGCCGGCCTGCCGGCGCGGTTCCAGGTGGGGCGCTACCATTCCTGGGCGGTGCGGCCCGAGTCGATGCCAGCCGCGCTGGAAGTAACGGCCCGCGACGCCAATGGCGAGGTGCTGGCCTTTCGCCACCGCGAGTATGACGTGCGCGGCGTGCAGTTTCATCCCGAAAGCATCCTCACTGAGCACGGCGCGCAGATGCTGGCCAACTGGCTGGCGTAGGGGCGGGGCTTGCCCCCGCCCGGTTGTTTGGCTGGTATTCCAATCAGTTTTATCCCGCATCGATTCAATAACAAAGTCGTTCTACGACGGGCGGGGGCAAGCCTCGCACCCTACAGCATTTTGAAACAGATTCTCAACAAGCTTTTCGACCACCAGCCCCTGACGCATGCCGAGGCCCACGCCGCCATGCGCCAGCTGGGTGAGGGCGGAGCCAACCCGGCCGAAACGGCGGCTTTCTTGGCCGTGTATCGCATGCGGCCCATCACGGTGGCCGAACTGGCGGGTTTCCGCCAGGCGCTGCTCGATTTGAGCCGCGACCCCGAGCTGGGCACGCACGACGTAGTGGACATCGTGGGTACGGGCGGCGATGGCAAAAACACGCTCAACATCTCCACGCTGGCTTGTTTCATCGTGGCCGGGGCGGGCACGCAGGTGGCCAAGCACGGCAACTTCGGCGTGTCGTCGGTATCGGGCGCTTCGAATGTGCTGGCGCATTTCGGCTACAACTTCGAAGCCAGCTCTGACCAGCTGCGGCGGCAGCTCGACCGCGCCGGCATCTGCTTTCTGCACGCGCCGGCTTTCCATCCGGCCATGCGCCACGCCGGGCCAGTGCGGCGCGAGCTGGGCCTGCGCACCTTCTTCAACATCCTCGGTCCGCTGGTGAATCCGGCCCGGCCGGCGGCCCAGCTGCTGGGTGTGTTCAGCCTGGAGCTCCAGCGCCTCTACCACTACCTCATGCAGCCCACCGGCACCCGCTACGCCGTGGTGCACGCCCTCGATGGCTACGACGAGCTGGCCCTCACCGGCCCAGCCAAAGTGGTTTCGTCCTTCGAAGGCGAGCGGATGCTGACCGCCGACACCCTAAACCTGCCCGCTTGCACCGCCGACGACCTGGCCGGCGGCAGCACCGTAGCCGCTGCCGCCGAGCTATTCAAACAGGTGCTCGATGGCCACGGCACCGCCGCCCAGCGCAACGTGACCACCGCCAACGCCGCCCTGGCCCTGCAATGCGCCCGCCCCGGCCTGAGCTGGGCCGATGCCCTAGCCCTCAGCCGCGAATCGCTGGACTCGGGCGCAGCCCGTAAGGCATTCGAAACCATGCTGGCCATTCAATAAAATTTCTACATGGCGCGGAGCAAATCCTGCGCGCTACTGTTTTCCAAGTCATGTCCCAATCAACGATTCTCGATACCATCGTCGCCCACAAGCGCAAGGAAGTTGCCAGCCGCCGCGAGCTGGTGCCCGTTAAGCTGCTCGAAACCAGTCTGTACTTCAATTCGCAGCCGCTGTCGCTGCGCAAGTACCTGCTGCGCGAAGGCGGCAGCGGGCTCATTGCCGAATTCAAGCGCAAGTCGCCCTCCAAGGGCTGGATAAACCAGTACGCACCCGTGGAACGCACCACGCTGGGCTACATGCAGGCAGGCGCGGCGGCACTGTCCATCCTCACCGATGCCGAATTTTTCGGTGGTAAGAATGAGGATTTGACCACGGCCCGCCGCTTCAATTTCTGTCCCATCCTGCGCAAGGATTTTGTGGTAGACGAGTACCAGATTCTCGAAGCCAAAAGCATCGGGGCCGATGCCGTGCTGCTGATTGCGGCCGTCCTCACGCCCCAGGAAATTGATGCGCTGGGCCGGCTGGCCCGCTCCCTGGGCCTCGAAGTGCTGCTGGAAGTGCACGACGGCGAAGAGCTAGCCCGCTCGGCCAATGCCGAAGCTGTGAACCTCATCGGCGTGAACAACCGCAACCTGCACGATTTCAGCCTGAATCTCGACACCTCCATGGCGCTGGCCGAAGCCATTCCGAGCGACTTCGTGAAAGTCTCGGAAAGCGGCATATCCACGGCAGCAGCCATTGGCCAGCTGCGCGAAGTGGGCTACCGCGGCTTCCTGCTGGGCGAGGCCTTTATGCGCCACGCCCGCCCCGAGCGTGCCTGCGCCATGCTGGTGCAGGAAATCGCGGCCCTGCCGAAAACAGAATCCGCCGTTGCCTAGCTGCTGGAAATGAAAACGCCCCGCCCCAACTTATCCGATTTAGCAGCCGCTGCGGGCGTGCCCGGTGCAAAAGTAGGTTCAGTACCAGTTACCCCGGCGCGGCTGCTGGTGAAGGTGTGCGGCATGCGCGACGCGGCCACATTGGCAGAGGTGGCTGCATTGGGGCCGGATTTCCTGGGCTTCATTTTCGCCCCCAAGTCGCCCCGCTTTGTGGGCGAGATGCTGGCCCCCGACCTGGTGCGTGCCCTGCCGCCAACCATTTGGAAAGTAGGCGTGTTTGTGAACGAAACCACCGAAAATATTCTCACAACGGCGCAGCGCTTCGGCCTCGCCGGCGTGCAGCTGCACGGGCAGGAAACGCCCGCGCAGTGTGAAGAACTCAACGAAGCGGGCCTGCTGGTGATGAAGGCATTTTCGGTAGGGGAGAAGGTTGATTTTGCTTCCCTGCTGCCTTACGTACCGTATTGCGACTACTTCCTCTTCGATACCAAAGGCCTCGCGCCCGGTGGCAACGGGGCCACTTTCAACTGGAATCTGTTGCAGTCTTACAACCTGCCCGTGCCCTATTTCCTGGCCGGCGGGCTGGGGCTGGAACATGCCGCCGAGCTGGCCAACCTGCGCCTGCCCGGTCTGGCCGGCGTCGATTTGAACAGTGGTTTTGAAACTGCGCCGGGCGTGAAAGATGCCGGCCGCCTGGCCCAAATGCTCACCCAATTGCGCTCCGGCGCAACATCGATATGACTTCTACAACCTCTTATAAACAGCCCACGGCCCGTGGCTACTACGGCCAGTTCGGTGGCGCATTCGTGCCCGAAATGCTTTTTCCCAACGTGGAAGAGCTGCGCACGCAGTACCTGGCAATCATGGCCGACCCGGCGTTTCAGGCCGAATTGCAAGGGCTGCTGCGCGACTATGTAGGCCGCCCCACGCCGCTATTCGAAGCCAAGCGCTTGTCGGCCAAATACAACACGCGGATTTTCCTCAAGCGCGAAGACCTTTGCCATACTGGTGCCCACAAAATCAACAACACCGTGGGCCAGATTCTGCTGGCCAAGCGCTTGGGTAAAACGCGCATCATTGCCGAAACCGGGGCGGGGCAGCACGGCGTGGCTACCGCCACCGTGTGCGCCCTCATGGGCCTGCCCTGCGTGGTGTACATGGGTGCCATCGACATGGAGCGCCAGGCGCCCAACGTGGCCCGGATGCGCCTGCTCGGGGCCGAAGTGCGCCGCGCCACCAGCGGCAGCCAAACCCTGAAAGACGCCACCAACGAGGCCATCCGCGACTGGATTGCCAACCCCGTCGATACCCACTATATCATCGGCTCGGTGGTGGGCCCGCACCCGTACCCCGATTTGGTGGCGCGCCTGCAAGCCGTTATCAGTGAGGAAATGCGCAAGCAGCTGCTGGAAAAAACCGGCTCCGAGCTGCCCGATTTCGTGGTGGCCTGCGTGGGCGGCGGCTCTAACGCGGCCGGCGCGTTCTACCACTTTCTGGACGAGCCTGCGGTGCGCCTGATTGCGGTGGAAGCCGCTGGCCACGGCATCCACTCCGGCCATTCGGCGGCCACGTCGGTGCTGGGCAAGCCGGGCATCATCCACGGCAGCAAGACCTTGCTGATGCAGGACGAGCACGGCCAGATTACCGAGCCCTACTCGCTAAGCGCCGGGCTGGACTACCCCGGCATCGGGCCGCTGCACGCCTATCTGGGCGATGTGGGCCGCGCCCGGTTCATCGCCATTACCGACGATGAGGCGCTGGCTGCCGTGGCCGAGCTGAGCCGCCTTGAAGGCATCATCCCGGCCCTGGAAACGGCCCACGCGCTGGCGGCTCTGGGCCAGCTTGGGGCGGGGCCGGACGACGTAGTGGTGGTTAACCTCTCCGGGCGCGGCGACAAGGATTTGGAAACATACCTCAAAAACATGGACAAGCTGGTGTAGTCTGCGGCTTCCCAAAACGATTTATATGGACCGCATCAAACATGCCTTCGCGAGCAAGCGCAACCTGCTCAATACCTATTTCACCGCCGGCTACCCCAGCCTGCACGACACCATTCCGCTGGCTCGGGCGCTGGTGGAGGCCGGAGCCGACATTCTCGAAATCGGTATGCCCTTCTCCGACCCGCTGGCCGATGGCCCCATCATCCAGGGCAGCAGCACGGTGGCCCTGGCCAATGGCATGAACCTGCCCGTGCTGTTCGAGCAGTTGCGAGGCCTGCGTGCCGCCGTGCCCGAAACGCCGGTGCTGCTCATGGGCTACCTCAACCCGGTGATGCAGTTTGGGGTGGAAGAATTCTGCCGCCAGGCCGCCGCCGTGGGCATTGATGGCCTTATTCTACCCGACCTGCCACTCGATGAATACGAAGAATTCTACCAGGAAATCTTCAAAAAACACGGCCTTAAAGCCGTTTTTCTCATCACTCCCCAAACCTCGGAAGAACGTATCCGTCGCCTCGACAGCCTCTCCGAAGCCTTTCTGTACTTGGTATCTGGCCCCGGCACCACCGGCGGCACCACGCAGCCAGATGTTGAGGTTCAGGCCAAATACTTCGAGCGCATCGCGGCCCTGAACCTGCGCAATCCCCGCCTCATCGGCTTCGGCATTGCCGATAAAGCCGGTTTCGACCGCGCCTGCCATCATGCTGAAGGCGCTATCATCGGCTCCGCTCTTATTCGAGCGCTGGAAGATGTTGACGATGCCCCGGCCGCCGCTGGGCGCTTCGTGCGGGGCATCAAGGAGGCGTAACCGGAACGTTATGCCGAGCGCAGCGAAGCATCTTGCGTGCCGCCACTGATTCTTTTGTTTGAACAAATTGGAATGCCATTGCACGCGAGATGCTTCGCTGCGTTCGGCATGACGTTCTATATTCTCCTCGACTGCATCCAATGATAATCCAACTCGAAAAATCTGCTTCAGTCCCCGCCATCACCGAGCACCTGAAGCAGCAGGGCTACAAAGCCACCGAAGTCACGACCCAGCACGCCCATTACCTAGTGGCCATTGGGAAGAAGGAATTCGACATCCGCACCATTGGCCAGTTGCCCGGCGTGCGCGACGTGCACCGCGTGAGCGACGACTACAAGCTCGTAAGCCGCAAGTGGCGCGTGAAGCCCACCGTGCTCGACCTCGGCGACGGCGTGAGCATCGGTGGTAACTCGCTGGCCATCTGCGCCGGCCCGTGCAGCATCGAGAGCGAAGCCCAGATGGAAAAGGTGATGGACCACCTCGTGGCCAACGGCGTGCGCCTGATGCGCGGCGGTGTGTTCAAGCCCCGCTCGTCGCCCTACGCTTTCCGCGGGCTGGGGCTGGAGGGGTTGCGTGATTTCCACCGCATGGCCCGGGCGCGCGGCCTCAAAATTGTGACCGAAGTCATGCAGGTATCGCAGGTGGAGGAGATGCACGACTTCGTGGACGTGTTCCAGGTAGGAGCCCGCAACACCCAAAATTTCAACCTGCTCGATGCCCTGGGTGGCGTGGACAAGCCGGTGCTTCTGAAGCGCGGCATCTCGGGCTCAATTGAGGAGCTGCTGTCGTCGGCCGAGTACGTGTTTTCGGGCGGTAACGAGAAGCTGATTCTCTGTGAGCGCGGCATCCGCACGTTTGAAACCGCTAGCCGCAATACTTTGGATTTGAACGCGGTGCCGATTCTGAAAGCCAAGAGCCACCTGCCGGTGATTGTTGACCCTTCGCACGGCATCGGCATCCGGGAGTACGTGCCCACGATGGCGCTGGCCGGAGTGATGGCCGGAGCCGACGGCATCGTGTACGAAACCCACGAAACGCCCGAAACTGCTGCCTCGGACGGTGCGCAGACGCTGGATTTTGATGAATCGGCCCGCCTGATTCGCAACCTGCGGCGCGTGTACCAGCTGCGCCAGGAACTTGAATAAAGAAAAATTAATGTGGGGAAATGCTTGCATTTCTAAAATCGGTTCCTAAATTCGTCTCACTCATGCGCCACCAATTCGTCAATTGCATTAACACCCTAATGACCGCCCCCAAACAGGGCGGGTACGGGCTGCGATTGGCGCTAACGGAAGACGAGGCATGACACCCGAACTTCTCTAGAAACCTTCAAAAGCCCGAATCCGCCAGGATATCGGGCTTTTTTTTCGCCCTGTTTTAACCACGTTTACCTTTTTCGTTACGCTATGTTTACCAAGCCCACCTCCGCCAACGCCACCAGCCAGGACCAGCTCATCTGGAAGATGCTGTTTGACCGCCAGACCGCGCTGCTGCACCGGCGGGCCGTGCCGGCGTTTTGGGAAGGATTGACTCGGTTAGGCTTCCGGCGCGAAGCCATCCCTGACATCCGGGAGCTGAGCGCTACGGTGGAGGCCGAAACCGGCTGGCAATTGGCGCCGGTGGGCCGGCCGTTCGAACCTGCCGCGTTTTTCGCCCTGCTGGCCGAGCGTAAGTTTCCGATTGTGACCCGCATCCGGTCGATGCAAGCCTTCGATTTCAGCCCCGAGCCGGACTTGTTCCACGACTTGTTTGGGCACGTACCGATGCTGCTTGATGAGGGGCTGGCCAACTTCCTGCATGAGCTGGGGCAAGCCTACGTGGCCCAGCCGGCGGGCTCGCCGGCGCGGGAGCAGCTGTGGGCGCTGTACTTCTTCACGGCCGAGTTTGGCATGGTGCAGTACGAGGGCAAGCCGCACCTCTACGGGGCGGGTCTGCTGTCGTCGGCCGGTGAAATCCACCACTGCGTGAACGAGTTAACGCCGCGCCCGTCCTTCGACCTGGCCACCGTGCTCCGCACGCCTGTAACTGGGGCGCGGTACCAAAATCAGTACTTCATGCTGCCCGCCTGGGAGCAGCTCACCGAATGTGTGGCCGAGCTGGCCGGCATGCTGGCATTGAGCTAGGGTCGTTGGGGGCGAAGGCATGGCTATATGCACTAGCTTCGCAACATGCTGTTTGAATTTGGGGCGCATAGCGCGCTGCTGCTGCCGTTTGTGGTGCCGGGGCTGGTGCTGGCGGGGCATTTACTGATTCGCAATTTCCGTTTCGGCGCGTTGCCCGATGGGCTACTGGCGCTGCTTCTATTCCTGAATGTGCTGCCCGTAACGCAGTGGATGCTGGGCTACGCCGGCTGGTACGACAGCCACGACGGCCACTCCACTGCAATGTTTTACGTGCCGTGGCGGCCCTGGCTGGCCTGGGGGCCGGCGTTTTACCTGTACTTCCGCAGCCTCACCAACCAAGAATTTGAGCTGCGGAAGCACTGGGGGCACTTGCTGCCGGGGCTACTATTTGCGGGGCTGTACGCGGCGGCGGCGCTCTACGATTTGGTCTGGGGCCGGGCGCTACACGGCTGGGCGCTGCCTTACCACTTTGGCACTAAAGGCGCGGCAGCCAACTTCCTCGATACGCTGAGTGCGCCCGCCGAGTGGCTGGGCTATGCGCTGATGCTGGGCTACGGGCTGGCCACGCTGCGGCTTTTCCGCCGCTACCGCCGTTACCTCGACGACAATTTTTCGGACACGGCGCGGCTTCGGTTTCGGGGATTGCGCGATTTGTTGGTGGCCGCGTTGCTGGGGTTAGTGCTGTGGGTGGGCTTTGAGTTGGTGAACCGCGCCGTTGGGCCGCTGGGCTACGGCGACTATTGGTACGCCTACTTTGCCAACGGGGCGCTGATTTATTACCTGAGCGTCGTGGGCTTGCAGGCCAACTTCGCTGCCATGACACCGCTGCGATTCGAACCCGAAACGGCTGACGTTGGCGAAGTTTCCTTCAATTATAAGCCATTGGCATCGGCTGAAATAGCGCCCGGGCCTGGTACAATAACCGAAGAAATGGCCACTGCTCCGGTTGTGGCAATACCATTCGTTCCCGCTGTTGCCGTGGCTGATGCGCCAAAAGCAACTGCGGGTATTGCAACGCAGGCCGCAGCGGCAGCAGAACGTGAGGCCACTGCCGACGCGCTGGCCCCCGAACTGCACCCGTGGCGCGAGAAACTGCTGGCTTTGATGGCCGAACAGCAACCCTGGCTGGAACCCGAGCTCACCCTGGCCGAGCTGGCCCATCGCCTGCGCACCAACACTTCGCTGCTCTCGCACGTCATCAACACCGGTTGCGGGCAGAACTTCAACGACTTTGTGAACCGCTACCGCGTGGCCGAGGCCGAGCGCAAGCTGCAAGACCCGCGCCTGGCGCATTACTCGCTGGTTGGCATTGCGTTGGAGTCGGGCTTTAATTCTAAGTCTACCTTCAACCGGGTGTTCAAAAAGCTGATGGGCCGCACGCCGGGCGAAATCAGTCGGCCCAAGCCATAAGGACCAGTATTGTGGAAGTGAGCGGCTTGTCTCCTTCAAATTAATATCCCCAGCCCAGCCGGCGGTACACGAAATGCAGCAGCCACAGCGGCCCAATCAGCAGAAACTGCAGGTCCTTGAGGAAGCTGGGTTTCTTGCCTTCTACCTTGTGGCCCCAGAACTGGCCCACCCAGGCCAAGGCGAAGATGATGAGGCAAATACCCCACAGCGGTAGCGCTGCCGCGCCCGCCACCACACGCAGGGCCACCGCCATGGCCACCCACACCAGCACCATGCCCAGCGCCAGCCGCCCGCTCAGCCGCACGTAGTACACGAGGGCCAACGCCATCACCAGCGTGCCCCAGTTCAGCCAGGGGCTGATTTGCTGGATGGCCGCCGGCACCGGCACCGACCACAGCAGGCCGATGAGCGAGAACATTATCAGCGGCACACACACCCAGTGCACCAGCTTGTTGGTGGGGTTCTGGTGGCTTTCGCCGTATTCAGAGAGGAGGGCGGAGAGCGAGGCCATGACGGTGGGAATTGGAGTAGCGCGAACTTTTAGTTGCGAGGAGGTGGATTCGGACTCACCAAAGTAGCACAAAAAAAGCCTTCCCAACCGGGAAGGCTTTTCCGTTTCAAACCAAAAAAACTATGCTTTCGACTTGAAGCGGCCGCGCAGGTAGGCCAGCGCCTGGCCGTGGGCTTTGGTAGCGTATTCCTTGTTGAACTTGGGGTTCGACGGATTGGCGAAGGCGTGGTCGGCGTCGTAGTTTTCGATGGTGACGCTTTTGCCGGCGGCGGTCATGTCTTTCTTGAACTGGCCCACCACTTCGGGGTCAATCCATTTATCCTGAGTGGCGAAAATGCCTAACACGTCGCTGTTCAGGGTTTTGAGTTTGGATGGGTCCTTTTCGGGCATACCGTAATACATCACGCAGCCCACCGTTTGCTTGCCGCCGAGCAGGGCTTCCTGCAGGCTCCAGCCGCCGCCAAAGCACCAGCCGATGCTGGCCAATTGGGCCTTGGGGCCGGCATACATTTGGGCCCCTTTAAGGATGGCTGTGGCGCGCTCGGTTTTCACCTCGCCCATGTATTTGCCGGCTTCTTCGGGCGTGGTCGCCACCTTGCCATCGTAGAGGTCCACAGCAATGACGTTGACATCGGGCATTTCGTTGGCGAAGGTGGCGGCTTCCTTCTTAATGTAGTCATTCAGGCCCCACCATTCGTGAATCACGAACAGGTACTTGTTACTGGGCTTGGCGCTCTTGATTTCGAAGCCGTGGCCGGGCGTACCGTCCGGGGTTTTGAATTCAATCATCTTGCCTTCGCCCGCATAGGAATAGGGCAGGGGCGCGTCGTGGCCGCCCGAGAAATCCTTGTCGGTGGCGAGCATGGCGAAGGCCTCGGTGGCCGAGGCCGACAGGTTGGCGGCGGGACGGGCGCAGCAGCTGGCCATCTGTTGGGCTGAAGCCGAAAAGGAGAGGCTGAGCAGGGCCGCGCCAAGCGTGAGTAGTTTTTTGGTGAGCATGGGAATTGGTAATAATTGAAACGAATGAGCCAGTGCAACAGCTAGCCCGGCAAAACTTCCTGCATAAGATTGCGAAGTTTTGGTAATTCGCGCGCAGCCCGGCTGCGCAGCGCAGCCGAGGTGGTCGAGCTTAGCGCGGTTTCGGCAGCAGCTATTACCTCGGCGGTCAGTTCGGGATAGGGGCCGGCGAGGCGGGCGGCGGCGGTGAGGGCGTAGGCCCGAATGGCCACCGGCTCGCGGGGCGCCCGCAGCAGCCCCAGGCAGGTATCGAATGCCAAAGCCTGCCACTCTTCGGGCACGGGCACAAATTGCAAGGCCCGCGCCACGGCTCGCCGAATGGCCGGGTGCTGCTCTGGACTGGGCTGGGCGGCGGCCAGCAGGCCCGGCAGGTGGGGCACCAGCCATTTGGGCCGGCGCTCGCCCACCCAGCCCAGCACGTCGGCGGCCAGCTGGCGCTCGCGCTCCGCGCCGTACCAGAACAGTTGCAGGAGCTCGGCCAGGGCCGTGGGGTGGGCACAGGCGTATTCGGCCAGTCGCTGGGTCTGGCGCGCCGAATGTTCCCGCAGTAGCTCGGTCCGGAGGTTCATAACCGAAATGTAGCACATGCTTTCGCTTGGGCTACCTCATAGCCGGAATTCCGGTTTGAATGGAAGCGCCCAGCTCCGTGAGCAGTGCAAACAAGCCCACGTAGGTGCGGTTCAAGTAGATAAAATGCTCGGAGCCCCGCGGCTCGCGCTGCTTGCGCAGCTCGGGGTCAGCCATCAGGTCGTCGCCGAGGGCGTAGAGGGCGGCCATGTAAGTTGGGTCGCCGAAATCGAACGTGGCCTGGCGGAAGGGGCGGCCCACCAGCTCCAGCGATACCCGCATGGTGCGCAGGTAAAGCGCCTGCATGGCCAGTGCATCGGTGGCGCGGAGCACGCCGGCCTGGGTGAGCAGGGCTTCGAGGCGGGCTTCGTCGGCAATGGTTTCGGGAGCTAGCAAAGCGGTAAATAACTCGTAAACGTCCACCGGCACTTCTTTCACGCAGCCAAAATCGAGCACACTGAGGGTGCCGCCGTTATCGGCCCGCAACAGGAAATTGCCGGGGTGCGGGTCGGCGTGCAGCTGGTGCAGCTGGTTGAACTGGAACTGGTAGAAATCCCACAGCGCCTGACCGATTTGGTTGCGGATTTCCTTACTAGGATTGGTGGCCAGAAACTCCTTGAGGTGCTGGCCGGGCAGCCAATCCATGGTGAGAATGCGGGCCGTGGAAAACTCGGGGTAATAGGCCGGGAACTCCAGGTGATTAATTTCTTGGCAGTTGGCCGCAATGTCCTGGCCGCGCCGCAGCTCCAGCTTGTAATCGGTTTCTTCGAGCAGGCGGGTTTCGACTTCCTCCAGGTAAGGCCGCACCTGGGCTTCGTTAAGGCCCATGATGCGCAGGGCAATGGGCTTCACCAGCCGGATATCCGACTTGATGCTGTCGGCCACGCCGGGGTATTGCACTTTCACGGCTAAGGCTTTGCCATCCTTGCGGGCGAAGTGCACCTGCCCAATGCTGGCCGCCTGCCGCGCCTCCGGCTCAAACTCATCGAAAAGCTGAAACGGCGACTTCCCAAACGCGTCCCGAAACGCCTTCACCACCAGCGGGCCGGAGAGGGGCGGGGTCGAGTATTGGGCCTGGGCAAACTGCTCGGCGTAGGCCGTGGGCAGCATGTTCTTTTCCATGGCCAGCATCTGCGCCACTTTCAGCACGGAACCCTTCATCTCGCTCAGCGTGCCGTAGAGCTCGGCGGCGTTGGCGGCGTGCAGGTCCGCAGTGGTCGATTCTGCGCCAACGGCTTTCTTGGCGTAGTGCTTTATATAATTGGTGCCGACGTTGAAGCCGGTTTTGGCAAAGCGGGCGGCGCGGGCCACCTTGGTGGTCGGCAGAGAGGTTTGGGGTTCGTCCATTACGTAATTATTTCCGCACCAGAAACCGCACGAAATCCACGGCCGAATCAATCGTATTGCGGCCCACCAAATCGAAGCTCAGCGTCACGGCTTTTTCCACGGCGGCGTCGGTGCGCTCGAAATTCACGGTGTCGTCTTTGGCGAAATAGCCGAGCACGAACAGCGCCTGCTGCCAGAAAAAGCGCGGGTAGCCGTCCTGCACCAGCGGGCGGTTGGCGATTTCGCCGGTTACGCGGCCGGCGCTAAGCAGGTCGCTCACGAAATATTCGAAATCCTGCCGGAAGTCGTCGAGCACGCGGGGCGACAGCGCCGGGATGCGGTGCAGCGAGCGGCGCAAGCTCATTAGGGCGTAGGAGCGGTTGTTTTTGAGGATTTCGAGCAGCGTGTAGTAGAACGCCAGCAGCTTTTCGCGGCTACCGTAGCCTTCCCACACGGGCTCGGCGGCGGCGGTTTCGCGCGCCTGCCGGCCAAAATCGGCCCAGATTTCGCGGTCGATGGCTTCGAAATTGGGGTAGCTCTGGTAGAATTCCGACTCGGCCAGGCCCAACTGCTGGGTGAGCTTGAACACCGATTGCGGCGGGTGGCCTTCGTTGAGCACGAAGTCGAGATAGGCTTGTTTGATGCGGTCCTTTTCCATGTGGGTGTAACCGGTTGAGGAGGCGCCAAGTTCGGAATGTAGCGCGGACTTTGTAGTCCGCGAGTAACCGAAATTCGCTCCGGCTACTCGCGGACTACAGAGTCCGCGCTACGTTGCTACGAAGCCGCGATGCGCGCCGCTCGGATGGCTTCCACCGCCCGCTCGCGCCCAAACTTGTGCTCGACAATTAGCGCTGGATATTTCGAAGTTTCTACCTCGGGCACCCACCGCTTCACATACTTCATTTCGGGGTCGACCTGCGCTTGCTGGCTCTCGGGGCTGTACACCCGAAACCAGGGGGCCGAAATGGCCCCGGTGCCGGCCATCCACTGCCAGTTGCCCACGTTGTTGGCCATGTCGTAGTCGAGCAGCTTGTCGGCGAAATATCGCTCGCCCCAACGCCAGTCGATGAACAGGTGCTTCACCAGAAAGCCGGCCACGGTCATGCGCACGCGGTTGGGCATGTAGCCGGTTTCGTTGAGCTGGCGCATGCCGGCATCCACCAGCGGGTAGCCAGTGCGGCCGTCGCACCAGGCCCGGAACTCGTCCTCGTTGTTGCGATAGTGGATGTGCCGCATCTTGGGGTCGTAGCTCTGGGTGGCGGTGTGGGGGAAATGCCAGAGTAGCATCATAAAGAAGTCGCGCCAGATTATTTCGGCCAGTAGCTTCGGGTTCAGTTCTTTGGCTTGGCGCATCACCTCGCGCACACTCAGGGTGCCGAAGCGCAGGTTCAGCGACTCGCGGGTGCTGCCGTGCTCGTTGGCGGGCGTGTCGCGCGTTTTGTGGTAGTTGCGCACAATGCCCTCGGCCGGCAGCTTCACCGGCGGTAAGTATTGCTCCCGGCGCTCAAAACCCATGCTTTTGAGCGTAGGGCGCGCCTTTTCTTCGGAAACGTGTTGCAGGTTAGCCTTCTGAAATAGCTTTTTAGAATCGTGTGGCTCCAGCAGCTCATCGGTCAGCTTGGCCGTGTAGGCTTTCAGGTAAGCGCCGAAAACCTTGGGCACCGTGCCCGATTTGGTCATAATCTCATCTTTAGCGAAGATGACCTGGTCTTTATAGGCATGAAATTCCACATCGTGCTTTTTCAGCATTTTGGCTACGGCAGTGTCGCGCTTGGTGGCGTAGGGTTCGTAGTCTTCGTTGGTGTACACCGCAGCCACGTCGAAGTCCTTCACCAACTGCTCCAGCACCTTCAGCGGCTCGCCGTAGCGGGCCACGAAAGTGCCGCGTGCCGCTTCGGTTTCTTGGGCCAGCTTCTCTACTTCGTCAAAAATGAACGTGAGCCGGGCATCAGCTTTCTCGGGCAGATGGTCGAGGATTTCCTTATCGTAAATGAACAGCGGCAGCACCGGCAGGCCACTGGCCAGCGCTGCTGCCAGGCCCACGTTGTCGTGAATACGCAAATCGCGCCGGTGCCAGAAGATGCAGATTTTCATAACTGTTGCCTACTTCAATTTCCCCATGCCGCCATCTACGGCCAGTACCTGGCCGGTCACGAATGAGCTATGGTCGGAGAGCAGAAACGAGGCCATGTAGGCCAAATCCTCGGGCTGGCCGATGCGCTGCAGGGGGTGGCGCTTGCCGCCGGCCTCCACCTTCTCGGGCGAGTTGAGCAGCGCGGCGGCCAGCGGCGTGTTGGTGAGCGAGGGCGCGATGCAATTCACGCGCACGCCGCTGGCGGCATACTCGGCGGCCAGGGCGCGGGTGAGGCCTTCCACGGCGGCCTTGGCGGTGGCAATGCTGGCGTGGAAGCTCATGCCCGTATCGGCCGCCACGGTGCTGAAAAGCACGATGGAGGCAGTGCCTTCGGCTTTTTTTAGGCGCTTGATGGTGGCCTGAATGACGCGCACGGCCCCCAGCACGTTCAGGTCGAAATCAGCCTGAAAATCCTCCACCGGAATGCGTTCGAACGGGCGCAGCTTGATGCTGCCGGGGCAGTACACCACGCCGTGCAGCACCTCGGGCAAGCCGTCGAGGGCCGGGCCCACGGCCTGCGTGGCATCGTAGGCGATGTGCGTGGTATCCAGCGCTGCCAGCTCCGGCGATTGGTGGCGCGAGGCCGTGAACAGGTTGGCGCCGAGGCCGCTAAGTAGGGTGGCCGTAGCCAGTCCGATGCCCGACGATGCGCCAATAATGAGAAAATTTTTGTCGGAAAACTGCATGAGCCGCGAAATGGTGATGAGCTGTTGACCTAACTCGGTTTCAGCTTTCTTGTTTGCCAGGCAGTTGTACATGATTACGGTATTGCTTCAACTTAATCCGACGAATAGAGCGGGTGAATTGGCGGCATGCCGGAGGCTTCGTAATAATTTGATAACAGAACGGCTTTCAGGCTGGGCGGGTGCGAATTATAAAATGTGCAAACGTTTGTATCGCAAATTGCCCGGCCTTTGGTGTAGTTTCGCCGTATTCGCGTCTATCACCCCACTGCCTCTATGAACATAACTAAACTCCTGGTCGCCAACCGTGGCGAAATTGCCATTCGCGTGATGCGCGCCGCCACCGAGCTCAACATCCCCACGGTGGCCGTGTACACCTACGAGGACCGGTACTCGCAGCACCGCTACAAGGCCGACGAAGCCTACCAGATTGGCCGCGACGATGAGCCGCTGAAGCCCTACCTCGACATCGAAGGCATCATCCGCGTTGCCAAAGAGAATGGCGTCAACGCCATCCATCCCGGCTACGGCTTCCTCTCGGAAAATGCCACCCTTTCACGGCGCTGCGCCGAGGAAGGCATCATTTTCGTCGGCCCGCGCCCCGAAGTCATGGAAGCCCTCGGCGACAAAGTGCGCGCCAAGGAAGTGGCCCAGCAGTGCCAGGTGCCCCAAATCGAGAGCAGCGAAGCCGATTTGGTGGACTTCGAAACCGCTAAAACCGAGGCCAACCGCATTGGGTACCCCGTGATGTTGAAGGCCGCAGCCGGCGGCGGCGGGCGCGGCATGCGCATCATCCGCGACGATGAGCAGATGGAAAAGGGCTTTTTTGAGGCGCGGAATGAGGCGCTGAATGCCTTCGGTGACGACACGGTGTTCCTGGAGAAATTCGTGGAGCGGCCCAAGCATATTGAAGTTCAGTTAGTGGGCGACCACCACGGCAACCTCGTGCATCTCTACGAGCGTGACTGCTCGGTGCAGCGCCGCTTCCAGAAAGTAGTGGAAGTGGCGCCCGCCCTGAACCTACCCGACCACCAGCGGCACCTCCTGTACGAGTACGCCCTGCGCATCGGGCGGGCCGTGGGCTACGACAACGTGGGCACCGTCGAATTCCTGGTGAACCCCGAGCAGGACCGGATTTACTTCATTGAGGTAAACCCGCGGATTCAGGTAGAACACACAGTGACCGAAATGATTACCGGCATCGACCTGATTAAAACTCAGATTTATATCGCCGCGAACTACAAGCTCAGCGACCCGGAAATCGGCCTCGGCCCCGATGTGGTACCGCTGCGGGCCGGCTTCGCGGTGCAGTGCCGCGTGACCACCGAAAACCCCGCCAACGACTTCAAGCCCGACTACGGCACCATCGTGGCCTACCGCTCGGCGGGCGGCTTCGGTATCCGGCTCGACGAGGGCTCGGTGTATCAGGGCGCAGTGGTATCGCCGTTTTTTGATTCGATGCTGGTCAAAATCTCGGCCCACGCGCCCACGCTGCACGGCGCGGCCCAGAAAATGCTGCGCGCGCTGGACGAATTCCGCATTCGTGGGGTGAAAACCAACATTCCGTTCCTGAAAAATATCGTCGGCAACGAGGAATTCCAGACCGGCCATGCCACCGTCGATTTCATCAAGGACCACCCCGAACTGTTTCAGTTTGAAACCCGGCAGGACCGCGCCACGCGCCTGCTCGGCTTCATCGGCGAGACAGTGGTGAACGGCAACCCCGACGTGAAGAACCTGCTCGACCCGCGCGCCAATCCGCGCCGCCCGCACATTCCGCACTTCGAATACGCCGAACCCGCTCCGGGCACCAAGCAAAAGCTGGACGAGCTAGGACCTGAGAAATTTGCGGAGTGGCTGCGCAATGAGCCGCTCATTCACTACACCGACACTACCCTGCGCGATGCCCACCAGAGCCTGCTGGCCACCCGCATGCGCACCTGGGACATGCTGAAAGTGGCCCGCGCCTACGCCCAGCAGCATCCGCAAACCTTCAGCCTTGAAGTATGGGGTGGTGCGACGTTCGACGTGGCCCTGCGTTTCCTGCACGAAGACCCATGGGAGCGCCTCGCCAAGCTGCGCGAAGCCATTCCGAATATTCTGTTGCAGATGCTCATTCGCGGGGCCAACGGCGTGGGCTACAAAGCCTACCCCGATAACCTGACCGAGCGTTTCGTGCAGCAGGCGGCCGAAACTGGGGTGGACGTGTTCCGCATTTTCGACTCGCTGAACTGGATGAAGGGTTTAGAGGCGTGCATCGGTTTCGTGCGCAACAAAACCACCCGCCTGGCCGAAGCCAGCATTTGCTACACCGGGGACATCATGGACCCGAACCGCACCAAATACACGCTCGATTACTACCTAAAGCTGGCTAAGCAGCTCGAAGATGCCGGCGCGCACATCCTCTGCATCAAGGACATGGCCGGCCTGCTGAAGCCCTACGCCGCCACGGAACTGATTCAGGGCCTGCGCGATACCGTGAAGCTGCCCATTCACCTGCACACCCACGACACGTCCTCATTGCAGGCGGCCACTTATGCGAAGGCCGTGGAGGCCGGGGCCAATGTCATCGATGTGGCGCTGGGCTCGCTTTCGGGCCTCACCTCGCAGCCCAACTTCAACTCGGTGGTGGAAATGCTGCGCCACACGCCGCGCCACCGCGAGTTCAACCAGCATTCCCTCAACGAGTTCAGTAACTATTGGGAGGCCGTGCGCGAGATGTATTATCCGTTTGAGTCGGGCCTGAAAGCCGGCACCTCGGAAGTGTTTCAGCACGAGATTCCCGGCGGGCAGTATTCCAACCTACGCCCGCAGGCGGCCTCGCTGGGCCTGCTCGATAAGTTTGAGGAAGTGAAACAGCGCTTTGCCGACGTGAACATGATGTTTGGCGACATCGTGAAGGTGACGCCCAGCTCGAAAGTGGTGGGCGACATGGCTCTGTTTATGGTAAGCAATGGCCTAACGCCGCAGGACGTGATGGAAAAGGGCGAAAGCCTGAACTTTCCCGAATCGGTGCGCGAGCTATTCCGCGGCGACATCGGCCAGCCTGAAGGCGGCTGGCCCGCCGAGCTGCAAAAGCTGATTCTGAAGAACGAAACCCCGTTCACCGACCGGCCCAATGAGCACCTTGCGCCCATCGATTTCGACAAGGAATGGCCCGCGTTTCAGGAGAAATTCCCCGGCGCGAAGTTCACGGATATGCTTTCATCGCTGCTCTATCCGAAGGTTTTTGAGGAATACTGGGCTTTCCGCCAGAAGTTTGGCAACGTGAGCAAGGTGCCTACTTCCACGTTCTTCTACGGCCTGAAATCGGGCGAGGAAACCATCATCGAAATTGCCCGGGGCAAGTCAGTTATCGTGCGCCTGGAGTCGGTAGGTGACATCAACGAGGAGGGTTGCCGCACCATTTTCTTCACCCTCAACGGTCAGACCCGCAACCTGCAGGTGCGCGACCAGTCGGTGGCCGTCACCAAAATCAGCAACGCCAAAGCCGACAAGGCCAACCCGCGCCAGCTGGGCGCGCCGCTGCAAGGCATGCTCAGCAAAGTGTTGGTGAAGCCCGGCCAGGCCGCGCCCAAAAACACCCCGCTCTTCGTCATCGAAGCCATGAAGATGGAAACCACCATCACCGCCCCGCAGGACCTGACCGTGGCCGATGTGGTGCTGCCCGAAGGCACCCGCGTATCGGCCGATGATTTGGTGCTGACCTTGAGCTAAACCACTGTAACGCGGACTTTGTAGTCCGCGTCCCTACGCCGTTTCAACGATTCGCAAACTGCACCGGGACGCGGACTGCAAAGTCCGCGCTACTTTTCGCGCCCAATCTCCCTTACACTTCGCATGAAACCACTACTTCTCCTGGCCGGTCTGTTGGCCGCCCTGCCAGTCGCCGCCCAAAAAGCAGCCAAGAAACCCGCTCCCAAAGCCGCTAGCGTATCATCCGCCACGGTCACCCGCGTCATTCAGACCCTGGCGGCCGACGACATGCAGGGGCGAGGCACCGGCCAGCCCGGCGGCCTGAAAGCTGCGCAGTTTCTGGCTGCTGAGTTTAAGCGCATCGGTCTGAAGCCATTGCCGGGCCAAGCCAATTTCGAGCAAACCCTCACCGTGTACCAGGGCCTGACCAGCCCGGTGGCGGCCGTCGTCAACGACCAAACTCTGGCGCCGCTGCAGGCCGTGGCCATTTCTGGCGAACCCACCTTGCGCTGGACCAGCGAAGATGCCCAGCCCCCAGCCGTGGTTGTCATCGGCCCCGAGCCCGCCGAGCGCGGCAAAATGTTCTCCTACCTGCGACCCAAGGCCAATACCCTGGTTTTCGTTGATACGGCTCAGACCAAAGCATTCCGTCAGCTGGCGGGCTACACGGCCAAAGGCACCATCAGCGCCGAGCAGCCGAAACCTTTCTCAACGGTGTTTGTGCTGGGCCCCAAGCCGGCAACGCTCACCTACCGCATCAGCGCCAGCAGTGTGCTGCAGCCAGTGGAGCTGCGCAACATTGTGGGCATGCTGCCCGCCCACGACCCCAAGCGGGCCAAGGAGAACGTGGTGTTCTCGGGCCACTACGACCACCTCGGCTACCTCAAGCCGGTGGCAGGCGACTCCATCGCCAACGGGGCCGACGACGACGCCAGCGGCACCACCGCCGTCGTGGCCCTGGCCGAATACTTCAAAAAGAAAAACGACAATGCGCGCCCGCTCATCTTCGTAGCCTTCGCGGCCGAGGAAGTGGGCGGGTTCGGCTCCCAGTTTTTCTCGAAACAGCTCGACCCGCAGCAGGTAGCGGCCATGTTCAACATTGAAATGATTGGCAAAGAGGCCAAATTCGGCCCCAACACGGCCTTCATTACCGGCTACGAGCGGTCCGATTTCGGCAAGCTGCTGCAAGCCAATCTCGCCGGCAGCAAGTTCCGTTTCGAGCCCGACCCGTACCCCGAGCAAAACCTGTTCTACCGCTCCGACAATGCCACCCTGGCCCGCCTCGGCGTGCCCGCCCACACCATCAGCACCGACCAGATTCCGATGGACGGCCTCTACCATTCCGTCGATGACGAAGTGGAAAGCCTGAGCTTGTCCAATATGACGGCTGTTATTCAAGCCATCGCCCAGAGCGCCAGCGGCATTGTCTCGGGCAAGCAAACACCCACCCGCATCCCGCCCCTCACCGACGATAATAGAAAATAAAATGCTGAATGGGTGAATGGCTGGACGGTTGAATTGATTACGAACCAATCAATTCAACCGTCCAGCCATTCACCCATTCAGCAATATATCTACTTCAAATACACCGCCTCCAGCCGCGCTACCGGCGCGCTCGTGGCGTTGAATAGCAGCAGCGTGTCGCCGCTGATGCGGTAGGTGCTCGACTGGCCCAGGGCGCGGGTAAACTCGTTCTCGATGGCAATGGCCGCGCAGGCCATGCGCGTACTCATCAGCGGACTGAACTTCAATTCACCGGCCTTTTCACTGAAAAAAGTGCCCCGGAAGCGGTTGCAGCTGCCGTTGCCTTCGGCCGTGCCATCGGCGCGGAGCAGCAGGTAAGGCTCCTGGGTATCGGCCGGCACGGCCACGAGCTGGCCGGCCAGCTGGCGCGGCACCCAGCGGGTATCGCGCAGCTTGGCGTCGGGCGCCACGCGAGCGGGGGAGTGGGACGCAGCGGTTTCCTGGGGTGGGCGGGTCTGGCAGCCGGCGGCCAGCAGGGTCAGCAGAAAAAAGGAGAGGCGCATAGCAAATGGGTTAAGAAGCTGATTTTACGCAAAAAAGCCTGCGTTACTACGCAGGCTTTTTGCTGAACGTTGTTTTCGCGTTGTTCGCGCCCGTCAGTTCTACTTGCCCACTTTGAATGTGAGGCCAGCTCCTACCGTGGAGGTTCCGGCCGCCAGTCCGCTCACCGCCTGGCCAGCCGTGATGTCGAGGCGCATGGCCGGAATAGGCCGGAAATACACCCCTGCCGTGGTGCCGGTGGTCAGGGCCTGGCGGCCGTAGCCATAGGCTTCCACGAAGAAACCAGCCTTCTCGCTCAGCGGACCATTGAGGGCCAGCGTGCCCAGAAACTGCCCTTTTTCGATGTCCTTGGTGGTGAGGCCGCGCTGGCTGAAGCCGAAGTTGGCTTCGAGGCCAAACCGCTCGCCAATCTGCTCGCTCACCAGCAGGCGGCCGCCGGGGCCCCAGGTGGTGCCGCGCAGGCCCGCGCTACCCGTGCCCGGCACTGCCGACTCGACCAGAATGGCTACCTGCGTGCGGGTGTCGTAGTTGGGCGAAATCATAAATTTCGCGCCCACCACCACCGGGGCCCAGCCGCTGGAATCGACGCGGCCGGCTTCGGTGATGCGCGACGGGCCGTTGTGGAAGTAGGGCTGGCTCACGCGCAGCTCCATGCTGTTGAAAAAGCCGATGCGGAGCGTAGCGGCGCTCAGGCTCTGGGCCAGGCCCACGCCGCCAAACTGGCGCTGGAAGCCTGTTTCGAGCTGCAGGCGCCCGGGGCGGAGTACCTGGGCGGTGATGGTTTGGCCGGGACGGTCGGCGCGAATATTTCGCACGAACGGGGCATCCACGTTGGGATTGTTTTCGTCGGGCGTGTTCTGGGCCAGGGTGAGACCGGGGCTGCCCAGTAGGGCGGCGGCGGCCAGCAGAGTGGTCTTGCGCATGACCTAAAGACCGTGGCCGGTACGGAATAATTCAAATTAGGTTGCAGGTTACAGGATTTTCATCTGATAATGCTACGTGCTTGTTTAATAATGCCGCCATAAGGCCGTGTGGCGTACTTTTGCGTACAATCCGCTATTCTATGAAAACAACCGCTACTATTGCTTTTATGGGCCTTCTGCTGCTGGCCACCGGGCGCCTGTTCGCTCAGCAGACTTTCCCGATTTATACGGGCACCGTGCCCGATTCCCGGCCCAGCGCGGTGCAGGAAACCAGCGTCACGCTGGCCAATGGCGGCGTGCGGATTTCCAACGTGGTGCAGCCCAACCTCACGGCCTTTCTGCCGGCGGCGGGCACGGCCAATGGCACGGCCGTCATCATTTGCCCCGGCGGCGGCTACACCCGGCTGTCCATCGACAGCGAGGGCTACGACGTGGCCAAGCGCCTGAATGAGTTTGGCGTAACGGCCTTCGTGCTGAAATACCGCCTGCCCAACGATGCCAGCCAGCCCGACAAATCCATTGCCCCACTGCTCGATGCCCAGCAGGCGCTGCGCCTTGTGCGCCAGCAGGCCGCCAAATACAATATCAACCCCGAGCGCATTGGCCTGATGGGCTTTTCGGCGGGCGGGCACCTGGCGGCGTGGGCGGGCACCCAGTTTGCCAAGCCGGTGGGCGATAATGCGGGGCCGACTTCGGTGCGGCCCGCGTTTCTGGTGCTCATGTACCCGGTTATCAGCTTCAGCGACACGCTCAAGCACACCGGCTCGCGCGACAACCTGCTGGGCAAAACCCCGTCGGCGGCGCAAATCCGGCAGTATTCCAACGAGCTGCAGGTGACGGCCCAGACGCCGCCCACCTTCCTCGTGCACGCCCAGGACGACAAAACGGTGCCCGTGAACAATAGCATCGTGTTCTACCAGGCCTGCCTGCGCCACGGCGTGCCGGCCGAAATGCACCTTTACCCCAAGGGCGGCCACGGCTTTGGCCTCAACAACAAAACCACCAAAGACCTCTGGACGGACCGCCTGCGCAACTGGCTCGACGCCAACGGCTGGCTCTCAAAATAATGCGCAATCTAGTGGCCGTAGGCCTGCTGGCGCTGCTGGCGGGCTGCGAGCAAAAGCTCCATTCTACGAGGTCGGATGCGCGGGCTATGCCCAGCGTGGCGGTTGCGCCTGCGCCCCTGCCCGCGCCGCCCGCCGCCCCGCCGCCCGTGGCCAAGCCCAAGCCGCCGCCCGAAATCCCCGGTTGGGCCCCGCCCGCCGCGGCCGATACGCTGGTGATGCTCAACGGCCAGCCCTACCACCTGCTGCTGGCCGCCGAAACCGACTCGGCTCACCGCCTCACGGCCACCTACGAGGAAACGCCCGGCCACTTCAAGCGGGTGCGCGGCTTCGAGGGTTACTACACCGTGACGCTGCGCGAGCAGTCCGGCCGCCAGATTTTCAGCCGCAAGCTGCGCAAGGCCGCTTTTTTCAAGAAGGCCGGGGCGGATATCGTGACCGAAAGCGAGGCTTACCTACCGCAGTACCTCGGCTATAGCCGGCCGCTGGGCGCACTGGTTTTCACCCTCGATTTTATGGTGCCCGACAGCGACGTGGGCGGGCAGGTGGTGCTCCTGCTGGACCTGGCCGGCAATGTGCTGCGCCTGAGCGAAGGCCGGGGCCCCGGTGGCGGCCCCGAGGCTGAGCCCGCGCTTTCGCCCAACGGCGCGGCCCTGCTCACGGCATCGGAACTGCTGCGGCCAGGCCGCCCGCCCATGCGCTTCGAGCGGCCCGATGCCGAACTGGTGGGCGCGTCCTTTCTCAGCGACAGCACCGTGCTGGTGGTGTACGCGCCCGGCAAGGCCCACCCCATCCGCTTCGCCGATGGCATGGAGGGCTACGGCCGCACGCCCACCGTGCAGCAGCTGCGCGCGCCCAATGCCTTCGTGCGCAACATCCGCACCGGGCGCGTGCTGCGCCGCTTCCACTACCACGGCTACTACGAGGAAATGGGCTACACCATTCCCAGCTATCAATTGCGGGCCACCGCCACGCAGTACCTGCTCGATGACAAGCGCGGCCTCTACCTGCTGCCGCTGGGCGGCACGGGCGTGCCCGTGGAGATGCGCTTCGCCGCCATGCCGCGCTTCACGCCGCCCAAGCGCCTGGCCGAGGTGCGCTTCGAAATCAACAGCGCCGAAACCACCTTCGCATTTTACGTGGATACCAGCAGCGTGCAGCCCCGCATCCGCTACCAGCGGCTGGCAGAGTAGTGTAGCGCGGACTTTGTAGTCCGCGAGTCAATCAATCCACTCGCGGACTACAAAGTCCGCGCTACAACCCGGCCAACTCTCGTTCAATCTCCGCAAACAGCGGCCGCCCCGCCACCTCCAGCGCCACGCAGCGCCGCTGCAAGTCCCAGAGCGCCGCTACTGCGGCCGGCGCTTTGTCGGCCTCGTCGCAATGCGTCAGCAGCTCTTCCAGCAGGCAGCCGAAGGCGCGCACTTCCAGCCGTTGCAGGGCCTGAGCGGTGGCCGCATCCTCGGAATTATAAAAACAAGCGGCCCCAAAATCGCCCAACAGGGCGTTGCCTTCGCGGGTGGTCAGGATGTTGTGGGCGTATAAGTCGCCGTGCAGGATGCCCTTCGTGTGGAGGTGCCCGGCGGCGGCGGCAATGCCCTGGGCTATGCTAAGGGCCGTTTCGAGGCTGAACGAAGTGCCGGGCTTATACACATCGCGGGTGCAGGTGGCCAGGCTGGGCGGGCCGGCCAGGTTGCCGAAAGCGTCGTCAATCAGCTCTAGCACTAGGCCTTCGGCTCCGGTGGGGTGGCCGCTCACTTTGCCTTCCACCGCAATCAGGTTGGGGTGGGCCCCGGCTTCGATGCAGGCCAGCATCTCGCAGTGGGGCAGGCCGTCGCTGGTCACCGCGCCTTTGAAGAGCTTCACGGCTACGTCAACATCTTCCACGTTGGACTGCTCCCGAAGGGCGCGATAAATCACGCCGGAAGCGCCTTCGCCCAGCTTTTCTTCCACCGTCAGGGTGTTCCAGGCGATGGGGCCGATGCGCTGCTGGGCCTCCATGCGGGCCTCAAGTGCCGCGCTGAAGGGGTTGCCAGCGTAGGCCAGCCACGCGAGGCGCGGCAGGGCCAGCAGCCACGGCGGCAGCGCGGTGAGGCGGTTGGCCGCTATGCGCAGCAGCTCCAGGTTGGTGCAGCGGGCCAGGGTTGCGGGCAATTCGCGCAGCTGGTTGCCGGCCAGCATCAGCTTTTGCAGGTGCCCGCAGTTCCCGATTTCGGCGGGCAATGCTTCCAGCTGGTTATCGGTGAGGATGAGCCAGCGCAGGGCCGGCGTGAGGGCCGCTGCAGGCAGGGTACGTATCTGGTTGGCCTTGAAGCCCACCATGCTCAGGTGCGGGCACTGGCCCAGCACGGCGGGCACTTCGGTAAACTGATTATCGGAACAAAACAGCACCCGCAACTTGTGCAGCCGGCCCAGGTCATCGGGCAGCGCGGAGAGGTCGTTGCCGGTGAGGTTGAGGACTTCGAGTGTATCGGCGAGGGCGAAGATTTCGCGCGGAAATTCGGTGAGGCCTTCGGCTAAATCTAAGCGCGTGAGGCCGTGGAGCTGGCCGGCGCGCAGTTGGGCAAGGGTGTGCATGGGCGCAAAGGTCGGTGTAGCGCGGACTTTGTAGTCCGCGAGTGAGAACAGCCAGCTGTTCTTACTCGCGGACTACAAAGTCCGCGCTACACCCTAGTAGCTCTCCTTTCGGAAGCCCCAGCTCCGCAATTCCGCCTCAAACGTGTCCGGGAAATTGGCCTTCAGCGCGTACACCACGGCTTGCAGCACCTTGCGCAGCTCCAGCTTCGCCACGTCTTTCTTGCTCACCGACTTGCTGACCTGGCCGGCCAAGCCGCCAGTTTTGCCCAGCAGGTCCTGGTATTCATCGAAGCGGGTTTGCCAGAAGGCCGTGCCGTAATCGCGCTTGGCGAAGGGGGCGGCGGCCACGGCGGGCAGCAGCATATCGCGCAGGGCCACGAGGCGCTGGTCGCGGTCTTCGGTCAGGGCGAAGCCGCCGCTTTTGCGCGTTATCAGCCCGAAACCGGGCAGGCGGGCATCGGTTTTGGCTTTGTTGTAGTCGCTGTCTTCGTTGATGTATTTTTTCAGAATGCGCAGGCCCTCGTCAAACTGGTCGTCCAGCTCTTGCAGGCGCTGGCTTTGCGGGGTGCGGGCGGCGGCAGCGCTGCGCTTGTCGGTGATGCTGGCGGAAAATTCCAACACCAGCTTGGCAAAATCAGCCTGCGTTTTCCAGCGCAGAACGAACCAGGTTTCCTTGCCCCAGGCTTCGGCCACGAGCCGGGCCACTTCGGCCAGCGGGCCGTCTTTTTTGGGGGTGAGGAGTTTGGGATTCACCAGCGCATCGGCGGTGGTAGCAGGGGTGGGAGAGCCGGAAGAAACAGGCGTGGTAGATTGGCCTGCCATGAGGTAAACAAGTAAAAATGAAGGATGAAAGGCACCGTAAGACTACGGTCGGGCTAAGGTGCGGAGAATTTCCGACGGGGCAAAATTTCCCGCAATGGTTTGCGGTTGAGCGCGCCGGTGGCTGCCGCGGCGCTCAACGGCCTTCGACTACTGGTGCCAGGAGCCGTCGCGGCGCTTGACGGCCCCTGGTGCGTGGTGACAGGGCCCGTCGCGGCCCTCAACAGCCGTTGTCACCTCGTGCCAAGGGCTGTCGAGAATTTTTTCGGGCCGGGTGGCCCGCCCGTCTATCTTCGCCCCACGCGGAGGTAGCCCCCAGCCAGCGGTTGCCCCTAAAAAGGCGAACCCCCGGCTATTGGCGTAGCCGAGGGTTTGGGAACCAGTGAATTCATTTTTTCAAATGTCAAAATCAATTAATCGTGGCTGCAAAATTTTCAGAACGTATTGGTAAGCGTGAGCCTAAAATGGCTATTCAAACAGATACTATGGATATAGAATTAAAAAATGGAATCTGGAATATGATTAATATGCATATTATTTCAGATGTTAGAAAAGAGTTTTACTTAAAGGATTCTAAGTTTAGCCTCTTTTTTCATGGTCTCTATTTCTCTTTTTTCAAAGAGCCTGTCGATACTATGAATAAGTTTGGAGAATCCAACGCCGATTTGTTTAGGCGGAGATTTTTTTCTTGGGATGCATTAGATGTTTACGACTTTCTTGATTTTGCAGCTTCGTCTCCTTTGTACCCAGGGAATAAAGAAGATTTTATAAAAGGGATAAACCATATTTTAGAAAGAGAACTTTCAGGTTATAGGTTTATTAATGGTGAACTAGCACCTATAACAAATGAAACAGAAATTAAGTCAATAGAACAGGCTATTAGCAATACTAGAGAAGCTAATTATAAAGGAGCATCAATTCATTTGTCGGCTGCTTTAGATATGCTCTCAGACCGACAAACACCAGATTATCGAAATTCAATCAAAGAATCAATATCAGCAGTAGAATCAGTTTGTCAAGTAATTGCGGGAACATCTAATGCTACGCTAGGCTCAGCACTCAAGGTTATTGAAAAGACTATTCCGATACATGGTGCACTTAAACAAGGGCTATTAAGTATCTATGGTTATACTAGTGATGGTGATGGCATTCGCCATGCTTTGCTCGAAGAAACTAGTTTAAATCAGGAAGATGCTCTTTTTATGTTGGTTACATGCAGCGCATTTGTTAATTACTTAACGGTAAAAGCAGCTAAAATTACTCCGACTACATAGCTTCTCATACCTCCACCACTTCCCCCGTCCCAAAATAATAAATAACCCCGCGCACCTCCGCGTACCCCAATTGCTCAAATAGCGTGGCGTAGTTGCGCAGCAGCCGCTTGTGTTTCTCCTGCGGCGGGGGCAGGCGGAAATCCATCAGCGTGACGCGGCCGCCCAGGCGGTGGTGGGCTTCGAGGGAAGGTTCGAGCACCACGCGGTCGGGCTTGTAGTCGCGCAGCTTCACGCCGCCCACCAGGATTTCGCGCTCCGTTTCCACGCTCAGGTGCGGGGCGAAGTAGGGGGCCAAGCGCGGGTCGCTCACCAGCTGCTCCAGGCTCTCCACCAACTGGGGCCGCTCTTTGGCGCTCAGGATGCCCTCGGCCACGAGCTGGCTGGCCACCCGGCCCACATCGGCGGCCGTGAGCAGGCGGCGCAGGGCGAAGTGCAGCTTGCGGTTCCACTCGCTTTGGGCCTTTTGCTCGTCAAAATCGAAGAGCGTGGTGGCGTGGCGGCGCAGCTTCAGGCGCTCCTCCCAGGGCGCGGCGGCCAGGTTCGTCAGTTCGTAAGTAGCCGCCATTGGGGCGCTGCCGGCCTTTTTCTCCGCCGCCAAAGAGCCTTTCGAAACCACGAAAGACACCTGTTCTTCCTGCCATTCGCCGCGCCCCAGCAGGTAGCCGTGCAGCAAATCGGCTACGGTGCGGGCCGCCGTGGTGGGGGCGGCGGCGTCCAGTTCGTCGGTTTTGGTCGTTTTCTTCTCCTCCGGCCGCTTGCTGATGACGTAGAGGCGGTGGCGCGGCCGGGTGAAGGCCACGTACAGCGTATTGAGCCCTTCGAGGAAGGTTTTCTCGCGCTCCTCATCGTATTGAGTACCCAGCGCGGTTTGCTGCATGGTTTGGCTAAGGCGCACCACCGCCACGTCGGGCATCAGCTCGAGGGGCTTTTGGTCGGCCTCCAGGTGGCCCCACAGCAGCGTGCCCCGGTGCGGCTCCAGGCTCCAGTCGGCAAAGGGCACAATCACCACCCCATACGCCAACCCCTTGGCCTTGTGCACCGTGGTGATGGTAATAGCGGCCCGCCCACCCGGCGCGTTGATGCTGATGCGCCCCTTGCGCTCCTCCCAGTGCGTGAGGAAATTGCCCAGGTTGTTGCCAAATTTCAGGCTGTATTCCAGCGTCAAATCCAGAAAGCGAAACAGGTACTCGCTCTCCCCGTTGCGCCCCAACAGCCCGAACAGACTCAGCAGCCGCTCGGCCAGCTCGTAGAGGCCCAGGTTGCCGGTTTCCTGCTCCTGCACATCGTAGCCCAGCGCCCGCAGCTCATCAAAAAACGACGTGCCGCCCGCTGCATTGGCCACCGTGGCAATGTGCCGCGCCCGCGCCGGCGTGGGGGCCAGCCCCCGCACCACCTTGTCCACGAGCAGCAGGGCCTCGGCCCGCGCCAGCGTATCGGCCGGCTGGTGCAGTACCCGCAGAATGCTCACCAGCAAGTTCACCACCTCCGCAAATTCCAGCGCCAGCGAGTCGGCCGAAATAATGGCGTAGCCCCGCTCTTTCAGGAACTTGGCGATGGTCTTGCTGGCCCCCCGCGTGCGGCACAGCACCGAAATATCCTGCAACTCATAGCCATCGCGCAGCGCCTGCTCTACTAATTGAAGCGTGAGATAGCAGGTGCTCTCATCGTAGCCCAGCAGCGCCTCGGGCGCGTGGCCGGGGAGGGGCTCGGGGGTGTAAGCGCCGGCCGCCGGGTCAAAAATCAGCGCGGGCGCATCCTTCTGGGTGAATAACAGCTCCACGTGCCCCTGCTGGTCCGCCCGCTGCGATTCCGGCACCTGCTGCCCAAAATGCGCGTCATAAATCCCCGTCACCAGCCCCAGCGCCTCGTGACGCGCACTCACCGCCTCAAAAAACGAGTTGTTGAAATCAATAATCTCCCGCGCCGACCGGTAATTCACCTGCAAGGCCCGCGGCTCCAGCTTCCCCCGAAACGCCTCGTAGCGCCCTCGCAGCAGCTCGCGCATCTCCGGCTCGCGGGCGCGGGCAGCCAGCGCCTCCGTGTTGCCCTGGTGCAGCCTGAGAATCTGCTCCATCTCGCCCCCACGCCAGCGGTAAATGGCCTGCTTGGCATCGCCCACGGCCAAACTTGAGTGTCCATTCGCCAGCGTATTTTCCACCAACGGCAACAGGTTATTCCACTGCAATACCGACGTATCCTGAAATTCGTCAATCAGAATATGCTCGTATTTCTCGCCCAACCGCTCGTACAAAAACGGCACCGGCTCGGTGAGCACAATACTGGCAATTCTTCGGTTAAATTCCGAAATCAACACCACGTTACGCTCGCGGCTAATTTGCTCTACAATTTTATTTAATTCACTCAATAAAGAAGCGTGAAATAAATACGGCTGCATCGCCGCCAGCAATACATAATTTGGCAAATAATCAGCGCGCAATTTATCCAGCGTCGCCACCAATTGGCCGAGCGGTTCCTTCACCGCGTCCACCCGCTCCCGGTCAGCCGCCGTTTTGATTTTGCCGCTGTACCATTTGTCATCGGCCAGCGTGGCGCGCACGTAGCTATTCGGCCCGGCATCGGGCGCCAGCAAATCCACGCCCTTCTGCACGTAGCCAAAAATGCCCCGCTTGCCCTGGAAAAAGTCGCCTTCCGTCGCGCCGGCCGCATCCAGCACCGCCAGCGCCACCTCCCGCGTCTGCGCAAATGCCGCCTCAATCTCCGTCCGTCGCGCCCGGATTTCCTTGTCCAGCCGCCGGAAATCGGCCAGACTCAGCTTATCCAGCTGCGCCACCGCCTCCTGCACCGTCTCATTAAACAGCACCTTGCCGAAGCCCGCCAGCTCCTCCGGCAGTCGGCTCCAGCTTTTGCCCTCGTCGGCCTGCCCCAGCGCATATTCCGCCAGCGTCTGCGACAGCAATTTGCTATTGGGGTCGCGGTTCACCTTGTCCAGCAGCGCCGCCACCGCGCTTTGCAGCACCGCATCCGTATCCAGCTCCACCTCAAACGTGGCCGGCAAGCCCAATTCCCGGGTAAACGCCGTCACAATCCGTTGCACAAACGAGTCAATCGTGCTCACCCCAAAATCGGCGTAGTGGTACAGCACCAGCCGAAACGTCTCCGCTGCCCGCCGCCGCACATCCGTTTCCGGCAGCTTCAGCTCTGCCGCAATATCGGCCAGCAGCCCATCCGTTTTGCCCGCTGCCGGGTAGGCAAAATTCCGCAGCGCATCCACAATGCGGTGCTTCATTTCCCCCGCCGCATCGTTGGTAAACGTAATGGCCAGTACGTGCTTAAAATACTCTGGACTGTCAGAGCCAAGCGCCAGCAGCAGGTATTCTTTCGTTAATTGGTACGTCTTCCCCGAGCCGGCCGAAGAGGAGTAGATGCGGAAGGAGGGAGGCATTTTAGAACGTTGGAAATAAAAATCTTATGAAATTGATTCTTCGGACCTTTTTGGTATTTGTTGGGTTGATACTGATGCAGCATAAAGCTTCAGCTAGTATCGAGTTAAGTGACAGCACAATCTGTCAACAAGTGATGGATAGCCTAATCCAAGTTGCCATAAGAGCGAAGCAATTGCATCCTATTGTGTGTATCAGCGAATCGGAGCGGTTGAAGGCACCAAAAAGCGCTAATGACGAGGATGTAAGCTATACCATTCACCAATTTGCTGCGGATAGTTTGAGCTACGTTCCAAGCCCTGAAAACGTCAAAACTTTTAGGAACAAACAACTCAAGAAATTTTTGCTGACAATATGACCATTCAAAAGAAGCGTTGTGCCTTTGCCTAAAACAAATACTCCTGCTCAGATTCGTTACAAGAGCAATGGTTGGAGAATTTTTGATAGCTACAGCAGGATTAAGAATTACCGAAAAAAGAATCCGGAATTTTTCTGTGTGGCTGACATAACCGCGCCGGTTTTCATGGATAACTATGCGATTGTGGTGGTCGACCGGCAGTTTAATCCACTTGGCGGAGGTGGTTATATGCACATTTTTCAAAAGGTGAGTGGAAAATGGCAAACCTATGCATTGGTTAATTTATGGCATTACTGATTTTTAGTAGTCAGCCAACTCACCATCTCCGCCGTCACACGCACCGGCCGGCCGCTCTTGGGGTCGAGCAGCACCCAGGTCGTTTCCGCTTCGCATAGCAGCACGCCATCGGACGCGCGGGTGAGGCGGGTGTAGCGCAGCGACGTGGCCCCACTGGTTTCGCCCACCCAAGTGCTGGCCCGCAGCGTCTCGCCCGCGAAGGCCGATTGCAGGTAGCGAATCCGGTGCTCGCGCACCACCCAAATAATCTGGTCGCGCAACTCGGCCGGGCAGATGCTGAGCCAGTGCGCCCCCGCCACGTCCTGCACCCAGCGCACGTATTCCACGTTATTGGCGTGGCCCAGCGCATCAATGGCGCTGGCCGGAACTTGAAATACGTGCGAAAAAGCGTGGGCGGGCGCGTCGGGCATACTGTATAGGTAGGAGGGGAGCGGGCAAAGGTCGGCAGCGATTGAAAAAAATACATACGGACTTGGTGATTTGGAAATTATGCCTATCTTTGACGCAACCTAAGAAACCAAGCCACGGTGGCCCAAAAGCTTAGGGAAACTCCACAACCAACCACCATGCCCACCGGAACGGTAAAATTCTTTAATGAGACCAAAGGCTTTGGTTTCATCAAAAACGACGAAACTGGCGATGACATTTTCGTACACATCAGCGACCTGCAAGTAAGCTCGATTCGCGAAAATGACAAAGTTCAATTCGAAGTAGCTCAGGGCAAAAAAGGCCCGAACGCTGTGAAAGTGACGCTGGTTTAGTCCTGTCCTAGCTTTGTTCTTGATAAGAAAGCCCGCCTTTTGGCGGGCTTTTTTTATGCTCGTTAGAATGAACATAGAACGTCATGCAGAGCGCAGCGAAGCATCTTTACCGCTTCGTTGAACAGTCTAACTATGCTATGTACGTCTACATTCTAACCAATACCAGTCGGACAGTGCTATACATTGGCGTAACCAATAACCTCACTCGCCGGCTCTATGAACACAGCGCTGGTCGAGGTGACGCGAATAAATTTACTGGCCGCTATCAAGCTGATTTACTGGCCTACTTTGAACAGTTGCCTGATGCTGCTCAGGCTATTGCCCGCGAGAAAGTTCTGGAAGGATGGTCCCGGGCCAAGAAAGACGCGCTTATCGCTGCGTTCAATCCTGAGTGGAAGTCGATTGATTTGGAAACATGGGAGGGCTAACATCGAAGCGGTAAAGATGCTTCGCTGCGCTCTGCATGACGTTCTGATTACACATTCTTTTTTATTGTCTAGCTTTTCCAAAATAAAAATCCTACCTTTGCACCCGCATTTGAGGACGGCCCAAGTCCGCGCAAGCCCGAGAGAGGCGCTAACGCATTGGCCGCGTAGTTTTTTGGTTGTTTTTTCCCGCCTGATTGTGACAAGGTAGTAGGAGGGGAAACGTCGCTGAGTACGGCTGTTTTCAGAGCTATGTCTCTTTTTCCCTTATCAACTCCAATCATGGAAGCTGAAAAAATTGTGGTTCGCTTTGACGAACTGAACCTCTCCGAGGAAGTACAACGCGCCATCACCGAGATGGGCTACGAGGAAGCTTCGGCCATTCAGGCTGCTGCCATTCCTGTGCTGCTCGCCGGCAAAGATGTTATTGGCCAGGCCCAGACGGGTACCGGCAAAACCGCTGCCTTCTCCATTCCCGCCATCGACAACATCGATACCGAGAGCAAAGACGTGCAGGTATTGGTGCTCTGCCCCACCCGCGAACTCGCAGTGCAGGTGTCGGGCGAAATCCAGAAGCTGGGCAAGTATAAGCGTGGCCTGATGGTAGTTCCCATCTACGGCGGCAGCCCTTACGACCGTCAGCTCCGCGCCCTGGAGCGTGGCGTGCAGATTGTAATTGGCACTCCCGGCCGTGTGATGGACCACATCGAGCGCGGCACCCTGCGCCTCGATAAAACCACGAAAATCATCCTCGACGAAGCCGACGAGATGCTCGACATGGGCTTCCGCGAAGACATCGAGTATGTGCTCAGCAAGATGCCCGAAGACCGCCAGACGGTATTCTTCTCGGCCACGATGAGCAAGCCCATCATGGAACTCACCAAGAAATATCAGCGCGACCCGCAGATTGTGAAGGTGAACCACAAGACGATGACGGTTACCAACATCGAGCAGAGCTACTACGAGGTGCGCGGCCCTCAGAAAAAGGACGTGCTGACCCGTTTGCTCGACATGTACAACCTGAAGTCGACCATCGTTTTCGCTAACACCAAGCGCATGGTGGACGAAATCGTGGCTGACTTGCAAGCCAAAGGCTACTTCGCTGAAGGCCTGCACGGCGACATGGGCCAGCAGCAGCGCCAGAACACGCTGGATAAATTCCGCAAGTCGACGCTGGAAGTGCTGGTTGCTACCGACGTGGCCGCCCGCGGCATCGACGTAGACAACGTGGAAGCGGTAGTGAACTACGACCTGCCCGCCGACGAAGAATACTACGTTCACCGCATTGGCCGCACGGGCCGCGCCGGCAAGTCGGGCAAAGCCTTCACGTTTGTGAGCGGTCGCGACATCTACAAGCTGCGCGACATCATGCGCTTCACCAAGGCCGACATTAAGTTGGCGCAGGTGCCGTCGTTCGCCGATGTGTCGGAGGTGAAAACCACGCTGTTCCTGAACCAGATTAAGGAAATCATCGAGAAGGGCAACCTGGAGAAATACGTGGGCCGCGTGCAGCGCCTGCTCGACCAGGGTGAGGAAATCACCTCGCTCGACATCGCCGCCGCGCTGCTGAAAATGACGATGAAGGAGGACAAGAGTGCTCAGCAGAGCCTCGACGCCAGCAAAGCGGCCGGTCAGGCCCGCCCCGGCTACACTCGTCTGTTCGTGACCATGGGTAAGAAAGACCGGATTCACCCCCGCGATATCGTGGACCTGATTTCGGAATCGAGCAACCTGACCGGTGCCAAAGTGGGCGATATCGCCCTCTACGACAAGTTCAGCTTCGTGGAAGTACCGTCAGAATTTGCCAATGAGATTGTAGAAAAACTCGGCCGCACCAGCATCCAGGGCACGCCGGTTAGCTTCAGCATCGCCACGCCGGTGCAGGATGCCGCAGCTAAGGAAGAAGGTTTCAACCGCATGGGTGGTGGTCCCGGCGGCTTCGGCGGCGACCGTGAGCGTCGTCCCTTCAACGGCGGCGAGCGTCGCGAAGGCGGCTACGGCGGTGGCTACAAAGGTGGCAACCGCGGCGGTGGCAGCTTCGGCGGCGGCGAGCGCCGCGAAGGTGGCTACGGCGGCGGCTACAAAGGCAACCGCGACGGTGGCAGCAGCTACGGCAACCGCCCCAGCTACGGCGACCGTCGTGAAGGCGGCACCGGCAAGTCGGGCTACGGCAACCGCCCCAGCTACGGCGACAAGCCCAGCTACGGCAACAAGCCGAGCTACGGCACGCCCCGTGAGTACGACACGCGCCCCGCACCCCGTGCTCCCCGCAACGAGAGCTTCGACGAATAAGGACCGCAGATTTTAACGGATTTGACGGATAAGAACAGATTCGGTCGGATTATTATAATCCGGCCGATATTCATCGCCATCAGCTCCGTTAATTGCTAATTATATATTTATTGTTTGTTGGTGATAATTAGCCAAGCTATTTATTAAATAAAGTTAGTGCTATAAAAAAGGCCCCTTGATTAATCGAGGGGCCTTTTTTTGTTAATTTAACGAATGAAACAGGCTGATAAACAGATATTACTGAATCCGTTTTTGTCCGTCAAATTCGTTAAAATCTGCGGTCCTTATTTAGACGAATCGCGCAGGGCTTTGATTTTGTCGTGGCCTTCAACCACGCCCTGGTACTGCTTTTCGATTACCGATTTCAGGGCAGCGGGGAGGCCTTCGGCTTTCAATGCGGTTTGGTAGGCTTTCTTGGCGTAGTCTTCGCCGCGCTCGCACTCGGCGAGAATGCTGTGACGGTCTTTGCCGGTTACGGCCGACTTCAGGTCAATCCAGGCGCGATGTACGGCACCGGTGATGGAGCCGCTGGCACCTTCGTTGGTGTCGGGCTTGAGGTCCAGCTTGAACATCTGGTCCTCGATTTCATTTAGGTAGCTGGAGCGCTGGGCGGCGAAATGCTTGAACGTGTCCTTCAGGTCGGCGTCTTGCACGTCAACCATGGCTTCGGCGTAGCCTTTCTGGCCATCTTTGAGGGTTTCAACCAATTCGTTGAGCAGGGCTTGGGTGGCTTTGGCTTCCATGAGGAAAGAGTATTTTGAGGTGAAAGATTATGCCTCGTTTACTCCGTCTCGGTTTGGAAGGTTACACCGCTACTGCCATCGCGCGTCCGGCCAGGAAGCCGGTGGTCCAGGCCGCCTGGAAATTGAAGCCGCCGGTGATGCCGTCGACATCGAGCACTTCGCCGGCGAAATACAAACCGGGAATGCGGCGGCTCTGCATGGTTTTGAGGTCAACTTCATCGAGGACGATGCCGCCGCAGGTCACGAATTCTTCTTTGTAAGTGGTTTTGCCGCGCACGGCCAGCGGCATTCGGAGTAGTAATTCGAGCAGGCGGTTCTGGGCTTTGGCGGGCAGGTCGCTCCAGCGAATTTCTGCGGTGATGCCGGCTTGCTCGGCCAGATTGCGCCAGAGGCGTTGGGGCAGGCCAAACTGCGGGTGGCTAACCACGGTTTTCTTGCCGTTGTCCTGCCGGAACTGTTGCAGCCAGGGACGCAGGGTTTCTTCGCTAAAGGTTGGTATCCAGTTGATAAGCGCAGTGCCCACGTAGCCCAGCTCGCTGAGGCGACGGGCTCCCCAGGCCGAAAGCTTGAGCACGGCCGGGCCGCTCACGCCCCAGTGCGTGACTAGTAATGGGCCTTCGTATTGCAGCTTTTCGCCGGCTAGCACCACGCGAGCCTGGGGTACGCTCACGCCCATGAGCTCGCTCAGGGGCGAGTTGGGCACGTTGAAGGTGAAGAGGGAAGGGACCGGCTCGGCAATGTGGTGGCCGAGGGCGCGCAGCCAGTCGTAATTGGCCGATTTGGGATTGCCGCCGGTAGCAATAAGCAGCTGTGAAACTAGCAAGGAGGAGCCCAGTTGTGCACTGCCTGAGCCAGTGATTTTCAGGCTGAAACCGCCTTGCGGCAGTGACTGAATCTCATCGACGCTGGCATTGGTGACGATGCGGACACCGGCTTGGCGGGCGGCTTCTTCCAGGGCGCGGGCAATGGTTTCGCTGGAATCAGTGGTGGGAAACATGCGGCCGTCGGCCTCCGTTTTCAACTGCACGCCGCGTTTTTCAAACCAGGCGATGGTTTCGGCCACGCCAAACTGCTGAAAGGCGGCTTTAAGTTGCTTGCTGCCGCGCGGGTAGTGTGCCACCAATTGGGCAGGCGTGTCGCAAGCATGCGTCACGTTGCAGCGCCCGCCGCCCGAAACGCGCACTTTGGCGAGGAGTTTCCCCGTCTTTTCCAACAATATAACGGAGACATTGGGGTTGGCTTCGGCGCAGGCAATCGCACCAAAAAAGCCGGCCGCCCCGCCGCCAAGTACGGCCACGAGGGGAGGAACTGCAGCAGATTTCACAGGGCAAAGGTACGGCTGGCTTGTAGCACATGCTTCAGCTTATGCCCGGCATGCAGTTCTACCGGGCACAAGCTGAAGCATGTGCCACAGGCAACGCCTTAGCAATAGGCTAGCGAGGCCAGCACATCATCGTGCTTAAACTGATAGGGCACGAGGCTGCGTACCAAGCTACTATCAATGGTTTTTCCACTCACGCCCTGCTCGTCCTTGAAAGTGGGCGCGCTCAGGTTGAGGTATTGGGCGGCGGCGGGGTAAAAATCGCGGCGGCGTGGGTGCTGGTTGGCACACACGTTCAGGGTATGGCCCCAGGCCCCGCGTTCGATGATGCAGGACAGTACACCGACGACATCGGTCAGGTGCACGAGGTTGACGGGCGCATTGCCCTGGTCGAGGCCCTGGCGGCCGGCCAGGAAGCGGCCGGGAGCCCGGTCCGGGCCAATGAGGCCGCCCAAGCGCACGACGGTGCTTTTCCACTGGCCGTAGCGCGGCACGAAGTGGCCTTCGGCCCGCAGCACGTCCGAAGCCGCGTCGCGGGTGCTGATGGCGTCGGTTTCGCGCATAAGGCGCGGCTCGTTTGGGTACACGCTGGTGGAGCTTACGAACAGCACGTGCGGTGTGCCGGCCGCTGCCACGGCCCGGTGAATGGGCCGTAGCAGCGTAGGATAGGCTCCGGCGGCGGCGGCGCGGGGCGGCACGTTCAGCACCAGCACATCGGCGGCGCTGAGCAGGCGGTGCAGCAGAGCTTCGGCCGGCGCACCAAAATCGGAACCAAGCCGCAGCAGGTGGCCCTGGATGCCGGCTGCGGCCATCAGGGGAAGGTTTTCCGGGGTAGTGGTGGTGCCCAGTACAGGGTGGCCCGAGGCCGCCAATTGCCGCGCCAGGGCCATGCCCAGCCAGCCGCAGCCCAACACTAATACGGTAGGGAGCCCCGCTCCCGAATTCGAGCTCGTGGAGCCCCCGGAAATGGAACTAGTCATGCAAATCAATCGGAATTAATGCCTTCAAGGCACGAAGGTGAGAAGAAAAAGGTGAAACACTATATTCGGCATTGAAAATAAATAATCCGGCTTCTGAGGTACGTCGGGCTAACATTCGCACCAGCAGCCTTGTACCTTCGGGCGGCGGACTGACCCGCTTATCCCACCCTCACCGACTTTTTTCGAATGAACGCACCCTACACCCAGCCCATGCTGCGCGATAACGCCCTGGCGGGCAAAACCATCATCGTGACCGGCGGCGGCACCGGCCTGGGCCGGGCCATGACTACTTATTTCCTGCAGCTAGGAGCCAACGTCACTATCACGAGCCGCAAACTGGACGTGCTGGAAAAAACTGCTGATGAGCTCCGCCAGCAAACCGGCGGCAAAGTGCTGGCCATTGCCTGCGACGTGCGCAAGTACGACGAAGTGGAGGCCATGCTGGAGCGCACCATTCAGGAATTTGGCGGCGTGGATGTACTGCTGAATAACGCGGCCGGCAACTTCATCAGCCCCACCGAGCGCCTGAGCCACAAGGCTTTCGATGTGATTGTGGACATTGTGCTGCGCGGCTCCTACAACTGCACGCTGGCCGTGGGCAAACGCTGGATTGCCGATAAAAAGCCCGGTACCATTCTCAATATCGTGACTACCTACGCCTCGGTAGGTTCGGCTTTTGTGGTGCCATCGGCCACGGCCAAGGCCGGTGTGCTGGCCATGACCCGCTCATTAGCAGTAGAGTGGGCTAAATACGGCATCCGTTCCAACGCCATCGCGCCAGGCCCATTCCCGACGGAAGGAGCCTGGAGCCGACTCTTCCCCGAGCCGCTGGCCAGCAAGCTTGACCCCGCCGCCAGCGTGCCCCTCAAGCGCGTGGGCCAATACCAGGAACTGGCCAACCTGGCCGCTTACCTGGTGTCGGATTTCTCGGCGTATGTGAATGGCGAAGTCGTGACCATCGACGGCGGTGAGTGGCTGAACGGAGCCGGGGAGTTCAACAAGCTCGAAATGCTGACGCCGGATATGTGGGATACCATCGAGAAAACCATGCGCCGCTAGACCACGGATTCGTCGGATTATTCGGATTTTGTAAACGATTTAATGGTTGCTAAATAGCAAAAACATAAAAAAGGCTTGCCAAGTGGCAAGCCTTTTTTAATTGAAATATCTAATGTGAAATCCTACACAAAATCTGAATAATCCGCCGTTAATCCGACGAATCCGTGATTTAGAGTTTGTAGCCTTTGTAATCCTTGGTGAATTCCTCCAGCGGAATGGGTTGATTCGGTATTACATCCAGGAATTCAAATTTTTCAAACAGTCCTTTCTCATCGTTTACCTGCACCATGGTGGGGAGGTAGGTTTTGGGGTCGACGCAGAGAATCGTGCGGCGGCCGTAAGCATTGGGCACTTGCAGCACCTTGCCTTCGGGTATTTTATCGCCGATGCTCAGCCCGTTGCGCTCGATAATGCGGAATTCACCGCAACCAAACCGCTCAGCTACCGTGCCGATGGTTTCGTTTTTGCCGGCTTTGTAGCTCACGTAGCGGTATTGCGGATAGTCGGAGCGGAGCACGTAGTTGGTGCGGCCCTGCAGGGTAGTGTCGCCCACGTAGCGGAACGAGCGGCTGTAGGAGTTGTCCTGGCGCAGGCCGGTGGAGCGTAAGAGGTCCGAAATAGTGCCAAAACCAGCCTGCAAAGCCGTATGGTGCTGGCTGCTGCGCATCAGCTTACCATTGGGGTCCAGGCTGAGCGTGACGTAGGGGAAGGCCGCCGGGTACACCCAGGCATCGCCATTGTTCTGGCCCGCCAGCCACAATACTTCCACGCCTTTCTGGTTCTTGATGTAAATGCGTAGCGGCTTGTACGTCAGCTTCATAATGCTGCGCGCCTGATGAATGCTGCCTTCGATGCGCTCCTGAGCCTTCACGGTGCAACGCAGGAACTTCAGCCCTTCAATGGCTGCGCTCATGCGCGTGGTGAGCTGCTCCGTGGTGATGGTAGGTGGGGTGGCGGGGGCCGTAGCGGCCATTAAAGCCAGTATTCCCACTGGAATAGCGAAGCGTAACCCAGTAGAATTCGTAACGGGAAAAACAGCCATAAAAGGATTAGAATGAGCGACTGAATACTCCGGAATTACGGAGCGGAAGTAAGGTTAATTGAGGTTGATGTGGGGAAAGCGCGAGGCAGTACTGTCGAAAATGAACAGCTCATCAATTTCCACGCCACGCAGGAAACGGTAGAGTGGAAACTGTTCGACGAGGGCTTGCACGGCGGCGGTATCTTCACCGTTCATCGTGACCCAGCCCCGGCTTCGGTCGCTGCTGATGGCGTAGGATTCCACAATTTTCTCATTGAGCAGGCGGTTGATGAAATCACGATGCCGCGGAATAATGGCGATAAATTCCTCATTAAAGGCATCGGGCAGGCGGAGGGTTACTACGAAGGTCGGCATACGGGCGGAACGGCACAGCGGCGGGAAGGGAGGCTTGCTAAAATTAATTGGGAGCAACCGAAAACTGACGAAGCAAGGCTAGGCAGCGGAAGCAGCATAACGAAAAAAGCCCCAGCCGGAGCTGAGGCTTCCACGGCAAAAGGCAATTTACGAATGCCCCAGCTCGGCCACGCTGGGCTGGGCCTGGTCGCCCCGGGCGGGTTCGGCGGCGGCGTCCGGGCCGGCGCTGCTGACGGCAGCCCGGACATCGGTTTGCTCCCACTCCCGGAATTTGAGAATTTCGCCCTGGAATTTCCCCACAAACCAGCCAATCAAGCTCAAATCGTCCAGAAAACCAATCACCGGAATAAAATCAGGCACCAGGTCGATGGGCGACAGCACGTAGAGCAGCACGGCCAGGCCCGAAATCACGGTGCTGGTAGAAATGTCGCGGTATGCACCGCTAACGAAGGCCCGCACCAGCCGTACCAGCGTCAGGGCTACGTCGAATAACTGTTTGAATTTGTTGTCCTTGCTTTCCTGGCTGGCCAGCTTGTCCGCCGTTTCGTTTAGGATAGCAACTACCTTGAATGGCTTGCCCAGGAGCTTGGTAGCGCGACCAATAAAGACGTTGAAGAGGACGTTTTTGGATATTTTGAGGCCTTTTTCGGCCAGCGGAGACATGGGCATACTAATGCGAGTGAAGGGGTGTTGGACGGGCTTTACGCGCAATGACCGCCTGTTGTTCATGTGGGCTTCATCCCGCGCCAGCGGCGCTAGCGTTCAAAAAGCGGCGTAGTGCCGCCCACCCAATCCTTATTTTTATTAAAATCAACCCCAATCATCTCACCCCTGCTCAGGCGGCTCAGGCCACAAACCAGTGTAGGCCGCGCCTGGTCGGGGTGCCAGATATAAAGCAAGCGGATTTCGCTTTTTACCAGCCCGTCAGGCGATTGTACTACGGGTTCGTACTGAACCTTGCGCTGCAATAAGTAATGCTCCTTGTCGGTAATGTTATCCAAATCGGCAGCCGTTACGTGCAGGCGCACGCCGGCCCCGGCAAAAGAAAATAGGGGCTTGAGCACGTAGTTTTCCAGGTCGGCAGGGTAGGAGATTAGCTCGTGCAGGTAGAAACTGGGCGGCACAAAAGGCCCGCTAAGCAACGGCAACGTGTACTTGCTGACGCGGAAAAACCAATTGGGATGGCCCACCCAGGTTACATCCACATCATCGGTTAGCTGAAACTCGCCGGGTAAATCCGGATAGCGCTCTAATTCGTCAAAAATAACGCGGTTGTAAATGCGTTTGATTGGAATTTGGCGTCCGTCTTTTTCATAAAATAACTTACGGCCATTTTTACGGATTTTGGTAAGGCAAACTGCTTCAATTCCCCAGAATTCTTTTGTTAGAATAAAGTCAATTCGGGTCTTTTGCTTTTCAGGAAAAATTTCTAAGAGAATAACGTTTTCCGGTGCTTCGTCGCCGAGTAAAAATTGACGCATTTCCTCGCGGTAATCAGCGACATCCGGCGAATTAAGAAAAGCAGAAACGGAGTCAGGAATAGGAAAATGCCTTTCAAACATGCTAGGCAACCAAGCCTGGAAGGCATAGAGTGAGGGGAAACCCTGCATCTCGATTAGTTGGGGCTCAAGGTTGCCGTTGGCATTGCGGCACACGGCAAAATCAAAAGTCAGAAATTCGGGCCGCCCTTCATCACCGGGTACTCGCTGGTGCGCAGGAATGGCTCCCTCGGTTAATTCCTTGAAATTCTCCTGCTGAATTACGTTGATAATTGATTCACCGGCGGCAATTAATTTGTCTCGTAAATCAGCCGGGATAAATACCGGCGTTTCGGCCACCCGGAAGTCTAATTGCCCGGGAAATTGCTGGTCAATATCGGCCAGCATTTCCTGATATTTCGCGGTGGTGAAAGCGGCGTTGTAGCGGTGGCGGTACTCAGGAATCATAAGGAAAGGAGCGGCTGAATACGAGCAGTAATTAAGCGGCCGTGAGCTGGCCCAACTGGACTAAAGCACGACGCAAAAAAGTAGGCAGGATGATGGATTCGGTGTATTTAATCGTGTCCGGGTCGGCCAGCAAGCGCACCATTTCGTGGTATTTGGCCTCGCCATAGGTGCTGATTACCTGTTGCTTACGTTCGTCGGTAAGCATGTAGCGCAGCATGCCCTCGCCGTCGGCTTCGGGGTGAAACTGGGTGCCGAATACTTCCGGCGAGAAGCGGATGGCCATCACGGCGCGGGCCAGGGGCACGTGGGGCCGCTCTTTTTCCAGGCACAGAATTTTGGCCCCTAATTCTTCAATGCGCGGCAGGTTCAGGTCGGCCAATTGGTAATCGCGTGAATCGACGACGTAAAACGGGTCGGCTAATCCCCGGAGGGTGGGCTCGGCCGCACCGGCCGGGGTGAAGTGTACCGGGAGCACGCCAAACGAAGTTGATTTGCGTCGGCTAATGGTGCCTACACCCAAATGGCGGCTCACTAACTGGAACGAGTGGCAAATCAATAACAAGTGCTTTTTCTGCTCATTGGTCTGATTATGAGCAAGTATTGCGTCAATCAGCCGAAAGTAACGGGGTTCCCATGGCTCGTCAGAAGGCAGCGGGCTACCAGGGCCACCGCTCGAAATATAAATATCATAACCCAGGCCGGGCAACTCGTTTTCGGCCCGGACATTAAAGGTGTCGACGCGAAACCGAGCGCCGTTTTCCTCCGCGCTCCGCGCCAGCAACTGCCGGATGCAACGCATTCCTTCGTTGCGGGCGTTATCATACATATCCAGAATCGCAATGCGAATAGCTTCCATATAGCGGTAATCAAATAGGCTGTTGCAGCCAAAAAATAGAAAAAAGCCAAGCCAGGGCCGAGCTTAAAAATAAACAACGCCAACCGGAGGGCTGGCGTTGCGAAGGCAAAGATAAATCAGTTACAGGCCGAATGTGGTTTCGGCGAGAATGTAGTCGACCACCTTACTCAGGTCGCCGGTTTCGCGGAAAACCTTGAGCTGGCGGTCGGCGCCGGTGCCCATCTCCATCATTTTCAGCACGTATTCTACTTCGTGGCGGCTGCCGAGGTCGTCCACCACGTCGTCAATGAAATCGAGCAGCTCCAGAATGAGCTTGCGGGTGGGCACCTCCTCCTGAATGCCAAAGTCAATCATGTTGCCATCGAGACCGTAGCGAGCGGCGCGCCACTTGTTTTCCTTGATGAGGGCGCTCCGGTAGATGCGAAAATTGAGGTTCTGGGCTTTGAGTTTATAGATTTTGGCCACCAGGGCCTGCATAATGGCGGCCACGGCAATGGTTTCGTCGGCGCGCATCATCATGTCGCAGATGCGGTATTCGATGGTGTCGAAGAAGGGGTGCAGGCGCACGTCCCACCAGATTTTTTTGCCGTTGTCGATGCAGCCGGTTTTTACCAGCAGCGCAATAAACTCGTCGTAGTCGCTGGCGCTGTGGAAAAAGCCGGGGATGCCGGTACGCGGAAACCGCTCGAACACTTTGGTGCGGAAAGACTTATAGCCAGTTTCGCGACCTTCCCAGAACGGCGAATTGGTGCTGAGGGCGAACAAATGCGGCAGGAAATACCGCAGCGTGTTCATCATGTAAACGCCCATTTCGCGGTTTTCGATGCCGACGTGGACGTGCATCCCGAAAACGAGGTTGGAGCGGGCGGCTTCCTGCAATTCCTCCACGATTTTATCGTAGCGCACATCGGGCGTGATGGGCTGGTCCTGCCAGCGCGAAAATGGATGCGTGCCGGCCGCCCCGATTTTCAGGCCCTGCCGGTCGGCCAGCTCAATTACCTGGCGGCGCAGGTGCAGCACTTCGGTGCGCGCCTCGCCAATATTCTGGCAAATATTGGTGCCCACTTCCACCACGGCCTCGTGCATTTCGGCCTTCACCTGCTCGTGGAGCGTGATTCTGCCGTTTTCAACGATTTGGGAGAGGTGCGAGCGAAGCTCCCGGGTTTCCGGGTCAATGGTCTGAAATTCTTCCTCGATGCCGAGGGTAAACGTAGGCGTGGCCATGAACGGAGCGACTGAAGGAAGGAGGAAAAAAACAAGAATAGCCGCGCCCGATGGGGTGGGGCGCGGCTATTGGGTAGACAGGCTATTAAGCCTTCTTAGCAGCTGGTTTTTTGGCGACCGGTGCTTTGGGCGCGGGGGCTTTTTTGGCGGCCGGAGCTTTCGCTACGGGTACTTCGCCGGTGGGTGGCACGGGCTTGGGGGCGCTGGCAGCTTTTTTCGGTGCGGCTTTTTTGGCGGTGGCCTTGGGGGCACCGGTGGCACCTAGGTCGTTGGTTTCGCTCACAGCGGTGCCTACCTGCACGTCGCCTTTGCTGCTGGAGCGTTTTGCGGGGAGGTCCCCAACAGAGTCCTGCACAAAGCTGCCCCAAGTGAGGTTGGTCTTGCCGGCTTGGTTGGCTTGAGCGCGCTCAATGGCCAGCAGCGCAGCGTGCTCAACTACCCATTCAAAGTTCTCAGCACCAACAGAATTGATGTCGGCATCGGGAGCGGGGTTGCCGAAGTCGATGGCGATGGGTACCCCGCCGCGCACGGCAAATTCCACCGTGTTGAAGTCGTAGCCCAGGCCCTGGCACAGGCGCAGGGTGTAGTCCTTGATGGTGTCGAGCAGTTGCTGGCCAGCTTCGCCCTGGGTTTTCATGGTGGTCTGGTAGCGCTCGTGGGGGGCGTTACGCGGCTCGTAGGGCATGATGAGCACGTGCTTGCCGCCCAGGCAGTAGCAGCGGAAGTAGTCGTCAAACTCAATGGCTTCCTGGTACAGCATCACCAGCTGACCAGTTTCGTCGTAGGCGCGCCAGGCTTCCTCGGGGTTGTCGACTTTATACACGCTTTTCCAGCCGCCGCCGGAGTGGGGCTTCATAAAGGCCGGGAAACCAATGCGCTCGAATGCCCGGTCCCAGTTGAACATGGTCAGGTTGCGGAACGAGTTTTCAGTGGTGTCATCGGGGCGGGCCTTGCTGGGCAGCAGCAGCGTTTTAGGCACCGGCACGCCCAGTTGCACGGCCAGGGCATTGTTGAAAAACTTTTCGTCGGCGCTCCACCAGAAGGCGTTGTTGATAACAGCCGTGCCAGTCAGGGCTGCGTTTTTCAGGTAGGCGCGGTAAAACGGCACGTCCTGCGAAATCCGGTCAATGATGACGTCGTAGCCGCAGGGTACGGCTTGCTCTACCTGCTCAATCTTCACAAACTCGGCCGTAATGCCGTCCACGGCTTTCTGATTCACGCGGTCGACGAAGGCTTGCGGAAACGTGTTTTCCTGCCCGAAGAGGATGCCAATTTTTTTCATAGGTTGAGGTGTTTGGTGCGTTTTCTGGGGTGAAGAATTGGGGAGTAGAAAGGGGGCTTAGCCGATGGTGGCCAGGTACTGGGGAAACATTTCGCGCCATACGGGCCAGTCGTGGTTGCCAAACGGCTTCACGTCCAGCGTGTAATGAATGCCTTTTTCGCTAAGCAGGCGCGCCATCTGGAAGTTGGCTTCCTTGCAGAAATCATGCTCGGCAGTGCCCAGAATGATGTTCATCCACTGGAAATGCTCGTTGTACGCACCCGGCAGGTATTCGGGCGGGTTGTTGTAATACACGTTGTCGTCGTGGTAGCCGTCTACGAACTGGCGGATATCGAAGGCCGCGCCCATCGTAAACAGGTGTGCCACCTGGTTGGGGTGGCGGAAAGCGAAATTGAGCGCGTGGAAGCCGCCGAAGCTGCAGCCGGCCACGGCAATCTTATCGACGTGGCATTCCTGCTGGAGCATGGGCACGAGTTCCTCGCTCAGAAACTGGTCATAGAAAACGTGGTTTTGGACCCGAATACGCGGCTCCAGGTGCTTGGCGTACCAGGAGTGCTGGTCGATGCTATCGATGCAGAAAAGCTTGACCCGGCCGGCTTCCACCAGCGGGCGGGCCGCCTCGATGAGCTTAAAGTCGCGGGCCTCGTATTCGCGGCCGCCGGACGTGGGAAAGATGACCACCGGGTAGCCCCAGGTGCCAAAAACCAGCATATCAATATCCTGGCCGAGGTGGTGCGAGTAAAAGCGGCGGTGTTGTTCCTGCACGGGATGGGGGGAAGGAGGGCGGTGAAATAGTTGAAGAGCGGTGCGGCAAACTAGTAAAGAAATCATGGACCGGCTGCATTTATCCGGTTTTAATTTGATTAAGAAGCGCATTCCAACCCGGCGGCGTTACTTTGTTTGATGCTTGCAGACCCCACCAGCCCCTCGTTGTCATCCGTTGGCACTCGCCTTTGCCGGGAAGTGCTACCGTCCAGCTTTTTGGAGCGGGAGGTAGAATTGAGCGTCCTGCTGCCGCCGGTGGGCCTGGCCACCGACGCTCCTTATCCGGTGCTGTACCTCAACGATGGGCAGGATTTTGAGCGTCTGCATCTGCAAGCCACTCTTGATGAGCTGTATGCGCAAGGGGCGGTGCGGCCTTTTGTAGTAGTCGGAATGCACGCGACCGAGCTGCGGGTGCAGGAGTATGGCACCGCCGGCCACCCCGATTTCAACGGCCGGGGCAGCCTTGCCGGGGCATATGCCCAGTTTGTGCTGGAGGAGCTATTGCCCTTTGCCCAAGCACATTACCAGGTTTCGGCTAGCCCGGCCGAGGCGGTAATGGCAGGTTTTTCGCTCGGTGGTTTGTCGGCGTTCGATTTGGTTTGGCACCACCCGGAGGCGTTTGCGCGGGCCGGGGTGTTTTCGGGTTCGTTCTGGTGGCGGCAGCGGGCGGTAGGGGCCGGCTACACGCCCGCCGACCGCATTATGCATGGCCTGGTGCGGGCCGGAAATTTGCACTCCAGCCACCGGTTCTGGTTGCAGGTGGGCACGCTCGACGAGCGTGGCGACCGCAACGAAAACGGCGTTATCGACTCGGTGGAAGACTGTCTGGATTTAGTTGATGAATTAATTACCTGTGGTTTAGATGTCCAGAAAGCCCTGCGCTACGTGCAGGTAGAAGGCGGCCACCACCACCCCGATACCTGGGGCCGGGTGATGCCTGATTTTCTGATTTGGGCATTTGGGCCGGTGGAAGGCCCGTCCGTGCTGCCCGCTCCGCTGCCGGTGGTGCGGCTGCAACTCGACCCGAAGCTGGCTCCTGCTATCCTGCCGCCTTCGGCTCCGCCGGTCGTGCCGGCTGCTGCCACGCTGGTGCTCCCGACTCCCGAAAATGCCGCCGGGCAACCCCTGCCGGCCGCGTTAGTCCTTGCTACTCATCCAAATCCCGTTCCCATGTCCCTGACCCGCCCTGCCGATGGCGACTTCCTGCCTTACGCCGCCGGCTACATCAACTTAGTGCCGGCTGATGCCGACCCACGCGAAGTATTGCGCTCCCAACCCGCCGAAATTCACGCCGTGTTTGCGGACCTGAGCGAGGAGCAGGCCGAAAAAGCCTATGCTCCCGGAAAGTGGAGCCTCAAAGAAATGCTGTTGCATCAGATTGATTCTGAGCGCGTATTCGCCTACCGCGCCATGCGGTTTGCCCGCAACGATAGCCAGAACCTGCCCGGTTTCGAGCAGGACGACTACGTGGCGCACAGCGGGGCCAATGCTCGTTCCATCGCAAGCCTGCTGGCCGAGTACGATGCCACCCGTGCCGCTACCGTCGCCTTGTTCGATAGCTTCACCGAAGAGCAACTAAACCGGCGGGGTACGGCCAATGGCGGCCCGGCCACGGTGCGGGCGCTGCTCTACATTGTGCCCGGCCACGAGCGGCACCACCTCAACATCATCCGCGAGCGGTATTTGCCCATTTTGTAGGCGATTTTCGGTAAAATTTCTACCTTCGCTCACCACAACGCGCCGGCCCGGCCGTGCGTTGAAATCCCGGAACCTAACCCCTCACCTAAACTTCTTTTCAACCATGGCCAAAGCCCAAGACGCCCGTAAAGAGAAAAAGAAAGAGCCCGCTAAAACCATGAAGGAAAAGAAAGCGGAGAAAGACGAGAAGAAAGTAGCCCGCGCCCGTAAGCAGGAATAGACCACGGATTCGCTCGGATTTTTCGGATTCCACGAATTTGGGGGACGATTCATCCAAACTTATCAAAGTCAAAAGGCCACTCAGTCGAGTGGCCTTTTTCGTGAATTGATATCGAACAATTCGCTTCTTATACGATATCCCTAGAATCTGAGCGAAACGAAGTTCGGTGCAGCCAATCCGTGGTTCAGACGGTATAATACGGCTCCTTCTCTTTGTCGTGGTGCCGGATGTAGCCGTGTAGCACCAGCTTTATGAGGGTCTGGTAAGCGCGGCGCTTGCCAAAATTCACCAGCTTCATGAATTGCGCCAGGGTAATGCGGGGGTGGGTTTTCAGGTAATCGATAACGGCCAGTTCCTGTTTATTGAGCGGGATTTGCTCGAATCGGGACTCGGGCTGCTGGCGTTCCAACACCTTCTCGGTGAGGCCGCTGGTTTGCACGCTGGCGTCGCGCACGCGCACGTAGCCGCGCCAGTCGTTGGGGGCTACCTGGGCGCGGTGGGGCTTGCGGGGGCTTTCGGGCACGGTCACGATGAGGACAGTGCGGCCGTCTTCCTCCACTTCGTGGAAGTGCAAGCCGGCCAGGGGCGGGGCAATGTAGTTTGCGGCGGCATCGCGCAACACGAACAATTCTTCCTCGGCATCGCGCACGCCCAGAATGCGGCCGGCATCATCGACGCCCACCAGCACCTGCCCGCCCCGGGTATTGGCCAGCGAAACGAGGGTACGCGAAATGCGGTGTGGGTGCGTGGTTTTCTGCTTGAATTCCAGTGCCTCGCCCTCGCCCCGTGCTATCAGCTCGTGTAAGTCCATGGAATATTATACGTAAAGCGGGCATAAAAAATGCCGCTCCCGGGTACCGGAGGCGGCATTTTTTGAAAACGTCGGCCAGTAGCTACGCTACCGGAACGAGTGGCTGGCCTTAGAAGGGCAGGTCGTTGTCGTCGTCGCTGGCGATGGGCGCGGCCGAAGGCTGAGCACGCAGCGTGGGGTTTTGGTTCTGGGCAGCGGGGCGGGGGGCAGCCTGCTGCTGGCCACCACCGCTGTAGTTGGCAGCGCCGGCGGGCTCAATTTTCCAGGCTTCCAGGTTGGTGAAGTACAGCATCTGGCCGTTTTTGTTGAAACCGCGGCCGCGCAGGTCGAAAGTTACTTTCACTTCGTCGCCCATTTTGAAGGATTCAACGAGGCTAACTTTATCCTGGGTCAGCTGAAATTTAATATGTTGCGGATACTGGCCGTCCTGGACTTCCAACACGAACTCGCGCTTGCGAAACTTTTCGCTTACCTGCTGTTCGTCAAATATTTCGTGCAGCCGGCCGGTTACGTCGTATGCCATAAAAATGGGGTGTTTTTGTATGTGTAGACTTGAACATCAAACCTACGAAAAAAAACGCAAGCGGCCCCGCCGCCGTTCCCTCCGGCTACCTTTGCGGCCGCATTTCTCCCGACTTTTTTACTCCTTATATATATGTTCGCCCTCGCCATCCACGGCGGTGCCGGCACCATTGCCCGCGCCTCGCTTTCACCCGCCGATGAACTGCTCTATCGTGCTGCCCTCGATGCAGCCCTGAGCACGGGCTACAACCTGCTACGCGACGGCGCCGCCGCCCTCGATGCCGTGGAAGCCGCCGTGCGCAGCCTCGAAGACTGCCCGCTGTTTAACGCCGGGCGCGGGGCAGTGTTCACCCACGACGGCCACCACGAAATGGACGCCGCCCTCATGAGCGGCCACAATAAATTGGCCGGCGCCGTGGCTGGGGTGCGGCAGGTGCAGAACCCCATCCGCGCCGCCCGCCTGGTGATGGAGCACACCGAGCACGTCTTGCTGGCTTACCCCGGGGCCGATGAACTGGCCCGCGAGCACGGCCTGCCACTGCAACCGGCAGAATATTTCTTCACCCAAAAGCGTTTCGACCAGCTCCAGGATGCCATTGCTTCGGGCAAAATGCAGCTCGACCACACCGCCGACCCAAACTGGAAAAAGGGCACCGTGGGGGCCGTGGCCCGCGACCAGCACGGCCACCTGGCCGCCGCCACCAGCACCGGCGGCATGACCAACAAGCGCTACTCCCGCATCGGCGACACGCCGCTCATCGGAGCCGGCACCTGGGCCGATGCGCGGTGCGCCATCAGCTGCACGGGCAACGGGGAGTATTTTATCCGCGCCGTGGCGGCTTACGATGTGGCTTGTTTGATGGAATACAAGGGATTATCACTGGAGGAGGCCGCCCGGATTGTGGTCCAGGACAAGCTTGCGCCCGTGGGCGGCGAGGGCGGATTGATTGCCGTAGATGCGGCTGGAAATGTCACGCTGCCCTTCAATTCGGAAGGCATGTACCGCGCCAGCCGCGTTGAGGGAGGCGAGGCGCTGGTGGCTATCTATAAGGAATAGCTTGCGTGGCAGCGAAAAATTATTGAGATGTCATGAAAAAGCCCGCTCATTTGCGCAATGAGCGGGCTTTTCACAAAATCTGGCAGACCTTATTCGACGGACGTAACGTCGATGGCCACGCCCGGGACTACGGCGGAGGCCAGTACATCTTTGCTGGGGTAGAATTTCCGCTCGCTCATGTCGTACACGTTGCCTTTGGCCAGGACGTGCATGGTCACGTTTTCGATGGAAAGTACCGTCCCTTTCTTGGCGGCCGCGGCGTTGTTGTGCTGAATGTTATGGCCGTCGAGAATGATAACCAGGTTAGAGCCAATGGTTTCGACCAGGTTGCCTTCGGTGATGAGCACGCCGGTGTCTTCGCCCAGCCCGATGCCGATGAGCTTGGGGTGCAGCGCCACCGACTCGATGAGCCGACCAAACCGACCACGCTTCACGAAATGCGAGTCGATGATGGCGGCGGGCAGCAGGCTCAGGCCGGTGCCCATTTTCACAGCACCTTTTAGCAGGGCATCGGGCACCGAGCCGCCCCGAATCATGTAACGCGACATGGCCATAGCCCCGGCGCTGGTGCCGGCAATCACAAAATTCGGCTCGGCGTAGTAGCGCTGAATCATGCGGTCGAGGAAGTCGGTTTCGCCGAACATCTCGCGCAGGCGCGACTGATTGCCGCCCGAAAACATGACCACATCGGCAGCCAGCAGACGCTCCAGATACTCGGGCTGGCGGGCATCCTCGGGCGTGCGAATGTCCATGATGCCCACGTTCAGGCAGTTGAGCATGGCGAAGGAGCCGGTGTAAATCGGCCCCACCTCTTCTGGAATCATGGAGGCGGTGGTCACAACTTCAATGCGCGGGTCGGTTTTGCCGGTTTCGAGCACGATGCGCTTCAGGATGCCCAACTCGAAAAAGTTGAGGTAATACTTGCGGCGGGTCCGGGGGTTGGGGTACGTGCCCTTGTCCTCGTTGCCGCCCACGGCGATGAGCTTGCCGAGCGGAATGATGGTTTTCAACGGATGGCGGAGATTACGGAGTGATGCAAAAACGAAATGGCCAGACGATAGCCGGGCCGAAGCCCGAGGCAAAGTTCGGGCCGGATGGGGATTAATGACGCTCGGCCCGGGTAGCAAGCAGGGCATCAAGCGTGCCGGTGGTCACGGAGTGGTAGTTGGGCCGGGCTTCGGTATAGATGGCGTGGGCCCGCGCCGGGCCATTGGGCGTGGCCAGCAGGGCCTGGTAGAGCGGCACCACAAATTTGCGACGGCCCACGTGAAGCAGAAATTTTTTCACGGCTTCGTCGGCCGCTGCGTAGCCGGCCCGCAACGTGTGCGGAAACCAGGCGGCCAGAATTTCGGCATTGCCGGAGGTGGTGAAGTGGAAGGCCGCGTCCAAGGCCGCCAAGTGTTCCGCCGTCAGGGTCGGGGAGAGGCGGTGAAGAAAATGGACCCACTCGTGGCTACTCCATTTGGTGGTGAGCGGGTAGAGGTCGGCCGGTGCGGTGCCGGCCTCAAGGCTGCCCAGCGCTTGGTCGACCTTGGCGAACCGCTCTGAAGCTGGCGTCGGGGCGTTGGGCGGGAGGCCGGGACCGTCGACCCAGGCGGCCAGGTTCAGGCGGGCTTCGAGGCCGGGCTCCTGGTCCAGCAGTTCGGCGCGGAGGTAGTGCAGAAAGGTGGCGGTGTCCATCGCCTGAAAACTGAAGCGGGCGAAGTACTCCTTAATAAAGGCATCGAGCCGGGGCCGGCCGATGAGCGACTCCAGCGTTAGGAGCAGGGCGCAGCCTTTCTCGTAGGCAATTTCGGTGAGGCCTTCGTCGGGGTCGCGGCCGGCCAGGGCCAGGTGCAAATGGGTATCGGGGCTGGCCGCCCCGATTTCTTCGATGGTATGATGAAGTGCCGCCCGGCCCAGCACCTGGAGCATATCGGCGTATTCGGGGCCATACAAATGTTCCATGATGCGGCGCTCGAAATACACCGTAAATCCCTCGTTCAGCCAGAAATCATTCCACGTTGCATTTGTAACCAGGTTGCCCGACCAGGAGTGAGCTAGCTCATGCGCTACCAGACTGGTCAAACTGCGGTCACCCGCGAGGATGGTTGGTGTTACAAATGTTAATCGAGGGTTTTCCATGCCGCCGAAGGGGAAGGAGGGAGGCAGCACCAGCAAATCGTAGCGCTCCCAGCGGTAGGGGCCGTAGAGCTGTTCGGCGGCGGCCACCATGTTTTCGAGGTCGGCAAACTCGTGGGTCGCTATTGGCAGCGTGGCTGGCTCAGCGTAAATGCCGGTGCGTCCGCTGAGCGGGGCAAAGGCGAGGTCGCCCACGGCCAGTGCCATGAGGTAGGCAGGAATGGGCTGTGCCATGCGGAAGTGGTACTCGCCGGTAGGGCTTAGCTGCTGTGGGTTCTCGGCGCTCATCAGGGCCAGTAGGTGGGCGGGCACACGCACCGTGGCCTCGTAGGTGAAGCGGATGCCCGGCGAGTCCTGGCACGGCAGCCAGGTGCGTGCCAGAATGGCCTGCGACTGCGTGAAGAGGAACGGCTCGGTGCCGGCCGTTTGCTCCGGCTTCAGCCACTGCAAAGCCGCCGCCTGCGGGGCCGTGCGGTAGCGGATGCGGACGGCCGTGGTCGCAGGCTGCAGCGCAATACGTAGCGCCTGGCCCAGCACAGCGTCGGGCGTACCCAACGTAAAGTCAGTGGCGGTAGCCTGGCCAGCGGTATCGAGCGCCTCCACCGATTCGATAGTCAGGTCGCGGATGTCGACCACGAGTTCGGTTGCTGCCCTGGGATTGGCAAGGTCCCAAGTAGCGGTGCCAGTCAGGATGTGCTGGTCGAAATCGACAGTCAGGACCAGGGCGAGGTGGCGCACCCGCACCGGGCTGCTGCCGGCGTGGCTGTGCGGGTCGGTGGGGAGGACAGTGGGCAAGAAGTCGGATGCGAGAGAGGCCATGCGGGAAGTGATGAAGAGAAATTCAGAAAAACCGGGACGCATACGTCGGAGTACCGTGCCAGCCAGCGCTTCGCTAAGCGTCGGGCCGAAATAACAACCAGGCTGGGGGATTGGACCCGGAAGCGGACATTGACGGCTACGGGAGAGCTGCCGGAAGCTGGCTCCACCCGGCAAATAAGGCTATCCGGGTTGACCTCGCCTTCGGAACGGAAGTTTTTGCCTGGAATTGGCACGATTCCGGCCCTTCGCTAACACGCTGTGCCCCGCAATGGCGTACTTTGCAACCGGACTGCCTGCGGGCGGCCCGGCGCAACCCTGCCAGCAGCCTGGCAGTACAACGCCCAGCCTTCGGCCACAGCCGAGGCTATTTTCCGCCCGCATTATTCCCTTCAATGAATTTTCTCCTTCGAATTACTTCCCTGCTGTGGCTGCTCCTGATGGCAGCCCTCGGCAGCACTACCCTTGCTTCCTGCGGCTCCTCTGACTCGCAGAACCAGACTGCCGGGCAAACGGCAGCCGACTCTTCAACGGCGACCACTGTGGCCGGCCCCCAGCCTCTGCTTGATAGCACGGAGGTCATCAAAGCTTTTCAGGCCGAACCCAAGTTCAAGTCCCAGCTGCTCCCGGCGCGTCGCTTCTACCGGGAGCGGGGCTTCAAGTTGGGGTGGTTTAAGGACCACCAGCCGGTGCCGCGCGTTAAGACCCTGGAGGAAATTATTGCTAAAGCAGGCAATGAAGGCCTTAATCCTAAAGACTACCAGGTTAAGGACATATCCAAAATGCTAGCTGAGCTGGAAAAGGTTCGGGGCGACTCCGTGCGCCGCAATGAGCTGGAGCGCCAGGCCGATATTGCCCTGACCGGAACGTACATGAAGTGGGCGAACGACTACTACCGGGGCGTGGCCAACCCGCACGATAAAAAGGATACCTCGTGGCTGGTCAAGCCCAACAAAATAAAGCTCAATAAGGCTTTGCTTACCTTCTTAGGCGAGCGCAAAAGCCGCTATAACTACTACGAGTTTGCCCCCCTCCACCCCGAGTACGACCAGCTGAAAAAGGCGCTGGCCACCTATCGCGCCCAGGAGCGCGCCGGCGGCTGGCCCACCCTGCCAGCTACTCTCAACCTGAAACCCGGGGCTACCTCGCCGGCCGTGGCCGCCCTGCGCAAGCGCCTGCTCGATAGCGCCGGCGGAGCCGCTGCCAGCGCGCACGTCACGGCTTCAACCCAACCCGGCACCCCGGCCGCCGCGGTTCCGGCTACCCAGGTTTACGACCCCGAACTGGTGCAGGCCGTCAAATTATTTCAGCAGGATGCCGGCCTCAAGCCGACCGGCATCGTCAGCGGGGAGACGCTGAAGCAGCTCAACGTACCCATCGGCACACGCATCGACCAGCTTATTCTGAACATGGAGCGCTGGCGCTGGCTGCCCAAAAAGTTTGAGCCAAACTACCTACTCGTCAACATTCCCGAGTTCACACTGCACGTCATCGAAGCCAATAAGGAGGCTTTCAATATGCGCGTTATCGTGGGCAAAGTGCTGCACGAAACCCCGGTCTTCAGCGACAAAATGGAGTACGTGGTGCTGGCTCCTTACTGGAATGTGCCGTTCAGCATCATCGATAATGAACTGCGCGAAAAACTTGTGGCAAACCCCAACTACCTCGACCGCCTCGATATGGAGGTGGTGAAAGGCTATGGCCGCAAAGCTACCGTGGTAGACCCGGCCTCGGTCGACTGGGCCAACGTGACGCAGGCGACGTTCAAATACACGCTGCGCCGCCGGCCCGGGCCCAAGAATGACCTGGGCGATGTGAAGTTTATCTTCCCCAACTCGAACGACATTTACCTGCACGACACGCCCCACGACGAGTTGTTTTCGCAGAGCAACCGCAGCTTCAGCCACGGTTGCGTGCGCCTTTCCGAGCCCATAAAACTGGCCACTTACCTGCTGCGCGACCGGCCCGAATGGGACCAGGCTACCATCTTGGACTCCATTGCAACCCGCCACGAAAAGTACATTACCCTGAAGGAAAAGCTGCCCGTTTACCTGGTCTACTTCACGGCCTGGGCCGATGCCGCCGGCCACCCACACTTCCGCGACGACATCTACGGGCTGGATAAAAAGCTCGCCCGCGAATACTTCGACTAGCCGAAATGCTGTCACTTCAGTCCCCTGTGTGGGGAGTTGATGACTAAAAAGGCCCGGTAACCGAGAGGTTATCGGGCCTTTTTTATGTCGTTTTTACGACGTGAATAAGCCCAATTATAGAGTTGAGCCGCGCTAGATAGTCCAGTATCTGGGTCGTCATTGCGCTGTGGGAACGGTGCAACGAGACAGGGTTTGAGTCCGGCAAGGTTATGATAATAGGACTGAGCAGACGAATCAGGAAGGACTATATCTACAGAGGCTAGCTTGGTTACATTTGTTATACACTAGGTGAATGCCTGGGGACATCTATTGATTTTACAGATGTAAACACATTGTCTTAATTCGTTATATTACAATTGTGAATCAGAAAGGTTTGGACACAATCCGGGCTTTCTGATTTCGGACGCTACATTTGTAACCAAATTTTCAATTATGGTTGAGCGCATTAGAACCCTATTAGAAAGCCGGCAGCTTACGCCTACGCAGTTTGCGGATGTTATCGGCGTGGCCCGGCCCATTGTCAGCCACATTCTATCCGGGCGCAACAAGCCTAGTCTTGAGGTCGTCCAACGCATTCTGGCCGCTATGCCCGATTTGGCCATGCCGTGGCTGCTCAATGGCACCGGACCGATGCTGGTTGGTGCCAGTTCCCATGCTACGGCGGTGCCTCCCGTACCGTTAGAAGAGGCAACAGCACCAGTTATGCCAGCCTTGGCTGCTGCGCCAGCACCTGTTGAGGCTGAGAAGCGCCGCCCAACTATTGCAGAGGCTGTTGTTGAGGCCTCAAGGGCATCTGTTTCCAGTGGTAAAAATGCTGAAAAAGAGAATGTTGTGCGCGATGTGCCCAAGCAATTTCCACTGCTTCCCAACGTGCCTGATTCGGGTCGTGCCCGGGTTATGCCCAAGCGCTTTGTAGCCAATGCCGCCGTTTTGGAGACGTTGCCCCAGCTTCCGGATACCACCAAAGCCCCATCCCAGCCGTTGGTTGTGCCGCCCCCGGCAGTAGCTCCGGTTCAGGGCGCTACCCCTACTGCGTCCGTTCCTACGCCCACCCCTATGTCCGAGGTGGCTGATAAGGTGGTTCCTCTTCAATCAGCGCCCGCCGATGAAACGCCGGGGGTAGCATTGGCTTCGGCGCTATTTGCGGGAGGCGACAAGCCCATTCGCCGGATTGTGATTTTCTATCGCGACGGTTCCTTTGCCGATTATCAACCCGAGTAGGTTTCGAGGCAAAGTGTAGTGCTGTTTTCGATTCTCTCATCTCACTGTAGATGGCTGCTTCGCCTGCCCTTTGCCGGGCATCAGGCCTGAATCTGCTGTGCTCAATTTGGCATATGTAACGCGTATGTAGGCCGGCAAAAGAGCGCCATGCAGGCTGCTTTTCATCACTCTATCGGAGGGCTCTCACATGAGCGCAACAGCTGAAACCCTGACAGACTTCAGGCTTTGAACTTTCAATCATTAAGCCGAAGATGTGTGGAGCATGTAGTCATTATTCAATTTGTCAGGTGTCTGGATTTAGTGCCTGGGGTCTTTTGTGGCTACCCCGGGGTTAAACTAATAGTCCTTTGGAACCGCAATATTTGATTGTATAGACTGCTAACTTTTGTAGGGCCGGTTTCATAAGCTCTGCAAAAGGATTTATATTTTATATAAAATACTGTTTTTCAAGAAGTAAAGTTCAGCTAACGAAAGTATTGGTTTGGTCTGATTGATGGAATTGTTAGGGCCTGGATTGGTAATTATAGGCCCTTTGATTCTAGCTATTTGAGCAGCTGTACAACCGGTGTTACACAGAAGGGCTGTGTGCCACTGCTAATGAAATTATCATGCTGGGCAAAAGAAGTAGCATTGTTAAATGCAATATTGGTCTGATTTCAAATTGACTTGTACTAACATAGTGAGATGGACTTTTGGAGCATGGTATTGCCATTGGAAGCCGAGGTAACGGTCTAACAGGAGGCTTTACTGCTGCTATGCTGTGCCAAGTGTAGTTGGTAAGGTGGACGTTGCGTTTGGACTGGCCCGCAGGCGTGTTGTCAATTGTAAATGAAGCGGACCCTGTTTTCCCCCCTAAATTATTGTTGGATGAAAGCGTACAGGTGCGGTCCCGGTCCGAAATACAATAGGGTGTGCGGATGCACTGGTGGTTGGGTTGTTCGTTTGGCAGCCGTAGGCTACCTTCGTGGCATGAAACTGACCCGCACGAATCTTTGGTTGGCCGCCGCAACGGCCATGCTCCTGACGGCCTCTTGTGCCCAGGCCCCCGATGCCGCCGAGGCTGAGAAAGACCCTTCCGCTGACGCCGCTTACAAGCGTGCCCATCGTGCCGAGGGCTACCGCGAAGCTCAGCGCTCCAACGTTACCCGCAACTAAGGCCAGCGGCTAGCTTCGCCGCCACGCTTAAAATAAAAAAGCCCCCACCAGATTTTTGGCGGGGGCTTTTTCTGTATCGGGAATTTTGGCCATTATTAGGCCAAACCGTCTTAAGGGCTTAGCGCGCGGCGGCCAATACTGGCGTGGGCACGGGAGCGGTATCGAAATTGGGCAGGCTGATGCCGGCCAGTAGGTCGTGCTCCAGCAGGTCGGCCCAAGTGCGGAGGTAAAGCACAACATCGTCGCGTTGGTTGTGACGGAGGGTGTCGCGCCGCTCGAACGGAATGGCAGCCCGGATGGTGGGGTCGGAGATGCGCTCGAGGTGCGTGAGGTCGCGGCGGCTGAAGCCGAGGGCCAGCATCTCGTCGATGGTTTGGTCGATGGGCAGGCCGCTGGTGGGGCAGTAATCGGTAATCTGCCGCTCCCAGTCGCCGTAGCGCTGCATGGCGCGGGCGTGGATTTCGGCTTTGGTGAGGCGAGTGACGGTTTGGGCGAGGTGGCCGCAGTTGCAACTGCCCATGTGGCCCCACTGGTAGGGCGCTTGGGTGGCTAGGCGCTGGGCCGTGTCGCGCAGGGCTTGGATAACGGGGAGCGCGGGCTGGGCCATGATGATGGAATAATTCGCGAACAAGCAATCAGTCTTAAAAAGCAGAAGGCCCCGGAAAAAGTTTTCCGGGGCCTTCTGCTTTTTGTTTGTCCGTTGGGGCCCAAAGGCCCGTGCTTAGAACGAACCCCGACGCGTACCGCCGGCATCGCCCCGGCGACGGCCGCCCAGGTCGCCACCTTCGCGGTTGCCGCCCACGTTCACGCGGGCCCCGCCGCTGCCGAAGCGACGAGCGGTATCCGATTGGCCGTTGCCGGCCGGTGCGGCCGGACGGCTGCGCTCGCCGCTGGGACGGCCACTGCCGCTACGCTCGCCGCTGGGGCGGTCGCTGCCACGGCCGCCACCCGAGCGCCCGCCGCCCTGGCCACCGCCCGAACGACCACCGCCACCGTTTCCGCCCTCGCGGGGGCCAGAACGGGCCGGACGACCAGCCGGGCCCTTGGGCCGAATGATGCGCTCGTTGCCGTGCAGCATCACCGGTTTGATGCGACCCGATACGAAGGGATGCTCAGCTTCGACGTCAATCTGGCGGCTAATGAGCTTCTGGATATCCTGGAGATAAGCGCGCTCCTCATCTTCCACAAACGAAAACGCGGTGCCGAAAGCGCCGGCCCGGCCGGTGCGGCCGATGCGGTGCACGTAGGTTTCGGGCTCGTTGGGGATTTCGTAGTTGATGACGTGGGTCAGCTCGTCCACGTCGATGCCGCGGGCGGCGATGTCAGTAGCGACGAGCACGCGGGTGCTGCCGGCTTTGAAGTTCGACAGGGCGCGCTGGCGGTGGTTCTGGCTTTTATTGCCGTGGATGGCTTCGGCCGGAATCTGGTTGGCGGCGAGGGCTTTCACTACTTTGTCGGCCCCGTGCTTGGTGCGGGTGAACACGAGCACGCGCTTGATGCCTTTGTCCTCCAAAATGTGACGGAGCAGGGCAGGCTTGTCGTTGTTTTCAACCAGGTACACCGATTGGGTAACGGTATCGGCGGTGCTGCTGACGGGCGTTACGGCCACGCGCACCGGGTTGGGGCGCAGGATGGTGCTGGCAAGCTCCTGAATCTGGCCGGGCATGGTGGCCGAGAAGAATAGGGTCTGGCGCTTGGTGGGCAGCTTGGGCAGGATGCGCTTGATGTCGTTGATGAAACCCATGTCGAGCATGCGGTCGGCTTCGTCAAGCACGAAGACTTCTACCTGGCGCAGGTCCACGAAGCCTTGGTTCATGAGGTCGAGCAGGCGGCCGGGGGTGGCAATGAGGACTTCCACGCCGCGCTTGAGGGCCTGCACCTGCGGGTTCTGGCCCACGCCACCGAAAATAACGGTGTGGCGAATCTGGCTCAAATGGCGGCCGTAAGCGCCGAAGCTTTCGTTGATTTGGATGGCCAACTCGCGGGTTGGGGTGAGCACGAGGCAGCGAATGGCGCGCGGGGCGTGGTTGGCAACCTGGGCCGTGCGGTGCAGCACCTGCAGGATGGGCACGGTGAAGGCGGCAGTTTTGCCGGTGCCGGTCTGGGCCACGCCGAGGAGGTCTTTGCCCTCCAGCACGTGGGGAATGGCCTGCTCCTGGATGGGAGTAGGGGTGGTGTAGCCTTCTTCTTTGAGGGCTTTGAGAATGGGGTCAATCAGATTTAAATCGTCAAACGTCATAGGTTGGGTTTAGTACTGGGTACTTGGGTATCGTGTTGGCAGACAGTGGTCCGCGCAATAAGTGGTTGAGCCTGCGAGGTTACACAGGCGGGCATGGCCACGCCGGACGAGGCCAGGCGTGGGCGGGGTTTGATGGCTCGTCGGAGGCCGTCAGATTCCCTGAATGAAGAGGAATTGGGGTGAGGTGCGCTTACTTCGCGGAGACAGCCGAGGCGCGGGGCTTTGCCCGACGCAGCCGGGCAGCGGGCTGCTCCGACGGCGGCCCTGGTGACAACAAAGGTACAACACACAAATCCGACGATGCAGATTATCGAGCGCACCCGGGTCTTCAATGGCCACTACAAAGTCAACCAGCTAATCGTTCAGGACGGCGAGCACCAGCTCCGGCGCGAGCAGTTCGCGCCCGGCAAGGCCGTGGCCGCGCTGGTCTACGACACGGCCCGGCAGGTGTACGTGCTCACCCGCCAGTTCCGCATCGGCCCGGAAGCGGAGATTCTGGAAATCGCGGCCGGCATGATTGATGGCGGAGAAGCGCCCGAAACGGCCATGCGCCGCGAGATTCACGAGGAACTGGGCTACGAGGTCGATAAGCTGGAGGAAATTGTGTGCATCTGGCCCTCGCCGGGCACCAGCTCGGAGGAAATCACCGTGTACTACGCCGAAGTGAGCCACCGCACCGGCGACGGCGGCGGGCTGGCCGAGGAACACGAGAACATCGAAATGGTGGAGCTGAGCTGGGAAGCGCTAGTAGCAGAGCCGCTGCGTGATGCGAAGACGGTGATTGCGGTGCAGTGGGTGCGCCTGCGACGGTAGAATGACCGTCACTAGTTCTAAATCTATGTATAGTACAGGTGAACGTTAGAGCAATAGACAAATAAATATGAATAACCTAGAATTTCTCCTCACCAATTATGCGAAAGTAAAAGATGGTCAGTACGAGTTGTTTCTGGAAGAACACGCTTCTTTTCTAGACTGCGTACCAGAGTTGATTTTGGCAGGAGTCAATAAGCAGCAAAAAGTTGCTGAGTGGATGGAGGTATTTGAGCCACTAACCTATCAAATTGTCTCCCTCTCTAACGCTGTTCAGAACGCATTGGATGGGACAGTTCATGGTAAGCACTCTGCAAACTCAGTTGTGAGACTCGATTTGTCGACAGTGTTTATTTTGGCTCGCGCCCAATTAGAAGCTTATCTAACATTCTTCTATCTATGTATTCAGCCGCAGTCTCAAGAAGAAGCCATGCTACGTTATCAATTGTATGTAGCTAGTGGTTTGTCTATGCGTCAAACTCTTGTAAAGAGTAATAATCAGGAGTTTATTTCTAAGTTGAAGCTTGAACAAGACCGTATTGATAACTACCGAAAAGGTATCGGTAATAATAAAGTTTTCGGCGGCTACACTCCTTCTAGAAAGGGACAACTGCTAACAGAAGGCTCTAAAAAGCCCGCACGGGTGAAAAACTGGGAGCAGTTGATTTCAGATTCTCGTCTGCAAACAGAATTGTTCACCAAGTCTTGGAATCTTTATTCTAACCATGCTCATGCTGAATATATTGGTCTGATTCAAACAAGAGACTATCTACTTAGACCTGAAGATGCTCTTCGTTTGCGGCCTCATACAATGCACAAATCCTTAATGCTGATTGCCACATTTATAAAGGACCTTGTTGATTTTTTAGGTGTAGAAGAATTCTATCAAAAACTTGATGCCGAATTGATATTGAAGATTGATTTTTGGGAAAGATTCTCATCCAGTAACATTAACAAGCCAGCCCAATAATTATTTGCTAGCTGTTACTTGCTAGCTTAGAATTCAGGGTTGCCTCAGGTGCCGCGCTCAAAAGAGAGGGCGACACCCACCGCTGCGAATGTCGCCCCACTGAAGCGAAAAGAAACTATTGCAGCTACTGCGCCGCCGGTAGCTCCAGCGTGTAATCAAACGTCTGGTAGAGCTTGGCGTCGCGGATGCTGACGTTGAGCTCCTGCGGGTCCATCTTGGGGAAGGGGATGACGGCTTTGCCCTGGTAGAGGTCGCGGCCGAAGAAGCGGCCGGTGGCGGGGGCCAAGGTTTGGGTGAAGACTTCCTTGCCGGCTTTGTCGGTGGCGGTGAGGGTGAGGTTGCTCATTTCCACGCCTTTGGGGCCCTGGCGGTGCACGATAACCACCAGCGTGCCACCGGGCGGAATGGCGGCCACGCGGCGCTGGTAGGTGGTATCGGCCCAGTCGTGCAGCTTTTTGAGGTGGGTTATTTCCGTCAGAATGTCGGTATAGGAGCGGTAGCCGAGGCGGGTGAACGAACCGTCGACGTCCTGCTCCTCATCGGTGTTTTTGGTCAGGTTCTTCACGTAGGGCGACTCCGAGTCGCGCTGGGCAAAGGTGTAGCGGCTACGGCCTTTGGCGGCCTTGCCGGTGGGCTGGGCCAGGGCGGCCCCGGCGCACAGCAGGAGCAGGCTCACTGCGAAGAAATGACGGGCCAGACGGGGTAGAAACTGCATAATAAACGGTAAAATGAGGAATGAAATAAGAGGATGTGTGCCCACCAATAATTGGGGCAACAAAGAAACGGAAACCCCGCCGAAATCCGGCAAAATTCTGATTGGGCAGAATTGGACTGCATTGCCGATGCGCAAATTGATTTAAGCGTAATGCACCCGTAATCAATACTTAATTGAATGGCTTGACCTTTGAAAGCAGGATTTTCACCGGTTATAACCTTTCCTGCTATGTACTTCCCGGCTTTGATTTCGGGGCTGCGCCGCCTGGGGCGCTGGCTCGTGTACAAGTTGTTTCAGCTGGCGCTGTGGCTGGCCTATGCGCTGCACACACTGGGCAGTCTGCGCTCCGCCCTGGGTGGCGAATTTGGCCGGCGGGCGGCGGGGCCAGCCATTCGGCCGCGTCGCTCGGTGGGGCCGGCGCGTGGGGGACGGTTTAGCCATTCGACTGCCGCATGATTGTAGTACCGGTTTCGATGCCTGAAAACCCGGCGATTATTCCCGGCGAACCCTCCCGGCCCAAAACCCGCCGCAAGCGTCGGGTGCAGGTGGCCGTTATCAGCGACGTGCATCTGGGCACGTATGGCTGCCATGCCACCGAGCTGCTGCGCTACCTCAAGAGCATCCGGCCGCAGGTGCTGGTGCTCAATGGCGACATCGTGGATATCTGGCAGTTCAGCAAAAACTACTGGCCGCCGGCCCACATGCGGGTGGTGCGCTACCTGGCCGGCCTGGCCGCCAAGGGCGTGAAAATCCATTACCTGACCGGCAACCACGACGAGCTGCTGCGCAAATTTGCGGGCCTGAAGCTGGGCAATTTCCGGCTCGATAACAAGCTGGTGCTTGACCTGCCCCACGGCCGCACCTGGCTGTTTCACGGCGATGTGTTCGACGTGACCATGCGGCACTCACGCTGGCTGGCCAAGCTGGGCGGGCACGGCTACGATTTATTGATTCTGATAAACCGCTTCGTAAACTACGGGCTGGCCAAGCTGGGCCGGCCCCGCGTGGCCCTGAGCAAGCGCGTGAAAGAACGGGTGAAATCGGCGGTGGCGGCGGTGAACAATTTTGAAGAAACGGCCACCGCCATCGCCGCCGATGAAGGCTACCGCTACGTGGCCTGCGGGCACATTCATCAGCCCGAAATCAAACCGCTGAATACTGAAAAAGGGGAGGTGATTTACCTGAATTCCGGCGATTGGGTGGAGAACCTGACGGCGCTGGAATACACCACCGAGGTCGGCTGGCAGCTTTATTATTACAACGAAGACCCGACCATGCAGCAGGCAGCGGAAGCTGATGCCTCGGATGCCGCCGAGGAGCTGGCCGATGCCAACCCCGCGCAGCTGCTGGAAGGATTGTTGGCCGAGTTTAAGATTAAGGCGTAAACGTTGACGGTAAATAACAGCTACAGCCCGTCATGCAGAGCGCAGCGAAGCATCTTTACCGCAGTAGTAATTGACTAGTATCGAGGTAAAGATGCTTCGCTGCGCTCTGCATGACCGTTCGCTGCAAATAGAATTACAACCCTACCCTTAAATGTCCCGAATACTCTATGCCATCCAGGGCACTGGCAATGGCCACCTCAGCCGGGCGCTCGATGTGGTGCCGCTGCTGCAAAGCCGCTGCGAGCAGCTCGACTTGCTGGTGAGCGGCCCGCCCGCCGATTTGCCGCTGCCGTTTGAGGTAAAATACAAGGCGCAGGGCATGGGCTTTGTGTTCGGCAAAAAGGGCGGCATCAACTTCGTGAAGACGTTTGGTCAATTCAATTCGGCCAGGTTTCTGCGCGAGGTGCGGCACCTGCCGGTGGAAAGCTACGATTTGGTTATCAGTGACTTTGAGCCGGTGAGCAGCTGGGCCTGTAAAATGCGGCATGTGCCCTGCATCGCCCTCAGCCACCAGAGCGCCGTGCTGCACCCCGCCGCCCCGCGCCCCGACCGCGAAGACCCGGCCGGCCGCGCCGTACTGAAGCACTACGCGCCCAGCACGGCCCAGTACGGCTTTCATTTTCAGCGGTATGCGCCGGAAATATTTACGCCCGTTATCCGCCAGCAGGTGCGAGAGCTGAGCCCGACCAACGAGGGCCATTACACGGTGTACCTGCCGGCCTATGAGGAAGAAATTCTGGTGGAGCGGCTGCAATACCTCAGCCGCAGCGTGCGCTGGGAAGTGTTTAGCAAGCACAGCCAGCAGCCCGCTGAATACGGCAACGTGCGGGTGTGGCCCGTGAGCGGCCCGGCGTTTCTCGACAGCCTGGCCCACTCGGCCGGCGTGCTGTGCGGCGCCGGTTTCGAAACTCCAGCCGAGGCCCTCTACCTAGGTAAAAAGCTGCTGGTGATGCCCATGAAGCAGCAATACGAGCAGCAGTGCAACGCCGCCGCCCTAGAAAAAATGGGCGTGCCCGTCATCAAAAACTTCAAGGACAAAAACCTGGACAAGGTGGACCAGTGGCTGCACCAAGACCAGGTAATCCCCGTCAACTACCCCGACCAGACCGCCGCCGTAATTGACCAGCTGTTGCGGGAGCAATTGCCGGGCAATGGTGTTAAGCCAGCAAGCCGAAACAAAGAGCGTCATGCGTGGCGCGCTTAAATCCATCAATTTGATTCCTCCGCGCCCCGCGCATGATAAAGCTTCCCCCCAGCTACACCGAGCCGCTGCCAGCGGCCTTCTACCCGGCCTCGGCCCCGCTACCATTTTCAAGGGCTGATTTTGGGCCTGATTTTCAGTGGGGAGCGTCGGCCGCCGCTTACCAGACCGAGGGCGCGTGGCAGCACCAGGGCAAAGGTCCCAGCATCTGGGACGATTTTACGCGGCGAAAGGGGACCATCCGGCGCAATGAGCACGGGCGCGTAGCCGCCGATTTCTACAACCGCTACGAAACCGACCTGGACCTGGCCAGCGGCATGGGGCTGACAGACTTCCGTTTCTCGGCCGCCTGGCCCAGGGTGCTGCCCGAGGGCACCGGGGCCGTGAACCGCCGCGGCCTCGACTACTACGACCGGCTGGTGGATGCCTGCCTGGAGCGCGACCTGCGCCCCATGCTCACGCTTTACCACTGGGACTTGCCCAGCGCCCTGCAGGCGCGCGGCGGCTGGGCCAATCGTGACATCGTGGGCTGGTTTTCGGACTATGCCCAAATCATGGCTCGCCGCCTCGGCGACCGGGCGCCACAGTGGTGCGTGCTGAACGAGCCCATGGTATTTGTGGGCGCGGGGCATTTGCTGGGTATTCATGCGCCCGGCCGGCGGCACTTAGGCGCTTTTTTGGCGGCGGCCCACCACGCCACGCTGGCCCAGGCCGAGGGCGGCCGCGCCCTGCGCGCCGCGCTGCCTGCTTCGGCCCAAATCGGTACCACGTTTTCGTGCTCCTTCCTCACCCCGCACCGCCCCGGCAATGCGTACGACGAAGCTGCCACCCGCCGCGCTGATGCCCTGCTGAACCGCTTTTTCGTGGAGCCCACCCTCGGCCTGGGCTACCCCACGGCCGAGTTGCCCGCCCTGCGCTGGCTGCTGGAGCGCTACCAGAAGCCCGGCGACGAGCAGCGCATGCAGTTTGATTTTGACTTCTGGGGCATTCAGAACTACACCCGCGAGGTGGTGAAGTTCTCGCCTTGGCTGCCGCTGCAATGGGCCGCGCTGGTATCGGCCAAACAGCGCGGCGTGCCGCACACCGACATGGGCTGGGAGGTGTACCCGGAATCCATTTACCACATGCTGAAGCAGTTTGCCGCTTACCCAAATGCGCCAACGCTGCTGATAACTGAAAGTGGCTCAGCCTTCCCGGATGTGGCAACGGATGGCCGGGTGCCCGATGCAGCCCGTCGGGCTTACCTGCAGGCGGCCATCGGCCAGGTGCTACGGGCCAGGCAGGAAGGGGTGGACGTGAGCGGCTATTTTGCCTGGAGCCTGACCGATAATTTCGAGTGGGCCGAGGGCTACGGTCCCCGTTTCGGCCTCATTCACGTCGATTACGAAACCCAAGAGCGGATTGTGAAGGATTCGGGGCGCTGGTACCAGGAGTTTCTGAGCGGGGCGGTGGTGACACGGCAGCAAACACCCGCCGCCGTTGAGCGCCTGTAGCGCCGACGCTGCGAGCCCGTGTGTGCACAAACCTGAAATAAACCGGCCGATGCGCGGACTCGCAGCGTCCACGCTCCATTATAGCAGCATATCGCGACAGCTCATGAAATGCTCAATCAGCTGCTCCGGCTGCTGCTCGTCAAACTCCCCAAAGCCCAGGATGAAAGCCGGCGCGGGCTGCACAAAATGGATGGCTTCGTTCACCGCTTTGAGGTAGGGGCTGATGCGGTTTTTATCGCCGTCGGCGGCGGCGAATTCCTTGTCCCAGCGCAACAATTCCGGGTCTTTGCGTACCAGGAACGGAATGATAAAGGGGACGAAGCGCCCGAAAATCGGATTTTCATCGGTCGTCAGCCGGGTGTCGGGCCAGACGTGGAATTCGGCAAAAGAAGCTGGCGGCACCACCACGAAGGAAGTCTTCTCGACAGTCATTTCCGCGAACATTTCGAGGCGGTTGGGCTGGGCGTAGAACTGCGCGTAAGCGGCGTACCACACCGAAATGCCGGCCGGATTCACCAACTGGTAGGGGTGGAAAGAGCTGGCAATTCCCAAGCCCCCGTGGTCGCCGATGACGAGGCTGTAGAGTGTGCCAAACTTCGTTAAATCAGTCGATTGCAGGTAGGGCTGGCTGGTGAGGCCGTAGAGGTAGAAGCTGGCGAAATCATTCAGCGAAGGGCCCGTGGGCGCGGCAGGGGGGATGGTATCGGACAAAACGAAAATGGCCAGTGAGAGTGAAGTCAGCTAAGGCAAAATTCGGCATAATGGGCATTACTACAAACAGGAAAGCTTCAAGCTAGGAAATCCATAGCATCAACGCTTGCTTGATACGCCATGCGCTGTTTGTTTTTTCGACAATTAGAAGTTCGCCAAAGCCACATTTACCGCCACAATGCCAGTCATACCGGAGCAAGGCTTTGGTTTGTGTCGCGTTGAATACGGGTTTCGAAAAGCTGATGATGCCTAGTTGCTTATCCCAAGGCCGCTTATGAGTTAGTGGGCGAAAAGCAATTTTTGCAGTGCAGAGCTGAAAATCAACTGGAAAAATGTCGTTGTTCGGCAGATTCAATTGAGTAATAGCAGCTGGCATATCGGGCAGGACTATCTGAGAAAGCAAAGAATTTAGCTCTGCGAAATAGCGGCCTCCCTCAGGGGGTGTGCTATGAGGCAGGTCGATTTTTGTGAGGAAACCCCGACGTGAAGAAGTGTCTAGATAAATCGTTTTGAAATGGCTGCTGTCATTGAAAAGTCGGTTTTGCTGAACAGCATCTAGCGCTTGTTGAGCAGTTATATAGCGCTTGATTGTTGCGGTATCTTTTATGCTATAGTACCCTTGCGGAAACTGAGCGTCAAGTTGCCGCTGTATCATTTCCGAGACACTGTCGGATAAATATTTACTGTAGAAACGCTGCTCTATAAGTTCGGTAAGCACTTGGTTGTAAAGCCGCTTTTCAGGATTGGTATGTGTGCAGGGGCACTCGCGAAAGCTGGGTGGCTGCGGCTGGGCGCACATTGTCAGCAGCAGGAGCGCGAGGAAAACTAGTTTCATAAGGGATGTAAAGTTGCTAAGTGACAAAAGCTGCTGGCGTAGCTTGCCAAAACTTGCGCCCGGCTTTCCAACGCTGCGCAATCCGTAATCGTCTATGCTGCTCACCATCTCCACCACCTACCAGCCTGCCACCGACCTCGGCTACCTGCTGCACAAGAACCCCGCGCGCCTGCAAAGCATCGAAGTAGCCGGCGGCCAGGCCCACGTCTTCTACCCCGAAGCCACCGCCGAGCGCTGCACCGCCGCCCTGCTGCTCGACCTCGACCCCATCGGGCTAGTGCGCGGCCGCGGCGGCGCGCCCGGCGAAGGCTTTGCCCTGGAGCAATACGTGAACGACCGGCCCTACGTGGCTTCGTCCTTCTTGAGCGCGGCCCTGAGCAAAGCCTTCGGCACGGCCATGAACGGCACTTGCAAAGACAAGCCCGACCTGCCCGCCCAGGTCCTGCCGCTGGCCGTAAAAGTGGCCGTAGTATCCGCGCCCGGCCCCGATTGGCCGCGCCGCCTCTTCGAACCGCTGGGCTACGAGGTCGAAATCGAAACCACGCCACTCGACCCCACCATGCCCGAGTGGGGCGACAGCCGCTATTATACCCTGCACCTGCGCCACGCCGGCCTGCGCCTGCAAGACGTGTTGACGCACCTCTACGTCCTGCTCCCGGTGCTCGACAACGACAAGCACTATTACATCGGCGAGCACGAAGCTGAGAAACTGCTGCACCGCGGCGGCGACTGGCTTCCCCAGCACCCGGAGCGCGGCTTTATCACGCGGCGGTACCTGCGCTACCTGGCGGCTTATGTGAACCCGACGTTGGAGCGGTTGATGGAAGGGGAAGAGGTCAGTAGCGTGAACTCTACAAGTCCGCACATGGATGAAGAGGCAAACGGCTCAACAGAAACTACGCAGCCGGAAGTGGCACAACCGAATGACACGATGCGCGGACTCGCAGAGTCCACGCTACAGCCCAAAACGTCCCTCCACGACCAGCGCCTCCAGCAAGTCGCCCACGAAATCTACCAGCTGGCCCCCAAGCGCGTGCTCGACCTGGGCTGCGGCGAAGGCAAGCTGCTGCGCCTACTCCTGCGCCAGCCCAAAATCGAGTACATCCTCGGCATGGACGTGTCGCACCAGGCGCTGGCCCGCGCCGCCCAGCGCCTGCACCTCGACGAGATGCCCCCGCGCCAGCGCACCCGCCTCGACCTCATCCAGGGCTCGCTGCTCTACCGCGACGACCGCCTCGCCGGCTTCGACGCGGCGGCCCTGGTTGAAGTCATCGAGCACCTCGACCCGAACCGCCTCGCCGCCCTCGAAGCCGTGGTGTTTGGCCAGGCCCGCCCGGCGCACATCTTCGTCACCACCCCCAACGCCGATTACAACCAGCTTTTCGAGAAGCTAAACGCCGGCGAATTTCGCCACGACGACCACCGCTTCGAATGGTCCCGCGCCGAGTTCGCGGCCTGGGCCACCGCCGTGGCGGAGCGGCACGGGTATCAGGTGCGCCTCGTAGGGATGGGGGAGGAGGTGGAAGGCGTGGGCGCGCCTTCGCAGATGGCGGTGTTTGGGTTAATTCTCTAGCTTTTTATTGAATCCTAGTTCAATCGTGGCTTTAGCTTTTGCACTCGCAGGTTTACCTTTAAATTCCGAGAAAATGCTGTATGCATCTTCTACAGAGGTGACCCCTAATTCATTTACGGAGCGGCCCCACTGGTATAAAGCAAATTCCGAGGCCGTTGCATAGACCCCCGGCTTTATCTGCTTGCCATCGTATTCGTGGCCTTTGATGGCGGTAAAAAAATCTAATTTTCCGCCAGGTTGTGTTTCCTTTAAAATGATGGCTCTGAGCTCCGCTTGCGTCAAGTGTTGGCTTTGCGCCACCGAACTCGCAGTTGAGGTAGTAGGTGTAATTCTTTGCGAACAACCGCTATTTAAAAGGCAAATACATAATAACGAACCTGTTGCTATGTGTTTGAAGTTTCGGAAAATAGTCATTGATTTAGAGGTTTGTAGAGAATTCATCGGCCACTCTTTGCGCGATGATAAGCTGCTCCGCTTTTCTATCTCGTTTGCGCCGCTCAGCTTTTAATTCCTTAGACCAACTACAGTTATCCGAACGGAAACCAATTTCCCCGCTACCATAATAAGCTATGGTGGACCCCTGTTTTATCATCAACCCATTCATAAAGCAAGTATCATAGCCACAATCATGCTTTGAGTAAGTGCCGAAATTTCGATGATTTAACTTTTTGCTTTCCAAAATTCGTTGCTGATTGCGCCGAATATTTTCCCAAGCCTGATTCTTATCAGCAATGTTCAGGCTTTCGCCTATCGTAGTCACCGCAAAGTAGGTTTGCGGGTCTTTCAATTGCAGAAATTCAAACGTCTTCTCAAACGTCGCAACCGCCACTTTCCGCAGCGCTAGTTTCTCTTCGAGGCTGAGTTTCGTGGTTTCCACAATGGAGCGAAATAGACCCAGCGTATTGAAATCCGTGAACTTCTTGTGGTTCTCAATCAGGTGCAGGTACTCCCCGTAGGTGAGCGCGTTGAATTGCTTGCCGACTTTCATAATACTGCTTCAATAGTGGGTAGTTGTGCCTAATCTTGTATCCGGCAATTCTACGCCGTTTCCTTTCCAATGCCCCAAGATACCCTCAAAGTCCCCGAACTTTCCCTTATCATCCTCATTGGCAGCACGGGCGCGGGCAAGTCCACGTTTGCGCGGCGCTTGTTCAAACCCACGGAAATCGTGTCGTCGGATGCCTGCCGGGGCCTGGTGGCCGACGATGAAAACGACCAATCGGCCAGCAAAGACGCCTTTGAGCTGCTGTACTACTTGGTGGCCAAGCGCCTGAAGCGCGGGCTGCTCACCGTGGTCGATGCCACCAACGTGCAGGAGGAAGGCCGCAAGCCCCTGGTGGCCCTGGCCCGCCAATACCACGTGCTGCCCGTGGCCATCGTACTCGACGTGCCCGATGCTGTGGCCCAGGAGCGCAACGCCCAGCGCCCCGACCGCCGCCACCTGGGCCGGCACGTCATTGCCAGCCACCGCCAGCAGCTGCGCCGCAGCCTGCGCAACCTCAAACAGGAGGGTTTCCGGCACATCCACCACCTGCGCAACGTGGGCGAAATCGACGCCATCCAGTCCATCACCCGCGACCGCCTCTACAACAACCGCCAGGAGGAAACCGGCCCCTTCGACATCATCGGCGACGTGCATGGCTGCTACGAGGAGCTGCGCGCGCTGCTGGAAAAACTGGGGTATCAGATTACGGAAGAGCCGATTACGGATGTGCGGGATTTGGGCGTGCGGGTGGTAGCGCCATTGGTAGGTAGAGACGCGACACTTCGCGTCTCCTCGTTGAACGATGCGGAAACCAACGATTCTAGCGGCGCAGACGCTGAGATGCGAAGTGTCGCGTCTCTACAATCGGCAGACGGAGCGCACCGCAAAGCCATCTTCCTCGGCGACCTCGTGGACCGTGGCCCCGCCTCCCCGCAAGTCCTGCGCCTGGTGATGAGCATGGTGCGCGACGGCAGCGCCCTCTGCGTGCCCGGCAACCACGACATCAAGCTCCTGCGCCACCTCAACGGCAAAAATGTCACCATCAACCACGGCCTGGCCGAAACCCTGGCCCAGCTCGAACCCGAGTCCGAAGCCTTCAAAAGCGAAGTGCGGCGCTTCCTCGACGGCCTGGTGAGCCACTACGTGCTCGACGGCGGCAAGCTGGTCGTGGCCCACGCCGGCCTCACCGAGGAGATGCAGGGGCGCGGCTCGGGGGCCGTGCGGGCCTTCGCGCTGTTTGGCGAAAGCACCGGCGAGATTGACGAATTCGGCCTGCCCGTGCGCTACGAATGGGCCCGCGAGTACCGGGGCCGCGCCATGGTCGTCTTCGGCCACACGCCCGTGCCCGATGCCGAATGGCTCAACAACACCATCGACCTCGACACCGGCTGCGTGTTCGGCGGCCGCCTCACCGCTCTGCGCTACCCCGAGCGCGAACTCGTGGCCGTGCCCGCCGCGCAGGTTTACTGCGAACCGGCAAGGCCGCTCAACTACCGCAGCCGTAGTGCGACAAGTAGCGCGGACTTTGTAGTCCGCGACCCAGAACAATCCCCCGATTCGCGGACTACAGAGTCCGCGCTACAGTCCGCCCAGCACGAAAACGACGACCTGCTCGACATCCGCGACGTCACCGGCAAGCAGTTCATCGAAACCCGGCTGCTGCGCGGCGTCACCATCCGCGAGGAAAACGCCGTGGCCGCCCTGGAAGTGATATCGCGCTTCGCCCTGCACCCCAAGTGGCTGCTGTACCTGCCGCCCACCATGTCGCCCACCGAAACCTCGGCCCTGCCCGACCTGCTCGAACACCCCGCCGAAGCCTTCGACTACTACAAGCGCCTCGGCGTGGAGCGCGTGGTGTGCGAAGAAAAGCACATGGGCAGCCGCGTGGTCGTGGTGCTGGGCCGCGACGAAGCCGCCATCCAGCGCCGCCTGGGGCTGGTGGGCGAGGGCATCGGCAAGTGCTACACCCGCACCGGCCGCAACTTCTTCACCGACGCCGCCCTCGAAACCGCCTTCCTCGCCCGCCTGCGCGACGCCCTGAGCACGGCCGGCTTCTGGGAGAAATTCGACACCGACTGGGTCTGCCTCGATGCCGAGCTGCTGCCCTGGTCGGCCAAAGCCCAGGAGCTGGTCAAAACCCAGTACGCCGCCGTGGCTGCTGCCGCCCTCGCCGCCCTGCCCCAGGTCGAAGCCGCCCTCACCGAAGCCGCCGCCCGCCAGCTCGACGGCGCCGAAGCCTTGCTGGCCCGCACCACCGCCCGCCACCAGGCCGCCACCCACTACGCCGACGCCTACCGCCGCTACTGCTGGCCCGTCCTCTCGCTCGACGACCTCAAGCTGGCGCCCTTCCACCTGCTCGCCACCGAAGGCCGCACCTACTTCGACCGCGACCACGCCTGGCACATGGAAACCCTGCGCTCCCTCGCCCTCGCCGATGCTGCCGCACCCGGCCCCGGCCTGCTCCGCGCCACGTCCTACCGCGTCGTCCCCCTCCAGGACCCCGCCGAAGTAGAAGCCGCCATCCAGTGGTGGACCGACCTCACCGCCGCCGGGGGCGAAGGCATGGTGGTGAAGCCCTACGACTTTGTGCCCCAGGGCAAAGGCGGCCTGCTCCAGCCCGCCCTCAAGTGCCGCGGCCGCGAGTACCTGCGCATCATCTACGGCCCCGATTACCTGCTGCCCGGCAACCTCGACCGCCTCCGCCAGCGCAACGTGAAAGCCAAGCGCAACCTCGCCCTGCGCGAGTTCGCCCTCGGCGTGGAGGGCTTGGAGCGCTTCGTGGCCCGGCAGCCCCTGCGCCGGGTGCACCAGTGCGTCTTCGGCGTGCTGGCGTTGGAAAGCGAAGCAGTGGACCCGCGTTTATAAACTTAGGGCGCGGATAAACAATATTTTGCTTCCGGGTGCGGAAATGTCAGGTCGAATAAGAAGCTATTTCTAGTATTCTTGAACAATGCTATTGAGTTGGGCTTGCTTGGAAGAGTATTTAAAGAGCGAAGTATTGCTCATAATTGAACCGGTAACAATTTGACGAATAGATTCTTTACTGGCATTTTCTGCGTGTAGACAGGCGTAGTGAGAAAGTAGCACATCGTAGTAAGTATTGGTATAATAGAACTTGTAGCTCTGCGGACCACTTTCACCGGATATGTAAATTGGAAAATCAGTGAAATCCAAATCAGTATACCTGTAATAGGCTGCTCCGTTGAATTTTGGGTATTTCTGGATGGTGGCCAACGCTAGTTTGGTTCTGGTGGGTTGCAAATGCATATATCCCCAGATGGTTTTTCCACAAACATTCATGCACTGTAAAAAAAATATGGCCTTCTCCGTGTTATTATTCAATCCATAGCTATCGGGAATGAAATTATAAGCAGCTAAATTAAACGGCTTGTTTTTGTTTCCGACGGCGGTGAATAGCAAGGCATAATATTTGCCTATCAGGATGTTGCGCGTGAATTGCTGCCTGCGTACCTCTTCAATCCTCGCTTCGTTGCCATTGTAAGTGAAGCTTAGCTGGGCGATGTAATAAATTTCCTTTAGAGTAGAATCACTGGGTAAATTCAGGTATTCGGGTGTCAGTAAGACGTTGCTGGGGGTAATAGTCTGAGCAATGAATTTTGCAGCGGACTTAATATTATCGGGCGCATCATCTACCAGTTTATGTACAAACTCTGCAGTTGGCTTTTCTTCCGACATATATTTTCGGTATGCTTGAGACAACGTAATTAGCTGCTGGTTGTCAATATTTTGACCAAAAGAAAGTTGGACAGGCAACAGAAGAAGAAGAGTGATAATTGTTTTCATATGATGCGCACTGGCAAGCCGGACCGTGAAAGAGAGGAATTAGTTAAATGAAGGTAGTGGCCTCCTGCATAACAGTAGCTTCCTCACACAGCGTTATCTGCTCCAACCCGATGTGCTAGCGTGCGCTCAATGCGGCGGTCGGGGATGAGCCACATCAGCGCCACGGCCACGTAGATGCCGCCCGCCACCCACGGCTGCCAGAAGCTGGCCGCGATGCCCACCAAGTAGAGCGGGGGCGACGACAGGCCCTTGAAGTCGCGCCCAATGGCGCGGGCCAGCGTCGAATTTGGGCCTTCGAGTGCAATAATGCGGCTCTGCAGAATCCAGTAGGCCACGCCCGCCATCAGCAGCATGGCCCCGTAAATGGCGAGCGTGGCGGGGGCGAAGTGGTTTTCACCCATCCAGCCCGTGGCGAAGGGCACCAGCGAGAGCCAGAACAGCAGGTGCAGATTGGCCCATAGAATGCCGCCGGATACTTTGGTGGTGCCGGCCAGCATCATGTGGTGGTTGTTCCAATAAATGCCGATGTAGATGAAGCTCAGCACGTAGCTGAGCACCACGGGCAGCAGGGGTTTCAGGGCCGTGAAATCGGCCCCGTGCGGCACCTTGATTTCCAGCACCATGATGGTGAGGATGATGGCCAGTACGCCATCGCTGAAAGCTTCGAGTCGTCCTTTGTGCATGCGGGAGGGGCAGCGGGCTGCCGGGGAGCAAGGGGTGAGGTGCTAAAGTAGCGCCATGCAGCGGCTCCTGCTACTTTCGTGGCCTGCCAATTAGTTGAACGTCATGCTGAGCTTGTCGAAGCATCTCTACCGCGAAGAGTAATCATTTACTGCTGCGGTAGAGATGCTTCGACAAGCTCAGCATGACGTTCTTTAAAAACTGTCCTCACTCTCGCCCATGCAAACCCGCATTTCCACTGCCCTTCGCCAACTCGAAACTACCCACGGTATCTGCATTCTCTACGCCTGCGAGTCGGGCAGCCGCGCCTGGGGCTTTCCTTCGCCTGATTCCGATTTCGACGTGCGCTTCATCTACTGCCACCCGCCGGCCTGGTACCTCACGCTGGACGAAGGTCCCGATACCCTGAATTTCCCCGTCGATGACGAGCTGGACCTCGCGGGCTGGGAGCTGCGCAAAGCCTTGCGCCTGCTGCGCAGTTCCAATGCCTCGGTATTTGAGTGGCTGCAATCGCCCACCGTTTATTACGAGGCGTTGGACTTTCGCGCCCGGCTGGCCCCGCTCTTGCCCGCTGCCTTCAACCTGAAAGCCGGCTTGCACCACTACCTGGGCCAGTTGCGGCGCGGCGTGGAAGAAGACCTGACCGGCGACGAAGTGCGCCTGAAACGCTTGTTCTACGCCCTGCGCTCGGCCCTGGCCGCCCGCTGGATTCGGGAGCGCCACACATTGCCGCCCATGGAGTTTGCGCCGTTGCGGGAGCTGCTGCCAGCGGCCTTAGCGCCGGCAGTTGATGAGTTATTGCACGCCAAAACGACTGCGAACGAAAAAACGACCGTACTCCGTCCCAGCGCGGTAGTGGCTTTTCTGGGAGCAGAATATGCGGCTGGCCAGGCGGCGCGTGATACGTTGCCAGTGCTGCGGGCTGGCGCTATTGCGGGAAGTATTGACGAGGCGTTTCGAGCCTTGCTGAGCGAAGCATCCATCAATTAATCTCAGCTGGATTAAAAATTGTCTCATGACCATTGCCGACCTGCGCCGCCAAAATCTTATTCTTTTCGAAGCCATCAGCGGCAGCCGGGCCTACGGCACCAATCTGCCGCATTCTGATACGGATTTAAAGGGCGTATTTATCCTGCCCGAAGACCAGTTTTTCGGCCTCGATTACATTCCACAAATTGCCAACGAAACCAACGACGAGGTTTTTTACGAGCTGCGCCGTTTCGTGGAATTATTGCTGAAAAATAATCCCACCGTGCTCGAATTATTGGGCACGCCGGCCGACTGCGTTATTTATAAACATCCGCTATTTGAGCAGTTTCAAGCCGCCGATTTTCTCTCGAAACTCTGCCGCCAAAGCTTCGCCGAATACGCGGTGGCGCAAATTCGCAAAGCCCGCGGCCTGAACAAGAAAATCAACCACCCCGAGCCCCCGGCCCGCAAATCGGTGCTCGATTTCTGCTACGTGACGGCCGGCGCGGGTGCGCAGCCCGCCACCGACTGGCTGGCCCGCCATAGCTACGAAACTGCGCAGTGCGGCCTGGCCAACGTGCCGCATCTCACCGATTTATACGCCTTGTTTATTGATGCTACGCCCGGGCGCACGCTCGGATACCGTGGGCTGGTGCGCGATGCCGAAACCTCGCAGGACGTACTGCTTTCGGCCGTACCAAAAGGGGAGGAACCCGTGGCGTATTTGTCCTTCAATCGAAACGGGTACAGCACGTACTGCCGCGTGTTTCGGGAGTATTGGGAGTGGGTGGAAAAGCGCAACGCCGAGCGGTACCAAAACACGGTGCAGCACGGAAAGAATTACGATGCCAAAAATATGCTGCACGTTTTTCGGCTGCTTCAAATGGCTGAGGAAATTGCCGAAACCGGCCAGCTGCACGTCCGCCGCCCCAACCGCGAATTCCTGCTGCAAATCCGGCGCGGCGAATTTGAATACGAGCAGCTCGTGGCCGATGCCGACCAGCTGGTGACCAAAGTAGAGGCAGCTTTCGCTAATTCGGCACTGCCCGATGCCCCCGACAGAGCTGCCGCCGAGCAATTGCTGCGGCAGGTGCGCCAGTCTTTCTATGCGCTGGCTTAGCTTGTTGGTCCATGCTCATGCCGTAGGCCACTTTAGTGCTTTCTTGCTGCCCAAAACCTTATTTCTCCCTTCCCACAATGCTTCAAGCTACCAATGAACAAGCCCGTGCCGCCCTCCTAGGCCTGGCCGTGGGCGACGCCCTCGGCGTACCCGTAGAGTTTTTGTCCCGTATCGCCCGCCGCCAAGACCCTGTGACCGGGATGCGCGCTTTCGGCACCCACCGCCAGCCCGCCGGCACTTGGTCCGACGATTCTTCGCTCACCTTTTGTCTGGCCGAAACCCTGGCCCGTCCCGGCGGCCGCAGCGGCGCCCCCGATTTGGCCGATTTTGCCCGGCGCAGCATTAACTGGCTTTATCAATCCTATTGGACGGCGCATGGCGAAACCTTCGACGTGGGCAATGCCACCCGCACCGCCATCAGCCACCTACAACGCGGCACCGCTCCCACGGCCGCCGGGCCGCGCTCCGAATCCGACAACGGCAACGGGGCGCTGATGCGGATTCTGCCCCTAGTATTCCACGAAATCTGGCGGGCCGAGCCTCTGGACATGGATGCCGCCTGGGCGCTCACGGAGGCCGTGGCCAGCGTCACGCATGGCCACCCGCGTTCCACCCTGGGCTGTTTTCTGTACCTGCTGGTGGCGCGGGGGCTACTGATAGGCAGCTCACCCGCAGATGCTTTTTTGCAGATGCGCCAACTAGCGAATCCGTGGTTGGAAAGGGGCAGCATTCCGGCGGTTGTTGAGGCCAAATATTATCGACAGTGGGTGCTTTCCGGAACATTGCCTGACCAACCGGAAAGCGTCATCTCCTCCTCCGGTTACGTCGTCGATACCCTCGAAGCGGCCCTGTGGTGCCTGCTGGAGCACGACACATACGCCGCTACCGTGCTGGCCGCCGTGAACCTCGGCGATGACACCGATACCACCGGGGCTGTAGCCGGCGGCCTGGCCGGCTTGGTCTATGGTGAGGCCGGCATCCCGGCCGAGTGGCTGGCTGTGCTGGCCCGCCGGGCCGATATTGAGGACCTGGCCGGGCGGCTGGCGGGCGGGTAAGCTGAGCATTTCGCAACTTTCCGTACCTTCTGTCATGAATACTATTCCCGCCCCCCGTCCGCTGCCCAACTCGTACTGGGCCACCCCGTTATTGCTGGCCTCCGAATACCCCGGCGCTAAGCTGGAGGCCGATGCCGCGCACCGCCTCGACCTGCTGCTGGCCGCCGGCATCCGCGACTTCTACGACCTCACCGAGGCCACCGAGCCGCTCGAACCCTACGAGGACCTGCTGCGCGCCCGCGCCGCCCACCTGGGCCTGGCCGCCGAGAGCGTGCGTTTCCGCCGCTTCCCCATTCCCGACGTGAGTGTGCCCACGCCTAAGCGCCTGGCCGAGGTGCTGGCAGCCATCGAAGACAGTGCCGCCTCCGGCCGCCGGGCCGTGGTGCATTGCTGGGGCGGCGTGGGCCGCACAGGCACCGTGGTGGGCTGCTACCTGCGGCAGCACTTCGGCCTGAGCGGCGACCAGGCCCTGGCTCGCATTGCCGAGGAGTGGAAAGGCATGGAAAAGAGCCACCGCGTACCCCGCTCGCCCGAAACCGCCGAGCAGGCCGCCTACGTGCGCGGGTTCGAGCCCGTGCCGGCGGCTGTCGAATAAGGGTTTCCTAAAAACGGTCATTCCGACGCAGGAGGAATCTGGAGAATAATAGTTCTCAGATTCCTCCTGCGTCGGAATGACCGTTTTTAGTGCTTAGTTCACAGGAGTAGTCGCGGCAGGCGTGAGTTTCACACCGGTGTAGAGGTTTGGGTTGCTCACCGAGGCAATGGGCTCGATGCTCAGGCGTTTGTCGTATTTGCTCACGTTGGCCAGCTTGAGCAGTGTGGTATAGTCGGAAGTCAGCCCGCTTTTGGTTTTAATGAAATAGCTGTTGACGTGCAGCGTGGTAGGGTCATAGCTCACTTCCAGCGCGGTGGTATCGCGCCAGTAGGTGTAGAGGGCCTCGGTAGCGCCCGCCGACGATTCGCGCGGAGTGCGGTCGTGGTCGGGGCGGATGGACTGGCTAATCAGGGGCCGGGCAATCTGGTCGGCATTCATGCCCAGCAGAGCGGGTACATCGAAAGCCCGCTGCACGGCGGGCACAGTGGAAACGGTTGGGGTTTCGACCACGGGACGGTCGGTGCTGGCGCAGCTCAGCAGCAGGGCCAGCGGCAGGAGGGGGGCGTAGCGCTTCATAAACGAATGGTAATGTGAACAGAACTGCTACGTAAGCGGCTCATTCATGGATGAATCCGGCCAAGGCGTTTTTTGGTTAGCCGCCCGATTTGCTGAGAATGCCATCCTGTTTGGGAGGCTTCCAAAATCTGTTTTCTGCACCGCCTGGAACCGGGATTCAGCATTTTGGCAATAGCGAATTTCTGGATGTGATAGGAAAAATATAATCAATATATTATTTATTATATTTACAATATTCTGTTCACTGTTAGCTCCTGCGGCCATGAAACCTCACCCCACCATCGAAGAAAAAGTTGTTTCCCAGGATAACTGGAACGAGGCCGTCGAGGCGCACACCCAACGGCTGGGCACGGACCCCGACTATTCCCAGTACCCGCCGGTGGTCATTTTCCGGGCTGTCGACCAGGATTATGAGCTGCATCTGGTCGAAACCAACACCCTCCGCGACAGCGGCGAAGTGGTGGCGGGCGTGATTCACAACCCGAACATCTGAAGAGTTGCCTGGCCGGCTGGCTTACGCATGGCTGCCCCAGGCAAGAACCTGATTTTTTGCGCTCATCGGCATGAAATTCTTCGCGATTCTGCTGTGCATGAGCCTGACAGTGTACTCTCTACCGGTGGCTGGGCAGGTGCCCCGTTCCCCAGGCCCGCCGCCGGCGCTATCCCGCCCGGCCCGGCCCGATACGGCCCGCGTGCGCCAGCTGCTGCAAGCCGCGCAGCAATGGAGTACCGCCGACATTCCGCGCGCTATCCGGCTGAGCCAGCAGGCGTTGGGGCTGGCCCGGCAGCTTCACGACCCGGTGGGCGAGGGCCAGGCCCTGCTGCGCCTGAGCACCCTGCACCGCCGCCACAACGATTTCGCGCTGGCCCGCCGCCTGGCCCGGCAGGCGCAGGCGCTATTTGTGCGGCGGCACGACCCCCAGGGCCAGGGTCGTGCCTGGCTCCAGCTCAGCCTGATTGATATGCTTCAGGGCAACCCCGTGCCGGCCCTGGCCTCGGGTCTCAAAGGCCTGCGCCTGGCCGAGCAGGCGGGCGACGCGCAGACGAAAATCCGCCTGCAAGCCACGCTGGGCGATATCTACTACAAAATGGGCAGCTACGACGAGGCCCTGCCCGCGCTGCAAATAGCCCTGGCCGGCGGCCGGCGCACCCACGACCAGCAGGTGACCCTGCTGGCCCTGAACGGCTTGGGCAACTCGTTTCAGATGCTGAAAAAATGGCCCCAGGCCATCTATTACTACCAGCAGGCGCTGGCCCTGAGCCGGCAGCTCGGCGATGCCATCGGCGAAACCGGCAGCGAAACCAGCCTGGCCGAAGTGTATGGCCTGCAGGGCGACCAGGCGGCGGCCCTGGCCCACGGCCTGCGCGCCCAGCAGCTGGTGCGCGCCACCCACGACGACTACAACCTGCCCGCCGTGGAGCTGATGCTGGCCCGCGCCTACCTGCTGGCCCACCAAACCGATAGCGCCGTGGCCCTGGCCCGGCACGGCCTGCAGCTCAGCCAGCAGGCGCGCAGCAACGAGAACATCCGCAACGCCAGCGACATTCTGGCCCAGGCCTACGCCCAGCGCCACGATTTTGCGCAGGCCTACTACTTCCGCAACCTGCACCTGGCCTACAACGACACCCTCTCGGGCGAGGACACCCGCCGCCGCACCAGCCGCCTGCGCTACGACTACGAGCTGACCAGCAAGCAGGCCCAGATTGACCTGCTCACCAAAACCCGTCAGCTCCAGGCCCAGAAGGCGGCCCGGCAGCGCCTGCAGCTTAATGGACTGCTGGCCGGGCTGGCCGGCGTGCTGCTGGTGGCGGGGCTCCTGTGGCGCAACATCTACCTCAAGCAGCGGGCCAACCGCCACCTGAACGAGATGAACACCCAGATTGCCGCCCACCGCGACCAGCTCAACCGCACCCTTACCGAGCTCCAGGCTACCCAGGCCCAGCTGGTGCAGCGTGAGAAGATGGCCTCGCTGGGCGAAATGACGGCCGGCGTGGCCCACGAAATCCAGAACCCGTTGAATTTCGTGACCAATTTCTCGGACCTGAACGTAGAGTTGCTAGCCGAATTGCAAGCCGAGTTGGCCGGGGAGCATCTCTCCACCAGCGCCCGGGAAAATATTCAGCAGTTGCTGGAGGACCTGACCCTGAACCAGGTCAAGATTCAGGAGCACGGGGCTCGCGCCGACCGCATCGTGAAACGGATGCTGGAGCACTCGCACCCCAGCAGCGGCGCCCGCCAGGCCACCGACCTCAACGCCCTGGCCGAGGACAGCCTGCGCCTGGCCTACCACGGCTGGTGCGCCCGCAACAAGGACTTCAGCGCCACCCTCACCACCGATTTGGACCCCCACCTCCGGCCCGTACCGGCCGTGGCCCAGGACCTGAGCCGCGTACTCATGAACCTGCTCACCAATGCTTTCTACGCCGTGACCGAAAAAAGTAAGCACGCCGATGCCGCCTACCGCCCCGAAGTGCAGGTGCAAACCCGCCAAACCGACCACGCCGTTGAGATTCGGGTGCGCGACAACGGGGCCGGCATTCCGCTGGCGGTGCGCGAGAAAATCTTCCAGCCCTTTTTCACCACCAAGCCCACCGGCGAAGGTACTGGGCTGGGGCTGTCGCTGAGCTACGACGTTATCACGAAGGGCCACGGCGGGGCTTTGAGCGTGGAGAGCCAGGAGGGTGAGTATTGCCAATTTACTATTAGTCTGCCCGTTACAATTGAGGAAATGGTAGAAAGGGCAACTGCTTGATTTTATATAGTATTTATTGAATATATTTAGATAATTGCTTGTTATAAACTGAACATTAGCCAACTGCCTAGTGCACATGAAATAAATGCTGCCGAGGAAGCATCGTCGGCTTCGCTTCACTGATGAAAAGCGGCGGGGAAAAGCCCCGGGAAGCGTCACGGTGCCAGAAGATTTTGACAATAGCCATGTTGCTCGAACAACTACCGCCTTCTCGTTTCCGAAACCGGAAACTTGCCCGCCAGCCGGCCCCCGCGCCTCTCAAAATGATGGTGCCGGAGGACACGGGCGTGTTCCGTTTTTTTGCGCAGCACCAGGTGGGGGTGGTGCTCATGCAGGGCATGCTGCTGGCGGGTGGGGTGTTTTCGGCCGCCCTGGGGCTGAAAGGTTTCTTGCTCCCGAACGGCTTCATCGATGGCGGGGTGACGGGTATCTCGCTGCTGGTGAGCCAACTGACCGGAGTTTCGCTATCGGCGCTCATTGTGCTCATCAACATTCCGTTTATCGTGTTGGGGTATTATCAGGTGGGGCAGAAGTTCGCTCTCAAAACCCTGCTCACCATTCTGGCGCTGGCGGGGGCGCTGCTGGTGGTGTCGTTTCCGCCCCTCACGCAGGACAAGCTGCTGATTGCCGTGTTCGGCGGCTTCTTTCTGGGGGCCGGCGTGGGGCTGGCCATGCGCGGCGGCGGGGTGCTGGACGGTACCGAGATTCTGGCTCTTTACCTCACGCGCCGGTTGCCCGCCTCAATTGGTGACATTGTGCTCATTATCAACGTGATTATCTTCTCGGCGGCCGCCTGGCTGCTGTCGATAGAAACGGCGCTGTATTCCATTCTGGCGTACCTGGCGGCGGCCCGCACCGTGGATTTCGTGCTGGTGGGCATCGAGGAATACACCGGCCTGACCATCATTTCGTTTCACAGCACCGAAATCCGGCGCATGATAACCGATAAGCTCCACCGTGGTGCCACGGTGTATGAATGTACCCAGGGCTTTGGTACGCACGGGCATCAGCATTTGAAAGTAGAGGCCATTTTCACAGTCGTAACCCGCCTGGAAGTGGTCAGCCTGACGGATGAAATCCATAAAATTGACCCGAATGCTTTTGTGGTCTCGCAAAGCGTGAGCGACATGAAGGGCGGCCTGATTAAAAAGCGGGCCTTGCACTGACCGTTTCAGGGTGAGGGCCCGCCGCCGGGCGGCCGGGCCAATTCAGCAGGAATATCATGGAAAGGTGGTACCGGTTTCTGGGAGTTCGGCCGCACGAAACCACGTCGGTGTGGCTGCTCTTTGCCCATAATTCCCTGCTCAGCTTTGGTACCGTGCTGGTGTATCTGGCGGCCACCGCGCTGCTGCTGGCCCGGCACCCGGCATCTAGTTTGCCCGTGGCCTACTGCGTGGGAGCAGCGGCTATGGCCCTGACCGGCAGCCTGTATGCCTACCTGGAGCGGCGCTGGCTGGGGCCAAGCCTGGCCGTGCGGGCGCTGCTGGCGGTGGTGGCCATTGCCGTGGTGCTGGCCTTGGCCTGGCAGCCCGTGCCGTCGGTAGCCACGGCCGTGGCCATCATGACGGGGTACCGCCTGCTCTACCTGCTCACCAACCTGGAGGCCTGGAGCATGTCGGCCGCCCTGTTCAACGCGCGCCAGGGGCGGCGGCTGTTCGGGGTGGTGAGCTCGGGCGAGCTGCCGGCCAAAGCCGTGGGGGCGGCACTGGCCATTTTCGTGCCTGCGGCCCATGCCATTTCCATGCTGTTAATCATGGCCTTGAGCGCGTATTTGCTGGCGGCGCTGGTGCAGCAGGCGGCTTTTCGACGAAGAACCGGCTTGCCGCATTTGCCCTCCGTTCCACCGGCCGGGCGCACGCTGCCACTCATCCGGCAGTTGCTGGGGCCGGGAGCGTTGGTGCGGGTAATGGGCCTGAGCGTGATGGCGGTGGCCGCTCTGGCGGTGGGAGTGGAGTATGTCTTTTTGCTCAGTGTTCGCAATTTCCTGCCCGGCCCGGTCGATGTAATGCAATACCTGGGCGCGGTGCTGGCACTGGCGTATCTGCTGGCGGCGGCGGGGCGGCTGCTGTTTGCGCGGCGCGGCCTGGCTTGGGTGGGCGTGCGCCGGACATTGCTGCTGCTGCCACTCATTGTGTTGGGCAGCGTGCTGGTGTTCTGGCTATTGCGGGTGCTGCCGGTGGGGCCGTGGGGCCAGCTGGTTTATTTTAGCGGGCTCTATCTGGGGTTGGAAATATGCCGCCGTGCCTTGTTCGAGCCGGTTTTTCTGGTGCTTTTCCACCGGTTGCCACCGCCTGAGCACCTGGCAGGGCGCAGCGTAGTCAAAGGAATTTATGAGCCGGTAGGAGTGGGCCTGGGCGGCCTGCTGCTGCTGGCGGCCCAGCCATTTCCAACGCTCAGCTCCTGGCTGCCCTTTGTGTGGATGGCCGCGCTGGTAGTCGGCGTGGTGTACCTGCTGCGGTATATGCTCTGGCACTACCTGGAGGCCCTGAAGACGAGCCTGTACCTGCGCGGCACTTCAGATAATGAGTTGATTAGTGCTGGGGTTGAATTGCCCGACAGGCATTCGGCGGAGGCTGATTCCAGCGTCGATATGGTGTTGCAGGCCATCGAGCACCTGCACAAAATAGAAGCTGCCGCCCTGCTCGAACAATCCGAGCACCTGCTCACGCATCCCAGCAACCGCATTCGCCACCGCGCGCTGCGGCTGCTGGGCGCCCGGGTGGAACTGCCCCGGCTGCGGCAGCTGGCCCTGGAAGACCCCGACCCCGCCCTGCGCGAAATGGCCAGCTGCCTGGCGGCCCCCCATCCGTCGGCCGATGACCTGCTGCTGCACCCCGATTGGGCCGTTCGCCAGGGCGCCATCCGGGGCCGGTTGGGCGCGCACCCCACCGATGGCGCGGCGCTGGCCAGCCTGGCCGCCTTGGCATCATCCACCGAAACCAATGCCCGGCACGCGGCTTTGGAGCTCATTGCATTGCTCACGCCGAACCAGCAGCAACAGACCATCACGACCTGCCTGCACAGCGCCGAGCCGACCCTGGTGCAGGCCGCCGTGCGGGCCGTGGCCGAAGTACCGGGCCCCGATATGATAAGCCTGATGATGGGTTTTTTGTGCATTAAAAAGGTGCAAAAGCCCGCCCTGGCCGGCCTGGTACGCATCGGCGCGCCCGTGCTGCCGCTGCTCAAACCCGCTTTGGCGCAGGAATGCGACCCGCGCCGTGCCCAGGCCATGGCCCAGGTGTGCGCCCGCATGGCCACGCCCGCCGCCCGGCAAGTGCTGCTGGAAATCGCCAGTGGCACCAACCTCCAGGCGCGGGCGGCGGCCCTGCGGGCACTCGACAGCTTTGCCACCATGCCCAGCGATGCGCCCCTCTTTCAGCAGCTGATAGAGGAGGAGATGCGCTTGGCGCAGCACTTTTTGCACGGCATGCACGCCGCCAATTCCGAGCTGCGCGCCGCCCTGCGCCAGGAGTTGCGCCGCTGCACCCAGCGCCTGTTTGGCCTGCTGATGCAGGTGTACGAACGGCCGCCGCTGCAGGAGGCGCAGCACGGCGCTATCCACACCACCGGCGAAACCCAGGCCAGCGCCCTCGAAATCCTGGAAAATATTATTCCGCTCCCGCTGTTTGCCGGCTTGCAGGCCATGCTGGAAACGGGCCGCCTGAGCCAGCGCGCGGAGGTGATGGATGCCTTGCTCGGGCCCATCACTACCGCCGAAACCGTGCAAACCACCGTCGTGCGCCGGGGGGCAGAAGCATTTACGGCCTGGACGATTAGCGTGGCTCTGCGGCAGTGGCACCCCCAGCCCGCCACCGTGGCCTACCTCGTCTCTCATTTACAAGCCACCAGTCTGCTGGTCCAGGAAAGTGCCCTCGCCGTGCTTCAGCAATTACCCGTGCTGCGCCCGGCGGCCTACGACCAACTCCTCCTCACGCATCCTGCCGTCGCCTTCCTTGCTATGAATCCACCGACCACTACCCCCCGCACCACCGCCCGCGACCGGGTTCTCATCCTCAAGGGCACTTCCTTGTTTGCCAATACGCCCGAAAACATCCTTGGCAGCATCGAGCCCATTATGCGGGAAGTGACGTTTGACGCAGGCCAGGAAATCTTCAGCAAAGGCAGCCTGGGCACTTCGCTGTTCATCGTGAACGAAGGCGAAATCGGCATCTTCGATGGCCCGCGCCAATTGACAACCTTCCACAGCGGCGACTTTTTTGGCGAGTTGGCCCTGCTCGATGCCGAAGCCCGCTCGGCCTCGGCCGTGGCGCTGGGGCCCGCCACCGCGTTCCGCATCGACCAGGAAGATTTCTACGACGTGATGGAGGACTGCCCCGAAGTCACCCGCAACATCCTAAAGGTGCTCTGCCAGCGCCTGCGCCGCCAGAATGAGCGGATGCAGCCCCCGCAGCCGGTAGCGGGGTAGGAAGGCGCTTCCCGGGGGCACGTTTTGCCACCCGGCGGGCTACCTTGCGGCATGACCATCCTCATCATTGTGCTGGCCGTGCTGGCGCTTATCGTCCTCAGCAGCTGGGGCAAAGTCAATGCGTTTCTGGCGTTTCTGTTGGTCACCATTCCGGCGGGGCTGGCGCTGGGGCTGCCGCCCGCGCAGGTGCTGGCCGCCGTGCAAAAAGGCCTCGGCGATACGCTGGGCTCCGTCGCGCTGGTGGTAGTATTGGGGGCCATGCTGGGCAAGCTGGTGGCCGAAAGCGGCGCGGCCCAGCGCATTGCCGCCGTGCTGATGCAGGCTTTCGGCCCGAAAAATATTCAGTGGACGATGATGGTGACCGGCTTCATCATCGGCATTCCGCTGTTCTATAACGTGGGCTTCCTATTGGTTATCCCGCTGATATTCTCGGTGGTGTACCAGTACCGGCTGCCGGCTGTGTACGTGGGGCTGCCCATGCTGGCCTCCCTCTCGGTGCTGCATGGTTTCCTGCCGCCGCACCCGGCCCCTACGGCGCTGGTGGCGCTGTTCCATGCCAACGTGGGCCTCACGTTTGGCTACGGGCTGCTGGTGGCGGTGCCGGCCGTGGTGGTGGCCGGGCCGCTGTACGCGCGCACGTTGCGGGGCATTGTGTCCGCGCCGCTGGCGGGGTTTGGGGGCGAGGCGCGACCCGAAAGTGCCCTGCCGGGGCGGGCCAACAGCTTCCTCTCGTCGCTGCTGCCGGTGCTGGTGCTGGCGGCCGTGCTGGGGCTGCAGGCGGTGCTGCCACCCGGCGGCCCGCTCGCGCCGGCCCTCGCGTTTCTGGCCGACCCGGGCATGGTGATGTTGCTTTCGGTGGGCGTGGCCACGTTCAGCCTGGGCCGCAGCCGGGGCAAAACGATGGCCGCCGTGATGGAAACCTACGGCGAAGCCCTGCGCGACGTGGCGCTGCTGCTGCTCATCATCGGCGGGGCGGGGGCGCTGAAGGAAGTGCTGGTGGAAAGTGGAGCGGGCCAAGCCATTGCCGCCGGCCTGAATGGAACCGGGCTACCCCCGCTGGTGCTGGGCTGGCTGCTGGCGGGCCTCATCCGGGTGTGTTTGGGCTCGGCCACGGTGGCGGGCCTCACGGCGGCCGGCGTGATGCTGCCCACAATGGCGCATTCAGGTGTCAACCCCAACCTGATGGTGCTGGCCATTGGGGCGGGCAGCCTGCTGTTTTCTCATCTGAATGACAGTGGGTTCTGGCTGTTTAAGCAGTACTTCAACCTCTCGATTCGCGACACGCTGCGCTCGTGGTCGGCCATGGAAACCATTGTGTCGGTGGTGGGGCTGCTGGGCGTGCTGGTGCTCGACTGGGCGCTGCCGGTGGTAGCGCCCGTTCTGGCACGATTATGAAGTTTTGCATTAGCCGCAAGTAATTGTTAATCCCTATCTTGGCTTCGCCTTAATTCATCCTTCAACCCACGCCGCTCCATGAATTCCCGTAGAAATTTCCTGACTTCGGCCGCGCTGCTATCGGCCGGTTTGCTGGTATCACCGGCCCTGCTGGCCCGCGACAAGGGCTACAACAAAAAGTACATCGGCCTACAGCTCTACACCGTGCGCGATGCCATGGCCAAGGACCCCGCCGGCACCCTGGCGCGGCTGGCCGAAATGGGCTACAACTCGCTGGAGGGCGCTACCTACACCGGCAGTCAGAAATTCTACGGCATGACGCCCCAGGCCTTCGCCGCCCTGCTCAAGCAAAACGGCCTGATAATGCCCAGCAGCCACTACCGCCTTGGCGAGGAGCAGATGAACGGCGCGCCAGCCATGGGCACCATGCTCCACGAGTGGGACCGCGCCGTGGACGATGCCGCCGCCGCTGGCGTGAAATACATGGTGTGCGCCTACCTCTCAGAAGCCGAGCGCGGCAACCTTGACCACTACAAGACCATCGCCGACCAGCTCCACAAAGCCGGCGAACGCTGCCAGAAAGCCAGCATCCAGCTCTGCTACCACAACCACGACTTCGAATTCGTGGCCCAAAACGGCAAGCTGCCCTACGACCTGCTTCTGGCCACCGACCCCAAACTGGTGAAAATGGAGCTCGACCTCTACTGGGCCACCAAGGCCGGCCACGACCCGCTCACGTTGTTCAAGCAGCACCCCGGCCGCTTCCCGCTCTGGCACGTCAAGGACATGGACAAAGCCGCCCCGCACTCCTTCACCGAAGTCGGCAACGGCAGCATCGACTTCAAAAAGATATTCGCCCACGCCAACGAAGCCGGCCTGCAATACTTCTTCGTGGAGCAGGACATCACGCCCGGCTCACCCTTCGATAGTGCTGCTAAAAGCCTGGCTTACATCAAGAAGAATTTGGTGTAGAAGGGGAGTAAACAATAAGCAGAACGGTCATGCTGAGCGCCAGCATGACCGTTCCTTTTTGCCGCATCCGTTGATAAGCCGCTGGCCTACTTCGCCGCCGCCATCGGCAGTTCCCGAATCCAGATGTTGCGGAAGCTCAGCGGCTCACTCTTGTCGCCGTGGGCCTGGAGCTTGATGGGCGAGGGGCCGTGCGCGGTTTGGTACGAGGCCTTGCCGATGTACTGCGTGGGGCCGGTAAGGGCGGTATGGTCCTGCACCAGCACCCCGTTGAAAAATACCGTGGCGTAGGCCGGCGTCACCAGTGCGCCGCCCGCGCCGAACACGGGCGCGGTCCAGACCACGTCGTAGGTCTGCCACTCGCCGGGCTTGCGGGCGGGGTTGGCCAGCGGAATGGCCTGCTTGTAGAGGCTGCCGGCCATGCCGTTCACGTAAGTTTTGTTCTGGTACGCGTCCACGATTTGCAGCTCGTAGCCCAGGTCGCCGTTGCCCGTCGAGGCCAGAAACAGGCCGCTATTGCCCCGGGCCTGCCCCGTGCCGGTGATATTGGCCGGAATGCGCCACTCCAGATGTAGCTGGTAGTTGCCAAAGCTGCGCTTGGTTTCGATATTGCCCACGTCCTTTTTCACCGTCATCACGCCGCCCGCCACCGTCCAGCTGGCCGGCGCTTTGTGGTCGCTGGTGAGCACCCACTGGTCGAGGTTTTTACCATCGAACAGCACCAGCGCGTCGGAAGGCGCATCGCCGATGTTTTTGCCGGGCGTCACCACTTTGGGCACGGGCTCATACACTTCCGTATCCTCGGGTTTGGCGGTTTGCTGGGCATGGGCGGCTCCCAGGCTGCCGGCCAGCAGAGCGGTGAGTAACAGGCGGGTTTTCATCAGAAAAAGGATTGGAAGGTGGGAGATATGGCGAGAAAGCGGGCGCGCTACACGTCGCACAGCTGCACGGCTTTGCGCAGCGAGGCCAGCTTATCTGACTGCTTCGGAATGAATTCCTGCGCCACGTAACCCTTGAAGCCCGTGGCTACAATAGCCCGCATTATGGCCGGGTAATACAGTTCCTGGGTTTCGTCAATTTCGTGGCGGCCGGGCACCCCCCCGGTGTGATAGTGCGCGATGTAGGCGTGGTTGTCGGTGATATTTCGGATGATGTCGCCCTCGTCAATCTGCATGTGATAGATGTCAAAAAGCAGCTTGAAATGCTCAGAACCCAGTTTTTTGGCCAGGGCCACGCCCCAGGCGGTGCGGTCGCACTGGTAGTCCTTGTGGTCGATTTTGCTGTTCAACAACTCCATCACCAGCACCACGTTGTGCCTGGCGGCCAGCTCCAGCAGGGGCGTCAGGCCCTGCACGCAATTGGCCCAGCCGGTGGCGTCGTCCTTGCCCCGCCGGCTCCCGCTGAAACAAATCAGGTTCTTGTAGCCCGCCGCGGCCACTTTCGGAATCATCTCGGCGTAATTTTTCTGAAGCGTGGTATGAAACTGCGGGTCATTGAAGCCATCGGTCAGGTTGATTTCGGCCCCGTTGCACATCGGTGAATCCAGGCCGTACTTCTTCAGCGTCGGCCATTCTTTCGGCCCCACCAGGTCAATGCCCTTGATGCCAATGCTTTTGGCTGCCGCACACAGCTGGTCGAGCGACAAATCATTGTAGCACCAGCGGCACACCGAATGGTTGATGTTGTTTTTCAAGGCGGGCGTTTCCAGCGGTTGTTCAACGGGCACAAATGCGCCGAGCGCCCCCGCGGCCCCGGCCGCCGCCGTGCCCGCCAGAATATTTTTGAGCGCCGTGCGGCGGGTGGGAGGCGAGGCCATAACGGACGGCTTTATTTCAAGGTCAGGATGTATTTCACCATTTCCCGGGCGTCGGCTTCCGTCACGCCGGGGTGCGGCGTCATGGGCACGGCCCCCCAGTTGCCCGAGCCGCCCTGAATGATTTTGCCAGCCAACATGCTGATATTAGGCTCGTTACTTGTGTATTTCTGCGCCACATCGGCGTAGGCGGGGCCTACTAGCTTCTCCTTTTCCTTGTGGCAGCTGGCGCAGTCCGAAGCGGCTATCAGCTTGGCGCCGTTTGCCACCAGGCCGCCGCTGTGGCCGGTGCCAATCTTCGAAGTGCTGGTGTCCACCTGCGGTTGCTCGGCTACGGCCGCCACGTTGGCGCCGGTGGTGCTGTCGCTCTTGAGCTCCGCCGATGAGGCGGCCTGTTGGCTCACTTCATCGGGGCCGTCTTTTTTGTACCCCGAATCGCAGGCGGCCAGCAGGGCGCTGAGGCTGAGGAGTAAAGCAGTCTTTTTCATGGGAAGGAGGCGGTTAAATTCCGAGCAGAGAATGGTTGAGAGTCGGGTTGGGGGCCGTGGCGGCGAAGTCGTCGAAGGCTTTATCCGTGACGCGGATGATGTGGTCTTTGATGAATTGGGCGCCTTCGCGGGCGCCGTCTTCGGCGTTTTTCAGAGCGCATTCCCACTCCAGCACGGCCCAGCCGGGGAAGTCATACTGGGTGAGCTTGCTGAAAATGGCCTTGAAATCGACCTGCCCATCGCCCAGCGAGCGGAAACGGCCGGCGCGGTTCAGCCAGCTTTGGTAGCCGCCATACACGCCCTGCCGGCCGGTAGGGTTAAACTCCGCATCCTTGACGTGGAACATCTTAATCCGCTCGTGGTAGATGTCGATGTATTCCAGATAATCAAGGCATTGGAGCACGAAGTGCGAGGGGTCGTAGAGCAGGCAGGCGCGCGGATGCTGCTGCACCTGGTCTAGAAACAGCTCGTAGGTCACGCCATCGTGCAGGTCCTCGCCGGGGTGGATTTCGTAGCACAAGTCCACGCCGCACTCGTCGAAGGCGTTCAGAATCGGTAGCCAGCGGCGGCCCAACTCGGCAAAACCATCTTCCACCAAGCCAGCCGGGCGTTGCGGCCACGGGTACAGCATGGGCCACAGCAGTGCTCCGCTGAACGTGGCGAGCGCCTTCAAGCCCAGGTTTTGTGATGCTTTGGCGGCGTATTTCAGCTGCTGCACGGCCCATTGCTGCCGCGATTTGGGATTGTTGCGGTAGGCCTCGGGCGCGAAGCCGTCGAACAGCTGGTCGTAAGCCGGGTTCACGGCCACCAGCTGGCCCTGCAAGTGGGTAGATAATTCGGTGATTTCCAGCCCGGCGGCATTCACCATGCCCCGAATTTCGTCGGCGTAGGTCTGGCTTTCGGCCGCTTTTTGCAGGTCGATAAAGCGTGGGTCGTTGGTGGGCAGCTGCACGCCTTGAAAACCCAAGCCTTTGGCCCAGGCGCAAATGCCGGCCAGACTATCGAACGGCGCTTCATCGCCAATGAATTGAGCCAGAAAAACGGCAGGTCCCTGGATAGTAGTCATGGGCTGGTCAGACGGTAAATTCAGTCCATTTCTTATCGGAATGGCCCGAAGCAATGACGTTTTCGATGAAGGCCATGCCCCGGATTCCTTCGTCTAGCCCTGGATAGTCGAGGGCTTCGGGCGGGGCAGTCTGGCCGGCCATTTCGGCCTGCAAGGTCAGGGCGAAGTTGCGGTAGATGTTGGCGAAGGCTTCGAGGTAGCCCTCGGGATGGCCGGCGGGAGTGCGGGAATTATGCTGTGCGAAGGAGCTGACGTAGCCCGTGCCTGCTCGATGAATTTCGGTGGGGCGGTCCAGCCACTTCACTTGCAGCGTGTTGGCGTCCACTTGCTGCCACTCCAGCCCGCCCTTGTCGCCGTAGGCCCGCACGCGGACGTTGTTTTCCTCGCCGGCCGCTACTTGGGTGGCTACCAGCACGCCACTCGCGCCATTGGATAGCCGAAGCAAAACTGCCCCATCATCATCCAGCCGGCGGCCCGGCACCACGGTATTGATATCAGCGCATAGCTTTTCTACTTGCAGGCCGGTCACGTATTCCAACAGGTTAAACGCGTGGGTGCCAATATCGCCCATCGCCCCGGCGATGCCGCTGCGGGCGGGGTCGGTGCGCCAAGCCGCCTGCTTGTTATCCGTGCCTTCCTCGAAGGCGCTGAGCCAGCCCTGCGGGTACTCCACGTAGGCCTTGCGGATGGGACCAAAGGCATTGGCGGCAATGCGTTGACGGGCTTCCTTCACCATTGGGTAGCCGGTGTAGGTGTGAGTCAGAGCAAGTTTCCGGCCGCTGGCGGTGGCAATTTCTTTCAGCTGCTTAGCCTCGGCCAGTGAGAAAGTCATCGGCTTGTCGAGGATGACGTGGAAGCCGTTTTCCAACGCCAGCCTGGCGGGCTCGAAGTGCAGGTGGTTGGGCGTGACGATGGCCACAACCTGAATGCGCTCCGCTTCGGGCCGCTGCTTTTCCTGCATAATCAGGTCCGCAAAGGAGCCATACACGCGGTCGGGAGCCAGATTCAGCAGCACGCCCGTGGCCCGCGACTTCTCCGCGTCGCTGCTGAATGCGCCGGCGGTGAGCTCATACAGGCCGTCGAGGGCGGCGGCTATGCGGTGGATGCCGCCGATGAAAGCGCCCTGTCCACCGCCAATCATGCCCAGTCGTAGTTTCATAGGGAAAGTGTGACTCTAGAAGTAGAGACACATATTTGCGTCTCGTCGTTAAACGGAATCATTGAGCAGCGCTGTCGCAAGGCGTTCAACCGAAGGCCAGCGGAGCTAACGATGAGACGCAAATATGCGTCTCTACACCTCCAGTCGTGCGTTGGCCTCGGCATAGCTGATATCTTCGGCTGGCGCGGGGGCGTTCTGGTCTTTAAAAAGCAGCACGAACACGGCCAGCACCACGGCCGCAATGCCGGCCGGAATCAGCCAGATGGTGTGCCAATCGTGGAGGTCGCCGGTGGTTTTGTGCGCGTCCACAATCTGGCCCGAGAGGAGGGAGCCGATGAGCATGCCCACCCCGTAGGTAGCCAGCGTGATGAAGCCCTGGGCCGCGCTTTTCGACTGCTCACCGGCGAGGTTATCGGTGTAAATCTGCCCAGTTACGAAGAAGAAATCGTAGCAGATGCCGTGCATCACGATGCCTGCAATCAGCATCCAATAGTTCGAGTCGCCGTTGCCGTAGGCGAAGAAAATGTACCGTACCACCCAGGCCAGCATGCCAATAGCCAGCATCTTCTTCACGCCCAACCGCATGAAAAACACCGGAATCAGCAGCATAAACAGCACTTCCGAAACTTGTCCCAAGCTCTGAATTCCGGCGGCCGATTTCATGCCCGTCTCATTCAAAAACGGATTGGTGAAGCCGTAGTAAAACGACAGCGGCACGCAGATGGCCACCGAGGCCAGAAAGAAAATCAGGTATGAGCGGTTCTTCAATAATCCGATGGCTTCCAGGCCCAGCAGCTCGCCCATGGTGGCAGGACCGGCTTTTTTGACGGGTGGCGTGGGCGGCAGCGTGAAGCTGAACAGGCCCAGCAGCGCAGAGGCCCCGGCCGCCATCTGAAACGTGAGGCCGAGGTTACCACTCTGCTCCCAGTTCAGCCAGCCGATGGTGATGCCGGCGATAATCCAACCCAGCGTGCCGAGCACCCGAATGGAGGCAAACTCCTTCTGCGGGTTCTGCATCTGGCGGAAGGAAATGGAGTTCACTAGCGCCAGCGTGGGCATGTACACTATCATGTACGTCAGTACATAAGGGTAGAATGCCGAGAAATCGCCCGCCCGCGAGGCCAGCCAGAGCAGTGCCGCGCCCAGCAGGTGCAACACGCCCAGAATTTTCTGGGCCGAGAAAAACCGGTCTGCAATCAGCCCGATGATGAATGGGGCCACGATGGCGCCCACCGACTGCGTGAGAAACGCACTGCCCACCTGCGTGCCGGTGGTGTGCAGGTTGTGCAGCAGGTAGGTGCCCAGCGTCACAAACCACGCTCCCCAGATGAAGAACTCCAAGAACATCATCAGGGACAGCTTAAAGCGGATGGCGGGCGTCATAGGCAGGAAGGTTGGACGGGAAGGATTTAGAAGCACTCGGAAATTGACCGTCATGCAGAGCGCAGCGAAGCATCTTTACCGCACAACGCAATTATTTACTATTGCAGTAAAGATGCTTCGCTGCGCTCTGCATGACGGTTTCCGACGGTCAATCAAGTAGTTGCCCAGGCGCGGTCGCCTTTTTTATATGGCACGTTGCCATCGTAGCGGCCGGGCACGGGCAGGTAGCGCAGGGCCTTCGTCGCGCCTACTTCGGAGGTGAAAAAGCCCAGCAGCGTGAGCTCCTTCATCATGCGGAAGTAGTGGGCCGGGTCATCCTTCTGCTTGTTTTGGGTGAAGGCTTTCTGCTCGGCATCGAGGGCAGTGAGAAAAGCGGTGCGCTGGGCCGGGTCGCAGGCCAGGAACCCTTTGCCATTCTTCTTCTGGCAGTCCTGGTCGAGCTTGGTGAGGCCGTCAAGAAAGATTTTCTGGTCGGCGGGCGTGTAGCAGTCGCGCACCATTACGCTCATGAAACTGCCAACCTGGGCGGCTTTGGCTCCCGGCGTTTTGGTGGCCGGCAGAATGGTTTCGCCCACTTCATCCAGCAAACCCACCTGCTTGGCATCCAGAAACGACTTGGTTTCTTTGGCCGCCGGAGTCTCACCGGCATCTTTATCTTCCTTCTTCGCAGGCGAGGAGCAGCCGCTCAGGAAAAATTCGGCTCCGATAACGGTGCCACCCATGATAATGGCCACGCGGGCCAGGGCGTCTCTTCTGTTCATAACGGGGCGGTTAGTGGTTAGTTGTCAGTGGTTAACGGTTAGTGTTAAAAATAATTAGCCACTAACCGTTAACCACTAATCAGCATTCTTACAGGTTTTGCTTTTTGAGCTCGCTCACGGCGTGGTCCACGGCGCGGGCCGTGAGGGCCATGTAGGTTAGCGAGGGGTTCTGGCAGGCGGCCGAGGTCATAGCCGCGCCGTCGGTCACAAACACGTTGGGAGCATCCCAGACCTGATTATGGGCGTTGAGCACCGACGTTTTGGGGTCACGGCCCATGCGGGCGGTGCCCATCTCGTGGATGCCGCCGCCCAGGTTGTAGCCGTTGTTGTAGGTCTTCACGTTCTTCAGGCCCGCTTTTTCCAGCATTTCCTGAGCGTCGGCCATCATGTCGATGCGCATTTTCTGCTCATTGTCGCGGATGCTGGCATCAATGGCCAGCACGGGCAAGCCCCACTTGTCCTTCTTGTTTTTGTCGAGGGAAATCTGGTTGTCGTGGTAGGGCAGGGTTTCGCCGAAGCCGGTGATGCCCATGGTCCACTTGCCGGGCTCGGTGAGGGCGTCCTTGAAGTCGCCGCCGATGCTCATCTCCGGAATCTCGCGGCCCCAGCCTTCGCGGCCGGCGCTGCCCTGGTAGCCGAAGCCGCGGATGTAGTCGCGCTTGTCGCCGAACAGGTTGCGGTAGCGGGGAATGTAGATGCCGTTGGCGCGGCGGCCGTACACATATTTATCCTCGAAACCCTCCACGTCGCCGTGCGCGCCGGCCCGGAAGTGGTGGTCCATCAGGTTGTGGCCCAGCTCGCCGCTGCTGCTGCCCAGGCCGCCGGGCCACACGTCGGTGGCCGAGTTCATCAGCACCCAGGCCGAATTCAGGGCCGAAGCATTGAGGAAAATGACCTTGGCGTAGTATTCAACGGTCTGGTTGGTTTCGGCGTCGAGCACTTCCACGCCCTTGGCCCGCTTGGTGTCCTTGTCGTAGAGGATTTTGGTGACGATGGAAAACGGCCGCAGCGTGAGGTTGCCCGTGGCCACGGCGGCCGGCAGCGTGGCCGACTGCGTGCTGAAATACGACCCGAACGGGCAGCCCAGCCAGCACTTGTTGCGGTACTGGCAATTCACGCGGTTGTGGTGCGGCACCGTGATGTTGGCCGTGCGCCCGATGACCATGCGCCGGTGTGCATAGTGCTTCTTAAGGCGGGCGGCTACGTCTTTTTCCACCACATTCATTTCCATGGGCGGCATAAAATCACCGTCGGGCAGCTGCGGCAGGCCTTCTTTTGAGCCGCTGATGCCAGCAAATTTTTCCACGTAGCTGTACCACGGAGCCATGTCCTTGTAGCGCACGGGCCAGTCCACAGCGATGCCGTCCTTGAGGTTAGCCTCGAAGTCGAAGTCGCTCAGGCGGTACGACTGCCGGCCCCACATCAGCGAGCGGCCGCCCACCTGGTAGCCCCGGAACCAGTCGAAGGGCTTAATCTCCACGTAAGGGCTGTCCTTATCGCTGGCCCAGTAGCTGAGGTTGGTCTCGTTAAGGGTGTAGTCGCGCTTCAATACCGGGTAGTCGGCAATCATCTGCTGGGTTTTGCCGCCCCGGTGCTCAAATTCCCACGGGGCCTTGTTGGCGTTCACGTAGTCTTTGATGTGCTCCACGTTGCGACCCCGCTCCAACATGATGGTTTTGAGGCCTTTCTCTGTTAATTCCTTTGCGGCCCAGCCACCCGAGATACCCGACCCGATGACAATGGCATCGTACGTATTTTTTTCCATGTTACGCTAGCAAATGATGTGGGAGAGAAAGGAACCAATCGGAGTGCCATCAACCGGTATCTGGCCGGCGAGCAACACCAGCCATGCAGTGCGAGCAAATATAAAATAATTTGTTGCCGGCCAATCACAACGGGACCAATTATTTACATAATATTGCTAGGCATGAGTGTCCACCCACTTACCAAGGTAGTAAGTCCGAAATTCAACAGACTAGCAGATTGGATTTTGTGACAATACAAAGGTCTTATTGTTAATAATTTGGTTGGTCTTGTCAGCGGACTTTCCGACTTTCTTTCCAAACGGCAAATTCCCAGTCTTTAGCAATGCATAACCTTCCCGAAACGCCGCCGAATAACCTTCCCGAAGTACCCTCGCGGCGCGAATTCCTAAAGCAGGGCGCTGCCGCTGCGGCCGTGTTTATGATTGTGCCGCGCTTCGTGCTGGGCGGCCGGGGCTTCACCGCGCCCAGCGACCAGCTGGTGGTGGCTGGCGTGGGCGTGGGCGGCAAGGGCGAAAGCGACCTGGCTGCCCACGCCAAAACCGGCAAAGTCCGCATCGGCTACCTCTGCGACGTGGACGACCGGCGCGCGGCCCGCTCGGTGCAGGCGTTTCCGCAGGCCAGGTACTATAAGGACTGGCGGCAACTGCTCGACAAGGAAGGCAAGAATTTCGATGCCGTTTCGGTGGCCACGCCCGACCACAACCACGCCGTTATTACCCTGGCGGCCATGCAGCTGGGCAAGCACGTTTACGTGCAAAAGCCTCTTACCCACGATATCTACGAAGCCCGCGCCCTCACCGAAGCCGCCAAGCGCTACAAGGTGGTGACCCAGATGGGCAACCAGGGCGCATCCGGCGACGGCGTGCGGCAGCTGCAGGAATGGTACGATGCCCACCTCATCGGCGAGGTGCATACGGTGTATTGCTGGACCGACCGGCCGGTGTGGCCGCAGGGCATTGCCTGGCCCCCACCGGCCACCACCGTGCCCAAAGAGCTGGACTGGGACCTGTGGCTGGGCACTGCGCCCCAGCGGCCCTACGTAGACAAGCTGGTGCCCTTCAACTGGCGCGGGTGGTGGGAATACGGCACCGGCGCGCTCGGCGATATGGGCTGCCACCTGATGGAAGCGCCGTTTCGGGTGCTGAACCTGGGCTATGCTACGGCGGTGCAGGCCAGCGTGGGCAGCGTGTATGTGGACGAGTTTAAGCGCGGCTATTTTCCCGACAGCTGCCCGCCGTCCAGCCACGTCACGCTCACTTTCCCAAAAACCAATAAGACGAAGCACGAAGTCACGATGCACTGGATGGACGGCGGCATTCAGCCCGAACGGCCCGAAGAATTAGGCCCCAACGAGAAGTTTGGCGACGGTGGCAATGGCATCCTGTTTATCGGCAAAAAGGGCAAAATGATGGCCAGCACCTACTCGGCCGACCCGCGCCTGCTGCCCACCTCCCGCACCAACGAAGTCCACGTAAAACCCACCCTGGCCCGCGTGCCCGACGGTGCCAACGGCCACTACGGCCAGTGGGTGGAGGCGTGCCTGGCCGGCTACGGCAACAAGGCTGTCAGCTCGCCTTTCGAGCTGGCCGGCCCGCTCACTGAGGCCCTGCTCATGGCCAACCTCGCCATTCGCGGCTACGACATTCAGCGTCCCAGAACCACTGGCGCGGGCTTCGACTATCCCGGCCGCGGCATCGAGCTGCTCTGGGACCCGCAGCAGCTGCGCGTCACCAACTTCGAGGAGGCCAACCAGTTTGTGAAGCGCACGTACCGGCCGGGCTGGTAGGCGCGGGGCTAAAACGGGTCGTCGTTCACTTCGACCCAATAGTTGTCCGGGTCCTGCAGATACACCTGTTTCACGCCATCGGGCCGGGCCGTCGATTCCCGGGCCAGCCCGGCCCAACTACCGTAGGTGGTGCCGAGCTGGTCGAGGTGGGCGGTGAATTTTTTTAGGTCTTTCACGCTGAAAGCCAGGTGTAGGTTCTTGTCGTGCGGCTCTACTTTGGCCGCGCCCTGAATGATGTGCAGCTGGCTGTGCGGCCCCATCCGGAACCAGACGTGGCGGCCGTCCTTAAACGGCTCCGGAATCTGCTGCAATTGCAGCACCTTGCCGTAGAAATCCACGCTTTTCTGCAGGTCGAAAACGTAGAGCGCGACGTGGCTGACCGCCGGTGTATTTTGGGCGAAAGCAGGTCCCGTGCTGCTCAAGGCGGCAATCAGCCCCAATAAGCCAATGAAAAGCGTTTTTTTCATGATTCAGGAGGCGTTTTAGCTGCGCAAGCAGACCAATTAAAGCTTCTGCAAGGTGCAATTATTTTTCGAGCAGTATTGCTTCATTTTTCTGGTTTGCAGATGCTTGGCGTGGTGCAGGCGCATTGTTAAAGCTATTCACCCGGCTCGGATTACAACACATGCACGGCCCAAACGCCAATAAAATCCAGTAGAGTGCGGAAGAGTGCGCCGGACGGACGGCGCTACTTTTGGGCGGTCGCATTTTTCAGCAAGCCCTTCCTGCATGAGTAGTAATTCCGCCTTCAGCCTGACTGGCAAAATTGCGCTGGTAACCGGCTGCAACAAAGGCATTGGCCAGGCCATGGCCCTGGGGCTGGCCGAGGCCGGCGCCGACATCATTGGCGTATCGGCCACGCTGGCAGCCGATGGTGGCGACACCGGCCGCCAGGTGCGGGCGCTGGGCCGCGAATTCCACGCCTACCAAGCTGATTTCAGCCAGCGCGCCACCACCGATGCCTTCGTCACGCAGGTGCAACAGGCTTTTCCGCGCATCGACATCCTCATCAACAACGCCGGCACCATCCGCCGCGCCCCCGCCGCCGAACATTCGGACCAGGACTGGGACGACGTCTTGGCCATTAACCTCGACGCGCCGTTTCGGCTGGCCCGCGCCATTGGCGGCCAGATGCTGCGCCAGGGCAGCGGCAAAATCATTTTCACGGCCTCGTTGCTCACGTTTCAGGGCGGCATCAACGTGCCGGGCTATGCGGCCAGCAAGGGTGCCCTCGGCAGCCTGGTGAAGGCGCTGGCCAACGAATGGGCCGGCCGGGGCGTGAATGTGAACGCCATTGCGCCCGGCTACATCGCCACCGACAACACCACCGCCCTGCGCCAGGACGAGGAGCGCAGCCAGACCATTCTGGGCCGCATTCCGGCCGGCCGCTGGGGCACGCCCGAGGATTTCAAAGGTCCCACCGTATTCCTGGCCTCGGCCGCTTCGGATTACGTGCACGGCACCATCCTCACCGTGGATGGCGGCTGGATGGGACGGTAGTGGCATATTGTTCGGCAATGACTTAGCGTAAATTTTATGTTGCTTCTCGGCATTGATTTAGGTACGTCTTCCATCAAAGTTTCGGTGGTGGATGCCGCGACGCGGCGTGTGCTGGCTGCTGCCAGCTACCCCGACACGGAGCGCAAAATCGTGGTGCGCCAACCCGGCTGGGCCGAGCAGGACCCGCGCCAGTGGTGGGCCGATGCCCACCGGGCCATCAAGAAAGCCCACGCCTCGGGTTCTTACAATCCGGCCGAAATTGGGGCCATTGGCATTGCCTACCAAATGCACGGGCTGGTGGTGGTCGATAAAAACCGTCAGCCCCTGCGCGATGCCATTATCTGGTGCGACAGCCGCGCCGTGCCCTACGGCGAAGCCGCGCAGCAGGCCTTGGGCAACGAATACTGCCAGACGCACCTGCTGAATTCGCCGGGCAATTTCACCGCCGCAAAGCTGGCCTGGGTGCGCGAAAACGAGCCCGAACTCTACGCCCAAATCGACCACATTATGCTGCCCGGCGACTACCTGGCCTTGCAGCTCACCGGCATGGCCACCACCAGTCCATCGGCGCTGTCCGAGGGGATATTCTGGGATTTTGCCCGTCACGGGCTGTCTGGCGAGGTGCTGGACTTTTTTGGGTTCGACAAAAAGCTGATTCCGCCGGGGCAGGACGTGTTTTCGGCGCACGGCCAGCTTCGGCCTGAGGTGGCGGTCGAGTTGGGCCTTACGCCCGGCATCCCCGTAGCGTACAAGGCCGGCGACCAGCCCAACAACGCCCTGGCCCTGAACGTGCTGGAGCCCGGCGAAGTAGCCGCTACGGCCGGTACCTCGGGCGTGATTTACGCCGTGACCGACCAGCTATTTGTGGATGCACAATCGCGGGTAAATCCGTTTGCGCACGTAAACCACACCCGGGCACAGCCCCGGCTGGGCGTATTGCTCTGCATCAATGGCGCGGGCAGCATGAACCGCTGGGCCAAGCAAACTTTTTCCCCGCAGCTGAGTTACCACGGGGCCAATGCGCTGGCAGCCAAGGCCCCGGCGGGCAGCGCTGGGCTGCTTTGTCTGCCCTTCGGTAACGGCGTGGAGCGCATGCTGGCCAACCATCCCGTAGGGGCCCATTTTCATGGGCTTGACCTGAATGTGCACACGCCTGCTCACTTGCTGCGGGCCGCGCAGGAGGGCGTGGCCTTCGCCTTCCGCTACGGCCTCGATGTAATGCGCGCCGGTGGCCTGCACCCTAGGGTAGTGCGCGCCGGCCATACCAACATGTTTCTAAGTGAGCTGTTTACGCGTGCTTTTGTGAATGCCACCGGACTGGCTGTGGAACTTTACGAAACCGACGGCAGCGTGGGCGCGGCCCTGGGCGCAGGCATCGGGGCGGGTTACTACGCCACGCCGGCTGAGGCTTTCCGCGCCGTACCGCCACTGCGCACCGTGTATCCCGATGCCGACGCGCCAGCTTGTGAGGCTGCCTATCAGCGGTGGCGGAAGGTGCTGCTAGCGCTGCTACCAGCGTCGATGCCGGCAGCGTTGCCTCTGGCATAATTCTATTTATTAGTATTCAACATCTGCCTCATTCCCCTCATCGCATGAGCTCAACATCCAAAACGCTGTTTGCTGATATTCCTCAAATCAAGTTTGAGGGACTGGAATCTGATAATCCCTTCGCTTTCCGCTGGTATGATGCCGGGCGGGTGGTAGCCGGCAAGCCAATGAAGGACTGGCTGCGCTTTGCCGGGGCCTACTGGCACTCGTTCAACGGCTCCGGAGCCGACCCGTTTGGCGAGCCCACGCACCTGTTTCCCTGGGATTCGCAGAAAGACCCCATCGCCCGCGCCAAGGCCAAAATGGACGCCGCGTTCGAATTCCTCACCAAGCTCAACCTGCCGTACTACTGCTTTCACGACGTGGACGTGGTGGACTACACCAACGACGTGGCCGACAACGAGCGCCGCCTCCACACCCTGACCGAATACGCCAAGCAAAAGCAGCAGGAAACCGGCCTGAAGTTGCTCTGGGGCACGGCTAACCTGTTTTCGCACCGTCGCTACATGAACGGAGCGGCTACCAACCCCGATTTCCACGTGCTGGCCCACGGTGCGGCCCAGGTGAAGGCTGCCATCGATGCAACTATCGCGCTAGGCGGTGAAAACTACGTGTTCTGGGGCGGTCGTGAGGGCTATATGTCCTTGCTGAACACCAACATGCAGCGCGAACAGGAACATTTCGCCCGTTTCCTGCACACGGCTCGCGACTACGCCCGCCAGCAGGGCTTCAAGGGCAATTTCTTCATCGAGCCCAAGCCGATGGAGCCCACCAAGCACCAGTATGACTACGACGCGGCCACCGTTATCGGCTTCCTGCGGCAGTACGATTTGCTCGACGATTTCAAGCTGAACCTGGAGGTGAACCACGCCACCCTGGCCGGCCATACCTTCCAGCACGAGCTGCAGGTAGCGGCCGATGCCGGGATGCTGGGCAGCATGGACGCCAACCGCGGCGACTACCAGAACGGCTGGGATACCGACCAATTCCCAAACGACATCTACGAGCTAACCGAGGCCATGCTGGTGTTGCTCGAGGCGGGCGGCCTGCAAGGCGGTGGCATCAATTTCGACGCCAAAATCCGCCGCAACTCCACCGATGTGCAGGACCTGTTCCACGCCCACATCGGCGGGATGGACCTGTTTGCCCGGGCGCTGATTACAGCTGATAACGTGTTGCAAAAATCTGATTATAAGCAAATTCGCCAGCAGCGCTACGCCTCGTTCGACGCGGGCGCGGGCCAGCAGTTTGCCCAGGGCCAGCTTACGCTGGAGCAGCTGCGCGACTACGCCGCCGCCAACGGCGAGCCGGCTGTGACCAGCGGCCGCCAGGAGTATCTGGAGAACCTGATTAACCGCTACATTTAGTCGGAATCAGGTTGGAAAAGCGGGCTTCCTCACTAGCAAATTAGTGGTGGGGAGGCCTGATTTTCTGCGTTTCTGGGATTGTCCGCTACGCCGGCGAATAAGCTTTTACCTCCTGGCGCGAGGTGCCGAGGCCGTCAATTCCCAGCTCCACAATGTCGCCGGGCTTCAGGTATACGGGCGGCTTCATGCCAAGGCCCACGCCAGCGGGTGTGCCGGTCGAGATGATGTCGCCGGGCAGCAGCGTCATGAACTGGCTGAGGTAGGAAATCAGGAAGGGAATCTTGAAAATGAGATTGGCAGTGGTGCCATCCTGCACCATCCGGCCGTTCACTGAGAGCCAGAGGCGTAGGTTGTTTACGTCGCTGATTTCATCAGGCGTGGCCAGGAACGGGCCAACGGGCGCGAAGGTATCGCAACTCTTGCCCTTGTCCCAGGTGCCGCTGCGCTCCAGTTGGAACTCACGCTCCGACACGTCGTTGTGCAGCGCGTAGCCGGCAATGTAGGCAGGTGCATCAGCCTCTGAGATGTAAGATGCGCGCTTGCCGATGACCACGGCCAGCTCCACTTCCCAATCGGTTTTCGTCGAGTTTTTGGGAATAATGAGGTCGTCGTTCGGTCCCACATAAGCCGTGGTCGATTTCATGAACAGCACCGGCTCGGGCGGCGGCGTAGCCCCGGTTTCGCGGGCGTGGTCGGCGTAGTTCAGGCCGATGCACAGGATTTTGGAGGGCCGGACCACGGGCGGGCCGAGTCGCTCATCGGCGGCAATGGACGCGAGCCGGCCTTCGTGCGCTTGCAGGAATTCGGCGAGCCGTTGCAGGCCATTGGTGGTGAAAAACGCTTCGTTGTAATCTTCGCCAAAGGCCGAAACGTCGAACATTTGGTCCTGGATGATGACGCCCGGCTTCTCGTGACCGGGTTGGCCGTAGCGGATGAGTTTCATTGGAAAATTGTAGAAGGATGGCTTCGGATAATAAAAACACTTCATGCTTCGACTCCGCTTGGCATGAGGGTTTGGGTTGGGCAAAAGCTTCAGTTTCTCAAAAAGCTAATTTCGCCGTCCTTTGCGGCTCAGCTTCTGGCCGGCGGCTTTCAGTTGTTCGGCAGCCACGCGTTGCAGGGCCGTGGCTTGCGCAGGCGTAATTCCTAAGTCGGCGGCCGCCTGCTCGGTAGGGCCGAAAGCCTGCGGGTCGCGGCCCGTCATTTCGCCGAAAACCACGCAGGCGTTGAGGTAAGCGCCCCACTTGCTGGGGTGGCGGTGGTCGGCTTCCCAGAGGTTTATTTTATCGGGCTCGGGGGCGTAGGAATTGCTCATGGCCACGCCCCCGTGCATGGCACGCAACCAGGCATCGCCGGCCGGGGCCACGCCCGCGATGCGCCCATTGCGCCGGGCCAAGCTGTAATAAGCGGTATGCAGGTCGGCAGTCATCGAGTCGATGGGCAAGCCGGCGTAGGTGGCACCGGGCGGGTAGGTGAGGGATGCCCCGGCCCAGGTCTGGTAGAAGTAAACGCGGGCAGCAGGGTTGGCGGCGTGAATGGCCTGCTCCAGTTTGGTGGCATATTCCCGGAAGCGCTCGGGCTGGCCGCCGTGGCGGCTGGGCAGCGGCCCGGTGCTGAGGTCGTGCATCATCACCCGGTCCCAGCGTGGCTGTCGGATGATGGCCAACGCGCTGTCGTAGTGAAACTTCAGAGTTTGGCCGCTCACGGCTTCAATGTGCACCTCATAGTTAAGTCCGGCTTCATCGGCCAGCTTTTTGAAGATGCCGGGCACGCCACCCCAGGGGCCGGGCTCGTTCACGTACATCTGGCGGCGCTGGCCCTGGCGGTTGGGCGTGAAGTTCTCATCGGTGATGGCCGCCGCGTTGTAGTTGAGCACCGGTGCCTTGGCCCCATGGAAAAAGCTGTTGCCCACAAACAGGATGACCACGGGCTTCTTCGGCGGCCGAGCCGCTTGCGCGGTAGAAAGATGTAGCGCAACGATAGGCAGCAGAAACAGGGTGTTCAGGTAACGCATAAGCATACTTGGAAAGGGAATTGATTCAAAGAAGCAGGGATTTTACATGGCTAAAAATCCAGGTGCTTATCGAAAAACGGCAGTACGTGCTGGAACATGCGCCCGTCGTGGCCCATGATGCGGCTGCCGTGGGTGCCCTCGTATTCTTCGGCCGTGTGGTGGATACCATAGGAACTGAGCCACTGGCTGAACGTGCGGCAGGTGGGCGGAATGTGGAGCACCTCGTCCTGCGCACCCCAATCGAAGGCTAGCGCCCGCAGCTGCCGCAGGCTGGCGGTGTGCGTGGGCAGCAGGTAGGTGGGAGTGGCCGCCACCCAGCGCGTGAGTGCGGCATCGCGCCGGACCAGGCTGTCGGCCCCCAGCGAGCCGGGCAAATCGGCCCCAAACGGCAACGCCTTCGGGTTGGCCGAGAAGGCCCGGGCCACCGCCACCGTGGACTGCGCGGGGTGGCTGCCTTGCAGGCCCGCCGGGCCGGTGGCGCGCAGGGCCACGGGCAGGCCCGGGCCGGGCAGGTAGCTGGGGTGCGGCCCCACCAAAGCCGGGCTCAGGGCGTAGGCCGCTGCCCATGGCCCAGGATATTGCAGGGCAAGCCGCAGCGTGCCTCCGCCGCCCATGGAGTGCCCGGCCAAGCCCCGGCTGCCGGGCCGGGCCAGCGTCCGAAACTGCTGGTCGATGAAGCTCACCAGCTCCCTGGCCGTGAAATCGGCCCACGGGCCGTTGGTGGCAGAGTTCACGTACCAGCTGCCGCCGAAGCGCGTCTGTTCATTGGGCACCACCATGATGATGGGGCGAATTTGCTTCTCGGCAATGGCTTGGTCGAGCAGGTCCTTCATGCCGTCTTTGTTGAAAATCAGGCTGTCGTTCCAGGTGAAGCCGTGCAGGTAGTAAAGCACGGGGTAGCGCTGCAGCGGGCTGGCATCGTAGCCAGCGGGTAGGTACACGCTCACGCGGCGGCGTGGGTTTTCGCCGCCGGGGTTATTGCGCAGCAGCTTCGAGTCGAGGTAGGTGACGACTACACGCCCGGCCGGCGCGGCGCTGGTCTGGGCGCTGAGCTGGTGGTGGCTGAACAAAGGCAGCAACAGGAATAGCAGCAGGTTTTTCATGCTCGGATTGCAAGGTTCACTCCGCGAAATACGCAAACGACACGCGCTATCCCACGCTCGCCCCAAACGGCAAAGCCGGCTGCGGGCAGAACCACCCTTGTGAAAAAAATGGCCCTACTCCGTGACGGGAGTGGGGCCATGTCCGGGCTTTCAACCAGATGCCACCAATTCCTTTCAGACAACCATCCGCTTCAGCACCTTCAGTAACTTACCCGGCGTGATGGGCAATGAGCGGGCAAGGTTGCAGATAGTCGGATTCAAACCAATGCTTTTATCAATCAAACAGCCTTGCGAAAAGCCAGCGGCGTACTGCCGGTGTGCTTCTTGAAAAAGATGTTGAAGTAGGAAGCATACTCGAAGCCCAAGCCGTAGCCGACGGCGGCCACGTCCCAGTCGGTGTGGTGCAGCAGCGCCTTGGCTTCGCTGATAACGCGCTCGGCAATGTGGGCCGTGGTGGGCTTGCCTGTCACTTCCTTCACGGCCCGGTTTAGGTGGTTGACGTGGATGGCGAGCGGCTGGGCAAAGTCCTGGGCGGTTTTCACCAGCAGGGGCTTTTCAGGGGTTTCAATGGGAAACTGCCGTTCCAGTAGCTCCAGGAACAGGGAGGTTATGCGGGCCGCCGAATTCTTGTGCTGTAGGAAGGCCGATGCGGGCTGCATGCGCAGCGCTTCGTGAATAAGAAGCTGAATGTAAGTGCGAATCAAATCGTTTTTGAACACATAATCGGTGCCTTGCTCAGCCAGAATCTTCTGAAAGATGCCGCTGACGTGGGTGGCCTGCTCCGGGTTCAGGGGAAAAATGGGCGTACCCCCAACTTTGAATAACGGCGACTGGTGCAGGCTTTCTGACCGGTCGTTTTCCTTCATAAAGGCCTCGGTGAACAGGCAGGAGAAACCCGTCAGCCGTGGAGCGTGCAACTCGATAGAATACGGAATGTGCGGGTTGGCAAACATCAGGCAGGTGCCGTTTAGCTCAATGCTACGGTCGGCGTAGTGCACGGTGCAGTGGCTGGTCACCAGGGCCACCTTGTAGAAGTCGCGGCGACGGTAGGTCGGGCCGGGGTTTACGGCCGTGTCGACTTCGTATGCCTTAAAGCCTTTCAGCTGCAATTCCTGGGCGCTCAAATCCTGGTGGGTACTGATTTGGGGGGTGGGAGAAGCGGTATTGGGGTTCATGGCAGAACTGAAAGTAAATCAATCTCAATAAAATACGTGCTAAATACGTGGTGCGCTCCGGCGCAGGCTGAAAACGGTAGCGGCTTCGTTAGTTCCGCATCGTACGCCAAAAAGCCGCAGCATTGGCCACGGCTCTTTGGTGTACGATGCCGCCGCCGGTAAGCGGCGTTCGCCGTATGGGTTATTCGGCCGACGATGACTGTTGGAACTGGCTCATCATTTCTTGTTCCTGCTTGCTGCTTGGCATGATTGGCCAGGTAATCGGCATGCTGCTCCGCCGTGCGCTCGGTGCCCAGGCTGGTAACTCGCGCAGCTTGTTGGCGGGCATATCGGCCCCGTAGGATGGCGGGCACGTCGGCGGGTACGTTCGCAAACGGGTCTTTGGGAAGGTCATGAATATTTTTCGGCGGGATGGTCACCACGATGATTTCGCCGTGGCGGGCCGCTTCCTGGTCCATGACGGGGTAGCGCTGGCTTTCCGAACCACGTCAGTTAGCGTTTCCGGGCCGCGCGAATTCAACGTCTCCGGCCACCGCCATTCTTAGCGGCCCACGCGCTGCTGTAAGTGCGCAGGGTACCGGTCACCCTGCACCGTGATTCTGGCCGCCGCCGCTTCAATTCGCGTCAGGTCGTCGGCCGATAATTCCAGCTTGGCGGCGCCGAGGTTTTCTTCGAGGCGGTGCAGCTTGGTGGTGCCGGGAATAGGGGCAATCCAGGGCTTTTGCGCCAATAGCCAGGCCAGCGCAATCTGCGCCGGGGTGGCATTTTTGCTTTGGGCAATGCCGCCCAGCAAGGTTACCAACGCCTGGTTGGCCTTGCGGGCTTCGGGCGTGAAGCGCGGCACAATATTGCGGAAATCCGACTTGTCAAACTGCGTATTTTCGTCAATCTTGCCCGTCAGAAAACCCTTGCCCAGCGGGCTGAACGGCACAAACCCAATGCCCAACTCCTCCAGCAGCGGCACAATTTCCTGCTCCGGCTGTCGCCACCACAGCGAGTACTCACTCTGCAAGGCCGTGACCGGCTGCACGGCGTGTGCCCGGCGGATAGTGTCGGCCCCCGCCTCCGAGAGGCCAAAATGCTTCACCTTGCCTTCCGCAATCAAATCGCGGACCGTGCCGGCCACGTCTTCGATGGGCACATTCGGGTCGGGGCGGTGCTGGTAAAACAGGTCAATCCGGTCAGTACCCATGCGCTTCAACGACTGCTCGGCCACCAGCCGGATGCGCGCCGGGCTGCTATCCAGGCCCTTCGTGGAGCTGCCCTCCTGAAAGCCGAACTTGGTGGCAATCACCACCTGGTGGCGCACCGGGGCCAGGGCACGGCCCACCAGTATTTCATTGGCCTCGCCGTAGGCTTCGGCGCTGTCGAAGAAGGTCACACCCAAGTCTACAGCCGCCCGGATGAGTCTGGTTGCTTCGGTGGCATCAGTGGCAGGGCCGTAACCAAACGTCAGGCCCATGCAGCCCAGGCCCAGAGCCGATACTTCAAGACCATCAGGGCCCAATTTGCGCTTTTCCATATGAGAATGGGTTGTTAGATAATGTAATAAAAGGAGAAATGGGCTGCCGCTACTTGCGGGCCAGTTCCCCCAGCCACTTCACAATTTTGGGGTCGCGGTGGTCGAAGAATACGCTAGCTCCGGTGTCAAGCGTCCCAATCGCCGCCAAATCCTCGGTGCTCAGCTCGAAGTCGAAGACGTTGAAGTTCTCCACAATTCGCTCTTTGCGCACCGATTTGGGAATCACAACCACGCCGCGCTGCGTGAGCCAGCGTAGGATAATCTGCGCAACGCTCTTGCCGTATTTAGTGGCCAGTGCCAGCAGTAGCTCGTTGGTAAACATGTTGTTGCGTCCTTCCGCAAATGGCCCCCACGACTCAATCTGTACCCCGTTTTCTGCTAAGAATTGCTGCGTTTTCACCTGCTGCTGGAAGGGATGGGTTTCAATCTGGTTCACCGCCGGGACCACCTTCTGGTGCACGATGAAGTCCATCACCCGGTCGGGCGGAAAGTTGCTCACGCCAATGGCCTTGATGCGGCCGGCCTGGTAAAGTTCTTCCATCGCCCGCCAGGCCCCGTACACATCACCGAAAGGCTGGTGGATAAGGTATAAATCCAGGTAATCAAGCTGGAGCTTTTGCAGTGAGCTTTCAAACGCCGGTTTGGCCTTTTCATAGCTCGCATCCGAAATCCAGAGCTTGGTGGTAATGAACAGCTCTTCGCGCGGCACCCCGCTTTTCCTAATGGCGTTGCCCACGGCTTCCTCGTTGCCATAGGCCGCGGCGGTATCAAGCAGGCGGTAGCCGGCGCGAAGGGCTTCAAGCACGCTGGCTTCACACTCGGCGGCATCGGGTATCTGGTAAACGCCAAAGCCGAGGATTGGCATTTTTACCCCGTTATTTAAAGTTGTATTCTGCATAAGTTCCTGTTATATAATTTATTAAGAGTGCCATCTTCCGACGTCGCCCCTGACAGTTTCTATAGCACCGCTGGTACTGTAGCTTACTTTGAGTCGCAGCACGATGGTGCGTAATTCCATGACTTTCGGTAAGACAAAAGTCCGGCGCTTCACCTTGCCTGGAAATCACGAATCAAACCGATAATTATAAATTTCAAACAGAGTATTGAATTGCCTTCAGTTAAAAAATGGCCTATGACCGGAGCCGGCCAGGATAGCATATTATATACCCGGAACGCGCTGGTTGTTGAGGCTCTATATTTTTCTGTTATGCAATAATGCGCTATAAATAACAAGTCAAATGCTATAACGGTTGGCTACCCCAACTATCGCGGAAGGTTAGGAATCAATCCAATTGTTATAGTTTTTGACCTGTTGGTAAGTAAACCGAGGACGCACCCTCGCGTTCGCTCATCGGCCTCCCGCGATGCTGAAAACCTGCGCTGCTAGAATTCTAATCCGCAATCAAACCCATTTCGGCCTCATGCCTCCGCCGCATTTTTACACGGACTAACCCATACTGTTCACACAGTATACCTATTACAAACCATGTCAATTATTCATTAGGCGGGGAAAACATCATCATAAAAGCCCATGCCTAAGTATTGCATTCATGGTTGGAGTAGGCAATCTGCATGGCGGGCACTCAGTGGCAGAGGGACTTTTTATTATGCAATGCACTTTGTCGCTTGGACAATAAAAAAAGGCCATCTCCGGTAAGGAAATGGCCTTTTTAGCAAACGGTAGCGGTCTGGACGGGACTCGAACCCGCGACCTCCGCCGTGACAGGGCGGCATTCTAACCAACTGAACTACCAAACCGTTTGTCTTGAGGAAAAGCCGAATGCTGTTCCAGAATTAAGCCGACAAAACAAACTGACAAAATCTTGCCTTGTCGTAATAGAGAAATAAAAAGGCCGTTTCCGTATGGGAAACGGCCTTTTCGACAAACAGTTGCGGTCTGGACGGGACTCGAACCCGCGACCTCCGCCGTGACAGGGCGGCATTCTAACCAACTGAACTACCAAACCGTTTGTCTCAAGTGGAGAAGCCGTGTGCTTTTCCGCTTTGGTGACACAAAGGTAGGGGAAAGAAATTGCCAACCGCAAGGATGGGGCCAATATTTTTCTCGAATATGACTCGTTTTGGAGCTTGGGAGTTGTTTATCAGTCTGATTATTTTTCTGACGCTACCGCAACGGCAGATGTTTTACCTTTGCCAACCGCCGTGCCCACGGCATTTAGGGCCAGTGGTGGCGGGCACAAGCCCTGTTTAGACCGCTGCTACCCGCTATTTTCGCCTTCCTACTCACTTGCCAAGCCATTCGCCGCTCATGCTCCTCGATTTTGAACAACCCATCGCCGCCCTCGAAGGCAAGCTTCTTGAAATGCAGAAACTCGCTGCCGACAGCGACGTGGAAGTAGGCGAAGCCGTCGCGGCGCTGGAAAAACGCATCAAAGACCTCAAAAAGGAAACCTACGCCAACCTCACGCGCTGGCAGCGGGTGCAGCTTTCGCGCCACCCAGAGCGGCCTTATACCTTAGACTACATAGAAGGTATGGCCGAAAAGTTCGTGGAGCTGCACGGCGACCGTACCGTGAGCGACGACAAGGCCATGGTGGGCGGCTTCGGCGAGATTGACGGGCAGACCGTCATGTTCATCGGCCAGCAGAAGGGCCATAATACCAAGCAGCGGCAGTATCGCAACTTCGGCATGCCCAACCCTGAAGGCTATCGCAAGGCCCTGCGCCTGATGAAGCTGGCCGAGAAGTTCAACGTGCCAGTGGTGACGCTGATTGACACGCCCGGCGCATTTCCCGGCCTGGAGGCCGAAGAACGGGGGCAGGGCGAGGCCATTGCCCGCAACCTCAAGGAGATGTTTATGCTGAAGGTGCCGGTTATCTGCGTCATTATTGGCGAGGGCGCGAGCGGCGGGGCGCTGGGTATAGCCATCGGCGACCGGGTGCTAATGTTGGAAAATACCTGGTACTCTGTTATTTCGCCCGAGTCGTGCAGCAGCATTCTGTGGCGCTCCTGGGACTATAAGGAGCAGGCGGCCGAGGCGCTTAAGCTCACGGCCACGGACATGAAATCGGCCGGCTTGGTCGATGGCATTGTGAAAGAGCCGCTGGGCGGAGCTCACACCGACCCCGAGCGCATGATTGAAACGCTGAAAAGCACGCTGCTCAAGACGCTGAAGGAGCTGAGCGCGATTTTGGTGGAAGACCGGATTTCGCAACGCATTGACAAGTTTTCGGCCATGGGCGTGGTGGTGGAGTAGGTTAGGGCAGAAGGGTATGGGGTTAGGAAGGCAGGAGTTGGAATACTAGCGTATAATTGCCCTTCATACTCCCATACCTCCCACCCCCATACCCATATGACTATTCATACCCTCGATACCGGCCTTTTCAAGCTTGATGGCGGCGCCATGTTTGGCGTGGTGCCCAAAAGCATGTGGCAGAAGCTGAACCCGCCCGATGCCAACAACATGTGCACCTGGGCCATGCGCTGCCTGCTGATTGAGGACGGCGGCCGGCTGCTGCTCATTGACAACGGCATTGGCGACAAGCAGGACGAGAAATTTCGGGGCCATTTTTACCTGCACGGCGACGACACGCTGGAAAAGTCGCTGCGCAAGCTGGGCTTCACCAGTGCCGATATTACCGACGTTTTTCTGACGCACCTGCACTTCGACCATTGTGGCGGCTCGGTGCAGCGGCGGCCCGATGGAGCGTTGCAGCTGGCCTTCCCCAATGCCACCTACTGGAGCAACGAGGCGCACTGGGATTGGGCCGTAACGCCCAACCCGCGCGAGAAAGCCAGCTTTCTGAAGGAGAACATTCTGCCGATTCAGGAAAGCGGGCATTTGAAGTTTGTCGACCTGCAAAAAGGCGTGCCCGATGCGCTGCCGCAGTTCCGCGAAATAATTCTGGCCGACGGACATACCGAGAAAATGATGGTGCCCGTGCTGGATTATAAAGGCCACACATTGGCTTTTATGGCCGATTTGCTGCCCAGCGCCGCCCATATTCCGCTGCCCTATGTGATGAGCTACGATGTGCGCCCGCTCCTCACGATGCCCGAAAAAGAAGCCGTGCTGCGCCGTGCCGCCGAAGAAAACTGGGTACTGCTGCTGGAGCACGACCCCACCAACGAAGCCTGCACCGTGGCCCTGACCGACAAAGGCGTGCGCCTGGACCAGACCCTGCGCGTGGCGGATTTGTGAGTTGGTGGAATAGTGAAGTGGCGCAATAGCGGGAAAAACGTATCAGGGTAAACACCGATAGATAATAACGTGCAGCCTCCTTTACAACCCACCAATCCGCCAATCCACCAACCCGCCAATCCGCAGCTTGGGTTGGCATTATCAGGGGGCGGGGCGCGGGGGATTGCGCACCTAGGCGTACTGGCCGCGCTCGACGAATTGCAGTTGCCGGTGGCGCAGCTGGCGGGCGTGAGTTCGGGAGCCATTGCCAGCGTGTTTTACGCGGCGGGCTTTGCGCCGCGGGAGATTCTGCGGCTGCTGCTGGGCACTAATGTGTTTCGGCTGACGCGGCCGGCGTTCAGTCGGTTTGGGTTGCTGCATCTCGACGCGGTGGAGCAGCTGCTGGCCCGACACCTGGGCAGCACGGTCAATTTTGAGGATTTGAGCCGGCCGCTGACGCTGGTAGCCACGGATTTGATGGTGGGAGAGTCGGTATATTTCAATTCGGGGGCGCTGCTGCCGCCGCTGCTGGCTTCGTCGGCGGTGCCGATAATTTACCGGCCGGTGGAGTACCAGGGCCGGCAGCTGGTGGACGGCGGCCTGCTCAACAACCTGCCCGTGGAACCGCTGCTGGGCCAAACCAACCTGCGCGTGGTGGGCGTGCACTGCAACCCCATCAACCCCGAAGCCCGCATTCCGACCTTCCGCCGCCTCATCGAGCGCACGCTGCACCTGGCCATCAACGCCAACACGGCGGCCCGCAAAAGCCAGTGCGACCTGCTGCTGGAGCCGCCCGAGCTGCGCCACTACCGCCCCCTGAGCTACAAGCGCGGCCCCGAGCTGTTCGACATCGGCTACCGCTACGCGATGGGGCAGGCCGAGGCTTTGCAGGCGCTGTTGTAGTCGTAGGTGGGCTCCTGAATGCTATTCTGGACCAATTGCCCATCTTTGCACTCCCATTGATTTGGAACCGAACAGTTGCGTCGCTGTTTTGGCCGTTTTATCCATTTATCCTTGCGTTACTACACTGATGTCTCCTGAGTCTGCTCGTTCGAAATCCCCATTCTGGTATGCCATGGCCAAGCTCGTGTTCGGCGTGGCTGGCTGGCACCTGGGCGAGATTCACAACCCCGACATCAAGAAAAGCATGATGATTGCGGCCCCGCACACCAGCAACTGGGACATCATCCTGGCCCGGGCCGCTTTCTACTTGATGGGCGTGCCCGTGCGCTTCACCGTGAAAAAGGAGTGGACCGAAAACTGGGCGTTGGGCTGGCTGGTGAAGGCCATCGGTGGCCTGGCCGTGGACCGCAGCAAAAACAACAGCCTCGTGGATGGCATGGTGAAGCTGTTTGATGAGCACGAGGAACTGGTGATTCTCATCACGCCGGAGGGCACGCGGGCCTACCAGCCGCGCTGGCGCAAGGGCTACTATTTTGCCGCCTTGGGCGCGCACGTGCCCATCCGGCTGGGGTACCTGGACTATGCAAAAAAGGAAGCCGGCATCGGCGAAGCTGTGTGGCCTACCGGTGATTACGAGGCCGATGAAGCCAAAATCAAAGCATTTTACCGCACCAAATCCGGCCGCTTTCCTGAGCAGGGCGTGCGCTAAGGATTTAGTCAAGAAAGCCGTTCGGCCCGAAAAACCTGCCCGTGCTTGGATAGGTTTTTCGGGCCGAACGGCTTTAAGTGTACTTTATTTAGCCTATAATCAGGGCACTAGCAATTGCCACGATTGCCGTGCAGATAAACCCGGAACACCGTTCCCTGGCCTTCTTCGCTTTCGACGGCAATGTGGCCGCCCTCGGACTGCACCAGCCGGTTGACGAGGAACAGGCCCACGCCCGTGCCTTCGCCGGCCTGCGGGTGGAAGCGCCGGAACAGCTGAAATAGCTCGGAGCCGTAGCGGTCCAAGTTCATGCCCAGGCCGTTATCGCGCACTTCAAGCACCGGGCAGCCATCGGCCTCATAGGTGTGCACCTGAATGTGAGGCGCGCGGTCTGGATGACGGTATTTGAGGGCATTGCCCAGTAGGTTGATGAGGAGGGTGCGCAGGTTGCTGCGCACATAGCGCAGAGTTGGTAAACCGTGAAAATCAGTATCAACCTGGGCTTCGGTAGCCACCAACTGCGGGCGCAGGGCCTTCAGCACGTCGGCTACCAGGCTATCAAACGCGACCTGCTCGGCAGCCTGCTCGCCGGGGCTGCGCTGCTCCTGCACCACGGCCGCCAGGTCGGTGATGGTGGTGGACAGGCTGTGCAGCGAGTCCTCCAGCAAGCGCATCACGACTGCTTCATCGGGGTCCTGAAAGGTGGCGGTGCGGCGCAGCTCGTCGAAGAGGCCGCGCAGGTTGTCGAGGGGCTGGCGCAGGTCGTGGCTGGCCGCGTACACGAAGTTGTCAAGGTCTTGGTTGGTGCGGGCCAGCAGGCGGTTTCGGGCGCCGATTTCTTGGTTGGCGGCACTAAGCTGGGCGTTTTTCTCGTGCAGCTCCTGTCGGATTTCGGTGAGCTCGGCCAGCGAGTCGCGCAGCTCGCGGTTCACGCCCTGCAGCTCGCCGTGGTAGCGGGAGACATACTGCCGCCACTCATTTTTTTCGATGGCGTGCAGTACCGTTTTGTTCAATAGCTCGCGGTCGAACTGCTGCTTTACCAAGTAGTCGAGGGCACCGGAGTTGAGGGCCCGCACGGCCAGGGCCTCGTTGCCGCCGCCGGTTATCATCACCACGCACAGCGTATCGGGCGGGGCCAGGTTGCGCAACGCTTCCAGCAGGTCCAGGCCGTCGGTGTCGGGCAGGTTGTAATCGAGCAGCACACAGTCGGGCTGCTGCGCCCGAAATTGCGCCAGCCCATCGGCCCCCGATGAGGCCTCTACTATTTCCAAGCGCTGAAAACCAGTCTGCTGACCCAGAAAACGCCGGTACAGCATCCGGTCTTCGGGATTGTCGTCAATGATTAGTATTCGCTTCACAAGTGTTTAGCCAGCCAGCGGAAGCTCGGAAGCCTCCAGCCAATAACGGATAATCAGACGCACTTTTTCCTCCAGCTCGGCGTAGCCAATGGGCTTGGTGAGGTAGCTGTTGGCCCCCAGGCGGTAGCATTCGGCAATGTCGGTTCTGTTAGACGAAGTGGTGAACACAATGACCGGAATGGTGTGCAGGGCAGGGTCATTTTTCAGCACATCCAGCACGGCACGGCCGTCGGTGCCGGGCATGTTGAGGTCGAGCATGATGATGACGGGCAGCTGGCTGGGGTATTCCGGGTGCTTGCCGTAGCCCTTGAGGTACTCGAGGGCCTGGTCGCCGTCTTCGCAGCGCAGCACGGGGTTGGGCACCGCGTTTTTGCGGAAGGCCCGGCTCAGGGCCGTAAAGTCCTCCATGCTGTCTTCCACCACGAGAATGGGAATTAGGGCGCTGGGGTTCATTGAATTATAGATTATTGGGAAGCGAAAAATAGAACGTAGCCCCCTTGCCAACGGTGGAATCAACCCACAGCTCGCCGCCGAGTTTTTCCACCATTTTGCGGGCAATGGCCAGGCCGGCCCCGGTACCGCCGCCGTACTTGTCCTGCGCGTGCAGGCGCTTAAATATTTTGAAGATGTTTTCGTGGTGCTTCGGGTCGATGCCGATGCCGTTGTCCTGTACGTAAATAACGGTAAAGTCGGTCGGATTTCCGGTCCCTTTCGGGCCGCGAATTTCGGGTGGGGCCACGCCTATGGTAACGTGCTTCTCGGCGTGGTTGTTGTAGCGCAGCGCGTTGGTCAGCAGGTTGTTGAAGACTTCGTGCGCCGAGGTAAGATTATAGCGCACGGTGGGCAGGGGGCTGGGCACGGCCACGGTGGTGTGCGTTTCTTCCAGGCGGGGGTGCAGCAGGTCGAGAATATCGGTCAGCGCGGCGTTCAGGTTTACGGCCTCCAGGGGCATATCTACGCGCCCCACGCGCGAGAGCTGGAGCAGCGACTCAATCAGGGCTTCCATGCGCTGGCTGAGGCGCACCAGGGTCTGGAGCTTGCTCACGCCCTCGGCATCGAGCTGCTCGGCGTAGTCTTCCAGCAGGAACAGCGAGTAATTGTGGATGCCGCGCAGGGGCTCTTTCAAGTCGTGCGAGGCCACGTAGGCAAACGAGTCCAGCTCGTCGTTGCTGCGCTCCAGCTCGGTGTTGAGGCGGACCAGACTGATGGCCTTGGCCTGCAACTCGTTGAACACCTTGAGCCGGATGTCCGCAATGTGCAGGCGGATTTCCTGGGCGGCCTCAATTTCGAGGGGCAGCCACGGGGCCGAGGTTTCCTCCACGGTCTGCTTCCAGGCCTCAAACGACTGCCGGGGCGAAAGAAAAATCTGGCCGTCGGCGGTGGTCTGGTTTTTTTCGTTGCGGCCGGCCCAGGTCACGGTTTGCAGCTGCTCGGGCCGGAACCAAAACAGGTATTCGCCCGCCTCGCGGTCCAGCGCCACAGCCAGAATGCCGCTGGCGGTGCTCCGAATGGCCTTGCCGGCCGGGTTGAGCTGCGCGTAGGAGTCGGTGACAAAAAGGTCGCTCGAATTGTGGCCGCGCAGCCATTCCACAATCTCCTCAATCTGGCGAGGCTTGGGCGTGTGGCCCAGGGTAATAACTTCCCCATCGAAGCAAATGGCCGCGCCGCTGCAGTCCAGCACATGCAGCAGGCTGGGGGAGAATTTGTGCAGGCCATCCATGAAATTGGCCTGGGTCGCTACCAGGTCAAACAACCCAATCTGGGCCTCGCGGATGCGCAGGCGGTAGGCCTGCTCGTCCTGCTGCTCCTTGCTTTTGAGCAGCGCCGAAACGGTTTTGCCCAGAAACTGGCACAGGTCGCGCAGCTCGTAGCTCACCAGGCGCGGGCGTTGGTGGTGGCAAGTTATCATGCCCCACAGCCGCCCGTCCTGAATGAGCGAAATGGTCATCGTGGCCTCCGAGCCCAGATTGTGCAGGTATTCGAGGTGAATGGGCGACACGCTGCGCAGCACCGAGTACGTCATATCCGGCGGCCGGCTGGCTCCGGGCGCAACGGTGGGCACCAGCGGCACGGGCGCGTAGCGGGCATTGGGAATGAAGCGGAGCCAGTTTTTGAGGTACATGGCCCGGGCCTGCTTCGGAATATCGGTGGCGGGGTAGTGCATGCCCAGCCAGGTGGGCAGGTCTTCGCGCACGTCCTCGGCAATGACTTCTCCGCTGTCGTCGGGGGCAAAACGGTAAATGGCCACCCGGTCGAACCCCGTGATGGTGCGCACCTGCTCGGCCGCTACTTGGCAGCACTCCAGCACGCTTTCGGCCGTGAGCAGGCGCCCCAGGCTCATGTTAAGGGCGGGCAAATCGAGCACACTCACGCTGGTGTCGGCCAGCGGTTCGCCTTCCACCCACAGCAAGCCGTCGTAGCGGTGCAGAATGAGCTTGTAGAAAGGCTGGCCCGTTACCCGGCCCAGGCGGATGCCCAGCAGCCGCCCTTCTGGCCCCAGCTTGGCCCACACGCGCTCCACTTCCAGCAGTTGCTCGGGCTCCAGCACAGTGCCCAGGCTGGCCCCGATGAGGGTTTCGGGAGCCATGCCCAGCAGCGCGAGGGTGTTGGCACTGGCCTGCACCACGCGGCGGCTTTGCTCATCGAGGCACAGCAAAAAGCCGTAGGGCTGAATCAGGCCGGGGATGTGGATGGGCTCCCGGTCGCAGTTGTTGAGCGTGATGGGCTGGCCAAGCAGGCTTTCGTCGGTAAAGTTTTTCAGGGCTGATTTAGCCATTCGGATAATGCTTGAAAAGTGTGAACGGCCGAGGCCACAATGGCGGTCGGGTCGTCGTGGCCGGTTTCGGCGGCTTCGGTCAGCTGCTGGCAGAAGACCTTCCAGAGCGGCCCGGTGCGCTCGGCCCGGCCCGTGAAAAAGGCGTGCGCGGCAATGCCCGCCTTATCGAGCTGCCGCGCAATCACCTGCCCGCCCAGCGTGGAGCCTTCGAACACGTACATGGCCCCCAGCAGCTGGGCGCGGGTGCTCAGCGGCGGCAGCGCGGGGTACCGCGGCGGTGCGGCATGGTGGCCCAACCGCGCCAAATCCTCCAGAATCAGGGGGGCGCGGTAGCGTTGGTCGAGCTGCCAGGCCGGACCGAAGGCGGCGGCATGAGCCTGCAACTGCGCCTCATACGGTTCCAAAAAACCGTGCATTTTGGCCAGGAACCGGGCCGTGTCGGCAGCCGTCACCGTGCCCGCGCTCAGGGCCACGTTGAACGGGTTTTGCTCCACAGAATCGTGAAAAGGTCTGGTTTCTAAACGAAGGCGCGGCAGAATAGCCGAACTTTCCGGAGGGTGGGACATAGTGAAAAGTAACGTTGGCAGGACGAAAATAGGCCAGCGGGCGCGGCGCTACGGTTTTGCTTAGTCCTGAGTCAGGGCATAGCTCACCAAGTTGGCCCCCATGCGCAGGGCCGCGTCGTGTACGGCTGGCGAGTCTTCGGGGTAGGTGCCCACGTCTTCCCAGCCGTTGCCCAGGTCGCATTCATAGGTATAAAAGCACACCAGCCGGCCCTTATACACCAGCCCAAAGCCCTGGGCGCGCTTGCCGTCGTGCTCGTGCACTTTGGGCAAGCCCTTGGGAAACTGATATTTCTGGTGGTAAATCGGGTGGGAGTAGGGCAGTTCCACGAACTCCAGCTCGGGAAACACCTTTTTCATCTCGGGTCGGATGAATTTATCGAGCCCGTAATTGTCATCAATGTGCAGGAAACCGCCACCCGTGAGGTACTGGCGCAGGTTTTTGGCCTCGGCGGCGGTAAAACTCACGTTGCCGTGCCCGGTCATGTGAATGAAAGGGTAGGAGAGCAGTTCCGGCGCGTCGAGCTCCACGGTGGCTTCGTCGGGCGCGATGTTGGTTTTCAGCGCCTGATTGCAGAAACTGATGAGGTTGGGCAGCGAGGTTTTGTTGGCGTACCAGTCGCCCCCGCCGCCGTAGTGCAGCTTGGCAATGCGAAAGCTGGGCGCGGGCGCAGCGGCCGAGAGCAGCAGCGAAGCAGATAAAAGCAGGTATTTCAGCATAAATCAAGTGGGCAGGCCAACCCCGCCCGCTTTATAATGGCAGACGGAATCGTAAAGTTCGGGCCTTGGGGAAGCACGACGGGCACCGGGGGCGCAATGTAGCCACCCCGCCTGCTTCGCGCCTATATTCGTTGCCACGGCCGGCCGCGATTTGAATAGGATTCATGAAGAACGAGAAGCTCACCCATTTTTTTCAGACCATGGGCCCCATCAGCACCGCGCAGGCCGAAGACATTGCCAGTGTCTTTGTCCCGAAGGCCATCGGCAAGCACGATTTCCTGCTGCGGGCCGGCAAGGTGAGCGACGACTACCTGTTTCTGGACAGTGGCTTCATGCGCGCCTTTGCCTACGACACCGACGGCAACGACATGACCACCGGCTTCTACGCCAGCGGCCAGATTGTATTCGAGGTGGCCTCGTTTTTCAACCGCACGCCCTCGCAGGAATACATCCAGGCCCTCACCGACTGCACCGGCTGGGCCATCACCCACCAGCAATTGAATGCGCTGTTTCACGCCCGGCCCGAGTTCCGGGAGTTCGGCCGGGCGGTGCTCGTACGCGGCTATGCGGCCCTCAAAAGCCGCATGCTGGCGATGATAACCGAGCCCGCCGCTGTCCGCTACGCCAGTCTGCTGCGCGCCAGCCCCGAAATCCTGCAGCACGCACCCCTCAAAACCGTGGCTTCCTACCTGGGCATCACCGACACCTCGCTGAGCCGCATTCGGAAAGGAAACCCGCCGAAATAACCGGCGGGCCGCATTTCTTGCCATTTGGCAAGCCGGGCCGGAAGGGCTGTCAGTTCCTTTGTGGCGTACCAAAAACCAACCCGGCCGGCCATGCATACGCTCCCCAACACCACGCTCATCAGCCTCATTTTCGGCCTGACCACGGGCCTCGCCGTTTGGCTGTTTTACGTTGCCGCGCACCGCTCCGGGCGCGTTTTGCTGCTGCTGCTGGCGTGGCTGCTGGTGCAGGGCGCGGTGGGCCTGAGCGGTTTTTACACCGTCAGCAACACGCTGCCGCCGCTGCTGGCGCTGCTGCTGGGGCCGCCGCTGCTCCTGATTGCGGCGCTGTTTGCGACGGCGGGCGGGCGGCGCTGGCTCGACGGGTTGCGCTTGGAAATTATGACCTTGCTCCACGCGGTCCGGCTCCCCGTCGAGCTGGTTTTGTTCGGTCTGTTTCTGCAGAAAGCCGTGCCGCAGCTGATGACCTTCGAAGGCCGCAACTGGGATATTCTGGCGGGCCTTACGGCTCCCATCGTGTGGTATTTTGCCTTTCATAAACCGGGATTGGGCCGGCGTGGGCTGCTTGTCTGGAATGTGCTCGGCTTGTTTTCTTTGCTCAATATCGTGGTCAATGCGCTGCTGTCGGCGCCCACGCCGCTGCAGCGGTTTGCCTTCGAGCAGCCCAACGTGGCCATTCTGCATTTCCCGTTTGTGTGGTTGCCGGGCTGCGTGGTGCCGTTGGTATTATTGGCGCATCTGGCCGCCATCCGGCAGCTGCTGAAGGACAACATTTAAGCGCTTGGGTTAGTAAACGCCACCGTGCAGCCATCCGCCGCGGTGGGGCCACTACCTACACTTCTCGAACTTTACCCGTTTGACCATGAAGGTCCAGCTCTTTGCCATCACCGCCGCGCTGCTGACCGGAGCCTCGGCCAGCGCCCAAACCAAAAGCGCGCCAACCAAAGTTGCGTCCTATTCCTATGGAACACCGGGCACGGTCAGCTACGAGCACCTCAGCTTCTGGGCGAAAGCCGGTAAGCGCACGGATATTTATTATTCCTACGGGCCTGACCGCAAGGAAGTCACGGTGAAATACCTTGGCAAAACGCAGCTTAATGGCAAGCCGGGCTTCAGGGTGCGGTTTGCCAATGGGAATGTGCTGTCCGTGATTCCGAACGGCACGCTGCTCGCGGTGAGTGCTACCGGCCAGACGCCCAATAACTTTGCCTGGGAGTACGAAGGACCGGTCAACGGCAGAGGAACGTTCTGCAATGAATGCGTGGCCGACGAAAAAGAAGCCGAGCAGTTCATGCAGACGTATTACCTGAAATAACGCGTCCCTGATGCTTTGCCCGATTTATGACCAACGAGGAAACCGCCGTTAAAGCCACGTATTTCAGCATTGCCGGCAATACCAGTCTGGCCCTGATTAAAGGGCTGGCCGGATTCTTCGGCAATTCCTACGCCCTGGTGGCCGATGCCATCGAATCTACGACCGATATTTTTGCGTCGTTGCTGGTGCTATTCGGCATCAAGTACGCCAGCCGGCCCGCCGACAAAAACCATCCCTACGGCCACGGCCGCATCGAGCCGCTGATAACGTTTCTGGTGGTGGGCTTTCTGATAACCTCGGCCACGATTATCGCCTACGAAAGCATTCAGAACATTGGCACGCCGCACGCCCTGCCCAAAGCCTGGACACTGGGCATTCTCGTCGGCATCATCATCTGGAAGGAAATTTCCTTCCGCACGGTGATGAAGAAGGCGGAGGAAACCAACAGCTCCTCGCTCAAAGCCGATGCCTGGCACCACCGCAGCGACGCCATTACGTCGGTAGCGGCGTTAATCGGTATTTCCATCGCATTGGTATTAGGCAAAGGATATGAGTCGGCCGATGATTGGGCCGCCCTGTTCGCCTCCGGCTTCATTCTCTACAACAGCTACCAGATTTTCCGGCCCGCGCTGGGCGAAATCCTAGATGAGCACGTCTATGATGATTTGGTGCTGGAAATCAGAGCTGTTGCCCTCACGGTGGAGGGCGTGCGCGGCACCGAAAAATGCTTCATTCGCAAAGCCGGGATGCAGTACCACGTCGACCTGCACGCCAACGTCAGCGGGGATATTACCGTGCGGCAAGGCCACGAAATCGCGCATCACCTCCAGGACACCCTGCGCAGCAAGCTGCCGCAGCTCGGCCACGTCCTGATTCACATTGAGCCGCAGGGCTAGCGGGATTAGCGGCCGATGTGGGCTGTGAATACCGCCGCCAGCGCCGCCGTTTCCGTGCGCAGCCGCGAATTGCCGAGGGTGACCGGCCGGATGCCCTTGGCCAGTGCCAGCGCGATTTCCTGCGGCGTAAAATCCCCTTCCGGCCCGATGAGCACGCAGCAGCCCGGCCCGGCCCCGGCTACCTGCGCCAGTGCTGTGCGCTCGCCTTCTTCTAGGTGCGCAATAAACGTGGTTTCGGGCACAGCCTGGGCCACAAATGCCGCGAAATCCTGCAGCTCGTCCAGCTGCGGCAGCCACGCTTGGCCAGACTGTTTCAAGGCGCTTATAGCAATTTTCTCCAGGCGCTCCAGCTTCAGCTCGCGGCGCTCGGAGCGGGCGCAGCGCAGGAAACTGATGCGCTCCACGCCAATTTCCACGGCCTTTTCCACGAACCACTCCATACGGTCGAGGTTTTTGGTGGGGGCCACGGCAATGTGGGTGAAGTAGGAGCGGGGGGCCACCGATTCGTGATGGCTGATGCGCAGCTGGCAGCGCTTGGGGTTGGCATCGGCCACGGCCGCTTTATAAAGTCCGCCCCGGCCATCGAGTAGTTCCACTTCGTCGCCCATGCCCAGGCGCAGCACGCGCACGGCGTGCTTGCTCTCGTCTTCGGGCAGGGTGTAGGTAGGGCCGGCGAGGTCGGGCGCGAAGAAGGTATGCATGGCACAAAGAACGACAGGTTGGGGCGAAAGCCGCTTTGCAGGGCATCCTTCATTGAGCCGGACTGTGAAAAATCGCACGCCTGCCGCTGGTAGTTCAGTAGCCATTCGGAAAACAATTTGCCCGCCTGGGAAAGAATTTTTCAGCTTCGGGAGCGTCCCGAATTCGTCAATTCTGTACTGTTGTCAAGCTGCTGACGGGCAATAATATCAACTCCTCCAAAGGCCCACCATTCTCCCCGGTGGGCGTGATGCAAGCTAAAAAGCAGCCATTAGTGAAGCTGGGAATGACTTGTATTAAAAATATATTATAGTATATATTAATTATTTTAGTGGTGTTTTCAGTTTTTCATCACTGTCAAATGCCTGAGCTATGCAAAAGAAACTCATCACCGTCTTCGGGGCCACCGGGGCCCAGGGCGGCGGCCTCGTCCGCGCAATTTTAAATGACCCCTCGGATGAATTCGCTGTGCGTGCCGTCACCCGCGATATTCATTCGCCCAAGGCGCAGCAACTGGTGCGGCTCGGGGCGCAGGTCGTGGCCGGCGACCTCGACGACCCGGCGAGTATTCGCCGGGCAATGGCCGGCGCTTACGGCGCGTATTGCGTGACCTTTTTCTGGGAGCATTTCTCGCCCGAGAAAGAAGATACCGAGGCCCATAACATGGCCCAGGCGGCCAAGGATGCGGGTCTGAAACACGTTATCTGGTCGACGCTGGAAGATTCGCGCAAATGGATTCCGCTGTCTGACAACCGGATGCCAACCCTGATGGGCAAGTACAAAGTGCCCCACCTCGATGCCAAAGGGGCCGCCAACCATTATTTCTCCGACCTCAAGGTGCCGACGACCTTCCTGCTCACCTCGTTCTACTGGGAGAACTTTATCTACTTCGGCATGGGGCCGAAGCCGGGACCAGACGGCAAGCTGGCCATCAGCTTGCCGCTTGGCAATAGCAAGCTGTCGGGCATAGCGGCCGAGGACATCGGAAAATGCGCGCTGGGCATCTTCAAAAAAGGCAAGGCGCTGATTGGCAAAACGGTTGGCATCGCCGGCGAGCAGCTCACCGGCCAGCAAATGGCCGATGTCATGACCAAAGTATTCGGCCTGCCCATTGCCTACAACGAGCTGACACCCGAGCAATACCGCAACCTGGGCTTTCCCGGAGCCGATGACCTCGGGAACATGTTCCAATTTCAGCGGGATTTTGCCGACGATTCCCTCAAAGTTCGCAACCTGGCCTTCTCACGCGAGCTAAACCCCGAGCTGCAAACCTTCAGCGAATGGCTGATTAAAAATGGCCAGCGCATCCCGGTCGAGCAGCTGGTCGGTTAGGCTTGCGGCCGCCCAAATGGTCGCCAATAAAACAGCGAAAGCCCCGTCGGCTGCAACCGACGGGGCTTTCTGGTGAGTGAACTTCTGCGGAAACTTAGGCTTCTACCGCCACGCGCGGTGCGCCGGCCAGGATTTCCTCGTTGGCAAAGTCGGCGTATTTCTTAAAGTTCTCCACGAATTTCTCGGCCAGGTCCGACGCCGTTTTGTCGTAGGCTTCCTTGTCGGCCCAGGTGTTGCGCGGGTCCAGGATTTCGGTGGGCACGCCGGGTACTGCGCCGGGCACCATCATGCCAAACACGGGGTGCTTGGTGAATTTCACGTCGTCGAGCTGGCCGTTTAGGGCAGCCGTAATCATGGCGCGGGTGTAAGGCAGTTTCATGCGGTGGCCGGTGCCGTAGCTGCCGCCCGTCCAGCCCGTGTTGATGAGCCATACGTTGATATCCGGGTTTTCGTCCATCTTCTGGCCCAGCATCTCGGCATATTTGGTGGGGTGCAGCGGCAGGAACACCGCGCCGAAGCAGGCCGAGAACGTGGTCTGCGGCTCGGTTACGCCCATTTCGGTGCCGGCCACCTTGGCCGTGTAGCCCGACATGAACAGGTACATGGCGTGGCTCTTGTCGAGCTTGCTGATGGGCGGAATCACGCCAAAAGCATCGGCCGTGAGGAAGAAAATGTTCTTCGGTGCATCGGCCACGCCGGGCTCAATGGCATTGGGAATGAAGTTGATGGGGTAGGCGGTGCGGGTGTTCTCCGTCACCGACTTGTTGGCGTAGTCGATGGTGTGCGTGCCGGGGAAGAAGCGCGTATTTTCCACGATGGAGCCGAAGCGGATGGCGTCATAAATCTCGGGCTCCTTCTCCTTGCTCAGGTCAATCACCTTGGCGTAGCAGCCGCCTTCGAAGTTGAAGATGCCGGCATCGGGCGTCCAGCCATGCTCGTCGTCGCCGATGAGGCCGCGGTTGGGGTCGGCCGAAAGCGTCGTTTTGCCGGTGCCGGAGAGGCCGAAGAAGATGGCCGTATCGCCGCCCTTGCCCACGTTGGCCGAGCAGTGCATGCTCAGGGTATTGTGCTCGTGGGGCAGGAGGTAGTTCAGCACCCCAAAAATGCCCTTTTTCATCTCGCCGGCGTAGCCCGTGCCGCCAATCAGAATCATCTTCTTGGTGAAGTTGATGATGGCGAAGTTGGGCTGGCGGGTGCCGTCCACGGCCGGGTCGGCCTCAAAGCCGGGGGCGCAGATGATGCTAAAATCGGGCGTCCAGCTGGTGTCCGCGCCGGGTTCGGGGCGCAGGAACATGTTGTAGCAAAACAGGTTGTGCCAGGCTTGCTCGTTCACGATGCGCAGCTTGAGCTGGTAGTCGGGGTTGGCGCCGGCGTAGGCTTCGCGCACGTACAGCTCCTTGTCGGCCAGGTAGGCCACCATTTTCTGGTGCAGCTGGTCGAACTTGTCGGTGTCGAAGGGAATGTTGATATCGCCCCACCACACGCTGTTTTCGGTGTTGGCGTCTTTCACCACAAACCGGTCTTTGGGCGAGCGGCCGGTGAATTTGCCGGTGTCGGCCATCAGTGCGCCGGCGTCGGTGAGTTGGCCTTCGCCGTTGCGCAGGGCGTGCTCGATGAGCTCGGCCGGCGTCGGGTTGAGGTGAACGGTGGCGGTTTCGCGGAAGCCGAGCGGCTGCAAACGATTGCGGGCGTCGACGGCAGAGGTGGGAGCTTCTTGCATGGCTATGAAAGTTTGGGGGGTGGGAGTTCTCGTCGCTGAGGATACAAAGGTAGAATCGCCGGGCGGGCCGGTAGTGAAACAATTCGTTTCTTTACCAGGACAAATCAAACCTGATACGGCCCAAGCTGCGCCGTATGTTGCCAAAGATAGCACCGCAAGCCCATTCGGGCCGGAATGATTCAATCATCTGGTAGTTCTGCCTACTCACAAGGTTCCCTTTGTCCCTATAAAAACTCGTCCGTCATGGCCACCGACATTGCCCGCTACAACGGAATCTACGGCGACCGCAAGGCCCAGATTTCGCACGACTACCTCCAGAGCCAGCTCATCGTGCCCCGCCAGCGCATCACCGACTGGGGCCTCAAGCCGCACCTGCACGAAAACCTGTTCCAACTGTTTTTTCTCGAAGCCGGCCGCGCCGCCTTCGAGGCCACCGAGCTGGTGGAACTGCGCACGCCCTGCCTGGTCATCATCCCGGCCAATACCGTGCACGGCTTCACCTTTAGCCCGCAGGTGAAGGGCCGCACCCTCACGCTGTCGGAGGCGCTGCTCGACACGATTCTGCAAGCAACACCCGGCGTACTGGTTGAAATCAACGCGTTACATATCTTATCCGAATTCAACTCCGAAGTCAGCTTTGCCGATTTGTCGGCCCTGGAGCAACAGATTCACGAGGAAATCAACTCGGAGCTGCCCGGCAAGCAACTCGCGCTGAATGGTTATTTTAAGCTGCTGTTCGTGAAAATATTCCGGCTGCTGCACCACCGCCGGGGCCAGGAGGAAAGCCCCAACCGTGCCCTGCATTACTTCCGCGAATTCCAGAAAGCCATCGAGCGCACGGCACCCTTCGAGAAGAAAATCTCCGATTTTGCCCAAGAGCTGAAGATTACGCCGGTGCATCTCAACCGTATCTGCCAGGCCGTGAAGGGCAAAACGGCCCAGCAAATTGTGCAGGCCCACACCATCCGCCGGGCCCACAACTACTTATTGTACACTTCGCTCTCGGTGGCCGAAATAGCCTACGAGCTACAATTCGTCGACCCTGGCTATTTCACGCGGTTTTTCCGCAAGCAAACCGGGATGGCCCCGGGGGCTTATAGGGCGAAGGCGTACCGGAGCGATGGCGGGTCAGTGGCGCGGACGTTGTAGCCCGCGCCGCGGCTCAACCGGCTTCATAATGCCGAAACTTTCCTAGATTTACCGTGCCCGTATTGCATCAAGAACGCAGCGCGTCGCTTTTCAACCGATTTCCTCTTATTTCTCACCCCTAGTTTCCCTCAATGCAAACCATTCCTGCTCAGACCGAGCAACCGCTAGCTGCGGAATCCACGAGCCACCCGCGCGGGCTGTACCTGCTCTTCGCCACCGAAATGTGGGAGCGGTTCAGCTACTACGGCATGCGCGCCGTGCTGGTGCTGTTCCTCACCAAGGCCATGATGATGGACAAGGCTTTCGCGTCCAAATTCTACGGCGGCTACACCAGTCTCGTGTACCTCACGCCCCTCATCGGCGGCTTCATCTCGGACCGGTACTGGGGCAACCGGCGCTCCATTCTCACCGGCGGCCTGCTGATGGCCCTGGGCCAGTTCACGCTGTTTTTCTCGGCCTCGAACTACGGCGCGGCCGACACCCACGCCCTGAGCCACTGGATGCTGTACCTCGGCCTGGGCGTGATGATTGTGGGCAACGGCTTCTTCAAACCCAATATTTCGAGCATGGTGGGCTCCCTCTACAGCCCGGCCGACAAGCGCAAGGACGCGGCCTACACCATCTTCTACATGGGTATTAACCTGGGTTCGTTCATCGGCAACACCATCACCAGCCTCATCGGCGACACCGGCAACCCGGCCGATTTTCGCTGGGCGTTCCTGGCCTGCGGCATCGCCATGCTGCTGGGCACCGTGATTTTTAACTGGGGCAAGGGCAAATACCTGCATACGCCCGAGGGCGTGCAGGTGGGCGAAACGCCCGTGCAATCGGGCGGTGTGATGGGCATCTATGCCCTGCTGCCGGTGCTGCTGGCCATCATCCTGGGCATTCTGTGGCTCGATTCGGCCAAGTTCCCCACCATTGCGCCGCTGCTGGGCGTGGCCGTGGTGGGCATTGCCTACATGATTTTCAGCGATAAATCCCTGAGCGGGGCCGACATCAAGGGCATCATGGTAATCTTCATCGTGTCGTTCTTCGTGGTGTTCTTCTGGGCCGCATTCGAACAGGCCCCGGCTTCGCTCACCTTTTTCGCCGATGAGCAGATGAACCGCACCATCTTCGGCTTCACGCTGCCGGCCAGTATTTTCCAGAACCTCAACGCCATCTTCGTTGTGGTGGGCGCGCCGCTCATGGCCATGGTCTGGACGGCCCTGGGCCGCCGTGGCGTCGAGCCGCCATCCCCGCTCAAAATGGCCATCGGCCTGGCCTGCCTCGCCGCTGGCTACCTCGTGATGTGCTTCGGTGTGCACAACCTGCAGCCCGGCGTGAAGGTGAGCATGTTCTTCCTGGTAGCACTTTATTTCCTGCACTCCGTGGGCGAGCTGTGTTTGTCGCCCATCGGCCTCTCGCTGGTAAACAAGCTGGCGCCGGCCAAATTTGCTTCGCTGCTGATGGCTGTGTGGTTCCTCGCCAACGCCGCCGCCAACTACCTGGCCGGCTACATGAGCAGCCTCTACCCCGACCCCAAATCGACGGCCCCCGCGCCGGAAGTCCTGGGCTTTCACATCACGAACCTCTACGATTTCTTCATGGTGTTCGTGGTTTCGGCCGCGGCGGCGGCTGCCATTCTGTTCCTCATCAGCGGCAAGCTGGCCAAGATGATGGACGCTCGCAACTACCCCGCGCCGGTGGCGCAGTAATTGCCTTTGGCACTGCATAAAAAAGCCCCCGGCACCATTGGTGCCGGGGGCTTTTTTATGCAGTTCACACCGTTCGACGAAGGGCGCTACTGACGGGCAATCCAGTTTTCTTTAGTCAAACGATAGATAAAGTTGAGCTTGGGCGCCTCGCCGAAATAAGCTATTTCCTCCTCGGCAATCTTTTCGGCGCCCAAACGGCAGATGGCTATTTGCGAACGGGTATTCTGCCCGCCAATGTGGAAATATACCTGCGAGACAAACTGGTAAATGTAATCCAGCATCAGTGCCTTCACTCCGGTGTTGAAGCCCTTTCCCCAATAGCGGGTGGCATAGAACGTGTAGCCAATCAGAATGCTGTTATCCTCCTCGTTATACCGGTAGAACCGCGTGCTGCCAGCTACTTCATTGGTGGCTTTGTCTACAATTTTGAAGGCGCCGTGGCTTTGCATCGCTCCGTCAAAAAACGTCCGGAATACCTCCGGTCGCCACCGGTCTTTGTTTGGGTGCTGCTCCCAGATGCTTGGGTCTGCAGCCGTAGTGTGTAGGGCTGCAAAATCAGTTTCCTGCAGGGGCAACAACAGTACCTGCTGGTTTTCTAAGCGGGGTTGGATATTGGGCATCATGGGGCAGCGTGCAAACGGGCAAGTAGTGTAGCAGGCGATGACCGCCAAGGTACAGCAGCGGCGGGACCATTTTGCGGTTTGAGAATTCCTGCGAGCACAAAAAAGCCCCGCCGGCAATACCGGCGGGGCCTTCTCTTGAGCTAACAGCAGGGCTGCCAGCGGCTCGACTTACATCATGCCGCCCATGCCACCCATACCGCCCATGCCGCCGTCGCCGTGGCTATGGCCAGCTTCTTTGGGCTCGGGCTCGTCCGAAATCACGGCCTCCGTCGTCAGCAACAAGCCGGCGATGGAAGCAGCGTTTTCGAGGGCCAGACGGGTCACCTTGGTGGGGTCGATGATACCAGCGGCCACCAGGTTTTCGTAACGGTCTTCGCGGGCGTTGTAGCCGTAGTCGGCCTGGCCGTCGCGCACTTTCTGCACCACTACCGAACCTTCGCCGCCAGCATTGGCCACGATGGTACGCAGGGGAGCCTCCAAGGCGGTGCGAATGATGTTCACGCCGGTGCGCTCGTCGGCATTGTGGGTGTCTACCGCAGCGAGTGCCTCAATGGCACGCACCAGGGCCACGCCACCGCCGGGCACCACGCCTTCCTCAACGGCGGCGCGGGTGGCGTGCAGGGCATCGTCCACGCGGTCTTTTTTCTCTTTCATCTCCACTTCCGTGCTAGCACCGATGTAGAGAATAGCTACGCCGCCGCTCAGCTTGGCGAGGCGCTCCTGCAGTTTCTCCTTATCGTAGTCGCTCGTGGTGGTTTCCATCTGGGCCTTAATCTGGGCCACGCGGCCGGTGATGGCATCTTTCGAGCCCTTGCCGTTTACGATGGTGGTGTTGTCCTTGTCAATGATGATTTTCTCAGCCGTGCCCAAGTACTCCAAGGTCGCGTTTTCGAGCTTGTAGCCCTGCTCTTCGCTGATAACGGTACCGCCCGTGAGGGTGGCAATGTCTTCCAGCATAGCCTTGCGGCGGTCGCCGAAGCCGGGAGCCTTCACAGCCGCGATTTTCAGCGAGCCGCGCAGCTTGTTCACCACCAGCGTAGCGAGGGCTTCGCCGTCCACGTCTTCCGAGATGATGACCAAGGGCTTGCCAGTCTGCAGCACCTGCTCCAACACGGGCAGGAGCTCCTTCATGGTGCTCACTTTCTTGTCGTAGATGAGAACGTAAGGCGAGTCGAATTCAACCTCCATTTTCTCGGGGTTGGTCACGAAGTAAGGGGAGAGGTAGCCGCGGTCAAACTGCATGCCTTCCACCGTCTTCACTTCGGTTTCAGTACCACGAGCTTCTTCCACGGTGATGACGCCTTCCTTGCCCACTTTGTCCATGGCATCGGCAATCATTTTGCCAATTTCCATGTCGTTGTTGGCCGAAATAGCACCCACTTGAGCAATTTCCGACGAGTTTTCAATCTTCTTCGACTGCGTTTTCAGATTGGCTACTACTGCTTGCACAGCTTTGTCGATGCCGCGCTTCAAATCCATCGGGTTGGCACCGGCGGCCACGTTTTTCGAGCCGGCGGTGTAGATGGCCTGGGCCAAAACCGTAGCCGTAGTGGTGCCGTCGCCGGCCTGGTCGGCCGTCTTCGATGCCACTTCTTTCACGAGCTGAGCGCCCATGTTTTCAACCGGGTCGCGCAGCTCAATTTCCTTAGCCACGGTCACGCCGTCTTTGGTAATCGAGGGAGCACCGAATTTCTTGTCGATGATGACGTTGCGGCCTTTCGGGCCGAGGGTCACTTTCACGGCGTTTGCCAGTTTGTTCACACCGGCCTGCAAGCGGGCACGGCCTTCGGTGTCGAATTGAATGTTCTTAGCCACGTTGGGAAGAATTATGAGTTATGAATTATGAGTTATTCTCGGCGGGCTTAGAGCACGGCGAAAATGTCTGACTCGCGCATGATGAGCAGGTCTTCACCGTCGACGGTGATTTCAGTGCCGGCGTACTTGCCGTAGAGCACCTGGTCGCCCACCTTCACCTGGGGCTTGATGATGGTGCCGCTGTCGGCGGTTTTGCCTTCGCCCACGGCTACTACTTCGCCACGCTGGGGCTTCTCCTTGGCCGTATCGGGGATGATGATGCCGGATTTGGTTTTCTCCTCGGCGGCGGCGGCGCGAACAATAACGCGGTCAGCCAGCGGTTTCATGCTAAGTGCCATTTTGGGTGTATTTGGGTTGGATTAAGTTGAAATACTAGGTGTCCGGTCTATTCTCATTTCCCGTGCCAGCGCCACAAACCTGACAAAATGGGCAGGCTTTAGCCGTGAAAGGTGGCAGAAGTGGCGTAAACGTCGGTACTGGTGGCGAATTTGGCCGCACGTCAGCACAGCATTGGGCTGGTAGTATTGCCAAAGAAAAAGCCGGTGCCTCTCGTTAAAGAAGCACCGGCTTTAGTCGGTTCGGAGTAGAAGCCGAGGTTATTTGGCAGGCGTAGTAGCCGGTGCTGGCGTGGTAGTGCCAGTGGGCGCCGGAGCCGGAGCAGTTGCGTCGGGGGCCGGAGCCGCTGGAGCTGGGGCAGTAGGAGCCGGCAGCTTGGTTTCGAGGGCGCGCTGCTGGTTCACGCTGCGCACCGGACCACCGCCGGTGGAGGTGAGCATGTGCGAGCCGAGCGACAACACCACCAGACCGATAGCAAAGCCCCAGGTGAGTTTTTCGAGCAGGTCGCCGGTGCGTTTCACGCCCATCATGCTGGCCGCGCCGCCAGCGCTAAACTGGCTGGAAATTCCACCCCCTTTGGGGTTTTGGGCCAGCACTACGAGGGCCAGCAGGAAACACACCAGGAGAATGAGGATGATGAGAGCAGTGTACATGAGGGGTAAAGAAGCTGAAAAAGCAAATTACGCTGAAGGTTGCAATGATTCTATTTGGGCTGCAAAGTACGCCATTTTTTCCGGCTGCTTCACCATGAGTTTTTCATAAATCTCAATGGCCCGGGCAGTTTTGCCCTGCCGCACGAAGATGCGGGCCAGATTTTCGGATACAAGGTCGGGTTCGGCGCGGGTGCTGCGCACGCTCAAATCGGGCTGGCCGCCGGGCGTGGGCGGCAGCATGCCGGGCCGCGTGAGGCGCGGCTGGCGCTTGAGGAAGTTGTTGATGAGGTCAATGGTAGAGGGCAGCTCGGGCGGCGCGGGGCAGTGCGTGGCCCAGTGGTCGAGCAACAAAGGGTCGGGCTCGAAGAAAGTGCCGGTGGGAGGAAGCGGCACGGCCGGCGGCTGGGCGGCGGCTACTACGGCAGTGGCCGTTTCGGCGGCTTCAACCTTGGCAATCAGCAAGTCCAGGAGCTGCATGGAAAGGCCCAGGCGGCTACTTTCGCCGAAAGCGTAACCCACCACGGCATCGCCGGTGAAGGCAGCCGGAGTGAACACCGGCGCAGCTGGAACCGGCGCCGGCAGGCTGAATGCGTCAGGGCTGCCCAGGCTGCGGGTAACCGCCGAGGCGGCCCATTCATCAACCAAGCCGGGCAGTTCGTAGCTCGTTACGGCGGCGGGGGTCACATCGGCCAAGCCAAATTCAAACCGCGCTTCGCCCACTTCTACCGGTGGGCGAATAGCGGGGGCCTGGGCCGGTAATTCGTCAGCTATTTCAGTGACTTGAGGTGCGTCAGTTGCCGATGCCGAAATTATTTCAGGCTCTTCTGCTGCCACTTCCTCGGCCGGGGCACTAGCCGTTATTTCAATCCCTTCCTGGTCGACCAGTGTAGGCAGTTCTACCGGAGTTGGTGCTGCTGTTGGTATTGCGGGCTGCAATTCAACAGCTAACGCAGGAGCTTCGTGCGCATTTTGCGGCACCGCTGGCTTCTCTTCCTGAACGATGGAAGTTGATTGCGTGGCTTCAGCCGTGGGAGCTACTTCGGGGAGAGCTTCTACAGTAGCTGCCGGTGCTGCGGGTACCTGCGCGGCCACGGCCGATGGCAAGTCTTGTTCAATTTCAACGGAAGCCGCTGGCATTGCCGGACTTGTGGGCACTGGTTGAGGTTCCTCAACGGCTGCAATTGGCTCGGGCTTTGCAGAAATGACCACGGCTGCCGGTGCGGGGGCAGAGATTTCTGCCGCAACCGGCGCCGCTGGCGGTGGTGTAATAACTGGTGCAGTTTCGACCACCAGGGTTGGCTCGATTGCCGTCGGGGGCTCAATTAATGGCGCAGCCTCGGGAGCCGGAATAGATACGGGCAGCGGTTCCACTTGCTCGATGAGGCGGCGGAGCAGGCTGCGGTCGGCGGCGTAGGTGGCGGCGCGGCGCAGGCGCTGGCCAGCCAGCATGGTGCCTTGGTCGTGGGCGGCTTTGGCCAGCAGCAGGTGGGCCGTCTGGCAATAAGGGAAAGCCTGGGCCAGCTGCTCAAGCTCGCGCACTTCGGCCGGGCCCAGGGCGGTGGGGCGGTCGAGAACGTGCAGGAGCGTAGCGCGGGTCACGGATGAAACAGGCAGTGAAAGCGGCAAATAGGAAAGGCTGATTTTCGGAGCAAAGCTCCAAATCAGCGCATCGGACCCATTAATGGGGGTGCAACATTACGCTAATTTACGCAGATACCCCAGCTGCTACCGTACAGTTAATGGATATTTCCCGTGAAGCTTTACGCGTAATTTCCCCGCTGGCTGACTTTAGTCAGTCCCAATTTATTCGCCGCCTACCAGTTAGCTACCGACTTGTTGAAAATGTCGGTAATAATTTTATCCGTGGTAGTCCGCACGGCGCTGGGGTCGTTGTTGATGGTCGAAATGTTGCGGTTGGCCGCGTAGTCGTCAAAATTCTGGAACACCTGCTCAAAGCTCTGCTTGTCGTCTTTGGTGTTGGTGAAACGGATTTTGACCTGAATAGTGAGGCGGTTTGAGCCGGCCTGCGACACGCCGTTGACCTGCTGAATGGAGGCCGGCGCAAAATCGTAGGCCACAATGTTGCCGTCGAATTGCAGGTCGCCGTCGCGGGGCACGAGTTTCAGGTTGGTGTTGCGCTGGAAATAATCCTTCAAATCTTCCGTGAAGCGCTGCGTGAGAAAAGCCGGGCCCGAGGGCGAATTATTCTGGATAGTGGCAATGGAAATGGTGCGCACCGCCGGGTCAATGTTGGTGCCGTTGAAGGAGTACACGCCGCAGCTGCTCAGGCTCAATAACAGGCAAAGCGCAGTTATTGAATAAAAAGCGGCTTTATACTTGCTCCAGGTCATATTGCTTGAGTTTGCGGTACAGGGTGCGTTCCGAGATGCCCAGGTCGTGGGCGGCGTACTTGCGCTTGTTGTTATGTTTCTTCAACGCCTTGAGAATCATCTCGCGTTCCTTAATGTCGAGCGAAAGCGTCTCTTCCTCGGTTTCGTGTGGAATGTCCTCCACCGGGGTTTCGTCGTCGTAGCTCGTGGCCGGCTCGCTGTTGTAAGGGCTGGGGGCGGCGGGCAGGAAATACTCGGCGGCCTGACCGCTGTCAAACGCGCTGGCGGGAGCCGTATTGTTGAAGAGGTGGCTGTTTTGACGCAGCAGCTCCTGGGCCTCGTGGGGGCGCTGGCCGGTGGCCAATTCCAGCACCATTTTCTTGAGGTCCGTCATGTCGCGGCGCATGTCGAACAGGATTTTGTAGAGCAAATCCCGCTCGGAATAGCCGGCGGCGGCCCCGTCGGGTGCGCCCGGGCCCAATAGCATGGGCAGGCGGCTGGCCTGGTCCTGCGGCAGGTAGGGGGCCAGGCGGCGGGCATCCACGTCGCGCTCGGTTTCGAGCACCGACATTTGCTCAGCGATGTTCTTGAGCTGGCGGATGTTGCCGGGGAAGCGGAAGCGCGTGAGCACTGGCACGGCATCGGGCAGCAGCGTGATGGGCCGGGTGCGGTAGCGCTCGGCCGCATCCGAAGCAAACTTGCGGAACAGCAGGTAAATATCGTCGCCGCGCTCGCGCAGCGGCGGCACCGTGATGGGCACCGTGTTGAGGCGATAGTACAGGTCTTCGCGGAAGGTGCCGGCCTGTACACGGTCGAGCAGGTTCACGTTGGTGGCAGCTACCACGCGCACGTCGGTTTTCTGCACTTTGCTGGAACCCACGCGGATAAACTCGCCGTTCTCCAGCACGCGCAGCAGTCGGGCCTGCGTGCCCAGCGGCATCTCACCGATTTCGTCCAGGAAAATGGTGCCGCCGTTGGTTACTTCGAAATAGCCCTTGCGGGCCTCATTGGCCCCGGTAAAGGAGCCTTTCTCGTGGCCAAATAGCTCTGAATCAATCGTGCCTTCGGGAATAGCGCCGCAGTTGATGGCAATGAACTGCCCGTGCTTGCGCGGCGACAGCGCGTGGATAATTTTGGAAAATGACTCCTTGCCCGACCCGCTTTCGCCGGTGATGAGCACCGTCATATCAGTAGGCGCGACCTGCGCGGCCACCTGAATGGCGTAGTTCAGCGCCGGCGCGTTGCCGATGATGCCGAACCGGAGCTTGATGGATTGGATTTCGGAAGGTGTCATTCAGAGGACCGAATCAGAATAATTCAGCCGTAAAATTATTTTTTAGGAAAATTCATGCGCCAGAGCAACCGGATAACTAAAAAGGCTATAAAACCTCCTACTGCAAAAAGTAAGATTTGCCACAATAACAATGCAGGTCCGGGTGCCATGGGATTTGGTAGAAGTTGATGGATGAAACTAGGCGATTACGGCCTCACCAAGTAAAGTACTGGCTGTGGATGAATGCACGAGCACATTTACATAATCGCCCTTTTTGAAATTGCCTTTCGGAAAAATAATAACCTGGTTCTGGCTGTTGCGGCCGCTCAGGTCGTCTTTCGAGCGTTTCGAGAAGTTCTCGACCAGCACCTTGTGCACCTGACCCACGGCGCGGGCGTTGCGCTCGGCGCTGTGGACTTGCTGAATATCAATTAATTCCTGCAAACGACGCTTCTTGGTTTCGAGCGGAATGTCGTCGGCCAGCTTGCGAGCGGCCAGCGTGCCGGGGCGCTCCGAGTAGAAGAACTGGTAAGCCATATCGTACTTCACGAAGTGCATCAGGCTCTTGGTGTCCTCGTGCTCTTCCTCGGTTTCGGAGCAGAAACCGGCAATCATGTCGGTCGAGATGGCACAGTCGTCGCCCAGGATTTCGCGGATTCTATTCACTCGCTCCTCATACCAGGGGCGGTCGTAGGTGCGGTTCATGAGGGCCAGCACGCGGGAGTTGCCGCTCTGGGCCGGTAGGTGGATGTACTTGCAAATGTTCTCGTGGCGCGCCATGGTATGCAGCACCTCGTCGGTGATGTCCTTGGGGTGTGAGGTAGAGAAGCGTACCCGCAGCTCGGGGCTGATGAGGGCCACGCGCTCCAGCAATTGGGCGAAGTTGATGTGCTCGGTGCCGTCGGCCGAGGCCCATTTGTAGGAGTCCACGTTCTGGCCCAGCAGGGTCACTTCCTTGTAGCCCGCCGCTACCAACGCACTGGCTTCCTGGATGATGCTGTGGGCGTCGCGGCTGCGTTCGCGGCCGCGGGTGAAGGGCACCACGCAGAACGAGCACATGTTGTCGCAGCCGCGCATGATGCTGATGAAGGCCGACACGCCGTTCGAGTTCAGGCGCACGGGCGTGATATCGGCGTAGGTTTCCTCGCGGCTCAGCAGCACGTTCACGCCCTTCTGGCCACCGTCCACCTGGCTGATGAGGCCGGGCAGGTCGCGGTAGGCATCGGGGCCCACCACGAGGTCCACAATCTTCTCTTCTTCCAGAAACTTGCTTTTCAGGCGTTCGGCCATGCAGCCGAGCACACCCACCAGCATGCCGGGCTTACGCTTTTTGTGCGAATTAATCTGCTTGAGGCGCATGCGCACCGTCTGCTCGGCCTTCTCGCGGATGGAGCAGGTGTTGAGCAGCACGAGGTCGGCGTTGGCCAAGTCGTCGGTGGTGTCGAAGCCTTCGTCGAACAGGATGCTCGACACGATTTCGGAATCCGAGAAATTCATCTGGCAGCCGTAGCTCTCGATGTAGAGCTTGCGCTGGCGACCGGTGCGGGTAGCGGCCGTCACCCGCACCTCGGCGCTGGGCGTAGCCTCGGCGGTGGGAGCGGCTTTATCTAAAAAATCAAGGGTTAACAGGGGTTGGGCCATATTCTAAGCGCGTTTCAGCGGAAGACAAAGATACGGCAACCACGGCTAAAATGACAGAATGGCAGAATAATGTAGGGTGCAGAGCTTGCCTCGCCCGGTGTTAAATCACTCGTTCAGGTTTCATTCGACGCCGGGCGGGGGCAAGCTCCGCACCTTACTCAATGCCTGTTCCCAACACTTCCAGCAAAGCCCTGGCTTTCAGCAAGCACTCATCGTATTCACGCTCCGGGTCCGAGTCGTAAGTAATGGCGGAGCCGACCTGGAAGCTCAGGTAGCCGGTATCCTGGCGGTATTGCAGCGAGCGGATGACGACGTTGAAATCGAAATTTCCATCGGCTACCACATAGCCAATGCTGCCGCTGTAGAGGCCGCGTCGGCTGCTTTCGTACTGCTCGATAAGCTGCATGGCGCGGATTTTCGGCGCGCCAGTCATTGAGCCCATGGGGAAGGTGGCGCGAAGAATTTCGGCCAGGCCGGTGCCGGGGCGCAGGTCGGCGGTAACGGTCGAAATCATCTGCCAGAGGTGGCGAAAGGGGTAGAGGCCGAAAAGCTCGGGCACGCGCACGGTGCCGGTGCGGGCCACGCGGGCGAGGTCGTTGCGCACGAGGTCCACAATCATCAGGTTCTCGGCGCGCTCTTTTTCGTCGTGTAGCAGGGTTTGGCGCTGTTGTTCATCCTCGGCGGGCGTGGCCCCGCGCCGGATGGTGCCCTTGATGGGCTGGGAAATCAACTGCCCGTTGCGGTGCGCCAGAAAGCGCTCGGGCGAGGCGCAGAGCAGGAAATGGTCGTGCCAGCGCACGAAGCCCGCAAACGGCGCAGGCGAGGCCTGCATGAGCTGCCAGAAAACTTCCACGGGATTCAGAGCCACGCTTTCGGCATAGAATTCCTGACAGAGGTTCAGCTCGTACACTTCGCCGTTGAGAATATCCTCCCGAATGGCTTCCACGGCCCGCAGGTACTCGGCTTTGGGCAGGCGCGGGCGCATCGGAGGTATGGCCAGCGCCGCAGCTGGCGGCACGGGCTGCACCACAATCTGGTCTAAAATGTCTTCCGTTTGCCCGTAGATTTCCAGCGTATCAGTCCGCCACACCAGCCAGGTTTCCGGGGTGAAAAAATGCAGGAGTGGCCACTCAAATCCTGCAAAATTCTCGCTGTAAAGGGCCTCGATGTCGTTTTTTAAGTCGTAGGTCAGGAAACCAAAACGGGGTGCAGCAGTCGCCGGCTGCCCAGACAAGTCAGCCAGCGAATGGGCACTTTGGGCTCCGGCCGGCGCTACTGCCAGTAGACACTCGAATGCACCCTGCGGGTAAGCCAGGTCGTTGTTCTCGAAATAGGTGCAGTGCGGAAATGTAGCGCCCCAGTGCAGCGCCCGTACTCGAAAATCGGCGGGTAACTCATGCAGTGGAATGGTTTCGAAAGCAGTTGCGGGCACAACAGAAGAGCAGGAATTGCCGTTGGTTTGGCGGGTTTCGGCGATAAAGTTCGGATTACTTCAACTCCCGCAGGGCCAGTTTGGCTTTGGCGTCGGTGCTGTTTTTGTATTCGTGCCAGGGATAATTCAGCGCCCGCCGGAAGTACAGGCGCGCCGTGGGCTTGTTGCCTACACTCTGGGCCATATAGCCCTGTTGCAGGGCGGCCTGGGGGGCGTAGTAGTAGGGCGCTTTGGGGCCGGCCTCGGTTTGGGTTTGCTCAAAGTAAAACCAAGCCGAATCAAGTCGGCCGAGGCCCTGATAGGCGCGGGCGCGCCGGTACGGTGCCTCAATGCGGTCGCGCCAGAGTGTGGCCTGGGTGGCGTGGAAGGCCCGTAGCGTACTCAGCGCCTCACGGTCGTAGCCACCGTCGGACTGCAGTCGGGCTTTGGTGAGGATGGGGTTGAGGGCCACCGCTTCCTGGTAGTAATGTTGGGCGTACACGTCCTCCTCCACATCGGCCGGGCCGGGCTGGTTGATGAGCGCACGGTACCTGGCCGCCGCGGCCGGCTGTCCGCTCAGCCACGCCGCCAGGTAAAGCTTAAACGCCGCATCCTTGCGGTAGTGCTGGCCCCGGAACTCGTGCAGAAACGTCAGATTCTCGCGCTCCGATGCCGCATATTCGCCCCGGTAGAGCAGCAAATCGGCGGCCATGTGGTGCAGGTAGGCAGTGGGGAGGTAGCCGGGGCCGGTGGGGCGGGCGCGGTAGGCCGCCAGGGCCGCCGCGCCGTGGTGCTGCCGCTTCTCCACGCTGATACGCAGGTAGGCGAACAGCAGGTTGTCGGGCTGTTGGGTGGTGAGTTGCTCAGACAGTCGCAGGGCTTCAGCAGGTTTTTTATAGTAGCTCTCCCGAATGAGGGCCAGAAAAATCTGGCTTTCGAGCTGGAAGTCATTCGGCTGCGTAGCGGCTTGGGCCAGGCGCTGCAAGCCGGTGTCCAGGTTGGCCGTGAGGCCCAGCAGGCGCAGCAGCCAGTGGTAGCCTTCGGGCAGGGAGCCCACTGCAAACTCGCAAACCCCCAACGTCTTGCGGGCCGGCAGGAAATTAGGATAATGCTTCACCACGTCCTGCATCTGGTGGTAGCCGCTACGCAAGTGGTAGCCGCCCATCACCAGATGCTTGAATAGCAGTTGGCTCAGCCCGAGGTGTAGCGTGATTTCGGCCCGGGCGTAATCGCGCAGAGCGCTGGCGGGGGCATCATCCAGCACATCGAAGCGAGCTTCCTGTGCGTCCGTCAGCGCATCGTAGCGGCCGGCATCCTGGGTGATGAGCAGTTCCACGAAGTCGGCGCAGTTGGCCACCAGCAGGGGGGCAGGGGCCGTTGGCGTGCTGGCCAGTTCGGGCCGGAGTAGGGCGCGGGCCGCATCGATACGCAGCTTCAGAAGCTCGGCGTAGGCGCGGCGGCTGTTGGTGGTAAGGGCTTCGGGTTTTTGCCCTGCCGGCTGTTCGGCATTGGCATCTATCTGTTGATTTTCGACGGCCTGAACCGGGCGCATCCAACTCGCCTGCGCCAATAGTGGCCCGCTCGCCAACGCCAGCAATACCCCCGCCAGGCGGGCGCGGGTGCAAAACGCAGCAACGGAGAAAGCACAACCAAACATGGACCAACAAAGACCTAAAAGCCCGGCAACAAAAAAGGAACGGCACTGCCGTTCCTTTTTCAATTCATAGCAAGCGAAAACTACGAGATACGCGCTTCCACATCGGCCAGAATCCGGCCGCAGTGCTCGCACACGATGATTTTCTTGTGCGAGATGATGTCGGCCTGGCGCTGGGGCGGCACCGTGTTGAAGCAGCCACCGCAGGCGTCGCGGCGCACCAGCACCACGGCCAAGCCGTTGCGCACGTTGCCGCGGATGCGGGTGTAGGCCGTCAGCAGGCGGTCTTCCACCGGTTTGGTGGCTTCTTCGCGTTGGGCCATAATGGCGCGCTCTTCTTCTTCGTTTTCCGAAATAATGGTGTCGAGTTCGCTTTTCTTGGTGTCGAGGTCTTTGCGGCGCTCGTCCAGTTTCGACTTCGTACCGCTGATTTCGGCGTTTTTCACGTCAATCTGGTACTGCGACTCCTTGATTTTCTTGTCGGCAATCTGGATTTCCAGGCGCTGCAGCTCAATTTCCTTGGCAATGGCTTCGAACTCGCGGTTGTTGCGCACGTTCTGCTGCTGCTCGTCGTACTTCTTGATGAGCGTTTCAGCATCCTTGCTGGCCTGCTTGCGGCTCTTGATGAAGTCGTTCAGGCCCTGAATGTCCTCGTCGAATTTCTTCACACGCACCTCGTAGCCAGCAATTTCGTCTTCGAGGTCGCTCACTTCCTCGGGCAAATCGCCCCGCACGCGCCGAATTTCGTCGAGCTGCGAGTCGAGGTGCTGCAGGGTGAGCAGGGCTTCGAGCTTGGCGGCTACGGGAACGTCGGCGGGAGCCACGGCGGCACTTTTAGCAGTCATATTGAACGGGGTTCGTAGGGGTTTCAGCGATTAAGACCGCAAAAGTACGTTCAAATCCGGCCGTTAGCAAATCCCGAAACACTTCGCCGGTGAACTGTTCGCTCTCGAAATGGCCCACGTCGCACAGCATCAACTGGCCCTCGGCGCCAAAAAACTCATGGTATTTCACATCGCCGGTCACGTAGGCATCGGCCCCGGCGGCCCGCGCCGCGCCAATGAGAAACGCGCCCGCCCCACCGCAGATGGCCACCGTTTTAATGGGCTTCTCAAAAGCCGTATGACGCACCACGGGCACCAGCAGCTGCCGCTTCAGCCGCTGCCGGAATGCGGCCGGAGTCAGCGCCTCGGGCAGCTCGCCCACCAGGCCCGCGCCTATTTCCTGATGCACGTTTTCGAGTTTAATCAGTTCATAAGCAACTTCTTCATAAGGATGCGCGGCTCGCAACGCCCGCAGCACGGCCGCCTGCCGGTGCAGTGGCAGCAGCACTTCGAGGCGCAATTCGGCCACTTTTTCGGGCTGGTTTTGGGCGCCGATGGCGGGCTGCGTGCCGTTGCCGGGCGTGAAAGTTCCGGTGCCTTCGGTGCGGAAGCTGCAATCAGAATACTGGCCGACCTGGCCCGCCCCAGCGGCGTAAAGTGCCCCCAGCACGCGGCCGGCTAAGTCGGCTTGCTGGTCCTCGGGCCGGTTGGGCACGTAGGTGATGAGGCGCGCCAAAGTTCCGGTTTGTGGGGCCAAGACGCGGGTTTTTAGCAGGCCAAGTTTTTCGGCGAGTTTGTCGTTAACGCCACCACGCACGTTGTCAAGATTGGTGTGGGCGGCGTAAATGGCCACGTCGTTTTTGAGGGCGGCGATGATGGTTTGCTCCACTTCATTGGCCCCGGTGAGGCGCTTGAGCGGCCGGAAAATAACCGGGTGGTGGGCCACCACTACGTTGCAGCCGCGCCGGATGGCCTCGGCCACCACGGCCGGGGTGCAGTCCAGGGTTATTAGCACGCCGGTGATTTCGGCCTGTGGGTCACCGCATTGCAGGCCGGCGTTGTCGTAGCTTTCCTGGTAGGCGAGGGGCGCGGCAACCTCCAGCAGGCGGGCAAGGTCTTGAACTGTGGGCACTTTGAGGAGGGTTGAATGTTGAGTTATGAGTTGGGCAGGAGTTGGCCCAGCGTTTCTACATAATGCGCCACGTTGGCGGCCGTGTTGCGGCTTTTGTACTGCATGAGGTAGCGCGGGTGGTCGAGCACGACAATTTCATTGAACAAGCCTAGCTCGGCGTTGAGGCGTTTGAAAAATTCACCGTTGCGCTTGCCCAGGCTCACGGCCACATCCCGCCGCAAACCTAATACTTCCACCTGTTGGCGCAGCGAAAGCTGAATATCCGGCCACAGGGCTTTAGTGAGGGCAGGGGCATCGTAATAATTGTAATTCAGCCCGTTTTTCAGCAACACCAATGGATACAGCGACCCCACGTAGAAGTGCTGATAAAATGCCGTTGGGCCGCCCATTGCTTCGATGACTTTGTACACGAACTGGGTGGAAGTTTCGGGTCGTTGGCGCGGCAAATCGTGTTCGATGCCGCAAAATTCGGTCAGCGCCGTAGGGTCGGTGAAGGCGACGCCAGTACGGCCCATGCCCAGCCGGCCGGGGTTGATGCCCAGCACGGCCACGCGGGGCGACGCTGCGGTATAAAATTTATGGGCAAACTGGCTCAGCAGCTCATATACGGCCGGCTCACGGAAGGGACTCTGGGCAATTACACCGTTGGGCAGGGGCGCCGGTAGCGGAAAGGTGCGTAGAAATTGCAGCAACTGGTCGGCAAATGAGGCCATGGAGGACTAAGAATAATTGCGAACGAGTTTTACGAGCCCAGACGTTTGCTGACGCCCTGACCTCCGGGAGACTGTACTTTTGCGAGCTGTAACCGGTCCGAAGTTTCCTGCTCATGTCTGCCGTATTGACTTTTTTGCTGCTGCCGTTTTCCTGGCTTTATGCCGGGGTGCTGGCCGTGCGCAACTGGCTGTACGACGTGGGCTGGAAACGCGCTGAAACCTTTGCCGTGCCGCTGCTCAACGTGGGCAATCTGCGCGTGGGCGGCACCGGCAAAACGCCCCATGTAATCTGGCTGGTGGAAGAGCTGCTGCGCCAGGGCCACCGCCCGGCCATTCTCAGCCGGGGCTACGGCCGCCAGACCAAAGGCCCGCGCCTGGCCGGCCCTGCCGATTCGGCCGCGACGGTGGGCGACGAGCCCTGGCAGTATTTCGAGCAGTTCGCGGCCCGCAAGGTGGTGGTGGCCGTGGCCGAGGAACGTCGGCTGGGTGCTCAGTTATTGCTCCGCGAACACGCGGAAATCACCGTCATCGTGCTCGATGATGCCTACCAGCACCGCGCTGTGCGCCCCACGCTCAATGTTTTGCTCACTGAGCTGGCCCGGCCGTTTTATGAAGACCATGTGCTGCCCGCCGGCCGCCTGCGCGAAAGCCGTGCCGGGGCCGCCCGGGCCGATGCTGTTATTGTGACCAAATGCCCGCCCAATATTTCAGAAGCTGACCAGCAGGCCGTGGTGCAACAGATTCGCCGCTACAGCCGGCCAGAGGTGCCCGTGTTATTCTCCATTTACGAGTACGCCGCGCCTCAAGTACTGCCAGATGCTACGCCAACGACACTCACTGCCGGCCCCGCCGTGCTGCTGACGGGCATTGCCCAGCCCGGACCGTTGCGGGAGGAACTTGAGAAACAAGGGTTTGAAATTCAATACCACGCTCAGTTTCCTGACCATTACACCTTCACGCCGGCCGACCTGACGGCGCTGCGGGCGCATTGGCAGCCGGGCTGGCCTATTTTTACAACGGAAAAAGACGCTACGCGCCTGCTTGCCCCCGAATTGCGGGTGGCCCGGGCCGGGCTGCCGCTCTATACCATTCCGGTGCGGGTGGCGTTTTTGAATAATGGTGGCGCAGCCCTGCGCCAGCTGTTGCCGCCCGCGCCCACTGCGAAGGCTTGATTTACATTGACTTGATTGGCTGCGCGGTTGCGCTCCGACCTATTTCGTTTCCTCCTTGAAGGCTCTGCAATTACCTTTTTTACTTTCCTGGCCGCGCCTGTGGCCCCTTTTCTGTCTGCTGCTGGCGCTGGCCGCGTCCACGGCGCGGGCACAGGTGGTCGATGACTCGACCAAGGTGCTGTACGGGCCCAAAACCACGCGCCTTATCTACGAGGCCGAGGTGCTGCGCGACTCTACCTCTGGAACGCCGCTCGACACCACGCTCACCAAATGGCCGCAGGCGCGGTTCTGGTTTCATGACACCACGTTTCAGCAGGATTTGGGCACGGTGGGTTCGGCTTCGCGGCCGTTGTTTTATCAGCCCAATCTCGAGTTGGGAGCCCGCTTCGGGCGCAACGTATTTGACAAATACGCTCGCGATGCCCGCACGGTGCCGTACTACGATTCCCGCTCGCCGTATTCATTTTTTCGGGTGGTGCAGTCGGGCTCGGGCGAGCAGGTGTTCGAAATCAGCTACAGCCGCAGCCTGAAAAAGAATTTCAGCGTAGGCGTGGCCTATGAGCGCATTGCCTCCAATAAAGTGTTGGCCGCCAAGGGCTCGCGCGATGGTCTGGTGGAACATTCCAACCTGCTGTTTTTTGGCCGCTACCAGAACGAGAACGAGCGGTACCACCTGCTGTTCAACTTCAGCAACGTGCGCCACCGCGCCCTGGAGCAGGGCGGCATTAAGCCGCTGCCCGACGAAAATACCCCGCAGGACCTCTTTAACTACCGTGAGCAACAAGTATGGCTGACCCAGGCCGCCAACAACGAGGACCGCGACGAGTTCTACCTCACCCACACCTACCGCCTGCTTGGGCGTGGCCTTACCGTCTACCACACCTTCGACGCCAAGCGCCAGTACAACAATTTCGCCGATTTGGGGCTGGAAACGGCCCGTACTTCCGATGGCTCGCTGGAACGCACGTTCTTCCCCAGCACCTTCAACAGCCCCACGGCCACCATCGACCGCGCCGAGTACCGCCAGCTCGAAAACACCTTCGGCGTGCTGGGCCGCACCAAAGCCGTCGAATACCGCCTCTACGCCCGCGACCGCATTGCTTCTGTGACCAGCCAAACGCTTGCGCCCGGTTCCACTACGGCCAACCTTATGCTGCGGGAGGCCGCGCCGAAACGCCAGTTCAACCAGTTCTTCGTCGGGGGCACGGCTGCCTTCAACTACCGCACTATTTACGCCATAGAAACGGCCGGCGAAGCTTACCTAGTGCCGCTGACTGGGCTGAGCACCAGCAGCTATAGCCTCGAATACTGGGCACGGGGCAATGTGCGCACCGGTCCGCTATCGGCCGAAGCGCTGGTAAATTCCTACTCGCCCACGCTCACCCAGCAGGAGTTCATCGGCAACCACTACGCCTGGAGCCATTGGGATGGCAAATACACCAGCCCGGCTACCAACGCTATCGATGGCGTTTTCAAAAATACCAGCACCCTGCAGCTCACGGGCCGCCTGCAGCTCAAAGTGCCCAGCTTGGGTCTCCTCACTGGCCAGCGTTTGGAGGCCAGCCTGAGCGGCGTCAACATCGCCAATCTGGTGTATTATGGCACTACGGGCGCGCCACAACAGCTCGGTACCAGCCGCAACCTGGTTATCGCCTTTGCGCGGCACCGCACCATGCTGGGCCGGGTGGGCTTCGACAACCAGGCCACCTACACCAAGGGCGACAACGACAGCGAAGGCCTGCGCATTCCCAATCTGGTCACCAATTCACGGGTGTTTTACGAGAGCTATATTTTCCGCAAAGCGCTGTTCAATCAGATTGGGGCCGAAGTCTATTACCAATCAGAATTCCGGGGCTACACCTACAATCCTACAGCCCAGCAATTCTACCAGCAGGACCATTTCACCATCGGCGCTCACGCCGTCGCCGACGTGTTTTTTGTGGCCGATATCAAAGCCGTCTCGCTATTTCTAAAAATGGCTTACGTCAACCAAGGGCTGGCAGGTAGTTACAACGGCTATTATGCTTCGCCTTATTATACCGGCTATCCACGCCGGTTTCAGCTGGGCGTGAAGTGGAATTTCTTCAATTAGCGATAATTATAAATAACGATGACGAAGGAAAAAACCATCCTTAAATTAAAGCTCAATACCGACCCGCGTTGGGTAAATATTGCGGAAAAAAATATCGAAGATATTCTGGTCGACCACGCCTGGTGTGAGCAGAAAGCCGCCAGCACCGGCATCAGCATGATTATCCATTACCCCGAGAAAACCCGCCTCGTGGATGAGCTCACCGACCTGGTAGCCGAGGAGTGGAGCCACTTCGAAAGAGTGCTCCTGGAGCTTCGCAAACGCGGTTTTGCCCTGGGCCGCCCGCGCAAGGATGAGTACGTGGTGCAGTTGCTGGCCCACGTGCGCAAAGGCGGTGCCCGCGAGCGCCAGCTCATGGACCAGCTCCTGGTTTCGGCCCTCATTGAAGCCCGCAGCTGCGAGCGGTTCAAATTGCTCTGGCAAAATATCGCCGACCAGGAATTAAGTAAATTTTACTACGAATTGATGGTTTCCGAAGCCGCACATTTTGTTAGCTACGTCGATTTAGCCAAGGAATATTGCGACCCGAAATTAGTTGAAGAGCGGTTGCAGGAATTGCTGGTAATTGAAGGAGAAATCGTGACAAATTTGCCCGTGCGCGACGACCGCATGCACTGATTATTTGTCATTGCGAGGCGTCCTGTCATTGCGAGCACAGCGAAGCAATCCGTCCTGTACAATGTGATAAGCCCTGAAATGTGACAAGCCCCGAGACTTTACAGTGCCGGGGCTTGTCGCTTAATAAAATGTATGATTTTGGCAGAACGGATTGCCACGGGCTTCGCCTCGTAATGACAGGCGCCTACAACGACAGCGCCGGCAGCACCGTACCGCGCACCTCGCCAAAACCAATGCGAATGCCGTCCTTTTCTGCGTAGCCGCGCATGGTCACGGTGTCGCCATCGAGCAGGAAACTGCGCTCCGAGCCATCGGCCAGGGGTACCGGCCGGGTGCCGCGCCACGACAGCTCCAGCATGGAGCCCAGCGAATCGGGGGTGGGGCCGGAGATGGTGCCGGAAGCGTAAAGGTCGCCGGCTTCGAGGTTGCAGCCGTTGGAGGCGTGGTGGGTGAGCTGCTGGGCCATGCTCCAATACATCAGCCCGAAATTGGTGCGGCTGATGGTGGTTTCGGGGCCGTTAGCGGGGGCCAGGGCCACTTCGAGGTGCACGTCGAAATTGTGCGCGCCGCTCTGGCTCAGGTAGGGCAGGGGCGTGGGTTCCTGCACCGGGCCGGCTATGCGGAAGGGCTCCAACGCATCCAGCGTCACCACCCACGGGGCCACACTGCTACCAAAATTCTTGCCCAGGAATGGCCCCAGCGGCACGTATTCCCAGCTTTGCAGGTCGCGCGCGCTCCAGTCGTTGAACAGGCACAGGCCGAAAATATGGTCTTCGGCTTCGCCGATAGGAACTGTCGTGCCCAGCTCGGTACCGGTGCCCACTACGAAGGCCATTTCCAGCTCAAAATCGAGCTGGCGGCTGGGGCCGAAGGTGGGCGCGTCTTCGGTAGGAGCTTTGCGCTGGCCGTTGGGCCGGCGAATGTCGGTACCCGACGCTACAATGCTGCTGGTGCGGCCGTGGTAGCCGATGGGCAGGTGCCGCCAGTTGGGCAGCAGCGCATTGGCCGGGTCGCGGAACATGGTGCCCACGTTGGTGGCGTGCTCGATGCTGCTGTAGAAATCGGTGTAGTTGGCAGGTTTTACGGGGCGGAGCATGCGCACTTCAGTTTGGCGCAGGAGGCAGTCGCGCACGGCCAGCTCGTTGTCGCGCAGGCGGGGTTCGTCGTGGCGCAGCAGCTCGCTCACGCGCTGGCGCACAGCGCGCCAGGCTGGTCGCCCCAGCCGCAGAAACGCATTGAGCGACTTCCGGCGAAATACTTTCGGTTGCGCATCACCCAACTCATCCAAGTCCTCAAAAAAACCAAACTGGCTGGCGGCATACAAATCCAAAACGTAACCGCCAATGGCCACGCACAGATGCGGCCCCCGCTCATCGGTTTCAAACACACCAAAGGGCAGGTTCTGGATGGGGAAGTCACTTTCGGGGCGAATATCAATCCAGGAACGGAGTGCGGGCGAGTTGAGGGCGTTGGGCATATTGGGGTGGTGAGGTTCGGGCGGTAAAATTAGGGTGAACCGCGGTTTAGGTTGGTAGATAAACAGACGGAACCGGTTGCGCTAAAATCAGAGCGTCATGCTGAGCGTAGTCGAAGCATCGCTACCGCAGCAGTAATCCGGGCGATTGGATTACTGCTGCGGTAGCGATGCTTCGACTACGCTCAGCATGACGCTCAATGAGTTGCTAATAAGAAGTAGGGCGCTACCGGGCCTCAACGGCGGTGATTTCGGGCACGGCTTTTTTCACCGTGTCTTCCAGGCCGGCGCGGGTCATCGGCGACATGGGGCAGGCCCCGCAGGCCCCTTCCCATTCCAGTTGCAGCACGCCCTCGGGGGTGATGTTGGCCACGCGCACATTGCCGCCATCGGTGGCCAGGTAGGGGCGCAGGGTGTTGAGGGCCGCCTCGATGCGGGGCATCAGCGGATGGTCGAAAGCAGGAAGGGATGTTGTCGTTTCCACAGGCAATTAGGCATTCATTTGCACGACGGCCGTTTTGGGGGCCACGTTGTTGCGGATACTCACCTGACGGGCCACCGCCTCGGCCAGGTCGGCAAACAGCTTGCCCACCACCGATTCCGGGTCGAGCACGGCCGGCTGGCCCTGGTCGCCGTTTTCGCGGATGCTTTGCACCAGCGGCAGCTGGCCCAGCAGCGGCACATCGTGCTGCGCGGCCAAGCGCTGGCCGCCGTTTTCACCAAATATGAAGTACTTGTTATCCGGTAATTCGGCCGGCGTAAACCAGGCCATGTTCTCCACCACGCCCAGCACGGGCACGTTGATTTGGGGCTGGCGGAACATCTGCAAACCCTTCTGGGCATCGGCCAGGGCCACTTTTTGCGGCGTAGTCACGATGACGGCCCCGGTCACGGGCACGGTTTGCACCAGCGTGAGGTGAATGTCGGAAGTGCCGGGCGGCAGGTCGAGCAGCAGGTAGTCGAGCTCGCCCCAATCCACTTCGGTGATGAATTGCTTGAGGGCCGACGAAGCCATTGGCCCGCGCCACACAATGGCGCTTTCGGCCGGGGCCAGAAAGCCGATGCTCATCAGCTTCACGCCGTATTTTTCAATGGGCTGAATCAGATTCTTGCCGTTCGGGCCCTGGAAAACGTGCGGTGCCTCGTTCTCCACATTGAACATGACGGGCACACTGGGGCCGGAAATATCGGCATCGACCAGGCCAACTTTGGCCCCGGTGGCAGCCAGCGCCACCGCCAGGTTGGCCGTGACGGTGCTTTTGCCCACACCGCCCTTGCCCGAGGCAATGGCAATGATATTTTTTACGCCGGGCAGCAGGTCGCCGCGGTTGTTGCGGCCAGTGGTTACGCGCGAAGTCATGGTAATCACCACGTTGGCGTCCTTGTTCACCATCGTGTGGATGGCGCGCTCGCAGGCATCATGAATGAGCTGCTTGAGGGGGCAGGCCGGCGTGGTGAGCACGACGGTAAACGCGACGGTGAGCCCGTCAATCTCAACGTTCTCAATCATGTTGAGCGTCACGAGGTCCTGGCCCAGGTCGGGCTCTTCAACGTAGCTCAGGGCTTTGAGAACGGCTTCTTTGGTTATGGTCATGGATTAGGCAATGCGCCAAATGGCAGCGTAGTGCAAAGATAACCCCGGAAGGGCCGGCACGGTTCGGTAGCGTTGCATTGCCCGGATTCTACTGTTGAGCTTGGATTTTTATATGATTATGGTAACAAAAAAAATAATTAAAATAATTTTTATAAATTGTGTTTGTTAAGCTGACAGATGTCATATTTACCAAAAAAACAAACCCTTTACTTTCCAGCGTGCCATTTACTCACCCTTCTCGTGCAACAATTATGCAACATCATGACCAAGATGCTGGAGCCTGCGTTATGACCCCTTCATGCTGTGCCCACTGCGAAGAAGACCTAGAGCAATTAGTTGTTTTTGAGCTGATTGTGCCAAAGGCTGCCAAAGTGGCTTTGCCACGCCTACAGCCAGAAATTGGTCCGTTGACCCTGCGGGAGAACTCCGTTACGACTACCGTACCGGGCAAGCTATACGTGCAGTTGCAGGCCAGCAACACCGCCACCCAGGCGGGATGGTATATGACGGCAACCCTTACAGCGGCGGCCTCGACCAGCTTTCCCAGTAGCCGGCAGTAAACAGTAGCCGTTGGCAAAGTCCTGCACAGGTTTCAGGTGCAGGCAGATGTGCCTTTGGCAGTGATTGGGTGCGCACGTTGCCGGCAATGTGCTGGATACAACTCCTGCAGCAATGCTGCTGGTGCTACGGCCGGAAAGCCAGCGCGGCCCCCGCGCCCGCGCCGGGCACGTAGGTGGGCACCAGCAGCAGCCGATGAGCGAGGCGGGGCGGCAGCATTTTGGTGAACGCAGGATACAGGTGCCACACGGTTTCGGCAGAAAGAAAGCCGATGGCGGCCCCGGCCAGCACGTCGGTGGCCCAGTGCTTGTTGCCCATCAGGCGCATGGCCCCCGTGGCGGTGGCCACGGCGTAGCCGCTCACGCTCACCCACGGGTACTGGCGGCCGTACTGCTCGTGCAGCAGCGTGGCCGTGAGGAAGGCCTGTGAGGTGTGTGACGACGGGAAGGAGCTTAAATCCTGAACGTTGTAGGGGCGGGGCTCAGCAGTAATGCGCTTGAGGTTGCTCACGATGCCTTCGTCAAGCTCGTGGGCGGCCAGGTAGATGAGCGTGAAACCCACCGCCGAACGCTCGCCCCGGTGGCCGGTGGCCATCAGGCCGTAGGCCAGGGCCAGCGGCGCGTGGCGCGTATAGTCGTCGATGCCGTGCGAATCGAAGCCCCGGAAAATTTCCTGCGTTTCGGCTTGCATGTCCTGTTTGGCCTGGCATAGTACCGTGCTGTACGTGGGGCTGTGGGCCAGCACGCCCACTGCCACCAGCGCCGACGGCACGGCAATGCGCAGGGCCACGGCGCGGGCCTTGCTGGTGGGCAGCCGCGCCTGCATCGTGGAATCCACGGGCGGTGCTGCGAGCTGCTGGGCCTGGGCCGAACGAGCTGTCAGGCCACTCAGCGCAAACAAGAGTAGGCTTAGGCGTAAAGTCAAGTCAATGGCATATGAATGTGGCTCTTAAAATTAAGCGCCAAGCAGCCTTGCCAGGAACGCGAAACCGGTGAATGGCCCGCTACACAGGGCGAACAGAAGGTAAACTCCAGCCAAGGCAAAATGCCGGACCTTGTGCAAGGACCTCAGTGCCCGCATGTAGGAAAACCCAATCCAAGAAAAAAGCCCCAACGGGTAAAAGTTGGGGCTTGACTTATCGGGTGGTGTAGCCTAGGTTTTCTGCTTCTTCTTTTTGGCCGCCGGAAAGAGGATGTTGTTTAGAATCAGGCGGTAGCCGGGTGAGTTGGGGTGCAGGGCCAAATCGGTTGGTTCTTCGCCCACCAGGTGCTGGTAGTCTTCGGGGTCGTGGCCGCCGTAGAAGGTCCAGGTGCCCTTGCCCAACGTGCCGTGGATGTAGCGGGCCTCGCCGGTTTGCTTGGTTTCGCCCATCACGATGACATCGGACTTGATAAGGCTTTTGCGGAAAGCCGTGGTCTGGCCCATGAAGCCGTGGATGGTTTTCTCGTGGTCCTGGGTGAGCATGGTGGGCACCGGGTCGTACTTGGCCGAATAGGTGAAGAGCGAGAAATAGTCGTTCTGCTCGCCCAGGCCGCGCTCGTTGGGCTGCATGTCGATGTTGGAGTACTCGTAGAAGTAGGGGTCGCGCACCAGCTGGAAATTCTGGAAGGCCAGGCAGCGGTTGAAATTGAGCTTGGACTGCGCGGCCGGGTCGGCCGGGTCGCCGTCGTACATGCTTTCTACCATGTCAATGCCCAGGCCGGCCAGCGCAATATCGTAGCTATCGGTGGCCGAGCACATGGCGAACAGGAAGCCGCCACCGGCAATGAATTCCTGCATTTTGGTGGCCACCGCGCCCTTCATCACGCTCACTTTATTGAAGCCGTTGCGCTTGGCGGCGGCTTCGGCGTCGCGCACCTGCTGCTGGTACCAGGGGTAGTTGCGGTAGGTGGCGTAGAACTTGCCATACTCGCCGGTGAAATCTTCGTGGTGCAGGTGCAGCCAATCGTACTTGGGCAGTTCACCTTTTAGCACCTCGTCGTCGTAAATCTGCGTGTAGGGGATTTCGGCGTAGGTGAGCACCATTGTCACGGCATCGTCCCAGGGCTGCTTGCCTTTGGGCGTGTACACCGCAATTTTGGGCACTTTCTCCAGCTTCATCACGTCCATGTTGGCGTTGGGGTCGGCTATTTCCTGGAGGATGCCGGTGTACTGCGCCTCGCTGATTACCTGAAAGCTGACGCCGCGCACGGCCAGCTCGTTCTCGGCCCCCGGTGTGCTTTCGAAAGCAAAGGAACCGCCCCGATAGTTGAGCAGCCAGTCGACGGGCACCTCACGCTGGAGCAGCCAGAACGCCACGCCGTAGGCCTTCAGGCACTCTTTCTGGGTGTTGTCCATCGGAATGAACACGTGGTTGGCGCGGGCCGCCAGCGGGGCCACGGCCACGAGCAAAAGCAACAAAAAACGCTTGAGCAGCATAGTTTTTGGGAGAAGGAAACGCAGCAAACCAACGAGGTTGCGGCGCCAGTGGTTCAAGTTAGGCGTCGGCCGCCGAACTTTGGCGTCCTTGCGCTGCCGTGTGGCCTTGCCTTCAGTTAACAACTTGTTGTAAATGGCTCAGACATTGACCCTCGATTGTTCCAATGGCGAAATTCTTGATTTTATTGACCAGTGGGTATTTCTATTGGCACAGGAGAAGTACGATGAGGCTATGGCTTTTATGGAAGCAGAACCTTATTGGACTGCAGACTTAATACGGGAAATCATAACCGAAAATGGAAGCTCAAGTGACCGAGTTACGCTTCATAACAACGGCACATCGGTAGATGGCACCGGAAAGGTGTGGCCAACAACACAGCGAAAAGAAGTGGAGTGGTATAGCGAAGAAAGAAGTAAAGCAGAGGAAATAAATTGGTTTGATGAAAATAAGGGAGATGTTTGGTACGATTTAAACATTAACGGTTTGGTATCGGATTTAACAGCCACTTTTGATTTAGAAAAGCGGGATGGGAGGATACATGTCATTCTCCAAGATATTCATGTGATGTAAATCTGGAATAGCTGTTCAATTGGTCTTTAATATAACGATTAGTAAATGAGCCCTTTCGAAAACGTCCGCGAAGCCTTCCGCTCCATCCGCGCCAACCTGTTGCGCACCATTCTCACGGCGCTTATTCTCAGCATCGGGCTGTTTGCGCTGGTGGGCATCCTCACGGGCATCGACGCGATGAAGAATTCGCTGTCCGAAACCTTCGCCAGCCTCGGGGCCAACTCATTTGAACTGCACGCCAAAGGCTACAGCAACCGCGGGCGGCGCGGCGGCGTGCAGGCCAAGCAGTACCCGCCCATCAGCTTTCTGCAAGCCAAGCTCTATAAAAAGGCCATTGGCGACGATGCCAAAGTTGGTATCTCGGCCTTCATTGCCGGGGCCGTGGAAATGAAAGCCAACGGCACCAAAACCAACCCCAACATGCAGGTAGTGGCCGGCGACGAAAATTACCTGAAAATTGAGGGCTATAACCTGGCGGGCGGCCGTACTTTCTCGCAGGCCGAGCTGAATAGCGGGGCCAACGTGATGATTGTGGGCGACGAAATTCGCTCCAAGCTGTTCCCCAAGCAGAGCCCGGTGGGCAAATACGTGGCCGCCATGGGCCGCCGCTTCCTGATTGTGGGCCTGCTGGAAAAAAGCGGCAGCGGGGCCGGTGGGGGCGGCGGGGCCGACCGCATTGCCCTATTGCCCCTCGAAACCGGCAACCAAATGCCCCGCCAGCGCGCCCTCACCTACGACGTGAAAACGGCCACCGACAACCACGCCACCCTCAACTTCATCATGGGGCAGGCCACCGGCATCATGCGCGCCGTGCGGCACGACAAGCTGGGCCAGGAAGAGAGCTTCGTGGTGGAAAGCAGCGAGTCGCTGGCCAATGATTTGGATTCGATTTCGGGCAAGATGAAAGCCGGCGGCAGCATCATCGCCTTCGTCACCCTGCTCGGGGCCAGCATCGCCCTCATGAACATCATGCTGGTGTCGGTGACGGAACGCACCCGCGAAATCGGCATTCGCAAAGCCCTGGGCGCGACGGCCCGCCAAATCCGGTTTCAGTTTCTGATGGAAGCCATTGTAATTTGCCTGCTGGGCGGCGGCATGGGCATTCTGCTCGGCGTGCTGGGCGGCAACCTGGTGGCGAAGTTCGTGGGCTCGGGGTCCTTCCTGGTGCCCTGGGGCTGGATGGCGGCGGGCCTGGTCATTTGCGTGGGCGTGGGCATGGCCTCGGGCTACTACCCGGCCAGCAAAGCCGCCGCGCTCGACCCGATTGATTCGCTGCGCTACGAATAGACATAACGCGAATCAGAGCTAACTAAGCATCTTTCTTATACATTTGCACAACTACTCATTTGTGTAAGTGTATGGCAGTGCCCGTTTCCGTTCCTATCGACCAGCGCTTTGCGCAACTCATTCAGCAGTTTGGGTTGACCAAAAACAGCTTTGCCATCTCCCTGGGCAAGACGGCTAGCGTGGTGCAGCACCTCATCGATGGCCGCAACAAGCCCGGCTACGACCTGCTGTGCAAGGTTTTTGAGATTTATCCAAATGTGTCCAGAGACTGGCTTTTGCTGGGCCGAGGCCCCATGCTGGTAAGCGGCGAACACGCGCCAAAAGCCGTAGCACCACCCGTAGCGCCAGCGCTGGAAGCACCGCTCGAACCCATCGATTTATCCGATGTGGAAGTTCAAGCGGCCCGCCGACCCGGCCCGGGCGTGGCCGGCTCCCGGCTTCAGCCCGCCGAGATAGCGGCCACGCTGGCGCTGGCCGCTACGGCCAATCAGCCTGTGCGCCCCGTCGGGGCCTCGACTCCTGATAAGGTTGAAACTCCCCAGTCCGCGGCGGTCTCCGCTACGCCCGTTGTCGTTGTAGTTGAAGCGCCCGTAGCAATTGAAGCTCCTGCAGCTCCCGAAGCCCAAGCCGCTTCTGCAATTGCCGCGCAAGCCCCGGCGCAACCCAGCGTACCACAAATGCCGGAGCCCGTCCCGGCGACGGCTGCGCCACAGCCCATGCCAGCACCATCCGTCCCGGCAATACCCGCTCCTAGTGTGCCATCGCCCGAAATTTATGTGACGGCCGCCCTGCACGCCCAGCACTTGCAGCACCAGCTGGTACTCGCCGAAATGCGCAACCAGCACCTACTGGAGCAGCAGCAGATGCTGCGCGAAATGCTGGCCATGGCCCGGCAGAGTATGGTCTGAACCACGGATTCGTGCAGATTCATGCGGATTCATGGGGATTGCACGGATTTGTAGACAGTTTAACAACAATGAATAACCAACCCAAGCGAAAAGGTCACTCGATAAGAGTGGCCTTTTTACATTTTTGACCGGCTTATAAAACCGTCTACAAAACCCATGCAATTCGAAAAATCCGTCCGAATCCGTGGTCCGTGGATTAGGCAAAGATGCCCATCTCCTCCGCTTCCATCAGGCCGGAGGCATTCACGCTGGTGAGGCGCAGTGGCTTCATTTCGCCTACCAGCAGCGGGTCGTATTTCGCGGCCACGCGGATGTAATTGGGCGTGAAGCCTTCCATCTGGCCATTGGTCACGTCGTCTTCAAACAGCACTTCGGTTTCGAGGCCGAGGTGCTCTTCGTAGAAAAACCGCTTTTTCTTCTCCGAAAGGCTGCGCAGCTGCGTGGTGCGCTCGTGCCGCACTCGGTCCTGCACTCGGCCCGGCAGGGTGGGTGCCAACGTATCGGCCCGCTCCGAGTACGGAAAAACGTGCAGGTAGCTGAGTGGCAGCTCGTTCAGGAAGTTGTAGGTGTCCAGAAAGTCCGCGTCCGTTTCGCCGGGAAAGCCCACGATGACATCAACCCCGATGCAGGCGTGCGGCATCAGTTCCTTGATGCGGGCCACGCGCTGGGCGTAGAGGGCCCGGCGGTAGCGGCGGCGCATCAGGCCCAGAATCTTGTCGGAGCCGCTTTGCAGCGGGATGTGGAAGTGCGGCATGAAGCGTTCCGAAGCGGCCACCGTAGTCAGAATCTCATCGGTGAGCAGGTTGGGCTCGCAGCTGCTGATGCGGAAGCGGCGGATGCCGGTTACCTGGTCCAGCGCCTGCACCAGTTGGGTGAAATCTTCGCGGCGCTCGCGCTCGGGGCCTTGCAAGCCAAAGTCACCGAGATTTACACCGGTGAGCACGATTTCCTTCACGCCGGTTTCGGCCAGCTTCTCAACGCGCTCTACCACACTGGCTACGCTGCCCGAGCGGCTGCCGCCCCGTGCCAGCGGAATGGTGCAGAACGAGCAGGAATAGTCGCAGCCGTCCTGGACCTTGAGGAAAGTGCGGGTGCGGTCACCGAACGAGTGCGCAGCCACAAATTCAGTAGCTTCCGAGATAGGCGAGGCGTGCACCGCGCCGGGCTGCCCGGCGGCGGGCTTCTGGAAATCGGCCAGAATATCGACCAGCATAAATTTCTCAGCCGCGCCCAACACGGCGCTCACGCCGGGAATGGCTGCAATTTCCTGCGGCTTAAGCTGGGCGTAGCAGCCCACGATGGCCACAAACGCCTCGGGGTTGTGCTTCAGGGCCTGCTGCACAACCTTGCGGCACTTGCGGTCGGCATGGTCCGTGACGGAGCAGGTATTGATAACGTATAAGTCGGCCCCGGCTTCGAAGGCGACCTTCGCAAAGCCCTTTTCCTCAAACTGCCGGCCAATGGCCGACGTTTCGGAGAAATTCAGCTTGCAGCCGAGGGTATAAAAAGCGACAGATTGGGGGGTAGGCATAGTCCCGCAAAGGTACGGCTCGGGCGCGTTCTACTTGCGCGCAAAGTCTTCCAACGACACCTGCTCCATGGCCTGGCCCAGCTGCAACTGGCTAGTGGGGGGGGCGCCGTAACGGTCCCATACGTGGCGGCTCACGTTATCGAAGGTGATGGTTCCCTGCGGCGAAACGGTCCCAAAACCGTTATTGAAGCAATAATAGACGAACGGCGGGTTGTGCGCCGCCAGCAAGTCACGGCTCCAGACAAAGGCCGTAGCGGGCAATTGAAGCTGGTGCAGCAGCGTGGCAGCCACATCCGTTTGCGAGCCCAGGGAATTTACTACCCGGCCGCGGGCTGCGGGCCGCAGCGCGCCGCCAGCAAGCAAAAGTGGAATCCGGAACTTGTCAGGACTTTGGTTAGAAGAATTGCCGGGCTGCTGGTGGCCGTGGTCGGCCACCAGCACCAGCAACGTATGGGCGTACCAAGGCTGTTTTTTTGCTTCCTGCAAAAATTTACCCAGGGTGTAATCCGTGTAATAAACCGAGTTGCGAAACAGCTCCACTTCGTCGGCGCCGGGGAAATGCGGCTTCATCGGCACCTCAAAGGGCTCATGGCTGCTGAGGGTGAAGGCCGTGACGAAAAATGGCTGCGGCTGTTGGCGCAGGTCGCCCAGAATCCGGTTGAACAGCACGCCGTCGTGGGCGCCCCACTTGGAGTTCTGGTCGGCCGCGGCAAAGTCGGCTCGCTCTGTGAATTTCTCGTAGCCGCCCGCTTGCAGGTAGCTGCGCATGTTGGCAAATGCCAGCTCGCCCCCGTAGTAATAGTGCGAGCGGTAGCCCACTGCTGCCAACGACCGGCCCAAATGGGGGAGGCGCTCGGTTTTGCGCGGAAATTTGATGATGCTGGTGGTTGGCTGATTGGGGTAGCCTGAAAGCAGCGAAACCAAGCCTTTCTGGCTGCGGTCGCCGGCCGCGAAGATGTTGTTGAACAGAATGCCGGTCCGGGCCAGGCTGTCGAGATTCGGCGTCACGCCCTTTTCACCGCCCACGCTGCCCACGAACTTCGAGGTAAAGCTTTCGAGGATGATAAACAGCACGTTGGGCCGCGCTTCACTCAGTACCAGTGCCGAAGAATCGGGCCGGGCCGGAGCACCCACCGCCAGCGGGTATAGCCCCGCTACCAGGCGGCGCGCCGTGCTGTCGGGCATAAAAGGCTTGATAGGCTGCTCGGCGGCCCGCAACACCAGCGCGCTTATCATATTCCAGGGCGCATTGAGGGCCGCGTGGTTGGCAAAGGCCACGTTGGAAAAATACACATCGCTCTGGTTCACCGGAATCTGCTGGGTGCCACCACGCAGCGGCACCACCAACAGCGCAGCGTAGAGCAGGCTGGCCAGCGCCGCCCGCCCGCGCCCAAACCACGTAGGCAACGGCGCGAGCCGCCCCACCACTACCTTATATAAGTATGTGCCCGCGCCCAGCAGGCCCAGGAGCAGTAGTAGCAGCACGCCAATGGGCGCGCTACCCGCCGAGGCGGCCATTTCCTGCGGGGAGTTCAGATATTGTATAGGGGTGTCATCGAGCCGGAAGCCCCACACGCGGTACAGTTCCAGGTCGGCCGTAACCAAAACCGCCAGCACAATACCAACAATGGCCGAATAACCTGTTAGCAGCCGCTGCAAGTGCAACTTGGGAAACAGGCTGCCAATCACAAACAGCAGAAACGGAATCAGGCACACGTAAGCTGCCGCCGAAGCATCCAGCCGCAGCCCATACCCCAAACTTCCCAGTAACTCTGCTACCGACAATTGGGCCGCTGCCTGATGCTGATACCCCAGAAACAAGCCCCGGCACAGCTCAAAAAATACCAGCCAGAAAAAAAAGTAGCGCGGCTGGAACGCAAAGCGGTTTTTCACGCCCTAAAGATAGAGCCCGCCGATACGCCCCGAAAGCATTGCATAATTATTGGTTTGGTGCTTGTGAAGGCACTGTTGTCGGAAAGAGGCTGAAAAAATCAGCTAGTCTAGAGAAAAATTAGGTGTATTTAAGAATAAGCCTTAAAAAATCAGGGTGGTTCGATGCAATTTGTGTTTCATGTTTTATCTTTGCCCTCAGAATACGAACTCATCCGGCTCACTATTTCCCCGTTTGGTAGTCAATCCCTATGGCCATCCTCCGCTTTAAAGCTTTAGAACTCGTTAACCAGCGCCGCCCCATTACGGTGGAGCCCGCCGCCGCCCGCCGCTCTGACAGCTTCGGGCAAAGCGTGTTCAACTTGGAAGCTATGCGGGCCACCATGCCCGGCGATTATTTCAAGAAGCTGCAAGCCGCCATCAAACAGGGCGCTACCGTGGAGCGCAACGTGGCCGACGCCGTGGCTTCGGCCATGAAAACCTGGGCCATGGCCAAGGGCGCTACGCACTACACGCACTGGTTCCAGCCCCTGACCGGCGCCACCGCCGAAAAGCACGACTCGTTCTTCGACCTGAATTCCGACGGTCGGCCGATTGAAAACTTCAAAGGCTCGGCCCTCGTGCAGCAGGAGCCCGATGCTTCGTCGTTCCCCAACGGCGGCATCCGCAACACCTTTGAGGCGCGTGGCTACACCGCCTGGGACCCCACTTCGCCCGCTTTCATCATCGAAACGGTAGGCGCCAAAACGCTGTGCATTCCCACGATTTTCGTGGCCTACACTGGCGAAGCCCTCGACTACAAAGCTCCGCTGCTGAAGTCGCTGGCGCTGCTGGAAAAGTCGGCCCTCGACGTTTGCCACTACTTCGATAAAGACGTAAGCCGCGTGAACACCACGCTCGGCATCGAGCAGGAGTACTTCCTGGTTGACAAGGCATTGTACGACGCCCGCCCCGACCTGGTGATGACCGGCCGCACCCTCTTCGGCCACACGCCGGCCAAAGGCCAGCAGCTCGACGACCATTACTTCGGCTCGATTCCGGCCCGTGTGCACGGCTTCATGCTGGAGTTTGAGGAAGAGGCCAACCTGCTCGGCATTCCGCTGCGTACCCGTCACAACGAGGTGGCCCCCAATCAGTTCGAGTGTGCTCCCACGTTCGAGGATGCCAACCTGGCCGTTGACCACAACCAGCTGCTGATGGATGTGATGGACCGCGTAGCCGAGCGTCACAACTTCAAAGTGCTGCTGCACGAGAAGCCCTTCGCCGGCGTGAACGGCAGCGGCAAGCATAACAACTGGGCCATGAGCACCGACACCGGCGTGAACCTGCTCGCGCCCGGCCGTCGCCCCAAGGAGAATCTACAATTCCTGGCCTTCCTCATCACCACCATCAAAGCGGTGCACCGCTACGCCGACTTGCTGCGCGCCAGCATCGCTTCGGCCAGCAACGACCACCGCCTGGGCGCCAATGAGGCCCCGCCGGCCATCATGTCGGTGTTCCTGGGTTCGATGCTGGACGGCGTGCTCGATGAGCTGGAACGTACTGCCAAGCTGCCGCTCGACAAGGGCGATAATATTTACCTGAAGCTGGGCATCGACAAGATTCCGGCCATTCTGCTCGACAACACCGACCGCAACCGTACCTCGCCGTTCGCCTTCACCGGCAACAAATTCGAGCTGCGCGCCGTGGGTTCGTCGGCCAACTGCTCGTCGGCCATGACGGTGCTCAACACCATCGTTGCCGACCAACTCATCGATTTCAAAGAGTCGGTGGACGGCCTAATCGAGCAGGGCAAGAAAAAAGAGGTTGCCATTGTGGAGATTCTCCGCGAGTATGTAATATCTTCGAAGAACATTCGTTTCGAGGGCAACGGCTACTCCGACGAGTGGAAGGAAGAAGCCGAGAAACGTGGCCTCAGCAACATTGCCACCACGCCCCAGGCGCTTGATGCCCTGGTGCGCGACGATGCTGCCGACCTGTTTGCCCGCCACGGCATCTTCTCGGAAATCGAGCTGCACGCCCGCCACGAGATTTTGCTGGAGGAGTACATGAAGAAAATCCAGATTGAAAGCCGCGTAATGGGCGATTTGGCCATCAACCACATCATTCCGACCGCGCTTTCGTACCAGACCAAGCTGGTGAATAACGTGCGCGGCCTGCGCGAGCTGGGCCTCGACGACGAGCACAGCCAGGTGACGCTGGAAATGATTAAAGCCATTTCCCGCCACGTATCGACCATCAAAACCAACGCCGACGCCATGACGGAGGCGCGTAAGCAAGCCAACAAAATCGGAGACGCCCGCGAGCTGGCGGTAGCGTACTGCGAAGAAGTAAAACCAAAATTCGACCCCATCCGCCGCGCCGTTGATAAGCTGGAGCAGATGGTGGCCGACGAGGACTGGCCTCTGGTGAAGTACCGCGAACTGTTGTTCAGCCGGTAATTCGTCAGCGGACGGAATCGGGTCCGGTGTTGGGTGGGAATTCTCGCCGCGCCCCGGTTTTGAAAGAGCCATCTCGGGTGAGGTGGCTTTTTTTGGTAAGCGGCCGCAATCGTTTGCAGTTAGCCTGAGGGATGCCTTTCGTTGCGCTTGTGCTTGATTAGGCCGTTTTAACGGGTTTGGTTGTAGAAGCAGCCAGCAGCAGCGGTAGGCGCGGGGTGGCGGCATCGTCTTCCACGATTTCGGCGCTGCTGCCGGGGTCGGGCACCAGCATTTTCCAGGTGGCGCTGCGCAGCTCGTCAAGTTTGTCGAGGGCTTCGCTGATGGTGGGGTTGGCCTTCAGCTTGTCAAATAAGCCGCTTTTGTTGCCCACGGCAATCAGTTTTTCAATCACGAAGGGCAGCACCCAGCCCACCACGTTGGAGGCCAGCGCACCGCGCAGGCCCAGGCGGAGCAGCAGGCGCACGGTCATTTGCTCGATGAGCAGGACGCGGGCGGCGGGCAGCGCTTTATCGGCCAGGAAATCGGCTACCAGTTTGAGGTTGCCTTTTTCTACTTCGGCGCGGAGCACGTCCTGTACGCTGTCGAGGGCACGGGCGGCCAGCTGGCGAAACAGGCGGCCGGTTTGCCAAGCTGCGAGGCCGGTGAAGCGGGCTGCCCCGAGAAGGGAGGGCAGAAAGCGCGGTTTTTTCATGAGCTGCAACGAATATTAGCCCCAAATGGGCTGCACAAGGAACGCAGCAACGCCCAAAGGGGTTAGGCGCTGCGGTAAGGTACGGTTTGCGGGAACTACGGAAATGTTGGTGCTGCCAATTAATTCGGGTAACCCTTTTGCCATCTACTTGTTAGTTTTCTGCTTAGCCCAAGCGCGACGCTTTTTCTTTTGTATGTCTGATTTGCTGCTGGATATAAATTTACAACATCTGCCCGATGACTATTTTGGTGGGGAATGGCAAGTGGCCAGCCGGGTGCTGAACCACAACGACCCCGCTAGTCCGTTGGCCCTGGCCGACCGGCTGGTGCTCACGCCGGGCCAGTTGGAAGCTCGGCCCACGCCGCCCGGCCCCAGCCAAACCGGCAACTGGGCCGTGATGCGCGACGAGCTCATGAATCGGCCCTACCTCAACTTCGAGCTGCCCAACGAAGCCACCCGCGCCCTGGTCACGCGGCTGCGGCGCTCGGCCGACGGCCTGCGCAGCCAGCTGAACCTGTATTTCGCGTCGGGCATGGAAATGCAGCTCGACCGCGCCTAAGTGTAGTTTTATTTCGGTTTTTAAGCTTTTCTGATTCGTGAGCACACCGCAAGAAGTTACCCCACTGCCCGCCATCGCCCAAAACGGACTCGTAGGGCCTGAGCAGTTCACTTTCCTGGCCGATATGATTCCGCAATTGGTCTGGATTACCGACCAGAACGGGTTTCATACTTACTTCAACCAGCGCTGGACCAATTTCACGGGCTACGTGCTGGCCGACAGCGTGGGGCCGGATATGTGGAACAACCTGCTGCACCCCGACGACCGCGCCCGTGCCCGCGAGGTGTGGGGCCACTCGCTGGCCACCGGCGACGACTACAACATCGAGTATCGCTTCAAGTCCAAAGACGGTTCGTACCGCTGGTTTTTGGGACAGGCCCTGCCGCGCCGGAGCGAGGATGGCCAGATTATCGCCTGGTTTGGCACCTGCACCGATATTCAGGAGCAGCGCCAGATGCGCGACCAGCTTGAAGCGGCCTATTCCGACCTTGAAGCCAAGGTGATGTTCCGCACCCTGGACTTGGAGTGCGAAGTGAAGCAGTTGCGCGAAGCGGCCGGTAAGTAGGATTTGCGAGGTAAATGTGGTTCAGAACGGCTCTTCGGAGCCGTTTTGCGTTAGTAGCGGTATTATCGGCTCATGGCCCGTTGGGGCGCCCATTTACCTTTTCCTATGAATGCCATTGTTATCCAGCAGCCCGGCGGTCCCGAGGTTCTTCAGCTTCAGCAACAGCCCAAGCCGCAACCGGCGGCGCAAGAGGTGCTCATTCGGGTGCACGCCGCCGGCGTAAACCGGCCCGACGTGCTGATGCGGCAAGGCAAGTACGCCGGCAGCGGCGATGTAACCGGCCTGGTGCCCGGCCTGGAAATTGCCGGCACGGTGGAAGCCTGCGGAGCTGCTGTAACTCGCTGGCATCCCGGCGATGCCGTGTGCGCCCTGCTGCCCGCCGGTGGCTACGCCGGATACGCTGTGGTGGACGCCCGCCACTGCCTGCCCGTGCCAACCAAATTGACCCTAACCGAAGCTGCCGCCCTGCCCGAAACCGTGTTCACAGTGTGGCACAATGTGTTTCAGCGCGGTGGCTTGCAGCCCGGCGAGACCCTGCTGGTGCACGGTGGCAGCAGCGGCATTGGGACCACCGCCATTCAGTTGGCCAAGGCGCTGGGCAGCCGCGTGGCCGTCACGGCCGGCGATGAGACTAAATGCGCCGCCTGCCGAAAATTGGGTGCTGACTGGGCCATTAACTACAAAACCCAGGATTTTGAGGAGGTGCTGAAAGACGAAGGTGTCGATGTGATTCTCGACATGATTGGCGGCGACTACATTGCCAAAAACCTGCGCCTGCTGAAGGACGACGGCCGCCTGGTGTTTGTGAACGCCATGCAGGGCGGCAAAGGCGAATTCAACGCCCTGGAGGTGATGCGGCGGCGGCTGAGCATTACGGGCAGCACACTCCGGCCGCGCTCAGCCGATTTCAAAGCCACGTTGGCCGCTGCCGCAGAGCAGCATGTATGGCCGCTGATTGAGGCGGGAAAATTCCGCCCGGTTATCTACAAAACCTTTCCCCTTGCCGAAGCCGCGGCCGCGCACAAACTAATGGAAAGCAGCGCCCATATTGGCAAAATTGTGCTGGAAATAGGGCAGTAGCCCAAGTAAAAAGGCCCGTTCCATGTTGCTTGGAACGGGCCTTTTTCGGTGAGGGCGGGGGAGTAGCTACGCGCGTTTCCACTTAATGCCGCAGCCAATGGCCTTCGTCTCCTTAGTAGTTGCCGGCTTGCCAGCCAGGATTTCCGTCATGGCATTCTCCACATACTTGGTTTTGGCCAGCTTGGCGTCTTCCGAATTGTCGTCGATTGCGCCGATGTAAGACACCACAAAGTCTGAGCCCTGGCGGGTGAGCACGAAGAGGTGCGGCGTGCGCGTGGCCCCGTAGGTTTTGGCTACCTGTTGCGACTCGTCCTGCAGGTAGGGGAAGGCGTATTTTTTGCTTTGCATGGCGGCGTAGGAGTCGCCGGGGGCCACGGCCGGGTCATTGGGGTTGATGGCCACCACGGGGTAGCCCAGCGGCGCATACTTGGTGTTCAGGTCGATAATGCGGCTTTCGTAGGCTTTGGCGAAGGGGCAGGTGTTGCAGGTAAACACCACGATATAGCCTTTCGCGGCCTTGTTATCGGCCAGCGACACCATTTTGCCGTCGATGTTTTTCAGCTTGAAATCAGTGGCTTTGTCGCCGACTTTGTAGCCATCAGCGGTGGGGCGCAGCACGAAGCTGCTCAGGAACACGAAGCAGAGGGCGAGAAATGGCAGGGCTTTTTTCATGGCTCAAAAAGGTTACGGGTTGATACTTGCAAGATAGTAGTTACTGAATGTTCTTCAGGGCCGCCTGGAGTTCGGCGGCCGACAGCTCCCGCTCGAAGGTGATGCGGCGTTTGGTTTGGTTATTGAAAATCAGTGTGAAAGGCAGTGAGCCCGACCATTTGGCGTCCACTTTGTCAATCCACTCGTTGGGGTCGGGCTCATTCAGTAGCAGCACTTCTGATTTCAGGCCGCGCTGCTTCACAAAGGGTTTTACCTTCTTGTCAAGCTGCGAAGCATAATCTAAGCTCACGAGTAGCACCTTCACCTTTTTGCCGGCATTCGCCATGCGGAGCTGCTCGAAATTGGGCATCTCTTTCACGCAAGGCCCGCACCAGGTTGCCCAGAAATTTACCACGTAGGTTGTGTCAGTGAGCCGCGCCAGCCGCTTTTGCAGCTCCGGAAATTTGATGACGGCAACGTTTTGGGCGAAGACCGGCGCGGAGCAGAGCAAGCTGCCGACCAGAACAAGTGGTTTCAACAAACGCATAGTAAGAAGTGCCGCAACAGGGTTTCCCCACAGACAGGGAAGACCAGCCGGAAGTTGCGCCCAGCCCCGATTTACTCCCCATACAGCAGCGGCGCGGGCAGCCGGAATATGTCGCGCAGGGCACGGCGGGCGGCATAATAGCCGCACATGCCGTGCACACCGCCGCCGGGAGGTGTGGCTGAGGAACACAAGTACAGGCCCCGCTGCGAGGTGCGGTAAGGCGACGCCCGCAGGGCCGGGCGGGTGAACAACTGGCTGATATCCAGTTGGCCGCCGTTGATGTCGCCGCCCACGTAATTGGGGTTGTATTCCTCCATCTGGGCGGTGTCGAAGGTGTGGTGGCCCAGAATACGTTCCCGAAAACCGGGCGCAAAACGTTCGACCTGACGCTCGATGGCCGCGGTCATGTCCACCCGCGAGCCGTTGGGGACGTGGCAGTAGGCCCAGGCGGTGTGTCGGCCGGCCGGGGCCCGGGTTGCGTCGAAGCGGCTTTGCTGGGCCAGTAGCACGAATGGTTTGGCGGGGTGCTGACCATTGGCCGTGGCTTGTTCGCTGGTGGCGATTTCGGCCAGGGTATTGCCCAAGTGGACCGTGCCGGCCTGGGCACAGTCGGGGGCGGTGAAGGGAATGGGTTCGGCCAGTGCCCAGTCGACTTTAAACACGCCCATGCCGTAGCGGTAGCGCCGCAGCTGCCACTGGTAGATACCCGAGAGGCTATGCCCGGCAATCTGAAGCAACTGGGCCGGGGTCACATCAAAAAGCACGGCCCGCGCCGATGGCAGCTGCGCCAGCGAACGCACAAATGTCCCGGTTTCAACCTGCCCGCCCAGGGCCATAAAGTGGGCCAGCAGTGCGTCAGCAATGGCTTGAGAACCGCTTTTGGGCATTGGCCAACCGCCGCGGTGGGCCGCAATCAGCAGCACCAGGGCAATGGCGGCAGTGGTCAGGTTGCTTAGCGGCTGAATGGCGTGGGCAGCCATGCCGGCCAGCAGGCCTTTGGCTTTTTCATCCGTAAAGCGCCGCGCCAACACCGTGGAGGGTAGTAGCGCCGAGAGGCCGAACCGGGCCATATCCAGCGGGTGCTGCGGGAAATGCAACGGCGCCAGCACATCGTTGGCGATGTTGGGCCACCGGGCCACAAGCGGGCCGAGCAGACGCTCATAAACAGCGGCATCGGGGCCGAGGCTGCGGGCAGTATCCGCTAATGATGCGGCTACGGCAGCGGTGCCGTCGTCGAACGGGTGCGCGGCGGCCACGGGGGGGCTGATGTATTCCAGCCCATAGCGGGCCAACGGCAACGTCTGGAAAAAGGGCGAAGCCGCCGCCAACGGGTGAATGGCGGAGCAGATGTCGTGGCGAAAACCGGGTAGCGTTAGCTCGGCCGTGCGCAGGCCCCCGCCGATTTCCTTTTTGCCTTCGAGCAGCAATACCGACAACCCCGCTTGCTGCAGCACAATGGCCGCTGCCAACCCATTGGGGCCGGAACCGACGACGACGGCATCATAGGTGGGCTTGCTCATGCAGGGCGGGAATGGGGTGAATTTTTGTTGGTAAACGAGCGGGAGGTACCCCAAACTCAGGACCCCCAGCCCGACCGTCGCAGAAACTCGGCCAGGCGTGGGTCATCGGCCGACAGCGGCACCAGCCACATATCAACCCGCTCCCGCTCCCACCACAGGCCCTGCAGGTTATCGGGCCGGGCAAACCGGTATCGGTAGCGCACGGCCCGAATATAGCGCGGCGGCTGGCCGGGAAACGGGTTACGGGCAAATAAACTGACCGCATCGGGGTCATTGTGCAGGAGTTTCGACACCAGATTTGCCGTCCAGGGATAGTCGGTGGGCGAGGCCATGGCGGCAAACCACATCTGCCAGTCGAGCCGCAGTTGGTACGGGGCGATTTGGGCCGGGCGCTGGTCGAGGGCCACGGGGAGGCCTTTGTAGGGGTAGGACTGCCAGGTGGCGCTGTCGTTGGGAATGGCATCGCGAGTACCTTCAAACACCACGTTCAGCCGCTCGCGGCCCACCGTGCCGAAGGCTCCGTAGGTGTTCACCAAATCCAGCGGGTCGAAGGACGTATTCATGATTTGGCCCGGCGAAATCATGTTCAGCGCGGGCCGGATGCTGAGCAGCGCGACAACCGCCGTGACCACCCACGCCGCTGTGTGCATCGGGCGCGACACTTTGGCCTGGGCAGCTGCGGCTTCGGCCCGCCGCACCAGCCACCGGGGGAGCAGCCGCGCCCACAAGCCGTCGTCGAAACAAGCCAGGGCCGGCACGATGGTCAGCCAGTTTAAAAACGACAGGTTGCCGCTGAGGATGATGCTTATCTGAAAGAGTATCATCACCACGCCGGCCGCGTGCCGGGCCACGCGCGGCCCGAAGGCAAAAAACGGGGCCAGCAACTCGGCCAGCCAGTTGAACCACACGCCCAGGCGCAGGGCGCCGTGCGGCAAAAAGTGGAACCACCGGCTAAGGGGGCCGGGAATGGGCTGGGTTTCGAAATGGTAGTAGAGGGCCGTGCTATTGCGCCAGACTTCATCGCCGCGCACTTTGATGAGCCCCGCCCCCAGCATCACGCGCACCACCAGCCAGCGAAACAGCACGATGACGGGTTGGGGCGGCGCATACTTCGGAAAAGGCCGCCCATCGAGCAAGGGGCACAGAAAAATGGCCAAAAACCCGGTTTCGGTCAGCTGGATTTCCCAGCCGTAGCCGTACCATTCCTGTCCCACGTGCACGAAGGACATGTAGAGCACCCATAACACTGCCAGCAGCAGTGCATTGGCGAAGCCGGCCGCTACCAGACAGGAAATTCCAAACCCCAGCCAGGCCGCCGCCAGCAAAGCCGTATCGGAATGGCCAAGCCAAAAAATGGACGGCAGCCGCACAAAACCCGCGCCCGCCGACCCCAGCACTGCGCTCGCCCGCTTCAGAAAAAGCCCCACCGGCAGCAGCCCATGCTCCCCAATCAGTGGTACAATCTGATTGATGGCCACCAGAAAAGCCACCGCGTACAGCCCGCCCAGCAGGCGCAGCATAACGAAGCGCGTGAGCCAGTAGGTCGGCGCGGGCAGCGTAGTAGAGGCCTCGGTTTCCATGATGATGCGTACCAATGGAATGGGAATAGCTCAGCAGGCGGCTCGCAGCCTGATGTTTTGGCCGACGCTAGGGCTGGCCGCCGCCGCCCGACGCGCCATAAATCTGGCCCGTGGTAAAACTGGCTTCGTTGGCGGCCAGCTGCACGTAAATAGACGCTAGCTCAACGGGTTGGCCAGGCCGGCTCATGGGTGTTTTAGCTCCGAACTCTTTCAGGTTTTCTTGCGTCGAGCCACCGCTGACCTGCAAGGGCGTCCACACGGGACCAGGGGCCACCCCATTTACCCGAATGCCTTTGGGCGCGAGCTGCTTGGCCAGCGACTTCACGTAGTTCATGGTCGCGGCCTTGGTCTGAGCGTAGTCATACAGGTTCGGCGATGGGTCGTAGGCTTGCTCCGACGTGGTGCCAATGATGGCGGCACCGGGCGGCAGGTGCGGCAGTGCGGCTTTAATAATCCAGAACGGTGCGTAGATATTAGTTTTCATCGTGGCATCGAAATCGGCAGTGGTGAGTTCCAGAATGGACTGGCGCTGCTGCTGCCGGCCGGCGTTATTCACCACAATATCGAGCCCGCCGAGTTGGCGCACGGCTTCGGCCACCAGCTTCTGGCAGAAGGCTTCTTCGCGCAGGTCGCCGGGAATGGCAATGCCCTTGCGGCCTTCGGCTTTAATCAAGGCAATAACTTCTTTGGCATCGGCTTCCTCGGCTGGCAGGTAGTTGATGGCTACATCGGCCCCTTCGCGGGCATAGGCAATGGCGGCGGCGCGGCCCATGCCCGAGTCGCCGCCCGTTATCAGGGCTTTGCGGCCTTGCAGGCGGCCGGAGCCTTTATAACTTTTTTCGCCGTGGTCGGGGCGTGGGTCCATTTGGCTGGCCAGGCCGGGCCAGGGCTGCGACTGCCCTTTGAATGGCGGCTTGGGATACTTAGTGATTGGATTCACCATCGGGTCCGGGGCCGCACCGGCAGGTGCGCCCTGCGCCGAGAATACGGGAGCCACGGCCGCCACCGCCAGGCTGGCTCCCAACCCGCTGATGACCTCCCGCCGGCTGAGTTTATTTTCTTCGTTCATGGTGTTGAAATATAATGTTTTAAGGATATGCGTTCGGTCTATTGTATACCCGTTTTTTGAAGTGGAGGTTGGTTGCGATGCAGTCAAAACGCCTAACCGGAGAAATGCTAGCGACTAAAGCTGCTTACCGTTGAGGCAAGCTCGACCGTGGCTGGTAGATTATCGTTTCTCTTTCCATATGAATAGCCATTCGGCCAGCTCGCAAGTGGGGTGTATTGGCGGGGCTCGACCGTTGGCACCGCGCCGCCGCCCGCTGTCGCTTTACCTTTGCACTACGGCGCAACTTTCGCCGGCAACCCCTGGTTTTTGGTCCATGAATAAGACGTATTGCCCCAGCCTTACCGAATACAAGCGCCGCGTATCGCGCGTGGTCAACATTGGCGGTTTGCCGATGGGTGGCGACTACCCCATCCGCGTGCAGAGCATGACCACCGTGGACACGATGGACACCCTGGGTTCGGTGGAGCAGACGCTGCGCATGGTGGAGGCCGGCTGCGAGTACGTGCGCATCACCGCGCCCAGCATGAAGGAGGCCCAAAACCTGCTGGAAATCAAGAAAGAGTTGCGCAAGCGCGGCTGCAACGTGCCGCTCATCGCCGACATTCACTTCACGCCCAACGCCGCCGAGCTGGCCGCCCGCATCGTGGAGAAAGTGCGCGTGAACCCCGGCAACTACGCCGACAAAAAGAAATTCGAGGAAATTGAATACACCGACGCTACTTATGCGGCCGAGGTAGAGCGCATCCGCGAGCGGTTCCGGCCGCTGGTCCAGATTTGTAAGCAGCACGGCACCGCCATGCGCATCGGCACCAACCACGGCTCGCTGAGCGACCGGATTCTGAGCCGCTACGGCGACACGCCGCTCGGCATGGTGGAATCGGCGCTGGAATTCCTGCGCCTGTGCGAGGAAGAAAACTACTACGACGTGGTGCTGAGCATGAAAGCCAGCAACACCCAAGTGATGGTGCAGGCCTACCGCCTGCTGGTGCAGAAGCTCGACGAGGAAGGCCTGCAGCCCTACCCGTTGCACCTGGGCGTGACCGAGGCCGGCGAGGCCGAAGACGGCCGCATCAAGAGCGCCGTGGGCATCGGCACGCTGCTGGAGGACGGCCTCGGCGACACCGTGCGGGTGAGCCTGACCGAAGCCCCGGAGGCCGAAGCGCCCGTAGCCCGCATGCTCATTGACCGCTACACCGAGCGGGCCGCGCTGGCCCAGCCCATCAAGCCGCTGGTGGGCGAGGTGCCGATAAATCCGTTTCAGTATTTCCGCCGCCACACCCACGAGGTAGCCAATTTTGGCGGGCAGAATGTGCCGCGCGTTATTGCCAGCATTGCCCGCCTGCCCCGCGTGGAATATGCCGACCTGCGCGCCGTGGGCCACCTGTACTCATCGTTTCTGGACAAGTTTCAGATGGCCGACCACGGGGCCGACTACGTGTTCAGCGGCGAGCGGCCGGTACCGTTCATGCTGCCCAACGGCCTTCGGGAAATCGTGACGTACTCGGCCTGGCGCGATGCCGGCAGCCGCCCGCACCACTTCCCGGTGCTCACCGCCGACCGCTACATGGAAGACGTGCCGCGGCATCCGCAGCTCAATTTCCTGCTCATCAGCCTCGATGCGCTCGATACGAAAATGTTGCAACAGCTCCGCCAGGACGCTACCGTGGTGCTGGTGCTGCACACCACCAACGCCCACGCCATGCCGGAGCTGCGTCGCGCTTTCTTCGAGTTGATGGAGCACGATGTTACCTGTCCGGTGGTCATTGCCCGCTCGTTCCCCGACCAGCCGCTGGAGCAAACCCAACTCGATGCGGCCACCGACGTGGGCGGCTTGCTTATTGATGGCCTGGGCGATGGCGTGGTGCTGGGCGTGGAGCTGCTCAGCAACCGCTCGCAGGAGGAATGGCTCGATACGGTGAGTGGCCTAAACCAGCTCTCGTTCGGCATCCTGCAGGCGGCCCGCACCCGCATGAGCAAAACCGAATACATAAGCTGCCCCAGCTGCGGCCGTACCCTGTTCGATTTGCAGGAAACCACGGCCATGATTCGCAAGCGCACCGACCACCTCAAGGGCATCAAAATCGGCATCATGGGCTGCATCGTGAACGGCCCCGGCGAAATGGCCGATGCCGACTACGGCTACGTGGGCGTGGGCAAGGGCAAAATTTCCCTCTACCGCGGCCAGGAAGTCATCAAGAAATCCGTGCCTGAAGAACGCGCCGTGGATGACCTGATTGAGCTGATGCGCGAAGATGGGCGCTGGATTGAGAAGGAGGTCTTGGATGAGCCGGTGGGCGCGTAATATGAACGAGTTTGTCCAGATTTATGCGTACTTAGTTGTTTACGGCGAGAAGTTTTCTCCTAAGGATTTATCAGAGGCTATTGATTTGCAGGCTTCATGTACAGGTTCTACTGAACAGGTGAAATTTAACCGTGGTACCAAATTTATTTATTGGGATTACCAAATAGCCGAAGCTGACAATCAGTTTGAGTTTGAAACGAATTTAGATGCTCTTTGTCAAGCGTTTGAGGTAAGAATTGACCGCCTGCTTGGCTTTGTGAAACAGTATCAGCTTCAGGTTAAGTTGGTAGTTGATATTACTGTTGATAATAATAAAAACGCAAGTCCTTTATTACCAAATAGGGTCTTGGCTCTTGTGCACGAATTGAAAGCCAATATGCAATTTGACATTCATTGCAGGTAATATCACTTACACTTCTCCTTGCGTCGCGTGTCGATAATGTGCGCGATTTTCCAGCCGTCGGCCAGCTTTACCAGCTGGAACGAGTCGTAGCCACAGTGGCTGAATTTGCTGCCCAGGTAAAACTCGTAGGGAGCCCATACGCTGGCCAGGTTGGCATCAATTAACACCCGTTCGAACTGCACCCGCTCGTCCCAGACGGCGGGGTGGGGCGTGCCCACGGCCTTCAGGAAGCCGTTGATACTTTCTATCTCCAGCGTGGGCGGCTGACCGGGCTTGCCGCCGAAACCGTGAAAAACGGCCGCCGGGGCCAGCGTACGGCGCACGGCGGTGCTGTCGCCGCGCCGCATGCCATCGAAAAAGGCGGTAACGGTTTGCTTCACGGCCTCGGGTTCGGATGGGGATTTTTGGGCGTGAGCGGCATGGGTAATGACCAGCAAGCCGGCGAACAGTGAGAAAGTAATAATTTTATTCATCAGGAAAGCATTGGGATGGATAAGGGCGCGCCGCCGAAGCACAGGTTGCGTAGCCGGCAGCGAGGCGAATGTAGCTTTGCGGGCGTATGAAAACAGCCGTCCTCAGTAACCCGCTCACCGCGCAATTTGCCGAAAATGGGTTTGCCGTTCTATCCGATTTCTACGCGTCTGACGAAGTGGCCTCGTTGCTCCACGCCGTAGAAAGCGCGGCGGGCACCGGCCCCAATTTCCGGCGCAGCCAGGAGGTGTTTGCCATTCGGGAGTTGCTGAAAGAAATACCGAACCTCTGGCCGCTGCTCGCTACGCCTGCTCTGCGCAAGTTGCTGGCTGGGTTGTTTCCGGCAGATTGCCAACTCGTGAAAGCCATTTATTTCGATAAGCCCGCCGGCTCAAACTGGCTCGTGGCCTGGCATCAGGACCTGATGATAAATGTGAGCCAGCGCGCCGCCCTGCCCGGTTTCGGCCCCTGGACCAGCAAAGCCGAAGGCGTTTCGGTGCAGCCACCAGTGGCGGTGTTGGAAAACATGGTGACCCTGCGCATTCACCTCGACGACTGCGACGCCACCAACGGCGCGCTGAAAGTGGTGCCCGGCTCGCACCGGCACGGCGTGGTACCGGCCGCCAATGTTGCCGGCTTCACGCCAGATGCCACCGTCTGCGCCGTGCCCGCCGGAGGGGCCATGCTGATGAAGCCGCTGCTACTGCACGCCTCTAACCGCAGCACCAGCCACCGGCCGCGCCGAGTGATGCACCTGGAATTTGCCTCGGTGGAACTGCCGGCCGAGTTGGCCTGGCGTGAGCGCCGCAGCTTGTAGCGCATGCTTCAGCTTGCGCCCGGTCGCGCAATGTCCCACAACGACGCACAAGCTAAAGCATGTGCTACAGCAAATCTTTCTGCCGCGCCGGGTGTTACCTTCGCTACTCCCCAACCTGCTCTGATATGAACGGCAAGAACCTCTTCAACTTCGGCCCGGTCCTCGGTTATTATTTCCGGAAAAACGACCCTAATCGCAAGAATAACTTCAACCTGAAGACCATGCACTTCATCAATAAGCTCAGCTTAGCGATGTTTCTGGTGTGCCTGGTGGTGATGTTGTTCCGCTACGTGCTGTAAGAATAAACGGAATGAACATTGAGGATTTCCGCGACTACTGCCTGCTAAAAGCCGGCGTGACCGAAGAAACACCCTTCGGCCCCGAAACGCTGGTATTCAAAGTAGGCGGCAAAGTGTTTGCCCTGACCGATATCGACACTTTCGGCAGCATCAACCTGAAATGCGACCCCGAGCGCGCTGAAGAGTTGCGCGAGGCCCACGACTACGTGCGGCCCGGCTACCACATGAACAAGAAGCACTGGAACACGGTGCTTATCGGCACCGGCGCTCCGGAAAGCCAGCTCCGCGAGCTGATTGACCACTCGTATGACCTGGTGCGAGCCTCGCTACCGAAAGCCGTAAAGGCCGCGCTGGAACTGTAGCTTGGACTCTGCGAGTCCGAGCGGTGAGCGCAGCGAACATCCGGGACCAGACGAAGCCAGACGCGAAATGCTCGCTCTGCTCGCGGCTCGGACTCGCAGAGTCCAAGCTACGTGCGCTACTGCCCGACCAAAAACACCGCATTGCCAAACATTAGCTTGCCGCTTTGCCAGAAGGCGCGAAACAGCGGATTATCACCCAGATACACTACCTCCCCGCGCCCGAAATCCTGCGCTCCAACCACGAATGTGTCAGTCAACTCTTTGCGGGCTTTAGTGCCAGTGAAACCAGCCGAGTAGCTGTCTTTTTTGATGACACCCACGTTCCAGCCTCCTTTGCCCAGGAAGTTGTAGTTGAGTGGGTTGCGCACCAGGGCGAAGTAGGTATCGCCGTAGCCAAAGGCCAGCGGGTGGGTATTGTCAAGCTGCACGCGGTAGATGCTGCCTTGCACGGCGTCTTCGGCTTCCTCACGCTCGGCGTCGCCGTAGCGGCGCAGCAGGCGGTAGGGGTTGGCCTTGAGGTCTTTCTTGATGGCGGTGGAATCGGTGGTTTTGGGCTTGAGCAGGAAGTCTTTTTTGCCGGAGAGGAATTTGGCCGCGCCTTCGAGGGCGATGAGGCGGCCGCCGTCGCGCACCCAGGCTTTGAGGCTTTCGAGGCTGCGGTCGTTGTACACGTCGGCGTAGCCGCCGTTGGGCAGGATGAGCACGTCGTATTTGTTCAGCGAAACGCGGTTGAGGTAGTCGGTGCCAAGCACCGTGAGCGGGTAGCCGAGCTGCTGCTCGAAGAAGTGCCACACCTCGCCAAACGCCGTGGCATCGATACCCGGCCCGGCTACTACCGCCACATTTGGCTGCTTCACAAAGTGTACCGAGCTGGAACCCAAGTCACGCCCCGAAGTCGAAAACCCCGATTTCACAGCCATCACGGTGGTGCCGGCCGAGTCGGCCTGGGCGCGTACCAGCTGGTCGAACCGGGCCCCGAGGCCCTCGTTGCCGGTGCGGGTGATGATGAGCGTGCCGGGCGCGTACTGCTGGCCTTCCGACTCAAACGCCTTTTCGGCGTAGCGCACCTTCACTTTCTGCTGCAGCAGGCGGCTCAGGAAACGCACGTCCTGCAGGCTGTTCCAGCGGGCCAGGTAGGCGTAGGGGCGTTCGGCGGTGGCGGCGCTGCCCTTCACGCTGGCGGTAGTGGACACGCTGGCCGAGGCATCAAGGCGGCCGGGCACGGCGTAAGATTTCAGACCAAACGCGTAGGGCAGGGCCCAAGAGGTGATGTCGTAGGTGAGCGAGTCTTCAAGCTGCGGCTTGGGCTCGAATAGCACCTTCACCAGCGTCGACTTGGGCTGGTACATGCTGATTACCACGTCGCGGGGCTCGATGGTAACGTCGCCGGTTTTGCCCGTGGTGTAGTTGAAGCCGCGGGTTTTGGTACGCTTCGGCGCGTAGCCGTAGCGGATTTGGTTGCGGTCGAGGTACTGGGTAAAGGCGCGGAGCTGGCCGGGGTCGTTGCCGGCCGCCATTACGTAGCTCTTGAACTCGCCCTGGGGTTTGTTGGCGGCGTTGGCGAAATAGCTCTGAAACTCGCGGACCAGGTCGTCGTGCCGCTCAGCGGTGGCCTGGATAGTAGCTCGGCTGGCGGCGTGGTGGTGGGCAATGCGCTGAGCCAGCGTCAAGGTGTCGCCATCGAGGCGGGCGTAGGCCACGCCGGCGGGGCCGCCGCCGCCCTGCTCATACGTCATGCCGATGGCACCGTTGAAGCTGGGCCAGGTGTCGCCGTAGGTGGGGGCGTACAGGTCGTAGACTTCGCGGGTGAAATACAGCCAGTTGTTCTTGTCGAAAGCCACCTTGTTGTAGTCGCCCAGCACGCCCTGGAACCTGCGCTGCCAGGCCGTGAGGTCGGCGTGGTAGGGCTTGGCGGCGGGCGAGAAGTAGTAGGTGTTGTTCGGCCCCATCTCGTGGAAGTCGGCGTGGACTTCGGGCAGCCACTGGTTGTAGAGGGCAATGCGCTGGCGGGTTTCCTGCTGGGTTTGCCAGGCCCAGTCGCGGTTCAGGTCGAAGTAGTAGTGGTTGAAGCGGCCGCCGGGCCAGGGCTCGTGGTGCTCCCAGGAGTCGGGGCCGGCGTTGACGGACTGGTTGCGCACGCGGTTGTACCAGTTCACGTACCGGTCGTGGCCGTCAGGGTTGATGCAGGGGTCGACGATAACGACGGTGTTTTTCAGCCAGTCCTGCATCTGCTGGTCCTGCGGGTTGGCCAGGTCGTAGAGCACCTGCATCACGGCTTCGGAACTCACGGCCTCGTTGCCGTGCACGTTGTAGCTCAGCCAGCACACGCCGGGCAGCTGGCGCTGGGCGCTGCCACTTTCCAGGCCGGCGAGGCGTAGGTTGTTGTGGCGCACATCCTCCAGCCGGCCAAAATTCTCAGCGCTGGCTACCTGCACCACTTCCAGCGGGCGCTGCTCGTAAGTGCGGCCGTAGCGCACCAGCTTCATGCGGCCGGGCGTGTGCGCCGTGATATGCGTCACGTAGCGCAGCAGTTCGGCGTGCGGCGTGAACTGCGCGCCCAGCTTGTAACCCAGAAATTGCTCAGGCGTGAGCAGCGGGCCGGCCGCATCAGCGGTTTGGGCGCGGGTGGCGAAGCCAGTGATTAGGAGTGTCGCCAGTAATCCAAAAAAGCGGCGTCCAGGATTGAGAAAGTGCATTATAAGGCTGGGGTAATGCTGGGTTGTGGTATGCAAAGATGACGCATGGTTCACGTTTGTAAGCCCCAGCGGGGCGGCATATCGGTAGAAATACCAAATCCATCAATTTCGAAAGCCCCAGCGGGGCGACACCCGGATAATAGGTGTCGCCCCGCTGGGGCTTTTTCATTCTTTCGTAGGCTATTACTACCGATATGCCGCCCCGCTGGGGCTAAGCCTGCAGCAAGTATGATTTAGTAGCATGCCAACAAAAAGGCCCGCTGCAATCACAGCGGGCCTTTTTTGTGTCCATAAATCAGAAGCGCCTACACCACCACGTTCACCATACGGCCGGGTACCACAATCACCTTCTTGGCCGACTTGCCTTCGCCGTGCTTGGCCAGGAAATCGGAGGCCAGGACGGCAGTTTCAATCTCGGCGGCGGTGGCGGCGGCGGCAAACTGCATCTGCTCGCGCACTTTGCCGTTGATGGCCAGCGGGTAGGTCACGGTGTCTTCCACCAGGTATTCCTCGCGGAACTCGGGGTAGCTGGCCGTGGAGATGCTGCCGGGCTCGTGGCCCAGCTCCTGCCACAGCTCCTCGGCCAGGTGCGGGGCGTAGGGTGACACCAGCAGCACGAGCGGCTCCAGAATGGCGCGCTTGTGGCACTTGAGGGCCGTGAGCTCGTTCACGGTAATCATGAACAGGCTGACGGAGGTGTTGAAGCTGAACTTCTCGATGTCTTCCTGCACCTTTTGGATGGCGCGGTGCAGCACCTTGAGCTCGGCGGGCGTCGCGGGCTCGTCAGTCACGGCGAGGGGGCCGTCTTCGGGGTGGAAGAGGCGCCAGAACTTCTTGAGGAAGCTGCCCACGCCGCTGATGCCGTTGGTGTTCCAGGGTTTGTACTGCTCCAGCGGGCCGAGGAACATTTCGTAGAGGCGCAGGGCATCCGCGCCATATTTGTCGATTAGAATGTTGGGGTTAACAACATTGTACTTCGACTTAGACATTTTTTCGACTTCCGAAGCCGTCAGGAAAACATCAGAACCACCGAATGGGAAAGCGGTGAAGCTGCCATTTTGCCAATAGCCACCAGCACAAACGAAAACCGCATCTTGAATATCTGGGTGCGACGACAGATACTTATCGATATCAAGTTTGTTGTTTTCGACTTGCGAAATATCAACGTGCAGTGCCGTTAAGCTGCCAGAGCTAACGCCCTCAATTGAGCGGAATCTGTCTCGGATATCTTGGCTGACAAACACATTCTTCGTTGGCAAACTGAGCTCAAATTCACTTGACGAAAAGTGCAGCTTGGTGAAAGGAGTATCTAAAGCTGCTTGAGTTTCTGCAGTTGTTGCCTCTGGTTTTACAGCTTGATTCAATCGATAAATCTTCTCCGAAACACCCAGAATCATTCCCTGGTTAATCAGTTTCTGGAATGGCTCGTTGCTGCTGACGAGGCCCAAATCCTTCAGGAACAGGTACCAGAAGCGGGCGTAGAGCAGGTGGCCGGTGGCGTGCTCGGCCCCGCCCATGTAGAGGTCCACGCTGCCCCAGTAGTGCTCAGCGGGTTCCGAAACGAAGCGGGCTTCGTTGGTGGGGTCCATGTAGCGGAGGTAGTACCACGATGAGCCCGCCCAGCCGGGCATGGTGCTCAGCTCGTAGGGGTATTGGCCGCGGTAGAGCCAATCCTGGGCGCGGCCGAGGGGCGGCTCGCCGGTTTCGGTGGGCTTGTATTCGTCGATTTCGGGCAGCACGAGGGGCAGGTCGGCCTCGGCGATGCCGTAGGCGGTACCGTCCTTATAGTAAATCGGAATGGGCTCGCCCCAGTAGCGCTGGCGGCCGAAAATGGCGTCGCGCTGGCGGAAATTTACCTTGCCCTTGCCCAGGCCCTTCACTTCGAGGAAGGCGATGAGCTTGGCCGTGGCTTCCTTATAGGTGAGGCCGTTGATGATGCCGGAGTTGATGTAGCGGCCTTCCTTGGTGGGGTCGGCCTGCTGGTCGAGGCCCTGCTGGGCATCGGAAATGGCGGGGATGGGAAGGTTGAAGTGCTTGGCAAACAGGTAGTCGCGCTGGTCGCCGCTGGGCACGGCCATCACGGCGCCGGTGCCGTAGCCAGCCAGCACGTAGTCGGCCAGCCAGATGGGCACGGGCTCGTTGTTCACCGGGTTCAGGGCGTAGGCGCCGGTGAACACACCGGACACGGCCTTCACGTCGGTCATGCGGTCGCGCTCCGAGCGGCGCTTGGTAGCGGCGATGTACTCATCCACGGCGGCGCGCTGGCCGGGCGTGGTCAACTCGTCCACCAGCTCGTGCTCGGGGGCCAGCACTAGGAAGGTGGCCCCGTAAATGGTGTCGACGCGGGTGGTATAGACTTTGATTTGCGCGGTTTCGGAACCCTGCACCGGGAAGGTGACTTCGGCCCCGATGCTCTTGCCAATCCAGTTGCGCTGCATCTCCTTCACGGCATCGGGCCAGTCGAGCTGGTCGAGGCCCTGCAGGAGGCGGTCGGCGTAGGCGGTGATGCGCAGGTTCCACTGGGGCATGAGGCGGCGCTCGACGGGGAAGCCGCCGCGCTCCGAGAGGCCGTCCTTCACTTCATCATTCGAGAGCACCGTGCCCAGGCCGGGGCACCAGTTCACGTAGGTGTCCTGCTGGTAAGCGAGGCGGTAGGGAAGCACGGCGGCCAACTTCTGCTTTTCGCTGAACAAGGCCCACTGGCCGGCCGAGAAGCTGAGGCGGTCGCCGTCATCGCCGGCGGCACGAATGCCCTCGCTGCCGCTGGCGGCAAAGCGGGCGGTGAGCTCGGTGAGGGGCTCGGCCTTGTTGGTGTCGAGGTTGTACCAGGAGTTGAACAGCTTGAGGAAAATCCACTGCGTCCACTTGTAATAAGAGGCGTCCGAGGTCCGCACTTCGCGGCTCCAGTCGTAGCTGAAACCGAGGCTGCTGAGCTGCTGCACGTAGGTTTCGATGTTCTTCTCGGTGGTGAGCGCGGGGTGCTGGCCGGTCTGGATGGCGTACTGCTCGGCGGGCAGGCCGAAGGAGTCGAAGCCCATGGGGTGCAGCACGTTGAAGCCGCGCAGGCGCTTGTAGCGCGTCACGATATCGGAGGCAATGTAGCCCAGCGGGTGCCCTACGTGCAGGCCCGCCCCGGAGGGGTAGGGAAACATGTCGAGCACGTAGTACTTGGGCTTGTCGGAGTGGTTCTCGGTGCGGAAAGTGCGGTGCGCTTTCCAGTGGGCCTGCCACTTCTTTTCAATTTCTTCGGGACGGTATGCGGGCATCTTGCGCGGAGTTTATTCCGGGCAAAGGTAGGACGTAGCGGAAGTAGCGCATAGTAGCGCGAACTTTGTAGTTCGCGTCCCCGCGCCGTTTCGTTATTCCAAGCGGCGTGGGGACGCGGACTACAAAGTCCGCGCTACATGGCCCGCATCCCCAAAGAATTAGTTGACCACATCATCCAGACCGCCGACATCGTGGAAGTCGTCGGCGACTTCGTGCAGCTCAAGCGCAAAGGCCAGAATCTGTGGGCGCCGTGCCCGTTCCACAACGAGAAATCGCCGTCCTTCTCCGTAAACCCGGCCAAAAGCCTGTACAAATGCTTCGGCTGCGGCAAGGCCGGCGGCGTGGTGCAGTTTGTGATGGACGTGGAGGGCACCAGCTACGTGGAGGCCCTGAAATACCTCGCCAAGAAGTACGCCATCGAGATTCAGGAAGAGGAAAAGACGCCCCAGCAACAGCTGGAGCAGAACGAGCGGGATTCCCAATTCATCGTCTCGGACTTCGCCAAAAACCACTTCCACCGCCTGCTGCTCAACTCCGAGGAGGGTATGAGCATCGGCTACGGCTACCTCAAGGAGCGCGGCCTCAACCTGAGCACCATCCAGACCTTCGAGCTCGGCTACTCGCTCGACAGCTGGGACGACCTGATGAAAGCCGCCGAAACGGCCGGCTTCGATAAGAAATACCTGGAAAAAACCGGCCTCACCGTCATCCGGACCGACGACCAGGGCAAAGACACCGGCCGGCGCTACGACCGGTTCCGGGGCCGCGTGATGTTTCCAATTCACAACATCAGCGGCCGGGTGGTGGGCTTTGGGGCGCGTACCCTGAAGCGCGACGACAAGATGGCGAAGTACCTGAACTCGCCCGAGTCAGAGATTTACCACAAGTCGGACGTGCTGTATGGCTTGTTCCAAGCTCGGCAGGCCATCCGGACGCAGGAGGTTTGCTACCTCGTGGAAGGGTATCTGGACGTGCTCAGCCTATACCAAGGCGGCATCAAGAATGTGGTGGCCTCGTCGGGTACCTCGCTCACCGAGGGACAAATCCGGCTTATCAAGCGGTACTCCGATAATGTGACGGTGTTGTATGACGGTGACGCGGCTGGTATCAAGGCCTCGCTGCGCGGGACGGACTTGCTGCTCGAAGGTGGCCTGAACGTGCGCGTGGTGCTCTTTCCCGATGGCGACGACCCTGACAGCTACATCCGCAAAGTGGGCGACCAGCGCTTCACCGAATACATCGAAACCAAGAGCCAAGACTTCATCACTTTCAAAACCACGCTCGTTGCCCGCGAGGCCAGCAACGACCCGGTAAAGAAGGCCGAAGCCATCCGCGACGTGCTCCACAGCATTGCCAAGGTGCCCGATGCCATCAAGCGCCAGGTGTTTTTGCAGCAGACTTCAGGCATTTTCGGTATCGATGAGCAGGTGCTCATCACCGAGTACAACAAGCTGGTGAAATCGCCCGGCGCGGCGGCCAAACCCAGCGGCCCGCCCGATAACCGGGGCAACTACGGCAACGGGGCCGGCAGTGCCAACAGCGGTTTTCCGCCCAGCTCCAACCCGCGCTCGGCCCCCGCGCCGCGCCCGATGACGGACGAGGAAGAGGCCGAAATGCTGATGTACGGCGGGGCCGAAGCGGCCGCCGCCCTGCAAGGCATGAGCGCCGGCTTCCCGTCGGGCCCCGCCCAAAAGGAGGAAGAAGAGGACCTGCCCGACATGCTTAAGGTATGTGAGCGGGAGGTGCTGCGCCTGCTGGTGCTCTACGCCGCGCGCGAAGTGGAAGAGGAAATCAGCGTGGCGGCCTACCTGCTGGGCCAGCTCGACGAAGCGCCGCTCAAGACGCCGCTTTTCGCCGAGATGTGGGAAATCTGTCGGCAGGAGCTGCTGGCCGGCCGCTTCCCCGACGCCCGGCTGCTGGCCCAGAACGAGCGGGAGGACATCCGCCAGCTCATCACCGACCTGGCCACCGAGCGTTACGAAATCAGCCCGAACTGGCGCACCAAGGAAATTTACGTTTTCAACGAAGTGGACCTGCCCAAGCTGGCCTGCGACAACGCCGTGCTGCGCCTCAACAAAGTGCACGTGCAGCGTGAGCTCGACCGGGCCATGGACCGCTTGCGCCTGCCCGGCCTCGACGACGTGGAAATGTTCGAGATTCTGGGCAACATCAAGAACCTGAAGCAGCTTGACAACCAGCTGGCCGGAATGCTGGGTACAGTTATTCCGCGCGGTACTTAATTACCCTGTTTGTCAATGCTCAATCGTCTCAACATCAATCGGCTGATTCTGGCCGTTGTGCTCACCGTAGCCAGCCTGGTCATTGGCATGACGGGCTTCACCTACATCGAGCACTACGGCCCCGTCGATGCGTTTTACATGACGGTGACAACCATTGCCACGGTGGGCTTTGGCGAAATTCACACGTTTTCGGAAGCCGGCCGGCTGTTCGTCTCCTTCTACATCCTCTACAACCTGGTGGTGGTGGCCTACCTCGTGTCGGTTTTCTCCTCCTTTATCTTTGACGGCGAGCTGCGCAAAATTTACAAGATGATTCGAACCGACCAGGAGATAAAGCGTTTCAGCGGCCACGTCATTGTGTGCGGTTTTGGCCGCAACGGCCGCCGCGCCTACCAGGAACTGCGGGCCAGCGGTGCCCGTGTGGTGGTGGTGGAGTCGAATCAGGAGCTGATGAAAAACATCACCGAAGGCCACACCGGCGAGGATTATGACGGCGACGGCGTGCCCGGTGGCAACATCTTCACCGTCTTCGGCGATGCCACTACCGACCTCGTGCTCAAGCAGGCTGGGGTGGAGCGGGCTTCGGCCCTCATCACCTCGCTGCCCAAAGACGCCGACAACGTGTTCGTGGCCCTCTCGGCCCGGGCCCTGAACCCGCGCCTGAAAATCATCGCCCGCGCCTCCCTCAAAACCTCGGAAAGCAAGCTCCTCTCGGCCGGGGCCGATTCGGTGGTGATGCCCGACGAAATCGGCGGCTCGCACATGGCCAAGCTGGTGGTGCGCCCCGAAGTTATTCGCTTTCTGGACCTGATTTCGGGTCTCAGCGCCGATAAGCTGCGCCTCGAAGAAATGACGTTTCAGCAGTTGCGTAGAGATTTGCACGGCCGCAGCATTCGCGAGCTCGACGTGCGCTCCGTCACCGGGGCCACCATCATCGGCCTGCGCCAGGCCGATGGCTCCCTGCTCGTGAGCCCGCCCGTGGACTACGTGCCCAAACCCGGCGACGTGCTGCTGGTGCTCGGCAGCGAGGAGCAGATAGAAAACTTCGAAGTGCGCTTCCGGCAACTGTAATTGGGTTAAATGTTAGGGGTTAAGAGGTAAGAGTTGGCGTATTAACAGGCCTCTCCACCAACTCTCAACTCTTAACTCTTAACTCCTAACTCAACTAAATGCACATACTGCAACTTTGTCCCCGCGTTCCTTACCCGCTCACTACCGGAGGCGCTATTGCTATGTATGACGTGGCCGCGGGCCTGGTGCAGGCCGGCCACCGCGTCACCATGCTGGCCATCAACACGCCCAAGCACCACCAGCCGGCTGATGCGCTCGACCATTTGGGGCCGAATTTCCGGTTGGTGACGGTGGACGTGAACACGGACATTACGCCGGTGAAGGCGCTGAAAAACCTGCTCCTGAGCCGCCAGCCCTACATCGTGGAGCGGTTCATCAGCCCGAAGGTGGGGGAGAAGCTGGTGGAGATTCTGCAAAATGAAACGGTAGACGCGGTGCAGTTTGAGGGCACGTTCGCCGCCTGGTATGCCGAGCTGCTGGGCCGCCGCGAAAATGCCAGCCTGCGCGTGCCGCCGCTGGTGCTGCGCGCTCACAACCTGGAGCACACCATCTGGCAGATGCTGGCCGGGCGCGCGGGTAACCCGCTCAAACGTTTCTATCTGCGCGACATGTCCGCCCGTTTGGCGCGCTTTGAGCGCCGGCACCTGGCCCAGTTCGATGCCGTGGCCGCCATCACCGACGACGATGCGCAACGCCTGCGCGCCCTGGGTTGCCCGGAGCCGGTAGTGTTCATCCCGGCTGGCGTTGATTTCACGCGCTTTCAACCTAACCCGGCCGTGAAGCCCAAGCCGCGCACCCTCTTCATGATTGGCTCGCTGAACTGGCTGCCCAACCTGGAGGGCCTGCACTGGCTGCTGCGCGAAATCTGGCCCACCATCCACGCCGAAATGCCCGATGTGGAGCTGCACATCGCCGGCAGCGGCACCCCCGATGACCTGCTGCGCCCGCGTACCGACAACGTATTTGTGCACGGCTTCGTGGAGTCCGCCCCGGCCTTTATGCAGCAATATGAGCTGATGCTGGTGCCGTTGCTCAGCGGCGGCGGCATGCGCATCAAAATCATCGAAGCCATGGCGCTGGGCAAAGCTGTGCTGAGCACCGCGCTGGGCGCCGAAGGCATTGCCGTGCGCGACGGCCACGACATCGTGCTGCGCGACTCTGCCGCCGAATGGCTGGACGCCCTCCGCGCCTGGGGCCGGGGCGAAACGCCCGTGGCCGCCATCGGGGCGGCGGCCGCCCACACCGCCACCCACGTCTACGACCGCCGCCGGGTAACCGCGCAGTTCGTGGATTTATACGAGCGGCTACGGCCGGTGCCGGTTAGCTGATGGTGACTGTTGTACTCCAGCTGGTGTTTTGGGGCTGCCTGCTGCTGGTGGCGCATACCTACGTGCTGTTTCCGGTGCTACTGGGGTGGCTGGCCCGGGGCCGCCGCCAAAACCCGGACGTGTACCCGCCCGGCGCGCCCGACCTGCCAGCGGTGGATATCCTGCTGGCCGCGCACAACGAGGAAGCCGTGATTGCGGAAAAAATTCGCTCCACCTTCGCCACCACCTACCCGCTCGACCGGCTGCGGCTGCTGGTGGGCTCCGATAATTCCTCGGACCAGACCAACGCCCTGCTGGCCGCGCTGGCCGAAAAACACCCGCAGCTGCACTTCGAAGCCTACCACCAGCGCACCGGCAAGCCCGGCGTGATTGACCGGCTGGCCCGGCAGGCCACCGCCCCGGTGCTGGTACTCACGGACGCCAACGTATTTTTTGCGCCCGATACCTTGTTTGAGTTGGTCAAACACTTCCACAACCCGGCCATTGGCCTGGTGGGCGGCAACATTATCAACCCCGACCACCGGGCCGAAGGCATTTCGGGCCAGGAGAAAGCCTACCTGGAGCGCGAAAACCTGATGAAATTCCAGGAAGGCGTGGTGTGGGGCGCGATGATGGGGGCTTTCGGCGGCTGCTTTGCGGTGCGACGGGCCTGCTACCACCCGGCCCCGGCCGAGTTTCTGGTCGACGACTTTTACATCACCATGGCGGTCCTGCGCGATGGCTACCAGGCCATCAATGAGCTGGACGCCGTTTGCTACGAGGACGTGTCGGACCACCTGCCCGAGGAGTTCCGGCGGAAGGCGCGCATCTCGGCCGGCAATTTCCAGAACCTGCGCGAGTTCCGGCGGCTGCTGTGGCCGCCGTGGCGCGGGGTGGCGTTTGCGTGGTGGTCGCACAAGGTGCTGCGCTGGCTCACGCCGCAACTGCTGCTGCTGCTGCTGGCGGCCACGGTGGGGCTGGTAGTGGGCGGGGCGGGGTGGTTTTTCCAGCTGGCGCTGGCGGGGCAACTGGGGCTGCCGCTGCTGCTGCTGGTTGATAAGGCGCTGGGCCGGTGGGGCCGGCACCCCCGTCTGCTGCGCTTCATCACCCACTTTTATAGCATGAACGCGGCCCTGCTGCTGGGCTACTGGCGCTACCTGCGGGGCATTAAAACCACCGTGTGGCAGCCCACGCAGCGCTTTCAACAGGCGAAATAGTCTTTTTAAGGGCAGATGCGAAGTAGCGCGGACTTTGTAGTCCGCGAGTCCAACGATTCCCGTCGCGGACTACAAAGTCCGCGCTACTTCCTTTGGCAAACCGGGCTTAGCCAAAGGCGCGGCCAGCCGGCGCTAACTTTGCGCCCGCCCTCGTTGTTATGGGCCGAAATACTTCACCCCCATGCTTGACTCCATCGAATCCGCCATTGCCGACATCCGGGCTGGCAAAGTGGTTATTGTCGTCGACGACGAAGACCGCGAAAACGAGGGCGACTTTATCTGCGCGGCCGCCTGCGCCACCCCCGAAATCATCAATTTCATGGCCACCCACGGGCGCGGCCTGGTCTGTGCCTCATTGCCCGAGGAGCGCTGCGAAGAGCTGGGTCTCGACCTGATGGTGGGCCACAACACGGCGCTGCATGCCACGCCGTTCACGGTGTCAGTCGATTTGCTGAAGAACGGGGTGACCACCGGCATTTCGGCTTCGGACCGCAGCAAGACCATCCTGGCCCTCATCGACCCCACCACCAAGCCCGAGGAGCTGGGTAAGCCCGGCCACATCTTCCCGCTCAAGGCCCGCAAGGAAGGCGTGCTGCGCCGCGCCGGCCACACCGAAGCGGCCGTGGATTTGGCCCGTCTGGCGGGGCTGGCCCCGGCCGGGGTGCTGGTCGAAATCCTGAAGGAAGACGGCGAGATGGCCCGCCTGCCCGACCTCGAAATCGTGGCCAAAAGGTGGGGCCTGAAACTAATTTCGGTGCAGGACCTCATCAAATACCGACTCGCTACGGAAAGCCTCATTCACCGCGAAATTTCGGTGAAAATGCCCACGGAGGACGGTGATTTCGACCTGTACGCCTTCACCCAGAATTCGAACGGGGCCAAGCATCTGGCCCTGGTGAAGGGCGACATCAGCGGCCCAGAGCCGGTGCTGGTGCGCGTGCACAGCTCCTGCGTGACGGGCGACATCTTCGGCTCGTGCCGCTGCGACTGCGGCCCGCAGCTGCGCCAGGCCATGCGCCAGATTGAGCGCGAAGGCCGCGGCGTGATTGTGTACATGAACCAGGAGGGCCGCGGCATCGGCCTACTCAACAAGCTGAAAGCCTACAAGCTGCAGGAGCAGGGCCGCGACACCGTACAGGCCAACGAAGACCTCGGCTTCAAAGGCGATGAGCGCGACTACGGCGTGGGCGCCAGTATCCTGCGCGACCTAGGCATCCGCCAGATGCGCCTGCTCACCAACAATCCGAAGAAGCGCACCGGCCTCATCGGCTACGGGCTGGAAATCGTGGACACGCTGCCCATCGAAATCAGCGCCAACCCGCACAACGAGGCCTACCTAGCCACGAAGCGCGACAAGATGGGGCACGACATCATGCGTGTGGTTTCGGCGGAAACACCGGCGGCGTAGGGAGTAGCGCGAACTATAAAGTTCGCGCTACTCTTTTCAGCAGGGCCTGCCCGCTACCCAATCGCTGCTCGATGCCCGCTACAACGCTAACGCCACCTTCTAGGAGGTGCACGAGGCTCAGATAACCCAGATTTACGAGCTCGACAAAGCCATTGGCGTGTTTGAAGCCGTGAACCCGGAGCTATTCTAGGGCTTTAAATCGGCTTGGGCGCTGCTGGATTCGGCCGGGGGCAAGGTCAAGAAGAGTAAGGCGGCGTAGCGCGGACTCTGTAGTCCTCGTCCTAGCTGGCGAGCATCTTCTGTTCAAAGCTTGTATTAAATGAGACTTTTTGCTGCTATAGCTGCCTTTTTATACTTGCTGGGTGGCTTGCAGTGCACACTTGGGCAATCAATAGCCAATAGAGTCTTTTCGGACCCAGATGAAATTCGATTAGTTGACACAAAAGGGTTGGCCAAAGTGGCACAAAAGACGTTTTCCGCTACTGAGCAGTTAACGCTCTGTCAAAGCGGAAAGGGCTTTATATCGTTGGCATGCCAAATAGATAGCAGTGGCCGAATCGAGGCAATTACTAATGTAAAGATTTATCCAGCTGCTCAGTCCCTGCCTCCTTGTATTCTCAGAAAGCTGAAGGAAAGTATTCGACGAAATGTGGTCTTTCACGTGCCTACGATTGACAAGAGTCCCGAGATGAGCCGCTATAGGCGAACATCTGTAGTTATCCCATTTCGAGCGTTTTGCAAGTAAAAGCCCCGGCACCGCAATGGTGCCGGGGCTTTTCACATTTCAGGGCAGGTCGATGAGAACAGGACGGATTACTTCGGCTACGCCTCGCAATGACGACTGCTACCCCAGCGCCAGCTGCTGCCGCAGCATCGTGAGCATCGATTGGGCGGCGTATTCCGTGTTCAGGGCGCGGCCCCGGTCCAGCACGTACTCGCGGCTGATGGTGTGGGTGGCGTCGGCGTAGGCGAGGCAGACGGTGCCTACTTTCTTGGTTTCGGTGGCGCCGGTGGGGCCGGCAATGCCGCTGATGGCCACGGCCACGTCCACGCCCAGGCGGTGGCGGGCGCCCTCGGCCATCTCGCGCACGGTGGCCTCGCTCACGGCCCCGAACTCGGCCAGGGTTTCGGGTTTCACGCCCAGTTCCTGCTGCTTGATGTCGTTGTGGTAGGCTACGATGCCGCCCCGGAAATACGCCGAGCTGCCCGATACACTGGTAAGGCGCTGCGCCACCATGCCGCCGGTGCAGCTTTCGGCCGTGCCGATGGTGAGGTTTTTAGCGAGCAGCAATTTGCCAATGGCAGCTTCCAGCGTGGTTTCTTCTTCGGCAAAAATATACTCGCCAATGCGTTCGCGCAGGGCGGGCAGCAGGGCCAGCATGCGGCCGCGCAGGTCGGGCAGGCCGTCGTCGGAGCCGGTCAGGCGCAGGCGCACGGCCCCGAAGCTGGGCAGGTAGGCCAGCTTGATATTGGCGGGCAGGGCATCCTCCCAATCCTCGATTTGCTTGGCCAGAAAACTCTCGCCCAGGCCGGCCGTCATGATGACGACGTGCTCGATGGGAGCGATGTGAAACTGGGCCTGCAAGCGCGGCAGCACGTGGTCGGTCATCAGGCGCTTCATCTCGAAGGGCACGCCGGGCATGCTCACGAAAATGGTGCCCTGGTCCGAAAACCACATGCCCGGGGCCGTGCCCACCGCGTTGTGCAACACCTCACAGTTGGCCGGCACCATGGCCTGCTGGCGGTTCACGTCCAGCATGGGCCGCTGAAAACGCTTGAAAATTTCTTCGACGTGGTGCAGTGTGGGCTCGTGCATCACCAGTTCGGTGCCAAAGTAGCGAGCCAGCACGTGCTTGGTCAGGTCGTCCTTGGTGGGGCCGAGGCCACCGGTAATAAGCACCACTTGCGCCCGCTGCCGGGCCTGGTCCAGGGCCGCCACAATCTCATCGGCCCGGTCCGACACCGACGAAATCTGCCGCACGCGCAGACCGATTTTGCCCAACTCCTGGCCCATAAAGGCCGAATTCGTATCGATAACCTGGCCGTAGAGCAGCTCGTCGCCAATGGTCATGATTTCGACATCGGGCGGCGCGGCGTGGGGGAGTTGGAGGGCGCTGGAAGCAGGGGTGGGTTGGGCCGTGGGCATGAGTTGGGCGAAAAAAATAGGTTTGGCCGCAAAATTGTCTTCAATTTGCACAAGCGGCGGTCCAAGGACAGCCACAGGGGCCTTCCGGTTTTCCCGCCGCGTCCGTTTTTTTCATGTTTACTCGCATTGCCAGTGCCTTGCTCGTAGCCGGCCTGCTGGCCGCTTCGGCCCCCGCCGCCCACGCCCAAACCACCGCCGCGAAAGCCGCTGCCGCCAAAAAAGCCGCCGCTGCCAAAGCCGCTGCCGCTAAAACGGCCGCCGCAAAAGCCGCCGCAACCAAGGCAGCGGCCGCCAAAGCTGCCGCTGCGAAAGCCGCCGCCACCAAAGCCCCTGCGCCCGTAGCCGCGCCCGTGGCACCCCTCACCGAAGCCCAGGCCAGCGCCGGCATCAAAGAAGCCCTCAACAAAGGCATCGTGAAGGCCGTGCAGTTCGCTTCGGAGCCCGACGGCTTCAACCTCAACGATGACATTCACATCCCCACGCCGCCCGACCTCGATATTGTGAAAACCACCGTGGGCCGTCTGCCAGGCATGAACACGCTGTTCACCCAGCTCGAAACCCAGCTCAACCGTGCCGCCGAGGCCGCCGCGCCCAAGGCCAAGGACATTTTCCTGAATGCCCTCACCAACATCAGCATCACCGATGCCCTCACGCTGGTGACCAGCAGCTCGACCGACGCGGCCACGCAGTTCCTGCGCAAGTCGACCCAACAGCAGCTTATTTCGGCCTTCCACCCCGACATCGAAGCCGCCATCGACCAGGTAGGGGCCGGCCGCGCCTACGCCACCATCACCAACCAGTACAACAAAATCCCGCTGATGACGCCCGTGCAGCTCAGCCTGGCCGACTACACCACCCAGAAAGCCGTGGATGGCCTGTTCATCCTGCTGGCCAACGAGGAAGCCAAAATCCGCAAAAACCCCGCCGCCCGCACCAGCGACATCCTCAAAACGGTGTTCGGCCGCTAGGCGGTTATCACTGACATAGTTTGATTGAAAAAGCCCCGGCTGGAATTTCCAGCTGGGGCTTTTTGTGCGTAGAAACGCGGGGGCTTCTTAGTAGTCGTCGCTATCGAAGCTGCTGCCGCGGCGGCTACCCCGGCCACTGCTGTAGCCTTCGTCGTCTTCATCGTCATCATCGGCGAATTCGTCCTCGTCATCGTCGAGGCTGGTGAAGCCGCCGCGGTCGGAGTTTTCGGCGCGTTCGGCTTCCACAAATTCTTCTTCGCTCATGTTGGCCAGGTCCAGGGCCTCGTCGTGCGAGGAGCCCGTGTCGGTCCACATCAGGTAGTCGGCGTATTTGGCCGAGAGGCGGTCTTCGGTATTGCCGATGGCGGCAGCGCCGCCTTTCTTGGCATACGTGTCCAGGTCGTCGTCGTCGGCGAGCAGGTCGTCGTCCAGGTCGTCGTCATCAATCATGGCCAGGGCGGATTAGGTTGAAGTGAAAAATGATGCTTGAGTAGGCCGCGAAGATACGGCCGCCGCGGATTTTCGGTTCCCTTTTTGCGCCATTGATTTCGAGAAAAAGGTAAGCTCAAGCTTAGAAATGGCGTTTTTGCAGGTTTGCAGGCTTGTCATTCCGGCCAAGAAATCAGGGAGTTGAAAGCCCCAAAATCACGGATGCTACCCGCGCACCAACTGAAAATCCGTCACCACCAATTGCTCGTCGCAAAAGCCGTATTCGGCTGGCACGTTGGAGCTGAGCAGCAGCGTGCGGCCGGCACGGGTGGCCTGCACATGCTCCTGGTACCAGGCCACGCCGGTGGTATCGAGGTTGGTAGTGGGCTCGTCGAGCAGGAGCAGGGGCGCATCGGCATACAGCGCCAGGCCCAGTTTCAGGCGCTGCTTCATGCCCGACGAAAACTCGCGCACCAGTTGGTGCCGGGCCTTCTCTAGGTACATGATGCCGATGAGCTGGTCGAGCGTCACACCGGGCCGCAGCGGCTTGAATTGGGTGTGAAATTGCAGCATCTCCAGCAGCGTCAGCTCCTCCAGTAGCTCCAGGTAGGGCGCGGCGTAGGCCAGGTGCCGGGGCACATCCTCCACGGCCAGCGGCTTGCCTGCCAGTGAGTAAGTCAGCGTGCCCTCAGTGGGTAGTAATTGGCCCGAAAAGGTATTCAGCAGTGTGCTTTTGCCCGCGCCATTAGGCCCAAGCACGGCCGTGGCGCTGCCCGGCCGGAAAACGCGCGTCAGACCCCGGAAAATCCAGTCGCGCTGGAAGCGCTTGCCCAAGCCGGTGGCGGTGATTTGCAAGGAGGGAAGGGTGTTGCTTTTCGAAAATGGAAAACCGTCATGCTGAGCAAAGCTGCAGCATGACGGTTTATTGATTAATTCAAAATGGAATGCACTTACTCCGATTCGCTGCCATCGGGCCGGCCACGCTTAGGGCCTTTGATGATGCCCCGCGTGGCGGCACGCACAAATTCCACGGCCAGGTCGCGCTCGGGCGAAATTGGCAGCTCCCGCTCAATCTGGGCCAGCGCATCGTGGTTGTTCAGGCCGCCCAGAAACAGCGTGCGGTACAGCTGCTGCACCATGTTGATGGCCTCTTCGGTGAAGCCCCGGCGGCGCAGGCCCACCGAGTTGGCCCCGGCGTAGGAGAGGGGCTCGCGGCCAGCCTTCACATACGGCGGCACGTCCTTGCGCACCAATGAGCCGCCCGAAATCATGGCGTGCGCCCCGATTTTAACGAACTGATGCACTGCCGACGACCCGCCCACAATGGCGTAGTCGCCAATCTCGACGTGGCCCGCCACCTGCACGGTGTTGGCCAGAATGCAGTGGTCACCGATGATGCAGTCGTGGGCAATGTGCACGTAGGCCATCAGCAGGCAGTGGCTGCCCACGCGGGTTTCGCCGCGGTCTACGGTGCCGCGGTTCACGGTCACGCACTCCCGAATCACGGTGTGGTCGCCGATAACGGCGGTGGTTTGCTCGCCGGCAAACTTCAAGTCCTGCGGTACGGCCCCAATCACGGCCCCCGGAAACACCTGGCAATTGGCCCCGATGCGGGCCCCGCTCATGATGGTCACGTTCGGCCCAATCCAGGTGCCCTCCCCAATTTCGACATCGGCCGCAATGGTCGTAAACGGCTCGACGGTGACGCCCGCCGCGAGGCGAGCCGAAGGGTGAATATAGGCGAGGGGGGAAATCATGTACTCAGTGGTCATTTATCATTTAACATTTAACAGAAGGTAAAGGCTTGGTTCATGTGAGGCAGCCTTAGGTCTTGTTAAATGATAACTGTTAATTGTTAAATGAATTAGGCGTCTTTGCGAACGATGGCGGCGCTCATTTCGGCTTCGCACACCACTTTGCCATTCACGAAAGCCTGGCCGCGCATCTTGGCGATGCCGCGCTTGATGGGCGCCAGCAATTGGCAATGATACACAATGGTATCGCCGGGCAGGACTTTCTTGCGGAAGCGAGCATTTTCGATGCCCAGGAAGTACTGCCAGTAGTTTTCGGGGTCCGACACGGTGTTCATCACCAAGATGCCACCGGTCTGGGCCAGGCCCTCGATTTGTAGCACGCCGGGCATCACCGGGTTGCCGGGGAAGTGGCCCTGGAAGAACGGCTCGTTAATGGACACGTTTTTGACGGCCGTCACCACCTGGTCGTCCAGATGAATGACTTTGTCAATCATCATGAACGGGTAGCGGTGGGGCAGCACCTGCATGATGCGGTTGATGTCCATTACCGGCTCGCGGTTGGCATCATACACGGGCACCGGGTTGGTGCGCGACTCCAGCATCTTCTTCTTGATTTTCTTGGCAAAGGCCACGTTGGCGGCGTGGCCGGGGCGGGCGGCCAGAATCTGGCCTTTCAGCGGGCGGCCCACCAGGGCGAGGTCGCCCACGAGGTCGAGCAGCTTGTGGCGGGCGGGCTCGTTTTTGTGGCGCAGGTCCACGTTGTTCAGAATTCCCTCTTTTTTCACCGAAACGCGGGGCTTGCCCAGCATCTTGGCCAGTTCGGTCAGCTCGTCGTCGCTCACCACACGGTCCACTACCACGATGGCGTTCGAGAGGTCACCGCCGCGAATGAGGTTGTTTTTGTAGAGCATTTCCAGCTCGTGCAAAAAGCAGAACGTGCGCGACGAGGCAATTTCTTCGCTGAACAGGCCGATGTCCGTCAGCGTGGCGTGTTGCGAGCCCAGCACCGGCGAGTTGTAGTCCACCATCACCGTGAGGCGATAATCGGAGAGGGGCAGGGCGGCAATTTCCACGCCGCGCGCATTGTCCACGTACCGAATGCTTTCCGGAATTTCGTAGTAATTGCGCAGCGCGTTTTGCTCTTCAAAACCCACAGTGCTCAGGGCCTTGATAAACTCGGCCGACGACCCGTCCATGATGGGCGGCTCGGGGCCGGAGAGCTGAATCAGTACGTTGTCGAGCTGCAGGCCCACGAGGGCGGCCAGCGTGTGCTCTACGGTATTGATGCGGGCCCCATTCTGCTCGATGGTGGTGCCGCGGCTCAGGTCCACCACGTTGTCCACGTCGGCATCGACGATGGGCTGCCCGGGCATATCAACCCGCTGAAACTTGTAGCCATGGCCCACCGGAGCGGGGCAAAACGTCATGGTGGCCTCTACGCCGGTGTGCAGTCCGATGCCGCGCACCGTCACGGGTGCCTGAATGGTGTGTTGCTTGTCGTTCATCTGATTGATTGTCAGTTGCTGACTGTCAGGTGTCGGATTGGGAGGGCCTTTCGACCCCGCAATCCACAACTAGCAACCGACAACTAATAGACTGCAAAGCTAGGGCTTTTCTGTCGCGTTTTTCGCCTTCTCCAGCGAGGCTACGCGCTGTTCGAGCTCGGGCAGGCGGCGGAAAACGATTTGGGCGCGCTGGTTTTGCTTGAAGTCGAAGGCCGTGGAGCCTTGCAGGATGGTGCCTTCCTGTTTCACATTCTTGCCAATGCCCGACTGCGCGGTGACGGTCGTTTTGTTGGCCAGCGTGACGTGGCCGGCCATGCCCACCTGCCCCGCCAGCACGCAATGGTCGCCAATTTTGGCCGAGCCGGCGATGCCCGTTTGCGAAGCAATGACCGTGTGCCGGCCGATTTCCACGTTGTGAGCCAGCTGCACGAGGTTGTCGATTTTGCTGCCCCGCCCGATGCGAGTCGAGCCTAGCGTGGCACAGTCGACGGTGGCGTTGGCCCCGATGCTCACGTAGTCTTCGAGCACCACGTTGCCTATTTGCGGAATGGCTTTATAAGTGCCGTCGGGCTGCGGAGCGAAGCCGAAGCCATCGGAACCCACCACTGCGCCGGCTTTGATGACGCAGAACTGGCCAATAACAGTATCGGGATAAATCTTCGCGCCGGCGTGAATGATGCTGCCTGCGCCAATCGTAACCCGGTCGCCGATGTAGGCGTGGGGGAATACCAGCACGTTTTCGCCCAGCTTGCAATTCTCGCCGATGTAGGAAAACGCGCCCCGGTAATGGCCCGGCCCAATCTCCGACGACTCGGCAATGAATGAAGGCTGCTCGACGCCACGCTTGCCGGTGCGGGTGGCCTGGGCGTAAAATTCCAGCAGCTGGCTGAAGGCAGTGTAGGGGTTTTCAACCCGGATGAGGGCCGGCTTGATGGCTTGTTTCAGCTCCTGGGCCTGGCCCACGATGACGGCTGATGCGCCGGTTTCGTAGAGAAACGGCTCGTATTTGTTGTTCGAGAGGAAGGTGAGGGAGCCGGCCTGGGCTTCTTCAATCTTGGCCAGGCTGGAGATGCGCAGGGTGGCGTCGCCCTCCACGGTGCCGCCGAGGACTTCGGCAATTTGCTGAACGGTAAATTCCATAAGGCGCAAAATTAGGCGGCGGTTTCTGTTTTTGGTCTGGGTAATCGGTCCACGTAATCGGTCCACTTGTCATCCTGAGCGGAGCGAAGGACCTTATCACGCCTGTAGCAAATGATTTACTGCAAATTGTTCAGGCATGATAAGGTCCTTCGCTCCGCTCAGGATGACAAGCAGACGCTACACAATCTCCTTCGGGTAGCAGATGTAGAATTTCTCCACACGCTGGCTCAGGGCGCGGATGTTGGGCAGGTCGGAGGCTTCCATCACGTTCACGATGTCGCCTTTCTTGGTCAGAATTTCAATGGGTTCCTGGCTTTCGGCGTTGTAGGCGCTGTTGCTGAGGCGGCCCGAAATCATGAGCAGCTCGGCTTCTTCCATGGGCAGCTTGAATTTTTCGGCAATGAGCTCCTGGATGCCGAGGCGAAATTCATCGTCGAACGGCTCGGGGGCGAGCACAATTTTGAGCAGGTTGCGGTGCAGAATGCTTTTGGCGAGGTAGCTGAGCACGATGTCAGTATGGCCCGCCCAGGCTTTGATGGCCGACCAGATGTCGTAGTCGTCGAGCTCCACAAAATGGCTGAGGATTTTCTCGTTTTTCTCGAATTCGTCCAGGCTCACGGCGCGGCCCAGGAAGTAGCCCAGGCAGCTGTTGGCGGGCACTTCCACGCCCCGGCGGGCCAGGTCACGGGCGCGCTGCACCACCCGAATAACCATTTGCTCGGCCGAGGTCACGGTTTTGTGCAGGTATACCTGCCAGTACATCAGCCGGCGGCTCACCAAAAAGTTTTCGACCGAGTACACGGCTTTTTCTTCGAGCACCAGCCGCTCTTCGTGCACGCGCAGCATTTTGATGAGGCGGTCGGCCCCGGGGCGGCCTTCCTCCACACCGGTATAAAAGGAGTCGCGGTTGAGGTAATCGAGGCGGTCCATATCGAGCTGACTGCTCACCAACTGGTGAAAAAACGGCCGCTGGTAGGTGCCCTTGAACATTTCAATGGCCAGGTTAAGCTTGCCGTGAAATTCCTTGTTCAGGCGCTCCATCAAAAAAAGCGAGAGCTGCTCGTGCGGCACATCCTGGAAAATTGCCGTTTCCAGGGCGTGGGACAGTGGACCGTGGCCCACGTCGTGCAGCAAAATGGCAGCCATCGCTGCTTCGCCCTCGGCAGCCGAAATCTTCACGCCCTTGTCCTTGAGCGTGCGCAGGGCTAATGACATCAGGTGCATGGCGCCCAGCGCGTGGTGGAAGCGCGTGTGCAGTGCCCCGGGATATACGAAACCCGTGAGGCCGAGCTGCTGGATGCGCCGCAGCCGCTGGAAATACGGGTGCTCAATCAGGTCAAACAGAAACTCCGTCGGGATGGTGACGAAGCCGTAAACGGGGTCGTTGAAGATTTTCTTTTTGTTCACGGAACGGGCGGGGAGGGGATGACGGGCAGAAAACAGAACAGTAGGAATATGCAGCGAATGGGCAAAAACAGGCAACATTTGCAGTACCCGCCCGTCAATAACTGAACGCGAAGCTACGGCAGACCGTTTGGGCAAGCTCAATCCACTTCCGAGGCAGGGCCCCGCGAAAGCAGCCGCGCTTCTATATATCCATTCGGGACGTCTTACGTTAACTTGATTAACCAAGACGCTAAAGTCCCCAAGACCCAAGTCCCCACTATGCAACAAACCACCATCCTCTGGGCCGACGATGAAATCGACCTGCTCAAGCCGCACCTGCTGTTTCTCAAGGAAAAAGGCTACGACGTAACGCCCGTCAACAGCGGCGCCGATGCCATTGAGGAGATTCAGGAAAAGAGCTACGACCTCGTCTTTCTCGATGAGAACATGCCCGGCCTCACCGGCCTGCAAACCCTCACCGAAATCAAGGCTATCCGGCCCACGGTGCCCGTGGTGATGATTACCAAGAGCGAGGAAGAGCACATTATGGAGTCGGCCATCGGCGCTAAAATTGCCGATTACCTGATTAAGCCGGTGAATCCGAGCCAGATTTTGCTGTCGGTGAAAAAGGTGCTCGACAACAAGCGCCTCGTGAGCGAAGCCACCAACTCGGGCTACCAGCGCGATTTCCGCCAACTCGGCATGCAGCTTTCCGACCGCCTCTCGCCCTCCGAATGGGCCGACGTGTACAAGAAACTGGTGTACTGGGAGCTCGAAATCAACGAAACCGAAGGCAAAAGTATGGCCGAGGTTTTCAACATGCAGAAGGACGAGGCCAATACCTATTTCGGCCGCTTCATCACGGAGAGCTACGCGGATTGGGTAAACGGCGACGACAAGGACGCGCCGCTCATGTCGCACCAGCTGTTCAAGGAGCGCGTGTTCCCCACGCTGAAGGCCACCGGCGACACGCCTGTTTACTTCGTGCTGATTGACAACTTGCGCTATGACCAGTGGAAAGTGCTGGAGCCCATTATCACCGAGATGTTTACGGTGGATAGCGAGGAGATGTACTACGCCATTCTGCCCACCACCACAGCTTATGCGCGGAATGCCATTTTCTCGGGCATGATGCCGTCGGAGATTCAGAAGAAATACCCCAACCTGTGGGTGACCGATGACGACGACGAGGGCAAAAACCTGCACGAGGCCGAGTTCATGGAAATCAACTTCCAAAAGAACAACCAGAAGGCCAAGCACAGCTACCACAAGGTGACCAACCTGCAGGCCGGCAAGGACTTGCTGGGCAAGATGAGCAACCTGCACAACAACTATAAGTGCAACGTCATCGTCTACAACTTTGTGGATATGCTCTCGCACGCCCGGACCGACATGGCCATGATTCGGGAGCTGGCCGCTGACGAATCGGCCTACCGCAGCATCACCCGCTCGTGGTTCCTGCACTCGCCGCTGTATGAAATGATGCAGCAGATTGCCGAGAAAAAAGGCAAGCTCATCATCACCACCGACCACGGCACCATTCGCTGCAAGCGGCCGTATAAGATTGTGGGTGACCGCAATACGAACACCAACCTGCGCTACAAGCACGGCAAAAACCTGGGCTTCGAGGACTCGCGCGACGTGTACGTGGTGCGCAAGCCGGAATCCATTTTCCTGCCACGTGAGAATGTGAGCACCGCGTATGTATTTACGATTGGCGACTATTTCTTCGCCTATCCCAATAACTACAATTACTATGTAAACTACTATAAGGACACGTTCCAGCACGGCGGTATTTCGCTGGAGGAGTGCATTATTCCTTATATCACGCTCACGGCGAAAGGGTAATTGAAGTTAGAACTCTAAATTAAAAAGCCCGCCTCAATCGAGGCGGGCTTTTTTTTCGATTAGCTGGTGAAATGGCTTTGTGCGCAGATGTTTTAAGAAAATTAAAATTACGCCATTGGCACCGCGACTGCCATAAAGGGCCGTTGCAGCATTTCCCTTTAATACTTCAATTCTGTCGATATCGTCGGGAACAATTGATTTCAGGTCTAGCCCCTCAATGGGCCTGCCATCCACAATAAATAGTGGTTCTCTGCCCGCAGGAATCGTGCTTGCGCAGGCTATACGGATGGTTTTGGTCTGCCTTTTGGTTGAATCTTTAACCTGTGCTGCTACAATATGCGGCTGGACTTCCGTAGCAGAATCGACTGATTGCGCTTGCGCATTACATGATAAAAAGGCTGCGCCCAGAACCAATAGCGGGGCGAAAAAAGATTTTCGGAAGAACATGCTGAAAGGAAATAAAATGTGAAATGGCATCCAATTAAACGACTTGTTTACTGGATGCCATTTCACATTAATTTACACAGCTTTGCAACCAAACTTATTTCAGCTTATCCAGCGCTGCTTTCAAACGCGGCAGCGCGGCCTGAATTGAAGCCACCGTCTCAGCCCCAACTGAGGCGCGGAACCACGGCTCCGATGCTGGCGAGCCGAAGGCGCTGAAGGGCACTAGCGCCAATTGAGCCTCGGCGATGAGGTAGGAGGTGAGCTCGGCGGTGGTGAGCACGGAACCGTCGGGGGCGGTGCGGCCCAGCACGTCGATTTTGATGGTGAGATAGATGGCGCCGGCCGGAGCCACGGCATCGACGGGGTAGCCTTCCGATTTCAGGGCTTTCAAACCATCGAAAAGGCTTTGCAACGAGCTTTGCAGGCGGCCTTTGATGCTGGTCAGAAACTCATCGACAGCGGCGGTTTCGGGCAGGAATTTGCCCATGGCCACCTGCTCGGCTTTGGGAGCCCAGGCCCCGACGTGGCCGAGAATGGACTTCATCTTATCTATGATGGCGGTAGGGCCGAAGCTGTAGCCCACGCGTACGCCGGTGGCGGCGAAGCACTTCGACGTGCCATCGATATAGATGACGTAGTCGCGCAGCTCGGGGCGCAGGCTGACGGGGTCGTAGTGCTTGGCTTCGCCGAAAGTGAGGAGCCAGTAAATCTGGTCGTAGAGGATGTAGAGGGGCTTTTCGTCGGGGCCACGGCGCTTGTTTTCGGCAATCACCAGGTCACAGATTTCTTCCAGACCTTCCTTGGTGAATACGGTGCCGGTGGGGTTCAGCGGGGAGCAGAGAGCCAGCAGGTTGGCGCCCGCCACGTGCGGGGCCAGGTCGGCGGCCGTAGGCATGAAGTTGTTTTCGGGCCGCGTGGGCACGGCTACGGGCGTGGCTCCTACGAGGTGGCAGTAGTGGTTGTTGTTCCAGCTGGGCAGCGGGAAAATGGCGCGGTCGCCTTCGTCGAGCAGGGCGCGGTAGGTGGCGTAGATGAGCGGGCGCGAACCGCCGGCAATCAGAATATCGTTGGGGCCGTACTCCAGGCCCTGGCGGGCTTTCAGGAAGGCAGATACGCTGTCGCGCAGCTCGCCCATGCCGGCGGCGGGCGGGTAGTTGGTCTGGCCGGCCTGGTAGGCCGCGATGATGCCCGCGGTGAGCCCGGCCGGAATCGGGAAAATCTTGGAGTCGAAATCGCCGATGGTCAGGTTGCAGATGTTCGCGCCCTGGCGCACCTGCTCGCTTACCTGGTTGCCAATTCGGATGATTTCGGAGCCGATGAGGCCGGCTGCCATCTTGGATACTTGCATGGGAAAACGGAGAAATGAATGCCGCTGTGGCCCACGAAGGTATTTCAGCGCCGCCGTAAAAGCCTGCTTTTTTAGCCAGCGCGACGCTTTTCATCTTCAGCGCCACTGGTGCGGCGGCGGGTGGGGGCCACTTTCTGATTACCGAAGCGGTAGGTGAATGCCAGGGTAGCAACGCGGGTGTCAAAACGCTGGTAGAAACGCTCCTGGTAGTTGTTGTAGGTGGAGGTGGCGCGGGTTTTCTGAGTGTAAAAAATGTCGGCCACGTTCAGCTTCAGGTTGCCCTTTTTGTCCCAGAGGCTTTTGGAAATGCCGGCCACGATTTGGCCCCGGGCCTGGATATCGAAAAATGCCTGCTGCTGACGCGACTGATACGTGCCGGTGAGGTCGGCCCCCCAGCCGTGGCCCAGCGTGAAGTTGTTGGCAGTGGTGAGGTTGAGGGTGGGCTGGCCTTTGTCGAGGGCGGTGCCAGCCAGCGTGCCGATGTAGCGGGCATAGTAGCCCACGAGGTTGTTGTTGCTCGTCCACCACTTAAAGGGCTCCACGGGCGCGCTGAACGTGATGGTATAGGTATCGAGCCGGTCGAGGTTGACGTCCTGCACCACCACAAAATTGCCCGGCCCGGGCGCCGGCTGCACCGAGCCGACCATGGGCAGACTGGTGATGGCCCAGGCCAGCTCAGTGGTGAATTTCTGGCGGTAGGTGTGGCTCAACTCCAGGTTGTAGCTGGTTTGGGGGCGCAGGCTGGGGTTGCCGCTGCCGTAGGTGGTGGCGTCGATGTAGATGCGAAAGGGGTTGAGCTGGCCGTAGGTGGGCCGGTCGATGCGGCGGCTGAGCGACAGCGCAACTTCGTGCCGGGCGTTGAGGCTGCGGCGGATGGCCGCGCTGGGAAACAGCTGTGCATAGTGGCGCGTCGGGAACGACTCAGTACCCACTTCCTGCCGGCCCGAGGTGTTGGTTTGCTCGGCGCGCAGGCCGCCGGTGAGCGTGGTTTTGGGCGTGGTGTGCGTGAGGGTGAGGTAGCCGGCGTTTACGTTCTCGTGGTAGATGAAGTGGTTCGACTGGTTGCGGTCGACGGTGGTCACGTCGTTCTGGGTGAGGCTGAACAGCACGTTGTTATCGGAGCTGACGAGGCTGGTTTTCACGCCCGCTTCCAGCTTGGCCAGCTTGCTGAGCGGCTGGGTGTAATCGGCTTTGAAGGACTCGATGGCGAGGGTGCCGCGCTGGTCGCCGGTGAGGGTGGTGGGGGCCTGCACGGGCAGGGTGTAGGTGGTGACCAGGGTTTGCAGGCGGGTGTTGCGGAACTCGGCGTAGTCGGCGTCCATGGTCAGGTCGCGGTGGCCCAGCGAGTCCACAAATTCGTGCTTGAAATTGAGGTTGGCCGCCGCGTTGGGCGTGCGCACCGTGCGCAGGTTGATGGCCTGGTACTGCGCCGTAGTATTGCCGAGGGCGTCGGCCTGCACGGCGGCGTTGGTGCCTTCCTGCGGCGAGTTGGCGGCCTGGCCGTTTACGGCCAGCCCCAAGGTGGTGCGCGGCGATAGGTTATAGTCGACCCCGGCCTTCCAGCTGTGCACCAGCTGGCGCACCATAATGTAGTTTTCCTGGTCGCTGCGGCCCGTGATTTCGGTGCCGGTCCGGAAGTCGCGGTGGATGGTCAGGGCGTTGAAGGCTTCGCGGTCGGCGTAGCCGTAGGTGCCGAAAACGTTGGTTTTGCCCTTGCGGTGGTTGAGGGTCAGGCTAGTGTTGTACTTGTTGTAGCGGCCCCGGCCGTAGCTCGCGCTCAGGTTGCCGTTGGTGCCCTGGCGCTGGTCCTTCTTGAGGTTGATGGCAATGATGCCGGCCCCGCCCTGGGCGTCGTATTTGGCGGGCGGATTGGTGATTAGCTCGATGTTTTTGAGCTGGTCGGCGGGCAGGTTGCGCAAATAATCGGCCAGCTCGGTGCCGCTCATGGCCACGCGCTTGCCATCGATGAGCACCAGCACGCCCTCGCGGCCCTTCAGGCTCAGCGCATCGCCGGAGCCTACCGTCACGCCCGGTGCCCGCGTGAGCACATCCAGCGTGGTGGAGCCGGCCGTGAGCGGGCTGTCCTCCACGTTAACAATGGTGCGGTCGGCTTGGCGCTCGAATAGCGGCTTGCGGGCCGTCACGGTCACTTCTTTTAAAGCCGTGGCCGCGCTGGCTTGAAGGGCAAAAGCCGGCAACGCCAGCCCGGAGGCCGGCAACTCAAACGGCGTGCTCCAGTACCGCGCAAACCCCACCTGCGCCGCCGAAACCCGGTAGCGCACCCCAGCGGCCGCTTCCAGCTGAAACCGGCCCTGCGCATCGCTAAATTCGGTTTTTACTACCACCGAGTCGGTGGCCCGGTGCAGGGTGATGGTGGCAAACTCCACCGGCGCTCCCGCCGCCAGCACTGTGCCGCTCACGGCCACCCGGGCTTGGCCTGCCGCTACGAAGGTGCTTAGGAAAAGGAAAAATATAAATCCGCCGCAAACGGAATTCGACCGGTGCAGAAGGCAAGGGAGTAACATATATTCAATTGGGCTGAGCGGGCGTCAAGGACCAGTAGCCGCAATCGTGGTTGCATTTGCCGGAATTGAACAGGGCAAACCCATTGCCAGTGCGAGCAAGCTTCCGGTCAGACGCTTTAAGGCGAATTGTTTAGCGAAGTCAGCTATGTGCTAAGGCAGGATGATGCCAGCACAATTCCAGAAAATAAACAGCTAATTCTACCATTGCAGCGGTATTTTCGCCCAATGAATCCCGTCAAACTCACCGTTCCTTCCCTGGCGGCCCTGCCCGCCGCCGCCGCCCGCCTGCAAGCCGCCATTGCCGAAGCCCGCTGCTCGGTGGTGGCCTTCGAGGGGGAGATGGGCGCGGGCAAAACCACCCTTATCCGGGAGCTGGCCGCCGCCCTGGGCGTGGCCGACGACGTGAGCAGCCCCACCTTTGCCTTGGTGAACGAGTACCGCGACGCCCGCGATACACCCATCTATCATTTTGATTTTTACCGTATTGACTCCATTGCTGAAGCCGAGCGAATGGGCGCGGCGGAGTACCTCGATTCCGGGTATCTTTGTTTGGTAGAATGGCCGGCCCGAGTGGCGGCCCTTTTGCCCGTGCCCCACCTCGAAGTGCGCATCCAGGCATTGCCCGACGAAACCCGCGAAATAGAATTAAAAATTATTAATTAAGAATTAGAAATTGTCTCCGCATCATGCTCTGTGCGAAGTGATTATTGATTGTTCATAATTTTTAATTCACTATTAGTAATTTATAATTCCCCCAAAATGCCCGAGCAGCTACCCTCCGGTTTTGAGTCTTTGGCCACCAGCCGCGCCTATTTCACGCAGGAGTCGATGCTGGCCGTGGAAACGCGCAAGCGCAAGCTCTTCATCGGGATGCCGCGCGAAACCTCCCTCCAGGAAAACCGCCTCGGTCTTACACCCGAAGCCGTGCAACACCTCGTCTCGGCCGGGCACGAAGTAGTGATGGAAGCCGGTGCCGGCGAGCCCAGCAAATATGCCGACCACGCCTATTCTGAAGCCGGCGCGCAGATTGCCTACTCCACCGAGGAGGTGTTCAAGGCCGATATTCTACTGAAAGTGGCCCCGCCCACGCTCGAAGAAATTGAGCTGCTGCACCCCGGCCAAACCCTGATTTCGGCCCTGCAAATGGGCTCGATGACTTCGGAATACATTGCGGCCCTCTCCCGTAAGAAAATCAACGCCATCGGCTTCGAGCTGATGAAAGACCCCAGCGGCGCCCGCCCCGTGGTGCGCGCCATGAGCGAAATTGCGGGCTCCACGGTGATGCTGATTGCGGCCGAATACCTGGCCCGCTCCAACGAGGGCAAGGGCATCATTCTGGGCGGTATTACGGGTGTGCCGCCGTCGCAGGTTGTTATTCTGGGGGCCGGCACGGTGGCCGAGTACGCCGCCCGCGCCGCCACCGGCCTCGGGGCCGAGGTGAAGGTGTTCGACAACCACCTCTACAAGCTGCGCCGCCTCAAGCACAACCTGGGCATGCAGCTCTACACCAGTACGTTGGATACGTTCGCGCTCAGCCAGCAAATTCGCCGGGCCGATGTGGTCATTGGCGCGCTGGCGGTGGAAGACGGCCGCATTCCCTTTATGGTACCCGAGGAAATGGTGTCGAGCATGGCCTCCGGGTCCGTCATCATCGACGTAAGCATCGACCAGGGCGGCTGCTTCGAAACCAGCGAGATGACCAGCCACAGCAGCCCCATCTTCCGCAAATACGACGTGGTGCACTACTGCGTGCCCAACATCGCCTCGCGCGTGCCCCGCACCGCCACCAACGCCCTGAGCAACATCTTCACGCCCATCCTGCAGGAAATCAGCCAGCACGGCGGCATCAATGAAGTGCTGTTCACCAACGAGCATTTCCGCAGCGGCGTCTACATCTACCGCGGCTCGCTGACCAATGCGATGATTGCGAAGAAATTTAATTTGCGGTATAAGGAATTAGGGCTGCTGATTGCGGTGCGCAATTAACCGGTAATCAGGACAGTAATGAATTATGCGGGTCGGTTGAGCCATTGCCGGAAGGCCAGCGTGCCCAGGGCATAGGCCACCACATCGAGCGGGTCTGCCACGGCTTGGCGTGAATAGCTTGGAAGAATGCCTTCAAACCAGACTGATACAAAAAGCCAGGATGCCAGAAGCCAGGTATCGGGAAGAATGAAGTGCCGGGAATGATTGCCGAGCCGACGCTGAACCGCTAAGGCCAGCGTGAGCATCACAGGCAAGGCCAGTACATCGGCGAGGTATGAGGTAACAAGAGCCGGCAGCGGCACGTGCAGCACGCACCGGTTGAGCAGGTGCAAGCAATACCCCAATGCTGCCACCAAAAAGAGCGGCCGCCGAAATTCTGGCCACTGCAGCATCTCAACCCGCCGCCAGTGTCACCAGCCACACTATGAAGGCGATGATGGCCGCGAAAAGCATCTGACCACCAAGGGCAATCCGCTTGAAGAAGCGCACTAGTGCACTGTCCCCGGGGTGCATTTCTACCTTGAAAAGGGCAGGTGTCGGCTGCTTTTCCAGCTCGGCGCGCGCTAAGGCATTTTGTTGGGCACGCGGGTCGAGCAAGTTGCCACAGTGCTCGCAACGGTCATCAGAGCTTTGTTGCCACCTCGACCATTGCTGGCAATGCTCGCATTTCTTGGTGGATATTAGGGGTGATGAATCCATGCGATGAACCAACTTGAGGGGGTGGGCTGGAGATGTTTGCGGCTCAGTGGATGTAGCGCCCAACTAATTTCCTTGCTCAGCCAACGCCTTCGCTCAAATCTTAACTTAGGTTATAATAAAAGTAACACCTTCCACGCCTCCACCAGCCGCCCCTCGGCCAGAAACTGGCGGCCCAGTTGCAACAGTTGCTTTTTCAGTTCCGGGACATCGTCCTGGTGCTTGTTGAGGAGGTAGGCCACCATCGGTTCGGATTTGAATTCTTCGACCTGCTCCGGCGTGGGCAGGGCGTCGCGCTCGATGTTGGCGAGGCGGCCCAGCTCGTTGCCGGTGAGCACGTTGGAGGTGCGCAGGTGCTCGGGCAGTTGGTCGATGCCAATACCGATGTGGCGGTTGGGCTTGGGCACTTCAAAGAGGCTGCTGCCGCTGGCCCGGCAGTACCAGTCGCCGCCGAGGCGGGCCACGGCGTCCAGCTTGAAGGGGTCGATGCCGGTGGCGTCGGGCAGGAGGATATCCTGGCGAAAGTGGGCGCGCACCACCCGGCAGATGATGAGGTTGCCGGCCCCGTTATTCTGGCCCAGCTCGATGATTTGCTCCACCACGCACTCGAAGGCGGCCGGCGCTTCGGCCACGCGGGGCGGGCGCACCAGCTCGGAAGCCAGCTCGGTGAGGCCAGCTTTAGTGAATTCGTTCACGCCCTTGCCGTACTCGGTGCTGGCCAGCGACATCTGCTCCACCAGCGCGTAATCGCAGATGTTGATGACGACTTCGGGCACCTCGCGCACATTTTCCAGCGTGTGCTTCTGGGTGTTGTCGCGCACACGGTTGGCCGGCGAAAACACGAGGATGGGTGGGTTCGAGCTGAAGGCGTTGAAGAAGCTGAAAGGGCTCAGGTTTACGCGGCCGTCGGCGTCGATGGTGCTGGCGAAGGCAACCGGGCGCGGGGCCACGGCACCCACCAGGAAGGGGTGCCACTGGGCGGGCGTGAGGTCGGAAGGAGTGAGGGAGTGAAAATCGGCCATAGGGCCGCAAAGGAAGCACGGCAGGAAATACTAGCCGGTTGCAGCGCAGCCTAATTGTAATTGTGCTAAATAACTATAGTTTTTTTGGAATATGGGAATCGGAATTAAATGCTTTGTCAATTAAGACATTGCTTGTTTTTAGAAAGAAAATTCATTGATTAGATGACTATAGTAATAAGCAGGTTTCGGGCAGGAGGGCGGGCGGTTTAAAAAATAAAGGGTAACGTTGGCAGTTCGTCACTAAACCCTTGTCCCTATGAACCCAACCAAAATCCCGGACCCCAACGCCGTAAGACCCGCGGTGGGCTTGTTTAGTGCCATTGTAATTGTGGCATCGCTGGGCTACTTCGTTGATATTTATGACCTTGTGCTGTTCAGTATCGTGCGGGTGCAGAGCCTCAACGACATTGGCATCACCGAGGCATCGGCCGTGACCAACGAGGGCCTGTACCTGCTCAACATGCAGATGGGCGGCATGCTGCTCGGCGGCATCCTGTGGGGCATATTGGGCGATAAGAAGGGCCGGCTCTCGGTGCTGTTCGGCTCCATTCTGCTCTACTCGCTGGCCAACATTGCCAACGGCTTTGTGCAGAACATTGACCAATACGGCTGGCTGCGCCTGATTGCGGGCGTGGGCCTGGCCGGTGAGCTGGGCGCGGGCATTACGCTGGTGGCCGAAACGCTGCCCAAGGAAAAACGCGGCTACGGCACCATGATTGTAGCTTCGGTGGGCGTGTCGGGGGCGGTGGTGGCCTACTTTGTGGGCAGCGAGTTTGGCTGGCGCAATGCCTACTTTATTGGTGGCGGGCTGGGCCTGGCGCTGCTGGCCCTACGGGCCGGCGTGTTTGAATCGGGTATGTTTGAGCAAACCAAGGAGAGCAATGTCAGACGCGGCAATTTCCTGAGTTTGTTCACCAATGGCGCGCGGTTCTGGAAATACCTGCGCTGCCTGTTCGTGGGGATTCCGTTCTGGTTTCTGGCCGGCATCCTGATTACGCTGGCCCCGGAATTCGGCAAGGTGTTCGGCCTGCAGGGCCCGGTGACGGGCGGCCTGAGCATTGCCTGGTGCTACTTCGGCCTCACGCTGGGCGACTTCACCAGCGGCGGCCTCAGCCAGCTGCTCAAAAGCCGGATGCGGACCCTGCAGTTGTTCATCATCGGCAGTGCCATCGCGGTGGGCTTCTACCTGTTTGGGCTGCACGGTGCCAGCACCACGCTGTTCTACGCCGCCTGCTTTCTCGTAGGGTACACCGGCGGTTTCTGGGCATTGTTCGTCACGGTTTCGGCCGAGGAGTTCGGAACCAACATCCGTTCCACGGTGGCCACTACGGCTCCGAATTTTGCCCGGGGTGCGCTTGTGCTGGTCACCCTCGCCTTCAAATCGTTGAAAGAAAACCCTTCGCTGGGCATGGTGGGCGCGGCCGCTGTCATCGGGGCTGTGCTGCTGCTATTGGCCTTTTTTAGTGCCAGCACCCTGCCCGAAACCTACGGCAAAGACCTCGACTACGTGGAGGAGGAATAGGGTTTCGGTTTCAATTGGAATCCCGGTTGCCAAACGGCAGTGCCCTCGTCGGCGCTGCCGTTTGTGCGTTCAGGAATTAGCTTTAGCCGCATGAAACGGGCTTTGCTGAGTTTGCTGTTGATTCAATTGGCCGGGCCGGTTCTGGCAAGCCAGCTGCCGGCCGATACGGCGCGGCTGCGCCGGCACCTGCAGTTTCTCACCAGCACGCCACAGCCGCGCAACTACCAGCACCCGGCCGTCCTCGATTCGGTGGCGGCTTACATTCAGCAGCACTTACGGGTGGCTGGGGCGCACTCAGTGGGCACGCAGCCCTACGCCGTGCGCGACCAGACGTACCGCAACGTCCTCGGCTCATTCGGGCCGGTGGATGGGCCGCGCCTGATTATCGGGGCGCACTACGACGTGTGCGGCGACCAGCCCGGCGCCGACGACAACGGCACCGGCGTGGCCGCCCTACTGGAGCTGGCCCGCCTGCTGGGGCAGCAGCCTGCGTTGCCGTACCGCATCGATTTGGTGGCTTATACGCTGGAGGAGCCACCATTTTTCCGCACCCCCAACATGGGTAGCTACGTGCACGCGGCCGCCCTGCAAGCTGCCGGTGTGCCGGTGCGCGGCATGGTGGCCCTCGAAATGCTGGGCTACTACGATGACCGGCGCGGCACCCAGCGCTACCCGGCCTGGCCACTAAAATTCATCTACGGCAGCCGGGGAAACTACGTGACCGTGGCCCAGAAATTCGGAAATGGCCGCTTCGGGCGGCAGTTTGCGCGGCGCTACCGGGGCGTGGCCGCTCTCCCCGTGAAGCGCTTTAAGGCGCCAGCCTGGCTGCCGGGTATCGATTTTTCCGACCATCTGAATTACTGGAAGTTGGGCTTCCCGGCGGTGCTGCTCACGGATACGGCCTTCTATCGTAACCGTAGCTACCACGAAACCACCGACACCCTGGCGCGGCTGGATATGCGCCGCCTCGGGCTGGCCGTGGAAGCGTTGCTGGCGACCGTGTTGGCCAGGGAGTAAGCACTCACTAAGTGAAGTTGGTTTATTCGCTAAAATGGTATAGGTTTGCTGAATACCTATAGCTTATTTAGGTTTTCACCAAGCTTTTGCGTCATGCTAGCCCCTGCCTGCCCCAAGTGCGAATCCAAGGAAGCCACCAAAAGCGGCGTGGTGAACGAACGACAGCGGTTTCGGTGCAAAAGCTGCGGCTACCACTACACCGTGGCCAAGCTGGGCCGCGAGGTAGACAGCTACTACGTCATCAAGGCCCTGCAGCTCTATATCGAAGGCGTGAGCTACCGCGAGATTGAGCGGCTGCTGGGCGTGAGCCATGTGAGCGTGATGAACTGGGTGAAGAAATACGGCATGCGCGCTCCACGCCAGACCGATTATCACCCTACCTACAAAATCCTCAACCAGGCCGAGTTGGCCGCGTTTTTCCAGGTGCCGGGCAATCTGAAAGGGGCGGGGATGGTGGTAACGGAGCTCGGTGATAAGTTCATGGTGATACGCTGGGAGCGGTTCCGGGCGCACTGAATCAGGAAAAAATATAGTGCTTACCAAAACGATGCCGGCTGATAGTTAACAGGCCGGGCATTGTGCTACTTAGCCGGACCAATTGGCTTGGGGCCGGGGTGTGCCCATTGGCGGCATTGGCTCAGCTTCTGAATAAAACCGGCAGCTTCGCGGCAACTCTCACTTATTTCTTCCTTCAGCACGATGCACACATCCCGCTACGCTTTGGCCCTGAGCGGCCTGTTGATGACCGGGGCCGCGTTTGGCCAGGTTACCCCGCCAGCTACCGGCACGGCCCCGGCACCCGCAGCGCCCGCGCCGCCGCCCGCCGTGCCCACGCCCGCCAAGTCGGCCCCCTACGGTGGTGGTATGAAAATTAACCTCTCGCCCGACGGCTCGAAGTACCTGCGTTTCCTGACCTGGGCGCAGATGTGGGCGCAGTACAACCAGAACAACAGCAACACCGTCCGCAACGGCAGCCCTCAGAGCGACCAGACCACGTTTGGAATCCGGCGGGCGCGCCTGATTATGCTGGCCCAGCTCAATCCCCGGTTTATGACTTACGTCGACCTGGGCATTGAAAACCAGACCTCGCTGAGCGGCGGCCTGCCCAACGACCCCAACGGCCCCGCCAAGCGCGCCCCCAACTACATCCACGAAGCCGTGGCCGAGTACAAGGTGAACAAGTACCTGAGCGTGGGCGGCGGCCTCAACTACCAGACGGGCGTGTCGCGGATGACGGCCGCCAGCACGGCTACCATGATGACCTACGACATTCCGGTAACGAACTTCCCCACGCTGGACCAAACCGACCAGTTTGGCTTCTTCCTGGGCTTTTATGGCCACGGCCGCATCGGCGGCTTCGACTACCGCGTGGCGGTGGATGAGCCCTTTCAGACCAACCAGACCGGGGCCGCGCCCACACCGGCCACCGCCACTACGGCCTTTGTGCCGGCCCAAGGGCCAATTGCCTTGCGCACCAACGTGGCGGCTTTCAACCCGCACAACAACCACAAGATTTACCAGGGCTACTTCAGCTATTCGTTTCTGGAGAAGGAAGCCAACCTGCTGCCCTTCACCACGGGCACGTACCTGGGCACCAAGAAGGTGTTCAACATCGGCGCGGGCTTCCACTACAACCAGGATGGCATGTATTCGCGGCCGAATGCCAACCCGGTGTTCACGGCGGCTAATCCCATGCCGGCCAACTACGATTCCTTCACCACTACGACCACCCACGACATCAAGCTCTTCGGTGCCGACGTGTTCTACGATGCGCCGATTGATACCACCTCGAACACGGCCCTCACGCTGTATGGCGTGTACTACAACTACGACATGGGCCCCAACTACGTGCGCAACGCCGGGCTGCTGAACCCCGGCACTGCCGTTGTAGCCGGGAGCACCGGCCCAGCCAACTTGTATGGCAATGCGCTGCCGCTCATCGGCACGGGCCACAGCTACTATGCCCAGGCCGGCCTGTTGCTACCCAAAAAGCTACTGGGCCCCAAAGCCCGTCTGCAGCCCTACCTGGCCTACCTGCGCAACGAATGGGAGGGCCTGCACGAAACCGACGGCAGCCGCAAATCGGTGAACGTGTACGACGCCGGCCTGAACCTGCTGCTCGACGGCCACAACGCTAAGGTGACGCTCAACTACCGTGCCCGCCCCGATTTCTCGGACCAGACCTTCCTGCCCGCCAACAACGGCGCGGCCACCGTCAACAGCGTGCAGTACCGCCCCGAGGTGACCCTGCAGATGCAGGTGTACCTGTAAGCAGCGCGGGCCGCTCAGATTTCGCTTTCACACCTCATCTTTTTTTGCTGAAATTTCCATGGAACAAAGTTTGAACCCGGCCTACGCGAAGGCGGTGGATGCCCCGGCGACGCACGACAACAACACGACCTCGACCAGTCAAATCTGGCAGGTCATCACGGCCTCGTCGGTGGGTACGGTGATTGAGTGGTATGATTTCTACATTTTCGGCTCGCTGGCGGCCATCATCGGGCCGGTGCTGTTCGGGCAGTCCGGCGATATCACCAAGTCGTTGCTGGGGGCGCTGGCCGTGTTCGGGGCGGGCTTCGTGGTGCGGCCGTTTGGGGCTGTGTTCTTCGGCCGCATCGGCGATATGATTGGGCGGAAATACACCTTCCTGGTCACGCTGCTGATTATGGGTGGGGCTACGTTCATCACCGGCCTCATTCCGAGCTACGATACCATCGGCATTGCCGCCCCGGTTATCGTCGTGGTTCTGCGCCTGTTGCAGGGCCTGGCGCTCGGCGGCGAATACGGCGGCGCCGCCACTTACGTGGCCGAATACGCCCCCGACCAGAAGCGCGGCTACTACACCAGCTTCATCCAGATTACGGCCACCGGCGGCCTCATTCTCAGCATCACGGTCATCCTCATCACCCGCAAGCTGATGGGTGAGCCCGCCTTCAAGGAGTGGGGCTGGCGCATTCCGTTCCTGCTCTCGGGCTTCCTGGTCATTGCCTCGTACTACATCCGCCGCCGGCTGCACGAGTCGCCGCTGTTTGCCAAGGCCAAGGCCACCGGCACCACCAGCAAAAGTCCCCTGCGCGACTCGTTCGTGAACCCCATCAACCGCCGCCTGGTGCTCATTGCGCTGTTTGGCGCTACCATGGGCCAGGGCGTTATCTTCTACACCAGCCAGTTTCAGGCCTTTACGTTTATGAATGCCACGCTGAAACTCGACATCGTTGATTCGAGCATTATCATGGTGGTTTCAATGCTGCTGGCCACGCCGCTGTTCGTGTATTTCGGCTCGCTGTCGGACCGCATTGGCCGCAAGAAAATCATCATGACGGGCATGATTTGCGGGGCGCTGTTCACCATGCCGCTGTTCTACGGCATCAAGGCCTTTGCCGGGCCGCTCACCGAAATCACGCCCGCCACGGTAGATGCCGCCGGCAAAGCCGTGCCCGCCGTTATGAAAGCCCTCACGCCCAACGTGCCGGCCATGATTGCACTGGTGTTCTGCCTCGTCGTGTTCGTGACCATGGTGTACGGCCCCATCGCCGCCTACCTCGTCGAACTGTTTCCCACCAAAGTGCGCTACACGTCGCTCTCGGTGCCCTACCACATTGGCAATGGCATCTTCGGTGGCTTCGTGCCGCTGGTAGCCACGTCCATCGGCGTGTGGGCGGCGGCGCAGCCGGCCGGCACCTTTGCCAAGGAGCACAGCAGCATCGTGGGCTTGATTTACCCGGTGGTTATCGCCCTGATTTGCTTCCTGGTGGGCGTGGCTTACATGAAAGACGTGCGCAATGTGAAGCTCATTGAAGACCACCCTTCTCCAGCCGCTTAGGTAGTCCGTAACGCGACCAACCCACGCCCGAAAAAGCCGCTGGTCCGCTGGGCCGGCGGCTTTTTCAGTAAATTGACGAGCCGCCGCAACTCCCGGCGCACCGGCTCCCGATGCCTGCCAAACCTCCATTTCCCGTGTCCTCCCATCCCCATCCTGAACGTACGGAATCGCGCCGGGGGCACCGGCTGCTGTTCCTGGCCGTGCTGTTCGGCGTGCTGCTCAATTTTCCGCTGCTGGCCGTATTCGACCACGACGGGCGGGTGGGCGGCGTACCGGTCCTTTACCTGTATGTGCTGCTGCTCTGGGCGCTGCTGGTGGGGCTGACGGCGTATTTGGTGCGGGAGAAGAGGGAAGAATGAGTCCGCCTGTCATTGCGAGTGGAGCGCAGCAGAACGCGGCAATCTGTCCTGTCAAAACCAGACACTTTTCTTTTGCCAGACATTCTTTAAAACCAGATACTTTCCAAATCCAGAAGATTTTTTTGTCCAGCAAAAAGCAGTCTGAGAACTCAGCCTTAGTCACATCAAGAGGGCGGATTGCCGCGTTCCGCTTCGCTCTACTCGCAATGACACTACCTTAAAAACCACATGTCCAAGCTGCTCGTCATCGGCTTTTCGTTCGGCTACCTGGCCTTGCTTTTCGGCGTGGCCTACGCCGCTGAGCGCCGTTCGGCCGCCCGGAAAAGCCTGGTGAGCAACCCCTACGTCTACGCCCTGAGCATGGCCGTGTACTGCACGGCCTGGACGTACTACGGCTCGGTGGGCCGGGCGGCGCACAACGGGCTGGAGTTCGTGGGCATCTACCTTGGCCCCACGCTGCTGGCCCCGGTGTGGTGGCTGGTGCTGCGCAAAATTATTCGCGTAAGCCGGCAGCAACGGCTCACCTCCATTGCCGATTTTATCTCGGCCCGCTACGGCAAGAGCGCGGCGCTGGGCGCGCTGGTCACGGTGGTGTGCGTGCTGGGCATCGTGCCCTACATCGCGCTGCAAATCAAAGCTATTGCCGCCTCGTTTGTGACCCTTACCGGGAGCGGGGCGGGGGCGGGCGGGGCGGCGGCTACCACGGCCCTCTATACTACGGGGGCGCTGGCGGTGTTCACCATCCTGTTTGGGGTGCGGTCGGTGGAGGCTACGGAGCGGCACGAGGGCATTGTGCTGGCCGTGGCCCTGGAAAGCCTGCTGAAGCTGGTGGCCTTTCTGGTGCTGGGCCTGTTCGTCACGTTCGGGCTATTCCACGGCTTTGCCGACGTGTTCGACCAGGCGGCGGCGGTGCCGGCGCTGCGGCAGCTGTTTACGCTACGCGGCTCGGGCACGAGCGGGGCCGAATGGTTCACGCTGCTGGTGCTGAGCATGTCGGCGGTGTTGTTGCTGCCCCGGCAATTCCAGGTGGCCGTGGTGGAGAACGTGGACGAAAACCACCTGCGCAAGGCCATGTGGCTGTTTCCGCTCTATCTCATCATCATCAACTTATTCGTGCTGCCGGTAGCTTTCAGTGGCATGCTGCGGCTGGGCCACAGCGGCATCGACGCTGACACTTTTGTGCTGGCGCTGCCGCTGGCGGCCGGGCATTCGTGGCTGGCGCTGCTCACCTACCTGGGCGGCTTGTCGGCGGCCAGCAGCATGATTATCGTCGAAACCATTGCCCTGAGCGTGATGATGAGCAACCACCTGCTCATGCCGCTGCTGGTGCGCGTGCCCTCTGCCCGGCCCGAAGGCGGCCAGACGCGCTGGTTTGCCTACCTGGGCCGCGTGGCCCTCGAAAGCCGCCGCCTGGCCGTGGTGCTGGTGCTGCTGCTGGCCTATGGCTACTACGCCGAAGTGGGCAAAACCCTGCCGCTGGTGAACACCGGCCTGGTTTCCTTCGCGGCGGTGGCGCAGTTTGTGCCCGCCGTGCTGGGCGGCCTGTACTGGAAGGGCGGCTCCCGGCGCGGGGCCACGGTGGGGCTGCTGGCGGGGTTTGCGGTGTGGTTTTTCACGCTGGTGCTGCCCACGCTGGTGGGGCCGGGGCGGCTGCCTGAGTCCATTCTGACCGAGGGGGTGGGCGGTATCAGCGGCTTGCGGCCGTTTGCGCTGTTCGGGCTCGAAGGGCTTGATTACCTTTCGCACGGCCTGTTCTGGAGCTGGTTTTTCAACATTGGGCTCTACGTGGGCCTTTCGCTGGCCTGGCCGCCCACGGCGCTGGAGCTGCGCCAGGCCGATGTGTTCGTAGACGTATTCACCCGCCGCAGCTTGGCCGAGGAAGTGGCCGGCTGGCAGGGGAGGACCCCCTTCCCCGACGTGCGCGCCCTGCTTCTGGGCTTCCTCGGCAAGAAGCGCACCAACCAAGCCCTGCGCACCTTCGCCACCCGCTTCCCCGATGCGCTGCCGTCCACGCCGGAAGGAGAACTCACTCAGCCACTCAGCCACTCAATCACTCCCGTCCCTGCCGACCCGCGCCTGCTCACCTACGCCGAAAAGCTGCTGGCCGGCAGTCTCGGCCCGGCCAGCGCCCGCATGCTGGTGGCCTCGGTGGCCGGGGCCGAGCAAATCAGCTACGACAGCGTGGTGGGCATTCTCAAGGAAAGCCAGCAATTGCTCGAAGCCAACCGCCAGCTCCAGAAACAGTCGCGTCAGCTCCAGCGCCTCACCGATGAGCTGCGCGCCGCCTACGACCAGCTCCAAGCGCTCGACCACCGCAAGGACGAATTCCTCTACACCGTAACGCACGAGCTGCGCACGCCGCTCACCAGCATCCGCGCGCTGGCCGAAATCCTGGCCGACAACCCTGATTTGGAAACCGAGGAGCGCCAGCATTTCCAGCTCACCATCGGCCGCGAGGCCGAGCGCCTCACCCGCCTCATTTCCCTGGTGCTCGATTTGGAGAAGTTCGAATCCGGCCAGGCAACTTTGGACCGCGCCCCCGTGCCCGTAGCCGACCTAGTGGCCGAAGCCCTCGACGCCGTGGGCCAGCTCTTACGCGATAAGCATATTGCCGTGCACGTCGACGTGCCCACCGACCTGCCCGTCCTCTACGCCGACCGCGACCGCCTCATGCAGGTGCTCGTCAACCTGCTCTCCAACGCCATCAAAGCTTGCCGGCCCGACGGCACGGGCCGCATCGCGGTACTGGCCTGGCCCACCGCCGACGTGCTCCTGCTCTGCGTGGAAGACAACGGCCGGGGCATTTCGCCCGCCGCCCAGCACCTCATCTTCGACAAATTCTACCAGGCCCAGCACCAGACCACCCGCAAGCCCGAAGGCACCGGCCTGGGCCTGGCCATCACCCGCAAAATCGTAGAGCTTCACCACGGCCGCATCTGGGTCGAAAGCAGCCTCGAGCAGGGTGCCCGCTTCTTTGTCGAGCTGCCGCTTGCTGGGAGCGGTTCGGAAGAAGCGGAGGACGGCCCAGCACGTCATGCAGAGCGTAGCGAAGCATCTTTGCCGCAGTAGTAATTGATTGCGTTGCGCGGTAAAGATGCTTCGCTACGCTCTGCATGACGGTCTTATTTCCTCTTTTTCTTCCCCATTCTGCCTCCCTTACCGCCCACCCGCCTCCACCCATCTGCATGAAAACACCCCACATCCTAATCGTCGACGATGAACCCAACATCGTCATGTCGCTCGAATTCCTGATGCGCAAAAACGGCTTCCAGGTCGGCATCGCCCGCAACGGCACCGAGGCCCTGGCCGCCATCGACCAAACCCCCTACGACCTCATCCTACTCGATATCATGATGCCCGACGTGGACGGCCTGCAAGTGTGCCGCCAGCTCCGCCAGCGGCCCGACCGCGCCGGCACCAAAGTCATTTTCCTCTCCGCCAAAAGCCGCGAAGCCGACATCCAAAAGGGCTACGAAGTCGGCGCCGATTTATACATTCCCAAGCCCTTCAGCACCCGCCAGCTCATGGAAAAAGTCCGCGAGCTGCTGGGCGTGGCCGCGTAACGTAGCGCGGACTTTTAGTCCGCGCCGGAACCCCTCTAAAATTCCCACCCGCGGACTAAAAGTCCGCGCTACTTCCCACCCGCTATGAAACCCGCCTGCTCCTACGCCGCCACTCACGCCGCCAGCCTGGCCCACCCGGCCGGGTTCTGGGCCACCCAGGCCGCCCACCTGCATTGGGATAAAAAGCCCACCGAGCCCCTCAGTCAGGATGAAAACGGCTTCTACCGCTGGTTCAAGGGCGGGGAGTTGAACACCGCCTACCTATGCCTCGACTGGCAGGTGGCCCAGGGCCGCGCCCACCAGCCCGCCCTCATCTACGACTCGCCCGTGACCCAAACCCAGCGCACCTACACCTACGCCGAACTGCTGGATATGACCGCGCGTCTGGCCGGCGGTCTGCGCGCCCTCGGCGTCGAAATGGGCGACCGCGTCATCATCTACATGCCCAACATGCCCGAGGCCGTGGTGGCCATGCTGGCCTGTGCCCGCCTTGGGGCCGTGCATTCGGTGGTATTCGGCGGCTTCGCGCCGCACGAGCTGGCGGTCAGAATTGACGATGCCCGGCCCCGCGTCCTCATCTGCGCCTCGGGCGGCATGGAGTTCGACCGCATCATTCCCTACAAGCCGCTGGTGGAAGAAGCCCTCGCCAAAGCCACCTTCCAGCCGGCCCACGTCGTGGTCTGCCAGCGCGATTTTGTGACCGCCGACATGCAGCCCGGCCGCGACATCGACTACCAGGAATTATTAAAAGCCGCCCCCGTGCCCGCCGTGCCGGTCCCGGCCACGCACCCGCTCTACATCCTCTACACCAGCGGCACCACCGGCCGCCCCAAGGGTGTGGTGCGCGACCACGGCGGCCACGCCGTGGCCCTGTTCTTCAGCATGCGCACCATCTACGACCTCGCGCCCGGCGACGTCATCTTCACCGGCTCCGATATCGGCTGGGCCGTGGGCAGCTCCTACATCGTCTACGGCCCTTTACTAAGAGGCTGCACCACCATTTTATTTGAGGGCAAGCCCGTCCGCACCCCCGATGCCGGCACCTTCTGGCGCATCATCGAGCAGTATAAAGTCAGCGTCATGTTCACCGCGCCCACCGCCATCCGGGCCATCAAAAAGGAAGACCCCGAAGGCTTATTGGCGAAGAAATACGACCTCAGCAGCCTGCGCCACCTCTTCCTGGCCGGCGAGCGCTGCGACCCCGCCACCTACGCCTGGGCCGGCCACCTGCTGGGCGTGCCCGTCATTGACCACTGGTGGCAAACCGAGTCAGGCTGGCCCATGCTGGCCACCCTGACGGGCCTCGAAGGCATGCCCGCCCCCCGCCCCGGCAGCGCCGGCCACCCCGTGCCGGGCTACGACATTCAGATTCTGGACGAAGCCGGCCACCCCGTGCCGCCCGGCACCACCGGCCTCGTGGCCGTGAAACTCCCGCTGCCCCCCGGCTGCTTCCCCACCCTCTGGAACGACGACGCCCGCTTCCACGAAGCCTACCTCAGCACCTTCCCCGGCTACTACCTCAGCGGCGACGGCGGCTACCGCGACGCCGAAGGCTACACCTACATCATGGGCCGCGTCGATGACGTCATCAACGTGGCCGGCCACCGCCTCAGCACCGGCGAAATCGAGGAAATCCTCGCCGCCCACCCCGCCGTGGCCGAATGCGCCGTCCTCGGCATCGCCGACCAGTTGCGCGGCCAGGTACCCATAGGCTTAGTAGTGCTCAAAGACGGCCAAACGATAGGAGAGGAGCAAATCGAAAAGGAATTGATAGCCGCCGTGCGCGCTCAAATCGGTGCCCTGGCCTGCTTCCGGGCGGTTTTGGTGGTGAAGCGCCTGCCCAAAACCCGCTCCGGCAAAATCCTCCGCAAAACCCTCCGCCAGCTCGCCGACGGCGAAGATTTCCCAATGCCCGCCACCATCGACGACCCCCTCATTCTCGATGAAATACGCACCGGCCTGCAACGCCGCGCCCTCGGCTTGGCTTTTGAAACGATGTAGGGGCGGGGGCAAGCCCTACCGGGTACGACCCCGCCCCTACATCGACCGTTCACAGCCATTAATCACCCCCGGGCACCGATTAATCTCCCCCGAGTATAAATAAATTCATTGCGAGTATAAATAAATACGAACCGAGGTGTCGTAAACTGACCCAAAGTATAAATAAATTCATGGCGAGTATAAATAAATACGAACAAAGTATGAATAAATACGAACCGATTAGGATTTAATCATGCTCCCTCCTTAGCCCCCGCCCCCCAACTCATAATTCATAATTTCTAATTCATAATTCACCAAAATGTCCGCCATCCGCACCCGTACCCTCGAAGAATACCACGCCGATTACCAGCAGTCCGTGCAGGACCCCGATGCCTTCTGGGCCGCCGCCGCCGAGCCCTTCACCTGGCGCAAAAAGTGGGATACCGTGCGCAGCGGCGAGTTTTCGCCGGCCGGCGACAGCCGCTGGTTTGACGGCGCGACCCTCAACCTCACCGAAAACTGCCTCGACCGCCACTTGGAGCAGCGCGCCAACAAGCTCGCCATCATCTTCGAGCCCAACGACCCCAAAACCCGCCACCTCCGCCTCACCTACCGCGAGCTACACGAGCAAGTGTGCCAGTTCGCCAACGTGCTCAAGAAAAACGGCGTGACCAAAGGCGACCGCGTGGTCCTCTACATGCCCATGATTCCGAGCCTGGCCATTGCCGTGCTGGCCTGTGCCCGTATCGGGGCGGTGCACGGCGTCATCTTCGCCGGTTTCTCGGCCACCGCCATTGCCGACCGCATCAACGATGCCGACGCCGCCTTCGTCCTCACCGCCGACGGCCTCAACCGGGGCGCCAAGCAAATCCCCGTGAAAAGCGTAGTCGATGAAGCCCTGGAATTGTGCCCCAGCGTGAAGCGCGTCATTGTGGTGGAGCACACCGGCTGGCCCGTGCAGTGGAAAGCCGGCCGCGACGTGTGGTACCACGACGAGGTAAAAGACGTGGAAAAAGACTGCCCCGCCGAGGAAATGGCCGCCGAAGACCCGCTCTTCATCCTCTACACCAGCGGCAGCACCGGCAAGCCCAAGGGCGTGGTCCACACCCAGGCCGGCTACATGGTCTGGGCCGATTACACCTTCCGCAACGTGTTTCAGGTGGAAGAAAACGACGTGTACTGGTGCACCGCCGATATCGGCTGGGTCACGGGCCATACCTACGGCCTCTACGGCCCGCTGCTGGCCGGCAGCACCACACTGTTGTTTGAGGGCGTACCCACGTACCCCTCGCCGGGCCGGTTCTGGGAGGTGATTGACAAGCACCACGTCACCATTTTTTACACCGCGCCCACCGCCATCCGCAGCCTTATGGCCGCGCCGATTGACCACGTACTGGCCTACTCGCTCAGCAGCCTGCGCATCCTGGGTTCGGTAGGCGAGCCCATCAACGAAGAGGCCTGGCACTGGTACCACCAGCACGTGGGCAAGGGCCGCTGCCCCATCGTGGACACCTGGTGGCAAACCGAAACCGGCGGCATCATGATTTCGGCCATGGCCGGCATCACGCCCAGCGTGCCCGCCCGTGCTGGCCTGCCGCTGCCCGGCGTGCAGCCCGTACTCCTGAACCAGGACGGCACCGAAATCGAAGGCAACGACCAGGAAGGCTACCTCGCCATCAAAGCCAGCTGGCCCGGCGTCATCCGCACCACTTGGGGCGACCACGAGCGCGCCCGCCAAACCTATTTCACCCCGTATCCCGGCTACTACTTCACCGGCGACGGCGCCCGGCGCGACGAAAACGGCCTCTACCGCATCATCGGCCGCGTCGATGACGTTATCAACGTGTCGGGCCACCGCTTCGGCACCGCCGAAATCGAAAATGCCATCAACCAGAGCGACTACGTGGTCGAAAGCGCCGTCGTCGGCTACCCGCACGACGTGAAAGGCCAGGGCATCTATGCCTACGTCATCTGCAAAAACGGCGTCCCCACCACCGACCTCGACCTGCAAATGACCGAAGCCAGCATCATCGAAGCCGTAGTGGCCGAAATCGGCCGCATCGCCAAGCCCGACAAGATTCAAATTGTCTCAGGCCTGCCCAAAACCCGTTCCGGCAAAATCATGCGCCGCATCCTGCGCAAAGTCGCCGAAGGCGAAACCACCAACCTCGGCGACGTCACCACCCTCCTCGACCCGCTGGTGGTAGACGAGATTCTGGCCGGTAAGAAGTAGCCGGTACTCACTGCCAAAAAAGGGCGGCCCCGGAATATCCGGGGCCGCCCTTTTTGTTGGCGTTGATGAAGCACTCATCAGAACGGAGTAGAGACGCAATATTTTGCGTCTCGTCGTTGCTGATGTTGTTAGGTCTGCGCGGTTTTGCGCGGTACCGGTCGTTCAACAACGAGACGCAAAATATTGCGTCGCTATTCCGCTATTACTCCACCACCAGCCGGCGGCTGAGCGCAGCCCCGGTGGCTTGGTCACTCAGACGCAGCACGTAGATGCCCGGTGCCAGGCCAGCCGCCCGGCCCACTAGCAGCATTTCGGTGCCCGCCGCGTGGCGTACTGTTTGAGCTGGCAGCACAGCGCGGCCCAGCGCATCCGTCACCGTCAGCGAAAGCATTTTGGCGGGGCCGGTCAGGTAGAGCACCGGGGTCGTGCCGCGCCCGGCCGGGTTGGGGGCTACTCCGGCCGTGATGTCCATCAGCACGGCGGTGCGGGCCGCCAGCGGCGTAAAGCTGCCTTCATCGGCCCCGATATCGGGGCGGGTGGCGTTGCGGGCGTCGCCGTCCAGGTCGGTGGGCACGGGCAGGGGCGTGGTGGCCAGGGGCAGGCCGCCGCCCTCGGCGCGGGTAGGCTGCCCGGTCAACAGATGCGGGTTGGTGGTGGCATTCACGAAAGGCGGCAGCTCCGTGAGCGAAGCCTGCTCCACCGCAGCGAAGCGGGCCTGGTACTGGGCCAGCGTCTGGTCGAGGGCCGCCGGGGTGGTGCCCACCGCCGCGCCATAGAAAATCAGCTTCTCCGTCGAGGGCGGGCCGGCGTAGTAAATGTTGTTGTTAGAGCCGGCGCTGACGCTGGTCGTAATGGTGTTGTTCTTAAAAAACGCCGCCCCGATGCCCCCGCCGCCACTGGCCAGCCCGCTCACCAGGTTCACGAAAATGTTGTTGCGCAAATCCACCGTTGGCCCGCCCGACATGTAGAGCGCCCCGCTCTTGTTGGCCGGGTTGGTGGCCGCGTAGGTCAGCACCACCGTGTTGTGGTAAGCGTAGTTATTACCGCCCCGAAAACTAAAAGCTCGCACCGATGTACCCGCGCCGCTGGCCACTGCCCGCACGTCGTACACCATGTTGTTGGCCAGGTAATTCGTGGTGCCGCCCGTGATGTCGAAGCCCGCCGCGAAGCCACTGGTACCCAGCGCCTCAATGTCGTAGCTGCGGTTGCGCAGGAAGCGGTGAGTAGCCCCACTAGCCACGTACAGGCCCATCACGATGCCGGTGCTGCCGCTGCCGCTCAGGCCGTGCACGCGGCAATCGGTGACGTCCACGCTGTTGGTGGTGCCGGTGGAGTAGATGCCGTAGGTGCCGCTGGTGCCCGTTACGCCATTCACATCGGTGCTGAAGACGCGGGCGTTGGTTTGCGATTTCAGGTAGATGCCGTAGGTGGCAAAGGCAATGCCGCCCGGCGTGCCCGCCGGTGGCACGCCAATGCTAAGCAGCTGGCTGACGGGCGCCGTGGTGCCGGGCGCGGGGCCTATTTCGGTGCCGTCATCGTAGAGCGCGGTGGTGCCTTCCAAATCATAGCCGTAGGCGCAGTTCTGCACCGTGAGGCCGTAAAAGTGGTTCTGGTCATTGCCGCCGTTGAGCATTGCCACGCCGGCGGTGCGGGTGGTATTGGCCCGGTTCAGGGTCACGGTAGCGGCGCTGAAGGTGTTGTGCGTCGCGCCATTTTGCAGCAGGTAGCCGTATTCAAGCTGTTGCGCGGCCGTGGTGTTGGCGGCCTTGTCTTCCACATCAATGCCGATGAACTGCACATAGTCGGCCCCTTCCAGCGTCAGCGCCGCATCGGTTGTGCCCGTGCCTGTACCCTGGATTTTAGGATTAAGCCCGGCGCTGCCACCCTTTTGAAAAATGATGGGTCCGGCAGCCGTGCCGCTGGCGGTAAGGGCCGGAATCACCTCATCGAACACAATACCCTGCGCCACGTTGAAAGTGACGCCTCCGGTTGCCACCCCGCTTGTGTTCAAAGCCGTAACGGCCGCCGTGAAGGTGGGATAGTTATTAGCTCCCGTGCCGTTCGGGTTGATGGTTTTAATGCCGCTCAACTGCGCCTGCGCAGCGGGCGACGCCGCCAGCAACAAACCAGCCGCCAGCAAATTTGAGAAGAAGTGTTTCATAACGAGGTGGGGAAAAGGGATGATTTACTTGCGTAAATGTAAAAAATCCCCACCACGCCCCCCCCAACTCACCCAAACACCTTCACCCGCTCGCCCTTGCGCTTGGTGCGCAAATGATTACGGATAATCTGCTGAATGTCTTTGTTGTCAGTATAAGGCTTGATGGCGTCCCGGAAATCGGCCAGCTTGCGTGCCGAAAACGTCTCATCCACGTAGCCGAAACCCCGGTAACGGCCATTCTCCACCAGTACAATGCTCTTTTCCAGTTCCGTGCGACCCGGCCCGATGACCACGAATGACTCGTGCTCATAGCTTATGCTGTCGATGGCCTCGTCCACTCGCAGGTTGTAGCTCTCCGGTGGCTCCTGGCCCACGCAGGCTCCCAGGCAGCGGTGCACCTGGTAGTCGAAGCACGCGCCCGGCGTTTTGTACAGCCCACACAGCTTCTGGCAGAGGTTGTACTTGGCCACTTTGTGGTAGAGGAAGCCCTGCGCCTTGTACTGGTTGCCGAGCGCAATGATGGGAATTTCGGCATTGCGGGCGTCGGCGCGGCCGTAGGCCAGGCGCTTGTAGCCCTGCTCATCAATGCGCAAATATATGCCCGCGGGAAACACCGAGCGCCGCTGCGCCCGGTTGTAAGCGGGTTTCATTTGCTTGATGAGGTGCGACTCGTACAGCAGCGCCACCAACTCCGAGCCCGTCAACTCCCACGTAATATCGGCAATGGAATTCTTGAATTCCAGACTCTTGCGCGACTTTACGTCAATGGCAAAATGCTGCTGAATGCGCTTGTAGATGTTGATGGATTTGCCCACGTAAATCACCTCCCCGGCCTCGTTGTGGAAGTAGTACACACCCGTGGCCTGAGGCAAATTGGCTACCACCGAGGCCGGCAGCAGCGGCGGCATCAGCGCCTCGCGGATGGCTGTTTGCACGGCAGCTACGCGCTTGGGCGAGGGCTTTTTGGAGCTGGCCGTCTGGCCGCTGGGGGCCAGGGCATCCACGCGGGCCAGGGTGTGGCTGGTGTCCTGGCCGTGGGGCAGTTCCTCGCTTTCGGCAGTGATTTTGAGGAGCTTGCCGAAGAGCAGGGCGGTGGCGTGGGCATCGCCGGCAGCGCGGTGCCGGCCTTCGAGCGGAATGCCAATGTTCTGGCAGAGCTTGCCCAAACTGTAGCTTGGTTGGCCCGGAATGAGGCTGCGCGACAGCCGCACGGTGCACAGCGTTTTGCGCGAGTAATTATAGCCAAGGTCGGCAAATTCCTTCTTCAGAAATGAATAGTCGAAGCGCACGTTGTGAGCCACGAACACGCAGCCTTCGGTCATTTCCACCACCTTGCGGGCCACCTCGTGGAACTTGGGCGCGTCGCTCACCATGTCGTTGGTGATGCCCGTGAGCTGGGTGATGAACGGCGGAATGCCCCGGCCGGGGTTGAGCAGCGTGGCGTACTCGTCCACAATCTTCTCCCCGTCGTGGATGTAAATGGCTATTTCGGTGATGCGGTCCTGAGTGGGCTGCCCGCCGGTGGTTTCAAGGTCGATGATGGCGTACAAAGCGCGGCACGGAAGATGGTCGAAAAGAAAGCTAACAAACTTAGCCCGGTAGAAGGTTGCGTTTTAGTGGTTAACGGTTAGTGGTTAATGGTTAGTGATGCACAAAAGCACTGATTAACTACTAATTGTTAACCGTTAACCACTAACCGTTAACCACTAATTACATCCGTTTTATCATGCGCCAGGCTGTCGCAAAAAAGCCCGGCTTGTCGTCCGATTTATCGTTTTGGGTATCTTCGCCATCGGTTACATCGCCGAGCAGGAAGCCCCAGGGCTCAGTGGTTTTGCTGGCATCGAACACCACTTTCAGCACTGCAATCAGCGGAATGCTTAGAATCATGCCCGGCGTGCCCCACAACTCTCCGCCCAAAATCAGCGCCACAATGGCGGCCATGGGGTTGATGCTCACTTTCGAGCCCGTAATCATGGGCGTGATGAAGTTGCCTTCCAGAAACTGCACGAACATAAACACGCCTACCACCGCCGCCGCCTTGCCGATGGAGCCGGTTTCGACCAGCGTCACCAGCGCCGGAATGGCCGAGCCCACCATGATGCCGATGTAGGGAATGACGGCCAGCACGGAGGCGAATACGGCAAAGAATACGGCGAATTTCACTCCCAGCAGCAGCAGCCCGATGGCATTCAGCACCGATACCACCACAATCACCGTCAGCAAACCCTGGATATAAGCCTGCACCACGGTCTGAATGCTGTCCATCGTATGCAGCACGGTGGTGCGCTTGTCCGGGGCCACGAAGCGGAACATGAACTGCCGCATGTGGTCGCGGTAATACAAAAAGCAGAAGATGTAAATCGGAATCAGCGTGGTCACGCTCAGCACGGCGGCCGTCATGCTAAGGGTGGAGCCCAGGTAGCCGCCCGCCGATTTCTTCACCGATTTCATTGAGGAGTCAATCAATTCTTCCTTGCTCATGGGCTGATAGCCGAATTTTTCGCTGGCCCATTGCTGCATTTGGTCGAAGTACACCAGGGCTTTTTCCTGGAGCTTGGGCAGCTCATCGCGCAGCGTCATCAGCTGCGTGCCAAACAGGTAGCACAAGCCCGCGAGCGCCGCCACCAGCAGCAGCAGCGTCACGATGATGGCCCAGATGCGCGGAAACTTCCACTTCTCCAGCCGCACCACCAGCGGCAGCAGCAGCACCGACAGCAGCCCGGCAAACAGAATGGGCAGCAGCACACCATCCAGCTTGTGCAGCACGAACACCAGCAGCGACAGCCCAATCAGCAGAAAGGTGTAGTGGATAACGGGCGACTGCTTCACCTCGGCCGGCGCGTGGTTTTGCGTGGGCGAGGGCAGGTTGCGCGGCTGGTTGATGGTATTCGGGCGGGGAAACATAAAGTTGGTAAGCGAAAGCCAAGTAGGGGAGAAGGAAGAAAAAAGCCCGTCGCCCGCCGCCGAATGCGTGAACCCGGACGGTAGCAGCAGTGTTGGAAACTAAATAATTTGGCGGGACTGGCTAAGCTCACTGGCAGCGGCCGGCTTGCCGTGCCGCTGTTTTCTGCGTTATTTTACCCCTGAACTGCCCTCCTTACGGAATTTTTTAGATGAACGACGAACAATTACCGCTCGCCCCGGCCGCGGCCGACCATGGCTACAACGAAGACAGCATCCGCTCGCTGGACTGGCGCGAGCACATTCGCCTGCGGCCCGGCATGTACATCGGCAAGCTCGGCGATGGCTCGGCGTACGACGACGGCATTTATGTGCTGGTGAAGGAAGTCGTCGACAACTGCATCGACGAGCACGTGATGGGCCACGGCCGCACCATCGATATCAAGATTTCGGACTCGAAAGTGCAGGTGCGCGACTACGGCCGCGGCATTCCGCTGGGCAAAGTGGTCGATGTGGTGAGCAAAATCAACACCGGCGGCAAGTACGATAGCAAGGTGTTTCAGAAGTCGGTGGGCCTCAACGGCGTGGGCACCAAGGCCGTGAACGCCCTCAGCGGCTACTTTCTGGTGCAGAGCGTGCGCGAAGGTATCCTCAAAGCCGCCGAGTTTGCCCAGGGCAAGCTCACCGCCGACCCCAAGCCCGCCAAAACCAGCCAGCGCAACGGCACGCTGGTCGTCTTCCAGCCCGACGACACGATTTTCAAGAACTACCGCTTCATCCCGGAGTACCTCGAAAATCAAATCTGGAACTACGTTTACCTGAACGCCGGCCTCACCATCAACTTCAACGGCCAGAAGTATTACTCCGAAAACGGCCTGCTCGACCTGCTCGCCCGCAAGGCCGACGTGGAGCACCTGCGCTACCCCATCATCCACCTGAAAGGGCCGGACATCGAGATGGCCATGACCCACGGCAACGACTACGGCGAGGAGTATTATTCCTTCGTGAACGGCCAGTACACCACCCAGGGCGGCACGCACTTAGCGGCCTTCCGCGAAGCCGTAGTGAAGGCCGTGCGCGAGTTTTACAAGAAGGACTACGATGCTTCCGATATCCGGGCCAGCATCATTGCCGCCATTTCGGTGCGTGTGCAGGAGCCGGTGTTTGAATCGCAGACCAAGACAAAACTGGGCTCGGTGAACATGGGCGAGGACGGCCCTACGGTGCGCGGCTTCATCCTCGATTTCGTCAAGGAGCACCTCGATAACTACCTGCACAAAAATGCGCTGGTGGCCGAGGCTTTGCGCAAGCGCATCGAGCAGAGCGAGCGGGAGCGCAAGGACATGGCCGGCGTGAAAAAACTCGCCAACCAGCGCGCCAAAAAAGCCAACCTGCACAACCGCAAGCTGCGCGACTGCCGTTTCCACCTCGGCGAAAACGCCAAGGACGGAGCCGAAAAAGAACTCCTCACCACGCTCTTCATCACCGAGGGCGATTCCGCGTCGGGCAGCATCACTAAGAGCCGTAACGTGGAGCTGGAGGCCGTGTTCAGCCTGCGTGGCAAACCGCTGAACTGCTTCGGTTTGAAAAAGAAAATCGTGTACGAGAACGAGGAACTGAACCTGCTGCAGCACGCTCTCAACATCGAAGAAGGCATCGAGCACCTGCGCTACAACCGCGTAGTAGTGGCCACCGATGCCGACGTCGACGGCATGCACATTCGCCTGCTGCTGCTCACGTTCTTCCTCCAGTTCTTCCCCGACCTTGTGCGCAACGGCCACGTTTTCATCCTCGAAACGCCGCTGTTCCGCGTCCGCAACAAGAAAGAAACCATCTACTGCTACAACGAGCAGGAGAAGCAGAACGCCATCCGCAAGCTGGGCCGCAACCCCGAAATCACCCGCTTCAAGGGCTTGGGCGAGATTTCGCCGGACGAATTCGGCAAGTTTATTGGCGAAAACATCAAGCTGGAGCCGGTGATTTTGCAGTCGGACCGCAGCATCCAGCAGGTGCTCACCTACTACATGGGCAAGAATACGCCCGCTCGTCAGGAGTTCATCATCGATAACCTGCGCCTGGAAAAAGACTTGATAACTTCTGATATTTTGCCCGTGACCGAGGTTGTTGAAGCCGATTTAGCCTGAGTCTAAACCTGCGCATTCGTCTCATTTCTGGAAAAATAGCCGTTAAGCTCAACTGCTGGCCCAGTAATATTTCCCGGAATGAGCAGTTGAGGTTTGGGAATAATTATTTTTATGTGTACGTTTGCCCTGTCGCCTAGGGGTAGACTAGTCGACACATTCCACGGAAAAGCCCGAGCCCTTGGTTCGGGCTTTTTTCTTTTTGAGTCGATGATACTCAAAGTGGCACCCCGCGAATCCGGAAAAAGGCAGCGCTTGGCTAGTTTATTTAGTTTGCTTTCTGGTGATAAAAAGCTGAAATTTGGCTTTGCGGGCGTGTTGTCATTCGGCTTAGCGCCCGTTGCCTGACCTTGGTTCGCTAAGAATCTTGGGAACTTTCCGGCCCTGGTCTGAATTGTAATTTATTGCGCTCCGCGCTGATTCCGGTATTTTTGACGGCAGTACGCCGACCTCATTCGTTTCCCCTGTGGCTTCTCTCGATACTCCCAATTCCGACGCTCCCGACCAGGATTTCTTACAGCCCGGTGATTCCGTGGATTTTGATTTGTCCGCCTTTTCGCCCGCCGCGGATGCCGACGCCCAGGACCCCGCCGAATCCTTAGACGAGCCGGCCGGAGAAGTGGCCGATGAAAGCGCGCCGCTGGCTGCCGATTTGTTCGGCAACGTGCCCCTGACGCCGCCACAGGCCGAAGCCATCCCCGTGGAGGAGCAGACCGAGGAGGAGCCCAAATTCGCCCCCGGCGAAACCATTCACGACGTGGCCACGGTGCGCGGCATGTACCAGAATTGGTTTCTGGACTACGCCAGCTACGTGATTCTGGAGCGCGCCGTGCCCGCCATTGAGGACGGCCTCAAGCCCGTGCAGCGCCGCATCCTGCACGCCATGAAGGAGATGGACGACGGTCGCTTCAACAAGGTGGCCAACGTCATCGGCCAGACCATGCAGTACCACCCGCACGGCGACGCCAGTATCGGCGACGCCATGGTGAACCTGGGCCAGAAAGACCTGCTCATCGAAACCCAGGGCAACTGGGGCGACGTGCGCACCGGCGACGGCGCCGCCGCTCCGCGTTACATCGAAGCCCGCCTGAGCAAGTTTGCGCTCGATGTGGTGTTCAACCCCGACACCACCGAGTGGCAGCTGAGCTACGACGGCCGCAAACGCGAGCCCACCACGCTGCCCGTGAAATTCCCGCTGCTGCTGGCGCAGGGCGTGGAGGGCATAGCCGTGGGCCTGAGCACCAAGATTATGCCCCACAACTTCCGCGAGCTGTGCAAGGCCAGCATCGACGTGTTGCGGGGCCGGGAAATCCAGCTGTTTCCGGACTTTTCGACCGGCGGCCTGTGCGACGTGAGCAACTACAACTCGGGCATGCGCGGGGCCAAAATCCGGCTGCGCGCCACCATCGAGAAGGTCGATAAAACGCTGCTTGTCATCCGCGACATTCCCTACGGCTCCACCACCACGGCGCTGATGGAGAGCATCGTGAAGGCCTCGGAAGCCAACAAAATCAAGATTAAGAAGGTGGTCGACAACACGGCCGCTGAGGTGGAAATTCAGGTGCAGCTGCCTGCCGGCGTGTCGCCCGATTTGACCATGGACGCGCTGTATGCTTTCACCGACTGCGAAATCAGCATCTCGCCCAATACCTGCGTCATCATCGACGAAAAGCCCCGCTTCGTGGGTGTGGAGGACGTGCTGCGCCAAAGCACCAAAGCCACCGTGCGCCTGCTGGAGCGCGAGCTGGAAATCCGCCAGGATGAGCTGTGGGAGAAATGGCACAATGCCTCGCTGGAGAAGATTTTCATCGAAAACCGCATCTACCGCAAGATTGAGGAGTGCGAAACCTGGGCCGAAATCCTCGAAACGATTGATAAGGGCCTAAAGAAATTTGTGCGCATAGAAGGGGAGAAGGCCAAGGCTGACGACACCCGCATTGTGCTGCGCCGCCCGATTGAGGAGGAGGACCTCACGCGCCTGACCGAAATCCGCATCAAGCGCATTTCGAAATACGACGGCTTCAAAGCCGATGAGTACCTGCAGCGGTTGGAAGCTGAGCTGGCCGAAGTGGCCGACCACCTGGCCAACCTCACGCGCTACGCTATTGCCTACTTCGAAGGCCTGCTGAAGAAGTATGGCGCGGGCCGCGAGCGCAAAACCCAGCTCCGCACCTTCGATGTGGTGACGGCCCAGAAAGTCGCCATCGCCAACCAGAAGCTCTACGTCAACCGCGTGGACGGTTTCGTGGGCTACGGCCTCAAGAAGGACGAATTTGTGTGCGACTGCTCTGATTTGGACGACATCATCGCCATCAAGCGCGATGGCACCTTTATGGTGACCAAAATTGGGGATAAGACCTTCGTAGGCAAGGATATCCTGCACGTCGGCGTCTACAATAAGAACGATGACCGGCTGGTATACAATATGGTGTACCTCGACGGCGCGTCGGGCATCAGCTTCGCCAAGCGCTTCCTGGTGTCGGGCATCACCCGCGACAAAACCTATGACCTGACCAAGGGCACCAAGGGTACCAAAACCCTCTACCTCACGGCCAACCCCAACTCAGAATCAGAAATTGTCAGCATTCAGCTGTCAGATAAAGCCCCGGCGCGGGTGAAGCAGTTCGATTTCGATTTTGCCGAGCTTGGCATTAAGGGCAAGGGCTCGATGGGCAACATCGTGACCAAGCAACCCATCAAGAAAATCACCCAGAAAACGCTGGGCGACTCGACCCTGGGCGGCCGTGAGATGTTTTTCGACAGCGTGGTGGGCCGCCTCAACACGGCCGGCCACGGCCGCTACCTCGGCACGTTCGATACCGAAAACGTCCTGCTGGTGGTGCACAAGGACGGCAGCTACGAGCTGACCGCGCCCGACCCGGCCATTCACTTCGACGTGCCCAACATGGTGCTGTTGCGCAAGCTGGAACCCGACACGGTGCTCTCAACGGTGTACCTCGACGGCGAAACCAAAATTCACTACGTCAAGCGTTTCAAAATTGAAACCAGCACGCTGGGCAAGCGCTTTACCTTCATTTCTGAAGCCAAAGGCTCGAAAATGCTGGCCGTGACGGCCAACCCCGAGCCGCTGGTGGAAGTGAAAATCCAGAAGGACAAGAAAGCCGACAAGGAAACCGAGAAAATTGCGTTGCATGAGTTCATCGACGTGAAAGGCTGGAAGGCGATGGGTAACAAGCTCAACTACTTCAAAATCCACGCCCTCACGCTGCTCACCGACGAAGGCCCCGAGCCGCAGCGCCGCGAAGTGAAGAAGCGCGCCGCCGCGCCCAAGCCCGGCGAAAACCCCACCAACGCCGAAGCGCCGCCTGAGTCCGCTGGCCCCGTCGACGTAACGGCCGAAGAAGTTGCCCGCGCCCAGGAGCTGCTGAAGCGGCCCAAGGCACAGCTGGGGCTGTTTTAGGACAGGCTGCTCGCGGAGCGGCGGAATACACCAAGGCGGTATATTTTTTGATGCTGCGCCTTGAGATTCCGCCGCTCCCGAATTCTTTTGCGCCCTTTCTTTGCGGTTATGCTTGTGTTGTTTCGGTGGTGGTTATGCACGGTTTTGGCAGTCCGATGGGTGCGGGTAGGGCTGAATAGCGTTGTGCTACTCGGTACACTGACGCTACCTGCGGTTGGCCAAATCCGACTCCGCCCCATCAAGTCCGCCGCCCACCCGGTACCCGTGGTCGCGCCGCCGGCCGACCCACCCGCCGTCCGCGTCAAGCTGTTCCAGGCCGCCGCGCTTGCCAATAGCTTCAAGGATTCCGAAGCCCTGGCTGTGTATCAGGAAATTCTGAAAGAGATACCAACGCACTACCTGGCACTGTGGCAGGCTGCCGTGCTGAGCGTGAAAATTGGCACCCGCTACTCCGACGAAACCCGCAAATCGGCCTATTTCGACCTCGGTCGGCAGTACGCTGACCGCGCTCTGCTGCTCCGGCCCGAAGGCGGCGAAAGCAACTACGCCGTGGCGCTGGCGCTGTTCAACCAGGCTACTTTATACCGCGCCGGAGCCCGCCTCAAAGCATTCAGCGACCTACGCTCGCATGTGTACTTAGCCACCGAGCGCCGGCCGGACCTGCCCGAAACCTGGCAGCTGCGTGGCCGCTGGCAGTACCGCGTGGCACATTATAACCTGATTGAGCGCCTGTACAGCAAAATCATTCTGGGCGGCGTGCCCCCCGGTGGCGACAGCAAAGAAGCCATGGCCGACCTGGAAAAAGCCCGTGACCTAGCCCCCCAAAACCTTCAGTTTTGCTACGATTTGGCCCGAATGTATGTTTATCAGGGCCGCCGTCGCCGCGCCATTGCTGTGCTGCGCGAAGCTGAGCGTCTGCCCACCATCACCAGCGAAGACTTGGTGGTGAGCCGTCTGTGCCGCAAAATGTTGCCCCCGCTGCTCCGCGCCGATGCCCGCCGCCAGAAGCGCCGGGTCCGTGAGGGCAAAAAGCCAAAACCCGTTATTCTGGCCCCGGACGATTCCATCCGGGCGCGTCGCGACACCCTCAGCCGCAAGCAGTAGCTGCTAGCTTTGCATTTACATGACCATGCGCTTCCCGGTTTCGATACGGTTTTCCTTGCGTTGGCTGCCGCTGACGGGCTGCCTGGCCGTGGCGGCCTGCCAGTCCGCGCCCTCCGAGCAGCCCGACACGCTGGTGAACCTCGCCACCGTGCAAAGCGGCCCCCGCGTGCAGGCCGATGAGCTCAACGGGGCCATTGCCCGCGAGCCTCGCAACACCGCCCTGCTGGCCCGTCGCGCCACGTTGCGCCTCGCCGCCGGCCAGCCCAGCGCTGCTCTTGCCGACGTGGCCGCCGCCTTGGAAATAGACGATGCCGCCGGCAATCTGTATTTCATCCAGGCCAAAGCCTACCGCGCCCTGGGGCAACTGCCCGCCGCGCTAACCGCTGCCCGCCAGGCCGCCGACCGAGGTTTTACAGGCCCGGAGCTACCGCTTTTTGTTGGCGAAACCTACCTCGCCGCCCGCAACTATCCCGCCGCCCTCGACAACCTCGACCGCACCCTGCGCCTCGACCCCAACCAGCCTGCCGCGCTCTTCTACAAAGGCCTCGCCTACGCGGCCACCGCCGATACGAGTACCGCCGTGCAATACCTTCAGGATGCCCTGGCCCGCGACCCTCGCGAGCCCGAAATCCTGCACCAGCTGGCTTTCCTGCTGAATGCCTGGCGCATTCCTGCCGAAGCGGCGCGCTACGCTGCGTTGGGCATGAAACTCGATACCACCTCCGGCCTGTTGCGATACGATTACGGTCGTCAACTGGAGCTACAAGGCCGTCCCGACAGCGCCCTCTGGTACTACCGCCGCGCCCTCGCGCTCGATACCAGCGTGTACCGGGCCGATTATCGCCTGGGCCTGGCCGCCGCCAAACTCCGCCAGCCGGTGGCCGTTATCCAGCATCTAACCCGCGCTTTGCGCCGCAACCCGCGCCTGCCCGAAGCCCGCGCCCTGCTCGCCGAAGCCCTCGAAACGCAGAACCGCCTGCCCGAAGCTTTGGCCCAGTACCGTTTTCTGGTGGCCGAAAATCCCGGTAATCCGCACTGGACGTTTAAGGTGTGGAAGATGAACGGCCTGGTTCAGGCCTCGTTGCCCGACAGCCTGCGCACTGCCCCGCGCTACTATTACCGTCGGCCCGTGGCCCGGCCCCGCATCGAACCCTTGACCCCGGTTTCGCCGTTGCGTCCGGCAGAAGTCAAACAGTAACTCAAAATTCCAATCATGGCCGGCATCGGGATTATCCCTCCGCTGTTTGCCCGAAAAAAATACCGCCCCTCCCGGCGCAAGTGCTAACTTGCGCCCTGCCTGCCCCAAGCGGGGCCTTTTTACCTAGTATTATGCTCAACATCACCCTCCCCGACGGCTCCCAGCGCCAGCTGCCCGACGGCGCGACCGGCTACGACGTAGCCGCCAGCATTTCCGAAGGCCTTGCCCGCAATGCCCTCGCCGTCACCGTGAACGGTGACGTGCGCGACCTCCACCGCCCCCTGCCTGACAACGCGCAGGTCAGCATCCTCACCTGGAACGACACCGCCGGCAAATCCACCTACTGGCACTCTTCGGCCCACCTCATGGCCGAGGCGCTGGAAGCACTGTACCCCGGCGTGAAGCTGGCCATCGGCCCGGCCATCGAAAACGGCTTCTACTACGATGTAGACCTCGGCGAAGGCCGCAGCATTTCCAGCGAAGACTTCCCGGAAATCGAGAAGAAAATGCTGGAGCTGGCCAAAAACAAAAGCCGCTACGAGCGCAAAGACGTTTCCAAGGCCGATGCCATTGCCTACTTCACTGAGAAGCAGGACCCCTACAAGCTGGAACTGCTCGAAAACCTCGAAGACGGCAACATCACCTTCTACACGCAGGGAGGCTTCACCGACCTCTGCCGCGGCCCGCATATCCCCGACACCGGCACCATCAAGGCGGCCAAGCTGATGAACGTGGCCGGCGCCTACTGGCGTGGCGATGAGAAGAACAAGCAGCTCACGCGCCTCTACGGCATCACTTTCCCCAAAGCTAAGGACCTCACCGAGTACCTCGAGCGCCTCGAAGAAGCCAAGCGCCGCGACCACCGCAAGCTGGGCAAAGAGCTGAAGCTGTTCGCTTTCTCGGAAAAAGTAGGGGCGGGGCTGCCCCTGTGGCTGCCCAAAGGCACCGCCCTGCGCGAGCGCCTCGAGCAGTTCCTGCGCAAAGCACAGGTGAAGGCCGGCTATTCGCCCGTCGTGACGCCCCACATCGGCGCTAAGGAACTGTACGTAACCAGCGGCCACTACGAGAAGTACGGCGCCGACTCCTTCCAGCCCATCAAAACGCCCAACCCCGGCGAGGAATTCTTCCTCAAGCCGATGAATTGCCCGCACCACTGCGAAATCTATAAGACCGAGCCCCGCAGCTACCGCGACCTGCCCGTGCGCCTTGCCGAATTCGGCACCGTGTATCGCTACGAGCAGTCGGGCGAGCTGCACGGCCTCACGCGCGTGCGCGGCTTCACGCAGGACGACGCCCACATTTTCTGCCGTCCCGACCAAGTGAAGGAGGAGTTCATGAAGGTGATTGACATCGTGCTCTACGTGCTCAAGGCCCTCGATTTCCCCGACTTCACCGCCCAGATTTCGCTGCGCGACCCCGAAAACAAAACCAAGTACATCGGCTCCGACGAAAACTGGGAAAAGGCCGAAAGCGCCATTCAGGAAGCCGCGCTTGAAAAGGGCCTCAACACCGTGACGGAATACGGCGAAGCCGCCTTCTACGGTCCCAAGCTCGACTTCATGGTGCGCGATGCCATTGGTCGCCGCTGGCAGTTGGGTACCATTCAAGTCGACTACAACCTCCCCGAACGCTTCGAGTTGGAATACACCGCTGCCGACAACTCCAAGCAGCGTCCGGTGATGATTCACCGCGCGCCGTTCGGCTCGTTGGAGCGTTTCGTGGCCGTGCTCATCGAGCACTGCGGTGGCAACTTCCCGCTCTGGCTCACGCCCGAGCAGTTCATCGTGCTGCCCATCTCCGACAAATACAGCGACTACGCTTACCAAGTGAAAGCGCAATTGGAGCAGCACGACCTGCGCGGTACCGTGGACGGCCGCGACGAGCGCATCGGTCGCAAAATCCGCGATGCCGAAATGGGCAAGATTCCGTATCTGCTGGTAGTAGGAGAGAAGGAAGCTCAGGACAACATCATCTCCGTCCGCAAGCACAGCGAGGGCGACCTTGGCTCCATGCCGCTGGAAGCGTTTGTAAAAAGTGTGCAGAGCCAGATGGTGGATGCGATGTAAGCTGCTGATAACAAGTCTATCAGGTTGAACCCCATGAAGCACTTTATTGCGCCGGAACAAGTAGTTCGGGCGTGGTAAGGTGCTTCATTACGTTCAGCTTAGCAATGATTTAATGAGTATCTATAAATTCCTTCGGCACGCGGCTTGGCTTTCCCATTTAAAATGCCGATATTTGCCCCCTGATAACCAGGCTTTACCCGGCCTAAACCGCCCAGAATCTCATTCCCCGCCACTTTTTTAGCAGGAGGACCAAACCATAGCAGCTCCGAATCGTCGGTACGTGCCCCGCCAGCAGGTGGAAGAGCCGTTCAAAATCAATCAAAAAATCCTGGCCCGTGAGGTACGCCTTGTTGGCGACAATGTCGAGCAGGGTATTTATCCGACCGACCAGGCCCGGAAAATGGCACAGGAGCAAAACCTCGACCTCGTTGAGATTTCGCCCACTGCCAATCCGCCTGTCTGCCGCGTCATCGACTACTCGAAATTCAAGTACGAGCAGAAGAAGAAAACCCGCGAGCTGAAAGCCAAGCAGACCAAGGTCGTGCTCAAGGAAATCCGCTTCGGTCCCAACACCGACGAGCACGATTTCGCCTTCAAAGTGAAGCATGCCCAGGAATTTCTGCGTGAAGGCGCAAAAATCAAGAGCTACGTGCATTTCGTTGGTCGTAGCATCGTATTCAAAGAGCGGGGCGAAATCCTGCTGCTCAAGTTTGCCCAGGCCCTTGAGGACCTCGCCAAAGTAGAGCAACTGCCCAAGCTCGAAGGCAAGCGCATGTTCCTCTACCTGGCCCCGAAAGCGGCTGCCGTAGTGAAACCCGCCGCCAAGCCCGCTGCTCCCGCCGATGCCAAGCCGAAAACTCCCAAGCCGGCCGAGCCCAAGGCTGAAGCCACTGACAAGACCTCCGAACCGGCTCCGGCTCCTGCCGACGCCGCCGAATAGCTTTTACCCGGTTGAAGATGGCTTCCCGACCCCTGGTCAGTCAGCAATCAACAATCAACAACCAACCCTCCAACACTTACTACAATGCCGAAAGTAAAGACGAAATCCGGTGCTAAGAAGCGCTTTGCGCTCACCGGAACGGGCAAGGTGAAGCGGAAGCACGCCTTCAAATCACACATCCTCACGAAGAAGACGACCAAGCAGAAGCGCGGCCTGACCCACACCGGCCTCGTGAGCAGCGCCGACATGAACCGCGTGCGCCAGATGTTGAACATCTGATTTTACTGGTTGCTAGTGAGTGCGTGGCCCGTGCCCCGTTCTGCTTAACGCCGTAAGTCATCCAACTAATTAAAATTTCACCAGGCTTCCGGCCTTAAAGACCTTCACCCGTCGCCGGCTGCCAAAAACTCTCAAGGTTATGCCAAGAAGTGTCAACCACGTGGCCTCGCGCCACCGCCGTAAGAAAATCATGCGTTTGGCGAAAGGCTACTACGGCCGTCGCAAAAACGTGTGGACCGTAGCCAAGAATGCCGTTGAAAAAGGCCTTCTCTACGCTTACCGCGACCGTAAAGTAAAGAAGCGCGAATTCCGCGCCCTCTGGATTCAGCGTATCAACGCCGGCGCTCGTGAGCACGGCCTGTCGTACTCGCAGCTGATGGGCGGCCTGAAAAAGGCTGGCATCGAGCTCAACCGCAAAGTGCTGGCTGATTTGGCCCTGAACCACCCCGAAGCCTTCAAAGGCATCGTGGAGAAGGCAAAATAACTGCCCCTGCGCGCAATCCACCAAGAAAACGCTGGCCCTTGGGTTCAGCGTTTTCTTGTTTTGGGCCTATTCTGTCTGGCCCGCTAGGTTGTTTCTGTTCCTTATGGAAGTCAAGCTACTTATTTGACTCAACTAGACCAGAAACAAAAAAACCGCTCCAGTACCAGACTGAAACGGTTTTCGACGTAGCGGGAGGCGGGCTCGAACCGCCGACCTCAGGGTTATGAATCCTGTGCTCTAACCAGCTGAGCTACCCCGCCGGGTTTTTTGTGGGTGCAAAGGTAACGTTACAAAAGGCCCCGAAGCAAGGTGCTGGGCCAAATAATACTGTATTTCTTCTGTGCTCCGCCTGTTTTATGATAGCGGCGCTCGGCTTCCTTCGTCTTAGTCCTATGGCATTGCCTGATACTCAAACTAAAACGCGTTTTGTGGTGGAATTCCCCATTAATGCGTCCCCCAAAATTCTTTTTCCCTACCTGGCTACCGCTTCGGGCCTTTCCCAGTGGTTTTGCGACGATGTGCGCTATGTGGAGGGCCAGCGCTTAAACTTTATCTGGGACCACGAGAACCATTACGCCGAAATTTCGGGCCAGCGCCTTAACAAGGCCGTGCGCTTCGTGTTCCTCGATGAACACCGCCAGTCGGTGCTTGATGCCAATTCCCTGGAGTTTACCCTCGATTCGTCGCAGGTGACCGATGAAGTGTACCTGCGCGTGGTGGACTACTCCTCGGCCAATGATGCCGCCGAGCAGCATGAAATGTGGGAAAGCTTGGTGGCCAAGCTGCGTGACCAGGTGGGCGGCTAAGCGGCCAAATCCTTACGTAACCGTATCGAGGTACTTTTTCTCCTCAACTTTCGTTTCTGCGCTGGCGCGTTCCTTTGCGCCCTCAAGCGCTGCCTAACATGCTCAAAAAGCTCGACAAGCTTATTCTAAAGGCCTTTGCCGGCCCGTTTCTGCTCACCTTCGCGGTGGTGCAATTTATTCTGCTCACGCACACCTTGCTCAAATATCTGGACGATATCATTGGCAAGGATTTGGGCACGGGCGTGCTGTTGCAATTGCTGTTCTACTTCAGCGTGCTCATCGTGCCCGTTTCGTTGCCGCTGGCCGTGCTGCTGTCCTCACTGATGACGTACGGCAACCTGGGCGAACACCACGAGCTCACGGCCATTAAAGCGTCGGGCATTGCGCTCACGCGCATTCTGCGGCCGGTGCTGCTGCTCACGGCAGGCTTGGCCATTGGTGCATTCTGGTTCAACGAAACCATTGTGCCCCGGGCCAACCTCAAAGCCTATAGCCTGCTGTGGGATGTGCGCCAACAAAAACTAGCGCTGGATATCCGCGAAGGTGTATTCTACAGCGGCATTCCCGGCTACACCATTAAGGTGGATAAGAAAACCGGCGAAAACGGTGACCGCCTGCACGGCGTCATGATTTATGACCACACCCAGAAATCGGGCAACGCCACGGTGATGCTGGCCGATTCCGGCCGCATGTTTACTACGCATGGGGGCGGTTATCTGAGCCTGGAACTCTTCCACGGGCACAATTACATCGAGCAGCCCGATTCGCGCGACCGCGCCGGGGCCAGCTTTGTGCGTCAGGGGTTCGACCATAACGTCATAACCTTTTCGCTGGCTTCATTCAGCCTGGGCCGTACCAAAGAGGACCTGTTCAAGGAAAACCGGATGATGCTCAACATCCCGCAGTTGCATTCTGCCACCGATTCGGTGCAGAAAAAGCTGCACGTGGAGCAGCAGCAGCTTCCCCGGCAAATGAATGCATACTACACCTTCGCGCGATTTGATACCACCGGACGCAAGGCCAACCAGAAGGCGGAAAGTATTCAGGTACCAGCCACCAAACTGGCCCCGGTTACCGTGCCCATTCTCCAGCAGGCCGCCAACCGAGCCCGGAACACGCAGGCTTTCGCCAATTCCACTTCTGAGCGGCTCAACGACTATGCCCGCAACTCGGCCCTTTTCCGGATTGAGGTTTACCGGAAATACTCGCAGTCCGTCGCGGTGCTGTTGATGTTTCTGATTGGCGCGCCGCTGGGTTCGATTATAAAGAAAGGCGGCCTGGGTGTGCCTATTCTGATTTCCATTCTCTTTTTCATCGTCTACTACGTGCTCAGCATCATGGGCGAGAAGTACGGACGCGAGTTTGTGATGCCGGTAGGAGTGGGCATGTGGATGTCGAATCTGGTGCTGCTGCCGGCCGGGTTATTTTTCCTCTACCAAGCCTACAACGACTCGGGCCTGCTCGAACTTGACTTCTGGCGGCGCCTGCCGCAGCGCCTGGGCATCCCGGCCCTGCGCAAAATCACGGAGCCGGAGGAAGAGGTTGTGGCGTAGGGCCCGGCTTGGGACGAGAAAAAGGGCTCGGATAAATCTCTCTCCCGCCCTTTTATCCTGTTTTTAAATTTCGTACCTTTGCGGCACCCCAATGTGTGGGGTAGTCAAATTTCTTTTTTCATTCTAAAATCTAAGACGGGGTAACACCTATCAACCGATGATTTTAAATACCGAAGCAAAACAGGCCATTTTCGAAAAGAACAGCCTGCAGAAAGTGAAAACCGACACCGGTTCGGCTGAATCGCAAATCGCCCTCTTCACCCACCGCATCACCCACCTCACCGAGCACCTGAAGGTGAACAAGAAGGACCACAGCACCCGCCTGGGCCTCCTCAAGCTCGTAGGTAAGCGCCGCAGCATGCTGGATTACCTGCAGCACCGCGAAATCAACCGCTACCGCGCCATCATCAAGGAGCTGGGCATCCGTAAGTAAGTCCAGAATCTGAGAGTAGGGAGCCTTCCAACGAAGGTTCCCTACTCTTTTTTTGTTCGGGTTGGTTTGGCCCCGAGGCCGGCCCGGAAAGCTGTTTTACCATCGGCGTACCGTTGTGTTTACCTGAGTAACGAGGGCCGTGCGCGGTGTTCGTTTTTGGCTGCTCGCCCGCTGTCGCTTTTCCAAGCAAATCCCGCTGATGTCCCAACCCCACGCCATTACCAAAACCCTGGCGCTGCCCGACGGCCGCGTTATCTCCATCGAAACCGGCAAGCTGGCCAAATTCGCCGACGGCGCCGTCGTGGTTCGCCTCGGCGATACCATGCTGCTCGCCACGGTGGTTTCGGCCCCGAGCCAGCGCGAAGGCGTTGATTTTCTGCCCCTGTCGGTTGATTATCAGGAGAAATTCGGCTCGGCCGGTAAGATTCCCGGCTCATTTCAGCGCCGCGAAGGCCGCCTGAGCGACTACGAAATCCTGATTTGCCGCCTCGTCGACCGCATCCTGCGGCCGATGTTCCCCAAGGACTACCACTACGAGGTGCAGGTGATGATTACCCTCATCTCGGCCGATAAAGAAGTACAGCCCGACGCTTTGGCCGCCCTGGCCGCCTCGGCCGCGCTGTCGATTTCCGACATTCCGTTTGCTGGCCCGATTTCCGAAGTGCGCGTGGCGCGCATCGACGGCCAGTTCCAGATTAACCCCAAAACCTCCGACCTGGCCCGCGCCGACATGGACCTGATGGTGGGCGCTACCGCCGACTCCGTGGCCATGGTGGAAGGTGCCATGCAGGAAGTGAGCGAAGAGGAAATGGTGGCGGCCATTGCCTTCGGCCACGAAGCCATCAAGGCCCAGTGCCAGTTGCAGAAGGAGTTGGCCGAGGCCGTGGGCCGCACCGCCGACTCGCCGACCCGCGAGTACCCCAAGTACGAGGAAAACGAGGAGCTGAAAAAGACCATTCTCGACGCCGTGTACCAGGGCGCTTACGACGTGGCCCGCAGCGGTAATACCAGCAAAGCCGGCCGCAAGGAAGGCTTCTCGGCAGTGAAAAAAGCCGTGCTGGAGCACCTGCTGTCCGTGGATGCCGAGCTGAACATGAAGATGTTCAGCCGCTACTACGGCTCGGCTGAGAAGAAGGCTATCCGCGACATGATGGTGAAAGACCGGGTTCGTCTCGACGGCCGTCAGCTCACCGAAATCCGCCCCATCTGGTCGGAAATCAATTACCTGCCCGGTGCGCATGGCTCGGCCATCTTCACCCGCGGCGAAACCCAGAGCTTGACCACCGCCACGCTCGGCACCAAGCTCGATGAGCAAATCATCGACCAGCCGCTGGCTAAGGGTTACTCGAAATTCATGCTGCACTATAACTTCCCCGGTTTCTCGACCGGTGAGGTGAAGCCGAACCGTGGCGCTGGTCGTCGCGAAATCGGCCACGGCAACCTGGCCCTGCGCTCGCTGAAGCAGGTGCTGCCCCCCGAAGAGGAAAATCCCTACACCATCCGCATTGTGTCGGACATTCTGGAGTCAAACGGCTCGAGCTCGATGGCCACGGTTTGCGCTGGTTCGCTGGCGCTGATGGACGCGGGTGTGAAAATCACGGGTGCCGTTTCGGGCATCGCTATGGGCCTCGTGCAGGACAAGGAAACTGGCGAATACGCCGTGTTGAGCGACATTCTTGGCGACGAGGACCACCTCGGCGACATGGACTTCAAAGTAACCGGCACCGAGAAAGGCATTTGCGCCTGCCAGATGGATATCAAAATCCAGGGTCTGAGCAATGAGATTCTGACCGCCGCGTTGCACCAGGCTCGCGCCGGCCGCCTGCATATTTTGGGTGAAATGGCGAAGACCATTGCCGCTCCGGCGGCCGAGTTGAAGCCTCACACGCCGCGCTCGCACAAGATGCTGATTGACAAAGAATTCATCGGCGCGGTAATCGGGCCGGGCGGTAAGGTGATTCAGCAAATCCAGAAGGACACCAACGCCACGGTGATTATCGAGGAGAAGGACGAGAAGGGCCACGTAAGCATCTACGCCTCCAACCAGGAGGACATGCAGGGTGCCATCGACCGGATTCGCGCCATCGCGGCCCAGCCCGAAGTGGGCGAGGTGTACAAAGGCAAAGTGCGCAGCATTCAGCCTTACGGCGCTTTCGTGGAGATTATGCCCGGCAAAGACGGCCTGCTGCACATCTCGGAAGTGACGCACGAGCGGATTCAGACGCTGGAAGGCTTGTTGGAAGTGGGCCAGGATATCGACGTGAAACTGGTGGAAATCGATAAGAAAACCGGCAAGTACCGCTTGTCGCGCAAGGTGTTGCTGCCCAAGCCGGAAACGGCCGCTGCCAGCAACGGCGAAGCCCAAGCGTAGTTAAGCGGACGGTCCCGAACTAATGTCAGGGGAAGCCTGTTGGCTACCTCTGACTTAGGGGACTGTCCGGACGGCTTTTTCTTTCGTATAACCCCATCAGATATCGTTCTTACCTAGTCCCCCAATGAGACAGCTAAAAATTAGTAAGCAGATTACCAACCGCGAAAGCCAGTCGCTGGACAAATATCTCCAGGAGATTGGCAAGGTTGATTTGCTCACGCCCGACGAGGAGGTGACGCTTGCGCAGCGCATCCGCGACGGGGACCAGCAGGCGCTGGAAAAATTGACCAAAGCTAACCTGCGTTTCGTAGTGTCGGTAGCAAAACAGTATCAGAACCAGGGTCTTAGCCTCGGTGACCTCATTAACGAAGGCAACCTTGGTCTTATCAAAGCCGCCAAGCGCTTTGACGAAACCCGCGGTTTTAAATTCATCTCGTACGCCGTTTGGTGGATTCGCCAGTCGATTCTGCAAGCCCTGGCTGAGCAGAGCCGCATTGTGCGTTTGCCCCTGAACCGGGTAGGTTCGCTGAACAAAATCAGCAAATCCTTCTCGGAACTGGAGCAGAAATTTGAGCGCGAGCCTTCGCCCGAGGAAATTGCCGAAGTGCTGGAACTGACCACTTCGGAAGTGGTGGATACGCTGAAAATCAGCGGCCGTCACGTGTCGGTGGATGCTCCGTTTGTGCAGGGCGAAGAAAACCGTCTGCTCGACGTGCTCGAAAACGAGGACGAGGAGTCGCCGGACATGGCCCTGATGAATGACTCGCTCCGCAAGGAGGTGCAGCGCGCTCTGAGCACGCTCACTAAGCGCGAAGCCGACGTGATTACGCTTTATTTCGGGCTAAATGGCGAAGCCGCCCTCACGCTGGAAGAAATCGGCGAGAAATTTAACCTGACCCGCGAGCGGGTGCGTCAGATTAAGGAAAAGGCCATTCGTCGTCTGCGGCACACGTCGCGCTCGAAGGCGCTGAAGCCTTACCTGGGCTAACTTCTGCTTAGTTTTGTTGTTGCAAAAACCCCGGCTGTAAGGTTGGGGTTTTTTGTACGGTTTTGCGCTGGTTGGCGTCTATCTGTGGCGCAGCCTTTGCTGTGCATTGGCGCCAGTAGCCACCGTTCTATTATTCTTCGTTCAACGATACGCGAAGCAGGGCTTCGCGCTACAATTTCGAAATGTCTGAACACATCAAATGCCTGATTATCGGCTCTGGCCCGGCTGGTTATACTGCTGCTATCTACGCGGCCCGCGCCAATATGGCCCCGGTTATGTACATGGGTCTGCAGCCCGGTGGCCAGTTGACGATTACCAACGACGTGGAGAATTTTCCCGGCTACCCGGACGGAATTATGGGGCCGGAGATGATGGAGGACCTAAAAAAGCAGGCCACTCGCTTCGGGACGGATATCCGTTACGGCATTGCCACGGCGGTGGATTTCTCGGTGCATCCGCGCAAAATCACGATTGATGAAACGACCGAGCTCACGGCCGATGCCGTGATTATCGCCACTGGGGCTTCGGCCAAGTGGCTGGGCATTCCATCGGAAGCGAAGCTGAACGGCTCGGGCGTTTCGGCCTGCGCCGTGTGCGACGGGTTCTTCTATCGCGGGCAGGAAGTGGCCATTGTGGGTGCGGGTGATACCGCCGCCGAGGAAGCGACTTACCTCGCCAACCTGTGCAGCAAGGTGACCATGATAGTGCGCAAGAGCGAGATGAAGGCTTCGAAAATCATGCAGCAGCGTGTGCTCGACAACCCTAAGATTGAGGTGCTGTTCGACACGGTGACGGATGAGATTCTGGGCGAGCACGCGGTGGAAGGCGTGCGCGTGAAAAACGTGCTGACCCACGAAACCCGCGAAATTCCGCTGACGGGCTTCTTCGTGGCCATCGGGCATGAGCCGAACTCGAAGATTTTCCAGCCCTACCTGCACCACGACGAGCAGGGATATTTGAAAACCATTCCCGGCACCAGCAAAACCAATATTGACGGTGTTTTCGCCTGCGGCGATGTGCAGGATTTCACCTACCGCCAGGCCGTGACGGCCGCCGGGACCGGCTGCATGGCCGCGCTGGATGCGGAACGGTATTTGGCTGCCATGGGCATACACTAAAGGTCGTTACTTACTGGAACGTCATGCAGAGCGTAGCGAAGCATCTTTACCGCAATAGTAATCCAATCGGAAGGGTTTACTATTGCGGTAAAGATGCTTCGCTGCGCTCTGCATGATGTGTTAAGGCCACTGTTAATTCTATTTGCTTTTGACTTTTTTGAAAACAACATCTTTGCGCCCGGCGCTGCTCTTGCTGGCGCTGCTCTGGCTGCTGGTTGGGCTGAGTCCGGCCCAGGCGCAGCGCCGCAAGGCTCCGCGCACCAAGACCAAAGCCGGCAGCACAACCGGCAAGTCGGACTTTTTTCGCATTAAAACGCCCCGGATGCGCTACGTGCGGCCGGACACCACCACGGTTATCGAAACCGAGGAAATCCCCGACGACAACTCCGACGCCGCGAAATCCATCTATTTCAACCCGGCCAAGAAGCTCAGCATCGTGAGCGAAGACACCACCACGCTGAACGAGGGCGGGCAGGAAATCGTGGAAATGTCGGAGGAGGTGCTCATCGATTCGTCGTGGGTGAAGGTGGCGGGCTACTATTCTATTTGGGATACGCACCGGGTGAACCCGTACCGCGTGGACGGCCGCAGCTACCGCGACTCGCTGAAGCTGCACCTCACCGACCCGCCCCGGCAGCGCTACGCCAAAATGCCGCTCCTGACCACGCCCATTACTTCGGGCTTCGCCTTCCGGGGCTACCGCTGGCACTACGGCATGGACCTGGATTTGGAAACCGGCGACTCGGTGAAAACCGTGTTCGACGGCGTGGTGCGCATTCAGGCTTGGGACGGCGGCGGCTACGGCAACTACATTCTGGTGCGCCACTACAACGGTCTCGAAACCGTGTATGGCCACTTGAGCAAGGCACTGGTGACCGTGGGCACCTTCGTGAAAGCAGGCCAACTCATCGGCTATGGCGGCAGCACGGGGCGCAGCACGGGCTCGCACCTGCACTTTGAGGTGCGCTACCAGGGCAACCCCATCAACCCGGTGCTGATGTATGATTTCCCCGGCTACAAGCTGCGGAAGGACAATTTCACCATCACCTCGGCACTGTTTAACTACTACAGCCGGGCCCTGGGGCACCGGAGCAGCGGCAGCCGCGGTGGCTCGCCTTCGCGCGCCCGGCAGGTGGTGACGCACAAGGTGCGCTCCGGCGATACGCTCTCGGAAGTAGCCGAGCGCTACGGTGTGCGCGTAAGCACGCTGAAAAAGCTGAATCCGGGGGTACGCACCTTGCAGCCGGGCAAAAAGCTGCGGATTAAGTAACCTCTGAAACGCAATAGTCCGTCATGCTCATCTAGCGTCCGCGCAGGCGAAGCAGGTCCACGAAGGAAGTAACCATTTACTCTCGCAGTAGAGCTGCTTCGGCTGCGCGGACGCTAGATGAGCATGACATTCTTTTTTCCATATCATTCAATTTTCCCGCAATGAAACTCGATATCCTAGCCCTCGGCGCGCATCCCGACGACGTAGAAATGTCCTGTACTGGTACGCTGCTGGCCAGCATGGCGGTTGGCAAGAAAGTGGGAATTGTTGACTTCACGCGGGGCGAACTGGGCACGCGCGGCACCCCGGCCACGCGGGCGGCCGAAGCGGCGGCTTCCAATAAAATCTTGGGCATTGACATCCGCGAGAACCTGGGCATGGCCGACGGCTTCTTTCGCAACGACCGGGAGCACCAGCTGCCCCTCATTGCCGCCATTCGGCGCTACCAGCCCGAGGTGGTGCTGGCCAATGCCATTGACGACCGGCATCCCGACCACGGCCGCGCCGCCCAGCTGGCCATTGATGCCTGTTTTCTGGCCGGGCTGCGCATGATTGAAACCATTGGCGACGACGGCCTGCCGCAGGAAGCCTGGCGGCCCAAAAACGTGTATCACTACATTCAGGACCGGCAGCTGCCGCCCGCTTTCGTGGTCGACATCACGCCGTATTGGGAGAAGAAATGGGAGGCCATTCAGGCCTTCAAAACCCAATTCTTTAATCCTGATTTGGACGCGCCACAAACGTACCTCTCCAGCCAGGCGTTTGGCCGGTTTATGGAAGCGCGGGCGCGGGAGTTCGGCCACATCATCGGGGTCGAGTTTGGGGAGGGCTTCACGGTGGCGCGGCCGGTGGGCGTACGCGAGGTAGGGGATTTGCTGTAGCGTTGCTCAGGCTCACCAAGCAGCGCTGCATTGGTCAGCGGCTCCGTCTGGCTGCTAGCCTGCTCCCTCATTCGCCCAGCAGCGTAATTACCAGCGTCCGCTGGCCGCCGTGGTCGCGGTGCTCGCCCAGGTAGATGCCCTGCCAGGTGCCCAGTGCCAGCCGCCCGTTCGTGACCGGGATGCTGACGCTGCTGCCCAGCATTGCCGCTTTCAGGTGGGCGGGCATGTCGTCGGGGCCCTCGGAGTTGTGGCGGAAGTAGGGCGCGTTTTCGGGCGCCGCGCGGTTGAAAAACTGCTCGAAATCGTGCCGCACCGTGGGGTCAGCATTTTCGTTGATGCAAAGGCTGGCCGAGGTGTGCTGAATGAACACGTGCAGCAGGCCGGCCCGTACCCGCGCCAGCTCGGGCAGCCCTTGTAACACATATTCGGTGATGAGGTGGAAGCCCCGGCGCATGGCTGGTAACTGCAACTGTTTCTGAAAAACCATCAAATAGAAGCATAAAATACGATAGGCATACGGAGCGTGAGCCCACCAGTAGGCGTGAAGGGGTGAATAGTTGCGTCCGGGCCGCGTCGTCTTCGGCGGGCGGGGATGGCCCCCGCTACGACCGGACCAATGAAACCAAAGGAAATATTTCCCCGTTGTCAGGGAAATATTTCCCATCTTTGGGTAAGAATCAACTTCACTATCCCATGACTGCTCTCGCCACGCCTCCCGCCGCCGTGTATTCGCCCGCCCTGCGGGGCTTGCAAGCCACCGTGGCCGATTCCTTCGCCCTCGTGATGGAGGCCCGCAACGGCGTGCCCGCCAAAACGGCCTTCGACGTGGCCGCTCTGCTCAAGCTGAGTGCCGACGAGCTGGCCAACCTCCTACACACCACCACCAAAACGCTGCGTGCCTACCGCGAAGGCAAAAAGCGCCTCGGCCCCGCGGCCAGCGAACAAATTCTCAAGCTACTGGCCCTCGCCCGTCAGGGTGAGGAAGTATTCGGTGCGCTCCCGGCTTTCCGCCGCTGGCTCGACAAGCCCGCTTACGGCCTTGACAACCAAGCACCGCTGGCCTTGCTCGAAACCAGCGGCGGCATCGACCTGGTGGCCGACGAAGTTGACCGCATCGCCCACGGCGACCTAGCCTAAGACCTCGAGTGGAAATCTACCGCATTTGCCTGGCCAAATACGCCGGTGAATTAGTTGCCTCCGGCAACCCCGGCCGCTGGAATCTCCGCGGCCAATTGGTTATCTACGCCGCCGGCAGCCGCGCCCTGGCCTGCCTCGAAAACGTGGTGCACCGCAGCGGCGAAGGCCTCAACAGCCTCTTCCGGGTCATCCGCATCGACGTGCCCGACGTCCTGCCCATCGAAGAGCTGACGTTGGACCAGATGCCGCCCGAGTGGCAACTGCCACGCCACTACGCCCGCTGCCAGCCTCTTGGTGCCGCCTGGTACCAGCGCCAAACGGCCGCCATTCTGCGGGTGCCGTCCTCCATCATTGCCCACGAGCACAACTATGTGCTCAACACCCGCCATCCAGACTTTGCGCAGGTGAAGATTATCGGCTGGGAAGATTTTGAGTTTGACCCGCGCATCAAAGCCAGCGTTGACTAACCCGTCCGAATAACAGTTGGGTATTGAGGGCTTGTGATGTTCCTGAATACTGCTATGCTCGTATGTACGAGTTATGGATACTGCCGTCTTTATCTCAGCCCTGCCCTCGTGGCTATTGTTCCTGCTGGTAATCGGGGTTTCGTTGGGCGCTAACGAGGCTGGTTTTCGTCTGGGCCGACTCCTGATTCGGCGCGGCTTGCGCGAGCCCGAGCCGCCGGTGACCGCCGTGGTGGGGGCCGTGCTGGGTTTGCTGGCCTTCCTGCTCGCCTTCACGTTTGCCATGACGGCCTCCCGGTTCGATGCCCGCCGCGAGCTGGTGATTGAAGACGCCAACCGGATTCGAACGGCTTACCAGTATAGCCGCCTGCTCCCCGAAAAGCAGCGACAGGCTCTGCAAAAGCTATTTCCCGAATACGTGGCCCTGCGCCTGGGCATCACTTCGCTGGCCGTGGCAAAAAAACGAGAACCCCGGACCAACGAACTCCAGCAACTAATGTGGCAACAAGCCGCGTCGCTGGTGCCGGAAAATATGGATTCGGAAATACGCAGCCTCTTCATCAACTCGCTGAGCGAATTGATAAACGTGCATACCGCTCGCAAAACCGTTGCCCTGGGCTACCACATTCCGGGCCGAATATGGCTGGTGCTAAACTTGCTTTCCGCGATGAGCATGCTTAGCGTGGGCTACCAGACCGGCATGTTTAGCCACCGGCGGCTGGTGGGCATGCCCGTGCTGGCGGCCGCGTTTGCCCTCGTCATCACCATGATTGCCGCGATGGATGCCACCGCCCAACACGGCTTTTTAATCAGCCAGGAACCTCTGGCCGATGTGCTGAGGATGATGCAGGTTGGCCAGTACTAGCCTGATGTCAGGCTCATAGCCGGTTAATCGCGTGGCGATAACTCGCCGAAGAGGTAAGCTAAAAAAGGAAGCCTGACTATTTCAGCCAGGCTTCCTTTTTTACGATGACTACCTTACCGCACGCCCAGCCGGTTCCGCCGCCAGCCCGAAACCTCTGCGCCGGCCGTTTCGCCCGTTGCGGCTGCCGCTTTGGTTTTTTTATCGCTAAGCAGCATCGCGCCCAGCGCGGCGGCTATTTTAGCCGTGGCCTCGTCCGGCGCGGCGGGGGCGAGGGTGGTGGGCGTGAAATGGTCGCGGATGAAATTCGTGTCGAAGTTGCCGCTCACGAAGGCGGGGTGCGTCAGCACGTAGCGGCCGAAGCCCAGCGTGGTTTCAATGCCCGTGATTTGATACTCCTCGATGGCGCGCAGCATGCGGGCAATGGCCTCGGCGCGGTCGGCCCCGAAGGTGACCAGCTTGGCAATCATCGGGTCGTAATAAATCGGAATGTCCATGCCCTGCTCGAAACCGTCGTCCACACGCACGCCGGGGCCCTGGGGGCGCACGTAGGTACTCAGGTTTCCGATGTCGGGCAGGAAGTTGTTTTGCGGGTCTTCGGCGTACACGCGCAGCTCCAGGGCGTGGCCGGTGATGGTGAGGTCGGCCTGCGAGAAGGCAAGGGGCTCGCCCTGGGCTACTTTGATTTGCTCCTTCACCAGGTCGAGTCCCGTGATTTGCTCTGTCACGGGGTGCTCTACCTGGAGGCGGGTGTTCATTTCCAGGAAGTAGAAGTTGTGCTTGTCGTCGAGCAGGAATTCCACGGTCCCGGCGCCGGTGTAGTCGCAGGCGCGGGCCACGTCCACGGCGCACTGGCCCATCTGGGCGCGCAATTCGGGCGTGAGCACTGAGGAGGGCGCTTCCTCAATTACCTTCTGGTGGCGGCGCTGAATGCTGCACTCGCGCTCAAACAGGTGCACGATGTGGCCGTGCTCGTCGCCCAGCACCTGGATTTCGATGTGGCGCGGCCCGGTCACGAACTTCTCAATGAACACCGCGCCATCGCCAAAGGCTGAAACAGCCTCATTAATGGCCAGCTGCATCTGTTCCTCAAACTCGTCGGCTCCGTTCACGATGCGCATGCCCTTGCCGCCGCCGCCGGCCGAGGCTTTAATCAGAATGGGAAAGCCCACTTCCTGCGCAATCTGCTTGGCGGCGGCTACGTCCGAAATGGCCTCGGCCGTGCCCGGCACCAGCGGGATATTGTAGGCCTGCACCGCCTGCTTGGCCGAAAGCTTGTCGCCCATGATTTCCATCGCCTCGGGGCTGGGGCCCACGAAAATCAGCCCGGCCTCGCGCACGGCGCGGGCAAAGCCGGCATTCTCCGAAAGGAAGCCGTAGCCGGGATGGATGGCATCGACACCCAGTTGTTTGCAGACTTCGAGAATCTTGTCGCCGCGCAGGTAGCTGTCTTTGGAAGCGGGCGGGCCCACGCACACGGCTTCGTCGGCGTAGCGCACGTGCAGGGCGTTGCGGTCGGCTTCGGAGTAGATGGCCACGGTGGCAATGCCCATTTCCTTGGCGGAGCGCAGGACGCGCAACGCAATTTCGCCCCGGTTGGCGACGAGTAGCTTGGTGATTTTTTTCATGGGTGGGAGTGAGGAACGAATCCGTCAGGAAAGTCCTGCCGCGCTACGCGCAGCCAGGCGTTCCTGACGGATAGGAGCAGAATGCGCCCACAAAGAAACTGCGAAACCGCAGCCCATCGGCAAACCCTGTGGCCATTACCCGGTTGTTAAGCCCAAATTATGCACATCCGCGGCGCGGTGGCTACCTTTGTGGATAGCCCTGTTTTGGGTTGTGCAACCAATAGCAATTCCCAAAGCGGTTGTTTCTCCGCCTTTTCTCACCCTATTTCCGTTTTTTCAGTGGATATTTTTGACCGGGTTTCGGCCAACCGCGGGCCTCTGGGTTCGCATTCGAATTATGCGCACGGCTACTTTACCTTCCCCAAGCTGGAAGGCGAAATCAAGCCCCGCATGACTTTCCGGGGCAAAGAAGTGCTCACCTGGAGCCTGAACAACTACCTCGGCCTGGCCAACCACCCCGAGGTGCGCAAGGCCGACGCCGACGCGGCTGCCGAGTACGGCATGGCCCTGCCCATGGGCGCGCGCATGATGAGCGGCAACTCGACCCTGCACGAGCAGCTGGAAGACGAGCTGGCCGAGATGGTAATGAAGCCCACCGCCACGCTGCTCAACTTCGGCTACCAGGGCGTGGTGTCCATCATTGATGCGCTGGTGAGCCGGCACGACGCCATTGTGTACGACGCCGAGTCGCACGCCTGCATCATCGACGGGGTGCGCCTGCACGCCGGCAAGCGTTTCGTGTACACCCACAACAACATGGCCAGCTTGGAAAAGCAGTTGGAGCGCGCCAAGCGCCTGACCGACGAAACCGGCGGCGGCATCCTTGTTATTACCGAGGGCGTGTTCGGCATGTCGGGCAACCAGGGCGACCTGCGCGGCGTGGTGGCGCTGAAGGATAAATTCAACTTCCGCCTGTTCGTTGACGATGCTCATGGCTTTGGCACGATGGGCGCCACCGGGGCCGGAACGGGCGAAGAACAGGGCGTGCAGGACGGCATCGACCTTTATTTTTCGACCTTTGCTAAGAGCATGGCGAGCATCGGCGCATTCGTAGCCGGGCCCGAAAGCGTAATTGACTATTTGCGTTACAACATGCGCAGCCAGATTTTCGCCAAATCGCTGCCCATGCCCCTCGTAGTGGGCGCGCTAAAGCGGTTGGAGTTGCTGCGCACCCAGCCGCAACTCAAGGAAAACCTCTGGACGATTGTGCGGGCCATGCAGAGCGGCCTGCGCGAAAAAGGCTTCAATCTGGGCACCACAACCTCGCCGGTAACGCCCGTGCTGCTGGAGGGCGAAATCCCCGATGCAACCCAGATAACGCTGGATTTGCGTGAAAATCACGGTATTTTCTGCTCTATTGTGGTGTATCCGGTAGTGCCCAAGGGCGTGATTATGCTGCGCATCATCCCCACGGCCGCCCACACGCTGGCCGATGTAGAGGAAACGATTGTGGCGTTTGAAGCCGTGGCCGATAAGCTCAAAAAGGGCCTCTACAGCCGCACAACTGCGATTCCGGAGGCGGTTTAAAACTGCCTTGCCAAGTGCCGACGCGGGCTGCCTGAGAAGGCGGCCCGCGTTTTTGTTTTTGGACTATTCTAATGGGTTGGCCGTTTGCGTACTTTGCGCAAACGGCCTTTTTTTTGGCGAAATCTGCCTCTGAAAGCCGGAGAGGGGTTTTTAAAAAAAAGTGAAAAACTTGCTTGCATTTGAAATCCCTGTATATTAGGGCCGGCTTAACACCACCACAAACTCATTTTTCACCCCCAACCCCAACTTCCAATGAACAATTTTGGTAAACTGAAGGACCTCGTGATGTCGCTCGAAGATGACTTCTCGAAATTCTACGACAAGCAGAACGCTGCTGCCGGCACCCGCGTGCGCAAAGGCATGCAGGAGCTGAAAACGATGGCCCAGGCGTTCCGCACCGAAGTGCAGAACACCAAAAACGCTGGTGCTGCCGCTGCTCCCGCTGCTGCTAAGAAAGCTGCTCCGGCTGCCGCCAAGAAGGCTCCGGCTGCTAAAGCTGCTCCGGCCGCTAAGAAGCCCGCTGCTAAGAAGTAATCCTGACCACGGATTCTTCGGATTCTGTGGACAAAAAAAGGCCCCGCCAATTGGTGGGGCCTTTTTTTGTGGTCAGCCGTGTGGGCTCGTGCTTCGGTTTTCCTTGGCACAAGGGGGCGTTTACACAAGCTCTACCAGGAAGTAGTTCTTCTTGCCCTTCTGCACCACCAGGTATTTGCCGGCCAGGTGCTGGAGCGCGGCTACCGGCGCATCGGGCGAGGTCACCTTTTCGCGGTTGATGCTAACGCCGCCAGCCTGAATCATTTTGCGGGCTTCGCCTTTGGAGGGGAAGATTTGGTGCAGCGTGAAATCGCTGAGGAACGTGGTGGCATTAAGTTCGGTCATCTCGTCGCGGAGCACGCGCAGGTGCGGCACGCCGGCGAAAACGTCGAGTAGCGTGGCCTCGTCCAGAGTAGCAAGGTCGCCACCGCCGAAGAGGACCTGGGAGGCCGCAATGGCGGCTTCGGTGGCTTCGGCGGAATGCACGCGGGTAGTTACGTCGGTCGCCAAAGCTTTCTGCAGGATGCGCAGGTGCGGGGCGGCGGTGTGTTCGGCTTCGATGGCTTCGATTTCCTCCTTGCTCAACAGCGTGAACACGCGGATGAGGCGCGGGGCGTCGGCATCGGCCGAGTTGAGGAAGAACTGGTAGAACTGGTAGGGCGAGGTGAGGGCAGGGTCGAGCCAGACGGTGCCGGTTTCGGACTTGCCGTACTTGGTGCCGTCGGCTTTGGTGATGAGCTGGCCGGTGAGGGCGTAGGCTTTGGCTTCGCGGTCTTCGGCGTTGGCGAGGCGGCGGATGAGCTCGGTACCGGTTGTAATGTTGCCCCACTGGTCGCTGGCGCCCATTTGCAGGGTGCAGTTCAGCATTTTGTTGAGGTGCACAAAGTCGTAGCCCTGCAGCAGCTGGTAGCTGAATTCGGTGTAGCTGATGCCGCTGCTATCATTGCCTTCCTCGCCGCCGATGCGGCGCTTCACCGAATCCTTGGCCATCATGTAGTTTACGGTGAGGTGCTTGCCTACTTCGCGCAGGAAGCCCAAGAAGCCGATTTCCTTGAACCAGTCGTAATTGTTCACCACCAGCGCGCCGGTGGGGCCTTCGGAGAAGTCCAGGAATTTTTCCAGCTGGGCCTGAATGCCGGCCTGGTTGTGGCGCAGGGTCGCTTCGTCGAGCAGGTTGCGCTCAGCGGATTTGCCGCTGGGGTCGCCAATCATGCCGGTGGCACCGCCCACGAGGGCTACGGGGCGGTGGCCGGCGCGCTGCAAGTGGACCAGCAGCATAATGGTGGCCAGGTTGCCGATGTGCAGCGAGGCCGCCGTGGGGTCGAACCCGATGTAGCCGGTGATGGGCGCGTTGGTGGCGAGGTGTTCGGCGGTGCCGGGCATGGAATCGTGGTACATGCCGCGCCACGTCAGTTCTTCAATCAGGGACATACGTACTTAGGTACTGGGGCGCGGGCTGCGGGGAAATTAAGCCCCCGGTCCGCCGCCGATAATAAAGAGGCGCAAAGGTAGGGGCGGGCACAGGCAAGCCCTAATTTTGCGGCGGGGGCGCTCTGCCCCGCCGTTTCAAAATAATCTAGCCCTCCCGCTGTGCCCATTCTCGAAGCCGACGCGATTCTTAAGCAGCTCCAGCAGCGGCAGTTCCAGCCCGTGTATTTTTTGCAGGGCGAGGAGCCGTACTACATCGACGTGGTGGCGGATTTGATTGAAAAAACCGCCCTGGCCGAGCACGAGCGCAGCTTCAACCAGGTGGTGGTGTATGGAAAGGACGTGGACGTGACGGCCATTCTGGGCCAGGCCAAGCGGTTTCCGATGATGGCGGAGCGTTCGGTTGTCATCGTGAAAGAAGCCCAGACGGTGGCCGATTTGGAGCAGGAGCGGAGCTGGCCTTTTCTGGAGGCTTACCTGAAAAACCCGCTCCCCAGCACTGTATTGGTGTTTTGCTACAAGCACAAAACGCTGGACTCGCGCAAGAAGCTGGGCAAGCTGCTAGGCGGGAAAGACTCGCCGGCCGTGCTGATGACCAGCAAGAAGCTCTACGACAACCAGGTGCCACAGTGGCTCACGGCCAACGTGCGCAGCCGCGGCCAGCAAATTACCGGGCAGGCCACGGCCATGCTGGCCGAGTACATCGGGGCCGATTTGGGCCGGCTGGCCAATGAAGTCGACAAACTGGTGCTGAACCTCAAGCCCGGCCAGCCCATCGATGAGGAGCTGGTGCAGCGGCTGGTGGGCATCAGCAAGGACTACAACATTTTCGAGTTGCAAAAGGCGCTGGTGCAGCGCGACGTGCTCAAGGCCAACCGCATTCTGGCCTACTTCGCCGCCAACCCCAAGGCCAACCCGCTCATCCCGAACCTGACGCTGCTGTTCAACTTCTTCACCAAACTGCTGGTGCTGCACCAAGCCGGCCCCAACCCGCCGGATGGCGTGTTCAAGAGCCTGGGCATTATGAACAGCTTTGCGCAGAAGGAATACCAGCAGGCCATGCGCGTGTACCCGCCCGAGCGTGTGGTGGGCCTCATCCACAACATCCGAAGGGCCGATGCCCAGAGCAAAGGCATCGAAAGCGGCTCGATGGACGACGCCGAGATTCTAAGAGAGTTGGTGTGGCTGATTCTGCACAACGTACCGGCCGGGGTGCTGGAGTAACATCGGCCGGATTACGCTCGTAACAGGAGGGTATTTCACCTTAAACTGATTTCACTCATGAGCGATACTCCAAGCGGCACCCTCGGGGGCCTGATTTCCGGCCTGTTTGGCGGCCGCAAAAACGAAGACGGTACCCGCGCGGCTGGTTCGACCGGCGGCAGCCTGGTAAAAGGGGCTTTGCTGGCGGCCGGCGCGGCCTACCTGTACAAGCGCTACAAAAACGGCAACCTGAACCTGCCGAGCATTACGCCCAAACAATAGCCGGAATGATTCCGGACCAATAGAAAAGCCCCGCTAGCAACTGCTGACGGGGCTTTTTTCTGCCCGCTTTGGGGCGAATCACTGCTTATTTATCCAGTGCTAGCGGAAATGCGACCCAAGCCGGTGTCCTGCTGCTGGCAATGAAACCCGCATTTCTGCGTTGGCTGGGCAACCTACGGGCATTTATCGCTACTTTTGGCGAGTTCCCGGGCCCGGTGCGGCCCCTCCACGACAGGTATTTACATGAAGCTATTTCCCCGGCTGGCGCTGGCCGCCACTTTGAGTGCCGCGGCACCCATGGCAGCCCAGGCCCAGCAAACCCAGGTTTTTGCCTCCGATGAGCGGCACTTTCAGGAAGGGTTGGAGTTGTTTGACCGCGGCCAGTACGGCGCGGCGCAGGAGGCCTTTCGGCAGTATCTGGCCATCGAGCCGGTACACAGCAGCCAGGCTGGCCCCGCCGCCGGCGACCGCACCGCCGATGCCGAGTACTACTACGCCGTGAGCGGCCTTTACCTCTCGCATCCCGATGCCGAGGGCCTGATTCTGGATTTCGCCGCCAAGCACCCGGCCCACCCGCAGGCTGCAGCGGCTTATTTCGAGCTCGGCAAGTTCTATTTCGACCAGAAAAACTACGAGCAGGCCATTCGTTACTTCACCAAAGTAGCGCCCGATAACCTCAGCAACGACCAGCGCGCCGAATCCGATTTTAAGCTGGGCTACAGCTATTTCGAGCAGAAAGACTACGAAAAAGCCCGCCTCCTGTTCGACCGCAACAAGCAGGTGCAGAGCCAGTACAAGTACGCCAGCTCGTACTACGCCGGCTACCTGGGCTACCGCGCCGGCGACTACGCCGCCGCCCGCGCCGACCTCGGCGTGGCCGAGCAGAACGACGCCTACAAGCCGGTGGTGCCCGCCATCGTCACCCAGATTTACTACAAGGAAGGCAACTACGACGGCCTGATTGGCTACGCCACCAAGGCGCTGCAAAACACGCCGCCACCCCAGAACTCCGACGAAATTCAGTTGCTGGTGGGCGATGCTTATTATCAGAAGCAGCAGTACAAAGAGGCCGCTGAGTACTTCGACAAGTACGCCGCCGTGCATCAGAACCGGATTGAACCGGCGTTGCAGTATAAGATTGGTTTCGCCAATTACAAGATGGGCGACTTCAAGGGAGCCATCGCCAACCTGAAAAACGTGGCCGTGCGCCGCGATTCGCTGGGCCAGAACGCCGCCTACCACCTCGGCCTGAGCTACGTGCAGGCCAACCAGAAGCCTCAGGCCGTCACGGCCTTCGAGGCCGCCCGCCAAAGCACCTTCGACAAAGCCATTGCCGAAAACTCCACCCTCAAGCTGGGCCAGGTGCAGTACGAGTTGGGCAATCTGCCCGAGGTCATCAACGTGCTGCGCGACTTCCGCAAGAAATTTCCCCGCTCGAAAAACCAGCCCATCGTTGACGACTTGTTGGGCAACAGTTTCCTGGCTTCAACTGATTATAACCAGGCCATAACCTACCTCGAAGGCATCGACGACCGCAGCGAAAAGCTGGACGCGACCTACCAGCGCGTAGCGTATTCGCAGGCTGCGTTGCTGTACAACAACGGCAGCTACGCTCAGGCGCTGCCGCTGCTGGATAAGTCGCTGAAATTTCCGTCCGACGACGGGCTGCGGGCGGCGGCACAGGTGCTGCGGGGCGAGATTTTCAGCGTGGGCCAGCAATACCCGGACGCCATAACGGCGTATGCGGCGGCGGCCCGCTCGGCCCGGCAGGGCGGCGTGAGCCCCGAAGAGGCTGACTTTGAGCAGAAAGCGCGTTACGGCCTGGGCTACGCCTACTACAACACCAAGCAGTACGACAAGGCCCGGCCGCAATTCGTCGCTTTCCTGAACGACACCGACGCCAAGCCCTCGGACCCCAACTACTACGACGCCACCCTGCGGCTGGGCGATACCTACTATGTGTCGAAAAATTACCAGCAGGCCCTCGACCAGTACGACAAAGTCATCAAGGCCAACGCGGCCGACAAAGACTACGCCTACTACCAAAAGGGCCGCACGCTGGGCCTGATGGGCCGCCGCGAGGAAGCCACCAGCACGCTGGCCGCCCTACTCAAAGCCAGTCCCAATTCGCGCTACGCCGAGGATGCCGTATTTCAGCAGGCGCAGCTTTCGTTCGAGGCCGGCGAATATCAGCCGGCCGTCACGGGCTTCACGCGCCTGATTGAAGGCCGCCCCAATAGCCCGCTGATTCCGCAGGCGCTGCAGAAGCGCGGCGTGGCCTACGCCAACCTGGAGCAGCAGGACAAAGCCGTGGCCGACTTCCAGCAGGTACTCACCGTTTATCCCCGCAGCGAAGCCGCTTCGCAGGCGCTTTATAACCTGCAGGAAAGCCTCACGGCCCTGGGCCGCACCGAGGAATTTGATGCGGCGCTGGCTTCTTTCAAAGCTCAGAACCCTGATAGCAAGGCTACCGAGAGCGTGGAATTCGAAGCAGCTAAGTCGTTGTATCTGGCTGAGAAATACCAGCCTGCTATTCTGCGTCTGGAGTCTTACTTGAAGCAATACCCGGAGTCTGCTCTGGGTGCCGATGCCCGGTTCTTCCTGGCTGACTCGTACCTAAAAACCGGCGACAAGCAGCAGGGCCTGACCCGCCTGCGTGCCGTGGTAACTGAGGGTAAAAGCGAGTTTGTGAACCGCGCCGTGGGCCGCCTCGCTGACCTCGAGTTCGAGAACAATAATTACGTCGAAGCCGCCAAACTCTACGAGCGCCTGCGCGGAGCCAGCACCAACCGCCGCGAAGTGGCCAACGCCACCCTCGGCCAGATGCGCAGCCTGTACGAGAGCGGCGATTACCCCGGCACCCGCCGCGTGGCCGAAGAGCTGCGCGCCCAGGCCGGCGCCACTGCCAACGCCACCAACGCCGCTTTGCTCTATTTAGGCAAAGCCAGCCTGCGGGCCGAAAACTACGACCAAGCCGCTACCGAGCTGGCCACCGCCGTCACGGCCGCGCCCAACGACATCAACGGGGCCGAAGCCCAGTATTACCTGGCTGAAACGCTGTTCAAGCAGAAAAAGAACGAGGAGGCCAAAGCCGCGGCGTTGAAACTAAACTCGGATTTCAGCAGCTACTCGCTGTGGCTGGGCCGGGCTTTTCTGCTGATTGCTGACATCTACGCCTCCGAAGGCGACAACTTCCAGGCACGCGGCACGCTGAACTCACTTATCGACAACAACTTCCCGGTGCCGGAAATACTGGAAACTGCCAAGCAGCGCCTCAAAACGCTGGGAGCCGACCAGCCCGAGGAAACCGCGCCGCCCACCAAAGCGCCGGTGAAGACGCCCAGCAAAACGCCGGCTAAAACCCCGGCCCCGACCAAAGCGCCGGCGGCCCCCGCCGGCACTCCGGCCAAGCCCACCACCGCGCCCACCAAAGGCAAAGCCCCGGCCCCGCGCACCAACCTGCGCGGCACCACCACGGCCCCGGCCGACACCACTCAGCGCTAGGAACGGCGCGATTTTTCAAAGAAAACCTGTTGCTGATGAAGCGTTTGACGATAAATAAAAGCCGTTCTACTAACCACGCTGGCCCCAGGCTGGCCACTGGCTTGGCTCTGGCCGCGGTGTTGGTAAGCGGCGTAGCGCCTGCGGCCACCGCGCAGGCCCAGCCCACCAAGGGCAAGTACAAAGGCAGCATTGAGGAGGCTGAGATTGAGATTGTGAAAGAGCGGGTGAACCAGTTGCCCGAAGCCACCCGCAATTTCGATAAAATCAAGCTGCCGGCCCCGCCCAAAGTAGAGCGCAAAGTGGCTTACACCTTCCCCGATTTTCGCCTGCCCGCCGACCGCCTTACGCCCTCGGTGAAGGTGCTCACCATCCGGGCCGAGGAGCCCACGCCGCTCACCGGCAACTTCGTGAAGGCCGCCATTGGGAACTACGGCACGTTTTACGGGCGCGGCTATTTCCACAGCACCCGCAATACCGACCATGCCTATGGGTTGGATATCAAACACGTAAGCTCTATTCAGGGCCCGGTGGACGGCAAGAACTCCCGCATGTCGGAAACCAGCGCCCACCTCATGGGTGAGCTGTATCGCGGCACCGGAGCCTTCGGGGCTACACTGGATTTTGGCCGCGAGCGCTACAATTTCTACGGTTATGAGAAAGCTGCCAACGGCAGCCCGGTAGTAGCGCCCGAGTCCGGAGATATAAAGCAGACCTTCAATCGATTCGCCGTTAAAGCCTACGCCCACAACCGCGACCCCGAGCAGCAGCTGACCTATGATGCCGGCATCGGCTACCGCTACTGGGCCGATAATTTCGCCGCCTCGGAAAACGACGTGCGCCTGAATGCCAAAGTCGGGTATGCACTGGGCGAATCCAGCCGCATTACGGTGGCGGCCGATGCCTCCTTTATCTCGGATAAGGACCAGGCGGCCCCTTCCCTCAAAACGCCCAGCCCGCTGCAAACCAGCCGCACGCGCACCTTCGTGCAGGCCACGCCAGCGTATGAGTTTCTGCGCAACAACATCGCCTTCTCGGTGGGTGCCACGCTGGGCTATTCGTCCGATACGACGACCAACGTGAGCAAAGGCGTGGTGTACCCGGCCGTGCGCCTGGGCTACACCATTGAGCCAGAAAAATTCATGGTGTACGCCGGTCTGGGCGGTGCCCTGCAGCGCGTGACCCGCTATGACCTCAGCACCGAAAATCCCTGGCTAAACCGCGGCCTGAACGTGGCCGACACCCACCGCGGGCCCACGGTTTACGCCGGCTTCACCTCCACGCCTGCCCGGGGTTTAGAGTTCAACGTGAAGGCCACCTACGCCCGCGACCGCAATCTGTACTTCTACCTCAACAATCCCATCGACCCCACAAAGTTCGACCTCGTGTATGACCAGAACGCCACCGGCGTGCTGAATATTCACGGCGAATTACTGTATAACGCGGCCGAGAAATTCCGCCTCGGTACCCGGGTCGACTACAATAAGTACGCCCTCAAAAACCTGCCGCTGCCGTTTCACCGCCCCGAATTTCAGGGCTCGGTATTCGGTACCTACAACGTTTTCGACAAGCTGATGGTGGGCGTGGAAGGCTACTTCTTCGCGGCCAGCTACGGCATCAGCTACCGGCCGGCCACCGCCGTGGGGGCTGCGCGGGTAGCTGATTTCTATCGAGCAACCGACCCGATTATCGACCTGAATCTGCGCGCCGATTACCGCATTACGCCAAAAATATCCATCTTTGCAATAGGTAATAACCTCGCCAATCGGCAATACCAGCGTTTCTACGGATATCCCGTGAAAGGTATTAACGTATTGGGCGGGGCTACTTACACGTTTTGATAAGGAACTTGGGCTCTTAGAGTCTTGGGAACTTGGATGTTAGGCATTGAAGCCAACCAGCCTCGGGTTGGTGCTGCTGATTCCGGATATCCAATTTCCTCAATGCTCGCCAAGGCCGGGTTCCCACGTTTCAGAATTCCCAAGTCCTGCATATGCACCTCGCCGACCACATTCGCCCCTTGCTCCGTGACCACGACTGCGTGATTATTCCGGACTTCGGGGGATTGGTGGCCGATGTGTCGCCGGCCCGTGCGCAGCCCGGCCGTCAGGCGTTGAGCCCGCCCACCAAACTAGTGGCCTTCAACCAGGCCCTGACCCGCAACGACGGCCTCTTGGTCGACGCCCTCAGCCAGCACCTGGGCCTGTCCATCGCGCAGGCCCGCGAAGCCGTGCGCACCGCCGTGGCCGGCCTGCAGCAGGAACTCGACGAAACCAACCGCACCGAACTGCCAGGCATTGGCATCTTCCGCCGCGCCGCCGGCCGGGGCTTGTCTTTCGAATACACCGGCACTGATAATTTGCTGGCGGCCGCCTTTGGGCTGCCGGAACTGGCCGCCCGCCCCGTGCGCGTGGCCGATGCTCGCGTTAAAAGCGCGCAACCCATCCTGCGGAGCGGTGGTGCCCGTCGTACTACGCTGGCGCGCCTGCTGCCGGCGAGCATCATTGCTGTTGCTGCCGGCCTGTTGCTGCTCGCCAACTACCAAGTGGCGCTCAAGGCTGGCTACCTGCCCGTGAGCTGGCAGGCTGCCATGCCGCGGTGGGAGTGGGCACAGCGCCAACCCGGCATCGTGGCCCCAATTATCACCGAACCGCAACAGGCCACGCTGAGCCAGCAGGATTACAGCACCGCGGCCAACAGTAGCGCCAGCCCTGCAGAAGGCATGACGCCAGTGGAAAATGCCACTGCGCAGCCCGTGCCGGAAATGGTGAGCGACAGCGGCGCACTGGCCAGTCTGCCGCTTAAAAAGGAAGCCCCGAAAGCTGCAATCATCGCTGCGCCGGCAGTAACTGAAGCCGTACCGGCCGCACCCAAAGCAACTGCCAGTAGTGCTCCGGTAGCTGCGGTTGCCGCACCGGTAGTGCCAGCCGCAGCCTCCACACGGGCCAAAGCCGCGGCCATTACAGCCAGCACCGTCACAATTAAAAGCCGTACCGGGCGTTTCTACGTCATTGCCGGGGCCTACCGCAGCCTGGCCGGTGCCGAGCAGGGCCGCAAGCTGCTGGCCAAAAGCGGGCACGCGTCGCACATCATCCTGCCGCCTTTCGGCAGCCGGCTGTTCCGCCTCACCGCGGCCGACTACCCCGACCTGGCCTCGGCCCAACGCGAAGCCCAGCGCCTGCGCATCAGCACGCACTGTGACTACAATACCTTGAAATTTTAACCGTCCGCATGTCCGTATTCCTCCTGCAAGTGACGCCCGTCGCTGCCGATACTGTTAATACTGCCGCCGCCGCTGCCGCTCCCATTGCCGATACCAGTGTCCCCGTCATCGACCTGCTGCTGCGCGGCGGGTTTATCATGATTCCGCTGGTAGCCCTGTCACTTCTCTCGGTCTACATCATCATCGAGCGCTACTTCACCATCCGCCGGGCCGCCGGCAACCCCGATGCGTTCATGGCCGGCATCCGTTCGCTCATGGTGAAGGGCGACTTGGCCGGGGCCAAGCTTTACTGCGCCCAGAACGCCTCGCCATTGGCCCGCATGGTAGAAAAAGGCCTGCGCCGCATCGGTCTCCCGCTCAAGGAAATCGAAACCAGCGTAGAAAACGTGGGCAAGATTGAAATCGCCCGCCTCGAAAAAAACATCAGCATCCTGGGCATCATCGCCGGCATTGCGCCCATGATTGGCTTCGTGGGTACCATCATCGGGGTTATCAAGATTTTCTATTCCATCGCTGCTACCAAAGAGTTTGGTATCCCGCAGGTGGCCGATGGCCTGTACGTCAAGCTGGTAACGTCGGCCACGGGTCTTATCGTCGGCATCATTGCCCACGTTGGCTACCACTGGCTGAGTATTCTGGTCGAGCGCATGGTATTCCGCATGGAAAACTCGGCCATTGAGTTCATGGACATTCTGCAGGACAATTAATTACAATGAGGAATGAAGAATGAGTGATGAAGAATTGGCCATCGCGGCTGTTCTGAATTCCTCATTCTTCATTCCTCATTCTTCATTGAAAAAGAATGAATCTTTCCCGCCGTCATCGCCTCACGTCGCACGTCGAAACCGGGGCCATGAACGACATCATGTTCTTCCTGATGTTGTTCTTTCTGATTGCTTCGACGCTGGTTAACCCCAACGTAATTAAGCTGTTGCTGCCGAATGCTAAATCGAGCAAGCAGGTGATGAAGCAGCCCATCACCATTTCGGTGGATGCGGCCGGGCAATACTTCGTCAACAAAAAGCCCGTGGCGCCCGCCAACGTGGAGCCCGAATTGGTGGCTCTGGTGGGCAACGCCCCAACCACCGAGCAGCCCACCGTCGTGCTGCGCGTCGATGCCTCATTGAACGTTCAGAAGCTGGTTGACATTTTAGAGATTGGCAACCGGCTCAAGCTGAAAATGGTGATGGCCACCCAGGCCCAGCAGGCGGCCGGCAAATAAGCCGTTTTTAGCTGGTTAAGCGTACACTGCATCATGGCTATTGACTATCAAGAACCGCACCGCCGCGAAGGCCTGATTGGCACCCTGGTAGTTCACGGGGTGCTGTTGCTGCTGTTTATCTTCTCGGTTTTTAAAGGCCCAAACCCGCCGCTGGCCCCGCTGGGCGGCGGCGATGGCGTGGAACTGAACTACGGCCTCGACGAAGCCGGCTCTGGCAACGTGCAGAGCATGGCCACGGCCAACAACTCGCCCAACCGCGAGGACAGCCGCCCGCCCCAGGCCAGTCCCGACCCGCAGCCGCGCCCCGTGGCCGTGGCCACGCCCGACCCCACGCCGCCCTCGCAGGAAAAGATAATTACCAGCGAGGCTGAGGAAAGTCCCGTATCGGCCGCCCCGGTTGAAACGCCCGCGCCACCGAAGGAAGAGGTAAAAGCCGCACCAAAAGTACCCCGCAAAGTAGCCGTGACCTTCGCCCCCAAGGGCAGCGCCACTGGCGGCGGCAACGGTGTGAACGGCACCAGCAATGCCCCCACAGGCAACAACAACGGCGACCATCCCGGCACCGTGGGCGACCAGGGCGACCCGAATGGTACGCTCGATGCTACGGCGCTCTATGGTGCTTCCGGCCGGGGTGGCAGCGGCAGCAGCCCGGGAAGCGGCGGTCTCGAAATGAGCGGCTGGCGCTTCGAGAGCAAGCCCGTAGTTGAGTCGGTGGACGACAATTCGGGTGTGATTCGCTTCAAAATCAAGATTACGGCCGATGGCGAAGTAGAATCGGTAACCAAGGTTTCGGGGAACGTGTCGCCGGCCCAGGAAAAGCTGTGCCGCGACAAGCTGCTCGACACCAACTTCATCAAAACCAATTCGGCTCCTGGCGGTGCAACGGGTTTTTACACGTTCAAATTCTCGGTCAAATAGCTTGCCCGAAGGCCATTGCAAGCCCCATCGTCTGTTCGCAGGCGGTGGGGCTTTTTCGTGGGCATAAGGGCGAAATGCCGTTAATTTGTGCTTTCTCCCTGTTTTCGCAGTCTCGTGACTTATCAAGAAACCCTTACTTACCTCTACGAGCAACTGCCCATGTTTCAGCGGGTGGGCGCAGCGGGCTTTAAAAAAGGCCTCGGCAATACCCTGGCTCTGGCCGAGACGCTGGGGCACCCGGAGCGGAAATTCCGGAGTGTGCACGTGGCCGGCACCAATGGCAAGGGCAGCAGCTCGCACCTGCTGGCGGCGGTGCTTCAAGCGGCGGGCTACAAGGTTGGCCTGTACACCTCGCCCCACTTGCGCGAGTTCACGGAGCGCATTCGGGTGAACGGGCAGGAGCTGACTCCGGCGTATCTGGTGGAGTGGGTAGCCCGTTGGCGGCCGTTGTTTGAAGAAGTCAAGCCATCTTTTTTTGAGATGTGCGTGGCGCTGGCGTTCGACTACTTCGCCCAGCAACGCGTGGACATTGCCATTGTGGAAGTAGGCCTGGGCGGCCGGTTCGATTCCACGAACATCATCACGCCGCTGGTGTCGCTCATTACCAATATCAGTTTCGACCACCAGGCGCTTTTGGGCAATACATTGCCCGAAATTGCGGGGGAGAAAGCCGGCATTATCAAGCCCGGCGTACCAGTTGTGGTAAGCCAAAGCCAGCCCGAAGTAGCGGATGTATTTCGGAACGAAGCCGCTGCAAAGCTCGCGCACCTCGTTTTTGCCGACCAAATTTACCAGGCAACGTTTGCCGCGGAGCCATCCCTTGAAACCGGCCTGCGCCCGTTAAGAATCAGTCAGCATGGCCGGCCATACCTTCCCAACGCTGAGTTGGGCCTGCCCGGCGACTACCAGCAATTCAACTTGCCCGGTGTGCTGGCTACGCTGGATGAGCTACGCGCCCAGGGCTTCCGCATTACGGAGGCGGCCGTGCGGGCCGGCCTGCGGCAGGTAACAAGCCTGACGGGGCTGCGAGGCCGGTGGAGCATCATTGGCCGCCAGCCGCTGGTGGTGTGTGATACGGGGCATAATTCGGCTGGCCTTAAAGCTGTAATGACTCAGTTACAGCGGCTTCCGCATGAGCGTTTACATTTGGTTATCGGTACCGTAAACGATAAGGATGTGGCTTCCATGTTGGCCCTGTTGCCGAAGGAGGGCATTTATTACTTCTGTGCGGCTAATATCCCCCGGGCCTTGCCCGCCGGCGAGTTGACTGCGCAAGGAGTGGAGCTGGGCCTGCATGGCCAAGCCTACGACTCGGTAGCGGCGGCAGTAGCAGCGGCCCGCAAGGCTGCCAGTCCCGATGACGTGGTTTTCATTGGCGGCAGCACTTTCGTAGTGGCCGAAGTGGAAGAGCTTTACGCCACGACCTGAGCGGCCCGCTTTACCTTTGTACAACAACACATTCCTACTGATTTGCCCCGAGTTAAGCTTCAGCGTTTTACCGACAACGCCACCCGTCCCGACATCATTGAGCCGGGCAAACCCGAATACGAACAACTGGGTGGCCGCTGGCGTACCGATTTTTTTCGCGAGCCCCACCCGCTGACGCTGGAAGTAGGCTGTGGCAAAGGCGAATACACCGTGGGGCTGGCCCAGCGCCATCCCGGCCGCAACTTTCTGGGCCTTGACATTAAAGGCGAGCGCATCTGGCGGGGTAGCACCCGCGCCGCTGAGATGGGCCTTACAAATGTCGGATTCGTGCGGATGCGGGCCGAAGCGCTGGCCGCGCAGTTTGGCCCCGGCGAGCTGGATGAAATCTGGATTACTTTCCCCGACCCGCGACCCCGCGACCGCGACATTAAGCGCCGGTTGACATCGCCGCGCTTCCTCGGGCTGTACGAACAATTGTTAACTCCGGGCGGTTTGCTGCACTTGAAGACTGATAATGAGGGCCTTTTCGAGTACACGCTCGAAACACTGGCTGCCCGCTCCGGTACCACTGTGGAGCGGTTTACGCGGAATTTGTACGCGGAGACGGCTCCGGAATTCGCCGAAGCCCAAGCTATCCAAACCAATTTTGAAGGAAAATACCGCGCTATTGGTGTTCCAATTAAGTATGTGCAGTTTCGGCTGACGTAAACCGACTTGCCGCCAAGCGAAGCGCCCCCGCAGCACCATTTCAAATCGGTGCTGCGGGGGCGCTTCGTTTGCAAAAGCAGGCGAAATTATTCGGTTTCCAAGGCCTCAAATACGGCTTCAAGCTGGTCAAAATCGCGCAAACCCGGTTTCACTTCGTCGCCCGATGGGAAAACCAAGCCGGCCAATGGGAGGGAAGTGGCTAAGGCGCGGGCGTGGTCAGGATGTAGGCCGGGGCCAAGCCACAATGGGTTGTTCGCGCTGATTTGTTGCAGAATTGCGAGGGTTTCCTGCGTTTCGGGGACTGACAATTCCAGCACGAAACCGATGGGCGAAGCGGGCAGGGGCTTGACCAGCCCAGCGGAATCCGTCGTTAGCTCCAAGTACACAGGTGGGGCGATTTCGGCTAACTCTTCGTCGGTTCGTGGTGTGCGCAGCAGAATAGCATCCAAGCCACACTCAGCTGATATCGCATTGATTTCAGCCGCGCTGAGTTGGTCAAACTCACCTATTAGTTCAACTCCGGCAATCCAACCCGCCAGCTCTTTCACACTCTTGGTATCTAGGTGCCCGGGCAGGGCGGGGTCGAGAACAAAGGTTAGTTTATCGGCACCCATACCGGCGCAGTAGCGGGCATCGGAAAGGTTGTTGATGCCGCGAATAAGGAGAGGGGCGAGGTGAGGCACGAGGAGAAGTAAAGTGAGGCAAAGCTGCCGTTGAACCGTAGCCGGCCGAAAAGCGGGCGGGCCAGTGCAAAAGTAGAGCCGCCGCCGTAGTCAGCCATTACATGAGGAGTGCGCGGCCTCCGTATCTTCGCTGCCATGAATGCATCCCGCCGCACGCCCTTGCTGGCTCCCTCGTTTCTGGCCGCCGACCTGGCCAACCTGCAAGCCGAAACCGAGCGGCTGGCCAGCAGCGCCGCCGACTGGCTGCACTTCGACGTGATGGACGGCCGGTTCGTACCCAATATTTCGTTTGGCCTGCCCGTGCTGCAAGCCGTGGCCCGCTACGCCAAGCAACCCATCGATGTGCACCTGATGATTGAGGAGCCACAGCATTACCTCTCCGCTTTCCGTGACGCGGGGGCCAGCAGCATCACGGTGCATTACGAAGCCTGCCCGCACCTGCACCGCGTGGTGCAGCAAATCAAGCAGCTGGGCTGCCGGGCCGGCGTGGCTCTGAACCCGGCCACGCCCGTGTCGCTGCTCGAAGACATCGCGGCCGACCTCGACGTGGTGCTGGTGATGTCGGTGAACCCCGGCTTCGGTGGGCAGGCCTTCATTCCGAACACGCTGAAAAAAGTGGCCATGCTGAAGGAGCTGCTGGTTGATACGGGCTCGGATGCGTTGATTGAAGTGGATGGCGGCGTAAACATGGACAACGCCGGCCCACTCGTCGAAGCCGGGGCCGATGTACTGGTGGCGGGCAACTTCGTGTTTAGCGCGCCTGAAGGGCCGGTGGCTACGCTGGCCCGCCTGCGCGACCACCTGGCCGGGCTGGAAATGGATGCAGTGGCGGCCGGTCGTCGGCAATAGTTAAGCCGTCTGCTCGTTTTTAGCCCCGTGAAACAACCCGCTACCTTGTCGTTGCCATCAGTGCCAGTTATTAGGAAAGTTGAGTGCCGCCTGCTGTTGCTGGGCGGTATGGCCCTGGGGCCATTGTCCGTAATTACGGTGCAGGCGCAGGCTAGCAACTCGGAGCAAACAACGCCGGGCACGCAGGTAACCCTCACGGGCACGCTGCGCGATGCCAGCGGACAGCCGCTGGAGCTGGCGGCGGTGGGAGTGGAGGGCCAGCCCGGCGGCACCAATACCAACGCCGACGGCACGTTTACGCTGCCCGTTCGGGTGCCGGCCGCGGGCCAGAATGTGGTACTGGTGGTGCGCCGCCTGGGGTTTATCACGCTGCGGCAGCCGCTCCGGCTGCCCGCCGATGCGGGTACGCCTTTGCGCTTAATCATGCGCCTCGATACCAAGGCGCTGAGCAACGTGCGCGTCACGGGCCGTTCCGACCAGGCCGATACCCGCGAGCAGGTCAGCATCACGCGCATCGACCCGCGCTCGGCCAAAGAGCTTCCCTCGCCGTTTGGGGATTTCAACGCCATTCTCAAGACTCTCCCCGGCGTAGTGTCGAATAACGAGCTGAGCAGCACTTACAACGTACGGGGCGGCAACTACGACGAAAACCTGGTGTACGTCAACGGCTTCGAGATTTACCGACCGTTTCTCGTCACCTCGGCCCAGCAGGAGGGTTTGAGCTTTATCAATCCCGATTTGGTGAAGCAGGTGGAGTTCAGCAGCGGCGGCTGGCAGCCGAAGTACGGCGATAAACTGGCCTCGGTGCTGAGCGTGGATTATAAGACACCCGAGAAGTTCGCGGCCACGCTCACGGCCAGTCTGGTGGGCGGCGCGGCCCATGCCGAAGCCCGCTCGGCCAATGGCCGCGTAAGCTACCTGGCCGGCGTGCGCTACAAGAATGCGCAGTACGTGCTGAGCTCGCTGAAACAGGCGCAGGGCGGCTACAACCCCACTTTCTATGATGCGCAGGCCTTCGTTAATATCGGCTTAGGCAAGAAGGAGGACATGCAGCGCACCACGCTGGGCCTGCTCGGCGTGGTAGCGCACAACGACTACCGCTTCTCGCCCGAAACCGGCCAGGCCACGTTCTCGACCGGGACCAACCAGTTTACCCGCGTATTCATCGCCTACGATGGCCGCGAGCGAATGCAGTTCGACACCTACCAGACGGGCCTGAACCTGAAGCACGACTTCTCCTCGAAGCTCCAGATGGAGCTGCTGGGCTCGGCCCTGGTGTCGCGGGAGTTCGAGTACCGCGACGTGGAAGCGGCTTACACCTTCGCCGAAATCAACCGCGACCCCAACTCGCCCGATTTCAACCAGGCCGTGCGCCAGCGCGACATTGGCTCGCAGTTCAAGCACTCGCGCAACAACCTCACGGCCCGGATATTCACCGCCGAAACCCGGGGCCGCTGGACGCCCGCCGCCAACCACACCGTGCGCTGGGGCGCTAAAATCGGCCGCGAAAAAATCACTGATAGGCTCGACGAGTACAGCTTCGCCGACTCGGCCGATTTCGTGCCCGATGCTCGCCGGACCCGGCTGCTGTCGGATTTGAGCCTGGAAAGCACCCGCACCCAGGGCTTCGTGCAGGATACCTGGAACCTCGATTCGCTCACCACGCTCACCTACGGGGCGCGGGCGCACTACTGGACCACCAACGGCCAGCTGGTTATCAGCCCGCGGGTGCAGTTTTCGCAAATCAGCCGCTCGCACCCCAACCGCTCCTTCAAGGCGGCCGTGGGCGTGTACTACCAGCCGCCGTTCTACCGCGAGCTGCGCAACCAGGCCGGCGACCGCACCGACCCCAGCCAGCCCCTGATTCAAACCGCCAACCTGAACGTGGAGCTGCGCGCCCAGAAGTCCTACCACTTCATCGTGGGCAAGGAAATCAGCTTCCAGCAGTACGGGCGGCCCTTCAAATTCTCGGCCGAAGCTTACTACAAATACCTCACCGATGTGGTGCCCTACGACGTGGACAACGTGCGCCTGCGCTATTTCGCCAAGAACAACGCCCGCGCTTACGCCGCTGGTTTCGACTCCCGCATCAGCGGCGAGTTTGTGAAAGGGGCCGAGTCCTGGTTCAGCCTCGGCGTGCTCACGACCCGCGAAAACGTGGACGGCGACTCCATGAACGTGGTCGATGCCAACGGCAAAGTGACCGGCCGCGAGCCCAAGGGCTATATCCGCCGGCCGCAGGACCAGCGCCTGAACGTGGGCATCTTCTTCCAGGACCACCTGCCGAATAACCCGTCGGTACGCGGCTACGTCAACTTCGTGTTCGGCACGGGCCTGCCGTTCAGCCCGCCCAACCTGCCCGACCTGCGCGGCACCGCCGACCTCACCCGCAGCTACAACCGCGTCGATTTGGGCTTCTCTAAAGTAGTGGGCCTGAAAAACAACAACGCCCCCAAAGCCCATTTCTACAGCTTCGAAAGCCTCTGGCTGGGCCTGGAAATCCTGAACGTGTTTGCCGCCAACAACGTGGCCGGCTACAGCTACCTGCAGGATGTGAACGGCGTGACGTATTCGGTGCCCAACTACCTGTCGCAGCGCATTGTGAACCTGCGCCTGATTGCGCGCTTCTAGCGCTCGAAGTAGCGCGGACGTTGTAGTCCGCGTTCGCGAATGATATCCGAACGATTCTAACGGTGTGGGGACACGCGGACTACAACGTCCGCGCTACCGTCGAAACCTTTACCCCAGCTTGCCCGTTTGGCATTCCGAATTACCTTTGCAGCCGCAATGACCGCCTTCGCCTTCTCGTTTTCACTGGTTTCGCTTCCCGCTTCGGCTGGCAGCTGGGCTGTTGTGGGCCACGGTTATCATCACCACCATCTGTGGGAGGCCGGGTTGTGTGCCGGGTGCTAGCTTAGCACCGGTTGCCCGAGTCTCCACCGCCGCGTTCGGGGTGCGTGCCCCGGGCTTCACCATTTCACTTTGCGGGAAATTCAGCCATACGCCATCAAAATTGCGTTAGGGCTATATCCAATGCTTGTGCCCCGTCGGGGCCGCGCCCGCTAGTTACCCTATTTCATGCTCCGTTTAGCTATTCAAAAGTCCGGCCGTCTGAGCGAGGACTCCCTTGCCCTTATCCGCGAGTGCGGCATCAATTTCCTGAGCACGTCCTACAAGCTCAAAACGGAAGCCACCAATTTTCCGCTCGAAATTCTGTTTCTGCGCGACGATGACATCCCCGGCTACGTGAAGGACGGCGTAGCCGACCTCGGCATTGTGGGCCAGAACGTGCTGGTGGAAGCCGGCTACCCCAACCTCGAAGTCGAAACCTTGGGTTTCAGTAAGTGCCGGCTGAGCCTGGCCGTGCCCCGCGCTGATGCCTATCCGTCGATTGAGGCGCTGCAGGGCAAGAATATCGCCACCTCATACCCCAATATCCTCGGCCGCTACCTGGCCGAGCAAGGGGTTCAAGCCAACCTGCATACCATCAGCGGCTCGGTCGAAATCGCGCCCAGCATCGGCCTGGCTGAGGCCATCTGCGACATCGTGAGCAGCGGCTCCACCTTGCTGGGCAATGGCCTGCGTGAAGTCGAAACCGTCTTCCGCTCCGAAGCCGTCCTCATTGCTCAGCCCAACCTCACGGCCGAGCAGCAGGACCTGCTGGAGCAGCTCCAGTTCCGCATGCAGGCCGTGCGGCGCGCCAAGCGCAGCAAGTACATTTTGCTCAATGCGCCCATCTCGTCCCTTGAGGAAGTGCGGCGGTTGCTGCCGGGCATCAAGTCGCCTACCGTCACGCCGCTGGCCGAGGCTGGGTGGGTGTCGGTGCAGTCGGTGGTGCAGGAGGACGAGTTCTGGCACATCACCAGCCAGCTCAAAGCCGTGGGTGCGGAGGGCATTCTCGTGCTGCCGATTGAAAAGATGATTGCCTAGCCCGGTTCGCCATGCAGCTCTATTCCTATCCCGACCCCAGCACCTGGCCCGCGCTCCAGGAGCGTCCGGCTGCCGCCGAAGCGCCTCAGGTAGCCGCCCGCGTCCGGGCTATTTTCGAGCAGGTACGCGCCGGTGGCGATGCCGCACTGCTAACCTTAGCTGCCGAATTAGACAAAGCCCAGCTAAGCAATTTGCTGGTTTCCGAAGCCGAGTTTGCTGCCGCAGTTGCTCAGGTGCCGGCCGATTTGCAAACGGCCATCCGCCAGGCCAAAACTAACATTGAAGCCTTTCACGCTGCCCAGCGCGAGCCCGAATTGCGGGTAGAAACTATGCCGGGCGTGGTGTGCTCACGCCGGGCGGTACCGGTGCAGCGCGTGGGTTTATATGTGCCCGGCGGCTCGGCTCCATTGTTTAGCACGCTGCTGATGTTGGGTGTGCCAGCCCGGCTGGCCGGCTGCCCCGAGGTGGTGGTGTGCACGCCGCCGCAGGCCGACGGCTCGGTGAGCCCGGTTATCCTATTTGTGGCGCAGCTGCTGGGCATTGATAAAGTAGTGAAAGCTGGCGGGGCGCAAGCCGTGGCGTCGCTGTCCTTGGGTTCTGCCACCGTGCCCGCCGTGGATAAAATCTTTGGCCCCGGCAACCGCTACGTAACTGCCGCCAAGCAATTGGCCGCCGCCGAATTCGGGGTTGCCATCGATATGCCTGCCGGCCCTTCGGAAGTGTTAATCATTGCCGATGCCAGCGCCAACCCTGCTTTTGTTGCCGCCGATTTACTGTCGCAGGCCGAGCATGGCCCCGATTCGCAAGTGGTGGTGCTCAGCGATTCCAGCGTGGTGCTGGAGCAGGTGCAGGCCGAAGTGGCCCGCCAGCTAAGCCTGCTGCCCCGGCGCGACGTGGCCGCTCAGGCCCTTGAAAGCAGCCGCGCCATTCTGTTGCCGGATGCTAACAGCATGCTGGAGTTCTCCAACCAGTACGCGCCCGAACACCTTATCCTGGCTACCGACAACGCTGATGCGCTGGCCGCCCTAGTCACCAATGCGGGCTCCGTTTTCCTAGGCCATCTCACGCCCGAAGCGGTGGGGGACTACGCTTCCGGCACCAACCACACGCTGCCGACCAGCGGCTACGCCCGCCAGTACAGCGGCGTGTCGCTCGATTCGTTCGTCAAAAAAATCACCTTCCAGCGGCTGTCGGCCCAGGGCTTGCAGGCCATCGGCCCGGTGGTAGAAACCATGGCCGAAGCCGAAGGTTTGGCCGCGCACGCCCGGGCCGTAACCCTGCGACTGGATGTGCTGAATGCTAATGCTTCCCCAACAGAAGCTTCAGCGTCTACAAACCCCTATGCCGGCCTCATCCGCCCCAGCGTGGAGCGGATGCAGCCATATTCCTCGGCCCGCGACGAGTTTGAGGGCATGGCCCCGGTCATGCTTGATGCCAACGAAAACAGCCTGGGTTCTGTGGGCCCGGACGATTTTAGCCGCTACCCCGACCCGCACCAGCGCGCCATCAAGGCCGATTTAGCTCGCCTCAAAGACGTGCAGCCAAACCAGATTTTCCTCGGCAACGGCTCCGACGAAGCTATCGACCTGCTCGTGCGTCTCACCTGCTCGCCGGGCCAGGACAGCATCGTCATCTGCCCGCCCACCTACGGCATGTACGAAGTGGCCGCCAACCTCAACGACGTGCGCGTAGAGCGCCTGCCGCTGACTGCCAATTTTCAGCTCCCCGCCGATACCGCTGAAAAACTAGCCGCTTCCAATGCCAAGCTGGTTTTCCTGTGTTCGCCGAACAACCCCACCGGCAATCTGCTGGCTCAGGAAGCCCTTGAAACTATTCTGCGCAGCTTCCGTGGCCTGGTCGTTGTCGACGAAGCTTACGCTGATTTTGCCGATGCCCCCAGCTGGATTACGCGCCTGGCCGAATTCCCGCGGCTGGTGGTCATGCAGACTTTTTCCAAAGCCTGGGGCTTGGCCGGTTTGAGACTGGGCGTGGCGTATGCGTCGGCACAGCTCATTGCCTATCTCGATAAAATCAAGGCCCCGTACAATATCTCTGCTGCCACCCAGCAGCATGCGCTAGCTGCGCTGGCGGCCGCGCCGCGCCTGCCCGAAATGCGGGCGGAATTGTTGGAAGGTCGTCGTTGGCTTGTTGAGCAGTTGAAGCAAGTAGCCATGGTGGAGCATATTTTTCCCTCCGATGCCAACTTTCTGTTGGTGCGCTTTAACGCCGATGCTACCGCCGTGTACGACCAGCTTCGTCGCAGGGGTATCGTGGTGCGTAACCGCACGACTCAGCCCGGCTGCGCCGGCTGCCTTCGTCTTACGGTAGGAACTGCGGCCGAAAACCGGCAGCTTGTGCAGGCGCTGGCTGAAATCGGGGCAGAAACACAAGCTTCAGTTGCCGCGTCCCACATCTAATAAATTACCGGGCTAGTCCCGGCTTTCTCGCACTTCGTTATTTCTATTGAGTTGAAAAAGGCCCTTTTCATCGACCGCGACGGCACCATTCTCGTAGAGCCGCAGCCCAGCCAGCAAATAGATGGCCTCACGCCTGACAAGTTTCAGTTTTTGCCCGGGGCCATCAGCGCGCTGGCACGCATTGCCCGCGATTTACCCGAGTACGAGCTGGTGCTCGTCACCAACCAGGATGGGCTGGGCACGGCGAGCTTCCCGGAGGAAACTTTCTGGCCGGCTCATCAGCTGATGCGCGATATACTTGCCAACGAAGGCGTGCATTTCGCTGCTGAGCACGTTGACCGGAGCTTTCCACACGAAGGCCTGCCCACCCGCAAGCCCGGCACGGGCCTGCTCGGTCAGTACCTCGACCCTGCAAACGAATATGACCTGCCCAACTCTTATGTTATCGGCGACCGGCTCACCGACGTTCAGCTCGCAGAGAATCTCGGTAGCCAAGCCATTCTGATAGGAGAGGAGCCCGACTCCCGCGCCGCCCTCACCACCACGAGTTGGGATGCCATTTACCGTTTCCTGCGTTACCCGGCCCGCGTGGCCGTTATCGAGCGCAACACCAACGAAACCCAGATTGCTATCCGCTTAAATCTGGATGGCACTGGCCAGACTCATATTCACACCGGCCTGGGCTTTTTCGACCACATGCTGGAACAGTTGGGCCGCCACAGTGGTGTTGATTTGCACATAAGTGTAAAAGGGGATTTGCATATCGATGAGCACCACACGGTGGAGGACACAGCCCTCGCTTTGGGTACTGCCTTCTCCCAGGCCCTGGGCGACAAGCGAGGTCTTGCCCGTTACGGCTTTCTCCTGCCAATGGATGAAGCCCTTGCGCAGGCAGCCATCGACTTCTCCGGGCGGCCTTGGCTGGTATGGGATGCCGAATTCAAGCGTGAGCGGGTAGGGGACTTACCCACGGAGTTGTTCTTCCATTTCTTCAAGTCCTTTACCGACAATGCGCGAGCAACCCTCAACATTTCCTGCCGGGGCGACAACGAGCACCATAAAATCGAAGCCATTTTCAAGGCTGTGGCCAAGGCTATCAAGATGGCGCTGCAACGCGATGAATCGGCGGCTATACCCAGCACCAAGGGCATTTTATAGCAAGATATTATTTGGTTTATGTGTAATACCCAAATGAATAATGTGTATTATTCATTTGGGTTAATAAGATTGGCGATGGAGATTGCAGTAGTAGATTACAAAGGAGGCAATGTGCAGTCTGTGCTTTTTGCCCTTGAAAGACTGGGCGCACAAGCTACCCTGACTGCCGACCCTGAAGTATTGCAACGCGCCGATAAGGTGCTTTTCCCAGGGGAAGGCGAAGCCTCATCGGCTATGCAGGCACTCCGAGAGTCCGGTCTTGACCTCATTTTGCCCACCCTAACCCAGCCGTTCCTGGGCATCTGCCTGGGGATGCAGCTGCTCGGCACACATAGCGAAGAGAACGATACTGCCATGCTCGGCCTGCTACCGTTCAAGGTGCAGCGTTTCGCCCCCGATGCTACTCACAAAGTCCCGCACATGGGTTGGAATAACCTCCAGGCATTACAAGGGCCATTGTTGAAGGGCCTCACTGAGGCCGACCATGTCTACTTCGTACACAGCTATTATGCGCCCGTGGGTTCTTATACCATCGCGCAAGCTGCTCACCCCGGCCCATTCAGTGCGGCCGTGCAACACAAAAACTTCTACGGCGTGCAGTTCCACACTGAGAAAAGTGGGCCGGTGGGCACCCGCATTCTTGCCAATTTCCTCGCGCTTTAGTCAGCGCCATACATCACGAAATCTGACACCCAGTGGAAATCATTCCAGCTATCGACCTTATCAACGGCCAATGCGTGCGGCTGAGCGCCGGCGACTTTGCCCGGCAAACTACTTATAACGCCGACCCCGTCGCCGTGGCTCAGCGTTTTGCCGATGCGGGTTTGCGTCGCCTGCATCTGGTTGACCTCGACGGAGCCCGCGCTGGCCACCCGGTCAATCTTGCCGTGCTGGAGGCCATTGCCCGCCAGACCAATCTCGATATTGATGCGGGTGGTGGTATTCAAACCGAAGCAGCGCTGACCCAGGTTTTGGCTGCGGGCGCGGCCCACGCCACGGCCGGCAGCCTGGCCGTACGCGAGCCCGCCACCGTGCAGGCCTGGCTGGCGCAGTACGGTGCTGATACTATTTTCCTGGGTGCTGATTATAAGGACCAGCACATTGTCATCAATGCCTGGGCCGACCAGAGTGATTTGACGCTGACCGGTTTTATCACCGAATACCTGGCTGCCGGCGCTAACACGTTTATTTGCACCGATGTAAGCAAGGACGGGCTCCTGCAAGGACCTTCGCTGCCCGCTTACCGTTTGCTGGTGCAGCAGTTCCCCACGGCACGTTTTATTGCCAGCGGTGGGGTCACCACCATCACCGACCTGGAGCAGCTGGCCGAGGCCGGCATGCACGGGGCCATCATTGGCAAGGCGCTGTATGAGGGCACCATTGCCTTGGCTGATTTGCAACGGTTTCTGTAATAAACTTTATCCGCTAGGTTTTCTCTAAACGGTATTCATTGTGGTTAAGAAAAGACTTATTCCCTGCTTGGACGTGCGCGACGGCCGCACCGTCAAGGGCATTCAATTTGAGGGCCTGCGCGATGCCGGCGACCCGGTGGCCCTGGCCGCCCGGTATGCCCTTGAGGGGGCCGACGAATTGGTGTTTCTTGATATCACGGCTACCAATCAACGGCGCCAGCCCCTTACAGAACTTGTGCGCGACGTAGCCCGCGTATTGGACATCCCCTTCACCGTAGGCGGTGGCATCAGCACCGTAGCCGATGTGGAGGCCCTGCTGCTGAGTGGCGCCGACAAAGTGTCCATTAATTCGGCTGCCCTCGCGCGTCCCGCTTTCATCTCGGATTTGGCCCGTCGTTTTGGCTCCCAGTGCGTCGTCGTAGCCGTCGATGCCCGCCTGATGGAAGGAGAGTGGCAGGTAATGACCCGGGCTGGCACTACGCCCACCGGCCGGCAGGCGGTCGATTGGTGTCGTGAGGCCGCCGATTTAGGCGCTGGCGAACTCCTGCTCACCTCTATGAGCCATGATGGTACCAAGGCTGGTTTTGCCCTGGAGCTAACCCGGGCGGTTGCTGACGCGGTATCTGTGCCCGTTATTGCCTCGGGTGGTGCCGGTCAGCCGTCGGACTTTACGGCCGTATTTGAAGCTGGTGGAGCCGATGCAGCTTTGGCAGCCAGTATTTTCCATTTCAACGAAACTGCTTTGCCTGCGCTTAAACAGTATTTGCATACCGCCGGTATTGCCGTCCGCCTGTAAGGCTGGGTTTCCTTATTTTACATAACTAATATGTCTTCTGTTTCCATTTCGATGCCCTCCGGTGCCCTTCGGTTTGATGAGTCTACCGGTCTGGCCCCGGCAATTATTCAGGATGCTGATACCGGCCAGGTTCTGATGCTCGGTTATGTTAACGCGGAAGCATGGGCTAAAACGTTGCAGGAAGGAAGAGTTACTTTCTTTTCAAGGTCGAAGAACCGGCTTTGGACCAAGGGTGAGTCAAGCGGCAATTTCTTAACCGTCGTGAGTACCCACATTGATTGCGACGCTGATACCGTTCTTATTCGGGTGTTGCCGGCCGGTCCAACCTGTCATCGAGGCACCGTAAGTTGTTTCGTTCAAGCCGATGAACTGGTTGCACCAGCCGCTCCCATAGGCTTCTTAGCCAGCCTTGAGCGTCTGATTGCCGAACGGCACCGCTTCCCAGAACGCGCTCCGACTTCTTACACCGTATCCCTTTTCAACAAGGGGATTGCCAAAATTGCTCAGAAAGTAGGCGAGGAGGCTGTGGAAACGGTGATAGATGCTGTTTCGGGCAGTCGTGACACCTTGCCCGGCGAAGTTGCCGATTTGTTATATCACCTGCTTGTTCTCGTAGAAGCTTCTGGGGTTACCATGGCGCAGGTTATTGATGTTCTTCAAGAGCGTCACCGTTTGCCTAATACACGGCATCTTTCTGAGCTTTGATATTTTGCCTCACGATACCTACTGACCACTACAAATACCACCTTCTGGCTTTGTAGTGGTCGGCAAGTATCGTGGGGTTGTAAGTCACCCTTTTATTTGCCGGCGAATTTTCTCGAGTACGGCAATGGCTAATATTATGTCTTCCTCTTCAATGATTGAAAGTTCTGTGTTAACTCCAGGGCCTTGAATTTGAATTTGGTAGGAGGCTTTTGTACTCAACGATTGAGGTGCAGTTACCAAAGGTTTGGGTTGATTACTTATCCCTAGGTCGTTGTCTACATTTTGTAGCGCAATAATAGGCTGGTTAACTCTTCCGGGAGTTTCACTTTTGGGTTCGTCAGAAGACATTATTGGATTTGGTGTGAATCCAAACAAGCTGGCAATTGCATCAGAATCCCTGTTTTGCGTAGCACTAGCTGCAGCTTTGGGTTGAATTACATTGTTTACTGCCGGCGAGGCAAGGTTGGCCTGATAGTCAGGAAATGCCTCTTCGTGGGATGTATTTTCTTCTCCTTTGTCTCCTTCAAGTATCTCGTTTGATAATCTTGCAGGTTTTGAAGCTTGTGATGGCTCATCTTCTGGCTGAAATATGCTTACTCTAGGTGCTGGACTAGCCAACTGTTGCCTAGGAGGTTGTTTTGAGGCAAATGCATCTATGTCAGCTATGGTATTGTGTTCATCCATCAGGCCGACCATTCTGCAACCATCCACGAATGCTTTTGCTACGCCTTGTGCGTTGATTTCCTCTACTCCGAATTCCCTTATCAGCATTACATCCAGCATCTGAACGGGCAGTTCTCGTGACCGGAATTTGCGGCAAATTTGGGTAAAGAGGGGTGGAGTCAGAAATGCCTCTCGGTGGAAAGCTAACTCCTCTTGTTTGTCGTAGGCGTGCTTAATTCTCTTGAATAGTGTGGTTGTCGTTAATAGCTCACGCTTGCTTGTTATGAGTCCAAACTTAACTGCAGAACCAATAATGGCTTTAAAGGACCCACTGACTTTTCTATTAAGTTTTCTTGCGGCAGTTTCTATTGTGCATTTGCCGCCCGTGTCATCTGTTATCTCAGCAAGTTCCCAGGCTCCGGTGTAGCTTGTGCGTGGGTAGTCTATAAGTTTCGGCATTGGTTAAAAGCAGGGAGGTTTTCCAGAGAAATTAAAAAGTTTAAAAAAGTAAAAAATATAAAATATTTATGTACTTTTATAGACTTTGATGTTGTACTTGTTAATTTGTTGCATACTCAAAGGTATATACTAGTGTACTTACGTGTGATTCGCAATTGATGTTTTAGCAGCTTTTTTGAGAATCTTAAGAAACTTATGACTCCAAGATTCTGAGAAACTTTATTACTTCAAATTATTACGCATTAAATATGATTGCAAAAATGGAGAATCAAATGAGATTAGACTTATATACTATTATACTGTCCAAAAGGGCAGGGCTAGTTATTAAAGCAATAAAAAGTATATAAAATTTTCCGATTTTGTGCTTTTTTATATCTTGTCACAAACATTCCTGCGACACCATGGCTACCGAATGCATTATTGCGCTATAAACCCAACTTACAGGGCCGATATACTCCAATAGGGATAGCCAGAAAAGTAAACTGGCATTACCAAGGCATCTCGAATACCGATGGAACGGTCTAGTCATTATAGGGAGTTTATAAGTGGAACATATTCATTGTATGCCGGCCAGCGCAAGGGACACATCATTTTAGAGCTGCATATTCACCCCAAACAAATCGGCTTATAAATGTGGTGTCAGGCATTTAATATACTTGTCAATTGTGCCCATAATACATATTGCTCACACCAATTCGCCGCTACACAGCACTCAGTTATTATATGATTAATGTGTCTTATAATTTATATTATGTTAAGTAAACAATCCGAAACTCTTGCTTCAACCTTTCTCTCAATAAAAAAGGCCCACCAATTGGCGGGCCTTTTACTCAATCTATAATCTTGCTCCCCTACTTCTTCAGACTCTGCAGCTTTGCATTGAGTCTTTCAGAATCAGCAGTACGACCGAGACGGAAGTAAACTTTCTGCAGCGAAGTCAGCGTGTTGCGGTCATCAGGTTGCAACTGAAGCGCTTTCTCGAAATAGGGAACCGAGGCTTCAAAATACTTTTTACCTTCTGCTTCAAACTTTTTGCCCGAGGCTTGATACGTTTTCAAGTCCATTTTACTGGCCTTAGTGTACGCATCAGCAGCCTTGTTGTAATTATAAACACCAAGGTTAAACTGGGCGTCGAAGTTGTTAGGGTCAAGTTCTACGGCTTTCTTGTAGTCCGCTAATGCCAAATCAGTCTTTTTCTGCTGGTCGTACATCGAACCACGTACCGCGTAGAGATTCGAGTTACCGGGGTCAGCAATGATGGACTTATTGATTTTAGCAAGTGCATCTTCGCCCTTACCACTGGCAAGCGACATGTTCAAATCCTCCAGCATAAAAGCCTTATTGGTAGGATAAGCGACCAGGGCCTGCTGAAGTACTTTGGCAGCTTCCGCGTTGTCATTCTGCTGCTTGGCCATTTGGAGCAGGCGCGAATACAAAGTCACCGACTTGTAATTCATGCCCAAAAGCTGGTTATAACTAGCTTTAGCACCGGCATAATCCTGCTTGGCTTCCGAGGCATAAGCCGAATAAAGCACCGCCGTGGTATCCTGGGGCTTAATCTTGGAGGCTAGCTTGTAGCTCTCGATGGCTTTGTCATACTCCTTGGCATTGTAGCTATTCACGGCGTCATTGAACGCACGACCGTAAAGCCCGTCCATTCTAGCAACTGCCTGCTTACCGAACTCCCCATCTTTGGTATCGAGCTCAATGGTCTTGTTATACGACTCGTAAGCCTTCTGAACCCCTTCACCCGGTTGCAGCTGCTTGGCGTAGATGGGGCTTTCCAGCATGCCTTGGTAAATTTCCCCACGGGTGTACCAGGTTTTGGCTTTGCCCATGGTTTTCTCATTTACAATGGCTTTGTCAATGTCCGTGCGGGCTTTGTCCAACAAGCCAGAGCGCTGGTTCAGAATGGCGTTGGTGACGGCTGAAGTTTGGGCGCTAACCACCGAGGGCAACGCACCGGCCAGGGAAACGGCGACGGCAATCGTCAAAAATGTCTTCTTCATGAGTTCGGGAATGTGCCGGAATTCAAGCGCTGGCTGGAAATCAACCAGTTTGAAACCGGCGGGGAAAATGAAATAAGTGAGTTTGAAGGCAAAACCCGTATCCGGAAACGAGGACTTCCGCCCTTGGGTTCGTCAAAAATAAACGGGGCGACCCAAATGGACCGCCCCGCTCCTATTCAGCAATTATGCCAAGTCATCGGATTCCGATTCATCATCGGAATCATCCTCATCGTCGCTGTCTTCTTCCAACTCGTCGTCGGTTTCGTCAGTCTCATCAGCATCGTCGGCAACAACATCGTTATCAGCACCATTCATGCCGACGGCACTCAGCGCCCCACCTTCTTCAGTGGTAGCGAGCAGCGCTGCTTCAGTTTCTTCTTCTTTCTCTTCAGCGGCCACTTTGGCTACCGAAGAAATTTCATCGTTGCCGCTGATTTTTATCAATCGCACGCCTTGCGTAGCGCGGCCAATGGTACGCAAATCACTCATGCGCAGGCGGATGGTAATACCGGACTTGTTGATAATCATCAGGTCATCGGAATCATTAACATCTTTGATGGCCACTAGATTACCGGTTTTTTCAGTAATCTTCATAGCCCGGACGCCTTTGCCCCCGCGCTTCGTCACGCGGTATTCTTCGAGCTGGCTGCGTTTGCCAAAGCCATTTTCGCTCACCACCAGCAGCTCTTGCGTGGGGTCGGATACGCAGACCATGCCCACCACGCGGTTACCGGGCACATCTTCGAGGCGAATGCCCCGCACACCGGCGGCGGCACGGCCCATCGAGCGGGCCTCGCTCTCGTTGAAACGAACGGCGCGGCCCGTACGCGAAGCCAGGATGACCTCGGCATTCGGAGCAAGCAGTTGCACGTCGAGAATGCGGTCGCCTTCGTTGATGGTGATGGCATTGATGCCGGCCGTGCGCGGGCGGGAATACGCTTCGAGCGGGGTTTTCTTCACGGTGCCCTGCTCGGTGCAGAACATCAGGAAGGTGTTTTCCAGGTAGTCCGGGTCTTTCAGGCCGCGCACGTTGAGCACGGAGCGCACTTTGTCTTCGCGCGGAATCTCGATAAGGTTCTGCAGGGGCAGGCCCTTGGTGGCCTTCCCTCCTTCCGGCACCTCGTAAACTTTAAGCCAGAATACGCGGCCGAGCTCGGTGAAGAACAACAGGTACTCGTGGGTAGTGGCCACGAACAGGTGCTCCGTAAAGTCATCCTTCTTGGAAATGGCTCCACGTGAACCCGCACCACCGCGGCCCTGGGCCCGATACTCGTCGAGGTTAGTACGTTTGATGTAGCCTTCGCGGGAAATGGTGATGACCATCGCCTCGTCGGCAATCATGTCTTCGGTCGAGAAATCCCCCCCGATGTAGTTGATTTCCGTGCGACGGGCATCGCCATACCGCTCCCGGATGTCTTCAAGTTCGGTTTTGATGATGCCGCGTTGAAGCACTTCCGATTCGAGCACCGATTTCAGGTAGTCGATGAGCTTCATCAGCTCGTTGTACTCGGCCACAATTTTGTCGCGCTCCAAGCCGGTGAGGCGCTGCAAACGCATGTCCAGAATGGCGCGGGCCTGCACTTCGCTCAGCGCGAAACGCGAGATGAGCTGGCCACGAGCGACCTCGGGGTCACGCGAGCCGCGGATGAGGGCAATTACCTCGTCCAAATGGTCGAGGGCGATGAGCAAGCCTTCGAGGATGTGGGCGCGTTTCTGGGCTTCGGCCAGTTCGTAGCGCGTGCGGCGCACGATAACCTCGGCGCGGTGCTCGACGAAATACTGGATGAGCTGCTGCAGGTTCAGCGTCATCGGGCGTCCCTTGACCAGGCACACGTTGTTGACGCCGAAGGAGCTTTGCAGCTGGGTGTACTTGTAAAGGTTGTTGAGCACCACGCTGGGCATGGCGTCACGCTTGAGGTCGTAGACGATGCGCATGCCGTCGCGGTCCGACTCATCGCGCATGTCCGAAATGCCCTCAATCTTCTTGTCGTTGATGAGCGCGGCGGTCTTTTCAATCATCGACGCCTTGTTCACCATGTAGGGAATTTCGGTGACAACGATTTGCTCTTTGCCGGTTTTAGTAGTTTCGAACGTGGCTTTGGCACGCATAACCACGCGGCCACGGCCGGTTTCGAAAGCCTGCTTCACGCCCTCGTAGCCGTAAATAATGCCACCGGTGGGGAAATCGGGCGCGGTTACGTGCTGCATGAGCTCGGCCACCGTGATGTCGGGGTTGTCGAGATAGGCAATGATGCCGCTCACGACCTCCGTCATGTTGTGCGGGGCCATGTTGGTAGCCATACCCACGGCAATGCCCGACGTGCCGTTCACCAGCAGGTTAGGGAATTTGGCGGGCAGTACGCTGGGCTCTTCGAGCGAGTCGTCGAAGTTAGGCTGAAAGTCAACTGTGTCCTTGTCCAGGTCACCCAGCATTTCGTCGGCGATGCGCTTGAGGCGGGCCTCGGTGTAACGCATGGCAGCCGGCGAGTCACCATCGACGGAGCCGAAGTTACCCTGGCCGTCTACCAGCGGGTAGCGCAGGCTCCAGTCCTGGGCCATGCGCACCATGGTGTCGTACACCGAGGAGTCGCCGTGCGGGTGGTATTTACCCAGCACCTCGCCCACGATACGGGCAGATTTTTTGTAGGATTTGTTGTAGCCCACGCCCAGCTCGCTCATGCCGTAGAGCACGCGGCGGTGCACGGGCTTCAGGCCGTCGCGCACATCGGGCAGGGCCCGGGAGATGATAACCGACATCGAGTAATCGATGTAGGCGCCCCGCATCTCGTCTTCGATGTTAATCGGAATGATTTTTTCGCCTTCCGCCATTGAGGGGGTTGATAGGCGGCTTGAAAAAACCCAAATAAGGTGGTTTTCAGCCGCAGGGTGAATGGTTCTTTATATGCGTGCGAAGATACAATAAAAAGGCCGCAACGGCAAGCGCTGCGGCCTTTTTAGAGCATAAATCGAATGTATATAAAATGGTTGTAACCTCGCTACACAACCAGCAAAACCACTAAACCAGAACCTTCTCTCCTGCTCCCGAAATCGGCTTACCGAATGGACTTGCTACGGTCGTTGTCGTGCTTGGCTGGTTTGGAATTGTAGACCTTGATTTTCTCGCCAATGGCGGGGTTCTGCTTCTTCCAAAGGGGCTGGCCCCGATACTTCACGCCGCTGTGCATGTGCACCTTGCGCGTATGGCAGGATTCGATGGGACAGGTGCGGCAACTGGCCACGGCCATCAGCAACAGGCAGAAAAACGAACGAAAGAACAGCTTCATGGGGCAAAGGTAACGCAAAGGGCAAGTGGCTTGGGTCAATACCGAGCCAAACGCCGAATTGCACGTTTTAGTCCTCTCCGTCCCACTCGGCCAGGAAGCGGGCCACGTAGGCTTCCATGAAAGCGTGGCGTTCGGCGGCTACGGCGCGGGCACTGTCGGTGTTCAGCCGGTCTTTGAGGTGAAAGAGCTTTTCGTAGAAGTGATTGAGCGTGGGGGCCGCATTTTTCTGGTAGCTGGCGAAGCTGTCGTGCGCCACAGGTGCAATGGCGGGGTCGTGCAGCGGCCGGCCGGCGTGGCCGCCGTAGGCAAACGCCCGCGCAATGCCAATGGCCCCAATGGCATCCAGCCGGTCGGCATCCTGCACCAGCGCCGCTTCGATGGACGACACCGGCGTGACCACGCCCAAACCCTTGAAGGAAACCTCGCGGATGACGGTTTCGACGCGGGCAATGGTGGCTTCGGGCACCTGCTGGCTGAGCAGCCAGGCGCGGGCTGCACGGGGGCCGGCCTCGTAATCACCGCCGTGAAATTTCCAGTCGGCAATGTCGTGGAGCAGGGCGGCCAACTCGGTTACCGTTGAATCGGCTTGGGGATGCGCGGCGGCCAGTCGGCGGGCCATGAGCCAGACACGGCGAATGTGCGCCCAGTCGTGCCCACTGCCTTCATTGGCGAACTTGTCTTCGATAAAGCGGGCGGTAGTGGCAATTACGTCCAAAATAGCTAGAAAAGAGATGGAAAAACAGCCGTCGTTTGGTGCAACGGCCGCTCAGGAACCGGGCAAAAGTACGGGCTATTTCCGGGCGCGGAGGCTCTGGCCAGATATTAAAAAGGCATACCACCGATACACCAGGGTCGATTTATTCTTTGCCGAACACCGAAACAAATCAGAATGAACAGGTTCATTTACGCAGGTAACCCAAGGACAAGTCCAGCAGTTGCATTAATACCACTGGAACGGACGCAACGTCGGTTTTACTGGATATGGTGCGGAAGCTTTTCACACCACTTACACCATACGGCCTTTTCTTCGCCTTCTCAAAGCCTCATTTCTATGATTTCCCGATACTTTCTTTCGTTGGCCCTGCTCCTGCCGCTGGCAGCGTCGCCGCAACTGGCAGCCGCGCAGGTGCCCCTGACCACGCCCGCGCCGGCCGATACCACCCACAAGTACCAGAATCCCGGCGGGGTGTCTTCGCCGGTCAAAAAACCGTTCTTCAAAAGCAAAGGGTTTCGGGCCAGCATTATTCCGGCGGTGCTGATTGGCTACGGGGTAAGCACCATCAATGGCCACGGCTTTTACAGCTCCTATGACGCCAAAAATGACATCCGCCATGTATTCGGGGACTACCGCAACCACATCGACGACTACCTGCAATGGGCACCCTATCTGGAAATTCCTGTCGTGCTACTGGCCGGGGTAGAATCGAGCAATGACCGGTTGAACCTCGGGCTGGTCATCGTAAAAAGTGAGTTGATTATGCTTTCCTCCGTGTACGTGGTGAAAACGCTAGCTGGTGTGGAGCGCCCCGACGGGTCCAATAAACTCTCGTTTCCCTCGGGGCACACGGCGCAGGCGTTTCTGGCGGCCAGCATTGTGCACACCGAGTTTCGGGACAAAAGCCAGTGGTACGGTATCGGGGCCTACACGCTGGCCACGAGCGTGGCTGCTTTTCGCATGATAAACAACAAACACTGGGAATCGGACGTGGTGGCCGGGGCGGGTTTCGGGATTCTCTCAGCACACGTGGCTTACCTCACCCACCGCAACCGCTGGGGCCACAAGCCCACCGGCCGCGGCATCGGCGACACCAGTTTCATGCCCATGTGGACCCCAGCGGGTGGCCCGGGCTTGTGCCTGACCTGGCGGCCTAAGTAGTTTGGGGTGCGATGGCAAAGCGGCCTGCCGGAATTCTTCAATTTCGGCAGGCCGCTTTGCTATAAGTGCGCCTAGGGCGGTATTCTTGGTTATCAGATAACCGGTGGTTCAGTACTATCCGGGCTCGCGGTACCGAGATTTTCCTGCTCATCGAAAGCTTCCAATTCAACTTCCCGTTGCCACAGCTGGGCGGGGTTAAATAGACTGGTAGCGGCAACCAAGTCTTCGAGCAGGTGGTCGTCAGCAGTTCCTTGCTCTTCCGGATTAAGGGGGATTTCATTTGGTTCCATAAGTTGTCTACGAAAACACAGCGCCTCGCGGCTGAATTGGTGTAAGCAACAATGGAAACAATCAGGGATATTCTAACAAAAAGCCCGTTGCAATCCAAGGATTACAACGGGCTTTTGCTATATAGAGCCGCCTGTCGGACTCGAACCAACGACCCTCTGATTACAAGTCAGAAGCTCTACCAACTGAGCTAAGGCGGCGGGTTGGTGGTGCAAAAGTAAACAGCCGCCGCCGCTTTCCCAGCGGCTGGGCCACATTTATCAAAAAAAAGAAGGCCGACATAGTTAATGTCGGCCTTCTTTGCTGGATTTGAAAGCGCTAATTAGCTGCGAATCATTCGCAACTGCTTTTTAAGCGCCTCAATGCGCTTCTGCCCTTCGGCGATGCGGCCCTGGTACTCCTCGCGGAGCTGGGTAGCATTTTTGGAGCGGGCGAAGAAATCGAGGTTGGTTTGCAGCGTGGCCGCGTCGTTTTCCAGCTCGTTGATTTCCTTGCGCAGCGCCATTTCCTTGCGCGTGAGCTGCTGCTGGGCCTGCGGACGGGCTTTGAGGCGCGCCACTTCGGTCTGGAACAACAGGTCGGCGCGGTCGGCGTAGCTCAGGCCGGGCACATGGTCGAGGTACTTGCCAAGCAGCGACAGCAGTTGCTCTTCGCTACGGTCGGCGGTGCCACGGTTGGGCTGCTCATCGTTGGCATCGAACTCGGTGGCCCAACCGGCCAGGATTTCACGGAAACCTTCGAGCGAGCCCGGGGCATCGGCGGTGAGGGCGTTCACCTGCTCCGCAATTTTGTCGAGGTGCGCGGTTTGCTCAGCCGAAGACTGCTGTACTTTCTCCTCGCGGAAGCGGGCTTCCTGCTTGGGGCGCTCAAATACGGCATCGCAGGCGGCGCGGAAGCGGTGCCAGAGCTTATCGGCGAGCTTATCGGGCACACGGCCCACGTCTTTCCACTCCTTCTGCACCCGGATGATAACCTGCCGGGCGGCGTCGCCATCGGGGTTATTGGCAGCTTCTTCGGCCTGGTCGATGAGGGCCTGCTTGGCTTTCACGTTAGCCGATTTCTCGTTGTCAAGCGACTTGAAGAAATCATTTTTCCGGTTGAAGAAAGCCTTGTAAGCGGCCCAGTATTGCTTATTCAGCGCATCGGCCTGGGCGCGGGGCACGAGGCCAGCGGCTTCCCACTCGGTTTTGATTTCCTGGAGTTCGTCGGTTTTCGAGCGCCACAGGTTCACGCGGTCCGTGTCGAAGGTGGCGAAGGGCAGCACGCGCTCCAGCAGGGCCTGCTTCACCACGAGGTTGGCTTTCTCCACGGTAGAGCGCTGGTCCACGAACTCCTTCCGACGCTGGTGCAGCACGTCGGAAGCAGCAATGAAACGCTGCCACAGCGGCTCGCGCTGGTCGTTGGGCACGGGGCCGATGTTCTTCCAGTCCTCGTGAAGCTTGGTGAGCTCGTCGAGGGCCTTGTTGATGCCGGGGGCCGAGCCGAGGGCTTCAGCGCGCTTGATGAGGGCTTCTTTGGCCTCCAGGTTGCGGCGACGGTCCAGGTCCTTCATCTGCAGGAACTGGCCTTGCTTGCTGTAGTAGATATCGAGCAAACCGTGGTAGGTATCCCAGATGCCCTGGCTGTCGGCCTGGGGCACCGCGCCGGTGGCTTTCCACTCGGCTTGCAGGGCTTTCAGCTTGCCCGAGCTGTCCTTGGTTTCGGCGGCATCAACCAATGCGCGGAGTTGGTCGAGCAGGGCTTTTTTCTTGACGAGGTTGTCGCCACGGCTGGCATCCTCGGCTTTGGCATCCTTGGCGCGGCTTTCGCGGAATTCCTGCAGGGCTTTGTTGAGCTCCTGCTGGCCCTCGGGCTGCTGGAAGGCAAAAGCCTCGGCCCCCTCGCCACCGGCCGCAAACTTCTCGCGGGCGGCGGTGCGGGCCAGGCCCACGTTGGTTTCGTACTGGCGGGTGAGGTCCGAAATCTGCTTGCGGTTTTTGCCAGCGTTGGGGCTGCGCAACAGGCTAACCAGGTAGTTGGCCTGTGCGGGCAGGTCGAGTGCCGTGAAATCAGGAACTGCCGTTTCGGCAGCACCTTCGCTTTCTACTCCGGTGGGTTCTTCGCCGGCATCAATTGCGGCAACGTCGGCCGGGGCCGCGTCCAGCGGGGTTTCCGAGGAAGTAGGCAGCGTAGCCAGCGGCTCCTGCGCCGTTTCCAGCTCCGGAGCGTCGTGCAGTTCTACGGTGGGCAACTCGGGGGTCTGGTTTTCGATGGTGGCGGCCGTGTTCGGGCCACTCAGCGTTTCGGGGTCGGCAATGGGCGCGGGGGTGGCGCTGTCGATGTGCTCGGCGGCGGGCAGAGCATCGGGATTAGGCGTGGTGGCCATTTCTTCGCCGTAGTGCGCCACGGCACGGGCCTGCGGGGCCGAAATGTCGCTGCCATCCACCGTTACCGAATCGGGAACGTGCTGGGCGGTTTCGGCGGCGGCGGCAGCTTCGGGGGTGCCGGGTGCGGGCGCGGCAGAACCCAAGTCGGTGGCAATTACGGCCGCGGCGGGTGCTTCGGCGGTGCCGGCACCATCGGGCTGGCCGGCGGCCAAATCGGGCGTGCCCTGGGCAGGCAGCTCTACTTGCGTTTCGCCAGCCGCGTTGGGCGTGGGCGTAGCCGAGGGCGCGGCAGCAGCCGAATCAGCCGGAGCCGATTTGCTTTGAATCTCGGCCAGACGGCGTTGCAAAATGGTCATCCGGTCCTCGGCGGCCGGGTCGGAGCCACCGGCGAGCGGGGCAGTGGGGTTTTCTTCAGCAGCCATAAATCTTCGTAAAAGCCAGCCCGGGAATTGGGGCCAGAGGAGAGAGCAAAAAAAAGTGGGAATAAAACAAATGTTCGAACAAAACCTGCATCAGTTCAGGCGGGGGTCGACGGGATAATTGGCCAGCACTTTAAACTTGCCGCCTTTTTCCCGCAGAATTTCCCGCCAGAACGCATCAGATGCCAAAGTAAACACTTTCCCGGCGCTTGCGGGGTGCCGTATCCAACTCTGCCCCTGCATTTCGCCCGCCAACTGGCCCGCCGACCACCCCGAATACCCGGCAAATAGCCTCACGTCATCGGCCGCTACGGCTCCGCTGCCCAGCAGCCCGAGCAGGATTTCAAAATCGCCGCCCCAGTACACGTCCTGGCCCAGGGCGGTGGCCCCGGGCAGGTCGGCCCGGCGGTGCAGGTAGTGCAAGGTGTTGGGTTCGACGGGGCCGCCCACGTAGATGGGCACCATGGCGGCGGCTGTAGCTTCGGGCGGCAGGTCGAGCACATCGTCGAGCACGAGGCTGGTGGCACGGTTCAGCACAAGGCCGAAGGAGCCGTCGGTGGGTTCGTCGCGGCAGAGCAGAATCACGCTGCGCTCGAAGTTGGGGTCGCCGAGAAATGGCTTGGAGATGAGCAGGGTACCGGGCCGCATTATCAGAAGAATTTGAAGAATGGGGAATAAAGGAGACGCGGCAGCCGGTAGCGGGTGCACTCACACGGGCCGCCCTGCCTTGCGCGGGTTCGTATCTTGCGCCTGCAAGGCCTCGGCAACCGCACTGGCGGCATAAGTAAGACTGCCTTTCGCGGAAAAATGTTCCTCCCACTACTACGCGAAACCACCACCCCGGCGGTTGCCTGATGCTTGTAATTTGTTTCCTGCTCCTGCCTCCGCTCACCCTAGCTCATGATTGACCCGCACCTTGCCGACCTACGCAAAACCTACGCCCAGCGCACCCTTTCCGAAGCCGACGTGCTGCCCGAGGCCGTGCCGCAGTTCCGCGCGTGGCTGGAGGAGGCGCTGGCCGCCCAGGTCGACGAGCCCACGGCCATGACCGTGAGCACGGTGTCGGCCGCCGGGCAGCCGTCGTCGCGCGTAGTGCTGCTGAAAGGGCTGCCGGATGATGCCGGATTTTTGTTCTACACCAATTATGACTCGCGCAAGGGCCACGAGCTGGCCGCGCAGCCGCTGGCGGCCCTCAACTTCTTCTGGCCCGGCCTGGAGCGGCAGGTGCGCGTGGAAGGCCGCGTGGAAAAGGCTCCGGAAGCGCTGTCGACTGAGTATTTCCAGAGCCGGCCGCGCAGCAGCCAGGTGGGGGCCTGGGCCTCGCCGCAAAGCCAGGTCATCGGCAGCCGCGAAGAGCTGGAAGCCCGCGAAGAAGCCGTAGCCGAAGAGTTTGGGGAGCAAAACCCGCTGCCGCGCCCCGACAACTGGGGCGGCTACATTCTGCGGCCCACCCGGCTGGAGCTGTGGCAGGGCCGCCCCAGCCGCTTGCACGACCGCATCGTGTACGAACTGGAAGGCGCCACCTGGAAGCGCAGCCGCCTGGCCCCGTGAGTCATTTTCATTTAACAATTAACATTTATCATTGAACAATCGACGCTGCACGCAACAAGCATCGAGCGAAAAATGGAAATATTGATTGTTAGCGTGTTAAATGATAAATGTTAATTGTTAAATGAATACCCTTGGCTGAAATTCAACCCCTGCGCGGCTGGCGCTACAATTCGACACTGAACGCCAATATCGATGCCTATGTGTCGCCGCTGTTCGATGTGGTGTCGGCAAAGCAACGCGAGGCGCTGTACCGCAATCCGCTCAATTCCATTCATCTATCGGTGCCCCGGGGCGATGACCCGGCCGAGGAGGCGCTGGTGCGGCTGCGCGAGTGGGAAGCCAGCGGCGTGCTGCGGCAGGACGAACTCCCCGGCATCTACGCGTATTACCAATACTTCCAACTGCCTGGCAGCACCCGCAAATACTGCCGGAAGGGCTTCATGTGCCACATTCGGGCATATGATTGGGACGAGAACGTGGTGCTACGGCACGAGAACACGCTGCCCGCCTCGGTGAATGACCGGGCCGAGCTGCTGGCCCGAACCCAGTTCCAGACCAGTGCCACGCACGGGCTGTACCGCGACGAGGATTTCGAGCTGGAAACCTATCTGGACGAGGCCATGCGCTCGCCGCTGGTAGAAACCGAAGAGGACTACCAGGGCGCGCGCGATGTACTGGCCGTGATTCAGGATGCGGCCATTATCCGCCGGTTTCAGGAAGTGCTGGCGCGGCGGGAAGTAATTCTGGCCGACGGCCACCACCGCTACGAAGGCTCGCTGGCTTACCGCCAGGCCCGCGAGCTGGCCGCCGACGGCCACGCCACCGGCCGCGAGCCCTGGAACTACCACCTCATGTACCTCACCAACGCGGCGGCCGACGACCTACGCATCCTGCCCACCCACCGCCTGCTGCTGGACCTGCCCGGCAACCCAAGCGTCGGGGAGCTGCTGGAACAATTGCTCCCGTATTTCACGGTTTTGCCCGCCGACGATGCCAGCGACCTGCCCGAAATCATTGCCGGCAAGCAATGGGCTTTCGGGCTATACATGGATGGACAGGCATTCAAAATCCGGCTGCGGCCGGAGGTGCACGCGCAATTGCACTGGGACACAACCGATGAAGTAAAAGCGCTGGACTTAACGGTGCTCCACTTTTTCGTGTTGGAAAAGGTCTTCGGCATTGTAGGGCCGGATGCGCAACGCGCCTGGCCGGGCGTGGCCTACGTGCGCAATTTCACCGAATGCCTGCAACGCGTGGACCGGGGCGAGGCCCGGGCGGCCTTCATCGTGAACGAGGTGACCATGACCGAAGTGGAGGCGGTGTGCCATTCCGGAGCCGTGATGCCCCCAAAATCAACTTTTTTCTATCCCAAAACCATCGGCGGTTTTCTTTTCAGCAGCATTGCCGATGAGGAAGCCGGCAACGCCTTCACCGAGTATTTCCAGACCAACCCCGCGTGAACCTTATTCTAGCTTCCAACTCGCCCCGCCGCCGCCAACTGCTGACGGATATGGGCCTGCCCTACCAAATCCGGCTGCGCGAAGTCGATGAGGACTTTCCCGCCCACCTGCGCCGGGCCGAAGTGGCCGAATACCTCGCCGCCCACAAAGCCGCCGCCTACGCCCCCGACCTGGCCCCCGACGAGCTGGTCATCACGGCCGACACCATCGTCTGCCTCGAAAACGACGTGCTCAACAAGCCCGCCGACCGCGCCGAAGCCACCGCCATGCTCACTCGGCTGCAAGGCCGCGCCCACGACGTGTTCACGGGCGTGTGCCTGCTGGCCGGCGACGGCCGCCAGGTCGTATTCTCGGACCAGACCACCGTCCATTTCCGCCCGCTGAGCCCGGCTGAAATCGGCTACTACATCGACACCTGCCAGCCCTACGACAAGGCCGGCTCCTACGGCGCGCAGGACTGGCTGGGCATGGCCGCCATCACCCGGCTCGAAGGCTCCTACTTTAATGTGATGGGCCTGCCCACGCACCGCGTCTGGGCTGAGCTGGAGGCACTGGGCGCACTGCCCGGCAACGCGCTACCGCGATGAGCCTGGTGACGAAGCTGCCGGGAGCGAAGTTTTTCAGCATTCTGTCGGTAAGCGTGCTGGCTTTGTGCGCCGGCTACGCGGCACTGGTCATGCACAGCTCCACCTGGGCCGAGGCGCGGCAGCTCGACGCCATTTTTCCGTTTTATAAATGGCGTATCCGGCTATTTTCGGCCGATGAATATTCCCGCGCCCGGCAACTACTGGCGGGCGTGGCGGTATTGTTCGGCTTGCTTGCCGGCACCTTGATTAGCTCGCTCAGTGGCCGCATTGAGGGCCGTCAATTACTGCGTGAAGTGCGGTCCGTGGTCGTGGGGTTGCGTCGCGCTTTCGCGGCCTTGCCCATTGCGCAACGACGCGGGGCGGCCCTGCTCCTGCTGGTCCTCACGGCATTTCGTTTTCTCGTCAGCCTGCCAGCCGTAACGCCGGGCTACGACGATGTACCGTCGTATGAAATGTTTGCCAGCAAGAGCCTGCTGGCCGTGTCAGCTTACTATCCGGTCCCGAATAACCATGTGCTGTCCAACACCATCAGCTGGGTATTTTACCATCTGAATTCCGGGTTTTGGTTTACGATGCGGCTGCCGGTGGTGCTGGCGGCCACGGTGGCCACGGTGCTGCTATTTGTGGGGTTGTTGTGGACGCGGGCCAGCTTTCGGGTGGCGTGGTTGAGCACGCTGCTTTTCAGTCTGGCGCAGCTTAGCCTATACCACGTGGCCGTGGGCCGGGGCTACTGGCTGCTGACGCTACTGGCGGTGGTGGCCTTTTTCGGTTCCCTCGCGCTGGCAAACGGCACTCGCCAGCCTCGCGCCGCCTGGGCCGGCCTGGTGGTAGGGGGCGTGCTGGGAATGTACACGGTGCCCACGTTTGCGTTGGTGCTGGGGTCGGCCTTTTCGTGGCTTGGACTGAGTTATCTGCGCCAACGCAACTGGCCGGCCATCACACGGCTTATAATGTTAGGCGCAACTGTAGTCGTTGGAAGCATGCTGCTCTACGCGCCGTTGTTGTTCGTATCAGGGCCGGCCATTTTCTTCGGCAATGGCTTCGTGGCCCCGAAACCATTCGGGCAATTCTGGCGCGGCCTGCCGGCCTATCTGTGGGAAACGGAAGGCTTTCTGGCCGGCCAGGCCAAAGTCGGCGGCTTGTTGGTGGCGACCGTATTGGCGTCAGCAATGCTGCTCTGGCGGCGAGTACCGCAGTGGTCGGCCGCCAATCAACTGCCCTGGCAGCAACTGGTACCGGCGGCAATGTGGTTTATGTTCCTGCCCTACGCCATGATGGCGGCGCAACGGGTATTTGCCCCCGGGCGCGCGGTGCTGTATAAAGCCTTTTTCTTCTTTCTGCTGCTGGCTTTGGTCATTGACTGGCTTCTGCAAGCAACGCCGAAAGCCTGGCAGCGCTGGCTGCGCCCGGCCCTGGGCCTGGTGGCAGTGCTCTGGTTCAGCTACGAAATCAATAGCCTGTGGCGGGACAACCAGCGCCCACGCCGCCGCAATGAAGCCCTGTACCAAGCCTTCCAGTGGCTCGACCAGCACCCCAAAGCGCCCACGCTCATGCCCGAATCAACCCACAGCCTGTTCGTGCGGATGTACCTGCATTCGGAGCGCCCCAGCCAGCGCTGGCCCATCGACCACTTCCCGCAGCCGGGCATCAGCTACACCTACGTGCTGGCTTTTCCTGACCTGCACGGCTGGTTTCAACCGGGATTTAAATTTCCGCCTGTTTTTCATAACGAGCAGGTCGACATTTACCAGCTCAATCCGGCCGTGGCCGATTCGGCCAGTTCAGCAGGTACGCTTCCCTCCTATTGGCACCTGGCGGAATAATGTCATTCCGACGCCGTAGGAATGACACTCAATGTCCCCGCGCCAATAGCGCAATGCCGGCTACTATCAGCAGCAGGCCGCCCACTTGAGGGAGCGTCAGGGCTTCGCGCAGCACCACCAACCCCAGCACGGCCGTGAGCAGTACCGAGCCGCCCACAATCACGGGCGTGCCCACGGAGGAATTCACCCCGCGCTGAAATACCACAAACGTGAGAATTTCGGCCAGGCCCACGCCCAATCCGGCCAGCACCGCCCAGGCCAGCCCCTTGCCCGATACAGCCAGCGGCTGGCTCTGCAGCTTCAGTTTCAGCAGCCACGCGGCCCCGAGGGCGGCGGCCACCAACTGCAGCACCACCGCGCCCACGGCCGGTGGCACATGGTCGGCAGCCAGTTTGATGAAGAAGTTGTAGAGTGCCAGGCACAGGGCCGTGAGCAGCGCCAGCGGCAGCCAGTTCATCATAAGGCTAGATGAGTTTGTAGTTGCGGTACTCGCCCAGCCGGTAGCCCGTCAGCTGCTCCAGGAAGCGCTTGAATTTATCCTTGAAGCGGTGCTGGTTGCGGCTCATGTCATGCTCGTAGCGCCAGTTTTGCTGCCGGATGCGGCCCAGCATCACCTGCGGGTGCGTGCCGGCGAAGCGTTGCAGCGAATCGACCTGGCTGTAATCGAACTCCTCGGCGGGGGCTACGTTTTGCGCCACCCATTCATCGGAATGCCACAGCTTATTGAAGGTTTCCTGCTTGCGCTGCATGGCGGCGGGCGTTTTCACCCAGCCGTAGTGGTGCACGGTGGCATCGAGCAGCTTCACGCGCAGCTTGCTGTTATCGGCCAGCCGGAAGCCCTGCGCGTCGCGGTACGAAGCCACCCCAATCCCGGGCCGCACGATGCGAATTTCGCGCCGGTACCAGCGGTAAGAATCGCCCACGTAGTCGTAGGAACCATAAAAATGCCGGTAGTTCAGCAGCAGGCCCTGCACCGATTTATCGTCCTTCCAGCGCTCCATTCCGGCCCGGATGGCCGCGTAGTCGGCCTCATGTAGCACCTCGTCGGCTTGCAGGTAAATGGCCCAGTCGGCATCGGCCGGCACGGCGGCCAGGGCCTTATCGGTTTCTACCGCCAGCACCCGGCCGCCCTCGCGCAGGCTGTCATCCCACACGGTTTCGATAATGCGGATTTTGGGGGAATTGATTCGCTGAATCAGGCCCAACGTGTCATCGTCTGAATTACCTACGGCAACCACCAATTCATCGCAGAGCGGCAAGAGAGAATTGATGCTTTCCAGGACTGGATAGTCGTACTTGATGGCGTTGCGGACGAAGGTGAAACCGACTACTTTCATAAACTAACTCTTATTTAACGTAATCCTGCCCCAAAGCATCTTCAACAGTTCGCCACTTCACGGTTCGCGCTGCTATCCAACGAAAGTCATTCCGTTCATCTCCAGCTTCAAGCCAATCAATATCTTCAGCCCAGTAGACTAATCCATTTTCAATCTGAAGTACCGCTTCCATAATAATAGTCAGCCCTGTATCTGATAATAAATTATCATGACGCCAATTCATTTCCTCAACTTCTTCGAAAGAAATTTCAATGACTGAAGTATTGCGAAACTGGCGTTGAAAGAGAATTTTGACTGTTGGGATATTATCAAAACCCATAGACAAATCCTTTGCTACGTACTCCCGAGTGCTAATCAAAACCTGCTTGATACAACTGTCATGGAAGCGGCCGAAAACCTGCATTAGAAGGTCAATATCTTGTTGATTGCTCAACGTGAACCAGCTAGTGCTTTCCATTACCGCAGCTTCTCCTTCAGAATCTCCAGTTCCACGGCCGGCGAAATTCGCTCGTACAGAATATTATACGCTGCTTCCGTTATTGGCATGTTCACTTTGAGCTTCTTATTCAGCTCGTGGATGGATTTCACGGCGTAATAGCCTTCGGCAATCATGTTCATTTCCAGCTGGGCCGATTTCACAGTGTAGCCACGCCCCACCATGCTGCCGAAGGTGCGGTTGCGCGAGAACTGCGAGTAAGCCGTCACCAGCAAATCGCCGAGGTAGGCCGAGGCCGACAGGTCGCGCGGCTGGGGGTTGATGGCCTGCAAAAAGCGGCGGATTTCCTGCACCGCGTTGCTCACCAGCACGGCCAGGAAGTTGTCGCCGTAGCCCAGGCCGTGGGCGATGCCGCCAGTTAGAGCAATGATGTTTTTCATTACCGCGCAGTACTCGATGCCGTCGAGGTCGGTGGCCGGGTGTGCGCTCACGAAGCGGTTGCGCAGCAGCTCGCAGAAGGCCAGCGCCAGCCCCGCATCGGGCGAGCCGATGGTGAGGTAGCTCTGCTTTTCCAGCGCCACTTCCTCGGCGTGGCACGGCCCGGCAATCACGCCCAGCTGCGTGCGCGGCAGCCGGAACCGCTCGGCCACGTAGTCGGTCACGAGCTGGTTTTTGCTCGGAATCATGCCCTTGATGGCCGAAATCACGTTTTTGTGCTTCAGCGCGTCGCGGTCCAACTTGTCGAGCACGGGCTGTACAAAGGCGGCCGGCACGGCCAGCACCAGCCAATCGGCCTCCTCAATGGCGTCTTCCAGGTCGGTGGTCGGGTACACGCGGTTCAGGTCGAACTGCACGGCCGAGAGGTAGCGCGGGTTGTGGCGGGTGCGCAGCAGGTGCTGCACGTCCTCTTTCGAGCGCAGCCACCAATCCACGCGGGCGCCGTTTTCACTGAGGATTTTGACGAGTGCGGTGGCCCAGGAGCCGCCGCCGAGCATGGCAATTTTTTCCAAAGGAGATGGGTGGGATAAGGCAGAGAATTGGGTGCAATAACGGCAAAACTCCTCTCCCAAGCCGGAAGAGGAGTTTTGCACGTACGATAGAACGAGGTTATTTGGCGTCGTCGGGGCCTTCTTTCAGCGCTTCTTTATTGAGCGTTTTCTCGTCCTTGATGTCGACCACTGCGCCATCTTTCAGGGTTTTGGCCACGGCCCGGAACGGCCCGCTTACTACCTGCGCCCCGGCCGGCACGCCACTCAGAATCTCAATATTCTGGAAGTCGCTGATGCCGGTTTTCACGGGCGTCATCACCGCTTTGCCGTCCTTAATCACGAATACGACCTCCTGAATATCGGCCTTTTTCGAGGCGGCGCTGGGGTCTACGGCTGTGGCAGTACCATTGCCCCGGCCGCCCATGCGGGGGCCGTTTTTGGCGTCTTCCGTTTTGGCCGAGTCGGAACGGGTGGTCACGGCAGCTAGTGGCACGCTCAGCACGCCGCTCTTACGGTCGGTGATGATGTCAACGGAGGCCGTCATTCCCGGGCGAAACGGCACCACGATGTGGCCGCGCACGTTGCGCAGCAGGTGCTGGTAGCTCTCGGGCAGCAGCCGAATGCGCACCTCAAACTCGGTCACGGCTTCGGCCGTGAGGGCGTCCTTGGCCGTGTTGGCAATATTGGTCACGAGGCCGCGGAACTTCTCGTCCTTGTTGCTGTAAGCGTCCACTTCCACTTCCACCGAGTCGCCGATGCTCACGTTGTTCACGTCGTTCTCGTTCACGTTCACGCGCACCTCCATGTTGTTGAGGTTGGCAATGCGCATGATTTCGGTGCCGGCCATCTGGGTAGTGCCCACCACACGCTCGCCCTTCTTCACATTGAGCTTGCTGATGGTGCCGCTCACGGGGGCGTAAATGGTGGTTTTGTTGAGGTTTTTGCGGGCTTCTTCCAAGGAAGCCGAAGCCGCGTTCACGGTGCTTTGCGAGGCCCGAATGGTCTGCTTGGCGCTGTTGATTTCCTCTTGCGAGGCGTTGTAGGCAGCCTGGCTGGCTTCGTAATCAGCCTGCGAAATCACCTTCTGCTTATACAGCGAGGCGTTGCGGCGAAAGGTCAGCTCCGTCTGCTTGGCCGAGGCCATGAGCTGCTGGAGGCGGGCCTGGGCCTGGCCCACGTTGGCGCGCTGGGTGCCCACCTGGGCGCTCTGCATGGCCACCTGGGCCTGGTAGTTATCGGGGCGAATGCGGAGCAGCAGCTGGCCCTTGCGCACAGAATCGCCCTCCTGCACGTAGAGTTCGGTGATTTCGCCGGACACGTCGGGCGAGATTTTCACTTCGGTTTCGGGCTGCACTTTGCCCGAGGCGCTCACTTTCTCCACAATGTTGGCGGGGCCGGCCTTGGCCACCAGCACTTCCACACCGGGCACTTTACCCACCCAGCCCTTCTTTTTCGCCACGGTGTAGCCCACGATGAGCACGAGCACCAAACCCAGCAGAATGTACAGTAAACGGTTGTTTTTCATAAGGTTTCACTTAACATTTATCAAGTAACATTTAACAATTCACGAGAAATCGCGCAGCTATTAAATGATAAATGTTGCTTGTTAAATGATTAGAGAGCGAGCGGCTTGCCTTGGTAAAAGTCGAGCACCTTGCGGCGAAAAAAGAATTCGTACTTGGCCTGAATCATGTCCGATTCGGCGGCCGTCAGGTTGTTGCGGGCGATGTTGAAATCGGTACCGTTCAGCAGGCCGTTATTGAAGCGGATTTCGGCGTTCCGGAAGGCCAGCGCCAGCGCCTCAACCTGCCGGGAGCTGGCCACGAAACGGCGCTGGGCCGCCAGCGCATCAGCGAAGCTCTGCTCGATGGACTGGCGCAACTGCAGCCGCGTCTGCTCGGCCCGTACCTCGCTTTGCTGAATGTTGATTTGGGCCCGCTGCACTCCCACCCGCGTTTGCAGGCCGTTAAGAATGGGTACCTGAAGCGTGAATTGCAGGAATTCGCCCCGGTTGTCCGACAGCTGGTCCAGGAATTTGTAGGGCAGCACATCGAAGGCCGGCTGCGGAATGATGTACGTGGTGGGCGAGTAACCGAGCGGCGCAGTCGGGTCCACCTGGTACACGGGGGTCAGGTTGAACTTGTCCGTCCGCAGCACCGACTGGTTTCGCACCGACGAAAAGCCGGTCGATACGCCCCCGGCCATGGTCAGGCGCGGGTAATAGCCGCCCCGGGCAATGTCGAGGTTGCGCTGCGAGCTGAGCACACGCAACTCGGCCGCCTTGATTTCGGGCAGCCGCTGACGGGCTATTTCGTAGGTGGCATTGGGGTCGAGCTCGCCCGATGCGTTGGTGAGCGTGGAGGGGTCGGGCAGCGTGGGCACCACCACCTCGAAGCGGCGGGCGGTGGCCGGGTCGAGGTTCATTTGCTGCACCAGGGCCAGCTGAGCCAGGGCCAGCTGGTTCTGGGCTGTCACGAGGGTGCGCTCTTCGCCGGCCAGCTGGGCACGGCTGTCGAGCACGTTGCCCTCGGCTACGGCCCCGGCTTTCAGCAGTTTTTCGCTGCGGCTCACCTGCTCGCGCACGGTGCTCATGCGTGCTTCCGAAGCCCGGATGAGCTCCTGCGCCAGCAGCAATTGCAGAAACGAAGAGGCCACGTTCAACGACAAGTCGTTGCGGGCCTTCTCCACATCGGCCCGGCTGGCTTGCGCATCGAGCACGCCCTGTTTAATGGTATTGCGCAGCTGGAAGCCCGAAAACAGCGTGACCTGCCCCTGCGCCGAAAAGTTGTTGGCCCGCACGTTCACGGCCTGAAACTGGTTCGTGAAGGGGTCTTTGTTGGTGCCGAAGCTGAAGCTCTGGGTGCCGTTGAGGGCGGCTGTGGGCAGCAGCGCGGCGCGGTTCAGGCGCGTGACGGCATCCTGCTGCTGGGCGGTCAGCTCGCTTTGGCGCACGGTCAGGTTGTGTGCCACGGCGTAGTCGACGGCGGCTTGCAGCGTCCAGGGGCCGCTGGGAGCCGCTGCGGCGGGCTGGCCCAAGGACGCCGGCGGCGCGACCGGGGTCTGAGCCTGGGCATTGCCAGTAGCCAGCAGGGCACCCACGACGACCAGCCCCATGGGCCGGGGCCGCGGCAGATGGAGAAATGACGTATTCCTTCGTTTCATTGCGCAGAAAAATTGGTGCTTCTGTAGAGGTAGAGTAATCGGCTGGCGGAGCATTTTATTACATGCCCGGGCCTTATTCCAGCGTCGGAATATAGGTGATGCCCTGCACCCAACTCAATTGACGCAGGTAGGTTAGGGTTATTTCTTTGATTGGGCTGTCCATTTCGATAAACTGCCGGGCAGCGTCGTTGCGGCCCTTGCGGCTCACCATCATGGTGGCGATGTTGCACTGGTCGTGGGCGATAACCGACGCAATGAAGGCGATGGAGCCAGGCACATCGTCGGCATCAATAATCAGCGTGTGCAGCGCACCCGAAAAATCGGCCGGAAAGCCGTCCACTTCCACGATGCGAATCACGCCGCCGCCCCGGCTCTGGCCCACCACTTCCACGCGGCGGCCGGTGGCCCCGTCCAGCAGGTTCAGCTTGATGGTGTTGGGGTGCATGGTAGAGGCATTGCCCACGCTCTGAAAGGTATAGCGCAGGCCGGCCGCCTCGGCGTGGTCGAACGCGGTGCGGATGCGGGTGTCGTCGGGCGCGTAGCCCAGCAGGCCGGCCACAATGGCGCGGTCCGAGCCGTGGCCCTCGTAGGTGCGGGCAAACGAGTTGTAGAACGTCACCACCGCCTCGGTGGGCACGGCCCCCAGAAAGCGGATGGCGGCCCGTGCAATGCGCACCACGCCCGCCGTGTGCGACGAGCTCGGGCCAATCATCACGGGGCCAATCATATCAAAAATGCTGGATTTTTCAGCCATGGGCAGATGCCTTCGGTCGGTTTGGAAGGCTAAAAGTAGCGGTTGCGCAGCGGAATCAGCGGCGAATGGGGCTGGCACTTTTCACACAAAAAGTTTTTGCGGCAAATTCTTTTAGCCCGGTATTCGGGGGCAAAGATGCGCCCCAACCGTTTTGGTTGCGAATTGTTCGGCACGCCGCTCAAAATACCGCTTTGTGAAGTCAGCTTTTTAACGATATTTGTTGCGGGCCACCCAGCCCTTTCCCACCATCCCACCTCACTTCCATTTTCATGTCCCCCTCTCCCACCCAGGAGGAGTTTTCTCCCGCCGTGCTGGCGCAGCTGCGCCGGCTTCAGGAGAAATACGCCCCCGACGGCCAGGACCTCGCCGCCTACCTCGAAGGTCTGTACCACGCCAAATACGTTAATTACTGGGATTATATCGAGTTAGACACTTTACTCTCCCTCCAGCGCCCGCTCACCAACCTGCCCGACGAGCGGATTTTCATCATGTACCACCAGATTTCGGAGCTGTATTTCAAGCTCTGCCTGTGTGAGTATGAGCAAATCGGCGACCTTAAACAGCCCACCTTGGGCGAAGTTGTGCTGCGCATCGGCCGCATCAACCGCTATTTCGACAACCTCATCGACTCGTTCGATGTCATGGTTGATGGCATGGACAAGCAGCAGTTTCTTGATTTCCGCATGGCCCTCATGCCCGCTTCGGGCTTCCAGAGCGTGCAGTACCGCATGATTGAAATTGCCAGCACCAGCCTCGAAAACCTGACTGACGAGGCCAAACGCCAGGCCCTGGGCAAGGCCTCGGCCTATGATTACGACGAGCTGCTGGGCTGCATCTATTGGAAAGCCGGGGCCACCATCGAAGCCAGCGGTGCCAAAGCCCTCACGCTCATCGAATTCGAGCGTAAGTACACCGCCGACCTCGTGCGCCACGCCGAGGCTTTCCACCACCGCAACGTGTGGGCCGTGGTGCAGCGCCTGCCCGAAGAAGACCGCCACCACCCGCGCCTGCTGCGCGCCCTGCGCCAGCTCGACATCAGCGTGAACGTGAACTGGCCGCTGATGCACTTCAAATCGGCGGTGCGCTACCTGCAGCGCAACCCCGCCGACGTGGCCGCTACGGGCGGCACCAACTGGCGTAGCTACCTGCCCCCCAAGTTCCAGCGCCGCATCTTCTACCCCCAGCTCTGGAGTGCCCAGGAACTCGAAGACTGGGGCAAAGGCTGGGTCGAAAGTGTGCTGGAGGAAACCGCCAGCGCGTAAGCTTTTGCAAGTGTAAACTCAACAGAGGCCTCGTCATTCAATTGATGGGGCCTTTCTGTTTTGGTTAGCCAAAAGATTGGAGGCAGCAGTGGAAATACCCTGAAAATTCGGGTTTAAAGCATCTGGGCGGGTTAATCGTCTGGCGTGGTATCATGCCTGCATAAGTCCCCTTTTTATGAACGCGCTGCCCCTGACCGGCCTTATCGACCGTCGTATTCTCTTGAATTTTCGCGCCGACCCGGCGGTGGTTAGCAGGCTGTTACCCGCTCCTTTTCGGCCACAGTTGCAGGCAGGTAATGCGATGGTGGGCATCTGTCTGATTCGCTTGAAGCAAGAGCGGCTTCGCGGCTTGCCAGTGGCGTTCGGGCTAACGTCGGAAAACGGGGCCCACCGCATCGCCGTTGAGTGGGAAGCGGGCTCCGGGTTGCAACAGGGCGTTTACATTCCCCGCCGCGACACCTCTTCCCACATCAACTGCCTGGTTGGAAACCAACTAATTGGCAAGCACTATCATAGCAAATTCCAGGTAAAGGAGCAAGGCGGCCGTTACGCTGTCTCGTTTCTCAGTTCCGACGGTACTTGCCTGGCGGTAGAAGCTGAGGAAACCACGAACTGGCCGGCATCCAGCATTTTTGCCAGCCTGGAACAAGCTTCCGAATTTTATCAAAATGGCGCGGCTGGCTACTCACCCAATTCCTCCGGGTCGGGTTTTAGCGGAGTTGAGCTCAGCACGCGGCAATGGCAGGTTTCGGCCCTGTCTGTCGGCAATGTCATTTCCAGCTATTTTGAAGATACCGCCCTGTTCCCACCCGATTCTGTGGTTTTCGACAACGCCCTCTTAATGACGAACACAGCCCACGAGTGGCACCGTTTATCGGCACTTTAATACTGCATTGTGCTTTTTTTGGTACGCGTCTCCCCGACCGCTGCATCCCAACAGCGGGGACCGTGCGACAGTCATGCACCAGGGAATTTGCCACCGTACCGTTGGCATTGCGGCACGGACCGTTTCAGCTACCGTTGGTTGGTGCCGTACATTTTCCACCGGCCAAAAAAGGCCGCCGCTGCAACAACGATAACCAGCCCCACTGTGGCGTAGCGGAATCCGCCCTGGCCGGTTTGCGTCCAGCTCCACCAGGCCACAATACCCGCCAGAAACATCAGCGTGGTGACCAGCAACAGCCGCATGGGAGAAACGTATGGGGACTTCAACATGGTTTTCATGGCTGGGAGAAGTTTAAGGTCAGCATCAATAAGCAGGCTGAAATATTCAGGCAAACAGATTCGAGCTACTGTCGGATATCCTGCACTACAATCTAATATATTAATTTTATTGTATTGATACAAACAATCTGGCCAGCGCAGGCTGAGGCAGCGCGCCCCGCTTGATGCTTACTCTACCATTGTGCCCTTCTCGGCCCGCGTCTCGCTCATGCGCCAGTACACCAGCAGCGAGAGAAGCGCGCAGCCCGTCACGTACCAGTAAAACCATTCTTCCACGCCGTGCTGCTTAGCAAATAGCGCTACATACTCGGCCGTGCCGCCAAAAATGGCCACCGTAAGGGCAAACGGCAGGCCCACGCCCAGGGCCCGGATTTCGGTTGGAAACAGCTCGGCCTTCACCACCGCGCTGATGGACGTGTAGCCGCTTACCACAAACAGCGCCGCCACGAGCAAGCCCGCCGCCAGCCAGGCATCGTGGGTTTGGGCCAGCTGCCGCAACAGCGGCACCGTGCCCAGCGTGGCCCCAATGCCAAACATCAGCAGCACGGGCCGCCGCCCCACCTTGTCGGAAATGGCCCCGAGTAAGGGCTGAAATAATAACGCCACGGCCATCACCCCAAACGAAATTATGGTAGCCTGTTCCTTGGTAAATCCCGAGGTGTTGACCAGAAATTTCTGGGCGTAGGTTGTGAAGGTATAGAACGCCAGCGTGCCGCCCAGCGTGAGGCCGACCACGGTGAGCACTGCCCGCGGGTGCTGCATCAGCAGGCGAAACTGGCTGGGCGAGGGCGCGCGGCCTTCGCCTTCGGGATTGGCCGAAACGGTACTTTGCTGCTGCTCGAAAGCTGCCGTCTCGCCCATATGCGTGCGCAAATACAGTGCGCCCATGGCCGCCAGCGCCCCGATGACGAACGGGACGCGCCAGCCCCATTCGCCCAACTGGGCGGGGGTGAGCAGCTGCTGCAAGCCCAGCTGCACCACCAGCGCCAATAGCTGCCCACCCATCAGGGTAAGGTACTGAAAGCTGGACCAGAAACCCCGGTGCTTAGCGCCCGCCATCTCGCTCAGGTAGGTAGCCGAGGTGCCGTACTCGCCCCCCACGCTGATGCCCTGCACCAGCCGGGCCAGCAGGAGCAGCGCCGGCGCGACCACCCCGATGCTTGCGTAACCGGGCGCGGCGGCAATCAGCAATGAGCCCCCAGCCATAAGCCGCACCGAAAGCAGCAGAGCGGCGCGGCGCCCATTGCGGTCGGCATACGCGCCCAGCAGCCAGGCCCCCAGGGGCCGCATCAGGAAGCCCACCGCAAATATTGCGGCCGTATTCAGAAGTTGGGCCGTGGTACTGCCCTTGGGAAAGAAGACGGGAGCGAAGTAGAGGGCAAAGGCTGAGTAAGCGTACCAGTCGTACCACTCAACCAGGTTGCCGATGGAGCCGCTGATGATGGAGCGCAGCCGCGAAACCGGCGGTGAAACTGTAGTTGTAGTCATGAGGCAAATAAACGGTTTGCGCAGCGCCAAGGTCGAGCTCTTTAGCTTTTCTACTCGAAATACGCTGTCGGCAATGGCCGTAACTTTGCAAAGGCATTGAGCAATTCAATGCCCACAATCAAAAGGATAGCCACCTTTCATATTACACAAATGTTAAAACAAGAATTAGAAATACTCCTCGTCCCTGAAGTTGCATTTGATGAGCTGGACCGCTACGAAGCCATTTTAAAGCAGGCCGGGTTAGCACCGGGCGAAGCTGATTTTGTGCATATCCGCCGCCGCTCCATTGATGCCCGGGGGCGGCAACCGCTCGTGCGTCTACGTGCTGACATCTACCGCAGCACCCCACCAAGTGAATTGTTTGGCCCCTGGTTTATTTATCCAAATGTGAAAACAAATAGTTCGCAGGTACTTATCGTTGGCGCGGGTCCGGCAGGGTTGTTTGCTGCGTTGCGCTGCCTTGAGCTGGGGTTGAAACCAATCGTGCTGGAGCGTGGGCGCGACGTTCGCACACGCCGCCGCGACCTTGCCGCCATCAACAAAGAGCAACTGGTAAATCCCGATTCCAATTACTGTTTTGGTGAAGGTGGCGCCGGCACCTATTCGGATGGCAAGCTTTATACCCGGGCTACCAAGCGTGGCGACGTGGGCCGCGTGCTCCGCCGCCTGGTGCAGCACGGTGCTACGCCCGATATTCTGGTGGATGCCCACCCCCACATTGGGACCAACAAACTGCCGGCTGTGGTGCAAGCCTTGCGCGAGGCCATTATCGAGGCGGGCGGTGAAGTGCATTTCGAAACCCGCGTGACCGACCTGCTGCTTGACAACAACAAACTGCGCGGCGTAGTCACGGCCAACGGCGAGAGCATCGAAGCGGAGGCGACCATTCTGGCCACCGGCCACTCGGCCCGCGACATTTACGAGCTGCTGCACCGGCGCGGCGTGCTCATCGAGGCCAAACCGTTTGCGCTGGGCGTGCGCGTCGAGCATCAGCAGGAGTTGATTGACCAGGCGCAGTACCGCCGGGCCGAGCGCGGGCTGCTGCCGGCCGCCTCCTACTCGCTGGTACACCAGACGGAGGTGCGCGGCGAGCAGCGCGGCGTGTTTTCGTTTTGCATGTGCCCCGGCGGCTTCATCGTGCCGGCGGCCACGGCCCCGGGCGAGGTGGTGGTGAACGGCATGAGCCCAAGCCGCCGCGACTCACGCTTTGCCAACTCCGGCATTGTGGCCGCCGTGGAACTGTCCGACATGGACGTGAAGCAGCACGGCCCGCTGGCCGGCCTGCATTTTCAGCAGCAGATTGAGCAGCTGGCCTGCCAGGCGGCGGGCGGCACGCAGCGGGCTCCCGCCCAATTGCTCGGCGATTTTTTGAAGGGCAAAACTTCCGGCAGCCTACTCGAAACGTCTTACCAACCTGGCCTCGTTTCGGTGCGGATGGACGACGTGCTGGGGCCGGTGCTGGCCGAGCGGCTGCGCCAGGGCTTCCGCGATTTTGGCCGGAAGATTCCCGGTTACGCCACCAATGCGGCCCAGATTGTGGGCGTGGAAAGCCGGACTTCGGCCCCCATCCGTATTCCGCGCGACAAGGACACGCTGCGGCACCCGGTGGTGGCGGGGCTGTACCCGTGCGGCGAGGGCGCGGGCTACGCGGGCGGCATTGTGTCGGCCGCGATGGATGGCGAGCGGTGCGCCGAGGCCGTGCGGGCCGCGGTGAGCCGCTAGTTGCGAACCAGCGGCAGTGGCATGGCGCTGAGGCGCGCCAGCACCCGGCGTACCATCCGGGTGCAGCGCGCGCCCAGGTAGGCAAAGGTGTGCTGCGGGGCAAAACCGGCCAGCTGGGTGCGCAGCTGCTCGCGGGCCCGCAGCAGGCGCACTTTCACGTTGGCCTCGCTGATTTGCAGGGCCTCCGCGGTGGCGGCCACGCTCAGGCCTTCTACTTCGCGCAGCACGAATACGCTGCGGTAGTTGTCGGGCAGCGCTTGCACGGCGGCTTCGAGGGCTTCGCGCAGCTCGTCGTTTAGCACGGTTTGCAGAGGCGTGGGGGTGGCAGCGACGGGTTCCGGCTCGTCGTCGGACGGGGTATTGAGGTCGACAAAGCGCTGCTGGCGCCGCCGGTCCATCAGGCATTCGTTGAGCATGATGCGGGTGAGCCACGTCGGAAAGCTGGCCCGGCCCGCAAAACCACCGAGCTGCACATAGGCCTTAACCCAGGCATTCTGCATGGCTTCTTCGGCGGCGGCGGGATGCCCCAACATGGCCACGCCGGTACGGAACATGCGCTGATTATAACGCCGCATAAGCAGCTCAAAAAGCTGCTTTTCGCCCGCCAGCACCCGGCTGATTATTGCAGCATCGGTAAGTGGGCTGTATGGCATGAGGGCCAAAGGCGGCAGCATGATGGATGGTGCAATAATGGTTTTCGCCGGGGACATTCATTAGATGCCCCGACCTGGAGTTCGGTTACAGAAAATAGCAATAATAAAGTGTAACCCGCCGCAGGGGTAATTCATCCAATGGCAACAACCCTTTAAAACCCCATTGCCATGTTACCCTCCGCCAACTTCCCCTACGCCGGACCGGCTGCCCGGCCCGTGGCCGGCCCGGTCCATACCGTGGTGCGGGCCCTCACCTTTACCTACGGCATCGTGCCCATCGTGGCCGGCCTCGACAAATTCACAAACCTGCTCACTAACTGGGAAGCCTACCTCGCGCCGGGCCTGGTGAAGCTGCTGCCGGTTCCGGCACATTCGTTTATGATGCTGATGGGCATTATTGAAATTGCGGCCGGCGCGCTGGTGCTGTGGCGGCCGCGCCTCGGGGCCCGCGTGGTGATGGCCTGGCTCACGGCCATTGCCCTGACGCTGCTGGCCAGCGGCCGTTACCTCGACGTGGCCGTGCGCGACCTAGTGATGGCCGTCGGGGCGTGGGCGCTTGGCCACCTGGAATCGGCCAGCCAGCCGCATGCGTAACCTGGCAGCCCCACGAGCGGTTATTGCGTATGGAGCACGAACGTTTTTGCATCCGCACGTATTTAACTACCCATGGAATCCACGAAGAAAACCCTCGTTCTCGGGGCCTCAGATAATCCCTCCCGCTACTCCTACCGGGCGGCGCATATGCTCAAAAACCACGGCCACGAAGTGGTGCCCGTGGGCATCCGCAAAGGCCAGGTGGCCGGGCTCGATATTCACACCGACCGCCCCCAGGAAACGGACATCGATACGGTGACGCTGTATGTGGGGCCACAAAACCAGCCCGCCTGGTACGACTACATTCTGGACCTCAAACCCAAGCGTATTCTCTTCAACCCCGGCACCGAAAACCCCGAGCTGGAACGTCTGGCCCGGCAGCGCGGCATCCAGACCGAAGAGGCCTGCACACTGGTACTGCTCTCGATTGGGCAGTATTAACCACCCTGACAAATCCAACTGCGCGCCTCCCGAAAGCTGATTTCGGGAGGCGCGCCTGCTTTTGCGGGGCGGCAGTAACAAGGGTTGAATTCTGCATCTTTTTGGCCTGATTCCGTACCAAAGCCGGGGCCGGAATGCCCGAATTTTGCACAATCCCTCGGGCATCTTTCTAACGGTGCTCCTATTAATTATGTCACCCTCTCCTGAAACCACTACCCTCGACATTGAAGGCATGAGCTGCGCGGCCTGCGCCTCGGCGGTGGAAAAGTCACTGGCCCGCACGCCGGGCGTGCAAAGTGCCCTCGTCAACTTCGCCACCGAAAAGGCCACCGTGCAATACCGGCCCGACCAGGCCACGCCCGCCACCCTGAAAGCCGCCGTGGAAAACGCCGGCTACGGCGTGGTAGAACGTGCGCCCGACACCAGCGCGGCCGACCGCCAGGCCGAAATCGATGCCCAGAAAGCCGAGGCCTACCGCCAGCTCAAGCGGCGGTTCGGCGTGGCGGCGGCGCTCGCGGCCGTGATTATGGCGCTGAGCATGCTCATGCTCTGGCCCGCGATGATGGCCCGCCTCAACATGCAAGGGCTGAACTGGGCCCTACTCCTGCTCACGCTGCCGGTGCTGCTGTTCAGCGGGCGCGATTTTTACGTTTCGGCCTGGAACGGCTTTCGGCACCGAGCCGCCAACATGGACACGCTGATTGCCGTGGGCACGGGCGCGGCCTTCATCTACAGCCTCGCCGCCACGGTTGCGCCCGGGGTTTTCCTCAGCCGGGGGCTGCGGCCCGAAGTGTATTACGACACCACGGCCACCATCATTGCCCTGATATTATTGGGCAAGGTGCTGGAGCTGCGCGCCAAAACCCAGACCTCGGCCGCCATGCGCAGCCTAATCGGCCTGCAGGCTAAAACCGCCCGCGTGGTGCGCCCCGACGGCCAGGAAATCGACACTCCTATTAATAAGGTACAGCTGGGCGACATTGTGCTGGTGCGCCCCGGCGAGAAAGTGGCCACCGACGGCCTCATCACCGAAGGCCGCTCGGCCCTCGACGAAGCCATGCTCACCGGCGAAAGCCTGCCGGTGGAGAAGCAAGCCGGCGATGCCGTGTTCGGGGCCACGCTCAACAAAACCGGCTCCTTCCGCTTCCGCGTGACCAAAGTGGGAGCCGATACTTTGCTGGCCCAGATTGTGAAGCTGGTGGAAGATGCCCAGGGCAGCCGCGCGCCCATTCAGCGGCTGGCCGATAAAGTCAGCGCTATTTTCGTGCCCACGGTGGTGGTTATCGCCATTCTCACGTTTGTGCTGTGGTTCGATTTGGCCCCGTCGAACACGCGCCTGCCGCTGGCGCTGGTCAATTTTGTGGCCGTGCTCATCATTGCCTGCCCCTGCGCGCTGGGCTTGGCCACGCCCACGGCCATCATGGTGAGCACGGGCAAGGGCGCCGAGCACGGCGTCCTTATCCGCAACGCCGAAGCCCTCGAAAAAGCCTACCAGGTAAACACCGTGCTGCTCGACAAAACCGGCACCATCACCCGGGGCGAGCCGGCCGTGACGGATTTCTGGGTCGCCCCCGGCCAGCTCAAGGAGAATTTGCTGGCCTTGGCCGCCGCCGTGGAGCGCCAGAGCGAGCACCCGCTGGCGGCGGCCGTGGTGCGCTACGCCGAGGCGCAAAACGTGGCCTCGCCGCCGGCCACCGATTTTCGGGCCATGGAAGGGCGGGGCGCTGCGGCCACCGTGGCGGGCCAGGCCTTGCTCATCGGCAACGCCGGGCTGCTGGCCGAAGCGGGAATTCCCCTGCCGCCCGCGCTCACCGCGCAGGCTGCGCAGCTTCTCGCCCAAGCCAAAACGGTGCTCTACGTGGCGGTAGCGGGCCAGCCGGCGGGCCTCATCGGCGTGGCCGATACGGTGCGCGAAACCTCCCGCACGGCCATTCAGCAGCTGCAAAAAATGGGGCTCGAAGTGGTGATGATGACCGGCGACAACCCCGAAACTGCGGCCCAGGTGGCGGCGCAGGTGGGCATCACGCGCTACTTTGCCGAGGTGCTGCCCAGTGGCAAAGCTGCTCAGGTGCAGGCCCTGCAAGCCGAAGGCCGCGTGGTGGCCATGGTGGGCGACGGCATCAACGACGCGCCCGCACTGGCCCGGGCCGACATCGGCCTGGCCATGGGCGGCGGTACCGACGTGGCCATGGAAACCGCCGGCATCACCCTCATGCGCTCCGATTTGCAGGGCGTGGTCACGGCCATCGAGCTGAGCCGCCAAACCATCCGCACTATCCGCCAGAACCTGTTTTTTGCCTTCGTGTATAATACGCTGGGCATTCCCATCGCGGCCGGGGCGCTCTACCCGGTATTCGGAATGCTGCTCTCGCCCATGCTGGCGGCGGGGGCCATGGCGCTGAGCTCCGTGTCGGTGCTCACCAATTCGCTGCGCCTGCGGGGCTTCCGGGCTGAATAAATCCTCGTTCCTCTACTTCTATAGACAGTTCCGCCATCATCGTCACCATTGCCGGCCTGAGCCTGGCCGGGTTTGTGGTTTGGTATTTCTTTTTCTCATCGCGGCCGGTGGCCAGCGCCGTGTCTTCCACGGGCGGCGTGCAGGAAATTGACATCACCGTAAAAGGCGGTTACTCGCCCAATGTGATTGAGGTAGAACGCGGCAAGCCGGTGCGGCTCTATTTTTACCGCGACGAGGAAAACAGCTGCTCCGAAGAGTTGCTCATGCCCGATTTCAGCATCCGACGCGAATTGCCAGCCTTCAAAACTACCCTCATCGAGCTATTGCCGCAGCAAGCAGGCCGCTTCGATTTCACCTGCGGCATGGGCATGCTGCGCGGCAGCCTCCTCGTGAAATAACCGCGCAAGCCATCCCACGGCATCAGCATGGCATTATATGAAAACTCTTTTTCTGACTTCTCTGGGCCTTTTGTTCGGCACTTTGGCGTTGGCTCAGTACACCAACATGCCCGGTATGAGCATGGGCGGCAACGCCGCCATGCCCGGCATGGCGGCCGACAGCAGCGGCACGATGATGGAAATGCGCAACTCGTTCTCGAAAAGCCTGCCCATGACGCGGCAGGGCTCGGGCACCAGTTGGCACCCAGATTTCTCGCCTATGTACATGCAGATGGCCCAGGCAAAAGGCTGGGATATGATGCTGATGTACTCCGTTTTCCTGCGCTACACCAGTCAGAATTTCAATCATAGCGCGCTGCGGGGTGATGCTAATTTCCGGGCTAACTCCTACGTGATGGGCATGGCCAACCATCTGGTGGGCCAGCGCGGGCTGTTCAGCATTCAGGCCATGGTATCGGCCGACCCCGTGACGGTGGGCGGCGCGGGCTACCCGCTGCTGTTCCAGACCGGCGAGTCCTGGAAAGGCGAAAAGTTGCACGACCACCAGCACCCGCACGACCTGCTGAGCGCGCTGGCCGTGGGCTACACCTACGCCGCCAGCCAGGATGTGGACCTGACCGGCTACCTCGGTTACCCCGGCGAGCCGGCCATCGGGCCGCCCGTGTTCATGCACCGGCCGTCGGCGGCCAACCTGCCCGCCGCCCCGCTGGGCCACCACTGGCAGGATGCCACCCACATTCAGTTCGGCGTGGCCACGCTGGGCGTGCGCTACCGCAACGCCAAGCTCGAAGGGTCCCTCTTCACCGGCCGCGAGCCCAACGAAAACCGCTACAGCTTCGACCGGCTCCGGTTTGATTCGTATAGCGCCCGCCTCTCGGTGAACCCGTCCGACAACCTGGCCCTGCAAGTCTCGGCCGCCCACCTCAAAAGCCCCGAGGAGCTGGAGCCCAACGACAACGTGGACCGCACCAGCGCCTCGGTGCTGCACAATGCGAATGTGGGCAAGGAAAGCATTTTGTCGTCCACCTTCGTGTGGGGCATGAACCGGCACAGCGGCATCGGCGAGGAAACGACTTATTCCCATTCCTTCCTGCTTGAAAGCAACCTCCAGGCCCGGCAATTCAACCTCTTTACCCGCCTCGAAACGCTCCAGCTGAACTACGACGAGCTGCTGCTGCCCGCCGCCACCGACCACGACGCCCACGCCAACCGCCAGGTGGCGGCCTTCACCCTGGGCGCGTCCAAGTACATCGCCAAAACCAACGCCAGCTGGCTCGACCTTGGCCTCACGGGCACCCTCAATACCTATAATACCGACAACACCACTTTGCTCGAAGCCTACGGCCGCAACCCGCTTTCCTTCGAAGTGTACCTCCGCTTCATAGCCCCGCGCATGAACATGCACATGGGCCACGGCGGCATGAAGCACCACGGAATGCAAGGCATGAAAATGTAAAGCGGCTAACTGCTTAGTGGCTGAACGCAGCGCCGGTAATACGGCGCTGCGTTTTTCTTTTCATCGCGCCCAATGCACCGCCTGCAAGCACCGTTTATATTTGGCCTCAGATTACGGTGATGGATTGCCACCGCGAACCGCCGGAGCGCACCGCCCCGCGCTGATGATTCCTACGAAACGGCACAGCCCCGATGGCCGCGCCGCATAGCTCATCCTGCCGTTCGCGCCCATGTTTGCATCCGCCTTTTTTGCCCGCCTGCGGGTTTCCCAATTCGTTTCGGTTCTGCTGTTTTTGCTGCGCTGGCTGCTGATATGCGGCCTGATTGGCGCACTGGCCGGGACTGCTTCGGCCGGCTTTCTGGTGTCGCTCGATTGGGTCACGCGTTGGCGCGAAAGCCACCCGTGGGTGCTGGCGCTGCTGCCGGTGGCAGGCCTGCTTATCGGACTGGCCTACCATCATTTCGGCAGCCGGGCGGTGCGCGGCAACAACCTTATTCTCGATGAAATCCACCGTCCCAGCCAGCGCTTACCGCTGCGCATGGTGCCGCTGGTGCTGGGCGGCACGCTGGCTACGCACCTGTTTGGCGGCTCGGCGGGCCGCGAGGGCACGGCCGTGCAAATGGCCGCCGCCCTCGCCGACCAGCTCCCCCGCTGGCTCCGCCTGCGCCCGCGCGACCGGCGCCTGCTGCTCATCGCCGGCATGAGCGCAGGGTTTGCCTCCGTGTTCGGCACGCCGCTGGCCGGGGCCGTGTTCGGGCTCGAAGTCTTTCTGCTGGGCTCCATTCGCTACGATGCCGTGCTGCCCAGCTTCCTGGCCGCCGTTTTTGCTGACTTCGTAACGCGGGCCTGGGGCGTGGGCCACACGCACTACCCCACGCTCGGCGAGCTACCACTTACGCCGCTGCTGCTGGGCTGTACGCTGCTGGCGGGGGCACTATTTGGTCTCACGGCGCGGGCGTTTGCCACCCTCACGCACGGCATCGGCCGGGTTTTCAGCCGCATCAGCTATCCGCCGCTGCGGCCGGTGCTGGGTGGCGTGCTGGTGGCGGCACTGCTGTGGCTGGCTGGCCCCATTCGCTTCGGCGGGCTGGGCATTCCGGTCATTGTCGAAGCTTTTCAGCACCCGATGGCTCCCACCGATTGGGCGTGGAAATTGGCCCTCACGGCACTCACCCTGGGCTGCGGCTTCAAGGGCGGCGAGGTTACGCCGTTGTTTTTCATCGGGGCGGCGCTGGGCAGTGCGCTGGCCCTAGTGCTGCCGCTGCCAGTGGCGCTGCTGGCGGCTATAGGCTTCGTGGGTGTGTTTGCCGGCGCGGCCAATACGCCGCTGGCCTGCCTGCTGATGGGGCTGGAGCTGTTCGGGGCTAATGCGGGCGTGTACTTGGCATTAGCCTGTGTGACGGCGTATTTGTTCTCGGGTCACACCGGTATTTATGGGGCGCAGGTGGTGGGCCAAGCCAAGCACATGCGCGATGGCCGGCAGCAAGGCCGGCCGCTGAGCGAGCTGCCCTAGCGGGGCCTACAGCAGAATATCAAACGTGAGGGCGGGCATGACGAGCAGCTTCCGACTCGCGACGCACATCTCGCCGGCCTGATAATCGGCTACGAAACCATTGGCAAATAGCACGTTGATGCCGGCGCGAAAATCATTGCTGAAGCGCAGGTTCAGGCCCATGCCGCCGCCCACGTTGAAGTCCGCCAGGGTGCCCTTATTAGCATTGGGACCCAGGTCCCAGTGGTAGAGAGAATAAATGCCACCGATGCCAACCACCGGTTCCAAGCGCGGGTTTTGTAGGGGAATGTAATAGGTGAGCAAGCCAATGCCCCCGGCACTAAATTCGTTCTGCCGATGTGAATCGAACACCTGCGTAGCCACCAGCCGCCCGCCAAAATGCGGCCCGAAACGCCCTTCCGCCTGCACACCCAGCACTTTGGGATTGCCTAGAATGCCCAGGGCCACGGTGTATTTTCGATAGATAGCGGGCTTGATGGGGGCCTCCTGCGCCGCCAGACGTGAAACGGCCAACGAGCATAGGAATAAGGGGAGCCGTTTCAGCATAATGGCGTTGATTAGCGCCTGCGAATCTACTGCTGCAAATTCAAGTACGGGGCACGAAAAAAACTTCCTACCCTAGGCAACCATCTACCCACTTTCCGCATCTGCCGCCCTGACTCACCATCCTTTCTGCTCCTTTGCCCACCCTTACCGTGACGACCGAAGCCGACCTCATCGCTGCTTGTGTGCGGGGCGAGCACCGGGCCCAGCGCCAGCTCTACGACCAACTGGCCGGGCTGATGCTAACCGTGTGCCGCCGCTACCTCAAGCGCCGCGAAGATGCCGAAGAAGCCCTGATTCTGGGCTTTGCCAAGATGTTTAGGGCCCTGCCCAACTACCGTTTCGAAGGCAGCTTCGAGGGCTGGGTGCGCCGCATAATGGTGAACGAAGCCCTGATGCAGCTGCGCCAGCGCGAGATGATGACCGTGTCGTTTGAGGACTTTGCCCAGCCCGAAAACCTCGCTACCACCGCCGCCACCGCCGAGACCGAATTGCAGGCCGAAGACCTGATGAACCTGCTGGCCACGCTGCCCACCGGCTACCGTACCGTTTTCAACCTTTACGCCCTGGAAGGCTACGGCCACCAGGAAATTGCCGAACTGCTGGGCATCAGCGAAGGCACCAGCAAGTCGCAGCTGAGCAAGGCCCGCGCCATGCTCCAGCGGCGCGTTCAGTTCTCGACTATTAATCCGAATTAAGTATATGCTTCCCGATAATATCGACGATTTATTCCGCGGCAAGCTCGACGGCCACGCCACGCCGCCCGGTGATGACCTGTGGGCGCGCCTCCAGGCCCAGCCCGCGGCCGAACCGGCGGCCAGCGTGCCCGCCCCAACCGATGCGCCCAACTCTGACCGCCTCGACCAGCTTTTCCAGTCTCGCCTCCAGGCGCACGCCACGCCACCCGGCCACGAGCTGTGGGAGCGCCTCGAAGACGAGCACCTGCGCCCCCGCAAGCGCCGGGCGGCCGCGTGGTGGCCCGTGGCCATGGCCGCCGCCGTGCTCATCCTGCTGCTGGTCGGCGGGGCCGGCCTCTGGCTGGGTTTCCCTGCTCGGAATACGGACGGTAGCGACGTAGCCATTCAAAAAGGCAACGGCACAAATCCTGCTGCTACCAAGCCGGAAGTAGTGGCTGCCACGCCCAACGCCACTACGGCTCCCACGGCCTCAAATCCAGCGGCTGCCGCAACAGTTTCGGAGGAAGCTATAGCTGCGAATAATGCCCCTATAGCTACTGAAAACCCAGTTTCTGCTGCCGTTCAAAAAAATACTACGGCTCAGGCAACCCGCTCCCTGGCCCTTGCATCTACCGCACCAAAGGCCAGGAAGTTTGCCGAACGGCAGTCGCCTCGCCACCCGCTGGGAAGCACCCGGCAGCCAGACGTGGCCGCCCCTTCGCCCTCACTCGTGGCCCGTACGACGCCCGCCGTCGCTCCCGCACCGGCCCGGAACACCGCAGCTGACGAGCCGCGCCTGAACCCCGCCCCGGCCCCGGCCGTGGCCCAAACTACCTCTCCCATCCCGGCTCCGGAAAGCGTCCCCGCCGGCTCCCTCATCACGGTGGATGTGCGCAACGGAGCCGCGCCGGCCAGTCGCAGCATCCGCGCCACCCTCTCGGAAGTGGCTTCGGCCGATGAAACCACCGAGCGGCGCGGCTTGGGCGGGCGCCTGCTTCAGCAGGCCGGCCACCTGGTGCGGGGCGAGCGCCTCAGCCTGGCTGAGGCCACCGGCCTGCCCGAAAACGTGACGCTCCGGGCCAACATTGCCGGCCGCCACGTGAGCAAATCCATTCAACTATAATCCTCTTCTCTTTTAGAAATCATGCAACGCGCTTTTCTCTCCTTCTTTCTGCTGATGCTGCTGGTGTGCGGGTCTACTGTGGCCCGCGCCACGGCTCTCACGGCCAACACGGCGGCCTTCAAAGACACCATTGTGGTGCGCCTGCCCAACCAAGCCACCCTCACGCTGGTGGTGCGCGACGCGGCGCAGCTGCGCCAAATGAAAAATTATCAGCTCGATTCCCTCACTTCGCGCCTGGCCAGCTACATCACCCAGGCTGAAAAAGCGGCTCAAAACTCCAGCACGAACCAGGTGACGCTGCAATTTTACCCCGACAAGGACCAGCCCGGCAAAAACCTGCCCGAGCAAATCCGCATCACCACCCGCAAAAAAGAGGCGAACACCAACCGCGTAGACGTGGTGCTAAACAAGGCCTTCGGCGTGACGGTGAGCACCGACGAAAAAGGCAACAAGTCTTATAACACCGTGGACGTGAAAACCAAGGAGCAGCGCCAGGCGCACCGCGACTCGGTCCGCCTGAAGGAGATTGAGAAACACAGCACCAAATCGCACCTGATTTTTGACCTGGGCCTGAACGCATTGGTTAATCAGAAAGCGACTACCGGGCAATCGGCGGTGGACCTGCGCACCGAGGGCTCGCGCTACGTCAACATCGGCCTGGACTGGGACGCCCGCCTCGGCGGCAAGCACAGCCCCGTGAGCCTGACCGTCGGCCCCGAGTTTGCCTTCAACAACTACATGCTCAGCGGCAACAACAAGTGGGTGAATGATAACGGCCGCACCAGTGTGGTGCACGAAACCAACGGCCGCCAGTACCAGAAAACCAAGCTGGCCACGTCCAGCATCAACCTGCCCCTCATGCTGCGCCTGCAGCTGCGCGACACGCACTACAAGCCCACATTTACCATCGGCGCGGGCGGCTTTGTGGGCTACCGCATCAAGTCCTGGACCAAGCTAAAATACACCTCCGAAGGCACCACCTACAAGGACAAAGAGGACGGCAGCTACAACATGGAAAACTTCCAGTATGGCCTGCAAGGCACCATTGGCTACCGCGGCCTGGAGTTCTTCGGCAAATACAACATGAACAGCCTGTTCAAAACCAATGCCGGCCCGGACACGCAGGTACTGAGCTTTGGCCTGCGCATTCTCGGAATTGACTAACCCCATTCCGAACAGCGCGCAACGCTGCAAGCGAAATTCCGCAGAGCTGCTCCGGCTTCTCAGCAACTAGGGAAACGCTACAATGAAAAGCCCCGCCACTGCGCAGTGCCGGGGCTTTTCATGTCTTAAAGATTTGCTTTACTACTATCTGTAGACAGTTAAATAAATAGATTCAAAAAGCACATCGTGGCCTAAGTGCGCCGACGTCCGTTTGTCTCCGCCGTTGAGCGTAATTGTTCTGACGATGGGCGCCCCTAGCCTCGCTCATACAGTGGCCACCGGTTACGCATGCCGAAACTACACTGCTTGTTTTTATGCAACTATATTGGCGCTAGGGGCAGTGTCATGGAGTTGCGGCAATGCAGCAATTGCCGGTCATTGCAGCGCCACAACAGGCCGACAAATAGATAAAAAGCCGCAATGACAACTTGTACTATGAAAAAATATTTTCCACAGACGAAGTATTTTGCTTTTCTGGCAATCCTATTTTGGGGCTCTGCCTGCAAGGGGCTATCTGAAAAAGAATTACCAAAAGAAAAAGTAAGTGAATCAAATAGACTAGCTGTTCAACACCCAAGACTGATAAAAACCATCGGCAACCCTAGGTATGGCAATGTCCAATGCATTCTGCAGGACAAAGCTGGTAACCTGTGGTTCGGAACCACAGAAAATGGACTTTATAAATATGACGGAAAATCGTTTCATCAATTTTTAGTGACCGATGGGTTAACCAGTAATAATGTTTATTCCCTTTTGGAAGATAAAGAGGGCCAAATCTGGATAGGCACTGAAGCGGGACTTTGTCGGTACGATGGGAAAAGATTCGCCACAATCCAGATTCCGTTACCCAAAAACCTGCCTCCCAACACAAATCCCTACTATCGCAACTCGCACAGGGTATCCAGTATGTTGCAGGCAAAAAACGGAAACCTATGGTTTGTAACCATAGATGGTATTTATGTCTATGATGGCAAATCCTTTACTCCATTTATCCTTACTGGTGCACATGGCATTTGGACCGATAATGATAAAGCGGAACTGATTTTTGAAGATAAAGCCGGGAACATTTGGTTTGGAGGGCGAAGTAACAAAGGGGTGTATCGGTACGATGGAAAATCGGTCACCAACCTCAAACTAAAGGAATTATATCAAAATGGCCCCAAGCCAAAAGCGCATAGTTGGGCATGGCCTCAATTGCAGGATAAAAGCGGGAATATTTGGTTCAGCAATTGGGGCGGGGTCTACCGGTATGATGGCAAATTAATTACCAGTTTTACCAAAAAAGATGGTTTATCCGGTAACATGGTTACCCGAATTATAGAAGACAAAAAGGGAAACCTTTGGTTTGGTGGAGATGGTGGACTTAGCCGTTACGATGGCAAAACTTTCACTCGTTTTTCAACAAACGATGGACTACCCAACCTAGGGGTTTGGTCAATTTTGGAAGATACAAGTGGCAAGCTTTGGGTGGGTACGAGAGAAACCGGTCTCTACCTTTACGATGGTAAAACATTTATTAATTATTCGGAATATAAACACTAAAATCCGCGGTTAGAGGGGGCATTATTTTGGGATGCGACGCCACGAATTGAGTGACCGAGAGTGTGAATTGATTGCGCCGTACAACCAGCGCCACTACCCCCGGAATCTGCATGCTAACCGCAACTAAATAGAGCGCTTTTTCGGGCAACTCAAAGAGGCCCGCTGCTTTGCCACGCGCTATGAGAAAACAGCCGCGTTCTTTTTAGCCGCCGCCCACTTGCTGGCAGCCCTAAATTGGATGCGCTTGTAGGCGCTGACTGTCCACAGGCCTGAGGACGGTTTGCTTCGCTACGCTGGCAGTGTCCCGCTGCTGCCTACTGATTCCGAAAGAAATTATCCAGCAGAATGGCCGCTGAAATGGCCACGTTCAGGCTTTCGGCCTGGCCGCCGGCCCCGCGCGGGATGTGCAGCCGGCGCGTGAGGGCCGCCCCCACGGCGGGCGTGAGGCCGTGCGACTCGGAACCCATCACGAGCACGCCGGTGGGGCGCAGGGTGAGGCGATGCACATTGTCGCCTGCCAAATCGGCCCCGAAGATGCCCACGGCGGGGTTCAGGGTAGGCAGCCACTCCGAAAGGTCGCGCTCCCAGACGCGCACCCGGGCGAAAGCCCCCATGCTGGCGGCCACGGTTTTGGGGGCGTAGGCATCGGCGCAGCCGGGGCTGAGCACCACGCCGGGCAGGCCGTACCAGTCGGCCAGGCGCAGCAGGGTGCCGAGGTTGCCGGGGTCGCGCACTTCGTCGAGGGCGAGCAACAAAGCCGATTCGGGCAGCGTTAGGGGCAACGGGGTTTCGGCGGGCAGGCGCACCACGGCCAGGGCGGTGGTATTGGTGGCCAGCGTGCCGAGCTGGGTTAGTTCGGTTTCGGTGGCGGCGCTGAGCGGCAGCCGGGCAGGCAGGCTGGCCCGGTTTTGGTCGATGAATTCGGCCGTGGCCAGCACGTGTTCCGCTTCCAGGTCGGAACTTAGCAGCTCTAACACGCTTTTGCCCCCTTCCACCAGAAACGCCCCGTGGCGGTGCCGGTACTTCTTTTGGTGCAGCGACTGCACGTATTTGCCAAGTGCTTTTGAAACCATTACGCTTTACTTATTTGCCAAAACTACGGCCTATACCCCGGCTCGCGCCATTGCTCGTGCTGCTGGGACTGGCAGCGTGCTCGCCGTTTGGCCTGCTGCGGCCCAAACAGCGCCTGCTCAGCCGCGTCGAAATCAAGGGCATTGAGCAAGCCGACAAAGAACGCCTCACCGCGCTGGCCCAGCAAAAGCCCAACACCAAGCTGCCGCCCAAGCTGGCCATCTACCACCTGGGCTTCAACTTTTACGACTCAGTGCGCATCAAAAACAAGCTGCGCGAGATTGAAACCACTTACGCGGCCAAAATAAAAGCGGCCGGCACCGACTCGGCCCAGTTGGGCAAGCTGATTGCCCAGCGCGAGCGCAAAACCAAGCGCAAGCAGCTGGCCCTCGACAAGGGCAACGCCTTCATGCGCCTGGGCGAAGCGCCGGTTATTTACGACACGGCCCTCACCAGGAAATCGGTGGAGCAGATGACGACGTTTCTGCGGTCGCAGGGCTTTTTCCGGGCGCGGGTTTCGGCCACCGATACGGCCCGCTACCGCCGCGGCCTCGTGCTGCGAGCCTTGAAAGCGGTGGGCGCTATTTTCCCCGGCAAGCCCGATTCATTGGATGCTGCCAAGCAGTACCGCCGCGTAACGGTGACGTATAACATCAAGGAAGGCCAGCCGTTTCTTTACCGCCTGCAGGCCCCCAGCATCCCCGATTCGGGCGTGGCCGCCGTGGTGCGCCGGGGCCAGCCGGCCACGCTGCTGCACGAAAACGACCGCTACAACGAGGACCTGATTGGCCAGGAACGCACCCGCCTCGAAACCCTCATCAAAAACGCGGGCTATTACGACTTCCGCCAGCAGTACATTACCCTCGAAGCCGACACCAGCTACGAGAAGTTCACGGTCCGGCTGCGCACCTTCATCGCCAACCCCGCCCCGGGCCAGGGCCACCGGGTATACACGTTGCGGCAGGTGCGCTTCATTACCGATGCCGGCGTGGGCCGCACCCTGCGCAGCGCCACCGGCGACACCCTGCGCCGTGCCGGCACGGCCAGTGCCCTGCGCGCCCGCCCCAGCCTTGGCATCCGAATGGATACCGTGGTAACCGATTCGATTCGCTTTGCCGCCTACCAGCAAAAATTCAGTACCGGCCTGCTGGCCAACAAGGTACTGGTGCGCCCCGAGCAGCACTACAGCCTGGCCAATACCATGCAAACCCAGCGCCTACTGGCCGACCTCGACATGTTCCGGTTCAATACCGTGAACTACCGCAAGGTGCCCGACCCGCCCACCGCCGACAGCGCCGGCCACCACCCCACCACCGGCCAGCTGGTGGCCGTCATCAACGCTTCGCCCGCGCCCAAATTCTCGCAGACCGTGGAAGTGGGCGCCACCTACGTGGCCTACCTGCCCGGCCCGTTCCTGAACTACCGCCTGAAAACCCGCAACCCCTTTGGCGGAGCCGAGGTGCTGGAATTTGGCGTGCGCGCCGGTTTCGAGGGCCAGCTCACGCGCGTGGCCACCGACAACACGACGGATAACGTGTACACCACCCAGCTCGGGGCCACGGCGGCGCTGGTGCTGCCGCAGTTTCTGGTGCCTTTCCGCACCAACTATTTCCTGACGCGCTACAACCCCAAAACCCGCTTCTCGCTCTCCGAAACCTACGTGAAGCGTCCGGAATACATCCGGTCTAACTTCGAGTTTGCCTGGGATTATATCTGGCAACGCTCGCCGTTTCACCAGTATGTGTTTTCGCCGGTTGTTATCACGCTCGTGAACACGCCTTTCACCAGCGACTCGTTCAACGTGCGCTTGCGGCGCTTGCAGGTCACGGAAGGCTCGTCGCTCTACCGCTCGTTCAGCAAGCAGGTCGAGCCGAGCTTCAGCTTTACCTCGCTTTATAATTCCAACGATTTCAACGAAACCCGCGACGCCTATTACCTGCGGCTTTTTGGCGAAATCGGCGGCCTCACTCGCGGCTTCTACCGCAAAAGTCTCTACGAAAGTACCGGCCTGAGCGTGTATGACTTTGCCCGCATCAGCGTCGATTACCGCCGCTACTACCGCCTCACGCCCCAAACGTATTTCGTGTGGCGGCTAAATGGCGGGGCCGTGCACGCTCTCACCAAGACAGACGACCCCACCACGCCGGAGGGCGACCCGCAGTACATTGTGCCCTACGACAAGTCGTTTTTTGCCGGCGGCTCAACCAGCCTGCGGGCCTGGCAGCCGCGCCGGCTGGGCCCGGGCGGTTTCACGCCCGTGCGTCCCAGCGGCGGCCAACTGGTGCGCGACTACCTCACTGAGCAGCCCGGCGAGCTGCTGCTGGAAGGTAGCGCCGAGTACCGATTCCCGATTTACGGTTTCTTCAAAGGGGCCCTGTTCACCGATTTTGGCAACGTGTGGGGCTTACAGGAAAAGAAAGACCCTGCCACTGGCGAGTATCTTCGCCCCGGCGCGCAGTTCCAGCTCAACACTTTCTACAAACAAATTGCCGTGGGCTCGGGCTTCGGACTGCGCTTCGACTTCACGTTCCTGATTCTGCGCCTCGACATCGCCACCAAAATCTACGACCCCACCGCCCCCACGAGCGCCGATAAATGGGCCCTGCGCAACTTTGACACCAGCGCCAACCCCATTTCCTTCAACCTGGGCATCGGGTATCCGTTCTAAACATCCTACCAAAGCACCAAAAAGCCCTTCATGCGTAGCGCAGCTACAGCATGAAGGGCTTTCTATATTAATTGACCCTAGTACCCAAGCAATTCCCCCAGCGCCACGGCCACCTTGGCTGCGCTCGGCAGCATCTGCTTTTCCAGCTCCACATTAAGCGCAATGGCGGGCAGGTTGGCCGCGCCGAGGGTGAACACCGGCGCATCCAGTGCCGTGAAGCAGTGGCGCTGGATGCGTCCGGCCAGGCTTTCGGCAAAGCTGTTCATCAGCGGCTCTTCGGTGAGGACGAGCACCTTGCCGTGGCGGCGGGTGGCGGCCGTCACCGCATCAAAGTCAATCGGGTTGAGGGTGCGCAGGTCGAGGATTTCGATTTGGCCGGGGAAGTCGCGGCTGGCAGCTTTGGCCCAGTGCACGCCCATGCCGTAGGTCACAACGAGGGCGGTGTTGCTCCGGCGCAGCTTTTCGGCATCGGCGGCCTGAGCGATGGCGGCCACGCCCAGCGGGATGACGTAGCCCGCCGCCGGCTCCACGGTTTTGGCTTCTTCGGTGCCGGGCACCTTGCTCCAGTACAGGCCTTTGTGCTCCAGCATCACCACCGGGTTGGGGTCGAGGAAGGCGGCCCGCATCAGGCCCTTCATGTCGGCCGCGTTGCTGGGGTACACGACTTTAATGCCCCGAATGGTGAGCAGCGTGCTCTCGATGGAGCCCGAATGGTAGGGCCCGCCCCCGCCATACGCCCCAATCGGCACCCGAATGAGGGCCGGAATCGGGAACTTGCCCATCGTCAGGTAGCAGGATTTCGAGAGCTCCTCCACCAGCTGATTGAGCGCCGGCCAGATGTAGTCGGCAAACTGAATTTCGACGATGGGCCGCGCGCCCACGGCCGCCATGCCCGCCGTGCTGCCCACAATGTAAGCCTCCTGAATGGGCGTGTTGAACACCCGCGCATCGCCGTACTTCTTGGCCAGCAGGGCCGCTTCGCGGAACACGCCGCCCAACTCGCCGCCCACGTCCTGCCCATAAAACAGGGCTTCGGGGAATTCCTGCAGAATGTCATCCACGGCGTGCAGGGCGGCGTCCACCATCAGGGCTTTTTCAGCTCCGGCGGGGTTGCGCTCGCCGGCTTCTTCGGTGATGGCGGGCGGAGCAAATTCGTGGTTGGCGAAGGTGGCCGGGTCGGGGCTGGGCGCAGCCAGGGCCTCGGCCCAGTCGGCGCGCACGGTGGCGCGGGCTTCGGCTTGCAGGGCGGCCAAGGTAGCTTCTTCCACACCCAGGGACAGCAGGCGCTGGTGCAGGCGCGGCAGCGGGTCCTGCTCCTGGTGGGTGGCCAGGTCGGAGCGGTACCACTCGCGGCGCACGCCGCTGGTGTGGTGGCCCAGCAGCGGGCACTTGGCGTGTACCAAGACCGGCCCGCGCCGGGCGCGCACGTGGGCAAACGCCTCCGCCAAGCCGGTGTGCGACGACTCGAAATCAGCCCCGTCCACCTGCATCCGGCGCAAGCCGGGGAACCCGGCCGCAAATTCATAGGCATTCATGGCCCGCATCTCGCGCCCGGTGGCCGAGATGCCCCAATCATTGTCCTGCACCAGGTACACGATGGGCAGCTGGTGCAGAATGGCCATTTGCAGCGCCTCGGCCACCTCGCCCTCCGTCATGGCGCCGTCGCCGATGGAGCACAGCACCAACGGCTTCTCCGCCAGCCAGCCCGCCGATTTATTCAGCGACTCAATGGCCAACCCCTGCTTCTCAAAGTAGCTGATGGCGTGGGCCATGCCAGTGGCCGGAATGGCCTGCATGCCCGTAGCCGAGCTTTGGTGCGGAATCACCGGGATGCCCGCCCGCCGCAGCGAGGGGTGCGAATAGTACGTGCGCCCGCCGCTGAATGGGTCGTCGGCCTTGGCCAGCAGCTGCAGCATGAGCTCATACGGCCGCAGGCCCAGGCCCAGCAGCATGGCATCGTCGCGGTAGTAAGGGGCAGCGTAGTCGTTGCCATTGAGCAGGAAGGCGGCGGCCAGCTGCACGGCCTCGTGGCCGCGGGCAGTGGCGTGCACGTAGCGCGAGGCGGTAGCCTTTTCTTCTTCGTAGAGCGTGGCCATTTCGGCGGCCGTATGCATCAGGCGGTAGGTGCGGCGCAGGAGGTTGGCGTCGGGCGCGGGCGCGGCAGCAGCCGGCGCGGTGAAGGCCGAAGCAGCCGCGGCAGCTGCCGCAGCTACACGGGGATTGGCAAAGTCAGTAGTATCGGGAGCGGCGGGAGCAGCAAAATCGGACATTGGGGGCTGAGCGGGGTGAGACTGCAAAAGTACGTCCCGCGCCCTCGTCCGTATCTTTGGGCCGTTAAGAGTTAGAAGTTTTGAAGGGTTGATTACGAACTGTTCACTTTAATTCTTAGCCCATAACTGCTAACTCCTTCGATGCCCTCCCCCACCATTCGCCCCGAAATTGAAGCCTGGTTGGCTGATTTCCAGCTCCGTCTCTGCCAGCAGCTCGAAACCGCCGACGGCGGCTCGGCTACTTTCCTCACCGATGCCTGGCAGCGCGAAGGCGGCGGCGGCGGCCGCTCCAAAGTGCTGGAACACGGCGCTATCCTCGAAAAAGGCGGCGTAGGTTTTTCGGCCGTGTGGGGCGAAATGAGCGAGGCCGCCGCCCGGCAGCTGCACATGCCCGACCCGCATTTCTATGCCACGGGCGTGAGCGTAGTGCTGCACCCGCGCAGCCCACGTGTGCCCATCATCCATATGAATGTGCGCTATTTTGAGGCCGGCAACGGCGAAGCCTGGTTTGGTGGCGGCATCGATTTGACCCCGATTTATGTGGACGAAGCCCAAACCCGCCGCTTCCATGAGCAGCTGAAAGCCGTGTGCGACCGCCACAACCCGGCCTACTATCCCAAGTTCACGCGCTGGGCCGACGACTATTTCTACCTCCCGCACCGCCTGGAAACCCGTGGCGTGGGCGGCATTTTCTACGATAGACTGACCGTGGGCCAGGACGGTACCGCCGAGGAGCTGTTCGCCTTCATGCGCGATGTAGCTGAACTCTTCGGCCCTTTTTACACGCAGCTCATGGCCGAAAACCATGCCCTGCCCTTCGCCGAGCGCGAAGAAGCCTGGCAAAGCCAGCGCCGCGCCCGCTACGCCGAGTTCAACCTGGCCTTCGACCGTGGCACCCGTTTCGGCCTCGAAACCGGCGGCCGCACCGAATCCATCCTCATGAGCCTGCCCCCGCGCACCGGCTGGGCTTACAACCCCGCCCCGCCAGCCCCCGGCACTCCGGAGGCCCGTACCCTGGCCTGGCTTCGCAAGGGCGTAGACTGGTTGGCCGATGCTTGAGGCCATCCAACAGCTCGACCGGCAGCTGCTGCTGGCCATCAACCATGCCCACAGCCCTGTGCTGGATGCGGTGATGGTTTTTGCCTCCAACCGCCTCGTGTGGTTTCCGGTCTATGCCGTCCTGATTGGTTGGCTGATATATCACTTTCGCTGGCGGGCGGCCCTGCTACTGCCGTTGGTCGTGGCGGCCGTGGGCCTGGCCGACAGCATCACCAGCCGGCTGTTCAAGCCATTTTTCGGGCGGCCCCGCCCCTGCCACGACACCTCGCTTGCCCACTTGCTGCACCTGCCCGATGGTTGCGGCGGGCAATTCGGTTTCCTATCCTCGCACGCCGCCAATTCCATGGCGCTGGCGGTTTTTTTGGCAATAATTCTACCCTCGGGTCGTTTCCGCGGGCTCAAAATCGGGGTATTCGCCTGGTTTCTGTTGTTATCCTACAGCCGCATGTATCTTGGCGCTCACTACCCCACCGACGTACTGGGCGGGGCCGCGGTGGGTGCCCTCATGGGCTGGCTGGCAGCAGCGGCTTTTCGGCGCTGGGCCCCCCATTGGTGGCCCGCACAGGCGTAGCTATTGTAAACTATGAGCCAGTCACAACGGCGGTTTCTATTCATATTATCCAGCACCCGCCGCCTCGGCAACAGCGAACAGCTAGCCTACTGCGCCGCGCACCCGCTGCCACCGGGCACCGAACTAAAGTGGATGCACCTGCTCGATTTTCCGCTCCCCGATTTTGTTGACCTGCGGCACAGCGGCCCTTTCCAGCCACCCGTCGGCAATGCCCAGTTGCTGCTTGAAGCCACCCTCCACGCCACCGATTTGGTACTGGTGGCCCCGCTCTACTGGTATAGCCTGCCCGCGCCCGCCAAGCTCTACCTCGACCACTGGAGCGCCTGGCTACGCACCCCGGGCGTGAATTTCCGCGACCGCATGAAGGGTAAAACCCTGTGGGTCATTACCGTCAGCAGCGGCGAGCGCGCCGAAGCCCAGCCCCTGGAAGACTCCCTGACCCTGACGGCCAACTACCTGCAAATGCGCTGGGGCGGCATCCTTTTCGGCACGGGCTCGCGCCCCAACGACATTCAGCTCGATGACTCGGCACTGCTCCGGGCGAAGTCTTTTTTCGCCGTCTCGAACAATGAGGTTTCGGTGGCGAATCCACCGGCAGCTGGCATTCAAAAAAGCCCCGCTGAATAAGCAGCAGGGCTTTTTGGCTATGATTATTCGGCCGGCTTGCGGTTGCCGGTGTGGCCGTCGCCTTTGTCACCCTGCCCAGGCTTGCTGGTCTTTTTGGAGTTGTGCTGGTCGTCCTGCGAGAGCGAACGGTTCAAATCGACAGACTGCTCTATCTCACCGTCCTCGCCGCGTCGAATGTAGCGCTTATCGCCCGGGTTCGGCTCGTTTAATTCACGTTTCGACATGATTGCAAATGGGTTACGTGGAAATATGTACTTCCTACGCACCCAGTCCCGCCAAGTTGCCGGATTACTTCCCCAGCAGTTTCGCCACGTACTTGCCCACAATGTCAAACTCCAGGTTCACCGTTTCGCCGGCCTTCAATTGCTGAAAGCTGGTGTGCTCGTAGGTGTAGGGAATGATGGCCACCGTGAAGCCCGTATCGGTGCTTTCGAAGCAGGTAAGGCTGGTGCCATTCACGCAGATGGAGCCTTTCTCCACGGTGAGGCGGCCGGGGCCGGCCTCGTGCCCGAAGCGGAACAGCCAGGAGCCGTCCTGGTCGGTCACGCTGAGGCAAGTAGCGGTGGCATCGACGTGGCCCTGCACGATGTGGCCGTCGAAACGGCCGTTGGCGGACAGGCAGCGCTCCAGGTTGACGTGGCGGCCAGGCTGCCACTGGCTTAGGTTGGTCACGCGCATGGTTTCATCAATGGCCGTGACCACGTGCGTGCCGGCCGCCACGTCCACGGCCACCACCGTCAGGCACACGCCGTCGTGGGCCACGCTCTGGTCAATTTTCAGCTCGGCCGCAAAGGGCGAGGCCACGGTAAAATGACGGTTGCTGCCTTGGTCCTCAACGGCTACGATGGTACCCAGGGCTTCAATAATTCCAGTAAACATGAATGGCGGAGTTAAGCAGATTGGTCAGATTTTGCGGTCAGGGGCAGACCGAATATGGGTTCTGCCGCTTCCTGCACACAAAGAACGGCACCCTGCTGCCAGAGTGCCGTTGGTGGGGTGATAACCGCGCAGTCGGCGCGGAGGTTATTTGTCGCCCTTCTCGAAGGGCCGCCAGTCAAGCTCGCCGGGCAGGCCGCCGGTTTTCTTGCGCAGGAATACGGTCTGGTCGTCGTCTTCGCGCTTGCCAAAGGTCACATCGGCCCGGCACTCCAGGCAGCGCACCGAGGTGTACTTAAATTTGCCCTGCGCCACGCGGCTGGTCAGGTCCAAGTTATCGGACCCGCAGATGCCACAGGCCGCCACATCGGCAAAGCTCAAACGCTCATATTCGGCCACCGTTTCGTGGAAGTTATTGCCTTGCACGGTAAAGTGAAACTGGCGGCGCCCGATGCGCTTGGTCGTCATCATTTGCAACATTATACTGCTCTAAAAGGGGTTAATTGATACTTTAAAAGTACGAATTATCATCCTCAAAAACAAGCTGATACCTCAAAATAAACACATAAAAAAAGGTGCCGTGAAGCACCTTCCTTTAGTAGCTGAAAACCTGCTTATTGCTGCACGAATTTTACCGTTCGCAGAGTATTACCTGAGCTTACCTCGCAGATGTAGGTCCCTTTCGCCAGCGGCCCAAGGCGGAGCGGAACTTCGTCGCCGATGGCAGCCGGCAGTTGCTGCTGTGCTACCACCGCGCCCCGGACATCCAGCACGCGCACGCGCAGCGCTTGGCCGCGCAGCACCGCCGGGACTACCAGCATCAACGGGCCACTGCCGGTTGGGTTGGGGTACAGGCCCAACGCACCCGCTGCAGCCGGCGAGACGGTGTCCAATGGCGCGCTCGGATGCAGGGTATTGTAGGCGGTCACAAAATTGGGAATGCCGTAGCCCAGCGTATTGTCGGGGTTGGCCGATTGGGTGGCGGTGCTGCGCAGGGCCACAATTACCTGCTGCGCCGTGAGCGTGGGGTTAGCCTGCCAGAAACCGGCCGCCATACCCGCCAGTACGGGGCAGGCAAACGAGGTGCCGTTGCCCCGGAAAGCGCCACCGTTAGGCGAAATCACCGCCGTAGCCAGCCCCATGGCCGACAGCGTGGGTTTGATGCGGCCATCGGCCGTGGGGCCATAGGAACTGAAAAACGCGTGGTTGCCCAGCGAATCCACCGCCCCGACGGTCATGATGGAATCGGCATCGGCGGGGGCCGAAATGTAGTGCCAGGCATGGTTGCCTTCGTTGCCAGCGGCACTCACCACCAGCATGCCCACGCGGGCAGCCATAGTCGCGGCCCGCGAGCTGATGGCGTTGCGGCCGGTCATATCCGCATAAGTGTACGACACGGAAGGTGCATCGAAATCGGTGTAGCCCAACGAAGAACTAATAACGTCGACACCCACCGAATCGGCGTATTCGGCGGCAGCTAGCCAGTTGGCTTCCTCAATGGGGTGCTCCGAATACACGTCCTCCGTGATGCACAGGTGAAACGTGGCTTTGGGCGCGGTGCCGACGAAGAACCCCGGCTGGTTAGCGGCCATCGTGGACAGGCAGTTGGTGCCGTGGTCGCTGCGGCCGTACACGCTGGTGCCGCCGTCCACGAAGTTGCGGGTGCTGGCCAGGCGCTGCTCCAGAAACAGGGGCTGCAAGGCCGAAATCTGGTCGGCTCCGGGAAAACCCGCGTCGAACACGGCAATTTGCATGCCCTCGCCCCGGAAGCCGGCATCGTGCATCGCCAGCGCACCAATCTGCTGATTTTGGCGGTAGGCCGGGCCATACTGGGCGCGAGTGGCCGCCGTTTTCTGCGCGGCGGGTGCGGGCAGCTGTGTGGGCGCGGTGAAGGGTCCGGGCACGCGGGCGCTCCGGTTGAGGGTGCTGGCGCGGCTCACCTTAGGTAGGGCCATGATGCGGCCCAGCGTGAGGGAATCGCAGGAAACCACGACCGCATTGAACCAGCGGGACGTGTAGAGCACCTGCGGCCCACCGCTCACGGCCCGAATCTGGGCCACGTAGGCGGGGTTTACGGGCAGGTCGCGTGGCAGCACGGCGATGCCCTGCCGGGTGCGCCGGGCCAGCGCCCGGGCCGACAAAAAAGCCTGCGGCTGCGCCACCGAAAACGGCGTGCCGGCCTTATCCCGGAAATAAATTAGATGGCGACGCACGGTGCCCTGCGCCGCGGCCGGAGCAACTGCCAGGGCATTCAACGCACCGGCCACCAGGGCCAGGCTCACCCATTTAAACGTAGAAGGCACCATAAATTGCGGTGAACAGCGAGGGGAATAAAATCAGCGGCGGGTAGCCTAATTCACTTTGTACTCAATCAGGGTTTCGCGGCGCGAATAGCCGAAGGTGTACGACTTCGGGACGAAAACGACATTGCCCCCAACAGAGCTTATGTAGTAGTAATTGGAAAAGCGCCGCTTACGCCGAAACACCGGCCCCACGCCCTTTGCAAATACCTGCTGGTAGGTATTCACATAATACGCGTCATCGGCCTGCGCCGTGCCTTCGTTAGTGGTGGTCACGGTGGCCGGGTAGGCTGTCGTGGTGCCGCTTACGGTGGTGCTGAACGGCTCTCCTACCCGGCGGTAGCGCCGGGTTTCGGCCGTCACGGTGTCTTCGGAGTTGTTATTGTAGGCATTGAAATTCCACAAGCGGCCTTCGCGCACCGGAAAAATCAACTCCAGTGTGCGAAGGTTGTTGCGATTGAGAATGACGGACTGCGCCGACGGACTCAGGGTAAACACACTATCATCGACCCAGGCCGCGGTGGGCGTCATGCGCTTGGAGCGCACCAGGCGGTAAGCCGTTTTGCCAGCTGCATCGGTGAAGGTGCTGGCAATGGTTTCCCGAAACTGAAAGGCGTTTACCGTCGCTACGCTGGGCGTTACCTGGGAGCCCTGGCCGCTGGCCGTGCTCCATGACGTATCCGCCACAGCGTAAATCCAGTAATTACCGACGGCTACCGGGTAATAGCCCAGGCCCGCATCGGGCAGGATTTCCACAGTGTTTTCTTTGCAGCCGGCAGCGCTGAGGGCTAGTGCGCCGGCTGCCAAAACCAAGCCGGCCCGGCGGGTAGCTGCCGGCAAATTCCAAAAAGAAAACAGTTGTTGCATGAGTAGTGCGCGGCGGGTAAGTGGAAAGGAATTATTGCTCAGCCGTGGCCGTAGCGGCAAAAGGTAAGGGAAATTCGCCAATTACGTGACGCTCAATCCAGCCGCCGCCCAGCACATCGTTGCCGTCGTAGAATACAGCGGCCTGACCGGGGGTGATGGCATGCACCGCCTCCTCAAAATACACGCGGATTTTACCGTCCACTTCTTCCAGGAAAGCCGGCGAACCATCGTGGTTGTAGCGCACTTTCACCACGGCCGGCACCAGGCCAAGACCTTGCAGGCTGGCCAGTTTGCCCATATTGAGCTTGCCTACCACGGTGGCTGTGCTGGCCAGCTCGTCGTAGTTGCCGAGTACCACTTCGTTGGTATCAGGCCGGATTTCGAGCACAAACGCCGGGTAGCCCAGCGCCACGCCCAGCCCCTTGCGCTGCCCAATGGTGTAGAATGGGTAGCCCTCGTGCTTGCCGATAACGCGGCCATTTTTGGTCACAAAGTTGCCGCCGGCCACGCGGGCCTCCAGGCCCGGCACGCGGCGACGCAGGAAGCCACGGTAGTCGTTGTCGGGAATAAAGCAGATTTCGTAGCTCTCGGGCTTGTTCACCAGCTCGGTGAACCCGCGCCGGCGGGCTTCGTCGTAAATCTCGGTTTTGCGCATGCCGCCCAGCGGAAACAGCGTGCGGCTCAGGCTCTCCTGGCTCACGCCCCATAGCGCATAGCTTTGGTCTTTGTTTTCGTCGAGGCCTTTGCTTACCACGAAACGGCCGGTTTCCTCGTCCTTGCGGATGTTGGCGTAGTGGCCCGTGGCAATGTACTGGCAGCCAAGCTGGTCAGCGCGGCGCAGCAGGGCGTCCCATTTGATGTGGGTGTTGCAGAGCACGCAGGGGTTGGGCGTGCGGCCGGCGAGGTATTCGTCGGTGAAGTTGTCGATTACGAAGTCGCCAAACTCGTCGCGGATATCGATGATATAATGCGGGAAGCCGAGCGTCACGGCAATGTCGCGGGCGTCGTTGATGCTGTCGAGCGAGCAGCAGCCGGTTTCTTTTTTGGAACCGCCGGCGCTGGCGTAGTCCCAGGTTTTCATGGTCATCCCGACCACTTCGTAGCCTTGTTCGTGCAGGAGCACGGCGGCCACGCTGCTATCAATTCCGCCGCTCATGGCGACGAGGACTCTTCCTTTTACTTCGGTATTCATATTAGTGGTGCAATTCACCCGGAGCTTTAATGGTTCCGGCCGGCAACTGCAAAGGTACGGCTTCGATTAGTGGTTAGTGGTTAATGGTCAGTGATAAGTGACTTTCAGCCATCTCGTTCCTGCATTAACCACTAACCGTTAACCATTAACCACTACTTCCCCCGTCCTTCCACAATAATTTTGAGCGTGTAGAGCAGCACCCGAAAATCCATCGCCAGGCTCATGTTCTCGATGTACAGAATGTCGAATTTAAGCCGTTCCACCATCTGGGCTACGGTTTCGGCATAGCCATATTTCACCTGGCCCAGCGAGGTGAGGCCCGGCCGCACGCGGTGCAGGTGGCGGTAGTGGGGCGCGATTTTCACAATCTGGTCGATGAAAAACTGGCGCTCCGGGCGCGGGCCCACGATGCTCATGTCGCCCTTCAGCACGTTCCAGAACTGAGGCAGCTCATCGAGCCGCACCTTGCGCATGAAACGGCCCCACTTGGTGATGCGCGGGTCGTGGTCGGAGCTCAGGGCCGGGCCCATCTTCTCGGCGTCGGTGAACATCGAGCGGAACTTGATGATGCGGAACGGGTGGCCGTCGCGCCCGATGCGCTCCTGCCGGTAAAACACCGGCCCGGGCGACGATAATTTCACCATCACGGCCGTGAAGGCGTAGACCCACGAGGCCAGCAGCAGGAACAGCGCCGAACCCACCACATCGATAATCCGCTTGAGCATGACCTGCCACACGGGCAGCAGGTCCTGCTTGATTTCGATGAGCGGCGTGCCGAATAAGTGATTGACTTTCACCGAGCCTAACAGCATCTGATAAAGGTCGGGCAGGATGCTGACGCGGGCCGGCGTGCCTTCCAGCAGCGCCAGAATATCTTGGATGAGCAGGTGCTCACTGGGCTCGATGGCGATGACGACCTGCTCGATTTTGAGGGCCCGCACCAGGGCCGGCAGGCGCTGGTAGGAGCCGCGCGCGGGCAGCTCGGCGGCCAGGGCGGGGTCGATGGTGTCGCCTACGGGCGCAAACCCCACAATGCGCAGTCCCAGGTGTCTGCTGGTGCGCGAAAGCTCATGAAAGGTATTCAACGCCAGCGCATTGGAACCAACCAACAGTGTGGGAAAGAAAATCCGCTGCTTGCGAATCTGGCGCTGCACGCTGCTCACGGCCACGGTGCGCAGAATGGCCGTGATTAGGAAATGCAGTAAGTAGTAGGCGGTAAATGTCTTATAATAAGCCCGATAGTTCACTACGCCTTGGTCGTCGAGCAGCAGGGTGAAGAAAATCACCACCGCGCCCAGCATGGCTACCCTTGCCAGCCGCAGGATTTCGCCCAAGCGCGACTTGCGGTAAATGTCGCGGTACTCGCCCACCAGCGCGTAGAGCACCGTCCAGAAGATGGCAATAAACACGGCCGACCCAGTGAGGTCGAATAACACGCCTTCAGTGAAGTGGTAGCCGGTCAGCTCGTTGAGCAAATATTTGCGCACGAGGTAAAAGCACATCCAGGCAACCAGCGCCGCGCCAAAATCGGCGGCAACCAGCTTGATATATTGAAAGCGACGAATTAGCTGCAAAACGGTGGGCGGGGTAGTATTTTCGCGGTCTGTGGAGACGTACCGCTCCCGGCAAAGGTAGGGACGGCCGGTAGTTGTCCGGCGGCTTCTTTTGGGGGCGGCCAATGTCCCCCAAGCCCTAGGGTCCGGCTTTTATTCATTCTTTTTAGCGTTTTATCATCTCACCGCTTCAGGATACTTATCGCCATCAGGGGCAGCGGCGGGCGCTGGCCCGCGAGCTGCAGCGTCGCGGCATTCACGACGAGCGGGTGCTTCAGGCCATTGCTACCGTGCCGCGCCACCTCTTTTTTGCGCCCGCTTTCGAGGCCCATGCCTACCAGGACAAGGCGTTTCCCATCGGCGAGGGCCAGACGATTTCGCAGCCCTACACCGTGGCTTACCAGACCCAGCTGCTCAACCTGAAGCCCACCGACCGGGTACTGGAGGTGGGCACCGGCTCGGGCTATCAGTGCGCCGTGCTGCTCCAGCTCACGCCCCACGTCGACAGCATCGAATTCAACGAGGTGCTGTTTGCCCGCACCCGGCAGTTGCTGGGGTCACTGGGGGCTGGCGGGGCGGGGCTGTATTGCGGCGACGGCTCGGTGGGCCTGCCCGACCGCGCCCCTTTTGATGCAATTCTCGTCACGGCCGGGGCGCCGGGTCTGCCTCCGGCCCTGCTGCGCCAGCTGCGCGTGGGCGGCCGCCTCGTGATACCCGTGGGCGGCAACCATACCCAGCGCATGGTGCGCGTGACCCGTGAAGGTAACGAGGCCTTTGTGCGCGAAGAATTTGAGGATTTCCGGTTCGTGCCGCTGCTCGGGGCCGGGGGCTGGCGCTCGTAGCAGCCCACTTCATTCTATACCCATTTATCAGGTGTAATTTGCCTGCGATTATCCCGGTTGCCTGCTTCCCCCAGACGAAAGGCCGGCCGGGTATACTTTCTCCTCCCCTTTTTCTCCCCCATTTTCTCCACCCGTTTTCCTGCTTATGATGAAAATGTTACGCCATTTTAAGGGCGGGCTGCTCAGTGCGGCCTTTGCTCTGGGCAGCCTCGTGGCCACGGCCCAAACGCCGGAAGGCGTGGTGCGGAAATACCCCGAGCACCAAACCGGCTACCGCTGTGCTTTCGACAGCGCCCAGCAGGCGGCTTTTGCCCGGCAGCCGGGCGCGGCGGCTGCCTACCGCGCCTTCCTCCAGAACGTGGCTCGCATGCCCGCCACCCAGGCGCGCCTGCTGGCCGCCCCGGATGTCACGGTGCCCGTCGTGATTCACATCATTCACACCGGCGGGAGCGATAATATTTCGGATGCGCAGGTGAATGATGCCCTGCGGGTTATCAACGAAGACTACAGCAAAACCAACCGCGACACGGCCGACGTGATTCCGGCCTTCCAGTCGTTGTATGCTAACATCGGCTTCCGGTTTCGCCTGGCCAAAAAGGACCCCAACGGCAACTGCACCACCGGCATCACCCGCACGTATTCGACCGATACTAACATTGGCGACGACCGGGTGAAAAGCCTGATTGTGTGGCCGCAGGACAAGTACCTCAACATCTGGGTATGCACCAGCGCCAATGGGGCCGGCGGCTACGCCTACCTGCCCTGCTCGGGCGGCACCGGCGATGGTATTGTGATTCGGAACGCGCAGTTTGGCAGCATCGGCACCTCGGGCGGCAGCAACCTGGCGGTGCGCTCCCTTACCCACGAAATCGGCCATTATTTTGGCCTGCCCCACACCTGGGGCGGCGGCAACACGCCGGGCTTGGCCAGCAACTGCAGCATCGACGACGGCATTGCCGACACGCCCAATACTACGGGCTCGCAAACCAGCTGTTCGGCGGCGTATGGCACGGGTACTGTCCTCACCAGCTTCAACCCCTGTGGGCCGCTGGCCAACGTGCAGAACTACATGGACTACTCTTCGTGCACGCGCATGTTCACCCTGGGCCAGCGCGCCGTGATGCGGGCTTCGCTGCAGCTCGGCTGCCGGCAGGTGCTCACCAGCGCCGCCAACCTGGTGGCCACCGGCACCAACGACGGCTACGTGGCCCCCAACTGTGCCCCGGTGGTGGCGTTTCAGGCTTCGGCCACCACTATCTGCGACGGTTCGACGGTGACGTTTACCGATTACTCCTACAACGCCAGCCTGACGGCAGCCACCTATGCGTGGCAGTTCCCGGGTGGCGTGCCCAGCACTTCCACCCTGCGCAACCCCACGGTGACGTATCCCTCGGGCGGCCTTTTTGATGCTACGCTGACCGTGACGGCCGGCGGTGCCACGGGCACGGCTACGCGCACGGGCCTCGTGCAAGTAGTTGGAGGGAATTCCGGACTGATAGGCACGGCGAGTTCAGTAGTTGAGTCATTCGAAGCGCCGGGCTTTCCGGCCAACTTCACGGCCCCCGACCTGCGCAACTGGGCCAGCTCCTCGAATGCAGCCTCAACGGCGGCACGGTGGATTCGGCGGACCAGCACGCCCGGCGGCCTAGCCGTGAGCGACGGTACCGCCTGCGTGCTGGTGCCCAGCTCGGTACTGACGGCCGGCACTCAAACCATGCTCACGTCGCCCAACATCAACCTGAGCGGCCTCACAACTGCTGACCAGCCGGCGGTGACTTTTGACCGGGCCTACGCCCTGCGCACAGGCCAGGCCAACGAGTCGCTGGCCGTGCAGTTCAGCAACGACTGCGGCCTTACCTGGGCCACGCAGCGCAGCTTTTTCTCGCTTGTGCTCAATACCCGCGATACGCTGCGCACCTTCGGCTACACGCCCCTGGCTGCCTCGGAGTGGAAAAGCCTGCGGGTAGACATCCCGGCCAGCTACCTGACCAACCACTTCCAGGTGCGCCTGACGATGCTGAGCAACGGCGGCAACTACATCTACCTCGACAAGCTGGCCGTGGGAACTTCCCCGCTCCTGGCCACACGCCCGGGGGCCGGCAGCACTGCGGCCCGGGTGTATCCTAACCCGCTCACGGCGGAATCGGTGGTGGAATTTAGCCTGGCTGCCCCCGGCCCTATCGAGCTCCGACTGACCGACCTGCTGGGCCGGCCGGTAGGCGCCCCCACGCGGGCGACCGGCCGGGCCGGCGTCCAAACGCTGCCCCTGGTACCGGCCGACACCGCCCGCCCGGCCTCCGGTATTTATCTGGTTGAACTGCAAACTGCCAATGCGCGTTCGACCAACAAAGTTGTAATTCCTTGATTGCAGCGCTGCTGATACGCCACCGGGACGTAGCAGAATTAAGTTTTTTCGGTAAATTTGAAAGCCCCGCGTTTGGAGCAAATTCTTTTTGCGGCCCCAGCCGCCATTTTCTTTCCTCGCTTCTAAAAAACCCAAATTTTCTCCTAATTTCTTCTCATGTTGAAAAAACTAATACCCACGGCGCTGACCTTGGCACTGGCCCTGAACGGCCTGAGTGCCAGCGCTCAAAATATCGTTAGCGAACGCAGCCCCAACTGGTGTGGTGCCGTGGCCGAGCAGGAGCGATATTTCGCCGAGCACCCCGGTGCCCGCGAAGCCCAGCGCGCCATGTACAAGCAGCTGGAGGCAATGGCCGCTACCCAGCAAAATAAAACGTCCTACGTGACCGATGTAACCATTCCGGTGGTTGTGCACATCATTCACGCCGGCGGGAGCGACAACATCAGCGACCGGCAGATTAACAGCGCCATCGACCAACTGAACATCGATTACCAAAAACTGAATGCGGACACAGCCAATACGGTGGCCGCTTTCCGGGCGCGGGCGGCGGCCATTGGCTTCCGGTTTCGCCTTGCCAAAAAGGACCCCAACGGCAACTGCACCAATGGCATCACCCGTCACTACGCGCCTAGTCTGGTGAACGATGACCAGAGCGGAGCGGTGCAATCCCTCGTAATCTGGGACCGTCAGCGCTACCTCAACATCTGGATTGTTAGCAGCATCGGTACGCCCTCGGCTGGCGGCATCGTACTGGGTTACTCCAACCTGCCCCAGAATTCTACTGCTCAGCGCGACGGCTTTGTAGCCCGTGGCGACTGGTTCGGCAACACCGGTACCAGTACGCCCGCCCGTGCTCAGAGCCGCACCGCTACCCACGAAATCGGCCACTACTTCGGCCTGAGCCACCCCTGGGGCCAGACCAACAACCCCGGCACCGGTAACTGCAGCGGCGACGACGGCGTGGCCGATACCCCCACCACCGACGGCACCTTCAACTGCGACCTGACGTACTCGCCCTGCACTGACCCAGCTACGGGCCAGCGCATTCTGGCCAACGTGCAGAACATCATGGACTACGCGGCTTGCCCCACCATGTTCACGCAGGGCCAGAAAACCCTGATGCGCAACGTACTGGCTACCCGCCCGGAGCGCACCGGCCTTACCACCCAGGCCAACCTGATTGCCACCGGCACCAATGACGGCTATGTAGCTCCCGCCAGTTGCGCCCCGGTTGCGGCCTTCGCGGTTGCCACAGGCTCCAGCACCAGCGTCTGCATCAACACGCCCGTCACGCTGAACGACTATTCCTATAACTTCTCGTCGGGCGGCGGCGCACTTACTTATTCCTGGTCGTTCCCCGGCGGTACGCCTGCCACGGCCACCGGTTCTACTGTTTCGGTATCTTATGCTGCGGCCGGCTTCTATCCAGTGACCGAAACCGTGAGCAACAGCGCGGGCAATAGCACCAGCACCGTGACCAACTTCATTCGGGTAGAAGGCCCGACGGGCGGCGAAACGGCTCCGTACACGGAGTCGTTTGAAAACGCCAGTTTCCCGAACCTGTTTGCCGACCCTACGCTGCGCAACTACACCTCTTCAGGCTTCACCAGCGCCGGGGTGGCAGCTCCCAACTACCGCTGGGTTCGCCAGGCAAACGTGCCTGCCGCCACCGGCACCGGCTACCTGATTGTGCAGGACCGGGTTATTCCGACCGGCGCCACCAGCCAGCTCATCACACCCAACATCAATCTCGCTTCGGTGCCCCGCCCGGCCTCGCTGAGCTTCTCGCGGTCCTTCGCCCTGCGCACTTTGGCCAGCAACGAGCAGTTGCGCATTTCGTTCAGCAGCGACTGCGGCGTGAACTGGTCGACGCCCGCCGTGCTCAACGTGACGGACCTCACCACCCAGGGCCTCACTCCTATCGATGGCTTCGTGCCCACCAGCAGCGCCGATTGGCAGAACACCACGGTGGCCATTCCGGCCCAGTTCCAGGGCAGCGGCTTGTTCAAAGTGCGCTTCCAGATGGTGAACGGTACCACGGCCGGCAACAACTTCTTCTTCGATAACCTGCGCATTGCCGGCCCGCTGGCCACCAAAGCTGACGCCCTCGCCAGCCGCGGCATCAGCGTGTACCCGAACCCGATGACCAACGAAACGGCTGTGCACCTCAACCTGACGGCTGCCACCAACGTGGCGGTGCGCCTCACCGACGTGCTGGGCCGCAACGTGGTTTCGCAGCCCGCCAAAATGTATGGCGCTGGCCAGCAGACCGTGTCGCTGCAAAGCGCCGGCCACGCCCTGAAAGCTGGTGTGTACGTGGTGCACATCTCGCTCGATGGCGAAACCTTCACCAGCAAGCTCAACGTGGAATAGTCCCGCGCCCGGCATTTCATTGCTGATTGAGAAAAGCCCCGTCCGAAATCGGACGGGGCTTTTTTTTGGCGCTGGCCACCGCTGCCCTGGGGCCGTACCTTTGCGGCAGTTTTCCTGGCCTACCGCTGGCCGCTTTACTTTTTCTCCATGCGCAAGCAAAAACCCGTCGCCGACTCGTTCGTCATCATGACCGAGCTGGTACTGCCCAACGACACCAACACCCTCAACAACCTCATGGGGGGGCGCATGATGCACCTCATGGACATTGCCGCCGCCATCGCGGCCCAGAAGCACTCCAACCGCATCGTGGTCACGGCTTCGGTTGACAACGTGTCGTTTCGCGACAGCATCCGACTGGGCAACGTGGTCACGCTGCAGGCGCAGGTGACGCGCGCGTTCAGCTCCAGCATGGAAGTGCACATCGACGTATGGGCCGAGGATATCCCGAGCGGTACGAAGCTCAAAACCAACGAGGCGTTCTTCACCTTCGTGGCCGTGGACCAAAGCGGCCGGCCCATCGACGTGCCCGAAGCCGTGCCGGAAACCGAAGCCGAAATTAGCCTCTATGAAGGTGCCCTGCGCCGTCGGCAGCTGCGCCTGGTGCTGGCCGGCCGCATGCAGCCCGCCGAAGCCCAGGAGCTGAAAGCCTTGTTCGATTTGAAATAATCGGTATAATTACTCCCATAAATCAGCCAAATTTTCTCACCCTAACCGTCGCGCCATGTCTGCCGAAAAGCTGGCCTTTCTGCAAAATTTCTATACCGACGTGACGCTCTATGTGCCTGCCGACACGGCGGCTGAGGAGCCGGCCACTGCACCGCCAGCCCCGGCGGTTGCCCAAGCCGCGCCCGCCCCACTGCCGGCTCCCAAGCCAGAGCCGGTGGCGCCGCCCCGCGTTTCCAGCATGCCGCCGATGGCCTACAGCAAGCCCTCGGCAGGCCTGGAACGCCTTACTTCGAGTGCCTTGCACCCGGTAGCGGCGGGGCCACCAGAGCCGACGGCCCCGCGCCCGGCCCAGGCCGCGCCGGCGGCAGTACCGTTGGAGCCAGCCGTGCCGCCGGTCATGCTCACGCCGTTCACGGTAATGGGCGACAACGCGCAGGGCGTAATCCTGCTGTTCCGGTTGCCGTCGGACCAGTTTCTCAAGATGCACCGCAACGTGTTTCTGAACAAAATGCTCCAGGCCCTGAACCTGGTGATGGCCGACGTGCTGCTGGTGAATGTGGAATCGGAGTTGCCCGTGGCGCTGGCCAACCTGCGCCGTGAGCTGGCGGCTACGCACATTGTGGCCTTCGGCAAAAACCTGCTTGATACCACCATCCGCAACACTCAGATTTACGAGCCCGTGCTGTTCCCCACCCTCGGCCTCGCCTATCTGGCATCGGCCACCGTCGATTTGGTCGAGTACGATGTTAGTTTGAAAAAGCGTCTCTGGCCCGGCTTGCAGCGCATGTTTTTGGGGTAGTGGCTAACGCCGAAATAATAGGCAAATAAAAAGCCCGCCCAATTGGGCGGGCTTTTTTACTCAACTGATTAAGCGGAAATTAACCGCTAACCGTTTATCACTAACCACTATTTCAGCACCTCGGCCAGTTTGGCGGACAAAGCTTCGCCGCGCAGGTTCTTGGCGATGATTTTGCCTTGCGGGTCCACCAAGAAGGACTGCGGGATGGCTTTCACACCGTAGGCAGCTCCGGCAACGCTTTGCCAGCCAGCCAGGTCCGACACGTGGTGCCAGGTGAGGCCGTCGGCGGCAATGGCTTTTTCCCATTTGCCCTTCTCCTGGTCCAGCGACACGGAATAAATGGTGAAGCCTTTGCCCTTGTCCTTGAACTGGTTGTAAGCCTTCACAACGTTGGGGTTTTCCTGGCGGCAGGGGCCGCACCAGCTGGCCCAGAAGTCAATCAGCACGTATTTGCCGCGCAGGCTGCTCAGGGCCAGTTTGGAACCATCGGGCTGGGGCAGGTTGATTTCGGGAGCCATAGCGCCCTGGGCGGTGGCGCGCATTGGCTCAAGACGGGCCGTCAGCTCCTTGGTGAAGGGCGAATTCGGGTTGGCCTTGCGCTGAATGGCAGCAACGGAATCAGCAAACAGAAATTCTTCTTCGGGATTGATGAACGTGCCCACGGCAAATCCACTGGCTACGGACGTCACATTGCGCCGAATGAGCGACTTCATTTTGGCCGTGTTGCGGCCCTGAATGGCGTAATACTCCTTCTCAATGGCCTTCATCTCCTCGGTTTTGCCGGCCTGCCCGGCCACGCCGTAGCGCTTGCTGATGTCTTCGAGCTGCCCCTTGCTGCCCTCCATCACCTGCGTGAGCTGGCGGAGCACTTCGGCATCCTTACTGCCTTTCACACTGTAGGAGTTGGGCAGGCTTTTGGCGTCGCCGCTCACTTCTACGTGAGTTTTATTGTCGAGCAGCAGCAGCACCTGGTTGGCGTCGTCCACCTTGAGCTGGTAGATGCCGGGGGCTACCGCTGCGCCTTTCAGAGAAAACTTCCCGGCGGCATCGGTTTTAGCCGTGGTCTTCTCCACAAACTGGTTGGAGTTGAGTTCGGAAAGGTGCAGCACTGTGCCGGCCGGGGCATTTTTCAGCTGGCCCGAAATTTCGTAGCCATCAGCGGCGGCGGCATTCTGGCAGGCGTTGGCCATGCCCAGCACGGTGGCAGCCAGGAAAACAGATTTTATCATGAGGTGAGGCATGTGCGTGAACTTGTGAATCGAAATGGCCAACGCGGGGCCGTTAGAGGATTGTTCCGGCAGCTAAAGCCGGAGCCGGTGGGACAGACGGGCGAAAGCCGAAGCCCTTACCCGTCCAGCCCGGCGCGGAGCAGCTGGTTGGCCAGTTTGGGGTCGGCCTTACCACCGGTGAGTTTCATGAGCTCGCCCATGAACATGCCGGTGAGCGACTTTTTGCCGGCGCGGTACTCGGCTACTTTGGCGGGGTTGGCGTCGAGCACCTGCTGCACCAGGCCGGCCAGCTCACCGTTGTCGGCCTGCGTGAGCAGGCCCAGGCTTTCGGCCGCGCCGGTGGCATTGGCGGTGGGGTGCTCCAGCAGGTGCGGAAACAGCTGCTTGCTGGCCACGGAATAGTTGATTTTTCCGGCGTCAATCAGGTCGATGATGCCGGCCAATTGGGCGGCGTCGAGCGGGAAGTCGGCCATGGTGAGGGCGCGCTCGTTCAGATACGATTTCACGGGGCCCATCACCCAGTTGGCCGCCGCTTTGGCATTGGGCGTGAGGCGCGAAAGGTCGTCGAAAAACAGCGCCACTTCTTTCTGGTCGATGAGCACCGAGGCGTCGTAGGCACTCAGGCCCAACTCGCCGGTGAAGCGCGAATAGAGCTGCTGCGGCAGGGCCGGCAGCTCGGCAGCCACGCGGTGCAGCCACTCGTCCGATATCACCAGTGGCGGCAGGTCGGGCTCGGGGAAGTAGCGGTAGTCGTTGAGGGTTTCCTTGCTGCGCTGGCCGTTGGTGGTGCCGCTGGCAGCGTCGAAACCACGGGTTTCGCTGTCCACTTCCTCGCCGGCTTCGATGATGGCAATCTGCCGCTCGATTTCGTAGGCAATGGCGCGCTGCACGTTGCGGAAGGAGTTCATGTTCTTCACCTCCACCTTCATGCCGAACTTATCGGCCCCTTTCAGCATCACCGAGATGTTGGCGTCGCAGCGCAGCGAGCCTTCCTCCATGTTGCCATCGCAGATGCCGAGGTACTCCACCAGCTTCTTAATTTCGGTGAGGTAGGCGTAGGCTTCGTCGCCGGTGCGGATGTCGGGCTCGCTCACAATTTCAATGAGCGGCACGCCGGCGCGGTTCAGGTCCACGAGGGTTTCGGTTTCGCCGGCCAGGTGCATCGATTTACCGGCATCCTCCTCCATGTGAATGCGGGTTATGCCGATGCGCTTTACCTCCTCGCCCACGCGTACCTCGAGGTGGCCGTCGTAGCAAATCGGGGTTTTATCCTGCGTAATCTGGTAGCCTTTGGGAAGGTCGGGGTAAAAGTAATTTTTGCGCGCAAACAGGTTGTCGCGCCGAATCTGGCAATTGGTGGCCAGGCCCATTTTCATGGCAAATTCCACGGCCGTGCGGTTCACCTTGGGCAAGGTACCGGGGTGGCCGAGGGTAATGACCGACAGGTTGGTATTGGGGGCAACGCCGTACTCGTTCTCATCGGAAGAGTACATCTTGCTGTGCGTGAGCAGCTGGGCGTGAACTTCCAGGCCGATAACGGGCTGGTATTTGGCAAGGGTGGCTTCGTCCATATTCTGTAAAAACGCGGGGTCCTACTGGGTATTCAGCCTTAAAGGTAACGGGTAGGCGGAAGCCAGCCCGCATGACGGAGCCGCCAATGGTCGATTTTCGGCTCAGAGGTAGCTGAATTGGCCCGTGCCGCTACGGTCAGCCGGACCTAGCGGCGCATCCGGGGGCTGCCATAGCTGCCCGGGTACGGCTGGCGGCTGGGCGCCTCAAGGGTGTAAAACAGCGGCACGGTGAGAAAGCTGGTCATCACCTGGCCATCGCGCCGGCCGGGCACAAATTGCCGCTGCAGCTTGGCCACGGCCCGCAGCACGGCATTGTTCAAAAAACCGGCTGTGGACTGCACCACGCGGGCATCGGTGATGCGGCCGTCGGCGGCCACGGCCAGCTCCACGTCCACCTCGCGCCGCCAGCCATACTGCACCATGTCGGGCATATGGCGAGTGGCGCGACGGGCGGCGGCCAGCTCCTGGCTGTTGAGGCGCACGGCTTTGGTGAGTTCCTTTAGCAGGCGCTCCTCGCCGCCGGGGTACAGCGGCAGCTGCTCGTAGGCAAAGTAGGGAACGGGGTAGCCGTTGGCGTCGTAGCAGGTACCCACACCGCAGCGGCCGTCCAGGCAGTGCTCGCGCCGCTTGAGGGTGCCGTCAGGATAATAGGTCAGCAGGTCGCCGTGGCGCACGCCGCGCACGTAGTCCTCTTTGGTGCACATCTGGCCGTTCTCGTACCAGGTCGTGACGCTGCCGTAGCGCACGCCCCGCGCCACGTTGAGGTACGGAATGTACTGCTTGAGCTTACCCGAAGGATAATACACCCGCGTGATGCCGCTCAGGCTGTCGCGAAACGTAGTTTCGGCGCACAAGGCCGTGGAATCGGAGGCGGTGGAAGGCAGATAATCGGGAGTAAAAAAGCTACTGATGGGGCCGGGCGTAACGGCTCGGGGCGCTTGCGCCCGGCCGGCCAGCGGCCCCGCCAATAAAAGCCCCAGATACAGTAAACGTGTTTTCACCGGACAAGAAAAAAGGAGTTGAAAGCCCTGGAAACAGTCCCAGACTTCCAACTCCCCAAATTACGCACCGGATGCCGAAATGGCTGCCCCAGCTTACTTCAGTGGGCGCTGGAGCTGCTGCATAGCCATCATCTGCTCCAGGTTTTTGCTCATCCCTTCGTTCGAGCCGTCGAGGAAAATGACGTTGCCTTTGCCCTGCTCAGCGAAGTGCTTGATGGCTTCGGTCCACATCGAAAAGTACACCAGCGAGGGGTCAAGGTTGTTTTTGGTGACCTCCTCCACGGCGTGGGCCAGGCCCTTGGTCACCTCCTCACGGAACAGTGCCACACCCTGACCGCGCAGCTGGGCCGCGATTTTTTCTGCCTCGGCCGCGATTTTGATGGCGTTGCCCTCGGCTTCGGCAGCTTTGGTTTTGGTGATGAGCAGGGCCTGGCCTTCGTTTTCGGCGGCGGCTTTCAGGTTGTTCGAGGCCACTACTTTGGCCATGGAGCGCATGATTTCTTCGTCGAAGGCAATGTCGTTGAGCTGCAAATCAATGAGGTGGTAGCCCCAGCTTTCGAGGGTGGCATCGAGTTGGTCCTTTACGTGGAGCACGATTTCGCCGCGCAAACTCAGCACGGCGGCTTGGCGCTGCGTGGCCACGAAGGCCCGGATGCTGCCCTCCACGGTGCGCACCAGCGCCTGCATCAGGCTTTGCTCGTCCACAAACTTGAAGGCCACGTTCTTGATGGCTTCCTCGCTCTGGTCGAAGGCCGCATACACTAGCATGGCCTTGAAATTCACATTAGCCTGGTCGACGGTGATGGCCTGGAAATTCAATTCCAGCGAGCGGTTCTGGATGGAAATTCGCTTGTAGACCGTCTCAATAAACGGCAGCTTAAAATTCAGGCCCGGCAGCATGATGCGCCGGTATTTGCCGAATACCGTGACAACCGCTACCGTGCCCTGCGGCACAATGACGTAGCATAAAAACAGCGTGAGGCCAACGAGAATGAGCAGCGCGAGGGCGAAGGTGGACATGACGGTAAAGCAGGAGAAAAGGTGAAAGTGAGCGGAAATGTCGGTTAAAAAAGCGCAATAATTAACCAGCGACACGACGATGACGCAGCAGCATCGAACAATGCATCGCCGATTGGGCCTAAGTATTACACCGCACGTTCAGGTTTCGGGGTTCTTTCACCGGCAGGCAGCACCCCAAAGGCGTGGCGGAGCGGTTGTTGGCAGCGTTGTCGCTACTCGGTACGGAAGGTTATGGGCACGGAGTAGTTTACCGGCACGGCTTCGCCATCAATCTGGCCCGGCTGGAAGGGCTTCAGTTTCCGGGTAGCATCGAGGGCCGATTTTTTCACCAGCACAAAAGCGTCCCGCAGGTTCGGCGCAATTTGGTCTATCGGGGGTTCCTTTTCAACGCGTACCTCGTTCACGCGGCCCTGCTGGTCGATTGTAAAGCCGATGATGATGCGGGCATTCAGCGCCAGGCGCAACGCCTCCGTGGGGTATTGCACCTGCCGCCAGATAGCATGAACCACTGCGGCATTGCTGCCATCGCCCTCGCTGTACACTGGTTTGATGCGGTACTCGAAGTAGGCAGCGGGCTGACCATCAGGGCCGAAGCATTCGCCCGCCGTGCGCTTACCCTGGACAAACTGGTCGCGGCGGCGCAGCGTGCCATCAGGATAGTACACCAGGAACTCACCGTGTTGCCGGCCGGCTTGGTAATCTTCTTTGGTGTGCATTTGCCCATTATCGTACCAAGTGGTGCTGGCACCGTGGCGGATTTTTAGCCGCAAGTGCCCGTAGGCATCTATCCATTTTAGTTTGCCGGCCGCGTCGTATTTACGCACGGTCCCTGCTACGCTGTCGCGGTAAGTGATTTCCAGCCGGTAGTTGGCACCCTCCGCCGTTGGCAATAGCCGGTGCTCGGCACTGAAGTATTCTATCGTTTTGGGCCGGGGCGCAACGGCGGCCACCGGCTCGGATTGCGCGGCGGCCGGCATAGCCCCCACAACTAAGCCAGGCAGCGCCAGGCAGGCAGCCCAAAATCTGTTCATCGGGTAGAAACGTGGTTGGGTGCGTGGAAGGCCATGCCGATATAAAAAACGGCATAGGCTGGATGCAACGCATCAAAGATGTTGAAAAATCATGAGTTCGCGGCAGTCGGTGGCTTTCCTCAATTATTGCTGGGGGACATGTAGGCACAAAAAAGCGGCGGCTCCAATGCTTCGGAGCCGCCGCTTCTGGCGTTGCAATCAAATGGTAGCCGCTATAGCGCTGTTGCAACAGCCGCCTCCGCCTTGGCAATGGCCGCACCCAGCCCGGCTACGTTCTTGCCGCCGGCCGTGGCGAAGAACGGCTGCCCGCCGCCGCCGCCCTGGATTTCCTTGGCCAGCTCGCGCACCAGCGTGGTGGCGTTGAGCTTGCTGGCCTGGGCAATTTCGTCGGCAAGCATCACGGCTAGCTGCGGCTTGCCGTCCACTTCCGCGCCAAGTATCAGCACGAGGTTGGGCACGGCCTGACGCAGGTTGAAGGCGAGGGTTTTGAGCGCGTCGGCCGAGCTGGCCTGCACCTGGGCGGCCAAGAAATTCACGCCATTCAACGGCTTCACCTGGCCCACCAGCTGGTCTTTTTGCTGGTTGATGCTTTGCTGCGCGAATTGTTCGATTTGCTTGCGCAGGTTGGCAATCTCCTCGTTCTGCTTCTCCAAGCTGGTGAGCAGGTGCTGGGGGTTGCCCAGCGTCTCGCGTACCTGAGTCAGCAGGTCGAGCTGCTGGTCGACGAAGGCCTCGGCCGCGCCGGCCGTTACGGCCTCGATGCGACGCACGCCCGCGCCCACGGCGCTTTCCGTCGTGATTTTGAAGTAGCCAATGCTGCCCGTGTTGGCTACGTGCAGGCCGCCGCACAGCTCCACCGAGTAGTCCCGGTCGAAGGTGATGACGCGCACGAAGTCGCCGTACTTCTCGCCGAACAGGGCCATGGCACCCAGGGTTTTGGCTTCGGCAATGGGCACGTTACGGCGCTCATCGAGCGGGATTTGCTGGCGGATGCGCGCGTTCACCAGCTGCTCAATCTCGCGCAGCTGTTCATCGGAAACTTTTGTGAAGTGCGAGAAATCGAAGCGCAGCAGCTTTTCATTCACCAAAGAGCCTTTCTGTTGCACGTGGCTGCCCAGCACCTCGCGCAGGGCGGCTTGCAGCAGGTGGGTGGCCGTGTGGTTGTTGCGAATAAGCGTGCGACGGGCAACATCGGGCTGGGCCAGAAATTCTTCGGTGAGCTCCTGCGGCAGCTCCAGCGTGGTGTGGATGATGAGGTCGTTTTCCTTCTTCGTGTCAATCACACGCACCTTGCTCAGGGTCGATTCCAGGTAGCCGGTATCGCCAATCTGGCCGCCGCTTTCGGCGTAGAACGGCGTTTGGTCGAACACCAGCTGGTACTCGGTTTTGCCCTTTTTGTCGACTTTGCGGTAGCGCAGCAGGCGGGCCGTGGCCTCGTCCTGGTCGTAGCCCACAAACACGTTGGGGGCGTCGTGCTCGGTCACGGTCACCCAGTCGCTCTGCTCAGTTTCCTGGGCGTTGCGGCTGCGGCTTTTCTGCTGCTCCAACTCCTTTTTGAAGCCTTCTTCATCCACCGTCAGGCCCTTTTCGCGGGCGATGAGGGCGGTGAGGTCGAGCGGAAAGCCGAAGGTATCGGACAGCTCAAACGCGGTTTTACCGTCGATGACGCCGCCGTTGGCGCGGGTGCTTTCTTCCAGCGCGTCGAGGCGGCGCAGGCCGGTTTCCAGCGTTTTCAGGAAGGCAATTTCCTCCTCCTCAATCACCCGCTGCACAAAAGCCGTCTGGGCTTTCAGCTCGGGGAAGATGTTGCGCATCTGCTCGGCCAGCACGGGCACCAGCTTATACAGGAAGGGCTGCTTCTGATTCAGCGACGAGAAAGCGTAACGCACGGCCCGGCGCAGGATGCGGCGAATCACATAACCAGCCTTCACATTCGAAGGCAGCTGGCCGTCGGCAATGGTGAAGGCGATGGTGCGGATGTGGTCGGCAATCACGCGGATGGCGATGTCCGTCTTTTCGTTTTCGGTGGCGGGCTGGTCCGTCACCTTGGCGGGCGCGGTGCCGTGGTACTCCACTCCTACTTCCTTGGCAATGAACTGGATGAGCGGCTGGAACACGTCGGTGTCGTAGTTCGACTTCACGCCCGACACGGCCATCATCAGGCGCTCGAAGCCCATGCCGGTGTCCACGCTTTGCTCGGGCAGCTTGATGAGGGACTTGTCGGCGAGGCGCTGGAATTCCATGAACACGTTGTTCCATACTTCCACCACCTGCGGGTGGTCGGCGTTCACCAGCTCACGGCCGGGGGTGGCGGCGCGTTCCTCGTCGGACCGCAGGTCGATGTGGATTTCGGTGCAGGGGCCGCAGGGGCCGGTGTCGCCCATCTCCCAGAAGTTGTCCTTCTTGTTGCCCGGCAGGATGCGGTCGTCGGAAGTGTATTTCCGCCACAGGTTCTGGGTTTCGGTGTCGGGGCCGGTGCCGTCGGTTTTGTCCCCTTCGAAATAGGTGACGTAGAGCCGGTCTTTTTCCAGCTTGTACACCTCAGTCAGCAACTCCCAGGCCCAGGCAATGGCGTCGGTTTTGAAGTAGTCGCCGAACGACCAGTTGCCCAGCATCTCGAACATGGTGTGGTGGTAGGTGTCGTAGCCAACCTCCTCCAAATCGTTGTGCTTGCCGCTCACGCGCAGGCATTTCTGCGTGTCGGCAATGCGCTTGTAGGGCGCGGGCTTGTTGCCCAGGAAGTAGTCCTTGAACGGGGCCATGCCCGAGTTGATGAATAGCAGCGTGGGGTCGTCCTTCACCACAATGGGGGCCGAGGGCACGATGTGGTGACCTTTGGAGGCGAAGAAATCGAGGAACTGCTGACGGACAGCGGAAGCGGTGGGGAGTGACATAGGAAGCAGAAGAATACGGCCCGCACCCGGCAAGGAATTGGTTTTGCCACGGGGCCAGTGCCACAAAGGTAACAAAACGCCCCCCTGACGCGGTTGCCCGGCTGCCCGTATCTTGCGAGTCCTTCCCCGGCTTGGTTCAAGCCGCACATTTTGCTTCCGCTGCTATGTCGTTTCGTTTGAATATTCTGCGCCGCTCGGCCAGCATTGGCCTGCTGGTATTAGCTGGTTTGAGCGCAGTTGCTGCAACACCTCCTGCTCCGCGCAAGCCCAGGCTGGGCAAAGTCCTAGGGGCCGATATTTCCTTTCTGCCGCAACTGGAAGCCCGGGGCGTCAAGTTCTCGGACAAGGGCGTGGAAAAGGATGCCATTCAGATTCTGAAAGACCACCACTTCAACTACATCCGCCTGCGGATTTTCAATAACCCGGCAGCCGACAGCGGCTACTCGCCCGGCAAGGGCTTCTGCGACCTGCCCCACACACTGGCCATGGCCAAGCGCGTGAAACAAGCGGGCCTGAAGCTGCTGCTCGATTTCCACTACTCCGACACCTGGGCCGACCCGCAAAAGCAGTTCAAGCCGCTGGCCTGGAAAAACCTGACCGGCGCGGCGCTGGAAACCGCCGTGCACGACTACACCAAAGAAGTATTGCAGGCCCTGAACGCCCAGGGCACGCCGCCCGACATGGTGCAGGTGGGCAACGAAATCAACCACGGCATGGTGTGGCCCGATGGCGACGTGGATAAAGCCGACAGTCTGGCCCGCTTCGATGTGCTGGCCGGCTTGGCCAAAGCCGGGGCCCGCGCCGTGCGCGAAACCACGCCCACCGCGCTGGTGATGATGCACATTGCCCTGGGCGGCCAGAACCTGAAATCCACCCTGTGGCTCGACCACATGCTGGCGCGCAAAGTTGAATTCGATGTGATTGGTGAGTCCTATTATCCGAAGTGGCACGGCACCATACCGGACCTTAAGAACAACCTGACGGCGCTGGCCAAAAAATACCCGCAGGACATTGTGGTGGTCGAATATTCGGAGCGCAAGCGCGAGGTCAACGACATCGCCTTCAACCTGCCGGGCGGCAAAGGCAAGGGCAGCTTCATCTGGGAGCCGCTCAACACCTGGGAATCCATTTTCGACAAACAGGGAAAGGCCAACGACTTGTTGTTAATTTACGACGAAATCAGCCGGAAATACCGGGTTGAGTAACCCGATATCGGCTCCAACTACCATGCCCTACAAAGAGCGCAGCATCGAAAAACAATACTTCACCATCGGCGAAGTGGCCGCCCAGTTCAAGGTGGCCGAGTCGCTGGTGCGCTTTTGGGAAACCGAGTTTGAGGAGCTCCGGCCCCGCCGCAGCAAGAAGGGCAACCGCCTCTACACCCCGCAGGACATCGAGGTTTTCCGCACCATCTACCACCTGGTGAAGGAGCGCGGCTACACCATTCCCGGCGCGCGCGACATGCTTAAGCAGAAAGGCCCGCAGCTCAAGGACAAAATTGATGTGGTGCAGAGCCTGGAGAAGGTGCGGGCGTTTCTGCTGAGTTTGAAGAAGGAAGTGGAAGCGGCGGGGAAAGCCGATTCGGAATAGTCCCGCCTCATATCCTTCCATGTCCGATTCTACCAACGACACCCTTTTCCACGAACTCGCCCTTACGCTGCTGCCCGGCATCGGCCCACAGCTCACGCGGCAGCTGATGAGCTACGGCGGCGCGGCCAAAAACGTGCTGATGATGCCGCCCGGCAAGCTGCGCCGCATTCCCGGCGTAGGTGACGCGACCATTAAAATCCTGACTGGGGCGGAGCGCGAAAAGGCTTTTCGCAAAGCGGAAGCCGACTTAAAGAAAGCCGAAAAGGACGGCGTCGAAATCCTGTTTTACACCAGCAAGCGCTTCCCCAGCCGCCTAAAGCTGATTCCCGACGCGCCCGCCATCCTATACTACCAGGGCACGGCCGACCTCAACGCGTCCAAAACCGTGGCCCTGGTGGGCACGCGCCAGGCCACCGACTACGGCCGCGAGCAAACCGAGCGCATCATTGCCGGTTTGCTGCCGCACCGGCCGCTGGTGGTGAGCGGCCTGGCCTATGGCATCGACATTATGGCGCACCGCGCGGCCTTGCAGGAAGGCCTCGAAACGGTGGGCGTGATGGCTACGGGTTTGGACAGAATCTACCCGCATACCCACCAGAAAACGGCCGATAAAATGCGCGAGCAGGGCGGCCTGCTCACCGAATTTCCCTTCGGCACGCCGCCCGACCGCTACAACTTCCCGGCCCGCAACCGCATTATCGCCGGCCTGAGCGATGGGACCGTGGTGGTGGAAGCCGCCATAAAAGGCGGGGCGCTGATAACCGCCGAGCTGGCCCTGAGCTACGACCGTGACGTGCTGGCCGTACCCGGCAACTTGAGTTCTGCGGCCTCAGCCGGCTGCAATGCGCTCATCCGGGACAACAAAGCCGCCCTCTACGCCGAACCGCGCGACCTGGAGCAACTGCTGAACTGGGACGCCGCCCTGCACCAATCGGGCAAATTCAAGCCTGTTCCCTCCTACTCTGCTGCCGATTTTACGGCCGATGAATATGGCCTGATAACGGTGCTGGCTGCCGCGCCGGGCCGCGAACTGCACATGGACGAGCTGGCCTGGAAAGCCCAGCTGGCCATTCATACCGTGGCCTCGCTGCTGCTGGCACTGGAGTTTCGGGGCGTGGTGCGGGCGCTGCCGGGCAAGAAGTTTCGATTGGATTAACCTGAATCAATGCATGCGGGTGCGTATGAATTTTGCTCCAATCAGGCATTATGCTTTTACCGGGTAAGCTACATTTCTCCATACCTGGCTAGCTCGGACACAAGGGCTAGCTAATCCTAGGAGCAGAGTTACTGTAGCATGCTCATTAATTAACCCTTCCAAAACCACATTTTAACATGATGAAAAAAAATCTACCAATGGCGGCTATGCTGCTCGTGGTCGCAGGTTCCGGCCACCACCTCGCCGCCCAAAGCCTGGACCTGGGCTTCGCGCCGCCCGCCATTTATGCTCCGGGCACGGTGTATTCGGCACTGGAGCAGCCCGATGGCAAGCGCGTGGTGGTGGGTGCCTTCACCCGCGTGAACGGCACGCCCGCCAACTACTTGACGCGCCTCAGCCCCAATGGCACCGTGGATGCCGCCTTCCAGCAGAACCTCGGGACCACCTCGCAGGTGTACCGCGTGAGCCGCCAAAGCAACGGCCAGCTGCTGCTGGTCAGCTATACCACCACCGTGACGGCGGGCGGGGTCACCCGCAACGGGCTCATGCGCCTCAATGCCGACGGTACGGGCGACTTTACCTTTAACCCCGGTACGGGACCGGAACTCACCGGCTTCGCGGGCGCCGTCGACCAGGCCCTGCCGCTGCCCACAGGCCAGACGCTGGTGGTGGGCTACTTCGACCACTTCAACGGGGCCACCTCCAATTACATCGCCCGCCTCAGCACAACCGGCACGGTAGATGCAACTTTCAACAGCGGGGGAACCGGGCCCGACAATGAAATCGTAACCGTGGTCCCTCTGCCCAGCGGCAAGTTCCTGATTGGCGGCACTTTTACGTCATATAATGGGGTGGCGCGCAACAGCCTGGCGCGTCTCAACGCCGATGGTAGCCTCGACCCTACTTTCGTTTCGCCCCTGGCGCAAAACGATGAGGTAATCAACATCGCCGTGCAGGCCGATGGCCGCATACTGGTAACCGGTGTGCTAACCTTACCCAACGGCAACGGCAACATGGCGCGGCTGCTCGCCGATGGGGCCGTCGACAATTCATTTAGCCCACCCAGCACCTTCGCCACCGGCTACGTCTACTCCTATTTTGGCGATGCGGTGATACCGCAACCCAATGGGAAAATATTGGTAATTAACACAGTCAGCAGCACATCAGGCTCCGGCTTGGCGCGTCTCAATTCTGATGGCTCCGTTGATGCTTCTTTTCAGACCGGTACCGGCCCCAGCACCCGGCCGCAGTCGCTTACCCTGCTAGCCAGTGGCAGTGTGCTGGCAGCCGGCAGCTTCATGGACTTTAATGGTGCCCTCGACCAGACCCTGGTGCAGCTTACCAGCACCGGGGCGCTCGATACTTCCTTCCAACCCCTGATTCAGCTGTCGGGCAGTGTCAGTTCCATTGTGCGACAGGCCGATGGCAAGCTGCTCGTGGGCGGAAACTTCAGTGAGATAAATGGCCAGACCGCGCGGAAGCTGGCGCGTTTCAATACCAACGGCTCACTCGATGCCACTTTCGCCCTGAGTGCGCCCATTCTTTCCTCCGTCGTGCGGCTGGCCTTGCAGCCCGATGGGCGCTTGCTGGTGGCCACCCCAAACTTGGTGCAGCGCTACCTGACCACCGGCACCCTCGACAACAGCTTTAATGCGGCTGCTGTGGCCATTAGTCGCCCCATCAATCAGATACTGCTCCAGCCCGATGGCCGGGTGTTGGTCGGTAGCAATTCGGGCAATAACTTCAGCGGTAACCTGTGGCGGCTGCAGGCCGATGGCTCGGCCGACGCTTCTTTTGCGCCAACGCTCAGCTCGGGCCAGTTCCTTTATATGCAGGCGATGGCCCTGCAGCCCAATGGCAAGCTACTTTTGGCTGGCCACTACATTCCCAGCAGTGGGGCCGCTTACCGCACAGTTATTCGCCTGAACAGCACTGGTACGCAGGATGCCAGTTTCGCTCAAACGCCAATCGTCACCCTTTCCCCCACTTTCGGTGCAAATGAGCTGGCCGTGCAGGCCGATGGCAAAATTGTAGTTGGCGGGCAGTTTACGTCGGTGGGCGGGCTTTCCCGCAGCAGCATAGCCCGCCTCAACGACGATGGTACCCACGATACCGGCTTTACTCCGCCTACGCTTGGCGGCACTCTTTACAAAGTGGTAGTGCAGCCCAACAACCGCCTTCTGGTGGGAGGCTCCTTTAACGGCGGCGGCGTTCCAAACAACCTGGCCCGCCTGCTGCCCACCGGCGCCGCCGATGTCACCTATGCAGCCAGCGCAGTCCCCAATAACTCCGTTCGTACGCTGCTGGTGCAGCCCGACGGCACGCTGATGGTGGGCGGCTACTTCACCACCATCGGCGGCCAGTCGGCCATGGCCCTGGCCCGCCTCACAGCCAGCAATGTGCTGCACGTGCAGGCCCCGCAGGCCGTGGCCGAGCGCACCCAGGCCTGGCCCGTGCCCGCCCACGCCACCCTCACCGTGGCCCCCGACGCCAGCGCCCACCCCCAGGCCCTCGACCTGCTCGACGTGCTCGGCCGCGCCGTGCGCCACCTGGAGCTTAGCAATGCCGCGCCGGCCAATCTGGCCCTCGACAACCTCCCGGCCGGCACTTACCTGTTGCGCGTGTCTTATGCCGAAGGCACCGTGACCCGCCGCGTGCAAGTGCAGTAAACATTCCGGCTGGTAGTAACCAAAAACGGACGGGCCCGCTGGCTCGTCCGTTTTTTTGTGAGCCTGGGCCAGCGGCCGGCCCTACCTTGCACCTCATGCTGCTGCTTAATAACCACCTTTTGCCCGCTACCACCCTGCCCCTGCCCAATCGCGGCCTGGCGTTCGGCGACGGCTTTTTTGAAACCCTGATTTTCGCCGATAACCGCCTGCGCCTTGCCGCCGAGCATTGCCAGCGCATGCACCGGGCCGCCGCCGCGCTCTACCTCACGCTCCCCCGCGAGCTCGCCACGCCCGAAGCCCTCGCAACCACCCTGGCCCGCCTCGCCGCCGCCCACAACCTGCCTGTCGCCCGCCTGCGCCTGCAGCTCTGGCGCGCCGGCGGCGGCCGCTACACCCCCACCACCGAGGCCACCGAATGGCTGGCCACCGCCGAAGCCTTCGTGCCGGACGAAACGCCCATCGAAAAAGCTGATTTCGCGCGGGAAACGCATTCCATCCATTCCCCGCTCAGCTTTTGCAAAGGCCCGCAGGCGTGGCTCTACGTGCGGGCGGCGCACGAGCGGCAGCAGCGCGGCCTCGATGAAATCATCCTCTGCGATGCGGCTGGGCACATTGCGGAAGCCGGAGCGGCGGCTATTTTCTGGGTGAAGGACGAAGTGTTGTTTACGCCCGCGCTCGAAACGGGCTGCGTGGCAGGCGTGCGCCGGGCGCAGGTGCTGCGGGCAGCCCGGGCGGCGGGAATGGCATGCCGGGAAGGGCTATTCGGGCGGGAAGCGCTGCTGGCTGCCGATGCCGTTTTTACGGCCAATGTGGCGGCAGTTCGCTCCCTAAGCAGCGTGGCCGAACGGGCTTACAGCATGTCCTCAGCTATCCGGGAAACACTTATTGCATTCGGAGACTGAGCGGCACCGTAATGGTGTCGGTGGTGGCAGCTGGCTCAAACCGAAGCTTCTTCATGAACTGCAGGGCTTCGGCTTCAAGTGCAGCGGTTCCTTTTTCCAAACCTTCTTCCGGGATGTAGCCCGCTGCCTGTTTCAAGGCCCGCTGGGCAATTTCGGCCTGGCTGACGGTACCATCCGGCCGCAGTATCAGGCGCACCGTGATTTGGCCCTCTATGCCGGCTTTGAAAGTCGAGCTTGGCCACGTAAAACGGCGGCCGACGTACTGATAGAAAGGTGCGGCGGCTTTCACATACGCCGAATCTTTCAGCTTCCAGAAGCGGGGCGCGGTATAGGATTGCGACGTTTCAGCAGCCGCTTCCTGGGCCGTGGACGGGCGGCGTTGCATATGCAGCGGCATTCCCGGTGCCGAATAGGTTTGCGCATGCGCCAGGCCGCAGAGACCGCAACAGAAAGCCGTTAGTAGTCCGTGTTTCATGCTGCCGTTTAAACGGCAACCGGCGCTTTTATTGCGGGCCAGGGCTCATAATTCTCCAGCTTGAAATCCTCGTACTGAAACCCGAAAATATCGGTCACCGCCGGGTTGATGCGCATCTGCGGCAGGGCTTTGGGCTCCCGCTCCAGCTGCAAACGCGCTTGCTCCAGATGATTGGAATACAAGTGCGTGTCGCCGCCGGTCCAGATGAACTCGCCCGGTTGCAGCCCGACCACCTGGGCCACCATGAGGGTGAGCAGCGCGTAGCTGGCAATGTTGAAGGGCACGCCCAGAAACACGTCGGCCGAGCGCTGGTAGAGCTGGCAGGAGAGCTTGCCATCGGCCACGTAGAACTGGAACAGGGCGTGGCAGGGCTGCAATTTCATGTCGGGCAGTTCGGCCACGTTCCAGGCCGAAACGAGGATGCGGCGCGAGTCGGGCTGCGTCTTGAGCTGCTGGATAATCTGCGCAATCTGGTCGATGTGGCCGCCGTGGCCGTCGGGCCAGGAGCGCCACTGGTGGCCGTACACGGGACCGAGGTCGCCGTTGGCATCGGCCCACTCATCCCAGATTTTCACGCCGTGCTCCTTGAGGTAGGCAATGTTGGTGTCGCCCTTAAGGAACCACAGCAGTTCGTGGATGATACTCTTCAAGTGCACCTTTTTGGTGGTCACCAGCGGGAAGCCCTCGGCCAGGTCGAACCGCATTTGGGGGCCGAAAATGGATACCGTGCCGGTGCCCGTGCGGTCGGTTTTCACGGTGCCAGTGTCGAGGATTTGGCGGAGCAGAGCTTGGTATTGGCGCATGGGACGGAGAATTCTATAAACGAAATCAGGGGTAAAAATAGTGGATAATCGCAGCGGCATTCTTGCCCAAGCATTTTCAGGCTAGGTTTGTAAGAGTGTGGTCTACTCCCCTAATGCTATTCAAACATGAATAATGAACGTCATCAGCAAGCAAACTATAAAAGCCGAGTTAAGTACATTTTTCTGCCGCTCATTAGTTGGGTACTTGTAGTTGCCTGCTATTGGACTGAATTCACAAGTGGACTCATATTCTTTGGGTTGTGCGCGCTTGTCTTAACCTACCCCCTGCTAAACTCAAAGCAGAAAAGCATTTTCACAGGTATCGAAGGCTTTAAAGCAGAAACTAAAAAGGACTTTAAATTCATCTATAATGATTTGGGCAGTTTCACTTATTCTACAAGTGGTTTCGATGCTTTATTGAACAGTCAAAATATTCACATTGACTGGAAAGATATTCGAGCAATTTTTGGGTATAAGGCGGACTTATTTACCACTGATTTGATATGCATGGATATTCACAACTCTGAAACGGTGCTTCGCCTGACGGAAGAAACGGCTGGATGGTATCAATTCAATAGTAAACTGGCTGGACAGTTTCCGTCCATAGACCCAAAGTGGTGCATTGATATTGCTTCACCTGCTTTCGAAACCACCCTGACACTGTTGTATGAAAAAGATGGAATGGAATTGCCACAAGCCGTCAAAGTCTATTACCCACAGCAAACCAAATAATGGGTTCTTCATATAAAAAAAGCCGCCTCGTTTCCGAAGCGGCTTTTTGTTTCTTAGTGGCGGCCGAAGCCGGAGTAATTACAGCTTAACGGCAGCCTCCGGCTTGGCGGAGGGCTTCACGCTGGCGGTTTTGCCGCCTTTCATGCAGCACGAGTGGCCGCCGGCCATGCCTTTGGTGCAGGTTTCTTTCTTGCCTTTTTTACCGTCTTTGTCGTGGCCGTCGTGGGCGAAAGCGGTGGTGCCGGCGAAGGCAAACAGGGCGAGGGCGAGCAGGGTATTTTTCATGGGAAACGAGGTGGAGTGAGGGGATGAAAGTAATGCAACGATTAGCAGGCCCTAAGATACACAATGGCGGCGCTTTTCCAGAAAGCTGTTCCGTTATTTCAGCTTCTGCTCCAGCAGTGTGACGATTTCCTTGTTGCCGCTCTCTTTGGCCAGGGCCAGGGCGTCTTTGCCGTCGTCGTCTTTGGCACGGGCATCGGCCCCGCTGCTGAGCAGGAGCTCGACCAGGGCCTTGTTGCCTTTGCCGACGGCGGCCATCAGGGCGGTGCCTTTGAAGGCATCGGGCTGGTTGACCTGGGCCTTGTTCTTGAGCAGCAGCTGCACCAGGGCGAGGCTGTTGTTGGCGGCGGCGGTGATGAGGTAGGTGGTGGCGAAGCCGGGCACTACTTCAATCACGGCATTCGGGTTGGCCCCGGCGGTGAGCAGCGCATCGGCGGCGACGGCATCGTTTTTCAGAATGGCTTTTTTCAGGGCCTGGGCCGGCGCTGGGGTTTGGGCGTGGGTGGTAAAAACGAAGCTAAGAAGGGCAACCGCAAGGAATAATGTTCTTCTCATATATGCTATAAATGCAAAGATTTGGAGACAACGAAACCACAAAGATGGGCCGGCCGGGGCCGGTAATTGCGCCCAAATTGTTGTTGCTACAATAAGTCAAAGTCCTTGTGTAAAAAGTAACACGGGCGCACCCGCATGGCCGATGCCGCCCGCCGGAGATGAGCCGGCCTTGCGTTTTAATAAGGCGTGGGAACCGAAACAATTGACGAAACCGGGGCGTTGCTGGTAGCTGCGACGCTTGCGCGGCCGGGCTACGGTTCAGCAGTTCGGCCGGCGTTGCTGAAAAGATTAGGCGGCCGTTGCGGCCGTGTCCGTGCCCGCTCTCTTATGTCCCTACGCCGCTACGCCCATACCACCCTGCTCGTGCTGGGCCTGCTCACCGCCCTGAGCGCGTTTTTTGTCGCCCAGCTGCGGTTCAACTACAATTTCAACGACTTCTATCCCGCCGGCGACCCCGACCTGGACTATTACCAGGGCTACACCCAGCGCTTCGGCAACGACAACGACTACCTGCTGCTGGGCGTGGAAGCTCCCGCTGGCCGCACTGTGTTCGACCCCGCTTTTCTGGCCCAGGTGGATTCCCTGACTCACCTGGCCGAGCGGCAAAAGAACGTGCTCCACGTTACCTCGCCCACCACGCTGAACAATACAGTGGTGGAGGGCCTGGGCGTGTTCAGCCTCCCCTACCTGCACCCCGCCACCTACCGCACCGACCCCGCCCGCCGCGCCGCCGACTCGACCCTGATTTACCGCACGCCCGGCCTCGCCGGCAACGTGTTCAGCCCCAATGCCCGCGCCCTGGCCCTGGTGCTCCAGCTCACGCCCGACCTCGAAAAGCCGCCCGGCGACACGTTGTTCGCCGACCTGCGCGCCGGCCTGGCCCGCCTGCACATCCCCGAGGAGCGGGTGCATTTCGCGGGCCGCATCGTGGCGCAGTCCGTGTTTGTGGACCGGCTGAAGTGGGAGCTGGTGGTGTTCATGTCGCTGTCGGTGCTGCTGGTAACGGGGCTGCTATGGCTCACGTTTCGGACGTGGTGGGGCGTGGTTTTGCCGCTGGTGGTGGTGCTGGGGGCCATTTTGTGGGGCCTGGGCATCATGGCCGCGTTTGGGGTCAGCATCGATTTGATGACGGCCCTGCTCCCGCTCATGCTCTTCGTGGTGGGCATGAGTGACACCATTCACATCATCAGCCGCTACGTGAGCGAGCTGGGCTACGGGGCCAGCAAGAAAGACGCACTGCGCGTTACCATCAAGGAATCGGGCTTTGGGTCGGGGCTGTCGGCGCTCACCACCAGCCTGGGTTTTTTCACGCTGATGACGAGTACGATTCGGCCCATTCACAACTTCGGGCTGTTCACGGGCATTGCGGTTATTCTGGCGTTTATTCTCAGCTTCACGCTGCTGCCGGCCATGCTGGTGCTGCTGGGCAAGCCCCAGCTGCGCGAGCCACGCCGCCAGGGCCACAGCTGGGACGGCGTGCTGGGGCGGCTGTTCCGGCAGGTGCTGGTGCGGCGGCGGCTGATTTTCACGCTGAGCGGGCTGGTGCTGGCGGCGTCTATCGGGCTGGCCACGCGGGTCCACATCAATTCCTCGCTGCTTGATGACCTGTCCAAAAGCGACCCCGTGCGCCAGGATTTCGCCTTTTTTGACCGGCAGTTTGCTGGCGTGCGGCCCTTCGAGCTGGAGCTGAAACCGGCCGGCGGCCGCGACATCTACGACCTGGCCGTGCTGCGCCAGACCGAGCAAATCGAAGGCTACCTGGCGAATACCTACGGCCTGCGCTTCGCCGCCTCGCCCGTCACGCTGGTAAAATCGGTGCGCAAGGCCCTGCACGGCGGCGGCTTGGCCGACTACCGCTTGCCCACCGACACGCTGGAAATGCGCAGCCTGCGCGGCAAGCTCTGGCAGTTCCGCAAAAAGCCCGAATTCAGCGCCCTGGCCCTGCCCGATGGCTCGGCCGGACGCCTCACCGGCCGCATGGCCGACGTGGGCAGCATCCGGGCCGACAAGCTGAACGCCGCCCTGCGCCGCTACCTGCGCACTGGCTCTGACAGCACAGTGCTGCGCACCCGCCTCACGGGCTCGTCCAACCTCATCGACAAAAACAACGAAAACCTGACCCTGAACATGATTCAGGGCATGGCTATTGATGTGGCGATGGTCACGCTCATCGTGCTGGCGCTGTTCAAATCCTTCCGCATGACCCTCGTGGTGCTCATACCTAATCTGCTTCCCATCATCATCGTGGCCGGCGTGATGGGCCTGGCCGGTGTGAACATGAAGGTGAGCACCAGCATCATTTTTACCATCGCATTCGGCATCGCGGTCGATGATACCATCCACTTTATCAGCAAGCTGCGCCTCACGCTGGGCAAGGAGCCAGATATTTTCAAGGCCGTGCGCTACACTTACCTGCTGGCCGGCAAGGCCGTTATCACCACTTCGCTCATTCTGGTGGGCGGCTTCTCCACGCTGCTGTTTTCGAAGTTCGACGGCACGTTCTACGTCGGCCTGCTCATTGGCCTCACGCTGCTGTTTGGCGTAGTGGCCGAGCTGACGCTGCTGCCCCTGCTGATTCTGTATTTCTACAAGCGGCCAAAGGTGGCGGCTGGTACGGTGGTGCCGGATTTGCTACCCAAGTAGCCCATTTGCAACGAAAAATGTAGGGTGCGGGGCTTGCCCCCGCCCGTCGTTCGCACTGTTACAATTATTCCGTTCAACGACGGGCGGGGGCAAGCCCCGCACCCTACTCAACGAAACTAATTCTCGATATTAACTTTGAATTACAAAGTTCTTTATAAATTTGCAGCAGAATTATCGGCCTGCAGCTTGGTGTTCTGATTTCGCTTCCGCTAGAAAAACGTTATGGATTACTTCGTGGCCCCCAATTCCATCGTGCGCCGCATCTGGGGCACTTCCGATACGGTGCTGTTCATCTTTGCCGGGGCGGCGGCCGAGTTCGCGCTCAACAAGGCCGTGGACTGGCTCTACTTCACCGGCCGCCTGCCCGCCGACCCGCTGGCGCGGCTCTTTTCTACGGTGGACTACGCCCGCCGCATCGTGTTTGCCGACCGGGCCGGGGCCGAGCGGGCCATTGACAGCATTGCCGCTATTCATGCGGCGGTGGAGGCCAAGCGTGGGCGCGCCATTCCGGCGTGGGCCTACCGCGACGTGCTGTTCATGCTCATCGGCTACTCCATGCGGGCCTTTGAAGTGCTGGAACGGCCCCTGACCGATGCCGAGCGCGAGGAAATTGTAACCGTTTTTTGCCGGGTAGGACAGCGCATGGGCGTCCCCGATTTGCCCACCTCCTACCCGGAATGGCGCGCCGCCCGCGAGCAGCATTTGGTCCGCGACACGGCTGCCAGCACGTACACGTCCGATTTGTATCAGCAATACCGGCGGCATTTGGGCGGGCCACGCTACCGACTGCTACGCATGGTGCAGGGGCTGGTGGTGCCGGCCCGCGTGCGGCGGCTTTTGCAATTGCCAGTCGGTGTTTTCATAAGCCCGGCCGTGATTTTTTACCGTCTTACGCGGCACTGGCAAGTGAGCCAGTCGGCAAAGACTGCCATGCTGCCGACGGAATACCGGGCTCGGATTCAGGCCCTGGATTTGGCCCCGTCCATGCCGGCCGAACCGGCTATGGCTTTTGTGCCGGCCCGCCGGTGCCCCATGCACCACGGCTGATTCTCGTGTCGGGTTTTAATTAACGCATGATTCGGATTCGCAAACGTTATTTATTGGCGGCCAGCTTATTATTCCTGCTGGAAGTATTCATCGCCCTGTTCGTGCACGATAAAATCATTCGGCCCTACGCCGGCGATTTTCTGGCCACCATCTTCCTCTATTGCCTCGCCCGGGGCTTGCTGAAGGCCGCTCCGGGAAAAGTGGCCCTCGGCGTGTTGCTCACGGCTTATCTGATTGAAGGATTGCAATATGTACACCTGCTGAGCTGGCTGGGCTGGCAGCATTCGCGGGTGGCGCGCATTGTGCTGGGCAGCCAGTTTGAGTGGATTGATATGGTGGCCTACACGCTGGGAATCGGGCTGGTGCTGGGCATGGAGGCCGGTTTGGGTTCAATCAGTTCGGGAAAAATTACTGGGCCCAGCGCCCTTGGCCAGGTAAAAAACGCGAACGCCGGATAGCAAATTCATGTTCTGCCGGCCACGATGCCCTATTTTTACTCCAAAAAACAGCCTATGAAATCTTATTTTTCCGCCGCGCTCACGCGTTTGTTTCTGTTAACCGTGCTGGCTTCCGCGGGCCTGTTTACCACCGCCTGCAAAAAGGACGACCCGGAAGTTGTGGACTACAGCGGGGTTGACCAGGAAACCATCACGAAGTATCTGGCGGCCAACAACATTACTACGGCTCAGAAGCAGCCATCCGGCCTTTATTTCCTGCCAGTCAGCACCAACCCCAATGCACCCAAAGTAGCTGCCGGCACTTCGGTAGCGGTGCTGTACACCGGCCATTTGCTGGATGCGGCCGGCACGGTATTCGATGCTTCCTCGAAGCATACCAACCCGTTGTTGACCTTCGTGCCGGGCGCGAACCAAATAATTCCGGGTTTCGACGAAGGGGTTTCGCTGATGCACGTTGGGGATAAGGCAGAGTTCCTGCTGCCTTCCGCGCTGGGCTACGGCACGAAGGCGGTTGGTAGCATTCCGGCCAACTCGGTGCTGCGCTTCGAGGTGGAAGTAGTGGACGTGCCGACGTATGATGACAACCTGATTACGAGCTATCTGGCCACCAAAAGCATCACCACGGCCCAGAAACAAGCTTCCGGACTATACTTTCTGCCCGTAACCACCAATGCCAGCGCCGTGCGGCCGGCCATCGGGAATACAGTAACGGTGCTTTACACCGGGCACTTATTTGATGCGACCGGCACTGTGTTCGATGCCTCGTCGCTGCACAACAACACCCCCATAAGCTTCACCTTTGGCCGCGGCCAGCTGATTACGGGCTTTGAAGAAGGCATTGCCCTGATGCACAAAGGCGACAAGGCCGAGCTCCTGATTCCTTCGGCGCTGGCCTATGGGGTGCAAGGGTCTGCCGGTGGCATCACTCCCAACTCGGCCCTGCGCTTCGAAGTAGAAGTGGTGGACATCAAGTAGAACAGGTCATCAGCAGATAACGCGGAGCCGCGCTACCGCACCCGGGCCAGCAGGGCCGCGTGGTGGGGGGCGCGGCTCAGCATTTCCGCGTTGCCGAGCAGCACCAGCTGCTGGCGGGCGCGGGTAAGGGCCACGTTCAGCTTGCGGTCGACCTGCCCGGTTTCGTCGGGCGACACCATGAGCTCCAGCTGGTGCTCGTGGTGGCAGCAAAAGCTCACAATGATGACCTCACGCTGGCTGCCCTGGTAGCGCTCCACGGTATCGACGCTGATTTGGGCCAAGGCGGGCAAAGACATTTCGCGGGCCAGCTGGGCCAGCCGGGCGCGGATGCGGGCCGCCTGGTTGCGGTAGCTGGCGATGATGCCGAGGGTAGTTTCGGGATTGAATTTATCGCCAAAACCCTGGGCCACGTAGGCAGCAGCGCGGGCCGCCAGCTCGGCCTCCTGGGCCGATTCCTTCATGGATAAATCTTCGGGCTGGCGCTGGGTGGGCACGAAAACCACCCGCTGGCGGCGCAGCGCAGCCGTAAAATCATCGGAAGCCGCGGGCCAGGCGGCGCGGTCGAGCGGGGCGGCCTGCCAGGGCAACGGGCAGCGCAGCTGGCCTTCGTAAAAGTCTTGGTTGACGAGCACGGCCAGCTCCTGGTGCATGCGGTACTGGTCGGCGAGGGTGCCGTGGGCGTGCGGCCACTGCGCCTCGGCCCGCCGGAACAGGCGCTCGAAGTAGGAGTTGCGCAGGTTGGTGAGGCCGAGGTTTTCGCGCAGCAAATCGGCCACTTCGGGGGCCACGGCGCTGGTTTCGGGCTCCTGGGCCACCACGGCGGGCAGCTGGCGATGGTCGCCAATGAGGATGAACTTCTTCACTTTGGCCAGCAGCGCCAGCATCGGCGATTCCAGCACCTGGCTGGCCTCGTCCACCACGGCCACGTCGAACTGCTTGAGCATGAACAGCTCGGGCTTGCCCAGCAGGCTGGCCACCGTGCCAACATAAAACGGCGTGCCGGTGAGGCGGGCGCGCACGGTTTGGCGGCTGGCGCAGTCGGCAATCATGGCATCGAGCAGGTACGGCCGATACTGCGGGGAAGTGCCCAGCCGCGAGCCCACCCGAATGAAAGGCAATTTCGCTTCGACCAATTGCTCGCAGATTTCGTCCACGGCGCGGTTGGTGTAGGCGGCCAGCAGCACCTGCTTGTCCTGTTTATAGAGGTTTTTGGCCAGCTCGCGCAGCACGCTGCGGGTTTTGCCGGTGCCGGGCGGGCCGCAGAGCACGAACCAGTCGGGCGCGGCCAGGGCGCGGGCCACTACTTCGGGGGCCGTGGTAGCAGGCGCAGCGGCAGGGCTCCAGCCCTCCGGCTCGCGCGGGCCAGTGCGGGCAAGCAGGCGTTTGCGGCGCTCGGGGCTCAGGCCGAGGAAGGACGAGAGGCCGGCCCACTCGCGGCGGAAGGTGTCGTAGGTATCGGGCTCCAGGGCCCAGTGCGAGTGGCCCAGCAGGTAGCGCGGGGCCATGCGGCGGTTGCGCACGCTGAGCACCACGCGGCCATCAGCCCCGAGGTCTTCGGCAAGGACGACTTTCACCACCTGCGCATCCAGGACGCTAAGTTGGTGAACTGGTGGACTGGTGGACTGGTGAATTGACGAACTGCCTTCGGCTGAGGTGGAAACGGCTGTTTCTTCGGAAGCCTCAGCGGCAGCAGTTTCGCGGGCGCTACGGCGACGTGGATACAGAATCAGCGTGTCGCCAGCGCGAAAGTTGACTTCGCGCCCCCCGGCGGGGCGCTGGAAAATGAGGTGTGGGCCGAGGCCGTCGCGGGCATCATCGGGCGCGCCGCTGTGGTCTTCGACGAGTTCCAGGTCATCGAGAAGGCTGAAATTTTGGTACTTGCGGGCCTGGGGCAGCAGCCAGAGGCCGGCCTGACCGCCGGCATCGCCGGGGCGGGCTTCGTCGCCAAGCAGGGTGAGACGCATTTCGCGGGCCGAAAAGCGGGCTAATTCCAGACAGTAAGCGCGCTCCACGGGGTCGGCGGCGGCCCAGGCGTTGGCTACTTTTTCGGCTTTGGTTTTGCCGAAGGGCGGCAGAGCCATGAGGTTGGGATGCAGCACGGGGGCCAGCAGGTGGGCCGTTTGGCGGGGGCCGGTGGCGCGGGCCAGCTGCAACTCGGTACCCACGAGCTGGTTGCGGGCCGAGAGCAGGCGGTCAATCAAATCCTGGTCCTGGTCGACGCGGCGCACGGCGGGCTGGCCGCTGGCCGCGTTGGAGTACAGGATGCTGGTGCGGCCCCGGCCGGCGGTTTCGCCATCGGCCCCAAACACCGATTCGAGCAGCAAGCGGTAGAGCTGGGCCTGGGCGGCGTGGTTGGTCCAGGGCTCGGCGTGGGGCACTTTGGTCGAGCTTTTCAGCTCGATGAGGTCATAGCCGGTGCTGCTTTCGTGCAGCAAATCGAGCCGCCCCTGCAAGCCGTAGGTGGCCGAAAGAAAGGTCGGTTCGAGGAAGCAGTCGGCCAGGCGCAGGGGCTCCTGCTGGTAGCCGGTGCGGCTGGCAGCCACAAAGCCCAGGGCGCGGGTTTCGCGCAGGGTGCGGTGGTGGCGGCGCAGGTCGTTTAGCAGCTCGGGCACGCCGGTCCGGGTCTGAAACTCGGGTAAGGTGCTGAGCGAAAGCGGCGCCGAACGGAAAAGCCGGCCTTTGAAGAAGGTTTCGAGGTCGAATTCTTTGGCGGTTGGCTGCTCGCTGTCTGGGGCTTCTGCTTCTTCATTCTCGTCAGCTCCCGCATCAGCAGTGGCGACTGCGTGGCCGGCTAACCTGGCCAGCCGCTCCAGTTGCTGCCGTTTTTTGGCGGCTTCCCGCCGTGCTTTCGATTCTTCCTGCCGGCCGGCGTGGCTCACCTCTTCGTCCAGCAGCAGGTTCACCAGGTTTCCGAGCACCAGCGGGCGCGAAATGTCATCGGGCAGAAACGCGTTCAGCAGCGCCCATTCGGGGATGGTGCCGTCGCGCTGGGCACACTCGGCAATGGTGGTAACGCTGATGAGGTAGTCGGGCTCGAGCACCACGCGGCGGGCGCGCACGCTGCCATCGGCCAGCAGCACCGGCCCGATGAGGTGCAGTGTGGGGTGCAGCGCGGCGGCCAGCGGCAGCACGTTTTCATACGCTGCCGGCAACACCAGCGCGAAGGGGCCGGCGGGACGGCCATCGGCGGGTGCGGCCATCTCGACGGTGAGCGCGCCGGTGGCCAGGTCGGCGTGCAGCACCCGCACGCGCCAGGTGGTGCTGGCGGCGGCTTCGGGAATATGGGCACCGGCATCAACGGCAATTTCAGCCGATTCGATGGGCGCGGCAGCTTCGGCAATGGGCTGGGGCAGCGCAGGGCCGGCGTAGGCCGCGCCGGTGAGGTGCAGCACCAGCGCCGCTACTGCAGCAAAGCCGTTGGCGGCTTCGGCGCGGGTGCCGGCGTAGCTTTCGTGCACCACCAGGTTGGCGGCCAGGCGCAGGGCCTGCAGCTGCTGGCGCAGAGCGGCGGGCAGTTCGTGCGTGTAAGCGGCCTGGCCAATGGCCTGGTTGAGGTCGATAAACGGAACCTCGCGGGCCTTGCAGTCGTTGCGCAGCACGGCTTCGAGCAGCTTGCGCAGCTTGGGAAGCTGGTCGGCGGGTGCGGCGGCGGGGTCGGCCGCCAGGGCAGCAAGGCGGAGGTAGTACGGGGAGGACATAGGTAGCGGCAGGTAGGTTAAAAGTACCGCTATTGGCGCGATTTCGCACGGAAAAACCTTTACCCAATTCCGCCACGGCCGTAGGCTGCCCGCCTCAGCAGGAGCCTACGTAGCTAGCGCGCAGCTACTTCCCCACGAGCTCAAACACCTCGCCATCGGCCAGGTCGTAGCGAATCAGGCCGTCGTGCTTGTCCCAGTAAATGGCCCGCAGGTGGCCGTTGCCGAAGTTTTTGGCGTTCTGGCCCTCGCGGAAAACGTAGACGGCCGGGTAGCTTTTGCCGGAAGTACTCAGGGTGCAGGGCTCCGAAGTCAGCTCGTTGGGGCGCACGCCCAGGCCGGCTGGCCGGGGATAGTCGAGGCCCGCAGCGGAGAATTTGAGGTCGCCGGGCTGGTTCGGCCTGGTTTTATGGATGCTGAACGTGAAGCCCTTGTTTTGGGGGTCGTATTCGGTGGCGGGCTGCAGTACCACCTGCACGAAAATGGGTTGGAACGCGCCCGCCTCCAGCATATTGCAGTTGGTGTTTTCGTGCCATTCCTGCCGCTTTTGCATCAGCATGGTGTTGGTGGTGCCCCGGTTGCTGCGGAAAGTGACTTTGGTGCCGTCCGGGTACGGGGCGAACCAGGCGCGCTCGTCGGGAGTCAGATTCACCTCTTCGCAGGTGCCGCAGCCAGCCGTGAGGAGCGAGAGCATAGCCAGAATATTTTTCATACCGGGCGGCCGGCGGGGCGGGGTCCTCCCCTTGCCGGCGCGCTGGTTACTACGTAGCTCGTCCGCACTTTGGTTGAGCTTAGCCCCGCTGGCCGGCCGGGTTAGCGGGCCGCGCTCAGGCCCACGGGCGATGCCAGCGGGCCTTCCTCGTACATGTTCAGGTAAAGTTTAAGCGGCTGCTTTTGCCCTTTCCAGGTGATGGAGTACACGTCGAGCTGCCCTTCGTTGTCAATACCGCCGTCCCCGATTTTGAAGGCGCAGCAGCTGCCTTCGTGCTCGTACTGAAGCGTTTCGCCCCGGGGCCCCAGCAGGGCATTGAGGTAGCGCTGCTGGTTGCGCACGCCGGCTTCGCGCCCGCCTCCTACCCGCACCGGGTTGTTTGCCGTAAAGCCGTAGGTTTCGTCCTGGCTGGTGGCCTGAATCAGGAAGGGCAGCACGCCGCTGCCGCCTTTTTCGTAGAGCCCTTCCGATGCCGCACCGCCGTAAGTGGGCGGCGTTTTCGGCCGGGCCGTTTCGCAGCTCCACACGCTCAGCGCCCCGAGCAATAAGAGGCTGCCTTTTTTCATTAGTTGAATTTCCTTCATGCGTACTTCCTTGTTGTTTTCCTGGGTTGACAGTTTGCAAATAACCACCCGCCGCCAATTGTTTCGCACCCTGGCCCTCGGTGGCGGCCTTATGTTGAGCGTAGCCACGGCTGCCCAGACTCCGGCCCTCACGCCCGATTCGCCCCTGCCCGGCTTGCTGGCCGAGCGCAAAACCCTGACCGACCGCTACCGCGAAGCCAGCGCCCAGCGCCACAGCCTGTTCGGCAACAAGCCCTCCAAAAAGGACCTGCAGGAAGTGGTCGATGCCCTGCAAGGCATCGTGGACAAGGACCAGCAGATTGTGGACGTGCTTAACCGCACCGCCCAAGCGGCCACTACCACGTCGGCCCGCCTGGCCGCCACCACCACCCACCTCGAAACCAGCTCGCGCGACGACCGCAACCTCACGGCCCAGCGCCTTTCGGAGCTCAGCAACGAAACCGAAAACCTGCGCCAGCGCGAAAAGCAGCAGCTGGCCCGCCAGCGCGACCTCGAAGCCGAAGTGGCCGAAGCCAAGCAGGGCCATTTCGTGCGCGATGCCCTCATTGCGGGCCTCGCCGTGCTGTGCGTGGGGCTGGTAGTGGCGCTGCGGCGGCGCAAGTAGGCGTACTTTCGGGGCATGTCGGCCACCTTTCCGTTTCAGCTCGCTCCCGCCCCGCCCCCCATTTCGCCCGAATACCAGCTGGTGATTTTTGCCGATGTGGGCGGGCTGGAGGACTACTACGCGCTGTTTCAGCACTTCGGCTTCGGCGGCACGCCGGCTTCGTGGGCCGAGCACCTCGAAACCATTGTGGAAGAGCACTGCCCCGCGCTGCTCGATGAGATAGAATTTGCCGAAAGCGGCCAGACGTTTGTGGCCTACGCCAGCAGCCCGGCCCTGGCCGACCAGTTTCTGGCCTGCGTGCTGCCGTATTTCGGCTCGCTGGCGCTGCTGCGCAAGTACCTGAGCCAGGCCGACCCGGGCGATTTTTTCGCGTAGGCAGTGGCACGTGCTTTAGCTTGTGCCATGGCCTGATTGCCCGTGCTTGAATTGCGTCGGGATGCGCAAGCTGAAGCATGTGCTACATACATTTGGGACCTGCCCCGCCCCGCATGATTTCCTACTCCGAAGCCCAGGCCCTCGCCCTCATCACCGACCCCGGCACCCTCAAACGAGGCCAGGAGCTGCTGAAACCCGCCAAATGGTCCAGCCTGGGCCGCACCGATACGGCCGCCTGGGGCGACTGCGCCGGCAGCGGCAGCAAGCCCTACCGCACCGGCATCGACCTGACGGAACCGGCTTTCAAATGCAGCTGCCCCAGCCGCGTTTTCCCGTGTAAGCACGGTGCGGGCCTGCTGCTGCTCATGGCTCGCCAGCCGGAGCTTTTTGGCGGCAGCACCCCACCCGCCTGGCTGGAGGAATGGCTGGAAAAGCGCCAGCAAACGCAGGAGAAAAAGGCAGAAAAACCTGCTGCTAAAGCCCCCAAAACACCCGCTGTAAAGGCGGAGCTGCTTGCTGGTGCCGATTCTCCGGGCGCTGCTTATCCGGAAACGCTGCCGGATGGCGAGACCGCCGGAACAGCTGTTTCCACCACCCCGGCCGTCGACCCCAAGCGCCTGGCCCGCATGGGGGCCGGGGCCGAAGACTTCGTGGCCTGGCTCGAAGACCTGATGCGCGCCGGCCTGGCTTCGCTCGACAAACAGCCGGCCAGTTTCTGGGAAAGCCAGGCCGCCCGGCTGGTTGATAACCAACTACCGGGCCTAGCTGCCACGGTGCGCGAGCTGGCCACCCTGCGCCACGCCCACGCCGACTGGCCCACGCGCCTGCTGGGCCGCCTGGGCGAGCTGTACCTGCTGGCCCGCGCTTTTCTTAACCTGCAGGGGCTGGGTTCCGAGGCCCGCGCCGAGGTGCTTCAGCAAGTCGGCATTAACCTGAAAAAAGAGGACCTGCTCGCCACCGCCGCCCCCGTGGCCGACTCCTGGCGCGTGCTGGGCCAGTTTCGCTGGGACGAGGACCGCCTGACGGCCCGCCGCACCTGGCTCCACGGCCGCAATACTGGCCAAACGGCGCTGGTACTGGAGTTTTCCTTCGGTGGCCAGCCTTTCAGCACGCCCTTTATTCCCCACGGCACTTATCTGGGCGAATTGGCTTTTTACCCCGGCCTGCTGCCGCTACGGGCCGCGCCGGTCAATGTCAGGTTTGATGGCACGGTGCCTGCGGGCGTGGTGCCTGCCGGCCAGTCCATCAGCCAGCTGCTCGACGACTATGCCCATGCCCTCGCCCGCCAGCCCTGGCTGCGCGAATGGCCCGCCACGCTCACGCAGGTGCTGCCCGCGCCCCTGCCCGACGGCCGCTGGCTGCTGCACCACGCCATTGAGCCCGGCGTTTTGCCGCTGCGCCTGGTTGATGAAAATTTTGGCTGGCAGCTGCTGGCCGAAAGCGGTGGCCAGCCGATTTCGCTCTTTGGCGAGTGGGACGGGCAGGCATTTCGGCCGCTCAGCAGCTGGGCTTCCAGCGCCTCACCATTCGCTTCTTCTCCTGGCTCCCTTTCCGACGAAGAAAAAGAATCTACGCACGCGGCTCAAGAATTAGCAGACTCTCTCTATTCAATGGAAATGGGGCCGGAGGGTGCAGCGAGAAACGGCGCCTCCACCTGGCCCCAATCGGCTCAACTTCTACGCGTGGCCCTGCTCGGTACGCGGCAAAGCGGCGAGCCCATTCCCACCTTCCCGACTACTGCTGAAACACCCGAACAACAGCTGCTACTTGCCGCCGGCACGCTGGCCCTGATGCAAAAAGCCGGTTACCAACCGGCCGCGCCCACAGGGCCGCAGTTCGCGCCCGCGCCGCCCGAGCTGCTTCCGACCGTTGGCCCCAGAGGCAGCAGCCACCTGCACCAGATGCTGGTCAACTCGCTGCACCTGGAGCTGCTGCCCGACTACCTCACCCGCCTGGCCGGCCGCGACTTGCTGGTGCCGCCAGCACTGCTCGTGCCGCTGCTGCACCACGCCACGCGCTCCGCCGAAACCCGCGCCGCGCTGGGGCCGGTGCTAGGCGCGCGCGGCCACTGGCTGGCTGGCCTAAACCCCGAGTGGGCCAAGCTGGCTGATAAAACGGCCGCCATTGCCCAGGCAGATACCGGCGTGAGTATCTGGGAAACCGGCACGACGCCCCAACGACTGGCCTGGCTCACGGAGCGCTTCAGCCAATCGCCCGACGAAGCCCGTGCCCTGCTCCTGGCCGCCCTGCCCGCCGAGCCGGCCAAAATGCAGGAAGCCCTGCTTGATATTCTGGCCCGGCACCTGCACCCCGATGCGGAGCCCGTGCTCGAAGTCCTCCTAAAAGCCCGGGGGCAGGATGTGCGCCGCCTGGCAACTGAATTGCTGGTGCAAATTCCCGGCGCGGCGCTTACCGAGCGGCTCTGGGCCCGCGCCGCGCCACTCATCACGGCCAAACGCAAGCTGCTGGGCCTGGGCAAACCCACGCTCGAAATCACCCTGCCCACCGCCTGGGACAAATCCTGGCTACTCGATGGCATTGAAGAAAAAAACGGGCGTTTCGAGTACCGCATCAGCAACAATGCGGGCAACCAAGCCACGTTGGGCCCGGCCGCCGGCCGCCTCGGCAACCTAGTGGGGCTGCTGCCACCCCGGCGCTGGACCGCCCACCTGGGCCTCACGCCCGGCGAACTGCTCGCAGCCGCGCTGGCCTCCGAGTGGGCACTACTCCTGCTACCCAGCTGGGCGCACAGTACCCTGCTGCACCGTGACACCGCTTTTGCCAGCGCCTTCCTGAAGCTGTGGCAGGAGGAGTTGCCCGCTTTGGAAAAAGCCAGCTGCGCCCGCAGCATCGATTGGGGCCGGCTGGCCGCCCTGCTGCCGGCGACCGAGCAACGCACGCTCCTGCTCGCGCCTACCATCGAACGGGTACGCCGCCAGCAGGACGATTGGGCCCTGGGCCTGAGCTTCGTGCCCGCGCCCTGGCCCCGTGCCCTCAGTGCCGCCGTGCTCGAAACCATTGCCCGCCAACTCACCAAAACGGCCGTGCTCTACGAATTCAACGCGCCGCCCTACAACCTACGCCAGTTGGCTTGGCTGCTGCCCCAAACCGTGGCCCCCAGCCTCGCACCGGCCGATGCCGCCTGGGCCATTCAGCAGATCGAAGCCATCGAGCAGGCCCACTCGGTTTTTCAGCCCCAGCTCCATACGTTTGTCGATACCCTGCGCTTCCAGGCCGGTTTGGAATCGTCGCTGAACGAGTAGAGACGTGACACTTCGCGTCTCGTCGTTGAACGACCGAAACCCACACAGTTTAAACAACATCAGCAACGACGAGACGCGAAGTGTCGCGTCTCTACAAATGCCAACCAAACCATGAGCCCCACCCTGCTCCGCCCCCACGCCGAAGACCTCTACGCCGAAGAGCTGGCCGCTCTCAAAGCCACCGACCAAACCCGCCCCAAGCCGCCCGGCTGGCACCTTTCGCCCTGGGCCGTCGTCACGTATCTGCTGGGCGGCAAGCTCGATAACGGCTTTGAAATCGAGCCCAAATACATCGGCCAGCGGCGGCTGATGGAAATTGCCGTCGCCACCCTCGCCACCGACCGCGCCCTACTGCTGCTCGGCGTGCCCGGCACGGCCAAAAGCTGGGTGTCGGAGCACCTCACCGCCGCCATCAGCGGGCACACCAACCTGCTGGTGCAGGGAACCGCCGGCACCGCCGAAGACAGCCTCCGCTACTCCTGGAACTACGCCCGCCTGCTCGCCGAAGGCCCTTCCCTGACTGCCCTAGTGCCCAGCCCGCTCTACAAAGGCATGGAAACCGGCCAGCTCGTCCGCATCGAAGAGCTCACCCGCATCCCCTCCGACGTGCAGGACACGCTGCTCACCATGCTCTCCGAAAAGGTGCTGCCCATCCCCGAGCTCAGCACCGAAATCCAGGCCCGGCAGGGCTTCAACGTCATCGCCACGGCCAACGACCGCGACCGCGGCGTGAACGAGCTCAGCAGCGCCCTGCGCCGCCGCTTCAACGCCGTGGTGCTGCCCCTGCCCGCCACCCTGGCCGAGGAAGTCCACATCGTGCAAACCCGCGTGGCCAAGCAGGGCCAGGCCCTGCAGCTGCCCGTGGAGGCCCCCGCGCTGGAGCAAATCAGCCGCCTCGTCACCATCTTCCGCGAGCTGCGCCAGGGCGTGACCGACAACGGCAAAACCAAGCTGAAGTCGCCCAGCGGCACCCTGAGCACCGGCGAGGCCATCTCCGTGATGAACTCCGGCCTGGCCCTGGCCGCCTACTTCGGCGACGGCACCCTGCGCGCCCACGACCTGGCCGCCGGCCTCACCGGTGCCGTCATCAAAGACCCTGCGCCCGACCGTGTGGTCTGGCTCGAATACCTCGAAACCGTAGCCAAGGAACGCGAGGGCTGGAAGGATTTGTATAGGGCGTGCCGGGAGGTAGTGGAGTAAGGCTGGGTTGACTATGATAGTGCCAGAAGATATAAACGCAGACATCTCACCACGTGAGTTCGAAGAATTAGTGAGAGATTATTTAATTCAGCAAGGAGAACCTTTGAAATCCTTTGTTGCGACACACGATATAAAGCTGAAAGGGCCCGATGGTGAATACCAAATAGATGTATTTGCAGAATTCGAATACCTAGGAGTTAATTTCAAAGTGCTTGTGGAATGCAAAAGATATTCATCTAGAATAAAGAGAGAAGCCATACAAATACTGTATGATAAATTGCGGGCCATAGGTGCGCAAAAAGGGATTTTATTCTCAACTAGCGATTTTCAGGAGGGGGCCCGCAAATATGCGAAAGCGCATGGCATTGCATTAATTAGAGTTATCGAAGGCCGATACACTTATTCCACTAAGAGCCATGGCGCACAACATTTCCAAGTGCCTGACTGGGTTAATTTTCCCAAATATGTTGGGGAATTTAAAAACGGAAGTGCAGTCACTTATCTACAAAAAGGTTGTCTTGAAAATTTAAACGCATTTCTATTCGGTGATGACTCCAGAATTTGACGCCGTGCCTAAATTATACTGGACAGCGGTAGCTAATGTCGTTGCTGAACGCCTATATGGTCCTGAGGGAAAAGAAATCCGAACTGGTACCAAACATTTCAAACCCGGCGCAAAGGTTTATATTATTGACTGGTTTCCAGGAATGTGTGATGCTGTGACAGTGATAGGGCACCAACGAAAGTCAAAACAGTTGATGAAGTTAGTGATGAGGGTAAATACGCTTTTGCGGTTTCGACCAAAAATTTGCTATTCCCCCGCAATCACTCGACTTATTGAAGAACATTTTGCGGATGAAGGCGGTCCAAACAGATTGACCAAAGAATTTGCCGAACAGTTGTGCGAGGTCTTGCCAAAGTGGCAGGCCCCGGGACAGGCTTCTTAATTACCTACCATGCCCACCGACCTCCGCCTGTTCGGCATCCGCCACCACGGCCCCGGCAGCGCCGCCAGCCTCGTGGCCGCCCTCGAAGTCTTCCGGCCCGACATCGTGCTGCTGGAGTGCCCCGCCGATGCCGAAGCCGCTCTGGCCACCGCCACCCACCCGGAGCTGGTGCCGCCGGTGGCGCTGCTGGTATATAATCCCAAACAGCAAGGGCAGGCTTCGTTTTTGCCGTTCGCGGAGTTCTCGCCGGAGTGGCAGGCGGTGCAGTGGTGCGCCCGTAATGGGGCGCACATGCGGTGCATGGATTTGCCTATGTCGTTGCGGTTTGGGATGCGGGATGAGGTGGCGGAACTGACGCCCGCTGGAACCTCCCCCCCTGACCCCTTCTCCAAAAAAGGGGGAACACCGGCTCGCGAGAACGATTATTATGCTGAACCTGACCAAAGCAATACCGGTGCCCCCTCTCTTTTGGAGAGGGGGTCAGGGGGGGAGGTTTCGCTTGAGGTAGAGCCCGACACTGACCCCGTCGCCTACATCGCCCGCCTGGCCGGCTATACCGACTCCGAGCAGTGGTGGGAAACCCACCTCGAACACGCGCCCGGCAACGCCGACACCTTCGCCGTGGTGCTGGATATGATGACCGCCCTGCGTGAGGAGCTGCGCCACCCCGAAACCGAGGAAACCCTGCTGCGCGAGGCATTCATGCGCGAAACGTTGCGCGCCACGCTGGCCCAGGGCTACCCGCGCGTGGCGGTGGTGTGCGGCGCTTGGCACGCCCCTGTTTTGCAGGCCGACCTGTTCAAAAAGGAAGATAAAGCCCGGCTGAAAGGCCTGAAGAAAGTCGCCACCGAAACCACCTGGATTCCGTGGACCTATGAGCGGCTGTCATTCAGCTCCGGCTACGGCGCGGGCGTGCTCTCGCCGGCCTGGTACGAGCTGTTGTTTGCCCAGCCGCGGGCCGAAGTCCTTACGCATTGGATGGTGCAGGCCACCCGCCTGCTGCGCGGGCAGGACGTGGACGCCTCCTCGGCCCACGCCATTGAGGGCGTGCGGCTGGCCGCGGCGCTGGCTGCCGTGCGCGGGCTGGCGCTGCCAGGTATTGATGAGCTGCAGGAAGCCGCCGTGGCTATTCTGGGCGGGGGCTATGCCGAACCGCTGGCCCTGGTGCACAAGGAGCTGGTGATTGGCGTGAAGCTGGGCGAGGTGCCGGCCGGGCTGCCCGCGACGCCATTGCAGCAGGACCTGGCCCAGCAGCAAAAGTCCCTGCGTCTCAAGCCCGAAGCCATTGCCAAGCCGCTTGACCTCGACCTGCGCCAGCCCGCCCAGCTCGACCGCAGCCACCTGCTGCACCGCCTGCGCCTGCTCGACATTAATTGGGGCGAGCCCGAGGAAGTGGCCGGCAAAAGCGGCACCTTCCACGAAATCTGGACGCTGGAATGGGAGCCCGAAATGGCCCTGGCCGTGATTGAGGCCGGCCGCTGGGGCAACACCGTGCTGGCCGCCGCCGCTGCCCGCGCCACCGCCCGCGCCGCCGAAGCGACTACTTTGGAAGCCGTGAGCACCCTGCTCGAAGAGGCACTGCACGCCGACCTCGGGGCGGCCATTCCGGCGCTGGTGGCGCGCCTTGAAACCATCGGGGCCGACACCCGCGACGTGACCCACCTGCTGGCCGCCCTGCCCCCGCTGGCCCAGGTGTTGCGCTACGGCAACGTGCGCCGCACCGATACCGCCCAGGTGGCCCAGGTGGTGCACCAGTTAGTGCCGCGCCTGTGCATCGGCCTCCCCGCCGCCTGCACCGGCCTGGATTACGAGGCGGCCAAGTCCCTTTTAGCCCGCATCGAAGCCACCCACCAGGCTATCAGGCTGCTGCAAAACGAGGCCCATGAAGCCGACTGGTACGCCGCTCTGGCCGCCGTGCAACGCCACGCCGCCACCAACGGCCTGCTGGCCGGAGCCGCTGCCCGCCTGCTCTTCGACGCCCAACAAGCCGGCCCGGAAGCTACCGCCACGGCCCTCGGCCTGGCCCTGGCCCCCGCCCAGCCCACCGACTACGCTACCGCCTGGATTGAGGGCTTTCTGCGCGGCTCGGGCCTGCTGCTTATCCATCATCGCGAGTTATTCGACCTGCTCGACTCCTGGCTGAGTGAACTGAACGAGGAGACGTTCCGCGAAATCGTGCCCCTGCTGCGCCGGGCGTTCACCGACTTCTCGCTGCCCGAGCGGCGCCAGATTCTGGAAATTGCCAGTTCAGATGCCGCCGCGCCGGTAGCGGCCTCGGAGGTTGATTTTGACTGGGAGCGCGGGGCGCGGGTGCTGCCGGGGCTACGGGTGTTGCTGGGCGTTTGAGTTGGGAATAATGTTAGGAGTTAATCATGTTTGATTTTTTTAAAACCGTTTTCGGGCGACCCGAACTGACACTGGTGGGCCCATTGGAGCAACAGCTTCGCACAGTTTCAATCACGGGCAGGGTTGCCTATTGCATTTGCTGTCTGGAAACGGCTTTCGCCGCCGAAAATATTAACCTAACCGACGTTCAGCCTCTTTTATCGTGCCTCTGGGATTTTACCAGCAACCCGGATTTAAGCAGATGGGAAGAAAAGGCAGTGGATTTTTATTCGGAATCCATTTTAGTAGACCAAGCTGAAACTCACCTCGCACCCTCACAGATTCAACGACTAAAAGAGGTTTATTATGCTCTTTCTCCCAAACTCCTTGCTTGCATTGATGAAACAATTGAGGTTGGCCGCGGAAATCTGTATGCTGGGGTGGTTGGTTATAGCGAATGCACACTTGCGCCAACAATGCATATCGTCCGATTTATGATTGAAAAGGGCTATCACCTTCCTCCGATTGAAAAATTTCTTTGCTCGCCTTTTAAAAAGACGACATGCACGGTTGGGGCAAAAGACTTGACCGCAGCTTCTTCTAGTAAGCCACTTAAGTTTTAATCTCCCATATGTCCGCCACCCCCACCCGCTGGAAACTCGTTCTCGGCAGCGCCGCCGATGCGGAAAACAACGTGCAAATGCCGCCCGACTACGGCCGCATGGACGACGTGCTCACCGCCCTCTACGACGGCGACAAGGCCGAGCGCAAGGCCGGCCTGGGCGGCTCGGCGCCGCGCGTGAGCCGCTGGCTGGGCGATATCAGGGAGTACTTTCCCACCGAGGTGGTGGCCATTATGCAGCAGGACGCCATGACGCGCCTGGGCCTGAATCAACTGCTGCTGGAGCCCGAGATTCTGCGCACGGTGCAGGCCGACGTGCACCTCGTGGGCACCCTCATGTCCCTGAGCCGGGTGATGCCGCAGAAAGCCCGGGCCACCGCCCGCGAGGTCATCACCAAAGTGGTGCGCGAGCTGGAAAAAAAGCTCAGCAACCCGCTGCGCCAGGCCGTGCAGGGCGCCCTGAGCCGGGCCGTGCGCAACCCGCGCCCGCGCTACCACGAAATCGACTGGGGCGCGACCATCAAAGCCAACCTCAAACACTACCAGGCGGCGCACAAAACCATTATTCCGGAGCGGCTGGTGGGTTTCGGCCGGCGCGGGCAGGCGCTGAAGGAGATTGTGCTCTGCGTAGACCAAAGCGGCTCCATGGCCTCGTCGGTGGTGTATGCGGGCGTGTTCGGGGCGGTGCTGGCTTCGCTGAAAGCGGTGAAGACGCACATGGTCGTCTTCGACACGGCCGTGGTGAACCTGAGCGAAAACCTGCACGACCCGGTGGATTTGCTCTTCGGCGTACAGCTCGGCGGCGGGACCGACATCAACCTGGCCCTCAGCTACTGCCAGCAGCTCATCACGCGCCCCACCGATACCATCCTCGTTCTCATCACCGACCTTTACGAAGGCGGCAATGAAAAGGAAATGATAAAGCGCGCCGCCGCCCTCAAAGCCGCCGGCGTCAACATCGTGGTGCTACTAGCCCTGAGCGACGACGGCGCCCCGAGCTTCGACCGGCGCGTGGCCGAGCAGCTGGCGGCACTGGAGATTCCCAGCTTCGCCTGCACCCCGGCCAGGTTTCCGGAGCTGATGGCCAGGGCCATTCAAGGGCAGAAGCTGGAGGTACTGTAGCGCGGACGCTGCGAGTCTGCGCATGGCCCGGACGACGTACCGGCTCTGCCAATTGCTTGCCGGGCGGATTTATTCTCAGCGTGACTAACTGCCCTTTTCGACCCGGAATCCGCCCAACGGCAAACCCAGAAACCCGGCGTATTGCCGGGCTGCATCGACCACAGCGTCCGCTTCCAGCACCTCGCCGAAGAAGCTCGCCACTACCTCCACCGCCCCCTTTTTAACGGCCCGCCGCCAGGTGCCCACTATTTGCCCATCCATCACCACCATGGGCTTGAACACGCCGTTGCCGCCGGGCACTACTTTTGCCGCGCGCTCCGGTGCCAGCACCGCCCGCCGGTCTTTGTAGCCCAGCAAATACTCATCGAAGCCCGGCAGCAGCTGCACGGCATTGGCCGCCGAAGTGGTGGAGGTTTCACCGGCGGCAACCCAATACAGTTGCGCTTCCACTTTTTCTGAAACCAAGCCGGGCTGCGCGGCTTCAAGGCCCTGCCGGGCATCGGCGAGGGTGAGGCCGGCCCAGTTGGCGAAGTCGTGCACGGTGGCCGGGCCGTGGCTGCGGAAATAGCGCCCGGCTAGCTCGGCCAGGCCTTCGGCGCGGTTGAGTTGTCGCGCATTCGGGGCCCTCTCGTCCAGCAGCACGAAGGTTTGCTGCCGCTCCAATAGCGGCCCGAAGCAGATGTGCCCCAATTGCGCCGTGTGGCCCAGCAAATGGTAGCCGCGCTGCCCCTGCGTGCTAATGCCGGCTTGTTCCAGGGCCAGCATCATCTCGGCTCTAGTTAGCCGTCGGCCGCCGCACAGCGCGTCGTAAAACACCGTCTTGCTGCGCTCGACGGTGGCCTCGTCAAGTTCCAGTTGGCGCAGGCGGGCGGTGAGGCCGCGTAGCACCCGAGGCGCCAACAGTTGCACCATCCAGGCGGCGTCTTCGGCCGGCACCAGGTGTATGGTGCCCCGCATGGGCCAGGTGAGGACGAGTTGCCCGTCGGCCAGAGCTTGCTCCACGGCGGCCAGCGCGGGAAGTTGCATGCGCAGGCCCACCGCCCACACGGCTTGCCCGTAGTCCTGGGCTTGCAGCGCTCCCATCCAGCGGGCCACGGCGGCTGGGTCGGCGCACTTGCGACCGGCAATGCGTTGGTTCAGCAGCCGGAGCCGGGCAATTTCGGGATGGGTCATGATGGTGTACGTTAGGGTAGCTGGGGTAATCACGAAGTTTATGCGCAGACGCCGACCTTTGCCAGGCAATGCTTTTGCCAGCGTGCCAATTATTCCAGCCAAATTGCTGCTGGCCGAAGCTTGAGAAATTATGGATAAATATTTCCCTTTCAGCATCATGTTTGCGAATGGCAAATTGCATGGTTCACCAGAGCAGATGTATCAGATTGTGGCTGATTTTGACTCGCCAGACTTAACAGCCTATAAGGCGCTTTTTGAAAAATATAGCCCAGCAGTAGGACTAATTTCTATTATTAATATAGTGGCGCTGATTATTGAAAGCAGTTCTCCGAATTTGGCTGACCATATGGACTTTGATGAAGAGGGATTTCAGGTAGATATGTATGCTGACAGCGAAGAGGCAGTCCAAGAATTCGCTTCAGTAGTTTGCCCCACGTTTCAAGACCTTGAAGAACTGAAACGTTATGTTCGCAAAGTAGCCGACGAATAAACTCCTGCTTCTTTCCAGCGCTTTTGGCCACTCATTTCCCCATTTCGTTGTTACCATTCACAACGAACCCAACCCGATTTCTTTTGTCCGATACCTCCCCCACTTTCGCCCCCGTCGACCCCTACGCCATCGAAAAAGAGCTGCGCCAGGTGCAAGCCCTGATGAAGCTGGAGCAGCAGGAAGACCTGGAGCAATTCAAGCTCAAAAACGCCAAGGCCAGCATTCAGGAGCGGCAGCAGCGCGGCCTCACCTGGTACCCCGTCACCATTTCGCAGGAAGAAATTGGCTTCGGCGGCAAGGTGGTGCTGGAGCTGGAGCGGCCCGCCGGCCAGCAGGGCCTGCACCTGTTTCAGGTGGGCAAAAATGCCTCGCTGTTTGGCAACGTGCCCGGCCGTTCGGCCACCGACCGGCCCACCCTCAGCGGCGTCATCACCAGCGTGCGGCGCAATAAGCTGCTGCTCGCCACCACCAAGGAAGACCTGCCCGACTGGGTAACCGAAGGCCATAAAATGGGCATCGACCTCACCTTCGACGAGGTGAGCTACCGCGAGATGGACTACGCTTTGGGCAAGGTGATGGGCGCCTACGGAGACCGCCTCGCCGAGCTGCGCGACATTCTGCTAGGGGCCAAGGAAGCCCGTTTCCGCGAAGAGAAAGCCACCGATTTATTCTATCCCAGCCCGCTGAACGACTCGCAGCTGGCCGCCGTGCGCCACGTGATGGCCGCCAAGGACGTGGCCATCATCCACGGCCCGCCCGGCACCGGCAAAACCACCACGCTGGTGCAGGCCATTCTGGAAACCATCCGGCGCGAGCGGCGCGTGCTGGTGTGCGCCCCGAGCAACACGGCCGTCGATTTGCTGACCGAAAAGCTGGCCGAGCGCGGCGTGAACGTCATTCGCATGGGCAACCCCTCGCGGGTTTCAGACTTGCTCTTGGAGCACACCCTCGATGCCCAGGTGATGAACCACAAGAGCTACAACGAGATGCGCTCGATGCGCCAGACGGCCGACCAGTACCGCGAAACGGCCAGCAAGTACGTGCGCAACTTCGGCTACGAGGAGCAGCAGCACCGCCGCCAGCTGAAGGAAGAAGCGCGGATTCTCTTCCAGCAGGCCGACGACCTGGAGCGCTATATCACCGAAGATTTGCTGGAATCGGTGCAGGTGATAACGTGCACGCTGGTGGGCGCCAGCAACCGCAACATCCGCCACCTCACCTACGAAACGGTGTTTATTGACGAAGCCGCCCAGGCGCTGGAGCCGGGCTGCTGGATTCCGATTGCCAAGGGCAACCGCGTAATTCTGGCCGGCGACCACCACCAACTCCCGCCCACCGTGAAGAGCGACAAGGCCGGTGCCCTGCGCGAAACGCTGTTCGAAAAAGCCATCAAGCGCCAGCCCGCCACGGCCCGCATGCTCACGGTGCAGTACCGCATGCACGAGCAAATTATGCAGTTCAGCTCCGACCAGTTCTACGACGGCAAGCTGGTGGCCTACGAAACCGTGGCCCACGCCGGCCTCGACGCCTACGACCTGCGCTTCGCCCCCGACCTGCCCGTCGAATTCCTCGACACTGCCGGCTTCGGCTTCCAGGAAATCACCATCCCCGAAAGCCGCTCCACCGCCAACCCCGAAGAAGCCGACCTGCTCCTCAAGCGCCTCGCCCAGCTCCTCGAACCCTACGACCCCGCCGACCACGAGGAAGACCCGCTCAGCATCGGCGTCATCGCCCCCTACCGCGCCCAAATCAATTACCTGAAGGACGCCATCGAGGAAAACGACGAGCTAAGCGGCTTCATGCTGCACCGCCAGCTCAGCGTGGGCACCGTGGATTCGTTCCAGGGCCAGGAACGCGACATCATCGCCATCACCCTCACCCGCAGTAACAACCACGGCGAAATCGGCTTCCTGAGCGACATCCGCCGCATGAACGTGGGCATGACTCGGGCGCGGAAAAAGCTGCTGCTCGTCGGCGACTCTTCGACGCTGAGCGCACACCCGTTTTTCAAGGCGCTCATTGAGTACGTGGAAAGCATCGGCGGCTACCGTACCGCTTGGGAATTGCAGGATTAAATCTCCATCCGCGTAATGCCCACCGCTGCCGAACTTGCGCTGCTGAAGTATTCAACAGCTGCTCGTGGCATGAACAATTTTATCCGCATTTTCATCTTCCTTTTGTTCACTACGCTCATACCGAGCATTGAAGTCTGGGGGCAGTCCACTCCGCAATTATTACTCGGTTCGTGGGTAAAAACACGTTTAGAAGCTAAAACCGGCGCGGAACTACCCATTACTTTCCGTTCCAAGCGGAGCTACCTGCGCTTTGCCTTTTATAAAAATGGCAAAGCCTTTAAAAGCACTGATTTCAAGGACAAGGGCTATCCAATGACGTACAATGTCAAAGGCAATGCCCTTGTTTTTGGCATCAACACCTACACCATTGAAGCAATAGATAGCGTGCACCTGGTTCTGCTGGAAGAAGCAAGAAATGGCTACGATGAGCCATCGGTTCGCTATACATTCACACGGGAAACCATCTACCAAAACAGCTTGCCAGCGGACCAGGAAACCGCCGTTTTTCGCCGGGGCAAGCTCATTTACAAGGAAAGCGAAAAGGCAACGCCGGAGCTTCTGGCAAAGTCGTCTTTTTCTGATTTCCTGCACGACAACATGAGCGTGCTACAGGAATCAGCCAAAGAAAACGGCTTTTTCGTGGCCAGCTTCGTGGTGTTGCCCTCGGGCAAGCTGGATACTATTCAAATCCACAAAGGCCGGAATGAATTATTCGACCGGCAATTCGTCAAAGCGGTTCAACGAACAGACGGTTTATGGAAACCGGCCATGATTGATGGCCAGCCGGTTGCAGTAGAGAAAGAAATCCGGTTCCGGTATTTCACTTTTGCTAGCATGATGGATTATAGCAGAAAATATGATATGGGAATTAAATTGAAAACCCAGAGAGAATATGAGTCTGCAATAGTGTTTTTATCGGCCTGTATTCAGCTTGACCAATTCGATATTGACGCCTATTATCATCGCGCCATTTGCTACAAAGAGAATAGCCAATTGCAAAACGCCTGTACCGATTGGCAACGAGTAAAATCGCTAGGTTCCCGAGATGCTGATGACTGGCTTGCCAAATTCTGCAAATAGCCATTAGTCATCACGCGGCGCTGCCGGGCCATCCGGCAGGCAACGGTCCATCGGCATTTCCTGCCATTAATGGGCTTCGTTGTAGTTGGGGCAATTTGTTACGTCACGAGCAAATAAGCGCGTGGGCGAGTAACGCCATGGTCGTTATTTTCGCGCTGGCTTTTTCTGTTGCCCGTGCGTCGAATCTTGTTTTTGCTGCTGATTGCACTGAGCACGGCTGGTTCAGGCCGTGCCCAGACGTGGCAGCGCGACCCGCTGCTGGGCCGCCTGCTCATTCATGAGCTGGTGCAGGACCCTGCCGGCCTGCTGTGGGTGGCTGCCGATGAAGGCGTGTTTCGCTACGATGGCTACGAGCTGGTACCCCTGCCCGCCCTCACTTCCCGGCCCAACCAGGCCGGCATTGGCTACGCGCAGGCACTGGTGTTTGACACGCAGCAAAACCTGTGGATTGGCAGTGCCAACGGTTTGTTTTGCCTGCGCGGCCGCGAGCTCACACGCGTTGCGCTGCCGGAACAGGGCGCAGTGCCGCCGCGCATTTACGCCCTGGCGCAGCACCCGCGCTCGCATGATATTTGGGTGAGCTACGACAACCACCTGGCCTACTTGCCGGGCGGCCGGCTGCCCGCGCGGCTGGTGGCCACGCCCCTGCGCGCACCGGCCACCTGGCTGCGGCCCGACGGCACGGCAGATATGTGGCTGGTTTCGGTGCTGCACGAGCTGGCCCACGGTTCGCCGACGACGGTCGCGGCGGTGCCGGTGCGCACCTATTTGGGAGAGCTGCAGCCCGTGCCCGGCACCCAGCCCCTGCAGCTGGTGGGGTCGAATGCGCTGTACGAAGCCCAGCCAAATGGCGACCTGCGCGAAGTGCGGCGCTGGCTGCCGGGGCCCAATGTCAACAATTTCAGCCCCGGCACCACGCCCCGTAGCTGGCAATGGGTGGTGGCCCGCCAGTTTGTGGAGCTCACCTGGACCGCTGGCCAGCGCCTGCCCACCGTGGCCCTGCACCCCGTGGCTTTTGAGCGCGAAGGCCAGCTCAGCCGGCAATATGCCGTGTACACCGACGCCAGCGGCCTGCGCTGGAGCGCCAGCCCGGGCCAGCGCGGCTGCTTCAAGGAGCGGGCCTCCGCTACGGGCATCGACATGCTGCCCACCCGGCCGCTGCGCAGCTACAGCACCCGCGCCATCGGCCGCCTGCCCGATGGCCGGCTGCTGGTGGGCGCCTACGGAGCCACCTTGGTGCAGGCGGCCGACAGCCCCCGCGCGCCCCTGCGGCCCCTGCCCCTCACCGAAGCCGGCCGCCCCACCGATGCCGTGCTGCTGGACGTGGCCACCACGCCCGCCGGGCAGGTATTTTTCGCGGAAGAAAACCATGCCTTTGGACAGCTAAACCCGCGCACCGGGCAGGTAACCCGGCTGCCGTGGGCCGGAACCGCTCCCGAATTCACGGCCAGCGTCTGCCTACTGCGTGACCGGCGCGGCCGGCTGTGGGGCGGCACCACCCGGGGCCTCTACGTGCTGGATGCAACGAGCCGCCAGGCCCGGCCCTACCCCGACTCGGCCGTGGCCCGGGCGCTGGCGGGCCAGGAGATTCAGAAGCTCGCGGCCGGGCCGGATGGACACCTCTGGCTGGCTACAAAGCACGGTCTCTACTGCCTCAACCCCGCCACCAATGCCCTTGACCATTACGGCCCCGCCGAAACCGGTCCCCACCGCTTCCCCGCCGACGACGTTCTCTGCCTCTGGCCCACGCCTGAAGGCACCGTGTGGGCCGGCACCCGCGACCAGGGCCTCCTGCTGCTCGACCCCGCCCGGGGCGTGGTGCAGCGCCTCACCACCGCCAGCGGCCTGCTGAGCAACACCGTGGGCACCCTGCTGCCCGGCGGCCCCGATGAGCTGTGGGGCGGCACCTACGCCGGCCTGCTACGCTACAACGTGCGCACCCGCCACCTGAGCGTGCTGACCGAAGAAGACGGCTTGGCCGATGCCGAGTTCAACCGCCTTTCGGCTTGGCGCGAGGCCGACGGCACCCTGCTTTTTGGAGGTGTGGGGGGCGTGTGCCGCGTGCGGCCGGCTCCTACGCCCAGTATTTTGCCCCGCCCCCCGCGCCTGCTGCTCACGGCCTACACCCAGCACCTGAGCGCGCTGGACACCACCCGTACCACCTACCTGGCCGGCGACAAAGCGCCCACGCTGGTGCTGGCCCCGCACGATGCTTTTCTGGAGCTGAACCTGGCCCTGACCGACTATCTGGCCCCGGAGCGGGCCCGCTTTCAGTACCGCCTGCAAGGCAGCGGCGATTCGCGCTGGCGGGCGCTGGGCACCGCTCACGTAGTGGCGTTGCAGGGCCTGCCCGCCGGTGAGTACGTGCTTGAAATGCAGGGCGTCTCGGCCCGGGGCGAGGCGGCGCGCAACCACCTGCGTGTGCCGTTGCGGGTGCAGGCGCTGTGGTGGCGGCAGCCCTGGGCCTGGCTGCTGGCGGTGGCGGTGATCGCGGCCGGGCTCTACGTCATTCACCGCCGCCGGCTGGCACGGGTGCGGCACAATGAGCGCCTGCGTAGCCGCATTGCCGCCGATTTGCACGACGAAGTGGGCACGCTGCTTACCCGCGTGAGCATGCAGGCCGAGCTGCTGCACCAGTCTCAGCCCGGCCCTAACCCGGCCTTCGACCGCCTGCTGACCAACAGCCGGGCCGCCGCCGGCACCATGCGCGACATCGTGTGGGGCATCGATGCGCAGTCGGATACCGTGGGCGCATTGCTCGACCGCATGCGCGACCACCTCGACCAATCTGCCGCGCCCGCCGGCCTCGACACCCACCTGACCACCAACGGCCTGCCCGACGCGCTGGCTCTGCCCCCGGAGCTGCGCCAGCACCTCTACCTTGTCTTCAAGGAAGCCGTGACCAACGCTGCCCGCCACGCCCGCCACGCCACCGACCTGTGGGTGAGCCTGACCCGCGCCAACGGCCAGCTCCGCCTCGAAGTGCACAACAACGGGCAGACGGCCGGCACCTCGCGTAGCGGCATGGGCCTGCGCAGCATGCGCCAGCGCGCCGAGGCCCTGCGCGGCAGGTTGGAGGCCGGGCCAGAGCCGGAAGGCGGCTTCCGGGTACGGCTGGTGGTGCCGTTTTAGGCGAGCGGAATCAGTCCGCGCTTACCCGTCATGCCATGCATGACCGATGGAATGCCTTTTCCCTACCTACAGATGCCCCCGCGCGTGCCGGCTCACCAGCTCGGTGCGGCTGGTGACTTGCAGCTTCTTGTAGATGCGCTTGACGTAAGTGCGCACGGTTTCGACCGACAAATCGAGCCGGGCGGCTACTTGCTTATCGCCCAGACCGTCGATGATTGCCAGCACCACGTCGCGCTCCCGGGTCGAAAGCAAATCGGGCTGCACAACGGGCGAGGGCTTGAAATGGGCCAGTACTTTGCGGGCCACCGCGCGGCTCATGGGCGCGCCGCCCCGGTGCACTTCGAGCACGGCAGCCTTCAGCTCTGGCAAAGGCGTGTTTTTGAGCACGTAGCCACTGGCCCCGGCACACAGGGCCTGGTAAATGCGGTCGGCATCGTCGAACACGGTTTGCATGAGCACGTCGGCATCGGGCAGGCGCTGCTTGATGGTGGGCAGGGCTTCGATGCCGCTCAGGCCGGGCAGGTGAATATCGAGCAGCACCACCTGGGGCAGCAGGAATAAATCGGGGAGCTGGCGCAGAAAGCTTTCGACCGAGTCGGCCACCAGTACGCAGTCAAATTCGGGCTGCTGGCACAGGTAGCCCTGCAGCAGCTCGCGCACCTCGGGGTCGTCTTCGACCAGGGCTAACCGGATGGGTTTCATGATGGCAAAGGTCGGCCGCCGGAAATGGCCGGCCAACCCATGCCTACCCCCCAAATGCGGTACACGCCTGCTTGCTATCGCCATAAACGCCCCCGCTAGGTTTGCAGTCGCATCGACCTGCTGCTCAGGCCCATTTCTCTCATCTCTTTTCCTAATCCTATGAAGAAGCACTTTACGCTGCTGTTTTCCTCGCTGCTGACGCTGCCCGCGCTGGCCCAAACGCCCATTACGCTCACCCAGGCCACCTTTCCGGCCTCGGCTGGCACCCTGGAGCAATACCAGGACGCGACCATCCCCGGCGGCGTGGCCAGCCCCACCACCGGGGCCAACCAGGCCTGGGACTACCGCACGCTGGGTGCCAGCGGCGCACCTTACAGCGTCGCTTACCTGCCTGTGCCGGCCAGTGGCGGCATCGCCGGCGCGCAGTGGACGCGGGCGCGCCAGGCCGTTTTCGGCACCATTGCCTACAACTACACGGCTTACCTGAGCCTGGCCGCCACCGGCCGCATGGGGCTGGGCCGCACCGTGCCGCGTCAGGCCACTTCCATTCGGGCAAGCACCGGCGGGGCCAACGACTCGCTGGTTATCAATGCGCAGACGGCCCGCTATGGTGCCGGTACGGCCGGCATTGTCGATTTTCCGCTGCCGCTCACGGCGGGCAGCCGCAACCAGACGTTTTTCCGGTTTGGCGTGACGGGCACCATTACGGCAGCGGCAGCGGGGCTCAACCGCACGCCGTTCCGCATTGTGCAGCGCTACACGTATGTAGATTCTGTAGCGGGTTGGGGCACGGTGCGCATTCCGGTGGCGGGTCGCAGCACGGGCTCGAACCCGCTGCCGGCGCTGCTGGTGCGCAGCCGCGTACTGCGGCAGGACAGCGTGTACCTGAACGGCTCGCCGGCCCCGGCTGCTCTGCTGGCAGCGTTTGGCATCACGCAGGGGGCCATTTCGGTGACGGCCTACGATGCTTTCTGGCGCACAGGCTCGGCCCAGCCGCTGCTGGAGCTGTACTACCCCAACCGCCAGTACGCCATCCCCAACTTTGCCGACTATTCCACCGAAAGCACCGTGCTGGCCACCCGTGCCTCCTCACCCCTGGCCGAAAACTGGCAGGCCTGGCCCAACCCGTTGGCTGCCGGGCAGGCGTTGCAGCTGGCGCTGCCGGGCGCGCTGCCCGGCCAGCCGGTGCAGCTCACGATTCAGGACGCGTTGGGCCGGGCCGTACTCAGCCAGGCGCTGCCGCTGACGGGAGTCGGAGTCACGCTGCCCGCCACGGCTACCGAAGCCCTGCGGCCGGGCCTGTATCGGCTCACGGTGCGCCAGGGCGCTCAGCAGGCCACCAGCCGGCTGCTGCGCGAGTAGCCTAGCTCAATGTGACAGTAATTGGCTGTCATCCTGAGCGCAGCGAAGGACCTTATCACGCCAGAACAGCTTGCCCGAACGTGATAAGGTCCATCGCTGCGCTCAGGATGACAAGAGAATCAATTAAACAGGTTCAACAACGCCGCTTCAGCATCTGGAGGGGCGTTGCTTTTTTCGGGCAGTTCAATTCTCTAAACCGATACCCCCAATTGCGGTACAGGCAAAAATTGCGGCCGGCCGGGAGCGGCGGGAAGTTTGTATCAGGAATCAGTGCGCGGTATCAGGTCCGGCTGATTACCCTGGCTTTACACCTTCTTCCCTATGCGCAAACTTTTACAGTATTCGCTGGCGCTGAGCGCCGCCCTCGCCCTCCACCACACGGCCCGCGCCCAAACCACAGGCGGCGTGGGCATTGGCACCGCCACGCCGGCGGCCTCGGCCCTGCTGGATTTGACCAGCACCACCCGGGGCCTGCTGGCTCCGCGCATGACGGCCACGCAGCGCACGGTCATCGTGAGCCCGGACGCCGGCCTGCTGGTGTACCAGACCGATGGCGTGCAGCCGGGCTTCTGGTACTACACCGGCGCGGCCTGGACCTACCTCAGCCCCAATGCTGCCGGCGACAACCTGGGCAACCACACCGCCACCCAGAACTTAAATCTGGGAGCCAACAAGCTCGTCGGCAACGGCGGGACGCAGGGCCTGAGCATCAGCGCCAGCGGCCAGGTGGGCCTGGGCGGCGTAGCCCCCACCAACTGGCTTGATATTCAGGGCGAGGCCCGCTCGGGCACCCATGCCACCGGCCGGCCCCTGTACATCACCGGGGCCTTTGACCAAGCTGCAAACGGGGTAGAAATCCGGCATTCGAATGCGACGCAAGGCGTGGGCATTGGCTACAACTCCCTCTACGCGGCCGGTACCAACACCAACCAAAATCTGAACCTGCTGCCCAAGGGCACGGGCAGCGTGGGCATTGGTACTGTCGACCCGGCCGCGTCGGCGCTGGTGGATATGACCTCGAGCAGCAAGGGGATGCTGCCACCGCGCCTGACCCAGGCTCAGCGCGACGCTATTCAGAGCCCGGCCACGGGCCTGACGCTGTACAACATCAACGCGGGTCGGCTCAATACTTACAACGGCTACAGTTGGACGGAAGCGGTGCAGAACGTGACGCCGGGCACCGCGCAACTCACCTTTAATTATACGGGCAGCTCGCAGACCTTCACCGTGCCGCGCGGCGTGACCAGCCTGCAGGTGGACATGGCCGGGGCACAGGGCTACCAGCCCTGCCCCGGCTGTTACCCTTTCCCCTCGGGCTCGGGCGGGCGGGTGCAAGCCACGCTGGCCGTAACGCCGGGCCAGGTGCTTACCATTGAGGTGGGCGGCAGCATCGCCACTGGCTATACCACTCAGGCCGGTGGCTACAACGGCGGCGGCGGCGGTGCCAGCCCCGGCGGCGGGGCCACCGATATCCGCATCGGCGGCACGGCCCTCACCAACCGGGTGCTGGTGGCGGGCGGCGGCGGCGGCGCGTTCAGCACCTATAACCGCAGCAGCCGGGGCGGGGCGGGCGGCGGCCTCACCGGTGGCAACGGCGGTGGCTCGACCGGCGGCACGCAGGCGGCGGGCGGACAGGATGCCGGCGTGCCGTTCCAGTACTGCTACTGCTCGCCCACGGCCGCCGGGCTGGGAGTAGGTGGCGGCGTGGGCGGCGGCTCCTACTACTCGGCCGGTGGCGGCGGCGGCTACTACGGTGGTGGTGGCGGCTACGATGGCTCCGGCGGCGGCGGCAGCTCGTATGCCGACCCCACCCTGGCGGCCAGTGTCATCCACACCCAGGGCTACCGCAACGGCAACGGCTACGCCATCATTTCCTTTGCGCAGGCCCCCGAAGCGCCCAATCTGAGCCTGAGCAACGCCACGGTGTCGCAGGCGGCGGGCAGCGTTATCTATAGCGACGGCACGAAGCTGGCCGGCAACGCCGGGCAGCTTTATTGGGATGATGCCGGCACCCGCCTGGGCATTGGCACCAGCAGCCCGCAGGCCAAGCTGCACGTGGCCGGCTCGGCCCGCGTGGATGCGCTGGCCGGCGGCGGCACCCGCATGGTGACCACCGACGCCAACGGCACGCTCGCGGCCCAGGCTGTGCCGGTTGATAACGACGCGCAGCAGCTCAGTATCAGCGGCTCGACCATCAGCCTCACCAACGGTGGTGCGGTAACGGTGCCATCTTCGGCCGACAACCTGGGCAACCACTCGGCCACCCAGACGCTGACACTGAACGACAACCTGCTACGCCTGCGCGGCGGCACCGACAACCTCCACGGCCTGCAATACCAAAGCGGCACCGATGGCCCGGCCCTTTTTGGCTACAACGGCGGCGTATTGGGCTACAACAAGGGCGACGGCAATGGCTTCATTACGGCCCTGCGCTGGGCCAACAACGGCTACGTGGGCCTCGGCGACGGCCTCGCTTCGACCCCGCTCAATCGCCTCGACATCCGCATGGAGCCCCGCGGCGGCGGCCACGCCACCGGCCTGGCGCTGTACGTGACCGGCCCCTTCAACGAGGCGAGCAATGGCGTGGAATTCCGCCACACCAACGCCACGCAGGGCGTGGGCATTGGCTTCAATTCCCTCTACGCGGCCGGCAACAATACTAACCAGCACCTCAACCTGATGCCCAAGGGCACGGGCGGCGTGGGCATTGGTACCACCACGCCCGGCGCTTTGCTCGACGTAAACGGCGTGGCGATAGTGCGCGGCAGCGTGAATTTCGGGGCTACCGTCCGGCAGATGATTAACCTGTTCAACGGCGATTACGGCATCGGTGTGCAGGGCGGCACGCAGTATTTCCGCACCGGCGAGGCCTTTGCCTGGTACACCGGCGGCACGCACAACGACAACCAGTTCAACGCCGGCGGGGGCACCACCCAGATGGTGCTCAAAGGCGGCCAACTCGGCATCGGCACCTCCAGCCCGATTGCGGCGCTCGACGTGGCCGCCGGCTCCGTTCACCTGCCCGGCGACTCGTGGATTAATTACTTTGGCGACAACAAGAACTACCTGCGCGGCACCACCGTCATGGCCGATAACGGCGGCCTAGTGGGCATCGGCACGGCCAGCCCGTCTTTCCCGCTCGATGTGCAGAGCACCGCGACGCCGGGCAACTACTCGTATGCCTTCTACGCCTACAGCGGCGGCCCTTACACCGGCTCGACAGGCAGCAGCACGGGGGCGGTCAGCATTCGGGCAACCGGCCGGGTTATCGCGACCGAGTTTAATGCCACTTCCGACCGCCGCCTCAAAAACGTCATCGGCCTTTCAGATAACGCCGCCGATTTGACGTTGTTGAACAAGCTGCGCATCACCGACTACACCATGCGCGACCGGGCCGTCTACGGCCAACGCCAGTTCAAGAAAGTCATTGCCCAGGAAGTAGAGCAGGTGTTTCCGCAGGCCGTGCAGCAGCACAGCGGCTTCCTGCCCGACGTGTACGTCAATGCTGTTTCGGCGGAATTACAAGCCGATTCGCTGCTCGTGCTGACCCTGCCTGCCGCGCCGGCCACGGCCGCCAAAGCGGGTCAGCGCATCAAGCTTATCACCAAGACCGGGGAAGTTATTGGTACCGTGAAAGCGGCCAGCGGTAATAGCCTCACCTTGCGCGGGGCACGGCAATTGGCCGGTCAGGAAGTCTTTGTCTTCGGTCTCGAGCACACCGATGTGCGCACCGTCGACTACGAAGCCCTGTCGATGCTGAACGTGAGCGCCACCCAGGAGCTGGCCCGCAAAGTAGCCGTCCTCGAAGCCCAAAACGTCGCCCTGCGCCAGCAGAGCCAGCAGCAGCAGCAGGCCCTGCACACCCTACAAACCGAAACCACCGCCACCACGGCTAGCTTCAGCGAGCGCCTGAAGGCGCTGGAAAATATGCTGGGTGCCAAGGCCGAAGCGAAATAATCATGCGGAAGTCAATCCCACTGGCCACCGCTGCGGCTCTGGCCTTCACCAATGCTGTCGCCCAGGACCTTACCAACACCGGCACCCAACTCACGGTGGGGGCCGGCACTACGCTGGTGCTGCCCGGCAGCCTTAGCAACCAGGCCGGCGCTACGCTGACCAACAACGGCACCGTGCAGGTGGCCGGCAACCTCACCAATGCCGGTACCATCGCGTCCGGCACCGGCACGGTAGTGATGGCCGGCAGCACCGACCAGACGCTCACGCCCGGCGGGGCCAGCCTCGCCAACCTCGAAGTGCGCAACACCGGCGCACCGGGCCAGAACCGCGTGCTGCTGCCCGCTGACCTCACCGTGACGCAGCAACTCCTGCTTACCAGCGGCCTGCTGCGCACCGCTCCCGCCGCCACCCTGCTCCTGCCCGACGGCGCCACCCTCGCGGGCGAAGTGCCCGGCCGCTACGTGCAGGGCAACCTGCGCGCCGACCGCGCCAACGTGGGCGGCAGCACCCCGGTCGATTTCGGCAACGGATTCGGCCTGAACCCCAACGGCAATGCCCTGGGCACCGTGCGTGTCACGCGCACCGCCGGCCTGCAAACCGCCAATGTGAGCTTCGGCCAGAACCCCGCCAACGCCAGCCAGAAAGGCATCGACCGTATCTGGACCGTGGTGCCCGACCAGCAACCCATCGCCCCCGTCGACCTCACCCTGGCCTGGCTGCCCGACGACGACAACGGCCTCGCCTTCGGACAGGCCCAGGTGTGGCGCATGCCCGACAACAGCGCCGCCTGGCAGGCGGTGGGCAGCCCTACCAGTGGCGCGGCCCGCACCCTCACGGTGAGCACCGTCGGCCTCTCGCGCTGGACGGTGAGCAACCTCGCCAACCCGTTGCCGGTGGAGTTAATCAGCTTCAGCGCCGAGCGCCAGGGCGATGATGCGCTACTGCGCTGGACCACCGCCTCAGAGAAAAACAACGACCATTTCGACGTAGAATCCAGCCCCGACGGCCGCACCTTCCGGCGTATCGGCACGGTGGCCGGCCAGGGCAGCAGCACTCAGCGCCACGACTATTCGCTGCCTGACCCCAACCTGGCCCGCTACGCCGCCGACGTGGTTTACTACCGCCTGCGGCAAGTGGACCGCGACGGCACTTTCAGCTACTCGCCCGTGCGCACGGTGCAGGTGCCCACAACTGGTGGCTTCGCCGTGCAGGCCTACCCGCAGCCCTTTGGTACCGAGCTGAACCTGCTGCTGCGCACCAACGAGGCGGGCCCGGTTACCATCGTCGTGCTTGATGGGGTGGGCCGCACGGTGCTCCGGCGCGTGGCGGCGCTGGTGCCCGGCAGCAACACGCTGCCCCTACCCGAGGCCGCCGCGCTGGCTTCGGGCATGTACGTGTGCCACATCAATCACTACGCCTTTCATCGCACCATTAAGATTATACGTGAATAATCGTGCTTCAATGGCCTCCAGCCCAATCATGAGCTGTTAGTAATCAGTCACAAAAAAGAGGCGTGGAAGAAATTCCCACGCCTCTTTTTTGTGACTATTGGCTTATTAATTCAAGCAGCTACTGAGCGCCGCTTAGAGGGCTGCTACCGGCCGCCGGGCGGGCAATTTTCCTTCAGAAACTTGGTGTAGGTAGCGGCCAGGTGCTTACTGGTGCCCTCGCCTTCCGAGATGCCGTGGGTGCGGTTGGGATAGGCCATCAGCTGGAAGGTTTTGCCGTTTTTCACCAGCTCGTTTATCATCTGCTCGGCGTTGTTGTAGTGCACGTTGTCGTCGCCGGTGCCGTGGATAAGCAACAAGTTGCCGCGCAGGTTTTTGGCGTGGGCCAGCGGCGAGTTGTCCACGAAATAATGCTTGTCTTCGGGCAGCAGGCCCATGTACCGCTCCTGGTAGATGTTGTCGTAGTTGAGCTGATTATCAACGGCAGCAACGGAGATGCCGGTTTTATAAATCTGCGGGTACTGAAACAGCAGGTTCAGCGTGGAGCCGCCGCCACCGCTCCAGCCCCACACCGCCACGCGGCTGGTGTCGACCCAGCTGTTTTTGAACACTTCCTTAGCGCCCATGGCCTGGTCGCGGATGTTGAGGCTACCCAGGTTGTGATAGATGCATTTGCGGAATTCACGGCCGCGCGGGGCCGGCGTGCCCCGGTTCTCGATGGAGGCGTAGATGTAGCCGTCATCGGCCATGCTGCCCTGGTAGAGGCGGTTGAAGCCCGTGCCGAAGTTGTCGGTCACCGTCTGGCTGGCCGGCTCGCCGTACACATAGAACACGATGGGGTATTTTTTGGCGGGGTCGAAGTTGGTAGGCTTCACTAGCCAGCCATCGAGCGTCACGCCATCCGCGGTTTTCACCTGGAAAAACTCGGGTTTGGGCAGCTTCACTTTTTTGGCCTGCTCCGGCAGCTCGCCGCCGCTCAGGCGCTGGTGGGCGGGCAGTGCTACCACGTCCGATACCGGATAGCTGCTGGCGCTGGCGTAGCGGTGCAGCGCCACCTTGCCGTTGGGCGAGACTTCGTAGGTGTTGGTGCCGCTGAGGGCGGCGGGCGTCACGCGCTCGGCCTTGCCGCCTTTCAGCGGCACCTTGTAGAGGTAGCGCTGGGTGGCGTTGGTGGGCGAGGCCAGGAAATAAAGGGTTTTACCGGCCTCGTCAATGCGTTCGAGGCTGACCACGTCGTAGTTGCCGGGCGTGAGCAGCTTCTCTTTGCCGGTACGGTCAATCTGGTAGAGGTGGCGCCAGCCGTCCTTCTCGCTGGCCCACACAAAGCTTTTGCCGTCCTTCAACCAATCCCAGCCCACGGGCTCGTCCTTGGCCATTATCCAGGCCTTATCGGTTTCGGTGTAAATGGGTTTCACCGCGCCAGTGGCGGCGGTGCAGAGCATGAGCTTGCTTTCGTTCTGGCGGCGGTTCAGCTGCTGAATAATCAGCTCGTTGGCCCCGGCCCATTCCATGCGCGGGATGTAGTGCTGCACGGCATCGCCGGGCACGTCCATCCACTTGGTGGCACCGCCGCTCACGGCCACCACGCCCACGCGGCAGCGGCTAGGGTCTTCGCCCACCACGGGGTATTCCACGGGCACCGTAAACGGATACAACGCATCCGTGGTATTCAGCATCAGGTAGTTGCGCGTCTTATTGGCGTCGAGTTGCCAGTAGGCCAGGTGCTGGCCGTCGGGGCTCCAGCGGAAGCCGTCGCGGCAGTCCAGTTCCTCCTCGTACACCCAATCGAAGGTGCCGTTGATGAGCTTATCGGTGCCGTCGGTGGTGAGCTGGGTGATGGCGTGGTCGGCCAGATTCTCGACGTACAGGTTGTGGCCGCTCACGTAAGCCACCCGGCGGCCATCGGGCGAAAACTTGGCAAACATCAGCGACGACTCGGGCCGGCCCTTGCCCAGCTGCGTGAGCTGGCGGGTGCCGGTGTCGTACACCCAGTAGTCGCCCCGGGTATCGTAGCGCCACACTTTTTTAGTGTTGGAATTAAGCAGGATAAGCCGGCCATCATCCGACAGCGCCACGCGGCGCACGTCCAGCGGAGCCGTCTGGCCGGCCGGCGTGAGCTGGCGCTTGCTGAGCAGCGTGCGCACCTTGCCGGGCTGGCGAATATCGAGCTGCACCACCGAGTCGGGGCGCACCTGCAGGTAGCCGTAGCCGTCTTTGGTCCATTGGGTGCCGGGGGTCTGGGCCCAGGCGGCGGCTGTGGTTAGCAGCGAAAAGGCCCCGGCCAGAGCGGCACGGCGGGCAAAAGGTTGAATCATGCTGGAAAAGATGAGAACGAAGGCGAAAAGTTGCAGCACCAAATTTATCCCCTTTTTCAAGCAAAAATCCCCGCCGGCGGACGCCAACGGGGATTCCAGTTTAAAATGATGGCTGCGCTGAGTTACGGCAACTCAATCACAGACATCGTGTGCGGCGCGTCTGACTTTGAGTTCACGAAGTGTTTTTCCGGCTTGTCGAAGTCTGAGATGTACAGCCGCTTGCCTTTCAGCAGCACCTCGGCGGGCTGGTCGAGCTTGCCGCCGGTGCCATCGGTGTCGCCGTTCTGGGCCAGCGTGGTCACGGCGTTGCCGTTGCGCAAATCCACGATTTCAATGGCGTTTTCGCGCGAGTTGCAGAGGTACATTTTATCGGTCGCGCGGTCGATAATCAGGCCATCGACACAAGGAATGGCTTTGCCTTTAAGCTGCAGGGTTTCCTGCCTGGCTAAAGTACCGTCGGGCTTGAGCGACACCTTGTACAGCTTGCCGTCGCCGAAGGACCCGGTGTAGAAGTTGCCTTTGCTGTCATAGTCCATGCCGTCGGCGCCGTTGTCCACGCCGGTTTCGTTTACGGTCGTCGTGAACGTGGCCAGCACGTGCGGGTCCATGGTTTTGGGCCTGAGGTGCACGGTGCCCTTGTTCAGCTCGGCCAACGAAAACTTCATAATGGCGCTGCCGTTGTCGTTATCGGGCAGGTCCCACTGGCTGTCGGTCACGTAAATCGTGTTGCCCTTCCACACCACGGCATTCGCCAGCGCGAAGTTGTCGACCACCGTGCTGATAGCGCCGGGCTTGCCGTTTTTCATCGCCACCCTCATCAGGCGCGATTTAAAATCCTTGCTGTTTTCGTACTGGTTTTCGGCGTAGTAGAGGTTGCCATCGGGGCCAAAAGCCAGGTCCATCGGGGCCGCTTTTTTGGTGGTGGGCTCCACGGGCAGGTCGGTGGCGAAGGGCTTGATGGTGGTGCCATCAATCTCCATCAGCGAGGCCGGCTGGCTGTTGTCGGCCAGGTTGGGCACCGACAGGATAAGGTGGCCGTTGGGGGCCAGCGCCAGGCCGTCGGGCGTGTTGTGCGCGTCGTCGAGAGTAAAAAGAAGCTGCGGGCTGCCGATGGTGGGCACCGAATCGGCTTTGGCTACGGGAGCGGCCGCTGAGTCGGTTTTCACCACGGCTTCCTTGTTCACGGCCTCGTCCTGCGTGGTGGGCGGATTGGATTGGCAGGCGGCCAACAGACTGCTACTCAGCAGTGCAGCGGCCACGGCATTATTCAACTGTTTGGGCATTGGGAAGGGGGCTGAAAGAAAAGGCGGGCGTTGAAAGAAACTGCCCATCGGTACGCACAGCGTCAAAACGAGGTTGTTTGCGCTGCTGGTGGCCGGCTGATTTTAAACGGGTTACCCCAGAAAAAGCCCGTAAATACCCCGTTGCCTTTTTGAAGCCAATAAAACAGGCTCCTCGCTAAGGCCGCCGCAATACCTGACAGTCAGCCAATAGCTGGCAACGCCCAAAAAAAGCCCGAATTATTCGCCAACAAATAGCTAACCACCACCGCAAAACCCCGTTCACCTTGATGCCCTAAAACCAACCCACTACTTTCGATGAGCAAGAAACCCACTGCCAAGAAAACCCACGAGGACGCCGTGAGCACCGCCAAAACCGACGAGCTGGCCCAAAACCGCGAAGACGGCTACGGCCAGTTCCTGACCACCAACCAGGGCCTGCGCGTCAACGACGACCAGAACTCCCTGAAAGCCGGCGAGCGCGGCCCCTCGCTGCTGGAGGACTTTATTCTGCGCGAAAAAATCACCCATTTCGACCACGAGCGCATTCCCGAGCGCGTGGTGCACGCCCGGGGCGTGGCCGCCCACGGCTACTTCGAAGCCTACGGCAACAATGCCAACCTGAGCCGCGCCGACTTCCTGCAGGCCGGCGTGCAAACGCCGGTGTTCACGCGCTTTTCCACGGTGGCGGGCTCGCGGGGTTCGTCGGATTTGGCGCGCGACGTGCGCGGTTTCGCCGTGAAATTCTACACTCAGGAAGGCGTTTTTGACCTTGTGGGCAACAATATTCCGGTGTTCTTCATCCAGGATGCCATCAAGTTCCCCGACTTTATTCACGCCGTGAAGCCGGAGCCGCACAACGAAATTCCGCAGGCCGCCTCGGCCCACGACACGTTCTACGACTTCATTTCGACCAACCCCGAGAGCATGCACATGCTGCTCTGGGCCATGAGCGACCGCGCCCTGCCGCGCAGCCTTCGCATGATGGAGGGCTTCGGCGTGCACACCTTCCGGCTGATTAACGCCGAGGGCAAGTCGCGCTTTGTGAAATTTCACTGGAAGCCGAAGTTGGGCACGCACGCCGTGGCCTGGGAAGAAGCGCAGCAGATTTCGGGCAAAGACCCCGATTTCCACCGCCGCGACCTTTGGAACTGCATCGAGATGGGCGCTTACCCCGAGTGGGAACTAGGCGTGCAGGTGGTGGAGGAAGAGGATGAGCGCAAGTTCGATTTCGATATTCTGGACTCCACCAAGCTCATCCCCGAAGACCTGGTGCCGGTGCAGCTACTGGGCAAAATGGTGCTCAACCGCAACGTGGACAACTACTTTGCCGAAACCGAGCAGGTGGCTTTTCACCTCGGCCACGTGGTGCCGGGCATTGATTTCTCGAACGACCCGCTGCTGCAGGGCCGCCTGTTCTCCTACACCGATACCCAGCTCACACGCCTGGGCGGGCCCAATTTCCACGAGATTCCGATTAACCGCTCCATTGCGCCCATTCACAACGGGCAGCGCGACGGCCACATGCGCCAGACCATCAACAAGGGCCAGACCAGCTACGGCCCCAACCTGCTGAACGACAACTTCCCCAAGCAGGCCAAGCTGAGCGAAGGCGGCTTCAACACGGTGCACGAGCGCGTGGAAGGCCACAAAATCCGCCTCCGCAGCAAGAGCTTTGTGGACCACTACAGCCAGGCCAAACTGTTCTGGAACAGCCAGTCCGACGCCGAGAAGATGCACATTGTGAAGGCCCTACGCTTCGAGCTCAGCCACGTGCAGAAGGAGTTTGTGCGCACCCGCACGCTGGTGCAGCTGGCCCAAATCGACAGCGACCTGGTGCGCCGCGTGGCCGAAGGCCTGGGCGTGGCCGTGCCCTCGGCCGAGGGCGTGCAGCTCAACCTGCAAGTGGGCGCCGATGCCGACGTGGCTTCATTGCAGTCGAAGCCTGCGGCCGGCAACATCGGCAAAGACTCGGCCCTAAGCATGGCCCCGAACGCCAAAATCAACCAGGGCAAAACCGGCATCAAAACCCGCCACATCGCCGTGCTGGCTACTGATGGCGCCGACGTAGCCGCCATTGGCGACCTCATGAAAGCGCTGATGGACCAAGGCGCGCAGGCCGCTATTGTGGCTACGCACCTGGGCAGCATCAAAGGTGCGGGCGGCGAGGAGTTGCTGGTAAACGGCACGTTCCATTCTACCGCGTCGGTGCTGTACGATGCCGTGTACGTGGCCGGCGGCGATGCCAGCGTGGCCGCCCTTAAGCAGAATGCCGACGCCGTGCGCTTCGTGAACGAGGCGTTCCGGCACTGCAAGCCCATCGCGGCTTCGGGCGCGGGTATCGAGCTGCTGAAAGCCGCCGCTTACCCCGGGGCCGAGGATATTCTGAAGGCCGACGGGGTAGTAACCAGCCAGGACGCGCAGGTGAGTGGCCTGGCCACGCAGTTTATCACGGCCATTGCTCAGCACCGCTTCTGGAGCCGTGAGCTGAAAGCCATGCCTGCTTAAAATGAAATATATGGGGGCGGGGCTTGCCCCCGCCCGTTGTTTGTGGCGGCTCTGGGGCAGCTGTGCAATAACGGGCGGGGGCAAGCCCCGCCCCTACGCGTTCTAGCCATTGCTGCGCAGTAGATATGTTCAACTGCGCTCAGCATGAAGGCTCCATTTTTTCTTGAAGCGCCCGCCATTCCCGGTAGAACTTCCTTTCTTTGTGCATCAGCCGTCCGGGCTGGCACCTTCTCCTCCCCAATCCCCATATTACTCTCATGGCTGCAATCAGCGATAAAAAAGTCGTCACCATTACCTACGACCTCAGCGTGACCGACGAAAACCAGGAAAAAGTATTGGTCGAATCGGCCGAAGCTGATGCGCCCATGGTATTCCTGTTCGGCCACAGCGGTTTGCCCGAAGAGTTTGAAGCCCAGCTCGATGGCAAAAACCCCGGCGACGAGTTCCAGTTCAGCCTCACCCCCGAGCAGGCCTACGGCGACTACGACGAGCAGGCACTGGTCGAAATCCCCAAGGACGTTTTCCTCATCGATGGCAAGCTGGACGAGGAAATGCTCCAGCCCGGCAACTTCCTGCCCATGGCCGACAACGAAGGCAACCACATGCAGGCCAAGGTGGTCAGCATCGGCGACTCGGCCGTAAAAATGGACTTCAACCACCCGCTGGCCGGCATGGTAATGCACTTCCACGGCAAGGTGCAGGACGTGCGCGAAGCCACCGCAGAGGAGCTGGCCCACGGCCACGTGCACGGCGAAGGCGGGCACCAGCACTAGGGTTCTCTATACTTGAGAGGCGGCACTGTCAAAACCAACCCCTTTATTTAGCGAAAAGCCCCGGCACTGCACAGTACCGGGGCTTTTCACACTTTTAGGCTTACCACATTGCACAAGTCGGATTGCTTCGCTAGGCTCGCAATGACAACGCCACATACGCCTGCAGCTCCGGGAAAAACGCCCGAAAATCTGCCTCATACTCCGCATAATTAGCCACCAGCTCCGTCGCCGCGGTTTCCATGCCCGAGCCGGCCGAAGCGCGGCGGCTCAGGCCACTGAGGGCGCGGCGGATGCCTTCGATTTCGGCATAGCCCAGCAGCCAGTTGTGCTGCACCATGTACACCAGCATCTGCTGTACGCGGGGCGGCATTTCGGCCTCGCGCGAATTCAATAAAGCGTACACGCGGCGGGTGAAATCGGGCAGGTTTTCGGGGGAGAATTCCGGGAAGTTTCGGGCCAGGAAATGGTCCAGAAACATGTCCGAAATCACGCCGGCGTATTTGCCGTAGCCGGCTTCGCGCAGGCGCTGGGTGCTGCGGCGCACCACCGGGTGCTGGTCGGTAAAGGTGTCGATGGCGCGGTGTAGGCGAATGCCGGTTTGCACAGCGGGCGGGTAGTTTTCGAGCTGCCGGCCGGGCACCGAGTCGGCAATGAAGTTGCCGAGCAGCACGTCGGAATAAGTGGCCGAATTGGGCGAGCCGGAAAGGAAAAGATGGGCCAGAAAATTCATGATGGCGGGCAAGGTACGGGCCGGAACGGGCAATTATTCAACCCCGGCCGCCTGGCTGCCGTAAGCCAATACGCCGCCCACATGTTTTGGTCGCGGCCTATTCTTTCACCTCCCCAATTCTCTTTCCCATGTCCGAAAAGTCGCCCGTAACCCACGACCTGACCCAGCTATTCGATAAAATCAAGGAAGTGCGCATGGCCATGCTCACCACCACCGACGAGCACGGCAGCCTGCACAGCCGCCCCATGGCCACCATCAAGCCCGGCAAAGACGGCGCCCTTTACTTCCTCACCGATTCGGAATCGGCCAAAGTCTACGAAATCAAAAAGGACAGCCAGGTCAACTTGAGCTACTCCGACCCGAGCGGCAACGTGTACGCCTCGGTATCGGGCAAGGCCAATGCCTACCGCGACGAAGCCAAAATTGCCGAGCTCTGGAGCGAGCCCATGCGCGGCTGGTTTCCCAAAGGCAAGGACGACCCGCACATCAACATCCTGAAAGTCGAGATTGAAAAAGCCGAATACTGGGACTCCCCCAGCAGTCTGCTGGTGCAGGCCTACGCCTACGTGCGCGCCGTGGTCACCGGCGAGCGCAGCAAGGACGACGACGTGAACCAGCACGCCCAGGTGCAGGTGAAGTAGTCCTGAACCTGTGATTTGGAAAGGCCGGAAGCAATTCCGGCCTTTTTTTGTTGCTTGAAACCCGCTGCCCGGCGGCCTACCCGCCCTTAGTTCGAATGCATCTAACCACCCTCACCGTTTTCACCCTGCAACCCGGCCACCGGCGCTGGGCACTGGCCCGGATGGGCACCGTCCCCCCGCAATTGCAGCGCGTGCCGGGCCTGCGGTTTAGCAAGCTGCTGGGCAGCGGGGCGGCTAATGGCTTTGGCGCGTGGCCCAACTTCGACCGCTACGGCCTGTTGGCCGTGTGGGAGGATGTGGCCTTTGCCGAAGCATTTTTCAGCCGAAATCCCGTGTGGGCCGCCTACCAGCACCGCAGCGCCGAGCAGTGGACCGTGCGCCTCGCCCCCATCAAATCCCAGGGCTTGTGGGATGGCAAAAACCCCTTTGACTATAACGCCAACCCACTTCCAAGCCCAGTTGAAGCGCCCGTGGCCGTACTCACCCGCGCCAGCATCCATTGGCGCAAAGTGCCGCGCTTCTGGAAATTTGTGGAGCCCACCAGCGCGGCGCTGGCCCATGCCACGGGCGTGCGGGCCGCCATCGGGCTGGGCGAGCTGCCGCTGGTGCGGCAGGCCACGTTCAGCATATGGGACTCGGCCCGGACCATGCAGGAATACGCGTACCAAGACGCCAGGCATCGCGAAGTTATCAAGCTCACGCGCCGTGAAAACTGGTACGCCGAGGAGTTGTTCGCCCGCTTCGGGGTGCTGAGCAGCGAGGGCACAATTGATGGCCGGGAGCCACTGGCAGGCCTGCTGCCCCCGCCGGACTAGTCGCGCAGATTGTAGCGATGCAGCCAGGCGCGGCCGTTGGCCGTGAGTTCGGGGGCTGGGTCGGCCTCCACCTGCACGCCGGCCGGATGCGCAATAATTCGCTCGCCGGGACCAGTATACCAGGTAACATTGCCCGGCGTAGCGCCGGGGCCGGTGATTACTTGATTACGGCCGCCGCCATCGTATAGGCGCACGGCAATGCCCTGCGGCAAGGCGCCGCGCAGCTCAAATACGTCGTCACCGCCCAGGCCGTAGAGGTCGAGCTGGGGGGTGATTTTTCGGTTGAAGGTGCGGTCGGTCACGAGGCTGTCGGGCCGGCCGGGGCGCTGGGCCAGTAGCTGCACGCGCAGGCTGCCGCCCACTTCGCTCAGGATGAATCGTTCGGCCTGGTCGGTGCCAATCAGCCAGGCCTGCTTGTTCAGCAGGGCATAATACTGCTGCGCCACGGCCGGCAGCTGCTCGCGCCGGGTGCGCAGCATGGGCACAAATTTGGCCGCCAGGCTGGCCCGCATTTCGGCCGGGCCGGAATTGAAGGCCTGGGCCAGCACGGCATCGCTCAGGCTGGCCCGCACGGAGTCGGCCACCTCGCGGAAATCATTCGCGCTGAGGCTGGTGAGCAGGGTGCGGTCGAGGGCGCGGGCGGTGGTGGTGAGGCCGTCCACGTTTTCCAGCCGGATGGTGGCCCGAAAAGTCTGGTACTTGGGCGCAAACCACGACACCAAGCGCGTCACCAGTCCGTCATCGAACAAAAAAAATGCCTGGTCGCGGTCGCGCGGCACGGGCCGGAACGCCAGCCGCCCCGCCTGCGGAAACTGCGCCCAGCGCCACTGGTCTTCGCGGCGGCTCCAGTCGCCCACCAGCACATCGAGCAACCGGGCGCGCAGAAAAGCCCGGGCGGGCACGTGGGCGCTGGGCCAGCGGCGCAGCGCCGCCAGCATGTGGTGCGAGTTCACTACCTGCGGCGCGTGGCCGAAGCTGGCCACCGGGCGCTGGTCGCCATCGGGTCGCTCCTCAAACAGGTACAGCGCATTGGCATAGCTGGCTTTGAACTTGCCCAGGCCCGCATCAGGCCCCACAAATACCAACCGGGGGTTGGCGTGCAGCACCCCGGCTGCCTCGGCCAGGAAGGCCGCCGGGTAGGCCCCGAAAGGTTGCGTGGCGCTGGTCTGGTCCTTGAGCAGGGGGCGTAGCAGATTCCGTTTCCAGCCGGGGCTAAGCGCGGCGCTCATGTCCTTGTCCACGGAGCGCAATACGTACTCGCGGCAATCGGGCGCGCGCAGCCGCAGGGTGTGGCTCTGGTAGCTGCCGCCGGCCTGCACGGGCACCAAGCCGCCGGGCACAGCGGTGGCCAGCCGCAGCACTGGCACCGTGACCGACGTGGCCCATACGCTGCGGTAGTGCTTCCCAAAAAAGAACTTCCAGACGGTGCTACGGGCATATTGCGGTCCGGCTGCCAGCCGCACCGTGGTCGAATCGGCGCTCCACTGCGGAGCTGCCATGCCCGGGGCCTTGTGTTCGGCGCAGCCCCCCAACACCACGGCCACCGCGCCGACGCACCAGCCCCGTGCCCACGGCTTCCATTCAGCAGTCGAACCCGGCATAAGCAGCAATTTTCCAGAAAACGGAGCACTCATCGGGCCTAAAAAGCAAGTATTTCCCGGCAGAAAAAGCCGTCCAACGCACAGTTGAGGCTATCCGCTGCCCACCTTTACGGGGAAGTTGCGTTAAAGGCTCATTCGCGCTTGCCGCCTTCCCCGAATGCCTTACCAATTTGTTCGCTGCCCCGGTTTTTGCCCGCGCCTGCTGGTGCTGCTGGGCCTGGGGCTGGCCGCTGGCGGCTGCGCCCGTCACAACTATTTCCAGCCCGATGCCCGCGTGGGCCCGGGCAGTACGGCCGCCCTGCCGGCCCCGGCCGACTCGGTGCTGGCCACGGCCGGCCGCCAATACAATCGCCACTCAGGCTTCTACCGCTTTTTCATGGGGCGGCACTACCGCCGCGCGTGGGCCGCCCCCGTCAGGGTTGCCGTGCTGAACCTGGCCACCGCCGCGCCCGGCGGCCTCACGGCGGGCAAGGCCGGCGGCGGCTACCAAAGCATCAGCATGGCCCTAGAAGGCGCCGGGAAGCGCGAATACGCCCTGCGCGCCCTCGACAAGGAGCCCTACAAAACCCTGCCGCTGGTGCTGCGCCACACCTTCGTGCTCAACGTGGTGCGCGATGCCACCTCGGCGGCCATCCCATACGGGGCGCTCACGGTGCCGCCGCTGGCGCAGGCGGCCGGCGTGCCCCACACCCGCCCGCGCCTGGTGTACGTGCGCCCCGATGAAACCGGCTTGGGCGAGTCCTCCGCCCGGTTTCAGGGCAAGCTGGCTTTGCTCGAAGAAAAGTATAACAACCCCGCCGCACGCACGCCCGACCTGGCCGCGGCCGTCGATTTTGACGGCGGCGAGGCCATGCTGAAAAAGGTGTACCACCACCCTTCTTATTCCATCGACCAGCCCGCCTTCCTGCGTGCCCGCCTGCTCGATGTGTGGCTCGGCGACTGGGACCGCCACGAGGCGCAGTGGACCTGGGCGCAATTTCCGGAAGCCGGGGGCCGCGTGCGCTACGTCGGCATTCCGAAGGACCGCGACCAGGTGTATTTTCGGTTCGACGACGGGGTGATTCCCTGGCTGGCGGCCCGGCCGTTCATTGCGCCGCAGTTCCAAACGTTTCGCAACCAGTACAACAACATGGCCGGGCTGGTGTACCAGGCCAAGTTTATCGACGAGCGCGGCCTCTCGGCCATGACGCGGGCCGATTTTCAGCGCACCGCCCGCGACCTGCAGCGCCGCCTGCCCGATTCCGTGATTGACCGCGCCCTGCACCGCCTGCCGCCCGCCGTGTTTGCCCTCGAAGGGACCCGCATCGGCAACGCCCTCAAGGCCCGGCGCGAAACCCTGCCCCGCGCCGCGGAGGAATATTACCTGACCCTGGCCCACGCGCCCACGCTGGGCGGCACGGCCGAGGCCGAGCGGTTTGTGGTGCACCGCTACGCCGACTCCACCACCGTGCGGGTTTTTTCGAAAGCCCTCAGCCAGCTTTCAGCCGGCGACTCCCTGCGCTTCCGGCGCACGTATTTCACTGCCGAAACCAAAGCGTTGAGCCTTGATGGCCTGGGTGGCGACGATGTATTTGAAGTAACCACCACCGCAGCCAGCCGGCCCATGCCCGTGCTGCTGTACGGCGGCGAGGGCCACGACCAACTGCTGCTGCAAGGCAACAGCCAGCGCCTCAGGCTCTTCGACGAAGCCTCCGACGTGACGGCCGCCGGCAGCCTCCGCCCCAGCCTGCCCCGAAAGAAACACCGCGCCTACAACCGGCTCAACGATGATTAGGTGTAGCGCGGACTTTGTGGTCCGCGTCCCTACGCCGTTTGTGTATCGTTTGTGGGTCGCGGACGACAAGGTCCGCGTTACAATTCACCGCCGATTATTTGCAGTTGCCACCGCTCCCGGTCAGCCTTTTTCAGCCCCCTCCCGTTCAAAGCCCAACCCTATTACGCTGCTTGCTCCTGATGCCCCTCCGTTTGCGCTTTTATACATTGATGGGGGGCGCACTGGTTGGGCTGCTCGGCACCGGCTGCGTGCGCAGGCAGTTTTTTCAGCCCGATGCCCGGCTTGATGCCCCCGCGCCCCTGCCCGCTTCGGCCGACAGCGTGCGCGGGGCCACCGCCGGCCGGCAATATGCCCGCCACGGCGGCCTCTACAACGCGCTGGTGGGCCGCCACCACCGCCCCACCTGGGCCGCTCCGGTGGCCGCACCGGTACTGCGCCTGACCAGCGCACACCCCGGCGGCCTCACGCCCGGCAAAGTGGGCGGCGGCTTCAACAGCACCAGCTTGAACTTGACCGGCACCGACGGCCGCGCCTACGTGGTGCGCACCGTGGACAAGGACCCCATCCGGGCCACGCCGGAACTGGTGCGGGGCACTTTTTTGGTGAATGTGCTGCGCGATAACATCTCCTCCACCAATCCCTACGCGGCGCTGGTGGTGCCGCCGCTGGCCGCCGCCGCCGGGGTGCCGCATTCCAATCCGCGCCTGTTCTACGTGCGGGCCGATGACCCGGCTTTTCAGACCGATTCGCTGCGGCACTTCCGGGGCCAATTGGCTTATCTGGAGGAAAAGGCTGCTCCCACCACCCCGCCGCCCGCTGCCGTTATCAACAGTACCAAGGCCTTCGCCGCCGCATTCGCCAGTCCCGAGCAGCGCTTCGCTCCGGCCGAGCTGTTGCGCGCCCGCCTGCTCGACGGCTGGCTGGGCGACTGGGACCGCCACTCCGGCCAATGGAGCTGGGCCGTGGTCCGGCCCACCGAAGCCGGCCCCGCCACGCTGGTACCGCTGCCCAAGGACCGCGACATGGTTCTCTACCGCCTCGATGATGGCGCACTGGGCTGGCTCATCGGCCACGTATTTCTGCGGCACTGGGCCACCTTTGCTCCTCAATATAAAAATCCATCGGGGCTGATGTCCTCCGGCCACTACCTCGACCAGCGCATATTGAATGGCCTGAGCCGCGCGCAGTTTCAGGCCGCCGCTGTGGCCATGCAGCAGCGCCTGCCCGATACGCTCATTACCCGGGCTGTGCGCCGGCTGCCCGCGTCCGCCTTCGCCCTGGAAGGCCCGCGCACCATCGCGGCGCTGCAAGCCCGCCGGGCCGCCCTGCCCGCCCTGGCCGACGGCTTTTACCTGGGATTAGCCAAGCGCCCACGCATTGGCGGCACGGCGCAGGCCGAGCGGTTCACCATCCGGCGCTACGCCGATTCGACGGTGGTCATCGTTGAGCCACTGGCGGCCGGCGCTGCCGCCACCCCGCTCCTGCACCGCGCCTTTTTGCCGACTGAAACCCGGCTCATTCAGTTGGAAGGATTGGCGGGCGATGACGTTTTCACCGTGGAAACGCACAGCGCGAAACCCGCCAGCAAGCCAGCTATCCGCATCTACGGCGGAGCGGGCCACGACGAGTTTCGCGCTGTCGGTGGCAGCCGGGGCATTCGTTTCACGCAGGAAAGCGTGCCGGCCAAACGCGCCTACGATAAGCCGCCGGAAGAATAGTCCAGCGAATGATTATCACTATTGGCCGCAGCTTTTATATAAAAAGGCTGTTTAGAAAGTCTGTTTGGGATATACATCTGTCATCCTGAGCGCAGCGAAGGACCTTCTCACGTTAGAAAACTTATTAATGTGAGAAGGTCCTTCGCTGCGCTCAGGATGACAACGATTTTGACTTTTTAGACAGCTTCAAACCTATGTCCTCGTCAGTAATTTGCCCCTATGCTGGCTGGCGCAGGGCTGCCAGCATTTTGTCGGGGGTGATGGGCAGGCTGCGCAGCCGCCGACCGGTGGCGTGGTAGATGGCATTGGCCACGGCCGCCGAGGTGCCCACAATAGAGATTTCGCCGATGCCCTTCACGCCCATGGCGTTGATGTAGGGGTCCTTCTCGTCGATGAATTCTACGGTCATTTCCGGAATGTCGGCGTTCACGCACACGTGGTAGTCGGCCAGGCTGGCGTTGGTGTAGCGGGCCAGGTTTTGGTCGCGCACGGTGCCCTCCATCAGGGCCGCGCCGATGCCCATAATGGCCCCGCCCATAATCTGCGAGCGGGCCGTTTTGGGGTTCAGAATGCGGCCGCCGCCGATGACACTCACCCAGCGCTTGACGCGCACGGTGCCCAGCTCGGGGTCCACGTGTACCTCGCAGAAGTGCGCTCCGAACGAGTGCATTGAGTGCCCGCCCGCGTCGTCTTTGCCGCCGGCTGCGTCCGGCTTGGCGTTGAGCGCGGCCTGCGCCGACTCGTAGCCCGCCCCGTAGCGGCCGGTGGCGCTGCCTTCCAGGTCGGTCATCATGGCGCGTTTCATCACCTCGGCAAAGCCTTCGCCCTTGGCCGGGTTGGCCTTGAGCTGCAAGCGCCCTCCGGTGGCTTCCACATCGGCAGGCTTAGCCCCAAACAGCGGCGACTTTTTGTCCATTACCGCCACTTTGGTGAGTTTCTGCCACACGTCCTGCGCCGCCAGATACACCGACGATGATACCGTACCGGCCGCCATCGAGCCGCCCGATACGATGGTGCTGGGCAATTGGCTGTCGCCCAGCTCGAAGCGGATATTCTCCGGCGCGAGACCCAGTGCGTCGGCCGCCGTTTGCGTGATGACGGTGTAGGTGCCGGTGCCCAGGTCGGTGGCTGCGGCCTGCACCACGGCGTGGCCGTCGGCGTAGAGGCGCACGCGGGCATTGCCCTGCCCGCTGTGCACGGGGTACGTGCCCGAGGCCATGCCGTAGCCCACCAGGAGCTTGCCCTGGCGCATCTGCCCGTTTTTGGGGTTGCGCTTGGCCCAGCCAAACAGCTCAGCCCCGCGGGCGTAGCATTCCTTCAGGCTCTTGCTGCTCCAGGGCTTGCCGGTGCTGGGGTCGCGGTCGGCGTAGTTGAGCAGGCGAATCTGCAGCGGGTCTACCCCCACGCGGTAGGCCAAATCGTCCATCAGGCTCTCGATGGCGAACGAGCCGGGGGCCTCGCCAGGGGCGCGCATGAAGGTGCTGGTCATCACATTGGCCTTCGCCAGCTTGGCCGAGGCCTCGAAGGCGGGGCAGGCATAGAGCAGGTCCACAATTTTGCTATTTGTTTCGGCGTAGGCATCCCAGGGCGAGGTGGTCGAGGTTTTCTCGTGCAGCAGCGCCAGCAGCTTGCCCTCCGAAGTTGCGCCCAAGCGCAGGGTCTGGTCCTGGTCTTCGCGGTGGCCCATGCCCGTGAACTGCTGCGGGCGGGTGAGCACCAGCTTCACCGGCCGGCCCACGGCCCGGGCCGCCTGCGCGGCCAGTACCGTGTGGGGCCACACGCTGCCCTTGCAGCCAAAACCGCCCCCCAGAAACTTGTTCACTACCCGTACCTGGTCGGCCGACAGGCCCAGCATCACACTCAGCGCCTGCTGCGTCCACACAATGCCCTGGGTCGCATCATACAAGGTGAGGCGGTCGGGCGCCTCCCAGTGGGCCGTGGTCGCGCCCGGCTCCATCGGGTTGTGGTGGTTGATGGCGTGCTCATACGTGGCGGTGAGCTGGATGGGCGCACCGGCGAAAGCCGCCTGCGCGTTGCCACGCGGCTTGGGCAGCTGGGCCGCCCGGCCTTCTTTGGGCTTGAACACCTCGGCCCGCGGGTCACGAAACGAGGCCACGGGCGTTTCGGGCGCTACTTGCACCCGCAGCAGCGCGGCCGCGTGCTGGGCGCGCTCCAGCGTGTCGGCCACCACAATGGCCACCGGCTGCGCGGCATAATGCACCTGGTCGGAAGTAAGGGGCAGGAAGCCCATGTGCGCCCCCGGCCCCATCGCCTGCTGGTCCTGGGGGTTGTTGGGCGTTTTGGCCAGCTTCGGGATGTTCTCGTGGGTGAGGATGGCCAGCACGCCCGGCACCTGCCGGGCCGCGCTCACGTCGAAGCCCGTGATGCGGCCCCTGGCCACGTCGCTGGTTTTGAGCACGGCGTGCACCAGGCCCGGCAGCTGGTTGTACTCGGCCGAGTATTTGGCCGCGCCCGTCACCTTGGCCCGGCCGTCCACGCGGCTCAGGGGCTGGCCCACTACCCCGGCTTTGGGGTTGGTATCAGCAAAATTCGGCTCCATTTCCATAACGTACTTTCAATGAGGGTGAATGCGGCGGCGCTGAACCCGCCCGCTAGCCGGCTACTTCCTGCAAGGCCCGCACCAGCGTGCTCTGGGCCAGGTCTACCTTATAGGCGTTTTCCTTGCGGGGCTGCGCCTCGCGCAGCGCGGCGGCCGCGGCGGCCCGGAACGTGGCCTCGGTGGCGGGCTGGCCGGTCAGCACTTTTTCGGCCTCGCGCGAGCGCCAGGGCTGCGCGCCCACCCCGCCCAGGGCCACCCGGGCGGACCGGATGGTGCCGCCCTGCACGTCCAGGCCCACGGCGGCCGAGGCTAGGGCGTAGGCGTAGCTGCTGCGCTCGCGTACCTTCAGGTAGGTGGAGCGCTGGGCGTGGGCGGCCTGGGGAATCGTGACGGCCACGATTAATTCGCCCGGCTCCAGCACGTTCTCTTTGTGCGGCGTGCGGCCCGGCAGCAGGTAAAATTCGGTTACGGGCACGCGGCGCTGCTTGCCCTTGGCATTTTCCAGCGTCAGCACGGCATCCAGCGCGGCCAGGGCCACCGCCAGGTCGCCCGGGTAGGCGGTGGCGATGCAGCTCTCGCTCACGCCCAGCACGGCCAGGTTGTGGCTGTCGCCGTCGAGGGCCGGGCAGCCCGAGCCGGGCACCCGCTTGTTGCACGGGAAGGCCGCGTCGCGGAAGTAGCCGCAGCGGGTGCGCTGCAGCAGGTTGCCGCCGATGCTGGCCATGTTGCGCAGCTGCGGCGAGGCGGCCAGCAGCAGGGATTTCGACACGGCCGGGTAGCCCTGCACCACCAGCGGGTGCTCGCCCACAGCGCTCATGCGCGCCATGGCCCCAATGCGCAGCCCGTCCGGGGTTTGCTCGATGCCGGTGAGGGGCAGCGGGTTCACATCCACCAGGTGCGGCGGGGCCAGCAGGTTGGCCTTCATCAGGTCCAGCAGGGTGGTGCCGCCGGCCAGGTAACTGGCGGTGGGCTGGTCTTTGAGCAGGCCGGTGGCCTCCTTGGCCGTCGCGGCGGCGGTGTAGCTAAAGTCGTTCATGGAATTGCCTGTTTTAGCCTTTTGCTTGTTGCGCCGCCACCTCGCGCACGGCGGCCAGAATGTTGGCATATGCCCCGCAGCGGCAGAGGTTGCCGCTCATCCACTCGCGGGCCTGGTCGTCGGTGGTGGCGTGGCCTTCTTTCACGCAGGCCACGCCGCTCATAATCTGGCCGGGGGTGCAGTAGCCGCACTGAAAGCCGTCGTGCTTCAGAAAAGCCTCCTGCATTGGGTGCAGCGCCTCGCCCTGTGCCAGGCCCTCGATGGTGGTAATGTCCTTGCCCTGGGTGGTAATGGCCAGCGTCAGGCAGCTGTTGACGCGCTGGCCATCCACGAGCACCGTGCAGGCCCCGCATTGGCCGTGGTCGCAGCCTTTTTTCGTGCCCGTCAGGTCCAGGCGCTCGCGCAGCGCGTCGAGCAGCGTCACGCGCGGCTCGGCCTGCACCGTGCGGGACTGGCCATTGATGCGCAGCGTGAGGGTGGTGACGCCCGTGGTGGTTTTGGAATAGGCGGTCAGGCGCTCGGCCTGCCCGGCCAGCGGAGCCGCCAGCGCAAAGCCGAAAATGCCGCCCGCCTGCTTCATGAACGTGCGGCGCGAGTCGTCGGCCGGCTGCGGGGCGTCGGAGGCCGGAAAAAGGTCTTCTTGCATGGCGTGTATTAATAATGAAAGGAAAGGCTTACCGGCTCAGGGCCGCTTTACCGCAGGGTGGGCAGCCGGGCAAAGCACTGGACCGCCGCCACTACTCGTAAGAAATATAACCAAAATAAGGAAAAGGCATCCTTTTTTCATTAATGCTTCTACTTTTCAACGCCTCGGAACGAACTCCAAACTGCCGGCCTCGCAGTGATGTTTGCATCCCTGCTCATCAAGCCGCCCGGCCAGACCATCCTTCCCGGGCCGACGACAACACAAAGCTCCGGCCGCGCCGATGGGGTCGCGTTATAAAAATCGAAGCAATAAGTATAAAAATCAAACCAGCCGGCCTGTCCTCACGCCTGCGCCAGCATCTTCAGCACCAGCCGCTCCACGGGCGTCAGGGGGTCGTCGGACTGGGCTTCGGCGTTGTGCTTGCGCAGGAATTCAATCAGCTGGCCCGATTTGAACAGCTCCACCACTTGCGGGTGAATGTAGTATTTCGAGCACACCGTGGGCGTGTTGCCGAGGCCGGTGGCCACTTCCTTCACGGCTTTCTTGATGACTTTTTCGGGAGCCAGGTCCGGCTCTTCGTTCAGCACCGCCTCCAGGCAGCTCACCATTTTCACGGTACCGCCCCAGGTGCGGAAGTCCTTGGCCGAGAGCTGCAAGCCGGTGTGGCGGTGCAGGTAGTCGTTCACGTCGCCCGATTCCAGGGCGTGGCGCTGCCCATCGGCCGAGTAGAATTGGAACAGGTGCTGGCCCGGAATTTCCTTGCACTTGCGCACCAGCCGGGCCAGTTTGGCATCGTGCAGGGTCACGTCATGCGGCACGCCTTTTTTGCCCACGAAGCTGAAATTGACCTTCGCCCCTTCGATGGCCACGTGCTTGTCCTGCAAGGTGCTCAGGCCGTAGCTGGGCTTCGATTTGCCGTTTTTCTTCGCGTATTCCTTGTTGCCGACGCGGATAAACGACTGGTCCATGAGCGTGAGCACCAGGGCCACCACTTTTTCGCGGTCGAGGGCGGCGCGGCGCAGGTCTTTGCTGAGCTGCTGGCGCAACGGCCCCAATTTTTCGCCGAAGGTGCGCAGGCGCGAAAACTTGGTGAGGCTGCGCATTTCGTCCCAGGCCGGATGGTAGCGGTACTGCTTGCGGCCCAGGTTGTCTTTGCCCGTCACCTGCAAGTGCGTGGTAGCGGAAGGCGAAATCCAAACCTCCGTCCAGGCCGGCGGAATCACGAAGCTGCTGATGCGGGCCAGCGTTTTCGGGTCGGTTATTTTCTGGCCTTTGGGGTCGTGGTACACAAAGTTGCCGTTGCGGGTGGGCTTGCGCGTCAGGCCGGGGCCGCTGTCGGTGGCGTAGCGCAGGCCGGCCATTTCGGCCTGCCGGGCGGGGTCTTTGTACACAATATGCGCCTCTTCCTGGGGCAGAAGCTTCTTTTTGCGGGTTTTGGGGTGGGCGGTGGCGGTGGGCATGGATAGAACGAAAGCAGCACAGGAATTGGGCGTCGGGGTTCTACGGAAAAAGGACAATTGCGGCCGTACCACTGTAGCGCGGACTTTGTAGTCCGCGATTTCAAACAACCGCTCGTCGTCTCGACAACCTTCACTCGTGGACTACCAATCCGCGCTACATCAGCCATTGCCGGCGGCCAGCCGTAGGTTTGTCCCATGAAGCTGCCTGCTGCCCTATCCAATTTCTCTGAGTGGACCGACCATCTATATACCCGTTTTTCGGCCCGGCGCGGCTGGCTGCGGCCCCTGCTAATCGACGCCTACCGCAGCTACGGCACCACCACTAAGTTCTACATCAAAGGCCGCCTGCTAGCCGACCCGGGCCTGGTGGCCGCCACCGCCACCGACTCCGGCTGGCGCAACTTCCGCAGCATGGTGCGCCGCTTCAACAGCCGCGAAGTAGCCGGGGCCGACCTGGTGGCGGAGCTGCCCGACGGCAGCCAGCACCTCGTAAGCACCGACGACGAAGGTTATTTCACCCTCGTCATCGAGCCGCAGGCGCTGCCCGCGCCCGTGGATTACCTCTGGTACCCCGTGCCGGTACGCGTGGCCCGGCTGCCCCGGTTTCTCAAGCTGCCCCCCAAGGCTATTGCTACCGAAGCCGCCGTGCTGGTGCCGCCCACCAGTGCCGAATTCGGCGTGATTTCCGACCTCGACGACACGGTGTTTGAAACCAGCGCCACCAATATTTTCAAGATGCTGGGCCGCGTGCTGTTCAGCAATGCCCAGTCGAAACAGCCCTTCGAGGGCGTGGCCGAGTTTTACCGCCGGCTTCAGCACGGCCGCACCGGCCGGCCCGACAACCCGTTTTTCTTCGTCAGCAGCAGCCCCTGGAATCTCTACGATATGCTGGCGGAGTTTCTCAAGCTGCACGACATTCCCACCGGCCCGCTCCTGCTGCGCGACCTCAGCATTGCCCGCCCCAAAACCACGCCCCCGCCCGGCGTCACCGGCTCGGCCGCTATCCATTTTGCCCACAAGCTGCACGAAATCGACGACCTGCTCACCACCTACCCCAAGCTGCCCTTCGTCCTGCTCGGCGACAGCGGCCAGGAAGATGCCCGCATCTACCGCGAAGTGGTGCGGCGGCATCCCGGCCGGATTAAGGCGATTTATATCAGAGATGTGCAGGTGCCCGAGCGGGCTGCACTGGTCGGGCCGATTATCGAGGAGCTGAGCGCCGAGCAAGTGCCCATGCTGCTGGTGGCGGATTATGCCACGGCCGCCGCGCACGCGGCGGGGCTGGGATTGGTGGGGTAACCGGTATATTGGCGGGAGGAATGGCCCTATCTTGCCGGCCCTAAATCCCTTTTCATGAAAGATTACCTCCTTTCCATTGCTGCTACCGAGGCTACCGGCAAAGCCACCGAGCACAGCTACCGCGCCGCCGTCGAAGCCCTGTTCAAGCGCCGCTACCCCGAGCTGGCCATCACCAACGAGCCACGCCGCCAGGCCTGCGGTGCCCCCGATTTTCTGGTGCAGCGCGATGGCGTGGCCATCGGCTACATCGAAGCTAAGGACCTGCCCGAAAACATCGATGACCCCAAGCATCAGGAGCAGTTTGGCCGCTACCGCCGCTCCCTCGACAATCTGCTCATCACCGACTACCTGCACTGGCAGCTCTGGCAGCGCGGCGAAAAGGTGATGGAAGTGCGCATCGGCGACTATACCAAGGGCCAGCCGGTGAAGGCACGGCCGCAGGACTATGCCCAGTTCGAGGAAATGCTGCGCGTGTTCACGGCGGCTAAAGGGCAGCGCATCAACTCGCCCGAAACCCTCGCCCAGCTCATGGCCGATAAGGCCCGCCTGCTCCAATACGTGCTGTTGCAGGCCCTCACGCACCCCGAAGTGACGGTGAGTCCCTCCGGCCTGAACACAGCCACGGCCGGCTCACTCGAAAGCCAGTACGAAGCCTTTCGGCAGATGCTCATCCACGACCTGACGCATGAGCAGTTTGCCGACATCTACGCCCAGACCATTGCCTACGGCCTTTTTGCGGCCCGCCTGCACGACGCCACTCCCGATACCTTCTCCCGCCAGGAGGCTCTCACGCTGGTGCCCGCCTCCAACCCCTTTCTGCGCAAGCTGTTCAGCTACGTGGCCGGCACCGACCTCGACGACCGGGTGGTATGGATAGTGGATGCCCTGGCCGAGCTTTTTCGCGCGGCCGACGTGGCCGCCCTGCTCAAGGGCTTTGGGGCAAGCACCCAAATGACCGACCCGTTTCTGTATTTCTACGAAACCTTCCTGGGCCGCTACAACCCCGCCCTTAAGAAGAGCCGGGGCGTGTACTACACCCCGCAGCCCGTCGTGCGCTTCATTGTACGGGCTGTGGACGAGGTGCTGCGGCGCGATTTCGGGTTGGCCGAGGGCCTGGCCGACACCGCCAAAACCACCGTCGATATCATGGTGCCCGAAATCAAGTACGGCAAGGCCACCGGCAAATCGGTGAAGGCCAAGAAAGAAGTAGCCCGCGTGCAGGTCCTCGACCCCGCCACCGGTACCGGTACTTTCTTGGCCGAGGTGGTGCGCCACATTCACGCCAGCCTGGGCGGCGGCGCGGGCTTCTGGAACCAGTACGTCGAGCAGCACCTCATTCCGCGCCTGCACGGCTTCGAGATTATGATGGCCTCCTACGCCATGTGCCACCTCAAGCTCGGCCTGCTGCTGGAGCAGCTCGGCTACAAAAGCCAGCAGCCCACCCCGCCCCGCCTGAGCGTGTACCTCACCAACGCCCTCGAAGAGTCGCACCCCGATACCCACACCCTGTTCGCCTCCTGGCTCTCCGACGAATCCAACCTCGCCAACACCATCAAGCGCGATGCCCCCGTGATGGTGGTGCTGGGCAACCCGCCGTATTCGGGGATTTCAATTAATAACGGTCAGTGGATTACTGAAAAGATTGAGGATTATAAATACGTTGATGGCAAGCACTTCGGCGAGCGTAAACACTGGTTGCAAGACGACTATGTGAAGTTCATTCGCCTCGCCGAAGACTATGTGGAGCGTAACGGCGAAGGTGTGCTAGGTTTCATCACTAACCATGGCTACCTGGAGAATCCGACGTTTCGCGGGATGCGCTGGCATTTACTCAATACGTTTGATAAACTATATGTACTGGATTTACATGGCAACACTCTCAAGAAAGAAACCGCACCAGACGGTAGCAAGGACGAAAACGTTTTCGATATTCAACCAGGGGTTGCCATCATCATTGCTGTACGGACCAAAGCGCAAAAGAAGGGACTAGGCGAAGTGTACCACGCTGACTTATTTGGCCGACGGGAAGCTAAATACGACGCGTTGGATGCAGCCATCTTTTCGAAGGTCAAATTTGACAAAATCAGGTTAAAAGCACCTGATTATTTTTTCATAAACCAAAATGAAGAAATCGTCGCCAGCTTTGAATTAGCTATTAAGCTAAATGACCTTTTTGGGCAATCTTCTTCCGGCTTCGTATCAGCCCGTGATAAAATTAGCATAGCTTTCGAGCAAGAGGAAATTTGGCGCACTATTGAAGATTTTAATAAATTATCAATAGCGGAATTACGTGAGAAGTACGAGCTAGGCAAGGATTCCAGAGACTGGACTGCAGCGACAGCAAAGGCTGATGTTGAAGCCAATTTTGACAGAGAGCTGATTAAGCGTGTGCTCTATCGGCCTTTTGATTATCGCTCTACTTATTATACAGGCACTTCGCGAGGCTTATATTCAAGTCCACAGCGCAAAATAATGTCTCAAGTCCGAGAAGAAAACGCAGGTCTAATCGTTGGCCGGCAAGGCCAAGTTGTTGGTGGTTCGGAGTGGAATTTGGTTTTTGTTTCCGAGTACATGGTCGACTACAATTCGTTCTATCGTGGCGGCGGCACCGTCTTCCCCCTCTACCTCTACCCCGACACCACCGACCTCTACGCCCCCGCCCAGCGCCGCCCCAACCTCAAGCCCGAAGCCGTGGCGCGGCTGGCTACCGCCACCGGACTGCGCTTCGTGCCCGAAACCGAAGCCACCCCCGACACCTTCGCCCCCGAAGACGTGCTTGACTACGTCTACGGCATCCTGCACCAGCCCGCCTACCGCCGCCGCTACCACGAGCTGCTGCGCATCGACTTCCCCCGCGTGCCCCTGCCCGCCTCGGCCGAGGCGTTCCGCGCCGTCGTCGCCTTCGGCCACCAGCTGCGCGAGCTGCACCTGCTGCGCCCGGCCGCCCTGCCCCACCCCCTCCCCACCCGCACCGGCGGCGAAGGCCCCGGCACCGTGGAGAAGCCCCGCTACAACGCCGCCACCCAGCGCGTCTACTTCAACCCCACCCAGTTCGTCGAGCCCGTGGCCCCCGACGTCTGGGCCCTGCCCATTGGCGGCTACCAGCCGGCCCAGAAGTGGCTCAAAGACCGCCAGGGCCGCACCCTCACCTTCGACGAAATTCGCCACTACCAGCGCCTGCTCGCCGCCCTGCAAGGCACCGAGCGCCTCATGCGCGACTGGGACGAAGCCCACGCCCCGGCATAGCCGGTGCCGCCAGCACCCTACCCTGTCACGAAAAAGCCGCTTCAGCTCTGCCGGAACGGCTTTTTCACGTCCAGCTGGCCAGGCAAAAAAGAAAGGCCAACGCCCTCACGTAACCAGTCGGCTTTTCGGGATAGGCCTGCCGAAGCTGGCCTCTGGACAAAGGTAGCCGCAGTGCTTTACGTTTTTCGGCGGGTTCGAAAAACGTAAAGCACTGTCGGATTACAATTTGCTTTACCTTTTCAGCGTTGCGTAGAAGCGTAAAGCAAATTACTTGTGATGCCGACCGATACTATTCTCCTGTTTCCGCGCCTCCGCAGCTTCTTTGGCCTTAGCCAAACGGCCTTGGGCCATTGCCTGGGGCTGGGTAAGCAAATGGTATCCCAGGTCGAGCGCGGCATCCGTCCCCTGCCGCTCCCCGCCGCCCTGCCGCAAGCGGCTCTCACCCTGGCCTACCACAACACCCCGGCCGAGCCCGAACCGGAAGCCCCCGACCCGCACGCGCTGCACAAGCAGCAGCGCGCCTGCCGACTGCGGGCCGACCAGCTCAGCCACGAGCTGGACCAGTTGCCGGCGCGGGCCACCTGGGCGCGGCGCCGGCTGGCGGCCCTGCCCGTGCTCACGGCCGCCCTCACGCCGGCGGGCACCGCGCCGCCGGCGTGGCTGGCCGGTTTCGCGGCCGATGCCCGCGCCGAGGTGGCCCGCAGCGGCAGCACGGCCCAGGCCCGGCTGCGCATTCGCATTGCCGGGCTGCGGGCCGAAGCCGCGGCCGTAGCGCAGGAGCTGGCCGCAACGGAAAACGCCTGAAAAGATTGTGCTGGGTTACTGTGCAATATCTACTAGTATACAGCTGTTTAGGGGGCAGCGGAGCGCGGGAGCGAGCCGGCAGTTTCACCTACCCTTTTACTGTTTACAAAATGGCTTTTTCCACCAACCTCCTCACCACCCAGGCCGAGTGCGACGCGCTGCTCGCCACCAAGCAGCGCGAGCGCACCGGCTTGAACAACCGGCTCAACAACCTCCAGTTTCAGCTCGATAACTGGGACGATTCCACCAGCGCCGGCACGGAGCTCGCCGCCACCCAGGCCCTGATTGCCGGCCTCACGCCCGTAGTAGCCGCCCTGCCCGATGGCGACGACAAGCGCCGCAACCAAAACCAGCTCAACCGCTACGAAACCCGCGTCAACAACCTCACCAGCAAAATGGAGAACTACGGCGCCACTGCCAAGCTCGAAAAAGAGCTGGACCGTGACACCCTCACCAGCGACATTGCCACCCTCGACACGTTCGTGACGGCCGTCACCACTCGCCGCGCCGAGCTGTAGCCTCCATCTTTCGCATGCAAAAAGCCCGCTCCAGACTGGAGCGGGCTTTTTGCATGTTATTGGAGCCTGCTTTTATGGGCTGTTCGTAGGCTCGGTCCGGCCCGCCGCCCCTGCTTCAGCGGCGAATCCACTCGCGGGTTGCTTGGCGTTTGAGGCGATTGAACCGTTACCTGGCCGGCTTCAGGTTCCAGTAATATTGCCCGCCCTGGTTCACCCTGGTCAGCGAGGGGCGCTGGTCCGGGCGCTTCCGGCCCACCAGCAGGCCCCCCAGGTCCGTGAGCACCAGCGGAACATCGGCGAAATATGAATGTCCCAGGCCAAAATTCAGCCCCAGGGCGCTGGGGTCGGCATCTGAGGCCACAATGGTTTCCATGCCGCGCATCAGGTACGGCCCCGTGGTTTCCACCAGGCCCAGCCGGGGGTAGTGGCCGTGTATCTGCCGCGAGGCTTGCAGCGCCCGGTCCTGGCTCGACGCGTAGAGCGTGGTGTGAATGCGGCTCTTCTCCAGCACGGGGGCAATGTTCCGGTTGAACACGTCGGCATCGATGTCGGGCGCGGCCAGAATCAGCTCCTGCACCTTGGCGGCCAGCTCGGGGTGCTCCACTAGCACGTCGCGCATGGCGCGCGCCACCGGCCGGTTGCCCATGCTGTGCGCGATGATGTACACTTGCTGCGCGTTGGTGCGCGTCAGAAAATCAACCAGAAAGGCTTTAAAATCGTCCTGCGCCCATTCGGCGTTCTGCTCGTCTACCACATAAGGCACCAGCTCGGCCTGGGAAGGCCAGCTAAAAAACGTGGGCACCCCCGGAAAGCGCAGGTCGTAGTGCATCTGGGCCGTGCGCCGGGCCGCCTCGTCAAACGCCACGTTGTAGCCGTGCACGAACACAAACGCCGCCGGCTTAGCGCTGCTGATTACCTGTGCGCGCAGTTGCGCAAAAAAAGCGTCTTTGGCCAGCAACTGGGTGCGTTGCAGCACCACGTCCGCATACGGGTTTTCCCGCCCGAATCGCGGCCGCTCCACTTCGCCCATCTGGTGAATGCCCGGAATGGTTACCTCGGCCGTTCCGTAGCGCACGGCCGCCCCCCGCGCCCCCGTAAACGTGCTTACCGGCCCCACCGGCTTGCCCGGCCGGCGGTCGGTGGCGAAGAACACCTGCACCTTCGTGTAGGTCGTGTTCCGGTCTTTCGGTCCCGCGCTGCCCACATTGCCCGCTACCACTTCCACTTTTTTGTCGCCCGACAGCAGGTAATAGGTAGGGAATAACAGCTCCTGGCCCGCAAAATCCTCTTCCCCGGTTTTGTACGTGCGCGAGGCATAGCCCAGGTAGCTCATCGTCAGCGTATAGCTGCCCTTGCGCAGCAATAGGCTGAAGTGCCCGTTGGCATCGGTGGCCACTCCTACGTTTTTCTCTTTCACTACCACCGTTGCCCCGCTCACCGGACGCCCGCCCACCGAATCCAGCACCGTGCCCCGCAGCTCCGCCAGCGAATCGAGCGGCTGGGCAGCCAGCGGTGTTTGGTTCTGGGCGCTGGCCCGCAGGCCCAGGCCTAGCAAGCCCGCCAGCAACAGCCAATTCCCCCCGCTCACCCATTTCAACCGCCTTTTTGCCGGGCTAAGGCTTTGGCAACACTGTTTGCTCACCATTATTCTCTACAGAAAAAGCCGTGGGCAATAAGCACCACTGCCTCAAAGAAAAGAATAATTATATAAAATTCAGACTTTATTCAATTAAATAGTTCGGCTCGGTTTCTGTGCAGCCCCAGCGCTAGTTCGTGTGGTCGGCCACCACCACCCACTTCCCATCCATCTGCCGCAGCACCAGCAGGAAATACCCTTGCAAGTCGCCGAGTGCAGCCGGCCGCGCCAGGTGCCAATGCCCCACCACCTGCGCCGCCGTGGGCGCCACCAGCGTCACGCGCAAACCGCTGAAATCGAGCTGGCCCATAGCGGCCGCATCGGGATAATTTTTCTGGTAGTTGGCCAGCGTAGGCTGCCAGCCATACGTCGGCCCCTTCCGGCCGATGAAGACCAGCGAATCGGATTTCCAATACCCCTCCATAAAGCCGGGGATGTCGCCCCGGTTCCAGGCGGCCGTTTGGGTGGTGAGCACCCGCACAATGGCCTGGCGGGCCGCTGCTGGGTCGGTGGTGGCGGTAGGGCGCGCGGTGGTGCAGCCGACGAGGCTCAGGCAGCACAGGCATATTAGGTACAACATCTGCTGCATAATTTGAACGATTGTAGAGACGCGACCCATCGCGTCTCGGCGTTGAACGATTAATTGGAACGCCCCCAAACGGCGCGACCGCCGAGACGCGATGGGTCGCGTCTCTACTTCAGCATCTCGGCCACGTAGCGCGTCCCGCCCAGGTTGCGCATCAGCCGGAGCACCCGCAGCTGCTTGGCCCGCGCCACCGGCCCGGGATTTGAGGCCCGGAAACGGAGCGGATTGGGCAGCACGCCGGCTAGCAGCGCCGCCTCGGCCGGGCTCACCTGGCTGGCCGGCTTGCCGAAATAGCGCTGGCTGGCGGCCTCCACGCCAAAGGTGCAATCGCCCATCTCGGCCACGCTCAGATACATTTCCATAATGCGGCGCTTGCTCCACAGCGTCTCAATCAACACCGTGAAATACGCCTCGGCCGCTTTGCGCACATAGCTGCGGCCCTGCCACAAAAACACGTTTTTGGCCACCTGCTGCGAAATGGTGCTGCCGCCCACAATGTGCTTGCCGTCGCCATTCCAGTTGCGTTTGGCCGCTTTGGTGAGCGCATCCAGGTCGAAGCCGTGGTGGATGAGGAAGCGCTGGTCTTCGGCGGCCACCAGCGCCAGCGGCACACTGGGCGCAACTTCGTCGAGGGTGCGAAAGCGGTAGCGAATGTGCCGGGGCTCTTCCTGAATGCCGTAGTAGCCCAGGCCCACGGGCGCGTGGGCGCGGCGGTCCAGCATCAGCCAGGTGGCGGGCGGGGCCACCCAGCGGTAAATCAGCACCCAGGCAATGGAAGCCAGAAACAGCGCGGCCGCTACTTGCAGCAACAAGCGTCCTGTTCTTTTGAGCAGTATGGAAACGTCGGGAATCAGCTTGGCAGAAGGCATGGGGCACAAAAATAGCGCGCCCGGCGGGGTTTCGGCTTTCGCACCTACCTTGCCGCGGCTTCGTCTGCTACGGGTTCCATTCGGCCGCCCAAAACCCAACCGCCCGCTCCCGTTGTTGGGTTGGTAGTTACCGTCCTCTTTCGTTTCGCTGCCCATGGCCCGCCTGATTCCGCTGTTCCCCTTAAATCTGGTCGTTTTTCCGGGCGAAAAACTGAACCTGCACATCTTCGAGCCCCGCTACCGGCAGCTGGTGCGCGAGTGCATCGAGCAGAATACCACCTTCGGCATTCCGCCCTACCTCGATAATTCCCTGAGCGAGCTGGGCACCGAAATGCGCTTGGTGAGCGTGGAGCAAACCTACGCCAGCGGCGAGCTCGACATTCGCACCAAGGCCGTGGGCGTGTTTCGCATCAACAAATTCTACCGCCAGGCCCCCGGCAAGCTCTACGCCGGCGGCCTCGTCGAAGACGTGGTGCAGGACGACGAGCCCGACCCGGTGCTGCGTGAAATCATCACCAAACAAGTCCGCCAGCTCTACGAAGCCCTCGGCTTGCGCAAGCTCCTGCTGGAGCTGCCTGCCGATTACTGCATTTTCGATGTGGCCCATCACATCGGCTTCAGCACCGAGCAGGAATACCAGCTCTTGGCCACCACCAGCGAGCAGGAACGCCAGGAAATGGTGCGCGAACACCTCGACACCATCCTGCCCGTCGTCCTCGAAACCGAACGCCTCAAGGACCGGGTGCGGCTCAATGGCCACTTTAAAAACCTGACACCGCCTAACTTCTGACCACGGATTCGCTCGGATTTTTCGGATTTCACGGATTTTGTGGACGTCGCGAAATGCACAACTTTCGTTGACTGACAAAAAAAGGCCACTCGAATGAGTGGCCTTTTTTAGCTTCGGTTAATCGTCCACAAAATCCGTGAAATCCGAAAAATCCGAGCGAATCCGTGGTCCTTATTGCTTCAGCCCGGCCGGTACACCCTGCGGGTATTCGGCTGCAATTTCCTTTTGCAGTTCGCCAATCCGGTTGCCCGGGTCGGGGTGCGTGCTCAGGAATTCGGGCGTGCTGCTGCGGCCTTCCTGGCTTTGCAGCATTTCCATCACTTTTATCATCGAGCGGGGGTCGTAGCCGGCCTGGGGCGTGAAATCCACGGCCAGCTTGTCGGCCTCCAACTCGTCGTTGCGCCCAAAGCGCAGGGTAATAACCTTCGCAATGGCGGCGGCTACGGCCGCCTTGGCCACCGAGCTGCCGGGGCTGTTGGGGTCATAGGAGGCAATGGTAGCAGCCCCCGCCAGGCCCTGCGTCAGGTTCGACTTGGCCACCTGAGCCGCCGAGTGGCGGCCCACCACGTGGCCGATTTCGTGGGCCAGCACACCGGCCAGCTGCCCTTCCGAGGTCAGGTTTTTCAGCAAACCTTGGGTGATGAATACCTGCCCGCCGGGCAACGCAAAGGCGTTAATGGTCTGGTCGTCGGCCAGCAGGTGGAACTGGAACTTGTAGGGCGTCTGGCCGGCTTTCGTGCTGCTGATGATTTTCTGTCCCACCGCCTGCACGGCGGCCGTGGCGCGGGCATCGGGGCTCTCGCCACCGTACTGAGCCGCCATTTCGGGGGCGGCCTGCACGCCTAGGGCAATTTCCTGGTCGGCGCTCATGTTAACGTGTTGGGTTTCGCCGGTTACCTCATTTTTGGAGGTATGGAAAAAGTAACCGAATAGTGACACCGCCGCCACGATGATGGCAATGATGAAGCGGAGATTTAAGCGCATGACAGGGGAAGAAAAAGGGTGAAAAAGAAACGGGCGCAGCCATAGCTCACTGCTACGGGCTGCGCCCGATGCGCTTTAAACGCACCCTTTTCGTTCTGGTTATTCCCGGTGCCTGCTTTTATTGCATTCGGCCCGAGCCCCCGCGCTGGCTGGCAAACGCCGAAGCCGCCGTGTCCACGTTCAGCCACTGCGAGCGGTAGCCCGCCCCCGCCGGGCCGTGCAGGTATATCACGCTGCCCCCCCGAATGGTTTTCACAATGGCCGCCGTCTCGGCTACCGGCAGGGCCGGGCAGCCCTGGCTGCGCCCCAGGCGGCCGTGGGCTTTCACAAAATCTTCGCACACGTACTCGGCTCCGTGCACCACCACCGCCCGGCTTTCGGCATTGGAATTGAAGCCCGGGTCCATGCCCGCGATTTTCAGCGACAGACCGTGTTTGCCCATGTAAGTGGTTGGGGCCGTGCGATAAAATCCCAAGCTGCTCATCTCCGAACCGTCCTTATTCGAAAAAGCCAGCGGCCGGTCTTCCCCGCTCGCTTTGCCGTGCGCCACCAGCGTATGAAACAGCACTTTGCATTTTTCTACGTTGATTACCCACAGCCGCTTTTGCTGGCTGGATTGGCTAAAGTCAATTAGCGTGAGTACCGGTGGCGTGGTGGCATAGTTACCCGTTGAGCGCAGGTTGTAATAGCCCACCAAGCCTTCCTGAAACACCGGCAATGATAGTCCGGATGCCCCCAGGCCCATTTTGGCATACATTGCCACGGCTTGCTGCATAAACGCCACCTGGTAGTAGGCCCGCCGGGCAGGTCCCGGCAGCGCCCCTACGGCTGCTTTTTGGCTCTGGGCCGCCACGGGGTTGGCAGCGGCAAAAAAGCCCAATAGCGCAATAGTGGAAAAAAACTTTCTAGTCATCAAATAATTAAAGCTATATGAGATTTGAATAATTTTTATACAAGCCCCTATACACCGCCAAGCCAAAAATAGTGCTTAGTTTCGCTAAGTCACTACCTCTCCCAAACGTTTATTTCCGCTTTTTCTGATGTCAGCCGCTTTTTTTTCTTCTTTTTTTAAGCAACTGACCGCCGTTACGTTTGGCAGCGTCCTCTTACTTGGCTGTGGGCACGCCCTGCCCCGGGTGCCTGGTTTTGATGCCGCTGCGTGGCGCGCCGACCCCTATGCCTGCAAAAACCAGCGCCGTGCGGCTGTGCCTGCCCTCACCCAGGCCAAAGAGCAGCTCTACGAGGCCCGGGCCGACGACGTGAATGCCCTGCTCGGCCCCCCCGATGAAGAAGAGCTGCGGGCCGGCACCGAAAAAGTCTACTACTACTACCTGGAGCCCGGCTCCCAATGCAACGCGGGCCACGCCCGTTCGGGCGCGCCCTGCATCAGCCTGCGCTTTGGCCCGCTGGGCACCGTCACCGAAGTGCTGACCGACCCGCTCTCATCAAAATAAAAAAGGCCCGCCAAATGAATGGCGGGCCTTTTCGTTTTGATGGAGAAGTTATTAGCCGAGTCCGTTGCCGGTATTGACCGGGGTGCTGTTGGGCTGGCCGTTTTGCTGCTGGAGCTGGCTGAGCTGCGACGGCGTGAGAATGCGGCTGCATTCCTGCTCAAACTGCGCTTCCAGCTCGGCGGCCTTGGCGGCACGGGTGGCCTCGTCGGTTTTGTATTGCTGGTCGATGCTGTGCAGGCCAGCAAGCTTGGTACGATTCAGGGGCAACAGCTTCAAAAACTGCCCCTCATTGAGTTGGAGGCGTTTGGTCATCTCCCGGGTTTCGGCTACGGCGGCTTCCTCAGCGGACGATTTCCGCGTTATGCCGCTCTTTACTGCTGGGTGTTCGGAAAGCCTATCAGCCATCTGTGCACGGGCTGAGAAAGAAGCCAGTGCGAAAACGATTATGAGAGAATACTTGGACATAAAAGACATCTTTTTGTCAGCAAACAAGTGCTGATTTTCTCCTAAACGCCTGCAAGTTATTATTTAGTTTCTGTTTTGTCTAATTTTTCTTATAAAATCTAAAAAACACAATACTGCATGGCCCCAAAAAAGGCCCTTGAAAGGGCCCTTTTTTCGTGGAATATTTACTCGCAAAGCATCTACAGCCAGCTACTCGATACCGGCTATAGCCTGATGTTCAGAGACTTTAAAGTATTGCATGGCAATGAGCGACGTAACCACCCCGGTCATGGTGCCCAGTAGGATGATGCCCAAGCCGCCAATGAGCACTCCAAGGTCGGCACCGAACAAGTCCCGGGCCTGAATTTGCCGCACCGCCGCCTGGCTAATTCCGCCCAGCAACCAGAAGAATGCGCCCAGCAACACCGAGGCTGACAGGGCCGTGATGATGCCGGTGCTAAACCCCTGGAAGTAAGACATGTGCCGCCCCTTTGCTTGCTTGAGCCGGCGAATGGAAAGCACCACGCCCGCCGCCAGAATGAAGATATCGAGCGTACCAGCTTCTATTTTACCCAGAAAGCCGGCCAGCGCGGCAATACCGGTGTAGGCTACCAACACGGCGGCCGTAATTGCGCCCATGCGGAAGCCGTTGCTTTCGGAAGTCAATTGATTGTCTGCCATGCCCGTAAGAGGTAAAAAGTGAAGAATAGGCCGGCTTGCCGGCAACTACTGCTATGCTTAGCTATACTTGCCCCGGTGGCCGAGGGTTGTATCCAAAAGGCTCGGGGGCGGGGCCACGCCGTGGGTGCCCCCGGGCACTAATTGCCCTGCTAGTTAGTTATTTTCGTCAGGCTTGTCAACTACTTTTTTCGCAACGATTCCAACGGGGGTCCTGTTGCGTAATTTTGCCGGGCTGCCGCGTGCCAAATGCGCGGTTTTTGTGAGCTACTATTTTCTGACTGAATGATTTCCACCTCCAATGTGAGCCTGCGCTACGGGAAGCGCGTGCTGTTTGAAGATGTTACCGTTAAATTCCTGCCAGGCAACGTATATGGCCTTATTGGGGCCAATGGCGCGGGCAAGTCGACTTTCCTGAAAATCCTTTCGGGCGAAATTGAGCCCAACACTGGCTCGGTGGAAATGCCGGCCGGCCAGCGTCTGGCCGTGCTCAAGCAGAACCAGTTTGCCTACGACGACCAGCCCGTGCTGCAAACCGTGATTCAGGGCCACCAGCGCCTGGCGGAGGTGATGAAGGAAAAGGACGCCCTCTACGCCAAGTACGACGCGGGCACCGCCACCGATGCCGACGGCGAGCGCCTGGGTGTGCTCGAAGGCGAGTTTGCCGATATGAACGGCTGGGACGCCGACTACCAGGCCGCCGAGCTGCTCTCCGGCCTGGGCATCACCGAAGACAAGCACTATTCGCTGATGGCCGACCTCGGCGCCAGCGAAAAAGTGCGTGTGCTGCTCGCCCAGGCCCTGTTTGGCAACCCGGACGTGCTGCTGCTTGATGAACCAACCAACAACCTCGACGCCGAGAGCGTGCTCTGGCTGGAGAACTTCCTCGACAACTTCGAGAATACGGTGATTGTGGTGAGCCACGACCGCCACTTCCTCGACGCCGTGTGTAACTACATGGCCGACCTGGACTTTTCGAAAATCACAATGTACCCCGGCAACTACTCGTTCTGGTACGAGAGCAGCCAGCTGGCCCTGCGCCAGCGCCAGGACGTGAACAAGAAAACGGAGGACAAGCGCAAAGAGCTCGAAGAGTTTGTGCGCCGCTTCTCGGCCAACGCCTCGAAATCGAAGCAGGCCACCAGCCGCCAGAAGCTGCTGCAAAAGCTAACGCTGGAGGAAATCAAGCCTTCCTCGCGCCGCTACCCCTACATCGCCTTCAAGCCCGAGCGCGAAGCCGGCAACCAGTTGCTGGCCGTGGAAGGCGTGAGCAAGACCGTGGATGGCCAGTCGGTGCTGAAAAACGTGACCTTCACGCTTGACAAAGGCGATAAAGTGGCCATCGTGGGCCGCGACGACCGAGCGGCTTCCCTCCTGTTCGACATCATTTTTGGTGAAGCCAAGGCCGACAAAGGGGAGTATAAGTGGGGCACCACCATCACGCCCAGCTATTTCCCGAAGGAAAACAGTGCCTTCTTCCAGGCCGACAACATGAACCTGGTGGACTGGCTGCGGCAGTATTCGACAGACAAAGACGAGAGCTTTGTGCGCGGCTGGCTGGGCCGGATGCTGTTTTCGGGCGAAGAGTCGCAGAAAAAGCCCAACGTGCTGAGCGGCGGCGAGAAAGTGCGCTGCATGCTCTCGAAAATGATGCTGGAAAGCGGCAACGTGCTGGTGCTGGATGACCCGACGAACCACCTGGACCTGGAAAGCATTCAGGCCCTGAACAATGGTTTGAAGGAATTTACCGGCTCGCTCATCTTTGCCTCGCACGACTTGCAGTTCATCGACACGGTGGCCAACCGCATCATCGAGCTCACGCCCGATGGCATCATCGACCGGCGCATGAATTACGAAGAATACCTGGCCGATGAAACGCTGAAGGCCCAGCGCCAGAAAATGTACCAAATAGCCTAAGCAATCGACGAATGGCGGCCGGAAAATGAATAATTTTCCGGCCGCTTTCGTTATCTGGCCAGGTACATTTACCCTTCTTACGTCCCTTTACTCCCTTCGCATGAAACGTCATTTGCTTCCGGTGCTGCTGTTGGTTGCGGCGGCTGGGCTGCCCACCTTCCGGGCCCAGGCCCAGGACAAGCCTGTGCTGAACACGGCCCCGCCTGCGCCACAGCCCGCCCAGCCCCGGCCCGTGGAGCCCACGCCGGCCCCCGCCACCACCCCGGAACCCGCGCCCGAGCCAACGTACAACGCCCCGGTGCAGTCGACCCCCGACGCGCCTTCGGGCCTTGATTTCCCCAACCGCAAGAATACCAAAGCCGGCGGTGCCGAAGACAAGCCGCCGACGAAGAAGTTTCTGTACACCAACCTGGGCTTGGGCTACACTTCGGTGGATGGCATCAGTAATTTCAACGTCAGCCTGGCACCCGCGCTGGGCTACCGCATCACCGATAAGTTTGCCGTGGGGCCAGGCATTTCATATGCCTACAACAACTACTCGCTTTCGCCCGACAACTTTTACCGTACCTACGGCTTCCCTTACCCCACCCCCAGTGGTACCCTGACGGCCGCCGGGGCCAACAGCCTTTCGAGCAGCAGCCTGGGGTTTAAGGTTTTTGCGCAGTACATCGTGTACAAGGAATTCTTTATTCACGGCGAATACGAGGTTACCAATGCGCAGCTAGCTGGCTACGACCGCGACAATTACCTGGTAAAAATCAACCGCACCGTGAGCTCACCGCTGGCGGGCATTGGCTACCGCTCGTATTTGGGCGAGAACGTGGCCGTTGATGTATTGGGGCTGTATAATTTTGGCAATTCCGTTTTCTCGCTCTATCCCGGATTCAATCTGCGCTTCAGCTTGCTATTCAACATTGGAAAATAGCAAAACCAAACAAACACAAAAAAGCCGCGCTGGATATACCAGCGCGGCTTTTTTGTGTTTTTAAATTAACCCTTGGGGGTGCGTTAGACAGCGCTTCGGCCACTAATAACACGCAGCAGGATGGCGATGATGGCAATAACCAGCAGGACGTGAATGATGCCGCCGGTGAAGTAGCCACCGAAGAAGCTAACAGCCCAGATGATGACCAGAATGACGGCGATGATATACAGAAGGTTGCCCATGGCTTGGAGGTATTAAGAAGAATGAAGGGGAGGTGAAAAAATGTTAGAGAAGTGTCTCTGGGGCTTTGTACGGGGTGTTTATTAAAAGGATATATTAATTGAAAAAATATTTCATTAATCGCAAACAAAAACGCCGGTTACTAATGCTACCGTAGCTTTGTGGCGGCGGCCCGCTGGGCTGCTGTTCTTATCCCACCCACTCTTTTTCCGATACTTATGAACGTCGCCGTTATTGGCTCCGGCACCATGGGCAATGGCATTGCCCACGTATTTGCGCAGCACGGTTTTTCGGTTTCTCTCATCGACATCAACCAGCCGGCCCTGGACCGCGCCCTGGGCACCATCACCAAAAACCTGGACCGCCAGGTGGCCAAAGCCACCCTGAGCGAAGACGATAAGACGGCCACCCTGGGCCGATTGAAGACGTTTACCTCCATTGCCGATGGCGTGGCGGGTGTGGGCCTGGTGGTGGAAGCCGCCACCGAAAACGTGGACCTCAAGCTGCAAATTTTCCGCGACCTCGACCAGTACGCGCCCGCCGATGCCATTCTGGCTTCTAATACGTCGTCGATTTCCATCACCAAAATTGCGGCCGTGACCAAGCGGCCCCAGCAGGTGATTGGCATGCACTTCATGAACCCCGTGCCGGTGATGAAGCTGGTGGAGGTGATTCGGGGCTACGCCACTTCGGATGCGGTGACGCAGCAGGTAATGGACCTCTCGCGCCAGCTGGGCAAAACGCCGACGGAGGTAAACGACTACCCCGGTTTCGTGGCCAACCGCATTCTGATGCCGATGATTAACGAGGCCATCATCACGCTGTTTGAGGGCGTGGCGGGCGTGGAGGAGATTGACACGGTGATGAAGCTGGGCATGGCCCACCCGATGGGCCCGCTCCAGCTGGCCGATTTCATTGGGCTGGATGTGTGCCTGGCCATTTTGCGGGTGCTGCATGAGGGCCTGGGCAACCCCAAATACGCCCCCTGCCCGCTGCTGGTGAACATGGTGATGGCCGGCCGCCTGGGCGTGAAGTCGGGCGAGGGCTTCTACCAGCACACGGCGGGCTCGAAGGAGCTGGTGGTGGCCGCGCGGTTTCGGAAGTAGAAGCTATCGATGGAAAGAAAGCCGTTCGCACGCCCATGCGAACGGCTTTTTGGTTTGCAGGAAGTGCCTTGCACGCCCGTGCGCCGGCCACCAATTAGTAGCAGGTCATAGCTGTAAGGAAATAACCTGCGCCACGTCTACCGCGTTGTTATCAAACACAACGAATCAATTTCCTACCCATGCAAAAAGCAACATTTGGCGCCGGCTGCTTCTGGTGCGTCGAGGCCGTATTTCAGAACCTGAAGGGCGTGGAGAAAGTGGTGTCCGGCTACGCCGGGGGCCGCATCGCCAACCCGACTTATAAGGAAGTGTGCAGTGGCCTCACGGGCCACAACGAGGTTATCGACATCACCTTCGACCCGGCCGTTATCAGCTACAAGGAGCTGCTCGAAATCTTCTGGAAAACCCACGACCCGACCACCCTCAACCGCCAGGGCAACGACGTGGGTACGCAGTACCGCTCGGGCATCTATTACCACAACGAGGAGCAGAAGCAGCTGGCCGAGGAGTATAAAAAGAAGCTCAACGACAACCACGCTTTCCCCAACCCGGTGGTGACGGAGATTCTGCCCGCCCCCGCATTCTACCCCGCCGAGGACTACCACCAGAACTACTTCAACCTGCACGGCCACGAGCCTTATTGCCAGTTTGTGGCCCGGCCCAAGGTAGATAAAGTGAAGGCGCTGTTTGGCGAGAAGCTGAAAGCGGGCGTGTAATTTATCCGCTTTGTTGTAATAAAAAAGCCCGCTAACTAGCGGGCTTTTTTATTACCATGCATTACGATTAAGCATATCATTCACGGCTTCAAACTTTGCATCAGTCCAGCCAGTGCCAAAGTTTACATAGAACTTCTCTTGGCCATTATAAAATAATGCCCAGACTCTAGCGGTTCGGTTGCGACCTATGCTGCGAATAATAAACCTACCGTCCACACGGTCATATCTCAATACAACTTCCGTGAAGCTGCGAAATAAGCGTTGGTATTTCACCACACCCGCAGCCCTATCGACATAGATAAACAATAGCGGCCCCTCAAATGCTAAAAATAACCAAAACGCGAAATTCATATAGCCAATTCCGCCGGAGAATTCAGCATAGGCGAAACGATGATGAGGCTCGGAATACAATACTGGTCCTGCTGTCAGAACTATCGCTACTAAATTTAGAAGCAATAGAGTCGCCAGCAACCGCCAATACCCAATCCTGAATATCATCCCGAATCCAATTATACGCTCACTCCAAAGTCCCGCAGCGCATCGTTGAGCGACGTTTTCAAATCGGTACTGGGCTTGCGCTGGCCGATGATGAGGGCGCAGGGCACCTGGTACTCGCCGGCCGGGAACTGCTTCGGAATAGAGCCGGGAATGACCACCGAGCGCGGCGGCACGTAGCCGCGGTACTCTTTGGGCTCAGAGCCGGTTACGTCGATGATTTTGGTGCTGCCGGTGATGGTGACGCCCGCACCAATCACGGCCTCCTTGCCGATGCGGCAGCCTTCCACGAGGATGCTGCGCGAGCCAATGAAAGCGCCGTCTTCGATGATGACGGGGGCGGCCTGTACTGGCTCGAGAACGCCGCCGAGGCCCACGCCGCCGCTCAGGTGCACGCCTTTGCCCACCTGGGCGCAGCTGCCCACAGTGGCCCAGGTGTCCACCATCGTGCCCTCGCCCACGTAGGCACCGATGTTGGTGTAGCTGGGCATGAGAATGACACCGGGGGCCAAAAACGCACCGTAACGGGCCACGGCGGGCGGCACCACGCGCACCAGCTGGCCGGCATAGTCGGTTTTGAGCAGCATTTTGTCATGGTATTCGAAGGGGCCCACTTCCTGCGTGCTCATCTGGCGGATGGGGAAGTAGAGAATCACGGCCTTTTTCACCCATTCGTTGATGGTCCACTCGCCGCCGTCTTCGGCGGGCGGGGTGGCCACGCGCAGGCGGCCTTTGTCGAGCTCTTCGATGACGTGCTCGATGGCGGCTTTGGTTTCGGGGGTTTGGAGCAGGGCGCGGTCGGCCCAGGCGGCTTCGATTTGGGTTTGCAGGTCGGACATCGGACGAGGCGAAAAAGATGAATGGGAAAAGCCGTCGGCAATGGCGGAAGCGGCTTGGAAGCCGCAAAACTACCATCTTTGGAGTGTGCTTGGCTTCGGTTCTTCTCAATTTGTGGTTTTGCTGGCCTCGGTGCTGAAGCCCGTGGACGATACCCGCATGCGGGGCAAGTTTGCCGAAACGCTTATAGAACGGCCGCAGGTGCAGGTTCACGTAGCGGGCCGGGATGCGGCAGCGCCTTTGGCTACTTCAGATGCACGCGGCATTTTTCAGCACGGCATCTTCCGGGGTTCGCGCCTGAGCCTGAACCGGCTGGCCGCGCAGGGGCACTACTGGCGCTTGCTGCGGGTATTAAAACCCGCCGTCGTTATCGTACACGCCCCAGAGCTGCTGCCGCTCACGCTGCTGTGGCAGGCGCTGGGCCGGGGCCGTAAGTTTATCTACGACATCCGTGAAAACTACGCGCTGAATGTTTCGACGCAGCGCGTGTACCAGGGCCTCACGCGGCACTGGCTGGCGGCCGGGCTGCGCTGGGTGGAGGCGCGGGCGGCGCGGCGGGCGGCGGGCGTTGTCCTGGCCGAAGCCAGCTACGCGGCCGAGCTGCCATTCCTGAATGAGTTGCCGCCGGGCCGTGCGGTGGTGCTCGAAAACAAGTACCAGCCCCATTCAGGCGAAACGCTACGCCAGCAACCGATACAGATGCCGCCCCCCACCGAGCCGCTTCGCCTGCTGTATTCCGGCACCATTTCCGAGCTCAACGGCGTGTGGGAAGCCATTGCCCTGGCCGAGCAGTTCCGCGTCGCGTGGCCCGGCGGGGCGCGGCTCACCATCATCGGCTTCTGCCAGCAGCCGGAGCTGTTGCGGCAGTTAAAGCAAAAGGCCACGGCGCACGCCGATTGGCTCACGCTCATTGGCGGGTTTGAACCGGTACCCCACGATGAAATCGTGGCTGAAATCAACCGCAGCCACCTGGGCTTGCTGGCCTACCGGCCGCACCCCAGCTCGGAGCGCTGCCGGCCCACCAAGCTGTTTGAGTATCTGGCGCACGGGCTGCCGGTGCTGGCCTCGCCTAATCCGCTGTGGCAGGAGCTGCTGGATGCCCACGGTGCGGGCCTGTCGGTTGGCTTCGGACAGCCAGTTGATGCATCTGCTTTGGTAGCCCGGCTGCAAAGCCACTTCTTCTATCCTAATGGTATCCCCACCGACGTACTCTGGGCCGGCGAAGGCAAAAAATTGTGGCATTTGCTGGATACTGTGATTTAACCTGCCACCTTTGCGCCCCAATTTGCCCGTAGCACGTAGTTACTTCACTGATTTTATTCCGGCCCTCGCGGCGGTTCTCACTCCCTAGTCCACTTTTTTTCTCCCACCATCCATGGCAACTTTACGTCACTCATTCATCGCCGGGGTCGGCCACTACGTTCCCTCTCGCGTGGTTAAAAACGCCGAGCTGGAGCCGATGATGAACACCTCCGATGCCTGGATTCAGGAGCGCACCGGCATTCAGGAGCGGCGCTGGTTCGAGGAAGGCACCGACACCACCGCCAACATGGGCGCCAACGCCGCCCGCAAAGCCTTGGACATGGCCGGCGTGGAGGCCAACGACGTGCAGATGATTGTGTTTGCCACGCTCTCGCCCGACTACTTTTTCCCCGGCTCCGGCGTACTCATGCAGCGCGAGTTGGGCATGACCAACAATTGCCCGGCCCTCGATGTGCGCAACCAGTGCTCGGGCTTCATCTATGCCCTTTCGGTGGCCGACCAGTTTATCCGCACCGGCATGTACGACACGGTGCTGGTGGTGGGCTCCGAAATCCACTCCTCCGGCCTCGATAAAACGCCCGAAGGCCGTGGCGTATCCGTTATTTTCGGCGATGGCGCGGGTGCCATGGTGCTCCGCCCCAGCACGTCGGATGAGCACGCCATCCTCAGCACGCACCTCCACGCCCAGGGCGAGCACGCCGAGGAGCTCATCGTGAAAGAGCCCAGCTCGAACCGCGATAACCGCGTGGAATACATCATGGCCAACAAAGCCGAGCTCTACCCCTACATGAACGGCCAGAACGTGTTCAAGCACGCCGTGGTGCGCTTTCCGCAGGTCATCAAGGAGGCGCTCGACCAAAATGGTCTGCAGGCCTCGGACATCGACATGCTCATCCCGCACCAGGCCAACCTGCGCATCACCCAGTACGTGCAGCAGAAAATGGGCCTCGGCGATGACAAGGTGTTCAGCAACATCCAGCGCTACGGCAACACCACCGCCGCCTCGGTACCGCTGGCCTTCAGCGAAGCCGTGCAGGAAGGCAAAATCAAGCGCGGCGACCTCGTGTGCCTGGCTGCCTTTGGCTCGGGCTTCACCTGGGCTTCGGCGCTGTTGAAATTTTAAGTAGCTAATTTTTAGGTTGAGCAGTTTGGGCCGGTGTGAAGCACGCATTTTTACATGCAGCTTTGCACTGGCCCTCCTGTTCCGGCCCTGTCAGCATGAGCGACTCCCCGTCTACAATACCATCCGCCAAACTGCCCAGCCACACCGAGGAAAATTACCTCAAAGCCATTTTCAAGCTGGCCGAAGCCGAGCCGGACACGGCGGGCGTGAGCACCAACCGCATCGCGGCGGCGCTGGACACCCGCGCCGCTTCCGTCACGGACATGCTGCGCCGCCTGGCCGAAAAGGGCCTGCTGAACTACGAGAAATACCGTGGCGTGCAGCTCACGGCCGAAGGCCAGCGGCTGGCCCTGCTCACCATCCGCAAGCACCGGCTGTGGGAGGTTTTTCTGGTGCAGCAGCTCGGCTTCAACTGGGATGAGGTGCACGAAGTGGCCGAGGAGCTGGAGCACGTACAGTCGCCGCTGCTCATGCGCCGCCTCGATGCCTTCCTGGGCCACCCCGCCCTCGACCCCCACGGCGACCCCATTCCGGCCGAGGACGGGGCCATCCGCCGCCCCGCCCACCGCCTGCTCGCCGACCTCTGCACGGGCGAATCTGGCACCCTGGCGGCCGTCAAAAACACCTCTGCACCCTTCTTGCAATACCTCGACAAAGTGGGCCTACAGCTCGGAGCCATGATTGAAGTACTGGATAAGGTAGCCTTCGATAATTCATTTGAGCTCAGAATAAACCGTGAGCGCACCGCCCTCATTTCAGCCGAAGTAAGCCGCAATCTGTTTGTAACTGCGTAGGCTTACGACGAGCCCGGCAACTACAAAATCCGATTAATCCGGCGAATCCGAAAAAACCGTGGTCCAGACAATTTTCTCCGACACCATCGTCGCCTTGTCGACGCCGCCGGGCGCGGGCGCGCTGGCCGTCATCCGCCTTTCCGGACCGTCCGCCGTGGCCATCACGGCTGCCGTGTTCTCCAAAAAGAGCTTCGCCGAAGCGGCCGGCAACACCCTGCACTACGGCACCCTGCGCGACCCCAACGGCGGCGAAATACTCGACGAAGTCGTGGTCGGCCTCTTCCGCGCCCCAAAGTCATTTACCCGCGAAGACGTGGTCGAAATCAGCTGCCACGGCTCCGACTACGTGGTGCGCCAGGTGCTGGCCCTACTCCTGCGCCACGGCGCGCGCCTGGCCGAAGCCGGTGAGTTCACCAAGCGCGCTTTCATCAGCGGAGCCATGGACCTGGCCCAGGCCGAAGCCGTGGCCGACCTCATTGCCGCCGATTCCGCCCTCAGCCATAAAATAGCGCTAAACCAGCTGCGCGGTGGCTTTTCGCAGGAGCTACGCGAACTGCGCGCCCGCCTCATTAAGTTTGCCGCGCTACTGGAGCTGGAACTGGATTTCGGCGAAGAAGACGTGGAGTTTGCCGACCGCACCGGCCTGGCCGCGCTGCTGGCCGAAGTGCGCGGCGTAGTGCTGGGCCTGCTCCGCTCCTTCGAGCTGGGCAATGTCATCAAAAATGGTATCACCACCGTCATTGCCGGTCGGCCCAACGCCGGCAAATCCACGCTACTCAACGCCCTGCTGCGCGAAGAGCGCGCCATTGTGTCGGCCATTCCCGGCACCACCCGCGACTTTATTGAGGACGAGGTGAGCATCGACGGCCTGCGCTTCCGCTTCGTTGACACCGCCGGTCTGCGTGAGGACACGGCCGATGAAGTGGAAGCCATTGGCGTGGCCCGTACCCGGGAGCGGGTGCGCAAGGCGTCGTTGCTGCTCTATTTGTTTGATTTAACAGAAATGACGCCGACAGAAGTAAGCGCCGAAATCCAGGTGCTGACCGCTGGGCTAAAGCTGCCCGTGCTGGCGGTGGGCAATAAGACTGACCTGGCTTCCGCTGAATCTATTGCCGCTTTTGAAACTGAGTTTCAGGACAGCCTCGCGGGCAAAAACGCTGAAATACCGCTGATACTGCTGGCTGCCGGACAGAATCAAGGCATTGAAGCGTTGCAAACGGCCTTGGTAAAGCAGGTACGCGGCTCCACGCTCGAAAACAACGCCTCCGCTACCATTGTGACCAACGTGCGTCATGCCCGCGCCCTCGAAACCGCCGCCGCCCACCTCGCCGCCGTGCAAACCGGCCTCGATACCGGCTTTGGCACCGAGCTTTTGGCCGCCGACCTCCGCCACGCCCTGGCGGCGCTGGGAGAAATCACCGGCGAAATTTCTTCCGAAGATTTGCTCACCAGCATTTTCACCCAGTTCTGCATCGGGAAATAATCCGTTCTTCATACTCCATTGTGAACTTGCAGGCTAAATCGACGCAAACGTTGCCAAACGGCGTATTCCGGCTTTTTAAGCCGTTTTTACAAAACTTAGTGCCCCCAGGATTGTAATACTCCGGGTTAAAGTCTGGTTAAAATTTCCCGGCTTACGGCCTATGGCTTAGTTTCGCACTCTATTTCCCTCACACCCCTCCCGCCCATGGCAGAAACTGCTGAACTCATCCTCGACGGCAAGTCCATCACCTTGCCCGTAATCGAAGGCACCGAACACGAAAAGGCATTTGACATCGGTAAACTGCGCGACCAGACCGGCTACGTCACCCTCGATTCGGGTTATAAAAACACCGGCGCCACCAAAAGCGCCATCACCTTCCTCGACGGTGAAGAAGGCATCCTGCGCTACCGTGGCTATCCCATTGAGCAGCTGGCCGAAAAGTCGAGCTTCCTGGAAGTAGCTTACCTGCTGATTTACGGCGCGTTGCCCACTCAGGCCGAGCTCGACAACTTCAGCGGCCAGATTACCAAGCACACGCTGGTACACGAGGACATGCGCAAGATTTTCGACGGCTTCCCGTCGGCGACGCACCCCATGGCCATCCTGTCGTCGCTCATCTGCGCGCTCACCGGCTTCTATCCGCAGAGCGTGTCGCCCGACCTCAGCCCCGAGGAAATGGAGCTCAACATCATTCGCCTGCTGGCGAAGATGCCGACCATCGCGGCCTGGACCTATAAGAACAACATGGGCCATCCGTTGAACTACCCGCGCAACGACATGGACTATTGCGCCAACTTCCTCTACATGATGTTCAGCTTCCCCACCGAGAAGTATGAAATCAACCCCGTAGTAGTTAGCGCCCTCAACAAGCTCCTCATCCTGCACGCCGACCACGAGCAGAACTGCTCCACCAGCACCGTGCGCCTCGTAGGCTCGGCCAACGCCAGCCTCTACGGCTCAGTTTCGGCTGGTATCAACGCCCTGTGGGGTCCCCTGCACGGCGGCGCCAACCAGGAGGTGATTGAAATGCTGGAAGCCATTGAAGCCGATGGCGGCGACACCAGCAAGTTCATCGCCAAAGCCAAGGACAAGAACGACTCGTTCCGCCTCATGGGCTTCGGCCACCGCGTATACAAGAACTTTGACCCGCGCGCCAAAATCATTAAAAAGGCTGCCGACGAGGTGCTGCAAGCCCTCGGCATGCAGGACAGCCCCCTGCTGAAAATCGCGCAGGAGCTGGAGCAGGCCGCCCTCACCGACCAGTATTTCATCGAGCGCAAGCTGTACCCGAACGTGGACTTCTACTCGGGCATCATTTACAAAGCCCTGGGCATCCCCACCGAGATGTTCACAGTGATGTTTGCCCTGGGCCGCCTCCCCGGCTGGATTGCTCAGTGGAAAGAGATGCGCGAGAACAAGGAGCCCATCGGCCGCCCGCGCCAGATTTATACCGGCGAACTGGAGCGCGACTACACGGCCATCAACGCCCGTTAGTCTCGAACTCAATCAGGCTAAAAAACAAAAAGCCCGCTCTATGGAGCGGGCTTTTTCGTGTCCGGCCGGAAAGGTTGCCCTCCCCTATTTCAGGCGGTGCGCGGTAAAGTTGGTGCGGAGGTTCTGATAGGCAATCAGCTGCTGGGGCTGCAAGATGCTAGCCAGCTCTGTTTCGTAGCGCTGCTGCGCCTGGGCAAGTTGGGTATCACGCTCTTCGGCACTGGCACCGTTGAGGATGATTTCCAGGTCGCGCCGCTCGGTGAGCATATTCAGGTGCAGTTGCCGCACGGCGAGGTACTGGGCCTCGTTGAAATGCACGTGTTGCGCCAGTGCCCGGGTGAGCGTGGTGGCCCGCGCCATCATGGCGTGCGAGTAAGCGCCGTCGCCGGGGCCGGCCACGGCCACCGGAGCAACAGTAACACCCGCAGCAAAGCAAGTAGCCAAGAACAAATTTTTCATGGGATGTGGGGGTTATGGTGATGAGATAAGTCAAGCGCCCTGCTGGAGTGCAATTGGGCTCATCAAACATAGACAAATAATTAATTTGAACGAAAAATATTTTTTCTGGCACTTTTTTAATTTCAAGGTTTTTGCATTGTTTGATAGATACCTGATTAATAGCTATTTGATTTCGTTAAAAAAATTGTCTGCTTAGGCAAAAAAAAAGCCAGCCAGTAGGCGAACCATATATTTTTCCTGCCGAATCCAATTATATTTTGCTTCACCTAAAGCCTTACTTTAAGTAAAAAGGGGTTTTTGAACCTTCATTTTAACTGCTGGTTTAGGTACCTGAAATGCCTGGTCGATGCAGTTGCAACGCCAGATTCGCGATACCGCCAATACCGCATAGAGCCTAACAGAACCTTTTTGCGCCCTCAAGCCTGATTCAAACAGCCCTCTTTATGTTATTAGACTGGAAAACCTACCCGGTTTTCAGCCAGTTAATCGCCAAAGGCAAACCCGATGAAGTCGGCTACTGTCCTATAACAAAAACGGGCTACTGGCTAAAAAGCCAGCAGCCCGTTCGTTATTATGGCTGAACTGCCAAAAATGGGGCAGCTCAGCTACTACAGAATGTGCAGTTCGATGCGGCGGTTGAGCTGGCGGTGGGCTTCGGAATCATTGGCGGCCAGTGGGTGGCCTTCGCCGTAGCCTTTGGAGCGCAACCGGGTAACCGAAATACCGTGACCGGACAGGTATTCGACCACGGCCTGGGCACGGCGCTGCGAGAGCTGCAAGTTGGCATCGGGTGCCCCCACATTGTCGGTATAGCCAGATACTTCAATCTGCACGTCGCGGTACTGCCGCAGGAACTCAATCAGGCGGTTGAGCTCGGTGCGCGACTGCGGCTTCAAGTCGTACTTATTGGTGTCGAAAAACAGGTTATTCAGCACCACGCTACGGCCGGAGCGCACGGGCTCCAGGTAGATATCCAGCGCCGTGGGATTGAAGTTGTGCTGACTGGAGTAGTCGAAGCTGAGGCTTTTGAGCAGGTACTTATCGGCCGCCGCGTACATAGCATAGTGGTGGCCTTCGTTGAGCACTACCGTGTAATCACCGTATTCGGGGTCAGATGTTACGAACTGAGTAAGCACATCAGTATCCAGGTCGTAGAGCTTCACATCAGCCTTGAGCGGCTTTTTGGTGTTGGCGTCGAACACGCGGCCCTGGGTGTACGTGCTGGTTTCGCGGGCCTTCACGGGCGGCGGTACCGCAAACCCAAATAGCTCCACCGGCCGCTCGCGCGATAGCCGGTAGCCCCCTGGTGGCTCCTCCGAAGCGCGGCTGCGCGAGCAAAAGCCCTTTTGGTTATCGGAAGTGATGAATAGCGAGGCTTCGTTTTCGAAGGTGTTCAACGGGTAGCCCAGGTTGCGGGGCTCACTCCAGGTGCCGGCCGGCTGCTTTTCGCAGCGAAATACGTCGAGCCCACCCATGCCCACCAGACCATCGGTGACGTAGTAGAGCGTGGTGCCGCTGGCGTGAATAAACGGGGCCATGTCCTTGCCGGCGGTGTTCACTGGCGTGCCCACGTTTTGGGCGGGGCTCCAGTTGCCATCGGGCTGCAGGGTAGTTACGTAAATGTCTTCCTGACCCTGACCACCGCGCCGGGTCGAAGTGAAGTACAGCGTGCGGCCGTCGGCCGAGAGCGAGGGCTGCGAGTCCCACTCCGTGGAGTTCACGTTGAGGCCCAGGTTGACGGGCGCGCTCCAGTTGTTGCCGGTGCGGCGCGAGATGTACAAGTCGCAGTTGCCAATGGCCTTGGGCCGGTCGCAGGAGGCAAAAACCAGCGTTTTGCCATCACCCGAAATCGAGCCCGCGCCTTCGTTGTAGCTGGAATTGATGGCCGGCGAAATGGGCACGGGCTCGCCCATCGAGCCGTCTTTGTTCTGGCGGCTCACGTACAAGTCTTCGCCGCTGCTGGCCGCCGGCCGGCCCGTGAAAAGCAAGAACCGGTTATCAGCGGTGAGGGCCGGAAAGTATTGGAACTTGAAGCTATTCAGCGGAGCGGGCAGCGGCATCGGCGCTTCGCCCACCGGGTGCTTCATGGCATCAATGGCAAACTCGCAGGTGAGGAGCTGCCGCTGCGATTTGGCCAGGTTTTTCTGGGCTTTGGGAGCCACCTTCATCAGCTTTTGGTAAGCTTCGAGGGCGGTCTGGTATTCGCCGTAGCTTAGGGCGAGGTCGCCCAACAGTTGGTATTCAGAGGCATGGACGGCCTCGACGGGGACTTTGGCCAGGCCGTCGCGGTAGGCGGCCAGCGCGCCGCGGTTGTCGCCCATGGCTTTCATCAACGAGCCCTTCAGCAGGAAGGCTTCACCGAAGGAGGGAAACTTCTGGTTGAGCTGATTCAGCGTCTCAACGGCCTTGATAAAATCCCGCTCCTTGGTTTGCTGCTGCGCCTTTTCGAGCAGGCTGCGGGCCTTGGTGTTGGTGGGCGTCTGCACTTTGGGCGGTAGCTGAGCCCAAGCCGTTTCGGCAGAGGCCAGCCCCAGCAGACACATCATTCCGAGGCGCAGGGCCCCCAACACTGAAATGCGACGCATACGGTAAGCTAGGGAATGTCAAGGTATTTATGGGTTTGGAGCGACACCTGCCAGCGCGGGTGCTGCTTCACATAGTCAACCAACTCGGGCGTCATGCGCGCAGCACGGCTCCACTCGGGTTGCAAGTATAAGCGCGTAGTGGCCGGAACCAATGCCGCGTGCTCTTCGGCCCACGCAAAATCGTGCCCGTTAAATACGACCACTTTCAATTCGTGCGCCGCCGCCAGCACTTCGGGCAGTGGGGCCTTGAATTTTTTGGGTGATAAACACACCCAATCCCAGGTGCCGGAAAGCGGGTGCGCGCCCGAGGTCTCGAGCCAGGTGCGGCAGCCGGCCGCCTGCAAAGCGGCTGTGAGCGGGCCCAGGTTGTGCATCAGCGGCTCGCCGCCGGTGATGACCACGTCGCGGCCAGGGTACTCCAAAACGGCTTCTACCAACTGCGCCACGGACTGGCGGGGGTGCGCGTCGGCATCCCACGACTCTTTCACGTCGCACCACACGCAGCCCACGTCGCAGCCCCCCAATCGGATAAAGTAGGCGGCCCGGCCGGTGTTATACCCTTCGCCCTGAATGGTATAGAATTGTTCCATTACGGGCAGAAAGGTGCCGGCGGGGGCAGCCGTCACATCATCGGAAGATGCAATTATTTCGGGGGTAAGTAACGTCACGGGTATCATCACAAAAAAGCCTCAGGAAGCGAAGCAACCTGAACACCAACTATGGGACGCACTGTTCCCAAGGCCGGACTTTAAAAGTACGGTCTGAGGCATGCATAACCAAATATTCCTAAAAATCAGCCGGCTGCGTGCGGGTAGATTTCGCCCTTCGCCGCCCGCAGGGTGTTCAGCAAAAGCATGGCGATGGTCATGGGGCCCACACCGCCGGGAACCGGGGTAATGGCCGAGGCCAAGGGCGCTACCTCGGCAAAATTTACGTCGCCTTTTAGGGTGTAGCCGCTCTTTTTGGAGGCGTCGGGCACGCGGGTTGTGCCCACGTCAATCACCACCGCGCCGGGCCGCACCATGTCGGCAGTCACAAATTCGGGGCGGCCGATGGCGGCTACCACGATGTCGGCCGTTCGGCAGATTTCAGCCAGGTTTTCGGTGCGCGAATGGCATAAAGTAACCGTGCAATTGGCCGTATCCAAATTCTTGGCTAGCAATATACTAACTGGGGTTCCCACAATATTGGAACGCCCGATAACCACGGCGTGCTTGCCGCTGGTTTTGATGCCCTGGCGGCTCAGCAATTCCACGATTCCGGACGGGGTGGCGGGCAACAGGGCGGGCAAACCAGCCACCATCCGGCCGATGTTCATGGGGTGAAAACCGTCGACGTCCTTCTCGGGGCGGATGGCTTCAATGACTTTTTCGGGGTTGATGTGGGCGGGCAGCGGGAGTTGCACGATGAAGCCGTCAATCTCCGGGTCGCGGTTCAACTCGTCGACTTTGGCCAGCAAATCGGCTTCGGTAATGTCGTCCTCGTAGCGCAGCAGCGTGGAGGCGAAGCCGACCCGCTCGCAGGCCAGCACCTTGTTGCGCACGTAGGTTTCGGAGCCGCCGTCGTGGCCCACGAGGATGGCGGCGAGGTGCGGCACCTTCTGGCCGGCAGCTTTGCGGACGGCTACTTCGATAGCAATTTCGGATTTGATGTCCTCGGCGGTTTGCTTGCCGTCGATGAGGTTGGAGGTGGTGGTTGAGTTCATAGGACTGTTGAAATGGCGCATAAAAAAAGGCGGCCCGAAAGCCGCCTTTTTCAAATCAATCAATTTTAAGCACTGCCAGAAAGGCTTCTTGCGGGATTTCGACGGAGCCCACGGAGCGCATGCGTTTTTTGCCTTCTTTCTGCTTTTCAAGCAGTTTGCGCTTGCGGCTGATATCGCCGCCGTAGCACTTGGCAATTACGTTTTTGCGCAGGGCTTTCACCGTTTCGCGGGCAATGATTTTCTGGCCGATGGAGGCCTGAATGGCAATGTCGAACATCTGGCGGGGCAGCAGCTCGCGCAGCTTCTCGCAGAGGCGCTTGCCCCATTCGTAGCTCTTGGAGCGGTGCACGATGGCCGAGAGGGCATCGACCTTCTCGCCGTTCAGCATCACATCCAGCTTCACCATATCCGACTCGCGGAAACCAATCAGCTCATAGTCAAGCGAAGCGTAGCCGCGGCTGATGGACTTGAGCTTGTCGAAGAAGTCGAACACGATTTCGGACAGCGGCAGCTCGAAGCTCATTTCTACCCGCTCGGAAGTCAGGTAGCTCTGGCCTTTGATGATGCCGCGCTTGTCCATGCACAGCGTGATGATGGCACCCACGTACTCCGAAGCCGTGATAATCTGGGCCTTGATGTAGGGTTCTTCAATGTGCTTAATCAGGTTCGGCTCGGGCATTTCGCTCGGCGCGTTGATAGTCAGCAGTTGGTCCTTAGTGCCGGTGGCGTGAAATTGCACGCTGGGCACCGTGGTAATAACCGTCATATTGAACTCACGCTCCAGTCGCTCCTGCACGATTTCCATGTGCAGCATGCCCAGGAAACCGCAGCGGAAACCGAAGCCCAGGGCCACGGAAGTTTCGGGCTCCCAGACCAACGAGGCATCGTTGAGCTGGAGCTTTTCCATGCTGGAGCGCAACTCTTCGTATTCGGTGGTATCGACGGGGTAAATGCCGGCGAAAACCATCGGCTTCACGTCGGCAAAGCCCTGGATGGCTTCCGGCGTGGGCCGGTTGACGTGGGTAATGGTATCACCCACCTTCACCTCGCGGGCTTCCTTGATGCCCGAGATGAGGTAGCCCACGTTGCCGGCCTCCATCACCTGACGCGGCTCCTGGTTCAGGCCCAGGATGCCGATTTCGTCGGCGCCGTATTCCTTGCCCGTGGCCATGAAGCGCAGCTTGTCGCCCTTCTTCATCACCCCGTTCTTGATGCGAAACAGGACTTCGATGCCGCGGTAGGAATTGAATACGGAGTCGAAAATCAGGGCCTGAAGCGGCGCTTCGGGGTCGCCGGAAGGCGCAGGTACCCGCTCGCAGATGGCATTCAGGATTTCCTCGATGCCGATGCCGGCCTTGCCCGAGGCGTGGATGATGTCATCAGGTTTACACCCAATCAGGTCCACGATTTCGTCGGTCACTTCCTCCGGCATGGCGTGCGGGAGGTCGATTTTATTGAGCACGGGGATGATTTCCAAATCGGCCCCGATGGCGAGGTAGAGGTTGGAAATGGTTTGGGCTTCGATGCCCTGGGAGGCGTCCACAATCAGCAGGGCGCCTTCGCAGGCGGCGATGCTGCGGCTTACTTCGTAGCTGAAGTCGACGTGGCCGGGGGTGTCAATCAGGTTCAGCGTATACATTTCCCCTTTGTAGGGGTACTGCATCTGGATGGCGTGGCTCTTGATGGTGATGCCGCGCTCACGCTCCAGGTCCATGTTATCGAGCAGCTGGGCCTGCATGTCGCGCTTGGCCACGGTGCTGGTGAACTCCAGCAGGCGGTCGGCCAGGGTGCTTTTGCCGTGGTCGATGTGGGCAATAATGCAAAAGTTGCGGATGTTCTTCACGGGTATTTCTTCTTCGGGGCTGCTGGCGGGGCGGTTGGAATTGAAGGGAGTTGGGTGAGCCGATGGCCGACCTACTGCTACCCTGGTGCCCGTTTTACCAGCTTGAGCCTGCAAATTACGACCAGAATATCTAGTCTGCGCGATTTGGCGGGCAGTGGTTATTTGGAAGCGGGGATTTTGCGCGGCGTTGCTCATTCAGTAAGCCATAATTTCTGACCTAGGAAGGCTACAGCGTCCTTGCCCTGAGCGGGGCGGGCGGCAACAGCCTGTCGATGAGAAATCTCATCCATTGCCATGACCTTCATCACGGGACTGCAGCGGTGAGGCTGCCACTTTTACCAGTTGTTATCCTCACCCAAAAACCCTGTCCATGTGTGCATTAAAGCCCCTGCTACTGGCGATTTCACTCACAACCAGCCTTTCTGGTCTGTGCAGTGCCAACTGCCCGGTAGCGCCCGGTGGGCTGGCAAATAACTACCCCACGGACTCGTTGACCAGCCGCATTAAGAGCCTGCTGAACAGCCCAGCAACCGGGCCGGCACTGCCGTTGGCTTTGGCCGATGGCCCCGCGCTGCGGGCCTTTTATGCCAAGCGCAGCTACTCGGCTGCCTGGTGCGCAGGAGCCGGGGCCGGGGCAAAAGGCCGGGCAGCACTGGCTTTGCTGGCCCGGGCTGGCGACTACGGCCTGGTGCCGGCCCGATACCATGTACCGCAACTCCGGGCGCTGGCCGATTCATTGGCTCATCCGGCTAACGCGGCCGGGCAGGTGGCCCGCCTGGCCCGCTTTGAAGTATTGCTGACTGACGGGGTGGTGCAGTTTGCGCTGCATTTGCGGCGGGGGCAGCTGCATGCTTTCACGCCTTCGCCGCTGGAAAAAACGGGGGCACCGTTCAAGCCAGCGGTGTGGGTGGCCCGGGCGCTGGCCGCGCCCGGCTTTGCGGCTGCGCTGCTGCGCTGCCAGCCGCCGCAGCGCGAGTACCGGGAACTGCAGCAGGCGCTGGCGCGCTGGCGGCGGCAGCCTGCCGGGCGCAACCCATCGGCCCGCAACCGGCGTGCCCAGCAAATGGCCCTGACGTTGGAGCGGTGGCGCTGGCAGGCCATCCCGGAGAGCGAATACGTGCTGGTGAACCTGCCGGCGTATCGGCTGGAGGTGGTGCGCCGGGGCCGGGTGCGGCTCAGTCAGCGAATTATAATTGGCCGGCCGGGCCAGCCCACTCCTACCTTGAACAGTCGGCTTACATCCTTCACCATTGCGCCCGAATGGAACGTGCCCCGTAGCGTGGCGGTGCGTCATATTCTGCCCTACCTCAAGGTTAACGCCCGCTACTCGCCCGAGCAGGATTTTCTGGCCAATAACAACTACCGCTTATTTGACGCCCAGGACCGGCCGGTGAATCCGGCCTCTGTGAACTGGCAGGCCATCACGGCTCAGAACTTCCCGTACACCATTCGCCAGAGCCCGGGGTGTGGCAACCTGTTGGGCAACATCATCTTCCGGTTTCCGAACCCCTACGGCCTGTACCTCAGCGATGCGCCCGAGCCCAAGCGGTTTGCGCACCCCTACCGCGCCCTGGAAGAAGGCTGCATGAACCTGGAGCGCCCCATGCACCTGGCGGCCTACCTGCTGGGGCCCGACAGCACCAGCGCCGCCCTGCCCACCGAGGCCCAGTGCGAAGCCAACCCGCAACCTCGCACCATCTTCCTGAAACGCCCCCTGCCGCTGCACGTGCGCTACGCAACCTGCGCGGTGGAGGCGGGCCGGCTGCGCTTCTACCCCGATGTGTATGGGCAGGATGCCACCCTGCGCCGGCAGCTGCTGAATATGCAGAAAGCGGCCCAACGCAGCATGCCGGCAAGCCTCAGCCAACGCCGGAAGGCACCTGCAACCGGAGCCGGTGATGCCGCCTTCGCCGGGCAGCGGGACTAAGATTAGCAGGTGGCGAGCTAATTCGGGTTTCCCAATTTCCAACTTCGCGCACTGCAAAGGCAGCTCCGGCAGAGGGCTTTAGCAGTGGCAGCGGATAAGGAATTCGCGTTCTATCGACTTGTCTTCAGGTGGTCCAACAACAGTATTTTATAATTATAGTTAAAATAATATATATTGCATTTATAATTATAAAAGTCCTGTCGTGAAATCATTTGTCTCCACTAAGCCGCCTGAGCACCGCAGCTGGTCCGATACCCTGCTGGCCAGCAGTCAGCAAGTAGCGCTGATTGACGCAGCAAAAACGTTTCAGCACTACCAGCGCGGGCAGATACTGTTCCGGGAAGGCGACCATGCGGCCGGGCTGTACAGCGTCAGTTCCGGCCATTTTAAGGTGACGAAGGTGGGCGGCGACGGCAAGGAGCAAATCATCCGCCTGGCCAAAGCCGGCGATATTATGGGCTACCGGGGGTTGTTGGCGGGGAGTGGGCACATGGCCAATGCCCTGGCCCTCGACGAGGCCGAAGTGTGCTTTATCCCTAAATCGGTGTTTTTCCAGCTCATCGAGCACAACCCGGGGTTTGCCACTTCGCTGATGAAGCTGATGGCCAACGAGCTGGCCGAGACCGAGGAGCGGATGCTGCACCTGGCCTACAAGCCCGTGCGTGAGCGCCTGGCCGAAGCCCTGCTCCTACTGCTGCGCACCTACCAGCCGCCGGCCGACGGGCCGCCCAGCTTCACGATTTCGCGCGATGACCTAGCCGCGCTGGTGGGCACCGTGCGCGAAACCGCCAGCCGGTTCATGGCCGAGCTCAAAGCGGAAGGCGTGCTTAGTACCAAGGGCAGCATCATCACCATCTTGGATATCAAGCGGCTAATTGAGATTTCGACGCTGTACGATTAGGCTGAACCAGGGCGGGGTGTCGCTGCTGGGCCAGGTGCCAGTGCCCCAGCATGGTGGCCACGTTGCGCACGTGGCCCTGGGCCTCGGCCGCGCCAGGGCCGTGGAAATACTGCCGAAAGGTGCTTTCCAGCAGTGCGCACCAGCGCTCAAAGTAGGTGTTGCACGGCAGTTGGGCGGCGGTATCGGCCAGGAGGCGGCCGTAGTAGCGCATGCCGGTCAGGGCCTGCTCCCACCACGCGTACTCGCCCCGGGAGACGTGCCCTGCGTGCCCGAAAATCGGCCCCAATAACTCGTCTTCGGCAATGCGGGCCACGAATAGCTCGACGAAGCGGTGCCGTTGCGAAGGAGTAGCCAAATCAGAAGGGAGGTGCGCGGTCATGATTCAATAATCGGGTGGTAAGCGCGCAAATTTGGGCGTTTCCGCCCTCGGTTGTCATGGCAACAATCACCCAATTAATTGATTTATATCATTCACAATCTTTGGGCACCTGCATTTGGGACTGGCCACCCTCCTAACTACCGGCGGCGTCCTATCCGCAGGCGCTATGAAACCTTGAGCTTTCGTGGCGCCTGGGGATGGGACGTAGCAGGCAAATTTTCAGGGCTTACTTTTTAGCGTTTTGGCCCTGGTCAATGGTTTTTCCCTGGTCAGCGTTTTTGCCTTGGCCGTTGTGCACAGGGATGCGCTGCTGGGTGGTTTTGGGCGCGCCTTTGGGCACGTGCACGTGCAGCACGCCGTTGTGGAAGCTGGCGTCAATTTTGGCGGCGTCGGCGGCATCGGGCAGCTGGAAGGTGCGCATGAAGGAGCCGTAGGAGCTTTCGATGACGTGGTAGCGGCGGTCGTTGCGCTCGTTCTCAAACTTGCGCTCGCCCGAGATGGTGAGTCGGCCCTGGTCGAGGCTCACGTTGATGTCGTCTTCCTTCATGCCGGGCAGGGCGGCGTCGATGTCGTAGCTCGAATCGGTTTCGTAGGTGTCGACTTTGGGGAAGAACCGGTTCATCTGGCCCCGCATGGGCATGTTATCGTCAAAAAACCGGTCGAGCAGGGTGCTGAAGCGGGCAGGCATTACGTCGAAAAACGAATCCTGAGATTTTTGAATGTTGCTCATGGCGTTTTAAGAGTTTGGGGTGAATAAAATGGAAAGCTGTGTGGAACAGCAGGCCCGCGGGTGGCCCGCCGAAGGGGAAAAGAGCGTCCAACTTATGGCCTGCATCGAACTACAACCGAGCAGGTTGGCATTTAAAAGCCCGTAATAAAGCGTTTTAGCCGGCAGCAGCGGCGCGCCGGAAGGCCGGTTGCCGGGGGCGCCAACCGATACCCAAAATTGTCGGTTGGCGGACGCACAATCCATGACATAAATCAATCGGTACCATGACTTTGCACATGGGTTCCGGCCTCATTTGGCTGTCACCTTGCAGGGAGTTTTCGCCCCAGCATCAGGCGTAATTTCTACTCTATTTTCCCACCATGGCCACCAGTACCACCGTTGCCGAAACCGGCGCCATTACCCGGTTTGCCGGGCGGTTTTTTCAGGAGGGATTTCGGCCGCGCTACGAGGTGCAGGAACTGCTGCACCAGTGCTTTGTGGTGGGCTACCAGTCGCTGCCGCTGGTGGGCATCACGGGGTTCATCATGGGCATGGTGCTCACGCTGCAAAGCCGGCCCACCATGGCCCAGTTCGGGGCTGAGTCGTGGATTCCGACCATGGTGGGCCTCACCATCATCCGCGAGATGGGGCCGATTATCACGGCCCTGATTTTCGCGGGCAAAATCGGGTCCAGCATTGGGGCCGAGCTGGGCTCGATGCGCGTGACCGAGCAGATTGACGCCATGGAAGTATCAGGCACCAACCCGTTTAAGTACCTGGTGGCCACGCGGGTGCTGGCCACTACGCTCATGCTGCCAGTGCTCACGGTGCTGGCCGATGCCATTGGGCTGTTTGCGTCGTTCCTCGGCATCAACCTGAAGGGCGTGACCAGTCTGGCCCTGTTTACCAACAACATTGTGTCGGCCCTGACTTTTGGCGACGTGGTGCCGGCGGTTATCAAAACCTTCTTTTTTGGTTTTGCCGTGGGCATAATCGGCTGCTACAAGGGCTACTATGCCGACAAGGGCACCGAGGGCGTGGGCCAGGCCGCCAACTCGGCGGTAGTGGCCTCGTCGCTGGTCATCTTCATTCTCGATTTGCTGGCCGTGCAAACCACCGGCCTGCTGGGCCTCAACTAAACCGCTGCCGATGCTGCCCGCCCCTGCTCCCGTGGCCGCGCCCGCGCCGGCCCCCGCCGCTGCCGAAATCGTGCTCACGGTGGCCAACGTCAGCAAGGCGTTTGGCACCAACCAGGTGCTGCGCAACTTCTCGCTGGACGTGCGCCGGGGCGAAAACGTGGTGGTGCTGGGCAAGTCGGGCGCGGGCAAGTCAGTGCTTATCAAGTGCATTATCGGGCTGTTGCCGGTGGATGCGGGCCAAATCACGGTGCTGGGCCAGGACGTGGCCACGCTGGACCACGCCGCCCTCGACCAGCTGCGGGCCCGGGTGGGCTTTCTGTTTCAGAGCAACGCGCTGTATGACTCGATGACGGTGCGCGAAAACCTGCTGTTCCCGCTGCGGCGGCATTGGCTGACGCACGGCCCCGGCGAAGAGGACCAGTTGGTACGCCAGGCCCTCGACGACGTGGGCTTGGGCCACACCATCGACATGATGCCGGCCGAGCTGTCCGGGGGCATGCGCAAGCGCATTGCCCTGGCCCGCACCCTCATCCTGCAGCCCGACATCATTCTCTACGACGAGCCCACCACCGGCCTCGACCCCGTGACGGCCCGCGAAATCGACCAGCTCATCCGGGAAGTGCAGCAGAAATACGGCACCTCCTCGCTCATCATCTCGCACGACATGAACTGCGTGCGCCTCACCGCCAACCGCGTGGCCCTACTGGTAGAGGGCCGCTGCTACGCCCTGGGTACCTACGCCGAGCTAAAAGCGAGTACTGACCCAGCCATCCACGAGTTTTTCTCCGAATAACCATCCTCTAACCTCTCGCCGCCATGCCACAGCGCCCCGCCAGTACTTATTTCCGCCTGGGCTTGTTTGTGCTCGTCGGGCTGGGCTGCCTGGTGACCGTGCTGTTTATGCTGGGCCGCAAGCAGAATCTGTTTGGCTCGTCGCTGGAAGTGCAGGCTGATTTTCGGAACGTGTCGGGACTGCTCACGGGCAACAACGTGCGCCTGGGCGGCATCAGCGTGGGCACGGTGAAGCAAATTCGCATTTTGAACGACAGCACCGTGCGCGTGGGCCTGAGCCTGGACCGCGAGGTGCAGCCCTACGTGAAGAAAAACGCCATCGCCTCCATCGGCACCGATGGCCTGGTGGGCAATACCATCATCAACCTGAAGGCGGTGCCCACCCCGGCCCCGGCCATCGAAAACGGCGATGTGCTGCGCACCACCACCCCGCTGGCCCTGGATGCCATGCTGGGCACGCTCAACGTATCGAACAAAAACCTGGTGGGCATCACCAAAGACCTGCGCGAGATTACCCATAAGCTCAACGGCAGCGACGCGCTCTGGAAGCTACTGAACGACCAGCAGCTGGCAGTTGAGATGCACCGTAGCCTGCAAAACCTGGCGGTGGCCACGGCCCAACTGCAAGGCTCGGCGACGGATATGCAACAGCTCACGCACGGGCTGCGCCAGGGGCGCGGGCCGGCCGGCTACCTGCTCACGGATACGGCTTTTGCCGGCCGCATGCGCCACGCCACGCGCCAGCTGGCCAGCACTTCCGATACCCTGGCCCACACCCTGGCCGGCCTCAAGCACCAGATTCAGACCCCCAACGGCCCGCTCAATACCTTGCTGGCCGACACGGCCACGGCCCGCAACCTGCGCCAGAGCCTGCGCAATGTGGAGCTGGGTACGGCCGGCTTCAGCCAGAACATGGAGGCGCTGAAGCACAATTTTCTGCTGCGGGGGTATTTCCGGAAGCAGGCCAGGAAGAATAAGGCGCGGGCGGCGGCGGAGTGAGGCTGAGGCCCCGCGGCACCTTATCCGCCTCGCACTTCTGGCATATCAATTCCGTGTTCGCGGATGTAGGCGGCGTGCTCGGTGAGTTTTTGCTGGCAGAACTGGGCCAGGGCCGGGCTGTTGGGTTGGGCCGTGATGCGGTCGAGGGCGGCCATCACCAGCTGGTAGCGGCTCATATTATTGAGCACCAGCATATCGAAGGGAGTGGTGGCCTGGCTTTCCTCCAGGTAGCCGCGCACGTGGAAGCGGGCCGGGGCGGGCCGATGGTGCAGCAGCTCATGAATGAGCGCGGGGTAGCCGTGGAAGGCGAAAACCACCGGCGCATCGGCCGAGAACAGGCCCAGGAATGCAGCTTCCGGCAGGCCGTGCGGGTTGGTATCGGGCGCCATCAGGGTAAGCAAATCCATCACGTTCACCACGCGCAGGCGGAGCGCGGGCAGGTGCTGCCGGAGCAGAGCGGCGGCGGCGATGATTTCCTGGGTGGGCACGTCGCCGGCGCCGGCCAGCACTAGGTCGGGGTGCGGGTGGGAGTCGCTGCTGCTCTCGTTGCCGGCCCAGTGCCAGGCCGAAATTCCCCGCTTGCAATGCTCGCGGGCGGCCTCGATGCCCAGCCATTGGGGCTGCGGAGCCTGGGAGGCCACCACCAGGTTGATGGCATCGCGGCTGCGCAGGCAGGAGTCCATCACGGCCAGCAGGCAGTTGGCATCGGGCGGCAGGTGGACCCGCGCCACCGAACTTTTTTTGGCTGCCACCGCGCCGAGGAAGCTGGGCACCTGATGGGCGTGGCCGTTGTGGTCCGGCCGCCACACGTGCGAGGTGAGCAGGTAGTTGAGCGAAGCCAGAGGCTGCCGCCAAGGCACTTCCTTGCTCACTTTTAGCCACTTGGCATACTGATTCAGCATGGAATCGACCAAGGGAATGAAGGCTTCGCAGCAGCAAAACACCCCGTGCCGGCCGGTGAGCAGATAACCTTCGAGCCAGCCCTGGCACGTTTGCTCGCTCAGCATTTCCATCACGCGGCCCTCGGGAGCCAAATCCTCGTCGGTTTCGTGCAATGGCCCCAGCCAGGCCCGCTGGGTGGCCTCGAACAGCGGCATCAGGAGGCTGGCAGTGGTTTCGTCGGGGCAAACCACGCGGAAGTTGCGGGCGTCCTCGTTGCGCCGGAATACATCGCGCAGGAAGGTGGCCAGCTTGTGGGTGGCCACCGCCGTCGCGCCGCCCGGCACAGACACCATCGCGCCATAATCGCAGAGGTTGGGCAGCTTGAGGGGCACCAGCAGCTGGCCGCCGTTGGCGTGGGGGTTCAGCCCGAGGCGGTGCTCGCCGGTGGGGCAGCCGCTCAGCAGCTCCTCGCACAGGGCGCCGGTGAGGGGGCGGCACAGGTCCTGCGGACGGTAGCTGCGCAGCCAGCTTTCGAGGGTGGGCAGTTGGCCGGCTGGGTCGGCCACGGGCAGCTGGTGGGCGTGGGCGGTGTTTTCAACGGCCTGACCATCTACCGCGAGCGGACAGGTCCAGCCCTTGGGCGTTTGGAGGATGAGCATGGGCCAGGCCGGCACCCCGTCGAGCAGCCCCAGCCGGGCGTGCTCCTGAATGCGCCGGATTTCGGCGTGTGCCCAGTCCAGGGCCTGCCACATGGCGGCGTGCACCTGGTGGGGCTCGCTGCCGCTCACAAACCGCACCTGGTAGCCGTAGCCGGTGAAAAGGTGGCGCAGCTCGTCGTCGCTCATCCGCCCAAAAATGCTGGGGCCCGACAGCTTGTAGCCGTTCGCGTGCAGGATGGGCAGCACGGCTCCCGAAGTGGCCGGGTTCAGGTATCTATTGGAATGCCAGGCGGCGGCCAGCGGGCCGGTTTCGGCCTCGCCATCGCCCACCACGCAGGCCACGATAAGGTCGGGGGTGTCGAGGGCCGCGCCGTAGGCGTGGGCTAGGCAGTGGCCCAGCTCGCCGCCCTCCTGAATCTGGCCGGGGGTGCCGGGCCCCAGGTGAGCGGGCAGGCCGCCGGGCCACGAAAACTGCCGAATGAGCTGCTCCAGCCCGGTGCGGTTGAGGGGGTATTGTGGGTCTACTTCGCCCAGGGTGCCTTCCAGAAACAGGTTGGCCAGAATGGCGGGCGCGCCGTGGCCCGGCCCCGTCACCAGCAGCACGCTGGCCTCGGTGTCCTGCACCAGGCGGTTGAGGTGGGCGTACACCAGGTTCAGACCCGGCTGTGTGCCCCAGTGCCCCAGCAGGCGCGGCTTGATGTCAGCGGCCTGCAAGGGTCGCTCCAGCAGGAAATTGTCGCGCAAATACAGCTGGGCCGCCCCAAGGTAATTAGCAGCCAGCCAGTAGCGGTGCAGCCGGGCCAGGCGGGTGGCCTGGGGCACGGCGGTGGTTGTGAGTTCGGGAGTCATGGGCAAGAGCTGGCGAGGAGATTAGCGAGCGGAACCGGTCAGGCAGCCCGTTCAGTCGGTGGTGGGCAGCACCAGCACCGGCACGGGGCTGCGGTGCAGCAGCTGGGCCGTCACGCTGCGATGGAACAGGCCTCCGAGCAGCGTGTGCGGACGGGCCATCACCACGATGAGCTGGGCGTTGACTTCGGCCGCCGCGTGCAGGATGCCATCGGCGGGGGCTTCTTCGCGCACTTCGTACAGGCTGTTGTTGTCGATAGGCCCGAACAAACCCGTGCGACGCACCGCATCGAGGCCGATGCCGGCTTTTGAGGGGCCTTGTGCGGCGGCTACGTGCACCACCGTGGTGGTGGGGTTCAGGGCCTCAAACAAGTCGGCCAGGGCCAGCGACGGAGGCGTCAGCCAGAAGGGCTGGTCGTCGGCGGCCACCACCACGCGGCGGGGCAGCTCGGGGTCGTGGCATTCTTCGGGCACCAGCAGCAGCGGGTAGTGCGCACCCTGCAACACGGGCAGCGCCATGTTGCTCAGCACGCGGTCAATGAGATTGGTGGGCTGCTCGCGGCCGGCGGCCAGCAGCAGCGGGTGGTGGCGCTGCACGGCATCGGCCAGGGCCAAGCCCAGGGTGTCGACGGTGACCTCCGGCTCGGCGGGCACGGGCAGCTGCCCGGCGCGTTGGGCCAGGTCGGCCATCATTGCGTGGCGGCTGGGCGTGGTCACGGGCACCATCAGGGCCGATTCGGGGAACAGCAGCGGGTCCTGAAACACGTGCATGAGCACGAGGTGGCCTTCCGGCAGCTGCGTGGCCAGCTGGCTGGTGTAGCGCAGTACCGCATCGGTGGCGCTGTTCAGGTCGGAGAGAACGACGAAAGTTGGTTGCATAGCAGGAAGCCGGAAAGAATGGGTGAGCGCTGGCCCCGCCGGTTCCGGCAATGAGCCAGGCGGGGAGCGCAACCGAATACAGGGGAGCAGCCTTAGCTCCGCAGGAGAGTTAGGGTTGATATGGATGAGGATTCGGGATAATGTCGGTTTCTTCAAGGCTCGTCATCCTGAGCGGAGCGAAGGACCTTCTCATGTTTGCATCAATTTGCATCAAGTAGAACTTGAAACGTGCTGGCGTGATAAGGTCCTTCGCTCCGCTCAGGATGACAACTGATTAGAAGACCGAAATCCTGAACAGCTTCGTCTTCAATTTCAGCAGCCCGGCGCTCCGGCCCTATAAGAATTATCAATCCAAGGCATGAATTATATCATTGCCGACATTGCCTCTGAAATCTTAGCCCGCTTTGCGGCACGGGCCTCTCCCCCGCTTAGCCAGCCGGAAGCGTTGTACTGGCAGGTCGCTTGCCGGCCATCAGCCAGCCTAGCAACTGGCCAAATACCAGCGTGGCCACGGCCGGCCCGGCAATGAGCAGCACGGCCACCGACGTGAGCTTTTGCAGCCCCAGCAGGCGGTGCAGCAACGGCTCCACATACGCCAGAATTATCAGCCCGGAGCACAGGGCCAGCGCCAGCCACACGTAGCGGTTGCGCAGCACATCGTTGTGCCACAGCGGTGTGCGCCCGCCCGCCATATTGAAAACGTGCACCAGCTGGGCGGCCGAAAGCCCAAAAAACAGCACGGCATTGGCGGCGGCCGGGGTTAGGCCCAGCTGGTGACGGGCCAGGTAGTCGGCCCCAAGCAGGGCCACGGTCATGAGTGCGGCGTAAGCCACCGCCAGCCGCCAGTCGCCGGGCCGCATGATGGGGCCTTGCGGGTCCTGCGGGGGGTGCTGCATCACGCGGGGGCTACCCTTGCCCACGCCCAGCGCCAGGGCCGGAAACACGTCGGTGAGCAGGTTCAGAAACAGGATTTGCAGGGGCAGCAGGCCCGCGCCGTGGCCCAGCAGGCCGGCAGCCGTCACCACCAGGATTTCGCTCAGGTTGCACGACACCAGGTAGAGCACGAAGCGCCGGATGTTGGTGAAGATGATGCGCCCCTGCTCCACAGCCACCACGATGGAGGCAAACGAATCATCGCGCAGCACCAGGGCGGCGGCTTCGCTGGCTACCTGCGTGCCGCGCCGGCCCATGGCCACCCCGATGTCGGCTTTTTTGAGGGCCGGGGCGTCGTTTACGCCGTCGCCGGTCATGGCCACCACGTGGCCGCCCTGCTGGTAGAGGCTGATGAGGTCCAGCTTCTGGGCCGGGCTCACGCGGGCAAATACGCTGGCTTGCCACAAGCGGTGCCGGCCTTCGCCGTTGGGGTGTGTGAGCAGGCTTTCCAACTCGTCGCCCGTCACCACGGTCGTGTCGGCATCCTTTATCAGGTGCACCTGGTGGGCCACGGTGCGGGCCGTGGCGGGATGGTCGCCGGTCACCATCAGTACGCGGATGCCGGCGCGCTGGCAGGCCTCCAGGGCGGGCACTACTTCAGCGCGGGGCGGGTCGAGGAAGGCCACCAGGCCCAGCCAGGTCAGCTCATCGGCCCAATCGGGCTGGCACGCATCGGGCAGCTCGCGGCAGGCCAGGGCCAGCACGCGCAGGCCGGTGGCGGCCAGCTCATTGGCGCGCTTCAGCCATTCGGCCCGCTCGGTCGCGCCAAAGGGTTGGGGGCCCGTGGCCAGCTGCTGCCCGGTACAATGCTGCAGCACGGCTTCGGCAGCTCCCTTCACGGCTACCCAGGGCCGGCCATCGGGCTGCCGGTGCAGGGTGGCCATGAGGCGGGTATCGGAGTTGAAGGGCTGCTCGGCCAGGCGCTGGTGGGCCTGGGCCGCCGGCACATCAAACGGCCCGCCGTGGGCCAGCGCCAGCAGCGCCACTTCGAGCGGGTCGCCAAGAGCAGCATCGGCGGCGGCTGGCGAGTAGGTGGCGTTGTTGCACAGCACCGCCACCCGCAGCAGCAACTGGTAGGCCGCGCCCGTGAGGGCCGCCGGCGGGCCGCCCGCAGCGGCCAGCGGATACCGGAGCTGGCCCTCGGGCAGCCACACAGTGTGCACGGCCATCTGGTTCTGGGTGAGGGTACCGGTTTTGTCGGTAAAAATGACGTCGGTTCCGCCCAGGGTTTCCACGGCGGCCAGGCGCTTCACCAGCACGTTGTGACGGGCCAGGCGCATCATCCCGAAGGCCAAAGCCAGCGTGGCCACAATGGACATGCCCTCCGGAATGGCCGCCACGGCCAGCACAATGGCAATTTTCAGGAGCCCGAATGCCGGCTGGCCCTTCAGCAGCCCGATGGCTACGTAGGCCGCCGCCAGCCCCACCGTGATGTACACCAGCTGCCGGGCCAGCCGGTCGAGCTTGGCTTCGAGCGGGGTGGCCGCGCGGGCGGCGTGCTGTACCAGCTGGGTGATTTCGCCCAGCTGCGTGCCACTGCCCACCCCCGTCACATAGGCCCGCCCCGTGCCATTGACCACGGCCGTGCCCTTAAACAGCTGGCAGGCCGCTTCGGTGGTTTTAAAATCGCATCCCTCCCCAATGGCCGGGTCCACGGCCTTCCCGGCGGGCATCGACTCGCCGGTCAGCGCCGACTCGTTTACCTGGAGCTGCTGGGCTTCGAACAGCGCCGCGTCGGCTGCCACTACCTCGCCGGCTTCCACCAGCAGCACATCGCCGATGGTGACGTGGTGGGTGGGCACGGCGCACACCCGGCCGTCGCGCAGCACGCGGGCCGTGGTCAGGCCCAGGCGGCGCAGTGCCGTCATTGAAGCCTGAGCGCTCCATTCCAGCCAGAAGCCAATGCCGGCATTGAGGGCAATGACGGCCAGAATGGCGATGCCCTCGGCGTGGTCCTGGAAGGCAAACGAAAACCCCGCCGCCGCCCCCAGCACCAGCACAATCAGGCTGCGAAACTGGCGTAGCAGCACCTGCCACCAACTGTCGGGCACTACGGGCTCCACGGCGTTGGGGCCGTATTGCTGGAGCCGGGCCCGGGCCTCTGCTTCGGTGAGGCCTACCACGCGGGCCGCAATGGTCGGCGACGGTGGCGGTTCGATGAGCTCGGGCATAACGACGGCAGTGGGAAAGAATCCAGCTGATACCAGCTATGGCAATCTATTTATCACAATTTTATGAAAGCCAGTTAATTGCCGCGCAATCAGCCATACACTAAGCCAGCACATTATCGGCTACGTGATGGGCCTGTCGGCGCTGAGCGGCCGGCGGCTCAGCGGCCGGCACGGCCAGCACCGGCACGGGGCTGCGGCGCAGCACTTCGGCCGTCACGCTGTGATGGAACAACTCGCCGAGGTAGCTGCGCTGGCGGGTGAGCAGCACCACCAAATCGGCCCCCATGTCGTCGATGGCGGCCAGAATGCCATCGGCCGGGCGGGCGTACTGATAGCCGCGCGGCTCCACATCGGCCAGGTCCGTGGTCAGGCCGCTCAGCTCCACGGCGTGCCGGGCACGGGCGCAGTTTTCATCGTCCTCGATGCCCGATACGTGCACGATGGTAACGTGCGGAGCCAGCTGGTGGAGCAGCTGCTTCACGCCCTCGATGGCCGGGGGCAGGGTAAACGGCTCGCTGTCGGCGGCGATGAGCACGCGCCGGGGCGGCGTGGCGGCGGCCGTGCGCTGGGGCACCAGCAGTAGCGGCAGCTGCACGGCGCGTAGCAGCTCCAGCAGCATCAGGCTCACCTGGTCGGGGGTGGCGGCGTCATCGGCGGGCCGGCCTACCACGAACAGCGCGGGGTTGTGCTGCCGGGTCAGGGCCTGGGCCGCCGTGGGCAGCAGGTCGGTGATAAGCTCTACCGTGGCCGGCGTGTGCAGCTGCGCGGCCAGGTGGGCCAGCATGGCCTTGATGCCCGGCTCATCGGCCAACTCCTGCCGCCGCCAGCTTTCCCCCGTGAAAATGTAGGGGTCAAAGAAAGAAATGCGGTTGGCGTGCAGCAGCAGCAGGCGGCCGTTCACGCCGCCGGCCAGCTCGTCGGCGTAGAGCACGGCGCGCTGGGCCTCGGGGTAAAAGCTGGTCAGGACAATGAAGGAGAGTTTCCGGGCCGTTTTCATTGCAGGATGAATTATGGAAGCTGTTCAAAGAACCCGGCTATGCCGCGTCAAAACGAGCCGGCGTATGCGCCCAGCGCGCCCGGATTGCGGGCCATGCCAGCCTCCTCGGTCAGCATATCGTCGAGTCGGTAGTCAAACTCGGTCAGCAGGCGGGGCTCCCAGTAGCGCTCCGGGGCCGGATGATACGGGAAGGCGGTGCGGCCGATGGCGGGTGAGTCAGCAGTGAGCGGGGACTGGGAAATGGTTGAGAAAGCGGTTTTTTGAGTTGGCTGGGTCATAATTTAAAAAGTGGCTTATCAGCAAATTGATTATCAAGCCGTACTTGTATCATCATGGGTATTATAGTTTTATAATCAGCCCACCACCTTCAGTGCAGGGGCTGCAAATGGTTGTTCACATCGCGGGCCCCGCAGTCGCGGGCATCGGCGGCGGCGCGCTGCCGCTCCAGCCATGTGTCCACGGTGCCGGTGAGGGTGGCGCGGCCGTTGGCCACGCGCACCTCGATTTCCTGGTCGTGCAGCAGCGCCGACCAGTAGAAATGCAGCCGGATGCGCTGCTCCAGGGCCAGGTCGGCGGCGGGGCCTTCGAGGTTGGCCGTGTCGTCGTCATCGCCGGGCTCGGCGCGGGCCGGGGCTACGCGCACGTGGTTTTCCAGCCCCACCACCCCGTTGATGCCGCTGGCCACTTCCGCTGTGCGCTGCTGGTCAAAATGCGAATCGACGGAGCCGCCCACCTGCACCCGGCCCTGGTCCACGCTCACCAGCAGGTTGTAGCCGGTCAGGTAGGCATCGGCGGCCAGGGCCGCTTTCACCTGCTGCCGAATCACGTCGTCGTCCACGGATTTGGCGGGGTGAACTTCGAGCTGGTTGTGCACATCTGTCACCCCCAGCACGTTGCGCGCATCCTGGCCGGCGGCGCGGCGGGCGCGCAGGTTGCCCACCGCGCCGGTCAGGGTCACGGTGCCGTGGTCGACCTGCACGGTGGGCGTATCGGGGTGGCAGCGGGGGTCGTAGCGCAGGGCATCGCGCACGGCCTGGGCCACGTCCTCGTCGGCTTTCGGGGCGTAGCGCTGGTGCCGCAGCACTTTGTCCAGCGCCCACGGGGCCACTTGCAGCTGCGCGGCATCCACGCTGGTGGCCCCAGCGCGGTGGGCAGTGGCCAGCACGTGGTCGAACTCGGCCGCCGTGCCCACGGTGCCGTTCAGGCGCACCGCGCCGTGGTCGGCATCGACAGATACCAGCGGGCTTTTCACGCGCAGGTCCCAGGCCAGGCAGTTGCGGATATGGGCGGCAATGTCCTCATCGGCCGCGGTTACCGGGCCGCCCTGCACCACCAGGCGGTTGTGCACGTGGCGTACGCCGGGCACGCCGCGCAAGGCACGCAGTACCAGCAGTTCTTCGGCCCAGGTTTGCACGCTGCCTTCCAGGATGACCTCGCCGTCGTTGGCGTAGCTGCGCACCTGGTAGCGGCGCACGGCCGGGTCGTTTTGCAGGGCCCGCACCACGCGGCGCTGAAGCTCGGCATTGGGCACGTCGGGCGTGCGGATAACCAACTCGTTCACCACGCCGCGCACACCGCGCACGGCTTTGGCTACTTCGGCCGCGCGCTCCCGCGCCAGTAGGTTGTCGGTGAAGCCGCTGAGCACCACAATGCCATCGTGCGTGGCCACATCCACCAGGTGCGAGGTGACGCCCTTTTTGAGCATAAACAGCAGCTCGACGGCCGCCGTGATGTCGGCATCGTCCAAATGCTCATCCGTGCTGAGGGTGGCGGGTTGGCTTTTCATGGCGAAGAGACAAAGACAAGGAGGAGTGCTCGGGAGGCGCTCGGTGCGCCGCCCACGGCCGCGACCAATTGGGCCGTGCCGGGCGGCTTAGTAAGCCGGGGAAGGTGACGAGGAAGAGGTGCCCTTGCGCAGGCTAATTGCCAGCAAGCCAAGCACCAGCATCAGGGAAAACAGAAGCGAGGAGGTAACCATAACCGTGCGATTTAAAGGCCAGCAGAACAGTGTCAATCGGTAGTTTACCAATTACTGCAAGTTGCACCCTGCAGCCGCTCTGGCGCGGTGACAACAATCATATATTTCTATGATTTTGATTACCCCATCCGCGGCTCTACCCCACGCCACCCAAGTGGCGCTACAGAAGGCATATTGCGCTTTGCCAGCATAGCGCGGCATCGCAATTGCAGCCCAACTGCTTAGTTTTGCTGATTCCCCAATTTTGCCCGCTTCAGTAAAGCTGCCTATGCAACCGGAAACCGCTACTCTTTCTTCCCTTAAAACCGACCGCCGCAAATTCTACATCGTGGCTGCCAACGGCACGGCGCTGTATGTGCTGGCCTATTATCTGGTGTGGGGGCTGCACCAGGCGGCCAAGCTGGCCGTGTCGCATCACTTCCAGCTGCGCGGCATCTGGGACCCCAGCACCATCCGCTACACCCTGGCCGATAACGAGTGGTGGCGCACGGCCATCATCGCGGTGTATGGCAGCGGGCCGGTGGTCTGCCTGGTGCTGGGCCTGGTGGCGTTTCGCTGGTATTGGCGGGGCGAGCGGGCCCGGCGGGGGCAGTTCAAGCTGCTGCTGCTGTGGGTAGCTTTTCACGCCTGCAACGCGGTATTCGGGGCCTTGCTGGCCGATACGTTCACGCAATCGGGTTTCTGGTACGTTCCCGACTGGCTCCTGGGCCTTGGCAATGTGATGAACGTGATACTGGCGCTGCTAGCCGGGCTGGTGCAGCTGGGCCTGGGCTATTTCGGGGCCATCGCCTTCCTGCAGGCCCACGACTCGCACACCGTGATGCGCTACGATAAGCGCCAACTGATGGTAGTAAGCACGCTCATCGTGCCCTGGGTGGCGGGCGGCATCTTCATTGCCCTCACCAAAATGCCTTACCTCACCGTGCAGGAAACCCTGCACCTGGCCATGATGGGCCTGCTGGTGACCCCACTGGCCCTGGGCTGCCTCAACGAAGTATTCTCGGAAACCGTGAAGCGCCCGCAGGCCACGCGCGTGGCCTGGGGCCTGGTGGGCTTAGCTATTGTAGTGGCCGTGGTCTGGCGCCTGGCCCTGAGCCCGCCGCTGACGTTTGGCTGATTTAGGCAATGAGCGCGAGATATACAAAACCGAAACGCCCCGGCCATCCCGCCGGGGCGTTTTTCGCACCTTTTATATTGCTTACCATATTACACTACTTCAAATGTCACATTCCTTCTTCCAACGGAAGCAAAGCCAAGAAATCCTTCGAGATGATGCCTTCCTGGAACGGGTTGTTACCAACCGTAGATTGGTCGGCCTCATGAGCAATCCGAAGTGGGTAAAGCTGCTTCATGTAATGGTCGAGAATCACAACTTAATTAGGGAATGTCAGGTCAAATTGATTTGGGAGCAGGAATACCTTGGTCGATGGCTTCTCATAAATGAGTATACCGATTACCAGTTCAATTATTACTGCAAGTCAATGGAAGCAATGATTACTGGTAAGCCGCGCGGCTGGTATGATTATCGGGAAATTGAGTGGGTGGAATTTCCGCGTCATCTCACGGACCAAGCTGGAGAGCAGGACCTTGATGCTATTCAGTCAGCCCTCTCGCAAGCCGGCCAGCTTCCCTTTGTTCTAACCGATGCCTCATTACGACTAGAAGCTTATCGTGCCGCCGCTGCCTAAGCTATTACGGTTGTCACTAGCTGTAAACTCTGCCCCGGCCGACCCCGCCGGGGCTTTTTCGTACCTTCGCCCACGGTTTCCACCCTCACGGCCGCGGACTGAAAGTCCCGCCCTACTCCTTATAGTATGCACCCCGCTCCCACCGCGCCTTATAAGCCCCAGAACCACGTTCGCATCGTCACGGCCGCCGCTTTGTTTGATGGCCACGATGCTGCTATTAACATCATGCGCCGCATTATTCAGAGCAGTGGCGCGGAGGTGATTCACCTCGGGCACAACCGCTCGGTGCAGGAAATCGTGGACTGTGCCATTCAGGAAGATGCCCAGGCCATTGCCATTACCAGCTACCAAGGCGGGCACAACGAGTATTTCAAGTACATGTATGACCTGCTGAAGGAGCGCGGCGCGGGCCACATCAAAATCTTCGGCGGCGGCGGCGGCGTGATTCTGCCCACCGAGATTGCCGAGCTGATGGGCTACGGCATTACCCGCATCTACTCGCCGGACGATGGCCGCGCGATGGGCTTGCAGGGCATGATTAACAACCTGCTGGAGCAGGCCGACTTCCCCACTGGCCAAAACCTCAATGGCGAGGCCGGCCACATTCAGGACAAGGACGCCCGCAGCATCGGCCGCCTGATTTCGGCTGCTGAGAACTTCCCCGAGGAGTTTGAGCGGGTGAAAGGCCAGTTGGTGCAGGAGTTTCAGCACAGCGAGTCCAATCAAAACCAAACGCTTTCTTCCAAGTCCTCCGCTCCTATTCTGGGCATCACGGGCACGGGCGGCGCGGGCAAGTCGTCGCTGGTGGATGAGCTGGTGCGGCGCTTCCTGTTTGACTTTCCGGAGAAGACCATTGCCATTATCTCCGTCGACCCCAGCAAGCGCAAGACGGGCGGCGCCCTGCTCGGCGACCGGATTCGGATGAACTCCATCAACTCGCCGCGGGTGTACATGCGCAGCCTGGCCACGCGCCAGAGCAACCTGGCCCTCTCGCGCTACGTGCAGGATGCCGTGGACGTGGTGCGCGCCGCCAACTACGATTTGATTATTCTGGAGACTTCGGGCATTGGGCAGTCCGATACCGAAATCATTGAGCACTCCGACGCCAGCCTCTACGTGATGACGCCCGAGTACGGAGCGGCCACGCAGCTGGAGAAAATCGACATGCTCGATTTCGCCGACGTCATTGCCCTGAACAAGTTTGACAAGCGCGGGGCGCAAGATGCCCTGCGCGACGTGCGCAAGCAATACCAGCGCAACCACGGCCTCTGGGACACGCCCACAGACCAGATGCCGGTGTTCGGCACCATTGCCTCGCAGTTCAACGACCCGGGCATGAACCGGCTGTACCGGGCGGTGCTGAAGATGCTGGAAACCAAAACCGGCGCCACCTTCGCCTCGCACCTGGAAACCAGCGCCGAGGACTCGGAGAAGATTTACATCATCCCGCCGCACCGCACCCGCTACCTCTCCGAGATTGCCGAGACCAACCGCGCCTACGACCAGCGCGTGCGCGAGCAGGCCCAGATTGCGGAAGTGGCCGGCGCCTTTGCCAAGCTCGAAGAGCACTACCGCGACGAGAAGAAGAGCAGTGATAGCATGGTGGAGGAGTTTGCCAAGAACAAGCAAACCCAGCTCCGCCGCCTCGACGCCGACAGCCAGGCCATCTTGGAAAACTGGGAAAGCACCCTGCAAAACTACCGCAACCCGGAGTACGTGTACTCGGTGCGCGGCAAGGAAATCCGGGTGAAGACGCACACCAAGTCGCTGTCGGGCAACGACATTCCGAAGGTGGCCACGCCGCGCTACTCGGGCTGGGGCGACCGCCTGCGCTGGGCCATGCAGGAGAACTTCCCCGGCGAATTCCCCTACACGGCCGGCGTGTTCCCCTTCAAGCGCGAGGGCGAGGACCCGACGCGCATGTTTGCCGGCGAGGGCGGGCCGGAGCGCACCAACCGCCGCTTCCACTACGTGAGCATGGGCCTGCCGGCCAAGCGCCTGAGCACGGCGTTTGACTCGGTGACGCTGTACGGCGAGGACCCCGACCACCGGCCCGACATCTATGGCAAAATCGGCAACGCGGGCGTGAGCATTTGCTGCCTCGACGACGCCAAGAAGCTGTATTCGGGCTTCAACCTGGCCAACCCCAGCACCTCGGTGTCGATGACCATCAACGGCCCGGCGGCGCAGCTGGCGGCGTTTTTCATGAACGCGGCCATCGACCAGCAGTGCGAGCTCTATATTAAGGAGCAGGGCCTGGAAGCGGAGGTCGACGCCAAAATCGACCAGATTTACGCGGAGAAAAACCTCTCCCGCCCCCGCTACCAGGGCGAGCTGCCGGCCGGCAACGACGGCCTGGGCCTGATGCTGCTCGGCGTGACCGGCGACCAGGTACTGCCCGCCGACGTGTACGCCGACATCAAGGCCCGCACCCTGACGCAGGTGCGCGGCACCGTGCAGGCCGACATCCTGAAGGAAGACCAGGCCCAGAACACCTGCATTTTCAGCACCGAGTTTGCGCTGCGCCTGATGGGCGACGTGCAGGAATACTTCATCCAGCAGCGGGTAAGGAATTTCTATTCCGTGTCCATCTCCGGCTACCACATTGCCGAGGCCGGCGCCAACCCCATCACCCAGCTGGCCCTGACGCTCTCCAACGGCTTCACGTTTGTGGAGTACTACGTGAGCCGCGGCATGAGCGTCAACGACTTCGCGCCGAACCTGAGCTTCTTCTTCTCCAACGGTATCGACCCGGAGTACGCCGTGATTGGGCGGGTGGCGCGCCGCATCTGGGCCAAGGCCATGAAGCTGAAGTACGGCGCCGACGCCCGCAGCCAGATGCTGAAGTACCACATCCAGACCTCGGGCCGCAGCCTGCACGCCCAAGAAATCGACTTCAACGACATCCGCACCACGCTGCAGGCGCTGTACGCCATCTACGACAACTGCAACTCCCTGCACACCAACGCCTACGACGAGGCCATCACCACGCCCACCGAGGAATCGGTGCGCCGGGCCATGGCCATTCAGCTCATCATCAACCGGGAGCTGGGCCTGGCCAAGAACGAAAACCCGCTGCAAGGCTCCTTCATCATCGAGGAGCTCACCGACTTGGTGGAAGAGGCCGTATTGGCCGAATTTGACCGCATCACGGAGCGCGGCGGCGTGCTCGGGGCCATGGAAACCATGTACCAGCGCGGCAAAATCCAGGAGGAAAGCATGCACTACGAGATGCTGAAGCACACCGGCGAGTACCCCATCATCGGCGTGAACACCTTCCTCTCGTCGAAGGGCTCGCCCACGGTGGTGCCGGCCGAGGTCATTCGGGCCACGGAGGAGGAAAAGCAGTACCAAATCGAGATGCTGCAAAACCTGCACACCCGCAACGCCGACCAGACCGAGGCCCGCCTCAAGCGCCTGCAGCAAGTGGCCGTGGCCAACGGCAACCTCTTCGCCGAGCTGATGGAAACGGTGAAATTCTGCTCGCTCGGCCAGATTACGAACGCGCTGTTTGAGGTTGGGGGCCAGTACCGGCGGAATATGTAATCTTATAGTCTTTGGCATCTGAAAGGAAGCTGTCTAGGTATAGGCAGCTTCCTTTTCTTTTACAGGCAGTTTGTTATTTATGAAACTGAAATCCCTACTAACACTTTTACTGATTCTTCTGTACTTAGCTGCAAATGCTCAGATTGACACCTTGCGCAGTAAGGTTGGTATTGAAGCTTACCTAAAGCACAGATATCATTACAAGTCTATTCAACTAAAAGAAGTAAATTCCATCATAAAAGATAGTACCGCTTTGCCGGCTTCTGACCCGAAGTATTGGTTAAAAGCCGACTTCAATCATGATGAAAAAATAGACCTCTTTGTAGCTGCATCTGTTGACGAGGGCAAACGAGGAGTTCATGACTTATTCCTCGTACTTGCAAGCGACCACAAGCACTACTCCAAAGTAGATATTGGCCATCCACTTGATTATTGGATGCACGGAGGCACAACTTCTTGGGCAATCTACTCGAAGTCAAATCGGGATTACCTAGTTATGCACTGCTTGACATCAAAGATTCCTCGTTTGAAGACCGGAGGTTGGGGAAACCGACTTGCATATAGTGTAACTCATGACACACTTTTTGTGATAGATGCCAAACCTATAATTCATGCCACTCATCCTTCAAAACTCATAATCGAATCAATCAAGTTTTCGACAACACAGTGTTTTGGGACATGCCCTGTTTTTCAACTTGTAATCAAACAGGACGGCTCGGTTAGCTATAAGGGAATTGAGTACGTCGAAAAAAAGGGTGATTTTAATTTAATTATGACAAAGTCAGAACTCAATTATTTAAATAAACTATTGGCAAACCTTAACTTGCCATATCTAGAAGATAATTATCAAGTCGATTATACCGATTCGCAAACTGCTTATCTAACCATTCGCTATACTAACGGCCAAACCAAAGAAATTGAAGATTACGGGCTGCAAGGGACATTTGGACTAGCGACCCTTTACAGCTTCTTGTTCGGATTAAGGAACTTCTGAGCAGCTTCCTTCACCTCTTCCGCCACTCAAGAGGCGGCGGGGGCGCGCGGGGTGGTCGGGTAAGCACCATTCTATCGTATCGCTACTAGCTCCTATCGTATCGTACCGTATCTGGCGCGGCGGGCGGCGCGTACTTTTGCGGCGTGGAAACGCAGGTACATACGGTGACGGTGACGCTGGATTGGGGGTTGTTGGCGGCGGTGAGCAAGCTGGATAGGTTTGATGCGTCGTGGTCGGCCATTGAGCGGCGCGAAGGCCAGAGCCTGAAACAACTCAAAGCCATTGCCACGGTGCGGAGCGTGGGGGCCTCAACGCGCATTGAGGGCTCGCGGATGAGCGACGCGGAGGTGGACGTGCTGCTGCGCAACACCGACATTACCAAGCTCGAAGACCGGGATTCGCAGGAGGTGGTGGGGTATTTTCAGGCGCTGGATTTGATTGCGGATTCCTACGCCGACATCGACCTCACCGAAAACAGCCTGAAAGGACTGCACAGCCAGTTGCTGCGCTTCAGCCGCAAAGACGAGTGGCACCGGGGCAACTACAAGCAGCACCCGAACTCGGTGGAAGCCCACCTGCCCGACGGCACCAAGCGGCTGGTGTTTGCCATCACCGCGCCGGGCTTCGCCACCGAGGACGCCATGCGGGCGCTGCTGGCCTGGTATGCGCAAGACACGGCTACGCACCCGCTGGTGAAATGCGCCCTGTTCTGCTACGAGTTTTTGAGCATCCACCCGTTTCAGGACGGCAACGGGCGGCTCAGCCGGCTGCTGGCCACCCTGCTCCTGCTGAAGCAGGGCTACGTCTGGATTCAGTACGTGAGCCTGGAGCACGAAATAGAAAGCCGCAAAACCGAGTATTACCGCGAGCTGCAGCGGTGCCAGTCGCAGCGGCCGGGCGAGAATATCTCGTCGTGGCTGACGTTCTTTTTCAGCGCGTTAGGCAACGTGCAGCAGCAACTGTTGCAGAAGCTCACGGCCGAAGGCGCAGACAGCCAACTGCAGCCCCGCGAAAAAGCAGTTTTGCTATTCGTGGAAAACAATCCCGGCTGCCGGTCTGGGGTCATCGCCGAGCGGCTGGCCATTCCCGCGCCTACGGTGAAAAAGATACTGGCTATTCTGGTTGACCGCGGCCTGATTGCACGGCACGGCAACGGCCCAGGGCTTAATTATACGCTGAGCTAAGGGCACCCGGCGTCCTACAAGGGCCACCTGAAAACTGCGCCGCAATGTCGGGAGCCGCTGCAATAGCTTCTGCTGCCTCTCCAGCCACGCAAGAGGCGGCGCGGGCGCGGGGGGCGTGTTTTGTAGCTTATGCCGCCGTTTATGTGAACCACCTGCGCATTCTAGGGTAGCGTAGCGGCCGATACGGCCAACTCATACGGCCGATTAAATGCTTCCTGCGAGACGTGGAAGTAGCTGGCGAGGCGCCGGATTACTTCTTTCGACAGGCCCCGGCGGCGGTTGAGGATATCCGAAACGGCACCTTTGCCTATGCCAAGAGCGGTGGCCAGGTCTTTGGCCAGCAGTTGGCGGCCGGCCATGAGGGAGCGCAGCAGGTCGATGGGGTCGGTTTCGGGCAGGGTGGCGTGGGCCTGGTCCCAGGTTTCGATGAGCAGCGTGAGCAAGTCGATTTCCTCCTGGATGGCAACGGAGGGCGCCGGCTGGATAACGAGCTGTTCTAGCTGCGCACAGTAGGCTTGGTACTGCTGTGCGTCCTTAATAACGGTGTATTTCAGGGTGTCCATTAGCGGGATTAGAATAGTATGACGGTGTACTGCTGGTTCTTGGCGCACAGCTTACTGTATTCGGCATGAGTGCCCAGCCAGCACACAAACAGATGCACCTGATGCTGGCCGAAGGCGTAGCTGGCGATAAGGCGGTAGTTGTTCCCGCCAATGTCAAACACTACGCGGTTGCTGCCGTTGCCCAGCAAATCGGCAGCGCCGAAGGTTTGCTGAATATCGGCGGGCGTATTCCAGTCGGCATATTTCACGGCCGTCAGCCACAGTGCGAAAGCGGCGCGGCTACGGGCGTGCCGGGCCGCATAGTCTTCAACGGTTTGCCGCTTGATGAGGTGAACTTTCATAGTAGGTACGCCAAATCTACAGCAAAAGTTCGCACTTTGCGAACCCAGAAAAAGTGAGTTGCTATTCTCAGCAGCTTCTGTCGCATCATAAGTCACTCAGGCGGTGGCGGGCGTGAACACAATTTTATACAGATGAACAGGGTTTAAGGACTTAAGCTTATTCCTCACCCATTACCTCAAATGCACGCCTTTAAATACTGCCTGTTCATTTGGTTGCTAACTGGTTGCTTCGCTTGTAGCCACTCGCCACAAGAGGTGGAGTTAGAAGGACGAACCACGGCAAGAGGCAATCAGTATTCGATGTTTCACCCTCAAAATCTGTCCATTAAGATTCTGGCGAGCCGGCCCGCGGTAACCGGCCTTCGCGTCCAGCTGAGCGTGGCCGCAGCCTACACCGACCTGGATACCGACCAGCCGCTCGACCTGCTGGTGAGCCCGGGCCGCGCTGTGCAGCCGAAGGCCACGGTGGGCTTTTTGGATGGGGTACTGACAATTACCGGCGACTCGCTGCGCATTGCCCGGATTCCCAGAGGGCAGTCGCCGCCCGGCGCGGAGCTGGCGCGGGTGCAGCGGCAGCACGGAACGCTGCTGTTGCAAGAGCTACTGGTGTTTCGGGGCCGGAATGTGCGGGAGGCCGGGGGCAGCTTTTTCCAGCGCCGGGCCCTGGTGGAACTGAAAAACCATCGGTTTGCGGTGGTGGAAAGCCTGGCTGATGACCTCACGATGCAGCAATTTGCGGCCGACCTGCTGGAACTGGGCGCGCTCAATGCCATCAACCTGGACATGGGCGGCTGGGACGAAGGCTGGTACCGAGCCAGCAGCCAGGTGGTGAAGCTGGGCCACCGGCGCACGGACACCAACCGGCAGTCGAACTGGCTGGTGTTCGAAGGGCCGGCTTCGGGTTTGCACGATTGACAAGCTGTCCGCCCACGTCCGCCGGGGCGCTATCTTTCCGCATGCATCATCAGGAATTCGAACCGCCGGAAGCGCTCCAGGCTACCATCAAGTGCTTTTGGTACGACCGGATAGAGTTCGGCGCCTCCCCCGCGAGCTTTGAGGTGCAGCCGGACGGCTACGCGGAAATCATTTTCAGTTTCGGCAGCGCGTGTAGCATGGCCACCCCAAACGGCCAGCAGCCCCTGCCCTCCCCGTTTCTGGTGGGCCTGCTCAACCAGCCAATACATTTTCAGGCGCAACACCGGCTCGAAATTATCGGCATCCGGTGCTTTCCCTGGACGGTGTTTGAGCTGCTTGGCTTGCCGGCCGGGAAGGACGGCGTGCGCGTGGTGGAACACCCCATTGCCCGGCTGCAAGCTACCCTGACGCCACTCATGGCCGCGGGCAACATTGCCGCAGCCATAGCGGCAGTAAGGCAGTATTTCCTGAACGGCCTGCCGGAAACGGCCCCTAACCAACTGCTCGGCAAAGCCGGCGATGCCCTGCGGGCCGCCCACGGCACCCTGCCGGTAAGCGAGGTGGCGGCAGCAGCCCATGCCACGGTGCGGACGCTGGAGCGGAAGTTTAAGCAGGCGGCGGGCCACACGGTGAAGGACGTGTCGGGCCTGATGCGCTTCGAGCAGGTGCGCAACCACTTGTGGCAGCATCCGGCGGCCAGCCTGGCCGGCCTGGCGCAGGACTTCGGCTACGCCGACCAGGCCCACCTGAGCCGGGAATTCAAGCGGTACAGCGGCACCACGCCCGCCGCCTTTGCCCGCAATGCCCGGAACCGGCAGCAGGCGGCCGGCCCCGATTTTGTCGCGTTTGTACAAGCCTGACGCGCAAGCCGGCCGGAGCTTTGCAGCATGAACATGACACTGAACAACGAAAAATCTGCCCCGGCCTACGATGTTATTATTTCCGGCGCGGGGCCGGTGGGCCTGTTTCTGGCCGCCGAGCTGGCCCTGGCCCGCTGCACCGTGCTGGTGCTGGAGCAAGCGGAGAACCCGACCTCGCCCCTGAAGCAGCTGCCTTTCGGCATTCGTGGGCTCAATGCCGTATCCATTGAAGCGCTGGACCGCCGGGGGCTGCTGCAAGAGCTGGAACTGCACAAGCGCCTGACCAACCCGCACCAACATGCCGGGCAAGGGCCGCGCCGGCAGGTGGGGCACTTCGCCGGCATTCCGTTTGAAGAAGGCCATATTGATGCTGCCCAATGGCCGTTTCGGTTGCCCAGCTCGACCGCAACCAGCCTGCTAACGGCCCTGGCGGAGCTGGAACCGGTGCTAACGCGGCGCGCCGAAACACTGGGCGTGACCATCCGGCGCGGGCTGGGCGTTAGCGGCTTCCAGCAAACCGATGACGGGGTGACGGTGCAGGCCGGCGGCCAGGTTTTCAGCGGCCGGTGGCTGGTGGGCTGCGATGGCAGCCGGAGCGTGGTGCGCAAGCTGGGCGGGTTTGAATTTGCCGGCACGGAGCCGGAGTTCACCGGCTATACCACTTGGCTGGAGCTGGCCGACCCGGAAAAGCTCCGGCCCGGCCGCAACCTCACCCCCACCGGCATGTACCTGCAATCGCAGCCCGGCTACGTAATGCTCCAGGATTTTGACGGCGGGGCTTTTCACCAATCCGGCCAGCCCGCGACGCGGGAGCACGTGCAGGCCGTGCTGCGCCGCATCTCGGGCACCGATGTCACCGTCAAGGCCCTGCACGTGGCCACCACCTGGACCGACCGGGCCCGGCAGGCCACCGCTTACCGCCACGGCCGGCTGCTGCTGGCCGGCGACGCCGCGCACATCCATTCGCCCCTGGGCGGCCAGGGCCTTAACCTGGGCCTGGGCGACGCGATGAACCTGGGCTGGAAGCTGGCGGCCACCGTTCAGGGGCAGGCCCCGGCCGGCCTGCTCGACAGCTACGGCACCGAGCGGCACCCCGTGGGCGCGCAGGTGCTGGACTGGTCCCGCGCTCAGGTGGCCATTATGCGCCCCGGCCCGCAGGCCCACGCCCTGCAAGGCATCATCCGCGATTTGCTGGACACGCGCGACGGCACCACGTACTTTGCCGGCCGGGTGTGGGGCATTGCCCTGCGCTACGACCTCGGACGTACCCATCCGTTGGTGGGCCGCAGCGTGCCCAATTTCGCGTTGGAGGACGGCACCACGGTTGGTGAGCGCCTGCGCGCTGGCGGCGGCCTGCTGCTCGATTTTGCGGGAAATGCGGCATTGCAAGCGCTGGCTTCTGAGTTTGCCGGCTTCGAATACGTTGCGGGCCGGGCGCAGGAGCAACTGGGTTTGTGCGCCGTGCTGGTGCGGCCCGATGGGTTTGTGGCCTGGGCCACGGATGACGCCGTGCAGGCCGCTGAGTTTCGGGAGGCCGCCGCCCGCTGGTTTGCTTATTACCAGTAAAAAGACATCAGGCCATCAGGCCTCCGATTTTATTGCAGATTACGCCAGCAACCGGGCCTGGTGCGCGATGTTGATAAGCGCGGGCGCATTTTGGAGCGTGGCCAGCACCACTTCCTTGGCGGCCTGCTTCAGTTCGTCTTTGCTGATGTCGCGGGTTTCTTCCTGCACCAGCTCGGCCAGCGCCTGGAAGGCGTGCACAATAGCCTCGCGGCGGGGGCGCTCGGCGTGCAATTCGGCGTACAATTCGACAAAGTGCTGCTTGATTTTCTTGCGCCGGATGCGGCACACTGACTCTTTGCTGACGGAGGGCTGAATGGAATCGAGCAGCGCCACCAGGGGCAGCAGCCTGGTGGCAGTAGTGGCCACCGCGCCGGTGAGGCTGGCCCGGCGGGACTTCGCGCCTGCTGCCTCCAGCTCGCTGCCTTGGACAGGCAGAGCGGCATCGGGCTCCGCAAAATCATCGAAATAGGTAGACATAAAAGCCTGGTTCAGAAAATCGGTGCCAAGGGGCACGAAGACGAAAATAACAGGTAACCGGCCACAAACCATTCACGCTATTTCGGCCGAGTACAGCGCCACGGTGCCCGCCTTGCCCCGCAACGGAAACGCGCCCAGGGCCTGGAACCGAAATTCGGGCGGGTGCGGCAGGGCCTCGTAGAGCGCTGCTGAGAGCAGCAGGCGGCTATGCAGGGCGTTGCACTGGGCCTCGATGCGGGCGGTAGTATTCAGCACGTCGCCGTGAAAAACCAGCTCGATTTTCACCGCGCCCACCTGGGTGGCCATCACGGGGCCGCCGTGCAGGCCGGCTTTGAAGGCGGGCACAGCTCCGTAAGTGCGCAGGTAATAGTCGCGGCGGCGGTCGATGGCCTCTTGCATGGCGAAGAAGCAGCGCACGCAGCGGGCCTGTGCAATGCCGGGCCGCCACTCCCAGGTCACCACCACTTCATCGCCCACGTACTGATAAATCTCGCCCCGGTGGGCCACGATGGGCGCGCCCATGTCGAAGAAAAAGTCGCGGATAAGGTGGCTGTACCGCTCGTTGCCCAGCTCCTCGGCCAGCGCGGTTGAGCCCTTCACATCAACAAACAGGAAAATGCGCTGCTCGGCCACCGGGTGGTGGTAGCGGCCCAGAAACAAGCGCAGCAGCGCGGGTCGGCCTATTTTATTACTGAGCTGATAGAGCAGGGAGGTAAACAAACTCAGGATGCCGTAGCCCGTGAGCAGCCGCACGAAGGCCTTTCCCTCGGGCCGGATGGCCAGGGCGCGCCAGCTCTGGAACCCCTCGGCATCGAGGGCGGCCAGCAGGGTATTGTCGACGGCATTGCCAAAGATGCGGCGGACGAGGAAGAGCAGCAGCCAGAAGCCCGCCAGGTAAAACAGCATGCCCAGGCCCAACCGCGCCACCAGCCGCACCCGCGCAAACAGCTGCGGGTACACGTACACTTCCAGTGCGGCCACCAGCAGCCCCACCGGCCCGCCCACCTCCAGCGCCAGCCGCACATCGAGGCCCGACAGCGTGCCGCGCACCAGCAACACCAGCAGCAGCGTGCCCAACACAAAAAACAGCGTGAGCGCCAGCACCGAATGCCAGTAGAACCGTTGCAATGGCCGCCGCCAGGGCGAAGAATTGGAATGCATAGAGTGCGAATTACGCAGGAATTGTGCTTTCCAATACTTCATTTTGGCATTGGTCAAACATCACGGCCCATCAACCGTCTTCTGATTAGCTAACCCCATAACCCTGCTCATGCCCACTATCACCATCGCTCAAAATTCCGCGCAGCCGCTCACCGTCAACCGCCTCGGCTACGGCACCATGCGCCTTACCGGCCCCGAAATCTGGGGCGAGCCCGCCGACCGCCCCCAGGCGCTGGCCATCCTCAAAAAAGCCGTTGAATCGGGCGTCAACCTCCTCGATACGGCCGACTACTACGGCGAGGACGTGACCAACCGCCTCATCGCCGAAGCCCTGCACCCCTACCCGGCGGACCTCGTTATCTGCACCAAAGTGGGCGCCACCCGCAAGCCCGATAAAAGCTGGGTGGCCTTCAATACCCCCGAAAACCTGCGCACCAGCATCGACAACAACCTGCGCACCCTGCGGCGCGAGCAGATTCAGCTGGTGCACCTGCGGCTGATGGGCCACGGCGCGGTGCCGCTCGACGAGCAGCTCGGGGCCATGTTTGAGATGCAAAAAGAAGGCAAAATCCTGCACGTAGGCCTGAGCAATGTGAACCGCGAAGAGCTGGAAGCCGGCCTGAAACTGGGCGAAATTGCCACTGTCGAGAATATGTACGGCTACGCCCAGCGCACCAGCCTGAGCGCCCCCTACGGCGAAACCCGGGGCGGCGAGGAAGTGCTGCCCCTCTGCGAGCAGCATGGCATTCCGCTCATTCCCTTCTTTTCGCTGGTACACGGCCTGCCCAACGCGGGCAATAAGCTGGCCGAAATCGCCCGCAAGCACAACGCCACGGAAGCCCAGCTCAACATTGCCTGGCTGCTGCACAAGTCGCCCTGGATTCTGCCCATTCCCGGCACGTCGTCGCTGGCGCATTTCGAGGAAAACATGAAAGCGGCCGACATCAAGCTGAGCGCGGAGGACATGGCGTACCTGGGGTAATCAGGCAGATTTTATGGGATGAAATAACGTCGTGCTGAGCGCAGTCGAAGCATCCCTACCGTGCAAGTTGTTTTGCGGTAGGGATGCTTCGACTGCGCTCAGCACGACGTTTTCGATTTATTTAGCTTTATGACCGAATTAGCCCACGAAACCATGCTACTTGATACGCTCCGCCAGCTTTTCACCCGCGACCTAGACCGCCTGCAACAGGAAATTGAGCTGTATAATGACGAGCACCGCATCTGGCACGTCGAGCAGAGCGTTGCCAACTCGGCGGGCAACCTGTGCCTGCACCTGGTGGGCAACCTGACCACCTACATCAGCGCGGAGCTGGGGGGCGTGGCGTACACCCGGGACCGGGACCGGGAGTTTTCGCAAAAAGGCCTTCCCCGAACCGAGTTAATTCGGCAAATTGAAAAAACCCGCGCCGAGGTAGACCAGGCCCTAAGCCGCCTGCCGGCCAGCGCTTTGGCCGCTGAATACCCGCTGCAGGTGTTTGAGGCCCGCACCACCACCGAATATTTTCTGATTCATCTGGCCACGCACCTAGCGTACCATCTGGGCCAGATTAATTACCACCGGCGCTTGCTGGACGTTAATAAATAAGGCGTAGCCGGGAAATCCTGAACGCATTTTTTCGAGTCCAGGCCGGGCAACTTTCAGCCCGGCCTGCGCGTCTTTTCAGGAGTAAACCTAACTTCTGAGCTTATCTGAGAGCATGAAACGCCGCTTTTGGTATGGCCTCGGGGCGCTGCTACTGGCTGCCCCGGCGCACGCCCAATCCCTGACGGGCGTATGGCAGGGAGTCGAATCGGAAACGGGCAAGCCCAACGGGTACTGGCCCGCCGTGCTGCGCCTGCAGAAAAGCAAGGGCACCGACGTGTTTGGAGTGCTGTACCAAGAAGTGGGCGGCAACCCCGGCGTTTCGGTCACCTTCCAGATGAAGGGCAGCGGCAGCGCCACCGGCCTGCGCCTCGCCCACCAGAGCAAGCTCAACGAAACCGGCCGCAGCCTCACCAGCTACTGGTGCGACGGCGCCATCACCTTCACCTACGACCCCGCCCTGGAAAAACTGACCGGCCACGCCACCTACCGCCCCGTGGGCGACTGCAGCGTAGGCACGTTCACCTTCTACCGCGTCAAGCTGAAATCGTCGGCCACCGTGCCCGCCGGCACCGAAAGCACCATCCGCGTGTCGGGGCGCAACGTGCTCTGGTACGCCGATGCCGAACTGCAGCAGCCCCTGGCCGCCGGCAATACTTACCGCACCAAGCTCAGCAAAACCACCACTTTCTACCTCAAGCAGGCCTACTATCCCACCGAGCAAAGCCCGGTGGTACCCATCACCATTCAGGTGAGCGGGGCCAAACCGACTCCGGCCCCCACGCCCCCACCGCCACCCACGCCCCCGGCCGACTCGCTTGCCAAAGCGCCGGCACCGGCTGCTCCCATTCTGCCGGCCGCACCTGGCCCGGTGGTGCTACCCACGGTGCTATTCCAGCTGGGCACGCCCGAGCTGATGCCCACCGCCGCCCCGGCCCTCGACCAGCTGGCCACTGAGCTCAAAGCCCGCCCTAACTTGCGCCTGCGCATTGCCGGCTACACCGATAAAATCGGCGAGCCCGACAAAAACCAGCTTCTCTCCGAGCAGCGCGCCGAGGCCGTGAAAGCCTATCTGGTAAAAGCCGGCATCGCGCCCGAGCGCCTCAGCACCATCGGCTACGGCGACTCGCGCCCGCTCCACCCCTCGCCCGATGCCCGCAACCGGCGCGTGGAGGTGGAGGAAATAAAATAACATTACGTATGCCTCATCGCCACTTTCTTATCCACAAGCCCTACGGCTACCTCAGCCAGTTTGTGGGCGAAGCCAAGAAGAAAAAGCTGGGCGAATTCCATGACTTCCCCGAAGGCATCATGGCCATCGGCCGGCTCGACGAGGACAGCGAAGGCCTGCTCCTGCTCACCACCGACGGCCAAATGAGCGAGTATGTACGCAGCAAAAAGGTCGAGAAGGAATACTTTGCTCAGGTCGATGGCCTGATGACCGAAGCGGCGTTAAACCAGATGCAGGCCGGAGTCGAAATCGGCATCCACGGCGAGAAGTTTATCACCAGCCCCTGCGCCGCCCGCCGCCTCGACCCCGCCCCGGCTTTCGCCCCGCGCACCCGCAAAATCCGCGACGACCGGCACGGCCCCACTTCCTGGGTCAGCATCACCCTTACTGAGGGCAAATTCCGTCAGATTCGGAAAATGACGGCCGCCGTGGGCTTCCCAACGCTGCGGCTGTTTCGGGTCCGGGTGGGCGATATCTGGCTCGGCGACCTGGCCCCGGGCGCAGTAGTGGAAGTACCGGACTTCGGGTTGTAGGGAGCAGAGTCGTACCCCACCATTTTCCCATTATTAAATCATTATTTTATGCTGCATGCATAACATTTAACAACACGTGTCGTATCTTTGCCCCAGCATTCGACACTAGCCCTATGCCCTATTGATATGAAAAAAACCACTGCTTTCTCGGTTTCCTCGCTGCTGCTCCTGGGCGGCATGACCTACCTGGCTGCCAAACTGGCCGACCTGGACCTGACGTTCTTCTTCGACGGCGACGACGACCAGCACCACTACTGCTAAGCCTTATTTTATCGTTACGCAGCGTCCTATCCGCGTTATTACCTCAAAAAGCCCGGCCCATTAGCCGGGCTTTTTTGTTATCGCACCGGCCAAAGCGGCGGGGCCGGGCGGTTCGGCGCGGCTTTTGGAACCTTGCCCCGGCAACGGCGTAACCCGTTCAAGACTTTTTTCACTGGCTGCCGGTGGCCGCACTTGTTGCCCCCGCCGCAGCTTCACCAATCCCCCTCCTGGTTTTATGAACCTCGATTCCCACCAAGCTCAGGTGAGCTACATCATTGGCCGCGACCTGGCCCGCAATTTCGCCCAGCAGGGCCTCGAACTGGACGTTGATACCCTGGCCGGCGCGCTGAAAGAAGGCCTCCAGGGTCTCCCCAGTCGCCTCACCCAGGAGCAGATGCAGGCCGCCATGCAGCAACTACAGGAGCAAATGGGCGGCGCCGACGAAGACGATAACCAAGACCCCGAATCCATGAAGAACAACAAAGCCGAAGGCGAAGCCTTCCTCGCCGAAAACGCCAAGAAGCCCGGCGTCACCACCCTCCCCAGCGGCCTCCAGTACGAGGTAATCACCCAGGGCACGGGTGCCAAGCCCACTCTGAAATCGTCGGTAACCACGCACTACCACGGCACCCTGATTAACGGCACTGTGTTCGACAGCAGCTACCAGCGCGGCCAGCCCGCCACCTTCCCCGTGAACGGCGTGATTGCCGGCTGGACCGAAGCCCTGCAGCTGATGAACGAAGGCTCGAAATACCGCCTCTACATCCCCTCCGACCTGGCCTACGGCAAGCGCGGCGCGGGCCGCGACATCCCCGGCGATACCGCGTTGATTTTTGACGTGGAGCTACTGAAAGTGAACAACTGAGCGAGCGTACCGGCGGGAGCATCTCCCGCCGCTACCCGCACGGCGGCCCCCACCTGGAGCCGCCCTACCAGCACCATCCCGGCTGTTTCCAAGACCATGAATCCCTTACAAGCTCAGCCCCCCGCTGACCAGCCCAACGTGGCCCCGGAACAACCTTCCGGGGCCTCTTTGCTGCCTACACCCGGCGCGGAAGCGACTCCCGCACCAGCCGCGCCCTACTACCAGCCAGCCCCGCCCCTCGAGCCACTGCCGGAACTACCGCCCCTGCCCGAGGAGCGGTCTGCCGACGGCCGCGTAATCCTCACGGATAGCAGCGTGACGGTGCGGGGCCGGCAGTTCTCGCTGCGCGAGCTGGAGCGGGCCGAAATCACGCCCGTGAAGTGGATATTGTGGTATCTGCTGGGCGGCCTGGGCCTGGCCTTTGTCATGATTGCCTTCCTGCAAAACCAGCTGCGCACCGGCCCGGCCATGCTGGGCATGGTGGCCACGGCCCTCCTGCTGGCCTACGGGCACCGCGGCACCAACCGCCTGCGCCTGCACCGCTTGGGCCGCGAAGTCGTCAATTTTGCCCTGCCCAGCGATACCGCGCCCTGGCAGCGCCTCACCGGCGAACTGAACCGCCGCATTTTCCGGGTGCACGACTACGATGCCCGCCAGGCTGCCGCTGCATTGGCTGCGCACGACGAAGCCATGCGCCTGGCCGCCCAGCAAGCCGCCGAAACGGCCGCTGCGTCTGAAGCGCCACTTCCCGCTAATCCAGCGAGCCCTTCTGCCCCGACCGATTATCATACTGGTGCCTGATTTAGCCGATTACCGGCACACTCCCGTAAGGCTGCTAGCTGGGGCGCATCTGCTACCTTCGCGCCCCGTAAACCAATTGTAGCCCCCGATACCCGACCCTTACCCCACTATGAGTTCCGATTCGAAACATTCGCACACCGCCATTTCCGGGGCGGGGCTGCTGATTGCCCTGGGCATCATCTACGGCGACATCGGCACCTCGCCGCTCTACGTAATGTCGTCCATCCTCAAAAGCGGCCGGGTACCCGATTTGATTGACGCCCACCTGGTGCTCGGCGGCATCTCCTGCGTTATCTGGACGCTCACGCTGCAAACCACCGTCAAGTACGTGCTGCTCACGCTGAATGCGGACAACAACGGGGAAGGCGGCATTTTCTCGCTCTACGCCCTGGTGCGGCGGCGCGGGACCTGGCTTTCGGCGGTGGCCATCATCGGTGGCTCGGCGCTGCTGGCCGATGGTGTAATTACGCCGCCCATTTCGGTATCGTCGGCCGTGGAAGGGCTCAAAAACGTATTTCCGACGCTCACGCAGGACATTGTCGTTTACATCGTTATCGGCATCATCGCGGGGCTATTTCTACTGCAAAGCTTTGGCACTCAGATTGTGGGCAAAGCATTTGGGCCGATTATGTTTCTGTGGTTTACCATGCTGGGCGTACTGGGCACGAGCTGGATTATCCAGAACCCCGTCATTCTGAAGGCCATCAACCCCTACTACGCCTACGACCTGCTGGTGCGTTACCCCGGCGGCTTCTGGCTGCTGGGCTCGGTTTTTCTGTGCACCACCGGGGCCGAGGCGCTGTACTCCGATTTGGGCCATTGCGGCAAGGGCAACATCCGCATCAGCTGGACTTTCGTGAAGACCACGCTGCTGCTTAACTACCTGGGCCAGGGCGCGTGGCTGCTGGCCCATCAGGGCCAGATGCTGAACGGCAAAAACCCGTTCTATGCCCTCATGCCGCAGTGGTTTCTGCTCATCGGCATCAGCGTAGCTACGATTGCGGCCATCATCGCGTCGCAGGCCCTTATCACGGGTTCGTTCACACTGGTGGCCGAGGCTATCCGCCTGAATATGTGGCCCAAGGTGAAGCTCAACTACCCCACCGACGTGAAGGGCCAGCTCTTTGTGCCCAGCATGAACCGGCTGCTGCTAATAGGCTGCATCGGGGTGGTGCTCTACTTCCGCGAGTCGACCAACATGGAAGCGGCCTATGGCCTGGCCATCACGCTCACCATGCTGATGACCACCGTATTGCTCACCATGTGGCTGAAGATGAAGAAAGTGACCCTGCCGCTCATCATTTTATTCGCGGTGGTGTATGGCATTATTGAAGGCTCATTTCTGATTGCCAACATGATTAAGTTTCCGCACGGTGGCTGGGTTTCGCTGGCCATCGGCGGCACGCTCATGGCCGTGATGTACGTGTGGCTCAAGGCCTTCTACATCAAACGCCGCCTCACGGAATTCGTGCGCCTGGAGCCTTACGTGGATGCTCTCAAGCAGCTCAGCGACGACGATTCCATCCCGAAATACTCGACCCACCTCGTGTTCCTGACCTCAGCCGAGCGCAGCACCGAAATCGAGCAGAAAATCATCTACTCCATCTTCCAGAAGCGGCCCAAGCGGGCAGATATCTATTGGTTCATCCACGTGGACACCACCGACGAGCCGTACACGATGGAATACAAAGTAACGGAAGTAGCTAAAGACGACGTGTTTCGCATCAACTTCCGGCTGGGTTTCCGGGTGCAGCAGCGCATCAACCTCTACTTCCGCAAGGTGATTGAGGACCTGGTGCGCAACAAGGAAGTGGACATCACCTCGCGCTACGAGTCGCTCAGCAAGCAGCACGTCACAGGTGATTTCCGCTTCGTGGTGCTGGAAAAATTCCTCAGCATCGAGAACGACTTCCCCACCGTGGAGAAGCTAGTGATGCAGGCATACTTCTACATCCGCCAATTCATCGCGTCTGAGGACCAGTACTTTGGTCTCGACACTTCATCGGTGAAAGTGGAAAAGGTGCCGCTGGTTATTGCGCCGGTGCGAGAAGTGGCGCTGAAACGGATTAAGTAATGTCCTGATTCCGGCTCCACTATCGGCAAAAGAAACGGCCCCGTGCATTCGCGCGGGGCCGTTTCTTTTGCCGATAGTGGCAACGAGTTAAATGCTAATCATTAGCCGGTAACCACTACTTGCCCAGCCACTTCGCCAGCACTTTCTGCTGGGCGGCGGTGGGGCTGGCCACGGGCTGCACCGTGAACTTGCGGTCCGGGTTCGGCTGCGCCTTCAACGTAATGTCGCGGGTGAGGCCGTCGCGGCGCACTTGCAGCTTCACGTCGGTGCCCACGGGGCTGTTGACGAGGGCCTTCACCGTTTCGTCGCTGGGCGCGGCACCATTGATGAGCAGCACTTCGTCGGTGGCGCTGAGGCCGGTGTTCCAAGCGGCCCCATCGCGCACTACGCTGGCCACGAGCAGCTTGCCGGTGCGGTTCGAGAAGTTAGCCCCGAGCGTGCCGTCGGTGCTCAGCGGGGCGCTGGTCAGGGTGAGGCCGGCATAGCCGAGAGCAGTGCTGAAGTCGATGGGCTTGGTGCCGTACACGCTGTTCTGGAAGAACTCATCGAAGCGGCGGCCGGCCACGGTGGCCACGGCGTCCTGGTATTCCTGGTCGGTGAAGCCGCGCTTGGCTTTCACATAATACGTGTCGTAGAGCAGGCGCATCACGTCGTCGAGGTGCTTCGCGCCATTGGTGGCCTGGGCGATATTCAGGTCGAGCCAGGTGCCAATCAGGTCGCCTTTCGAGTAGTAGCTGATTTGGGTATTGTTGGCGTTTTCATTGGGCCGGTAATACTTAATCCAGGCGTCAAAGCTGGACTCGGCGGCCGACTGAATGCGGTTGCCAGGCGTATTTTCCACCTCCGTAATGGCGTTGCCCAGCTTGCCCAGGTACTCGTCGCGGGTCAACACGCCAGCGCGTTCCAGAATCTGCTTGGAGTAGTATTCGGTCATGCCCTCGCTCACCCACAGCATGTGGGTGTAGTTTTCCTGGTCGTAATTGAACGGCCCCAGTGCCACTGGCCGGATGCGCTTCACGTTCCAGAGATGGAAATACTCGTGCGCCACCAGGCCCAGGAAAGACTTCATTCCGGCATCGGTACCGTAGGTGGTGCGGCCCACTTCCAGGGTAGTCGAGTACAGGTGCTCCAGGCCGCCGCCGCCGCGCTCCAGGTTGTGCACGATGAACACATAATGGTCGAGCGGATTCTGGCCCACCACGCGGTGCGCTTCTTCGCATACGCGCTTCATATCAGCCACCAGCTTGGTGTCGTCGGCGGTGTAGGTGCCGTACATGGCCACCTGGTGCGGGGTGCCGTTGGCGGTGAATTCCAACACCTTCTGGTTGCCGATTTCAATCGGCGAATCGGCCAGCTCGTCGTAGCTCGCGGCTTTGTAGGTGAACTTGCCGGGGCCGGGGCGTAGGGCGGTGCTGACCTTCTCCCAGCCGGCAGCGGGCTGCACGGTGAGCGAGCTGCTCAGCATCTTGTTATCGGCCGGATACATAAACACGCTGCTGCCGTTGAGGTAGCCGTGGTCGCCGTCAATAAACGAGGTACGCACGCTCAGCTCAAACGCGTACACCCGGTAGCTCACCCGAAAATTGGCCTGCTTGGGGTGGCGCACCCGCCAGGTATTCTTGTTGATTTTCTCCACCGTCAGGGCCTGTCCGCCGCTGGTTTGGGCCTGGAAGCCTTCCACGTTCTTGGCGTACTCACGCACCAAGTACGAGCCGGGTGCCCACACGGGCATTTTCACGTCGGTATAGTCGGCCGGAAAACCGCCCAACTCCATTTTCACCTCGAAGTAATGGGACTGCGGCAACGGCATTGCCAGCGTGTAGCGCAACGTGGGCACCACGGCCGCCGGGCGGGCGTTTAAACCAGTAGTCAACATCAGCAGCCCCGCCAAAACAGCGGCACTCATCAATACGTTTGAATTTCTAAGCATTCGGAAAATGTATGAATTGGAAGCAAGGGCACAAAGTAAGCCCCACGGGTTGCCTCCAACCTAGCGGACGGCCCTGCCGTTAGGAGCTAGCGTGGCGCCTATCCGGCGGCCCCGCCCTTTTTGCCGGAATTTTATATGCGATATATCTGGATGATTTTTGTGGGGCTGCTGCTGGCGATGGTGGCTATTCTGCCACGCCTGGGCAAGCACCAGCCCGCTCAACCTGCGACAAACACCCCGCTGGCCGACTCCACATTGCGCGTCCAGCCGGCCTCCCTGCGCACCGCCACCAGCACCGCCCTCCCGCCCCGTGCCGACAGCATTGTGGCCTTCGGGCTGGCCCAGCGCGGCACGCCCTACGTGTACGCCGGCACCTCGCCACTCACCGGGTTCGACTGCTCGGGGTTCATCATGTACACCTTCGCCCACTTTGGGGTGCCGGTGCCGCATTCCACCGCGCTGCTCATCGATGTAGGCCGGCCCGTGGCCCGCGCCGAGGCCCAGCCCGGCGACATCGTCGTGTTCACCGGCACGGCTGCTACCAGCACCACGCCAGGCCACGCCGGCATCGTTATTTCGAACCGGGGCGAGCTGCCGCTGCGCTTTGTACACGCCTCCTCCTCGCGCCGCGAGCCCTTTGTGAAGGTAAGCCAGGTAGAAAACTCCGACTATGAGCGGCGCTTTATGCAGGTACGGCGGGTGCTGGGGCCGGGCACGGGCATCGTAGCTACGGCACGGCCGAAGGCATTGCCAGTGCCAGCCAGCACGCCGCGCGTGGCCACGCTGCTCCCCCGCCAAGTGGCCGTGCAGGAAGTGGCCGCGCCCATCCCCGCGCTCCCCCAGCGGCTGGCGACGAAGAAGTACTCAACATCTTCAACTATTGTGAAGAGGAAGACGGCGGTGAAGAAAGCGCCTGCCAAAGCAGCGGCTACGAAAGCAGCTACCAGGGCCCCCGTAACGGCAAAAAAGAAATCGGTTTCCTCCGTCAAGCATAAGGCGCCAGTCAGGGCTGCTCATACCGCTGCTAAAAAGCGCACGGCCAGCAAGGCTAACTAAATCCCAAAACTGCTTAAACGCAGCGATGCCCGGCCTGCCTTTGCCGTCCCACTGAAGGGCGGCTGGGCAAACCGGGCATCTAATCCTTCAAATCTTACCAAGCGGCGAAACTGGGGTGCAGTTCCGGCGTCTTCAGATAAGACCTGGCCGAATGTGGGCAGCCTTAGGAGCTACCCCACGAAGCTGTTGTTAGGCGCGTACTGCGGTGAAGCGTACGACATTCGACAGGCTTGGCAGGATTTGTTTGGGACTACTAGACATTTTGTACCTCCTTTCTTTACGTTCGACATTGCCTCAATTTCGCAGCCCAGCACCTTAGAGCCGCTCAAATGGGGTCGTAGCACTCACTACTGAGCGGTAAAGTTAATAGCGGGGGCTAAGGTTCAAAATTTGCCCGCCTTTTTTGGGGCGGCACGGCTCAAAAAGTGGCTTTAGGGCTGATTAACAGCCTTATTATTTTTCCGATTAACTACTGAATTTCTTGTAAGCAGCGCGGCGCATAAACTTGGCCGTAAACTTGCCATATCGCTGATAGGCTACCCGCCTGCTTGGCCTCTGAATTTTTTGCTTACCTTTTCCCCTCAAACCCACCTCATCCATTCTTCAGAAATGAAAAAAACCTTGCTCTTACTGGTTGCCCTTGTGCTGGGCCTCGCTGGCATGGCCTCCGCCCAAACCATGTCGCCGCTGGGCATCTGGACCAATTCGGAGAAGAAAGCCACCTTTGAAATCTACAAGTGCGGCGACAAGCTGTGCGGTAAAATTGTGAGCCTGACCATTCCCAACGACCCCACCACCGGCAAGCCCAAAACCGACTCGCAAAACCCCGACCCCAAGCTGCGTAGCCGGCCCCGCCTGGGCCTGGTGTTTATGCAGGGCTTCAAGTACGACAGCGACAACAAGTGGGACGATGGCAAAATCTACGACCCCGAAAGCGGCAAAACCTACTCCTGCTACATGAAGATGGAAAGCCAGAACACGATGGAAGTGAAAGGCTACATCGGCTTCTCGCTCATCGGCAAATCGCAGACCTGGACACGGGTGAAATAGTCCCGGTAACTTCACTGCTGCCTCGTTTGTGCTACGGCCGGCTTTCTCTCCAGAAGGCCGGCCGTTTTTTGTGGCACGGTATCGGTATTGCGGCGTCTGATTGGGCTTATTTGAGCATATTTGAAGGTTCAAGCCGCCCGCCGCGCCTAAACTATTTGCCCAAGCCGGTGTTTCGACTCCACTAACGCCCCCTGTTTTGTTCGATTTCATTCAGCAGTTGTTTCGCCCCAAAGCGGCCGCCCCGGCGGCCTGGCACGCCGTAGCCCTCACGGCGGCGCAGGCCCGGCGCCACGCCCGCTGGGTAGAGCAGCGCGTGTTTCTGAACTGGCTGGAGCCTTACTATAAAGCCTACCACCTGCGCAAAGGCGGGGCCGGCGGCAGCCGGGGCCTGCAAGTGCAAATCCTGCACGAGGCGGGCCGCCAGGGGGCCATGTTTTTCTTCGACCCCACCATCGGGCCGGGCAACTTTCGGCACTTCTATGAGTACTTGGGCGAGCGTCTGCTCGGGCTGGGCTACCACCGTGCCTGCGCCGACCAATGCACCCAGCGCAAGCAGCACCTGCGCGAAACCGTCCTCAAGCAGCTCTTCAAACCCAACCCCACCGACTGCCCCGAAACCGGCAACTGCAACCAGCGCTTCGGCCTGGTTACCATTGATTTAGTGGCGGTGAATGGAAACCCCATGTTCATCCGCCTCAGCAGCAACGCGGTACTGCAACCCGGCTTCACGCCCGCCAGCTCGTTCGATGAGCTGCTCCAGCACCTGCTCGATGCCCCGCCGCCCACACCGGCCACTCAGGCTTTGATAGCCGAGTACCACAGTCAGTTCTGACGGCTCAGTGCGACTGTTTCAAACACAAAAAAGCCGCTCCCGCATTGGGAGCGGCTTTTTTCATGCGCAAGCGAAAAACTACTCCCGCACGAACTGCCCCCGGCCCAGCATGTCGCCTTCGGAGCCAAGCAGGCGCAGGTAGTACAGGCCCGGGGCGAGGGCATGGGTATCGAGTTGCGGCTGGGCGGTGCGCAGGGCCTGGCGCAGCACCACGCGGCCGGTAGCATCCACTACCTCGGCGCGGGCGGTGGTGGCGGGCACGGCGGCGAGCTGCAGCTGGTCGTGGCAGGGCACGGGGAACAGGGTGAGCGGGGCCACGCCGACGGTGGCGCGGGTGGCCAGGGCGAGGCTGTTGTCGCGCACAGGCGCAGCGGCTGGCAGGTCCAGAATCCACTGGTCGGGGTCGACGGCGATGCTGGATACCGTGCCGGCCGCCACGAACTGAAACGTTTGGACGGCTTGCGACTGGCGCAGGCGCACGGTTTGCGTGGTGCCGTTGGTGAAGGTGAGGCGGTAGTCAACCTGGGTGTCGAAGAACGGCGTGACGGTGGGCACCGAGGCCGTTTCGGTCACGCGAAGCACAACGGTATTGCCCACCTGGTTCCACCGGCCGTTGAAGGTGGGGTAGCCATTGCCCCGAAACCATTGCTGAAAGAAATAAGTGAGCGAGAAACCGGCTTCGGCCTCGAAGATGCGCTGCAGGTCGGCGGTGTGCGCGGTGGAGCCGCGGTACGTGGTCTGGTAGGTGCGCAGCGCCCGGAAAAACTTCGTATCGTCGTTCAACAGATAGCGCAGCATGTGGATGACTGCCGCGCCCTTCTTATACGTCAGGGCGGTGCTGAAAATGCGATTGACGTTGGTGGTATCGGCCACGTACACACTGCCGGAGTTCTGCTGGGCCGTGGCGTGGGCATTGTCCATCCAGGTGCGGGCCGTGGCGGGGGTAGTAAAGGTTTGATACGAAATGTATTCGCCGTAAGAAGCGAAGCCCTCATTCAGCCAGATGTCTTCCCAGGAAGCGCAGGTTACGTTGTCGCCGAACCACTGGTGGAACAGCTCGTGGGCCGTGAGGTTGAAGAAAAACCCGTCCTGCGTGGTCATGGTCTGGTGCTCCATGCCGCCGCCCAGGCCCAGCGGGGCCATGCTGTGGCCGTATTTCTCGTTGGCGAACGGGTAGAGGCCGACCAGATTGGAGTAGTTTTCGATGAAGCCGGGCGTGCGGTCAACTTCGCTCTGGTAGTAGGTCAGGGCATCCTGATTATACAGGTAGTTGACGATGGTCACCGTAGGGCCGCCCGTCGGGTGGGCGTAGTTCACATACTCCACGTAGGGCGCTACCGATACCGAAATCAGGTAATAATCAATTGGATGGCGCGATTTCCATTCGTAGCGCACCTTATTATTGGGCAGGCTCACAGTGCGTGCGAGCACGCCGTTGGAGCCCACTTTGTTGGGCAGCGTGGTGGTCACCCACACGTCGCTGGAATCGGCCTTATCGGTTAGCACCTGCTTACAGGGAAACCATTCATGGGCCGAAAACGGCTCCGACAGGCTGTAGGTGATGTTGTACGGGATGATGTTGGTATAGCCAATCTGGCCCTCGGTGCGGTTGCTGAGGCCGTTGCCGATGGCGGCCGAATTGCCGCTCGGGGCCGTGCCGTGGTAGTAGATGCGGGCATCGGCCAAGGCATTGGCGGGGGCCACCTGGGCCAGCTTCACGTTCACGTCCTGCCCCACCCGCCGGATGCCGGGCGAGCGTCTCCCGTTCACCACCACCGAGTCGATGAGCAGCGTGGCAGTGCCAGCGGGCGAGCCCACTGGAGCCTGGTACAGCTCAAACGCCAGCGAATCAAGCGCCTGGCTGCCCACCCGCACGCGCATTAGTACCGAACCGGACACGTTCAGCGAGGTATTCTCCAATGCCAAGTCGAGCTTGTAGTATTTGACATCGTAGCGGTTCATTTTGGCGCGGTGGGCCACCGAGGAAGTGGCCGTGCGCTGGGCGTTGGCGATGCGGCCCGCCGCGCACACCAGACCGGCATCCGGCCCCACCGCAATCTGGCGGGGCGCCGTGAGCGTAGATTGGGCCAGCAACAGCCCGGGAGCACCAAGCAAGGCACTGGTAAAGAGAGCGTAGAGATGACGACGCATAAGGAAAAAACGTGGAAATGCGGAGAAATAAAAGCCGGTTTGGGTCGGTTACGAATCAAGCATTCGAAGGTACGTTGGCTAAGGTAAAAATGGCTTTATTGGTCTCGGCCATTGTCCGGCTTACTATTGCCCTGGGCAGACGTATATTTCGGCTTTATCAGGATTTAATTTGCTTTTTTCCTTTTGGCATGCTCTACCGCTCCCGCCTGCTCCACCCGTGCCCGCTTGGTTTCCTGCTGTTTATAGCAACTTGGATGGGTTTGGCAGAGCCGGCGCGCGCTACGCACATTGTGGGGGGCGAAATGGAGCTGGTGCACAATTCCGGTGATTCTTACACCCTCCTGCTCAACCTCTACTTTGATGCCTACAACGGCAGTCCCAGCGCCCTCGATGCCGACCTGACAGCCAGCATTTTCGACAAGGCTACCAACGCCCGGATGCTGAACGTGCTGCTGCCCCTCACCAGCAACACCTTCGTCAGCTACACCAACCCGGCCTGCGCCAAGCCCACGCTCAGCACCCGCAAGCTGGTGTATAGCAAGGTAATTTCGCTCCCGGCGAGTGTTTACAACGGCCCGCAGGGCTACTACGCGGCTGTGGAACGCTGCTGTCGCAACAACTCCATCAGCAACATCGTGGACCCCGGTGCGGCGGCCCAAACCTTTTACCTCGAATTTCCATCGGTGGTGCGGCGCGGCCAGACTTTCTACGATTCCACGCCGCGCATCTTTCCACCCCTGGCCGACTACGCCTGCCGCGACGAGCTGTTCTATTACGATTTTGGCGGCCAGGACGCCGATAAGGACTCGCTGGTGTACGAGTTGGTGACCCCGCTCAACGGGCACTCCACCGCCAACCAGCCAAAGCCGGCTTCGGCTTCGCCAGCACCCTACGCCCCTATCACCTGGCAGCCGCCCGCCCCAGCGCTGCCGGGCCAGCCGGCACTGCCGCCATTGGGCACGCTCAACCAGATTCCGGGCACGCCCACGCTGCAAATCAACCGCTTCACGGGGCGGCTCACGGTGCGCCCCAGCAATCTGGGGCTGTTTGTGTTTGGCGTGAGCTGCTCGGAATACCGAAAGGGCGAAAAAATCGGCGAGTCGCGCCGCGATTTCCAGTTGATGGTGCTCAACTGCCCCACCAACACCAAGCCCAGCATGGTACTGCTGCCGGCTACTACCGGCAATACCCCCTACCGGCCGGGCCGCGACACCCTGCATCTGGTGCCGGGCAGTAACCACTGCGTGCGCCTGCGCTTCACCGACCCCGACCCGAACTCGCGCCTAACGCTGTCGCTTAGCCCGGTCAATTTTTCGGGTCTGCTGCCGGCTTTCACCACCGCCACCAGCGGCGCGGTGCGTAGCCCCGGCCAGCCCGATACGCTCACGGCCACCCTTTGTTTTCCTGACTGCATCAATACCCGGGGCCGGGTTTTCCTACTGGATGTGGTGGTGGGCGACGACGGCTGTAGCCTGCCCAAGCGCGATACCGTGCGCGTGGCTTTCACGTCGGTGCCACCGCCCAACTCGCCGCCTACGCTCACCACCACGGCCGGGCCGGGCCTGCCTTTGCATGTGCGGGTGGGCGACCTGGTCACCTTCAACCTGACCGGAAACGACCCCGACAACGACCCCATCCAGCTGGAAATGACCGGCCAGGGCTTCAATCCTGCCAGCCTGGGGGCCACCCTCACGCAGGCCCCGGCGGGCAACCAGCAGCAGGGGCGCTTTTCCTGGCGAGTGGACTGCCGGGCCGTGGGGCCAGATTCGCTGCTGGTATTTCAGTTCGCGGCGGCAACTTCGCCGTGTACCGAGCGGCAGGCCGCTATGATTTCGGTGCCCGTTGTGGTGCGCTACGCCAATACCCCGCCGGTGCTCACGGCCAGTCCGCTTTTTCCGCTGCCTGCCAGCCCTGGAGTGCTGCCCGTGGTGCGCCTGCCGCTGGGCGCTACGTTCACCACCGCGCTGGCCGGGGCCGATGCCGACCGCGACGGCCTGACGTTGACGGCCACCAGCGAGAATTTTGCCCTGGCCGAAGCTGGCATGAGCTTCACGGCTCAGAACGGCGAGGGCGTGGCGGCCGGCACTTTTCGCTGGGACGTGAGCTGCGATGCCGTGGTGTTGCATCGCCCCCTGGATGTGACCTTCCGGCTGGTGGACGCCACCTGCCGGCCCGTTCCCCAGACACAGACTGTGCGCTTCGAAGTCATTCGGCCCGAGTCGCCGGAGCTGAAGCTTTACAACATCATCACTCCGAACGGCGACCGGGTGAACGACGAGTTCCGCTTGCCGGAGCTGCCGCTCAACTTCTGCGATGAGCAATTTGCCAGCATCCGGATTTTCTCGCGCTGGGGCCAGCAGCTGTTCGAGTCGCACGACCGGGAATTCCGGTGGCCCGGGGAAGGAAGCGGCAGCCTGTACTATTATTTGGTGACTTACACCGACGGCCGCACTTTCAAAGGCTGGCTGGAAGTGAAGCCTTAATCTGATTTAGACTCGCTCCATTTTCAGCAAGAAGTCCCGCTACAACTGTAGCGGGACTTCTTGCTGAAAACCAATATTATATAGCCCGAAATTCCAATTTTAATACATAAACAGAAAGACGGCAAATAACGCAACCCACAGCACGTCGATGAAATGCCAATAGGTGTTCATGAGCTGTAATTGGCGCCGGTAATACGGGTTTCGGATGAACACGAGCGAGCGCACGGCGTCGCGGTCAGCGTGGGTTACGCGTAGCAGCAACGCCAGCAAAAACAGCATCCCGCCCAACAAATGGGCTACGTGCAGCGCCGATATCAGGTAGATGAACTGGCCGCTACTGGTGCTGGTGCGGCCCTGAAAAAACACGCCCTGCGTCATCAACTCGCGCCAGCCCAGCACTTGCAGACCGGCAAATACGCAGCCCAGCAGCAGGGTGGCTCCCAGGCATCGGGCCAGGCTGCCCAGGTCGTCCTGAGTGTAGAGGCGCCGGGCCTGGCCGATGGTATAGCTGCTCAGGAGCAGCACAATGGTGCTGAGGGAAAAGTAGCGGGGCAGCGGATGCAGCCCGGTGGGCACCCCACTCCGCAGGCGGGTGGTAACGTAGGCCGCTACAAGCATTAAGAACATAATGGCAATGGCAACCATGGCCAGATAGCCTGCCACCAGGAGCGGAGGCAGGCGTTCGATACGGCCAAACGACGACGAGTTTCGCCGCGCTCCAACCTGATTATCACGTTCGAATTCGGAGTTCATGGGGTAGCACCAAGGGAGATACTACCAAAACTAACGCGGTGATAATTAGTTGCACACCGGCCCGGATTTGCCCGAAAGTTGCGCTCTACTTGAAGAACGAGCCAATCTTGCCCAGCACGGCATTGAGCGTGATTTTGGGGGTGCGCTGCATGCCAAACGTGACGTAGGTTTTGCCGCCTACGCGCAGGTCGAGCACCCAGCCCAGCTGCCGGGCCAGGTCGTTGATTTGCTGGAGCGGGTCGGGGCCGCTGGATTTAGGAGCTTTGGGGGTGCCCGGCGGCTTGGGCGGGCCGGCCGTGAGCTCGTCGAGCACCTGCTGGCTGGGGATATTCAAAATAAGGTAGGTCCCGGCGGCGGCCAGCTGCAGCGCGTGGCCATTCCAGTTGATGACCAGCTGAGCCTCGATTTCGAGCGTGCTAGGCACCGGGGTTGGGGGTGCTGCTGGTGGGCAATTGGGGCGTCGAGGCAGGCTGCTCGCCCCGCGTGCGGATGCGCAGCGAGCCGTTCAGCTTCCAGGTGGCGGCCGGGGCGTTGGGGTTTTGCGGGTTGGGCACTTGCAGCTCCATTTGGTCGAAGGCACAGCTTAGCTCCACACCGCCCGAAAGCTTGCCGAGCAGCGAGGCGGCCATATCGGCCCAGTTGGGAGAGGAAGAATCAGGCATAAAACAGCAAATGGGTGGTGAAAAACGAGGGGTCAAAACGCCCGTCAGCGCGGGCCAACCGGCCGCAAAGTACGACCTTTGCCCCTGCTAACGCAACGCGCAGGCCAGAGTTGCTGTTTCATCCGCCACGCAGGAAACCTGCGTAGAGTACCTCCGACCGCTGTTGTTATTTATCGTTCGATGCATTTCCCCACTATCCGCCCGCTTCACGCGGCAGCCTTTCTCCTGTTGATTTCGGTTCCTGCACAGGCCCAGCTTTCTGCCGAATCTGCTCATGCTCCCCGCGTTGCCGACATTTCAGACCTTGCTTTTGAGCCCAGTGGTCCATTTGCCAGCCAGGCCGCTACGATGGGAGTGCACGAAGGCTCAAATCTGAAATATGTGCTGCTTGATGCTCAGGGCAAGACCATGGCAGGCCCGACCGGGGCAATTGCCTTGGCTGGCAGCACTGCGCGGGCAAAGAATGAGCTGGAGCCCCTGCTGAAACAATGCCGGGCGGGCGCGGCTCCAACGCTGGTAACCGTTCCGGCTGGCACTTTCAGCTGCTACCCAATTGAGAGTCAATCCACACATGCTGCCACGCTCCGGCCCGGTCCGATGGTGAAAAGCGGCGGCAAGCAGGTTGATTATTACGACCCCACTGTCGGCCTTATCAAAACCGATTATTACGATAGCAACGGCCATCTGCTGCAAAGCCGGGTGCTGAGCAAGATGCGCTAGCGCACGGCCCACGGCGCGGGCTGCTACCTTTGGGGCCTCCCAAACCCGCCCCCTCACTCCTGCTGCCCATGAAGCTTATTGAATGCCCGCGCGACGCCATGCAGGGCCTGCCCGACTTCATTCCCACCGCCGTCAAAACTGCCTACCTCAACTCGCTGCTGCAGGTGGGGTTTGATACGCTGGACTTTGGTTCCTTCGTGTCGCCCAAAGCCATTCCGCAGCTGCGCGACACCGCCGAAGTGCTGGCCGGCCTCGACCTCGGCACTACCCGCACCAAGCTACTGGCCATCGTGGCCAACCTGCGTGGGGCCGAAGCCGCCCTGCAACATCCCGAAATCAGCTACCTGGGCTTCCCCCTCTCGGTTTCCGAAACCTTCCAGCGGCGCAATACCAACCAGAGCCCAGCCGAAGCACTGGCCGAGGTAGCCGCCATGCACGAGCGCTGCGAGCAGCACGGCAAAACGCTGGTTACTTACCTCTCCATGGGTTTCGGCAACCCCTACGGCGATGCCTGGAACCCGGAAATCGTAACCGATTTCACGGCTAAGCTGGCGGCGTTGGGCATTCGCATCGTGGCGTTGTCCGATACCATCGGGGCCAGCACGGCGGCGACGATTGAACCCCTGTTTTCGGCGCTGATTCCGGCTTTCCCCGGCATTGAGTTTGGGGCGCATTTGCACACCACGCCCACCTCCTGGCGCGAGAAAGTGGCCGCCGCCTACGCGGCCGGCTGCCGCCGTTTCGATGGCGCGATTGGCGGCATAGGGGGCTGCCCCATGGCGGCCGATGAGCTGACGGGCAACATGGCCACCGAGAATTTATTGGCTTTTCTGGCCGGACAAGGCGTGGCGACCGGATTGGATACGGACGCGTTTGGCCGGGCACAGGTCTTGGCAAACACTGTTTTTCCTAGTCATTAAGATATATTTAGCCCGTGGACGCTGCTACAAAGCCGATAATTGGAATAGAATTCTTTAACAGACAAGCAACAAAGCTGATGCTGTGGATAGAATTGGCTTGCATTGAAGTAGCGTTAGAAACGGGTATAGAGTACCGGATAGAGTCAGACGATACTGAGTACAGAATCGAGTTTAACGACGGTGAGTCGGTGACGCTTTACTTGCAATATCGATTCGGCCCTAAAGTATTCAAAAGGCCCTATTCAACAGATTTCAAGAATCCGGGAGACTGGGAATTAATTGAGGATTATTCAGACATATAGCAACCGTCAAAATCATTCCCTCGCAACCACTCATGCCGACCCAGACCACCGTCGATATTTTTATTCCCTGCTTTGTCGACCAGCTTTACCCGGTCACGGCCATGCACATGGTGCGCGTGCTGGAACGGGTAGGCGTGACCGTCAACTACAACCCCAACCAAACCTGCTGCGGCCAGCCGGCCTACAACGCCGGTTACGTGGACCAGAGCCGGGCCGTGGCCGACAAATTCCTCGCTGATTTTGCCGCCCCCGCCACCGACCAGCAGCGCTACATTGTGAGCCCCTCGGCCTCGTGCGTGGGCATGGTGCGCAACAGCTACACCGATTTATACGCCGGCCGGCCCGAACAGGCAACCTGCCAGGGCGTGCAGGGCCGTGTGTACGAACTAACTGAATTTCTGATCGATGTGCTGGGCATCACGGCCGTGCCGGGGGCGCGGCTGGCCGGCAAGTACACCTACCACGACTCCTGCTCGGGCCTGCGCGAATGCGGCCTTCGGGCCCAGCCGCGCCAGCTGCTGGATGCCGTAGCCGGCCTGGAGCGCCTCGAAATGGCCGAAACCACCACCTGCTGCGGCTTCGGCGGCACGTTTGCGGTCAAGTTTGAAGCCATTTCGGTGGCCATGGCCCAGCAGAAGGTGGAGCACGCCCTCGACACCGGGGCCGACTTCATTGTGAGCACCGACGTGAGCTGCCTCATGCACCTCGAATCCTATATTAAAAAGGAGAAGCTGCCGTTGAAGTGCCTGCACGTGGCCGATGTGCTGGCCAGCGGCTGGTAACTGGCTCTTCGCATTATCCCTGTTTCTCCCCTCCTTATCACTTTCGTGCAGCATTATTTATCCGGCCGGCTCTCGCAGTATCTGCTGCTGCTGGCTTGTTTGGCAGGCATTGCGGGCCTGCTGGCTTCCCGGGCGCTGATTGCCATTGCGCCCATTGTGGGCGTGGTGGCAGCCCTGGCCAACCCGCAGTTGCGGCGCGCCATTCCGGGCTATTTCCGGAACGGGGCGGCCATGCGGGCGGCGGCCGTGGTGGTTTTCCTGCTGATTAGCGGTTGCTACACGACAGAGTTGCTGGTGTGGCGGCACGAGCTGTTCCGCGACCTGACCTGGCTGGCGGTACCGCTGGCCTTCACGTTGGCCGTGCCCCTCACGCGGGGGCAGCGCCTGGCGGTGGGTAGCGTGTTTGTGCTGGGCGTGGCGGCAGCGGGCCTCGCCACGCTGGTACAGTACTGGCAAAACGCCACCTTTGCCAACGAGGAAATCATATTTGGGAAGAACATGCCGGCCTTCACCCATATTTTCCACATCTCGTTCGGGGTCATGCTGGCCTTGGGCTGCTGCTGGGGGCTGCTATTGCGCCGCGAGGCGCTGGCCGGCCGGCTGCTGCGCGGGGCACTACTGGCGGCGGCAGCGGCGGCGGCTATCACGCTGCACATATTAGCCTACCGCACGGGTTTACTCGTGTTCTACACAGCCTTGTTTGCGGTCGTCGTGCGCCTGTTGCTGCGCCGCAATCTGGCGCTGGGCCTGGGCTTGCTGGCGTTGTTGGTGCTGGGGCCGTGGGCGGCCTACCACGGGCTGGAGTCGGTGCAACAGCGGGTAGAGGCCACGCACTGGGACCTCGAACAGTTTACCACAGGCCACGACATCAACCACTATTCGTTGTCGCGCCGACTGGCGGCCATCGAAACGGCGGTCCACGTCATAGCCCAGCACTGGCTGGTGGGCGTGGCCCCGGCCGATGCCCGCGCCGCTATGATGACTCAGTACGACTGGCAGGGTTTCGGCCTCGAGCCCGAAAACCGCATCGAAGTGCACAACCAATTCCTGCAAGCCATGGTGGGCGGCGGCATCGTGGGCCTGGCCCTGCTGCTGGCCGTAATGTTCTGGCCGCTCACCCGGCCCTGGGCGCGGCGGCAGCTGGCCATCGGGCTATTTATGCTGATGCAGGCCACCAGCATGCTGGTGGATGCGCCCCTAGACCTACAGCTGGGCCTGAACCTGTTCGTGTTCGGCTACGGCTTCCTGGTGGTGGCTGGCGAGCGCCGCGCCACCGAAGCGCTGGCCGAGCCACAAGCCAACTGACCAGACTCGGTAGTGCTTCCGTGGCGCGGTAGTTGCGCCCACTTATTTACAGCGCTTTCCGAATCCGGTCCTTCAGGCCCTCGGTGGCTTCCAGCAGCGGCAGGCGCACGGCCGCGCCGCACACCCCCAGGGCTTCGAGCACGGCTTTCACGCCCACGGGGTTGCTTTCCTCGTACATGAGCGGGTTGAGGGGCAGCAGATGAAACAGGCCCTCGCGGGCGGCGGCGAAATCGCCGGCCAGCGCGGCCCGGGTGAGGTCGGCAAAGCGCTTGGGGAAGGCATTGGCCAGCACCGAAATAACACCTTCGCCGCCGCAGGCAATGAGGGCAGGCGTGAGCATATCATCGCCGGAAAGCAGCAGGAAGTCCTTGGGCTTGCGGGCCGCGATGGCCAGGCACTGCTCCATGAAGCCACTGGCTTCCTTGATGCCAATGATGTTGGGGTGCTGGGCCAGGCGCAGCGTAGTTTCGGCGGTGAGGTTGGAAGCCGTGCGGCCGGGCACGTTGTAGAGGATAATGGGCAGCGGGCTGGCATCGGCCAGGCGGGTGTAATGCGCAATGATGCCGGCTTGGCTGGGCTTGTTATAGGCCGGACTGGCCGACAGAATGGCGGCCACGCCGCTGAGGTCGGTGGTGCGCAGGGCCTCCTCGGCGGCGGCCGTGTCGTTGGAGCCAATGCCATAGACCAGCGGTACGCGGCTGGCCACGTGCTCCACGGCCACGCGCAGCAGCTCGGATTTCTCAGCCGCCGTGGTGGTGGGCGACTCGCCGGTGGTGCCATTCACCACCAGGTATTCGACTCCGCCGTCGATGCAGAAATCGAGCAGGCGGCGCCAGCCGGCGTAGTCCACGGCCTGTTCCGGGGTGAAGGGGGTGACCAGGGCCACGCCCGTGCCATGAAACGCGGGAAGACGGGAGCCAGATTTGTTCATGCCGGGAGTTTGGGAGTTAGTTTTGTGGGCTGCAAAAGTAGCAGGTAGGCTTGCTATTCGGCGGTCCTGCTTGCCAGAACGTCTTGCCTCCTCTCTGTCATCCCCTTATTTTCTCTGGTTGCGAAGCTCAGCTTCGTGCGTGTTTCAATGAAATTTTCTTCTGCTTCCCTCCTGCTGGCAGCCCTCGCCGTGGCCGCCTGCGACTCTAAAACCGCCACCACCGGCGAAGCTTCCAAAAGCAATGCCACGGTAGAAGCCGCCCCCGCCGACTCGGCCACCGACCCCGCCGCGGCCGAAACCTCCGGCACTCGCGCCACGGCCACCGACGAGGCCAACGCCACGCCCGCCCCGGCCCCCAGCTCTATTCCGGCCAGCAAGGCCGGCGATGCGGCGGCTATTTTGGCCCGGCCGCAGGTGCCTATCCTCTGCTACCACCAGATTCGGGACTGGACGGCCCGCGACTCCAAAGGTGCCAAGGACTACATTGTGCCCATCGCGGCCTTCAAGGCCCAGATTAAGATGCTGGCCGACTCGGGCTACCACACCATTTCGCCCGACCAGCTCTACGCCTACATGACCACCGGGGCCAAGCTGCCGAGCAAGCCCATCATGCTCACCTTCGACGACACCGACCTCGACCAGTTCACCATCGCCCGGCCCACGCTGGAGCAGTACGGCTACAAGGCCATGTACTTCGTGATGACCGTGAGCCTGGGCCGCCCCCACTACATGACCAAGGCCATGGTGAAGCAGCTCTCCGACGAGGGCAACGTCATCGGCTCGCACACCTGGGACCACCACAACGTGAAGAAATACCAGGGCAAGGACTGGGAAACCCAAATCGACAAGCCAACTAAAACGCTGGAGGAAATCACGGGCAAGAAAATCAACTACTTCGCCTACCCCTTCGGCCTCTGGAACACCCAGGCCTTCCCCGAGCTGAAAAAGCGCGGCTTCGTGGCCGCCTTCTCGCTGGCCGAAAAGCGCGACCAGCAGGACCCGCTCTTCACCATCCGCCGCATCATTGCCAGCGGCTACTGGTCGCCCAAGACGCTGCGCAACAACATCGTGCAGTCGTTCTAAGCACTATCAACTAGGTAGCGCGGACTTTGTAGTCCGCGCTTCATTACACAAAAAAGTCCCCGCCAGTTGCTGACGGGGACTTTTTGCATTTAAATCACTGCGGAAAAGCTTACGGAGCTTTCACACCGCCGGTACCGCTGGCGGCGGGCGGCATGCCCGGCGGCACCTGATGCACCACTATCACGAAGGGAAATTCGCCCTTCATCTGGCTATAGATTGTGGCTTCGTAGTCGGGGCCTTGGTAACGCACGGCTTCGCAGCTGGGGCAGGTCACGGGCTGGGCGGTGAGCTTGCGGCTTTTGAGCTCGCGGTTCAGCTCGCGCACGCAACTGGCCTGGGTGGTTTTCAGCACCACGTCCTGGCCGGGGCGCTGAGCGCGCATTTGCAGGCGGGCCGAAGGCGCGGTGGCACCCGAAGGCACAAACGTCCAGGCGGCCTCGCGCACGGTGGCGGTGGGCCCGATGTACGTCCATTCGAAGGTGAGATGGTCCGTCACCACTTTGGGGGCGGTAAGGGCCGTAGGCTCGGCCCCGATGGCCAACAAATCGGCCAGCCCGACGCACTGCGCCCGCACCACCGGGGCGCAAATGGCCGAGCCAACGAGGAATGCAAAAAGAAGAAGTACGCGCATGGATGGGAAAATGGAGGTCAAAGGTCGGTATTTCAGGCCATAGACAAAAACTTAGCCGAATTATTTGCACCGAACCAAGCTAAATCTATCAATTTTCGCCTTCCCGCTCCCTTTTCCGGATTTCCCCGGCGGCTCGCCCTAGAACAGAGAGCCTTGCTGGCCCGGCCCCGACGCAGCGGGCGCGGGTGGCACCACCGCTTCGGTATCAGCAGCCGCTTCTTCCGGCGCACCCGCATCGGCAGTCGGCAGCATACCCATCAGGTCGTTTTCCGAGATGATGGGCACTTTGAAACCCAGGGCTTTTTCGCGCTTGGCGGGGCCCATGTTGTCGCCGGCCACAAGGTAGCTCAGCTTCTTGCTGATGGAACCCGTGATTTTGCCGCCGTTGGAGGTGATGAGGTGCTGCAATTCCTCGCGGCTATGCTGCTCGAACACGCCCGAGATGACGAACGTGAGCCCAGCCAAGCGGTCGGAAGCGGGTACGGGAGCCTCGCCGGTTACTTCCAGCTGCACGCCGGCCTGGCGCAGGCGCTCCACCAACTCGCGGTTTTCGGGCTGCTGAAACCAGTGCGCGGCCGCCACCGCAATCACGCCGCCCACTTCGGGCACAGCGGCCATGTCCTCGGCGGTGGCGGTCATCAGCGCGTCGATGCTGCGGTAATGGGCGGCCAGCTTCTGAGCCACGGTTTCGCCCACGTAGCGAATGCCCAGTCCAAACAGCACGCGCGGAAACGGCACCTGCTTGCTGGCTTCGATGCCGGCAATGAGATTATCAATGCTCTTTTCGCCGAGGCGCTCCAGCGTCACCAGCTCGGGCCGGCGGGCGGGCAGGTCGTAGATGTCGGCGGGCGTTTTCACCATGCCCAGCTCGAAGAAGCGGCCCACGGTTTCGGCCCCAAGGCCGTCGATATTCAGGGCTTTGCGCGACACATAGTGCTCCAGCCGGGCCTTGAGCTGGGGCGGGCAGCCGCGCTCGTTGGGGCAACGGAAGTGGGCTTCGCCCTCGGGCCGCACCAGCGGGGTGCCGCAGGCCGGGCACGCCGTGGGGTACTGGATGGGCACGGCATCGGCCGGGCGGGCGGCCAGGTCGACGCCAGTTATTTTTGGGATGATTTCGCCGCCTTTTTCCACGTACACCAGGTCGCCGAGGCGCAGGTCGAGCAGCTCAATCTGGTTGGCGTTGTGTAGGGTGGCGCGCTTCACCACGGTGCCGGCCAGCGGCACGGGCGTGAGCACGGCTACCGGCGTCACGGCCCCGGTGCGGCCCACGTTGTAGAGCACGTCGTTGAGGCGGGTGCGGGCGGCCTCGGCGGGGTACTTGTAGGCAATGGCCCAGCGGGGGCTTTTGGCGGTGTAGCCCAACTGGTCCTGCTGGCGCAAATTGTCAACTTTGATGACGATGCCATCGGTTGCCACGGGCAGGTCGAATCGTTTTTTGGCCCAGTAATGCACGAAGTCCAGCACTTCCTCGATGTTGGAAGCCCGCCGCCAGGTGTCCGACACGGGCAGACCGTAGGCCGTTAGCGCCTCCAGCGCGTCGCTGTGGCTGGCAAAGTGGCGGCCCGGTGTGAGCAGCGAGTAGGCGTAGAACCGCAGCTTGCGGGCCGCCACCTGGGCCGAGTTCTGGAGCTTGAGGGTGCCGCTGGCGGCGTTGCGAGGGTTGGCCAGCAGGGCCTCCCCGTTTTGCTCACGCTCGGCGTTCAGCTCCTCAAACACGGGCAGCGGCATAAACACCTCGCCGCGCACCTCGAAATCAGTGGGTTGGTCTGGGCCGGGGCGCAGGGCCAACGGCAGGGTTTTGATGGTGCGCACGTTGGCGGTTACCACATCGCCACGGGTGCCGTCGCCGCGCGTCACGCCTTGCGTGAGCTGGCCGTACTCGTAGCGCAGGCTCATGGCCACGCCATCAATTTTCAGCTCGCAAACGTAGGCGTAGGGCGCGCCCTCCAAGCCCTTTTGGACCCGCTCGTCGAACTCGCGCAGGTCGTCTTCGGAGTAAGTATTGCCCAGGCTGAGCATGGGGAAGCGGTGCACCGCCGTGGGAAACTGCTTGGTGATGGTACCACCCACGCGGCGGGTGGGCGAGTTGGGCAGGGCCAGGTCGGGGTGCGCGGCTTCGAGTTGTTGCAGCTCGGCCAGGAGTTGGTCGAATTCCTGGTCGGGAATTTCGGAAATATCGAGCTGATAATACTGGTGGTTGAGGTGGTGCAGCTGCTCGGTGAGGGCCTGAATGCGGTGCTGGATGGCGGGAGTATCGGGCATGGCGGGAGTGCCGGACGCGGCAAATCGAAGTCAATTAGAACAAGAGACGCAAGCTACGGCAGCGGGCCAAAACACGCCGTAAAATAGAAAAAGCCGCCCGATTGGGCAGCTTTTTCTATAAGTTCAGAGTCAGGGCTTAAACGTTAGTTCTGCACCAGAACCCCATCAGCCATAAAGTTCAGCTCCTGCTTGGGCTGGGTGATGGCGGCAATTTCGGGCTCGGGCTTGCCGGCATCGCGCAGGTAGTGCTGCTGGTCGGCCACGCTCACGGTTTCGCGGTGCGCCCAGCCACTTACTACCACGGTGTGGCCGCTGAGGTCTTTGGGTACGAAGAAGGCGTAATCACGGAAGCGGACGCGCATCTGCTGGCCGTCGGCGGTGGGCAGGGTCATCCAGCAGCCTTTGGCCTGGCACACGGCGGTGGCTTTGCCCACCAGCTTCACCTGGGCCGAGTCGCGGCTGCCCAGGGCGGCATTCAGGGCGCTCATGGGCACTGCGCCGGCCGGGGTGATGGCCGCACCGTAGGTCTGGCCGGGCGTGGCCGGGGCAATGCTGGTATTGCCCGGGGCTTCGCCTTCTTCCTCTTCGCCCTCGGCGTTGGCACCGGCACCCTTGGGTACTTCGGAGTCGTGGCCGTTTACTTCCTGCTGCCCCTGGGGCACCGGCAGCACGGGGTTGATGGGAGCCGAAGGAAAGAATTTCAACAGCAGCAGAATGGCGACCAATACGCCAGCGAAAGAGAGAATGAATTTCATGGTTCAGGAAATGAGAAGTAGTAGCAAATGCGTGGCGGCCGCACCAATTGGCTTGGCTACCACCTTAAATCAAAAAATGAGGCCAGTAGCATTTACTGACTAATAACTACTGCCTTGTGCATCTTTCGAGCGTAGGCCATGCGGCGCTCGGCCCCGCCCGCGCCCGTGTAGTCGAAGCCCACGGTGGTGGGGTCTTCGCGCAGGGCCGCCCAGGTTTTGGCGTCTACTTCGGCGGGCTGCTCGGTACCGGCCGGAATGGCGGGCTGCATGAAATGGGCATCGGCGAAGAAGCTGTTCATGCCCTGCAAAATGGCAATTTCCTGGTCGCGCACGCTGGCCGACTGCGGGTCGGCAATATCGGTGTGGGTGAGCAGGGCGCGCGCCGGCAGCACCTCGTGGCGCAGGGTATCGCCGGTGCTGCTGGTCACGATGAGGTGGGCCTGGGCCGTGAGCACACGGGGGCCGCGCAGCTGCAGAATGAAATTATCCTTGGTGGCCGGGTCCGAAAACGAGTGGGTGGCGCTCACGGTATTGAGCACCGTTTTGCCGCTCACGCGCACGCGGCTGCCGGCGGGCGGTGGAGTATAAGTAGTGCGGGGGTCAGTAGCAGAGCTGCTTACCTCGCGCTCGGTGCTCACGCAGGAAGCCAGTTGGAGCGTGAGGCCAGCGGCCAGCAATCCCAGGGCAGAAAGTCGAAGACGTTTGATTTTCATAAAATGAAGCGCGGCCGAGAATAGGCCAGTGCACGAAGGTAAGGTGGAAAATGAAGCCGATGCTATATAGAAAACCTACGTAGGCGGCCACCGCGGGGGATTTTACGGCAAAAACGCAGCAATGGGTTTGGTATCGGCCTTTTACAGCTTGTTTGAACAGAGAATTGGCATTGCGCCGCAGCAGCAATACGAAGATGCTTTTACCCGGATTTCAGCTGCGGCGCAATGGCAGGCGTTTGGCTTGTCAAAACAAGCCTATTTCGACCCCCAGCGTCCAGCGGGGCAGCTCGGGCCAGGCGGCGTAGCCGGAGGCAAAAACCGACGAAAGCCGGTAGTGCGCCGTGAGGGCGTAGCGGTCGATGCCCACGCGCGCCCCGGCGGTGCTCGACCAGCGCCGCAGATAACCCAGCCCGCGCTCGGTGGTTTCGACGGAGCCAATGCCCGGGGCAGGGTCGTCGGTGGTGGTGTGGGCGGTGGCGGCGGCCCAACTGCCGCCGGCCAGCAAGTCGAGGTAGCTGCCCACGGCGTTGCCCCTACGGCCGCAGTTCAGGCGCACGCTGACTTCGGAAAACAGCTGGTGCAGGGCCAGGCTTTCGCTGCGGTGCAGGCTCGGGCCTGGCACACGCTTCTGCTCATCTTGCGCCAGGCTAAAGCGCTGATAGGCATAGCCCAGGTCGGCATTGAAGGCCAGCCCCTGGCTCACCCGAAACTTGAGCCGCCCGCCGACGCGCAGTTCGGCCGAGCTCAGCCCGTAGCGCACGGCCGCGCCGGTGCCAGCCGGGCCCGCCACTAGTCCGTAGCCAACGTAGGCATGCCCGAAATAGCGTCGGTTCGGGCCAAAAGTCGTTTTCACGGTATCATCGGCCACGTTGGCGTGCACCAGCACCTGCTGGGCGCGGGCGGCGGGCAGCGCCCCGGCCAGCAAGCCCAGCAGCGCCAGCCCCCGGCGCATCGCCCCGGCCGGCACCCATCGCCTGTTCGGTTTTGAGGGCTGCATTATTCTGAATAGGTGGCCGTATAGCCTTTGAAATGAACGCGCAGCACATCGCCGCCGCTGAGAAACCGGCGCGGCACCTGCACCACCAGCCGCTGCGTGACGGCCCGGGTCTCATAGCGCCGCAGCACGCCGCGCCGGTCGGCCAGGTTCCAGTAGAGGTAGGCCGGGTAGTTGGGCTCGGGCAGCGGCGCGGGGCTGGGCGCTACGGGCTGCTCACGGCCCACCCGGGGCACGTTGTCGGTGGGATTTTTGGCTTCCGGAATGGGCGCGGTGGCGGGCAGCACAGGTTCGCTCTGGTCGGCCATGAGGGGCAGCATTTCGGCCGACCGCAGCGCGGCCTCGGGGCGAATGATAACGGCCACCAGGCTGTCGTGGGGCACGAAATCGAACGTAGGTGCAGCCGCAGCTTCGGCTACCGGCGGTGCGAAATGCGCGAAGCGGGGCCGCCCCAAGCCGTGGGCATAGTCAAAATACGGGTACAGCTCCGCCGATTTTTCCAGCCCCCGAAACACCTGCATGGCCGTGAGCTGCCGGTGCTGCTGCCACAGGCAGGCTGCGAAGCCCGCCACCAGCGGCGAGGCGAACGAAGTGCCTTCCAGCCGCTCGTAGCCGCCGGGCGTGGTGGTGAGCACGATGCCGAACGCCGCCAGGTTGGGCTTGGGCCGGCGGTCGGCGGTGGGGCCGTAGGAGCTGAAATCGACGTGCAGGCCGGTTTCGGGGTCCAGCCCGCCGATGGCCAGCACCGAATCGGCATCGGCGGGCGTACCGATGCGCACCCAGTCATCGTCGCCATCGTTGCCGGCGGCGCTCACCACCAGCACGCCCTTGCGGGCGGCCAGGTTGGCGGCGCGGGCAATTAGGCTGCGGTGGCCATCCATCTGCTCGGGAAAATAGCGCTGCTCGGTGTAGGCCAACGAGGAATTGATGATGTCGGCCCCGAGGCGGTCGGCCCATTCCACGGCGGCCAGCCAGGCTTCTTCCTCGGCGTATCGCTCGCGGTGCAGCTGCTCGGTGCGCGCGAGCAGGTATTCGGCGGCGGGCGCGAGGCCCAGCGCCACGCCGGGTGCGCCGCTGGCCCCGCCGGGCAGGCGGCCGGCCAGGCAGCCCATCACCTCGGTGCCGTGGCTGCCGCCGATGAATACGTCGTCGCGGTTTCTCAGAAAATCGTGGGTGGCCACGATGCGCTTACCCGCCACCAGCTCCTGAAACGCCGGATGCTCCGGCAGCCCCCGAAAGCCCACATCGAATACCGCAATCCGCATCCCCTGCCCGACCAGGCCGGCGGCCCGCAGCGCGGCCCCGTCGAGGTGGCCGGTTTGGCGGCGAGCCAGCAGGTAGTCGTTGGCCGTGATGGGTTTGGACGAGCTGGCGGGTTGGTGGATTGTTGGGCTGGGGGATTGGTGAGCAGCAATTTCGACGTTGCGCAGCGGCCACTCTTCGACTTTGGCCACGCCGGGCAGCGCCCGTAGCGCGGCGGCCTGGGCAGGCGTAGCGCGGCAGGCTACGGCATTAAACCAGCGGCTGACCAGCGTCACGGTATCGACCCGCGCCGCAATGGCAGCTACGTAATCGGGCCGCACGGGCAGGTCGGTGGCCTCGAAGGCGGGCAGGTGCTGGCGGGCGCGGCGGGCCTGCGCGGCGGGCGAAAAGTATTGCTTCGGGTTGAAGCAAACGCCCGCCTTGTCGGCCAGCGTCACCCAATAACGCTCAGCAGGCTGCTGATTCCCAGCCGACAGGCTGCCAGACCGCGACTGAGCGGCTACCGGGCCAGGCAAGCCCAGCAGGGCCAGCGCCAGCCCGACGGCCCGGCCCAGCGGCTTCCAATAGGTGGTAACTACAGGTGGAAAGTGCATAGAATTTTGCCAAAGGTAACCCCTGCCGACGGGCTCCGTTTTAAGACTGGACCATTTCGAGGTCTAATTGACTTCTTTACTTCTCTTTCTCCTTTATGAATTTTCGCTTCTTCCCCACCCTGCTGGTGAGTGCCACGCTGCTGGCGCTGCCCGGCTGCAATCAGAAAGAAATCGCGGCCCTGCAACAGCAGAACGCCGACCTCACCAAATCGCGCGACCAGCTCGCGCTGGAAAAAAGTGCGCTGGCAGCGGCCAAAGCCCGCAACGAAGAAGAGCTGCGCAACTCATTACTTAACAAGAATCAACAGGTCAGTCAGTTGAACCAGAACCTGGGCGATGCCGAAACCGACCTCAAGAATAAAAACGCCGACCTGCAAAGCAAAGAGGCCGACCTGCAAAGCAAAAACGCCCGCATTGCCGACCTGCAAAATGCCTTGGCTGCGAAGGATGCCGCCACCAAAGCCCTCCGCCAGCGCGTTTCGGATGCACTGCTCGGCTTCAATGCGCAGGATTTGCAGGTGAGTGTGAAAAACGGCAAGGTGTACGTATCGCTCTCCGAGCAGTTGCTCTTCAAATCGGGCTCGACCAAAGTAGACCCCAAGGGGCAGGATGCCCTGCGCAAGCTGGCCACCGCCCTCAAAGACAACAAGGATGTGAACGTGCTGGTAGAAGGCCACACCGATAACGTGCCCATCAAAGGCGCTACCGCCAGCGGGGCCAAAGACAACTGGGACCTAAGCGTGATGCGGGCCACGGAAATCACCCGCCTGCTCACCACAGCCGGCATGGACCCCGCCCAGGTCACCCCCTCGGGCCGCTCGATGTATATGCCCGTGGTGGCCAACGACACCCCCGCCAACAAAGCCCTGAACCGCCGTACCGACATCATTCTCACGCCCAAGCTCGATGAGCTATTCTCAATTCTGGGACAGAATTAGGCTTGATTCCCAGCCCAACAAAACGGCCCCACCTGCTTGCGCGGGTGGGGCCGTTTTTCGTCCGTCATCCTGACAATTACTGAAAAACCATTACAAACCGTACTTGCTCAGCAGATAAATCAGCGAAGCCATGCTGGCTCCGCCGAGTTCCAGCTCGCGGCGGTTCACTTTGTCGAAGGTATCGGCAGCGGTGTGGTGGATGTCGAAATAGCGCTGCGAGTCGCACTTGTAGCCGATGAGGGCTTTGGGGTGCACGGCGGCTTGCAGGGGTTCGATGTCGGTGCCGGAGTGGCCGGCCGTTACGTCGGCGGCGTGGTAGGGCACCAGCAGCGGGGCCAGCCGGGCCAGCTTGGCCACGGTGGCGGGGTCGCCCTCCACTGTGAAGCCGCGCGGCGTGAACCCACCCCCGTCCGACTCGATGGCGGCGAGATGGGTTTCCTTGTTCTGGGCGGCCAGACGCGCGTATTCGTTGCCGCCGCGGGTGCCGTTTTCTTCGTTCATGAAGAGGACGGCGCGTAGCGTGCGCTCGGGCTTGAAGCCGGCGGCGCGCAGCAGGCGCAGGGCCTCAATACTTTGCACGCAGCCGGTGCCATCGTCGTGGGCGCCCTGGGCTAGGTCCCAGGAATCGAGGTGGCCGCCCACGGTGATGATTTCCTGCGGGAATTTGCTGCCCTTGATTTCGCCCACCACGTTGTAGCTTTTCTCTTCGGGCAGGGTGATGCACTCCATTTCCAGCTCGAATTGCAGGTCGGGGTTGGCCTTAAGGAGCTGGCTGAGCTTGTCGGCGGCGTTGGTGCTGAGGGCCGCGCCGGGTACTTTAGTCACGCCCTCGGCGTAGCGCATGGTGCCGGTGTGCGGGTTGTCGTCACGGGCGCTGGTCATGGAGCGCACCAGGGCACCCACGGCCCCTTTTTTGGCGGCTTCGATGGCCCCGTTGGCGCGCTGGTCCACGGCTCCGCCGTAGGCCGCGCCCGGCTCGATGAGGGCATCGTTGAAGGGCCGGTTGTAGAACACAAATTTGCCTTTCACGGCCGCTTCGGGCAGGTTTTTCACTTCTTCGAGGCTGTGCACTTCCACCACGCCGGCCTTCAGCTTGCCGCCGGTGCTAACGGAGCCGCCCAGCGCGCACACGGCTACCTTCACGCCTTTGTCCTTATTGCCAATGATTTCGCCGCGCTCCCGGCTGCCGCGCACCCAGTGCGGCACCATCACCTCCTGCAAATACACGCGGTCGAAACCGGCTTTTTCCATGGTGGCTTTGCCCCAGTCCACGGCCATCTGGGCCTGCGGCGAACCTGACAGGCGCGCCCCGATATTGCCGGTGAGGTAGCGCAGGTTGTCGTAGCTCTCGCCGCGCAACAGGGCTTCGTCGAAGATTTTGCGCAGGGCCAGCGAGTCCGCCTGGTCGGCTTTGGCGGCGGCGATGAGGGCGGGTGTCGCCTTGTTTTTCTTGCGCGACTGCGCTTCGCTCGGTGCGGCGAATACCAGTAATGCGCCGGCAAAAACCAGCATTTTTTTAACGTGACAATGCATAAGCAACGGCCTGAATTCCGGGCCATGGTGGCCGGGCGTGGGCGAAAGTACGGCAACGGGCCATTGTGGGGTGCGGCGGCGGCTACTATTGGGCAAGGGAAATGCGATGGCGAACCAACCAGCGGCCGGCGCAGCCACCTAACGGCCAAGGCCGCAGCCCCTCCCGCAATGCGATGAGAAACTACGGCCCTGTTCTTTTTATCGGGTCGGTGAGCAGCACCGGCTACTTCGGTGCCGACTGCCCCATGGGCGTACCCTTGCCAATTTTAATGCCCGGCCGGCGCTCGGGGCCGTAGCCGCGCACGTCCACGGTGGGCATGAGGCCCTCCGTCACGCGCACCGTGAAGAGGTATTCATAGTCGTGCTCGCCAATTTCTTCCACCGGCGGGGTGGCCCCAAAATCATCGATGAGTGACAGCACGGTGTTGGAATGGCCCACGATGACCACCGATTTGCCGGCGTATTCTTTCAGGATGCGGTCGGCCAGGTCGCGGCCGCGTTTGGGGTCGTAGGTCTGCGGCTCCAGCTTTAGGGCTTCGGCCAGGGGGGCCAGGGTGGCTCGGGTGCGCTTGGTGTCGGTGGTGAACAGGGCGGCGGGGTGGTGCCGCAGCAGCGTCTGGCGCAGGGCCAGGGCGCGGGTCTGGCCCAAGGGCGAGAGTGTGGGGTCGGCGCGGTCGGAAGTCGAATCTTTTTCGGCGTGCCGCACAATGTATATCGTAGTCACGAGGGGCTTGATTTTGGATTTGGCTTTGGCAGGGGCCGGGGCCTGAGCGGCGGCAGGGCCGGCGAAAGCAGCCAGCCCGGCCATCAGCCACAGTAATAAGGAGAAACGCTGGGTCATCGGAAAGGGAAAAGACGGTGAATGTGCTCAGCAAATTACGCCGCAATCGGGAATGCAGGTTGATTTTGGAACGGCTTCATGTACTGTTCAGACGGCTATGCCGTATGTTGCTGATGGAATCCGGCCCTTTCGGACGCTCGCCGCCGAAAAGCCCCTCCCCCGCACCTCAACCCCCAATCCCCTTCATGCACGTTCTGCTCATCGAAGACGAAAAAAGCCTGCACCAGGAAATGCGGCAATTTCTGCTGCAAGCCCAGTACCTGGTCGACTCGGCCTACACCTACGCCGAGGCGTCGGAAAAACTGTACGTGAGCAGCTACGACTTCGTCCTGCTCGACCTGGGCCTGCCCGGCGGCGACGGCCTCGACCTGCTCCGCGAAGCGCGCCTGAATGAAAACCAGGAGGCCTCCTTCATCATTCTCACTGCGCGCGGCGCGCTCGACGACCGCATTCGCGGCCTCGACCTCGGGGCCGACGACTACCTGCCCAAGCCGTTCTCGCTGCTGGAGCTCACCAGCCGGATGCAGGCCATCACGCGCCGCAAGTTCAACCTCAAGCGGCCCGAAATCACCTTCGGCCAGGGCTTTAGCATGGACCCCAACGCCCGCATTGTGCGGCACGGCGGCCAGGAAGTGCCCCTCACCAAAAAGGAGTTCGACCTGCTGCACTACCTGCTGCTGCACCGGGGCCGCGTGCTCACGCGCCTGCAGCTGGGCGAGCACCTGTGGGGCAACGTGCTGGAAGACGACTCGGACTCGAACTACATCGACGTGCACATCAAAAACGTGCGCAAGAAGCTGGCCCAGTTTGCCTCGGCCGATTTTCTGGAAACGGTGCGCGGCATCGGCTACCGGGCAGCAGAGTAGCATTCAACGCCTGTCATTGCGAGCGCAGCGAAGCACCCGAAGGACAGCGTAGCTACTCCGTCCTGTTCTCAGTGACCAACCAAATAATGTGACAAGCCCCGGCACCGCACAGTACCGGGGCTTGTCGTTTTCAGAAACTGTCTGACTTTTACAGGACGGATTGCCACGGCCTGCGGCCTCGCAATGACACACGTTTACTATTCCCATGCGTCTCGAAGCCAAGCTTGCCCTCTTCAATGCCCTGTCCAAGCTGCTGCTGGTGCTGCTGGGGGCGCTGGTGATTCCGCCCATTGTGCAGCGCGTGGCCGTGGCCCACACCGACCTGCACCTGCGCGCCAAGAAGCAGCAGGTGCTGGCCCTCATCGCCCGCGACGGCCTGCAGGCTTTCGAGCGCGGCGAGCGGGCCGAAACCTACGCCGACTACAACATCTTCAAGCAGGAATACATCACCCTCACGCCGCTGCCGGCCGGCGGGGCCCTGCCACCCGAGCATATTTTTGAAGAGCCCCGGCAGGTAGACCAGCAGGTGGAGGATTTCCGGATTCTGAGCTTTGCCCGGCCGGTTCAGGCTCCGGGTCAGCCGGCGTTTCGGGTCGAGATTGGGTCGTCGCTGGAGACGGTGGAGCTGCTCACGGGGACGCTCCGCAACCTGGCCCTGTGGGTGCTGGTAGCGGCCTCGCTGCTCACCGTGCTGTCCGATGCGGCCTTTGCCCACTACCTGCTGGCGCCCCTGCGCGAGCTGATTGTGCGCAAGCTGCGGGGCATCCGGCAGCCGTCCGATTTCCAGTTTGAACCCATTGATACCGATACCACTGACTTCCGTCGGCTCGATGACCGGTTGAACTCGCTGATGCGACAGGTGCAGTCGGCATTTGCCAAGGAGCGGGAGTTTATGAGCAACGTCAGCCACGAGCTGCTCACGCCGGCCAGCATCCTGCAATCGCGCTTCGAGAACATGCTGCAGGACCCCACCCTGCCCGAGGCGCACGCCCAGCAAATCGTGGAATCGCAGCGCACGCTTTACCGACTGCGCAACACCGTGCGCACCCTGCTGCTCATCGCTAACATCGAAAACGAGCAGTACCTGCGCAACGAATCGGTGCGCCTGAGCACCGTGGTGGCCGAGGTGGCCGAGGAGTTGGACGACCGCCGCCAGCAGCGCGACATCACCCTGGAAGTAGACCTCGCCGGCAACGACACCCGCCCCCAGGCCAATGCCAGCCTGCTGCACACCCTGGTGCGTAACCTGCTCTCCAACGCCATCAAGTACAACCGTGAGGGGGGCAGCATCCGGGTGCTTGGCCGGCCCCTGCCCACCGGTGGCTATACTCTGCGGGTGGAAGATTCCGGCCCGGGCATTGCGCCCGAAAACCTCCCCTACCTGTTCGACCGGTTCCGGCGCTTCAACGCCAACGCACCCGGCTCGCCGGAGGGTTACGGGCTGGGGCTGCCCATTGCCCAGACCATCGCGGGCTTCCACGGGGCCACGCTGCGGGCCGAATCGGAGGTGGGCCGGGGCACGGCTTTTATTCTGGATTTTCAGCCTACTGCCAACTTATTGGCGGGATTCATGCCGGCTTCATAGGGGTAATGGTAGCTTCGGGCAGTCATTCAACTTCCTGTGCGTACTCTGCTGAAACTCCTGCTTGGCAGCCTGCTGCTGGTGCTGCTGGTGGCCCTGGGCACCGAGGTAGTGGCCCTGCACCGCAGCGCCCCTGCCTTACTCGCTCAAACCGCCCCGCCGGTGGTGGTCCGCAAATCGACCACCGCTCCCGCACCGCCCAAGACGGTGCGGCCGGTGGTGGTGCACCGCCCCTCGCCTCTTAAGCTGCGTAAGGCCGTAACTCCCGCCCATAACAAAGCCCCGGCTAATTAGCCGGGGCTTTTAAATTTTACGCGGCGCTGGCTAGTCCTGGTTGGCCACTCCGTAGTCTTCCGAAGGCACGGGCTGCGGAGGCGCGGGTGCTACCTGCGCTTCGGGCAGCGGCAGCTGCCACTGCTCGCTGAGATGAGCCAGGCCATGGGCGGCAGTGAGGTCGAACTTGCAGGGCACGATGGACACGTAGTTGTTGGCCAGGGCCCACTCGTCGGTATCGGTGCCGGGGTCCAGGTTCACGAACTGGCCCACCAGCCAGTAGTACGGGCGTTGGTAGGGGTCGAGGCGGCGGTCGAATTCCTCCTGCCACTTGGCGCGGGCCTGGCGGGCCAGGCGCAGGCCGGCAATGGGCGTGTCGGAGTTTTTGGGGATGTTCACGTTGAGGGCCGTGCCGGCGGGGATGCCGTGGTCGAGGGTGTGGCGGCATATCTGGGTTACCCACTCGCCTACGTGCGAGAAATCGGCGTTCGGGCCGTACTCGCAGAGGGAGAAACCCACGGCGGGCAGGCCTTCAATCGCAGCTTCAATGGCGGCCGACATCGTGCCTGAGTACAGCACGTTTACCGAGGCGTTGGAGCCGTGGTTGATGCCGGATACCACGAGGTCGGGGGTACGGTCTTTGAGGACGTAGTGCTTGGCGATTTTTACGCAGTCGGCCGGGGTGCCGGAGCATTCGTAGGCATCCACATCGGGGCCGAAAACCGGGTTTTTGGTGAGGCGCAGGGCGTGGCCGATGGTGATGGCGTGGCCCATGCCGGACTGGGGCGAATCGGGGGCAACCACGACAACTTCAGCTCCGAGGGCTACCATGGCCTGCACGAGATGGCGGATGCCGGGGGCGGTGATGCCGTCGTCGTTGGAGACGAGGATGAGGGGGCGCGGGAGGGCGGCGGACATAGGCAACGGGTGTTTGGGGAAGGGCAAAGGTAGGTGGCGGGGAACCTGGGCAAGCAAACTCCCCTGCTTACTAAGGAGGGGATGTTGAGCCTGCTGCTCAACTGGGGGGTTGTGGCAAGGAACGGCTTCGTTCGGAATTACCAACGTCACCAAACGTCTACAACCACCCCAGCTTGCGCTTCGCGCAAGCATCCCCTCCTTGCCAAGGAGGGGAGTTTTGTTCTGTCGTTCCCTTTCCAACCGTTCCTTTGCACCTATGTTCACCCTGCTCCTCGCCTCGCTCATGTCCCTCGCTCCCACCCTGCCCACGCCCGCCCTACCGGGTATGACCCCGGCCTGGCGCACGCCCTTCGAAAACGACCCCGCCGGCAATACCACCGCCACCTACGCCGAATGCGTAGCCTATTACCAGAAGCTGGCCGCCGCCTACCCCGCCCACCTGCACCTGGCCGAAGCCGGGCCGACGGATGCCGGCCAGCCGCTGCACGAAGTGGTGCTGAGCGCCGACGGCGACGCCGACCCAGCCAGCATCCGACGCAAAAACCGCCGCATCCTGTTCATCCAAAACGGCATCCACCCCGGCGAGCCGGAGGGCATCGACGCGAGCATGATGCTGGCGCGCGACCTGATGCAGCAGAAGTCGCTGGCGAAGCTGCTGGCGGGCGTGACAGTGGTGATTGTGCCGGTGTACAACATTGATGGGATGCTGAACCGGAACTCCACCACCCGCGTGAACCAGAACGGGCCGGCAGCCTACGGCTTCCGGGGCAATGCGCGGCACCTGGATTTGAACCGCGACTATATCAAGCAGGAATCGCGCAATGCGCAGTCGTTCGCGGCGCTGTTTCAGAAATGGCAGCCCGATGTGTTCGTGGAAACCCACACTTCCAACGGCGCGGACTATCAATACACCATGACGCTAATTGCCACTCAGCACAGCAAGCTGGCTCCGGCGCTGAGCACGTATTTGCAGGGACAATTACTGCCGGCTTTGTATAAGAGCATGGAGCAGAAAAAGTGGCCGATGACGCCTTACGTTGACTTCGAGGGCCAGACGCCGGAGAGCGGACTGCGCGCCTTTCTGGAAACGCCGCGCTACTCCACCGGCTACGCGGCGCTGTTCAACACCATCGGATTCATGCCCGAAACGCACATGCTGAAGGCCTACGCGCCCCGCGTGCATTCCACCTATGATTTCCTGCTGACCATGCTGGAAACCGTGGGCCAGCAGGCCCCCGCCCTGGCCGCCGCCCGCGCCAAAGCCGCCGCCGACATGGCCGCCCAGACCACCTTCCCCCTCACCTGGGCGCTGGACGAAGCCCACGCTGAAACCGTACAGTTCCGGGGCTACGAGGGCAAAATGAAACCCAGCGAGGTGAGCGGCCAGCCGCGCCTGTACTACGACCGCGCCGCGCCCTTTACCCGGCCGGTGCAGTACTTCAACACCTTCAAGCCCACCGCCACGGCCAGCCGACCCACCGCCTACCTCATCCCCAAAGCCTGGACCGAGGTGGCCGACCGCCTGCGCCGCAACGGGGCCACCCTGGAGCCGCTGACCCGCGAGGTATCCGCGCCGGTGGAAGTCTATTATTTCGAGGATTTCAAAACTACCTCCAAGCCCTTCGAGGGGCACTATGTGCACAGCCAGGTGCGCCTGCAAACCCGGACGGAAACCGTCGCCTTCCAGCCCGGAGACCTGGTGGTGTACCTGAACGAAGCCGCTCCCAGCCGCTACCTCCTGGAGACGCTGGAGCCGCAGGCCACCGATTCGTTCTTCGCCTGGGGCTTTTTCGACAGCGTACTGCAGCAAAAAGAGCATTTTTCTGACTACGTATTCGAAGACCTGGCCGCCGACCTGCTGCGCCGCGACCCTGCCCTGCGCGAGCGGCTGGAGAAGCTCAAGAAAGATAATGCCGCCTTCGCCGCCAACGGCCCCGCCCAGCTCGAATGGGTGTACCTGAACTCGGCCTACCACGAGGCCGGCCACAACCGCTACCCGGTGGCACGCTGGCTGGGCACGGGCCGCGTGGGCGAATGAGTTGAACAAACGTTTGTCCTTATTCCATGTTCGCGTGCATTAATTATAAAGTGAGTAAGCACTTACTTTTTTGAATAATTTATTTTTATTGACCTTTTGTATTAATAATACAATTGCAAACCTTTGCAAAAATTGTTTTTATTGAAAAAATTTAAAATCCGGCGTCAGTAATTACAATCACCATAGTTGCCCGAATTTTGAACTTTACGTAGGTAAGCTCGGCCTTCTACCTTGCACCGTTTCTCACCAAAATTCCCACCAATTATGGAAGTAATGCTTCGCGGTACCAGCCGCGCCGCTTTGGCTGTTGCCCTGCTCGCGCTGGGCGGCTGTGCCAAAGAAAACCTCAATCCGAATGCCGGAGCGCCGGCTCCCACCGCCTCAGCCGCGCCCAATGCCACCGTGGTAAACGGGGTGATGATGCAGGGCTTTTACTGGAACGTGCCCACCAGCACGCCGGCCGGCACCTGGTGGCAAAACCTGGGCAGCAAGGCTACTGAGTTGAGCCAGGCCGGCATCACGGCCGTGTGGCTGCCACCGGCTTACAAAGGCTCTGGCGCACTGGATGTGGGCTACGGTGTGTACGACCGATATGACCTCGGCGAGTTCAACCAGAAAGGCACCGTGGCCACGCGCTATGGCACCATCGGGCAGCTGCAAAGCGCCATTGGAGCGCTGCACGGCCAGGGCGTGCAGGTGTACGAAGACATGGTGATGAACCACTTCACCTCGGCCGATGCCCAGGAGTTGGCCAACGGCCAGTACAACGTGTATACCAGCTTCACCTACCCTGGCCGGAACAATACCTACAGCACCTACCAGTGGCACTGGGGCAACTTCACGGCTACCCAGCAGGCGCCCAACAACGGCTGGTACCAGTGGAAAGCCTATGATTTCCAGCCCTACGCCAACGGCGATGCCTACGACAACCTGCTGGGCTCGGAAATCCAGTACAACAACAACGCCTCGAACGTCAACGAAACCATCAACTGGGGAAACTGGATTACGGCTAAGCTCGGACTCGACGGCTACCGCCTCGATGCCACCAAACATATGTACACGCCCTTCGTGAACCAGTGGCTGGATGCGGTGAAAGGCACCAGCGGCCGCTTTGCCGTGAGCGAAGCCTGGTTCCGCAACCTGACCGACATGAACAACTACGCGGCCAGCACGGGCGGCCGCACCAGCCTGTTCGACGTGCCGCTGCACTACCTCTTCAACGACATGAGCAACGGCAACGGCGCCTGGGATATGCGCGGGCTGCAATTCGCCGGCTTCACCGAGGCCAATGGCGCGCTGTCGGTTTCGTTCGTCGATAACCACGACACCGACCAGAGCGGCGGGGCGCTGTTTTCGCCGGTGGCTAACCTGAAGATGCTGGCCTACGCCTACATCCTGACCCGCGATAAGGGCTACCCCTGCGTGTTCTACCGCGACTTTTACGAGTACGGCCTGGGCACCCAGATTAAAAAGCTCATTGCCATCCGCAAAGCCAACGCCTACGGCGCAGCCGCCGAGTACACCAGCGTGAACGATGCCAACGTGTACGCCTACTCCCGCGCCGGCGACACCTCGCACAAGGGCCTTCTGATGCTGCTGAACGACGGCGGCAGCGCCGCCAGCAAGGGCATTACCACTCCCTTCAAGAGCGCCTCGCTTACCGATGCCACCGGCAACAACACTGGCACCATCACCACCGACGCCAACGGCTACGCGGTGTTCCCGGTGGGGGCCCGCTCCTATGCCGTATGGGTGTCAGGCGGCACCACTGGCGGGGGCACCGGCACCACAGCTGTCGCTTTCAACGTTACCTATAGCGGCACCGTGACCGGCCAGGACGTGTACGTACTGGGCAGCACCGCCCAGCTCGGGGCCTGGAACACGGCCAACGCCATCAAGCTCAGCGGCGCGGCCTATCCGGTGTGGAAAGGCACCATCAACCTGACTAGCGGCACTTCCGTCGAATTCAAATACATCCGCAAGGATGCTGCTGGCAACGTATTGTACGAAGGTGGGGCGAACCGCATTTTCACGCCCACCGGCACCAGCCAGACGCGCAACGACACTTGGCAATAGGGCCCGGCACTCACTACGCATAGAAAAGGCGGGCCCATCAGGTCCGCCTTTTTTGGTGCAATCCCCTCGCTCTACGCCAACAATAAAGGCGGCCGAATCAGCTGGGGAGGGTCTTAGCTAAACTGGTGCCAGCCCCAGCGCAGCAGCACCACGCTGCCCCAGCCCACCAGCCCTACCACGGCCACCAGCACCACCAGCAACAGCAGTATCAGGCCCCGGCCGCTGCCGGTGTGGCGGCCCTCGGCGTAATGGCGGCGCAGCAGGGCCACGTTGCGCTCGTTGCTTTTGTAGGCAAAATCGAACACGTTGCCGAGGATGGGAATGCCGCCCACCACGGTATCGATGAGGATATTGAGGGCCATGCGCACTACCACCGCCCCGCTGGCCCCGTGCCGGAACATGGTCATCAGCAAGGCCACCGAAACCACCGTGGTGGACAGGTCGCCCATCACGGGCAGCAGCCCCAGCAGCGGGTCGAGGCCGAAGCGGAAGCGGGTGCCGGGCAGCCGAAACTGGCTGTCCATGAGCCGGGCCACGCGCTCGACCCAGCGCAGGCGCTCATCGGCATCGAAGGAAGTGGCTAGTGGTCGGGAGCGTGGGAGCATGGCGCGGGCTTTGGGGGCGTGTACGTACACAAAGGGCCGAGCGATGGCCCACGCGGCGCGAAACCGGCGCGGCGGCGGTGCCGGACGGGCCGGGAAGCGGCTAGTCCAGTTGGCCCAGCAGCCAGGCTACGGCCGCGCCCTCATCGGTGAAGGTGCGCAGGGCAAAGGCATCGGTGGCGGCGTAGGCGGCTTCCATGATGGCGCGCAGCTCGTCGTCGGCACGCAGGTTTTCGGCCCGCACGGGGGCTACCAGGAAGGCCAGGCGCAGGTGGGCCGGGTGCACCAGGGCGGCGGCGCGGGGCAGCCAGTCGGTGGTGACCCAGCGGGCGGCCTCGGCGTTGGTGGTGGGGCGGCGGCGCACGTCAAACAGCCAGTGCGGCGTGCCCAGGGCCTCGGGTGCCCGCAGCACGGCCTCGTACTCGGACCGTTCGGTGCTGGGGGTGTGAAAAGTGAGCCAACGCGCCGTGAACAGGTCCAGGTCGGGACGGTAGGCAAACTGAATGGGAAGCGAAGAATTCATGGCGCAGAAAACGGCGAGCGGCCAAAACTACGATGCCGCCGGGCAGCAGTCGCATTGGCGGCGGGCGAAGCAGCTAAAAATGGGGGCTTGAGCAATTCGATTCGCGAAAAAACAGAATCCCGGAACACGCAAAAGCCCCGCATACTGGTGGGTACGCGGGGCTTTTGCTTTTCTATTCGCGGACTAAAAGTCCACGCTACTGCTTTACCGGCGGCGGCGCGGCTTCTCGTCCTCGTCCTCATCGTCCTCGTCGCCATCGCCGAAGCTCGGCATGGTGAACATCGACGAGAGCAAATCCTTGAACTGCGCGCCGGCCGTGAGGCGGTTGCGCGAAATCAGGCTGTGCTCGCTCAGGCCGTGGAGCAGAAATTCCATGAGGAAATAAGTGTGCTCGGGGGTTTCGTTGGGGTGCAGCTCGGTCACGATGTCGCGCAGGCCGGGCACCAGGTCCAGGGCCTTGCGGTAGTCCTCCGTGCTGGCATCGTGCAGTAGGTCCAGTGTGTGGCCGTTGCCAAACCACTCCTGAATGGCTTTGTAGGGCGAAACGCGGTTTTTGAGCTTCTTGCTCTTGTCCGGGTCGGGAAAGTAGTTCAGGAACAGCGTGCGGATGGCTTTGCCCATCAGCTTCTCAGCTACGATGCCCGCGCCTTCCTGCTCGCCCTCGTACACCAGTTCCACCTTGCCCGTCACGGCGGGCACGGCCGAAATGAAGTCGCCCAGGCGCACGTAGGTATTGCTTTCGCCGTTCACCAGCGCCCGGCGCTCGGCCCCGGCAATCACCTGCTCGTAGGCCGAGATGGTGAGGCGGGCCGACACGCCCGACTTGGCATCCACGAACTCGGAACCACGGGCTTCAACCGCCACCTGCTCCACCAAATCGTGGATGACTTCGTTGCTCGTCACCATGCCCTTCTGCTCGTCTTTGATGCGGGCTTCCTGCTTGGTGATGCGCTTGCCGATTTCAATCGACTTCGGGTAGTGCGTGATAATCTGCGCGTCAATCCGGTCCTTGAGCGGTGTCACGATGCTGCCGCGGTTGGTGTAATCCTCCGGGTTGGCCGTGAACACGAACTGAATATCCAGCGGCAGCCGCACCTTAAAACCACGAATCTGAATGTCGCCCTCCTGCAGAATATTGAACAGCGACACCTGAATGCGGGCCTGCAAATCGGGCAATTCGTTAATCACGAAAATGCCCCGGTGCGCCCGCGGAATCAGCCCGAAGTGAATCACCCGCTCATCGGAATACGGCAGTTTCAGCGTGGCGGCTTTGATGGGGTCGGCATCGCCGATGAGGTCGGCCACCGATACATCGGGCGTGGCCAGCTTCTCGGTGTAACGCTCGTCGCGGTGCATCCAGGTCACGGGCGTGTCGTCGCCGTGCTCGGCAATGAGGTTTTTGGCGAACACCGACAGCGGCTGCAGCGGGTCGTCGTTCAGCTCGGAGCCGGCCACCACGGGCATGTACTCATCGAGCAGGTTGATGAGCAGCCGCGCAATGCGGGTTTTGGCCTGCCCGCGCAGGCCCAGCAAATTGATGTGGTGCCCGGCCAGAATAGCGCGCTGCAACTCGGGAATCACCGTTTCCTCGTAGCCGAAGATGCCGGGGAAAACGTCCTCCTTGAGACGCAGCTTGCGAATGAGGTTTTCCCGCAATTCGGCTTTCACCGAGCGGGATTTGTAGCCAGATTTTTTCAGCTGGCCCAGGGTGGTAATGTGTGCGGAATGATTGGTTGGAAGCTGGTCGTTGGCCATGAAAGGGGATGTAGGGGCGGGGCTTGTCCCCGCCCGCCGTTAGAACGATGTAATAGGTAAGTACCGGAAAGGTTTCGCGCAGGCGTTTTGCAACGATTCGGGCGGGGGCAAGCCCCGCCCCTACAAGGTCTTACGCCGGTTTTTCTTGTAGTCTTCGAACACCAGATGCCCCAGCCCTTTCAGGCCCGAGTAGTAGGCTTTGCCCTGGTTCACCTCGGTGAATTCCTCCACGAACTTCTGCAGATACGGGTCGGAGGTAATCATGAACGTGGTGATGGGAATTTTGACGCGACGGGCGGCGGCGGCCAGGTTCAGCGTCTTGTTTACCACCTTGCGGTCGAGGCCGAAGGAGTTTTTGTAGTAGCCGCCGGGCTCTTTCAGGCAGGTGGGCTTGCCGTCCGTAATCATGAAAATCTGCTTGTTAGGCGTTTTGCGCTTGCGGAGCAGGTCCATGGCCAACTCCAGGCCGGCCACGGTGTTGGTGTGGTACGGCCCCACTTGCAGGTACGGCAGGTCCTTGATTTCAATCTGCCAGGCATCGTTGCCGAACACGATGACATCAAGGAAATCCTTGGGGTATTTCTGCTTCACGAGCTCGGCCAGCGCCATGGCCACTTTCTTGGCCGGCGTGATGCGGTCCTCGCCATAGAGAATCATCGAGTGCGAGATATCAATCATCAGCACGGTGCTGGTCTGGGACTTATGCTCGTTTTCGCGCACTTCCAGGTCGCCCTCGGTTAGCATAAACTCGCCGCTGTCCATGCCGTGGTTCAGCTGGGCATTGCGGATGGATTCGGTCATCTGAATCTGCTCCAGTGAATCGCCGAAGCGGAACTCGCGCAGGTCAGTGCTCTGCTCATCGCCCTGGCCGGTGTGGGGGGTGCGGTGGTTGCCGGTGCTGCTCTTTTTGAGCTTGCCAAAAATCTCTTCCAGCGCCGATTTGCGGATGCCCTGCTCGGTTTTGGGCGTAATCTTAAATGCGCCCTTTTCCTGCTCGTTCTCATCGATGTAGCCCTTCTTTTTCAGGTCATCGATGAAATTGCCCATGCCGTAGTTGTCGTCGGTGAGGCCATATTGCTTGTCGAGCTCATTGAGCCATTGCAGGGCCTCGCCCACGTCGCCGGAGGTGATGGTAACGAGCTGCATGAACAGCTTAAACAGCGACTCAAAGCCCTTCTCGGGCTGGTCTTCAGGCACAAAATCGCGGAAGCGGAAGCCAACGGCCATATAATTCTTCTTTCAGGATAGGCCTTGAAAACAAGCACGGCGCGGGCAATGTTCAATTGGGAGTAGCGCGAAGCTCCAGCTGCGCGTTTCGGCTGCCCGGTTTGGGCGGGCATACCCTCCGTTCAACGACCCGCGAAGCTGGAGCTTCGCGCTGCATCCCACCCCATGAAAGCCATCTGGAACAACACCGTTGTGGCCGAGAGCGACGACACCGTCGTCATCGAGAACAACCACTATTTCCCCGCTGATGCCATCAAAAAAGAGTTTTTTGAAGACAGCATTGCCCAAACCAGCTGCCCCTGGAAAGGTCGCGCCAGCTACTTTTCGCTGAACGTGAACGGCGAAAAAAACAAAGATGCCGCCTGGTACTACCCCGAGCCCAAGGATGCCGCCCTGGAAATAAAAGGCCGCGTAGCGTTCTGGAAAGGCGTGCGAGTGGAAAAGTAAAAGGGCTATTCTGAGTTTATTGAACGTCATGCCGAGCGCAGCCGAGGCATCCCGCGTGCCACTATTGACTCAATCGTCAAACAGAAGAGTCAGTGCCCCACGCGAGATGCCTCGACTACGCTCGGCATGACGTTCTTTTTCAATATTACCGGCCAGAAGAAACTGCGCAAGAATCGGGTTTCCATCCCTCCTATCCAGCGCGAAATTTGTAGTCAATCAGCGAATCATTCCCATGACTGACTACCAGCGCATCGCCGCCGCCCTTACCTACGCCCAGGCCCATTTCCAGGCCCAGCCCGACCTCGACGAACTGGCCCGGCAGGCGCACTGGAGCCCGTTTCATTTCCAGCGCAAGTTTCAGGAATGGGCCGGCGTGTCGCCCAAGAAATTCCTGCAATACCTCAGCCTCGACCACGCCAAAAGCCTGTTGCGCCAGCAAGCCTCGGTGGCCGAGGCAGCGCACGAAACTGGCCTGTCCGGCACCGGCCGCCTGCACGACTTATTCGTGAGCATGGAAGCCATGACGCCCGGCGAATACCGTCACGGCGGAGCTGCGCTGGCCATCAGCTATAGCTTCGGGGACAGTGCGTTCGGGACTTATCTGGTGGCCTCCACCGATAAGGGAATCTGCAAGCTGGATTTCATCGAGGACAAAACTGCCGCGCTGGCCGAGCTGCGGGCGGAGTGGCCCAACGCCACGCTTATCGCAGAAGGAATGCCGGCCCATGCGCAGGTGGCGCGGTTTTTCGCCCGCGACTTCCCTCCCACCGGCCGGCTGCACCTGCACCTGAAAGGCACGGCATTCCAGCTCAAAATCTGGGAATCGCTGCTGCGGGTGCCCGAGGGTGAGCTGCGTACCTACGCCCAACTGGCCGAAGCGGCTGAGCGCGGCGCGGCCGTGCGGGCGGCGGGTACGGCCATCGGAGCCAATCCGGTGGCCTACCTCATCCCCTGCCACCGCGTCATTCGCGGCACCGGCGAGCTGGGCCAATACCGCTGGGGCAGCACCCGCAAGGCTGCGCTGCTGGGCTGCGAGGCGGCCCAACAAGCACTTGCCTGTGGCGAGCCTGTGCCTTTGCGCTGACGGTTACTGCACGGTCAGGCGCTGGCTGTAATTGCCGATGCTGGTGGTGGCCCGGAGCACGTACACGCCGGGCAGCAAAGCCAGCGCTGGCAATGCCCGCCCGCCCTGCCCTGGCACCGCCGGCAGGACCGCGGCAAACATAAGTCGGCCCATAGCCGAAAGGACTTCTACCCGCACCTCATCCTTCCATGCGGCAGTGGGCAGGTCGACCCATATTGCTGCCCGGCCATTGGTCGGGTTGGGGTACACCTCAAGCCGGGGAAGGTGGGTGCGGCGAATTGGCGCATTCAGGCTTACCGACACGGTAGCCGGATTACTTGGCAAGCCAAGTCCGGACGTGAGCAAATCCAGGTCGCCATCACCGTCCACATCCGCCACGGCTGTACACAACGGGTTGAGGCCGGCGGGGACGGGGGCGGTGGCGAAGAATTGGGCGTGGCCATCGTTCAGCCCCACCGTGAGCGTGCCGTCGGTACCGTTGGTCACCAGCAGGTCGAGGGTACCGTCGCCGTTCACGTCCCCGGTCGTCACCCACTTAGGGCCATTGCCCACCAGCACATCGGAAGTACCGCTAAAATAGCCGCGCCCGTCGTTGAGGCGCACACTCACGCTTTGTCCGTCGTAGTTGGCCGTGAGGAGGTCGAGGTCGTTGTCGCCATCCACGTCGGCCACGGCCAGGTGCCAGGGGCTACGTCCCACCGCAAGGGTATTCGAAAATCCAGCCCCTCCGAAAGTGCCCTTGCCGTTATTGGGGCCAATAATAACGCGGTTGTTGGCCACGTCGGTCCCGAGCAAATCCAGGTCGCCGTCAGTATCGATGTCGGCCAACACCACGCTCTGCATGCCGTTTAGCACGGAGGATTGCGGGACCCACTGGAAGACGCCTGCGCCGTTGTTGACGTACAGGCTCACCGAACCACCCACGTTGGTCGATACCACAAAATCAAGGTCGCCGTCGCCGTCCACATCGCCTACCGCTGCGCACAGGGCCGAAGTCGATGCAGCAGGGTCTGACCCTAACGTGAAATTGCCGGCGCCGTCATTCAGCCGGATGCTCACCATGCTGCTGATGCCCCGGCCCACGCTGATAAAATCCAGGTCGCCATCGCCGTCTACATCGGCCGGTATCACCTGGTAAGGGCTCTGGCTCACGGCAACATCGGCTTTGGTGATGAATACGCCCCGGCCATCGTTCAGGCGCACGCTCACGGTGTTGTCGCCGGCGTTGGCCACGAGCAGGTCCACGTCGCCGTCGCCGTCCACATCGGCGGGAGCCACACCAAAAGGCTGGCGGCCCACCGGCACCTCGGGAGCCGGCACGAAGCTGCCCGCCGCGCTATCGGCGGCCACCGTGAACTGGTACACGTAGGGCTGGGCCATGCTGCCCCCGGTACTGGCGCTCTGCACCGTGCGGGGCACCGTTACCGACACCACTTCGCCGGGCTGAAAGCCTCGCGCCTGATACGAAAACCCGGAACTTGCCCGGGGTTCCGCCGTCACGCCATAGTTGTTGGGGTTGTTGGAAGAAGTGTTGTAGCTAACCACCCGCCGGCCGCCGTACTGCGCCGAAAAGACGCGTGCACCACCCATAGAGGACAGATTCACGGGCTGCGAGAAAACCATCCCAACCGTGGAGGTGCGGGCTACGGCCCGGGTATTAGCGGCCGGCTCGGTGCGCACCAGCACCAGCGGCACGAGCGGCACCAGCCGGGCCGGATTAAAGCGGACACTAATGTCGGCTCCGCCCGAGTTGGCCGCGAGCAGGTCGAGGTCGCCATCGCCGTCGAGGTCGCCCAGGGCCATGCCTTGGGGGGTGCTGCCGACCGCCACCGTGCCTCCCACAATGAAGTTGGCCCCGCCACTGTTGAGCAAAAGCGTTACAGTATTAGCAGTAGTGCTGCTAGCCAGCACGTCGAGGTCGCCGTCGCCGTCCACATCTCCAAGGGCCACATTGCCTGGGCGCAGACCTACCGGCTGGTTTTCAAAAAAAGTAAAGCGGCCGTTGCCATCGTTGAGGTAAGCGGAGGCAGATGCGTCCAGCAAATTGGCCGTCACCAGGTCCAGGTCACCGTCCGCATCGAGGTCGCCGGCCGCCAGGCAGTCGGCGGATAGGTTAAGCACCACATCGGCACTGGTGCTGAACTGGCCGAGCCCGTTGTTGCGCAGGATGCGCAGGACCGAGCGCGAAGTCTCATTCACGGCGGCCAGCACGTCGAGGTCACCGTCATTATCGACATCACCCAGGGTCATCCAGGCTAGCACTTGCCCAACTACCAATTCGGTAGTACCCGCAAAAACGCCCTGCCCGTTATTAAAGCGCACGCTCACCGAACCCACGGAGGTGTTGCCCGTGGCCAGGTCGAGGTCGCCATCGCCGTCGAAGTCGCCCAGGGCGAGGCTCTTGGCCTGCAGCCCCACCGGCACCTGCACCACACTGGCAAAACTCCCGTTGCCATTGTTGCGCAGTACCCCCACCGAGCCGTAGTAATTGGCCGTGAGAATATCCAGGTCGCCATCGGCATCAATATCGCCGGTTACGACCGTGATGGGCGGACCGCCGGTGTTTAGTTCGGTGCTCCCGGAGTATGCACCCAGGCCATTGTTGAAGCGCAGGCTCACGGTAGCAGTACCGTAGTTGGCCGTTAGCAGGTCGAGGTCGGCGTCGCCGTCCATATCGGCCACTGCCACGCCCCAGGGCTGGCGGCCGCTCGCCACTTCTGCTCCGCCCGCAAAGGCGCCCGTGCCGCCCTTGGTGGCCGCCGTAAACTGGTACACAAAAGGGCTGGCCCCGTTGCCGGCGGCATTTTGCACGCTTCCGGGTACGCTTACCTGCACCGTCTCGCCAGGTTTAAAGTCCGGCAATTGCCCGTTTGGGGCCGTGGGGGCCAGCGTAACGGTGCCGGCACTGGTGCTGACAGTGGCCGTGCGCCGTCCCCCGCCCTGCGGCGAAAACAGCCGGATGGCCGCCGCCGTGGCCGGATTAATTCTTTGGGAGAAAGGCACTACCACCGCACTGCTGCGGGCAGCGGCAGGGGCATGGCGGGCGGGGCTAAGGTTTGAGCTTACAACTACGGGCCCCTGCGCCCGGGCCCCGAAGCCCGTTAGCAAAACGCAGGTGCCGACGATGAAAGAGGTAGCTAATGAGGAAAGGTGCGTCATATCAGGAATTTGTGGACCCTACAAATGTAGTAGGTGCGCACCACCAGCGACCATAAAAAAACACCCCTACTGGCACACGGCCGGCAGGGGTGTTTCCTGATTAAATACGGTGGCTACCGCACTACGAAATCCACTTGAACTTGTACTCCAGCTTGGGCACGGGCATGCGGTCGGACACGCGGCGCAGGCGGTTGGGCAGGGCCATCACGTAGTCGCGGGCCTTCTCGGCCTCGCCGGTGAGGTCCTTGAGGTGCTCGATGTCCCAGTCGGCGATGAGCGAGTCTAAGATGTCGGTGTAGTCGTTGCTGGTGTACACGCCCAGGCGCTGAGCAGCATCGGTGAAGTGGCCGAACGTTTTGCCCATTTCCACGCCCATTTCGCGCATGTAGTGGGCCGGCATCACAATCTTTTTCTTCATCATGTCGGCGAAAGCCAGCATCATTTCCGAGGGGTCGTACTTAAAAATCTCGCTCACGAAGGCCTTGTACACGCGGGCGTGGCGGTTTTCGTCGCCGGCAATCATGCCGCAGATTTTGGAGAGCTGGTCGTCGCCGGCGGTGCGGGCCAGCTGGCCCACGCGGCGGTGCGAGATGTTGGTGGCCTGCTCCTGGTAGCTCGTGTAGACGAAGGCGCGGTAGGGGTCGTTGGCCGTGCCGAGGTCGAAGGCGTCGTTGATGAGGTACTGGGTGCTCACCTCAAACTCGCGCATGTTCACGCGGCCTGAGAGGTACAAATAGCGGTTGAGAAGGTCGCCGTGGCGGTTTTCCTCGGCCGTCCAGCCCCGAATCCACTCGGCCCAGCCGTTGTTGCGGTCGCGGTTGATGTTGTCGAGCTCGTGAAACCAGGCTTCGTAGTTGGGCAGGGCCTCTTCGGTGATGGTGTCGCCGATGAGGACGGCCAGCAGGTCGTAGCTGAGGCTGCCGGCTTTTTCGCGCAGCTCTTTTACTTCGTCAAAAAAGGTGTCGCGGCGCGAGTCGGGCAGGAAATCGGCGGGTTGCCAGCTGTCTTCCACGCTTTTGAGGAAGGTGCTCATGTTCGACTTCACGAAGCTTTCCATCTGCTGCAGGACTTCGCCGCGGGTAATCGATATGGAGGTTTGCATAGAAATAAGGCGAAAAAAGCGTGAGGGGTGAATGAAGAAACGCTTTTCGCGCAACAAAGGTCTGCCCGAACCGTAGGGGGCCGGGTATAAGATTATGGCATTGGGCCCCGGTGCGGGGCATAAAAGCGCATTTTAAGCGGCAGAATTACCGGTCAGCCGGCTTCTGAATATGGTAGCGCCACACTGCGGAATCGGTTCCGTAACTGGTTGGGAGCGGCCCCTGCCACAGCTGCACCCGTGGCCCACCGAGGCGGAAGCGGCGGTTGAGCCACTGCGCCGTTTCGGGCGTGAGCACCCACAGGGCCTCGGCCTCCGAGCCGTACGTGCCCAGCTCAGCCAGTTGGCGCAGGCACTCGGTTTGGTCGGAGGTGCCGGTGAGGGCACGGCGCAGTTCGGCCTGGGACGCATCGTGCGAGGACCAACCGGTGAGCAGTAGCACGGGCTGACGGCCAAGCCCGTAGGCCCGATAAGGCGAGAGGCTTTTCAGGAGGTCGTTGGTGCCGGCCAGGATGCGGACGCGGCGGGCTTCCTGCACGGCAATAATATCCAAAGCGCTTTCGTGCTGGCGCTGCTCCCGACTAAGAATTTGGTGGCGATGCCAGGTTTTGGCGGCGTAGAGGGTGGTGATTATCAAGAGGCCGGCGATGGCACCCACGCGAGGTAAGGCACCGGAGCCCGCCCACGGCAGCCCCTCGCCAGAAGCGTGAGGCGCAGGCCGATAGAGACTTGCCGCTGCTGGTGCAGCTTCAGTTTCTTCGGCTGCTTGAGCGTCGCCTGATACGCGGTTTCCGGAAGCTGCGTCAGCATTTTTCAGCCAGAAAACCAGATTGGTTAGCATCCAAAAATCGAGCAGCGGCAGCGCCAGCCGGGGCGGCAGCTTGAACAAGCCAGCCAGTAGTATCAGCCCGCCAGCAAACCCAAGCTGCACCAGCCAGAACCAGTAGTAACGGTCCCGACGGCGCGCTATAATTATGGCGGTGGCCGCCAGCGCCAGCAACAGCGGAAAGTAGTCGCGCCCAAGCAGCAAGAGTCGCTGGCGCAGCTTGGCAGGCACTTCGTGGGCCAGAAAATCTGCCGAATCAAAGTGGTAGGCGCGTTGAATCAGGCTTTCATTTACCACCGTGGAGTCGCCCAGCAGCCACAGGCCAATGGCGGCGGTGCCGAGGCTGTCGGCCGGGGTACGCGGCTGTGGGCGAAGCTGGTCGAAATCCAGTATGCGGCTGAAGGCGGCATCGCGGCGCTGGGCGCGGGCTTCGTCCGGCGTTTGCTGCCAGTGGAGAATGCCGGTGGCGAGCAGCAGGCCGAGCGCCGCGATGCCCAGCACCGGAAATGCGCGCCGCCAGCTTCCCGCCAGCCAGATGGCCGCAGGCACGGCTGCGGCCGCTCCCAGCGTGGCGAGGCTGGGCCTAATCAGCCACGCCGCGCCCAGCGCCAGCAGCCCGATTAGCAGTGTCCCACGCCGGCCGGGCCGCTGGGCCGCAAACAGCACGCCCGCGCCCGCCAGCAGCAGCGCCACCCGCCCGTGGCTGAACCACAGCCAGTGCTCCAGCCAGACCAGCCCAAAAAACAGCGTCAGCACCAGCGCCAATGGCCCCGGCCGCAGGTAGGGCCGCAGCAATTTGTCCAGCACCGCGAAGGTGAGCACCGTGGCCGCTGCCAGCAGGGCGCCAAGTAGCAGCCCCAGCCACGGCACGCCGGGCGCAACGGAGTAGGCAGCAGCTAGCAGATGTCCGTAGCCGTGCAGAAACAGCGGCACCGATACCACCGGCTTCAGCGCCAATACGCCGCTGAAAAGCCAGGCCAGCGTGGTATCGTCGTTGGTTTCGTAGTAGCTGCCCAGGCCCAGCACCGTGGCCGCGCTCAGGGCCAGGGGCAGCAGCACGGTACGCACACGGGAAGCCGAAAACCAGTTCATGGGCGCAAGAACGGGACTGCGGGCGGGTTTCAGCCCAGCGGCAGGTGGGCCAGCTGGCCCAGCAGGTGGTCGAGCGTGGTGGCATGGCCGGTCTGGCGTAGCAATGCGTAGAGGGCGCGGCCCTGGGCGGCGTGGCGGTGGCGCAGGGCTTTGCGCAGCTCCCAGCGCAGGCGGGTGGCCAAGGCGGCGCGCTCGGCGTAGGTGCGGGCCAGGTCGAGGGCTTTGTCGCAGACGCGAATGGTGGAGGCCAGGTAAGGGTCGTGGCGCTGGTAGGCTTTGGCGCTCATGCTGCGCGGGTGCTTGCGCTTGCGGGTCGTCACTGCGTCGAGGTACTGAAACTGCCAGTCGCGGCTGGCGCGCACCCAGAAATCAAAGTCTTCGTAAGCCAGGGTTTCGTCGTAGCCACCCAGGCTTTCGAGGCAGGCGCGGCGCATCATCATGGTGGGCGTGCTGATGAAATAGCGTCGCAGCACCTCGGCAAAAACCCAGCCGCTGGCGGGCGCGGGCTGCACCTGCCCGGGGCCATCGGGCCGGTGGTGCAGGCCCAGGGAGTGGCTGGCTTCGTCAATCAGCTCGCAGTTGGAATACACCACGCCCACTTCCGGCGCGGCGGCCCGAAACTGAGCCACCTGCTGCGCCACCCGCGTCGGCAGCAGCACGTCATCGGTGGCGAAATCAATCACAAATTCGCCTTGGCTCTGAAAAAAAGCCGTATTGAAGGCGCGGCAGTTGCCCATGTTTTCGGGCAGCAGCAGCAGGTGCCAGGCAGGGTGCCGGGCCGCGTATTCACGCAGGATTTTGGGGCTGCCATCGGTGCTGGCATCGTCCACGAGCCATACTTCCAGGTGCGGGTAGGTTTGGGCCAGAATGGAATCCAGCGCCTCGCGCAGGAACGGCGCGTGGTTATGGCACAGCGCCACGATGGTGACAATGGGCGCTTCGTTCGATGAAGAAGGAGGAATGAGGAATGAGGAATTGGGCATGAAAAAGCCAGTAGCAAGCGGAAGCACAAGATTAATTCCTCATTCTTCATTCCTCATTAAATGCCAGGCCCCGCACACAACCAGCAGCAGCCCATACCGCGCCGCGTGCGCCCACACCGCCCCGGCCAGCCCCAGGCGCGGCAGCAGCACCGCCAGCAGCACCGCAAACACCGCCGCCGAGCCCGCCTGCACGGCCACGTAAGGTCCGGTGCGCGCCCGGGCCGTGAGCTGGAAAATGAACAGCCAGCTCAGCAGCTTGGCCCAGTCGCCGAGCAGCTGCGGAGCCAGAAACTCCCGCGCCCCCAGCAGCCGGGGCGCAAACAGCAGCGGCAGCAGCCAGTCGCGGCACACGAATAGCAAGCCCAGGCCCACGGCCAGCACCGGGGCCAGCAGCATCAGTACGCCGCGCAGGTAGCGCCGCGCCGCCAGCGGCTGGCCCGCCAGCGCCGCCAGCCGGGGGTAGAACACGCTGCTCATCACCGCCCCGAATACCATGGTGTAGTTATCCGAGAGCTTGGCCACGGCCTGCCACAAATCGGTGCGGGACGGGCCGAAGGTGGCCAGCAGGTAGTTGCGCAGCACGTAGTCTACGGCCTTGCCGAAAAGCAGGGTGCTCACCGCCATCAGCAGGAACTGGCTGAGCCGCCGCAGCGCCTGCCGGCTCACGGGCGCGGCCGGCCGCAGGTGTTGCAGCAGCCCAGCCCGCGCCGCCAGCCCCAGCGCCGGTAGCAGCGTGAGGCCCTGCGCCACCAGATACGCCAGTAGCACCACCCGCAACGGCCAGCCGCCCAGCAGCGTGGCCGCTGTGGCGGCAGTACCCAGCACCGCCAGCAGCACCGTGAGGCCAATGTAGGCCCGCAGCCTGCCCGCAGCCAGCAGCGCACTGCCCAGCATGGCCTGCCCGGTAATCAGCCCGATGCCCAGCATGAATACCGCCAGGCTACCCCACCCCCAGCCCAGCAGGCCCCGCGCGGCCAGCACGGCAGCCCCGGCCAGCAGCGCCGCCGCGTTCAGCGCAGTGGCCGCGCCCAGCCAGGCGTGGTAGCGCGGGCTGCCCGGCCGCAGGGGCGCGAGGTATTTCACCAGGCCCACCTGCACACCGTCGTAAGGCAGCGTAGTCAGCATGGCCATCAGGTTCTGGAACTGGGCCAGCAGGGTGAGGCCGCCGGCCGGCGCATACGTGGCAAACAGCTTGTTAACGATGAGCGAGCCCGCCGCCCGCGCCGCTACCGCCACGCCCGTGCCCAGCGAGCCCCGCACAAAGTGCCGAATAGAAGATTTGAAGGGGGAGGTGGTAGTGGGCATGAAAGGACAAAGAACGGAAACTCCCCTCCTTGGCAAGGAGGGGATGCCAGCGTGAAGCGCTGGCTGGGGTGGTTGTAGGCGTTGGGCAGCATTGCACAGGAGTGGTGGTCATTGTTGTTCAACGCCCATACCCCCCGTCCGCGGCCGCGCCTCGAACATCCCCTCCTTGGTAAGGAGGGGAGTTTTCGTTCTGCTTTTCTCCCCTTACAGCTCCCGCTCCCAGCTCAGCCGCAGCCCCGCCACGCCTCCCAGATGCCGCTTGAACCGCAACAGCGAGGCATTTGGGCCGGAATCAAGTGTAGAAGTACCTAAATCGAGTACGGCCATGCCGCTGGCCCGGGCAAAGGCGTGCAGGCCCTCATTCAGCAGCACCACCGGGCTAAAGGGATTACAGCGCAGCGGGCTGGCCGGGTAGAAATTATACAGGACCTGCTTATCAACCTGAATGGCTACCGTGAGGGCCGCCCACTCGCCATCGGCCTGGCGCACCGAGAACAGGAAATGCTCCTTTGGGAAGCGCCGAAACAGTTCCTGCACCCGCGCCAGGGGCAGCGACAGCGCCTGCCCCCGCTCCTGCCGGCAAGCTTGAATAAATTCATAAGCCGCCGGCAGCAGAAACGGCGGCTCCTGCTCGAAGTGCAGGCCAGCGCGGCGGCACTTGTGCAGCCGGCGGCGCTCCGAAGGGTGCAGGTGGGCTTCGTAGTCGCGGGCGGGGTCGAGGTGATAGTTCTGCTCGGCCAGGGCCACGGGGTAGCCGCGCTGGCGCAGGGCTTCGGCTAGGGTAGCGGCTCCGGCGGGGTCGTAGGCGAAGGGGTAGCCGCGCAGGGCCAGCCGGCGCACGCCACGCTGGCTCAGCGCGGTTTCGGCCGCGTCCAGCAGCTGGTGCAGGGCGGATAGCGGCAGGCCCGCAGCTAATTGAATGCCGCCGAAAGGAGCTTGGGCGGGGCTGCGCGCCTCCCCGGCCGCCGGGCCCAGGGCGATATGCAGCTGCGCCACGGTGTGGCCGGCGGCGGGGTCTTCGAGGTAAAAGCTGAGCACCGGGCCGGCCGACTCCTGCAAGGCCTGGTGGGCGGGCCGCAAATACAGAAAGGACTCGAAGGCCAGCGGCAGGCGGGGCTCGGCCGGGCCAAGAGTGCCGTTTTCGGCTTCGACTACCGTCAGCACCGCCGCGCCCGCCTTCATTGCAACCAGGGAATCCGTACTTTTCAACGCTTAATCGTGTGGCTTTCCCGGCAAAGTACGGTACAGATTGAGTGCCCGCCGCCGGGGCCGCCCGCTGCGTACCTCGCCTCATCGGCCCAAAGAAGGCATCTTCATCCTATCGCCACACGTAAGGGCCGAATTGCGCCTCGCTTTCGTCCCCGTCCCGCTGCATGAATCCCCTCAGCTCCAATCCGCAGGCCACCCCCTACCGCTCGCCGGCTCTCACCGAGCCCGCCGGGGCGGCCCCGTACACCATCACCGACCGGGAGGCCACCCGGCAGGCCCGCGAGCAGCAGGTGGGGCAGCGCCCCGGCACGCTCAACATTCGCCCCGGGGCGCTCAAGCCACGCCTGTTTCTGATGTCGTACAACGACGAGGTTTTTACCGAAGCCGAGTACACCGACCGCTACGACGACCTGCTCAACGAGCTGCGCCAGCACCCCGAGCTCAAGCACTGGATTGACGTGCGCGGCTATGGCGACCTGGCCCTGATTGAGCGCATGATGCAGGAATTCGGCCTGCACCCGCTGCAAATGGAGGACGTGCTGAACGACTACCAGCGGGCCAAAATCGACGTTTTCGACGACAATCGCCTCTTCATGGTGTCGCGCATGACCGATTTCACCCGCGACCTGGAAATCGACGATGACCAGCTTTCCATCTTCACCGGCCCGAACTACGTGCTCACGTTTCAGGACGACTACGACGACTGCCTCGACTCCCTGCGCACCCGCATCCGGGCTAATTTCAGCACCCTGCGCCGCCACCCGGTGCTGTACCTGGCCTACGCCCTCACCGATGTAGTGCTCGACCACTACTACCCCACCATGGCCGCCATCGGCGACTACATCGAGGACCTGGAGGAGGCCATTTTCGCCGACAAGCGCCCGCGCCGCCTGCTCAATCGCATCCTTCGCATCAAAAAAGACGTGGTGCGCTTCCGGAGATTGGTGTACCCTGAGCGCGATAAAATCGCAGAAATCCTGCGCCTGCCCGAGGAAATCATGCCCGAAACCCTCAAAATCTTCTACCGCGACGCCTACGACCACGCCATCCAGGCCCTGGACCTGGCCGAGAGCTACCGCGACAACATCTCCTCCCTCACCGACCTCTACCTCTCCGAGCAGGGCAACCGCATGAACGAAGTAATGAAGGTGCTCACCATCATCAGCACCATTTTCATCCCCCTGAGTTTCGTGGTGGGCCTCTACGGCATGAACTTCCAGCACGTGGATGAGCACGGCCACCTGCTGCCCCGCAACATGCCCGAGCTTTACAGCCCCTGGGGCTACCCCATGGTGCTTTTCGTTATGGGAATGGTGGTGGCTACACAGCTCTTTTACTTCTACCGCAAGGGCTGGCTGACCAACCGGTAGGGCAGCTTGGCTCGTTTCTGGCTGAGTAGCAGCAACCAGAAACGAGCGGCCGGCAACTATTCCTGCACCGGGTTCCCGGATGGGTTGGATTTGCGGGGCTGATGCGTGCCTTCGTGGGGCAAATGATGCTCCTGGTCCGGCCCGATGTGAATGTCGCTGCCGCCGGCATAGGGCGGGTCGGTTAGCAATGGCTTCGGGGCGGACGGCGGGATTTGTGCGGCGTCTTTTTCGGGGGGTTCCGACATGAGGATGGTTGATTAGAGTCGGCTGGAAGTAGCCTGACGAAAGGGTTTTGCCGGTGGCTTGCCCAAGACGGTGCCGCGCTACCTTTTCGATGCTGTAAGGTAATGAGAATGCAGGAGCTTAGGCTTTGGCAGCTCCCCCACCTAGTAATTTACCCTGCCCCTATCACACTTCGCACCTGCGCCACCCGCTCTTCCACCGTGCCCTCCACCAGCGTGTAAGGAATGTTGAAGTAGTCCAGCTGCATCAGTATCATGCCGTGCTGGAAGCTGCGCAACGCCTCGGGGCCGCGCCAGCCATCCTGCTCGAAGGGCACGGTGGGCGCGCACACGAAGGTGTGGGCGTAGCGCTGCCCGCACACGGCCGCCATGGCTTGCAGGGCCGGGTCGCAGCGGTGGAAATAGTAGTAGGAATACAGCGCCGTGGTGGCTGCGTTGGTGTCGCAAAACAGTACGCCGTGGGCCTGGGCGGCGGCTTCGTCCTCCAACTCGGCGTGGCGACGGGCAATGTAAAGCAGGTCCTCGTAGTCGAGGTTGCCGTTTTTCTGCTCGTGCAGGGTGCGGCCGTATTCGGGCACCCACACCGTGCCGCAGGCCTCGGCCAGCGCCGCGCACAGCGTCGACTTGCCGCTGCTTTCGGCTCCCAGAAAAACGACCCGGGGTACCTCTGCGGGCGGCACCACGACCAGCTGGGCCGCCACCAGCGGATGCAGGTAGCGGGCATAAGCCACCGGATTATTACGTACCAGCGTGCCCGATACGGGCACCTGCGCCCGGGCCGCATCCACGCTCACATGGGCCACGCCCAGGTGCTCAGCGAAGCCCGGCCCGTAGTCCTCGCTGGTGAATACCACATCCACCACCAGGCCCTGCCGGGCCAGCCACTGCCGCACAAACTCGCGGTGCGTGTAGTCGTCGGCCGCATCGGGTGGCACACCGTCGGCCTCGGCTGTGAGGGCGAATATGCGCAGCAGCGTATTCCCGAAACGCGGCCCGTCGGCCAGATTATCGCCCCGGTACAGTTCGCGCAGCCACTGAGCCCGCACGGCTGCGGGCATGGTTTCGGAGTCCGGGTTGGCGTATACCAGCACCAACACTTCAGTCGCCTGGGCGGCGGCAGTTTCCAGTAGCAGCTGGTGGCCCCGGTGCGGCGGCCAGAACTTGCCGACCACGAGGCCGGTGCGGAGTGAGGTCATGGATAGTCAGGAAGCCAGTTGGCACGATGTAGAGATGTAGAGATGCATATCTGCGTCTCAGCGTTGAACGACAATCGTTGAAACAGCGCGGACGCTGAGACGCAAATATGCGTCTCTACTGCAGCACCTTCAGTTCCGTGCGGCGCAGCTCGCGGCCCACAATACGCACTAGTTGATACGCATCTGTGGTGGCGTCGTAGCTCAGGCCCACGCCGGTACCAGTGCTGGGCAGCGGCGCATCGCCCAGCAGCTTGCCCTTGCCGTTGTAGAGCGACACCTGCCCCGGGCCGGGCTCCGTGATGGCCACGATGCGCCGGCCGTTGCCGAAGTCGAAGAGTTGCACCGGCTTGTCGCCCGAGGTTAAAAAGCGCTGGGTGAGCAGCGGAGCCGCCTGATTGGGCAGGTACACATCAAGCTGGTTGCCATCTTCCCGGGTGACGACGAAGCTGCGCCCCCGCGCATCGGGCACCAGGTGAAAGCGGGCGGTACGGCTCCAGGTAGCCACCCGGCGGCGGGTCAGGATGTCGCCGCTTAGGGTGAAAGTCAGTAGCTCACCGTGCTGGTTCACGGCCATGAGGTGGGTGCGGCCCAGGGTGCTGCCGGGCTGCACAAGAAGGTTGCCGGCCAGACGCGCCCCCAGGCTCAGCGGAAAGCCGGGAAACAGGTTGCCCTGCCCATCGAAGGCGTACACGTAGCCGTTCTGGAGCGGGGCCACCACCACGTCGCGCCCGCTCACGCTGAGCAGCGCGGGCTCGCCGGCCAGCGGGAAATCGAGCCGCTTGGGCTGCCAGCCAGGAAAGAGGTGGCCCTTGGCATCAAGCAAAATCAGGTCGTTGCCGGCGGTGCGGGCCAGCAGGCGGGCGGGTGCGTCGGGGCCGGCGGGGGCAGCAAGCAGCGCGGCCACGCGCACGGTATCGGGCAGGTTGAAGGGAAAGGGCAGCACGGCGCTGCCATCGTTGGCCAGCAGGTGCAGGCGGTGGCCGGCCCCCAGCAGCAGGCCGCCCGGCACCCCGCCGCCACTGGGCAACAGCGCCTGACCCACGGCCGGGCCGGCCAGCGTATCAGACCACAGCACCGCATTATCGGCACTCACGAAATGCAAGACATTAGCCGAATCCTGCACCACCACGGCCGGAATACGGGTGCCCAGCGCGGGCAATACGGTAGGCATTCCCACCAGCTCGTGCTTGAAATCCAGCACCCGGCCGTTGGCCGCCGCGCCGCCGGCCTGCGCCGTGGCGGGGCCCAGGTCGGGGTGGCGCAGCAGCAGCTGGGTGTAGTATTGGGCATCGGGCGCGGTTTCATTCTCGGGCGGCACCAGCTGGAAGGCGAACTGCGGAAAGCGCTTGAACAGGGCTTCGTTGCGCAGCAGGCCGGCCCGGCGGTCTTCGGTGAGCACGCCCAGCAGGGCGTTCCAGCTGTTGCGCGTGTCCACGAAAATGCTGAGGCGGGCGCGGGGCAGCGTTTCCTGCAGGAAGGACACCTGGCTCGGAGTCTGGGCCCAGGTGCGGCCGGCCACCACATCGGCCAGGTAGCCGTTCAGGGTCAGCTCATCGGAAAGCACCAGGTAATTGCCCACCAGCACGCCCGCGTTGGCCGTCACCTCCACCGCGCCGGGGCGGGCGGGGGACAGCAGCGGCCCCAGCACCGCCGCTTCCGAGAAGCCAACGGGGTGAATCTCATACGGCCCCACTTTGGTAAACGCGGGCGAGTTGCCTTCGATGCGGCGCAGGCGCGCCAGCCACTGGGCGGTGCGCGCCGGCACCGGGCAGCGCACAAACGCCAGCCGCCCCGGCCGGCTGCCCGCCGCCACCGCCGCCAGGTAGCCAATGGCCATCTCGCCTCCAAACGTGGCCCGCAGGCTATCCAACGCGGCGTTGCGCTCCAGCGAATCAACCAACGGCGTACCGGGCCGGGGTCGTACCCGGTAGGGCCAGGTGCGGGCCGGCTGGGCCGCCAGGTGCAGCAGCATGGCCGTGCGTGTGCTTATAAATTCACTGATAGCCAGCGGCTGCGCGGGCTGCCCCCTCAAGCGCTGCTGGAGCGTGCCCCGGGCCGTTTCGGGGTTCGAAAATCCCTGGAGCTGCATCCGGCTGCCATCCAGCTTCACCCCCAGCAGGCCCTGCGAAACCAGCCCGGTGAGTTGGTCGAACTGCCCGTGGACATCGCGCCGAAACAGCACGTCGAGAAACTGCGGCAGCCGGCGGTAGTTAATCAGCAGCGAACCATCCACACCGCGCAGCTTCAGCAAATCGGTGGTGCCGAAGCTGGCCAGCACGGTGGGCGCATCGGGGTGGGCCAGGCGGCGCACGGCGGCTTCCACCAGGTTGGCATTGGTGCTGATGAGGAGGTGGTTGCGGTAGTTAAAAACGGTGATGCCCAGCTCGGTGCGCTGCTCGGTGAGGACGGTCAGCTCCTGGTCTTCGTAGTCGCGGGTGGTGAGGCGGTAGCGCGGGTCGCGCCCCAGGGTTTCGAGGAGGCTGCGCACCTGCCGGTACTCGCTCACGCGGCCCAGCGGCACCTGGTACAGCACGTCGAACTCGCCCGGCCCCGTGACGTGCACGGAGGTAATCACCAGCTTCCGGCCCAGCAGGTTGAGCACGGCGTTGCGGCGGCGGGCGTTGCCGCCGGCCAGGCTGTCGGCCAGGGCCAGGTGGCCCGCCGCCTGCTGGAAGTAGCGCACGGCCGTGAGGTTGTCCCACAGCTCGGTTTCCTGCAGGTGGCGCACCAGCGCGGGGTGGTCGTGGGTGCTCAGGACCAGCACCGCATCGTCGGGCACCAGGGCGTAGGGGTCGACGGGCACGGCCGCCAGCGTGCGCCGGTAGTAGACGTACGTGGCCAGCGTGAGCAGCAACAGCAGCGCGGTAAATAACGCCAGAAGCTTTCGGGACATGCAGGGGACGCGGATGACGGGCGACGAAAGTACGGCGGGATGCGGGTTGGCGGATAAGCGGCCGCGCATCGGCTTGGTTTGGAACACCTCGCGCCGCGTATCTTTCTGCATGAATACCACTCCCCTGTTTCGCAATGAATAACTGGCCCGCTGCATTCACTGGCGCTGCCGCCCGGGTTCTGGGCGGGCTCACGCTGCTGGCCCTGCCGGCCTGCTTCCAGCTGCGCGAGCCCGAACCCTCGGCCACGGCCAGCGAGTGGATTCAGCCTACCCAGATTGATATTCTGCTGGCCAACTTCACCACTGCCGTGCAAAACGTGAATGTGGGCAACTACGAGCGCACCTTCACCGGCCCCGATTACCGCTTCGCGCCCGACCCCACCAGCGCCGGCTCCTCGCCCGCCCTGTTTGCCAACTGGAGCGTGCCCGAGGAAACGACTTACTTCAGCAGCCTGCGCCGCCGCACGGCCACCGGCACCACCAACACCCTCACCCTGAGCGGTCGCCGCGACCAACTCTACACCACAGATTCGGCCGAAGTCTCGGCCCTCTACCAGCTCAAAATCACGCAGCAGGATACCGCCTTCCACGCCGGCATCTTGCAAGGCAACATGCGCCTGCTCCTGCGCCGCCGCAACAACGAGTGGCGCATTGTGGCCTGGCGCGACCAGCGCACCACCCCCGGCCTGTGCTGGACAGATTTGAAGAAATACTTCAGCTCGCACTAAGCTTTTCGCGGCGCAAAGCTCAACCTTTCCGCCATATTCGTATATTTCGCCTCATGAAATTGCCGTCCCGTTCCACTATCATGCTCTCGGGCATTGTGCTTGTGCTGACGGTGCCCGCGTGCAATCCCTTCGCCCCGGCCCTGGATGAGGTGCCCACCGACCAGAACGAGCTGCTGGGCAACCCCGTGTACGTGCGCGGCTTCTTCGACCGTTTTCGCTCGGCCTACCAGTTGCGCGATTCCACGCTCTACGGCCAGCTGCTCTCGCCCAAGTTCAAGTTCACCTACCGCGACTTCGCTGCCAACCTCGACCGCTCCTGGACCCGCGACGTAGACGCCAACACCACCTACCGCCTCTTCCGTGCCGCCCGCTCCATCAATTTGCAGTGGACGCAGTACCTGCCCAGCTCCGACACGCTGGCTTCTGACACGCTGGCCAGCGTGGAACGCTCCTTCCTGCTCACTATCGAGCAGCGCGACGACGAGCGGTTTTCTGGCACGGGCACGGCCCGGCTGGTACTAGTGCGCAAGAATCGCAACGACCCGTGGCGCATGCGCAGCTGGTACGACCGCAGCGAGTTTTAGCTCAGCCTATTGCCGCTTGCGAAAGGCAACTACCGGCCCGCACCCGCTGCAATAGAAGCCCGCAGCCCCGAAACTACCCGCCGGCCGGCCGTTGTAATCGATATCGACCGTTTTGGCATATCGAAAGCACTCGCCCTCGGATGATGGGCCATAGACCACGCGCACCCGAATGGTGTCGGTGTCAGCCGGGTTGAGCCGCAGAAAATACGTGGTGGTAAAATTGCCGCCAGCCGCTGGCATGCCGTAGTCATTGCCCAGCGAGAACCCACTCCAAACGATGCTCTTGTCGGCTTGTAAAAGCGCGGTATAGCTGGGGTTTAGCTTGTTCAGCGTATCCAGCGAAAAGGCTCTTGGGGCCGCCAGCCATTCGAGCCCCGTGCGGTCATCAAGAATGTGAAAGCGCAGGCTGGCGCTCGGTTGCGCATTGCCACAGTTCAATTTTTCCTTCGTGCAGCTGCCTACGGCCATTACAATAGCGCAGCAGGACAGCATCGCAACCGAAAAACGGCAGGCTGATTGGTAAGGCATCGCGTTGAAACCGGGTACCTGGCCAGCAGAAAACCAGCCCATTGTCCCCACCCAAAGCTAAGCGCCCGCCTGCAGTTTCCGGCCATCCGTCTATCTTCCCGGCTTCATTAACCGTTTATATGACCGAATCTCAACCCGACCAACCGCATTTCAAGCGGGCCATCAATCTTTTCGACGCCATTATGCTGGTCACCGGCAGCATGATAGGCTCGGGCATCTTCATCGTTTCGGCCGACATTGCGCGGCAGGTGGGCAGCGCGGGCTGGCTGCTGGTGGTGTGGCTGCTCACCGGTTTCATCACCATGGCCGGGGCCATTAGCTACGGCGAGCTGGCCAGCATGTTCCCCAAAGTAGGCGGCCAGTACGTGTACCTGCGCGAAGCCTTCGGCCGCCTCACCGCCTTCCTCTATGGCTGGACGCTCTTTCTGGTGATTCAAACCGGCGTAATCGCGGCCGTGGCCGTGGCCTTCGCCAAGTTTACGGGCGTGCTCCTGCCCTACTTCAGCGTAAAAAACGTGCTGTTCCATGCCGGTAGCTTCGAGTTCAGCAGCGTGCAATTGCTGGCCATTGCGCTTATCATCGGCATCACCGCCCTCAATGCGCAGGGCGTACGCACCGGCAAGCTCATCCAGAACGTGCTGGGCAGCACCAAGCTTATCGCCCTGGCCTTGCTCATCATCTTCGGCGTGGCGCTGGGGCTGAACCACGAGGCCATCGCCGCCAACTTTGCCGACCTCTGGACGGCCACCCGCTACCCCGCCCCTGGCGTGAGCGCCGCGCCGCTGCCCATCAGCGGCTATTCGCTGGTCATCGCCATCGGCATGGCCATGACGGGCTCGCTCTTCTCCTCCGATTCGTGGAACAACATCGGCTTCGCGGGCGAGGAAATCCAGAATCCTGAGCGGACGCTGGTGCGCAGTATGGCCATCGGCACGGCCATCGTCACGGCCCTCTACATCCTCATCAACATCGTGTACCTGCTGGTGTTGCCCCTGCACGGCGCCCCCGAAGCCGCCACGCTGGCCGGCCGCGGCATCCAGTACGCCACCGACGACCGGGTGGCCACGGCCGTGGCCGAATCAGTCCTCGGCAAAGCCGGCGCTTATGTCATGGCTGTGCTCATCATGCTCAGCACGTTTGGGGCGAATAACGGCATCATTCTCAGCGGGTCCCGCGCCTATTTTGCTATGGCGAAGGACGGACTTTTCTTCCCCGGCTTGGCCCAGTTGAACGGGGCCGGTGTGCCCGGCCGCGCTCTGTGGGCCCAGTGCCTGTGGGCTTGCCTGCTCTGCCTCAGCGGTTCCTATGGCCAACTTCTCAACTACGTGATGTTCGCCGTGATTCTGTTCTACGTCGTCACCATCATCGGCATTTTCGTGCTGCGCCGCACCCGGCCAGAGGCTCCGCGCCCCTACCGCGCCTGGGGCTACCCGCTGGTGCCCGGCCTTTACGTGGTGCTGGCCAGCGCCTTCTGCATCATCCTGCTCATCGCCCCCGATACCGCCGAATTCTCGCGCCGGGGCTTGGGCCTGGTGGCGCTGGGCCTGCCGGTGTACTTCCTGTTCGGCCGCCGCTTCGGGGGCAAAGCCGAGGCATAACTGCCAAATATTCAACGCAAAAAAAGGCCTCCCGGTGTGGGAGGCCTTTTTTATTTACCATTAATTCCCTGTCGCCGATGCTCGAAAACTTAGCGGCGCTTGCGGCTGGCTTTGGCACGAGGCGTGAGCGTCACGTTCACGGGCTTGCTGCCGCTGTTGCGTACTTCCTCGTCGTCGTAGCCGCCGTAGCCGTAGATGAGGGTATTGTCGCCGCTGGGTACTTCCAGCGTGTAGTTGCCGTTGGCGTCGGTGCTGGTGCCTTTGCTGCTGCCTTTCAGCAGCACAGTGGCGCCTACCAGCGGCCGGCCGTTCTCGTCCTCAATCTTGCCCGACATGGTGACGGTGGTGGGCGCAGCGGGTTCGGGGGCAGCCACTGGCGCGGGAGCCGGCGCGGCTTCCACGGGAGCAGGCGCGGCGGCCGCTACGGCCGGGGCAGCCGCCGGAGCGGCAGCTGTAGCAGCATTAGCCGTGGGTTTCACCACCGTTTTGGTGGTGGTTTTGGCAGCGGCTTCTTCGGCAGCGGCCGGAGCGGCTTTGAGGCCGGCGGCAATGCTATCCGCCGAAGTGGGGGCCGTGGCCGTCACGGCCGCATCATCGAGCATGAAGCTGGGCGTGACGGAAGCCAGGCCGGTACCGCCGCCTTTGGGCAGGGCCACGTAGGCCAGCACCAGCGCCAGAATCACGCCCACCAGAATGTAGGTCAACTTGTTGTTGCCACCCGACACAACATCCTCATCCTGAGCATCCAGGTTCGGATTGTAAGGCTCGTTTTCAACCTTGGGTAGATTTTCTGAATTCATCGTTAAAAAAGTAATGGGTGGGTTAATACTTGCGCAGAATTTATTTGTTGGCCAAAGCCACCTATCCAAATAGGCTGCGCAAGTTAAGCTTTTGCGGCGTTATCTCCCTCGGCAAACCTTTTTTTTGATTCGACAAATTCGAGCCTCCAGGGCAATACCATTGCTTGGTGCCCACTTTGCCTCTAGCGCGCTGGGGGCTAGGGCAATAAGAAAGCCGGGCCGGAGCCGCCGGACCGTAGTCGCAGCAGGCTCCGGCCCGGCCGGGGCCGGTTCTGGCCCTGAAATGCAGTTAAGTGCTTACTCGCTGTCAGGCGTTTCGCCGTCGTTGGCCGGCTTTGCGGGGCCACTGGGGGCTTTCTCGCCAAACTTCTGCTCCCGGGTGCGCAGGTTGTGGTCAAGCTCAATGCTGCCTTCGGCTTCAAAACCCGGCCCCTGGGCCTGCTCGCCGGCATTGGTGTGGTCGTTGCCGCCCTGGGGGCTGGTTTCGGAGCCGCCAATGTGCAGGTTCTCGAGCTGGTCTTTCTGGTTGCTGCGCTGGGTGTAGCCGTTGGCGCCTACGTTGCGCAAGGCCGTGGGGTCGCCGCTGGCCTTGTTGTTGCTTTGGTCCTGCTGGTATTCTTTTTCTTTTTCCAGCTTCTCGTTTTTTGCAACGCCTTTGTTTTCAATGATATTGGCGTGCTCGCCTTCGTTGGGGTCGGTGCCGTCGCCGGAGATGTTATCGGGTATCATAAGCGGGGAAGTCTGAGGATGAAGTGTCTCCGGCTTACGCAGGCCCCGGCAATGCGTTACGCCCGGCGCAGGCTTATTTGCTGGCCATGGTTGCGGAGTCGGGGTGCTTCTGGTCGTTCAGGTTCCAATTGTAAGGGTAATATTCAACCACATACCAAGTGGGAATGCGGCCGTTTTTGCGGAACTGGTTGACGTACATCACCCCGGTTTTGCCGCTGGTGCTGAAGTCGCTTTCGTACCACTGGAAAATTTCCGGCAGCCGCACGATTTTCTTCGCGTCGTCTACTTGCACGTAGTTGGAGTCGAGCAGGGCAAACCGGGCCTGGTTGTTCAGCTGCACAAACAGGTCTTTGCCTGCGTAGGCAGCGCGGTTCAAGCGGGGGCAGCTGTTGGTGCCGCACACCAGGGCGAAGTGCAGGCGCGGGTCGTCGTAGATTTTACGGAGCTTGTCGGTCTCAATTTGGTCAAGGGTCAGCATTTCGCGCCCAACGCGCATCCGGCCCCGGTTGAAAAAGCCGGGCATGTCCTGGACCGAGGTGAGCGGGTAGTTTTTCACTATTTCGCCAATTACCAGAATGTTATAGGCATTCAGGTAGAAGGCGTACTGGTCGGCTGCCTCGGCTTTGGTCACATCAAAATCAGCAATGCTGCTCAGCAGCGCGTCCAGCATTTCGGGGTTGCGTTGCAGGGTTTCGTAGCTAACCTTGCCTTCCTTGTTCACAAATTTTTGCAGGAAAGCGGTGGTCTGTACCGTGATGGACGCGGCTGTGAGCGGCTCATTTTCGCTGGCCACCGCCTTTCCGCCTAAAACCAGAACCAGCAGCACAGCCCAAAATGTCCCGAAGATGGGGCAGGTAGATTTCATGATACAGTAAGCTGAACAAGTGTTTACAGACCCGAAACTTACTGCCGCGCAGGGGCATCAGTTTTACACTTTTTCAACATTCCCATTTTGAAACAGTCCGTTTTTTCTATTTCTGGCATTCCGCGTTGAATCGCGGGTTGAGTGGCATTTCATTCCAAAAAATAGTCTGACATTTCCAGACGCAGCCAGGCATTTCAATCAGTTTGATGGTAGAAATCCGCACTTTCTGATTACAAAATACCGGGCTGCACCTGCGTTCGGCGGAGCCAGCCGGAGGCGGCGCGTAGTGGCTTGGCGTTTCTGCAATCACGGTGCGGCCGGCCAGCCTTGTCGCTACATTTGAGGCCGGACATTTCTCCTCTTCACCATGCACCTCGTCATCCTCGGCAACGGCATTACCGGCGTGACGTGCGCCCTGACCGTGCGCCGGCTGCGGCCCGAGGCCCGCATTACGCTGGTATCGAGCGAAAGCGCCCACCACTACTCCCGCACCGCGCTGATGTACGTGTACATGGGCCACCTGCGGGCGCAGGACATCAGGCCCTACGAAGACTGGTTTTGGGACGAAAACCGGCTGGCCCTGGTGCACGCCACCGCCACCGTCCTCCACACCGCCGAGAACCGCTTGATTCTTGATAACGGCACCATGCTCGCTTACGACCAGCTGCTGCTGGCTACCGGCTCCGAAAGCAAGCTGTTTGGCTGGCCCGGCCAGCACCTGGCCGGCGTGCAGGGCCTCTACAGCCTGCCCGATTTGGAAGCCATGACCCGCGACACTCACGGCATCAATCGGGGCGTGGTGGTGGGCGGCGGCCTCATCGGCGTGGAGCTGACCGAGATGCTGCACAGCCGGGGTATTGAGCCCGTGGTGCTGGTACGCGAGGCCCGCTACTGGGCCTCGGTACTGCCGCCCGAGGAGGCCAACCTGGTGGACCGGCAACTCCAGGGAAACCGCGTTGCTGTGCATTACGGCACCGAATTGCGCGAAATATTGGGCGATGCGCAGGGCCGTGTGCGCGCCGTAGTGACCACAGCCGGCGAGGAAATTGCCTGCCAGTGGGTGGGCTTAGCCACCGGCGTGCGGCCCAATCTCACGCTGGCCAAAACGTCAAACGTGGAAACCGACCAAGGCATTCTGGTCGATGAATTTCTGCGCACCAACGTGCCCAACGTGTTTGCGGCCGGCGACTGCGCCCAGCACCGCCGGCCCGGCGCGGGCGAGGTGCCCATCGAGCAGCTCTGGTACACCGGCCGGATGCAGGGCGAAACCGTGGCCCACACCATCTGCGGGCAGCCTACGCCCTACCGGCGTGGCATCTGGTTCAACTCGGCCAAGTTCTTCAACCTCGAATACCAGACCTACGGCCAGGCCCCGGCCGGCCCCACGCCCGGCCTCACCAGCTTCTACTGGGAGCACCCCAATTGCCGGGCGGCGGTGCGGGTCTATTTCCGGAGCGAGGCGCCGCACGCCGTGGTGGGCTTCAACACGCTGGGCCTGCGCCTGCGCCACGCCGTATGCGAGCAGTGGATTGCGCAGCGCACGCCCGTAGCCACGGTGCTGAGCCATTTCGGGGCGGCCAATTTCGACCCCGAGTTTTTCCCGCAGCACGAAAAGGCCATTGTGACCGACTTTAACCGGCAGTTTCCCGGGCAGCCCGTGGTGCTGAAGCAGCGCAAGGGACTTTTTGCGCGTCTGTAGCCTTCGTCACTTAACTTTTTTTCTGTGAATTTCTCCAAGCTATATCGTCCCTCGGCCCTCAACAGCTTCCAGTTCATCGCCCTCACGGGCCTGCTGATGAGTGCCGGCGCACACCTGATTCTGCACTTCTTTGTGGGCCACCACCCGGCGGGCTTCAACTGGCTGTACGTATGCTGGTCAGGCTTTTACATCGTGGGTACGCTCATCAACCTCTTCGGCAAGCCCGACGAACCGCACCATCATCACCACCACTAGGGCAGGATAAGCGACTTTTTTGCCTAAATCGCCCGTCATGCTGAGCGGAGTCGAAGCATTTCTACCGCTTCACTAACCCTTTCGATTGGGTTTACTACTGCATTAGAGATGCTTCGGCTGCGCTCAGCATGACGTTCTTATATCGTTCAAATTCTACCTTCTATCATGACGCCCACCCTCGCCCCGCCCCTGCCAGCGTCTTCGCCCGCCGAAAAGCTCACGCTGGCCGTGGTAGCCGGCGGCTTGTTGGCCCTGCTCCTGGCCCTGGCCGATGCCGACCCCAACCGCCGTCACGCCTGGTTCTGGCTAGCTGTGGGCCTGATAAGCGCTGGTACGCTGGCCTGGAGCGGGCTGAAATATGGCCGGCAACCGGCCGGCGTGCGGCAGGATAATCTCTGGCTGCGGGCCAATACCGGCCGTGGGGCCGTGGCCTGGGTCACGGGCCTGGTACTCACGGGTTTTTACGTGGTGCTGTACTGGTTCAGCAACGACGATGGCCAGGGTAATTTCGGCCTGCTCAATAACCTGGTGCATCCGCTCGACGGCCTTAGCCAAGCATTACGTGCTCGGCCGGCCGACCAGTGGTTTCTCTACGGTACCTTCTACACGCTGGCCGTGCTGCTGATGGGCAGCCGCGCGCTGTGGAAATACCGGCACTCACGCTACCAGATTATCCGCACCGTTTCGGTGATGTTTTTCCAGCTGGGCTTCGCGTTTTTGATTCCCGGACTGCTCCAGTTTTTCCAGCAGCCGGAGTTTTATTTCAGCTACTTCTGGCCGCTGAAATACGACTACCTGTTCCCCGGCACGGTTACCTCGCTGCTGCAAAAAGGCAGTTTGGGCGTGTTCATGGTATTCTGGGGCGCGGTGATGTCGTTGGTGGCCACGCCGGTGCTCACGTATTTCTACGGCAAGCGCTGGTACTGCTCGTGGGTGTGCGGCTGCGGCGGCCTGGCCGAAACCGCCGGCGACCCCTACCGCCACCTATCCGACAAAAGCCGCGCCGCCTGGCGTTGGGAAGTGCGCATCATCTACCCCGTGTTGGGGCTGATAATTGCCATCACGGCTTTGCTGTGGGTGCATTTTGCCACCGGCAGCACGCTGCTGGGCGAGGCCGGCAACGTGGCCGCCAAGTGGTACGGCTTCGCCATCGGCTCGGTGTTTTCGGGGGTGATTGGGGTGGGCTTCTACCCCATCATGGGCTCGCGGGTGTGGTGCCGCTTCGGCTGCCCCATGGCGGCTTATCTGGGCCTGCTGCAAAAGCATTTCTCCCGCTTCCGCATCAGCACCAACGGGGCGCAGTGCATCTCGTGCGGCAACTGCTCCAACGTGTGCGAAATGGGCATCGACGTGCAGCAGTATGCCCAGCGCGGCGCGCCCATCGTCCGGGCCTCGTGTGTGGGCTGCGGCATGTGCAGCACCGCCTGCCCCCGCGGCGTGCTCAACCTGGAGAACGGCCCGCGTGAAGGGCGGTATCAGGTGTCGCCGCTCATTCATGCGGATTCGCTGCGGATATTGAGTTAGGTGTATCGCGCCTGTTACTGGCCGCGTTGTTCTCTACGCTTTAAGTGCATCTCTATCATGCGGGTATCTTCATCGCTCCACACGAAATGGCGAATATTTTCCACTCGAATCACAACGATGCCGTCGTCTTCGCCATACTCGGTAAAGCATTCTAATAAAATCTCTTGCTCGGTGAATCGGCGAACGTAGCCATACAGGTCCGGCCCAATGCGGGTAGTCAGAAATATCAACTGCTTATTCTCCATAGCCCGCGACAGCAACAGAGGAATGTTCAGGTATTCCTGCTCCATGAAATCAGGCGACTTAATACCAGCGTACACCTTATCAAGATTATCTTCCTTAAGCTCAATATTTCGAATGTAACGGTCATCAAAATCAAGCTGAAAAATATCCTCAATGTTGTAAGACTGAATGCCGGTTTGCATTCCGTCGCGATTTATGATTCGCATGATAAGCATCTCATCGCTGTAGCTAATTACATAGCCCACCGAGAAACGGTCATCATTCGTATTAGTGCGCACACCAAGTAACCGCTTTTCGCTTTGCGCCCGCTTAATTATTTCAAACAACAAATCAGTCATTATCAAGATTAGGAAGATAACAGTTGGAGATTATTTAATGAACATACCCATAAATAACGAAGGTGAAACTGCCTGCCTATAGTTGTAGTGGAACTTGTGAGTGACGAAAACCAACCGGTTTTGACATACTACCCAAAAAACCCCAGCAGCACCTTGTAAAACTGCGCCGGTGCTTCCAGGTGCGGAATGTGGCCCACATTCGGAATTTCTACCAGTTTCGCCCCCTTTATTTGGGAGGCGGTGCGGCGGCCCAGCGCGGGGTACTGGCCCATTTGGGCCAGCGTTTTGGGGTCTTTTATAAGGCCTTTGCCCACCACCGTGTGGTCGGCCTGGCCGATGATGAGTAGCGTGGGCACCGTAATTCGATTGAATTCATAGCTCACCGGCTGCTGGTAAATCATGTCGAAGGTGAGGGCGTTGGCGCGAGCTACTTTGGCGAAATCGGGGCTTTTGGTTTGCGCGGCCAGGGGCAGTAGCCATTGGTCGTGGGCTGCCGGGTAGCCGTTGGGGTAATAGGTAGCGTGGTACTTACGGATGCTGGCTTCGGTGCTTTTCAACTCGTTGGCTTCGGCCTGGTCCACGGTTTGGAAGGGCACGCCCACGCGGTAATCTTCCAGGCCGATAGGGTTTTCGAGCACCAGCTTTTCGGTGGTTTCGGGGTAAAGCAGGGCGAAGCGGGTAGCCAGCATCCCGCCCATGCTGTGCCCCACGATGACGGCCCGCTTCACACCCAGCGTATCGAGCAGATGCTTCGTATTGCGGGCCAGCTGATGAAAAGAGTAGTGAATGTTGGCTTTATCCGACTTGCCAAAACCAATTTGGTCGGGCACCACCACCCGGAAACCCGCGCCGGCCAGCGTCTTTATCGTCTCGCGCCAATAGGCCCCGAAGAAGTTTTTGCCGTGCAGCAGCATCACGGTGCGGCCGTTGGATTTGGAAGTTGGCGGCACATCCATGTAGGCCATGCGCAGGGCCTGGCCCTCCAGCTTCAGCGGCAGGTGATGCACTGGAAAAGGGTATTCGTAGCCATCGAGCGTGGCATTGAGTGGCGCGGTTTGGGCCGGAGCAGCAGTGGCGGCCAGCAGCAAAGGCAGCAGTAGAAGCAGCAGGGAACGGGGCATCAGCGAAGCAATTGGTGAGTTTGCTTCTACGCAAAACTTGTCATCCTGAGCGGAGCGAAGGACCTTCTCACGCCAGAGCATTCCGGCGTGAGAAGGTCCTTCGCTCCGCTCAGGATGACCAACATCATTTTTCAGCTCTACGCGGGCAGCCCCTCCAGTACTTTCTTAGCGTTGCTCACATGGTCCGTGGCCCCGCTCAAGGAATTGAAGATGTACTGAATAACCCCGTTTTTATCAATCACGAACGTAACGCGGCCGGGCAGCAGGCCCAGCAGAGCACGGGGCACTTCGTAGAGCTTGCGCACTTTGCCGTTGGTGTCGGCCAGCAGCTCGAAGGGCAGGCGGTGCTTCTGGGTAAATTTCTGGTGCGAGGCTTCGCTGTCGGAGCTGATGCCAATGACTTCGGCCCCAAGGTCTTTGAAATCCTCGTACTGGTCGCGGAACGAGCAGGCTTCGGCGGTGCAGCCGGGGGTGTCATCTTTCGGGTAGAAATACAGCACCAGGTGCCGGCCGCGCTGGTCGGCCAGGCGGAAGGTTTCGCCGGAAGTGGTGGTGAGGGTGAAATCGGGAGCGGGCTGGCCTACCTGGAGCATAGAACGAGGGATTGAAAAAGAGCCGCAAGGTAGCGGCACGGTGCGGCTTTACGGTGGCGGCGGCATCTTTGTGGCCCGATACTCATTTTGCTTCATGCCCCAGCCCCGCGTCAGCGTCATCATTCCCGCCCACAACGAGGCCGGGGCCATTGCCCTGGTGCTGGCCGAAATCCCGGCCGGACTGGCCCAGGAAGTCATCGTGGTCGATAATAACTCGACCGACAACACCAGCGAAATTGCCCGGGCGGGCGGGGCCACCGTGCTGCGCGAGCCGCGCCCCGGCTACGGCTACGCCTGCCTGGCGGGCATGGCCCACGCTTTCGGCCGGCCGCAATCCGAATGGCCCGACCTCGTCGTATTTCTCGACGGCGACCATTCCGATTTCCCCGAACAAATGCCCGAACTACTGGCCCCGCTCCTGCGCGGGGAGGCCGACCTGGTCATCGGCTCCCGCGCCCTGGGCGTGCGCGAAAAAGGCTCCCTCCTGCCCCAGCAGCGGTTTGGCAACTGGCTGGCCGCCCGTCTGCTCAACATCCGCTACGGCGGCACTGTCACCGATTTGGGGCCGTTCCGTGCTGTCACGGGCCCGGCCCTGCTGCGCATCGGCATGGAAGACAAAACCTACGGCTGGACCGTGGAAATGCAGGTGAAAGCCGCCCGCCTGGGCCTACGCACCGTGGAAGTGCCCGTGCGCTACCGCAAGCGCATCGGCACGAGCAAGGTATCGGGCACGGTGCGCGGCACCCTCGGGGCGGGCTACAAGATTCTGTGGACGATTTTTAAGTACTGGTAATATTTCCCGGCCGGTGAGCTCGCTCGGCGGTCCGGCCCGCGTCTGCCCGGTCGGCGGAGTTGTTTTTTTGCTGTTTTGCGAGTCTCTATTCTTTGTTTCTGATGGCGGTACTGCCCATTTTGCTGGTGGTGCTGTACGGCTTATGCCTGCTGTTCATACTAGGGTTTAGTGCGGGGCAGTGGCAGCTCACGCGGCTGGCGTTGCGAGCCTATGCCAAAGGGCTGCCCCCGGCCCCGCCCGCGCCTACCAAGTGGCCCCGCGTGCTGGTCCAGCTGCCGCTTTACAATGAGCAAAATGTGGTGGAGCGCATCATCGATGCCGCCGCCGCCCTCGACTACCCAGCCGACCGCCTGCACATCCAGGTGCTCGACGACTCGACCGATGCCACCGTGGCGCTGGCGGAAGCCCGCGTGGCGCACCACGCCGCCCAGGGCCTGCGCATCAGCCACGTGTGCCGGCCCAACCGCGAGGGCTACAAAGCTGGCGCGCTGCGCTACGGTTTGGAGGAAAATGCCGATGAATTCGTCGCCATTTTTGATGCGGATTTTGTGCCCGACCCGGATTTTCTGCGACGCACAATTCCTTATTTTTTGCAGGACAAAAAAGTGGGCGTAGTGCAAACCCGCTGGGGCCACCTGAATGAGGACGAGTCGCTGCTCACACGCCTGCAGGCCTTTGGGCTGAACGCGCACTTTCTCATCGAGCAGGTAGGACGCACGGCGGCGGGCTTTTTCATCAATTTCAACGGTACGGGCGGCGTGTGGCGGCGCGCCTGCATCGACGATGCCGGCGGCTGGCACACCGACACCCTCACCGAAGACCTCGACCTGAGCTACCGCGCTCAGCTGCGCGGCTGGCGCTTCATCTATCGCCCCGAAATCGTGGCCCCCGCCGAGTTGCCCGCCGTGATGGACGCCCTCAAATCGCAGCAATTCCGCTGGACCAAGGGCGCGGCCGAAACCGCCCACAAGCACCTCGGCAACATGTGGCGCTCCGCGCAGCCGCTCCCCGTAAAGCTGCAGGCCACTTTCCATTTGCTGAACAGCTCGGTGTACGTCGTCATCATGCTCATGGCGCTGCTAAGCGTGCCACTGGTGTTCGTTCGGGCGCAGTACCACGAGTACAAGGCCGTTTTTCAGCTGGCTTCGGTGTTTTTGATTGGGTTTACGCCGCTCATCTATTATTACTATACCGCCTGGCGGCTGGCCCACCCCGATAAGCCGCTGTGGCGTTACCCGGGCTTTTTCCTGCTGTTTTTGTCGGTTTCGATGGGCCTGGCGCTGCACAATGCCCGGGCCGTGATTCTGGGCTGGTGGGGCAAGCGCACGCCGTTTGTGCGCACGCCCAAGGCCGGCACCGGCAGTTCTGCCCGCAAGCGGCGCTACCGCACCGGCGGTGTGGGCGGCTTGGTCATTTTGGAGGGCGTGCTCGCGGCTTACTTTGCGTTTGGCCTCGTGGCCGGCATTTACTTCGATGATTTCGGGCTACTGCCCTTTCACTCGCTGCTGACCATTGGCTTCGCGGCCATTTGCTACTTCTCCATCCGCGACGACAAATAAATAGCCTTCTGAATCCCTTGACTCTCAAGCTGCCTTCCGTTTCTCAGGGTGTGGCGCTGCTGCTGTCTGGCGCGGCGTATGCGGGCCTGGCTTTTACCACGCCGAGGGCGAATTTTGAACAGCTGGCGGGCTTGTTTGCGGTGGCGCTGGGGGCCTATGCGTGGCTGCTGCACAGCCGCTTGCCGCTGCGCTGGGGCTTGGGCGCGGCGCTAGTGTTCCGGTTGCTGTGGCTGCCAGCCACCCCGGCTTTTTCCGACGATATTTTTCGTTTCCGCTGGGACGGCTTGCTGGTGGCACACGGCGTCAACCCCTTTCAGTTTCGGCCCGATGAAATCATCGCCGACGGGGCCCGCACCGCCCTGCCCGATGCCGCCGTGCGCAACGCCGTGCTGCCCGAGTTTCAGCAGCTGTACCGGCAGCTCAACTCGCCGCATTACTACTCGGTATATCCGCCGGTGTGCCAGGCAGTATTCGGCGGAGCGGCCCGCCTTTTTCCCACTTCCGAGCGCGGCTTCATCGCCTGCCTGCGCCTGGTTATTCTGGCAGCCGAAGCCGGCACGGCCTGGCTCCTGCTGGCGCTACTGGCCGCAATGGGCTGGCCCCGGGCGCGGGCGCTGCGCTACCTGCTGCACCCGCTGGTCATCGTGGAACTCACCGGCAACCTGCATTTTGAAGCACTGGCCTTGTGCTTTATGCTGCTATCCATCTGGCTGCTGAGCCGACAGCAATGGGCTAAATCAGCCGGCGCGCTGGCGTTGGGTGTAGCCGCCAAGCTACTGCCACTGCTAGTGCTGCCGCTACTGGTGCGGCGGCTGGGCGGGCGGCGGTTTCTGGCGTATGCGGGCGTGGTGGCGGGCACGCTGCTGGTGCTGTTCAGCCCGTTTCTGTCGGTGGCGCTGGTGGTCAACGTCAGCCGCAGCCTGAACCTGTATTTCCGCAGCTTTGAGTTCAATGCCAGCATCTACTACGTACTGCGGCCCATTGGCATCTGGCTCACGACTTACAATGAAATTGCCCGCATCGGGCCGGCGCTGGCGCTCACCAGCGCCCTGCTGGGGCTGGGGCTGGCGTGGCGCGAGCGCCGCCTCACCGTGGCCTCCCTGGCCCAAACGCTGCTGCTGATGCTCACCGCGTATTATGCGCTGGCTACCACCGTGCACCCCTGGTATCTCACGCTGCTCATCGGGCTGGGGGCGCTTTCGCGGCTCCGCTTTCCGCTGGTGTGGGGTGGGCTGGCGGTGCTGTCCTACGCCGCCTACCGCACCACCGCCTACACCGAAAACCTGTGGCTGGTGGCGCTGGAATACGTGGTTACGTTTGGGGTTCTGGCGTGGGAATTAATGACGCTGGGCTTAACGAACAACGAGGAATTGTCATCCTGAGCGGAGCGAAGGACCTTATCACGTTAGAACTAATTACAAGAAACAGGAACTCGAGAGAAACAGGCTTGATAAGGTCCTTCGCTCCGCTCAGGATGACAGTTTCAATAATCGAGGTTCGCCTTATTTCGGCCAATACGCGTAGCGGCGCGTCGATTTCAGACGCAGGGTGCGGCCGTCCCAGGTAGTTTGGCGGAGCAGAATATTGGGGTAGCTTTTGGCGAACCAATACACGTTTTCCTTGCCTGGAGCCAGCGTCACGGACACCCACCAGGCGGGCTCGGGCGCATCGGCGGCCGGGGCTTCGGCGGTGGTGAGATGGGCTTGGTAGTAGACCGGCGGCGTGGCTTTGTTGGTTTGCTGCAGGTCCAGCACCACGAGCTTGAAGCTGGGCTTCTGGTCAAATCTCAGGGCGCGAAGCGTATACGGCAGGGCATCTTCGAGGAAGACGTCGCGGCGCAGGTCGCGGCTGTTGTCGCCCTGCCCGTCCCAGTAGGAATGAAACCACATTTCGAAATTCACCCCGTCATCAATAATAGATTTAAAGGTGTTGCCGCACCATTCCTGCGACGACGACGACATTTTGAACAGGGACACCGGCTGGTCGCGCCGAAAAAACAGCGACGTGAGGTAGTGGTACGGGTACTCATCGGCCTGAATGCTGCAGAACTGATTGATTTTCATCACCGGAAACAGGTCATTCCGCTGGTAGTCGTCCGTTTTCACGTTGAACTGCTGGTTGAACTCCTCCTTCACCGTAATCTGCGTGTACTCAAACGTGCGCTTCTCCTTATAAATCACCCGCTCCGCATCGTAAGTCGCTACCTCGGCCAAGCCGTCCTCCCACAGCTTGTGCATGGCCCAGTTCTGGTCGAAATATGGCATCACCGCCTGCAAGGCCTGGGCCGATGTCGGTGTGCGGGCTTTCACTGGCTTGTCCCCGTCAGGATTGCAGCCGCCCACCAGCAGGCCCACCACTAGCACAGGCATCAACAGGCGCAACGGAAAGCAACTCATACGGCCAAATGGGTTTTTGGGAAGCGAATATAGGCACCGCGTTTCAGCGGCGCGCCCACCTGCAACGCGGAATCTGGGACTACCTTACGCTTTCAGCACGCCACACTGCTAAGTCATCGGCATCATCCACGTCGCGCAAGGTAGGCAGAAAGGCCACCCGCAGACCCAGCCGTCCGGCATCGGCCAGCGTATCGGCCAGGACCGAATCGGTGCTCCAGGTTTTGTTTTGGAATAGCTCGGGCCGGGGCTGGCGCAGGCCGAGCAGGTAGTAACCGCCATCGGTGGCCGGCCCCAGCACCAGGTCGTTGGTTTCGAGCAGCGCAAAGGCCTGGGTAAGATGGGTGTCGCGCAGTCCCGGGCAATCCGTCCCGATGATGGCCACGCGGCCCGCTCCCGCTTCAAATGCGGCCGCAAAGGCTGCCGTCATGCGCGCGCCGAGGTCGCCTTCGGGCTGGCATTGGGCATGGTGGGCGGCCCATTCGCGGGTTTCGGCGGCAGTAGGGACCGGGCCCGCGGTATCGGCCAGCCAGACGGTGGCCGGCACGCCGGCGTCTACTATTGCAGCATTGGTAATGGCCAGCAATTCGCGGTAGATGGCCAGTGCGGCCGGCTCACCCACCCCGGCCGCCAGCCGGCTTTTCACCCGCCCCAGGGCCGGTACGCGGGCAAATACCAGCAGGTGGGCATCAGCATTCGATTGGGCGGCGCGAGCCACAAGGTCTTCATTCATATACTTTTCGGCCTCGTTTCAGCCAAGGGCTCCAGACCGCAGAATAAGGGTGCACGTTGGTGGTGGGGCCGGTGGCATCCACTACGGGACGGCCTTCGTTCACCCACTCAAACAGGCCGCCGTAGAGGTTGCGCACATTGCGAAAGCCCAGCGCGTGCAGGCGCTCGCCCAGCCGCTCGCTCCGCACGCCCACCGAGCAGTACACCACCACGGGCTGGCTGCGGTCGAGGCCGGCAAACTGCGCGGTGGCAATGGAATCGAAGGGCACAAACCGAGCCCCGCGCAGGTGGCTCACGCGGTATTCGGCGGGCGTGCGCACGTCGAGCAGCAGCGGCGGGGCCGGCGCGGCCAGCTCCTGCGCCAGGGCGGCGGCGGGCACCGTGGGCACGGTGTTGCGGTATAGGGTGCGCAGCAACTGCTTGTAAAGCATGCCAGGAGTAGCGGTTTCATCACCGGCTCCACTTCCGCAGGCACCCAGTGCCAACAAGCCGGCAATCAGGCTGATGCGAACAAGAAAAAGCCAGCGCATGGGTAAAAGCAAGATGGTAAATCGGAGCAAGATAAGCTAGCGCCGACGCACATGAATCCGGACCCGCTCGCCGTCTTCGGTGGTGGTGGGCATCACGTCGATGCGGTCGGCTTCGTCGTAGTAGGTGGCCAGGCCGCGCACGATGCCAACCGCCAGCCCGCCCATGCGGCGCGGCGACACATAATCAATCATGAGCTCGTTGGGGCCCAGGCGGCTGACTTCGAGCACGGGCGGCGAGTTTTCGGCGTGCTCCTGCCGCACTTGCTTGTGCATGGTTAGCTCGGTGTGTTCCAGCATGTCCAGCGTTTTCCACTCGGGCTTCAGCAGGCGCTGGTACATGTACATGAGGTCGGGCACGAGGTATTCGCCAAATTTCTCGTGCAGCTCGCCGGCCGAGAGGCCCGTCATCTCGGCCGCGTGGCCCACCAGCGCATAAATATGTTCGTCGGGGTACACGGTTTTGTGGTCAAATTCTACTTTATCGAGACCCGACAGCTCCATCAGCCTGACCCAGGTGCTGTGGTCGTATTGCGTTTGGACATAACGCTTTAGCAGTGTCAGAATAGTGCCGTGCATGGACTTAAAAAAGATTTTTCGGGTGATAAACAAAGCCGCCTGCCAGCCCAAACGGCTAACAGGCGGCTTTGTTTATTTTCGGTCAAGCCAAATGCAATTGGCTCTCAGGGGCTAGATATTGCCTACTACCGTCATCGTGCTCAGCGTGGGGCCGGCGCTGCCGCCGGCGGGCTCCACGGTCATGGCAAAAGTCTGGGCGCTGGCGATGTCCTTCATGTGCTGGAGGCCTTCGCCGGTGGCCGTGGCCACGGTGAGCACACCGGCATCAATCGGTTTGCCTTTGTCGAGGGCCCAAAGCTGGTACTGCTTGTCGGCGGGCAAGGCGGGCAGGCTGCGCACATCCACGTACACCTTGTGGGTGGCGGGGTTGAACAGCACCCGGGCGTGGGCCGTGGGCGCGGTTTTGGTGCCGGCCAGGGCCACGGCGCGGAACTCGTCGTTGCGCAGCACCTGGTTTTCCTGTTGCAGGGCGCCCAGTTTTTTCTCCACTACCTGCGAAGTGGTAGCAAAGCGGGCCTGCTCGTTTTGCAAGGCCACCAGCTCAGAGCTGGCGCTTTTCCAGTTCGAATACAGCAGCATGTTACCGCCCAAGCTCAGCAGCAGGGCTACCGAGGCGGCAATGGCCCAGCCCGAACGGCTGGCCGGCATTTCCAGCGGCGCAGAGGACAGGGGCCGTACCACGGCTTCATTGGCAGCGACAGGCTGCGGAGCGCTGGCTACGGGGCGGCTGGTGGTCTGGGCCACGGCGTCTACGTCGGCACGAAGGCTGGAATTGGCGGCGGGGCCCGAGATTTGGGCCAGTACGTTATTCAGTACCCGCTCGCCCATGGCGGCGGGGGGCGTGAGGGCGTGGGCTTCGGCGTAGAAACCCAACGCTGCCTGAACCTGCTCCAGCTCGGCCCGGATTTCGGGGTGGCTGGCGGCCTGGGCTTCCACCGCCGCCTGCTCGGCGGCCGAAAGCTCGCCCAGAGCGTACTGCTCCAGGATGCCCGATTCTATATAGTCTTGGATGTTTTCCACGGTTGGTTCAGCGAATAAGTTTGCTTAGGACTTTGATAGCGGTGCGGGCGCGGGTTTTCACCGTCCCCAAAGGGATGTTGAGCTCCTCGGCCACCTCACTTTGGGTGAAGCCCTCGAAGTAGAGCATGTCGATAATCTGGCGCTGCTCAGGAATAAGTTTTTGAGTAATCTCTTGTAGGCCAATGTGTTCGGGGCGAAAGGCCGTGGGCGCGGCCTGGCGCTGCGCCGTCAGACTGTCGTCCAGCCCCGTTGTTTTGCTACCTACGCGGTGCTGTCGTGAGCGGATTTTGTCGATGCTCAGATTCCGGCAAATGTTCAGCACCCAGGTAAATAGCCGGCCCTTGGTGGGGTCGTAGCTGGCGAAGGCGTTCCAGATTTTTACCAACGCTTCCTGTAGCACGTCCTCGGCCTCGTCCTCGGCCTTCACAATGCGGAAGATGACGCCGTAGAGCGCGGCCGAGTATCGGTCGTAAAACAGCGTCATGGCCGATTCGTCGCGGGCCTGAAGGCGCCGGACCAGGTCCTCCTCGGCGGCGGGTGGTAGGGAAATTAATGGATTATCGGACACGGGAGTGACTGAAAGTGAGAGATAAAGCAGCAAGGCGGAGACGTGGGAAGCGCACGAAAATACGGTGTGCCACGCAATTGCCCGTATACGGCATTTTGCGGGCCACAACCGAAGTCGGAAACGGAGGCTTGCCAGCCCGGCTATCGCCACAACCCACGCCGGGGCTATGTTGTTGACCAGCTATTTACCGACAGTGCGATGCCGCCATTTTTTGCCGCTGAATTGTTGGTTGCGCGCTAATTAATTTTTCCTTCGATTTTCTTTTTTTGCAATGCCCATCGAGTCCTACAACCCTTACACCGGCCGCGTGCTGCGCCGCTTCTCCCCTTTCAGCTGGGCCAAGACCGAACGTATTCTGGGCCAGGCGCACCGGGCGGCAGCCACCTGGGCCGCTACTACGTTTGCCCACCGCGCCGGGGTGCTGCGCCGCGCCGCCGCCCTGCTGCGCGAACGGCAAGACGAGCTGGCCCATCTCATGGCCCTGGAAATGGGCAAGCCCATCACCGACGGCCGGGCCGAGGCCGTGAAGTGCGCCACCTGCTGCGATTACTACGCCGACCACGCCGAGGAATTCCTGAGCGACGAACTCATCAAAACCGATGCCGGCCGCAGCTTCCTCAGCTACCAGCCGCTGGGTGTGGTGCTGGCCGTGATGCCGTGGAATTTTCCGTTCTGGCAGGTGGTGCGCTTTGCCGCGCCGGCGCTCATGGCCGGCAATGTGGGCTTGCTCAAGCACGCTTCCAACGTACCCCAATGCGCCCTGGCACTGGAGAAAATCTTTCATGATGCGGGCCTGCCACCGGCCTGCTTTCGCACACTGCTTATTGAAACCAGCCAGGTGGAAAAACTCATCGCCGATGACCGGCTGCGGGCCGTGACGCTTACGGGCAGCGAAGGCGCGGGCGCGGCCGTGGCCGCCGCCGCCGGGCAGCACATCAAGAAAACCGTGCTGGAGCTGGGTGGCTCCGACCCGTTCATTGTATTGGCCGATGCCGACGTGGTCCTGGCCGCCAAAACCGCCGCCCAGAGCCGCATGATAAACAGCGGCCAAAGCTGCATCGCCGCCAAACGCTTCATCGTGGAAAAGCCGGTGCTAAAAGAATTCATCGGCCACCTCAAAACCCACCTGCTGGCCATGCGCCCCGGCGACCCGCTCGACCCGGCCACCCAATATGGCCCCCTGGCCCGCCCTGACCTGGCCGATGAGCTCACCGAGCAAGTGAACGACTCCGTAGCGCAGGGCGCGAAAGTGGAGCTGTTCGGCGGCCAGGCCAAGCCCGGCACGGCCCTCTTCCGGCCTATGATTCTGTCGAACATCAAGCCCGGCCAGCGCGCATATGCCGAGGAATTATTTGGCCCGGTGGCGCTGGTGCTCGAAGCCAAAAACGCCGCCGATGCCGTGCGTCTGGCCAATGACTCCCGCTTCGGCCTGGGCGCCGCCGTGTGGACTGCCGACACGAAGAAAGGCGAGGAAATGGCCCGCCAGATTGAAAGCGGAGCTGTGTTTGTGAACGGGCTGGTGAAATCGATGTCCGAAATGCCGTTTGGCGGGGTGAAGAAGTCGGGCTATGGCCGCGAGCTTTCCTATCTGGGCATCCGCGAGTTCGTTAACCAGAAGTCGATTTGGATTGGGAAGGAAGTTGCGCCGGCGGCGAAAACGGAGTAATTTTCCCGCCTGTCATCCTGAGCGCAGCGAAGGACCTTATCACGTTCGAACAACCTGTTCAGAAGTGATAAGGTCCTTCGCTGCGCTCAGGATGACAAGCCCGTTTTCTCCCCCTACAAATACCCCAGCACCTTGTACGTCAGCCAGCCCGCTACTTCGTGCATTAGCAGGCTGAAATTGACCATGGCCTCGGGGCTGGGCACCAGCCAGGCGTCGGGCGAGAGGCGGCGGTCGGCGCTGCGGTAGCCGGCCGGAAAGCTGATGGGATGTAGCCCAACTTTCGCAAAGCAACCCATGGCGCGCCGCTGATGAAAGGCTGACGTGACAAGGATGAGCGTGTCAAGCTCGGGCCGGGCAGCCACCAGCTGCTGCGTAAAAAGTGCGTTTTCACGGGTGTTGCGGCTTTTTTCTTCGCGGATGATGGCGGAGTTGGGCACCCCCGCCAGGCGCAGCAGCGTGGTCAGGTCATCGGCTTCGGTGTGGGCCTTGGCTTGCACCGCCCCCGAGCCACCCGACACGATAATGCGGCGCACCCGACCGGCGCGATACAACCAGAGCGCACTCGTGACGCGGTCGGCCCCGGGGCCGAGATACACCCGGTCGTGCGGCGATTTATTGACGCTGGTGATGCCCGTGAGCAGCACGGCAGCATCGGCGTGGCGGGGCAGCGCGGCCAGGGCTACGGGGGGCTGCTCCCAGGCCAGCAGCAGCTCATTCACCAGAAAGGGATTGGTGCTGAACAGCGTGAGCACCAGCGCAGCCAGCAACCAGCGGCGCTGGCGCGGCGGCCGGGCTACCAGGGCCGCAATCAGCAAAACCACCAGCCATACCGTGGGCAGCAGCACAAAGTCGAGAACCTTCGAGAGCAGAAAAAACACGACCAAAGGTAGCGCCGGCTACGCGTGGACGGGCACAAAGGCCCGCAGGCAGGCGAGCCCGGCGCGCACTTCGGCTTACAGGTTCGGCTTATTTGCGCAGCATCAGCTCCCGAATGTATTTCACCGGGGCACTGCCGTAGCTGAGGAAGTTTTCATGGAAGGCTTTCAGGTCGAAGGCTTTGCCTTCCTGCTGCTTCAGCTCCTGGCGCAGGGCGTAAATCTCGGAGTAGCCCGTGAAGTAGCTGCTGAGCTGCACCTGGCTGAGGGTGGCGCGCAGCCACTTGCCCCGGGCCTCGGCCTCTTCCTGGAAACCTTCGCGACGCAGCATGGATACCACGTCATTTTCGCTCATGTTTTCGGCTTGGATGGCGTGGTCGATAACCGCGTTCAGCGTCGAGCGCATGTTCCATTTGTCCCACATCAGCCACATTTCGTCGGAGTTGTTGCCGTAGCCGCTTTCCAGCATCATGCGCTCCGAATACACGGCCCAGCCCTCCACCATCGCGCCGTTGCCGAAAATGCTTTTCACCAGCGAAGGCGAGCGGTTGGCGTACACAAGCTGCGTGTAGTGGCCCGGAATGGCCTCGTGGATGTTGAGAATCTGGAGGGTGTAGTCGTTGTATTCGCGCAGGTAGCTTTCGGCCTGGGCGGGCGTCCAGTCAGTGGGCAGCGGCTCCACGTTGTAATAGGTGTTCGCGCCCTTGTCGTAAGGGCCGGGGGCCGACACGCTGGCGCCCGCGCCACTGCCGCGCATGTAGAGCGGCGTTTCGCGCACCACCAGCGGCTTGCTGGGGTCCTGAGTCAGGAGCTTGTGCTCGTTGACGTAGGCCACAAGGGTCGGAATCTGGCGCTTCACGGCGTCCACGAAGCCATCGCGCGGGGCGTGCTTGAGCGTGAGCTGGTTGATGACGGCTGTAATCAGGGCCAGCGTATCGGCCGGGGCCTTCTGGCCGGGGAAATACTTGGGATAGAGGCGGGCGGCGCGGTGGCCCATGTCGTGCAGCAGCTCGGCCTTGTGTTTCAAAGCCTGCTGGTAGATTTCGGCGGCGGTGAAGCGCGACTGAATATCGTAGGCAAACTTCTGGTCGAACAACGCTTTGCCAATGCGGAACGAGCGGAACTGGCCCTTGGTCAGCACGTCGTTTTTGAGGAAATCCATGTAGCCCTGCACGGCGGTGCGGGCGGCGGCCACGCGGTCGGTCAGGGTCTTTTTCTCCGCTTCGGTCAGGCCCGATTTCCGCACCGAATCGGCCAGTGCTGAGCCGAAAACCTCTAGGCCACCGGCGTTCTGTTTGATGCCCAGCTCGGTGTGCTCCTTGGTCGGGTTGCTGATGTTGGCCCGGGCGGCGGCATAAAATTCAGCCGCGTGGCTGATTTTATCGGAGATGTTGCGCAGGCGGCGGTCGAGCCGGAAGTGGCGGCCGTTGAGCAGGTCGCCCACCGCGGCCCCGAGGTTGTAGCTGGCCGGGTTCCATTGCCAGCTTTTCAGGGTGTCGGCGTACCAGCGCTCGGCGCGGAGCTCGTTGCGGAGCAGGCGCAGGTCAATCTGGTTGTTGGGCGAAAGGCTGTCGAGCGTGAATTTGCCCAGCGCGGCCAGGTTTTGTTGGGCGAAAGCGTTATCGGCCTGGCGCTGGGCGGCGTTGGGAATCACCAGCAGCGAGTCGTACTTGTGGTAGCCCATGCTGGAAGCATAGTCGGGGTTCTGCTTCCACAGCGCTTCGATGAACTGGTTTTTGAAGGCATCAAAGCGGGCGTCGGGGCCACTGGCGGCGGTGGTTTTATCGGCTTGGGAACAGCTGGCGAGGGCCAGGGCCAGGATGGGCAGGCAGCGGAATTTCATAGGTGAAGTTTGGCGATTGAAAAAAGCCCGTCATGCAGGGCGCAGCGAAGCATCTTTGCCTCAATAGTAATTAAGACCATTGCAACGAAGCGGTAAAGATGCTTCGCTGCGCTCGGCATGACGGACGACAAACCCACACACACGCAAAAACCCGGCACGTTGCAAAGCGCCGCCGTAGGTTTGTCCCACCATTCGGCCATTCCGTACAAGCCCTATCATCCCACCCCAAAATTCCCCATGCCTACTTCCCGCATCGAACACGATTTCCTCGGCGAACGCAGCCTGCCCGACACCGCCTACTACGGCATTCAGACGCTGCGCGCCCTTGAAAACTTCGCCATCACCGGCATTCCGATTAAGAACGAGCCGCTCTTTGTGCAGGCGCTGGCCTACGTGAAAAAAGGCGCGGCCCTGGCCAACAAAGAGCTCGGCGTGCTGCCCGCCAACATCGCCGACGCCATTGCAGCCGCCTGCGACCGCGTGGCCGCCGGCGAGTTCGACAACCAGTTTCTCACCGACATGATTCAGGGCGGCGCGGGCACATCGGTGAACATGAACGCCAACGAGGTCATCGCCAACGTGGCCCTCGAAATGATGGGCCACCAGAAGGGTGAATACCAGTTCTGCCACCCCAACAACCACGTCAACTGTTCGCAAAGCACCAACGACGCCTACCCTACCGCCTTCCGCATTGCGCTCAATAACAAGCTAGTAGGCTACCGCGAAACCCTGGTAGAACTGGCCGATGCCTTCGCCCAAAAAGCCGAAGAATTCCGCGACATCCTGAAAATGGGCCGCACCCAGCTTCAGGATGCCGTGCCGATGAGCATGGGCGACGAGTTCAAGGCCTTCGCCACCAACCTGCGCGAAGAGCTGTTGCGCATCGACGACTCGCGCCGGCTGATTGACGAAATCAACATGGGCGCCACGGCCATCGGTTCGCGCATCAACGCGCCCACCGGCTACCCCGAGCTCGTGACCGAGCACCTGCGCACCATCACCGGCCTGAACCTGAGCCTGGCCGGCGATTTGTTCGAGGCCACCTACGACACGGGCGCTTATGTGCAGCTTTCCGGCGTGCTGAAGCGCACGGCGGTGAAACTCAGCAAAATCTGCAACGACCTGCGCCTGCTCTCGTCGGGCCCGCGCACGGGCATCAACGAAATCAACCTGCCGCCCTTGCAGCCCGGTTCCAGCATTATGCCCGGCAAGGTGAACCCCGTGGTGCCCGAAGTGGTGAACCAGACGGCCTTCTACGTCATCGGGGCCGACCTCACGGTGACCATGGCGGCCGAAGCTGGCCAGTTGCAACTGAACGTGATGGAGCCGGTCATCAGCTTCGCGCTGTTCACCTCGATTTCGTACATGACCAACGCCTGCCGCACCCTGCGCGATAAGTGCGTCATCGGCATAACGGCCAATAAGGAGCACGCCGAAAACCTCGTGCGCAATAGCATCGGCATCGTCACGCAGCTTAACCCGGTTATCGGCTATGAGGCCTCGGCCGACATTGCCAAAGAAGCCCTAAAAACGGGCAAATCCGTTCACGACATCGCCGTGACGGAGCGCGGGTTGCTGACGCAGGAGAAATGGGACGAGATTTTCACGTTTGAAAACCTGATTCGGCCGGTGTTTATGAAGTAGAGCCCACCAAGGCCAGATAAAAAAGAACGTCATGCTGAATCCAGTATGACGTTCTTTTTTTCACCCCCTTGAATGAGGTTATCTCAAACAAATTACCGCTCCACCACCAAGCGTTGCATGGCTACCGCCGTGCCCGATTGTACCCGCACGAAGTACGTGCCGGCTGCCCAGCTATTGGTTTCCAGCGCGAAGCTGTTGCCGCTGAAGCTGCGGGTTTGCAGCAGGCGGCCAGTGAGGTCGAACACTTGCAGCTGGCTTTGGGCGGCCGGGGCGGCGGCCAGGGCCAGGCGCACCGCGCCGGCCGTGGGGTTCGGGTAGAGGGCCACGGCGAAGGCAGGCTGCGCGCTGGCCGTGCTGGTGGCGGTGGTGGAACGCAGCTTCAGTACCCAGGTCTGGTTGGCTGCCAGCGCCGGCAAGGTCGTGGCGAAGCTGCTGAAACCGCCCTGCGCGTTCACCGTGACGGTGCCAGCGGCCTGGCCGGTGTACAGTTCGGTGACCTGGTAGGTGCCGGGGGCCAGCGTCGACATCGTGAGCGAAAGCGTGGAGCCGGTAACGACGGTGCTGCCCAGGTTGGCGGCAATCACCGTGGCTTCCTGATTGAATACGCGGGCGTAGGCCAGTACTGAGGTGGCCGACGAAGTGGCGGGCAGGTAGTAGCCCTTGCGCAGGGTTTCGTTGGCGGTGCGCAGGCCGATGAGCTTCTTGTAGTGGCTGAGCAGCGAGTTCTGGTCGGCCTGCTCGGTGGCGACGTTGTAGGTGCCGAAGTTGGAGTTGATGCCGCGCCAGGGCGTGCCGGTGGTGAAGCCCGCCTGCGTGCCGGCCGTCCACTGCATGGGCTTGCGCTTGTCTTCGTCGGCGCCGGTGCCGGCCATGCCCACTTCTTCGCCATAATAGATGAATGGCACGCCGGGCATGGTGAGGTAGAGCGCGGCCGCCTGCTTCATGCGGGCCACGTTGCTGCCCAAGCCCGCGTCGAACACGCGGTTCTGGTCGTGGTTGGTGAGGAAGGTGGCGTATTGCAGGCGCGGGTACAGGCTCGTGACGAGGTTGAGCTGGGTACGCAGCGCAGTGGGGCTGCCCGCCGTCACGGCGCTGATGATGCTGCTGGCCAGGTCGAACTCAAAGCACAGGTCGAGGCGGCTGTTGCGCACGTAGGGCACCACGGCGGTGGTATTGGTCCAAGCCTCGCCGACCGACAGTGCGGCCGGGTTCACGGCCTTCAGTGAGTCGTGAAATTCTTCCAGAATGCCGAGGGTTTCGGGCGTGTCGGCGGTGGTGGTGCCGGTTTCGACCAGGTAGCGCACGGCATCGAGGCGGAAGCCGTCCACGCCCTTGCGCAGCCAGAACCGGTCAGCATCCCACATGGCGGCCTTGAGCTGAGGATTGCGCCAGTTCAAATCGGGCATGCCAGTAGAGAAAGCGCCGTAGAAATACTGGCCGTTGCGCAGGTGCCAGCCGCTGCCGCCGAAAGGCCCGTAGCCCAAATCGGTGGGTGACCACAGGTACCAGTCGCGATACGGGCTGGTGGTGCTGGCGGCCGACTGCGTGAACCACGTATTCTGGCTCGACGAGTGGTTCAGCACCATGTCCAGAATTACCTTGATGCCGCGCTGGTGGGCGGCGGCCAGGAAGGCATCGAACTGGGCCATGGTGCCATAATCCGGCTCCACGGCCTTGTAGTCGTTGATATCGTAGCCGTGGTAGCTGGGCGAGTCCATGATGGGCATCAGCCAGAGGCCGGTGATGCCCAGGTCGGTGGTGGTGGCGGGGTTGCCGTCGTTGAGGTAGTCCAGCTTTTGCGTGAGGCCCACGAAGTCGCCCTTCCCGTCGCCGTTGCTGTCGTAGAAGCTGCGCACGAACACCTCGTAGAACACCGCGTCATTCCACCAATACGTGGAGTAGCTCGTGAGCGTGGCCCCGTTGCAAGCCGTGCAGGTGCCGAAGCAGTAGCTGGGCGTGGTGTTCACGGCGGCGGTGGCGTTCACCACGCGCAGCAGGGTGCCGCTGGCATCGGCGGTGCCGCAGGCGGCGGGCACGGTTTCGGCCACGGCCAGGGTGTTGCCGTTCACGAAGCGGTACTGGAACATGCCGGGGGCCGGCAGCGAAATCGTTACTTCGTAGATGCCGTCGTTATTCTCGTCGGTCAGGGGCAGCGCGGTGGCGTCGTTATTCGCGCCGTAGCCGGCCAGGGCCTGGAAATTGCCCACCACGTGCACGCCCGTGCGGGCCACGGTCTGGCCGGTCATGTCTACGGCGAAGCGCAGCTGCGGGGCGCAGTCGGCGAAGGCCACAATGGGCAGGCGCACGGCCGAGCCGCCCACCACCACCTGCCGGTTCACGTTGCCGCCGCCATCGGTGATGCCGCAGGTAGCGGGCACGATTTCAGAAACGCCCCAGGCGTTGCCGTTCACGAACTTATAGAGGTAGGTGCCGGCCGGCACGTTCACGGTGGCTTCCCACACGTGGTCGCCGTCGGCATCGGTCAGGGCCGTGGTGGCGGGGTTCCAGTCGGCCGGAAAGCCGGCGGCGGCTTGGAAGTTGCCGGCCACGTGCACGCCCCCCGCGGGCACGGCCGTAGTGCCCATATCGACCCGGAAAGTGAGCTGATTTGCTTGTGCGCTGCCCCAGCCGGCCAGTAGTGAGATAAGTAGTAAGCGGATTTTCATCGATTTATATTTGCGAATGCGAGAGCGACAAAGGTACGTTTGAAAGATAGCCGAACAGTGACCGCATGTTACCCGAACGCCATGCAGAACACCGCGAAGCATGACGTTCTCCTTTTACCCCCCCTTCATCCAACCCAACCCATGCCCGGCTTCCGCTTCCTGCTTCTCGCCTGCCTGTTCCTCACCGCCACCGTCGCCCGCGCCGCCCGTGTCGATACCCTCGCCATTCCGAGCGCGGCCATGCACAAAACCTACCGCGCCGCCGTGGTACTGCCGGCTTCCTACGCCAAGAATAAAAAGGTGAATTACCCGGTGCTTTACCTGCTGCACGGGGCCTGGGGCCACTTCGATAACTGGCTGAGCAAGACGCCCGACAAGCAACTCCTACACCGCCTGGCCGACCAGTACAACCTGATTATCGTGAACCCTGAGGGCGAAACCTTTAGCTTTTACATTGACAGCCCGGTGAAGGCCGATAGTCAGTTTGAAACCTACCTCACCAAGGAAGTTATTCCCGCCATCGACCAGGCCTACCGCACCGTGCGCGACCGCCGGGGCCGCGTCATCACCGGCCTCTCGATGGGTGGCTTTGGCGCCTTCTACCTCTCGGCCCGCCACCCCGACCTGTACTGCGCCGCCGGCAGCATGAGCGGCGCGCTGGAGCTGAGCAGCGCCAACCGCCATTTCACGCCCGACGAAGTGGCCTGGCGCGTTAAAAACATGGCCCCCATCCTGGGCAATGAGGCCGACAACCCCACGTTTTTCAGCACCAACTCGGTGATAAATATGGTCGACCAAATCCATAAAAACGGCCTGCCCCTCATCTTAGATTGCGGCGTGGACGATGGCCTCATCGACATCAACCGCGAGCTGCACCGCCGCCTCGTGTACAACCACACCCCGCACGACTACACCGAGCGCCCCGGGGCCCACACCTGGGAATACTGGCAATCGGCCCTGCCCTACCAGGTGCTGTTTCTGACCAATGCGTTGCAGGCCAACGGGGTGATGGTGCCGCGCTAATCAAGTGGCAATCCCGGCTAATTCTCCCAAACCCCGGCTTCGCCCCCGTATCCCGCTGAGGCAAACAAAAAGGCCCACTGGCATTGCCAGCGGGCCTTTTTGTTTAGCGTGAATGACCACACCAGCGTAGCAGCCTACCGCCGACGGCCAAAAATGCGCAGCAGAAACAGGAACAGGTTCACAAAATCGAGGTACAGCGTGAGTGCGCCCAGGATGGACGCCTTATTGCTTACCTCCTCGCCTTCCGTGATGCCCAGCAGCGCCAGCTGCTTCAGCTTCTGGGTGTCGTAGGCAGCGAGGGCCGTGAAAATCAGTACTCCGACAAAGGAAGTAATGATTTCCACCACCGGGTTATTGAAGAAAAAATTGACCAGCATGGCAATAACCAAACCGATAACGGCCATGCTCAGCAGCTTGCCCCAGCCCGACAAATCGGCTTTGGTGAAATAGCCGAAGAGGCTCATCACGCCAAATGTGCCCGCCGTAACAAAGAACGTGGAGGCGATGGACGAGGACGTGTAGGCCAGAAACACACAGCTCAGTGTCACGCCATTCAGCAGGGCGTAGCCCACGAAGGCCGCCTGCACCTTGCCTAGGCTCCAGTCGAAAATGCGAGCCGAGAGAAAGCCCACCACCACCAGTTCCAGGATAATCAGCCCCAGGAACACGAAAGGAGTGCCAAAAACGAAGTTTATTAGCTCCGGCGACGTAGAGGCGAACATGGCAATGCCGCCCGTCAGGCCCAGTCCGGCAGCCATCCAGCCATATACCTGCGCAAAAAAACGGGCCTGTACTTCGGCGGCTTCTTCGGCCGAAATTTGTATCCGTCGGGGCTGCGGCGTGAATTGATTGTCTTCCATAAAACAGTTGAGGTGAAAGGTTGGAATGATGAATAAGTGAGACGAAGCTACGCATTGGTTTTTCACTTGGTCAAGTGGGGCCGGGCCGGCGCATATCTTCGCCCCATGCACGCTTCCGCCTATCTCACCCTCGCCGCGTTTGGCCTGCTGGCCTGCTCCCAGCAGCCGGCCGAAACCGCCACTGCCACCCACGCCTCTCAAGTCCGCACCACCCAGCAGCCCGCCCCGGCCCCCTTCCCCGAAACCTTCGAGGCCGGCAGCAAGGGCGCTTATGAAGAGGCCGACGAACCGCTGGCCACCGGCGCCTGGCACTTTCAGGATGCCCTCATCGGCAGAAGCCCGCAGGACCACAAGGCCGGTGAGCGCGCCGCCCGCCTGCGCAATCTGGGCCGTATTTCCATGCGCTTCGATGCCAAGGCTGGCGTGCGGCGCATCACCATCTCGGCTGCTGCCTACGGCCAGGACGGCCCCAGCACCTGGGAGCTCTGGCTGAGCCGCGACGGCGGCCGCACCTACGCCCGCACCGGCGCGCCAGTGGTTACCAGCGGCCCCGCGCTCACACCCCACGTCTTTGCCGGCCTCGCCAACGAGCCGCTGCGCCTGGAAATCCGCAAAACCAGCGGCCCCAAAAACCGGCTCGACATCGACAACATCGTGCTCGAAACCGCCGCTGGCCCCGCCGTAGCCGTGGGTGCGGGGGCTACGGGCGGCTATTTCGAGAATCGAAACCAGCCGCAAGCGCCCGCCACGCAAACCGCCCCCACCCAGTACCCGGCCGGAACCGGCACCGGCCAGGCACAGGACCCCAACGATGCCAACCTGGCCCTCGGCAACCCCAGCGGCGCCACTTCCGACCCCAACAATGCCAGCAACTACCTGCTGGTCCACCCCGAATTCACCATCGGCTACAACGCGCCGCGCGGCATTCCCAACTGGGTGAGCTGGCACATCGATAAGGCCGACCTGGGCCAAGCCCCGCGCCAAAACAACTTCCGGCCCGATGCTGCCCTGCCCCGCCAGTTCTACCAGGTGACGCCCGCCAGCTACGCCCGCTCCGGCTTCGACAAAGGCCACAACTGCCCCAGCGGCGACCGCACCGCCGACCTCGACGCCAATTCCAACACCTTTCTGATGACCAACATGGTGCCCCAGGCCCCGCACAACAACCAGCAAACCTGGGCCCACCTCGAGGAGTACGGCCGCTCGCAGGTGCAGCGCGGCCAGGAAATCTACGTGATAATGGGCAGCTACGGGCGCGGCGGCACCGGTTCCAACGGCTTCGTGCAGACCCTCGACCAGGGCCGCGTGACGGTACCCGCCCGCATCTGGAAAGTGATGGTGATACTACCCGACGGCACCAACGACCTCCAGCGCATTGCCACCGACCCCGCCGTGCGCGTGCTCGCCATCGACACGCCCAACGACAACAACACCGTGAGCCCCGACTGGCGGCAGTACTTGACTTCCGTAGATAAAATCGAAGCCGCCACCGGCCTGGATTTGCTCAGCGCCCTGCCCCGCGACGCCCAGGCCCGCCTGCAAAAGCTGGTGGACAGCGGCCGGGCCGAGTAGTTGCAGCGCGGACTTTGTAGTCCGCGAGTTCAATCACATCTATTTTACTCGCGAACTAAAAGTCCGTGCTACTTCCTGGCCAGAAAGCGCGTCACCTCCCGCACGTATTTGTCGCCATACTCAGCCTCGCTCAGCTTATAGAAGCCTTCCCCGTGGCCGCCCTCGAAGCACAGCACCTGCCGGCGCTGCAACCAACGGGCTTGCCGCGCTATCAACACGGAATCGGCTAGCGGCGTGTTGTGGTCGCCGGTGCCGCCTATCAGCAGCCAGGGGCAGTTCACGCGGCGGGCTTCCAGCGCGTAGTCGGCGGCCTCGGCAGGTAGCGTCACCGTTTTCTGATAGCGCCCGAATTGCTCAGCCACAATGCGCTGCGGGCTGGCCACGTAGCCTTCGGCAATCAGGAAATCACACCCACCCCGGGCCGCTACTTCCGAGCCCATAATGGTGCCCATCGAGTAGCCGATGATGCCCGTGCGGCTGCGCGGGTAACGGTGCCGGGCATCGGCCAACACGGTGCGCAGGTCGGTGCTGAACTCGGGGTAATAGAGCCGCTGCCCGTCGATAGCAAAGTCGCTGCTGTGCCCGAAGCCGCGGTAATCGAACAAGTACACCCGGTAGCCGCCCTGGCTCAGTGCCCGCGCCTGCCACAGGAAATACGACATGTTATTCATGTCGCCGTAGGCCATTACCATCGTGGTGTGCCGGTCGGGCACATTGGCGGCGGGCTCCACTATCCAGCCGGCCAGTTGGGCGTGGTCGGGCGTGGTGAGGGCGGTAGTCTGGTAGCGTAGGCCCAGCGAGTCGGGCGTGGCCACCCACTCGCGGCTGGGTTTAAGCGCCCAGGCCCAGGAGTTCAGTAACAGTAAGCAGCTTAGCAGTACGAGGCGGCGCATAAGCAAAAAACGAGAATGGGGATGAAAGACTGTCGCTACTGACAGCCTTTCATCCCCACCGTTGCAATCGTGCCTAAAAAGGCCGGAGCCGTTCGTTAGTATCAGGTTTCCGTCAGCACGGTTTTGAAGCCGGCCAGCGTGCCGTCCATCATGCGTCCCAAAGCGTAGGCATGAATTTGCGGCCCCACCCCCACGCGGTACACCTGCACGCCGTCCATGTCCTGTTTCATAAACATTTGCAGCGCCTTGTAGCGGTTCGACAGCGCCACGTCGCCGAGCACGCCATCGTCGGCCGTATGGTTGCGCAGGAACTGGGTCAGCTCCACGGTTTCCAATTTGGCGCCGGCGGGCTCGCCCAGCAGCTTCAGCAGCGCGGCGTTGCTGAGCTCGCCGCCCGGTGCGGCGTAGGCCACGGCTTCCAACGGGGCGTCCGATTCACTCATAAAGTGCAGGCCGGCCACCTGCTTTTGCAGCTCGGCCGGCACGGCGGCGCTGGCATCGGCCCCGGTAGGTTTGGCCTCGTTCAGGCCGCTGCCGCCCTCCACTTTGGCAGCAATTGCGGCGGCCAGCTCCTTCATCCGCTCCTCAGGCACCTTGATTTTGGGGTTAGCAAAGTTCATGTCCGACACCTTGTTCATCGGAATGAGGTGAATATGGGCGTGCGGCACTTCCAGCCCAATCACGGCCACGCCAATGCGCTTGCAGGGCACAGCGGCCTGCACGGCCTTGGCCACGCGTTGCGCAAAGACGTGCAACGCCGCCAGTTCATCGGCCGGCATGTCGAAGATGTAGTCGACCTCCTTTTTCGGAATCACCAGCGCGTGGCCTTCCACCAGCGGCGTGATGTCGAGAAAGGCCAGGTGGCGGCCGTCCTCGGCTACCTTATAAGCCGGCAATTCGCCGGAAACGATGCGGGAGAAAATCGAAGGCATGGGTTGGTTTTGAGCTGTAAGCTTTAGGCTGCAAGCTGCAAGCTTTTTCTCATATTACCCGGAGTCCGGCCGCTTCTCCACAAAAAAGCCGCAAGCACCTAACGATGCTTGCGGCTTACAACTTGAGGCTTGCAGCGAAAAAAAATCTACCGCGAAATCTCCAGAATCTGAAACTGCAGCTTGCCGGCGGGCACCACAATTTCGGCCGTGTCGCCGGCCGATTTGCCCAGCAGCCCTTTGCCAATGGGCGACTTCACCGAGATTTTGCCGGCGGCCAGGTTGGCTTCTTCCTCGGCCACCAGGGTATAGTCGAGCACCATGTTATTTTTCAGGTTTTTCAGCTTCACCTTGCTCATGATGAGCACCTTGCTGAAATCCATATTGGTTTCGTCGATGAGGCGGGCATTGCCCAGCACTTCTTCGAGCTTTGATATTTTGAGTTCCAGCAGGCCCTGGGCGTCCTTGGCGGCGTCGTATTCGGCGTTCTCGCTCAGGTCGCCTTTGTCGCGGGCTTCGCGCAGGTCTTCAGCGGCCTTGGCCCGGCCCCGGATTTTGAGGTCCTGGAGGTCATCCTTCAGTTTTTGCAGGCCCTCGGGGGTGTAATAATTGATGGTGGTGGCCATGGGAGTAGATGCTTGACGGTTTGGCTAAAAAGCAAGGAGAACGGCTGGCACTGCCAACCGTTCTCCCTTCTTAGGTTCATGGCAAAGATACGCAAAACGAATTAGCTCCCCGCGTTTGCCCCCGGCACCCCGGCCCGAAAAGCCTGAATTTTCTCCATCAGCACCTCGTTGATGCGGGCATAACTTTCAAACGTCCACCCCCCTACGTGCGGTGTAAGCACCACATTGGGAGCAGTTCGCAGGAAGTCGAACGTGGCCTGCTGGGCCGGACTGAGGCTGTTGAGCTTCTCATTATCGAGCACGTCGAGGGCCGCGCCACGCACCGTGCCGGCCCGCAGCGCCTGCACCAACGCGGCCTGGTCCACCACTTCGCCCCGCGCCGTGTTCATCACCCAAACCGGCTTGGCGAAACCGACCAGAAAACTTTCATTCACAAAATGGTGGTTGGCAGCCGAATATGGAATGTGCAGGCTGAGCACGTCGGCCCGGGCCTGCAGCTCATTCAGCGGCACCAGCGTGGCATGGCCGTCGGTGCGCACCGCCGGGTCACTGTCATGCGCCAGTACGGTGCAGCCAAACGCCCCCAGCCGCCGCGCAAACGCCCGCCCCATGTGCCCGTAGCCCAGCAGCCCGATGGTTTTGCCGCCGATTTCGGTCCCCCGATTGGCCTCACGCCGCCATTGCCCATTGCGCACCTCGTGGTCGGCCCGCGCGATGTTGCGTAGCAGCCCCAGCAGCAGCCCCACGGCAAATTCACCCACCGCGTCGCGGTTGCCCTCGGGTGCATTTAGCAGCGTCACGCCGGCCGCGGCCATTGCGGCTTCGTCAATATTATCGGTGCCGGCGCCGGCGCGGGCCACGTAGCGCAAATGCGGGCCGTGGGCGAGCAGGTCGGCCGTCACGCGCAGCTTGCTACGCACCACCAAGCCTTCGTAGCGTTTCGCGGCCAGCGCGGCCGGCACTTCAGCAGCGGTGAGGCTGGGTTGATAATCAATCTCGACCCCGATGCTTTGCAGCAGCGGCTGCAGCGAGGGGTGCATTTCGTCGACAACGAGGCATGTAGTTACCATTTGCTCGGATTGGTCAGCTTAGAATCGAATTGGGGCAATTCATCACCGCAGATTCTTCTCAATTCAGTTTGAAATTGTTGCCTGGAAAGAGGGCCTTTAATGCTGCTACGGGCTGTTTCCCGGTCTTTTGTATGCGTTACGGGTACGATGTAGAATTGTGGATTGGTGCAGATTGCCCGCACAATTATGCACCGCTCATTAAAGCCGGCCTCTACAATCTGACAATTAAATAGTGCATCCGCCAAGCCAAATTCCTCATCCTCGAAGTGCAGATACCATGCTCCGGCATCGGGCTCAACCTCATCCAGATAATAATGCCCTATCAAATGACGTGTCTCATATTCATCACCCCAGAAACAGCCGGCTAGCAGCAACAACAGCAGCGGCAGCAGCTTCGTGAATCGTGGAAACTTCCTCATGAATTAACGACTATGGGTCAATCCGCCACATCATTGATATTTAAATCCGGCAAGGATGCGCCGCCCGCCTGATGCTGCGCCACATGCCGCGTCAGCGCCACAAAATCAGCCACGCTCAGCGTTTCGGCGCGGCGTTCGAAAAGGGCGTCCGTCGTCGTCTCGGCGGGCATCCCAAACGGTTTCAAGGCGTTGCGCAGCGTCTTGCGTCGCGTTTGGAACGCCTGCTTCACCACCCGGAAAAACAGCTTTTCGTCGCAGTCCAGCTGCTGCACGTCGTTGCGGGTGAGACGCACCACAGCCGACTCGACCTTGGGCGGCGGGTTGAACACGTGCGGCGGCACCGTAAACAGGTACTCAATCTTATAGAAGGCCTGCAGCAGCACGCTCAAGATGCCGTAGGTTTTCGAGCCGGGCGGCTCGGCCAGGCGCTGGGCCACTTCCTTCTGAATCATGCCCACCACCTCGCGCACCTGCTGGCGGTTGTTGAGCACGGCGAAAAAAATCTGGCTGCTGATGTTGTAAGGGAAGTTGCCGATGATGGCCAGCGGCTGGTCCGGAAACAGCGTGGCCAGGCTCTGCTTCAGAAAGTCGGTGGCGTAGATGCGGTCGGCCAACGCCGGGTAATGCACTTTCAGGTAGGCCACCGATTCGGTATCAATCTCCACCACGCTGGTCTGGTAGGCAGGGTTCTGGAGCAGGTACTGCGTGAGCACGCCCATGCCCGGCCCGATTTCGAGCACTTCCTTCACCCCATCGGGCAGTTGCAGCGCGCCTACGATGTTGCGGGCAATATTCGGGTCGGCCAGAAAGTGCTGGCCTAAGTGCTTTTTGGGGCGGACGGTATTCACGCGAATGGGGATTTAAGGGTGTTAATTGTCCGTCATGCAGAGCGCAGCGAAGCATCTTTACCGCTTCGTTGTGGAAGTATTATTTGCTACTGTGGTAAAGATGCTTCGCTGCGCTCTGCATGACGGTCTGTTTGGGCTGAAGCAACGCGCTATTCCGAACGTCAGAAAAACCTCGCTACCTAAACAGTACCTTGCGGCCTCAAATCTACGGCCTCCAACTCCGCTTATGTCCTCAGCCCTCGCTCACGCGGCCGCCGCGCCGGCCCAGTCCACCCAGGTTTTCATCCTGCCCGCTGGCACCACTACCCTGCCCGATGCCGCCGCCGGCGACCTTGCGGCCGCCGCCCGCCAGTACGTGAACACCGCCCTCGCCGACGACCAAAAGCTCGTTCACCTCAACCATTTCAGCCACCACCACTACTTCGTGGTGCTCGCCGACAAGCCCACCCCCGCCCAGGTAGCCGAGCAGCTCCGCCGCGCCGGCAACACCCTCCACGGCCGACTGAAAGCCGAAAAAACCGTCGAAGTTTTCATCCAGAACCTCAGCGCCACGCCCAACGCGGCCCTGCTGCTGGCCGAAGGCTTAGCCTTGACTGCCTACCAGTTCGAAGGCTACAAGACCGACGAGAAGTCGCTCAAAGCTCCAGCGCTGAAAACGGTTTACCTGGTGAATGGCCAGACCTCAGTAGCCAAAATTCATGAGCTTGCCAACCTGCTCGCCGGCGTGCAACTGGCCCGCGACCTCGTCAACGCTCCGCTCAATAAGCTGAACGCCGTGCAGTTTGCCGAGCGCATGGCCCAGGCCGGAGACGAAGCCGGCTACACCACCGACATCCTCGACCTGGCCAAAATCGAAGCCCTGCGCATGGGCGGCCTACTCGCCGTTAACCTCGGCTCGCCAGAGCCGCCCACCTTCAGCATCCTCGAATACAAGCCCGCGAACGCTAGAAACACCAAGCCCTACGTCCTCGTCGGCAAAGGCGTGGTGTTCGATACCGGCGGCCTCAGCCTCAAGCCCACGCCCAACAGCATGGATATGATGAAGTGCGACATGGCCGGCGGCGCGGCCGTGGCCGGCACGCTTTTCGCCCTGGCCAAAAACCAGGTGCCGCTGCACGTCATCGGCCTCGTGCCCGCCACCGACAACCGCCCCGGCGGCCTCGCCTACGCCCCTGGCGACGTCATCACGATGCACTCCGGCCTCACCGTCGAAGTAAAAAACACCGACGCAGAAGGCCGCCTGCTCCTCGCCGACGCCCTCAGCTTTGCCAAGCGCTACGAGCCCGAGCTGGTCATCGACCTCGCCACGCTTACCGGTGCCGCCGTGCGCGCTCTCGGCACCGAAGCCAGCGCCTCGATGGGCACCGCCGAGCCTGCCACTATGCAAAAGCTCTCCGAAGCTGGCTACGCGGTGCACGAGCGCCTCGTAGAGTTTCCGCTCTGGGATGAGTACGCCGACCACATCAAGTCCGACATTGCCGACCTCAGCAACCTGGGCAAGGGCGAAGCCGGCCACATCTCCGCCGCCAAATTTCTGGAGCGCTTCGCCGAAGGCTACCCCTGGATTCACCTCGACATCGCCGGCCCGGCCTACCTCACCGCGCCCGAAAATTACCGCGGCAAAGGTGGCACCGGCGTGGGCGTACGCCTGCTGTATGAGTTTCTGACCAAGCAGATTGCCTAATATTAAAGAACGTCATGCTAAGCGAGCGCAGCGGAGTCGACGCATCTCTACCGCTTCGTTGCCATCAGTTTGAATGCCATTGAAGTAGAGACACTTCGATTCCACTGCGCTTGCTCAGCATGACCGTCTAATACACAACATGCCCCAAAACCTCCCCCGCCTCGGCTTTTCCGTGGGCGACCTCGCCGGCATCGGCCCCGAAGTCATTTACAAAACCCTGCTCGATGAGCGCCTGCTGAAAATCTGCACGCCCGTCATCTACGGCACGGCCACGGCGCTGTTCGACGATTTCCCCACCCCGGCCGATACCGAGCACCTCCAGTTTCGCCAGCTGCGCGATGCTGCCGACATTGCCCCCGGCCGCCTCAACGCCGTAACCTGCTGGGATGAGGACTTCGCCCTCGCCCCCGGCCAGCCATCTGCCGCTACCGGCGCGGCCGCCCGCGAAAGCCTGCTCTGTGCCGCCCGCGACCTCAAAGCCGGCAAACTCGACGGCATTGTGACCGCGCCCATCAGCAAAGACAACACCCAGTCCGACGATTTCCGCTACCCCGGCCACACCGAGTTTCTCACCAGCTATTTCGAAGCCCCCGAGAGCCTGATGTTTCTGGTGGACGAGGATGCCGGCCTGCGCATTGCCACTGTCACCGGCCACGTCCCGCTCAAAGATGTACCCGCCAAGCTCACGGCTGAACTGCTGCGCACCAAAATCACCCTGCTGCTCAAGTCGCTCAAAAACGACTTTGGCATCCTTAAGCCACGCATTGCCGTGCTCGGCCTCAACCCCCACGCCGGCGAAAACGGCCTGCTGGGCAAGGAAGAAGGCGACATCGTGACACCCGTTATTCAGCAGTTCGCCCACGACGGTCACCTCGTCGTCGGCCCCTTCCCGGCCGATGGCTACTTCGGCACCCAGCAGTTCCGGCAGTTCGACGCCACGCTGGCCCTCTACCACGACCAAGGCCTGATTCCTTTCAAGCTCATGGCCTTCGAGCGCGGCGTAAACTTCACCGCCGGCCTGCCCGTAGTCCGCACCTCGCCCGACCACGGCACCGCCTACGGCCTCGCCGGCCAGTACAAAGCCGACGAATCCTCCTTCCGCGCCGCCGTGTACTTGGCCTGCGACATCTGGAAGCAGCGTTGGGAAGATGCCCAGCCACGCTCGGCACGGTAGCCGTACAAGGGCTTTTCCGACACCTTGCCACCGAGAAACTTAGCTGTTTTTTTGGCAAAAAGCCGGATTTTCACTACTTTTGCCCCCTGCTATCCAAGCGACCGTGAAAAAAGAAAGCAAATACGACCTCAACTTAGCCAAGCTGGCGCTGAAAACGCACCACTTTGAGTTCGAGTTAGGTCCCGAATTCTTCGCCTTATTCGACCAGCCGCTGGTGGAGCAAGGCCACCTGCACGCCGACGTGGAGCTCATTAAAACCGAGCGGCTGATGACGCTGAACTTCCACATCACCGGCACCGTGCAGCTCACCTGCGACCGGAGCCTCGACGAGTTCGACCAGCCGCTGGATATTCACGAACAACTGCTGGTGCGCTTCGGTGACGAAGCCAAGGAACTGGACGACAACGTGCTGCAAATCACGCCCGAAACCCAGACCCTGCCCCTCGCCCAGCATCTTTACGACTACATCGGGTTGGCCCTGCCCATGAAGAAGCTGCACCCGCGCTTCCAGAACGAGGCCGACGACAACCCCGACGCGCCGACCAAGCTCATCTTCAGCACCCGTCCTGCCGATGATGCGCCCGACGACGACGAGCCGGCCGACCCCCGCTGGGCCGCGCTGCGCAATTTGAATTAATCCGTCAGTGCCCCGAGTCGCTCCCCACTCGTTAACCGCAACTTCAATCCCCTAATTTCAACTAAACCATGGCACATCCTAAGCGCCGCACCTCTTCCGCCGTTCGCGACAAGCGTCGTACCCACTACAAGCTGACCCCTAAGGCCGTGACCTTGTGCCCCAACACGGGCGAGCTGCACCTGCGCCACAAGGCGTACGTAGTGGATGGCGACCTGTATCACAACGGCCAGTTGGCCATCAAAAACTACTCGAAGACCAACGTCGCTCCTGCGGCTGATGCTACCGGCGACGACGAATAGCGCGTTTGGTTGTTACTTCGCGGCACCACTAGGTCCGGCTTCGCTCCTTTTTTAAGCCAGCGGGGCCGGATTTTTGGTACTTTCGCATTCCGCTGACCTCCCTCCAAACACCTCTTTCATGAAAATAGCCCTCGACGCAATGGGCGGCGATTTCGCCCCCCAAGCCGCCGTGGCGGGTGCCCTGCTGGCCGCCGAACAACTCGCCGGTAAGGCTACCATTGTCCTCATCGGCCAGGAAGACGCGGTGCGTCCCCTGCTTCAGGCTGCCGGCCCCGCCGGAGCCGCGCTTGAGTTCGTTCCCGCGTCGCAGGTTATCGACATGGGCGAGCACCCTGCCAAAGCCTTCCAGCAGAAGCAGGATTCGAGCATTGCCGTGGGCTACAAAATGCTCCTCACGGGCGAAGTCGATGCCTTTTGCTCGGCCGGCAACACGGGTGCCATGCTCGTGGGGGCCATGCTTACGGTGAAGGCCGTGCCCGGCGTGATTCGCCCGGCCATTGCCAACTTCGTTCCCAAAATGACGGGCGAATTCGGCATCCTGCTGGATGTGGGAGCCAATGCCGAATGCAAGCCCGAAATGCTGGAGCAATTCGGCGAGCTCGGCTTTTTGTATGCCCGCTACGTGCTGGGCATCGAGCAGCCCAAAGTGGGCCTCGTGAACCTCGGCGAAGAAGAGGGCAAGGGCACGCCCATCACCCAGGCCGCGCACCAGCTGCTGAAGGTGAACCCGCACATCAATTTCGTGGGCAACGTGGAAGGCCGCGACATGTTCAACGACAAAGCCGACGTGATTGTGTGCGACGGCTTCACAGGCAACATTCTGCTGAAAATGGCCGAATCCATCTACGAACTGATGGAGGCCAAGCACATTCACGACCCATTCTTCGACAAATTCAACTACGAAGCCGTGGGTGGCTCGCCCATCCTAGGCATCAACGACAACGCAATTATCGGGCACGGGCGCAGCACGCCTTTGGCCATCGGCAACATGCTGGTGCAGGGCTTCAACATGGCCGACTCCGGGATTGTTGACCAAATTAAGGCTACTTTTAAGTCCTAGCCCCGGTCCCCGGCGGTGAAAAACTTCCGGCTTCGGCCGGATTTTTTTTAGACGCTTGGGCGCTCATTGCCGGAGCGTTGGGTGGCTATTTCCGGCCGCACCGCCGCTCGCATTCCCATTTTACGCTTGCCCCGCCTACTTTTGCCCGTATGAAGATTACTGCCGCCATCACTGGTGTGGGCTCTTATGTGCCCGACTACGTGCTTACCAATGCCGAGCTTGAAAAGCTGGTGGATACCAACGACGAATGGATTATGTCGCGCACCGGCATCCGGGAGCGGCGCATTCTGAAGGGCGAGAACCAGGGTACTTCCGTGATGGGCATCAAGGCAGTGCGGCGGCTTCTGGAAAAAACCGGCACCAATCCCGAGGACGTGGAGCTACTGATTTGCGCCACCACTACGCCCGATTTGCTGTTTCCGGCCACGGCCAACATCATTTCCAATGGTGTGGGCGTTACCAAGGCGTTCAGCTTCGACATGAACGCGGCGTGCTCGACCTTCCTCTTTGCGCTGGCCACGGGCGCGCAATACATTCAGGCCGGCACGCACAAAAAAGTAATTGTGGTGGGGGCCGATAAAATGTCGGCCATCGTGGATTACACCGACCGCGCCAACTGCATTCTGTTTGGCGACGGCGCGGCGGCCGTGTTGCTCGAACCCAGCACCGAGGGTTTCGGCATTCTCGACCAGGTGCTGCGCACCGACGGCTCGGGCGAGGCCTACCTGCACCAGAAAGCCGGCGGCAGCCGCCGCCCGCCCTCCCACGCCACCGTGGATGCCAAGGAACACTACATCTACCAGGAGGGCGCGACGGTTTTCAAATTCGCCGTGAAAAGCATGGCCGACGTGGCCGCCCAGGTAATGGAGCGCAACCACCTCAGCAAAGACGATGTGGCCTTCCTAGTACCCCACCAGGCCAATAAGCGCATTATTGACGCTACAGCCAACCGCATGGGCGTGGGGCCGGAGAAAGTAATGCTCAACATCGACCGCTACGGCAACACCACCAACGCCACCATTCCGCTGTGCCTGGCCGACTACGAAAGCCAGCTGCGGCGCGGCGACAACCTGGTGCTGGCAGCCTTCGGCGGCGGCTTCACCTGGGGCTCCATCTACCTCAAATGGGCGTATGATGGCGACCGCGTGGCGGTTAGCTAATGGCCGTTAGCTGTTAGCTTTGTCACTCCTTTGGATTCCCGGTTGTTTAATAGCCAAGGGCTTTTGAATAACCGCTCACAAAAACACCCACAAAAAAGCTCATAGCTACTGGCTATCAGCTAAAAGTTTAGAAACCATGGCATCAACCGCCGACTTCCGCAACGGGCTCGTTCTCAATTACAACAACGAGCTGCACGTCATCACCGAGTTTCAGCACGTGAAGCCCGGCAAAGGCCCCGCCTTTGTGCGTACCAAGATGCGCAACATCAAAACCGGCCGCACCATTGATAACACCTTCAACGCCGGTGTGAAAGTGGAAACAGCTCGCGTAGAGCAGCGCCCCCACCAGTTCCTCTACAAGGACGACTACGGCTACACGTTCATGAACAAGGAAGATTTCGAGCAAGTGGTGCTGCCCGAGGAAATGGTGCCCTTTGCCGACCTGATGAAGGAAGGCCAGGACGTGACCATCCTCATGCACGCCGAAACCGAAATGCCCCTCACTGCCGAACTGCCCACCACCGTGGACCTGGTGGTAACGTATACCGAGCCCGGCCTGCGTGGCGACACTGCCACCAACACCCTGAAGCCTGCCACCGTGGAGACCGGGGCCCGCATCCAGGTGCCGCTGTTCATCGATGTGGACACCAAAATCCGCATTAAAACCAGCGACTACAGCTACGTTGAGCGCGTAAAATAATAACTTAAGCCGTTAGTATAATAGCTGACAGCGCGCAATTAGCCGCTGATTGAACATGTCAAACCCGCCCAAAAAGGACGCTGCAATGAAAGCCAAAGAACTCCAGGAACTGCTCGATTTTATCGCCAAATCGGGCTTGAACAAGGTCAACATTGAAACCGAAGAATTTAAAATCTCGGTGCAGCGCGACCCCAACACCAAGCACGTGACGACGATGGCAGCTCCGGTAGCTCACGCGCCCGCGCCCGTAGCCGCAGCCCCCGCACCAGTTGCGGCGGCCGCTCCCGCCGCCCCGGCCGCCACAGAAGCGCCTGCTGGCAACTATAAGCCCCTGAAAGCGCCCATGATTGGCACTTTCTACCGCAGCAGCGGCCCCGAGGCGCCTGCTTTTGTGCAGGTGGGCGACATGGTGGAGAAAGGCCAGGTTATCTGCATCATTGAGGCGATGAAGCTGTTCAACGAGATTGAAGCCGAAGAAAGCGGCCGCATTGTGAAGGCGCTGGTGGACAACGCCACGCCGGTTGAATACGACCAGCCGTTGTTTTTGATTGAGTAGTTTTTCCCCCTTTGTCATCCTGAGCGGAGCGAAGGACCCTATCAAGTCGGAACGAGTCGTTCAAACGTGATAAGGTCCTTCGCTCCGCTCAGGATGACAGGTTTTAACCCTGACCCTCCCACCCAAATGTTCAAGAAAATACTCATCGCCAACCGGGGCGAAATTGCCCTGCGCATTATCCGCACCTGCAAGGAAATGGGCATCAAAACGGTGGCCGTGTACTCGACTGCTGATAAAGAAAGCCTGCACGTGAAGTTTGCCGATGAGGCCGTGTGCATCGGGCCGCCGGCCTCTAAAGACAGCTACCTGAGCATGCCCAACCTGATTGCGGCCTGCGAAATCACCAACGCCGATGCCATTCACCCTGGTTACGGCTTCCTGAGCGAAAATGCGGAATTCTCGCGCATCTGCGCCGAAAACGGCATTAAGTTTATCGGGGCTTCGCCTGAGATGATTAACCAGATGGGCGACAAGGCCACGGCCAAGGCAACCATGATTAAGGCCGGTGTGCCGGTGGTACCGGGCTCGCAGGGCTTGCTCGAATCGGTGGAGCAGGGCAAGAAAATTGCCAACAAAATCAAATACCCCGTCATCATCAAGGCCACGGCCGGGGGCGGCGGGCGCGGCATGCGCATCATTCATTCCGACGACGAGTTCCAGAAGCACTGGGACGACGCGCGCACGGAATCGAAGGCCGCGTTTGGCAACGACGGCATGTACCTGGAGAAGTACGTGGTGGAGCCGCGCCACATTGAGGTGCAGATTGTGGGCGACCAGTTCGGGCACGTCTGCCACTTGTCGGAGCGCGACTGTAGCATCCAGCGCCGCCACCAGAAGCTGGTGGAAGAGGCGCCGTCGCCGTTTATGACGGACGCGCTGCGTGAGAAGATGGGCAAAGCAGCCATTGCGGGCGCAGCCGCTATTGGCTATGAGGGCGTGGGCACGATTGAGTTTCTGGTGGATGCCAACCGGGATTTCTACTTCATGGAGATGAACACCCGCATCCAGGTGGAGCACCCCGTGACGGAGGAAATCATCAACTACGACCTGATTAAGGAGCAAATCAAGGTGGCGGCGGGCATCCCGATTTCGGGCAAAAACTACTATCCCAAGATGCACGCCATGGAGTGCCGCATCAATGCCGAGGACCCGCGCAACGGCTTCCGGCCCGCGCCCGGCCGCATCACCACGTTGCACATCCCCGGCGGCCACGGCGTGCGCGTGGATACGCACGTGTATGCGGGCTACCAGATTCCGCCCAACTACGATTCGATGATTGCCAAGCTCATCACCGTGGCCCAGACCCGGGAGGAGTGCATCGTGAAGATGAAGCGCGCCCTGAGCGAGTTTGTGGTGGAAGGCGTGAAAACGACCATCCCCTTCCACCTCGCCCTGATGGACAACGCGGATTTTAAGGAAGGAAATTTCACGACGGCTTTTCTGGAGCAGTCGTTCGATTTCTCGACGATTTAGGGCGTTTGCCTTGTCGCGTCGGCGGGGCGGTTCATCGATTGATTGCAAATGCGTTTCTTTCCAATTTAAAGCCCCAGCAGGGCGACACTCGCACCAGCGAATGCCGCTCTACTGGGGCTTCGCCTTTTAGTTAGCGTACCATGCATAGCCTTTTTAAATTCCTTGTTGCTGCGGCGGGGACGGCCAGTTGCCTTGGGCTCACCTCCTGCGCCGATTCCTGCACCGGCAGCATCGAAACTACGGTGCTCTTTGCCAAGCCGGGCCCGAAGGGCGTGGGCCGAAACATTTACGTGGACGTGGTGAACAAGCCCGACCTGGGCATCAAGCAGACCCTGATGTATGAGGGCAAGGAGTTTGGCACGTTCAATCACGTCGTCATCATCAACGACCCCACCAGTCGCTATGCTTCGAACCGCACGATTTGCTTTTCGAAGTTTGAGAAAAATGCGGCTGAACGGGGCGGGGATTTGACGGAGGAAGGACTCCCGAAAATTACGGTGACGCAGTAGCGCACTGCCCAGCCAGGCGTGTAACCTTGCTCCTGGGGCCGGAACTCTTACGGAGAGTTTCGGCCCTTTTTTGTTACTCTATGCGTCCACGGCTTCTCCCGGCTTGCCTGCTCTTCGTTCTCATTTCCGGCCCGCTGCGCCGCGCCGGGGCCCAGGCGGTGGCCCCGCTGCCGCCCCGCGATACGGCCTATGCCGTGCACAATTTATTTCGGGAGCGGCGCTTCAAGGGCATGCGCGATTCCGGCTACGGCATGGCTGGCCTCACGGGCATGGGCTTCGAGCTGGTGCACGGGCAAACGGGCGCGGGGGTGCTGCTGGGCCTGATTGGCGTGGTGCCCACGGCGCTGGGCACCCGGCAGTACTGGCGCTACAGCCAGGAACGGGAAGGCGGCGTGGTACGGCAGTACGAGCAGGGCTGGCCGCTGCCGCCCCAGGTGCGGTGGCGTCTCCGGCCCAAGCATTTCAAGGCGCTGGCGGTGCCGCAATGATGCTGGTAGGCTGAAATGCGGAATGTCGCGGAAAAGGCATAGGCCTCATTTCACCCTTGCGCTTTTTACGTCTTATTTTGAAAGACTGTCATCGAAGAAATAACCGCTGCAGTGGTCATTGGCAAAACAATAATGGCAAATAGCTACGGCCCCGCAACAACTTCCAGCAATTATCGCCCTTATTGTGCCCCATCTTCGCTACCATCATGCGTGTATTCTTTTTATTAAATGTTCTGGCCGTTTTTTCATTGGGAAATGCTCCGGCGCAAACGCTTCCGAAGCCGGAGCTATCCGCGGCACCATTGTTTCGGCCAAATCAGGTCAGAACCGGTACCCCGCTCGATACCACTGGCTGGCGATTTACAGTCAGGCCTGTTGCTGAGGCTGTTGACGACAAATCGGGAGAAGTTCGTTTTAAGATTGTGATTAACAAGGAGGGAACCATCGAATCTGTGCTCCCGGTCAGCAGCACCGTTTCGGCCAGGCAGGAATCACTATGTCGGCAGGCGTTGCTGCAGGCTCGCTTCGAGCAGGTTGGAACAAAACCGGGCGGAGCCACGGGGTATTACACCTTCAAATTCACTATCAATTGATGATTTCCGGTTTGCCCCGAACTGGTTACCAATGTTAAAAATGATTCCCCAACGCCCCCGCCGCACATTGCGGCGGGGGCGTTGGGCTTTTGGGCTACCTTTGCGGCACCAAACTCCCACCCCACCCTCACTTACCCCAAAATACCCCTCCTTACCTATGGCACGAGTGGAAATGACGATGCCCAAGATGGGCGAAAGCATCATGGAAGGCACCGTCCTGAAATGGCTCAAGCAAGTTGGCGACACGATTGAGCAGGATGAATCAGTGCTGGAAGTAGCCACCGATAAAGTTGATACCGAAGTGCCGGCCATCTACGCCGGCGTGCTGACGGAAATTCTGGTGCAGGAAGGCCAGGTTGTGGCCGTGGGCGCGCCCATCGCCATCATGGAAACCGATGCGGCCGCCGCTGGTGCTGCGGCACCGGCCAGCGCCCCGGCTGCTCCGCAGGCCGCCCCCGCGCCTTCCAGCAACGGCAGCGCCGTGCCCTACCTGCCCGAGCCGCAGGCTCCCCAGCCCGTGGCCGCCGTAGCGGGTGCCGAGCATCAGCCCGGCCGCTTCCTCTCGCCGCTGGTGCTCAGCATTGCCCGCGAAGAAGGCGTGAGCATGACGGACCTGGAATACCTGCCCGGCACCGGCAAGGAAAACCGCGTCACCAAGAAAGATATTCTCGACTACGTGGCGGCTGGCAAGCCCTCGCTGACTGGCACCGCCGCAGCTACGGCTTCGGTGCAGGCTCCGGCGGCTGCTCCGCAACCGCAAGTTGCCCCGACGGCTCCCGCTCCTGCAGCAGCTTCCACTCCGGCCCCGGCGGCGAGCGTCAAGCCGGTACCCAGCGTGAGCGGCGGCCAGGAACTGATTGAGATGGACCGGATGCGCAAGATGATTGCGCAGCGCATGGTGGACTCGAAGCGCATTTCGCCGCACGTCACCAGCTTCGTGGAAGCCGACGTAACCAACATTGCGAACTGGCGCAACAAGCACAAGGATGCCTACAAGAAGCGCGAGGGCGAAAACCTCACCTTCACGCCCATCTTCATCCAGGCCGTGGCCCGCGCCATCCAGGACTTCCCGCTGATTAACGTGTCGATTGATGGCGACTACATCATCAAGAAGCGCGACATCAACATCGGCGTAGCCGTGGCCCTGCCCAGTGGCAACCTCATTGTCCCCGTCATCCACAATGCCGACCAGCTCAACCTCAACGGCCTGACCAAGAAGGTGAACGACCTGGCCAACCGTGCCCGCATCAACAAGCTGAAGCCGGAAGACCTCGAAGGCGGCACCTACACGCTGAGCAACGTGGGCTCGTTCGGCAACGTGATGGGCACGCCCATCATCATGCAGCCGCAGGTAGCTATCATGGCCGTCGGCGCCATCAAGAAGAAACCGGCCGTGATTGAAACGCCGCAGGGCGACCTCATCGGCATTCGCCAGTTCATGTTCCTGAGCCACAGCTACGACCACCGCGTGGTAGACGGCTCACTCGGCGGTATGTTCGTGCGCAAAGTGGCTGATTATCTGGAGCAGTTCGACCCGAATACGGCGATTTAATTTCCTGTTTGATACTATTAAAAAAGCCCATCCCTGGCGGGTGGGCTTTTCTTTTGAACCATGAAAAACATTGTTTTCCTCGGAGCTCTGGTGCTGGCACTGGGCCTCATCGGCTATTTATACCAACAACTCGATGCCACCGAAAAGGCGCTGAAACTATCGGAGCAGCGCTTTGCTGATTGTCAAAAGGTCACATTCCAGCTTCAGAACCAGCTCGCACCCTTGCAAAAAAAACAGCCGGGCGGAATTCCGCAGTAATCATTGCGTAGCCTTTAGGTGCTGGATTCATTTAAACGCAGCCACCATTTCATGGTCTGCAGCTTGTCCTTTTCTGTTTCAGTCAACTCTAATTCGGCAAACTCCTCTTTCAGTTTATCAATACCGTAGTTGTCTCTCAGCCAGAAAGGAAATTGCGCAACGCTTTTATTCCACCCTTTTAGAGCCCGTTGTAACACTTGCTTTAAGTCTTTTTGTGACTTTGGACAGATAACTTCTAAAAGTTGGCCGGCGAATTCCTGCTGTGAGTAATCATCCGCATCACTTTCCCGCTCCAAAATCATAATTACACCCTCCACAACTATTTCGGGGTCCACCTTTTGCAGAACGTATGCCAATTGCCTGATTCGGAGGCTTTGGTGTTCCCTGTATTTGCCAACAGAGACTAGGATTTCACTTTCTACATCGTCTGCAGTCTTTGGAAAATTCATAGTAACGACAACTACTTGAATATCATAAAAAATGTCGCGGGGCTGGTTTTATCCCTTTAACGTCAGAAATAAGAAAAGCCGCTTCTGGTTCTCAGAAGCGGCTTTTCTTATTTCTGAAAATTTACCAGTCCGAAGTTACAAGCCTTTCAGCGCCTGTTCCAGCGCGGCGATTTTTGCCTCCGCATCGGCCAGTTTCTGGCGTTCCTTTTCCAATACTTCGGGCTTGGCGTTCTGGGCGAACTTCTCGTTGCCAAGTTTCTTCTGCACCGAATCGCGGAAGCCCTGGGCGTATTCCAGCTCTTTTTCGAGGCGGGTGCGCTCGGCGGCCATGTCGATGTGGCCTTCGAGCGGGATGAAAAACTCGCTACCGCCCAGCACGAAGCTCACCGAGGCGGCGGGGCCGGCTTCGGCAAAGCTCACCTCCGAAATGCTGCCCAGCTTGCGGATGATGCCTTCGTAATCGGTCACCAGCTGCGGCTCGTCGGTTTTGGCTACCAGCGTCAGCGGCTTGTTGGGGCCGAGGTTTTTCTGGTTGCGCACGGTGCGTATGCCGGCAACGATGGCTAGGGCCTTGTCCATGTTGGCCAGGGTTTCGGCGCTGTTGGCGGGGGCGATGGCACGGGGCCAGGGGGCCACGGTCACGTAGTCACGGGGGCCGCGCTCGGCCAGCTCGTGCCACAGCTCTTCGGTGATGAAGGGCATGAAGGGGTGCAGCAGCTTGAGCAGCGTTTCGAGGTAGGCGGTGGTGTGGCGCAGGCTTTCGGCATCGATGGGATGCTGGTAGGCGGGCTTCACCATCTCCAGGTACTGGGCGCAGAAATCGTCCCACACCAGCTTGTAAATGGTCATCAGCGCATCCGACATCCGGAATTTCTCGAAATGGTCGTCCATCTCCACGATGGCGGCCTGCAACTTGGCATTGAACCACGTCACGGCCTTCTCATTCACAAAAGGCAGCGAGGCATCAGCTTCCCAGCCTTTTACGAGGCGGAAAGCGTTCCAGAGCTTGTTGGAGAAGTTGCGGCCCTGCTCCACCAGCTTCACGTCGTAGAGCAAATCGTTGCCGGCGGGGGCCGAAAACAGCATGCCGGTGCGCACGCCATCGGCACCGTACTGGGCGATGAGGTCGAGCGGGTCGGGCGAGTTGCCGAGCTGCTTGCTCATTTTGCGGCCCTGCGCGTCGCGTACGATGCCGGTGAGGTACACGTTTTTGAACGGCACTTCCTGGCGGTATTCCAGACCGGCCATAATCATGCGGGCCACCCAGAAGAAGAGGATGTCAGGCCCGGTCACCAGGTCATTGGTGGGGTAGAAATAGTTGATGTCGGCGTTGTCGGGGTCTTTGAAGCCGTCGAACACCGAAATCGGCCACAGCCACGACGAAAACCAGGTATCGAGCACGTCCTCGTCCTGGCGCAAATCGGAGAGCTGCATATCAGCCTTGCCACTCTGGGCAATGGCTTGCTGCAGGGCATCCTCGGCGGTGAGGGCGACTACGAAGGTGCCATCGGGCAGATAGTAGGCCGGAATCTGCTGGCCCCACCAGAGCTGGCGCGAGATGCACCAGTCACGCACGTTCTCCATCCAGGCCCGGTACATGTTCTTGAACTTGGGCGGGTGCAGCTTCACGGTGTCGTTCTCCACTACGTCGAGCGCGGGCTTGGCCATCTGCTCCATCTTCATGAACCACTGCAGGCTGAGCTTGGGCTCAATCACCGCCTTGGTGCGCTCCGACGTTTGCACGATGCTGGCGTACTCCTCGATTTTTTCGAGCAGGCCGGCTTCCTGCAAATCCTTGGCAATCTGCTTGCGCGCGGCAAACCGGTCCTGCCCCACGTAGAGCACGGCCTTCTCGTTCAGCGTGCCGTTATCGGCCAGAATGTCGATAACGGGCAGGTTATGCTTCACGCCCAGCTCGTAGTCGTTCAGGTCGTGTGCGGGCGTCACCTTCAGTGCGCCCGTACCGAAGTCCATCGACACGTACTCGTCAAAAATCACCGGGATTTCGCGGCCCAGTAGCGGGATACGCACTTTCTGGCCGGCCAGGTGAGCGTAGCGCGGGTCGTTGGGGTTCACGGCTACGGCCACGTCAGCCATGATGGTTTCGGGGCGCGAGGTGGCCACGGTCAGAAACTGGCCCTCCTGCCCTACCACGGCGTATTTGAGGTAGTACATCTTGGCCTGCACATCCTTGGCAATCACCTCCTCATCGGAGATGGCGGTGCGGCCTTCGGGGTCCCAGTTCACCATGCGGACACCGCGGTAAATCAGGCCTTTGTTATACAAATCCACAAACACGCGGAGTACAGCATCAGTCAAATCCGGCTCCATCGTGAAGCGCGTGCGGTCCCAATCGCAGGAGGCGCCGAGCTGCTTGAGCTGCTCCAGAATGATGCCGCCGTACTTGTCCTTCCACTCGAAGGCGTGGCTGAGGAATTGCTCGCGAGTGAGGTCAGTTTTGTTGATGCCTTGCTCCTTGAGCTGGGCCACTACTTTGGCCTCGGTGGCGATGCTGGCGTGGTCGGTGCCGGGCACCCAGCAGGCTTCCTTGCCCTGCATGCGAGCGCGGCGCACCAGCACGTCCTGAATCGTATTGTTGAGCATGTGCCCCATGTGGAGCACGCCCGTCACGTTGGGCGGCGGAATGACTACGGTGTAGGGCTTCTTTTTGGGGTTGGGTTTGGCTTTGAAAAAGCCCTGCTCCTGCCAGCGTTGGTACCATTTGGCTTCAACGTCGGTAGGCGAATAGGTGGTGGCGAGGGACATGGAGAGTTGTGCAAGTAGCAGAAGCAACAAAAATAGGCATTAGAACTGCGGGAGAATAAGCTACTCAACCCCAACCTAACTTATTACTCTGTTTGAGTTTCAAAGAGCTCCACGGCATTAATAGAAAATTCACCGATGTCAGCCCTTTTACAACCATTTAGCTACCAACGACACATCCTTGTCAAAAGTCATTTTTATAAAATAATATTGCGCTGATTTTCAAATACATAAAATTTATAAAATGCTTTTATTAGTCAAATAATTGATTCAATAAGCCCACTACAACCCTATCGTTTTGAAAGTCGTCGACCGTATTTAACGCTGAAAGTTTAATTCGCTGTTTGTACCTTCCGAGAGATTCAGTTTGTTGCTTCGCAAAATTTCATGGCTTCGCTCTTTTCTTTTCGTAAACCTGCACCTCCGGTTACGACCGTGCCCGAGGTACCGGAACCGATTGGTACGCTACGTATTGGCCTGGGGCAGCTACTGGTGGAAGGCGGGGAGCCCGCCCGCAACCTCGCCCGGGCCGTGGAGCAGATTGCTGAAGCCGCCGCCCAAAACTGTGAGCTGGTACTCCTACCCGAAACCCTCGACTTTGCCTGGACGCACCCCAGCGCCCTCTACGAGGCCCAGCCCATTCCCGGCGCGTATAGCAATATGCTGTGCGAAGCGGCGGCCCGCCACCAGATTTACGTGTGCGCCGGCCTCACCGAGCGCGCCGCCGATGGACGCAATTTCAACGCGGCAATTCTCATCGACCCGCAGGGCAATATTATCGTTAAATACCACAAGATAAACCTCTTGAATGTAGAACAGCCGTACTATGCCGTGGGCCAGACACTGAACGTAGTCGATACCCCACTAGGCAAAATCGGGGTGAACATCTGCGCCGATAACTACCTCGACGGGCTGCACATAGGCCACACGCTGGCCCGCATGGGTGCCGAATTCATCATTGCGCCGGCCTCGTGGACTGTGGACTACTCCATCACCGAGGAGCACGACCCCTATCAGGAGAAATGGGTGAAGCCGTTTTCCATCCTTGCCCAGCTCTACAACGTAGTGGTGGTCAGCGTCACATCCGTCGGTTATATCGTGGGCGGGCCGTATGAAGGGAAAAAAAGTGTGGGTTGCTCCCTGGCTGTTGACGCCCACGGCGTGCGCGCACAGGGAGCGTTCAATGAGTTTGCCGGCCAGTTGGTTGTGGCCGACTTGGCCCGGCCCCACCGTCCCGAACGGGGCACCGACATTGGCGTCATGCTCCAACGCAAAGGCTACCGCTTCGACCAATTGCCTTAATCACGACTTTTGTAGTCCTCTATTTTCATCCTTCGTCCTACCTTTTTACCGCCTTACGCTCTGTCTTTGCTGCCCACCCACTTTCATCTGCAGCCCCCTCATTTCAACTAGAATTGCTAACTCAGTTACTCCCCCACGATTCCATGTCCACCACCAGTTCAGCGGCTGACTATCAGCGCTGTACTCGATGCGTCATGGACACGACCGCGCCGGGCATCACCTTTGATTCGGAAGGCACCTGCTCTTTTTGCGACGTCCATGACCGCATGGAAACCGCCTTCCCCCTTGGTGAAGCCGGACGCGAAACCGTGCGGCGCCAAGCTGATGAAATGCGACGGGCCGGCCGCAACCGCCGCTACGACTGCGTGGTGGGCGTGAGCGGTGGTCGCGACAGCACCTACACGCTCTGGTATTGCGTCACTCAACTCAAGCTGCGTCCCTTGGCGGTGCACTTCAACGACGGCTTCGGCAACCCCGTGGCCGGCGAAAACATGGTGCGCACCTGCCAGCGCCTGGGCGTGGAGCTCCGCACCATCACCTCAGACTGGCGCGAGTCGAAAGACCTGAAAATCGCCTTTTTGAAAGCCTCCGTACCCGATATGGAAGAAGGCACCGACCTGGGCATCGCGACCGCACTGTATGGCGTGGCGGCCAAGGAGGGCATCCGGCACCTGGTCATTGGCCAGTCGTTTCGCACCGAGGGCATTGCGCCGCTCAGCTGGAATTTTCTGGATGGCCGCTACCTGCGGGCCGTACACAAGCAGTTTGGCACGGTGCCGCTGCGGCGCTGGCAGCCCGCCGACCCGGGCTTCAATCTGGGCATCAAGGAGATATTCTATTACGCGTTTGTGCGGCGCATCAAAACCGTGACGCTGCTCTATCACCTTGATTATGTGCGCACCGAGGTCGACGAGCTGCTGGTGCGGGAACTGGCTTGGAAAAGCCCTGGCGCGCATTATTCCGACGACCTCTACCAAAGCCTGATTTATTACCTGAACCGCGTCAAATTCAACATCGACCGGCGGCTGTTCAACTACTCGGCGCTAATACGCTCGGGCCAGATGAGCCGGGAATATGCTCTGGAACGCATTTCCCACATCAATTCCATTGAGGACGAAACCGTTATCCAGCTCTGCATCAAGCGCCTGGGCCTGACGCGGGCCGAGTTTGAAGCCATTGTGGCCGCCCCGCCCAAAACCTTCCACGACTACCCCAACAACTACGCGCTGCTCCAGCTGCTGCGCGGCCCCATCAAGCTCATGAGCCGGCTCAATCTGATTCCCGAATCGACTTACGATAAGTACTTTAACTGCGGCACCTGAGCCGTAAATTCAAAAAGAGAGGCCGCTCCCTGCATCGGAAGCGGCCTCTCTTTTTGAGCAGAATTGCTTGCGGTCAGATTAGGCAGCAATGTGCAGCCAATCTTTCTTTTCGAGCAGGCGCTCGCGGGTTTCGCGGTAGTCGGGGTCGTCCACGCAGCAATCGACGGGGCACACGGCGGCACACTGCGGCTCTTCATGGAAGCCCACGCACTCGGTGCATTTATCCGATACGATGTAGTAGTACTCGTCCGATACCGGGGTTTGCGGGGCCGTGCCCGATACCACGGTGCCGTCGGCGGCGGTTACTTCCTTTAGGGTGGTGCCATCGGCCCAGCGCCACTGCGCGCCGCCTTCGTAAATAGCGTTGTTGGGGCATTCCGGCTCGCAGGCACCACAGTTGATGCACTCGTCGGTTATCATGATGGCCATGGGGCGTCGGGGTTCGGAGGGTGAAGTGAGGAAACCAAAGCAGAACGAGGGAGCTTTACGTAAAACGCCCGCCCCGCGCCGTTCTTTGGGCCTGCAAAATTAACCAACAACGGCTGGGTTTGCACAGTTTAAGCCAATTTTGCCGGGTAATCTTCCGTGCGGGCACCTTTTGCAGCCCGCGCCCTCCCCTTTTCCCATGAATCATTCCGAACGCCTAGCTGCTTTTGTGGCCCTCGGCCAGCGCCTTGCCACCCTTTCTACTGATGAGCTGACCGGCCTAGCGGCCCGCGCCCGCAACCAAAATGCCTGGTTCGACCTGCCCAACGTGACAGCCGCCGTGGCCGGTATCGCACACCTGCTGGCCGAAGCGCCGCTGCGCCACTGGGCCGCGCGCTACCCCGCCGAGCCCACCACCGTGCGCCAGGTGGGCGTGGTGATGGCCGGCAACATTCCCATGGTCGGCTTCCACGACCTGCTGTGCGTGCTGCTCAGCGGCCACGTGCTGCTGGCCAAGCCCAGCGCCGATGATACCGTGCTAATGACCTGGCTGATAGAAGAGCTGGTGAAAATTGAGCCGCGTTTCGTGGATTTCATCAAAGTATTGCCGCGCCTGAACGCGGCCGATGCCTTCATTGCCACGGGCTCAGATAATACGGCGCGCTATTTCGAATTCTACTTTGGCCAGCGGCCGCACCTCATCCGCCGCAACCGCACCAGCGTGGCCGTGCTCACGGGCCAGGAAACCGGCGCGGAGCTGGCCCTGCTGGGGCCGGACATCTTCCAATACTACGGCCTGGGCTGCCGCAATGTGAGCAAGCTCTTCGTGCCCGAGGGCTATGACTTTGTGCCATTGCTCGATGCCTTGCAAGGGTTTGAAGGTGTGCTTAATCATCACAAATACAACAACAACTACGACTACAACAAGAGCATTCTGCTGGTGAATGCCGTGCCGCACTACGACACCGGCTTCCTGCTGCTCACGCGCGGCGCAGCGCTGGTGTCGCCCATTTCGGTGGTGCACTACACCGAGTACGCCAGCGAGGTTGACCTCGTGGACCAGCTCACCGATGTGGCGGCCCAGACGCAGTGCGTGGTGTCGGCCAGCGGGCGGTTTGCGGGCAGCGTGCCGTTTGGCAAAGCCCAGGCCCCGGGCGTGGACGAGTACGCCGACCGCGTGGATACGATGGAATTTCTGGCGCAGCTGCCCTAGAAATTTTCATCAAAAAATCAGACGTCGGCGGGTAATTTATCGTTTGGATAGACCAACGGAGGCACTTTGCCTTCCTCTCCTCCACCCACCCGATTACCCATTACCGCCATGTCTTTTACCTATCCCATTGATACCGTTGAGATTGTTGAAAAGGAAGAAATAGCCACCATGCAGTTCGGCCAGGCCGATGTGCTGCCCAACGAAGCCGACCGCCAACGCCGCCGCGCCGATGCCGACCGCGCCGTGACCCTGGGCAACGCCTACCACGGCAAGCTCGATATCTATTTTCAGACGGCCGATGGCGCTACCAAGCGCGTGGCCACCACCATCTGGGCTGCCGATGCCGAGCATCTCACCCTGAAATCGGGCTCTTCGCTGCCGTTGCGGGCCGTGCTTGGGTTTGATTTTTATTAGCCAGCACCAGCATTTGCGGCAAAAAAAGGCCGGACCCTGCGAAGGATTTCGCACGGCCCGGCCTTTTGAGTTACTTGACTGAAGATTATTTCGCTACCAAATGCTGGAGCGTGCGCTCAATCATGGCATCGACCACAGCCCCGGCATTCTCGGCAAATTCGCCGGTGGCGCGGTTGGCCACAATGGCATTCAGCGACAATACTTCGTGGCCCAGCAGGCGGCCCAGGGAATAATAGCCGGCCGTTTCCATCTCGAAATTGGTGAGGCGGAATTCGCCCTCGCCGCTCTGGTGGCGGAAATTCTGGAGGCGGGAAATGTAGTCGGACTGGCGCAGCGGCAGGCGCAGGCTGCGGCCCTGCGGCCCATAGAAGCCGGGGCAGGTGAGCGTGTTGCCCATCGTCATACCGGCCCCCAACTGCTCGCGCAGCAGGTCGGAACCGCGCACCACGTAGGGCGTGAAGGACAGGCCCAGGCTCTTTTGCAGTTCGGTGGCTACTTCGGTTTCGAGGCCGGTTTCCATCAGCGGGTAGAACTGCATGAGGCTGTCGAGGCCCACAGCGTGCTCGGTGGCCAGCATTGCGCCGATGGGCACATCGGCCTGAAGGCTGCCGCTGGTACCCAGCCGGATGATGCGCAGGCTCATGCGTTCCTCCTCGGGGCGCACCTCGCGGGCCATGAAGTCGATATTGACCAGGGCGTCGAGCTCGTTCATCACGATGTCGATGTTGTCGGTGCCCATGCCGGTGCTGAGCACAGTGAGGCGCTTGCCGCGGTAGTAGCCCACGTGGGTCACGAATTCGCGGTGGGTGGTTTCAAACTCCACCGAATCAAAATGCCGGCTGACCTGGGCCACCCGCGCAGGGTCGCCCACTGTGAGGATGGTGTCGGAAATGTGGTCGGGCAGCAGGTTGAGGTGGTAAATGCTCCCGTCGGGATTGAGGATGAGTTCGGAGTTGGGAATTGACATCGGGGGTCGGTGTTGAGTAGTCAGAAATCAGGCGTCGAAATAATCGGCAAGAAACGCAACCGACGGCAAGTACCGCCTACTGACTACTTAATCCGACTACTAAGATTTAGGCTTTGTAGGAGGCCAGGCCCTGGGCGGGGTTGTAGTGGTTGCTGAGCTTGGGGTAGGTACCGGTGCCGTCGTACACGCGCTTGTCGGGGTGCTGGGCGCAGACTTCGGAGCAGGCTCCCTGCAGGGTTTCGCCGCAGCTTTCGCAGAGGGGCAGGTGGGCGTTGCAGTGCGGGTTGGCGCAGTTGATGAGGCGGGCGCTGGGCTGCTGGCAGTGGTGGCAGCGCGATATCACGGTGGGGTTCACGCGGTTCACGTCTACAGCCACGCGGTTGTCGAACACGTAGCACTGGCCGTCGAAATCCTCGCCCCCGGCCTCGATGCCGTACTTGATGATGCCGCCGTGCAGCTGGTACACGTTCTCGAAACCCTGCTCCAGCAGGTAGGCGCTGGCTTTTTCGCACTTCACACCGCCGGTGCAGTAAGTCAGAATTTTCTTGTCCTTGAACTCCTTGAGGCGCTCGACGCGGTCGGGGAAATCGCGGAAATTTTCGATGTCCAGCGTCACGGCGTTTTTGAAGCGGCCGAGGTTGTACTCGTAATCCGAGCGCACGTCTACCACCACCACGTCGTCGCGGTCCTTCAGCGCCTTGAATTCTTCGGGCGAGAGGTGCTGGCCGGTTTTCTCATGAGGCCGCACGTGGTGCAGGCTGCTGTGCACGATTTCGGACTTCACCCGCACGTGCAGCTTCTGGAAGGTGTGGGCTTCCACGTCGTCTACCTTGAACTCCAGCGCGGCGAAGCGCGGGTCGGCTTTCACGGCGGCCATGTAGGCCGCGCAGCTTTCGCGCGTGCCCGATACCGTGCCGTTCAGCCCCTCGGCCGCCACAATGATGCGCCCGCGCAAATCCAGCGCCAGGCACAGGCGGTGGTGCTCGTCGCGGAACTGCTCGGGGTTCTCGAGCGGGGTATAGCAGTAATAAAGAAGAACCTGATACATTCTAAAAGTTCTGAGTTTTGAGTTTTGAATGTTGAGTGCTATTCACAATTTATTTGGTTCGGAATACTGCATCAACTCAAAACTCAACATTCAACATTCAACACTTTCTAAACTTTCACCGCCGGGTTGCCGAATACCGTCTGGCCATTCGGAACATCGGCCACTACCACCGAACCAGCGCCAACGCGGGCCTTATCCCCGATTTTCACACCGGCCACCACCACCGCGCCGGCTCCGATGAAGGCTTGCTCGCCCACTTTTACATCGGCTCCGAGCAGAGCACCGCTGCCCAGTTGGGCGTAGTCGGCCACGGTGACGCGGGCTTCCACCACGGCATTGGCACCCACCAGGCAGCCGTCGCCGAGGGTGGCGGTGGCGGCTACCACGGCGTTGGGGCCGATGTAGTTGCCGTGGCCCAGGATGGCGTGGTTCGACACACTGGCCCGCTCGTGGATGGCGTTAACGGGCACGGCTTCGTACTCAGTGCGCAGCATCTGGGTGAGGCTGCGGCGGCTGGCGGTGTCTTCGGTGGCTACGAAGACTTCGCACTTTTTGCCGAGGAGTTTCAGCAGTTCGCCGTCGTCGGTGTTGCCCATCACGGGCACATCAAGCAGCTCGGTGCCTTGCAGCTTCTGGTCGTCGTCGAGCAGGCAATACACTACCACGTCGTTGGAAAGGAAAGCGTCGAGGGCAGCGGTGCCCACGGTTTGGGCACCAAGAATGATAACGGGGTTTTCCATGGAGGGAATTCGGATGAGGAAGGCCCGGCCAGTCGGCCGCAAATTGCGCCGCCGCCCGGCCAGGCAATGCAAAGGTACGGCACACGCCGCAGGGGCGGTTTCGGTAGCATCAGCCACCCCGGCAACGGCTACTTTCCCCGAAACCCGAGCCGGCGCAGTAGGGTCGCGGCGTAGTCATTTTGGAGCAGTAGCAGCACCAGGTAAGGCATCAGGTCGCTGCGGTAGCGGTGCAGCGAGCCTAGGTTGGGCGTGGTCAGCCCCATCAAAGCCGCCAGTACAATGCAGAATATCAATAGCCCTAGGCCCAGTATAAATGGCAAATGGCCCGCCCGGCCCCGCCCGGCACCCACGGCAGCCACCATCATCAAGACCAGCAGGAGCAGGTTTTCGGCCCCGGCGGCGGCCAGGCGCATTTCGTGGGACTCGCCCAGGTAGGGACGCGTGAGGGTATTGGCCACCGCCAGCGGAGCGTAGCTCAGCACGCTTTCCAGCGTAGGGCGCAGGTCAGGGTACTCGAAATGAGGTCGTCCCACCAAGTTAGGCAGGTCGGAGGTGTACACGCGCACCACCTGGTTGGTGAATTTATTCACGCTGAAGGCCACGCTTACCTGCTGCGCCAGCCAGAGGCCGGAGCCCAGCACTGCCAAAAGTGCCACGGCCTGCGCCCAGCGCGACCGCGCCAGCCCGCGCACCTGCAGGCTCCGTACCAGCGCAATGCCCACCAGCACTGCCAGCAGCGGCGCGGCAAAAAAGTAACGCATTTTGAAGTGGACAAAGGCCAGCACAACAATTGCCAACCACCAGCCGGCCTGGCTCCACCACGCGCCGGACGACCGCACTGCCGGGTCACCGTACAGCCGTTCCAGCACGAGCGCCGTGAGCCACGCCCCGCTGCCCACTAGCAGCGACTCCTTGCTCAGCCCCGTGGCCCAGAACCACACGGATGGCCACAGTAGAAACGCCACCGCGCCCGCTCCGGCCGGTGTATTTGGGAATATCCGGGCCAGCACCCGCACCAGTTGCCAACTGCTCACAAACGCGAATAAGCTTAGGTACAAACCGTTCAGCCAGCCAACTCCGCATGAAGCCAGATTCAGGAACGCCAGCACCTTGATGAAGAACCAAGTATTGGAAAATCCCTGAAAAACAGCAGTGTAATTGACGACATGAATGAGTGTCACGGCTTGCGTGAGCGTCTGCCAGGCCTGGGCCGGGTGTGCCCACAGCTGCGCCGTGATGGGTTGGCTCAGGTCGCTCATGAACTTGGCATCGAGCTGCAAATTCCAGTTGCGCATCAGGCCCACGGCTACGCGCACGCCCAGACCAGCCACCAAGGCGGCCCGCCACCAGGGCGCCGAAACTTCGCGCCACTGCCGCCGTAGCCACGGCAGCAATCCGGCCAGCAGGGCCGCATTCAGCAAAATGGCCAGCGCTACTTTCACCGGACCACGCGGGGTTGTTGCACCAGTCGACTGCCGATGGCGCAGTGCAGGCAGCGGCGTGGAGTACAGTAATTCTTGTGCAACGCCAGCAGGCCCTGAGAGTCGGCCGCCGTGCGATGCGTGAAACCCAGCGCTTCGTACACGTCGGTATATTGGTTGTGTTCGGGCGGTAATTCAGACAACAAAGCCACACTGCTTTCTACTACCTCGGGTTTGCCTACGTATCGGGCATAGGCCACGCGCAGCGGCACCACCACGTTGGTAATAAGCAGGTCGATGCTGCTTTTGCCCAGGCCCGGCACCTTGCCCGGCCGGCCAGGCCGGAAATGCGCCCGCCAGTATGCCGGGGCGGGAGCCTGGAAAAACTCCGTCAGTGCAGCTACGCTTTGGGCCGTGAGTAAGGCATCGAACAAGGCGGGGCGGGCGTGGAGCAGGCCCGCCAGCTGCCCCAGCCGCACCGGTGGGAAATTGGCTGGGCGCAGGCGCAGGTAGTTCCATTCGTGTACAGCCAGGGCCGCATCGGTCAGGCTGTACTTGTGCCGCAGAAACTCGTATTCCTGCCTCAAGTCCCGAATGTAGTCATCGGCCGCAGTCTCTTCATCTTCAACCAGAAATCCGGCCTGACCGAACAGCAGCGCTTCGAGTTGGCGCTGGTCGTGGCGGTGGCGGCGCAACACGGCCAGCGGCAGGGCTTTGGCCAGACGCGCCAGCGGCTCGCTGTTTTTTTGGAAGCCGAAAGCGGCCATCAGCGCGTGGTAGGCGGTGGCTTCCCAGTCCTGCCCGAGGTGCTGGTGCAGGGCCATCACGTCATCGGCCTTGCGCTCCACGCGCTCCAGCAAGGCCCGCTCGGCCATCATCGTGCGGGTGATTTCGGGCACCAGATTCAGCAGCGGGGCGCAGGGCAAAGGGGCAGTGGCGGGCGCGTCAACCAGGGCCTGGTAACGGGCCAATAGCTCCGGGGCAAGGCGACCTTGCAGAGCCAGCGCGGGAATCAGGCTGCCGTTGGTGCGGGCCACGTCGGCATCGTGCCGGCCCACTACATGCAGAATTACCTGGTCGTATTTGGGGTCGGTTTGGTGGTTGTGGCGGGTCCAGTCGGATGCGCGGAGGTGAATTTCTACGGCGCCGTTCCACTCCACTTCGCCCACGCGCAGGCGGGCGTTCAGGAAATCGGGGCCGGCGTCGGCGTTGCGGTGGCCGGGTTTCAGCACCTGGATTTCCTCGCCGTCGGCCGTGCGCAGGTCGGCCTTATCAAAGTACTGGTGTTGCCAGACGTAATGGTAGAAATCTTCGCGCATGGGGCAAATGTAAAACGGCCCGCCTCTTTCGAAGCGGGCCGTTTCTTAAATCACGTTATTCCCGAGGCTTAGCGCAGGTCCACCACCTTCACGCCTTTGTACTTGGCCTTGTCGAAGGCGAACGTACCAGCGTCGGTGGGCGGGTTGGGCTTGAAGTTTTTGATGAGGAAGGTGTACTGGTTGCCGTTCTTCTTGAACATCTGCCAGCTTTTCACGGAGGCATCTTTCTTGCGCACCTTCAGCCGCACCTTGAATACGTCATTCTGGCGGTTTTCGGGTGCCAGCTCAATCACGTCGAGCGGCTCACCGCTTTCCGTTACCTGCTGCACGTAGGTGTACTTATAGCCCTTTTTATACATCGTATAAATCTGGGAGGGCGACATTTCCTGCGAATCCGGGTCCGAATCGGAGATGTTCACCTCGTTTTCGTTCTTCAGGTACGTCCAGGTGGTTTTGCCATCGTTGATGACTTCCTGGCCACTGATTTTGAGGCGGAATTTCTGGCCGCTCACCACAATGTCGCCGTTGATGTTCTGCTTTACCTTGGCGCTGGGGTTCTCCAGCGTTTGGGTAAAGGTGGCCTGAAAGGCTTTCAACGCCTGATACTTGGCGCTCATCTGGTCGAGAATTTTACCGGCCTTGGGGTCCTGCTGGGCGGCGGCGGGCAGGGCCAGCGAAACCGCGAGCAGCAGGAAGGAAATTGATTTTTTCATTAGAAGAAGAGAGTTCAAAAGGCGCTTGTGCGGGGCTTGGAAAGCCTGATACGGATTTCGTTTAACAAACGTCCGGCCAAAATGCCAATGAAGTGCCGATGAAGCTAAAATTAGTTGAGCTTACTTCATCGAGTTCAGCAGTTGCTCCAGCTGGTACTCGTCGGGAATAAGCACGTCGCGGGCTTTGCTGCCCTCGAACGGCCCCACGATGCCAGCATGCTGGAGCTGGTCAATCAGGCGGCCGGCGCGGTTGTAGCCGAGCTTGAGCTTGCGCTGGAGCAGGCTGGTGCTGCCCTGCTGGTGCAGCACGATGCAGCGGGCCGCATCCTCAAACATGGAGTCGCGCTCCGAAGGGTCCATGTCCTCATTGCCGCTACCGGCGTCGCCGTCGGCCCCAGCCACTTCGGGCAGCATATAGGCATCGGAATAGCCCTGCTGCTCGCCGATGAAGTCGCAGACGCGGTCCACTTCCGGCGTGTCGATGAAGGCGCACTGCACCCGAATCAGGTCCGAACCGGCCGAGAACAGCATGTCGCCCTGACCGATGAGCTGGTCGGCCCCGCCGGTGTCCAGGATGGTGCGCGAGTCAATTTTGCTGGTCACCTTGAAGGAAATCCGGCAAGGGAAGTTGGCCTTGATGATGCCGGTAATCACGTTCACCGAGGGGCGCTGGGTGGCCACAATAAGGTGGATGCCAATGGCGCGGGCCAGCTGCGCGAGACGGGCAATGGGCGTTTCCACTTCCTTGCCGGCCGTCATCATCAGGTCGGCCAACTCGTCGATTACCAACACGATGAAGGGTAGGAAGCGGTGGCCTTTCTTGGGGTTCAGGCGGCGCTCGATGAACTTGGCGTTGTACTCCTTCAGGTTGCGGCAGCCGGCTTCTTTCAGCAGGTCATAGCGCCGGTCCATCTCCATGCACAGCGAATTGAGCGTGTTCACCACCTTCTTCGTGTCGGTGATGATGGGCTCCTCGGTGTCGGGCAGCTTGGCCAGGTAGTGGCGCTCAATCTTGTTGAAGATGCTCAATTCCACCTTTTTGGGGTCAACGAGCACGAACTTGAGTTGCGCGGGGTGGCGCTTGTAGAGCAGCGAGGCCAGAATCACGTTCAAACCCACCGACTTGCCCTGGCCCGTAGCACCGGCCATGAGCAAGTGGGGCATTTTGGCCAAATCGGCCACGAAAACTTCGTTGGTAATGGTGCGGCCGAAAGCAATGGGCAGGTCCATCTCGCTACGCGCGAACTTCTCCGAGCCCAGCACCGAGCGGATGCTCACCATTTCCTTCTTCGTATTCGGCACCTCGATACCGATGGTGCCCTTGCCCGGAATCGGCGCGATGATGCGAATGCCGAGTGCGGCTAGGCTCAGGGCAATATCGTCTTCGAGGCTCTTGATTTTGGAGATGCGCACGCCGGCTTCGGGCACGATTTCGTAGAGCGTGACCGTAGGCCCGATGGTGGCCTTGATGCTGGCAATGGCGATGCTGTAGTGCCCAAGCGTCTCCACAATGCGGTCCTTGTTGGCCTCCAGCTCTTCTTTGGTTACCTGGGCCTTGGGCGTGCCGTAGTCGTTGAGCAGCTCCAGGGTGGGGAACTGGAAGCGCGAGAGGTCCAGCGTGGGGTCGTAGTTGACGTTGGGCATGGCGTCGGCGTCCTCGTCCTCGTCGGCTACGGCGGCGATGTCGGCCCCGGCGTTAGGGTCGAGGTCGTCGCGGCCGGGCACGGTGATTTCGAGCGGACGGACGGCGGGCACAGGCAGCACCGGGCGGGCAGCGGGCAGCGGCGCGTCATCATCGGCCAAATCGGCCAGCGAAAGTGGCGTGGGAACGGTGGAAATCGGTGTAACGGGAGCCACCGCCGGTTCTTCGGCGGCGGGCATTTCGATGGAGAAAGACGGGCCGCTGACGGCCAGCGGAACCGAGGCAGCCGCCAAAGCGCCGCCAGCAACCGAAGTCCCCAGCGAAGAAGCTGCGGCCGCCGTGCCCAGCGCGCCAGCAGCTACCGTACCGGCCACACTCAGCGGCAGGCCCGCGGCGGGCCGGGGAGCGGGCTCGTATTCTTTTACGAATCCCTGGGCCTCGTCCGTTTCATCTTCTTCATCAAGCTCCAAAGACGGACCGGCGGCCTGTATTCCGCCAGCCGCAACCGTAGCGGAGGAAGTGGCGGTGACCTCCGGCGCGGCCGGACGAGTTTTCAGCGTCATGGCCGGAGCGGCGGGCGCGGCTGGGGCTACCGGCGGAGCGGCGGCGGCAGCTTGTTCGGCGGCAATTTCGGCTTCCAGCTCGGCATCTTCGTCGGCGTCGTCCTCGGTGCTGAGGCTGCGGAAGCGGCCCAGGTTGAGGCTGGTGACGTTGAAGAAGAAGACTACGAAGGATATCAGGGCGAAGGCCAGCAGCAGCACCGTGCCCCAGCCGATGAGGCTATCGAGCCAGGACGCGGCTTCAAACCCCACGCCGCCGCACAGGAAATCGAGGCGATGGGCCAGCACGGGGTCGGCCCCCGGCGTGGCTAGCGACACCACCACGTAGCCCATCAACACGCTCAGCCAGGCCATGGTGAACAGGCCCAGCGCCAGCACGTAGCTCACCGAAACCGGCGCGGTGCGGAACACAATCTTATACCCCAGAAAAAACACGATGGGAATGAGCGCGAACGCCGCCACGCCAAACAGCTTGTAGATGAACAGCTCGGCGGCCCAGGCCCCGAGCAGGCCCAGCCAGTTGTGCGATTCGGCCCCCGCCTCCCGCACCGGGATGGTACTCATGGCGCCCACTACGCTCTGGTCGGCGTGGCCGGTGAAGAGGAAAGAAGTGAAAGCAATGGTGAGGTAGAGGCTGCCCAGCAGCAGCCCGAAGCCCACGAACAGGTGAAAGCGGCGGTCGCGCAATAGGCTCAGCAGATTGCCCACGCCGGGCAGGGGACCGCGCGGAGCGCGGGGCGGCTTGGCGGATTTGGCTGGCTGGGCTTGGGCTACGCGGGCAGCTTTGGGTACGTTGGCGGCGGCGGGGCGGGGCTCCGGGCGGGCAGCGGGGGCAGGCTCGGGGGCCGGGCCGTTGGTGCGCGGCTCGTTGCGCCGGTTGGCCTTGGGCTCAGTCGGGCGGTTAGCCGAGGGGCCGGCGGGAGGGTTTTTATAACGATTATCGGCCATTCGACGGGTGCAGAAAGGTCAAATTTACATAATGCGGGCGGGAAGTGGCTGGGAAGTTAAGTTGCAGTTGTCATCCTGAGCGCAGCGAAGGACCTTATCACGTTGAGAAGACTTGTTCAACTGTGATAAGGTCCTTCGCTGCGCTCAGGATGAAAGTTCCGTTACCCTTTCAATCCCATCCCCCCCCACCCTATCAGCTGCGCGGGTGAAACTCGGTAATCACCTGCCGCAAAAAGTCGCGGTCCAGGTGCGTATAAATCTCCGTGGTGGTGATGCTGGCGTGGCCCAGCATCTCCTGCACGGCGCGTAGGTCGGCCCCGCCTTCTATCAAATGCGTGGCGAAGGAATGGCGCAGCGTGTGCGGGCTGATGGTTTTGCGCAGGCCCGCCTGCTCGGCCAGTTTCTTGAGCGTGGTGAACACCGTGATGCGCGAAAGCGGCCGGCCGTTCTTGCTCAGGAACACAAAATCTTCGCTGCCGGGCTTGATGTTGAGGTGGCCGCGCACGCCGCTGAGGTAGAAGTTGAGGTGCTTGAGGGCTTCGCGGCCCACGGGCACGAGGCGCTCCTTGTTGCCCTTGCCCACCACTTTCATGAAGCCTTCGTCGGTGTAGATGTTGCTCAGGCGCAGGTCGCAGAGCTCGCTCACGCGCAGGCCGGAGGAGTAGAGCACTTCGAGCAGGGCGCGGGAGCGCAGGCCTTCGTCGGTGCTTAGGTCAATGGCGGCCAGAAGCTGCTCTACTTCGGGGTAGCTGAGGGTATCGGGCAGGTGGCGGCCGGTTTTAGGCGCTTCGAGGGTGTCGGTGGGGTCGAGCTTCAGTAGGTCTTCCATGATGAGGAAGCTGAAAAACGCCTTCAGCCCCGAGAGTGTGCGGGCCTGCGAGGTGGCGCTCAGGCCCAGCCCTTGCAGCGTGTTGAGGAATTCGCGCAGCACGTCGGTGCTCACCTGCGTGGGGCCGAGGGGCAATTTCTGGATGATGAGAAACTGCTGGAGCTTGGTGATGTCGCGCACATACGCCTCCACGGAGTTGGGCGAGAGGGATTTTTCGAGGCGCAGGTAGCCGTCGAATTGTTTGAGGGCAAGGGGCCAGGTCATGGGTTGCGGGCTTTGAATAGTCAAAGAACGGCTGTAGAGACGCGACACTTCGCGTCTCGGCGTGCGCGCCATCTCAGAAATAATGCGGTTATCGTTCGGACATCGCTCAACGCCGAGACGCGAAGTGTCGCGTCTCTACAGCCGTTCTTTGCCCTTTGACAATTCCCCTACGCATGGACATCCTCATCCTCAACGGCCCCAACCTCAACCTGCTCGGCCGCCGCGAGCCCGGCATCTACGGCAACCGCTCCTTCGAAGACTTTTTCCCTGAGCTCGAAGAAGCCTTTCCGCAGGTGAAGCTCACGCACTTTCAGTCCAACCACGAGGGCGCGATTCTGGATAAGCTGCACGAAGTCGGCTTCATTCACCACGGCATCATCCTCAACGCCGGGGGCTACACCCACACCAGCGTGGCCCTGGCCGATGCCGTGGCCGCCATCAGCGCGCCCGTGGTGGAGGTGCACCTGAGCAATCTGCACGCCCGCGAGGACTTTCGCCAACGCAGCCTCTTTGGGCGGCACTGCGCCGGCAGCATCAGCGGCTTCGGACTGGAAAGCTACCGCCTCGCCGTGCAGTGGTTCGTGAACCAGGCGCCCAAGCGCGTGGGCTTTCGGGTATAAAAAGCTTTCAAACACCTTCCTGGCCGTTACGAACGGTCTTCCCGGCCCTACGAACGGTCATCCCGACCTTACGAACAGTATTCCCGAGGTCGGGAACAGTGTTCGTAAGGTCGGGATGACTGTTCGTAACGGCCGGGAAGGTGTTTGAAACGCCGGGCGTACTGCTCGTAAGGCCGGGAGAAGTGTTTGAAGGGCCGGGCAACGGGTTCGAAAGGCCGGGCAGGGTGTTCGATGCACTGAAAACCGGCGGCGAAACGTTGGGGGCGGCGTTCGCCGGCCCCAAAATCGTTCTTCCGGCGGTTGGCCCAGCCGCTACCTTTGCGGCGGCGGCGCCTCACTCCTCAGACCTCCCTTCCCATGTATACTTTCAATCCCGGCCCTTCGGCCGTATATCCCGCCGTTCGGCAGTACCTCACCGATGCGTTTGACGAGGACTGGCTCTCGGCCGGGCACCGCTCCGACAAAGTCATCAGCCTGGTGCGCCAGACCGTTGCCGACCTCAAGGCCAAGCTCAACGTGCCGCAGGACTACACCGTCCTGTTCACCGGCTCGGCCACCGAATGCTGGGAAATCCTGGCCCAAAGCCTCACCCCGCGCCGCTCGTTTCATATTTACAACGGCGACTTCGGCGAGAAGTGGTACAAGTACGCCAAGGCCATCCGGCCGGCCAGCACGGGCCTCAGCTTCGGGCTCGATGAGCTGCCCGACGTGGCCAGCCTGCCCTTCGCTGCTGATGATACCGACCTGGTGTGCATCACCCAGAACGAAACCAGCACCGCCACCCAGCTCCGTGAAGGCTTCATCCTGAACCTATATAACCGCCTCGGCGGGGCCCTGCTGGCCGTGGATGCCACCAGCTCGCTGGCCGGCCTGAACCTGAAATACATCAAGGCCGACATCTGGTACGGCTCAGTGCAGAAGTGCTTCGGGCTGCCGGCCGGCCTGGGCGTGATGATTCTCTCGCCCCGCGCCGTGGCCCAGGCCAAGCTCGTGAACGACCGCGCCCATTACAACGCGCTGCCCGCCCTGCTGAGCCAGATGCTGAACTACCAGACCAACTACACGCCCAACGTGCTGGGCATTTATCTCATGAGCCGCGTGCTGGCCGACCGCGAGCCCATCAAAACCGTACACCAGCACCTGGCCGACCGCGCCGAAAAGCTCTACGCCTTCTTCGAGCAGGCCACCCCGCTCTCGCCCCTCGTTCACAACTACGAAACCCGCTCCACCACCGTCATCGGCCTGCGCGGCGAGCCTGCGCTCATCGAAGAAATCAAAGCCAAAGCCAAGGAAGCCGGCCTGCAGCTGGGCAGCGGCTACGGCCCGCTCAAAAACACCACCATCCGCATCGCCAACTTCCCCGCCGTGCCCGACGCCGCCATGGAGGCCTTGGTACAGTTTTTCGCAAAAGAATACCCGGGGTAACGTGCTAATGGCTGTCATCCTGAGCACAGCGAAGGACCTTCTCACGACTCAACGGTTTGCAGTAATCCAACCGGCGCAAACGCGACAAGGTCCTTCGCTGCGCTCAGGATGACAGGCGAAACAATCCCTCCATTATGCTCAATATCCAGCAAATATTCTCCGTCACGCTCACGCTTTTTGCGGTGATTGACATCGTGGGCTCCATCCCGATTATCATCCAGATTCGGCAGCGCGAGGGGCAGATTAAGGCCGAGCTGGCCACCTTCGTGGCAGGCTGCCTCATGGTGGCCTTCCTGTTTCTGGGCCAGAGCATTCTGCGGTTATTTGGGGTAGATAATGAGAGTTTTGCGCTGGCCGGCGCGGTCATCATCTTCCTCATCGGGCTGGAAATGATACTCGGCATCCAGCTTTTTCATTCCGACCTCACGGCCAGCACCGGTTCCATTGTGCCGCTGGCGTTTCCGCTCATCACCGGGGCCGGCACCATGACCACGCTACTCTCGCTGCGTGCCGCCTACACGCTGCCCAACATCCTGGTCGGCATCCTGCTCAACCTTGTGTTCGTGTATGCCGTGCTCAAAACCAGTCCCTGGATTGAGCGCAAGCTCGGCAAAGCCGGCGAGGACGTGCTGCGCCGCGTGTTTGGCGTCATTCTGCTGGCCATCGCTATCAAGTTATTCAAGGCTAATTTTTAAGATGATTCACCTGTTCACCGACGGCTCGGCGCGCGGCAACCCCGGTCCGGGCGGCTACGGGGCCATTCTGCGCTACGGCCCCCACGAGAAGGAGCTCACCCAGGGCTTCCGCCGCACCACCAACAACCGCATGGAACTGCTGGCCGTGATAGTCGGCCTCGAAGCCGTGACCCGCCCCGACCTGCCCATCCGCGTCGTATCCGATTCCAAGTATGTAGTCGATGCCGTGGAGAAAAAGTGGGTTTTCGGCTGGGAAAAGAAGCCCGACTTCGGCAAGAAGGCTAACGAGGACCTGTGGCGGCGCTTCCTGCGCATCTACAAGCAGCGCAAAGTCACCTTCCACTGGATAAAAGGCCACGCCGGCCACGCCGAAAATGAGCGCTGCGACGTACTGGCCGTGCAAAGCGCGCTGGGCAAAGGCTTGCTGGTAGATGAGGGCTACGAGGCTATCGAAGCCACTAAGTCGCTGCTGTAGCTGTTTCATGCCCAACGACTACTTCCAGTTCCAGCAGTTTCGCATCGAGCAAGCGGCCTGCGCCATGAAGGTGAGCACTGATGCCTGCCTGCTCGGCGCAGCCGCCGACCTCACCGGGTCCACCCGCCTGCTGGATATCGGAACCGGCACCGGCCTGCTGGCGCTTATGGCCGCCCAGCGCCACGCCACTGTGGCAGTTGAAGCGGTGGAGATTGACGCAGCAGCTGCCACACAAGCCGCGGCCAATGCAGCGGCCAGCCCGTGGGCCGGGCGCATTCGGGTGCACGCGTTGGGTTTGGCGGCGTTTGCGGCCACGCGGCCCGCGCCATTCAGTCACATTATCTGTAACCCGCCCTTCTTTCGGCAGTCGCTACGCTCGCCCGATGCGGCCCGCACCACGGCCCGCCACGAGGCCGCCGATACGCTTTCTTTTGACGCACTGGCGGCTTTTGCAGCGGAGTTTCTGCTGCCCACCGGCTTGCTAACCGTGCTGCTGCCACCGCCCGAAATGCAGGCATTTGAGCGCGTAGCCGCCGCTGTTGGGTTGCGGCCGGCTACGCGCCTGGTGGTGCGGCACCGGCCCGGCAGCCGGCCGCTGCGGCACATCACAGGCTTTAGGTGGAAGGCAATAGAGGTACGGGAAACGGAGCTTATCATCCGTACAGCGGAAAACGACGCGGAATATTCGGCGGAGTTTCGGGCGCTGCTGGCGGGGTTTTATCTGGCGCTGTAGCGCGGATTTTGTAGTCCGCAAGTGAACTCGTTTAATTCGCGGACTACAAAGTCCGCGCTACTTCACGCTACACCAGCCCGGCCAACAAGCCCAGCTTTTCGCGGTGCAGACTATCGAGCAAGTCATGCTCCAGCGTGCCGAACTCGCTGGCAGCGTAGTGCCGCTGCACCCGTCCGTCCACCAGCACCGAGATTTCATCGCAGGTTTCGGTGAGGGCACCCAGGATGTGCGAGGTGAGCAGAATGCCCGTGCCCCGGTCGCGCAGGCGCTTCAGAATGGCCTTCAGCAGCAGGTTGGCTTCGAGGTCCAGGCCATTGAAGGGCTCGTCGAGAATGAGGTAGTCAAATTGCTGCACCAGTAGCGCGAGCAGGGTCAGCTTCTTGCGCATGCCAGCCGAGTACTCATCGGCATACTGGTCCAGGGGCAATTCTAATAGTTGATTCCAGCCGGTGAAATCAACCACCGGCCGGCCCCGGGCCTGCAGGCAGAACTCTAGGTACTCGCGCCCCGTGAGGCGCGGGTAGAAATATGGCTCGTAGGGCAGCAGGCCGCATTGCTCCCGCACCGCCGGGCCGGCCGTACTGCGAACGGTGCCGGCAAAGTCGTTTTCCAGCCCGTAAAGGCAATTGATGAGCGTGGTTTTCCCCGCGCCATTGGCTCCCACCAACCCGTGAATGGTGCCGGGCAGCAAGCTCAGGCTGACGCCGTGCAGCACGACGTGTGAGCCGTAGGCTTTGCGCAGGTTCTTGATTTCAAGCATGGTTTTCGGATTGTCCCAGCACAGTGCGTAACCGCCGCCGGCTTTGCCAGATGAGGCCGCCTACTGCCACCAGCAGCAGCACCGGGTACACCGGATGGGCAAACAAGGTAAGCGCCACGCCCACCACCAGCGCCTGCGTGGTGCGAATGTGCGTGGCATTGGGGTAAAACGCATACTTGGTGAGAATGAGCAACGCCACCAGCCCCAGCCAAAACGAGGCCACCGCCACTGCACCGCCCCCACCGGCCGGCCCCGCCGCCAGCAGCCAGAAAAACGGCGCGGCCGTGAGCGCCGCGTAGCCCACACCCAGCCCCAGCCGCCGCCGCAGAAACGGCCCCGGCGTGCGGGCTGCCAGCACCAGCATGGTCACCGGCTCGGGCGTGCCGTAGCAGGCCAGCAGCACCAGCAGCCATGCCACCAGCGCCACGCCCGGCCCCAGCGGCGAGGCGTGCTGCCACACGGCCCCGGCCAGCAGCACCGGCCAGGCCCAGAGCCCGCCGCTGCGCATGCCACTCACCCATTCAAACGCCTCGGTTCGAAACGGGCTCCGGGCGCGGTGCTGCGTGCTGCGGCTATCGCGGGCCGCGGGCAGCAGCGCCGCCGTGGCGGGCAGTGCCAGCGTCAGCAGGGCCGCGCCCCAGTCATTGAAAATAGCCAGCGCTACCGCTACGGGCAAAGCCAAAAGCAGGTACTCCGTGGCCAGCCAGCGCCGAAAGTGCGGCGCACTGATAAACAGAAAGCGCAAATCGGCCCGCTGCCGGTGGGCTGAGGCCAGCGTCAGGAAAATCAGAACCGGTACTGCCCACTGCCCCCACGGGTGATTGACTCCCAATACTAAGCCCCGCCCCAAAGCTGCCACCAGCACGGGAGCCAAGAGCCCCAGGCGCAACACCCCAATTTCGCGCAGCAGCCGGCCCAGCAGCCGGACGCGCAGTCTCAAATAAGCCCGAAGTGGCATCATGGGCCAAGGTAACGCCCGGCGCCCGCCGCTTATTGTCCGGCCACCTCCACTACGCTTCTTCCTCGTGGAAGCGGATGCCGTAGTCCATGGCCAGCTCGTCCAGAATGGGCTCGTACAGGTCGGCATTCACCGGAATGAGCACGCCGCGCTGGGGCACTTCGCCGCGCAGCAGGCGGCGCACGGCCATGCCCAGCGGCAGGCCCACGGTTTTGGCCATGCCGGTGTGGGTGGCGTCGTCGCCTTCCACGGCCAGCGAAGAGGTGAGGCGATGCGTGGTGCCGTGCAGCTCAAACTCGAAGAGGTGCTGCATCACAATCAGGTCGTGGTCGTGGGGCTGGAGCTGCCACTTTTCGGCCAGCAGGCGCTCCAGCAGCTGGGCGGGCGTGGCGTGGGCGTGGCCCACGGGCCGGTCCGAAAACAGGCCCAGCCAATTTAGGCGGTCCATTTCTTCGCCAGCGGGGTTCAGGCCGAGATAAGTGGCCGTGCGCTGAGCCAGGTCGAGGTGCGGAATGTGGGATACCGGCAGGTAGGCGGCCACCAGCTCGGCCCAGGTCATGGTTTCGGGGTTGTCGAGGTTCACCGCATCATCGGTGAGGCCCAGGCGCACCAGGGCGTGCCAGGCGGCGCAGTAGCCCGGCCGCCGCAGCGTACCCCGCAAAATAGTCGGAATATTCTCCAGCCCGTACGGCGCGCGGTAGCTCAACGAATCCCGGTTGGCGTAGCCTTCAAAATCGCCGTATTCGGGTACCGTCAGCGTTTCGGTGCGGGCAAACAATTGCTGGTACGGGATGAAGCGCGGCAAGCCATTTTCCAGGAACTTGGCCGTGCTCTGGCCCGCCAGCACCACGTTGCGCGGGTTCCAGGTGAACTTGTATTTCCACGGATTATCGCCCTCCGCGGCCGGGGCCAGCAGGCCGCCGCAGTAGCTTTTGAAACTCGTAATGATGCCCCCACGCTGCCGGATATGGGCAATGGCCCGCATGGCCGACATATGGTCGAGGCCGGGGTCCAGCCCGCATTCCATGAGCAGCGTTACCCCGGCAGCATTGGCCTCGTCGTGCAGCCCCCGAATTTCCGGGCTTACGTAGCTGGCCGTGGCCAGGTGGCGGCCGTGGCGCACGCAGGCCCGCGCCACCACCGGGTGCAGGGCGGCCGGCAGCATCGAAATCACGGCATCGGCCTGGCTCACCAGCTCTTCCAGCTGCGCCTCATTATCGGTGGAAAACGGCACGGCACGGGCGTACTCGGTGTGGGCGGCCAGCACCGGCACCAAATGCGCCGGGTTTACGTCGGCCACGGTCAGGAACCAGTTTTCGGTGGGCGCGTGGCGCAGCAGGTACTGAATGAGGGACGAGGCCGAACGGCCGGCCCCGAGGAGCAAAAGGCGGGAAGTCATGCGGCAAATATGGGGGATAAGGGATAAGGGACAGGGCACAGGTGCCTTGTTTAAGCAAAGCCATTCATCCTGCACCGACTCCCTTTTCCCCTGTCTCCCGTTACTTCTTCCTTATTTCCTATCCCTTATCCCCTGTTCCGTATTACCTTCGCCGCCCCCTAATCCCATCCGCATGGCCCGCAATTCCCGCCAGCAGCTTATTGACTTCGAAGAGCTGGACGCCGCTACTGACCTCACCCCCGCCGAGCACACCACCTGGCAGGCTGCCCGCGATGCCACCGCGCACGCCTACGCCCCCTATTCCGGCTTCCACGTCGGGGCCGCGCTGCTCCTCGCCGATGGCACCATTTTCAAGGGCACCAACCAGGAAAACGCCGCCTACCCCAGCGGCCTCTGCGCCGAGCGCACGGCCCTGTTTGGCCTCGCCGCCGCGCAGCCCGGCCACGCGCCCATTGTGGGCATGGCTGTGGCCGCCCGCCCCCGCCACGGCAATTTTGGTCCCGCCCTCCCCTGCGGTGCCTGCCGCCAGGTAATGCTGGAATACGAAAGCCGCCAGGGCCAACCCATCCCCCTGCTCCTGCCCGGCCGCGATGGTACCATCCTGCGCTTCAGCACGCTCAGCGCCCTCATGCCCTTTTGCTTCTCCCCCGACGACCTGCCGCCCGTTGGGTAGACAGTAGCCGGCCCCACGGTTTCATGGAGCGCCATATCACCGTTGCCCGTACCGCCCGCTACCAACAGCTGGGCCATTTATCGTCCCAAACGCGGCGCATCTGGTTCGTCTGCCACGGCTATGGGCAGCTGGCGGCGTATTTCATTCGCCACTTTGCCTTTCTGGCCGAGGCCGACCCGGCCACCGTCATCATCGCCCCCGAGGGCCTCTCGCGCTTCTACCTCAGCGGCAACGGTGGCCGCGTAGGCGCCAGCTGGATGACCCGCGAGGACCGCCTGCACGAAATCGACGACCACGTTAACTTTCTCAACCAGCTGGCCGCCGCTGTGCTGCCGCAGTGCCCACCCGATGTGCACGTCACCGTGCTGGGCTTTTCGCAGGGCACGGCCACTGTGGGGCGCTGGCTGGCTCAAGCCGCATTTCGCCCCGCGCACCTCGTCCTCTGGGCCGGCGGCTTCCCTGATGATATTACCCCCAGCGCTACCGAAAGTCTCTTGCAAGGCCTGCCGCTTTCCGTTGTCATTGGCTCCGATGACGAATACATTTCCATGGTTCAGGCTGAGCAACAATGCCAGCAACTACAGCAATCAGGGGCCAAAGCTCAATTACTCACTTTCGCCGGAAAGCACGAATTGAACCGCGCTATTCTGGAGAAACTAGCCATTTCAGGGCAATAGAAAAGCCCCGCCAACTGCGCTCTTGCGCAGCCGACGGGGCTTTTCAGTTGTCGCAACCTACTTCCGGTTAATTGTGGTAGCTGCGCCCTGCGCACCGGCCAGTACCAGCACCTCGGCAATGGTTACGTGCGGCGGCCGGGTCACCATAAACACAATTACCTCGGCAATATCCTCCGGCTTCAGCGGCTCGAAGCCCTCGTACACCTTCGCCGCCCGCGCTTCATCGCCTTTAAACCGCACCTGCGAAAACTCGGTTTCCACGGCTCCGGGGTTTACTTCGGCCACGCGCACGCCGGTAGGCAGCAGGTCGAGGCGCATGGTTTTGGTGAGCATCTGCACGGCGGCTTTGCTGGCGCAGTACACGTTGCCGTTGGCATAGGCTTCCTGCCCGGCAATGGAGCCAATGTTCAGAATGAAGCCCGTTTTGCGGGCCGTCATGCCCGGCAGCAGCGCGTGGGTCACGTTCAGCAGGCCGCGCACATTGGCATCCAGCATCTCATCCCAGTCGGCCGGGTCGCCCGCCTGAATGGGATTCAGCCCGTGGGCGCCGCCAGCGTTGTTCACCAGCACATCCGGCGCCCGCAGTGCCTCGGGCAGCGTGGCCACGGCCGCGTCCACGGCCGGCCGGTCGCGCACATCGAACACGAGCACGTGCACCGGCACCGGGGCCAGTTCCGCCGCCAGTTCATCCAGCCGTTCGCGCCGCCGCCCGGTTACCACCAATTGGTAGCCGGCCTTGGCCAGTGCCACCGCCGTAGCCCGGCCAATGCCCGACGAAGCGCCGGTTACAAAAGCAGTTTTCATATAGGTTGAAATGAAAAGTCGGCATTGGGTAGTCAATTGCCGGAACAACATGGTCCAACGATTGGCTACCCAATGCCGACTACTGGAAAATCAGTTTTGAATATTGATGTACAGCGTCACCGAATTGGTGCTGATGCTTTGCAGGCTATTACTGAATACATCATTGTGCCCCACCAGCAGGTTTTTCAGCCCATGCGAAAACCGAATTTCCGGGGCCAGCTTAAACAGCGGGTAGAACAGGTCCAGACCCACACCATACTCCAGCGTCAGGTCGCTGCCGAGCGCCTGAAGCTGATTGCGCAACGGGTCGCTACGACGGTTGCTGGCCGTGACGCTGGGGTTGATACCGGCAATCATGTACATCCGCGAGTTGCGCCGCCGGTCCGACTGGTACTTAATCAACAGCGGAAACTGCACCACTGTCGAGGTCACTTCCTGCGTCACCACCGAGTCTGGCACCGGGTAATTACGCGGCGTAAATTCCACTTTGCGCGTGAGGAAATTAACCCCCGGCGCAAATCGAAAAATAAACGGCGAGCGAGGCCCGCCAATCCGCGCGTCGCCAATAAAACCCACGCCCAAACTTGGGCTGTAGATGGAATTGGCCGTCACATACTGGTTACTTATGTATGAACTCGACTGCTCAATCACGAACCGCGAAGCCGAGCCGCTGATATACATGCCCGGATGAAACCACCGGTCATCGTAGCCCGGCAGGTTGTTCACCGTGATGGACTTGAGGGTGCCGTTTTTGCCCCGGTTGGCCCGCGACTGGGCTTTACGCTGCGCCATCGCGGCCGTGGGCATCAGCAGCGCCAGCAAGCCCAGCAGCAGCAAGCGCTTTATTTCTGCGCGGTGTAAATGGAGCTTATGCCGAAGGTGAGTGGTTGCCATGCAGGTTCTTTGAAGCCAACTTTGGCCAGAATGGCCAAGAAATCGGGGCCGTCGGGGAAGGCCTGCACCGATTCGGGCAGGTACGTATATGCTGACTGGTCCTTGGAAATCATCTTGCCAAAAACCGGCAGCACCCGACTGAAATAAAAATTATACGCTTGTTTGAGCGGAAAAGCAGTTGGTTTGCTGAACTCCAGCACCACCAGCTTGCCGCCGGGCCGGAGCACCCGCCGCATTTCGGCCAGTCCTTTTTCTAAATGCGCAAAATTGCGCACACCAAACGAAGCCGTCACCGCGTCGAACTCATTGTCTTCAAACGGCAGGTTTTCCGAGTCGCCGAGCTCCAGCTGAATGCGGTGGCCCAACCCTTTGGCCGCCAGCTTGCGCCGGCCCACCTCCAGCATCCCTTCCGAGATGTCAACCCCCGTTACCCGGGCATCGGGTGCGGCGGCCCGCAGGGTTTCGATGGCGAAATCGGCGGTACCGGTGGCAATGTCCAGAATGCGGGCCGGACGCAGGGTTTTCAGCTCGTCCACCGCTTTGCGCCGCCAGTAAATGTCGGTGCCAGCGCTGAGGAAATGATTGAGAAAATCGTATTTACCCGCGATGGAGTTAAACATCTGGGCAACCTGCGATTTCTTATCGGCGGAATTGTCTTTGTAGGGTACGACGGCCATGTGCGGGCGCAAAGAACGTTAATGAAGCGGGAAAATTGTTCTCTCCCAACGCCCAATCGGGCTGGTTTGTTAGCAGGCGCCACCAGAAAAGAATGGCAGCACTTCTGAACGCGTGATAATAAAAGCGGGCCGGACAAATTGCCCGGCCCGCTTCCCAACTTAGTAGCCTGAACAATAATTAGTTCTTGGCCTTCACTTTGGTTTTTTCGCCGCTGGCGTCTTTGGCTTTTGCGTCGAGCTCACCGTCTTTGGTGATGGTCTTCGACTTGTCGCCGGCCGAGCCTTTGGTTTTCACCTTCACTTTGTCCGAGTCCTCGTCCACTTTGGTTTTCACCTTGGTGCCGTCGGCCATTTTCACTTTGCTCTTGCCGGGGCTCAGCGGAGCAGTCGTGGTGGTCGTGGTCGAAGAACCGCCCATGCCGCTGCCGGTCGTGCTGGTCGGAGCGTTCATGGTCGGCATGGTTTCGCCTTCCTTCAGCACCACCTTAAACTCGTCACGACGGTTAAGCTGCATGTTCTCAGGCGAATCGTTCGGCGCGGCCGGACGACGCTCACCGTAGCTCACAGTCGTCATACGAGCTTCAGCAATGCCCTGCTTCTTCAGGTAGTTGAAGGCGGCGTTGGCGCGGTTCTGGCCGAGTACCATGTTGTACTCGTCGGTATTGCGCGAGTCGCAATGGCCCTCTACCGAAATGTTGATGCCGGGGTTAGCCGTCAGCACCTGGCTGATTTCATTCAGCGTCGTAATCGACTCCGGACGCAGCTTATACTTGTCAGTATCGAAGTAAATGTTCTTGGTAGCGAACATATTCGTCTGAGTCGTATCTACATAGTTGATGTAGAAATTCTTCGTGATGGTCGTCGAGTCGTTCGTCGAAACCGGCACAGCAAATTCCTGCGTCTCAATCGGCTTACCGTCCTTGCTCACAGCTACTTGGTAGGTACGGCCCGAAAGCACAGCTACCTGATAAGCACCATCCGGCTTGGTAATGTCGCGGAAGCTCAGGGCCGTTTTATCAGCCTGCGAACCGCTGAACACCAGCTCCACACCCGGGATTACCGTAGTGCTGTCCTTCGACGAGAACACCTTACCAACGATGTTGGCGTTTTTGATGTAGTTGATGGTGTAGATGTCCTTTTCACCGTAGCCGCCAATGCGGTACGAGCTCAGGTAAGCATACGAGCCGTCGGGGCTCAGGCGGTAGTAGGAGTCATCGTCCGGCGTGTTCACGGGGTAGCCCATGTTCTGGGCCGGGCCCCACTTACGGCCAGCTTCGTCGTACTCCGATTTGAAGATGTCGTAGCCGCCCATGGTGTTGTGGCCGCGCGACGAGAAGTACAGCGTCTTGCCGTCCTTGCTCAGGTAGGGGCTGTCGTCGTCGTACTTGGTGTTGATGTTGGCACCCAGCGAGCGGGCCGTACCCCAGTCCGAACCCGTCGAGGTGCGGGTAGCGGTGTAGAGGTCCAGCGTACCGTCTTCCGAGTATTTACCAGTCGAGAAGTAGATGGTCAGGCCATCTGGCGTGATGAAAGCATCCGACTCAAAAGCTTTCGAGTTAATGTTGCCGTCCAGTGCTTTAGGAGCCGTCCAGTCGCCGCCGCTCTTATCGGTTACGAAGATGTCACCGTTGTTGTCGTTGCGGTACATCAACATCTTGGTGTCGTTGTCGAACAGCTGGATGGAGGCGTCGTGGCCTTTGCCGTTCAGCACGCCGCTCAGCGAGCGGGGCTTCTGCCAGTTCTCGTCATCCACGCGGGTGGCTTCGAAGATGTCTTCGTAGTACTCACCGTCGGCGGCAACGCTCTTGTTCTTCTTGTCGCTCACGCTACCGGTAGCACCAGTTACGGCTTCGCCACGCGAGGTGAAGATGAGAATTTTGTCATCCGACGAAATCACGGGGCTGTGCTCCGAGAATTGCGTATTGATGGTAGGACCCAGGTTTTTTACAAAAATGTCCTTGGGCGAGTTGAACTGCACCTTGGCATTCTTGCTATGCTGAATGAGCTGGGCGAGTTCTTCTTTGCGCTGGTCGTTCTTCTTCAGCGTGGCGTTATAGGCCTGGAAGTGGGCTACGGCCTCGTCGAAGTTGTAGTTGAGGTGGTCAACCCGGCCGAGCCAGTATTCCACGTCCTTCGAAACTTTCGGCTTCAGCTTCTGCGCTTTGTAGATGTAGTCGCTGGCCTTCTCCTTGTCGAACGACATGTAGGAAATGCCGGCGTTGAACAGCGCTTTGGCGTTGTTCGGGTCTTTGGCCAATACCTTTTCGTAGTAAGGCAGGGCAGCGCGGTAGTTTTCCTGCTCGAAGAACTTGTTGCCGGTTTTCAGGTCCTTACGCGTGCTTTGCGCCTGTGCCGGAGAGGCGATGGTGGCGGTGAGGGCAACGGCGCACGACGCTTGCAGTAACCTTCTGGATAAGTTGTCCATTGGAGGAGAGGTTTGAAAAAAAGAAATTTCTGAAGGGATTGTAAGTGCAGATTGCGCCACCGGAGGCAGCAGCAGGAAACTATATTTTGGGCTTATACTGAAAAACCACGATAGGGTTAGGCTTTAATGCGCATTTGCGCAGAAGGTAACCGACTTTCGGGCGTAAAAGCCCACAGGTAGCCCCGTCATGGCACCGCCAACAGCGGGCAAAGATAGACTGTTTGCTTACGAAAAGCGGTTTTTGGCAAAATTTCGGCCATTTGGGTGTGGTCGAGTGCGGCGGCAGCGGCCTGCTGGTTTGGCTGGCATGCCGCGCAAATATAGAAGCACCAATGAAATAGCCATTCATTGCTTCATTTTTATTTATTCATCATCGGGTTGCATTCCGGCGTAATTTTGCGGCTCGTTAATTTCCCGTTTATTCCCTGCCTTATCCATGATTATTCACGACGCGCGTTTTCTGACCAGTAATTCGCGGGCCGATTTGTGCCCCGCTCCTACGCTGCCCGAATACGCATTTATCGGCCGTTCCAACGTGGGAAAGTCGTCGCTCATTAATATGCTGACGGAACGTAAGGCGCTGGCCAAAACGTCGTCCTCGCCGGGCAAGACGCAATTAATTAATCATTTCGTCATCAATGACAATTGGTTTCTGGTCGATTTGCCGGGTTATGGCTATGCCAAAGTGAGCAAGTCTTCGCGCGCCGAATGGGCCAAGATGATTAATTACTACCTGCGCAACCGCACCAATCTCATGTGCGTGTGCGTGCTGATTGATTCGCGCCACGCGCCGCAGGCGGTCGATTTGGAATTTATGGAAAAGCTGGGCGAGGAAGGCATTCCGTTTGTAATGGTATTCACGAAAGCCGACAAGCAATCGACGGCCCAGACCAAGGCGCTGGTGACCGACTACCTGCGCAAGATGAGCGAAATCTGGGACGAGCTGCCGCGCTATTTCCTGACCTCGGCCGAAACCGGGCTGGGCCGCGACGAAGTGCTGGACTTTATTGCGGAGGTGAACAATGAGTGGAAGGCGGATGCCGCCGCCAATGCGTAGATTGGCCCCTAAATTGCCAACCGCCCACTGGCCCGTATGGGCTGCTTTTAATCCTTGTTTCCTCCGCCCATTTATTAACATCATGACCAAAAACATTTCCATTCCGCAGCTGGCCCTGGGCCTGTTGCTGGTGGCGGCCGCGCCGGCCGCTGCCCAAACCACGCCTAATACTGCCCCACCGAAATCCCAGACGGAGCAAGGCACCGGCATTGGCTCGGTGGGCAAGTCCATTCCGGTGGCTGAGTACTACGAAGGCGGCCAGACGGCCATGTACGAGTTTATTGCCAAGGAGCTGCACTACCCGCCGCTGGCCAAGCGCAACCGCATTCAGGGCCAGTGCATCATCAGCTTTCAGCTGAATGCCGATGGCACGATGCAGGACCTGCGGATTGTGAAGCAGTTGGGCGGCGGCACGGGCGAAGAAGCACTGCGCGTGGTGCGCCTGCTGAAGTTTAAAAAGCCGGAACTGCCCATTCGGGCCAGCCTGCCCATTGTGTTCAAGCTCGGCGTGACGGGTTCGAACGCGTTGGATGCGCAATAATCCGTAGTTTTGCCCTGAAGAAGGACGAATGAGGAATGAAGCTGGTGAAATGGCCCCACGGCGTTTCTTGCTTCATTCCTCATTCTTTGTTCTTTCATTCTTCATTCTCAATATTCCCAAAAATGCCCTACGAATTGCAAGAGTTGGCCGCCATCAGCGGCATGCCCGGCCTGTACCGCCTGGTGCGCGCCGCCCGCCACGGCGTGCTGGTCGAAAGCCTCGACGAAAAAGCAACCCGCACGCTGGCCCCGGCCCGCAACAAAGTGTCGCTGCTGTCGGAGATTTCCATCTATACCCAGGACCCCGAAGAAACGGTGCCGCTGACGGAAGTATTCGAGCGCATTTATCAGAAGCACGGCGCGGCTTCGCCCGTGACGGCGAAGTCGAGCGAAGGCGAGCTGACCGATTTCCTGGCCGGCGTGATTCCTGATTACGACCGCGACCGGGTGTACCTGTCCGATATCAAGAAGCTGGCCTCCTGGTACGGCATCGTGAGCAAGCACCGCCCCTATCAGGAAGCGGCCGCCACTGAAACTGCTAAGGAGGAAACCCTGGCCGCACCCGCAGCCGAAGAAGCTCCGAAAGCCAAAGCCAAATCGACCAAAGCTGCTAAAGCGGCGGCCACCGAGCCCAGCGCCAACGAGCCCCTGAGCACCGGCGGCGTGATTGGCGCAGCAGATGCTGCCCCGGCCGCCAAAGGCAATCCAGAAGCCGCCGCCCCGGCCAAGAAAAGCCGCAAAAAGGCCGAGTAGTTTCGACCTGATTACGAACAAAAAAGCCGCTCCTGATTTTAGGAGCGGCTTTTTTGCTATGAATGCCCAGCTTATTTTGCAGTGTCGGCTTTGGCTTTGGGCTCTTTGGCGGGCTGCTCTTTGGGGGCTTGCTGGGCTTGGGCGATGAGGGCTTCGGCCTGCTCTACCAGCTCTTTGCTGCCGATGAAAACCGGGCAGCGCTCGTGCGGGGTCTGTGGCTCGATTTCCATGGTGCGGCGGTGACCGTTGCTGCTTTTGCCGCCGGCCTGCTCCACGATGAAGGCCAAGGGGTTGCACTCGTACATGAGACGCAGCTTGCCGCTGGGGTTTTTGGCGGTGGCGGGGTAAATGTAGATGCCGCCTTTGAGCAGGTTGCGGTGAAAATCGGCTACCAGCGAGCCGATGTAGCGGGCCGAGAAATTCTGGTCCTTGCACTGCTGCACGAAGGCGGCCACGCCGGGCGAGAAGGAATCGGAGCTGCCCTCGTTGATGGAGTAGATGGCGCCAGTTTTGGGCGTGATGATGTCGGGGTGCGAGAGGAAGAATTCGCCGAGGGAATGCTCGTAGGTGAAGCCGTTGACGCCATTGCCGGTGGTGTAGACCATCATGGTGCTGGAGCCGTAGATGACGTAGCCGGCGGCCACCTGGTGGGTGCCGGGCTGCTGGCAGTCGGCGGCGGTGCCCTCGCGGCCGGTGGGCGACACGCGGCGGTAGATGCTAAAAATGGTGCCGATGCTCACGTTTACGTCGATGTTCGACGAGCCGTCGAGCGGGTCGATGGCCACTACGTACTTGCCTTGGTTGTTGCCGGTTTGAATCATCTCGTCGTCTTCTTCGGAGATGATGGTGCAGACTTCGCCGCCGTTGCGCAGGGCACGGATGAAGCGGATGTTGGCAATGACGTCGAGCTTCTGCTGGTCCTCGCCCTGCACGTTCTGGCTGCCGTAGGCGCCGGCAATATCAATGAGGCCGGAGCGGTTGATTTCGCGGTTAACTATCTTGGCAGCCAGGGCGATATCGCGCAGCAGCTGGGAGAGTTCGCCCGTGGCGTAGGGGAAATCTTCCTGCTTGCGCATGATGAAACGGTCGAGGGTAGTGCCGACGGGCAGGGCCAGTTTATTGTGGTCCATATAGCGAATTGGGAATCGAATTGAGGTAGCGGGAATGCCCAACAAAGCTACTCTAGCCGGGGCGAAGTGCAATCGGTTGCGTTTAAATGCAAGGTCTGGGTCACTGATTCAAAACCGTGACGCGCGACTTAAAAAACCGCATTTGCAGCCGGCGGCGCTACTTTTGGGGCCTATGGAGAAAGCACAGGGACTTCAGGTGTACAAATTCGGCGGCGCATCGGTGAAGGATGCGGCGGCTATTCTCAACCTCTGCCGCATCGTGCGGGACTTTGGGCCGCAGGGGCCGCTGGTGATTGTGGTGTCGGCGATGGGCAAGACGACCAATGCGCTGGAGGAGATTTATGAGCTGGCGTATAAGCAGCAGAATTATGAGGTACCACTTCAGAAAGTGGAGCAATTTCATCAGAAAGCTGCTACTGAGCTGAACTTGACTTCTGAATCAGCAATAGGCTGGTATTTCAATAAGCTGCTGCTGCAACTGCGGCAGCGTTTAGCGAAAATAAAGCCCACTAATAATTATGACGAGTATTATGACCAAGTAGTCAGCGTTGGGGAAATGCTCGCCTCGCAACTGGTGGCGCATGCGCTCGGCGCTCAGAGCTTCAACAGTCAGCAGCTGATTTTAACCGATAATTCCTGGCGCGAAGCCCGGGTAGATTGGTACCGTACCGAAGTGGCCGTTCAGAATGCGTTGAAGCAATTGTTACTTGAAGGGCCTGTTGTTACTCAGGGCTTTTTGGGGGGCACCAGCTACGGCGTGCCCACTATCCAAGACCCATCCAAAACCATTTATAAGGAGCGCACCACCACCCTGGGCCGCGAGGGCTCCGATTATACGGCCGCCATCCTGGCCTACTGCCTGCGGGCCGAGTCGGTGACCATCTGGAAAGACGTGGCAGGCCTGCTGAACGCGGACCCCAAAATCTTCCCCGATACGGTGCGCTACCCCGAAATCAGCTACCGCGAAACCATTGAGATGGCGTATTATGGCGCGTCCGTCATCCACCCCAAAACGCTGAAACCACTGGCCGACCGTAACATTCCGCTGCGGGTGAAGTCGTTTCTGGACCCTGCGGCGGAGGGCACGCTTATTCACGATTGCCAGCATCCGGCGCTGGCACCGGCCTTCATTCGGAAGACCAACCAAGTGCTGCTATCCTTCGCGAGCAAGGATTTTTCGTTTATCTCGGAGGAGAACATGGCGGTGATTTTTGCGGGGCTGGCGCAGGCCAAGCTCAAGATTAACGTGATGCAGAACTCGGCCATCAGCTTCTCGGTGTGCGTCGATTATTCGGAGCGGCGGGTGCACCAACTGCTCGATTTGCTGCGCGAGCAGTTCACGCTTCATTATAATACCGGGCTCACGCTGTTTACCATCAAGAACTACGACGCGGCCAGCATTGCGCGGCTCACGGCCGGCAAGCGCCTGCTGCTGGAGCAGCGCACACGGCACACGTTCCAGTTCGTGTGCCAGGACTGAGGCGGGCAGTTGAGCCAACCCAGGCAGTAGATAAAGCGTTTGTCATCCTGAGCGGAGCGAAGGACCTTCTTACGGTTGAGCAGCGAAGTGCTGACGTGAGAAGGTCCTTCGCTCCGCTCAGGATGACAAATTGTTTGAATAACCAATCCCTATTCCCCTTCGCATGGCAGTTCTCGTGGGCAAGCGCGCCCCTTCCTTTAAGGCCACGGCCGTGATTGACGGCAAGACCGAAGAAGAGTTTTCGCTCGACCGCTACCTGGGCAAGAAGCACGTGCTGTTCTACTTCTACCCTGCTGATTTTAGTCGGGTGTGTCCCACTGAAATCCTGGCGTTTCAGGACCGGCTGGCGGAGTTTGAGCAGCGCGGCGTGGCCGTGGTGGGCTGCTCCACCGACTCGCACTACGCCCACCTAGCCTGGCAGGAAACGCCCCGCGACAAGGGCGGCATTGCGGGCGTGACCTACCCGCTGGTGGCTGATGCCACCAAAACCATCTCGGCCAACTACGACGTGCTGGGCGGCCACTACGACTACACCGAGCAAGCCGAAATGACCTTCGTGGGCTCGCCGATGGCCTACCGGGGCCTGTTTCTGATTGATAAGGACGGCATCGTGCGGCACCAATTGGTGAACGACCGGCCGTTGGGCCGCAGCCTCACCGAAGCCCTGCGCATGATTGATGCGCTGCAATACTACGAGAACAACGGCGAGGCCTGCCCCGTGGATTGGGAGGCCGATAAAGGGGTTTAATTCATGGTCCGAACCATCGACTGGGCGCGGAGTGCGTAATTTTGGGGCTTGCTTTTTCTCTACGATATCGCCCTGGGCCTGTATGGCCTGCTGCTCCGGCTGTTAGCGCCGTTTGTGCCCAAGGCTGCGGCCTGGGTGGCGGGCCGGCGCGGGCTGCTGGCCCACGTTCGCCAGACCATTGGGGCCGATGCCGCGCCCCGCGTGTGGTTCCACTGCGCCTCGCTGGGCGAATTTGAGCAGGGCCGCCCGCTCATTGAGGCTTACCGACAGGCGCACCCCGGCACCAAAGTGGTGCTCACCTTTTTCTCGCCCTCGGGCTACGAAATCCGCAAAAACTGGCCGGGCGCCGACTACATTTTCTACCTGCCGCTGGACACCCGCGCCAACGCCCGCGCCTTTCTGGACGTGGTGCAGCCCCGGCTAGTGGTATTTGTGAAGTACGAATTCTGGTATCATTTCCTGAACGAAGCTTTTCAAAGGCAGATTCCGGCCATCGTGGTGTCGGCCATTTTCCGGCCCGAGCAGGTGTTTTTCAAGCCCTGGGGCGGCTTTTTCCGAAAAATCCTGACGCGCTTCACGCACATTTTTACGCAGAACGAAACCTCGGCCCAACTGCTGCGTGAGGCAGGAATTAATAAAGTGAGCGTGGCCGGCGATACCCGTTTCGATACCGTGGTGGCGACGGCGCTGGCCCCGGCCCGCGACCTGCCGCTGGTCGATGCTTTCGTGGCCGATGGCGCGCCGGTGCTGGTCGTGGGCAGCAGCTGGGCCGAAGACCTGCCCGTACTGCTTCCGCTGCTGCAGCGCTACGGCACGGAATTGCGCGTGCTCATCGCCCCGCACGAAGTGACAGAAACCAACCTGCGCCTGGTCGAAACCACGCTGCTGGGACCGGTGCAGCGCTATTCGCTGGCCGATACGGCCACCGTGGCTCAGGCCCGCGTGCTGTTGTTTGACAACGTGGGTTTGCTAAGCCAGCTCTACCGTTTTGGGGAATATGCTTACGTGGGCGGCGCCTTTGGCAAGGGCCTGCACAATACGCTGGAAGCCGCCGCCTTCGGTCTGCCGCTGTTTTTCGGGCCGACTTATGGCAAGTTTCAGGAAGCGGTGGAATTGGTGGCGCTGAAGGGCGCATTTCCGGTGCGGGATGGAGCCGAGTTGCTTGCCGCCTTCGCCTTTTTGTGGAATGACGACGCGGCCCGTCTGCGGCTCCAGGACACGATTCTTGACTACGTACACGACCAGGCCGGGGCCACGCGCACCATCATGGCCGCCCTGCGCACCCTCACCCCTGCCACCCGATGAAAACCGCTGATTCCTACCTCCCCGATGGCCCCACCGGCCTGCTGCACGGCATCGTGGTGAAATCCACGGGCTCGTGGTACCTCGTGCGCGGCCTCGAAACCGGGCAGCTGTACCGCTGCCGCCTGCGCGGCAAATTCAAGATAAAAGGCCTGAAAGCCAGCAACCCGCTGGCCGTGGGCGACCTGGTCGATTTCAGCATTGAAGCCCAGACCGAGGGCGCGGGCGTTATCTCGCACATCGCGCCGCGCCGCAACTACATTGTCCGCAAGTCGGTGCACAAAACCGGCCACGTTCACATTGTAGCGGCCAATATCGACCAGGCACTGCTCGTGGTTACGCTGGTATCACCGGCCACGTCGTTTGGGTTTATCGACCGGTTTCTGGTCACGGCCGAGGCCTACCACATTCCCGTCACGCTGCTGTTTAATAAGACGGATTTGTACGACGAGGACGGCTTCGAGTATCAGGCCCAGATTGCGGGCATGTACGCCAGCCTGGGCTACCCCAGCCGCACCTGCGCCGCCACTACCGGCGAGGGCGTGGACGAAATCGACCAGCTGCTGGATGGCAAAGTGAGCCTGCTGGCCGGCCATTCCGGCGTAGGCAAAAGCACGCTCATCAACGCCCTAGTGCCCGACCTCGACCTGAAAACCGCCGAAATCAGCGAGTTTTCGGATAAAGGTGTGCACACTACCACCTTCGCCGAGATGCTGGAAGTGCGCCCCGGCACATTCATCATCGACACGCCCGGCATCAAAGAGTTGGGCCTCGTGGATTTGCCGCCGGCCGAGCTGGCCGGCTATTTCCCCGAATTCCGCGCCTTGCTGGGCCAGTGCCGCTACCACAACTGCCAGCACACCCACGAGCCCGGCTGCGCCGTGCGTGAAGCCGTGGACCAGGGCCGCATCGCCCTGCCCCGCTACGACAGCTACCTGAGCATGCTGGCCGGCGAGGACAACCGGCACTAATGCTTTGCTTAAAGCAGAACGAGGGATGGAGAATTACCACTTGGGTAATTCTCCATCCCTCGTTCTGCTTTAAGCAAAGCAACCTATTTCGCCGTTGGCAGGACTACCCGGTCGATTACGTGGGTCACACCATTGCTCGAAATCACGTCGGCAATCTGTACGGTGGCGGGGGTGTCTTTGCCATTGCCGACCATAATCTGGCCGTTTTTAACCGAAATGTGCAGCTTCTCGCCGTTCACTGTGGTAAGCTCCTGCCCGTCTTTCAGGTCGGCAGCCACGAGGCGGCCGGGGATGACGTGGTAGGTGAGCACGCCGGCCAGCTTGGCTTTGCTGGCGGGGTCCATCAGGCCCGCTACGGCACCGGTGGGCAGCTTATCGAAAGCCGCGTTGGTGGGTGCGAATACGGTGAAGGGACCGGTACCGCTCAGGGTTTCCACCAAACCGGCCTGCTTAACGGCAGCCACGAGGGTGCTTACGCTTTTAGCACCGGAAGCATTGGCTACAATGTTTTTATCGGCCGTCATGGCCACTCCGTCCACCATCACGCCTTCGGGCTTGGCCATGCGGGCCGAGTCGCCGGCGACGGCGGCGATGGAATCAGCGGGGTTTACGGTGCTGACGGTTTCGGTTTCGGTAGTAGCAGGCTTGTCGTTGCCGCAGCTAGCCAGCATGAGGGAGGTGGCAAGGGCAACCAACAGGGGAGCAAAAGATTTTTTCATGAAACGGATGAGTGTGAAAGAAGAAAAACAGGTAAGTGAAAAATCATTAACGGCGTAAATGTCCCTACGGCTGTGAGCTTACGAAGTAACAGCTTGCCCCGGATGTTTCGTAAGTCCACCAAATTCTTACCTTCGCCGGCCCAATGCAGTAGCTACTGCCGGAAAACTTGTTTAACCCGCTAAAAATCCGCGATTCATGAAAACTGCCGAAATCCACACCAAAAAAGGTGTCATGAAAGTTGAGTTCTACGAGCAGGACGCTCCGAACACCGTTAAAAACTTCACCGACCTGGCCAAAAAAGGCTACTACGACGGCCTGAAATTCCACCGTGTCATCCCGAATTTCGTGATTCAGGGCGGTTGCCCCAACACCCGCGAAGGCGCCAAGGGCATGCCCGGCACCGGCGGCCCCGGCTACAAAATCGACTGCGAAACCAGCGGCGGCAACCAGTACCACGAGCGCGGCGCGCTGAGCATGGCCCACGCCGGCAAAAACACGGGCGGTTCGCAATTTTTCATCGTGCACGACCGCCAGAACACCGCCCACCTCGACCGTGTGCACACCGTATTCGGAAAAGTAGTTGACGGCGTAGACGTTATCGACAAGATTCAGCCCAACGACGAAATTGAGAAAATTGTGGTGACGGAGGCATAATCGTTTCTTCTGTCCTCCTGAACGCAGTGAAGGACCTTATCACACGAGAACGGCTTGTTCTTGTGTGATAAGGTCCTTCACTGCGTTCAGGAGGACAGTTTTATTTTTTCCCTTCCGGCGACGGGTTCTCAATTTCCTGCACCAGCTGCCCGTACCAGCCCTCGCCGTACTTGCGAATCAGCGGCTCTTTCAGAAACTGGTACACTTTCACGCCCAGCTTGCCGCCGAAGTCACAGGCTGGATTGCAGATGTTCCACCGGTCGTAGTTCAGCGCGTCGAAGCCTTCGTACTTCGTGATGCGAATCGGATACAGGTGGCAGCTGATGGGCTTTTTAAACGTGGTAGCGCCGGCCAGATAGGCCTGCTCGATGCCGCATTTCAGGATGCCGCGCTCGTCGTAGAGCGCATAAGCGCACTCCTTGTCGTCAATCGTTGTTGTGCTGAAGTCGCCCTCCCAGTCTTTGATGTAGAGCCCTTGGGCCTCGATGGCGGCCTGGCCGGCCTCCGTCAGGAAGGGCTTGATATTGGCGTATTCCTGCTCCAGAATCTTCAGTTCGGGTTCTTCGAGTGGGGCGCCGAGGTCGCCCTCCACGCAGCAGGCGCCTTTACAGGCATCGAGGTTGCAGACGAAAAAGTTGTCGGCGATGTCGTCAGAAATGACCGTTTCCTGGATAATAATCATTCACAAAGATAACGCCGGCGGCGTGGGCCGGAAATGATGGCCCGCCCCTGCCCGGGGCTCCGTACCTTTGTAAACCCGCCCAAAAGGCGGCTTATTTCGCACATGGCACTAGATTATCTTTCCCTCCTGAATCCGTCGCAAGGCGCCGCGGTGATGCAAACCGAAGGCCCCTGCATGATTATCGCCGGCGCCGGCTCGGGCAAAACCCGGGTGCTCACCTACCGCATCGCCAACCTGCTCGAAAAAGGCGTCGACCCATTCAACATCCTCGCCCTCACCTTCACCAACAAGGCCGCCAAAGAAATGCGTGCCCGCGTGGAAAAAGTGGTCGGCCCCGCCGCCCGCAATCTGTGGATGGGCACGTTCCACTCGGTTTTTGCTAAAATCCTGCGCTCCGAGGCCGATAAAATTGGTTTTCCCCGCAGCTTCACCATCTACGACACGCAGGACTCGAAAACCCTGATTGGGCAGATTGTGAAAGAACTGGAGCTGGATGACAAGCTCTACAAGCCGAGCTTGGTGCTGGGCCGCATCTCGGCCGCGAAAAACAAGCTAATTTCGCACAATCAGTACCTGAACGATGCCGCCATCAAGGCCGACGACGAGGCGGCACTGCGGCCCAAAATCGGCGTCATCTACCAGCAGTATTTCCAGCGCTGCATCAAGGCCGGCGCGATGGATTTCGACGACCTGCTGTTTAACACCAACGTCCTTTTCCGCGACCACGCCGATGTTCTGAATAAGTACCAGAACATGTTTAAGTACGTGATGGTGGACGAGTATCAGGACACCAACTATTCACAGTATTTAATCACCCGCAAACTTGCGGCAAAAGAACGAAATATCTGTGTGGTGGGCGACGATGCGCAAAGTATTTACGCTTTCCGGGGTGCCGATATTTCCAATATTCTGAATTTCGAAAAAGATTATCCCGAACTACAAGTATTTAAGCTGGAGCAGAACTACCGTTCCACGAAAAATATTGTATGGGCGGCTAATTCGGTAATTAAAAACAACCAGGCGCAATTGCGCAAGGACGTATTTTCGGAAAACGAGGACGGCACACTGATTGAAGTAATAAAAGCCGCCTCAGACAACGAGGAAGGCAAATTAGTGGCCAATTCCATCTTTGAGGACAAGATGAACGGGCATTTGTCCTACGACAATTTTGCCATTCTCTACCGTACCAACGCACAAAGTCGTGCGATGGAAGAATCCTTGCGAAAATTAAATATCAAATACAAAATCGTTGGTGGCCTGTCGTTTTATCAGCGCAAAGAAATCAAGGATTTGGTGGCTTATTTGCGGCTCACGGTCAACCAAAACGATGAGCAGGCCATTCGCCGGGTAATTAATTATCCGAAGCGCGGCATTGGTGATACTACCATCAGCAAATTGATAACGACGGCCGACGAAGCTAACCATACGCTGTGGGAAGTAGTGGCTAATGCCGACCAATTCATGCCGGCCCGCGTGAGCAATCCGGTGGTAGGTTTTGCCGAAAAAATCAAGAGCTACATCGTAATTGCCGAGAAGGAGGATGCATTCGAAGCAGCCAAATTCATCGCCAAAAACTCCGGGATGCTGGAGGAGCTTTATGCGGATAAGAGCATCGAAGGCCTTTCGCGCTACGAGAACATCCAGGAATTGCTGAACGGCATCAAAGAGTACGTGGATGACCCCGAGCGTGAGGACAAAAGCCTCGGCGCATTTCTGCAGGACATTGCTCTCGTCACGGATTCGGACCTGAAAGATGCCGCGCAGGAGGGCGAAGCCGTCACGCTGATGACCATTCACTCGGCTAAAGGCCTGGAATTTCGCAACGTGTACATCGTGGGCATGGAGGAAAACCTCTTTCCGAGCCAGATGATGATTACCTCACGGGCCGATTTGGAAGAGGAGCGCCGCCTGTTTTACGTGGCCATCACGCGGGCCGAGAAGAAGCTCACGCTGAGCTATGCCACTTCACGCTACCAGTGGGGCAACCTGCGCAGCTGCGAAAAAAGCCGCTTTCTGGACGAGATTGACCCGCAATACGTCAACTTTAAATTTGCCGCCGGGCCGGGCGCGGGCGAAGGCTCGCCGTTCCAACACGTATTTGAGCGCCGCTCAAACCTGATTCCGACGCCGCCGCGCAAAGTGCAGGCCACCAAATACGTAGCCCCGGCCGACTTTGCGCCTTCCGACACCTCGAAGCTGCAAACCGGCCAGCGCGTGGAACACGCTAAGTTCGGTTTCGGCACAGTGAGCGCACTCGAAACGCAACAGGGCACTACCAAAGCCACCATTCAGTTTGAGGAAGTGGGCGAGAAAGTGCTGCTGCTGAGCTTTGCCAAGCTGCGGGTACATTAGCAAACGCTGCATAAACCTACCTCTGGCACGTCGTGCTTTTCTGCACTACGCGACGGCCCCAACGCCGTATCTTTGGCCTGAGCCCCGCCCCTGGCGGCCTCTCTCCTGCTTTTTATGACCGATATTAATTCCCTGCCCTTCCACCTGCAGCTGCTGGTGCGCGAATACGGGCACAGCACTTACCAACTCATCCAGGGCCTCAAAGACATTGAGGACGTGGCCGAGCGTACCAAACGCGCCTCGGCCATTGTGCAGCTCATGCTGCGTCTGCAGCCGGCCCTGCGCGACCTGCCCGAAATCCAGACCCGCCTCTGGAACCACCTGCACGCCATGGCCGGCGAAGACGTAGCTCTGGAAGCGCCCGTGGCCCTGCGCAGCCTCACGGTGCGCACCGAAAAGCCCGGCCGCGTACCCTACCCCCGCACCGCTCCTAAGCTGCGTGCGTATGGCGCCGCCATCGAAGCCCTCATTGCGAAAGCCCTCACCCTGGAAGATGCCGCCGAGCGCGAGCAGGCCACCATCCAGATTGGCCGGACGATGAAGTTCCTCTACCGCCAGCACAACAAGGAAAACGCCAAGGACATGACCATTCTGCGGCACATGAGCGAGCTCTCGGGCGGCCAGCTCAAGCTCGACCCGGCCGTGGTGGACAGCGAAAACCTGTTTGAAATGCCGGCTGCTCCGGCGGGAACCAAGCCGTTCATCGTGCCCCAGCCCCAGCAGCGCGAAGGCCAGAACCGCGACCGCCGCGAAGGCCGTGACCGCGACAACCGGGGCAATGGCTTCGGCAACAAAAACGGCAAGAAGCGCAAAAAAGGCCGTAGCCAGGAGCCCCAGCAGCCCCCTCAATAGTTTTCTCTTTTACCTCCTGTCATCCTGAGCACAGCGAAGGACCTTATCATGAGTGAACGTTTTGTTCTAGCGTGGTAAGGTCCTTCGCTGCGCTCAGGATGACAGACTTTTACCCTTAAATTATATGGCTGCATTTGAAGTACGCGGCGGCAAACCACTGCGCGGCGAAATCACGCCCCAGGGCGCCAAAAACGAAGCCCTCCAGATTCTCTGCGCGGTATTGCTGACCCCGGAACCCGTCACCATCAGCAACATTCCCGACATCCGCGACGTCAACAAGCTCATCGAGCTGCTGCGCGACATGGGTGTGAAAGTGGGCAAGCTGGCTTCCGACACTTATATTTTCCAGGCCGAGGACGTGAACCTCGACTACATGGATACGCCCGAGTTTGTGGCCCAGGCCGGCGCGCTACGCGGCTCGGTGATGATTCTCGGCCCGATGCTGGGGCGCTACGGGCGCTGCCAGCTGCCCAAGCCAGGCGGCGATAAAATTGGCCGTCGGCCGATGGATACGCACTTTTTGGGCCTCGAAAAGCTGGGTGGTAAGCTCACGCTCGAAGGCACCGACTTTTATCGCATCAAGGTCGACGGCAAGCTCACGGGCACCCACATGCTGCTCGACGAAGCCTCAGTAACCGGCACTGCCAACATCCTGATGGCCGCCGTGCTAGCCGAAGGCACCACCACCATCTACAACGCCGCCTGCGAGCCTTATTTGCAGCAGCTCTGCCGCATGCTGGTACGCATGGGCGCTAACATCCAAGGCATTGGCTCCAACCTGCTCACCATCGTGGGCGTGGAGAAGCTGGGCGGCACCGAGCACCGCATGCTGCCGGACATGATTGAAATCGGCTCCTTCATCGGCCTCGCGGCCATGACGGGCTCCGAAATCACCATCAAGGACTGTCAGATTCCGGAGCTCGGCCTCATTCCTGACACTTTCCGCAAGCTGGGTATTCAGCTGGAATTCCGGGGTGATGACATCTTCATTCCGGCTCAGGCACACTACGAAATTGCCACCTACCTCGACGGCTCCATCCTGACGGTGAGCGACCACACCTGGCCGGGCTTCACCCCCGATTTGCTCAGCATTGTGCTGGTGGTGGCCTGTCAGGCCAAGGGCACGGTCCTCATTCACCAGAAGATGTTCGAGTCGCGCCTGTTCTTCGTCGATAAGCTCATCGACATGGGCGCGCAGGTAATTCTCTGCGACCCGCACCGCGCCACCGTCATCGGCCTCGACCAGCGCACGCGCTTACGCGGCATCACCATGACCTCGCCCGATATCCGCGCGGGCGTGGCCCTGCTCATCGCCGCTCTGTCGGCCGAAGGCAAAAGCACCATCGAAAACGTGGAGCAGATTGACCGCGGCTACCAGAACATAGACACGCGCCTCCAGGCGCTGGGGGCTGATATTCGGCGCTTGTAGCAGAACTGCTTAATCGATTCCTAAAAATGCCCGGCCCTTCCGCCGGGCATTTTTTATTGCCGGCTATATGGGTTACTTCTGGTTGTGCTTTGGCATAAAAGGAGCTGCGCAGCTACTGTTTCTGGTTTCACTTTTTACGGAATGAATCATGAAATCCTCCCTCAGCATTGCTATTGGGCTGGCAGTCCTGCTGTGCGGCTGCAGCCACGCTAAAAAAGAAGTCGCCAAAGAAGCCGCCGTTGTGGACGTGGCTCCGCAATACATGATGAGTGCGCCGGCCGCGCCCCCACAGAGCCCGGATTCGGACGATAAGGAGGCTACGGCCGACGTGATTCCGGGTCCCCGGCCCTACATCGAATCCGTCGTGGCTCCCTCCCGCCTGCTCATCTACCACGCTGATTTACGCCTGAAAGTGGCCAGCCTGCCTCGAGCCAGTGCCCGCCTCGACAGCCTTGTGCACCGCAACGGTGGCTACCTCAGTGCGGCCACCGAGGTACGGGCCGACGGCGAATGGCGTCAGGCTATGACCATTCGTGTGGTCCCATCTCGCTTTGAGCCGCTGATGGCCGCGCTCGGTGGCCTCGGCACCGTGGAAGAAAAAAAGCTGACCACCGACGATGTCACGGCCCAGCACGCCGACGTGGCCGCCCGTCTTGCCACCAAGCGGGCCGTCGAAAAGCGCTACATCGACCTGCTGGCCCGCGCCCGCAAAATCAGCGAAGTGCTGGAAGTTGAAGGCAAAATCGGCGAGGTGCGCGAAGAAATCGAAAGCACCGAAAGCCGCCTCAAAACGCTCAACGATGAAGTGGCCTATTCTACCATCTCCCTTACCTGTTACCAGTCCCTGCCCCAGTCCGTACCCGAAGCACCGGTCGTGTCATTTGCCAGCCGTTTGGTAGAGTCATTCTACACCGGCTGGACCCTGATTACCAGCCTACTGATTGGCATGGTTGCTATTTGGCCCTTCTTGCTGCTTGGGGGAATTGGGTGGTGGGCCGTGCGCCGCTGGCGGCGAAGCATTGCCCAAGCCTAAAGAACACCAAAACTCCCCGCCCCAGTACCGATAATGGTACCGCGGCGGGGAGTTTTGTTTCAGAACGACGCCGGATTTAATCCATCACCAAATCCACCACAGCATTCACCACCGACAGCGCCAAGCTGAACAACAGTGCATTCAATAAGCCGTGCACATCGAAGCTGCTCATCAGGAAATCGGCCAGCTTCACGATGATGACGTTGATAACCAGCAGGAACAGGCCCAATGTGAGCACCGTGATGGGAAAGCCCAAAATTTGCAGAATGGGTTTCACGATGGCATTCAGAATGCCCAGCACGATGACCAATATAGCTGCGCTGCCCACGCCGCCCAGCACCACGCCCGGCAGCACCATGCTGAGGCCATACACCAGCACGGCAGTGAGAATGAATTTCAGGATGAATCCTATCATGGCAAAAGGGTTAAAGTGAAAGAAGCTTACTCGGCGTGCATGCCCTTAGCAGCCAGCCGCCCTTGCGATACGGCCATCCAGTTGCAAAGTTGGTAGAGCAGGCGTGCGCCCACGATGGCGTTCCACTCCGTGTCGCCGGGTGCTACTTCGTTCAGGTCGCAACCGATGATTTGGATGCCCGCCCGCACGATGGCGCGCAGCAGGTAAGTGGCCTCTTCAAACTCCAGGCCGCCGGGCACGGGCGTGCCGGTACCGGGGCACAGCTTGGGGTCGAGGCCGTCGATATCGAAGCTGATGTACACCTTTTTGGGGAGTTGGGCGATGATTTTGCCGCACACCTTCTTCCACGACTTTTTGGCAAACTTCTCGTCGCTCAGAAACCGCTGGCTGAACAGCGCCACCCGGCCATTGGACTGGTCGATGACGTCGGCTTCCTGCTGGCAAAAATCCCGGATGCCTACCTGCACGAGCTTCTTCACTTGCGGCAGCTCCAGCGCATTGTGCATGATGCTGGCGTGCGAGTATTTGAAGCCTTCATAAGCGGGGCGCAGGTCGCAGTGCGCGTCGAACTGCAGGATGGCAAATTCGTCGTGGCGCTCAGCCAGCGCGTGCAGGTAGCCCAACGGGGTGCTGTGGTCGCCGCCCAGTACTACCACGCCCTTGCCGGCATCGAGCAGGGCACCGGTTTTGGCTTTCAGCCACGCCAGCATCTTATCGCCCTCAGCAGTGGCCTGAGCGGGCACCTTTTCATGTTTTTTGCGGTCGGCTTCGGGCTGCCCTTCTTCCAGCCAGCCGATATAATCGGCAGCCAGCGGGCGCAGATTGCGACTAGCTTCGGCAATGGTTTCGTCCGCCTCCTCCATGGCCAGGCCAAGTTTCCAGGCATTGGGCACGTCCGAATCGTACAAGTCTACTTGCAACGAGGCTTCGCGGATGGCGGCCGGACCATCGGCCGTGCCGGCGCGGTAGCTCACTGTCACTTCCCAAGGCACGGGCACAACGACTACCTGCGCCTCTTCGGGCGTGAAGGGCAGGCCGAACAGGCCGCTGTCCGCATCGCCGGGCGCGTTGGGGTCAAAGGAAGCTATTTTCTGGGCGAGGGCGTCCGCTTTAGACATTGGAATTAGTGCGTAGGTAAACAGTAAGGTTGAATGCGAAAAAGAACGTCATGCCGCGCCGGCAGTTGCAGTCCCAGGCCCGCCAGCCAGTTCAGCGAACGGGCTCGCGGGAGAGTTGCAACGGCCGGCGCGGCATGACGGGCCGGAACGCAGTTAAGCATTCCTAAAAAAGCTGTTAGGCCGACATCTGGCTACCCAGAAAGTCGTAGCTGCGAATGATTTCCAGGATTTTCTGGAACGTCACGCGGTCAAAAAACAACATCAACGGCAGTTCCACCGTGTTGTCGCGGTCCGAAAACTGCGTGATAACCGAGAAGATGAGCGGTTGCAGCTGTTGCGCCGGCAACAGGCTCTGCAGGTTCTCCGCAATATCTCCTTTGGGGGCCACGGGTGGCGCCCCATAGATATTGGCTTTGAGAATGTTAGCCAGCTGCGTTACCAAAGCCCCGGTAATAATATTACTGATTTCAAGTAGCAGCGATTCCTGTAACTCGTTCAGTTCTAATGTTTCGGGCGTTTGCATGCGCAGACATACCCGCGAGAGGCGCTGCACGTGCTGTCCGGAGAAGAACATGAGCGTCGTGCCATTGAAATCACCCCGGATATCGGACTGAATGGGCACGTGACGGGTCTGGTATTCGCGCACCCGGTGCAGAATATCGTCGCTCATCAGCAAGTCAATATTCGGCACTTCAAGTAACACCCGTTCCTGGGCGATAACGGCGAATGAATCGGCGGCACGAGCCAGGCCAATGTTAAGAATCTCGCGGATTATATCACGCTCTAACTCAGTCATCGATAAATCCATAACGTCAAAGATAGGGGAAAGTGCAGCTGCGAGGACTGGGGTGAAAGTAGGAAAATTAAGGGCGTTTGGTCAGAAACAGGCGAGTCAGGGCCGGCACATCCAGCACTAGGCACACTTGCCCGCTGCCGAGCAGGGTAACTCCACCAAACAGGTCGATGGTATCCAACGGTTTACTAAGGGGCTTGATGACAATGTTCTGCTGCCGGATAAACCGGTCAACCAGCAAGCCTAGCCGGCGGTTATTGTAGTTCACAACCAGTACCTGTTGGGCACCGGCCATGTCAGCTTTATCGGCTAAGGGCAGCATTTCGTCGCCTTCGTCGTGCAGCAGCATCCGCAGCGGTATCAGCGGCACGGCCTGCCCCTGCACGTGCGTAACCAGCACGCCGCCCACCACCGAAATTTTGTCAGGTTGCAGGGCGAGCACTGTATCAGTGTGCATCAGCGGGATGGCGTAGGGACGCTCATCTACTTCAATCAGCAGCGCGCCTTTCACGGCAATCGACGTGGGAAGCACCAGCGTAAACGTGGTGCCCACACCCAACTGCGATTCAACCCGCAGCTGCCCGCCCAACGAGTCGAGGGCCAGCTTCACCACATCAAGCCCCACGCCGCGGCCCGAAATGTCGGTAATCTTGCTGGCCATTGAGAAGCCGGGCTCGAACAGAAAAGCCCACACGGCCTGCTCGTCCAGATTGGCGGCCGCACTGGCCGTGGTCAGGCCGCGCTCCACGGCCTTGCGGCGCACGGCTTCCGTGTCAATGCCCCGGCCATCGTCGCGCACCTGAATGAGTACATCGTCGCGCTCGGTCAGGGCCGAAAGGGTGAGGTGACCAACGGCAGATTTGCCAGCCGCCGCCCGTTGGGCCGTGGTTTCGAGGCCGTGGCTGACGGCGTTGCGCACCAAGTGCAGCAGCGCGTCGGTAATGATTTGTAGGATGTTGCGGTCAATCTGTACATCCTGTCCGCTGAGGGTAAGCTCAACTTCTTTGCTTTCGGCGGAAGCCACGTCGCGCACCACACGGGGGAACTTATTCAGCAGCACGCCCACGCCTACCAAGCGGGCATCCATCACGCTGTACTGCAAATCATCGGAAATGCGGAACAGGTGCTGGGCGGTGGCAAGCAGCGCGGGGTTGCCTATCTCCTGCGCCAGCGTCATAATCCGGTCACGGTCAATCACCAGCTCCCCTACCAGATTCAGCAGATTATCAAGCTTTTTAACCTGAATATACACCAGGTCAGAAAGCTCCATTTTCTTACCCGACTCCCCTTCTGTTTCTACCTCTTCGGCTTCTTCCAGAATTGGCTCTTCGCCCCGCACCAAGCGGTCGAGATTATCGAGCAACATCGTGGCATCCGGCAGTGGCTGGCTGGCTCCCACCGCCCGAATCATGTTGCCCAACGCATCAACACCGGCAAAAACCACTTTGATAAGCGAACCGCTGAACGTGCGCTCCTGGTCCCGAATCAGCCCAAATAGCGTTTCGAGGTGGTGCGCCACTTCGCCCAAATCGGTGAAGCCCATGGCGCGGGCATTGGCCTTGAGGTTGTGCATGAGCCGGAACAGCTCATTCAGCGCTGGGCCGGCATTGGGGTTGCGCTCAAGCTCGCTCAAATGGCGGCTCATGGAGTCGTAATACTCCAGCGCTTCGGCCATGAAAAGCTCCCGGTATTCCTGGTCGCGCGTTTTCATTAGGCCTGAGAAATTGAGTTGATAAACCAACTTTCCGGCGCGCACAGACACATCCCATCGTTTCCGAAGGAATGCAGCAAGGCGACGGAACGTTGTCGCAGCACCTTACGCAGCTTGTTCTGAAGCGTCGTTTTGCAGCGCCGCACCCACAATTTCCAGCACTTTCTCTTCCGAAAACGGCTTCACGATGTAAGCCAGAGCACCGTTTTCGATGGCTTCGGTCACGATAACCTCCTGGCCCACTGCACTGCACATCACCACCTTGGCGGTGGGCTGAATTTGGCGGAGGCTTTTGAGCACATCCAAGCCAGTGTTATCGGGCAGAATTACGTCGAGGGTGATGAGGTCGGGGGAAGTCGAAGCGGCCATTTCCACCGCCTGCGCGCCGTTTGCTGCCTCGCCCACTACTTCGTAGCCAGCATCGGTGAGCATGTTTTTGAGCATCGTACGCATATAAAAGGAGTCGTCGACGATGAGGATGCGCTTATTCATGGAATTGGGGAACGTGAGATTTAACGGGTGGCCGAGCAATGTTGCGGGCTACTCTTGTACGGGGCCGGGGCTACGAAGATGCCGTTTTGCCCGGCAGGCGCATCACTTCGCTTGGGGTCAGAAGCTTGCGCATGTCCAGCACAATGATGATACCGCCTTCCGGCAGTTTAGCGATGCCTTCGAGATACTTGTCGCGGGTGCTGGAATCCTGCACGAATTCCGGGGCCGGCTCAATCTGGCTCAGGGGCATGGTGAACGGCCGCGGTACTTCGCGCACCATCAGCCCCAATACGTAGTCGGCGGCTTCGACGGCAATGGTGTAGCTGCGCTCAGGAATTGGCCGGCCTGCCGGCCGCAGCCGAAAACGCTCTTCCAAATCCAGAATGGCAATAATATCGCCGCGCAGGTTGGCAATTCCTTTGATGAAAGGCGGGGTTTTGGGCATGCGCGCCACTTCGGGCGTGACGGTCACTTCCTTCACCTGCTCGATGCGAATGCCGTAATCCTCATCGCCCAGCCGGAACACGATAAGCTGCACCAGTTCGGCGGGCTTAGCGCGTTCGGTCTTTGCGATGGGAGCGGTTATTTCGGTCTCAGCCATGCGGAATTAGTCGAAAAAGGGCTAAACGAATGGATTGAGAACTATTTGGTTTTGGCTTTCGACTTGGCAGCAGCCTTGTTAGCCTGGCCATTCTTAGCAGCTTGACCATTTTTGGCGGCCTTGCCATTCACGGCTGCTTCCGGCTGAGACTCCGCTGGCTGGGCTACGGCTTGTGCCCGGGCCGGACGCTCGCGGCGGGCAGGGGCAGATGCCGCTACCGGCGCTGCTGCTTCCGAACGGACGCGGCGGTGGTTGGGCTGCCGGCTGGTTTCAGCAGTTGGCGCGGCTTCGGCACGGCTCTGCGAGCGGCGAGCGGCTATGCCATTCTGCGGCTGTGGCACGGCATACGATTCGCGGGCGCGGTAGGTATCGCGGGCACCGCGGCGCACGGGTTCCGGCTCCGGCTCGGGCTCGTAGGAACTGAGCTGGAAGGTTTCGAGGCCGGCCTGGAGGTCGTCGGCAATGTCGGTGAGGCGCTGCGAGCTGGTGGTCAGCTCCTGCATGGCCGTCGACAGTTGCTTGGCCGTGCCGGCTACCTGCTGCGTGCCGGTAGCCGTCTGCTCGGCAATGGCTACCACTTCTTCCACGTACTTCACCACGTCGCCAATCGAGGTTTTCTGTACCTCAGTAGCCGTGAGAATGTCGCGCGAAGTGCGAAGCGTTTCGCCCGAGCTGGTGGCAATGTTTTTAAAGGCCGAGCTGGCTTCGAACGTGGCGTTCTTGCCTTTCAATACCCGGTTTTCCATGGTCGAAATAGCCGTGGCTGCCGTGGTCGTATCCTTTTTTACGTCGTCAACCAGCGTGGCAATTTCGTTGGCCGAACGGCGGGAGCTTTCGGCCAGCTTCCGGATTTCCTCGGCTACTACCGCGAAACCACGGCCGGCTTCCCCAGCACGGGCAGCTTCGATGGCGGCGTTCAGAGCCAGCAGGTTGGTTTGCGAGGCGATGTCAGTGATTACACCCAACGACTTGCTGATTTCGCCCGAACGGGTGCTCAGTACTTCGATGGTGCGCGAGGTCTGCGAAGCGGCGCTGGAGATTTCTTCCATGTTTTTCACCACTTCAGCCACCGTTTTCAGACCGAGCTGCGAGGTTTGCTCACCAAGGATTGCCGATTTGTTCACGACGTCGGCCTTGTTGGCCGTTTCCTTGGTAGCTTGCATGATTTCTTCAATCAGCTTGAAGGCCTGGTCAGTTTTCAAAGCCTGGTTCTGAGCACCTTCGGCCATCTGCTGCATGGCCAAGGCCACATCGACGGTTACGCGGCTCATTTCCTGACCTTTGCCGGCCATTTCTTCCGAAGAAGTACCCACAATCTGCGACGAGTCGTTAATTTCGCCGAGCAGCTCGTTCAGGTTTTCGACAGCCAAGTTCAGAGCATCGGCCATGGCCAGAATGTCACCTGTGGTTGGCACGTCTACGCGCTGGGTTAGGTCGCCTTCCGAGATGGCGCGCACCACGCGGGCCACTTCCAGAACCGGCGAGGCGATGGATTCGAGCAGGGCATTGAGCGTGTCCACCAATTCTTTCCAGCTGCCCGATACGCCGCCTACCGTGGCGCGCTCGGTCAGCTTGCCTTCCACACCGGCCACTTTAGCCACGCGGCTAACTTCGACGGCGAGGCGGTTAAGGTCATCCACCATGCTGTTGATGGTGTCGGCCAGGTCAGCTACTTCGCCTTTAGCTTGCAGCGTCAGCTTCTGCGTCAAGTCACCTTTCGATACCGCGGTTACTACTTTCACAATGCCCCGCACCTGCGTGGTGAGGTTGGAGGCCATGTAGTTTACGTTGTCGGTCAGCTCTTTCCACACGCCGGCCACGTTTGGTACGGAGGCCTGGCCGCCGAGCTTGCCTTCCGTGCCCACTTCCTGCGCCACACGCGTTACTTCGCCGGCGAAGATGTTGAGCGAGTCCACCATCTGGTTCAGGTTGTCCTTCAGGTCCAGCAGCTCACCGTTGACGTTCACCGACACCTTCTGGCTCAAGTCACCGCGCGATACAGCGGTTGCCACGTTGGCAATGTCCCGTACCTGAGAAGTCAGGTTGCTGGCCATCGTGTTCACGTTGTCCGTCAAGTCTTTCCAAGTGCCGCGCACGTTGGGCACTTTAGCCTGGCCGCCGAGCTTGCCTTCGGTACCTACTTCGCGGGCCACGCGGGTTACTTCGTCACCGAAGATGTTGAGCGAGTCCACCATTTCGTTGAGGTTTTCCTTCAACTGGAGCAGCTCACCGCGCACATTCACCGTGATTTTCTGGCTAAGGTCACCTTTAGCTACGGCCGTTGCTACGTTGGCAATGTCCCGCATCTGCGAGGTAAGGTTCGAGGCCATCGTGTTCACGTTGTCCGTCAGGTCCTTCCAGGTACCCGACACCTTGGGCACATTGGCCTGACCGCCGAGGATACCCTCCGTGCCCACTTCGCGGGCCACGCGGGTTACTTCGCCGGCGAAGATGTTCAGGGAGTCCACCATCTGGTTGAGGTTGTCCTTCAGGTCCAGCAGCTCGCCTTTTACATCCACCGTAATCTTCTGGGAAAGGTCACCTTTCGATACGGCCGTGGCTACGTTGGCAATGTCCCGTACCTGCGAGGTAAGGTTGCTGGCCATTGTGTTTACGTTGTCCGTCAGCTCTTTCCAGGTACCACCTACGCGGGGCACCACGGCTTGGCCGCCGAGCTTGCCTTCGGTACCTACTTCGCGGGCCACGCGGGTTACTTCGTCGCCGAAGATGTTGAGCGAGTCCACCATCTGGTTGAGGATGTTCTTCAGCTCCAGGATTTCGCCCTTCACGTTCACCGTCATCTTTTGGCTCAAGTCGCCGCGGGCTACCGCCGTTGCCACGTTGGCAATGTCTCGTACCTGCGAGGTAAGAGCCGCGGCCATGTCGTTTACGTTGTCGGTGAGGGCTTTCCACACACCGGCCACGTTTGGCACGCTGGCTTGGCCGCCGAGCTTTCCTTCCGTACCCACTTCCTGCGCCACACGAGTTACCTCGCCCGCAAACAGGTTGAGGGACGCCACCATTTGGTTCAGGTTCTGCTTCAGCTGCAGGAATTCCCCTTTTACATCGACGGTAACCGTTTGGGTCAGGTCACCCTTTGCTACGGCGGTAGCCACGTTAGCAATGTCTCGTACCTGGCTCGTCAAGTTCGAAGCCATGTAGTTTACGTTGTCCGTCAGGTCCTTCCACACGCCGGCTACGCTGGGTACCGATGCCTGACCGCCGAGGCGGCCTTCGGTGCCCACTTCCTGGGCCACACGGGTTACCTCGCCGGCAAACAGGTTGAGCGAGTCCACCATCTGGTTCAGGTTCTGCTTCAGCTGGAGCAGTTCGCCTTTTACATCAACGGTTACCTTCTGGCTCAAGTCGCCTTTAGCTACCGCGGTTGCCACGTTAGCAATGTCCCGCACCTGAGAAGTCAGGTTGCTGGCCATGTTGTTTACGTTGTCGGTCAGGTCTTTCCATACGCCGGCCACGTTTGGCACGCTGGCCTGGCCGCCGAGTTTTCCTTCCGTACCCACTTCCTGGGCCACGCGGGTTACCTCGCCGGCAAACAGGTTGAGCGAGTCCACCATCTGGTTCAGGTTCTGCTTCAGCTGCAGGAATTCCCCTTTTACATCAACGGTGATTTTCTGCGACAAGTCGCCTTTGGCTACGGCGGTGGCTACGTTGGCAATGTCCCGCACCTGCACGGTGAGGTTCGAGGCCATGTTGTTTACGTTGTCGGTCAGGTCCTTCCAGATACCGCCCACGTTGGGTACCGAAGCCTGGCCGCCGAGCTTGCCTTCGGTGCCTACTTCCTGCGCCACGCGAGTTACCTCGCCGGCGAAGATGTTCAGGTTATCAATCGTTTTGTTGATGGTTTCGGCCATCAACTTAAAGTCGCCCGATACCGGAATCTGGAAGCTTTCGTCCAGATTGCCGCGGCTGATGTTCTTCAGTACCTTGCCCACTTCCAACACCGGCACGGCGATACTGTCCACCAAGCCATTGATGTTGTTAATCATGTCGCGCCAGAAGCCGGCGGCGCCGTCGGCCGAAGCCCGTGCCTTGAGGTTACCCTCTACCCCGGCCACTTTCGAGATGCGCGACACCTCGCCCCCTACCCCGGCAATCATGTCCACCATCGAGTTGTAGGCTTCCGCGATTTCGGCGAAGATGTCGTCGTTCTGCTTGGTAAGCCGCACCGATACGTCGCCTTTCTTAAAGGCATCAAGGGCGTAAAGCACCCGGTTGAGCTGGTCGTTGACGTAGCCCGGGTCCTGGGTGTCGACGGAGCCGCGTGAGCCGCCCTTTTTGCGGGTCAGGTCGTTATTGGTACGCACCACGTCGAGCGCCGAAACCGCGCCGGCGTCCGGCTTGGCAACGTCGGTAACATCCGTAGCGGTTGCAGCAGCACGCCGAGCCTTGGGTCGCGGATTCTGGGGGGAAGCCATATTATAGTATGGGAATCGATTCAGGAAGGGGAAAGCTAATCGGGAGGGCGAAGTACGGGGGTTAGCCGCGAATAAGCAAAGGTAACGCCGCCCGCTACGGCGCTGAACCCGCCGGCCCGCCGACTCGTTCCCCCGAGGCGGCTCCGGCCGGATTATTGCAGCACCATGCGGCTGCTAAGAATTAAGCGGCATCTTTGCGGCCAATTTTAACTTTTCGTCGCAGCTGGTCGTTTCACCTCCACAGCCACTCCTCTCCTACTGCCGCACTCCTTACCCGCCCACATGGTCAAGAATTTAGTTATCGTCGAGTCGCCGGCCAAGGCGAAAACCATTGAAGGCTACCTCGGCCAGGATTTCGTGGTGCGCTCCAGCTACGGCCACGTCCGCGACTTGCCGAAGGACAATAATGCCATCGACATTGCCAACGGTTTCAAGCCCACCTACGTGGTTTCGGCCGACAAGCGCGAGCTCATCGCGCAGCTAAAAAAACTTTCGAAGGAAGCCGAAACCGTCTGGTTGGCGAGTGACGATGACCGCGAGGGCGAAGCCATCTCGTGGCACCTGGCCGAAACGCTGAACCTGCCCGAAGCCAAAACCAAGCGCATCGTATTCCGCGAAATCACCAAAAACGCCATTCTGCAAGCCATTGCCGACCCGCGCACGGTGAACCAGGACCTGGTGAATGCCCAGCAGGCCCGCCGCGTACTCGACCGCCTCGTGGGCTTCGAGCTGAGCCCGGTGCTCTGGAAAAAGGTGAAGCCCGGCCTGAGCGCCGGCCGCGTGCAGAGCGTGGCCGTGCGGCTGGTGGTGGAGCGGGAGCGCGAAATCAGCCAGTTTTTGCGGGCCAGCGCCTACCGCATTGTGGCCCGCTTCGATGCCGGCCGCGGCGCCGTGCTGGAAGCCGAACTGCCTACTCGCTACAAAACGCGCGAAGAAGCCGAGGCCTTCTTGCAGCGTTGCGTGGGGGCATCGTACCAGATTGAGAGCCTCGACAAGAAGCCCGGCAAGCGCAGCCCGGCCGCGCCGTTCACCACCTCTACGTTGCAACAGGAGGCTTCGCGCAAGCTGGGCTTCTCGGTGGCGCAGACGATGAGCGTGGCGCAGAAGCTGTACGAAGCGGGTAAAATCAGCTACATGCGGACGGACTCGGTGAACCTGAGCCAGGAAGCGCTGGCGGGCGCACAAGCGGCCATCACGGCATCTTACGGAGCCGAATACCACCACACGCGCACCTTCAAAACCAAGTCGGCTTCGGCCCAGGAAGCGCACGAAGCCATTCGTCCCACGGATTTCAGCGCCGTGAAGGCGGGCTCAGATGCCTCGGAACAGCGGCTGTACGACCTCATCCGCAAACGGGCCATGGCTTCGCAAATGGCAGAGGCCGTGATTGAGCGCACCACGGCGGTTATCGGCATCAGCACGCAGCCGGGCGTTACGCTGACGGCCACGGGCGAGGTGATTACCTTCGAAGGCTTCCTGAAAGTGTATGCCGAGAGCAAGGACGAGGAGGAAGAGGACGACGCTAAAGACGGCGAAAGCAGCTTCTCGCGCGGCCTGCCGCCGCTGAGCGTGGGCCAGAACCTGCCCTTGCAGCGCCTGAGCGCCACAGAGCGGTTTTCATCGCCGCCGGCGCGCTACACCGAGGCTTCGCTGGTGAAAAAGCTGGAGGAAATGGGCATCGGCCGCCCTTCGACCTACGCCCCAACCATCAGCACTGTGCAGAAGCGCGGCTATGTAGAGAAGGATTCGCGCGAGGGCAAGGAGCGCAAGTTCCACGTGCTGACGCTGGACGGCAACACGGTGCAGACCGAGGTAAAAACCGAAAACTACGGCGCGGAGAAAGCCAAGCTGTTCCCCACCGATACGGCCATGGTGGTGAACGACTTTCTGGTGGCCCACTTCCCGGTGATTGTGGACTATCAGTTCACGGCCAAGGTGGAGGACGAGTTTGACCAGATTGCCAACGGCCACGAAAACTGGACGCAGATGCTGACCGGTTTCTACGGTAAGTTCCACGCGACCATCGAGGCCGGGCAGGACATTGACCGCAGCACCGTGGGCGGCACCCGCGAGCTGGGCGTGCACCCCGAAACGGGTGAGCGCATCTCGGCCCGCCTGGGCAAATACGGCCCCTACGTGGCCCTGGGCGACACCGAAGGCGAAACCAAGCCGGCCTACGCCAACCTGCGCAAGGGCCAGTTTATCGAAAGCATCACGCTCGAAGACGCGCTGGAGCTGTTCAAGCTGCCGCGCGTGGTGGGCGAGTTCGAGGACAAGGCGATGACGGCTGCGCTGGGCCGTTTCGGCCCCTACATCCGCCACGACAGCAAGTTCTTCTCCCTCACCAAGGAGCAGGACCCGCACACCATCACGGCCGAAGAAGCCGTGGCGTTGATTGAGAACAAGCGCAAAACCGACGCCGAGCGCCTCATCAAGAGCTTCCCCGAAAATCCCGATATCCAGGTGCTGAACGGCCGTTTCGGTCCTTACATCGTGGCAGGCAAGAAGAACGTGAAGATTCCCAAGGGTGAAGAGCCCACGGAACTGACTTTGGAGCGCTGCATCGAGCTGGCTGACGCCACGCCCGAAAAGCCCAAAGGTGGCCGCTTCGGCAAAAAAGCTGCTCCCGCCAAGGAGGAGAAAGACGCGGATGCACCGGCCAAAAAGGCCGCCAAAGCCGCCGCCGCCAAAAAACCAGCGGCAAAAAAGAAGCCCGCCGCCAAGAAGCCGGCTACAAAAACTACCGCCGCTAAAAAGCCCGCCGCTAAGGCAAAATAATTTTTGCGCCCTGGCGTTCAGACCATCCAAAAAGCCCGCACTTCGCGGGCTTTTTTGGCTTTTCGCCTATGCTGCTCAGTCGCTTGTTGCTTCCACTTGCTTTGCCCTTTATTCTTGTGAGCGCGTCGCCCGCACCCGAGGGGCGTCCAGCTGGCCTTGTCTACCCGTGGCTGGAGGCATCGGCCCCGGTGGGCCAGACTGTGGCGGCCCGCTTTGTGCCTCCGCTCGGCAGCCAGCGAGTGCCCGTGACCGCCAGTTCGTGGGGCGAGTGGCTCCGCTGGTTGCCCCTGAAGCCAGCCGGTACCAAAGCGCGCCTCTACAACGGCCAACTGAAGGACCGGCAAGACGTGGTAGCGGCGGTGGTCAACATCGACGTGCCGCCCCAGGATTTGCAGCAGTGCGCCGATGCCGTGATTCGGCTGCGGGCCGAATACGTGTTCAGCCACGACCCGAACAAGGTGCATTTTCACCTCACCACGGGCTATGATTTCTGGTTTTCGGATTTCGTGGCGGGCCGAACATTTCGGGTGGCGAACGAGGAAGTGCTGCCGGCTACGCGGCCAGCGGAAGCGCCTACTCACGCGGCGCTGGCCCGCTACCTAGTGCCCACGTTCGGCTACGCGGGCACGAAGTCGCTGAGCCGGGAGCTGCGGCCGGTGCCGCTGCCGCAGGTGCAGCCCGGCGATGTGCTCATCCACGGGGGCGCGCCCGGGCACGCGGTACTGGTAGTGGATGTGGCCGAAAACCCGGCCTCGCACCAGAAATACGTGCTGCTGGCCCAGAGCTACATGCCGGCGCAGAGCATCCATGTGCTGCGCAATGTTGACGCTCCCGCGCTTGGGGCATGGTTTGCCGTACCCGGCCCGGCCGATGCTGAGTTTGATACGCCGGAATGGACATTTGCCCGCGCGGAGCTGAAGCGGTTTGAATAGCTACGCTTCAACCGGCACAATGGCTTCGATGCTAACCGCGCTCAACTCATCGAAACTCCGAATAATGCGGTCGGCCTGGTGCAGGTCCTGCCCTTTAGAATGCGGACTGAGGTAGGCGATGCAATAGATGCCGGCGGCCTTGGCGGCGGCTACGCCGTTGGCGGCATCTTCGATGACGATGCAGGCAGTGACGGGCGTGTTGGCCAGTTCGGCGGCGCGCAGGAAGATGGCCGGGTTGGGCTTGGATTCGGCAAAGTCCTCGCCGCTGATGCGGTGGGTGAAGTACTCACCCAGCCCGAAACGGCCGAACACCCGGGCAATGGTGGCTTTGGAGGCGGAAGATGCTACGACCAGTTGCACGTCGTGGCGGCGCAGGTCTTCGATGAGCACCCGCACACCGGGCAGCAGGTCGAGGGCAGCATCTTCGTCAAAGGACTTATTGAACAGCTCGCGCTTGCGCATCACCATGGCTTCCACGTCCTGCGTGAGGCCGTATTGCTGCTTAAGTAGCTGGAAGACGTTGCGCGTCGACTTGCCCAGAAAAGTAGCGTACTCGGCGGCCGAAACGGGAATGCCCAACTCGGCAAACTGCGTAAAGAAAGCGTGGCGGTGAATGGGCTCGGTGTCGATAATGACGCCGTCCATGTCGAAGATTACCGTGCGAATCATGAAACCTGGAACAGGGGAATAGGGACGGACAAAGGTACCGGCTGGCTGTCCGTCCCCGCTCCCGTCGCAAAAAATGAAAGCGGGAAAACTTTTTTCCAATAAATGATGTATATACATCAAATGTACATACATTTGTGTCATCAACGCTTCTAACCAACGCCCCTATCATGGCTAACACCGTTCTGCACCTCGCCAATACCCGGGGCCACGCCAATCATGGCTGGCTCAATTCCTTTCACACCTTCAGCTTTGCCGGCTATAACAACCCCGAGCGCGTGCATTTCGGCGCGTTGCGCGTGCTGAACGACGACACTGTGGCCGGCGGCATGGGCTTCAGCAAGCACCCGCACGACAACATGGAGATTATCTCCATCCCGCTCTCCGGCGATTTGGAGCACCAGGACTCGATGGGCAACAAAACCGTCATCCGCCAAAACGATGTGCAGGTGATGAGCGCCGGCACCGGCGTGGCCCATTCCGAGAAAAACCACAACCAGCACCAGGAAGTGAAATTCCTGCAAATCTGGGTGTTTCCGAAAGAGCGTGGCATCAAGCCCAACTACGGCCAGGAAACCTTCGCCCCGGAGGCCCGTCACAACCAGCTGCTGCAAGTAGTGTCGCCCGCCGGCGATGGCACCAACCCGCATATCAACCAGGATGCCTGGTTCCACATCGGCAACCTTGATAAGGGCTTCAGCACTGACTACGCTGTGAAGAAAGCCGGCAACGGCGTCTACGCCTTCGTGCTCGAGGGCGACGTGACCATCAACGGCCAGGCTCTGCACCGCCGCGACGGCTTCGGCATCTGGGACACCGACAAGCTGGCCATCAGCGCCGACAGCAACGCCGAGTTGCTGCTGATGGAAGTGCCGATGGAATTTTAACTTTTAAGTTGATAGTCGGTAGTGAGCATGAACTGTGAAATTTTGTCATCCTGAGCGCAGCGAAGGACCTTATCACGTTTGCGCCATCTTAATTAATGCAAACTATTAAACCGTGATAAGGTCCTTCGCTGCGCTCAGGATGACAGGTTTAATCAAAACGAATCTGACGACTGACTACCCAATACCAAGTACCAACCCCACCATATGAAACCCGCCCCCACCACTTACCCCATTCACGAACTCATCCGCAACCGCTGGAGCCCGCGCTCCTTCGCGGCCCAGCCCGTGGAGCAGGAGAAATTGAATCAGGTTTTTGAAGCTGCTTCCTGGGCCTTCAGCGCCATGAATCTGCAGCCCTGGCAGTACATCTACGCCCACAAAGCCGATACCGAAGCCTTCCAGAAAATCTTCGATTGCCTGGTGCCCGGCAACCAGCCCTGGGCCAAAAACGCGCCCGTGCTCATCATCGCGCTGGCCCAAACGGCCAATGCCGACGGCCAGCCCAACGGTGCGGCCATGCACGACCTGGGCGCCGCCAATGCCACGCTCTTCCTCGAAGCCACCGCGCTGGGCCTGCACGGCCATGTGATGGGCGGCTTCGACCGTGACAAAACCCGCCGCGAGTTCAGCCTACCCGACAACCTCACGCCGGCCGTGATAATGGCCCTGGGCTACATCGGCGAAGCGGAGCAGCTCGAAGAGCCCTTCCTGAGCCGCGAGAAAGCCGCCCGCTCCCGCAAGCCGGTAGCAGAATTCGCCTTCCGCAACGAGCTGCCCGCCGCCCAATGAAAACGCGCCTCACCCGCGCTGCCGACCGCGGCCTCAAAGACATCGGTTGGCTGAAAAGCCACCTCTCGCTCAGCTTCGGCCCCTACGCCGACCCCGAGCGCAGCGGTTTCGGCCTGCTCCGCACCTTCAACGACGACGTGGTGCAGCCCGGCGGCGGCTTCGGCATCCACGGGCACGCCAACATGGAAATCATCTCGGTGATGCTGGCCGGCAGCATGAACCACAAAGACACCCTCGGCTACACCGAAGTGGTGCACCAGGACTGGGTGCAAATCATGAGCGCCGGCTCGGGCCTGCGCCACGAGGAGCACAACGTGGGCGATACCGACGTGAATTTCCTGCAAATCTGGATTGAGCCCAAGCTTCAGAACATCGGCCCGCGCTACCAGCGCCGCCAGTTCCCCGAAGCCCAGCGCGCCAACCAGCTCACCACCATCGTGAGCAACGAGGAAGGCCAGGCCCATTGCTGGATTAACCAGAACGCCAAGCTCTCGCTCGGCTACTATACCGAGGCGCAGACGGTAGATTATAGCTTCAAGCCGCTGAATAAGCTGCTGTTTCTGTTCGTCATCAGCGGCTCGGTGACGGTGGCCGGCCAGGAAGTGGGCACCCGCGACAGCCTCGGCATTTGGGAAACGGACAGCGTGAACATCGAAGCGGCAGCCGGTACGCGGTTTCTGCTCATTGAGTGCCCGATTAACCACTAGGCAGTAGCGCGGACTTTTGTAGTCCGCGAATGAATTGGTTGACTCGCGGACTACAAAGTCCGCGCTACTGTCCCACAGCTACCGTCTATCATCAATAGCAACAAAAAAAGCTGCCCCATACCAGGGCAGCTTTTTTTGCATCACAAACCGAAACCCGATGCCTACCCCTGAATAAAAGCCAGCAAGTCGGCGTTGATGGTGGTGGCCTCCGTGGCGGGCATGCCGTGGGGAAAGCCGGGGTACGAAATCAGCTTGCCGTGTTGCAGCAGCTTGATGGATTTGGCACCGCTGATGGCGAAGGGCACGATTTGGTCGTCTTCGCCGTGCAGCACCAGCACGGGCACGGCCACGCTCTTCAGGTCTTCGGTGAAATCGGTTTCCGAGAAGGCCTTGATGCCGAGGTAGTGGGCGTTGGCCCCGCCGCTCATGCCCTGCCGCCACCAGTTGTCGCGGATGCCCTGCTTCACCTGCGCGCCTTCGCGGTTGTAGCCGTAGAACGGGAGGGTGAAATCCTGGAAATATTGCGCCCGGTTGGTGGCCGTGCTCTCCCGGATTTCGTCAAACACTGCCATGGGCACGCCGTCGGGGTTGGCGGGGGTTTGCAGCATGAGGGGCGGCACGGCACTGATGAGCACCACCTTGGACACGCGGCCCTGGACCGCACGCGCGGCGTAGCGGATGGCCACGCCCCCACCCGTAGAATGGCCAATGTGGACGGCATCCTTGAGGTCGAGGTGGTCGGCCAGCTCCAGGATGTCGGCCACGTAGGTGTCCATGTCGTGGCCGTTGGCGCTTTGCGTGGAGCGGCCGTGGCCCCGGCGGTCGGCCGCGATAACCCGGTAGCCCTTGTTCAGAAAGAACATCAACTGCCCATCCCAGTCGTCGCTCGACAGCGGCCACCCGTGGTGAAACACCAGCGGCTGGCCGCTGCCCCAGTCCTTGTAATAGATTTCAGTCCCGTCTTTTACCGTGAAAGTTGCCATAAGTATGTAGCAGAAAATAAGGTGAGGAAAGGTGTCAGGGCTCCGGCGTCGGTATGCCACCCGGCCGCCCTGTCTCGTAAAGCTAATGGCCAGGCGGCAGAATATAATGTTTCCTAAATATTATCTATTTCCTCACTAGCAACCGCATATATGAGCGCGCTCGCTGTGCCTGTTGGTCTAGCGCAGCTCATCACCGCCCTACCAAAAACGCGCAGCCGCTCCGTTTACGGGAGCGGCGGCGCGTTTCTCATTCAACTGGCCACAGTGTTACCTAGCCGCCTATCTTCGCCTTATCACCGACTTCGATTCCCATGCTCACTTCCCTCCGTATCCAAAACTTCCGCAGCATCCGCGACGCTTCCGTGAAGCTGGGGCAGGTGAATTTATTTATCGGGCCGAATAACTCGGGGAAGTCGAATTTTTTGAAGGGGATTGAGTTCGCTGGAAAATTGATATCTGGACAGAAGTATAGCGAGTCAGAATTTGACCAGCTTATTACCCGCCCACTTGTTCAAGTAAACAATAATGAGTTATTATTACCTCTTGAGCGCCAAAACTTAAAAAGTATAGAAGCTGAATTCCTATTCAATTCAACTTCACCATTTCTTACACCTAAAACCGATATTCTTCTTAGGCGTGGAAGAAATTTAATTTATGCCAATACTAATAAGTTTGAGAATGAATCATCCCATAATTTATTTGAGAGCTCTATGAGTTATGATGAAAGACAGGCACTCCTTGGTGAAACATCTTATTTATTGAAAAACTTATTACAGAATTCTATTATTTACAAACCAGACCCTGCCAAATTCGCAGCGAATAACCCACTTCTATTTGTAGAAAGATTTGATGCAAATGGCAATAATATAAACAATTTTTTATTCAATCTCTCACAAAATCATAAAGAGCTTTTTCAAAGGCTTGAAAATGATTTCAGAAAATGTGTAGGCAGTTTAAATAGTGTATCGACTCCTGCTGACCCACTTGAAAAAGGCTTTCTCAAACTCAAATTTTTTGATGCATCGGGCAGTTCGTATTGGGCCGATGAAGTCTCCGAAGGAGTTCTTTATTTCCTCGCGCTTCTCTGCATTATCCACCAGCCCGACCCACCGAAACTGCTGCTGCTGGAAGAGCCGGAGAAAGGCATTCACCCGCGCCGCATTAAGGAGGTGATGGATTTTATTTTTGAGCTGGCGCGGCTGCGGGATATTCAAATTATTCTCACTTCGCACAGTCCGTATGTGGTGGACCATTTCAAGGACATTCCCGAATGTATTTCGGTATTTGACCGAGACGAGAATGGGGAAACGGTGATTCGTAACGCTGATGATATAATCAAGGAAACCAACGATAAGTTGAAGGCAGCCGGCGAGGAAGAAATTCACTACACCGATGCGTTGGGAGAATATTGGGTTTCGGGCTTTTTGGGTGGTGTACCGTTATGAGTGTGGTGCGTTATGGGTTTTTCGGCGAGGATGCCGGACAAAGCCAATTCTTGGATGCTTACCTGCCGCATTGTGGCAGCGATGCATTAGATATTGCGTTTGAGCCGGTGCCCTACTTTGGCAAGCAGTTTGGGCAGATGAATAATAAGGTGGTTGACCGGCGTTGTACCGATGCCTGCAAAGCAGCATTTGTGTTTGGGTACCCGCTGCTTGACTGGTTATTTATTGGCCGCGACATTGATTCATTCGACCTCACTCACTATGAGGATAAAATCGAAGAGCTACGGGCCAAAATCCCTGACAAATGGCAACACCGCACGTTACTTCTTTTACCCGTTCAGTGCATCGAACATTGGCTTTTGTATTTAGCTCAATACCCAAGTAGAGAAGTTCTGGAACGCAAACCCAACGACCAAACGAAGCAGACGCTTTATGCCGACCGCACCAAAAGCCACAATGCTATCGTGAATGAACTACTCGCTACTATCGACATAGACCGTGTCGCTTGGCTGCTTGAGGCATCAGTTAGTTTCCGGGCGTTCCATCAGCAAGTCGTTTTGTATATGATGACAATAAAGAGCTAGTTAATAGCCATTGGGTCTTCTAATTCGTTTGCCAATTGACGAATAATTCCCCCGCCCGCTGCTTCGGCAGCGGGCTTTTTTTATGCCCGGCGGCTGGCCCGACCGCCCGCCCTTCGCCCCACAAAAAAAATGCGCTGATACCCCCATTTGGGGGTATCAGCGCATTTGGCACCCCTCTCAGGGTCGGGCTAATTTTGCAGCGTCCTTCTCCCGCACGCCCCTTTTTCTGTCCATTTTCACCCTTTTTCGATGGCTTTCCGCTTACCCGTTTCCTCCTTCCTTACCCATTTAGGCACCCGCCTCCGCCGCACCCTGGCCCTGGCCGGGACCCTGCTGCTGAGCAGCGCCTCTGCCTTCGCCCAGGCCCCCGCCAACGACGACTGCGCCGGGGCCACGCTGCTGCCCACCACCGGCACGCCCTTGGTCACCACCAACGTGGGAGCCACCGCCTCGGCCGGCGTGGCCGACCCCACCTGCTCTGTTTATTCCGGCGGCGACGTGTGGTTCCGGGTCACGGTGCCGGCCAGCGGCAACCTGCGCCTGCGGGCCAGCGCCGTAGCGGGCAGCCCCGTCTACGCCACCGGCCTGGCCGTGTACAGCGGCACCTGCGGCAGCCTGGTCGATGTGGATTGCCGCAATGGCAGCAGCGACGACTGGTTTGCCGACCTGCTGCTGCGCGACCAGACGCCCGGCCAAACCCTGCTGGTGCGCTCCTGGGTGTTCGACAACACCGACCTGGGAGCCTACCAGCTCAGCGCCCGCGAGGTGCTGCCCTGCGCCGCCCCCACCCACCTGGCCGTGGCCAACCTGCACGCCCGCCAAGCCGACATCACGTTCACCGAAAATGAGTTGACCAACGGCGACTACGAAGTAACCTACGCCCCCGCCGGCGGCGGCCCCTCCCTCACCGCCACCCACGACCGCTCGCCCATCACCATTCAGGACCTGCTGCCCAGCACCACCTACACCGCCACCGTGGCCAGCACCTGCGGCGGCAGCCTCACCGGCCCCTCGGCCACCCTCACCTTCACCACCACGGCTGCCCCGGCCAACGACGAGCCCTGCGGCGCCCTGCCCCTCACGGTGGGCACCGCCTGCACCCCGCTGCTCATCTCCAACCTCGACGCCGGCCCCTCCACCAGCGTGCCCGACCCCACCTGCGCCGACTACCAGGGCGGCGATATGTGGTACTCCGTAGTGGTGCCCGCCAGCGGCATTCTGGCCCTCGAAACTGGTGAAGCCACCAACAGCCGCGTCTACAATACCGGCCTAGCCGTGTACAGCGGCACGTGCGGCAACCTCACCGCCCTCACCTGCGACGACAACAGCGGCCACGGCTACACCTCCTACGCCCGTCTCACCGGCCTCACGCCCGGCGCCACCCTCTACGTGCGCGTGTGGGCTAACGGCAACTACACCAAAGGCGACTTCACCCTCTGCGCCACCACCGACGACGCGGCCCCCCTCACCGAATGGCTCGGCACCTCGCACGACTGGTTCGCGGCCACCAACTGGACCAACGGCGTACCCACCGCCGCCACCAACGCCCACATCGCCAACCTGCCCAGCGGCACCTACCCCGAGCTGACTACCCCCAGCGCCACCGCCGAAGTCCGCAGCCTCACCATCGATAAATACGCCAGCTTCACGCACACGGCCGGCACCCTGGCCGTGTCGGGCAACCTCGTCAACCACTCCTCCTACGCCGAATTCACCTACACCGACTTCAACAACTACCCCACCTTCACCATCGGCGGCAACATTGAGCTGCGCGGCACCGGCCCCCAGCAGGTCACCGGCCTGAGCGAAGTGTACGACCTCACCATGAACGGCACCGGCCCGGCCACCCTCACCACCCCCATGCGCCTGATTGACCGCATCAGCATGACGCAGGGCGTCCTCAGCACCGGCAACACCAGCGTAGAACTGTACGGCGATAACCCCTACAACGAGTTTTTCAGCACGGCCTCGGTTTCTGAAAAGGAAAGCAGCTACATCATCGGCGAAGTCTACGGCAAGAGCTTTGTCGACTACGGCACCCCCGCCGAGCTCAACGGCTTGGGCCTCACTCTCACTTCTGATGCCAACGCCAGCAACACGCCGGGCGGGCTGAAATTCACCCGCCGCACCGGCACCGCCGCCCCGCGCGTGGGCACCCGCGCCGGCATCACCCGCTCCTTCGTGCTCGAAGCCGACGGCGAAACCGACCTCGACCTCACCATGAATTTCCAGTACTTCGACCACGAGCGCAACGGCATTGCCACGGCCGACCTCGGCCTCTACAGCGCCCCCAGCCCCGGCGGCCCCTGGCAGCTGAGCCCCGGCGCCACCCGCCAGGCCCCCCTCACCGCCGATGCCGCCAGCACCCTCACCGTGGCCGGCCTCACCCACCTTTCCGTCTGGACGCTGGGCAGCACCGAAACGCCGCTGCCCGTCGAGCTCACCCGCTTCACCGCCGAAGCCGCCGGCCCCGCCGCCCTGCTCCGCTGGGCCACCGCCACCGAGAAAAACAGCGCCTACTTCGCCATCGAAGCCAGCCCCGACGGCCGCACCTTCCGCCCCGTGGATAAAGTGACAGCCCACGGCACCACCACCCAGGCCTCCACCTACGAGTTCCGCGATGCCCGCCTGGCCGAGTACGGCAGCCGCACCGTCTACTACCGCCTCCGCCAAGTCGATGCCGACGGCACCGCCAGCTTCTCGCCGGTGCGCTCCATAGCCCTCGCCGCCCAGTCCGGCGCCGCATTCGAGGCCAGCGCCTTCCCCGTGCCTTTCCGCCAGCACCTCACCGTGCAACTGCGCGCCACCACCGCCGGCCCCGCCCGCCTCACCCTGCGCGACGCCTGGGGCCGCACCCTGCTCCAGCAGACTGCTAACGCTACCATCGGCACCCAGAACCTGGCCCTTGATGGCACCGAGCGCCTCGCCCCCGGCATCTACCTGCTCACCATCGAGCAAAACGGCCAGCAGCACCAGCTGAAAGTAAGCCGCGAGTAAGCATTGCGGAGCCGCCCTTCGGCACCCGCCGAGGTAAAGAAGTTGAGCAGGCAGGCCCAGTGGGCTTTGCCGGCTCAACTTCTTTGCGTTCAGGCCCGGCCTGCATCCGAACCACCGCTCCCGCCCTCACGTACTCCGCCCTCATTCCATTCCCGCCCCAAACATCATGGCCGAAACCACCCTCAAAGCCGTCGCCGCCAAAATGGCAAAGCTCGACATCACCCTGCTCACCACCCACACCAGCCGCGGCCACCTCAGCACCCGCCCCATGAGCAACAACGGCGACGTGGAATACGACGGCAACTCCTACTACTTCACCTACGAAGGTTCCCGCACCGTTTCGGATATTGAAGAAAATCCGCACGTCAGCCTCGGTTTCTCCGGCCCCGACTACCTGTATGTGTCCGTGGTGGGCACCGCCACTCTCATCCGCCAAAAAGCCACGCTGGAAAAGCACTGGCTGCCCGAGCTCAAGCGCTGGTTCAAAGATGGCATCGATACGCCCGGCATCGTGCTCATCCGCGTGCAGGCCAAGCGCATCAAGTTCTGGCACGGCGAGGAAGACGGTGAGGTGACGCTGTAGGGGCGCGCTCGCTACGTTTGTCATCCTGAGCGCAGCGAAGGACCTTCTCACCGCTGAACATTTTGCAGTAAATCCATCTCGGCGCAAACGTGAAAAGGTCCTTCGCTGCGCTCAGGATGACAACCTTGCGCATTCTGGTCTCCCAATTACCTTCCTACTCCTACCCAAAAATCATGAAACACCTTGTCGTCCTCACCGGCGCCGGCGTCTCGGCCGAGTCCGGCATCCGCACCTTCCGCGACACCAACGGCCTGTGGGAAGAGCACCGCGTTGAAGACGTGGCCTCCCCTGAAGGCTTTGCCCGCAACCCCGCCCTGGTGCTCGATTTCTACAACCAGCGCCGCGCCCAGGCCCGCACCGTGCAGCCCAACGCCGCCCACCTGGCCCTGGCCGGCTTCGAGGAAGAACCCAACTGGCGCGTCAGCATCATCACCCAGAACGTGGACGACCTGCACGAGCGCGCCGGCTCCACCGATGTGCTTCACCTCCACGGCATGCTGAACCAGATGCGCTCCGTGGCCGATGAAACCACCGCCTACGACTGCCCCGGGGACATCCACGTGGGCGACCTCGCCCCCGACGGCCACCAGCTCCGCCCCCACATCGTCTGGTTCGGCGAGCTGGTGCCCGCCATCGAAGAAGCCGCCGAAACCGTGAGCACTGCCGATGCCCTGCTCATCGTAGGCACCTCCCTGCAAGTGTACCCGGCCGCCGGCCTGCTGCACTACGCCCCCGCCACCTGCCCCGTCTTCGTCATCGACCCGCACCAGCCCGAAGCCGGCCGGCGCGGCGTCCGCTACGTGGCCGAAGCCGCCAGCACCGGCGTGCCCAAGGTGCTGAGGGAGCTGGCGGGGTAATTTGTGTCATTGCCCTGCCATGACCATCTGCACAAAATTTCCTTCACCAAACACCTTCTCTTTTCTACCTTAGCGCCATGTACAGACTCGTCACCAAATACCAACTTTTCGGCCTCCGCAAGGAACACGACGCCGCCCACCAACACAACCACATGATGCTTAGGCCGGTTGCGGGCGTACCTGAAGCCTTCGAAACCGAGCAGGCTGCCTTCGACTGGGCCCTGAGCAACCACGAAGACCTGCGCCACCACCCCGAATTTGTGGTGCTGCCCGTGCACCACATGGTCATGACCTGGCAGCCCGAGGATGCCCCCCTCTAAGGGCGGTTTCTGGGGCGAATTCTGGCCCAAAGCCCTTATCATCGTGGCCATCGTGGCCGCCCTCTGGCTGCTCGAACACTACGGCATTATCCGCCGCTGGTAAACCCTTTTCGCGCTGGTCCGCCTGCCCCCGGTAGGCGGACCAGTCGCGTTTTCCCCCGTCCTACTCTCATGGCTTCCGCATTTGGCCACGCCGCCCTGGGGGCCACCCTGGGCAAGCTCCTGCTCCCCGACCGCCGGCACTGGCCCTACTGGGTGGCAGCGGCCCTCTGCGCTGCCCTGCCCGATGTGGATTCGGTCGGCTACCGCCTGGGCGTACCGTATGACAGCCTCTGGGGCCACCGGGGCCTCACGCACTCACTGCTGGCCGCCGCCGTGGTAGCCGCCATAGGCACCCTGCTGGGCCGGCTGGCCCGCTCAAGTAATCGGCCTGCTGCCGGGCGGCTGGCGCTATTGCTGTTCCTGGCCACCGCCTCGCACGGCCTGCTCGATGCCCTGACCACCGGCGGCCTGGGCGTGGCATTCTTCAGCCCCTGGCACCTGGAGCGCTACTTTTTTCCTTTCCGGCCCATCAAAGTATCGCCCCTGAGCATCCGGGGTTTCTTCGGGGCCAAAGGGCTACGGGTGCTGGCCAGCGAAGCCCTGTGGGTGGGCCTGCCGTGCCTGCTGCTGCTGGCCTGGCAGTCTTTTGGGATGGGTCGGAGCGAGGAAAAAGCTGTGTAGCACTAGGTGAGAAAGCTGTCCTGGCATCCTAGCTCGTGTATTAGGTTATGTGGAAGTAGGGTGCGGGGCTTGCCCCCGCCCGTCGTTGAATGGAATCGTTGCAACGATGCGAATGGGCGGGCGGGGGCAAGCCCCGCCCCTACACCGTTCAACGTGTGAACCGCTTTGAGTGCGTCCTACCGCCCCAGCCAATGCCGGGCGTAGGCGGTAAATTCCGCCTCATCAAACGCAGCCGCCACCAATCCCACGTAGCCATCGGGCCGCACGAGGTACACGGTACCCGGTGTTTCGGCAGCGGCAGGCGCAACTTCCGTGGCGACCAATGAACGCGCCGACGCCCACGCCCGCGCGGCCGGCACCGAGCCAACATGTAGCAAGTGCCAGCCCACCGGCCGTAGCGCCTCGTAGCGCCCGGCCGCCCAGGGCAACCGCTGGCCGCCCGCCACGCCTCCGGCTCGCCCGCCACTCAAGGGGGAATACGGATACTTAATGCCTATCTGGGAGATGGTGCGAAACATCAGTCGGCGAATAGCGGGCACGCGCACGGCCAGCGGCAGCAGCAGCGGCGCTACCCAGCTGCGCACGAAGCTGGCCCAGGCCGTGGCCCGCGTGGCGCCAGTGAACGCGCGGTCGGTAGTGGCCACCAGCTGCCGGGCAAAGGGAATGCGCTCGGCTTCGTAGGTATCGAGTAACGCTTCGGGAGCGGCTTGCTGCAGCACGGCGGCCAGCTTCCAGCCCAGATTCACAGCATCGCCGAGGCCGGTGTTCATGCCTTGCCCACCGGCCGGGCTGTGAATGTGGCCCGCATCACCCACCAGAAACGCCCGGCCCTGCCGGAAGTGGTCGGCCACCCGGTGGTGCACCCGGTAGGTCGCAAACCAGCTCACCGACTGCACCCGGACGTGCTCGGCCGCTTCCAGCCCGGGCTGCACGGCCGCGAAGGTGGCATCCTCCGGGGCCAGCCCATCGGGCAGCAGGCCGATGACGCGCATCCGCCCCTGCGGCATCGGGAAGAAGGCGTTGAAGGTGCGCGGGGCCAGTGACACTTCCAGCATCCGTCCCAGCCGGGCATCTTCGTCCAGGCCTTCGGTCACGGTGTCGGCCACGAAGAAAACCTGCTCATACGTCCCGCCCGGAAAGCCAATGCCCAGCGCGTGCCGCACAGCCGAGTGGGCCCCATCGCACCCCGCAACATAGGCCACATGCGCGGTTTCGGGCGGCTGGCCGGGGGCTTGCAACGTGGCGATGGCCCCGCCCGCATCCTGCGTGAGGCCCGTGAGGCTGATGTTCCATTCCACTGCCACACCGTAAGGCACCAGCGCCTCGCGTAGCAGCCGTTCGGTCTGGTCCTGCGACAGCATCAGGGCAAAGGGGAATGGGCTCAGCCCCTCGCCAATGCGGCCTATCGGCAGCTTGGCCGCTACGTGGCCTTTCCGACGCAAGGCGACGCCGCGCACGATTTCGCCCTGCGCGATGAATTGCTCGGCCAGCCCATGGCGGTCGAGCAGCTCCAGGGTGCGGGCGTGCATCACCAGAGCCCGGCTCAGGGGCGACGGGCCGGGCAGCGGGTCGATAATGCGGGGGCGCACGCCGTGGCGGCACAGCTCCAGCGCCAGCGTCAACCCCGATGGGCCAGCCCCGGCAATCAGCACGTTAGCAGCAGTTGGGTTCATCGGCGAAGTCGGCAGGTTGACCGGTAAATATAGTCGAATGTGACATTCAGGCCGCCGGAAATAACCGCACCCTACTCCTCTGCCGTAGAAGAGGGCTATACCTTCTTCGCTTATGCCTTTTCGCTACATTCGCGCCCTCTTCACGGGGCTACTTCTTACTGCTTCGGCTCCCGGTTTCGCCCAGGCCCCGGCCCACACCGTTTTCCTGCTGGGCAACACGGCCCAGGCCGAGCTGCCCGCCGCGCGCCTCAAGTTACTGAGGTCCACGCTGGAACAGCAAACCGGCCCTTTTACGGTGGTGCACCTTGGCGACATTGTGGGCAATACCGGCCTCGTGGCCAAAGGCGACACCGCCCTGGCCCAGGCCGAGCGCGACCGCGCCGACCAGCTAATCGCGCTGGTAAAAGGCCTGCCGCAGGGCAAAATCTACTTCCTGCCCGGCGATAAGGACTGGGCCAACTCCGGCCCCGCCGGCCTGAAGGCCGTGCGCCGCCTCGAAAAGTACATCGAGAAGCAGCTGCCCGGCCAGAACGCCTTCATCCCCACCAATGGCTGCCCCGGCCCCGAAGTGGTGGACGTGGCCCCGCTGGTCCGCCTCGTGGCCATCAACACCCCCTGGTTCACGCACCCCTTCGACCGCCCCGAAGCGCCCGACACCGATTGCAAGACCCTCACCAAAGAGGAATTCCGCGAGCAGATACAGGACCTGATTGACGACACCAAGAACAAGAACGTGCTGCTGCTGGGCCACCACCCGGTCGTCACCAACGGCATATATGGCGGCCACGAGCCGCTCTCGCGCCACCTCAGCCCGCCGGTGTTCGGCACTATCTACGCGGCCTACCGCCAGAACGTGGGCACCCCGCGCGACCTCGCCAACCCGCGCTACCAGGAGCTGAAAAAGGAGCTGCTGAACACCCTGCAGAGCAACCCCGGCGTGATTTACGCCGCCGCGCACGATTTCAGCCTGCAAATCACGCCCTTCCAGGGCAACTACCACGTGGTGAGCGGCAGCTTTGCTGAAAGTGAACACGTCGGAGCGAAAGGCCAGTCGCTCTACAGCAAAAGCGAAGAAGGCTACACCACCCTCGAATACTTTGCCGATGGCACCGTGAAGACGCACGTTTTCACTTTTGACGACAAAGGCACGGCAGCCAAAGACGCTTATACCGCCACCCTCTTCCGCTCGGCCTGCGCCGAGGGAGGCGACCAGAAAGCGCCCGCTAACCCGTTCATCACCAACTGCCCCGGCGCTACCAAAACCGTAGCCGAAGCCAAGCCCGACGCGCCGTTCCAAGCCACGACCACCGTAGTGCCGGGCCCGGAGTACAAGCCCACCGGCAGCCGCGACTTCTTCATTGGCAAAATCTACCGCTCGTCGTGGCTGCAGCCCGTGACGGTTAAAACGCTGGATTTGAACACCGAGAAAGGCGGCCTGCGCCCTACTGGCAAGGGAGGAGGACGCCAGACGACTTCCCTCAAGCTCATTGCGGCCGATAGCTCGGAGTACGTTTTCCGCTCGGTAGATAAGGACGTAACCAAAATTCTGCCGCCCGAGCTGCGCAATTCCATTGCCTCCGATGTGCTACGCGACGTGACGGCCACGGCCAACCCGTATAGCAATCTGCCCATCAGCTACATGCTGGACCAGACAGACATTCTGCACGCCCGGCCGCGCCTGTTTCGCCTGCCCGACAACCAGCAGCTTGGCCCCTACCGCGAGGAATACGCCAACCTGCTCGGCACCCTCGAAGACTCGCCCAAAGACCCCAAAGCCAACCTGCCCGGCTTCGGCGGCTCCGATGAGGTGACGCGCAGCTTCGGCCTGTTCCGCAAGCTCTACAAGGACCACGACAATAAGGTGGACGCCCCCGCCCTGGCGCGTGCCCGCGCCTTCGACATGCTGGTGGCCGACTTCGGCAAGCACGAGGACAACTGGAAATGGGCCGGCTATAAGCAGAAGGACGGCGGCACACTCTACCGCCCCATCCCGCGCGACCGCGACCAAAGCTTCACCCTCTGGAACGGCTTCCTAACCTACCTCGCTAACCGCGAGTGGGCCGTGCCCAGCATCGAAGGCTTCAACACCGAATTTCAGGACATGAAAAGCCTGAACTGGCCCGCCCGCCACCTCGACCGCTTCCTGCTCCAGGACCTCACCCGCGAGCAGTGGCAGGAAACGGCCAAGTACCTGCAAGCCAAAATCACCCCCGCCGTTATCGACGGAGCCACGGCACAGCTGCCAGCCGAAATCCAGTCCTTATCGGCCCAGGACATCAACCGCAAGCTGAAGGCCCGCATTCAGGAGCTACCGAAAGCTATTGACGAATACTACCTGCTGCTGGCGCGCCGCGTCGATGTCGTAGGCTCGAACAAAGGCGAGGTTTTCCAGGTGAACCGGATGCCCGACGGCCAGGTGCGCGTGCAGATGTTTGACCGCGCCGGTGACACCGAAAACCCCAAGGGCGCGGCGCTGTTCGACCGCACCTTCAAGCCCAACGAAACCGAGGAAGTGTGCCTCTACGGCCTCGGCGGCAAGGATATTTTCACCGTGACCGGTGATGGCGGCAAGCACAGCATTCTGGTGCGCGTGATTGGCGGGGATGGTAAGGACAAAATCAGCGACAACTCCACGGCCAGCGGCCTGCGCGCCCGCACCAAAATTTACGACCTACCCGACACCGAAATGCAGCTCGGCCCCGAGTCGGACAACCGCACCAGCACCCGCCCCGGCGTGAACGAGTACGACCGCGAGCAGTTCGAATTCAACTCATACCGCCCCAGCATCGGCCTGTTCTACAACGCCAACGACGGCTTCGGGGCCAGCGCAGGCATCACTTTCCTGCGCCAGGGCTTCCGCAAGCCGGGGTATAAGAACATGTATTCGTTCGACGTGCAGGGCAGCATCAACGGCCTGTTCCAGCTCACGGCCAGCACCCGGCACCGCTACGCCATCGGCAAAGTCGACGTGGGAGCCTCGGCCAGCTACGGCGCTTACTTCCCCTTCTATCGCTTCTTCGGGCTGGGCAACAACACCGGCTTCGACCAGACGCTCTACGACAACAAATTCTACAACGCCCGCTACCAGGGCTACACCGTGAATGCCTTCCTGGAGCGCACCTTCCTCCAGCGCAGCGTTATCCGCGTCGGCCCCACATTCGAAAACTACACCAGCGACTTCGCCGGCAACACCTACCTCGGCACCATCGACACCCGCCCCGCCGACGTGCGCCCCAACACCGCCGCCCAGCGCCTGGTGGGCCTCAACGGCGTGTTCGACCTCGACCTGCGCAACCGCCCCAGCTTCGCCCAGCGTGGCGTCCGCATCCGCGTGCAGCACGACAGCTACCGCCAGCTCAGCAGCACCAAAAGCAACTTCGGCCTCACTCAAGGATTTGCCGAATACTACGGCACCGCCAAAGTTGGCATCCCCGTTACTTTGGTGCTGAAGGGCGGCGGCGCCAAAAACTACGGCCCCGACAGCGACATTCCATTCTACAAATTTGCCAGTCTGGGCCAGAACGAAGGCCTGCGCGGCTACTACCGCAACCGTTTCAGCGGTGATGCCAGCCTGTACTACAACACCGAGCTGCGCCTCGCCCTCGGCCAGGTCAAAAATGGCTTCCTTCCCTTCTACTACGGCGTGTTCGGTTTCTACGACCAGGGCCGCGTGTACTACCAGGATGCCTCGCCCGGCGGCTGGCACTCCGGCTACGGCGCGGGCTTTTACATCGCCCCGGTAGTCGAAACGCTGGCCTTTGCCGTGTCTTATCAGAAATCGGTGGAAAGCTCACTGATTCAGTTCGGACTGGGCTTCCGGCTGGATAAGTAATTGGCACTAAACAGTCTTCAGGCTGGCACGCATCCTTGATGCATGCCAGCCTGTTTTTTTTTGACGGTCCCAGCTACCGCACCGTCGACCCGTACCGACCATTGGACGAGTAGCCAGTAGTTCGATGTAACCTTCCGGTAATTTCGGGGTCTATGCCAACACAACCGGCTGAAACCAGTCCGGTCTCATTGGGTTTCACCACTATGTTATCTTGGCTACGGGCCTTTTTTCTGCGGCGCCAGCAGCTTCCGGCAATCGGGCTGGCCCTCGCCCTGAGCAGTGCGCTAACCGCGCAAGCGCAGGATACCCCGCCCCTGCCGGCCTCCGCTGATATGGTAGACGTGGCCCGGTTGGCTTTTCCCCGCCTGCCTGCGCACGATTCGCTCTCCATGCAACGCGGCCAGAAAGCGCTGCTGGTGGTGCCCGTGCTTGGCTACACCCAGCAAACCGGCGGCATCGCGCAGCTGGCCTTCAGCCTGGCCTTCGCCCGCCCGGCGGCCAACGTCTCAACCGTGCTGGCCGGGGCCGCCTACACCGCCAACGACCAGCTCATCATCACGGCCACGTCCTCCATCTGGCTGCCCGACAACCGCTGGTACTTCGTGGGCGACTGGCGCCTGATGCGCTACCCCCAAAGCACCTACGGCCTGGGCATGTACACCAGCACCACCGACCGCGTAGTGAGCATGAACTACAACTACCTGCGCGTCTACGAGAGTGCCTTGCGGCGCGTGGCCCCGGCCTGGTACGCGGGCCTGGGCTACCAGCTCGATTACCATTGGGGCATTGTGAGCCGCAACAGCTTCCGCGAGGTGAGCCGGATTTCGCGCTACCGTTTCGGGGTTGAAGGCACGTCGATATCGTCGGGGCCGATTTTGTCGCTGCTGCACGACAGCCGCGCCAACGCCATCAACCCACAGGGCGGCGACTACCTCAGCACCCAGCTACGCACCAACCTGAAGGCTTTCGGCAGCACCACTGCCTCCGACATGCTGCTTATCGACGCCCGTACCTACCTGCACCCCTCGCCGCGCTCAACCAATATCCTGGCGTTCTGGTCCTACAACGCCATCACCATCGCCGGCAATCCGCCCTTCCTCGACCTGCCCAGCACCGGCTGGGACACGTACAGCAACACCGGCCGGGGCTTCATCCAGGGTCGTTTCCGGGGCGATGACCTGCTCTACGGGGAGGTCGAATACCGCTACGGCATCACCCGCAACCACCTGCTGGGCGGCGTGGTCTTCGCCAATGCCCAGAGCGTGACCGAGCAGGAAAGTCGGCGCTTCGAGAAAGTGGTGCCCGCCGCCGGAGCCGGCCTGCGCCTGCGCCTCAACAAGGTTTCCAACACCAACTTGGCCATCGACTATGGTTTTGGGGCCGACGGTTCCAATGGCTTGTCGCTGAACCTGGGCGAGGTTTTTTGAGTAAGCAGGGATTTAGCAAAGCTACCCGCCCAGCAGCCAAAACCAATGCCCAAAGCCCCGTCTGGCGGCTTACCTTTGGACTTTACTTATCCCTCGCTCCTGCATGAATTTCCCCCTTCGCAAGCTCGCCGCCATTGATATTGGGTCCAACGCCGTTCGTTGTCAGATATCGGCCGTGCTGTATTACGAAGGGCGCTACCGCCTCAAGCGCGTCGAGTACGTGCGCTTTCCCATGCGCCTGGGCGAGGACGTGTTTGCCAGCGGCGAGATTTCGCCCGCCAAGGAGGAGAAATTCGTCAAGTTCCTGCACTCCCTGCGCCTGCTGATGGAAGTGCACGACGTGGCTCATTACCTCGTGTGCGCCACCTCAGCCATGCGCTCGGCCGCCAACGGCGCGGCCATTGCCGCCCGCGTGCGGCAGGAACTGGGCATGGAAATCAAGGTAATCGACGGCCAGGACGAAGCGTTTTACATCAACCGCGTTATCGAGCACGTGCTGGAAGACAAGCGCCACTACCTGCACATCGACGTGGGCGGCGGCAGCACCGAGTTCAACATTTACCACGACCGCCGCAAGGTTGCCGCGCAGTCGTTCGAAATCGGCTCCATCCGCCGCATGCAGCAGGAAGAGAGCGGCGAAGTCGGCACCGAAGCCCAAGCCGAGCTCTGGACCCGCATGGAAGCCTGGGTGCGCGCCAACGCCCGCAAGTACCACGTCACCCGCGCCATCGGCACGGGCGGCAACATCAACAAAATCTACAGCCTCACGTCCTCCGACCCCGATAAGCATATCACCCGCCGCGCCATCGAAACCACGCTCAAGCGCCTTTCCGGCCTGAGCATGACCGAGCGCGTGAACGTGGCCATGCTCAACCCCGACCGCGCCGACGTCATCATTCCCGCCGGCCACATCTACCTCTCGGCCATGCAGTGGGCCAACGTCAACACCATGGTTGTGCCCGACATTGGCCTGAAAGATGGCATGCTCCAAGCCCTATTCGAGGAGTTTTTCGACGAGCTAAGCCCCGAAGGCGGTCACCCCGCCATCCTCCCCGTCCCCGACGTGCAGAATCAGCCCGCCGAAATGGAATAACGGGTGGGCTGTTATGGTGCGAGTGAAGCGCCCACCTGTCATTGCGAGCGGTCCGGTTACACTTTCGCCGCTCCCACAGCCGCTTCGTCAATATGCCCCACGGGCGTTGCGTCATCCTCGCACGCATCATCTTGCTCGCCGCCTTCACCAAATGAATCATCCCGTGCATTGGCTTCGATGGAATCCATCACGCTGAGCGCGGCGGCCGCTTCCGAGGCCTCCAGTGCCGCCGCCACGTCGAGGCGGCGCTGGTCCTGTACGCCCAGTAGCGCCAGCAGGCCCTCGGGCGTGGCGGTGGCCAGCTGAGCCTCATCGCGCTTGAAAAAGTCTTTGTGTACGTTCACCACGGGCTCGCCGGGAGCCGGATGCTGCCGGATATAGGCCCCGTCCTCCCGCATTACGTAGCTATTCTGATTATCCATCATATTCATCATCAGAATATTAATGGCCTCCCGTTTAAGCTGCGGGTTCACAATCAGGAACAAAGCCTCAATGCGCCGGTCGAACGAGCGCACCATGATGTCGGCCGAGCCGGCATACACCTTGGCATCGCCGCCGTTGTGGAAGTAAAACAGCCGCGTGTGCTCCAGGTACTCGCCCACAATGCTGCGCACCTCAATGTTCTCGCTCAACCCCGGCCGCCCCGGCCGCAGGCAGCAAATGCCGCGCACGATAAACCGGATGGGCACGCCTGCTTTAGCCGCGCGGTAAAACTCGTCGATAATCTCCTTATCCTCCAAGGAGTTCATTTTCATCACAATGCCGCTGGGCAGACCTTTTTTGGCGTGCTTCACTTCCTCCCGAATGAGATGGATGAGCTGCTGCCGCATGTCCTTCGGCGCCGTGATGAGGTATTCGTAGTCATCCGGCTGCGAGTGGCCGGTGATTACGTTGAAGAACTCCGACACGTCGTGCCCGTACACATCATTGGTAGTCAGCAAGCTAACATCGGTATAAAGGCGCGAGGTCTGCTCATTGTAGTTGCCCGAGCCGATGTGCACGTAGCGCGTCACCTTCTCGCCCTCCTTGCGGATAATCATGAGCAACTTGGTGTGCGTCTTGTACTTGCTCACCCCATAAATCACGAAGCACCCGGCCTTTTCCAGCCGTGCGCCTTCCCGAATATTCTTCTCCTCATCAAACCGGGCCTTCACCTCAAACAGCACCGACACGTGCTTGCCGTTCTCGGCCGCTTTCAGCAGCGCCGCCGACACGCGGGAATCATCGGCCAGCCGGTAAATGGTTTGCTTGATGCCCAGCACGTGCGGGTCCACAGCCGCCTGCTCCAGCAGCCGCACCATTGGCTCGATGCTGTTGTAGGGGTGGTGCAGCAGCACATCGTGGTGCTTGAGGTATTCAAACAGGTTTTCGTCGGCGCCATCGGGCAGGCTCAGGGGCTGCACCGAAGCCGGCGTCTTGGCGGCACGTCCCCGGAAATTGGGGTGGCGCACAATCTGCCACAGGCCTTTCAAATCAATCAGCGAATTGATAACAAATACGTTACCATTATCAATATTCCACCGCTCGCGCAACACGTTCATCAGCACCAACGAGGCGTTGGGCTCCACCTCCACGCGCACCACGCGGCCGCGCTTGCGGGTTTTCAGGCCCACCTGAATTTCCTTGATGAAGTCGTTGTCGATATCATCGGATTCTTCTAGGGTGAAATCCCCGTTGCGGGTGATGCGGAAAAGGTCGGCCGATACAATTTCCACGTTGCGAAACAGGCGCGGCAGAAACTCGCGCACCACTTCCTCAATGGGCACAAAAATGACTTTGTCCTTGCGCGTGAGCTCAAAAAACCGCGTCAGGTTCTGCGGAATCTGCACGAAGGTGAGACGCTCCTGTCCTTTTTCAGCCTCGCCATCCAGCCCCACCGCAATGCCGTTGCCAATGCGTGTAACTACCCCAAAGATGAGCATCTGGTTCATCATCAGCGGGAAACCGTGGTACGAGTCGTACACCATCGGCGTGAGCAGCGGAAACACGGTGTTCTTGAAGTAGCCGTCGGCCTTCTTCACTTCGAGTTCCGTCAGGTCGCTCATCTTGAGAATGTTGAAGCCGTTCTTTTCAAAGTTCGGCTTCAGCTCATTCAAATAGGTCAGGCTCTGGTCATTCACAAACCGGTGCGCAAAATCGAGCAGCTTGCGCCGAAACGGCAGCTCGCGCAGGCCCGAGTAGTCAATCCGCTCCTTGCCGTAATCGAGGTAGTTATACAGCGAGCCTACCCGAATCATGAAAAACTCGTCTAGGTTCGAGCTGGTGATGGCCAGGAACTTGAGCTTATCAAACAGGCCCCGGCTGGCGTCCTGCACCTGGTCGAGCACCCGGTAGTTGAACCGCAGCCAACTCAAATCGCGGCTGATGTACTTGCTTTTGCGGATAAGGTCGGCGGACTTGAAGAGCTTCATAATGGATAAGGATGACAGGACAAAATACGTGAAAGATGCCCCGGGAATAACACTCTACGCGGAAATAATAGCCGTAGCTTCAATTTCGACCAACAATCGCGGGTCAATCAGCGCCTTAACTTCTAACATGGACGCTGCCGGCCGGATTGTCGCGAAAACTTCGCCGTGCGCCCGCCCCACCTCCTCCCACTGCGAGATGTCGGTTACGAACATGCGCGTGCGCACCACATCATCAAACGATGCGCCGGCAGCATTAAGTGCCGCCCCTATTTTCTCCAGCACGCGCTTGGTCTGACTGTAGGCATCGCTGCCGGTCACGGCGTCGCCGTCCTGGGCCGTGGTGCCGGCCACTTCCACCACGTTGCCCACGCGCACGGCCCGCGAATAGCCCACCACTGCCTCCCAAGGTGCGCCGGAAGAAATTAGTTGTCGCATCAGTTCCTTAAGTTCCCTCAGGCTTCACCCGAAGCCCAGCCATACAAAGCAAGCCAAAAAAGAAGGGCAACCGCAAACGGCTGCCCTTCTTCAATCAGTTAAATCTGTTTAATTCACAGAATCTGCGGTCCAGATTACACGTCGAGCTTCGCGTATTTGGCGTTGCGCTCGATGAAGTCGCGGCGCGGGGCCACTTCGTCGCCCATCAGCATCGAGAACAGGTGGTCAGCCTCAGCGGCCGATTCTACCGTTACCTGCTTTAGGGTGCGGGTCATGGGCTGCATGGTGGTGGTCCAGAGCTGCTCGGCGTTCATCTCGCCCAAGCCTTTGTAACGCTGCACGTTCACCGTTTCGGGCTTGCCACGGCCGAGGTCTTCCTGGGCCTGGGCGCGCTCTTCCTCGGTCCAGCAGTAGCGCTCCTCTTTGCCACGCTTCACGAGGTAGAGCGGCGGCAGGGCGATGTAAATGATGCCCCGGTCCACCAGCTCGCGCATGTAGCGGAAGAAGAAGGTCAGAATCAAGGTCCGAATGTGCGAGCCGTCGATATCAGCGTCGGTCATGATAATGACCTTGTGATAGCGCAGCTTGTCGAAATTCAGCGGGCCGGTTTCGGCGCCCTCTTCATCGGTGGTAAAGGCCAGCGACTTGCGCTCGTTGAAGCTCACGCCCAACGCGGTAATCATGTTCTTGATTTCCTCGTTTTCCAGAATGCGGTGCTCCTGGGCCTTCTCCACGTTCAGGATTTTACCGCGCAACGGCAAAATGGCTTGGAACGCCCGGTTACGGCCCTGTTTGGCCGTGCCACCAGCCGAGTCTCCTTCGACCAGGTACAGTTCGCAGATTTCGGGGTCCGATTCCGAGCAGTCGGCCAGTTTGCCCGGCAGGCTGTTCGATGACAGCACGCCCTTGCGCTGCACCATGTCCTTGGCCTTACGGGCAGCGATGCGGGCCTTGGCGGCCAGAATCACCTTCTCCATAATCTTGTTGGCCTGGTTGGGGTTCTCGTCCAGGTACTGCGTCAGGATTTCGCCCACCACCGAGTTCACCGCACCGCTCACTTCCGAGTTGCCCAGTTTGGTTTTGGTCTGGCCCTCGAACTGCGGCTCGGCCACTTTCACCGAGATAACGGCCGTGAGGCCTTCCCGGAAGTCATCGCCGGTGATTTCTACCTTGGCCTTTTCGAACAGCTTGTTCTTGTCGCCGTAGTTTTTCAGCACCCGCGTCACGGCCGAGCGGAACCCACCCACGTGCGTGCCGCCTTCGATGGTATTGATGTTGTTGACGTAGGAATAGACGTTTTCCTGGTACGAGGTATTGTACTGCAACGCCACTTCCACCGGCGTGCCGCCCTTCTCGCTTTCCACGTAAATGGGCTCCGAGAGCAGCGAGGGGCGCTGCTCACCGTCGAGGTATTGTACGAAGTCGCGCAGGCCGCCGGTCGAGTAGAACTCTTCGCCCCGGAACTCACCACCTTCCAGCTTCTCGCGGCGGTCGGTGAGGGTAATGCGGATGCCTTTGTTGAGGTACGAAAGGTCACGCAGGCGCGAGGCCACGGTGTCGTAACGGTACTCGGTTTCGGAGAAGATGGTAGCGTCCGGCAGAAACTGTACTTCGGTGCCGTGCTCCTCGGTGTCGCCCACTTCCTTCACTGGATACTGCGGGAAGCCAATTTTATACTCCTGCTCGTACTTGTGGCCATTGCGGCGCACGGTCACTTTCAGGTCGGTGCTCAGCGCGTTCACGCAGCTCACGCCCACGCCGTGCAGGCCACCTGATACTTTGTAGGAGCCTTTATCAAACTTGCCGCCAGCGTGCAACACAGTCAGCACCACTTCCAGGGCCGACTTGCCTTCCTTGGCGTGCCAGTCAACAGGAATGCCACGGCCGTTGTCGCGCACGGTCACCGAGTTGTCCTCGTTGATGGTCACGTTAATCAGGTCGCAATGCCCGGCGAGGGCTTCGTCAATCGAGTTATCGACCACCTCCCACACCAGGTGGTGCAGGCCTTTCAGGCCGGTATCGCCGATGTACATGCTGGGCCGCTTGCGCACGGCCTCCAATCCTTCGAGTACTTGAATGCTGTCGGCCGAATAGTCCGACTGGGGAATCTTTGCTGTTGTTTCGCTCATGAGGGCGGGATTAAATCAGGTCATAAAACCGCCCCACGGGCGGCTAGGTACTGAACACTCAAAAGTACATATTTAATCCCATTTTGAGTATTTTTTGCGGTATTTATCCTCGGATTTTTTCATTTCTCCGGCCACCGAAAAAGGAGACGTGGCGGGGGCTCCAAGCGTCTGCAAACCGGCATAAAAAAGGGCCTTCCTCCGTAGAGAAAGGCCCTTTTACAAAAGCAGGCGAGCTACTTAGTCAATCACAATCTTCTGGGTAGCCAGGCCGGCATCCGTGCGGATTTGCAGGGTATACACGCCGGTTTTCTCACCACTCAGGTCGAGGTTGATTTTGCGCGAGCCGATGGCAGCTGCGTTCAGGGTCTGCGACTTCACCTGACGGCCCAGGGCATCCGAAACGGTAAGCACGGCGCCCGTTTTCAGCTCCGAACCTAGGTCCACGTTGAACACGCCCGAAGCGCTGGGGTTGGGGTACACGTTCAGAGCGCTTTGCAGGGCAGCATTGCGGGTTGCGGTAGCCGTGATGGTACCGGCGTACTTGTAGATGCCACCCACGCCGTTAACATCTGTGTATAAGCCGCTGTAGCCAACCGTGGTGCCAGGCGTGGTGCCGGGAATCAAGTCCATGCTAAAGAAATAGCCGGGGGCATTCAGGGTAGTACCCGAGAGCGTAATGGTCGTCCAGTTCACACCATCGGTGCTGTAGGACGAGCCAAAGTCTTCCGGAGCCTGATTGGTGGCGGGCACGGGGAAACGCGGGCCGGTGCTATAGTACACCCCGTTCACGGCGTCGAGGTCGTTGCGATAGAAGTTACCGGAAGTAGTATTGTTAGGGGTAATCTGTGTCCAAGTGGCACCGCCGTCGTTGGTGCGGGCGTAGGTTACCGACGAAATAGCACCAGCGGTGGTATTATAGCCGAAAGCAATGCCGTTGTTGGCATCCTTGAAGGCAACCTTGTCAATCAGATAAGTAATCGGGGTGGGAGCCGAAGCCGTCCAGGTCAAGCCTTTATCGGTCGATTTGAACACCCGAACCTGCGAAGTCTGGCTCGAAGAAGCCATGCCAACCCAAATGGTGTTGCCCAGCGCGAAGTAAGCACCGGCATTGCCGTACTCGTTTGCGAGGGGAGCAGGCACGTTGCTGGTCAAACGGTTCCAGGTAGTGCCGCCGTCGGTGGTACGCAAAATTTCAAAAGCACCATTGGTAGGGTCGCCCAGGGCTACGCCCGTAGTTGCATCGAACATGTGCACCCAGTTGCAGAACCCGCCGGCGAACTGTGCAGCCGTCGTTACTTTAGTCCAGGACTGGCCACCGTTGGTGGTTTTCACAATCTCGCCACCATAGGTAGCGGCACCATCGAAAGTGCTGCCCGGGAAGGAGCACGCTACCGCAGTAGTGGCGTTTATACCAGAAATATTGCCGACCGTAGAGCTTTTGGTGGGGCCGGAGGTTACGGAAATTTCGCCCCAATCGAACTGGTCACCAGCGGCGTTGTTGCTGCGGATAAAGTTTCTTGGAATAGAAGCAGGAGCGGTTGATGCTACCTTATCGGAAGTTACCCCCCACACCATCGTTGGCGAAAGCGTGCTGAGGTTAACGACGTTGGACTGGCCCAGGATATTGCTGGTGGGGACGTTAACTATCGTCCAGGGGTTAGTTTGCGCATTGGCGTGACCGGCAAACCCGAGCAGACCCAAAAAGAGTAAGGATTTTTTCATGGCAACTGGGTGAAATTTGAGGAGGATGTTGGGTTTAAAAACGGGTGGCTAAAAAGAACAGGCAACTGCCATCGTTTAGCTATGCACTAAACGAAAGAGTTTGTTTTCGGGGTCCAAGATAAGCAGGGATGTCGATTTCACCGCAAAATAACCGACTTGTTTCGCAGAAAATGGCATTGGCAATGTTGCTCCAAGCTCATATCCGAGGCTTCGCTGTTCTTGCCAGCCTTTGTTTTGCCACCAGCTTGGCCCAAAATGCAAAAGGCCCTCCCCGTTTCGGGGAGGGCCTTGTACAGTGGCCCCGTTTGGATTCGAACCAAAGACCGACTACTTAGAAGGTAGTTGCTCTATCCAGCTGAGCTACGGGGTCGAAACGGGGCAAAAAAATGTCGGGGTGGCAGGATTCGAACCTACGACCTCCTGGTCCCAAACCAGGCGCGATACCGGGCTACGCTACACCCCGAAAAAAATAATGTTGAGTTAAGAAAACGACTTGTTGGTTGGAGCCCCAACGAGCTGCTTTCGCAACCCAACATTATGGTGGAGAAGGGGGGATTCGAACCCCCGGTAACCTTTAGAGCTACGGCAGTTTAGCAAACTACTGGTTTCAGCCACTCACCCACTTCTCCGGCTGTTGTTCGCTTCCGTCTGAAGCGGGTGCAAATATACGGGCCGAAGTGAAAGAGCCATGCTTTTGCGAAAAAAAATCTCTTCGCCGCTAAAAGCCGATGCGCGCCACGCGGGGCTATCTGCCAATCAGCTCAGGCCATTAGGACGCTGGATGGCACCGGCTGCTGAATGCAAAAAAATGGGCGACCCAGCCTCACGTAGTAATATTGGTGCTCATTTTGACTAGACGTGCTGACCTGGGCTTATCCTGATTTTATAGCGGCGGCGCTGGCATTGGGCCTGGTGCTGGGCTTGCTGGTGTGGCACTGGCGGCGCGGCGGCTGGCTGGCGCACCTGCTGGGCAGCCGGCCGCGGCACCGCGGCTGGAAGGCCTTGCTGCGTATAGTGGCGGGCAGCCTGCTCCTGGCAGCCGTGCTGGGCCCGTCGCTAGGGGTGAGCCAGCAGCCCGTGCGAACGGCTGGCAAAGACGTGTGGCTGCTGGTGGATGTGTCGCGCTCGATGGATGCCACCGACGTGGCCCCTACCCGCCTGCTGCGCGCGCAGGCCGAATTGCAGGACCTGGTGGCCCAGTTCCCGGCCGACCGGCTGGGACTGGTGGTGTTTGGGGCGGAGGCGGTGGTACAATGTCCGCTCACCTACGACCAGGCGGCGGTGCAGACCTTTATTGCTACGCTGCGCACCAGTCTGCTGCCGGCTGGCCCCACCACACTACAGGCACCGCTGGAATTGTTGTTGAGCCGCCTGACGGTGGCTCCCAACGCCGGTAGCCCTGCTCCGCCCCGCGCCACGGCCCTGGTGGTGGTGAGCGACGGCGAGGACTTTGGCGAGAACCTGGAACCCACGCTACGAGCCCTGGGCCGCACCGGGGCCCGTATATATACAGTAGGGGTGGGCACAGCGGCGGGGGCCAAAATCCCCAAAGCCAATGGCAGCTTCGTGGTGGACGGCCGGGGCCGGGCCGTGCAAACCCGCCTGCGTGAAGGCCCGCTGCTGCAGCTGGCCGCTCAAACCGGCGGGCAGTATGCAGAGCTAACCAACCAGCAGAATGGGTTTGGGCCGCTGCTGCGCTCGTTGCGGGCCATGCAGGGCACCGCCGAACAGGTGCGTACCGTGGCCGTGGCCGACAACCGCTACCGCTACCCATTGGCGGCGGCGCTGCTGCTGCTGGCGCTGGATGTGGCGCTTACCATCACCATTATACGGCCATGAAGCAGCTCGTATTAATTCTGCTGGTGCTGGGGGGGCCGGCATGGCACCTGCTGACGGGGGTGCGCGACCGAAACGTAGCGGTGGCCGACGCTACGGCAGCGTATGCCCGGGGCAATGCGGCACGCGCGGCACAGGCATTTGCGGCGGCGCTGGCGGCCCAACGCCAGAAGAGCCCGGACCCGCGCCTGGTGCTCAACCTGGCCCATGCCCAAGTGCTGGCCAACCAGCCGGGAGCTGCGCAGGCTACTTATGGTCGCTTATTGACGGGCACGCCGGCCCGGCTGGGCAGTATTGCCCGGCAGCAGCTAGCGGTGCTGGCGGCACAGCGGGGCGAACTGGCGCAGGCACTGAGCCTGTTGCGGCAGGCGCTGCTGCTCGACCCCACCAATGCCGGGGCGCGGCTTGATTATGAAGCGGTGAGCGACTACCTGGCCCGCCGGCCCAATAGCCCACAGATTTCGGCCCCGCCGAAAGCGCCGGCTCCCGGTAAACCCAAAGATTCGAACGAGAAGAACGCACCCGAGAAAAATAAGCCGGGTGAGAAAGCAGGCACGGACCGCAAAGGCGAAGTCGACGATAACAAGCCGGCCCCGCCCTCCCCGACTGCGCCCCAGGCCAGTCGGCCCGACGCGGCGGGCCAGCCGGATGACCAGCGCCCCACCGCCCTCCCCGGCAACGCCGCCAACGGCGGCCGCGCTCCCGGCAATGGTCCGGAGCAGCCCGTGGCTAGTGGTGCCACGCCCGGTAGTCAGCGCGGCCTGGACCGCACCAGCACTACGGCCGGCCCGGCAGCTGGTGGGCGCAGCAACCGGCCCGGCTCCGATGCTGCCACGGCTGCCGACCTCAGCCTGCAAACCCAGCGCGAGCGCTTGCAGGCCATGAACCTAAGCCCCGCCCAGGCTCGGCAGCTGCTGGAAACCCTACGGGCGCAGGAGCAACAGTATTTGCAGCAGCTCACACGCCCGGCGGCGCAGAAATCCGACCCCGGCAAGCCAACCTGGTAAGATTTTTTGCCTGATTCAGCAAGTCATTTTCTGTCGCAATTTCTTCAGTGCTAACAACTGTTAGGCAGGCCGGTGGTTGGGGCGTAGTAAATCCGTACTTTTGCGGCCTGATTCAACCTCCCACCCCAACCCTTTCAGTTTCCTGAATTATGCAGATTAAAGAAGTTGTCATCATCTCGGCCGTTCGCACGCCGATTGGTTCGTTTGGCGGGGCACTGTCGTCGCTGTCGGCTACTGAGTTGGGCGCTATTGCCCTGAAAGGCGCGCTGGAGAAAGCCGGCGTGGCGGGCTCCGAAGTGGAGCAGGTGATTATGGGCAACGTGATTTCGGCCAACCTGGGCCAGGCTCCGGCCCGCCAGGCGGCCAAGAAAGCCGGCCTGCCCGACTCTGTGGAGTGCACGACCGTGAACAAGGTGTGTGCCTCGGGCTCAAAAGCCATTATGATGGCAGCGCAAACCATTATGCTAGGCCAGGCCGATGTGATTCTGGCCGGTGGCATGGAGAGCATGAGCAACGTGCCTTATTACCTCGACAAGGCTCGTTTTGGAGCTAAGTACGGTCATGGCCAGATGATTGACGGCCTTGTGCGCGACGGCCTCTGGGACCCGTACCACGACTACGCCATGGGCAACGCGGCCGAAAACACGGCCAAGGAAATGGGCATCACCCGCGAGCAGCAGGACGCTTTTGCCATCGAGAGCTACACCCGTAGTGCTGCCGCCGCAAAGGCAGGTAAGAAGAAGGATGAAATTGTGCCCGTGAGCATCGAGAGCCGCGGCAAAACCACGGTGATTGAGGACGACGAAGAATACACCAAAGTTGATTTTGCCAAAGTGCCTGGCCTGAAGCCCGCCTTCATCAAAGATGGCGGCACCGTGACGGCCGCTAATGCATCGACCCTGAACGACGGCGCCGCCGCCGTGCTGCTGATGAGCCGCGAGAAAGCCGAAGCCCTAGGCCTCACGCCCATCGGCCGCATCCTGGGCTTCGCCGATGCCGAGCAGGCCCCGGAGTGGTTCACGACTTCGCCCGCGCTGGCCATTCCGAAAGCGCTGAAAAACGCTGGAAAAACGGCTGCTGACGTGGATTTTTACGAAATCAACGAGGCTTTTTCGGTCGTTTCGCTGGCCAACAACAAGCTGCTGAACCTGGACGGCGGCAAGGTGAACAAGTACGGCGGAGCCGTGAGCCTGGGTCACCCGCTGGGCGCTTCGGGCGCGCGCATCGTGACCACGCTGATGAACGTGCTTAAGAACGAGGGCGGCAAAATCGGCGTGACGGGCATCTGCAACGGCGGCGGCGGGGCCAGCGCCATTGTGGTGGAGGCGCTATAGCCCGTTCTTTATCCTTGCATTCAGAAAGCCCCGCCGTTTTAATCCGGCGGGGCTTTTTTTGGCCCGAATTTTAGCAAGAAGCCTCTTCTGCACGGAAATAGCAATTCCTGCGTTCTTTCGCCTATGAAATATTTGTTGCCTTTGTTGTTGCTGCTGGCCCTCCCCTCCCACGGGCAGCGGCTGAAACGATTTATCACCTATTACGACTCGCTGAAAACCACCAAGCGCGAGGTTTATACGGCCCTAGTAGCGGCCGATACCGTGCCGCACGGCAGCTACAAGCGCTTTTACCGCAACGGCAAGCTTGAGCAACAGACCAGTTTCCGGCAGGGCAAGCGCGATTCGGCTTACGTGGAATTTCATCCCAGCGGCACGCGGCGGCTGGAGGCCACTTACCAGGACGGCATCCGGCAAGGGCCGTTCAAAACCTACTACGACGATGGCAAGGTAGCACAGGCCGGCTTTTTCGTGGATGATGAGCCCAACGGCGACCTGACCTATTACCACCCCGACGGCTCCATCCGGCTGAAAACCACACTGGTGAAGGGCCAGCCCAACGGCCCGCTGAAGGCCGTGTACCCCGATGGCAAGACCCAGGCCGAGGTGAACTACGAAAACGGCCAGCCCAACGGCGCGGTGAAATTCTATTACCCCAACGGCGCGGTGCAGAGCGAAGGCAGCTTCACGCGCGGGTTGTTGTCGGGGCCGTACAAAACGTATTATCCAAACGGGCAGATTGAGGTGGAAGTGCTGGCCGACAAGAACGGGCGAGGCCGCTACCGCAGCTACTACCAGAGCGGTAAGCTGCAGACCGAGAGCACCTACGCCCCCGCCCCGCTGGTGCAGCGCCCGATAAAAAACCAGCTCGGCGACGACCTGACCAAGCGCGTGGCCCCGCCCACCGGCACCAGCAACCTCGACGGCCCGGCCACCAGCTACTACGAAAGCGGCCAAATCAAGAGCAAGCTCACTTACCGCAACGGCATCCCCACGGGCCACGGCCTGGAATACTTCGAAAACGGCCACCTGCACGAGGAAACCGACTACAGCAACTCCGGCAAAGACCGTAAGATTGTGCGCTACCAGGACGCCGCGCCCGCGGTGGTGCAGGCCGAAGAGCAGTACAAAAACAACCGCCCCGCCGGTACCTGGCGCGAATATTACCCCGACGGCAAAGCCGTGCGCAAGCAGGAAACCTACGGCCCCAGCGGCCGGCTGGTGGGCGACCGGCTTACCTACTTCGAAAATGGCCAGGTGCAAACCCGCCAGCCGTATCTGAACGGCTTTCTGGGCGGCGTGGGGCAGGAATATTTTGCCTCGGGCAAGCTGCGCAAGGAAACCACCTACGTGCGCAGCCAGATTCAGGGGGCATTTAAAGAATACCGCGAGAATGGCACGGTGGCTGTGAGCGGCCAGTACCGCAACAGCCGCCAGAGCGGCGTGTGGACCTATTACAAAGAGGACGGCACCACCGTAGACCGCACGGTGACCTACCGCAACGGCCAACAGGTGACTGACCCCATCAAACAGCCCAAAGCCAAGCCACGCCCGCCGCTGAAACGCAAGTAGCGCTTGGACACACGTCGGTCATGCAGAGCGCAGCGAAGCATCTTGCCCGCAGTCGCTAAGCATAATTATTGAATTGCGTTACGCGATAAAGATGCTTCGCTGCGCTCTGCATGACCATTCTTTTACAGCTGTGATGAAAGCCCTGCCCTATTAGGCGGGGCTTTTTTATGCTGTTGGCTCGATTCTTTAAGCAACTCAGGCAACCGCACGAAGCAACCCGGCATCTAACGCTTCGAACCCGATTCCTCCGCAAACCCCTTCGAGGCTCGTACGCCAAAATTATTTTTCTGGCGTTTACAATCTGAATTTCAGCTGGTAACAATTTCAAAAGCTTTGCTTAACAGAAATTTATTTTACCAGTACCTTGTTTTACAAAGTACCTGCTTTACATTTGTTCCATACAACGCCTAGTAGCTGCCGTCAGCGTGTACCAAAGACGGCCCGCTACCCGGCGTGGCTTCACACTCACCGGGGATTCGGGCCCCGGACCCCTCACCTCCCCAGCGGAACCGCGGCCGCTGCCGGACCTGAGCCGCCCCTCGCCCGACCTCATCTTTTTCGCTGCACCATGAAAACCTTTTTCACGCCACTCACTGGTTTCTGCTTTGGCCATCTGCTGCTTGCTTCGGCCACGATGATGTTTTTGCCCATCGGGGCGGCCATGGCCCAAACGGCCGGCCCCGGCCGCGTGAGCGGCAGCCTGGTGGAGGCTGGCTCCGGCCAGGCCGTGCCTTTCTCCGATGTGCTACTGCTGCGCTCGGCCGATTCCACGTTTGTGGCGGTGGCCCAGACTACTGAGCAGGGCACTTTTAAAGCGGCTGCGCTGCCGCTGGGCACCTACTTGCTGCGGGTGCAGGATTTGAACTACGGCGTGCTGCGCCGCCGCTTCACACTCACGGCCGCCGCGCCTTCGCTGGAATTATCGGGCTTGAAGATGAGCGCGGCCAAGGCTACCAAGCTGGGCGAAGTGGTGGTGACGGGCCAGAAAGCGGCTGTGGTAGAAGAGTTGGGCAAGCGCGTGATTAACGTCGACAAAGACCTGGGCAGCGTGGGCGGCACGGCGGCCAACGTGCTCCAGAACGTGCCCTCGGTGAGCGTGGACGTGAATGGCACGGTGAGCATGCGCGGCACGTCCAACGTGACCATTCTCATTGATGGCAAGCCGGCGGGCGTGAGCAACGGTGGCACCGGCGGCCCCCGCCTCGACCAGATTCCGGCCTCGCGCATTGCCCAGATTGAGGTGATTACTAACCCCTCGGCTAAGTACGACGCGGCCGGCGGCGGCGGGGTTATCAACCTCATCACCAAAAAAGAAACCCGCACCGGCACCAACGGCACCGCCGCCTTCAACCTGGGCACCGCCGACAAATACAGCGGCAACCTGAACCTGAGCCGCAAAGTGGGCAAAGCCACCTGGACGGCCGGCTACAATGGCCGCGACGTGACCTACCTCAACCACGGCCACAGCGAGCAAACGGCCCTGCTCGGCCCCGGCGAAACCGTGCGCACCACCCAGCAAGGCGTGGGCAACGAAATCCACCGCAACCACTCGCTGGAGATGGGCGTGGAATTGGAACTGCCCAAAAACCAGAGCCTGAGCCTGAACGTGAGCCCCAAAATGGAGCGCAACATTGAAGGCGAAAGCCAGGACCTGACCCAGCAAACCAACAGCGGCCCGGTGCAAAAGACTATTGGCCGCCAGGACCTCGACGTGAAAGTGAAACTGCTGGAAGCCGACGGCAACTACCGCCGCACCTGGGAGGCCCACAAGGGCCGCGAGCTCACGGCCAACTTCGGCACCGTAATCATTGACGCCAACGTGCCGGTGGTGCAGCGGCAGTACGCCGAGGCGGGCTCGGGGAGCGTACCGCAGCCCGGCACCCGGCAGCTGCTCGACCTGCTGGCCGACATTGAGTACGGGCAGGTGGACTACGTGCACCCGCTGGCCGACGGCAAAGGCCGCCTCGAAATGGGCGCCAAAGTAGAGCGCCAGGCCAATAAGGGCAGCAACAGCTTCGGCTATGCCACCAGCGAAACCCGCCCCAACGACTTCCAGGACGACCCCGCCCGCTCGCTCACCTACAATTCCAACCAGGTGGTGCCCGCCGCTTACGTCACCGCCCAGCACAGCTTCGGCAAGCAGTGGAACGCCCAAGCTGGTCTGCGCTCCGAATACACGCATTTGGATGGCTCCATTCAGGGCGGCGCGGGCATTGCCCAGCGCGGCACCCTGAGCCAGGACTACCTGAGCTTCTTCCCTTCGGCCCTCATCAGCCGCGACTTTGGCAAGGAAGCCGGCCAGAACCGCCTGCAGCTGAGCTACGCCCGCCGCCTCAATCGCCCGGGCTTTATGCAGCAGCTGCCGCTAGCCATCTACCAGGACCCGCGCAGCTACCGCTTAGGCAACCCGCGTTTGCAGGCCGAATTCAGCCACAACATTGAGCTGGGCCACCAGCTCACCATCGGGCAGGCCACCATCACCAGCACCGCGTTTGCCCGCATCACCACCAACTCCATCCAGCGCCTGCGCTTCGTGGACACCCTGGCTACCCGCCTGGCCGGTAACGCCGGCCTGGTAACGGCCGAAACCTACGCCAACCTGGGCACCACCACCAACCTCGGGGCCGAGTTCAGCCTCAACCAGCCCCTGGCCAAATGGTGGCGCCTGAATGCCAGCACCAGCCTCTACCGCGCCCAGATTGCCGGCAACGGCGTCGGCAACAACCGCACGGCCTTCATCGCCACGGCCCGTCTTACCAACAACTTCACCATCCGCCCCACCCTCGATTTGCAGCTGAGCGGCAACGTGCGCTCTGCTCAGCTTACGGCCCAGGGCCGGCAGCTGGCCTCCGGGCAGGTCGACATTGCCCTGCGCCAGCGTCTGTTCTCGGACCGTGCCGCCCTCACCCTGCGCATTGCCGACTTGCTCAACACCCAGCAGTACCGCAACGAAATCGCCACCGACGTGCTCAGCAGCACCCGCTACTCCAAAGACGAAAGCCGCGTGGGCTGGCTGGGCTTCACCTGGTACATCGGGGCCAGCAAGGCAAAGCCGGGCCGCATCGAGGCCGCGCCCCAGGGCGGTGGCGGCTTCGGCGGCTGAGTTTCCCCTCGTTTCCCTTCTGATTGCCATCCCGCTTTTCTCACCTTCTTCTTTCTGCAAGCTCTGTGAACAAATCCCGCCGCCAGCACATCTGCCGGCGGGATTTATGCTTGAACAGGGACCTGACTCAACACACCCATCCGGCGCGGCGCCGGTAATGCCCAGCGCGGCGACGCGATTCATTCCCTACTTTTTTCTGCAACCCTTTTTAATCCTCGCTCTATGTCAAAACAACTCCCCCTCGCGGTCGCCCTTTTGCTAGCCGCCGGTACCGTTTCGGCCCAATCGGGCAAAATCAAGGTCAAGGTGAAGCCCGGCCACACTGAAGTTGCTACAGCTCCCACCCCGGCCGCTGCTCCCACTGACTGGTCTTTGCCCTACGCCGCCAGCATCACGCCCGATGGGCTGAAAGCCGACCTCAGCGTACTGGCTTCGGATGCCTACGAGGGCCGCGAAACCGGCAAGAAAGGCCAAAAAATGGCGGCTGACTACATCGCCAAAGCCTTTGCGGCCGACGGCCTGGCCGGGCCAGTGGCCGGCTCTGATAACCCCTACCTCCAGCACTTCGACATGAACCGCTCGGTGCTGGACGCCCCGGCTTCGACCCAGGTAGTCGGCGGCAAAACCTACCACGGCAGTACCGATTTCTACGCCTTTGCGACCGATGACACCTTTGCCAAGCCCCTACCCGTGCAGCCGGTATTCATCGGGTACAGCATCAAGGAGGATAAGTATTCGGACTTCGCCGGCACCCCGGACTACAAAGGCAAGGACGTCATCCTGCTGCTGGGCGAGCCGCTGAACGTCCAGGGAAAGTCGCTGCTCGGGACCGATGGCAAGCCCAGCGCGTATGCCCAAACCAATATGAAAGCCCTTGAGGCGCGGCAGGCGGCAGTGTTCCCGTTGCAGGCCCGCTCCATTATCATGGTGATGCCCACGGCCGAGGCCTTTGCCCAAGTGCCGGCCAACTTTGGCGAGCTCATCCGCCAGGAGCGGCTGTCTTTCGTGGGCGGCAAGCCCCGGCACGGCCTGAACGTGATGATGGTATCGCCCGAGCTGGGCGCCCGGCTGCTCGGCACCACGCCGAAGGGCCTCGACCAGTACCGCAAGGCGGTGGCCAAAGCCGGCAAGGCCATTGCCTCGCCCTTCACGCCGCCCACGGCCACGGTGCAGCTGGTGCAGAAGTCCGACGTCTTCACCACCGAAAACGTGCTGGGCTACCTCGAAGGCAGCGATAAGAAGGACGAAGTGCTGGTGGTGTCGGCCCACTACGACCACCTGGGCATCAAGGACGGCGTGGTGTTCAACGGGGCCGACGACGACGGCTCGGGCACGGTGAGCGTGCTGGCGATGGCCCGCGCCTTCGCGCAGGCCAAAAAGGACGGCCACGGCCCGCGCCGCAGCCTGCTGTTTCTGGCCAATACCGGCGAGGAGGAGGGCCTGCTCGGCTCGAAATACTACACCGACCACCCGGTTTTCCCGCTCGAAAACACGGTGACGGACCTCAACATTGACATGGTGGGCCGGGTCGATTCGGCACACGTGGGCAAGGGCGACTACGTGTACCTGGTGGGCGATGACCGCCTTTCGGCTGAGTTGCACACCGTGAGCGAAGCCGCCAACCAGCAGTACAACCCCGTGGCGCTGGACTACAAGTTCAACGACCCCAACGACCCCGAGCGCATCTACTACCGCTCCGACCACTACAACTTCGCCAAGCACAACATCCCGGTCATCTTCTACACCAGCGGCGAGCACGCCGACTACCACAAGGCCACCGACGACGTGGACAAAATCGACTTCCCGGCCATGACGCGCCGCGACCAACTCATCTTTCACACGGCCTGGGCCCTGGCCCAGCGCGACACCCGCGTGGCCCTAAAACCGGAGTTTCTGCCCAGCAGCTTCACGCCCGCCCCCACCGACCTCGACCGCTACGCCGGCTCGTATGCCAGCGCCCAGTTCCCCCTCAAAATCACCCTCACCCGCGAGGGGGCGGCCCTCAAGTGCCAAGCCACCGGCCAGCCCGCTTTCGCCTTGGAGCCCGTGAGCAAGGACGTATTCAAGTTCGACCCGGCCGGGCTGCGCTTGGAGTTCGATACGGCCGCGCCCGCCTTTGTCCTGAAGCAGGGCGGCGGCACGTTTGCCTTCAAAAAAGAATAATCCACCTACTCTTTTTTCTGCGAAAAACCCCGTCATCGGCCAGGCCGGCGGCGGGGTTTGGCTTTCCGGCTGGCCCCCAGCTGGCCCGCAATGCCGCAAATAGCTCTGGTAAATGCTTCGGTCGTGCCGGAAAGTGCTTCGGGAAGGCCGGGGAGTATTTTGGTGAGGCCGCTAAATGCTTCGGTAGGGCCGGGAAGTGCCTGGGGCGTGGCGAACGTTGCTTAGGCGGGGCCGGGAGGCACTTCGGGAGGAACGGAGAGGCGTTAGATAGCGCCGGGGCTGCGCGTTGGGCTGCGGCTGGGGCTGCACGCGGCTTGTGTTTCGGCGCGGGGCTACCTTTGCCCCGTTATGCAAAAACCGAGTATTCCCAAGGGCACCCGCGACTTTGGCCCCGCGCAGGTGGCGCGCCGCCAGCACATTTTCAACGTTATCCGCCGCACGTTCGAGTCGTTTGGCTTTGCGCCGCTCGAAACGCCGACGCTGGAAAACCTCTCAGTTCTCACCGGCAAGTACGGAGACGAGGGCGACCAACTCCTGTTCAAGGTGCTGAACTCCGGCGATTTTGCCAAGGACGTGACGGCCGAGGACCTCGCCACCGGCTCGAAAGCCCTGCTGCCCAAAGTGGCCGAAAAAGGCCTGCGCTACGACCTCACCGTGCCCTTCGCCCGCTACGTGGCCATGAACCGCGGCACGCTCACCTTCCCCTTCAAACGCTACCAGATGCAGCCCGTATGGCGCGCCGACCGCCCGCAGCGCGGCCGCTACCGCGAGTTTTACCAGTGCGACGCCGACGTGGTGGGCACCGACTCGCTGCTCTGCGAAGCCGAAATCGTGCTCATGATTGCACAGGTGCTGGCCGGCCTCGGCCTACACGATTTCACCATCAAAATCAACCACCGCGGGGTGCTGCGCAATATTTACCAGGCGCTGGGCGGCGAGGGCCGCGAAACGGATTTATTCGTGGCCATCGACAAGCTCGATAAAATCGGCCGCGAGGGCGTGACCAAAGAGCTGCTGGAGCGCGGCTTTTCGGAGGGCACCATCGAAACCCTGTTTGCTCTGCTCACGGTGGAGGGCAGCTACGAAGAGAAGCTGCAGCGCCTGCTGGCCGGCTTCGTGACGGCCGGCGTGGAGCCCGACGGCACCCGCCCCACCGCCACCGAAGACGTGGCCGCGACGGACGAAATAACCGCCAGCTACCGGGGCCTCACCGAGCTGGCCGAGGTGCGCGACCTCCTGGTGGCCTCCGGCTTCCGGCAGTTCGACCGGCTCGAATTCGACCCCACCCTGGCGCGGGGCCTATCCTACTACACGGGCTGCATTTTCGAAGTCAAAATCAACAACGTGCAGATGGGCAGCGTGAGCGGCGGCGGGCGCTACGACAACCTCACCGGCTCCTTTGGGCTGCCGGGCGTGTCGGGCGTGGGCTTCTCGTTCGGCGTGGACCGGCTCTACGACTGCCTGGAGGCGCTGGATTTGTTCACCGTAACGGGTGAAACGCCCACCCGCTGCCTCATCACCCATTTCGACGTGGCCAGCGGCCGGGCCGCGCTGCCGCTGCTGGCGCAACTGCGCGCCGCCGGCATCCCCAGCGAGCTGTACCCCGACGCGAGCAAGCTGCAAAAGCAGTTCAAATACGCCGATGCCAAGGGCATTCCGCTGGTCATCGTGCTCGGGCCGGAGGAAATCGCGGCCGGCGTGGCTAAGGTCAAAATCATGGCTTCCGGCGTGGAGCGCGTGCTGCCGCTGGGCGAAGTGGTGGCGGCCCTCACGGTGGAGTAATTGAACGGCAAACTCCCCTCCTTACCAAGGAGGGGATGTTTTCGCGCCAGCGAAAACGGGGGTGGTTATGGCGTCCGGGCCGTTTGCAGTTCGTGCGGCGGCCATTCAACGCCACAACCACCCCCGTTTCAGCTTCGCTAAAACATCCCCTCCTTGGTAAGGAGGGGAGTTTTTTTTCGTTCTTTGTCCTTCCCAACCTCACCACCCACCCCATTTAATGCCCACCCATACCATTTCGCCCGCGCAGCCCCTCACCCTGGCCACGCTGGCTGCCCTGCTGGCCGACAGCCGCCCTGTCGAGCTCGGCACCGATGCCAAAGCCCGGATTGCCGCCTGCCACACCTATCTGCACGAGCGCCTGGCCCATGACGACCAACCGATTTACGGCATCAACACCGGCTTCGGCTCCTTGTATAACGTGGGCATTGCCCCGCAGGAACGCACCCAGCTCCAGGTTAATCTGATGATGTCGCATGCCTGCGGCACCGGGGCCGAAGTGCCGCAAGACCTCGTGCGCCTCATGCTTTTCCTCAAGGCCCAGAGCCTGAGCTACGGCCACAGCGGCGTGCAAGTGGCCACCGCCGAGCGCCTCGTAGCCATGTACAACCGCGAAATGCTGCCCGTGGTGTACGAGCAGGGCAGCCTCGGGGCCTCCGGCGATTTGGCCCCGCTAGCCCACCTCTGCCTGCCCCTGCTGGGCCTGGGCGAAGTGAACTACCAAGGCTACCGCCTCAGCGCCGAAGACGCCATGAGCCTCTTCAGCTGGGAGCCCCTAACCCTGCAGGCCAAGGAAGGCCTGGCCCTGCTCAACGGCACTCAGTTCATGCTGGCCTACGCCGTGGACGGCGTGCTACGTGCCCAGCGCCTGGCCGCCGCCGCCGATGTCATCGGCGCACTTTCGACGGAAGCCTTCGGGGGCTGCACGCATCCATTCAATGAAAATCTGCACCGCATTCGGCCCCACGCCGGGCAGGTGCTGGTAGCGAAGCGCCTGCGCGAGCTGCTGGCTGGCTCCGAGCTGCAAACCCAGCCGCGCCTGGCCGTGCAGGACCCCTACTCCTTCCGCTGCCAGCCGCAGGTGCACGGGGCCTCCCGCGATGCCCTGGCCTACGTGGCCCAGGTGGTCGAAACCGAGTGCAACTCCGTCACCGACAACCCCAACATCTTCCCCGACGAAGACCTGATTCTGAGCGGCGGCAACTTCCACGGCCAGCCCCTGGCCCTGGCCCTCGACCACCTCGCCATTGCCATGGCCGAGCTGGGCAGCATCTCGGAGCGCCGCACCTACCAGCTTATTTCGGGCCAGCGCGGCCTGCCCACCTACCTCGTGGCCGAGCCCGGCTTGAACTCCGGCTTGATGATTCCGCAGTACACCGCCGCCGGCATCGTGAGCCAGAACAAGCAGCTCTGCACGCCCGCTTCTGTGGATAGCATCGTGAGCAGCAACGGACAGGAAGACCACGTGAGCATGGGCGCCAACGCCGCTACCAAGGCCCGCCGCGTCATCGAAAACGTGGAGCAGGTGCTCGGCATCGAATTGCTCACGGCGGTGCAGGCGCTGGCCTTCCGCCGCCCCGGCCGCACCTCCGAGGCGCTGGAGCGCGTGGTGGAAGCCTTCGGGCAGGAAGTAAAATTCGTGGTACGCGACCGGGTGCTGTACCCGGATTTGCACAAAGCCGCCGCCTTCGTCCGTAAGTTTGACTGGCAATAAAGCTGCCTGGTTTTCTTTGGGAATACTATTTTGGCGATAAATCATTTCCAACAAATGGAAATGAATGCGCTGGCGTAGGCGCTATACTGCTTCATCCTGCGTTGCGAAGGATTCCTGTTGCAAGCGCACGAAGCTGATAAAATATGAAGCTGCTAAACCGCTATTTCTTATTGTTCCTGCTGTGGCTGCCGGGTCATCTGGCCTGGAGCCAACCTACTTGCGCAACCTCACCAAATGACCCAACCGCTTTTAGGGCCGTAGATGCAAACGGCACAACGGTTGAGTCATTTTGCGTAGGCCAGCCAGTCCATTTTATTCATGCCGACCCCAGTGCGGACCAGCGCCTGCTTAGTTACGGCGTACTACCAGGAGTAGAGACAACTTATCTCACTTCTACACCCCGTTGCTTTCCTCCAAATTATCTACCATACACTTACACGCCTCAAGCTGTGGGTATGGTAACCGTTTCAGAGTTAAATAATCTGGCTGCTGGTGAACGTTACTATACCCGCGTTTATCAAGTTCACGATACGCAGCCGCCTGCTTTCACGGTAGCCCCCTGCCCTACCAACCAAGCCTTGGTCACGATAACTGACACTGGTTACGATACCTATACTTACACTTTCCAGACGCCCGCCGGCACTACCGGGCCGGCTCCAATTAGCCGGGGACCTGGCGTCGTCTCCGTACCAACCGGCGCCACTTCTATTACCCTCACCGGCCATTACAATACCAACGGCTCGTGCGAGAGCCAGCCATCGGTGCAGCCGCTCACGCTGGCCGCCCCGGTAAAGCCCGTTCTCACCAGCCTCACTCTCAGCGCCCCGGCACCCAACGGCACGGCTACGCTGGCCGTGGGCAACCTGCCGGCCGGCTACCTCTACACCTTGCAGGTTAATCCGGGCACCGGCTTCCAGGATGTACGCGGCGTAACGGTGAGTCCGGGAAGCCCCAGCCTGAGCGTGCCCAGCGCGGTGGCCGGCCGCTACCGCATTATCCGCGCCGACTACTGCGGCGGCAGCCCGGACGAATCGGTCGCCATCGGCACGCTGAGCCTGACCGGCGCGTCGGCTAGCAACCGCAACCAACTGCTGCTGGATGACAAAGGGGGCCCCGGCACCACCTACACCGTCACGCGCAACGGCACGGCCATTACCTCCGTGGTGCCCATCAGCGGCGGGCTGGAGGATACCGACGTGCTCTGCGGCAACACCTACACCTACGTGGTAACGGCCACGCAGCCGGGCGGCGGGGTAGCAGTTTCCAATTCGGTTGTCATCACCACTGTATCAGCCCTGCCGCCGGCGCAGCCCCGCCTGGTGGCCAGCTTCAACCTCAATAATGTGGTGGTACTGACGCCCGTGCTGGCCACGTCAACTCTACCCGTGGGCGGTTCGCTGCGCTACAGCCGCACGGTCGGTAGCGGCGCACCGGCCGATTTAGGTCCCGCCGCTACCTCACTGCGGGCGCGCCGCGATTCCACCGACCTGGCCACTCTCAAAACCAGCCCGCCCTGCTACACGGTACGGCTCGTGGATGTCTGCGGCAATGTCTCGCCCGCTAGTTCTGCCACCTGCCCGGTCCTGCTCTCGGCCAGTGCTGCCGATGCCGACGGCAGCACCGCCACGCTTACCTGGACGACCTTTACCGGTCCTGACCCTACTATTCCGGCCACCTATAACCTCCAGCGCCTCGCCGCCGATGGCTCCGTGCTGAGCACCGTGGCCGTGACGGGCAATACCTACACCGACCTCACGCCGCCCACCGACCGCCAGGTGCTGCGCTACCGGCTGCAAATCAGCGGGGCGGGGCTGCCGGCGGGCACGTTCAGCTATTCTAACCTGGCCAGCGTTACGCGGCAGCTCACGCTCACCATTCCCACGGCCTTCACGCCCAATGGCGATGGCCTGAACGACGTGCTCGAAGTGAAAGGCAAGTACCTGAACAACTACACCTTTGTGGTGGTGGACCGCAATGGCCAGGAGGTTTTCCGCGGCACTCAGCGCAGCGAAACCTGGGACGGCACCATCAAGGGTCATGCCCCGGTGCTGGGCGCGTATGTGTGGCGCTTCCAGCAGAATAACGAGGACGGCAAGCCGTTTTCGGCCACGGGCGCGGTCACCATTCTAAAATAATTCTCGCCCCGCCGCCACCTTTGCGGGAAATTTTAGCCGAATACGACAGCGCAAAGCATCCTTTTGCGTCCTTTAGATGTTCACTGCTAACTGAAAACTGTTAACTGAAATACAACATGGCATTCGACATCACCGGCATGATGGGCAAAGTGAAAGAGCTGCAGGACAAGATGCAGCAGGCCCAGCAGGAAATCCAGCACCTCACCGCCACGGGCGAAGCCGGCGGCGGCATGGTGCGTGCCACGGCCAGCGGCCACCGCAAAATCCTCAAGCTTGAAATCGACGAAACCCTCCTTACTCCGCAGGACCGCGACATGCTGGCCGACCTGGTGGTAGCCGCCGTGAATAAGGCCCTCGACGAAGCCGCCGAGCTGGCCCGCCAGGAGCTCCAGCGCAAAACCAGCGGCCTGATGCCCAACGTGCCCGGCCTCGACTTGAGCGGTTTTGGGGCCTAACACTGCGGCCCCGGCCGGCGCCTGCGCCGACGTGGCCATCGTCATCCTGAATTGGAACGGTGCCAAATTCCTGCACCGTTTCCTTCCCGGCGTTGTCGCCCATGCTGACGGCGCCCGCGTCATCGTGGCCGACAACGCCTCGACCGACAACTCGGTGGAGCTACTGGCTCGCGAATTTCCCACCGTGGAGTTGCTGCTGCTGGAACGCAACTGGGGCTTTTGCGAAGGTTACAACCAGGCGTTGGCGCAAGTCGATAGTCCGTTTTTCGTGCTGCTTAATTCCGATGTGGAGGTTACGCTCGGCTGGCTGCGCCCCTTACGCGGCCTGCTCGAAGCTAACCCGCGCATCGCCGCCGTGCAGCCCAAAATCCTGTCTCAAATCGACCCTACGTCATTTGAATACGCCGGAGCCGGCGGCGGCTACCTCGACCGCCTGGCCTATCCCTTCTGCCGCGGCCGCCTCTTCGATACCCTCGAACAAGACCTGGGCCAGTACGACGACCCGCGCCCTGTGGCCTGGGCCACCGGTGCCTGCCTCATGGTACGGCGCTCGGCCTGGCAAGCCCTCGGCGGCTTAGAACCGGCGTTTTTCGCGCACATGGAGGAAATTGACTTCTGCTGGCGGCTCCAGAATGCCGGCCACGAAGTCTGGTACCACGGCGGCAGCGCCGTGCAGCACGTCGGCGGCGGCACCCTGCACAAATCCAACCCCCGCAAAACCTACCTGAACTTCCGCAACGGCCTGGCCCTGCTCTACAAAAACGCCGCCCCTGGCGAGCTGTATGGCCCCATGTTCCAGCGCCTCGTGCTGGATGGCGTGGCCGGTCTGCGGTTTTTATTGAGTGGAGAGGTGGGTAATTTCTGGGCCGTACTGCGGGCGCACTTCAGCTTCTACGGCAGCTTTGGCTACTGGCGGAAGAAGCGGCAAGCAGCCCGGCCGCACTTGCGGGTACAGGACCGCGCCGGGGTTTATAATGGCAGTCTGGTCTGGGCTTATTTCGGAAAAGGCAAGCGCAAATTCAGTGAGTTAGGCCTGAAATAAAGCCTTCTGTCATTGCGAGTGGAGCGCCGCGCAACGCGGCAATCCGTCCTCTCATAAGTGACTAGCTCAATAATGTGACAAGCCGTTCTTGCAAACGAAAAGCCCCGGCTCCAATCTGGAACCGGGGCTTTTCACATTTCAAAAGCTGGTCGCATTTACAGGCCGGACTGCCGCGTTGTGCGGCACTCCACTCGCAATGACAGCCGACTCGGTTACAAATCCCAAACCGTGCTGCGCTGCTCACGCATGGCACGTCGCACATTCATCCAAAACGCCCCGGCGAAATACAGCACGATGGGCGAGCCAAACGTGAAAAAGGAGGCATACACAAACGACAGCCGGACGCTGCGGGTGCTGAAGCCCCACTTCTGCGCCAGGGCCGAGCACAGGCCGAAAGACTGCGTTTCGAGGTAGTCGGTGAAGCGTTTCATGGGAAATAGCGGCTAGCGAAAATCAGTTTCTCTGGGCTAAGATAAGGCATTTACCAGGCAAGGGCAACGGCCCCGGTGTAATTTCGCCCAGCAGAAGCCGACTAATTTCAGGTCATTTACGTTAGAAAGGGCGGTTTTTGTTTTCCCACCTCAGGTGTTTTAATGCGTAATTATTTGCGGCCAGTGGCCCATGGGCTGCTGGCAGCCACCGTATTTTTCTCGGCCTGCACCCTGCCCCGGGTGCTGAAGCAGGCCGAAGCCGGACGCACCGTGGTGGCCCGCCCCGCCGTGCTCACGGCCTCGGGCGATGCCGTGCCTTTCTCAGTAGAAGCCCGCGTGCCCGCCAACCACCTGCACAAAGGCGTGGCCTACGAGTTGCTGCTGCGCTACCGCTATGAGCACGGCCTGCGCGAAGACACCCTCGGCCGCATCACCTTCACGTCGGGCAACTTCGTGTACGACGACGAACACAAGGGCCAGTTCCTCGCCACCCAAAAATTTACCCTGCCCAACACGCCCAGCCGCAACCCCGGCGAGCTGCTGGCCCACGCCCAGGTGCGCGAGCTGAAAAAGAACGGCAAAATCCTCCGCGCCCCCGCCGACGTGCGCGTGGCCCGCGGCATTGCCGACCCCGCCCGCCTCGTGGTGCGCGAAGACACCGCCCTGGCCCTGCTGCCCGAGCGCGCCAGCAACAATATGAGCGGCACCCGCGTCCTGCCCTTCTTCTTCGACGAGGACAAGTGGTTTATCCGCGGCTACCTGGGCACGAATGTGGCCGCGCTCGAAGACCTGATTGACGCCAACCAGCACACCCGGCAGGTGCTCATCATCGCGGGCCACTCGCCCGACTCCACCGACGCCCACAACCGCCTGCTGGCCAGCAAGCGCGTTCGGATGCTGCTCTACTACTACAAGCAGCGGGTGAAAAACTTCTCGTATCTCAATAAGAACGAGGAAATTCACTACGACACGTTGGCTTACGTGCGCAAGTGGGACACCTTCCTGCAAAAAGTCACGACCTCGGCCCTGAAAGCCGACCAGATTGACTCCGTCGTCACCCTTATCAACGACACCAAAGGCAGCTTCGAGCAAAAGGAAAAGGCTCTGCACCGGCTTTCTTCCTTCGATTACATCGAGCAGTATATCTATCCGGTGCTGCGTTTCGGCACCGTAGCCGTCACCTACACCGCCCCCAAGCGTTACGATTCGGAAGTGTATCTGCTCTCGAAAAAGATTGTCGAGAAGCAAATCGAAACCGACGCCCTCACGCCCGAGGAGCTGCGCTATTCAGCCACGCTTACGCCGCTACTGGCTGAAAAACAGCGCATCTATGAGGTAGCCGCCGCCAATACCAACAGCTGGGAAGCCTTCCACAATCTGGGCGTGGTGCTGCTGATGCGCGCCGAAAAAGAGCCCACCGACAAAATCCAGAAGGCCTATTACCGCCGCGCAGCCGTCAATTTCACGCTGGCCGCCCACCGCAACCCCACGGCCGAGTTCTTCTACCACGCCGCCACCGCCTACCACCGCGCCGGCGACCGCCTCGAAGCCCTCCAGAACTACGACTACGCCATCAAGCTGGGTGGCCCGCGCCCGCTGCTGCGCAAAATATTCTCCGACCGCGCCGCCCTGGAAATCGAAGTCGGCCAGCCCGACGAGGCTCTGCGCAGCCTGCAATACGCTGGCCCTAGCTACCAGAACGCTCTCAACCGCGCCCTCATCGAAGTGGGCCGCGAGCACTACGAGCTGGCCCAGGAGCAGTATAAACTGGCCCAAACCCTGCGCCCCACGGCCGCCGCGCCCATCTACGGCCTGGCCGTGGTGGCTGCCCGCCAGAAAGACGAAGCCGCCGTGGGCACCCTCCTCAAGCAAGCTGTGGCTCTCGACCGCAGCTATGCCCAGCGTGCCGTGGAAGACCTGGAGTTTCAGGATTACGCGCAGGGTAAGGTATTTCGCGATGCCCTCAAGTAAGCGCCAATTAGCTTTGGCCCAACGCCCGTGCCTGTCGTAGCTTTGCCTATCGGCTGAAAACCGACTTTACCCTAAAGAAAACCATGCGTCAAATTCAATTCCGTGAGGCCTTGCGCGAGGCCCTGTCCGAGGAAATGCGCCGCGACCCGCGGGTGTTCCTCATGGGCGAAGAAGTGGCCGAGTACAACGGCGCCTACAAAGTAAGCCAGGGCATGCTCGACGAGTTTGGCCCCGAGCGCGTGATTGACACCCCGATTGCTGAGCTGGGCTTTGCCGGCATCGGCGTGGGCGCGGCGGCCAACGGGCTGATTCCCGTTATCGAGTTCATGACCTTCAACTTCTCGTTGGTGGCTATCGACCAAGTGATTAACTCGGCCGCCAAGCTCTACTCGATGTCGGGCGGCCAGTACTCCTGCCCTATCGTGTTCCGCGGCCCGACGGGCAACGCCGGCATGCTCAGCAGCCAGCACTCGCAGAACTTCGAGAACTGGTACGCCAACACGCCCGGGCTGAAAGTAGTGATTCCCTCGAACCCCTACGATGCCAAAGGCCTGCTGAAATCGGCCATCCGCGACCCCGACCCGGTAATTTTCATGGAGTCGGAGTTGATGTATGGCGACAAGGGCGAAGTACCCGAAGAAGAGTACCTGCTCGAAATCGGCAAAGCCAACATCGTGCGCCAAGGCAAGCACGTTACGCTGGTGAGCTTCGGCAAAATGATGAAAGTGGCATACGCCGCCGCCGATGAACTCCTCAAGGAAGGCATTGAAGCCGAAGTAATCGACCTGCGCTCGGTGCGCCCGATTGACTACGACACGCTCATCAATTCGGTGAAGAAAACCAACCGCATGGTGGTTATCGAAGAAGCTTGGCCGCTGGCCAGCATCTCGGGTGAGCTGGCCTACATCGTGCAGCGCCGCGCCTTCGATTACCTCGACGCACCCGTCATCCGCATCACCTGCGCCGACGTGCCCCTGCCCTACGCTCCCACCCTCATCGAAGCCTCGTTGCCCAACGTGGCCCGCGTGGTGAAAGCCGTGAAGGAAGTGACTTACGCCAAGGTGTAAGGTTGAATTCTGACAACAGAAAAGCCCCGTTAGCGAAAGCTGACGGGGCTTTTTTCATGCTACTTGCCGCACTATTCCTGCGGAGCCTCGCTCGGTGGGCGCAGTTGCCCGGCCGTAGCCTCGGATAAGTGCCAGCAGCCCCACAGCCAACCGGCTGCAACTGCCACGGCCGCTACCCGGCGCACGGGCGGGCTAAGCGTCTGCCACCACGTCCCCAGCTGCCACGTTCCTGCTACAATTGCGAGCACCAGCAGGTGCAGTGGCAGCAGAAAGCGGCACTCCATGAGCGTGGGCAGCACCAGCAGGCACGGCAGCAACAGCGCCAGGAGTGTGCCTGTGGCAACAGGTTCCCACGTCGCGCGGCGGTTGTTGCGCCATGCAGACCAAGCCAGCCACGCGCCCAAGCCCAGCAGCGCATAATTCAGCAGCCGTAGTGCCGCCTGGGCGGGCGGGTGCAACTGCCGGGGATAGGGCGTCGGGAAACGGATATCCAAGCCGTTGAACAGGTGGCGCAGGTAGCGCCCGCTGGTGGCAATTGGATGGTGCAGCGCAAACTGCACGTACAGGCCGTAGCTTCCGAACCGCTGGCCGGGCTCACCTAGCAGGGCAAGCTGCCCGGCGGAATCGGCGTAGACCAATGAGCGGGGGCTTTCCGGCACCAGACTGGATTCGTAGCGTTGAAACGCCGTGCCCCAGGTCAGCTGCTTTAAGTAGAGTGGCGCGGTGCCGGGCAGGCGAGCCAGCACCAGCGGAGTTGGCTGCTGGAAATGGCGCAGGTTGATGAGCAGTTGCGGCAGCCACATCAGCGCCAGCCCGGCCGCGAGCGCCGCGCCACGCCGCCACATCATCGAGATGGAGGCCCGCGGAGAATTTCGCAGCAACAACCACAGCAAGCCGGGCGCGCTGGCCAGGTAAATGGGCCGGATATTGATGGCCGCCGCCAGTAGCAAGCCTGCCAACACCGCCCACCCCCAGCTGCGCCGCGCCAGAGCCGCCAGGCCCAGCAGCAGCAAAGCCAGCGCCGGCATATCGCTGAGGGTAAAATTGAAGTAGTCGCGCCAGAAGAGAAACGAAAGGCCGAGCAGTACCAGCCACCGGCCGCCGCTCAGGGCCCGGCCCGTGGCCTGCACCCATAGTTGCGGTATGGCAATTCCGAACAACACCGCCGCCCAGCCCGCTCCCAGCACCCGCGCTCCGGTGAGCATCGACCAGCCCGTGAAGTGGCACAGCAGCCGCGCCGGCAGCACCAGCAGCGGCCCCAGGTAGCCCCGCAGCGGTGCATCGAAAGCCAGCAGGGAAAAATGGCCGTTTGGGGTGAATTTCAACGACAGCTCCCAGTATTCAGCCGCGTCGAAGCGGAACTGGTTAACCGTGTATCCGCTCAGTGGCAGGTAGATGGCGTAGAGGACTAGTACGGCCAGCACCCGCCAGCGGGCAGGCCACGGAGCCGAGAGAAACGATGAATTGATAAGCATGGATGGCGCAAAACTAGGTAGCGGCCGCAGCTTATGCGCCGAGCCAATCTCCGAGGCCGCGTACGCCCCCAAAATCCGGCCGCGAAACCAATCAAATTGTCGCCGTACCTTTTACGCCTGCACTGCCGTAAGGCTCTTTTTCATCCTCCCCACCCGCATGAATCATCGCCTTCACCTCAAATTCGAACAGCTCGAACGGGCCACTGAGCACCTGTTAGCTTCAGCCGAAGCCTTGGGGCCGGACCAGAACACCGCGCCCGCACCGGGCAAATGGTCGGCTGTGCAGGTGGTACATCACCTGTTCTATATTGAGGAAAACATCCTGAAATACATTCAGAAGAAGCTGCAGGCCGAGGAAGTTTTGCCCAAAGTCAGCTTCTTTACCCGGTTGCGGGTGCAACTGGTGCGCCTGCTGCTACGCCTGCCTGGCCTCAAGTTCAAAGCGCCGCGTGGGGTGGCCACGCTCACCGATACGGGCGAGGTGCCCTCCCTGCCCGAAATGCGTAAGTCCTGGGAGGCGTCGCGCCGCCAGTTGGAGCGCCTGCTCAACGAATTTCCGAGCCGACAGCAGAACCGGGCCATCTTTCCGCATCCGCGCTCTGGGCGCATCACCATCTATCAGGTAATGGAACACCTGGTAGACCACCTGCTCCACCACCAGCAGCAGCTGAACCGTATTACCAAGGCGCTACGGCCCGCCAGCAAAGTACGGGCCGATGCCCAGGCTTAAGACCAGCAGCAAAAAAGCGCCCCCCAAATTGTGAATTCGGGGGGCGCTTTTTTGCTGCTGGCTACTTCACCGGCGCTTCGTAGAGCGGCAGCTCGCGGAACGCCGTGCTGAGCTCGGCGGGCGGCGTGGTGAGCTTGCGCTTGTCGAGGTCGAGCCAAGCCCCGTCCACGGCCACGGTGGCGGCCACGCGGCCATCGGCTTTATAGATGGTGTGGGTAATGCTCCAGCGGGTGCCGTCGTCGTTCACGCTGCGCAGGCGGCTATCCACCCGTATTTCTTCGCCGATGTGGATTTCCTTGAGGAAGGTGGTTTCCTCGCGGAACAGGATGGGGCCGAGGCGCAGGCGCGCAAATTCCTTGATGTCGTAGCCCCATTCGGCCAATAAAACGAGGCGCTGGTCGGCGGCGTAGTCGGCGTAGGCGGAGTGGCGCATGTGGCCGTTCGGGTCCATGTCGGCCCAGCGGGTGCGGTAGGTGATGGCGTTGGTCAAGATTTCAATATTGGTTTTACTAATTCAACTCTGATTTTCAGCCGCTGGTTGGCAGACCTTTTTTTGCCAATTCATGACAGTCAGCAAACTGGTATTTACCCTTTTACTCCTTGTGGCATGAGGCGCACCAGATACTGGTCGTTCTCATCCTCGCTGAGGAATTCGGCGGTGTAGCCAGCGGTTTCGGCCGCGTCGTTGAGCAGAGCAGCGTCCACAAACAGCCAGGGGAACGGTTCTCCGGTGCGGCCGTCGTAACTGAGCGTGTACTCGACTTCGCCGTAGTACGGGCCATTGAGGTTGATGAGCAGCGCGCCATCCTCGTCTTCGTAGAGGTAGCGCACGTCGGAGGACGTGGCCAGAATCTGGCCGTCGGGGGCCAGCAGGGTGCGGGCGTGGGCCAGGAATTTGTCGAGGCCGTCGAGGGTACCGGTCAAGCCGAGGCCGTTCATGAGCAGCAGAACGGTGTCGTAGGGCAGCTCGGTGGGCGGCAGCGGGGCGAATAAGTCGTGGCGGGCCACGGTGCGCACGCCGCGCTCGGTCATCACCTGCACCGAGCCGGCGGACACGTCTACCGCCTTTACGTGCTGGAAACCCCGGTTTTGTAGCTCCAGGCTGTGGCAGCCGGCCCCGGCCCCGAGGTCGAGCACGCGGCCCCGGCTTTCGTCGAGGGCCAGACGCTCCAGCTCCGGCATTTGCAGCACGGTGCGGAAAAAGTAGGCGGCGGGCAGCGGCTCGTCATCGGCGGCGCTGCAATGCACGGTGACGGTAGCGCTGGCCTTGCCGTGGTGGTAGTCGAGCAGGGCCTGGCCCAGCACGTCGGGGGCGGTGGTTGTGGTCATAGGTAAATTAAAAACGCATTTGGGGGCAATCGGGCCGTACCACGACCGGGGCGCGAGGCAACGACGCTTCACAACCAGCTAATGGCCAAAATTACCCAAAACTTCGCGCCGGGGCCGGACGTTTGGCTAGTACTCCCCTGCCCAACTCCTTGTTATGCTTCCCTCCAAACTCCGTAAAGGCCAGTTGCCCACCAAAATCTGCGTCACCTGCGGCCGGCCCTTCGAGTACCGCAAAAAATGGCGCGCCAACTGGGAAGACGTAAAATACTGCGGCGAAAAGTGCCAGCGCAACAAACCCACTGCGGGAGCTACTGGCCCAGCATCAGCGTAGCGTCCCGGCGCGGCCGTATCTTTTGGGCCCGGGGCTGCGTTCAAAAGCTCCTCACCTTTTACCTATTCGCTGATTTTCCAGCCGCTTTTTTATGGCCTCCAACCTCGACTACCTCAACCCCAACCTAATTCCACTCGAAGAAAAGGTCAATGCCTATTTGGAAATGGAGAAGGAGTTGCGCCGCGCTGCCCACGACCCTAACAGCGGTGCGCAGCCAGCCCAGCATTCGCGCGCCGATTTGTCCCGCCTGGAGCAGGAAATCATTGCCCTGCTCCCCACCCGCGACGAGTGGGTGAAAGTGAACCTCGGCTACGGCCCCAGCCGCGTGGGCGCATGGCACGTGCCCGCGCTCGGCAGCCAGCCCGAGCGTTACGAGTTGCGCGTGGTGCATTAATTAAGTGGATGATGGATTAGAGCAATGGTGGGTTTGATGTTCAGAACACGCAGCGTGCGCCAACAGAACATCAAACCCACCATTCCAATAATCCCCCATTCAGCTAATCCAGTTAATGGCCCGAATCCCAGTCGTAGCCGAGTTCGGCCCAGTAATCTTTGGGGCGGCTATCGGCAAAGGCGATGGTGCCAATGCGCTTGAGGTGCTTGATGCCGTATTTGAGGGGCGTGACGAGGCGGAGCGGCGCGCCGTGAGCGGAGGTGAGCGGCTCCCCGTTCATTTCGTAGCACAGCAGCGTTTGCGGGTGCAGGGCGCTGGCTATGTCGAGGCCCACATAGTATTTCTCGTCGGGCGTGAGCATACCCACGTAGGGCGCCAGGTCAGCGGGCGGATTTAGCGGGTCGGCGGGGCGGCCGCTGCGGGTGGCCAGCGGGTAGCGGGCCAGAAAATCGGAGAGCCGCGTCCCGGCCCAGTGCACCACCACACTCCAGCCTTCAATGCATTTTAGTTCGGTGGTCATTTCCACTTTAGGCAGGGCTTTGATGTCGGCCAGGGTGAATTCCTGGGTTTTGCCGGTACCGTAACTCTGCACGCGCATCCGCCAGGTGGCGGGGTCTATTTCGCCGTCAAGGCCAACGTCGCCGTTTTCACGGGGCGTTCTGGCCCGGCTGCGGGCAAACTCGGGGGCCAGGCGCGTTTCCTTAAAATAGGCCTGGCTCAGACGGCTGTTGAAATCGAGCACCTTGCGCAACGGCCGCGGAATGCCCTCGTCGGCGGGCTGCAAAATCAGCCAGCGCCAGCCCCCAATACCGGCCAGGCCGGCCAACCCCAGCCCGATGAATGAGCGGCGCGAGCGGCGACGGGCCTCGGCCAGCACCGCCGCTTCGGATTGCAACGGAGCACCCGGTTGGTCGACCGGCGCGGGTGCGGAAGATTGGTCATTCATACCGAAAAGCAGCAATTATTTGGACGAAAGGGAAGCATCAGCCGCGGGCAGCGCCGTTGGGCCCGCCACTACCTGATGCGTGGCGGGGTCAACTTCCACCACCTCGAAGCCGGCCACCATGGCGCGAAAATTATTCCAGCCCGCCCGCACCACCTGCGCAATGTGCACGATGAAAAACAGCACGTAGCCAATAGTAAGCGCGAAGTGAATGATGCGCGCAAACTCATACCCGCCCAGCAACTGCGTGAGCCAGCCAAACTGAGTGGGCTTATAAATGGCCAGCCCCGTGAGCACCGACCCCAGCCCCATAACGATAACCGAGGTGTAGGCAATCTGCTGCGCGCCGTTGAACTTGCGCACCGGTAGCGGCTTTTTATACAGGCCGAGGTCGTGCAACGTCACCAGAATGGCCTCTTTAAAGGAGTGACGGGTGGGCAGCAGATAGCGCCACTCGCCCGAAAAAAGCGTGTAGCCCACGTACAGCAGGCCATTCAGGAAAAATACCCACATCAGCACGAAATGCCAGCTCATGCCCTGCGCCAGCTTGTGGTCGACATGGAAAGCCTCGTAGAACGACTGCGGAAAAAACTTGACCAGCGTAGTTTTGCCCCAGCCTAGGCGGTACACGTCATTGGCCCAATATATCCACATGCCGCTCCAAATCATGAGGGCAAGAACAGGGAAATTGACCCAGTGAAACCACCGAATGGCCAGCGGGTGCTTTTCGACAAGCTGCTTCATAAAAACACAAAAGGTGCAATAGAACGAACGCAAGGTACGTTGGGCCTCAACACCCGCTCCTTTCTCAGCCTGACGTGGGCAGCGCGGCTTCCTTACGCAATGGACCAAAAAAAAGAGGCGCCCCAAGGGGACGCCTCTTTCCATACCAAAACACCTTAAAAAACTATTCTTTCACGAGGAGGCTAACAAGAATTGCACCAAAAAATTCCCGAGCCCGCAAATTTTACAGAAACCTGCTTTTGCATCGACCGCTTGATGCCATAAAAAAAGGGCCGGACGTACTGTCCGAGCCCTTTTTTATGGCTGCGCAGCACTTAGCGCATCATGCCGCCGGGGCCGCCTTTCATGCCGCCCATCATCTTGGCCATTTGGGCCATGCCGCCCTTGGTCTGGCTCATTTTGTTCATGGTGCGCATCATTTTGCGCATATCTTCAAACTGCTTCATCAGCGCGTTTACCTGCTGAATATCAGTGCCGGAGCCTTTGGCCAGACGCTTTTTGCGCGAGCCGTTGATGAGGTCGGGGTTGGCCCGCTCCTGCTTGGTCATGCTCTTGATGATGGCCTCAACGGGCTTGAAGGCGTCGTCGTCGATTTCCACGTCCTTCATGGCCTTGCTCATGCCCGGAATCATGCCCATCAAATCCTTGATGTTGCCCATCTTCTTAATTTGCTCCAATTGCGAGAGGAAGTCGTCGAAGTTGAACTGGTTCTTCCGGATTTTGGCGTTGATGCGCTTGGCTTCGTCCTCATCGAACTGCTGCTGAGCACGTTCCACCAGCGAAATAACGTCGCCCATGCCCAGGATGCGCTGGGCCATACGGTCGGGGTAGAACAGGTCTAGCGCGTCCATCTTCTCACCCGTCGAGATGAACTTGATGGGCTTAGTCACCACGGCCCGGATGCTGAGGGCCGCGCCACCGCGCGAGTCGCCGTCGAGCTTGGTGAGCACCACGCCGTCGAAATTCAGGCGGTCGTTGAAGGTTTTGGCGGTGTTCACGGCGTCCTGGCCGGTCATCGAGTCCACCACAAACAGCGTTTCGCTGGGTTTGATGGCCGACTTCACGGCCTCAATCTCGCGCATCATCTGCTCGTCCACAGCCAGGCGGCCGGCGGTGTCGATGATGACTACTTTTTTGCCGTTTTTGCGGGCGTAGTCGATGGCGTTGCGTGAGATTTCGACGGGGTTCTTGTTCTCGACTTCCGAGTACACTTCCACGCCAATCTGCTCGCCAAGCACCTTTAGCTGGTCGATGGCGGCCGGGCGGTACACGTCGCAGGCCACCAGCAGGGTGTTGCGGCCCTGCTTTTTAACGTAGCTGGCCAGCTTGCCGGCGAAGGTGGTTTTGCCCGAGCCCTGCAGGCCTGAAAGCAGAATCACGGCCGGGTCGCCCTTGATGGTAATATCCTTTTTCTCGCCGCCCATGAGCTCGGTGAGCTCATCGTAAACGATTTTGACCATGAGCTGGCCCGGCGACACCGCCGTGAGCACGTCGCGGCCCATGGCAGAATCTTTGATTTTGTCGGTTACTTCTTTGGCAACCTTGTAGTTAACGTCGGCATCGACCAGCGCGCGGCGGATTTCCTTGATGGTGGCCGCGACGTTGATTTCGGAGATGCTGCCCTGGCCCTTGAGGGTTTTAATGGCCCGGTCGAGCTTGGTGGAGAGATTATCGAACATTGAATCGCTGATTTAGCGCTGATTGTAACGGATGAAGCTGATTTGGTGCGGGGCGGCCCCTCGAAATCAGGCTGCAACGGAACCCCAAAAGTAACCACAAAAGGCCGAAAACCGGCAGCGGGCGTACCTTCGCGGCCCGCTTTCTGTTTCCGGTTGCCGTGTCATCATCCCGCCCTCTGCGCCTGCTCGTTATCACCTACTATTGGCCGCCATCGGGCGGGGCCGGCGTGCAGCGCTGCCTCAAGTTTGTGAAGCACCTGGGCCATTTTAACGTGGAGCCCACCGTGATAACCGTGGCCGTGGACCAGGCCACCTACCCCGTGCTCGACGAAAGCCTGCTGACCGAAGTGCCGCCCAACGTGCGCGTCATCCGCACCAAAACGTCGGAGCCGTTTGAGAGCTACAAGAAGCTGACCGGCCGCGCCGTGCCCTACGGCGGCTTCGCCAACGAAGGCAAGCCGGGCCTGATGCAGAAGGCCCTGCGCTTCGTACGCGGCAACCTGTTCATTCCGGACCCGCGCCGGGGCTGGAACCGCCACGCGCTGGCCGCTGTGGAAAAATTATTGGCGGACGGCGAGCAGTTCGATGCCGTGCTCACGTCGTCGCCGCCTCATTCCACCCAGCTCATCGGCCTGGAGCTGAAGCGTCGCCACGGCCTGCGCTGGCTGGCCGATATGCGCGACCCCTGGACGGACATTTATTACTACAAGGACCTGCACCACACGCCATTGGCTTCCTGGCTCGATGCGCGCTACGAGCGCCAGGTGCTGACTGAGGCCGATGCCGTACTGGTGACTTCGCCCGAAACCAAGCGGCTGTTTTCGGCCAAGCTGCCGGAGGTGCCGGCCGCGAAGTTTCACGTATTGCCCAACGGCTACGACGAGTCGGATTTCCGCCAGCCCTCGCAGCCGCCCACTGACTGCCTGCGCATCACGCACACCGGCACCATCACCGAGCTTTACCACATCAACCGCCTGCTGGAAGCCGTGGCCGCTTGCGCCGCCGCCCACCCCGACGTGCCGCTGCGGCTGCGCTTTGTGGGCCAGGTTTCGGCCCAGCTGCGCCAGCAAATTGAGCGGGCCGGCCTCCTGCCAGTTACGGAGTACATTCCTTTTGTGCCGCACGATAAGTCGGTGGAATACCTGCTGGGCGCTTCTGCCCTACTCATGGCCATTCCGGACGTTCCACGCAATTTCGGTATCCTGCCGGGCAAAGTGTTTGAGTATCTGGCGGCCAGTAAGCCCATCCTCTGCGTAGGTCCGGCCGGCTCCGATGCCGATAACCTGCTCCGGGAATGCGGCGCGGGCCAGGCCCTGCCCTACGAAGACCTCGCCCTGATGCGCGAAACCCTGGAAGCGCTGGTGGCGCAGTGGCGCATCAATCCAAACCTTGATTTGCCGGCGGCAAGTCATTCGCGCTACTCGCGCCGGGCGCTGGCGGGCCTGTTGGCGGCACTTGTGCAGCCAGGCAGGAATTGAGCTGTCAGCCACTTACTTTGATTTCATTTTTATCACCTTTCGTTTTTTATGACCATACGTTTCTACCACATCAAACTTGCGGGAATAACGCTATTACCGGGTTTGCTGGTGCTGTCGGCGGCGGCCCAGCCCACTATAACAGCAGTTTCACCGGCGGCCAACCAGAAGGCGGCGGTGCGCACCTCGCCGGCCACTGTTCGATTCAGCCAGCCGCTTGTGGCGGGCTCTGAGACTGCCCTACGGGTTTTTAGCAGCCAGCGCGGTGGGTTGCGCACGAACTCCAGTGGCACCACCACTCTCAACAACGACCAGTTGACATTTGCCCCGACTTATGATTTCCGACCGGGCGAAACTGTGCGCGTAGGCGTGACCACCGCCGCTCGCAGCAGCGTTGGCGCGCTGGCAACGCCGCGCCTTTTCCAGTTTACGGCGGCGGCAACCGGCGGCTATGGCACCTTCAGCGGTGGCTCAGACCCAAGTGTGGGTGTTAGTCCTTATAATGTGACCGTGGCCGATGTGGACAACGACGGCGACCTGGACCTGCTATCGCCCACATTCAGCGGCTCTTCGGTTAGCGTCCGGCTCAACAATGGCAGTGGGAGCTTCGGCGGTGGGTCGAACCCCAGCGTAGGTAGCCAGCCGCGCAGCGTGACGACTGCTGATATTGACAGCGACGGTGACCTGGACCTGCTGACGGCCAACTACAACGCCAATTCCGTGAGTGTGCGCTTTAACAACGGGAGTGGCTCTTTTAGTGGTAGCACCGACTATACGGTAGGCAGCCAGCCCCAGAGTGTGACCACCGCAGACTTGGATGGAGACGGCGACCTCGATTTTCTGGTGGCCAACGGAGCCAGTGACAATGTGATGGTGCGAATGAATGACGGCGCGGGCAATTTCAGCGGCGGCTCTACCATCAGCGTTGGTGCGCTGCCTTTCAATATTCAAACCGGTGATGTGGATGGCGACGGCGACTTGGACCTGCTGACGGCTAACTGGGGCATAGCCAGCACTACGGTCAGCATCCGATTGAACACCGGCAACGGCACGTTCAGCGGCGGTTCGGACCCGATATTGGATAGCCGGCCGCGCTGGGTGGCGCTGGGTGACCTTGATGGGGATAACGACCTGGATTTGATGAGTGCCAACTTCGGCAGCAACAATGCCAGCGTGCGCTTCAACAACGGCAGTGGCAGCTTTGGGGGCGGGACCGAATATTCGACTGGTGCCGGCCCAACCAGCATCGCAGCCGCCGACCTCGACGGGGATGCCGACCTGGACATGGTCGTGGTTAACTTTAATTCGAATAATGTAACCGTGCGCCTGAACAACGGGACCGGCGTTTTTGGTAGCAGCAGCACCGTCTCGGTGGGCACTAACCCTAACGGCGTGGCAGCGGCCGACATTGACAACGACGGTGATTTGGACTTCCTGGCGGCCAACTTCGCCAGCGCTACAATTAGCGTCCGGCTCAATCAACTTTCTGCCCTGCCTGATTTGGTGGTGAGCACGCCCCAGAACGTGAACGGTACTTACGGCAACGTAACCATCACCGGCCCGGCTACGGGCGGCGCGGGCACGGCCACTCTCACCGGCGGCCTCACGGTGGTGGGCACCCTCACGGTGCAGGATGGCGGCACACTACTGACCAACTGCCAGCCGCTCACGGGTACGGGCAACTTTGTACTGGCCGCAGGCGGCACCCTGGGCATCTGCGATGCAGCGGGGATTGAGGCAACGGGCAACGTCGGCTCGGTGCAGTTGAGCGGCAGTCGCAGCTTTAGCAATGATGCCAGCTATATCTATAATGGTACCGTGGCGCAGGTGACGGGGGGGGCATTACCGAATCAGGTTCGCAACCTGACCACGACCAATGCCAATACTGTGACCTTGAATGCAGCTGAAACGGTGATGCAGGTGCTCACGGTGGGCTCATCGGGCAACCTCGTGCTCAACGGCAACGCCCTGACGCTGCCTTCTTCCGCGACGGGCACGGCACTGGTAGTTAACAGCAGCACGGGCATCGTGCAGGGCAATACGGCTCTGGTGCAGCGCTACCTCGACCGCAGCGTGAACAATGGCTTGGGCTACCGGCACTACAGTTCCCCCGTGGCAGCTACTACGGTGGCCGATTTGGCAACGTCTGGTTTCGCACCGGTGCTGAATCCTGCTTACAACACCTCGCCCACGCCGGGTTCGGTTAAGCCCTTCCCCACGGTGTATGGCTACGACCAGAACCGCCTGGCCACTACGACCAACTCCTCCAGCGCCTTTGATAAAGGCTGGTTTTCGCCGGCCGGTACTGCCGATGCGCTGACGCCGGGCCGCGGCTACACCGTGAACATCATGGCGTCGGAAACCGTTGATTTCAATGGAACCCTCAACACCGGTGACCTGACTTTGCCGCTGGCCCGCAACACGGGCGCAACCGCCGCCGATGCCGGCTGGGCCTTCGTAGGAAACCCCTACCCCGCGCCGCTCGACTGGAGCCTGGTAAGCGGTACCGACCGCCCCAACCTCGATGCGGCCATGTACGTGTTCGAGAGCAGCAGCCAATACCAGGGGAATTATCGCACCTATGCCAACGGCGTCGGCGGCAGCCCGCTTATTGGCAGTAGCCAGGGCTTTTTTGTGCGGGTGAGCGTGGGCCAGTCGGCGGGCAGTCTCACGTTTCGCAACGCCCAGCGCGTGACCAGCTACACCACGCAGGTGCCCGTGCGCCGGGGCACTGCCGATGCCCGCCCGCTGGTACAGCTTGCGCTACAAGGCACCACCGGCCCGGCCGATGCGCTGTTTGTGTACGCTGAAACCGGGGCTACCTCCGGGCTCGATTCCCAATACGATGCCGTGAAGCTGCTTAATTCCAGCGGGCTGAATCTGGCCGCGCTGGCCGTGGGCAGTCCGGCCCAGGCCATTGCGGGCCTACCTCAATTCACGCCGGCCACGGTTGTGCCGCTGAGCATTGGCGTGCCCGCCGCAGGTAGCTATACGCTGCGCGGCGAGCAGTTGCTCAACCTCCCCATTGGCTTGGATGCTTACCTGGTTGACACTCAAACCAACCAGCAAATCAACCTGCGCCAGCAAGCCAGCTACTCTTTCGCGGTGACTGCACAGCAAGCTGCGCAAGCGCAGGTTGGACGCTTTGCATTGCGGTTTGGCCCGGCAGCTGGGCCATTAGCTACCAGCGCGGCGCTGGCGGCGGCCGATGTGGTGCTTTACCCTAACCCGGCCCATGCTACTTTCTCGGTGCTGATTCCCCGAATGACCGCCAGCACCCCGGCAAAAGCCACTTTGTTCAATAGCCTGGGCCAGCAGGTTCGGGACAATATTCAGCTCTCGGCCGGCGGCGCGGCCACAACTGTTGATGTAGCTGACCTAGCCAAAGGCGTGTACACGCTACGTATTCAGTTGGGCACGGCCGCCATAACCAAGCGGTTAGTAGTAGAGTAAATCCCCAATGAAGTTCACAAAAAAGGCTTTCCAAGTATTTGGGAAGCCTTTTTTGTGTCTGACAATGTTGAGTTACTGCTTCTGGAGTCTGGCAGCCAGGTCTGCCGCCAACTGCTGGCTGAATGCTCCACTGGCGGCTCGTTGCAAGTGGTTGCCGTCGGTGGTAGCGTAGGGTTGGGTACTGTAATCCAGGTACGCAACGGAAAAATCAGCAGCCGTCTGGCGCATCAATTCGTCGAAACCAGGCTGATAAATCTGCTCTAGTTGCAGTAGCGACTGGCCGACCGGCAGGCGCACCAGCACCACGCGGCCATGCGGCTTCAGGAATGCAATGGTTTGGCGCAGAGCCTGCAAGCGCCCGGCCGAGAGGTGCTGACTGGCGGCCAACAGGCGGTAATCCTGCAGTTTGCGGGCGGTGCGGGCGCGGACCTGGGCGCTGTCGGTGCCGATGTTGACTTCGAGCCAACCATCGGGATGAAGGCGCTCGGTGGCGGTGGCGTAGTCCAGGGGCAGGCGGTAAAGGGGCTTGGTCTGGTAGCGGGTGAGGTAGGGCAGGTTGGGATTCTGGCTAACCTGATGCAGTTGGCCGATGAAGGACTGGTCTTCCGGAAACGTCCCTTCAGGACCGGTGAGCGACAGCGACCACGGGTCGACGGCCAGGATGAACAGGCCGTTGCGCACTTCGGGCCGCAGCTTGCGCCGGATGCTGGCCAGATAGGCCGGGCCGTAGGGCGAGTGCGTGAGCGTGAAAGCATAATTCAGCAGCGGCCCCTCGCACTGCCCGCCCAGCCGCGCCGCCAGCACTGCCGGTCGAATGCCCTGCGCCGCCCGCGACGTGCCCAGAATAAGTGAGCCGGCCAGCGGGCTCGTGAAGCGGCCATAAAATGCATCGACCCCGCCCCGCAGCACTACCGGGGCCAGCAACGTAGCGCCCAGCAGCCCCGCCCCGCCCAACAGCCCCAGGCGCAGCAGCAACTTTGTAACGGCAGTTCGCACGGACATTTTCAAAACTGGAAATAGATGAACGAAGTGCTGTTGAAAATGCCTAGGTACAGGATGAGCAGGGCCAAGCCCACGTAGCCCACCCAGCGCGTGGCGAAGGGCTGCGCGGCCAGCCACCCCTGCGGGCTGCGCTGGCTGGCGAAGTATTCTACCAGCAGCATCAGGCCCACGCTGAGGGCGGCCACGGCTAGTTCGGGGCGGTAGTGCTGGGAGAAATCGAGCAGCAGCGTGGCGAGTTGCCGGCCGTGCAGGTTCTGCCAGCCGCTGAATAAATGCCGGCTGATGAACAGGGCATCACTCAGCGTATTGGCCCGGAAGAATATCCAGGCGTAGGCCACCAGCCCGAACGTGATGAAGACGCCCACGCCCCGCCGCAGCCCCGGACGCGCCGCCAGACCCGTGAGCTGCGCCAGCCGCTCGCGCCAGGGCCGCGCCCAGGTACTGAGCACCAGATACATGCCGTGCAGGCCACCCCACACCAGAAACGTCCAGTTGGCCCCGTGCCAGAGGCCGCTCACGAGGAACACCACCAGCAGGTTGAAATAGGCCCGGCTTGGCGCTACCCGGCTGCCGCCCAGCGGGATATACAGATAATCCCGAAACCAGCTGGATAGCGACATATGCCAGCGCCGCCAGAACTCCGGCACTGAGGCCGACTGGTAGGGCTGCCGGAAATTCAGGTTAAAATCGAAGCCCAGCACCCGCGCGGCGCCCCGGGCCATGTCGGTATAGCCCGAAAAGTCGCCGTAAATCTGAAAGGTGAAGGCCAGCGTGGCCAGTATCAGCAGGGGGCCTTCAGGGTGTTGGCGGGGGTTGTTGAACACGGGGTTGACGAGCAGGGCCAGCCGGTCGGCCACCACCACTTTTTTGAACAGGCCCCAGGCCATGAGGCGCAGCCCGCTCACGATGCGGGCATAATCAAAGGCATGCTCTCGTCGGAATTGCGGCAGCATGTGCCCGCCGCGCTCGATAGGCCCGGCTACCAGCTGCGGAAAAAACGCCACGAACAACGCAAACCGCCCGAAATTCCGCTCCGCTTCCAGTCGGCCCTGGTACACATCAATTATGTAGCCCACCGACTGAAACGTGTAGAACGACACCCCCACCGGCAGCAGCAGCCCCAGCGCCGGCCCGGTACCAGTGGGCAGGTGTAGCGCCGTAGCAAGCTGCACAATCCCGTCCCGAAAGAAGTTGAAGTACTTGAAGATAAATAGCGTACCCAGGTTGCTGGCCAGGCTGAGGTAGAGCCACGGCCGTCGCTGCTGCTTGGTGGGCAGCTGGCTCATGCGGTAGCCGCTGTAGTAGTCGAGCAGCGTGGTGGCCAGCAGCAGCAGCGCATACACCGCCCGCCAGCTCATGTAGAAGTAGTAGCTGGCCAGCAGCAACAGTGTGTTGCGCCAGCGCGGCGGCAAGCCATAATACAGCCCGACGACTACCGGGAAAAAGACGAGGAAATGGAGGGAATTAAATAGCATTCGCAAGGCGGAAGCAGCTCCGCAGGCCAAAGGTCGGGAGTAGCGGGCGGTTTGTGCGTGGCGTTTGTCATCCTGAGCGCAGCGAAGGACCTTATTACGCCTATGCCAAGTGAGTTACGGCAAGTCGTTCAGCAATGAGAAGGTCCTTCACTGCGCTCAGGATGACAAACAACCCCAATCGCCAACCCCGAATGTCCTACTTTTGCAGTCCTGTTTTGGCTTATCAATTTTCATGGCTCTCGACCTCAACCACAAATCCATCCTAGTTACGGGTGGCACCGGCTCTTTCGGCAAGCAATTCGTCCGCACCGTTTTCGAACAATTTCCGCTGGTAAAACGCCTCGTGGTGTTCTCGCGCGACGAGCTGAAGCAGTATGAGATGAGCCAGGAATTCAGCCCCGCCAAGTACCCGGCCATCCGCTATTTCATTGGCGATGTGCGCGATGGTGAGCGCCTGCACCGCGCCTGCGAAGGCATCGACATCGTGATTCACGCCGCCGCCCTCAAGCAGGTGCCCGCCGCCGAGTACAACCCGATGGAGTGCATCAAGACCAATATTTTCGGGGCCGAAAACGTGATTAACGCCGCCCTCGATTGCGGCGTGAAGGATGTGGTGGCCCTGAGCACCGACAAAGCCGCCGCCCCCATCAACCTCTACGGCGCCACCAAATTGTGCTCGGATAAGCTCTTCGTGGCGGCCAACAACATGAAAGGCAAGCGCGATTTGCGCTTTTCGGTGGTGCGCTACGGCAACGTAATTGGCTCGCGCGGCTCGGTGGTGCCGTTCTTTCTGCAGCAGCGCCACACCGGCGTGCTGCCCATCACCCACCCCGACATGACGCGCTTCAACATCTCGCTCGAAGAAGGCGTTGACCTCGTGCTTTATGCGCTGGAGCACGCCTGGGGCGGCGAGATTTTCGTGCCGAAAATTCCTTCCTACAAAATCACGGAAGTGGCCCGCGCCATCGGCCCGGAGTGCGAGCAGAAAATCGTGGGCATCCGCCCCGGCGAGAAGCTGCACGAAGCCATGATTACCGAAACCGATGCCCTGAGTACCGTCGAACTGGCCCGCTACTACGTCATCCTGCCCTCGATGCCAACTTGGAGCGTCGATAAGTTCATCGAGGAATTCGATGGCAAGCGCGTGCCGCTGGGCTTCCAGTACGACTCGTTCAACAACGAGGAATGGCTGACGGCCGAGCAGATTCGGAAGGAAATCAGGCTGCACGTCGATGCCGATTTCGAAGCCTAGAACCACTTACTAAAACACCAAAAGCAACGGCTGCCCAAACAGGGCGGCCGTTGCTTTTGGTGCCGGTGCGGGCTAGCGCACCACCTCAACCAAACCCTTGTACTGCTGGCCCGTTGCTGGATTGCGCAGTTGGTAATAATATACGCCAGCGGGTTGCCCGGAGGCGTTCCAGCTATTGTCGTAGCGGGTTTGTTGAAATACCTGCCGGCCCCAACGGTTAAAAACGGTCAGGCTCCACTCCGCAGCTTCCAGGTTTTTTACTACAAAAAACTCATTGGATGGGTCTCCGTTGGGCGTGATGATATTGGGCAGTACCACTGAGCAGTTGCCATTGCGAATGGTGATGCTGGCGCGGTCGACACAACCGGATGGAGCCGTTAGCTCCACCGCATACTGGCCGGGGGCCTGCACCAGCTGTGATACTCCGGTGGACCCATCCTGCCAGCGGTAGCTTGTACCTGCTGGCTGGGAGCTGCGTACGCGCAGCAGGTAAGGCTGTTCTAAGCAAATGGTGGTGTCTTTACCCAGAAAAGCCTTCGGTGCGGGCAGGAAATCGACCCGGGCGCTGGCTTGCGCGGTGCACCCATTGGCATTGGTGATACTGACCATATAGGTCCCCGGCTGCCGGGCCTGCAGCGTGGGCTGGCGGGAGCCGTCCTGCCAGCGGTAGCTGATGCCGCTGGGCTGCGCACTCGGAACCAGCGCCACCGACTGCCCCGGGCAAATGAGGTAGAGCGGGGCTCCAAAACTAACCGTGGGAGCGGGCTGAATGTAGACGACCTGAAAGGTGGAGTATTGCTGCCCATTGGCCCCCGAAATGTTCAGCGTAACGGTGTACGCCCCGCTCTGCTGGTAAGTATGCACGGGGGCCTGGCCGATGCCAGTATTCAAGGCTCCCGAGGCGAGGTCGCCAAAATTCCAGCTGTAAACGGCCCCGCTCACGAATGGGCTGAGGGAGGAAGTAAATTGAACGGGTTCGCCCACACACTGCGGCCCCACCGATACACTGCCCGCTCCCGTTGCAGTTACGGAGCTCATGCCCAAATCATTGGGCGCTTTGGGCAATCCGTTATAGACGTATGTTCTGTCAAGAAATTCCAACACCGAATCCTTAAATGCGGAGTTCAGCCCCTTGGCATTGGGCTTCTCAAACCGAGACAACCATTTGGACCGGGAGCCCACCTGGTAAATGCGTCCGTCTGGCCCAAGCTGTAAATTTCCGGCGCTTCCGCCCAAGTTGGACAGGCTAGGGCCGGCCGCCACCGTGGTGCGCGAAGCAGCCACGGCAGCGGGCGTGCCAGCGGCCAAGTCGTACTGCCAGATTTCTTGGCCCCGAAGGGTATCGCAATACAGCTTGGTGCCGTCGGGTGAAAACTCCAAGCCTCCCACGCCAAAGACATTGCCCGCGGGTGCCCGGCGGCTGACCGAATCGGGAAGGACGAAGGAACTGGTCACCCGTCCCGAGCGGGCATCAAAGCGAGCCACTTCGTTGTAGAACAAACGCTTGGTAGTGGGGCCACCTGGGGCAAACAGCAAAAGAAAATTGCTGTAGACCAGCGTCCGGCCGTCAGTCGATGCCTTAAGCAGTGCTCGGCTGACGCCGCGAAATACCCGGCCGAGGAGGTTGGGTGTAAGAACCGGTTGCGCGTGAACGCCGTGCTGGTCAAGCAAAAAGCTGAGGTATTGCTGTTGGTCGTTTTTGACGATTAGCCACATGTCCCGCCCATTGGCGTGCCGCACCGCGGCTATCTCCGACTGCACGTAGCCGCCGACATTGGCATTGCCCCCGAACATGCTCTGCACGTTTGGGGTAATGGGCAGCGTCAGCACACTATCCCGGGCCACCACGTTGCCCAAGCCCCCCCGCTGGCGCATGTCGACGATGAAGTATGTTAGGTTTGGGAGTTCCTGGGGGGGCGGAGGAGTCGAGTTGGCGTTCCGGTACCAGTTTCGGGGCACGAAGACATAGTAGCGGCCCGGGTGACCTGGTTGAGGCACGGCCATTACCTCATAGCCAACGACGGTGGGGCTTGCGAGGTCCCCGCCGGGCATTATCTGCATGTCTCGGTCCCAGATGGTTTGGCCCGATGCAATGAACTGCAACGTACCTGCGCTATCCGAGACGCAGCTCGTATCATATAATAAATTGGGAATGCCCTGAAGTAACACGGAAACAGGGTCGGTAAGAAAGGTGAAGCTGGCCCGTTCGCCGAAGTACCAATTGGAAAACTGCCGCTGTGCCATCACCTGATTGTTCGCTAACAGCCAGCACGATACCAGCAACGCCAACGCCTGCCACGTTACCTTCCATTTCCCGAGAGCCATTACTTCATTTAAATTGGGTAGACCCAAAGCTACTAAAACGGCCTTGTTGCAACTGCTTGCAACAGGGCCGCAAGAGTGTATGTGAGCAGGGAAGTCCCGTCCGGCCCCTGCAAAGCGCTGCGCAGCCACATAGCCTGCGCACGGCAATTGGTTTTATCTTTGGCGGCTTATGCAGTCCCCTCTCACCCGCCCCCTGCCCTACGGACGCCAGAACATCACGGCCGCCGACATTGCCGCCGTCACGGCTGCCCTGCAGGCCGACTACCTGACGCAAGGCCCCACCGTGGCCGAGTTTGAGAAGCAGTTTGCCACCTACGTGGGGGCCCGCTACGCCGTGGCCGTGAGCAACGGCACCGCCGCCCTGCACCTCTGCGCCCTGGCCCTGAACGTGCAGCCCGGGCAGCGCGTCATCACCACGCCGCTCACCTTCTCGGCCTCGGCCAACTGCGTGCGCTACTGCGGCGGCGAAGTGCATTTTGCCGACATCGACCCGGCCACGGGCCTGATTGATTTGGTGAAAGTGAGGGCATTGCTCGAAGCACACCCCAAAGGCCATTTTACCGGGTTGATTCCGGTTGATTTTGCCGGGCTGGCCGTGAACCTGGAAGAAGCTCGCCAGTTGGCCGACGAGTTTGGCCTCTGGATAATTGAAGATGCCTGCCACGCGCCCGGCGGCTTTTTTATCGACTCCCAAGGCCAGGAGCAGCGCTGCGGCAACGGCCATTTTGCCGACCTCGCCATTTTCAGCTTCCATCCCGTGAAGCACATTGCCACCGGCGAGGGCGGCATGATTACCACCAACTCCGAGGCGCTGTTCCATCACCTGCTGCGCCTGCGCACCCACGGTATCACCCGCGACCCGGCCGACCTCCGGCGCGAGCCCGACGGCGGCTGGTACATGGAAATGCAGGAGCTCGGCTACAACTACCGTCTGCCCGATTTCAACTGCGCCCTCGGCCTCAGCCAGCTCGCCCGCGCCGATGAGGGCCTCGCCCGCCGCCGCCAACTGGCCGCGCAGTACGACGCTGCTTTTGCTCAGGTGCTCGGCCTCACGGTGCTGGCCCCCGGCCGCCCCGGCCATGCCTACCACCTCTACGTCATCGAAGTCGCCGACCGCAAAGGCCTGTACGATTTCCTGAAAACCAGGCAGATTTTCACGCAGGTCCACTACATTCCGGTACACCGGATGCCTTATTACGAAGACCTGGGCTGGCGCGAAGGCGACTTCCCGCTGGCCGAAGCATACTACGCCCGCTGCCTCAGCATCCCGCTCTTCCCCACGCTCACCGACGAGGAACAAGCCTACGTGGTGGCATGCATCGAAGAATTTTTGAGTGTTCAGAGTTGAATGTTGAGTGTGCGAATATCTCGCTCCAGCTCTCATTACCAACCCTTCAACTCAACACTCAACCCGTAACATTCAACACCTCCCAACCTTGCAGCACACCCAACAAGAAGATTTCTGGGCCGGCGATTTCGGCCGCGAATATACCGACCGCAACTCGCGCCCGCTCGACGAGTGGAACGCCTTTTACCGCGACCTCTACGGCCACACCAAGCTGGAAATGAACGCCGAATTCCTCAGCGACCTGCCCCGCGAGGCCCGGATTCTGGAAGTGGGCTGCAACACCGGCATGCAGCTGGTGGGCCTGCAGGCTGCCGGCTTCACCAACCTGTACGGCGTTGAGCTGCAACACTATGCCGTAGAGAAGGCCCGCGACTTTGTGCGCGGCGTGAACATCCTGCAAGGTAGCGGGTTCGACCTGCCCTTCAAGGACAATTACTTCGACGTGACCTGCACCAACGGCGTGCTCATCCACATCGCGCCCGAAGACCTGCCGCGCATCATGAGCGAGATGGTGCGCACCTCGCGCCGCTATATCATGGGCTACGAGTATTATGCCCCCGAAACCACGCCCATCAAGTACCGTGGCAACGAGGGCTTTCTCTGGAAAACCGACTTCGCACAGGTGTTTCTGGACAACTTCCCGAACCTGCGGCTGGTGAAGCAGAAGCTCTACCCCTACATCAACGATGCCGAGCGCGGCAACCAGGACGTGGTGTACCTGCTCGAAAAAATTTCCGAATAATGCAACGCGCCGGCATCATTTCGCAAGTGCGGATGGGCAGCACCCGGCTGCCGAGCAAGGTGCTGCTGCCTGCTGCCGGCCGGCCGCTGCTGGACTACCACGTAGCCCGCACCCGGCAAAGCGGCCTGCCCATCTACCTGGCCACCACCACCGAGCCGGCCGACGACGTGCTAGCCGCCTACGCCGAAACGAATCAGATTCCCTACCACCGGGGCAGCGAGGCCGATGTGCTGGCCCGCTACTACGAAACGGCGCAGAAGTTCGGACTCGATGTGGTTGTGCGCGTCACCTCCGACTGCCCGCTGGTGGACGGCCCGCTGATTGGCGCCGCCGTGGGACGATATCTGGAGGAAGGCAATCCGCTGGTGTACCGCTCCAATTCCATCGTCCGCACCTTTCCGCGCGGGCTGGACTTCGAGATTTTCTCGATGGAAATGCTGGCCGAAGCCTACGCCAACGCCACACTGCCGTATGAGCGGGAGCATGTCACGCCCTATCTCAAGGCCAACCCGGCCACGGCCGGGCGCGTGGTTTACCGCGACGAGGTGTGGCCCGGCGGCGACTTCAGCCGCTTCCGCATCACGCTGGATACGGCCGAGGATTATGCCGTGCTAAAGGCGCTCATCGAACAGCACCACGCCGACCAGCTGAACGTGCCCGACCTGCTGGCCCTGCTCGAAGCCCACCCCGAAATTATGGCCCTGAACGCGCACATCGAGCAAAAAACTACATGACCCTGCCCGATACTATTCGCCAGAACGAGTTCGGATTCTACGAAATCAAGAACAAGCCGACCCCGGAGGAACTTCGCGACTACTACGCCAGGCGCTACTATCAGGAAAACCTGACGACGTACCAGCCCGAGTACCCGGCCGAAGAGCTGGAGCACATTGAAGGCAAGCTGCGCCTGCGCCACTGGGTGCTGGAGCAGCTGCGTGGTACGGCCAGCGGCGCCGGCTCCTTTCTCGACATCGGCTGCGGCGAGGGCTGGGCGCTGGACTACTTCCAGCGGCAGGGCTGGGATGTGCTGGGCCTGGATTTCAGCAGCTTCAGCGTGGAGAAGTTTCACCCGGCGCTACGGGAGAAACTGCGCACCGGCGACTTGTATGAGCAGGTGCAAAAACTGGTGGCAGCGCGCCAGCAATTCGACGTGCTCTGGCTCGATAACGTGCTGGAACATGTGCTGGAACCAGCCGATTTGCTGCGCCAGTGCCGGCAGCTTATCAAGCCCAACGGTGTGCTGGTAGTAGACGTGCCCAACGATTTTTCTGCCCTGCAACAACACCTGCTGGACACCGGCCAAATCGACCGGCCTTTCTGGGTCGTGCTACCCGACCACCTCTCGTACTTCACGCAGTCCGGCCTGCGCAATCTGGCAGCAGCCACCAATTGGCGAGTTGCAAAAATTATTGGTGACCAGCCCATTGACCTCAATCTACTAAACCCAGCCACCAACTATGTAATGGACCGTGCGGCCGGCAAAGGTGCCCACCAATCCCGCTTGGTCCAGGACAATTTCCTGCTGCGCACCGCCCCCCTGCCGGCCGTGGCGGCCTACTACGAAGCGTTGGCCGGCGTTGGGCTGGGCCGCAGTATTGTTGCATTTTTGCAGCCGGATTAAGTAGTGGTTAATGATTAACGGTTAGTGGTTAGTGATGAGCAATTGGCTCTGTTCAACCGCAACAACACCAATCATTAACCACTAACCGTTAATCATTAACTACTGAATATGTCCCCTATTTCCGTGCTCAGCGGGGCCTCCGCGCCCGAGCAGTCGCGTCGCGAAGGCTTCGCCCAAACCCTGCGCGAGTCGCCAATTCCGAACACCGAGCTGCTCAACAACCTGGGCCTGTACCTGAACCGGCAGACGTTTTCGCGCCTGCTGTTCTTCACCGAACTCTACCAGCAAATCATCCCGGTTCACGGTGTGGCCATGGAATTTGGGGTGCGCTGGGGCCAGAACCTGGCGCTGATGCACGCCCTGCGCGGCATCTACGAGCCGTTCAACTACAACCGCAAAATCATTGGCTTCGACACCTTTGGCGGCTTCCCGTCGGTGGATGCCAAGGATGGCAAACTGGTGAAAGAAGGCGACTACGGCGTGACCGAAAACTACCAGGAATATCTGACTCAAATCCTGGCCCTGCACGAGGCCGACAGCCCCATCCCGCACAAGCGCAAGTTTGAGCTCGTGGCCGGCGACGCCTCCGAAACCGTACCCCGCTACCTGCGCGACCACCCCGAAACGGTCATCGCCTTCGCCTACTTCGATTTCGATATCTACGCCCCCACCAAAGCCTGCCTCGAAGCCATCCGCCCGCGCCTGACCAAAGGCGCGATTGTGGCCTTCGATGAGCTGAACTGCCCCGAGTTTCCCGGCGAAACACTGGCATTTGATGAGGTTTTTGGGGTAGCTAATTACGCCCTGCGCCGCAGCCCGCTCAACCCACTGATTTCGTATTTGGTGGTGTAATTTTCTTTGAAATGGTCATGCTGAGCGCAGTCGAAGCATCTCTACCGCAATAGTAAATGAATTACTTACGCGGTAGAGATGCTTCGACTGCGCTCAGCATGACCGTCATTTACCGTTGACCTTGACCACCTACCGCCCCCTCCCGCACGCTGAATACCGTTACGGAGCCTACCGACTTATCCCCATTCGCTACGAGGACCGGGAGCCCATTCGGGCCTGGCGCAATGCCCAACTAGAAGTACTACGCCAGGCCGGGCCGCTCACGGCCGAGCAGCAGGACGCTTACTTTCAGCGCGTAGTGTTACCTCTGTTCGAGCAGGAAAAGCCCGGCCAGTTGCTCTTCTCGCTTCTTTATGAGGATGAGCTGATTGCCTACGGCGGCCTGGTTCATCTTTCCTGGCCGGATTTGCGCGCCGAAGTTTCGTTTCTGGTGGAGCCCACACGGGCGGCAAATGCCGCTACGTACCGCCAGGATTTCCTGGCCCATTTGCGCTTGCTGGGCCAGGTAGCATTCGAGGGCTTGAAATTCAACCGTTTGTTTACCGAAACCTACGACATCCGGCCGGCCCACATTGCCATTTTGGAAGAAGCCGGTTTCCAGCTGGAAGGCCGTTTGCGTCAGCATATCCAGCTTGCGCCGGGTACTTTTACCGATTCACTGATGCACGGCCAACTGGCCGCCGACTATGCCACAGCCTTTGGAACTGCCCTTTAAACGAATTTTCATCAGCGGCGGGGCCGGCGTAATTGGTCAGGAAATGACGCGCCGACTGGCCTCGCTGAATGCGGATATTCAAGTATTGGTAGGCGACATCAAGCCGCGCCCGACTGACTTCCCGGCCCAATTCCAGTACCGGCAGGGCGATTTGAATTTCCTCACCGAAGCCGAAATCTCGGATTTTGCGCCTGATTTATTCATCCATCTTGCTGCAACCTTCGAGCGCAGCACCGAAACCTACGGCTTCTGGGAGGAGAATTTCCGGCACAACGTGCAGCTCAGCCACCACCTGATGACGGTGCAGAAAGACTTGCCCTCGCTGCGCCGGGTGGTGTTCGCCTCCAGCTACCTCATCTACGACCCGGCGCTCTACAACTTTACGGAAGTACCGGCCGCGCCCCGCAGCCTGCGCGAAACCGACCCCATCCTGCCCCGCAACCTGACGGGCATGGCCAAGCTGGCCCACGAAATCGAACTGCGCTTTCTCGACACGTTTCGGGCGCAGCAGTTCAGCACGGTGGCCCCGCGCATCTACCGCGGCTACGGGCGCAACGGGCGCGACATCACTTCGCGCTGGGTGCGGATGCTGCTGGCCGGCGAGGAAATCACGGTGTATGGGGCCGAGTCGTTTTTCGACTACCTCTACGCCGCCGACACGGCCGAGGGCCTGCTCCGCCTGGCCGCCGCCGAATCCGTGACCGGCCTCGTGAACCTGGGCACCGGCCGCGCCCGCCGCGTGGCCGATGTGGTCGAAGTACTGCAGCAAAACTTCCCCGGGATGCGGGTCAAGTACGTGGCTTCCGATATTCCGTTTGAAGCATCCCAGGCTGATATGACCTTGTGGTCGAGCCAGATAGATTGGCTACCCCCAACTACGCTTGAAGTAGCCATTCCCGAAATCATTGCCTTCGAGCGCGCCCGTCAGGACACACTTGCTACCACCGAAGCATCGGCCGCCAAAGGGCCGGGCCACGTTCTCATCAGCAGCATTTCGGCCAAAGTGCCGCTGGCCCACGCGGTAAAAAATGCCGCCAAACGCCTGAACCCCGGCATCAAACTAGTGGGCGGCGACCTCAATCCGCAGGCCCTGGGCTTTCACTTCACCGATGAAAGCTGGGTGATGCCCATGACGACCGACGAGCACCTGCCCGCCATCATCGGCGAGTGCCAGGCCCAGGGCATCACCCGCATTATTCCCACCCGCGACGGTGAGCTGGCCTTCTGGAGTCGGCATCGCGCCGCCCTGGCCGACGCCGGCATTGCCGTGCTGGTGAGCCCTCCCGAAGCCGTGCAACGCTGCCTCGACAAGCTCGAATTCAGCACCTTTGGTCAGGAAAACGGCTTGCCCATCATCCCCACCAGCCTCAGCATCGACACGCTGGCCGGCGACCAGCCCAATCCCAACGCCGCCTTTGTGGTGAAGGAGCGGTACGGGGCCGGCTCGCTCAGCCTGGGCCTCAACCTGCCTTACGCCGCCGCCGTGGCCCACGCCCAAACGCTGAGCGAACCCATCTTCCAGCCCTTCATCCAGGGCCGCGAAATCAGTGTGGATGGCTACGTGAGCCGCGCCGGCCGGGTGCACGGCCTCATGGCGCGCACCCGCGACGTGGTGGTGCGCGGCGAGTCGCAGATAACCACGACTTTCCACGACCCGCAGTTGCTGGCCCGCCTTACGCCCATTGTCGAACAGTTGGGGCTCTATGGTCCCTTCGTGCTGCAAGCGCTGCTCACCCCAGATGGGGACCTGCACATCATCGAATGCAATAGCCGCTTCGGCGGGGCCTCCACGCTGGGCATCGCGGCGGGGGTCGATTCCTTTTTCTGGTTCTTGCAGGAAGCGGCGGGGGCTGATTTGCAGCAGTTTCCATTCCGTCCGGTGGCAGGGCCGTTGCGGCAGGTGCGGATGGCAACGGATGTGGTAGTAGCGGCGTAGGGTACGGGGCTTGCCCCCTCCCGCCGCTGGAACGACTTTAATTTTTAGTTATCGAATGGCCCCATCTGTGGGCGGTTCAATTGCGGGCGGGGACAAGCCCCGCACCCTACTCCACATGCCCGTTCTTGTTTTCGACCTCGACGACACGCTGTACCCCGAATTGAGCTACGTGCACAGCGGTTTTCGGGCCGTGGCGGAGTTTCTGAGTCCGCTGCTGGGAGTACCGGCCGAAACGCTGGCAGCCGGAATGATTGCCGAGGAAGCCGTGCAAGGCCGGGGGCAAGTCTTTGATAATGTGCTGCGTGAACACGGCAAATGGAGCAAGACGCTGGTGGCGGCTTGCCTGCGCACCTACCGGCAGCACCGGCCCACGCTGAGCCTGTATCCGGATGCCGAGCGCTGCCTCACCCGCTTCGCCGACTGGCCGCTCTACATCGTGACCGATGGTCACAAGGAGGTGCAAGCCCGCAAGGTAGCCGCGCTGCACCTGGCCGGCCGGGTGCGCCACGCCTACCTCACCAACCGCTACGGCCGCCACCGCGCCAAGCCCGACCCGCACGTATTCCAGTTGATTTGCCGGCGCGAAGGCGTGACGCCGGAAGAAGTGACTTACGTGGGCGACAACGTGCGCAAAGACTTTGTGGGCATCAAGCCATTGGGTTTCAAAACAGTGCGCATTCTGCGAGGCAACTATGCCCACTACGAAGCCGATGCCGCCCACGAGGCCGACCGGAGCATTCATTCGCTGGATGAGTTGTAGCGCGGACTTTGTAGTCCACGAGTTGCTCGTTTGCAGCTTGCCTGTTCGCGGGCTGCAAAGTCCGCGCTACATCGCGCTATTGCCGCACGTACCTTTGCGCTTCCGATTCGCATCCCAAAAATCATGACCGAAATCACCATCGGTGGCCGTTTGGTTGGCCCCGCGCACAAGCCGTTTATCATCGCCGAAATGTCCGGCAACCACAACCAGAGCCTCGACCGTGCGCTGGCTCTAGTGGATGCCGCCGCCGCCGCAGGCGTCGATGCCCTTAAGCTTCAGACCTATACCGCCGATACCATCACGATGGACACCGGCTTTGCCATCGACGAGGAAGGCCAGTCATTGTGGGAGGGCAAGAACTTGTACAAGCTTTACGAAGAAGCCCACACACCCTGGGAATGGCATGCCGAACTGTTTGCCCGCGCCCGGCAGCACGGCATGCTGGCCTTCAGCTCGCCGTTTGATGAGACGGCGGTGGATTTCTTGGAAAAGCTGGACGTGCCGGCTTACAAAATTGCCTCCTTCGAAAACGCTCATTGGCCGCTCCTGCGCAAGGTGGCCGCAACCGGTAAACCCGTGATAGTGAGCACCGGGGCCGCCACCCTGGCCGAGATTGACGACGCAGTGCGCGTGTTGCGCGAAGCCGGCTGTCGCGAGCTGGTGCTGCTAAAATGCACCAGCACCTACCCCGCCTCGCCGGCCAATACCAACCTCCGCACCATCCCGGTGCTGGCCGAAACCTTCGGCTGCCCCATTGGCCTGAGCGACCACACCATGGGCGTGGGCGCGAGCGTGGCCGCCGTGGCCCTGGGCGCCTGCGTCATCGAGAAACACTTCACCCTGAGCCGGGCCGAAGGCGGCGTAGATTCCGCATTTTCGCTGGAGCCGCACGAGCTGAAAAGCCTGGTTGAAGAAACCGAGCGCGCCCACCAGGCGCTGGGCACGGTGCAGCTCTGCATCCAGACCGGCGAGGAGAAAAGCCGACTCTACAAGCGCAGCATTTACGTGGCCAAGCCCATTGCGGCTGGCGAGGAATTCACGACGGATAACCTGAAAATCATTCGGCCCGGCGATGGCCTGTGGCCGCGCCACTGGGAAGTGGTGCTGGGCCGCAAAGCCGCGAAGGACCTGAAACCCGGCACGCCACTGACCTGGGAGGCGCTATAATGTCGGCCCGAACCCTGCCGCTCATCCCGCGCCTGCGCGACATTTTGCAGCTGCGCTTCACGGCAATTTTTGCGGGGCTGCCCCCGGCGGCACTGGCCGATATTTCGCCGGCCAACCCGCTGAAGCGGCTGGCGCGTGTGCTGGGCTACGCAGGCTTGCGACTAGTAGGCAACATCGTTAAGCCGATAAAAAACCGTGACGACCTGCACGGCAAAGTCTGGCTCTACGTGGTGAGTGCCAATAACTACGATGCGCTGGAGTTCATCCAAAAGGCCCGGCCGGATGCCGTGCTGGTAGCAGGTCAGGGCAAGAATATTGGCCGGTATAACGCGGCGGTGAACCGGCTCTCGCTGCGGAGCAAGCTGCTGTATTATTGGCAATTTCCGCTGGCTTTTCTTGGCTTGCTGAAAACGGATGGCGGCCGGGCGTGGCGGTTTTTCGACTTCATTTTTTACGCCATTGGCTACTATGAAGTATACCGGACGGCGCTGCGGCACTATCGGCCGCGGGCCGTGGTTTTCTCCAACGACCACAACGATGACACCCGCTCCCTGCTGCTGGCCTGCCGGGCCGAGGGCGTGCCCACCGCCTACGTGCAGCACGCCAGCGTGAGTGCCAACTTCCCGCCCCTGGGCTTCGACCTGAGCCTGCTGGAAGGCCAGGACGCGCTGGACAAATACCGCCTCTGCGGCCCCGTGCAAGGCCGCGTGGAGCTAGTAGGAATGCCCAAGGCCGACGCCTACCTCGACCAGAAAAATACTGCGCCCGCCGTGCGGCGCGTCGGTATCGCCTGCAACATTCACGACCCCATGCCAGCATTGGTTGATACGCTGGTGTACCTGCTACGTGAGCTGCCGGAACTCACCTTCACGCTGCGCCCGCACCCCAGCGACGGCCGAGACTTTGAGCCGCTGCGGAAGCTGTTGCCGGCCCTGCAATGGTCAAGCGCCCGCCAGGAAAACGTGTTCGACTTCCTGCTGCGGCAGGATGCGCTGGTGGCCGCCGATACTTCCACCCACCTTGAAGCCACGCTGCTAAACGTGGCCAGCATCTACTTCCGCTTCGGCACCTTTGCCCTCACCAACGACTACTACGGCTACGCCGCCCGGGGCCTCGTGGAGCGGGCCGACACGCCCGCCGAGCTGACGGCCGCCCTGCGCCGATACGCCCAACACAAACCCGCCGACCTCTACCTACGGGCGACATACTACAATGCCACGCTGGGCACACCCGACGAAGGTCGCAGCCAATTGCGCACCGCCGCAATACTAAACAATTGGCTGAATCAGGCTGACACAGGCATCTGATATACAGTTGTTTTTACAAATAAATACACATGTCATCGGCTATTGCATTGCCTCCGATAAGTGCCGTTCCGGTTTCTGCCGAAATGCGGCTGGCCTATGTGTGGCGGCATTTTCGGATGGCCTATGTGAATGTGCCTGCGGCGCTGATTGGCTACGCTGGGAGCCAGCAGCCCATTGAAGTAGCGGACCTGGCGGACGGCTTTTTTCAGGGCCAAAGCCCTTACCCGGCCGCCCCGAACTACCGCAACTGGGCCGGGCAGCAGGTGCCGTTTTTCTTTGATAACAGGAATGAGGAGTCGTTGCTCAACCGGCAGACCGACCACGTCGTCATCCACGCCGATGTTATCTCGGCTGCCTTCTACCTGCTCAGCGGTTGGCAGGAATACTTCTCCGATGCACGCGACCGGCACGGGCGTTTCCCCTATTCGGCCAGTGTGCAAAAGCAGTACGGTTTCGTGGCGCTGCCGGTGGTGAACTACTATTTCGACGTGCTGAAAACGGCGGTGGAACACGTCACTGGTCAGCCGCTGATTGCACGGCGCTGGAACTGCTCAGCTCCCTTTGCGGCCTTCATCACCCACGACATCGACAACCTGCGCAGCGCATGGAAAGCGCCCACCAAAGCCGCACTGAAACAAGGCCAGCTCGGGCGTTTCGGCCAGCAGTTGTGGAAGCACCTGACGCAGCCTGATGCCTGGGACAACCTGGAAGCCGTGGCCGATACCGTCGCGGAATATGGCGCGGCCTCTACTTTTTTTGTATTGCCCGAGCGTCGGAAGGGTGCTAACGGCACGCCGAATGCCGACTACGCCCTTAATACGGCCCTGCGCCAGCGCCTGCATCGGCTCCAGCAGCAGGGCTTCGAAACAGGCCTGCACGGCAGCATCGGCACTGCTGCGGAGGCGGCCCGACTGAACCGGGAAAAAGCAACCCTGCAGCCGGATTGCGACGGCCTGCGCTTCCACTACCTGTGCTGGGAACCCCGCACGACTCCTGCATTGGTTGAGGCCAGCGACAACTTTGCTTACGATTCAACCCTGGGATTTGCCGAGCATTTCGGCTTTCGCCATTCCTACTGCCTACCGTTTTATCCCTTCAACTTCTCAGCGGGTGCCGCGTGTAAATTCCTGGAAATTCCGCTCAATGTGATGGATGCGACCTTGCACCATCCCAATTACTTACAGCTTCAGCCCGAGGAAATTCTGCCCGCACTCCGGCCGATGTTTGATGAGATTGAGCGGTTTGGCGGGGTAGCCACCGTGCTCTGGCACAACGACCATTTCGACCCGGCTAACCTCGTAACCGGCCCGCGCCAGTTTGCCGAAATCATGCGCTATTTGCAGCAGCGCGGGGCATCTTTTCTCACCGGAAGCCAGATTGTGGCCGAACTTTGAGGCCCGCAGTAGCCGTGGGTGCACCTTTGGCTTTGTGAGGGGCAGACGCAAGCAGGCATTACCCAATTACTCATTTACGCACTTACCGTTTGGGCATCGTTCAGCGCCAGGGCATCCGCAACACCCTGATTTCCTACATCGGGCTGGCCATCGGCTTCGCTAACACCATTCTGGTGCTGCCACGCCTGCTTTCGCCAGCCCAGATTGGCCTAACTGCCAGTGTATTGCTGCCACTCGCGACCATCGGAGCGCAGGTGGCATCGTTTGGGTTTGCCAATATGGGCATCCGGTATTTTCCGTTTTTCCGGAATCAGGGGCGCAACCACGCAGGTTTTTTTCCGCTGCTACTGGGGCCGCCGCTGCTGGGCTTTGCGGTGGTGGCGCTGGCCATGTTGGTAGGCAAGCCGCTACTACTGCAATGGTACGCCAAGGGCGACGCAGCCCTGCTTTCGCCGCACTACTTAGCAGCCATTGCGCTGGCGGGCTGCATCATGCTGGGCTCGTTGCAGGATGCATATTTGCGCTCGCTTTACCACACGTCTTTTTCCTCGTTTTGCCAGGAAATTTTGCTCCGGCTGATGCTGGTTGGCGCGGCCGTGGCTTACAGCCAGGGCGTTATCAGCTTCCACGGCTTTGTGCTGGCTTATGTGGGGGCCTATGCGGTGGTGGCGGTGCTGCTGGCCATTTACCTGGCCGCCATCGGCGAACTGCACCTGCGTCCCACGCGAGCAGCGCTGCGCATCAAGCCGCTGCGCGAGATGCTGGGTTTCGGGGCGTTTGTGCTGCTGAGCAACATCTCGGGCACGGTGCTGCTCAACATCGACAGCCTGATGGTGGGCACCAAAGTAAGTTTGGCGGCGGCAGGTATCTACCTCATTGCCACCAATGTAAGCACAGCGCTAGTCCTGCCCTTCCGGGCGCTTTACAAAACGGCTTTTTCGCTCATTGCCGAATATTGGAAGGAAGGCAACATGGCAAAAATGGCCGACTTTTACCGCCGCAGCACTCGCATCAACACGCTGCTGGGCTGCTACCTGGCACTAGGCATCGGCCTAAATCTCAACTTTATCTACGGGCTCATTCATCGGCCCGAGTACGCGGTGGGCACTTCGGCGGTGCTTCTGCTATTGGCTGGCCGGCTGTTCGACGGCATTACCGGTGTCAATGGTATTATCGTGGCCACATCGCCCCGGTATCGGTTTGATTTGGTGTTTAATATCTCGCTTGCAGCGGCGGTAGTCGTGCTCAACTGGTTGCTGATTCCGCGCATGGACCTGGCCGGCGCGGCCCTGGCCTACTGCATTGCGCTGGTAAGCATCAACACCGTGCGGACGTGGTTTGTGTGGCGCAACTACGGCATGCAGCCCTTCGATGGCAGCACGGTTCGGATTCTGGCCGTGGCCGCGGGCGCCGGTTTCATCGCCTGGGTGCTGCCTGATACCGGCAATGCTTTTCTGACGCTGCTCATGCGCGGCGGCGTACTCACGGTCCTGTACGGAGCAGGGGTTTTGCTCACGGGCACCGCGCCGGAAGCCATGGCACTGCTGAACAGAGTGCGCAAGCGGTAGCTGTTGAACGAGGTAGCGACGCGCAATTGCGGCTCTACCTTGTTCCTAATTAGCCTACGCCCCCACCAATACCGGCCGCTCCTCCATGCGCTTGGGTGCCGGGCCGTCCTGATGCATCTCGCGGTAGAAGAAGGCGAAGATGAGCGGGAAAATCAGCAGCGTGAGCACCGTGGCCGTCACCAGCCCGCCGATGACCACAATGGCCAGGGGCTTCTGCGTTTCGGAGCCAATGCCAGTGCTAAGCGCCGCCGGAAATAGGCCAATCATGGCCATGAGGGCCGTCATCACCACGGGGCGCACGCGCGAGGCTACGCCCAGGCGCAGGCTGTCGGCCAGGCTCATCTTCTTCCGCAGGTTTTCCTTGAACACGGTGATGAGCACGATGCCGTTCTGAATACATATTCCGAGCAGGGCAATAAAGCCGATGCCAGCCGAAATCGAGAAGTTGACACCCGTGATGTGCAGCGCCGCGATGCCGCCGATAAGGGCAAACGGCACGTTGGCTAGCACCAGCGCGGCATCCTTGCCGTTGCCGAAGGTGATGAACAGCAGGATGAAAATGATGACCAGCGACACCGGCACCACCTGGCTCAGGCGTTTGGTAGCCCGTACCTGGTTCTCAAACTCGCCGGCCCACTCGATGCGGTAGCCCTTACCAAGCTTGATTGTCTGGTCCATTTTCTTCTGGGCTTCGGCGATGGTGGAGCCCATGTCGCGGTCGCGGATGGAGAATTTAACCGCGATAAAGCGCTGGCCGTTATCATGGTACACGAAGGCCGGCCCGTTTTCAGTCTTGATAGTGGCAATTTCCTTCAGGGCCACCTTGCCGCCCCGAATCGTGGGCACACGCAGCTCGCCGATTTTGGCCTCGGTGTCGCGGTCCTGCTTGGGGTAGCGCACCGTCACGTCGAACTTGCGCTCGCCCTCGTAAATCTGGGTGGCAGCCTTGCCACCCACGGCCATTTCCACTACCGTTTGGGCATCAGCGGTTTGTACACCGTAGGCGGCCATTCGGGTCTGGTCGAGACGCACACTCATCTCGGGCTGGCCCAGGTTGCGCAGAATACCCAGGTCCTTCACGCCGCGCACGCCGCTGAGCACCTTCATCACCTCGTTGGCTTTGCCGTCGAGTTCCTTCAAATCATTGCCGAAAATCTTCACGGCCAATGCAGCATTGATGCCCGCCACGGCCTCTTCCACGTTGTCGATAATAGGCTGCGAGTAGTTGAAAATGATGCCGGGGTACTCCTTCAGCTTCTTGTCCATCTCGTCAATCAGCTGCTCCTTCGTGATGTTGCGCTTCCACTCCTCCTTGGGCTTGAGGTTGACTTGGGCTTGCACGTAGTAGATGCCCGAGGGGTCGGTGCCGTCGTTCGAGCGGCCGGTCTGGCTCAGCACCGACGTCACTTCCGGGAACGAGCGCAGGATGCGCCGGTAGTTGGCCGCCATCTTGTTGGTTTCCGTCAGCGAAGACGACATCGGCAGCTTGGTTTCGACCCACAGCGCGCCCTCGTTCAGCTCCGGCAGAAACTCCGAACCCAGCAGCTTGAATGAGTACAGGCCCGCCACCACGATGACCATGGTCACCCCAAAACTCAGCAGCTTGTGCCGGTAGGTGAAGCCAAAGGCACTGGTCACAATGTTGTCGAAGAAATTTACCACCGGGTTGTTCTTCTCCTTCACGTCCTTATTTAGCAGCAGCGAGCACAGCACCGGCACCAGCGTCAGGGTCAGAATAAGCGCACCCACCAGTGCGAAACCCAGCGTGTAAGCCAATGGGCTGAACATCTTGCCTTCCACTTTCTCAAAGGCGAAAATGGGCAGCAGGCAGGTCAGAATAATCAGCTTGGCGAAGAACACCGCCTTGCCCAGCTCGCCGCCGGTCCTCTTAATCATGCCCAGCTTAGCCAGCTTGTTGAACTTCTCCATGCCTACCTGGTGGGCCTTGTGGTCGAGCACCACGAATATCCCTTCCACCATCACCACGGCCCCGTCGATGATAATACCGAAGTCAATGGCCCCCATGCTCAGCAGGTTGGCGCTCATTCCCTTCAGCCGCAGACACACGAAGGCAAACAGCAGCGCCAGCGGCACGACCACGCCCACCGTGAGCGTGGTGCGCCAGTCGGCCATGAAGATGAGCACGATGAGCGTCACCAGCACAATGCCCTCAATCAGGTTGTGGATTACGGTGTGCGTGCAATGGTCCATCAGCACGTCACGGTCGTAGAACGTTTTGAGATAGACGTCATTGGGCAGCACCTTTTCGTTAAGCTCCGCGATTTTGGCTTTCACCCGGCCCAGCACTTCGGCGGGGTTTTCGCCCTTGCGCATGATGACGATGCCTTCCACCACGTCGCTTTGGTCATCCAGCCCGGCCTGGCCCACGCGGGGGGCGTTGCTCTCGGTCACCTGAGCCACGTTGCGCACCAGCACGGGCACGTTGTTGATGTCCTTGACGATGATGTTGCCGATATCTTCGGGCTTGGTAAGCAGGCCGATGCCGCGCACCACGTAGCTCTGCGAGTTCTTCTCAATCACGTCGCCGCCCACGTTCATGTTCGACTTCTGCACGGCCTCGAACACCTCCAGCGGCGTCATGTCATACTTGGCCAGCATCGCGGGGTTCACACTGATTTCGTACACTTTACGTGTGCCGCCAAAGGCTGCAATGTCGGCCACGCCGGGCACCGATTTCAGCTGCCGCTCCACCGTCCAGTCCTGAATGGCGAGCAGTTCGTTGGTGCTGCGGCCGGTGCGGCTCTGCACCGTATAGCGAAAAATCTCACCCGTCGGCCCGTAGGGCGGCTGCACATGCGAGTCGCACCCGACCGGTAAATTCACCCCGCTCAATAGGTTATTCACCTGCTGCCGGGCGAAGAAATCCTCCACATTGTCCTCGAAGTTTATCTTGAGCACCGACAAGCCAAACATGCTGATGCTCCGCATGTTGCTTTTCATCTGCACCGAGTTCATGGCCACTTCAATCGGCGTGCTCACAAACCGCTCCACCTCCTCGGCCGAGCGGCCGGGCCAGAGGCTCACGATAATCATCTGGGTATTCGTAACATCCGGAAACGCCTCGATGGGCGTGTGCACGTAGCTGTACGTGCCGCCGGCCACCAGCAATGCCGTCATGAAAAAGATGAAGAAGCGGTTCTTCAATGAAAAGGCAACGATGCCAGAAATAAACTTATTCATGCCTGTGCGGGGTGGGAAGTTGGGTAGCGAACGGTTGCTATTCCGGCTGAATTGAATTGAAAGCGGCCAGGAAATGAGAATCTGGTGAAAAGTTGGTGAGAATACAATGAGGGTTTTATGAAGTGTAGGCCACGAAAAAGCCCGCTACCTGATGAGGCAGCGGGCTTTTTGCATTGCGTGAAGCTGCGGCTTAGTGCGCGGCTACTGGCTCGTGGTAACCGGGCTCACCGGGCAGGGGCACATACTTGGTGTGCTCCGAGCGGTAGAAGCGCTCGAACACCAGCGGGAACACGAAGAGCGTGAGGATGGTACCGGTAATCAGTCCACCGATTACCACGATGGCCAGCGGTTTGCTCGTTTCTGAGCCGATGCCCGTCGAAATAGCGGCTGGCATCAGGCCGATGGTGGCCATCAGGGCCGTCATTACCACGGGGCGCACCCGCGAAATCACACCTTCGTTGATGCTGTGGTCGAGCGTGTGCTTCTTCACCAGGTTCTGCTTGAAGACAGAGATGAGAATCACGCCGTTCTGAATACAGATACCGAACAGGGCGATAAAGCCAATGCCGGCCGAAATCGAGAAGTTAGTGTGCGTGATGAGTAGCGCCGCAATACCGCCGATGATGGCAAACGGCACGTTGAGCAGCACCAGCCCGGCATCTTTCAGGTTGCTGAAGAGGATGAACAGGATGAAGAAGATGAGGCCCAGCGAGATGGGCACCACCTGCGTGAGGCGCTGCTGGGCGCGGCGCTGGTTCTCGAAGTCGCCGGTCCATTTCTGCTCGTAGCCGGCGGGCAGCTTCACGTGGCGGTTCACTTTTTCCTGCGCTTCCTTAATGGTCGAACCCATGTCGCGGCCGCGAATCGAAAACTTCACAGCAGCAAAGCGGCGGTTGTCGTCGCGGTAAATCAGGCTCGGGCCGGTGACGGAACCGATGTTGGCAATTTCGGAGAGCGGAATGGTTTTGCCCGATTGCGTGGGCACCATCAGGGCCGCAATTTCGGCCGGCGTCTGGCGGTACTGGGGCTCGTAGCGCACCCGGATGGGGAATTTGCGCTCGCCTTCGTAGAGCTGCGTGGCCTCCTTGCCGCCCACGGCCATTTCCAGCACCGAGTTGGCGTCCGATTTATTCACGCCGTAGCTGGCCATGCGGCGCTCATCGAGGTCGACGTGGAACTCCGGCTGGCCGATGTTGCGCAACACGCCGAGGTCATCGATGCCTTTCACCGTTTTCAGCACCTCGTACACCTCGCGGGCCTTGGCCTCCAGCGTAGCTAGGTCAGTCCCGTAAATCTTCACCGCAATCGAGCCTTTCACGCCCGAAGCGGCTTCCTCCACGTTATCGGTAATCGGCTGCGAGAAGTTGAAATCAACGCCCGTAAACTTGTCGAGCTTGGCCTTCATGCGCTCCACCAAATCCTCACGGTAGGCCTTGGATTTCATCTTTTTCTCGACTTCCGGCGTGTGCTTGAGCTGCACCAGAAACTCGTTGTTGTAGAAGCCGGTGGGGTCGGTGCCGTCATTGGGACGGCCGGTCTGGCTCACTACGTCGCTCACTTCGGGGAAGCTCAAAAAGTCGCGCCGCATCTGGTTACACAGTTCGTTGCTCGATTCCAGGCTGATACTGAGCGGCAACTGGGCGCGCACGTAAATCGAGCCCTCGTTCAGCTCCGGCAGGAATTCCGAACCCAGGAACGAGAAGGAATACAGGCCCACAGCCGTCACCACGAAGGCGATGACGAGCGTGGCCGTTTTGCGGGCGTAGGTGAAGCGGAAGAAGCGGTTGGCCCCGTTGTTCACGCCGCGCACGAAGAAGTTGTCTTTCTCCTTCACGTTCTTTTTCAGCAGGATGCTCACCAGCACCGGCACCAGCGTGAGGGTGAAAATCAGCGCGCCCAACAGGGCGAATCCCAGCGTCCAGGCCAGCGGGCTGAACACCTTACCTTCCACTTTCTCGAAGGAGAAAATGGGCAGCAAAGCCGTGATGATAATGGCTTTGGCGAAGAAAATCGACTTGCCCATATCGCGGCCCGACTTCTTAATCAGCCCGAGCTTGGAGAGCTTGTTAAATCGCTCCATGCCCAGTTCGTGCGCCTTGTGGTCGAGGGCCACGAACAGCCCTTCCACCATCACCACCGCGCCGTCGATGATGATACCGAAGTCGATGGCACCCATGCTGAGCAGGTTGGCGCTCATGCCGCGCAAGCGCAGGCAGATGAAGGCAAACAGCAGCGCCAGTGGAATTATCACCGACACAATCACCGTCGTCCGCCAGTCGGCCATGAACAGGAACACGATGAGCGTCACCAGCACAATGCCTTCCATCAGGTTGTGAATCACCGTTTCCGTGGAGAAATCGATGAGCTGCTGCCGGTCGTAGAAGGTTTTCATCTTCACGTCAGGCGGCAGGATTTTGGAGTTCAGCTCGGCCACCTTATCGTGCAGGCGGGCAATAACTTCCGACGGGTTTTCGCCCTTGCGCATCACCACAATGCCTTCCAGCTTGTCGTCCTCAAACCCGCGGCCCACCTGGCCCAGGCGCGGCAGGGCGCTTTCGGTTACTTTAGCTACGTCGCGCACCAGAATCGGCACGCCGTTTACGTTCTTAATCACCGTGTTGGTGATGTCGGAAATGTTATTCAGCAGGCCGATGCCGCGCACCACGTAGTTCTGCTGGCCCTCGTTTATCACGTCGCCGCCCACGTTGATGTTGGAGCGCTGCACGGCGTTGTAGAGGTCGAGCGGCGTGAGACCGAAATCCTGTAGCTTGCCGGGGTTCACCGATATTTCGTAGTCTTTCACCTCGCCGCCGAAGCTGTTCACGTCGGCCACGCCGGGCACGGCTTTCAGGTTGCGCTCAATTACCCAGTCCTGCAGGGTTTTGAGCTCGCGCACGGTTTTGGTTTTGCTCTCCAGCGTGTAGCGGTAGATTTCGCCGGTGGGGCCGTAGGGCGGCTGCACGTCGGGCGTGATGCCGTCGGGCAAATCGACCTCGCGCAGCAGATTGTTCACCTGCGGGCGGGCGAAGGCATCGTCCACGCCGTCGTCGAAAATCACCTTCACCACCGACAGGCCAAACAGTGTGGTACTGCGCACCGAAGCCTTTTTCTGCACCGGGTTCAGGGCAATTTCGATGGGCACGGTCACGAATTTCTCCATCTCCTCGGCCGAGCGGCCGGGCCACTGCGTGATGATGGTTATTTCGGTGTTTGTCACATCCGGGAAGGCCTCAATAGGCGTGTTCCGGTAGCTCACCACGCCCATCACCACCACGACCAACGTCATGAGGAAGATGAAACCCTTGTTCTTGAGCGAAAAGGCAATAATACCTTGAATTAACTTGTTCATTTTCAGTTTCTAACAGTGAAGAAACGGTGAATTGCGGGTAGATTTAGAAGGCAGTACAGACCCGGAGCAAGGCGCAAATGCGCTTGCTCAAAGTCAATCCCGGCCCTGTCGAATTAGTCGTTCAGCTCGTCGTACACCAGCAGCTGGTCTTTGGCAATTACTACGTCGCCGGGCTTCAGGCCGGAGCTCACGTAGCTGTAGTCGCCCACCGTTTTGCTGATGGTCACGGGGCGGGTTTCGACGTGAGTGCGGTCCTTGTACACCATCACAAAGTTGCGGTCCTTGTCGAACACCACCGATTTGGCGGGCACGGCCAGGGCCTTCGCTCCTTCCGTGTTTTCCACCCGCACCTGGGCGTACATCTCGGGCTTCAGCAGGTAGCCGGGGTTTTCGAGGCGCACGCGCACCTTCATCACCTTGCTGTCGGGGTCGAGCACATTGAACACCTTGTCAATCTTGCCCCGGAAATGCTTGTCCGGGTAAGAGAGCGTAGTCACATCGGCCGAGTAGCCTTCCTTTACTTTCGAAATGTCCGACTCGAACACGTTGGCCATAATCCAGACATCGTCCAGGTCGCTCACCGTGAACAGGTTGCCCACGTTGTCGTTATTGAACTGCTCGTGGTCCGTCGCGTTTTTCTCCGTGATGAAGCCCGAAATCGGGGCCCGCAACTCGTACATGCCATCCTTGCCGATGCCGTACACGCTGAGCTGCTTCACGTTTTTGCCCACGGTGCCGCGGGCTTTGGTTACTTCCGCGCGGGCCAGTACCACGTCGCGCTCCGAGTTCAGGCCGGCCTTGAACATGTCCTCGGCCACGGCCAGGTTCTTGCGGGCAATGTCGAGGTCGGAACTGGCGGCCGTGGTCTGGTTCTGCACGTCGGCAATCTCGCCCGACTTGATGACGGCCAGCACCTGGCCTTTGGTCACCTTGTCGCCGAGCTGCACTTTCAGTTGCTCCACCACGCCGCCCACCAGCGGGTACACTTTCACGGTTTTGTCGCCGTCGGTGGCGATTTCGCCGGTCAGCACCAGCTCGTCCTGCACCGGGCGCAGGCGCACCGTGTCCAGCACAATCTGCTGCATCATGGTGTCGGAAAGGCGGAAGCCCTCCTTCTTTTCTTCTTTGACTTCGGGTTTGGAGCAGCCAACCAGGGTTACGGCGGTCAGCAATGCCAGAAAGGAGCGGTTCATCAGCAGGTAGGTGTTAGCCAGTGGCCTTGGGCCAGCAGCTTATGATTTTTTCAGGATTAAAACGGATGCGCTGTGGCTGGGCCGAAGCTATTCGGCGCGGAAGATGGGCTTGCCCACGGCAAAATTCAATTGCTCGAAAGCCCGCACGCGGTTGGCCCGCAAGGTATTCAGCTGCACCAAGTTGTTCTTGTAGGACTCAAAAAAGTCCAGGTATTCCACCACGCTCAGGATGCGCTTGGCGTAGCTCTGCTCGATGCCCACCATCAGCCGCGCAAACGGGGCCGTATCGCGGTCAGTGTTCTGAAACAACTCGTCGTTGCGGGCGGCCAGCTGATAAGCCTGATGCACCTCGTTCTGCACCACCAGCTGCTGCTGGTCCACTAGCAGCTTACTACCAGCTATCTGGGCCTTGGCCACCTGGATATTGCCCTGGTTGCGGTTGAAAATCGGTACCGCAATGCCCAGCGTCAGCGCGTTGTAATTGTTGATGTAGGAGCCGGCCTTATCGTAGGTGTAGCCCACGGCCAGGTCGGGCGTGGCCAGCTTTTGCTGGAGGCGCAGGTTCAGGTTTTGCTGCTCCACGGTGGCGCGGCGGGCATTCAGGTCGGTGCGCAGCACCAGGGCCGTATCGGCCAGCTGTTGCTCCGAGTAATTTTTCAGGCTCAGGTCGCGGGTCTTATTCACGTCCACCACCGGCACAAACTGGGTGCCGGTCGCATCGCGCACCAGCACGTGCAAGTCGGTTTGGTCCGAAGCCACGTCGTTGAGCAGATTCTGCCGCTCGCTTTGCAGCGTGAAGAGGAATGCCCGCAGGCGAATAACTTCTTTCAGCGCAATATTGCCTTTTTCAAACTGGGTCTGATACAGGCCCACGGTGCGCGTCAGCGAGGCAATTTCGGTGGCGTAAGCCGTCAGGGTGCGCTGCTTAAAATACAGGTCGTAGAACGTGGTTCGCAACTGATAGCGCAGGTTGCGCAGCAGGTCCTGCAGGTTGTATTGCTCCACCACGGCCCCTTGCTGGGCGGCCTGGCCAGCGGCCTTGCGCCGGCCCGCCAGCGAAAACAGCTGCTGCACCGTCACCACGGCCTCGCTGCTGGCAGTGCCCTCCGGCACCGTGGGCCGGGCAATGCGGCGGCGCAGCACGTCCTGCTCCACATAAAGTGTGGGGTTATCGATGAGGCGGGCCTGCACGGCCTGGGCCTGGGCCACCGTCACGTTGTATTGCTGGGCCAGCACGGCCAGGTTGTTTTGAAAAAAGCGCTGCTCGGCATCGGGCAGCGTCAGGCGGACGGTGTCAGTTGGGGTAGCCTGAACAGCCGGGGTGCTTTGGGCGGCTGCCGGCTGAGCGGCCAGGCACCACGCCCCAAAAAGAACCAGAAAAGGGAAGCGGGACATAATTGGCGTTGATTTCCTGACAAAGGTGCCAGTACCTGTATGAGGATAAAATGAATGTTCCATTTCCCCCTTGAACGCCCTCTAAACCTCGGTGAACGCCCATTTTTAAAGGGGCCAATTCCTGGCAATCCGAGTGGCTACTACATGGCTGGCGTGGTCCTGGTCATCCCACTGGCAACCTGCGCAGCCATCAGGCACCACCCCTGCACCAGCTGAGTAGAACCCGCTGGCAGTGCATGGGCCAACAAGCCCGCACGTGCGCTGCTCATACCTAGCAACACGGTAAGCATTAAGGCCCAGGAAATAGCTCGTCCCTGTCGGGTGCGGCCCTTCGCTAGCTGGGTGGCTGCCGTTAGCCCAAGAGCATCAGCAACAGCCCGCATGTCGATGGGTAACAAGGAATTCAACTGGTTCTTGATGCCGATAAGATTTGCCGTAACTGCCACCGCCGACAAGCGGTTACGCTCGGCGTACTGGCCCAGCAGGCCCGGCAGCACCGCGCCCACCAGCATCAGCAAGGTGCTGGCGGTGGTGCGTTTCACCTGCGCATAGCGGCTGACCGAAGCGGCTATGGTTTGCCAAGAATTGCCGAATAGCACTAGCAGCAGCGTTTCGCCCTGCATCATGGCGCTGCCGGCTTCCCGGCCCCCGCCCAGAATGCCCAGCATCCCGGTCACGCTGCCCAGCCCGTACTGCGTTGTTAGATACGCCCGGTTGCTCCATTCAAAAAGCAGTTGCGCATCCGAGGCTTCGGCTTGCCGGGCCATACCGCCCATCATCACGGGCAGCACGCCTTGCAGGGCGCGCTTCATGCCATTTTCGCCCTCGCCCAGGCGGGCAGCTAAATGGCTAATTAATTCTCTGGGAAAGGCCCGGGTAATGGCAGAAAATAACGCAGACATAGCAGAACAGTAAGACGTGGTAGAACCTCTCTTTCGGTGTCACTGCAAAGTACCTAATCAGTAAAGAGATGGAATTCACCTGCACGGTAAAACTCAATTTTACGCCGACGAACCTGAATAATTGCCCGCCGAATGAAATCATCTTTTACGGTTTTGGCACGGCTTGCCAGCAATTACAATAGCCGGCATTGTCCACACATCTGCATTTAAGGAGCCCGGGCTGGCGGGCTCCCAGTCCCGGCCCTGCTTTTAGTTAATCGTCCTCATAGTCGAGCCCAAGGCAGCTATTCAGCGCTTGCAGCAGTTCGCTGGCGGCGTGTTGCTGGCCTGCGGACCGGGCTACTTTTAGTCCGGTCCGGTACACCTTTTCGGCCTCGTCCTTTTTGCCAAACTGTTCCAACAGCTTGCCGGCGTGGTAGTAAGTCCCCACGTAATCGGGGTGCTCGGTTAAGAGTTTATCATAAAATTCCCAGGCTCGTTCCGGCTCCAGAGTGCGGTATTCGGTTGCCAGGGCATATATGGTGAAGGCATCGGTGGGGTCGTCGGCGTAGAAAGCCAATAACTGTTGCAAACGCGTGGCGGGAGTGTTCATCAGGGCGGGAGTTTTGTTTACCTTTGGGGCAAAATTGCGGCTTTTCCCTCGCATATCCCTTAGTAAAGATTGGCTGCCGGAAACCGGCAAGCTACTATAGGTTGTTATGCATGCAGCCTTTTTCAATCGATTTCGCCACCCTAATCCCGCTTAGATGAAGTTTCTGGTTTGTATTTCCAACGTGCCCGACACGACCACCAAAATTGCCTTCACCCCCGATAACAAGGAGTTCAACAAGGCCGGGGTGCAGTTCGTGATTAACCCTTGGGATGAGTATGCCCTCACCCGCGCCATCGAGTTGAAGGAAGCCGCTGGCAGCGGCACCGTTACGGTCCTCAACGTGGGCGAAGCCGACACCGAGCCGAACATCCGCAAGGCGCTGGCCATTGGGGCCGATGATGCCATTCGGGTGAATGCCGCGCCCCAGGATGCATATTTCGTGGCTGAGCAGATTGCAGCTGTTGCCAAAGAAGGTGCCTACGACGTGATTTTGATGGGCAAGGAAAGCATCGACTACAACGGCTTCCAGGTGCACGGCATGGTGGGCGAGATGCTCGGCATCCCGACCGTGGCCCCGGCCATGAAGCTGGACATGAGCGGCAACACCGCCACGCTGGAGCGCGAAATCGAAGGCGGCAAGGAAATCGTGACCGTGAACACGCCCTTCGTGGCCTCGTGCCAGCAGCCCATGTGCGAGCCCCGCATTCCCAACATGCGCGGCATCATGACGGCCCGCACCAAGCCCCTGAAAGTGGTGCCCGCCGTGGGCGAGCCCGCCCGCACCACCGTGGCCGAGTACGCGCTGCCCCCCAAGAAGCAGGGCGTAAAGCTCATCGATGCCGAGAATGCCGGCGAGCTCATCAAGCTGCTCCGCAACGAAGCAAAGGTTATCTAATTCGTCTGTCATGCTGACGAAGGAAGCGTCTTATCACGGCTCCCTTCGTTTGCTCTAACTAACTCAGCGGCGCGAGCGTGATAAGGTCCTTCGCTGCGCTCAGGATGACAAAAATAAAAAACCATGTCTGTATTAGTTGTAGTTGAATGCGCCGACGGCGAAGTAAAAAAGTCGTCGCTCGAAGTTGCCTCCTACGGGGCGCAGGTGGCCGCCCAACTGGGCACTACCGCCACGGCCATTGCCGTGGGCGAAGCCAATGAAGCCAACCTGGCCAAGCTCGGCGAGCAGGGCATTACGAAAGTGCTGTTCGATGCCGAGCCCCGCCTCAAGGATTTTGTGAACAATGCTTACACCAAGCTCATTGCCACGGCAGCTGAGCAGGAACAGGCTAAAATCATCGTGCTGGCCAATAGCAACATTGGCGCGGCAGTAGGCTCGCGCCTGTCGGTGCGGCTGAAGGCCAGCCTGGCTACCAACGTGGTGGAGCTGCCCAAAACCGACGGCGGCCAGTTCACGGTGAAGCGCGGCGCGTTCTCGGGCAAGGCGTTTTCGGACGTGGTGCTGAGCGGCGACCGCAAAATCATCGCCGTGAAGAAAAACTCGACTGAAGCCAAGCACGATGCTGGCAAAACAGCCGAAGTAACCAGCTTCGCCGCCCAGCTGTCGGACGCAGACTTTGCCGATGCGCCCACGCAGGTGGTGATGCAGGACCAGGCCGGCGGCATTTTGCTGCCCGAGGCCGAGCTCGTGGTATCGGGTGGCCGCGGCATGAAAGGCCCGGAGAACTGGGACCTCATTGAGGACCTCGCGAAAGCCCTGGGTGCAGCTACGGCCTGCTCCAAGCCCGTATCGGACGTGGACTGGCGCCCTCACCACGAGCACGTGGGCCAGACCGGCATCACCATCTCGCCGAACCTGTACATTGCCTGCGGCATTTCGGGGGCTATCCAGCATTTGGCCGGTGTGAACAGCTCGAAGGTGATTGTGGTCATCAACAAAGACCCGGAGGCTCCTTTCTTTAAAGCGGCCGATTATGGCATCGTGGGCGACGTTTTTGACGTATTGCCCAAGCTAACCGCCGCCGTGAAGGCCCTTAACTAAGGATTACGTGCAGGCATTGGGGACTCGGTCCGGTGGTTTTCGCAAGAAGCCCCGGCCCGGGTCCCCAATCTTTTTTCGGCATTTCCGGTTTCTACGGTAGGTTTTGGCCGCAGATACCCGGACTTTTCTTTATTTGCACGTACATCCTGTCTACCGGCTTCGGCCCGGCCCCTTCCCCCCTTTCCGCTTCCAAGACATCCAGTTCCTTATTCCCTTGAAAAAAATCCAGCTTGAAATCCTGGGGCTTTCGTCCAGCCAGTCGCAATCTGGCTCCTTCGCGCTGATTCTGGGCGAGAAGGGCGGCAACCGCCGCTTGCCCATTATCATTGGCATGTTTGAAGCACAAAGCATTGCTATTCAAATAGAAAAGATTAGCCCCAATCGGCCGCTCACGCACGACCTGTTTAAGTCTTTTGCTGAGCACGTACACGTGGTAATTCTAGAGGTGGTGATTTCCGACCTCAAAGAAGGCGTTTTCTATTCGCGCATTGTGTGCTCCGATGGCGCTACAACCTTCGATATCGATGCCCGTCCCTCCGATGCCATTGCCATTGGCCTGCGCTTTGGCGTACCCATTTACACGGTTGAAGGTGTGCTGAGCGAAGCCGGTATCATCCTTTCTGACCTCGACGAAGCCGAAAGCGAAGCCGAAGAGGACGAGGACGACGAGGATGACGACAACGACACGGACTCGCCGCGCGCCAGCCGGGCCCAGCCCGAGCCCCGCGAACCCAGCGGCCAGGTTTCGTTGGATGAGCTAACCAAAATGCTGGCCCAGGCCCTCGAAAAAGAAGATTACGAGAAAGCCGCCAAAATCCGTGACGAGCTAAACAAGCGCAACGGCTAGAACCACGAGTTCACTCGGATTCGACGGTTTTCACGGATTATGTCTTCCTAACTTTGTTGCTCACAACGCTGCCCTCTTCATCGGGGGCAGCGTTTTTGTTTTCTTTGCAGCCATGGACTCCAACCTCGACGCACTCAAATACCCCATCGGCCGGCCGCAGCTGCCCACCGGTCCCCTGGCCCCGGCCGAACGCACGGCGCTTATCCAGCAGCTGGCGGAACTGCCGGCCCAACTCACAGCTATGGCCCGCCAGGTGGGCGGCGAGGGCCTGCAACGCCCCTACCGCCCCGGCGGCTGGACCGGCCGCCAGGTAATCCACCACGTGGCCGACTCGCACATCAATAGCTACGTGCGCTTTCGCTTGGCTCTGACGGAAGACAACCCCACCATCAGCCCCTACGACGAGCAGGCCTGGGCCGAACTGCCCGATGTGGCCGCCACGCCCATCACGGTGTCGCTCACGCTGCTGGAGGCGCTGCATTCGCGTTGGGTGACGCTGCTGCACCACCTCACCGAGGCGCAGTGGCAGCGCACCTTCTACCACCCCGGCAACCAGCGCAAATCGACGCTTGACCAGGCGTTGGCGCTATACGCCTGGCACGGGCGGCACCATCTGGCGCATTTGCAAATGCTGCTACCCCAAGCATAACGTCGTCCTGCTGCTACGTAAAAAGCCCGTTCGCTGTGCAGCGAACGGGCTTTTTACGTAGCAGCAGGACGCGCCTAGATACCGCCGCCAGATTCGCTTTCTTCGGCAAAAGCGGCCATGCCGCCTTCGGTTTCTTCGTCGACGCGCTTGGCGGCGCGCACCAGGCTGCTGCTGAAGATGAAGTCGCGCAGCTCGGGCACTGTGGCGTTCAGGATTTCGTCCTTGGTGCCGTCCCACAGCTTTTTGCCTTGGTGCAGGAAAATGATGTGCTCGCCAATCTCAATCACCGAGTTCATGTCGTGGGTTACGATGACGGTGGTAATGTTGTATTCGTGGGTGATTTCGTGAATCAGGTTGTCGATTTTGATACTGGTGGCGGGGTCGAGGCCAGAGTTGGGCTCGTCGCAAAACAGGTATGTACATTGCGGCGCAATGGCGCGGGCAATGCCTACGCGCTTCTTCATGCCGCCCGAAATTTCGGCGGGCATCTTGTTGCCCGCGTTTTCCAGGCCCACGCGCTTGAGGCAGAATTCGACCCGTTCGCGCCGCTCTTCGGGCGACATTTCGGGCGTCAGCATTTGCAGCGGGAATTCCACGTTCTGGGCCACCGTCATCGAGTCGAACAAGGCCGAACCCTGGAACAGCATCCCGATTTTGCGGCGGATTTCCTGGCGGATATCGATTTTACTGTTGGTGTAAACCGTGCCATCGAAGGTGATGGAGCCGATATCAGGCTTCATCAACCCCACAATGCACTGCAACAGCACGCTTTTGCCCGTGCCCGAGCCGCCCAGCAACAGGTTGCACTTGCCGGTTTCGAACACGCACGAAATGCCTTTCAAAACGGGATTGCCGTCGAAGGATTTTTCGATGTTGGATACTTCAATCATATGGTAGCTAGTGGCTAATAATCAGAGCAGCAACGCCGCCAGAGCGAAATCGGCAATGAGGATGGCGATGATGGAATTGGTTACGGCACCGGTGCTGGCTGCGCCTACTTCGAGGGCGCCGCCGGTGGTGTAATAACCCTTGAAGGCCGAAATACCCGATACCAGGAAGGCAAATACCACGGCCTTGATGAGGGCAAAAACGATGTTATAAGGAATAAAATCGGTGCGGATGCCTTCGATATAGTCTTGGGCCGTCATGACGCCGGTGAGGGTGCCGGCCAGGTAGCCGCCCAGGATGGACAGCAGCATAGCCAGAATAACCAGCAGCGGGAACATGAGCAGCGCGGCCAGAATGCGCGGCAGCACGAGGTAAGACGTGGAATTGATGCCCATTACTTCCAGCGCCGACACCTGCTCGGTGATGCGCATGGTGCCCAGGCCGCCGGCGATGCTGGAACCGACTTTGCCCGCCAGCACGATGCTCGTGATGGTGGGGGCCAGTTCCAGAATGGTCATTTCGCGCACCATGTAGCCGATGGTGGACTGCGGAATGAGCGGATTGGTCAGGTTGTAGGCAATCTGCACGCAGGTAACGGCCCCGATGAAGGCCGACACGATGGACACGATGACAATGGAATCGACCCCGATAAGGATGGCTTCGTCGATGGTGCGGTTCCAGAGGACGCTGAACCGCTCCGTGCGCACCACCATGCCCCGCAGGAAAAGGACAAACGCGCCGAAAGATTTAAGCATAAGAATTTGTTGAAAAATAAAAACCGAAGTTTGGGCGCGGCGGTTGCCGCAGACGAAACTTCAGAGGCTTCGCCACCTTACGTAAATCAGATGAACAGAGCCCAAACGAGCGAAAAATTAATTGTCGTCACCGGCGGCAGCAAAGGTATTGGTCGCGCCGTGGTGGCGCGCTTTCTGCGGGCCGGCTACCCGGTGGCCACCTGCGCCCGCTCGGCCAATGACTTGGCCGCGCTTACAACCGAATTGGCGGCCGATGTTCCCGGGGCCGTGCTGCACACCCTGCCCGCCGACCTCAGCCAGCAGGCCGACTGCGCCCGTTTCGCGGCTTTCGTGCTGGGACTGGGGTTGCCCGTAGAGGTGCTGGTGAACAACGCCGGGGCCTTCGTTCCCGGCCGCTTGCAGGACGAACCCGCCGATGGCTCGCAGCTGCGCCAGATGTTGGCCGTGAACCTGCTCAGTGCTTACGACGTGACGCTGCCGCTGCTGCCGGGCCTCATTGCGCAGGGCCACGGGCATATTTTCACGGTTTGCTCCACGGCCAGCATCACGGCTTACCCCAATGGCGGCTCCTACGGCATTGCCAAGCACGCACTGCTGGGTTTTACCAAAAACCTGCGGGAGGAGCTGAAAACCAGCGGTGTGCGCGTTACGGCCGTGTTGCCCGGCCCTACGCTCACGGCCAGTTGGGCCGGCGTGGAGCTGCCCGCTGAGCGGTTTGTGCAGGCCGAGGACGTAGCCGAAGCCGTCTTTTCAACCTACTCCCTTTCGCCCCAAGCCGTGGTGGAAGAGCTGCTGATTCGGCCGCAGTTGGGCGATTTATAAACGCGGACTATTCGGATTCCGGCGCGGGCCGGCGAATCCAGCGCTCATAAACATAAAGCAGTGCCACAGCCCAGAACAGGGCTTCGGCAATGCCAGCAAGTGGCTTTAGCCACGGGCGGAACAGGGACATGGCCACCACGGCACTCATGGCAGTCAGCACCCAGGCGATTTTTAAGTAATCGAGCAGCCCGCGCTGCGACTTAGCGCGAAACCAGAGGCCGTAGGTAATGGCTACGGCCAAAGCACCTGCTAGGAGCAATTGGTCACTAAATTCCCAGTGCTCAATCTTAAATAATGCGCCTACGCCCACCAAGGCCAGCCCCAGGCCGAGCCCGATGGCCAGGCGCGTGTTGTTCCAGATGCCGCTACTGGTGAGCAACAGGCCCAGCAGCATCCATTTCAAAATAGCCAGCGGCGTTGAAGCCCAGGTAGCAAGGAAATCAGTCATGCGCGGGATAATGGGTGACGCTACTCCTGCTTTTTGCTGCCGTTGCCGGTTACTTTAATATCGGTAACCGTGGGTGCGCCACCGTAATACAAGGTGCCATTGCCGGCTACAGTACCGGCCAGGGCTTCGCTGGCGCGCGCGTGGGCGTCGCCGTCGCTGTCGCGCGTCAGGGTAAAATAGCAGACCTTGGGCGTTATGCCCTGGGCAAACAGCCGCCCCGAGCCGCCCAACGTGAAATCCATCCGCTCGGCGGTGCCCTGTATCGTCATATCGCCCAGTTCGTACTGGTCGAGATAAAGCTGGCGCGCTTTCACGTTGAGGGCCATGTCGCCGGCCCCGATGAGGTGAAAGAAGATGGTGTCCTGCACAAACTGGCCCACGGTGCTGGTATTGCCCTGCCCGCGCAAAAACACATTGGTGATGCGCGGCACGTGCAGCGTCACTTCGCGGGGCGTGTCGTAGCTGCGGGCCCAGTTGCAGGTGCTGGTGTTGTTAATTTCCAGCGCATTGCCTTTGCGCGTGAGCACAATGTCGCTGATGAGGTTTTCGCCGGCCCGCACTTCGGCATAGGTCTGCGTATCCTGCACGAGGCGCAGGTCCACGTTGTCGAAGGCCGTGACGGTGACCAGGCCGGCGTCTACGTCGCGGCGCTGGGTGACGATGGTGCCGGTACTTTTCAGGCAATCGGTACCGTGGCCGGAGCCGCAGGTGCTCAAACCAACCATCAGGGCAAGACCGAATCCGATGCGGCCCAGGCCGCGCAGTACCCTAAACCCACCCAGGCCGCTAACTTGCGGCCGCAAACTCGTATTGCGCATATTCAGCCTTACTTTTCCCAAAGATAAATGGACCTCACCGGTAAAGTTGCCATCGTCACGGGCGCGAGCAAAGGAATTGGCCGCGCCACCGTCGAAGCCCTGCTGGCGCGTGGCGCGGCCGTGGCCGGCTGGGCGCGCTCCGCTCCTGCGGGATTGGTGCACGACCGGTTCCAGTTTTTCGAGTGCGACGTGCAGGATGAGCACTCCATCACCGAAGCCTTCACCAATACCCAGCGTGAGTTAGGCCCCGAAATCCACGTGCTGGTCAACAACGCCGGCCTGGGCATTATGGGCGAGGTCGATGGCTTCAGGACTGAGGATTGGAAAACGATGTTCGATACCAACGTATTGGGCACCTTCCTCTGCACCCGCGCCGTGTTGCCGCAAATGAAGCGCCAGCACGCGGGCCACATCGTGAACGTGGCGTCGCTGGCCGGCACGGCGGGCACAGCCGGAATGTCGGGCTACTGCGCCACCAAATTCGCAGTGCGAGGATTTTCGGACGCGTTGTTTAAGGAGGTGCGGCCGGCGGGTATTCGTGTCACCTGCATCATGCCGGGCTCGGTCGAGACCAACTTCAACGGCAAAGAGCCCGGTACCACGCCCGACCCGCACAAGATGCAGCCCGAAGATATTGCGGCCGCCATTGTGCACGCCATCGAAGCGCCGGACACGACAATGATTTCCGAGATTCAGCTGCGCCCGGCGCAAGTCAAATAATATGGTAGAAATCGAGCACCTGACCAAAACCTACGGCACCCAGAACGCCGTGGACAACATCAGCTTCACGGCGGGCAAGGGTGAAATAGTGGGCTTCCTCGGGCCAAACGGCGCGGGCAAAAGCACGACCATGAAAATTGCCACCGGCTACCTTCCTCCCACCGCCGGCACCGTGCGCGTGGCCGGCTACGACGTACTTACCGACAGCCTGGAAGTGCGCCGCCACGTGGGCTACCTGCCCGAGCACAACCCGCTTTACCTCGATATGTACGTGCACGAGTACCTCGAATTCATTGGGGCAGTGCACGGGCTGCGCGGCGCCGGCCTGCGCAACCGCGTGAGTGAGCTGGTGCGCCGCGTGGGCCTGAGCCGCGAGCAGAACAAGCAAATTGGGGCGCTCAGCAAGGGTTACCGGCAGCGCGTGGGCCTGGCCCAGGCCCTGATTCACGACCCCAACGTGCTCATTCTCGACGAGCCCACCACCGGCCTCGACCCCAACCAGATTCTGGAAATCCGCCAGCTCATCCGCGAGGTGGGCGAGGATAAAACCGTCATTTTCAGCACCCACATTCTGCCCGAAGTCACGGCGCTGTGCTCCCGCGTGCTCATCATCAGCCGCGGCAAGCTGGTGGCCGACAGCCCGGTGGCTGAGCTGGCCGCCCGCGCCGCCGGCGAAACTGTAGTCCGCGCCGAGTTCGAAGGCGCGGTGGACACCGCCAAACTGGCCAAATTGCCCAACGTGCGCCACGTCGAACTCGCGCCCGATGGCGCCGTCCTGCTGCGCACCGCGCCGGGCACTGATGTCCGCGCCGCTGTGTCGCGCCTGGCCGGGCAGGAAGGCTGGATTCTGCTGGGGCTGCGGCAGGAGCAGCAGAGCCTGGAGGAGGTATTTGGGGAATTGACGAAGTAGAACAATTTAATCGACTGTCATCCTGAGCGCAGCGAAGGACTTTATGACAGTTGAACCATAGGTAGTATTATAAACCCAGCGAACGTGAGAAGGTCCTTCGCTGCGCTCAGGATGACAAACGGTAAAAAATGCTCACCATTCTAAGAAAAGAATTTAACGCTTTCCTGAACTCCCCCGTGGCCTACGTGGTGCTGGGGGTGTTCCTGATTGCGACGGGCCTGTTCGTCTGGGTTTTTCCCGATAGCAGCGTACTCGACTACGGCTACGCCGACCTGCAGACGCTGTTCAACCTGGCCCCGTGGATTTTCCTGTTCCTCATCCCGGCTCTCACCATGCGCACGTTTGCGGAGGAGAAGAAGGCCGGCACCATTGAGCTGCTGCTGACGCGGCCGCTGACGGACGGGCAGATTATCGGCGGCAAGTACCTAGCCTGTCTGCTGCTGGCCCTGCTGGCGCTGGTGCCCACGCTGCTCTACTACTACTCGGTGTACAAGTTAGGCAGCCCCGAGGGCAACATCGATTCGGCCGCTACGGTGGGCTCCTACCTGGGGCTGGCGTTGCTGGCGGCGGTATTTGCGGCCATTGGCGTACTGGCCTCGGCCCTCACGCGCGACCAGATTATTGCCTTTCTGGTGGCCGTGGTGGGCTGCTTTCTGGTGTATTCGGGGTTCGATTCGCTGGCCTCGGTGCTGCAGGGCAGCTCGGCTTACTACGTGAGTCAGCTCGGCATCGCGGCGCACTACCGCGACCTCAGCAAGGGCCTGATTGACTCTCGGGATTTAGTTTATTTCTTTAGCTTGGTGGCAATTGCCTTGCAGGCCACTCGCTTAGCACTACGGAGTCGTAATTGGTAATGGAAAATACGTTGACGACCTCCCCGGTAGCCGCCCCGGTTCCGGCCTCCCGCAAGCAACGTGATTTGCTGCAATTTGCCGCAGTAGTAGGCTTGCTGCTGCTGTTCAATTTCACGGCCCAGCGCTTCTTTTTCCGGCTCGATTTGACCGAGGAAAAGCGCTACACCATGTCGGACGCGACCAAGAAATTGTTGCGCGATTTGAAGCAACCGGTCACCATCACGGTGTACCTCACCGGCGATTTCCCGCCCGCCTTCCGCCGCCTGGAGCAGGGCGTGCGCGAGACGCTGACCGAATTCCAGGTGTACGGCGGGGCCAACCTGAACTACATTTTCATCGACCCCAGCGCCGGCAGCACCGAAGCCGCCCGCAACGCCTTCTACCAAACCCTTTTCAAAAAGGGACTGAAACCCACCAATCTCGGCGCCACCGAAAACGGCAAGCGCGTCGAGAAAATCATTTTTCCTTACGCCGTGGTGAGCGTGGGCGGGCACGACAAATCGGTGCTGCTGCTGCGCGGCAACCAGGCCGCCCCGGCCGAAGTGCGCCTCAACCAAAGCATCGAAGGGCTCGAATACGAGCTGGCCAGCACCATCCGGGCGCTGGTGCCCAGCCTGCGCAAGCGCATCGGCGTGGTGGAAGGCCACGGCGAACTCGACAACGTGCAGGCCGGCGACATGCTCGGCTCGTGGCAACAGCAGTACGACGTGTTCCGGGTGACGCTGAGCAAGGTGAAGGACCTGAGCGCGCTCGATGCCATCGTGGTGGCCCAGCCCAAAACGCCTTATTCCGAAGACGACAAGTTCAAGCTCGACCAATTCATCACCCAGGGCGGCCGGGCGCTGTTTTTCGTCGATGCCCTGCGCGTCGACCTCGACAGCGTGAGCCGCAACGGGGCCTCGCTGGCCACGCCTTACAACCTCAACCTCGACGACCTGTTCTTCAAATACGGCCTGCGCCTGAACCCCAACCTGCTGCTCGACCTCAACAGCGGCCAGATTCCGCTCGTGACGGGCATGGAGGGCAACAAGCCCAAAATCGAGCCCATGCCCTGGCAGCTCTACCCGCTCATCAACAAGTTCAGCCCCCACCCCATCACCCGCAACCTCGACGCGGTGTACCTGAAATTTGTGGGCAACCTCGACACGGTGAAGGCCACCGGCATCCGCAAAACTGCCCTGCTGAGCACCTCGCGCTACACCCGCTTGCTGCCCGCCCCGGTGCCCATCAACTTCAACGACGCTCGCCTCGAGCCCAACCCCAAGCTCTATCAGAAGGGCTTCCAGCCGGTAGGCTACCTGCTCGAAGGCCAGTTCACCTCGCTCTTCGCTAACCGCGCCCGGCCCGGCACCCTACAGTTTCAGCCCGAAAAGCCAGCCAACGCCAAGCCCAGCAAAATCCTGGTGCTGGCCGATGGCGACTTCATCCGTTCCGACATCGACCCCAAAACCGGCAACCCCTACCGCCTGGGCTTCGACCGCCTCGCCAACACCGAATTTGCCAACCGCGAGCTCGTCCTCAACGCCACCGACTACCTGCTCGACGAAACCGGCCTCATCGCCGTGCGCGGCAAGCAAATCACCCTCCGTCCCCTCGATAAAGTGAAGCTGGCCGAACAGCGCCGCCGCTGGCAGCTGCTGAACCTCGGCGCGCCGTTGGTGCTGCTAGGGGCGTTTGGGGCCGTACGGGCGTGGCGGCGCAAGCGGCGGTATGCGGGGTTTGAAACGGCGTAGGCTAATGAAGCGGAAACAGGTCATTCTCGCAAGCCTGCTGTTGCTTGTTTGCTTGCTTTTAGGCTTACTCATTCGCCCGATTAGCCACCTTTGGCATGCTCGCCAGCACGATGCTAATAATCTGGTTCGCTTGGCCAAAGGGCAAGCCAACGATGTTAGTCGGTTAAACCAAACTGCTATCCGCAAAGAAGTTGCCGTTGCAACTGACACGGCCGCCGCATTGCGCCAGCTACGCGAACTGTTACGCTATGCTCACCAGCATCACTTACCAGTTTCAATTGCTGGGGCCAGCCATAGCATGGGTGGCCATACGCTTGCGCCTGATGGTATTCGGATAAATATGCTGCCCTTCCGGCAGTTCTCACTCGATACCGTAACGCATATACTGACAGTAGGCAGCGGGGCTTTGTGGGCTGAAATTATTCCGTATTTAAATCGTTACGGCCGCGCCATATCCACCATGCAATCGGATAATGCGTTTTCCGTAGGTGGTTCGTTGAGCGTGAATTGCCACGGCTGGCAGCCCAATCAACCTCCGATTGCAGCTACGGTCGAATCGTTGCGGTTGCTCATAGCCAATGGACAATTGCTGACGTGTAGCCGACAGCAAAACCAGCGTCTGTTTTCACTGGCATTGGGCGGCTACGGCCTGATGGGCATTATACTGGAGGTTAAGCTGCGCACGGTTCCGAATGAAATTTATTCTTACCACCGCGTCTACGCGCCGGCATCCTCGTACCTGACGCAATACCGTGAGCATGTTGATATGAACCCGCGGATTCGGCTGGTTTACGGCCGCCTCAACGTGACGCCTGACAATTTTCTTGAAGACGTAATGCTCAATTACTTTGAGCGCGAACGGCCAGCGCCCACAGGCAGTACGCTGCAGGAGCCCGGCCTTGCAGAGCTGAAACGCGCCATTTTTCTGGGCTCGAAGCGCGATGGCTACGGCAAGCAGCTACGCTGGAATATGGAGCGCACCTTCACACGCACCCAGGTTGGCAACGAGTTTTCCCGCAATCAGATTATGAATGAAAATCCGGCGCTGTATATGAATCGCACCGCTGGCCAAACCGACATCCTACACGAATACTTCATTCCAAGGCGCAACTTTGACGCTTTCCGGCGGGCATTGCAGCGCATCGTACCCAAGCATAAAGCGGATTTGCTGAATATTACCCTCCGCAATGTGTACCCAGACCACGACACATTCCTTTCCTATGCTCGCGAAGAAATGTTTGGCTTTGTGATGTTCTTCAATCAGGATATCACTCCGCAGGCTGAACTGGATATGAAAGCCCTCACGCAAGAGTTGATTGACGCCGCCATAAAACTCGATGGAGTGTATTATCTCCCCTATCGACTGCACGCCACCCCAGCACAATTATCACGGGCATACCCGATGATGCCGGCATTTCTACGCCAGAAAAAACAGTATGACCCCGATGAGCTGTTTCAAAACAAGTTTTACCTACAATACCGGATTTTAGGTGCTGATACTTCGTTAACAGCACGCCGATAATTAAGGTCTACATTCCAGCTTCCAAACGCCAACCCCGGCGCGTATCTTTGCCCTCCCCCAACCCCAACCAAGGCCTTTCTTATGAAATTCATTGTTTCGTCCTCCGCGCTGCTCAAGCAGCTGCAAAGCATCAACGGCGTGGTCACGAACAACCCCGTGGTGCCCATTCTGGAGAACTTTCTCTTTGAGATTGAGGCCGGTAAGCTTACCATCACGGCTTCCGACTTGGAAACCAGCATGATTACCGAGCTGCCCGTGGAGGCCCGCGAAACCGGCCGCATTGCTGCGCCCGCCCGCATCCTGCTCGATACCCTCAAGAACCTGCCCGACCAGCCCGTAACTTTCACGCTGGACGAGGAAACGTACACCATCGAAATCAGCTCCTCGAACGGCCGCTACAAGCTGGCCGGCGAGAATGCCGCCGACTTCCCCCGCGTGCCGGTGGTGAAGGGCTCAGCCCCGATTGAGATGCCCTCCTCGTCGCTGGCCCGCGCCATCAACAAAACCATCTTCGCGGTGAGCACCGACGAGCTGCGCCCGGCCATGACCGGCATTCTGGTGCAGCTGGCCGACTCGCAGGTGACCTTCGTGGCTACCGACGGGCACCGCCTGCTCCGCTACCGCCGCCAGGACGTGGGCGCCGGCCAAACCGCCAACCTCATCATCCCGCGCAAAGCCTTCAATCTGCTGAAAGGCACCCTGCCTTCGGAGGCCACGCCGGTGAAGATGGAGTTCAACCAGAGCAATGCTTTCTTCTCCTTCAACCAGATGCGCCTCGTGTGCCGCCTGATTGACGAGCGGTACCCGGACTACGAAAACGTGATTCCGGTGAGCAACCCTAACAAGCTCATCATCAACCGCGCCGAGCTGCTGAATTCGGTGCGCCGCATCAGCATCTACTCCAACAAAACCACCCACCAGGTGCGCCTGCGCCTGGCCGGCTCGGAGCTGGTGGTATCGGCCGAAGACCTCGATTTCAGCAACGAAGCCAAGGAAACACTTACCTGCCAGTACGACGGCGAGGACATGGAAATCGGTTTCAACGCCCGCTTCCTGCTCGAAATGCTCTCGAATATCGACTCCGAGGAAATCACGCTGGAGCTGAGCACGCCCAACCGCGCCGGCCTGCTCATGCCCACCACCCCGGACGACAACGAAAGCATCCTGATGCTGGTGATGCCGGTAATGCTGAACAACTACGTTTAACTTTTTGCCTCCAAAACTGTCATCCTGAACGTAGCGAAGGACCTTATCACCGCTGAACGACAATCGTTCTGATTTGATAAGGTCCTTCGTCTTTGCTTTATGCGCAAAATGCTCAGGATGACAACTTTTTACTCGATATGAAAAAATCAGAAATCCGCTTCAGCATCGCCCTCGACGATAACAAAGTACCCGAGGCCATCAGCTGGTCGGCTACCGACGCAGGACCGGACATCCACTTTGCTAAAGCCATCAACATTGCGCTGTGGGACCGGGAGCAGGTCGGCACCATGAAAATTGACCTTTGGACCAAGGACATGCCCGTGGACGAGATGAAGCGCTTCGTGGTCGACAACATCGGCTCGATGGCCGAGAACATCGTAACGGCAACCGACGATAAGGAGATGGCCAACAAGATGCGCGCCCTCTGCAAAGAGCTGTCGGAGTACCTCGATAAGCAGGAGCAAACCCAGGAGCGCCTGTAACACATGCTATAGCTTGTGCTTTCTGGAACACAAATTCTATAAAAAAGCCCCGCCGGAAATATCCGGCGGGGCTTTTTTGCATTCGGAGCTTAAGCTAAAGCTGACATTACATTATCGAGCGTTGCGGCCCAGGTTACCCGAGGGGCGGTTGGTGGGCCGGGTGCTGGTCGGGGCAATAGAAGCATCATTGGCGCGGGCCGGCGACGGGTTCTGCACCGAATTGGTGAGCAAAATACTGGCTGACTGGTTGGCAAAGTCGCGGTCCGTTTTGTTATAAACGCCGCGGGAGCCGAAATAGCTGGTGTACTGGTCGTTGCTGAGAAAGGCCTGGAATTCCTGGTCCCGCTCTTTGCAGACGCCATTGCACTGCTCATCAATCAACCTTTGGTTGCCGGCATTTTTGCGCTCAATTGCCGCCATCTTGGCGATTTTATCGGCGTTGACGGCGCGGAGCTTAGTGGCTTGGTAGTTGTTCAGGTGCAGGTCGCGCACCATTTGTTCGCTGAGGCGGTCGGCACGGGCTTGCACGGGGTTGAGGCGGGGGCTGGACTGGGTTTTGTCCTGCACGGCCACGGTGCTGTTCGGCCCCTGCTGGGCGGCAGCAGAACCGGCCAGAAGCGCCAGGAAAAGAGAAGCAAAAGCAGTTTTCGTCGTCATCGTCGTAGGGGTTTCAGTTGCACACTTACGCAAGGACCGGGCCAGCCCTGAGCGGCGCAGTCACCGAATTCAACGCAAAAAAGCGCGGCACGGTTCGGATTTATTGTCCCGGCATTGCCCCAACGCTATATTCTACCACTTGTTTTTCCACATCATCGACTCCACCGGCTTGTCGGTCTTGTCGTTGTATTTGGCGTTTTCCTTGCGGTTGTAGAAGGTGTTCACATCGCCCTGCACTGTGAAATAAATGAGCTGACCGATGGGCATATTCCGGTACACGCGCACGGGCATCGACACGCTGATTTCCAGCGTCCAATGGTTGCAAAAGCCCACATCGCCCTTGCCGGCGGTGGCATGAATATCGATGCCGAGGCGGCCCACGCTGCTCTTGCCTTCGAGGAAGGGCACAGTGGCGTGGGTTTCGGTGTATTCCTGCGTCACGCCGAGGTAGAGGCGACCGGGCTGGAGCACGTAGCCTTCGTCTTCGGGGATTTCAAAGGTGTCGATTTCGTTGTGCTTCCGGGCGTCCAGCACCTCATCGCGGTAGGTGGCGAGGTACTTGCCAAGATGCACATCGTAAGAATTGGTGCCCAGGCAGCTGCGGTCGTAGGGCTCGATGACGATGGTGCCTTTTTCGATTTCCGCGAGGATTTGCTGGTCGGTAAGAATCATAGGGGATTGTAGGATGTGAAATTTTAGAACGTCATGCAGAGCGCAGCGAAGCATCTTGCCCGTCACCACCAATTCATTCGATTGGATTACTTACTGCGGGCAAGATGCTGCGCTCTGCATGACGACCAGATTATTTAATTCCTCAGTCGTCGTCGTGGCGGTACGGGCCGGCGGGCTCGCCTTCGGCTTCCTCTTCTTCATCGTCTTCGTACCGGTCTTCGCGCAGGCCGCCGGGGTTGCGGTTGGGCCGTAGGCGGCTGGCGAAGCTACGGGGCTCCGGTTCGGGCTCCGGTTCGGCGCTGAGATTGTTGATGCGGCGATTCATCGCCGGCAGTACGTTGGTAATGAGGTGGAATATCATCCCGGCGCTGGCCAGGCTCAGCAGCAGCGTGAGGTAGTCGACCCAGTCGTGGTGCGGGGCCGGGCCGGCTGGCACCACGGGGGCGCTGGTGAGTGGGGCTTCATCGGCCGCGGCGGGCGTAGTTTCCACTTGTGAGCCGTCGGCGTCGTTGGTGGTGAGTGGAGCCGTGACGGGGGCTTCGGGCTGGGCACCGTTATCGGCAACAGGTACGGTGGGGCCGGCCGCCGCGCCGGAGTCGTTGAACTGGGCGCTGGCCTGCTGAATGAGGCGCTGCTCGGCCCGGATGAGCGACACCCGCTCATCACGCGGCAGGTTGTGAATGAAGAACTCGAAGTTCTTGTCCAGCAGCACCGATTTCAGCTGTTTATCGAACTCCGCCAATGTGAGCGGGCCGTTGCCGAAACGGTTTTTGTACCGCTCGGCAATGCCGTTGTAGTTCAGAAATAGCTGCTTGAGCGCCTTGTTATCACCAAAGCCATCGAAGGCGCGACGGGCGGCGGCGGTGCGCAACGTGAGCGGGAACTTGCCCCGGGTGAACGACTTGTCGTACACCGTTTCCATGGTGCGGAAATTCAGCTCGTCGATGGTTTTATCGAAGAGGCGCTTGTTGGCCTGGGCGGGCGTTTCGGCGTGGGCAAACGCCGCAAATAACAAAAGCAGGCTTAGCAGACGGAATTTTAGCATCGGGCAAAGGTCGCAGGTTTAACGCTCGTTACAAGCTGTGCGCTTCTTTCAACGATTCGCGGCAGGCGGTCAGGTATTTTTCCACCAGCTCGTCGGTGATGGCCGTGGACACGAACAGGGCCTCGAATTGCGAAGGCGCGAGGTAGATGCCGCGGTCCAGCATGGCGTGGAAATAGCGGCCGAAGGCAGCGGTATCGCAGTGCTTGGCATCGTCCAAATTATTCACCGGCTTGTCTGTGAAAAACAGGCTGAACATGGAGCCTACCCGGTTCACGGTGTAGTTAAGGCCCAGCTCGGCAGCAATCTGGCGGGTGCCGTCGGCGAGGCGGGCGCTGCTGGCTTCGAGGGCGGTATACAGTTCGGGGTGCTCGTGCAGGTAGCGGAGTTGGGCCATGCCGGCGGCCGTAGCCATGGGGTTGCCGGAGAGCGTGCCGGCCTGGTATACTTTGCCGGCCGGGGCCACGCAGTTCATGATGTCTTCGCGGCCGCCGTAAGCGCCTACGGGCAGGCCGCCGCCGATGATTTTGCCCAGCGTCGTCATGTCGGCCGTGATGCCGTAGAGCTGCTGCGCGCCACCCGGCGCAAGGCGGAAGCCGGTCATCACCTCATCAAAAATGAGCACGATGCCGTGCCGGGTGCACAGGTCGCGCAGGCTTTGCAGGAAGCCTGCGGCGGGCGCTACGAGGCCCATGTTGCCTACCACGGGCTCCAGAATCAGGGCTGCTACTTGATTGGGATTAGCGGCGATGAGGGCTTCAACGGCGGGCAGGTCGTTGTAGGGCGCGGTGAGGGTGTCCTGAGCCACGCCCTGGGTTACGCCAGCCGAATCGGGTTCGCCGGCGGTGAGGGCACCGCTGCCAGCCGCAATCAGGAAGGCGTCGCCGTGGCCATGGTAGCAGCCTTCAAACTTGATGATTTTGGCGCGGCCGGTGTAGCCGCGGGCGGCGCGGATGGCCGACATACAGGCTTCCGTGCCGGAGTTTACGAGGCGGACTTTTTCAATGCTGGGCACCATTTCCCGAATCAACTCGGCCATTTCTACCTCGCGGTGCGTAGGCGCGCCGAAGCTGAGCGAGTTGGGCAGGGCCTGGCGCACGGCATCGAGCACCACTTCGGGCGCGTGGCCGAGAATCATCGGGCCCCAGGAGTTGATGAAGTCGACGTATTGGTTGCCGTCCACATCGGTGAGCCAGGCCCCGTGGGCGCTCTGCATGAATACCGGCGAGCCACCCACCGAGCGGAAGGCGCGCACCGGCGAGTTTACGCCGCCGGGAATGAGGGTTTTGGCACGTTCGAAAAGGGCAGCGGAAGTGGTGAGGTTGAGCATGAAATAGGAAGCGTTATAAATCTATTTTTTTTAAGAAAACGGTCATGCTGAGCGCAGTCGAAGCATCTCTACCGTGTAACTAATCAATACCGACTGCAACGAAGCGGTAGAAATGCTTCGACTGCGCTCAGCATGACGTGCTTTTGTAGCCGTGCTGGCGAATCTTAGCGCATCACCTGATACTCCAGGCCGCTGAGCTTGACGATGGGCACCACTTGGTTGTCGTGCGCGCCACCGGGGTAGCTTTCGCCTTCAAAGATGGCGCCCGTGGCCTGCGGCATGGTGGACAGGCCGGTTTGAAATGCCGGGCCGTATTGGAATAGCGCGTTGCCGAAATACAGCAGCATCTCAAAGCCCTGGCTGGCAAACATCGACGGCGGCAGGTGCTGGCGCTGCAAATACAGCTGCCGAAACCGACGGAAACCCAGCCCCTGCTCGTCGTAGTATTTGGGCTGAATGAAGTAGGTGGCGGGGCCATTGAGCTGGCTCACGTCGAGGCGCGGGTTATCGAGCCAGGAACCCGGGGCCAGCACACCGGGGCGTGTGGCGGCGGGCTGCTGCTGCACCAAGCGCAGGGCGTAGGGGCCGATACGGCGGTTATCAGACACCACCACAACGTGGCTGGCGGCGGCCAGCTCCGGCCCGGCAAAGGCGGCGGCGAGGCTCTCGTCCACATCGGGGTTGAAGCGGCGCAGGGCGCTGATTTTGCCGCCTTGCTCCTCAAACGTGGCCTTGTAGGCGGTAGCAAAATCGGCGTCGTCCTTGCTGTCTTCATACAATACGAGGCCCGGCCGGCCCGCCCCAAAGGCATTGAGCGCAAACTGCGCCGCTACCCGCCCCTGCGTGGCCGAGCTGGGTGCAAAGAGGTAATGCCACTGGTTATCAAGCACCAAGTCGCCGTCCTGAGAGAGTGGGTTGACGCAGATAATCTGGTGCTCGCGGGCGTAGCGGCCCAGTAGCTTAGCCCCTGATTTATAGACCGGGCCGATGAGCATGTCCATGCCGGCCAGTTCGGGCAGGGCCAGGGTTTGTTTTAGGGTGAGGGTATCGGCACCGGTGTCGTAGGCGAAAAGCTGGATGGGGCGGCCGGCGCGTTGCAGGCTGTCCTGGGCCAGGCGCAGGCCGGCGTAGAGGTCGGTCACGAACTGGTTTTTGCGCTGGGTTTGCCAGCTGGGGTCGGCCAGCTCGAAGGGCAGCAGCACGGCCACGTTGTAGCTGGTTTTCTTGACGGAAACCGGCCGGGGGCGCGGCGTGTAGCGGGCGGGGTCGAGGCTGAATTTGGCAATCAGCTCGTCGAGCTGCGGGCGGTCGGCATCGGTGAAGGCCCCGCCGGTAATGAGGTGGTCGGCGTAGGCACGGGCCAGGGTGGCATCGTCGGGGTAGCGGCGCAGGTTGCGCTGCCAGGTGTTGCGCTCCTTGATGCGGGGCAGGTAAGTGGCCTTCATGGCCTCGCGCTCGGCTACTAGCTTATCAGCAGGAAGCTGAGTCAGGGTTTTGAGGGCCGTGTCGAAATCCTCCTGCTCGAAGGAAACCTGCGCTTGTAGAAACAGCGCATCGGGCATATTCGGATAAGTCGGGTACTCAGTGCGGAGCAGGTTGAGCATCTGCTCGGCCTCGGGCCATTGCTTGAGGCGGGCGTTGGCCACGGCGGCCAGGTAGGCGGCATCGGCGGCGCGGGCGAAACGGGCGGTGGGCTGGGCCAGCGGCTCCAGCTGCGCGAGGGCGGCGGCGTAGTTGCCCTGGTCGAGTTGGGTTTTGCCGCTGCGGTAGCGCACGCCGGCTTCGGCGGGCGGCACGGCGGTGGGCTTGGGTTTGGTGGGTTGGGGCTTGGCGGGCTGAGTGGTAGCCGGCTGCGGCTTGGCCGGCGCAGCGATAGTAGGCTTGGCGACTGGCGGCTTGGCAGCGGGCAAAGGAGTAGCTGGCTTAGGCTTAACAGGCGTTTGGGCCAGCGCAGGGCTGGTGAGCAGCAGGCTGGCTACCAGCCACCGAAGCGGCCGCCGCAGCGAAGGAGTGAACGTCATTGAACCAGAAAACACGCTTGCCCCTGTGGTAAGCCGCGCAAAATTAGCCATAAATGCCTCCCGGCGGACACGCAGCCCGCCGGGCCGAACGTTGTCGTTTGCCCGACGCCGATGTAACCACTTCCCGGCGCTTCGGCATTAACTTTAACCTTATGCAAGTAACCACCCTCTCCGGCCAGTCCTTCACCCGCGCGCGGCTCACGCTGGTGTTCGCACTGGCTGCTTCCGTGGCCCTGAGCATCCTGCTGGTGGCGGGCCGCGTGTTGCTGACGGGCCGCCTCACGTTCCTGTTTATGCTCTGGAACCTATTTCTGGCTGTTGTGCCCTTTGCGCTCAGCACCATGCTGGGCACGGCCAAGGGACCGTTGCGGGCGCGCATGCTGGTACCGGTGGGGGCAGTATGGCTGCTGTTTTTCCCCAACGCGCCCTACATCCTCACCGATTTATTTCACCTCGATACCCGCCCCGGCGTGCCGCTCTGGTACGATTTGGCCCTGATACTCAGCTGCGCCTGGAACGGCCTGATGCTGGCCTACGCTTCCCTGTCCGACATGCAGCGGCTGGTGCAGCAGCGCCTGGGCTTCGGGGCCGGCTGGGGCTTTGCCGCGGTGGCGCTGTTGCTCAGCAGTTTCGGCATCTACCTGGGCCGTTACCTGCGCTTCAACTCCTGGAACATAGTCACCAATCCGCTCACGCTGTTTTTCGATATCGTGAACCGGATTTTGCACCCTTTTTCCTTTCCTGGAACGTGGGGCGTGACGCTGGTTTTTGGGCTGTTTCTGCTGGTAGGCTACGGCACGGTGCGGCTGCTGGGACGCCCGCACGAGTAATAGCACGAGCTTTAAATTCAATGCATTTCAAACGTTTTTCAAGCCCGGGCGCGGGATACAGTAACCCAGTACCACAATCCCGGCAGCAAAAAAAGCAGCCCTAACGTGACGGGCATAAACCACGCGCCCAAACCGGCCGTCTTTCCGGTGGCGGTTTGCCCGGTTTGAAACACCAGCAGGAGGAAAACAAGCACCATCCCGATTTTCAGGCTGCGAGTCAGTCGGATGGCTCCCCGGTACTGGCTTAGCGCGTTGGCGGGCGTGATTTCGGCAGGATAGTTAAGTACGTGGGGGAATTTGCCGGCAGCCGTGAGGGCAGCAAACAGCACGGTAGCTACCAGCGGCAGCATCAGGAGGCTGCTCTTTTCACCGTAATGGTCAGGCACGCCGGCCCCATTGAAGTGCACCGGAATAGTGGCGGGCAGGGTAAACAGACTCCAGATAGTCAGGCCCCAAAGCAAGACCAGCGCGCTCCAGGCGCATAGTTCTGCCGCCTGGTCGGCCGCCGTTTGGGGCACGGCGATTTTGGGTCTTGCTTCCATTTTCCGGTCAAAAGCTGGACTACTTTTCTTACTGAAGCATCTATCGCGGCGGTCAGGGCTGCATTACAAAGCCGCTCAGAAGTTCGCTGACGCAGCCAGAATACGCAGGGTTTTATCGTCCTGAGCCCCGCCATAAAACTTCTCCAGCACCTGCCGGAATACCGGACTGCGGCCCACCGCCGCAAACAGCGTCATCGAAGACCTCAGCTTCAGGTCGTCGGGGCTGCCGAAAATATCGTAGGCATCGCTGGATTTCAGCCCAAGCAGTGCCTGGCAAATTTCCAGCAGCCGTGCACCCAATACGGGATGGGCCAGGTAATCCTTCGCTTCCTGCGCATCGGCTACGGCGTAGAATCGGGCGGTTTCGCTCAGGCCCAGGCCCTGAATTTGGGGGAAGATGAACCACATCCAGTGGCTGCGCTTACGGCCGTTTTTAATTTCGGATAGCGCGGTTTGGTAGGACGAGGACTGGGCAGCGATGAATCGTTGCAGGTTGTTTTTGGCAGCCATGGTAATGCGAATTGCTGAACGGATTGCTGGGAAAGCGGGCATCTTTAATTACGACTCCCCACTAATTGCAGCCAATTTCCATCCTTCTGCCTCCCCGCAGTCGCATGGCGCGCCGTAGCTTCGTCCCATAGGCGCGGCGCTACTCCCGCCCTTGCTTCTGACCATGACCAAACGCATACTCGCCGGCCTCCTGGCCCTGCTACCCGGCCTTGCCCTGGCCCAGCGCCACACGCCCAAGCCCACGCCACCCAAAGCCGCCGGCCCCTATTTCCAGCAGGAAGTCAACTATTCCATCGACGTGGCGCTCGATGACAAGACCAACTTCCTCACCGGGCGCGAGGAACTGGCTTACGTCAACCACTCGCCGGAGGCCCTCACCTTCATCTGGTTTCACCTGTGGCCGAATGCTTACAAAGACAATTCGACTGCATTCGCCAAGCAGCAATTGCGCGACGGCAAGAATCGGTTCCAGTTCGCCAAAGCCGAGGACCGGGGCTTTATTGATGGGCTCGATTTCAAAGTAAACGGCCAGCCGGCCAAGCTGGAATTCGACCCCGCAAACGCCGACATTGCCAAGCTGGTGCTGCCACAGCCGCTGGCGGCGGGGGCCACGGCCAGCATCAGCACACCGTTTCGGGTGAAGATTCCGGCATCGTTTTCACGGTTTGGGCACGTGGGGCAGAGCTACCAGATTACGCAGTGGTACCCCAAGCCGGCGGTGCTGGACCGGCGCGGCTGGCACCCCATCCCCTACCTCGACCAAGGCGAGTTCTATTCCGAATTCGGCTCGTTTGACGTCACCATTACCCTGCCCACCAACTACACCGTGGGGGCCACCGGCGAGCTGCAAAACCCCGACGAGCGCGCCCGCATGGACGCCCTGGCCGCCACCGCCGCCGCCAAGAAAACCGCCCAGGATTTCGGCACCGACCTGAAATTCCCGCCCTCCGACGCCACCACCAAAACCCTGCGCTACAAGCAGGACCGGGTGCACGACTTCGCCTGGTTTGCCGATAAGCGCTTCAACGTGCTGAAAAGCGGCGTGACGCTGCCCTCAGGCCGCACCGTCACCTCGTGGGTGCTCTTTACCAACCGCGAGGCCACCAAGTGGATAAAGGGCCTCCAGGACGTCAACGACGCCCTCACCTACTACTCGCGCTGGGTGGGCGAGTACCCCTACTCGGCCGCCACGGCGGTGGATGGCGCGCTGAGCGCCGGCTCTGGCATGGAGTATCCGATGGTGACCGTGACCATGCCCAGCGCCATCGTGCACGAGGTGGGCCACAACTGGTTTTACGGCATCCTGGGCTCGAATGAGCGGGATTTTCCGTGGATGGACGAGGGCGTGAATACCTACGTGGAGCACCGTGTAAGCGAGCGCGACACCCTGCACCCTGGCGGCATGATGGCCTTTGCCCAGAGCCCCCGCATCGCCCGCACGTTCGGGCTGGAAAAGCTGCCGGCTTCGGCTTTCGACCAGGTACCCTACCAGGCCCTGGCCAGCCGGGGACTCGACCAGCCGGTGCAAGGCCCCTCAATGGCCAGCTACACAATGGTGAACTCCGCCGTCATCGTGTACGAGAAAACGGGCTCGCTGCTGAAGTACCTCGCCGGCTACTTAGGCCAGGAGAAGTTCGACGCGGCCATGCACCTCTACTACGAGCGGTGGCAGTTCAAGCACCCCTACCCCGAGGACATGCAGGCCGTGTTTGAGGAAAGCACGGGCCAGAAGCTGGGCTGGTTTTTCCAGGGCATGCTCACCAACACGCAGCATTACGACGCCGACCTGCAAACCCTGGCCAGCTTCAACGACGTGGTGAAGGTGCTGGTCCGCACCGACTCGCCCACGCCCTGGGCCGTGCCGGTATCGTCCGTGGATGCCAATGGCCGGGTGCTGGAAACGCTCTGGACCGCGCCCTTCGGCAACACTGACCCCAACGCCGAGGAAGAGGCTACCAGCCAGCTCAATTTCAAGCGCGCCAACGTGGCGGCCCTGGTGGTGGATGCCCAGTACGTCACGCCCGAGCTCAACCGTCGCAACGACCGCCTCACCGTGGCCGACCATCCTTCCCGCTCCACTCCCATCCGCTTGCGGCCGCTGGCCAGCGTGGAGCGCTGGGACAAGGCCACCATCAGCTGGCTGCCGGTGCTGGGGGCCAATACTTCGGATAAATTCATGCTCGGCGCGGCGTTTTATAACAGCCCGCTGGCTCCCAAGCGCCTGCAATACCTGGCCATGCCCATGTACAGCTTCAGCCGCAACGAGCTGAACGGCATCGGCCGAATTCAACTCAACGTACTGCCGCAGCACCTGTCGCGGCAGGCCACCATTGCCATGGGCGTACAGCGCTTCGAGCGCTACATTAAATACGAGCCCAGCGTGAGCTTTGCCTGGCCCCACGCGCCGGGGGCGGCCCCGCAGCAGCGCCTCACCGTGGCCAATACCATTGTGAAAGACGAGGACCGCGACCGCACCGGTGTGTTCCAGGCCATAGACTACCGCGTGGGCTACGCCAACGGCCTGCAGGGCTGGAGCGCCGCCGTGGACCTGAACCGCATGATTGCCAGCAGCTCCGACGACGCCAACAACCGCCAGGCCCTGCTGCTGCGGGCCAGCGCCAGCTACTTCCGCTTTTATTCGCGGGGCAAGCGGGTGCAGGCGCGCCTGTTTGGCGGCCGGTTTTTGCAGCAGCCCAGCAGCCCCGAGTTCGTGCTCGGCCTGAGCGGCAGCCCCGACTACCGCCGCCAAACCGCCTTCCTCGACCGCCAGCAGATTTCGCACAGCGTCACGGCCCAGCTCCACCAGACCGACGACCGCGATGGCGCGTTCAAAGGCTACCTGCCCGTGGCCGACACCAAGTGGCTCAGCACCCTCAACCTGCAAGCCGATTTGCCGGTCACGCGTCTAGCCGTGTTCGCCGATTTCGGGGCCACCCACGACTATTTCCGCACCAGCGAATCGACCACCCGCACCGCCCAGCGCCTCTACTACGATGCCGGCCTGGTGGTGCCCGTGCTGCGCGACATTTTGCAATTCTACCTGCCCGTGGCCGGCTCGCAATACGCCAACGGCTTCCCCAGCAGCCGCCAGGATTTCACTGACCGCATTCGCTTTGTCTTGAATCTGAATACGCTCAACCCCTTCCGGCAGCTCGACGAGCAGCTGGCGCGGTAATCTAGATTTAGATATCAACAATGGATAGCTTGTACACGATTATTGTCGACTATAAAGGTGGGACTTATATTGAGCAGGTCATGGCCAGAAATGAAAGCATTGCGCTTGCTGCTTGGATTCGGACGCCGCACATATTTAATATTCCAGGGCTAGGAATGGCATCACAACAAGCGTTATCGCGCAGCATTGCTGATGCAGATGCTCAACCGGTAGTTTTGGTCGGCATGAAAAACGCCTGGTGTACATCTTTTTCGGTTCGAGGAGCTTTCATGTTGATTAATATCGTCCGCACTGTACAAACAGTACAATAGAATGGCCTTCAAATCAATGTCCTGGCCGCGCCTGCTTTCGCAGCGCCGCTTCCCCGACCAGCAGCTGCCGCCCGCCAGCACGGCCCCCGTGCGCGGGGCCTTCGTGCAGGACTATGACCGCGTGGTGTTCAGCTCCGCGTTCCGGCGCTTGCAGCGCAAAACCCAGGTGATGCCCCTGCCCGAAACCGATTTCGTGCACACCCGCCTCACCCACTCGCTCGAAACCGCCGTGGTGGGCCGCTCGCTGGGCCGCCTCGCCGCCCGCCATTTAATGGAAGCCGTTGCCGAATTAGCCGCGCAACTCCCCAACCTTGACCAGGACTGCGGCGACATCGTGGCCGCCGCCTGCCTGGCCCACGACATCGGCAACCCGCCCTTCGGCCACTCCGGCGAGGACGCCATCAGCAGCTACTTCCTCAGCCCCGCCGCCGCGCCGTATCTGGCGCAGCTAAGCGCCGCCGAAGTGGCCGATTTGCAGCATTTCGAGGGCAACGCGGCGGGGTTCCGCATCCTCACGCACACCTACGCCGCGCACAGTACCGGCACCGCCGGCCTGGGCCTCACCTACGCCACGCTGGGCGCATTCACCAAATACCCCAAACCCAGCCTGGTGGCTGATTCCGCCAAAACCGGCGGCGTTTCGGAGAAGAAATACGGCCATTTCCAGACCGAAAGCGCCCGCTTCCAGCACGTCGCCGCCGAGCTGGGCCTGCTGGCCAAAGACGCTGCCGCCGGCTTCTACCACCGCCACCCGCTGGCCTTCCTCGTCGAAGCCGCCGACGACCTCTGCTACCGCATCATCGACTTCGAGGACGGCCTCAAGCTCGGCCTCATCGCCCCCGAAACCGGCCTGCCGCTACTCAAACGCATGCTCAACGACCCCGCCGGCCGCGTCGGCAGCGTGCAGTGGCACGACTGGCGCGAGGAGCTGGGCTACGTTCGCGCCCGCCTCATCGGCAAGCTGGTGAACGAGCTGGCGGCCCTCTTCGCCCACCACGCCCCAGCCATCCTGCGCGGCGCGTACGACCAGTCCCTCATCAAAGAGCTCAGCTGCTGGGCCGATTTGCAGGAAGTGCAGCGCCTAAGCATCCACCAGCTCTACCGCAGCCGCCCGGTACTCGAAATCGAAGCCGCCGGTTTCGAAGTCCTCGGCGGCCTGCTCGACGCCTTCCTCTGCGCCGTATTCGACCACAGCCAGGGCCACCGCAGCCGCAAGCTGCTCCTGCTACTCCCCGAGCAATTCCGCGCCGAAGGCCACCAGGCGGATGTATCAGCTTATGAAAAGATTTTGCTGCTGACGGACTTTGTAGCGGGCATGACCGACCAGAACGCGCTGAGCTTGTACAAGACGATTAAGGGGATTGAGTTGCCGAAGGGGTTTTGAGGGTCATTTAATCGGCGGGTCCATCGGATGATGAGCCATAAACGCGAATAACATTATCAATCCCAAGCCCAAAAACAACCCGCCACTGAGCAGTTGCGCGCCAGTCCAAAGCGCTATTCGAACACCCCAGGTTATGGTTTGCGCTTTAATAAAACGGTGCGCGAGCCAGATGCAGAGAATAAATGTTGCGAAGGCAACAACGGGAATCAAGTAGTATTGCGTCTCTATTGACATTGCTTCATTGATGCATCAAAAGCCGCTTCAGTAACCCGAATCGGCTTTTGATGCTCTACTATTTTGGGGCTTACTTTTTCAGCGAATCTATATTCGCTCTCATGCAGCGCCACCAGATTCTCCAGCAGCGTCTCCAGCAGCTTGCGCCCCTTCCACACTGATTTCAGCTTACTGCGAATTTGCTCTGCCGTCTGCACGAATTCTTCTTCCGCGGCCTGCTCGTGCCCTTCGTCAGCCATAAGCTGCTCCACCATCGGCACCGTCATTTCGGGGTGAAACTGGAACCCAATCACCCCATCGCCCCACACAAACCCCTGTGTGGCCGTAGCCGCCGACATGCCCACGCGCAAGGCCCCCGGCGGCACCGCAAACGTGTCCAGATGCCAGTGCAGCACGGCGGCCTTCTCGGGCCACCCGCGCAGCAGCGGGTGCTCCAGCGACTTCGCCGAAAACCGCACCGTCCAGAAGCCGATTTCCGGCGCGTGGTTGGGCCGCACCTCGCCGCCCAGCGCCTCGGCCACCAGCTGCGCCCCCAGGCAAATGGCCAGCGTAATCTTCCCCGCCCGTAGCGCTTCGCGGATAAAGGCTTTTTCATCGCGCAGCCACGGCAGCTTGTCCTCGTCGTGCACACTCATGGCCCCGCCCAGAATCAGCAGACCATCGAAATCGGCCAACGCCGGAAATACCGGCTTCGGCTCAAAAAGCTTCGTGAATGTGAGCGAATGGCCGTGCGCGGCCAGCCACTCGGCGGCGTGGCCGGGGCCCTCGTGAGGCATGTGTTGGAGGCAGTGGAAGCGCATGAGCATTTTGGTTATTGATGGCAAAGAAGAACGTCATGCTGATTGCAGCCGAAGCATCTCTACCACACAAGTAATCGATTTTACTATCACGGTAGAGATGCTTCGGCTGCAATCAGCATGACGTTCTATTATTCGTCAAGCATCGTGCTTATTCCCACTCAATCGTCGCTGGTGGCTTGCTCGAAATATCATACACCACGCGGTTAATACCCCGCACCTGGTTGATGATTTTATTACTTACCTCGGCCAGGAAATCGTAGGGCAAATGCGCCCAGTCGGCGGTCATGCCGTCCACGCTGGTCACGGCACGCAGGGCCACCACCCGCTCGTAGGTGCGTTCGTCGCCCATCACGCCCACGCTCTGGATGGGCAGCAGCATGGCACCCGCCTGCCACACGTGGGTATAGAGGCCGTGCTTTTTGAGCAGGTCGATGAATACGCCGTCGGCGCGCTGCAGCAGGTCCACTTTCTCGGGGGTGATGTCGCCGAGGATGCGGATGCCCAGGCCGGGGCCGGGGAAGGGGTGCCGGTTCAGAATCTCGGCGGGCAGTTCCAACGCCGCGCCTACTTCGCGCACCTCGTCCTTGAAGAGCATGCGCAGCGGCTCCACAATCTTCAGGTTCATCTTCTCGGGCAGGCCACCTACGTTGTGGTGGCTCTTGATGGTCACCGACGAGCCGTGCACCGACACCGACTCAATGACATCGGGGTAAATGGTGCCCTGGGCCAGCCAGCGCGCACCTTTCACCTTCTGCGCCTCGCGGTCGAACACTTCAATAAACGTGCGGCCAATGGCCTTGCGCTTGTCCTCCGGGTCGCTGATGCCGGCCAGCGCGGCGTAGAACTCGGGCGCGGCATTTACGCCGGTCACGTTCAGGCCCAGGCCTTCGTAGGCTTTCAGCACGGTGGCAAACTCATCCTGCCGCAGCAGGCCATTATCCACAAAAATGCCGTGCAGGCGCGGGCCAATGGCGCGGTGCAGCAGCAGGGCCGCCACACTGCTATCCACCCCACCCGAGAGGCCGAGAATCACCTGGTCATCGGGGCCAATGGTGTGTTGCAGCGCCGTCACGGCCGAATCCACGAAGTGGTCGGGCGTCCAAGTCTGGGCGCATTGGCAGATGTCGACCACGAAGTTGCGCAGCAGCAGCTTGCCTTCGGTGGAGTGCGTTACTTCGGGGTGAAACTGGATGCCATACGTGTCCTGGCCTTCAATTTTGAAGGCGGCCACTGCCACTTCCGGCGTGCTGGCGATGATGTTATAACCGGCCGGCAGGCGCTCGATGGTGTCGCCGTGCGACATCCAGACCTGCGACTCCACGTGCATCTCGTCCAGCAGCGGCGAAGCCGCATCGAGCGACGACAGCCGCGCCCGGCCGTACTCGCGGATGGTGGCGGGCGTCACCTCGCCCCCGCCCTGCTGGGCCAGCAGCTGCGCGCCGTAGCACACGCCCAGCACCGGCACCCGACCCAGAATGTGGCTCAGGTCGGGGTTGGGCGAGTCCGCGTCGCGCACCGAACACGGCGAGCCGGAAAGAATAACGCCCCGAATATCATCGCTAAGGACGAGGTTCGGGGCGTGGGTGTAGGGGTGAATTTCGCAGAACACATGCAATTCGCGAATGCGTCGGGCTATCAATTGCGTGTACTGCGAGCCGAAATCAAGGATGATAAGTCGTTCCATGGCACAAAGCTAATCACGGATTTAAGCGAATTTTCCGGATTTCACGGATTTTGTAGACGATTGGCAGACCCGCAAAATATTTTTCACCCGGCCACACCAGTGGGCATTTCCAATGCAATCAGCCGCTTACCCGCGCCCGCACCGGTCTGTCGGCGCGCGGCGGCCACAAAATCCGATGAATCCGTGTCGAATCCGATGAATCCGTGATTACCTTTGCATCGGCAAGTCAGAACGACCAGCTCCCGCTGAACTCCCCCAGGACCGGAAGGTAGCAAGGGTAGGTGGTTGTAGCGGTGCGATTTTGGCTTGCTTTTTTTTGCCTTTTCTGGTCGGCCCCGGTGCTGCTCTGTTCCGCAATTTTGGCGGGCGAATGAGTAGCTTTGGGGCCGACTTTTTTTATCTTCGAACTGCATGAAATTCTTCATCGATACCGCCAATCTGGCCGAAATCCGCGAAGCCGTGGAACTGGGCGTCCTCGACGGCGTGACCACCAACCCGTCGCTGATGGCCAAGGAAGGCATTCGCGGCATCGATAGCGTGATGGCCCACTACCGCCAAATCTGCGAGCTGGTGGACGGTGACGTGTCGGCCGAAGTCATTGCTACTGATTTTGATGGCATCATTCGCGAAGGCGAAGCCCTGGCCGAGCTGCACCCCAACATCGTGGTGAAAGTTCCCATGATTAAGGACGGCGTGAAGGCCATCAAGTACTTCTCGGATAAGGGCATCAAGACCAACTGCACGCTGATTTTCACCGCCGGCCAAGCCCTGCTGGCCGCCAAAGCGGGTGCCACCTATGTGTCTCCATTCGTAGGCCGTCTGGACGACATCGGCCACGACGGCCTGCAGCTGGTGGAGCAAATCGTGCAGATTTTCAGCAACTACGGCTACCCCACCGAGGTGCTGGCCGCCTCAGTCCGCCACGTGCCGCACCTCATTCAGTGCGCCGAAATCGGGGCCGATGTGGTGACCTGCCCGCTCAACGTCATCATGGCGCTGCTGAACCACCCGCTCACGGACAAGGGTTTAGCGACGTTCTTGGCCGACCACAAAAAAGTTAATTCGTAGTTTGTACCAGAGCATAGAAATTAGAGCTTAGAACTCAAAAACCGGCTCGGCTTACTACCGAAACGACTTGAAAATCTAAGTTCTAAGCTCTCATATCTAAGTTCTTACAATGTACATCATCAAAGTAAAAGGCAAGGCCAAAATCCCCGACTACATTCAGCTGCGGGACGAGGCTTTTGTGCTCATCGCCTACTTCCGGGCCGACCGGCCGCTGAAGGACCTGCACCGCTACGGCCTCGAAGGCAAGGAGACGGAGCTGGCCGCCGTGATTTCGGGGCTGGAGTTTGGCAAATTGCGGCCATTGAGCTTGTAACCATATGACCGAGAACGTTATTGAGCTGCACGATGCGACGATAATGCAGGAGCAGCAGGCGGTGCTGCAAGGCGTGAGCTTCACGCTGGAAAAAGGCGCATTTGCCTACCTCGTGGGCCGCACCGGCTCGGGCAAGTCGTCGCTGCTGAAAACCCTGTACGCCGACCTGCCGCTGCAAAACGGCATGGGCACCGTGGCCGGCTTTTCGCTGCCGAAACTGCCAACCAGCAAGGTGCCGTACCTACGCCGCCGGCTGGGCATCGTGTTTCAGGATTTCCAGTTGCTGAGTGACCGCACGGTGGCCGAAAACCTGATGTTCGTGCTCAACGCCACGGGCTGGAAGGGCAAGTCGCAGAAGCAACAGCGCATTTCGGACGTGCTGGTGCGCGTGGGCCTGAGCGGCGCTGCCAATCGCATGCCGCACCGCCTTTCGGGCGGCGAGCAGCAGCGCGTGGTCATCGCCCGCGCCATGCTCAATGAGCCCGTGCTCCTGCTGGCCGATGAGCCCACCGGCAACCTCGACCCGGACGTTTCGGCCAGCATCATGCAGCTGTTTGGCGAGATTAATAACGCCGGGACTGCCATTTTGATGGCCACGCACAACTTTCAGCTGATTGAGCAATACCCGCACCGCGTGCTGACGTGCAAGGACGGCGAGTTGCTGGATTCAGCCCGCCGTTTTAGCGCCTAAATTCCTGCCGTCAGGCCGAATTATTTTACCGATGGCAGCAGCCGGTTTATCCGTTTTAATTCCGGTTTATAATCGCGCCGTTGGGGAATTGGTTAATTCGCTGCTTGCCCAGATTGCCGACTGGCCCGGCCCGGTGGAAGTTCTGCTGCTCGATGATTTTTCCAGCAATGAATTCCGCCTGATTAATCGGCCACTGGCCGACTTGCCCGGCGTGCGCTATCGCGAACTGCCGCAGAATGTGGGCCGCGCCGGTATCCGCAACCAGCTGGCAGCCACCGCGCAGCACGAGTGGCTGCTGCTGCTCGACAATGACAGCCTGTTGCCTGATACCCAGTTTTTGGCCCGTTACGCTGCTGCGCTGGGCCGCGCCGCCGTGCTCATCGGCGGCACCTGCTACGAAAGCACCCCGCCCGCCGACCCCGCCCTTCACCTGCGCTGGCACTACGGCCACGTTCGCGAAGCCCGCTCCGCCGCCGTGCGCCAGGCCGCGCCCTACGGCCAGCTCACCATTAATAATGCGTTGATTCGGGCCGATGTTTTCCGGCAATTCCCGCTCGATGAGCGGCTAACCGGCTACGGCCACGAAGACACTAAATTCGGCGTGGAGCTGGCGGCGGCGCGTATTGATATCCTGCATCTCGATAATCCGGTGTTGCACGACGGACTGGAACCGGCCGCAGTGTTCCTGCAAAAGAGCGAGCAGGCCGTGCGCAACCTGGCCCAAGTGCACCGCCTGGACGGTTTGGGCACCGATTCGCGCCTGCTGCAACTGGCGTTGCGCCTGCGCCGGTTGGGCTTGGCTCCGGCGGCCCGCGCCACGCTGGGTGCGGCAGAGCCGGCCTTGCAGCGGCAGCTGCTTTCGGCCGCACCGCGTTTGCCGCTGCTCGATTTGCTGAAACTCTTCTGGCTGCTGCGGGAGCTGGCCTGAGTTTGCTCGGTATCTTTGGCGGCGCTCTTTTTCCGGCTTTGTTTTGATTCTTCCTGCCCCGCCCTCCCCTATTTATCTGCTCGATTTGGCGGCCGAACACGCGGCCCTGCAACCGGCTCTGAATGAGGCCATGCAGGAGGTGTTGGATACGGCCGCCTTCATTCAGGGGCCGGCCGTGGGCCAATTCGCGGCCGAGCTGGGCGCGTATTTGGGTGGCGCCCACACCATCCCCTGCGCCAACGGCACCGACGCGCTGACCCTGGCCCTGATGAGCCTGGAGCTGCCGGCCGGAGCCGAGATTATTATCCCCGCTTTCACCTACGTGGCCACGCTGGAAGCCGCCGCCCTGCTGGGCCTGAAGCCGGTGCTGGTTGATGCGCTGCCCGATACCTTCAACATCGACCCGGCCGCGGTGGAAGCGGCTATTACGCCGCACACCGGCGCTATAGTAGCCGTGCATTTGTTTGGGCAATGCGCCGATTTGGAGGCGTTGCGCACGATTTCCCACCGCCACGGTGTGGCCCTGATTGAAGACAATGCCCAGGCCATCGGGGCTACGTTCCAATTTCAGAGCGGCGAAACGGCCTTCGCCGGGGCAGTGGGCGAAATCGGTACCACGTCTTTTTTTCCCTCCAAAAACCTGGGCGCGCTGGGCGACGGCGGCGCGCTCCTCACCCGTGATGCAGCCCGCGCGGCCCTGCTCCACCAGCTCGCCAACCACGGCCAGAGCCGCAAATACCACCACCAGCGCATCGGCCTCAACTCCCGCCTTGATACGCTGCAAGCCGCCCTGCTCAGGGTGAAGCTGCGGCAATTGCCCGCCAACACCGCTGCCCGCCAGGCCGTGGCCGCCCGCTACGATGCCGCGCTGGCCGGTGTGCCCGGCATCACCACTCCGACCCGGGACCAGCGCAGCAGCCACGTTTTCCATCAGTACACCATTCAGGTGCAGGAAACTGGGCGGCGCGATGAGCTGCAATTGTTTCTCCAGAAATGTGGGGTGCCCACCATGATTTACTACCCCCTGCCGGTGCACGCGCAGCCGGCTTATGCCTATCTGGGTTACCAGGCAGGGCAGTTTCCAGTAGCCGAGCGGCTGTGCGGGGCGGTGCTGTCGCTGCCCATTCACCCATTGCTAGCAGTGGAGCAGCAGGAATATGTCATCGGGCGCGTTGGAGCTTTCTTTGGAAATTAATTCATTTTCGTGAGCAATTCTACCCTTGAAGTCCGCTTTGTAATCTGCGGTGTGGGCCACATTGGCCGCCGCCACGCGGCGCTGGTTACACGCCACGACGGTGCCGCGCTGACGGCGCTGATTGATATCCGCGCTGACCTGCAGCCCGGCCTCGCGGCGGAGTTCCCGGGCGTGCCCTTCTTCGCTTCGCTGGAAGAATACCTGCAAACCGGCCCGGCGGCCGACGTGCTCACCGTGGCCACACCCAACGGCCTGCACGCCCCGCAGGCGGTGGCCGGCCTGCGCCACGGCCTGCACGTCGTCATCGAAAAACCCATTGCCCTGCACAAGGCCGATGCCGAAACCATCGTGCACACGGCCCTGCAAACGGGCAAGCTGGTGTTTGGGGTGATGCAAAACCGCTACTCACCACCCGCTGCCTGGCTGAAGCAGGTGTACGACGAGGGCCGCCTGGGCCAGGTGTTTCTGGTGCAGCTAAATTGCTTCTGGAACCGTGATGCACGCTATTACAAAGCCGGTGGCTGGAAAGGCACGCAGGCCCTGGATGGCGGCACATTGTTCACCCAGTTCAGCCATTTCGTCGATTTGCTGTACTGGGTGTTTGGCGACATTACCAACATTTCGGCCCGGTTCCGCGATTTCACGCACGAGGGCCTGACGGAGTTTGAGGACAGCGGCCTCGTCACCTTCGACCTGCTGCGCGGCGGCAGTGGCACGCTCAGTTACAGCACCGCCGTGTGGGACCGCAACCTCGAAAGCTCCCTCACGGTGGTGGCCGAGCGCGGCAGCCTGCGCATTGCGGGCCAGTACATGGATAAAGTGGAGTATTGCCACCTCGAAAACTACCAGTTGCCCGCGCTGCCCCCCACCAGCCCCGCCAACGACTACGGCCCCTTCCAGGGCTCGGCCGCCAACCACGTGCAGGTCATTGAAAACGTGGTGGATACCGTGCAGCGCCGCAGCTTCGCCACTACCAATGCGCTGGAAGGGCTGAAAGTGGTGGAGATAATTGAGCGGATTTACGCGCTGCGGTAACAGTTGACTTTCGCGTTTGCATAGCATACACCTCCGAATTAAATCCCACTCGAAACAATTGTACCGCGCTGCTAACGTGCAGCTAAAGGGTATAAATCGGCATCGCCGCCGAAGTGCCCGGACCTCCCGGCCCCGGCGCTTCGTCGACGGCTAAGGCTTCATTCCAGTTACTTCTTCGCATCCACGAAGTTTTGGAAGGCGTAGGCTACGCCGATGGTTAGGCCCTGCGAGTACTGGATGCTGTGGTCTTGGTCGTAGTCGTAGAGGGCGATGCCGTTGAGGGCCACGTTCACGTACTTGCCCACTTTGGCGGTGAGGCCCACGTCGAGGCGGTGGTCGATTTCCTGAAAATTGAGGTGCTCGTAGTTGGCAAACATTACGTAACGGGCCTTGAAGTTGACGTTGGTGCTGATGTTGCGGTCGTATTCGGCCAGCACCTGCGCGGCCAATACTTCGAAACGGGTGCTGTGGCCGGGGTTCACGCCGTAGGGCGTGTCGCCGAGGGCGGACACAAACCGTTCGACGCGGTTGACCACCGTGAGGCGCGGGGCAAAGGGCGCGAGGCGCACGTGGAAATAGGTAGTGGGATGGTATTCGAAGCCATAAGCGGCCGTGATGAAGGCCGGGGCGAAGGAGTCGGAGGTGAGCTGGGCGCGGTCGTTGCCGGCGGCGTCGGTGTCGTACTTGTAGCCGGGGGCGAACTGCGAGAGCAGATTCAGCGACAGAAACATGTCCCAACGGTCGGTGAGGGCGCGGCCGTACTTGGTGTCGAGGTAGAGACGGTCCTGGCCCTTGCGGTAGCCGAGGCCCTTGGTCTGGGAAAAAGCGAAGAGAAAATCGGCTTCGTTGTCGAAGCTGTGCACGCCGCTTTTGCGGTTGGCCTTGGCGTTGAACAGAGCGTTGAAGCCGATGGTATTGACGCCGCCGCCGCGCCAGTTGGTGCTGAGCAGGGCTTCGTTGAGACCGAGGCCGGTTTTGATGGACTTGTGCCAGAGGGGGTCGGGCACGGCCGGGGGCGCGGGGGCCGGGATAACGGCGGGCGTGGTTTGGGCTACGGCGGCGGGGGTGGCCAGGACCAGGGCGGCCAAGGCCAGGAGGACAAGCTGTTTCATGGCAGGAGAAGGTTGGTTGAGGAAGTAAATAACGGCGTTTTGGCGGCTGATTATTACTCCGTGCGCAAGCTCAACATTAGTTATACTCTGCCATTTCTCTATCTTTCCTGCCTAAGCGCAGGCAGCTATTGTTTCATGGCATTGGAAATTATTTTTTCACCCTTCAGTCGAAGCGCATGAGCCTGTACCAACTCATTTATCAGAGCCAGTCGCTTGTGCCCTTCGACACGCCAGAGCTCACCGCGCTGCTCATCCAGTGCCGTGCCAACAACCTGCGCGAGGACATCACCGGCCTGCTGCTGTACACCCCCGACGGCCGCTTTCTGCAAGTATTGGAAGGCACGCCCGAGGCCGTGCGGCGGCTCTACTACCAGCACATCGCCGTCGACCCGCGGCATTTCAGCTGCCGGGTGCTCAGCGAAGGCCCCTGCCGGCACCGCGCCTTTTCCAACTGGCGCATGGGTTTCCGCGTGGCCCAGCCCCAGCATATGCGCACCCTGCTGGGCTACGTGCCGCCCGACTCGCCGGCCCTGCTGGTGCCACGCCCCCACACCCGCCCCGAGCTGCTGGAGCTGTTGCGCGATTTTGTGGCGCACGGCGAGGTAGAGCCCTGGCTGGAGCACCCGCGCATGTAGCAGCGCGGTAGCGGGCAGTCGTGCTACTGGCCGGGCTGGTATCTTTACGCTGATGCCTGCTCAGTCTGCCCCCTACCCCATTGCTGCCCCGCCCACCCCGGGCGCGGCCCCGGTTTCCTTCCTGGCTGCCACTGCCCGCGAGCTGCTGGACCGCTACGGCTCCGGCCCGCTCGATGAGCTGTCCGACATTGTGGTTATCGTGCCCACGCGCCGCGCCGTGGTGTATTTGAAAAATGAATTGGCGCTGGCCCTGCCCGGCGGTGCGCCGCTGTGGGCGCCCCGCGTAGCCGCCATGGAAGACTACATGGTGGAGCTGGCCGGCGTGCAGGTAGAGGAGCCCATTGCCCTGCAATTGCTGCTCTACGACATCCTGAAAGGCATTGACACCGGGCTTGATTTCGATAAATTCGTGGGCTGGGCCGGCATGCTGCTCAGCGACTTCTCCAACCTCGACCAGAACCTGGCCGACACGCATAAAGTATTTGAATACCTGAGCGAAGCCAAGGCCCTGGAGCGCTGGGACCTGGCCGAGCTGCCGCCCAAAAGCCAGGCCGCCGCGCACTCGTTCAGCTTCTGGAACCAACTCGAACGCGTGTACCACGAGCTGCAGCGCCGCATGAAGGCCAACCACCTCGCCTACCCCGGCCTGGCCTACCGCCTGGCCGTGCAGAAGCTGGAAAAGGCCCTGAAAGACCCAGCCAGGCCCGCGCCAGCCCGCCACGTTTTTGTGGGCCTGGGCAATCTATCGAAGTCGGAAGAGAAGCTAATTCGCCTGCTGATGAATGCCGGCCGGGCCGAAATCCGCTTCGATGCCGACCCGTTCTACCTCGAAGCCGGCTCGCCCAACCGGGCCGGCCAGCACCTGCGCCGCTACTTCGAGCAGTGGAAACTGCCGCTCGATAATTTTGGCGGCGGCGTGGAGTACCTGCGCGGTATGCCGCACCACATCCGCTACCTGGGCGTGGCCAACCCCAGCATGCAGGGCAAGCTGGCCGGCCAGCTCCTGGCCGAAGCCCGCCAGCGCTACCCCGACGCCACCGTGGCCGTGGTGCTGCCCGACGAAACCTTGCTCCTACCCGTGCTCCACGGCCTGCCGCCCGACGAGGTGCCCGACTACAACGTGACCATGGGCCTGAGCTTTCAGGCCACGCCCCTGTTCAACCTGGTCGATTTGCTGTTTGAGGTGCACCTCACCGGCATCCGCGAGGGCAGCCAGGAAACCGGCTACGGCGTGCCGCGCTACCACCACCTGGCCGTGAGCAAGCTGCTGAGCCACCCCTTTTTGCGCCGCTACCAGCACTGGCAGGACCAGCAGGCCGACCAACCCCAGTACCACGGCATCCTCGACCAGGTTTGCCGCGAAATCGTGCGCCTGAATGCCGTGCTCCTGCCCGCCGAGGAACTGCTGAAGCTCGGCGCACACCACCCGCTCATCGAGGCCCTGTTCAAAACCTGGGACAACTGCGACGACATCATCGCCGCCTGCTACACCGTCATCGACCTGCTGCGCCAGGTATACGCCGCCGAAGTGGCCGATACTGACCGCGAAGCCAGCCTTGGGGCCGAGTACTTGTACCTGTTCTACACCCTCGTCAAGCAGCTCGATTCGGCCTTCGACTGCCGTGAGCAGCGCCTGTCGGTGCGCTCGTTCCGTCGCTTCCTCTATGAGCAGATGGGCCGCACCCGCCTGCCCTTCTCCGGCGAGCCGCTGGCCGATGTACAGGTAATGGGCCTGCTCGAAACCCGTGCCCTAGATTTCGACCACCTCATCATCCTCAGCTGCAACGAGGGGGTGCTGCCGGCCCCCAAGCGCCAGCAGTCGCTGTTTCCCTACGACGTCCTCACCACGGCCAACCTCCCGACTTACGCCGATGCGGAGGCCATCACGGCCTACAACTTCTGGCGCCTGCTGCAACGGGCCCAGCGCGTGGATTTGGTGCACGTGCTACCCGGGGCCGAGGGCATGAAAAGCGGTGAGCGCAGCCGGTTTTTATTGCAGCTACAGAATGATTTGCTGCCCCAGAACCCGCAGCTCACGCTGGAAGACTTGACCGTTTCGGTAGCTGGCCCGGAGGTGGAAGTCGGTGTGAATCCCTACGAAGGCGACCTGATTCTGGAGAAAGACCCCGAAATGCTGGCCGCCCTGCGCGGTGTGCTGGAGCGCAACATCTCGCCCTCGCGCCTGAACGATTTCATGGCCTGCTCGCTGCGCTTCTACTTCTCGAAAGTAGCCCGCTTCCACGAAAACGAGGCCGTAGAGGAAACGCTGGAAGCCAGCAGCTTCGGCACCATGATACACGAGGCGCTGGAAAACCTGATGCTGCCCTTCGAGCAGGATGCCCGCCCGATTACGGCCGAGGACATCCCCGAGCTCATCCGTCAGGCCCCGGCCGAAGTGCAGCGCGCCCTGCGCCAGGAAGCTACCGAAAAGCACGCCCGCGCTGATGAAGGCCTGAACCATGTGTACGGCCAGGTAGCCACGCGCCTGGTGGTGCGCCTGCTGGAAAGCCTGACCGAACAGCCCGGGCTGCTGCCCTTGCGCTTATTCGGCCTGGAAAAAGAGCTGGCCGCCACCGTTTTCGTGGATGTGCCGGGCCAGTCCGAGCAACTAGCCGTGCGCCTCTTCGGCTTCGCCGACCGCGTGGACGAGCTGCCCGACGGCCGCCTGCGCGTGGTCGACTACAAATCCGGCCTCGTAAAAAAGAGCGACCTCCAGCTGCGCGGCTACCGCGACAAGCTCAGTCCCGCCGAAGCCATCGACCGCCTCCTGCATGAAGCCAGCAGCAGCGCCGACAAGGTGCGCCAGCTCTGGCTCTATCGCCTCATGCTGGCCCACACGGTGCAACGCGAAACGGCCGATACTTCCATCCTATCCCTGCGCAATATCGACGAAGGCCTGCTCTCCGCCGACCTCAGCTTTCTCACCGAGGGCGGCGAAGACTTCGTAGCCGTTTCCGAAGACTTAGTGCGTAAAATTGCGCTCCGCATCCTCGACCCCACCGAGCCCATCCGCAAAACCGACGACTTCACCAAGTGCGAGTACTGCCCCTACAAAGGCATTTGCGCACGCTAACATCCCACCCATGCAAGACCAGAAAACCAAAGACGAATTCATGCAAGCTGCCATCGACGAAGCCCGTTTGGGCCGCTCGCAGGGAGGCATTCCCATCGGCTCCGTGCTCGTGCGCGACGGCAAAATCATCGGCCAGGGCCACAACAAACGGGTGCAGGAAGACTCGGCAATCAAGCACGGCGAGATGGATTGCCTCACCAATGCCGGCCGCCAGCGCAGCTACCGCGACACCGTTATCTACACCACGCTGATGCCCTGCTACATGTGCGCCGGCACCATCGTACAGTTCAAAATTCCGAAAGTAATGGTGGGTGAATCGCGCACCTTTGGCGAATCCCGCGCCTTCCTCGAAAGCCACGGCGTGGAGGTAGTTGATATGGACCTCCAGGAGTGCGTGGATATGATGAACGAGTTCATCGAAGCCGAGCCCACGCTCTGGAACGAGGACATTATGGAGCTGTAAAGGCCGGAAGAAATCAAAAGAAAACGGTCATGCGGCGTGCAGCATGACCGTTTTCTTTTATTAGGCTTTCGTTCGATAGCGCTACTTCCGCAGTACGCGCCGCGTGAAATCCGACAGCACCAGCGTACCGCTGATACCGGCGCGCTCACTCAGCAGCGTGTCCCAATGCTCGGTACCCTGCCAGAAAACCTGTTTCATCGCCCGGGTAGCATCTGGCGCGTAAGCCGCCATTTTAGCGGCAAAAGCAGCCACCGCAGCATCCAGCGCGGCCACGTCGTCCACTACTTCGGCATACAAGCCCTTCTCCTTCGCCCAGGCTGCCGAGCGAAATTCGCCCGCGTCCAGCGCCAGCTGCTGAAAGGCCGACGTGCCAATCTTGCGCTCCACGGCCGGCCCCACCACGAAAGGCCCAATGCCCACGGCCAGCTCGCTGAGCTTCACGGCCGCGTGCTGGGTGGCGAAGCAGTAGTCCGTAGCCGCCGCCACGCCCACGCCGCCACCCACGGCCTTGCCCTGCACCCGGCTGATGATGATTTTCGGCGCGGTGCGGCAGGCGTTGATAACCCGCGCAAAGCCGGAAAAAAACTCCAGGCCCTGTTCTTTGGTCTCAATCGTCAGCAGCTCATCGAAGCTGGCCCCAGCGCAGAAGGTGCGGTCGCCTTCGCTTTTGAGAACGATGACTTTCGTGCCCTCATCCTGTCCGGCGCGGGTGATGGCCTGCGCCAAATCATTTAGCACGCGGCTGGGCAAAGAATTGTGCGAAGGGTGAAAAAAGGTGATGGTGGTGATGCCAGCGGCATCGGTTTCGGCCAGAACGTGGCCGGCGGTGAGGGTGCTCATGTTATTCCTGATTTTTCTTTTTTACCATCGTCAAAATCGTCGCTACGGCCACGGTTTCGCTGGTTTCATCGGTCACCGTCACCAGCCAGCGCACAATGCCTTTGGCGATGTCGTTTTCGTCGCGCTTTTCCTGGCCCACTTTCTCCTTCACCGTCAGCTTCACGCCGATGGTGGTGCCGGGGTACACGGGCTTGGTGAAGCGGCATTCGTCGAGGCCGTAGTTCAGCAAAACCGGGCCTTTGCGCGGGTCCACGAACATTCCGGCCGCTTTGCTCAGCACATAGTAGCCGTGGGCCACGCGGCCGGTGAAGAGCGTGCCTTCCAGCGAAGTAGCATCGACGTGGGCGTAAAAATTATCGCCCGAAATACCGGCAAAGGCACTGATATCGGCCTCCGTCACCGTGTGTTTGTGGGTGGTGTAGGTTTCGCCGATTTCCAGCTCCTCGAAGTATTTCTGGAAGGGATGCTTGTCGTATTCCACCTGCTTTGCACCGGTCTGGTACACCTCCGTGATGGCCGTAATCATGCTCGGCGAGCCTTGCAGGGCCACGCGCTGCATAAAGTGCTCCACCCCCCGGATACCGCCCATTTCCTGCCCGCCGCCGGCCCGGCCGGGGCCGCCGTGGATGAGTTGCGGCAGCGGCGAGCCGTGGCCCGTGCTTTCCTTGGCCATCTCCGCGTTCAGCACCAGGATGCGGCCGTGGTGCGTAGCCGCGCCCAGCACGAACTCCTGCGCCGTTTGCGGGTCATTCGTTGCCAGCGAGCACACCAGCGAGCCTTTGCCCATATTGGCCAGCGTCACGGCCTCGGCCACGTCGTGGTAGGGCATCAGCGTCACCACCGGTCCGAAGGCTTCGATTTCGTGGCTATCCAGGTGCTTGAATGGCTGGTCGTTGCGCAGTACGATGGGCGAGGTGAACGCACCTTTGGCGTAATCAGCGCCACGGTCCTTGCCCAGCAGCTCCACATTATCGAGATTGCCGTACACGATGGGCGTGTTTTGCGCCAGGTGCCGCACTCGTTCCCGGAAAATGTCGGCCTGCGCCCGGCCGGCCAGCGCGCCCATGCGCACGCCTTCGGCCTGGGGGTGGCCCACCGTGGTTTGCGCCAGCAGCTTGCCGAGGGCAATCTGCACGTCTTCCAACAGGTTTTCGGGTACGATAGCGCGGCGGATGGCGGTGCATTTCTGCCCGCACTTAGCCGTCATTTCCTTGCGAATTTCCTTTACGAACAAGTCGAATTCCGGCGTACCGGGCTTCGCATCCGGCCCCAGTACGGCAGCGTTCAGCGAGTCGGCTTCCATTGTAAACGGCACAGCTTCCTCGATGATGCGTGGGTGAGCCCGCAGCTTGCGACCGGTAGCGGCCGAGCCGGTGAAAGTCACCACATCCTGGTACGTAACGTGGTCGAGCAGCCCCTGGCCCGAGCCCACCACTAACTGTAGCGCGCCTTCAGGCAAAATGCCGGAGGCGATGATTTCGCGGACCACAGCCTCGGTAAGGTAGGCCGAAGGCACGGCGGGCTTCACCACGGCGGGCATGCCAGCCAGCAGGTTCACCGCAATTTTTTCCAGCATGCCCCAGATGGGGAAGTTGTAGGCGTTGATGTGCACGGCCACGCCCTCGCGCGGCACCAGCAGGTGCTGGGCCATGAACGTGCCGCCCTTGCTCAGGCCCACCGGCTCGCCCTCCACATAGAACGGCTTGTCGGGAAACTTGCGGCGCAGCGAGGCATTGGCAAACAGGTTGCCGATTCCACCCTCAATATCAATCCAGGAATCGGCCCGCGTGGCGCCGGAGCGGTAGCTCAACTCGTAGAAAATCTCCTTTTTTTCCTGCAGATGAAAAGCCAGCGCTTTCAGCATCCGGCCCCGCTCGTGGAAGGTCATTTTCCGGAGTTTGGGGTTGCCCACCCGGCGGCCGTAATCAAGGATTTTCTCGAAGTCGAAGCCTTCCGTATTGGCTAGCGCGATGACTTCGCCGGTGCTGGCATCGAGCAATTCCTGGGGCGAATTGCCGCCGGTGGTCCAGCGGCCGAGGGTATAGTTTTCGAGGGTGGGAGTCATGAGAAAGAAGTTAGCGCATGCTTTAACCTGCGCGGGGTAATCATTTCGTTATGAACGTGCTAAGCAAGAGCTACAACACAGATTCTGTTATCAGAAACATCGCATTGGCGCGGGCCTTGCGGCGCAGCAGCGGGCTGGCACGGTACCGGTCTTCGTGGTACTCAGTGTAGAGGTCGTCGAGGGTGGCCAGCACGTTGGCAGGTCCCAGCTCATCGGCCCAGGCCAGAAGGCCTTTGGGGTAGTTCACGCCCTTGGTCATGGCCAACTCCAGGTCGGCGGCCGAGGCGATGTTCAGGGCCAGCGCATCCACGGCTTCGTTGATGAGCATGGCCACGATGCGGCTCACTATCCGGCGGCCCAGCGCTTCGTCGCGGGTGGGCGCGGGCTGCGCGGCATCAGCAGCATAGTTGTAAAAGCCACGGCCCGATTTCCGACCGTAATAGCCCGCCTCAAACAGCCGCTTTTGGGAGAAGGAAGGCTTGAAGCGCGGGTCGTAGAAGAAGGCGGTGAACACGGATTCCGTCACGCGGTAGTTCACATCGTGGCCGATGAAGTCCATCAGCGCAAACGGGCCCATGCGGAAGCCGCCCAGCTCCGTCATGGCCCAGTCGATGGTAGCCATGTCGGCGATGCCTTCTTCCATGATGCGGATGGCCTCGCCGTAGAACGGCCGCGCCACCCGGTTCACGATGAAGCCCGGCGTGTCTTGCGTCAGCACGGGCAGTTTTTTCCAGCTGGCTACCAGGGCTTTAATTTCTTCGGCCAGTCCCGCTCGTGTTTGCACGGCCGGAATCACCTCCACCAACTGCATGATGGGAGCCGGGTTGAAAAAGTGAATGCCCACAAATCGCTCCGGCCGCTCACACGCCGCCGCAATCGAAGTCAGCGACAGCGACGAGGTGTTGCTGGCCAGCACGCAATCGGCCGAAACCACACCTTCGAGCTTGCGGAAAAGCTGCTGCTTCACGCCCAAATCCTCCACAATAGCCTCGATAACCAACTCGCAGTCTGCAAAATCCTGCATGTCGGCCGTGGCGTAGAGGCGGCTGCTGGCTGCTTCAGCCGCTTCGCTGGTCAGCTTGCCTTTCTCGGCCAGCTTGCGTAGACTCTCCTGAATGCCGGAAACGGCCCGCTCCAGTGCGCCGGCGTGCTGGTCGAGCAAGCGCACGGTATGGCCAGCCGTGGCCACTACCTGGGCGATGCCCGCCCCCATGGCTCCGCAACCAATTATACCAACGGTTTTCATTGGCCGGTGAAGCTGGGTTGACGTTTTTCGAGGAAGGCGGCGACGCCTTCGCGGTAATCGGTGGTATTGCCGGCGCGGAGCTGGTAGTCGCCTTCGGCCCGCAGCTGCTGGGCCACGTCATTGGCGAAGGTGCTGTTCAGGAGCTGCTTGGTGTAAGCCAGGCCTTTGGTGGGCATAGCGGCCAGCTTGCGCACCAGCGCGGCCACATCCTGGTCGAAGGTTTCGTCAGCAAAAGCCTTGTAAATCATGCCCATCTGCATGGCTTCGGCGGCGCTCACTTTGTCGCCGGTCATCATCAGCGCACTGGCCCGCTGCATGCCGATGAGGCGCGGCAGGAAATACGTTCCGCCGCTATCCGGAATCAGCCCAATCTTGCTGAATGCCTGGATGAACGACGCTGATTCTTTGGCCACTACGATGTCGCAGGCCAAAGCAATGTTGGCCCCCGCACCGGCCGCCACGCCATTCACGGCCGCCACTACCGGCTTATCCAGCTCGCGAATGAGCAGGATAATCGGATTGTAGTGCTTCTCCACGATTTCGGCCACTTCCGGGCTGTCCGGTCCGGTGATTTCGGCCAAATCCTGCCCCGCGCAGAAGGCCCGCCCGGTACCGGTAATGAGCACAGCCCGCACCGACGCATCGGCCTGGCAGTCGCGCAGATGCTGCTGAAACGCCAGCGCCAGCGGCTTATTCACACTATTAAATACCTCGGGACGGTTGAGACGGATAGTGGCAATGCCGTTTTCCAGCGAAAAAATCAGGGGGTCGTTTTCAGGCATAATGGGAAGGAGGCAGAAATTGAACGATTGTAGAGCCGCGACACTTCGCGTCTCGGCGTTGCGACGAGTTCGAACATGAGACGCGAAGTGTCACGTCTCTACATTTCACATATCAAATCAACTGTGGCATTTGAAATAATCGAACGGCTCACGGCAATCGTCGCACTGGTACAGCGCCTTACACGCCGTAGAGCCAAACTGGCTGACCAGATGCGTGTGCTCGGACTTGCACAGCGGGCAGCGCACAGCGGTGTCTTTCCCAAACAGATTGAGCACATGCCCGCTGGCCGTGCCGTCAATTGGCGGGGCAATGCCGTAGGCTTCCAGCTTTTCGCGGCCCGATTTCGTCATCCAATCAGTAGTCCAGGCCGGGCTTAGTTGATTGTTGATTGTCAGCTTGGTATAGCCCTCGGCCAGTAGCCGCAGCCGGATATCGGTGGCAATGGTGTTCATGGCCGGGCAGCCCGAATAAGTAGGCGTGATGGTCACGGTAATCTGCTCGCCCTCCACGCGCACGGCCCGCACAATGCCCAAGTCCAGGATGCTGAGCACCGGCACTTCGGGGTCGGTCACTTCTTCCAGCAACTGCCAGATGCGGGCTTCGGTGGGGGGCGCAGGCGCTACCATGTCAGGCCGGGGAAGGTGCGCTGCATGTACTGCAGCTCGGTCAGGATGTAGCCTAGGTGTTCGGTGTGACGGCCATCTTTGCCGCCCGTCAGCATAAACACTTGTTGCGGAACAGCAAGCGTAGCCTCAGCCAGCACACGCTCGGCGTGGGCGGCCATGCTGGCCTGAATGTCGGCATAATCCGGTATCAACCCTACCGTTTGCAGCGTTTTTTCCAGCGCTGTGGGGGTAGTCAGCTCGCCCGAAAAGCGCCACAGCTCCGCAATTGATTTTTCTACGCGGCGGCGGCTCTCTTCCGTGCCATCGCCCAGCCGGATTATCCATTCCGAGCTCCACTTCAAATGGTAAGTAGCCTCTTTCAGCGACTTTTCTGCAATTGCAGCCAACCGCTCATCGGCGTTGGTCAGCAGCTGCTTGAGAAAGTGGTAGTGGAAGTTATCGAAGAGAAACTGCCGCACCACGGTGTCGGCAAAGTCGCCGTTGGGCTGCTCCACCAGCAGCGGGTTGCGGTACTCGGTGGCGCTGCGCAGGTAGGCCAGGTCGTCTTCGGTGCGCCCCTGCCCTTCCAGCTCGGCAGCGTATTGGTAGAGGCTGCGGGTTTCGCCCAGCAAGTCTAGCGCGATGTTGGCCATGGCCAGGTCCTGTTCCAGAATCGGCCCGTGCCCGCACCACTCGCTCAGCCGATGGCCCAGAATCAGGCTGGTGTCGGCCAGCTGCAGCACAAACTGAAACAACTGCTGCCGCACCGCCGGCGCGTAGGTAGCCAAAGCCGGATTTTCCGAAGAAGCAAACTGCATATCGCCCTGCATTACATGTGTTTAATAGAATCCGGCACCTGATAAAAGGTCGGGTGCCGATACACTTTATCATTGGCTGGGTCGAAGAAGGCCTCCGCATCATCGGGGTTGGAAGCATGCACATGCTTCGACTCTACCACCCAGATGCTGATGCCCTCCTGCCGGCGCGTGTACACGTCGCGGGCATTCTGGATAGCCATTTGCGCGTCGGCCGCGTGCAGGCTGCCCACGTGCTTGTGGTCAAGCCCCTGCTTGCTGCGGATAAAGACCTCCCACAGAGGCCATTCGGATTGATTCATGTTACCTGTATTTGTATCAGCACGTCCTGCTTCGGCGGCGCTCAGCAGGACGTGCTGTTTCGTCGTTCAATCAACTGGTTACGCTGCTACCGCCTCACGTTCAGCGCGCTTGGCCGCGTGCGCCATGGCGGCCTCGCGTACCCAGGCGCCCTCCTCGTGCGCCTTCACGCGCGCTCCAAGACGGTCGCGGTTGCAGAGGCCGTTGCCTTTCACCACGGCCCAGAACTCGTCCCAGTTCACCTCGCCAAAGTCGTAGGCCTGGCGGGCATCATTCCACTTCACTTTTTCGTCCGGCACGGTCAGGCCCAGGAATTCGGCCTGGGGCACCATCATGTCCACGAATTTCTGGCGCAGTTCGTCGTTGGTGAAGCGCTTGATGCGCCAGTTCATGCTCTGCGCGGTGTTGGGCGAGTCTTCGTCTTTGGGGCCGAACATCATCAATGTGGGCCACCACCAGCGGTTCAGGGCTTCCTGGGCCATGGCTTTTTGCTCGGGTGCACCTTCGCACAGCGTCTGCATTATTTCAAAACCCTGGCGTTGGTGGAAGCTTTCTTCCTTGCACACGCGCACCATGGCGCGGGCGTAGGGGCCGTAGGACGTGCGGCACAGCGGTACCTGGTTCAGAATGGCCGCGCCATCCACCAGCCAGCCCACGCAGCCCATATCGGCCCAGCTTAGCGTGGGGTAGTTAAAAATGCTGGAATACTTGGCTTTACCTGAATGCAGGTCGGCCAGCATCTGGTCGCGGGTGGTGCCCAGCGTTTCGGCCGCGCTGTAGAGGTAGAGGCCGTGGCCCGCCTCGTCCTGCACTTTCGAAAGCAGAATGGATTTGCGCTTGAGCGAAGGCGCCCGCGTAATCCAATTACCTTCCGGTAGCATGCCAACCAACTCTGAATGAGCATGTTGTGATATCTGCCGAATCAACGTTTTGCGGTAGGCATCGGGCATCCAGTCCTTAGGCTCGATGCGCACGTCGGCATCAATACGGGCCTGAAACTGCTCTTCCTGGGTCATTTCTAACGTTTCCATGCGCTTTCAACAAAGCTTAACTAACAATCGTTAGTTAAAAGTAAGAAATATTATCGGCTGCTACTGGTCAAAATCAACTGCTACCGTTTCGGTGGTAGGGCGGGCCTGGCAGGTCAGCACGTAGCCTTTCGCCACCTCGGTGTCCGACAGCGAGTAGTTTACGTCCATTTCCACCTGCCCGGCCGTCACGCGGGCGCGGCAGGTGCTGCACATACCGTTTTTGCAGGAATAAGGCGCATCCACGCCGGTTTCCAGCAGCGCATCCAGGATGGTGTTGCCATAGTACGACATCTCCAGCACGCGGGTATTGCCGTCGAGTTGCACCGTCACGCGGCTGTGCTTGTCGTCCTCGCCCACGGGCGGAAGCTTGGGTTTGGCCGCACCGCCCGCCCCGGCATTCGCAGAGCCAAACATCTCAAAGTGAATCTTCTCAGGTGCTACGCCGGCGTCAGTAAGCGCGGCGCGGACACCGTTAATCATGTCCTCCGGTCCGCAGATGAAGCACTCATCAACCTGGGCGGCGGGTACAATCTTGGTCAGGAATTCAGCCGCCTTGGCCTGGTCAATGCGGCCGAACAGCAAGTCCGATTCTCCCTTCTCGCGACTCAGCACATGGTACACGCTGATGCGATTCAGAAAACGGTTTTTCAAGGCCTCAATGCCTTCCTTGAAGATGATGGAATTGCGCCCCCGGTTGCCATACACTAATGTTACCTGGCTGGCCGGTTCGGTCAGCAGCACGGTTTTGATGATGCTGAATACCGGCGTGATGCCGCTGCCCGCCGCGAAAAACAGATAATGCTTGGCATGCTCCGGGTGCAGCGGCGTGTGGAAGTGCCCGGCGGGGGACATCACATCCAACTCCTCGCCTACCCGCAAAGCATCCACCGCCAATGACGAAAAGCGGCCCTCCGGCACCTTCTTGATGGCTACCTGCCACTCGCCTTCCAGCGGGCTGCTGCAAATGGAATAGGACCGCCGCAGCTCCTCGCCGTTGTGCTCGCGCCGAAACGTGAGGTACTGGCCCTGCGTGAAGGCAAACGTCTCACGCAGCTCGGCTGGCACATCCAGCGACACTACCACGCTGTCCGGGGTTTCCCGTTGAATGCGCTTGATTTTAACTTTATGGAAACGGCTCATTATTAGTTTTTTGCCAAGCCATTCAGCAGAATGGTCATGATATCTTCCTCCAATTGCTGCGCCGTAACGCCCCGGCCCGGCCGGTACCACAGCTCTACCCAGCGCACCGCCGACAGGATGGTAAACAACGCCACCGAGGCATTCACCGGCTGGAACTCGCCGGCCGCAATGCCGTTCTCAATCAGCGCCGCAAAACCCTTCTCGTATTGCTTACGGGCAGCCTTGAACTGCTCCAGCTTATTATCGGTCAGGTATTTCCAGTCATTATTGGCCACCGATACGGCCGCACCGTCTTCCAGCATCAGGTTGATGTGCCGACGCAGCAGTTCCTTTAGCTTGTCGCCGTTTGAGCCGGCCATCTGTTCCACCTCAGCCAGTTGCGCGATGTAGGTATTGGAAACGTGAAAGCAGAGGTGCTCCAGAATCTCATCTTTCGACTTGATGTGGTTGTACATGCTGGCGGCTTCCATACCCACTTCGCCCGCCAGGTCACGCATCGACGTACCACCGAAACCCTTCAGCTTGAATAGCTTAGCGGCTTCGTCCAGAATAATCTGGCGCTTATTCAGTTTCTTGCTCATGCGTTGAACAAACAAATGCCACTGATGCACACGAGCATCGTAGTCCCGCTGCAATGCAGCGCAAGTTGCTCAATATCAGAATTGAGAAGCATGAGACGTGGAGGCGGAGGTGGGAATTGGATAGCTCAAAGGTACGGCGGCCCTTTAAACTAACAAATGTTTGTTATTGCTAACCATCCGGCCCTGCTGCCCTGGATTCACGATTAACGCCGACATTTTGAACCACCTTCGCATTTCGGGACCAGTCAATCAGCCCCCTCCTATTTCACACAATATTAATGGCTCATGTTTCGTCATTTTATTAGTCTCATTATCAATCCAGTGAGTAAGCACTTACAGATAGTGAGCTAACACTCATTTTACAACAAATAATCTTCTCTACCTTTGTCCCGCTGCCGAACAACATCTCACCCGTTTGCCAGGCAGCCAAATTCCCACGTTCTGTTTAACCAGATGAACTCCCACCCCGTCTGGCAACATTTGCTGAAAATGACGTTGCCTTCGTGCTAGAAGGTTCCAACAACGAGTTTATCAGCCTATTACAGCCGGCTAAGTCGAACTATTTCGATTTAGCCGGCTGTACCTTTTGGGGATAATTCGATTTGACGGAGTATCAATCCGCCTAGCCGGCGTTACTTTACCTGAAACACGTATTTTCCTTTGTCCGGAGCAGTTTTGATTCGGGTCCTCATCATCTTCATCCGGTCTGGCCAATGACCAGTCATTCTAAAATCGAACAAACGGCCCTGCAGCTCTTCGGTGAGCGCGGGTACGACAACACCTCCACCCTGCTCATCGCAAAGACGGCCGGGGTTTCCGAGGCCCTGTTGTTCAAGTACTTCCTGAGCAAGGAAAAGCTGTTCGAGTACCTGATAAAGCAGGGCTTCCAGCGCATTGTGGAAGCCAACCGCGGCATTCTTGCCGAGAAAGACCCGCGGGCGCTGATTGAAAAAACCATCGACCTGCCCTACAAGCTGGTACACGACGAGCCCGACTTCTGGAAAGTGCAGGACAAGGAATTCAGCAAGCCGCTGGTGCAGAAATACTTCCAGCGCTTCATGAGCCCCATCGACAGCCTGTTGAAGCAGGCGTTTGAGCAGCTCGGTACCGATGACCCGGAGATGATGACGCTACGGCTGCTGCTGCTCATTCAAAGCCTGTGGCGCAACCTGCTGTATGAGCACGATGAAAGCCTGCTGCGCGTGGGCGAGCACCTCAAAAAAACCTATGTGCAGGGCCTGCCGCTACCCGGGTAAAAGGCGGCGCAAAGAAAAACGTGATTCGTGCCCGCATCAATCAATTGGTTGATTAATAGAATGTCTGGCATCAATTACTTCTAATTGAACGGGCTGCTGCCAAGGCAGGCGAGTGGCAGCTTCAGGTCGTTTACATCTACGGGCCCCAATTTTGCGTTGGTAAAAGTGCCGCCCACTTTTTTTGCCCATGCCCCATCACGCCGTCCACCGCTTGTTGCGCCCGCTGCTGGTTTGGCGGGCACGCCACATCAGCGAGCGGATGTACATGCTCATTCTGAGCGTGCTGGTGGGCGGGGCGGCGGGCCTGGCGGCAGTATTGCTCAAGAACGCGGTGCATTGGGGCCAGGAAATGCTGCGCATGGGCATCTCGGAGCCCAACCGGGTGTTTGCGCTTTCGGTGTACCCGGTTATCGGCATCATGCTTACTGTGCTATTTACCAAGTGGTTTCTGGGCGGGCAGCTGGGACGTGGCATCGCCCCGATTATATACAACACGGCCCGCGAGGGCAGCGTGGTGCCGCGCTCGAAACTGTATTCGCAGCTCATCACGGCTTTTTTTACGGTCACGTTTGGCGGCTCGGCGGGCACCGAGGCCCCGATTTCGGTTACGGGTTCGGCCATTGGCTCCAATGCGGGGCGGGTGCTGCACCTGGACCGGCGGCGGCGGCGCCTGCTTACGGGCTGCGGGGCAGCGGCGGGCGTGGCGGCCATCTTCAACTCGCCCATTGCGGGGGTGCTGTTTGCGGTCGAAACCATTCTGCTGGAGCTGCCGGCGCAATATTTTATCCCGCTGCTGATTTCATCGGCCACGGCTACGGTGATTTCGAAGGCGTTGTACGCGGGCCAGCCATTCGTGCTCATCACAACCAGCTGGCCGGTCGATGCGGTGCCGTTTTACGTGCTACTGGGGCTGTTTACGGCTTTTTTCTCGGTGTATATGATTCGGACCTACCATTGGTTCGACCATTTTTTTGAGCGCTGGCCGGGACTAAACTGGCGCAAGGTGCTCATTGCCGGGGCGGCGCTGGGCGGGCTCATTTTCCTGTTTCCGACGCTGTATGGCGAGGGCTACAACACGGTGGAGCTGTTGCTGCGCGGCCATGCCGAGAACATTACGGATGGCAGCATTTTCTCGGTTTATCAAGACAATAACCCGTGGCTGCTGCTGGTGCTAGTGCTGTTTAGTATGATGCTGAAGGTGGTGGCCACGAGTATCACGGTGGGCGGCGGCGGCAATGGCGGCATGTTTGGCTCGTCGCTGTTTGCGGGGGCGCTGGCGGGGTTCTTCTTCGCCCGGCTCATCAACCTGAGCGGGCTGGTGCACATTCCGGAGGTGCATTTTGTGGTGCTGGGCATGGCGGGCACGCTGGCGGGCGTGATTCACGCGCCGCTCACGGCAATTTTCCTCATTGCCGAGATTACCGGGGGGTATGCACTGTTTGTACCGCTGATGGTGGTTACGAGCAGCTCCTACCTGATTACTAAATACTTCGAGCCTTACTCGGTGTACACCCGCAAGCTGACGCTAAAAGGCGTGGACGTGTACGCCAACCGCGACCGCGGCCTGCTGGCCCAGCTAGACCCGCGCAAGCTGCTCGAAACCGATTTCATACCCGTGCGGCCCAAAACCACGCTGGGCGAGCTGGTGGAAATCTTTAGGCATTCCTCGCGCAACCTATTCCCAGTGGTGGCGGCCGGGGGGCGGCTGCTGGGCGTGGTTAGTCTTGACTCTGTGCGCGATGCGCTTTTTGATGATGCCCACTACGGCACCACCAGCGTGCGCGAGCTGATGAAGCCCGCTCCCGCCGTGGTAGGGCCAAATGATAACCTGGAACACACCCTGAGCCTGCTGGACCGGCACAATGCCTGGGCGCTGCCGGTGTGTGAGGAGGATGGCCGCTACTTGGGCTTCATCCTGAAATCAGCCATTCTGGCGCGCTACCGCAAGCAGCTTATTCAGGAGAGCGAGGCGTGAGTACGAAAACTGTGGCCATTGTGGGTGGCGGCCCGGCCGGCTTAATGGCGGCCCAGCGCTTAGCCGAGCGCGGCTGGAAAGTGCAGCTTTTTGAGGCGCAAGCCACTGTGGGGCGAAAGTTTCTGGTGGCCGGGCACGGCGGCTTCAACCTGAGCAATGCGGAGGATGCCGGGCCCTTTGCTGGGCGCTACGGAACGGAGAGCACCCGCTTCGGGGCTCTGCTGAAGAACTTTTCGGCTGCTGACCTCCGGGCCTGGGCGTCCGATTTGGGCATTGAAACCTTTGTGGGCACCAGTGGGCGCATCTTCCCTGTGGCGGCGCACAAGCCGGCCGATTTGCTGCGGGCCTGGCTGGGGCGGCTGCGCGAGCTGGGCGTTGGAATCAAGCCCCGCCACCGCTGGATGGGTTTTGTGGGGGCTTCGGGTTTGCGCATACGCGATGAAAGCGCCGGGGCCAGCCGCGAGTTCCTCATCGAACCTGCCGCTACGGTGCTGGCGCTGGGCGGCGCTAGCTGGGCCAAAACCGGCTCCGATGGCGCGTGGGTGCCGTTGCTACAAGAAATAGGTGTGCCGGTGGTGCCATTTGCCCCGGCCAACTGCGGGGCCGAAGTGGCGTGGTCGGCTTTCTTCCGGGAGAAAGTGGGACGCGCCCCGCTCAAGAACATTGCCCTGCGCGTGAACCACGGCCCGGCCGTGCGCGGCGAGCTTATGCTCACCGACTACGGCATAGAAGGCACTCCGGTGTACGCCCTCACCCTGCAGGTGCGGGCGGCGTTGGCAGCGGGTGGCCCAGCGGTGCTGCATCTCAACCTCAAGCCTGACCTTTCCCCGGCCGCGCTCCTCCAGAAGCTCCGGCAGCCGCGCGGGAAGGCCTCTTTCCCTGAGTTTCTGAAAAAGGCCCTGCATCTGGGGCCGCCGGTGCCCACTCTATTGCGCGAAGTAGCGCCCGAGGCAGCAGTAATAGAACCGGAAGCCCTGGCAGCGCTGCTTACGGCCGTGCCGCTCCCCGTCACGGACCTGCGCCCGTTGGATGAAGCCATTTCCACGGCAGGAGGCATCGCCTTCTCAGCAGTAGACGATAACCTGATGCTGCGGCAGCGGCCGGGCACCTTCGTAGCCGGCGAGATGCTAGACTGGGAAGCACCGACGGGCGGCTACCTGTTGCAAGGCTGCTTCAGCACCGGGGCGTGGGTGGCGCGAGCCATCAGCGAAGGTTGGCTTCCGGGCGCTAGCACGATGTAGAGACGCATAATTGCGTCTCATCATTGAGTTGAACGGAATCAGTTTGACGCACAACTACCCTACAACGAGACGCAAATATGCGTCTCTACAGCAAGCGGCCGTTAACGCAGACATCTTTTACAGCTTCGTTCTTACCCCGGCTTTTTCTTCGGCTTCGCGCAGGATTTCGCGGGCTTCGCCGAGCAAGCGGCGGCCGGGGTCCAGTTCGTCGCGGGCGATAAGGGCGAACAGCAGGAAAAACGAAACCAACGGCAGCAACCAGCCCAGCGCAAACCACAGCCAGAACGACCGGCCCCGGCTATGGGCGCAGTACCCGGTCAGAATCGGGATAAAAGAAATGGCCACCGCCATCACGAAAAGCATGTCGACGAAGAGCATAAGCTTGCGAGGATGGGGCGGTGAGGACTAAGCGGCTACCATGGCAGACGCGTACCGAAGATACGGCTTTTGGAGAAATGCCTGAAGCACTTGGGCAGGAAATTTGTTTCGGCGCACCACTATCCATCTTTTTTTTGCGTAGTTCGGGGCGAAGCCGGGGCCGCGACGGGTCCCGACCGTTCTGTATTTGCCCATGTGGGAACACCAAAGCCTGTTTCGCGTATCTGCCCAACTCTTTGCTGAGGGGGTTTTTAATCTCCTCGACCGCAGCCTGCGGCCCGAGGTTTTCCTGTTGGGATTTGCGTCGGCCAAGGAAGGCGATGAGCCCGATGCCGTGGTACTGGAGCCTACTTCGGTACGCTACTCGCCCGCCGATTTCCGAGAAGTAAAGCTCAAAGCCACAGCCCTGGAAGCCGACAAAGGCCCCCAGGGCTCGGTGTACCACCTGCATCCCAACGACCACGACCGGTTCGAGAAGCAGCACTGGTACGAGCTCATGTGCCAGGCCACTGAAACCACCCTGCAAAGCCTGACCACCAGCCGCCACGAAAGCCGCCGCTCGTTCTGCTCCACACCGGTGAGCCTGCAGGGCTACCTCGTGACGGTGGTGCTCCAGCTTTCAGCCGAGTGCTACGATAATTACTACGCCCTGCCCAAGCCCGGCTCGGGCCGCCCGGCCAACCTGCCCCACGCGGCCGTGCTGGAGTTTATGCACGACTGCACCCGCGCCCTGCGCGAGGCCGACACCGCCGACAACGACCAGCCCGTCCTCGACCGCGACTACAACGAAGTCCTCCGCTCGGCCGGCCGCCGCCTTATGCTGCGCGTGGCCCCCGCCGGCACCCACGGCCTCTACGACGCCTGCAACGGTGTAGCCGCCCTGCGCCACGAGGGCGACGAAGGCATCGGCACCATGCTGGTGAGCCGCCGCCAGCACCCCGCCGTGGTGCCCGTGCTCACCCTCGAAACGCCCGTGCCCATGCGCGACCACCGCTCCATCCGCAAGCTGCTGGAGCTGAGCGAAGGCCATACCGCCTTGATTTCGGATGCCTCGCACGTCTTCGGCCTGGGCCAGCTCGTGCCCGAGTCCGATTCCCAGTTTGAGCCGCTGGTCACGGTGCATTTCACCAACCACTACAGCTGGGAGGTGAGCCACGCCGGCCACGTCCTCATGCGCGTGGTGAGCAACACGCCGCGCCTGCCCCAGGGCCAGGTGGCGGCCGATAACTTCGCCCGCATCGTCCGCATCGTGTTTCCGGCCCTGGACCGTGACAGCATTGAATACCTCTGGGACCTGGCCCAGCAGGCCACCAGCCAACCCAACGGCACCATCCTGGTTATCACCACCGGGGCCGCCAACGAGGCCAAGCGCCTCACCCGCCAGAGTTTCCGCGTGGTGCCGCGCATCATGACGCCCTCCGTGCTGCGCCTCGTCACCAACATCGACGGGGCCGTGCTCATCGAGCCCAACGCCATGTGCCACGCCATCGGCGTCATCCTCGACGGCCTGGCCACCGAAAAAGGCGATTCCTCCCGGGGCTCCCGTTACAACGGTGCCCTCCGCTACGTGAATAGCAGCAAGTACCCCGTGCTGGCCGTGGTTGTGAGCGAGGACGGCTGGATTGATTTGCTTCCATCGTAACCAACAAGTCTGTCATCCTCATCTGGCGTCCGCGCAGCGAAGGACCTTCTCACGTTTGACGGCTTGTTCTGCGTGAGAAGGGCCTTCGCTGCGCGGACGCCAGATGAGGATGACAGACTTGTTTGCGCAAAAGCCGATTACCCGTTCACCGAGCCCATCATCGCCGCCGGGTACCGCAGGCCCGCAGCCGCCTTGCCCTTCGGCGCAATCTCATCCAGCTGCGCCAGCTCGTCCTTCGTCAGTTCTACTTCCAGCGCGCCCAGGTTTTCCTCCAGGTATTTCACGCGCTTGGTGCCGGGGATGGGCACAATGTCCTCGCTCTGGGCCAGCACCCAGGCTAGGGCCAGCTGGCTGGCGGTGCAGTGCTTCTGCTTCGCCAAATCATTGATGCGAGCTACCAAATCGAGGTTTTTCTGAAAGTTCTCGCCCTGGAAGCGGGGCGTGTGGCGGCGATAATCGTCCTCAGCCAGGTCCTCGAAGCGCTTGATTTGGCCCGTGAGAAAGCCCCGGCCCAGCGGCGAATACGGCACGAACCCCACCCCCAGCTCGCGCACGGTGGGCAGAATCTCGTCTTCCGGCTCGCGGCTCCAGAGCGAATACTCGGTTTGCAGCGCCGCGATGGGATGCACGGCCACGGCCCGGCGCACGGTGGCCGGCGCGGCCTCGCTCAGGCCCAGGAAGCGCACTTTGCCTTCCTCCACCAGCCGGCTCATAGCGCCCACGGTTTCCTCGATGGGCGTGGCGGGGTCCACGCGGTGCTGGTAGTATAGGTCAATATGGTCGGTGCCGAGGCGCTTGAGGCTGGCTTCGCAGGCCGACTTCACGTACTCGGGCCGGCCATTGATGCCGCGCTTGGTAGGGTCGTTCGGGTCGCGCTGAATGCCGAATTTGGTGGCCAATATGATGCCGTCGCGCTTGCCTTTGAAGGCGCGGCCCACCAGCTCCTCGTTTTTGTAGGGGCCGTACATGTCGGCTGTATCGAAGAACGTCACGCCCAGCTCCAGGGCGCGGTGCAGGGTGCGAGTGCTTTCGGCATCGTCCTGCCCGGCGTAGAAATCGGACATGCCCATGCAGCCCAGGCCCAGGGCCGATACAGTGAGGCCGGAGCGGCCCAGTTGGCGGGTTTTCATATGGTGGTTTGGTGGAGTGGTGAATTTAAATCTGTCATCCTGAGCAGAGCGAAGGACCTTATCACCGCTGCGCAGTTTGCTAGTATTCACAAAAGCAGTAGCCGTGATAAGGTCCTTCGCTACGCTCAGGATGACAAACCGGTTGACTCCGTCTTTTGATTTCGCGCTTTTTTCCGCGCTGCCGCCCCAACCTCCTTCGGTCTCGCCACGGCTTTCCTCGCTTACGCCCCGATGTTCCTCGGTCCCGCCACAGCTTCCCTCGCCTATGCCACGCGTTTCCTCGCCTACGCCACGCGTTTCCTCGGTCCCGCCCCAATTCTTCTCGGTCCCGCGCCACATTTCCGCGCTCCCGCCTCACCTTTCCCTCACGCCCGCCGGCCGTACCTTTGCCCCGTGAAAAGCTCCTTCAAAAACGCGCTCCGCGCCGCCGTAGTAGCCGCCGTGCCCCTGCTGGCCGCCTGCTCCTCGCCCAACAAGCCCATCGCCGAAAACGGGGCGGCCTCGCCCGCCAGCGCTGCCGAAATGGCCCTCATGAACCAGCACGACTCCCTGATGGCCCAAACCAGCCAACTCTACGAGCTCAAGGCCAAGCTCTCCGGTTACCATTCCGAAGCTCCCGCGCCCTACATCCACGGCCTGCTGGCCGTCGATAAGGCCATGATGAGCTGGATGCACCAGTACAAAGCCCCCGACACTACGGCCGCGCCCGCCACCCGCCTCGCCTATTTCCAGCAGCAAAAGCTGATTCTCGACGCCGTGCAGCGCCAGTACAAAGCCACCATCGACTCGGCCACCCGCTTCCACACCGAGCACCCCGCCGCCGGCGAAGTACAGGCCCCCGCTTCCAAATAACCCCGCCCCGCCCCATGTTCAACCGCCTGCTGTTGTGGCCCGCGCTGGCCGCCACCCTGCTCACCACCGCCTGCACCGAGCCGCCCAAGGAAACCGCCAAACTGCCCATCATGGGCGAGCGCGACGTGCAGCCCCGCGCCGACGGCGGCCCCGCCGATACCGTCTTCGCCACTGTGCCCCGGTTCCGCCTCGTCGACCAGGCCGGCCAGACGCTCACCAACCAAACCTTCGCCGGCCGCGCCTACATCGCCGATTTCTTCTTCGCTACCTGCCCCGGCATCTGCCCCAAAATGCAGGCCGAGCTGCTGAAGGTGTACGCCAAATACGGCCAGGACCCGCGCCTGACCATTCTTTCGCACACCATCGACCCGGCCCACGACAGCATTCCCGTCCTCAAGGACTACGCCCAGCGCCTCGGCATCACCGATGCCAACCGCTGGCACTTCGCCACCACCGGCGCCCACGGCGAGCCCACTGCCCGCGACACCGTTTTCCAGCTGGCCAAAGCCTATTTCACCGCCGCCCTCCCCGATAAGCAGGCTCCCGGCGGCTTCGCCCACAACGGCACCTTCGCCCTCGTGGATGACCAAGGCCACATCCGCGGCCTCTACGACAGCCTCAATCCCAAAGAAGTGCAGCGCCTGATGGCCGAAATCCCGGTGCTGTTGGCCGAGATTGATGGTCGCAAAAAGGGCGTAGCTGGGAAGTAACTTGAAATCGTCTGTCATCCTGAGCGCAGCGAAGGACCTTTTCACGCTGAAACGATTCGCAGTGACCTATAAATTGAAGCAAACGTGATAAGGTCCTTCGCTGCGCTCAGGATGACAGTCGTTTTTCATCAGTTGCGCGACAACTCACGCATGCCCATGCACCCCCATCCCCTGCACCTCCTCTCTGGCCTTTTGCTGCTCCTGCTCCTCCCCGGCTGCTTCAGCAACAACCGCCACCAAGGCGAAAAGCTCTATGCCCAGCACTGCGCCAGCTGCCACGGTGACCAGGGCCAGGGCCTGGCCCGCCTCATCCCGCCCCTGGCCGGGGCCGACTACCTGGTAGACCACCGTGCCGAGCTGGCCTGCCTGCTCCGCAACGGCCAAAGCGAAGTCATCGTCGTCAACGGCGTCGGCTACCACAACATCATGCCCAGCAACAAGGGCTTGAGCCCCGCCCAGCTCACCAACCTGCTCAACTACATCGAAAGCCATTGGGGCAACGAGGCCGCCCCCCGCACCATACGTGAGGTGCAGGCCGATATCGACAAGTGCCACTGAGGAGAAGCTGCAAAAGTCTGTCATCCTGAGCGGAGCGAAGGACCTTATCACGGCCGAACGGTTTGCAGTAACCTCAACCGACCCAGCCGTGACAAGGTCCTTCGCTCCGCTCAGGATGACAAACGATAGTTCTGTTTAACCCACAATCACCCCCATTCCACCCGCCCCAAACCCATTTTTCGCCGTAGATTGCACCTCAATCCACCAGCAACACTGAATTCTCCATGGGCCTGCTCGACTTCCTCAAAAACAAACCCGCCGACGAAAAGCCGGCCGCTCCTGCCACCCCCGCCACGTCCTCGGCCCCGGCCGAAAAGCCCGCCGGTGGCCCCCGTTACCAGGGTGCCAAATTCACGGCCCCGGTAGAGCCCGAGCCTGCCGTGCCCACCTTCCAGATGCCCGAGCCGGCGCCCCTGCCCTTCGAGCCCCAGAACGTGCTGGAGCAGCTCCTGCTGTTGGCCGCTACGGACGAAAACGCCCGCCCCGCCTTCTACCAGGCCCTGCTGCAGGAAGAAATCCTGATGATTCTGGCCCCCATGGAAGGCATCGGCACCGGCGAAGTGACCCTCGCCGAAGGCCAGGAAATCCAGCTCCAGATTCTTAACGACGGCAAGCTGCCCATCTTCTCCTCGCCCCCCCGCCTCACCGATGGCGGCGTCGACAACGGCCTGGTGAGCTACGTGCGCATCCCCGGCCACGCCTTTTTCAACATGGTGCAGGGCCAGGACTGCGTGCTGAACCCCTTCTCGCCCGCCGGCAAGCTCCTGCCGAAGGACGAGCTGGCCGCTCTGCTCAACGGCCAGCTCACCGGCCCGCTCTCGCCCGCCGGCGGCGACGCCCAGGTGATGCTCAGCCAGCCCGCTGAAGCCCCCCAGGCCGTGGCCGATGCCATTGCCGCCTGGGCTGCCACCCAGCCCCACATCGAAGCCGCCTACCTGGCCCAGATGCAGGTGGCCAGCAACCCCGATGTGCCCCGCCTGCTCCTCGCCTTCGTTAGCTCCAACCCCGACCCCAGCTTCATGCAGGACCTCGGCCCCGTGCTTGAAGGCAAAACCAATGTGTATCAGTTCGTGGATTTGATGCTGCTGGACATGAACTCGGAAGAGGGCGTGAACCCGTACTTCAAAACAATTGAGCCGTTTTATCAGAAAGGCTAATCATACCAAACCGGGTTTACACATGAACTGTCGCGTTCCGTTGCTGGCGTTTCTGAGTTCCTTGATGCTGCTCGCAAGCTGCGGCAAGAAGGATGCGGTTTCAAACCGATGCCCCGATTCGGCACGCTACAGCAATATCACCGACCCGGACTTGTACGTCTCACTGCCCAATGGCATTAGTCCCAACGGCGACGGGCGCAACGACCGTTTTTTTGTGGTTCCTCGCTCGAAATCGAACCCCCTAATCACGCCGACGTTCACCACGTTGCGGCTGCGTGTTACGCGCCCTGGCATTACCCAGCCCGTTTACGACAACCCCAACTACCGCAACGATTTTGATGGGCACGACTCGGCCGGGCAGGAATTGCCCGAAGGCGATTACCTCTGTGAAGTGACGCTGGATAATTATTCGCTGCGGGGTAATCTCAAGATTGTGCGAACATCCAAAGCCTGCTCCTGCATCCCGCTCGACTTGCTCGACCCCAATCTTGATGCCGGAAACTGTCCGTAGCCAATCATTTTCTTTGCTTACCTTGCCAAACGCCTCGAATTATGCAGATTCGAGGCGTTTTCCGTTTATGCCCGCTTCCATGAAACTCGCCGCCTTCCTAATCCTCGCGCCCTTCGCCTCCCTCGCCCAAAAGCCCGCCCCGCTCCTGCCGCCCGCCGACCCCACCATTCAAAAGCTGGTGGATGAAATCTCGGCCAAAAACCTGGAAGCTGATATCCGCAAGCTGGTTTCGTTCGGTACGCGCCACACCCTGAGCGACACGCAAAGCCCCACGCGCGGCATCGGCGCGGCCCGCAACTGGGTGCGCGACGAGTTTCTGAAATACAGCAAAGCCGGCGGCGGTAGAATGACCGTTGAGATGGACACTTTCACCGTGAAGCCCGACGGCCGCCGCATCAATAAGCCCGTGCTGATGGCCAACGTGCTGGCCACCCTGCCCGGCACCGACCCCACCGACACCCGCGTCATCCTCGTCAGCGGCCACATCGACTCGCGCGTTTCGGACGTGATGAACGCCACCGCCGACGCGCCCGGCGCCAACGACGACGGCTCGGGCACCGTGCTGGTGATGGAGCTGGCCCGCGTGCTGGCCGGCCAGAAGTTTCCGTGCACCCTCAAGTTCGTGGCCGTGCAGGGCGAAGAGCAGGGCCTCTACGGCTCCGGCCACCTGGCCGAACGCGCCAAAAAAGAAGGCTGGAACCTGATTGCGATGTTCAACAACGACATCGTGGGCAACTCCCACGGCTTCGACCCCGAAATCAGCGACGACAAGCACCTGCGCGTGTTCAGCGAAGGCGTGCCGGCCACCGAAACGCCCGACCAGGCCAAAATCCGCCGCCAACTCAGCTCCGAGAACGACGCGCCCAGCCGCCAGCTGGCCCGCTACGCGGCCCGCATGGCCCAGCTCTACGGCCACGGCCACCAGGTCACCATCGAGTACCGGCCCGACCGGTTCCTGCGCGGCGGCGACCACACGCCCTTCAACCAGCAGGGCTTCGCCGCCGTCCGCTTCACCGAGATGAACGAGGATTTCACCCACCAGCACCAGGACCTTCGCACTGAAAAAGGCCGCGCCTACGGCGACGTGACCGAAGGCGTGGACTTCGCCTACCTGCGCCGCAACGCCGGCGTGAACCTCGCCACCATGGCCGGCCTGGCCCTGGCCCCCGCCGCCCCCGCCAAAGTTGAAGTCCTCACCGCCAACCTCACCAACCGCACCGAGCTGCGCTGGCAGGCCCCCGCCGCCGGCCCCAAACCCAGCGGCTACGTGGTGCTGGTGCGCGAAACCAGCGCCCCGCAGTGGCAGCAACGCTTCCCGGTGTCGGGCACTACCGCCGACCTGCCCATCAGCAAGGATAATTTCATCTTCGGCGTGGCTTCTATCGATGCGGCCGGGCATGAGAGCGTGGCCGTGCTGCCGGTGGTGGGCCGATAGTTAATTTATTCTTTTTCAGTTGACTGATGAGCGGAAACAAGTGGTTTATTTCGGTTTGCTGTTTCTTAACTACTGTAAGGCTGTTTCACTTGCATAAATTAATTTACGAGGATTCAGTTGGCGACGCTGTCATTGAACTAATTGAAGCATTGCTGGCAATTGGCTTATTTTTTATTGCCTGCTTCCATATTTATGACCGAACCGATTTAGGAATTACCAAACGACTGGCACCGATTTATTTATGGGCGTCTTCAGCAGCAATAGTGGCAATTTATGACTACTCGATAAATCACATTAAAAGTGCAACTAACTTCTTGTGCATTACAAGCGGGCATTTTGGTTTCGAAGAATTTTTCTTAAAAAAAGATGGGCGTTATATCTATCAGAATGCGAGTTTTCTAGGTAGCACCTATAACTACGGCACTTACACACGGCGCGACAGCATCATTACGCTATTACCCAACACATCACGAAATGCCCCCCAGCAACTCCAACTAATTATCAGGCCTTATAATGCTTCCTCAGCACCTGCCTTTAACAAACAAAGTCTAGTTTTTGCCATCAATCAAAACGGTAAGCCCAGGAAGTTTGATTCTGGATATCAAGGCCATCGTATTGTTGAACTGGCTAATGAATAGAAGAAGGTTGTAATGCCCGCCTCACCGCAGCGATACATCTCCCAAAACCTCACCAAACCCAACCCGCCATGTCGCTGTACATCGTTCTAATTGTCGTTGTTATTCTACTCTCCGGCATTCGCGTGGCGCAGGAATACGAGCGGGCGCTGGTATTTCGGCTGGGCCGTTTCACGGGGCTGCGCGGGCCGGGCATTTACTGGATAATCCCGTTCATCGAGCGCCAGCAAACCATTGACGTGCGCACCAAAACCGTGGATTTGGAGCAGCAGGAAACCATCACCAAGGACAGCGTGACCATCAAGGTGAACGCCGTGCTGTGGTTTCGGGTGGTGAACCCGGCCGATGCCATCATCAAGGTGGCCAATTTTAACCAGGCCGTTTATCAATTGTCCGTTACGGCGCTGCGCAATATTATTGGGCAGCACCAGCTCGATGAAGTATTGCGCGAGCGCGCCGCCATCAACGCCTCGCTGATGCAGATTGTGGACGCCGCCACCGAAAACTGGGGCGTGAAGATTGAACTGGTCGAAATCAAGGACGTGGAAATTCCGGAATCCATGCAGCGGGCCATGGCGCGCGAGGCCGAAGCCATTCGGGAGAAGCGCGCCCGCATCATCAAGGCCGAGGCCGAGCTGGAGGCGTCGATAAAGCTGACGCAGGGCGCGAAGCAGATGGAAGAAAGCCCCATTGCGCTGGAGCTGCGCCGCATGCAGATGCTGTCGGAAATCGGCATCGACAATAATACGACCACGGTGGTGCTTATTCCGTCGGAATTCACCAACGCGGCCAAGAGTTTCACGCAGATGGTCGGCCAGCAGGAAAAATAATTGCAAAGCCGGGCAACCAACAGACTGGTTTGCCAATCTATCAGGACGAAATCACCCTTTTTCCTTTCAATATTTATGAACAAACATTTCCTTTCCTGCCTCGGCTTTTGCTTACTGGGTTTCTCGGCCCAGGCCCAGTGGGTCAATCAGCCCGTCGGCTTCGCGGCCGACATAGCGCCCTTCTACATCGATGCGGTAGATGCAAACACGGCCTGGACCGTGGGCACGGGCATTGGCTCCACCTACTCGATACCCCAGGTGGCCCGTACCGCGGATGCCGGCCAGAACTGGACCGTGACCAACCTGCCCATCCAGACCGGTGCGGATGAGGACTTCACGGCGCTCTCGGCCATCAGCGCTACCACGGCTTGGATTACCACAGCTCTGAACAATAACTCGGGCGGGCGCATCCTGCGCACCACCGACGGCGGCCAGACGTGGACCGTCCAGAACAGCGCCACTGTATATGCCGCCCCCAGCAGCTACCCGGACCTGATTCACTTTTTCTCGGCCACCGACGGCGTGACCGTGGGCGACCCGCTGCCCGGGGCCACCCAAATGGAGATGTACACCACGGCCGACGGCGGCCTCACCTGGACGCCGGTGACCACCAGCCCCGCCACCCCACGGGGCGAATACCCGGTGAATACGGCGCCAGCAGTGGTGGGCAACCACATCTGGTTTGTCACCATTGCGGGACGCGTGTTCCATTCGCCAGACAAGGGCCTGACCTGGACCGTAGCCAACGCCGCCCCCAGCCTGGGCGGCCCGGCCACTCTCTCCTTCCGCGATGCCCAGAACGGGCTACTTTGCACGCTGGACGACACGGGGGGCCTCAACCACGGGCTGTACCGCACCACCGACGGCGGCACTACTTGGACCGCAGTTACTTACTCCGGCCCGCTGCACGGCGCTGGCCTGAGCATGGTGCCGGGCACCAACCAGTACGTATCGACCGGTGTCGACCTTGGCAACAGCGACCAGGGCTCGTCTTTCTCGCGCGACAATGGCCAGACCTGGGTAGCGCTCGAAAGCACTTTCAACCACATCGGTACCGAGTTTGTGAGCCCCACCGTGGGCTGGTCGGCGGGCATACAGATTAAGTCCTCGGGCGTGACGGGCGTGGTGAACCGCTACAGCGGCACGGCCCTGGCGACCCGCACCGATGCCGGCCTGCAAGCCAGCCTCACGGTAGCACCCAACCCGGCCCTGGGCGGCCGCTTCACGCTGCAAGCTGCCCGCACCACGGCCAGCCCCGCCACCGTGCGCGTGCTGGACGTGGCCGGCCGCCTCGTGCAAACGCAGGCCTGGACCAGCACCACGCCCCTCGCCCTCGACCTGAGCCGTGAGCCCGCCGGCATCTACGTGCTGGAGGTGCAGGCCGCCAGCGGCACCGCTCGCCAGAAAGTAGTGGTGCAGTAACTTCTGCCTGACCCTAAGAAAAACGCCCCGCATCATCTGCGGGGCGTTTTTTTGTGTGGAAACAAATGCAGCGGCGGGAAACAGAAGCACTATTTCTTGGCTCCGGCAGCGGTCAGCACTTCCTGGTTCAGGTGCGTGTATTCGGCTTTCGACACTTCGTTTTTATCGTCCTTCACAAATTCCATTGACTTGTTGGCAGCGGCGATGGCCTCCTGGTTTTTGCCCTGCTTCTGGAGCAGCTTAGCCTTCCAGTAATAGCCATAGTAGCTGGTGGGATTGGCTTTAATGAACTCATCGAGCCAGCCGATGGCGGGCGTGAGGTCTTTGCCGGTGTTGTAGTAATACTGCGCGGCCGACACGTAGGGCTTTTTTTCGCCCTTCATGGCCTGCTCAATCTGGCCCATCACCACGCGGTCGGGGTCGGCGATGATGGGCAGCGCCACCTGAGTGCGGTCCCAGGTCACGACGAGGTCGGCGGAGGCGGGCTTGAGGTTTTCCACGGTTAGGCTCATGGTTTCTACCGGCGCGGCCAGCTTGGTGGGTTTGGCTTTCACGCGCAGCACGTCGAGGGACTGCTTGTACTCGTAGCTGCCCCACTGGGCGGTGTCGCGGTTCAGGATGAAGGTCCACTCCTTGGCATCGGGGATGGTGAGCAGGGCGTAGGCCCCGGCCGGCACCACCTGGCCGTTGATTTTCACTTCCTCGCCAAAGCGCACTTTGGTAATGGTATTGGCCCCCGTGCGCCACACCGTACCATACGGAGCCACCCCGCCAAACGCCGTGCGGCCCCGCAACGAAGGCCGCGAATACGCCAGGTCGATGTAGGAAGTGGAGAAGTTCTGGTGGATGTGGGTGGTGGGGCTCAGCGGCGGGATGCTGAACTTGGTCTGGGCCTGGGCCACGGTGGTGAGCAGTAAGCCGGCGGCGAGGAGGTGTAAGGCGTGTTTCATACGCGCAAAGATGCGGTTTCGGGAGCGGGGTTGCGGCCTCCGTGCCGCGCCAATGCAGCCGTGACCAAACAAGCGCGCCACCAGCCCGTTACACTAAGTGGGGAGCGCCGCCGCACGTTCCGCGCCCCCGCTGCGGACTTATGAAGATTCTGCTCACCGGGGCCACCGGTTACATTGGCCAGCGCCTGCTGCCGCTGCTGGCCGAGGCCGGCCACGACATCATCTGTCTGGTGCGCGACCCGCGCCGCTTCGCCCTGCCCGAAACGCTGCCCGAAGCCCGGCACCCGCAGGTACATGTGGTGAAGGGCGACCTGCTCCGGCCCAAAACCCTGGCCGCCGTGCCCACCGATATCGACGCGGCCTACTACCTCGTGCACTCCATGAGCGGCGGCAACGAGGACTTTTTTCAGCAGGAGCAGCAGTCGGCCCGGAACTTCACCAACTACCTGAACACCACCACGGCCCGGCAGGTCGTCTACCTCTCCGGCATTGCCAACGACCACGACCTGAGCGTGCATCTCCGCTCCCGCCGCGCCGTGGAAAATGTGCTGGGCGCGGCCACTACCGCCCGGCTCACCGTGCTACGCGCCAGCATCATCATCGGCTCGGGGTCGGCATCTTTTGAGATTATTCGGGATTTGGTGGAGAAGCTGCCGGTGATGGTGACGCCGCGCTGGCTGAACTCGCGCTGCCAGCCCATTGGCATCCGCGACATCATGTTTTACCTCACCGCCGTGCTGGATAACCCTGCCTGTTTCGGCCGTGCCTTCGACGTGGGCGGCCCCGATGTACTCACCTACCGCCAAATGCTGCTGGGCCTGGCCGCCGAGCGCGGCTACCGGCGCTGGATTGTGACGGTGCCCGTGCTCACGCCCCGGCTGTCGTCGTGGTGGCTGTATCTGGTCACAAGCACCACGTTTTCACTGGCCCAAAGTCTGGTCGAGAGCCTGAAAAACGACACGGTGTGCGACCCCGCCAAAAGCATCGACGCCGTAATTCCGCACGAGTGCATGAACTACCGCGCCGCCCTGGCCCTGGCCTTCCAGCGCATCGAGCAAAACGAGGTAGTAAGCAGCTGGAGCGACGCGCTGAGCTCCGGCGTGATGCGCCAGAACTACATGGATGCCATTCAGATTCCCAAAAACGGCATGTTTTTCGACCGACAGCTCATGCCTTTTACCCGGCCGGTGGCGGAGGTGCTGGATAATATCTGGCGCATCGGCGGCGAGCGGGGTTGGTACAAAACCGACTGGCTATGGCGCATCCGGGGCCTGATGGACAAGGCCGTGGGCGGCGTGGGCCTGCGCCGGGGCCGCCGCTCGCCCAGCCGCCTCCGCGCCGGCGACCCGCTCGACTTCTGGCGCGTGCTGGTGGCCGATAAAGCCGGCCGCCGCCTGCTGCTGTACGCCGAGATGAAGCTCCCCGGCGAGGCCTGGCTGCAATTCCGCATCGTGGACCAGCCCGACGGCTCCCACGCCGTGGAGCAACTGGCCGCCTATCGCCCGCGCGGCCTGGCTGGGCGGCTGTACTGGTACGCGGTGCTGCCTTTCCACGGCATCATTTTCAAGGGCATGGTGAAGAATCTGGTGGAATACCGGGACGGCGCGGTGCCACCAGTGCAGCAGCCGGAACTGGCTCAGTCATGAATTTTCCGGCTACTATTAAAGCCTGAATAATTCACCATTACCCATTGCAAGTCAATGCATAAAAGCAATAGATAACTGGTTTTAAAGTCTGATACTTGCAGAAATCAGCTTGCAATAGCTTTAGGTAGAAAGGTAGGTTTAGGGGCTGCTATCCACAGCAGCCCTAACCGCCCTACCATGCTGCTCCCTTACGCGCCAAACCACGACTACTACACGCCGTTTTACCTGCTGGCCACGCTCACCAACGTGCTGCTGCTGCTCTGGGAAGGCTGGCGACGCGGCTTCCCGCTGCGCCCCTGGCTGACGCTGGTGGCGGCCAGCAGCCTGGCCCTCATCTTGGGCACCAAGCTTATCACCCACCCGTTGGGCGAATGGAGCAGCCTGTTATTCACGAACGCCCCCACCGACACGGCGCGCTCCATTCTGGGCGGCGGGCTGGCGGCGGCACTGGCAGTGGTGGCCCTGCGGCGCTGGCTGGGCCTGGGCTGGGCCGTGCTTGATGCGCTGGCCCTGCCCCTGTGCGCGGCCCTGGTGGTGCAATGCGTGGGCTGCGTGCTCACCGGCTGCTGCTTTGGCGAGCCCACTAACGCAGCCTGGGGCCTCACGTATGCGGCCGGCACCCCGCCGTGGTGGGCACAGGTGCAGGCGGGCTTGCTGCCGGTTACGGCGGCCCACAGCCTGCCCGTAGCGCCTACGCAATTGCTGGCCCTGCTGCTGTGCGCGGCGGTGGGCGGTGTGCTGCTGGCCACCCGCAAGCGCCGCTGGCCGGTGGGCTCGTGGTTGCTGCTGCAAACGGGCCTGCTGCTGCTGGGGCGCTTCGCCCAGGGCTTCTGGCGCGATGCGGCCAGTGAGCCGGTGGCGGGCCATGTGCACACGGTGCTGGGTGGCCGGTGGCTGGAGTTGCAACTGTGGCTGCTGCCGCTGGGGTTGCTGGCACTGGGGCTGTGGGCGTGGCGGGTGCGGCAGGGCAACACTATTACCATTTCAATTAATCCCGTCACCATCAATACAAACCCCATGCGACGGCTCATCACTGTGGCGGGTATGCTGGGAACCACGGCCTTGCTGGGACCGGCGGTACTTACGCTTCCGGAAGTACTGGCCGTGAAGGCTCTGCTGCTGGCAGTGCTGATTGCGGAAGCGGGGACGGCCCTGAGTCCCGTGGCGAATGCCCACAAACTTCGTTTGTCCGGGTTGCCACTCAGTCTGCTGCTCATCGGTGTTATTGCCATCACAACTGCACAGGCCCCGGCTCCGGAGCAAAGCCCGGACCCTAGCGGCCCTACTCATACCATTACTGTGACCGGGGGCGTGCTGGAAAACCATCACGATGCGGATGAGAAAATTCTAGTGAATAACTCCGGCTGCAGCGGTAGCCAGCGGCTGGCCCTGCAACAGGATGTAGCGGCCGTGGGCGGCGAAGTAGCTTTTGAAACCGCCGGAGAAACCAATGCATTTGGCCAGCCTACCAACAAAATCAATACCTGGGGCGGGGGCCTGTGGGTGGGTCAGCAGCGCATCAACGCACAGCCCTTACCCGACCCGAACGGCCGTTATCCCATCACCGACCGAGATACTACTTTCCACCATGCCCTGTTTGATGTTCACATTTACCGGCAAATTCACCGGGAAAACGGCTGGCGCAGCATAGATGCACGCTTTGGCCTGCACATGGGCCAGTTGGGATATTTCAGCTATTTTGGGGCTGGCGAGTCACAAGAGGGTACCTATGTGATGCCGGAACTCATGCTTCGGATGGGCAAGCCGTCGGTAGCCTTTGGACAGGCTGACTTTTGCTATGGAGCCGAAAACGCACTGGGTTCCTATACCTCACGCCTGGGGTTGGGCTCCGGCTTGGGCATTACGAATGGGCCACAGTTGCTGGTGGGCTACGCGCATTCGCCGCACAGCCCCAATCCAAGCATGGGGTTTGCCAGTGCCCTGCTGCGCCTGCCCAGCCGCCCCGCCCTCAGCCTGGAACCCTATTTTGCTACCGACCTGGGGCGGCACAACAGCTTCAGCCTGAAGCTGAACTATCGCATCAACCGCTAGCAACGCCAAACCCTATCCAAACACCGGCACCACGCGCCCCTCCTCCACCTTCAGCGCGGCGTCGTACTTGTTGCCGGTTTTAGAAGAGATAAAGCCGCGGATAACGCTGGTTTCGCCCTTGCGCAGCAGCTGCTTGAGCTGGGTTTCGGTGAGTTGCTTGCCGCCCCACTCGAAGGCCACGCGGAACTGACAGTCTTCGCGGAAGCGCGAGCAGCCGTAGGCCGTCTTGCCCTTGAGCATGGTGCCGAGCTTGCACACCGGGCACGGAATCAGGCCCGAATCGGGCGCGGCACCGGGCTTGCTGTCGGCCACCTGCAGCAGGATGGGCTGGAAGCTCGTATCGAGGCCAATGGCGGCGTCGAACTTCTGGCCCTCGGCCCCGATGAAGCCTTTCATCACCGGCGTGCGGCCTTTGGCAAGCAGGGCTTTCACCTGCGGGTCGCTCAGCTTCTTGCCGTGCACTTCGGCGGGCAGGCGGAAGGTGCAGCCCTCGCGGAAGCGCACGCAGCCGAAAGCCGTTTTGCCGCGCACGACGTGGCCGGTTTTGCAGGCCGGGCAGTAGCCCAGGCCGTTGGCGCCGGGCAGCGGAGCCGTGCCGGGGGCTTTGGCGGCTTTGGTACCGGTCATGCCGGCGGGCACTTTGCTGCTGCCGGCCTGGGCCTGCTGCACGGCCAGCTCGGCACTGCCGGACGTGACCATGCGGCCGCGGCCGTCGTTCTTTACTTCGGCCACCATCTCGCGCACCAGGGCCGAGAGCTCGCCCAGGAAGCCTTCCGACGACAGCTCGCCGCGCTCAATCTGGCGCAGCTTGTGCTCCCACTGGCCCGTAAGCTCGGCCGATTTCAGCGTGGGGTTCCGAATCAGGCCAATCAATTCCACGCCGGTGGGCGTGGGCGCGATGCGCTTTTTCTCGCGCTTGATGTAGTTGCGCTTGAACAGCGTTTCGATGATGGCGGCGCGGGTGCTGGGCCGGCCAATGCCGTTTTCCTTCATGGCCTGGCGCAGTTCTTCGTCGTCGATGTTGCGGCCCGCCGTTTCCATGCCGCGCAGCAGCGTGGCTTCGGTGTAGTCCTTGGGCGGCTGGGTCATTTTGCTTTCCAGGCGCGGGTCGTGGGGGCCGCTTTCGCCTTTCACGAAGTTGGGCAGCACCGTCGAAACGGCATCATCGTCGGCTTCGGCGGCACCGGCGGCACCTGGGGCGGGCGCGGGCTTGGGGGCGGCCTGCTGGGTGGGGTCGCCGTAGACCACGCGCCAGCCGGGGCTCAGAATCTGGCGGCCGCGCACACGGAAGGGTCGCTCGGCGGCTTCGGCGAGTACGGTCGTGTTGCTCACCTCGCAATCGGGGTAGAAGGCGGCAATGAAGCGGCGCGCAATGATGTCGTACACGCTGGTTTCCATGCCGCCGCCGGGGCCGGCCGCGCCGGTCGGGATGATGGCGTGGTGGTCGGTGACTTTGTTGTTGTTGAAAACCTTGGGCGTTTTCGGAATCTTATTCGCCAGCAGCGGGCCGGTGAGCGCATCATACCCGATGCCGCGCAGGATGCCTGGGATTTTCGGGTACTGGTCGTCGGGCAGGAAGGTGGTGTCGACGCGCGGGTAGCTCACCGCCTTCTTCTCGTAAAGGCCCTGCACAATTTTTAGCGTGTCTTCCGCAGACAAACCGAGCTGGTTGTTGCACTGCACCTGCAACGAGGTCAAATCGAACAGGCGCGGCGGCGATTCGCGACCTTTTTTAATTTCCACATCCGTGACGCGCAACGGGGCAGGGCGCACCGCTTCGAGGGCTTCTTTCGCTTCCTCTTCGGTCACGAAATAGCCCAGGGCGCGCAGGCGGCTCTTGGTATCGGGCGCGGCGTCGGCATCCTTGGCTTTGTCCGGCGACGCCATGTGGCTGAATAGGGTGCCCCGGTACTCGGTTTTTAGCACCCAGTAGGGCTCGGGGCGGAAGTTCTGGATTTCGTGCCAGCGCTCCACCAGCAGGGCCAGCGTGGGCGTTTGCACCCGCCCGATGCTCAGGAGCTGTTTGTCCTGGTAGGTGGTGTATTTGAGGGTGAAGAGGCGCGTGGCGTTCAGGCCCAGCAGCCAGTCGCCCACGGCGCGGCTCTTGCCGGCTTGATATAAAGAGTCGAATTCCTTTGCCTCGCGCAGGTTCTGGAAGCCTTGCCGGATGGCCTCCTCGGTGAGCGACGAAATCCAGAGGCGCTTCACGGGCTTGCGGCACTTGGCCTCCATCAATACCCAGCGCTGAATCACCTCCCCTTCCTGCCCGGCGTCGCCGCAGTTTATGACCTCGGTGGCCTCGTCCACCAGCTTCTTGATGGTGTGAAACTGCTTCACCACGCCCTCGTCGCGGCGCATGAGCTTGATGCCGAACGAGTCCGGAATCATGGGCAGGTTGTGCAGGCTCCAGCGCTTCCACTCGGGCTGGTAGTCGTCGGGCTCCTTGAGTTGGCAGAAGTGGCCGAAGGTCCAGGTCACCTGGTAGCCGTTGCCTTCCATGTAGCCGTCCATGCGGCGGGTGGCGCCCAGCACGGTGGCGATTTCACGGGCCACGCTGGGCTTTTCGGCAATGCAAACTATCACGGAATTCGGGTTGATTTTGGGGCTGCGCCGAAGTGCTTTCGGCGTAGGGAATCAACAAAGATAACCGTGAAAAAGGTCGGTTTAGGGGTGTACAGCAATTACCAACCGCGCAAAGCACTGATACCCCCACGCTCAGTAACGGGGGCTCAGGACTCCTATTTCTTTGGCTGGATACGAATACGTATTCCGTCGGCGGGGCGGCCGGAACGGCGGAGAGCGGCAGTATCCACTTTGAAGGGCGCCTGGTATGCCGTGCGCTTAGCCGCCGCGCCTTTGGGGTGGGACATTGCTTTTACCGGCGGCGTGCCGAGATGAGATGCCGGGGCTGTTTGGGCCTGAGCAGACCAGCCGAAGCTCATTGTGGCTACTGCAAGCAGGAAAGAAGCTATACGTTTCATCATAATGCACCTTTCAAGCTGAATGGATGATTAAGGAAGCAAATGCCCTGACAACAGGCAGCCGCAGCTTCTTAAGCAGCGGCCAATGGCAGCGTATTCATGGCCGGCCAAGTAGCGTTATCACCCCAAATTACGCGGTTTCCACGAAAGACTTACTTCCCCACCCCAGCCAGCACCGCCCGCAACTCGCGGTACAGCGTCTGGGCCAGGTAGCGGGCTTCGTCGAGGCGCGACTCGGCGTATTGGTGGGCTTCATCGGTGTTGGCCGTTTCCCACTCGTTCAACTCGGCCAGGGTGGCCAGACGGGTGAGCGACTGCTGCACGGTGGCATCGAGACGAGTGGGCAGGGCGGCGGGCACGGTAAAGCCGGCGGCCAGGGCGGCCTGCAGGCGCAGCAGCGTCTGGGCCACCTGGGCCAGGTCCTTTAGCAGGAGGCCCTCCGAGGGGGTGAGCTGGCGGGGGCGGCGGTCCATGACGCAGAGGCTGCCAACGGCCATCCCGTTGGGGGTGCGCAGGGCCTGCCCGGCGTAGAAGCCGAGGTTCATTTTCTGCGCCACAAAGGGGTTGACGAGGGCGCAGGGCGCAGTCGCGATGTCGCGGTATTCGGTGAGGCCGTCGCTAAGGATGGCCACTGAGCACATGCTGTCTTCGCGGTTCACCACCAGGGCTTCGGGCAGGCCCTCATTGCCGATGAACACCACGTCGTCGGCCCGCACCAGGCTCACCAGGGCAATGGGCATGTCGAAGAGCTTGGCCACGATGCTCACAAAATCATTGAACACCTCCTGCCCCGGCGTGCCCAGCACCTGGTAGGGCTGCAGGGCCGCGAGGCGCTCGTGTTCGTACGAAGGTATCAGGCCGGGGTATTGAGTGGGGTTCATGGGCAAGCGCAGGAATTCAGCCGCCAACTCCTTGAATGGGGGTAAAAGTTCGGCGGGAAGTGCAATGGCAAAGGTATTGGGCCGGGGATGATGGTTAGCTGAAATTATGCAACGGCTCCCCAGTGCTGGCCGAACGGGCACTTCTGCCCCACAACCGGCCGCCCGGGCCGCCGTAGAACCGGCACACCCTCCCCTATCATCTATGGCCCGTATCATCGTCGGTTTATTTACCAGCGCCTCCGAAGCGGAGTTTGCCGCCACGCAGGCGCAGACCGCTGGTCTTGCTCCTGGCAGCATCAGCATCGCCACCCAGCAAACCCTGCAAGCCCAAAACCTGCCCGATGCCGGCGCGCCCGCCGAGCCCTTCCGCGAAAGCGTGACGCGGTTTTTCACGGACCTGTTCAGCGGCAGTCAGCTCGATGATGCCCAGGCGCACATTGCCGCCACCGGCCCCGAGCACGCAGTAGTCACCATCGAAACCAACACGCCCGCAGAAGCCGAGCAGGCCCGCGCTGTCCTCGACCGCTGCGGGGCCGTGGACGTGTACAAGCAGCGCCCCCTCACTCCCACCGCTGCGGAGGGTGAAATTGACCTGGAAGGCGACCTCAGCCGCGTGCGCGATGATGAAGAGCTGGACGCCAACGGTCTGACCACGCATTGAGGGCTATGCGTTAGAAGCGTCTGTCATCCTGAGCGCAGCGAAGGACCTTATCACGTTGGCAACACGCCTGCATGAAGCCGCTCAAGCGTGATAAGGTCCTTCGCTACGCTCAGGATGACAGACGCCCTTAACTCTTAACTTCCTCCTGCGTCAGCCGCAGCTTGCTATTTTTCTTCCCGTAGCCGAAGTAGATAACCATGCCCAGCGCCAGCCACACCACCAGGCGCAGCCACGTTTCCCAGGGCAGCGAGGCCATCATCACCAGGCACACCACGATGCCGAGGATGGGCACCACCGGCACCCAGGGCGTGCGGAACGAGCGCGGCGCATCGGGGTTGGTGCGGCGCATGATGAGCACGCCGAGGCACACCATCACGAAGGCCAGCAGAGTGCCGATGCTCGTCATTTCGCCCACTACCGAGATGGGCACGAAGCCCGCAAACAACGCAATGAACGAGCCCAGCAACAGGCTGGACTGAAACGGCGTGTTGAACTTGGGGTGCAGCCGCGAGAACACCGGGGGCAGCAGTCCATCGCGCGACATCGAGAAAAACACTCGCGACTGCCCCAGCAAATCGACTAGAATAACCGACGTGTAGCCCACCAGAATGGCCAGAATCACGGCCGAGGACAGCCAGGCGTAGGGCGTTTTCTCGATGGCAATGGCCACCGGCGCGGCGCTGTTTTTGAACTCCGTGTAGTTGGCCAAACCGGTCAGCACGTGCCCGAACAGCACGAACAGCACCGTGCACACCGCCAGCGAGCCAAGGATGCCAATGGGCATGTTCCGTTGCGGGTTCTTGGTTTCCTGCGCCATGGTGGCCACAATGTCGAAGCCGATGAAAACGAAGAAGATAACGCCCGCCCCGCGCAGAATCCCACTCAGCCCGAACTCGCCGAAGGTGCCCGTATTGGCCGGGATGTAGGGTTGGTAATTGGCAGGGTCGATGTAGCGCCAGCCCAGCGCGATAAACACCAGCACCACGGCCACCTTCAGGGCCACCACCAGCGCATTGAACCACGCCGAGCCTTTGGTGCCGCGCGTGACGATGGCCGTGATGGCCAGCACAATGAGCATGGCCGGCACATTCACGTAGCCGCTCACGGTACTGCCATCCGCCAGCGTAGCCGACTCAAACGGCGACATCACCAGTCGCGCCGGAATGTGCAGCCCGTACTTCCCGAGAAATTTGATGAGGTACTGCGACCAGCTGATGGCCACCGTGGCCGCGCCCACCGAGTATTCGAGCACCAAGTCCCAGCCGATAATCCAGGCGAACAGCTCGCCCATGGTGGCATACGAATAGGTGTAGGCCGAGCCCGAAACAGGCACCAGCGCCGCAAACTCGGCATAGCACAGCGCGGAAAAAGCACAGCCCACGGCTGCCACGATGAAGGAAATGGTAACGGCCGGCCCCGCGTTATTGGCCGCCGCGATGCCGGTGAGCGAGAACAGGCCCGCCCCAATGATGACCCCGATGCCGATGGCAATCAGGCTCACGCCGTTCAGGCTGCGTTTGAGGGTGTTCGCCCCCGTTTCGGCGGCTTCCGTGCGGAGCAGCTCCAGTGATTTTTTCAACATAACAGATGGAAACGCGCCACGCCACCGCTCCACCCGGAGCGGCCATGCCGCAAAGCAAAAAGCCCGTAAAAAGGAATGAAACCGCGCCGGCCGTAGCCTCAGCTACGCGGCGCTACTGCCCGAAATCAACAGCAACAACAGCCCGCAAACATCCGGCCCATTGATAACAAACGGGCACGAAAAACACCAGAAAAAGCAATCGAAGCAGCGGAAACGGCAGGCACGGCAGTTGTTTTTATATGGTCAGGAATTGGCACCGGGCCGCGGTTGCGGGTGGTTGCCGGCGCGTCGTCGAGCCTGTCTCTCAGCGCCTCTGTATAAAAACAATCCTTCCGGGAGGAGGAATTGATGGGGCAAAGGTAAGGCCGGACGGGCCAAAAGCTCTAACGCGAAACCTCACCCCCGGCTCCTCTCCACTGGGAGAGGGGAGTTGCAACGGCGCTATAATGCCTTCCTCATAAAGCAAAAAAGGCCCTGACTCGATTGAGTCAGGGCTTTCTTGAACATTGTCGGCGGGCTTCTCTCTCCCTTATGGAGAGGGGTCGGGGGTGAGGCTTTACACCAAAGGCCGTTATTTCCGCAGGGCCACGCGCACACCGGCCATCAGCCAGCGGCCGGGCATCTGGGCCCCCAGCAGGTCGGAGTATTTCGCATCGAATAAGTTCTGGGCCTGGCCCACCACCCACAGGCGCTCGGGCAGCAGCGCCACGTCGAGGCGGCCGTTGATGACCACGTAGTCAGGGGTGAGCTGGGCGTCGTTCACGGCAGCGCTGGGCACGGTGTTCTGGCTGGCACGCTGCTTATACACCCCGCCCAGACTGGCCGTGAAACGGCGGTGTACCAGGCTCAGATTGCCGCTGATGAGCTGCCGGGCCACGTTGCTCAGGTATTGCGACACGATGCTGCCGTCCACGTTCAGGTGAGTGTAGGTGTAGCCCACGCTGCCTTCGAGGCGCAGGCCTTGGCTGAGCTGGGCGCGGGTGCTGGCTTCAAATTCGAGGCCCTGCGTGCTCACGGCAAACAGGTTCTGGGCGTAGCGATAGGTGCTGGCCGGGTTCAGGTTGGTGAAGCCGCTGCCGGCCTGCACTTCGGTGCCGGGCGTGGCCACGTAGTCAATCAGGTTGCGGCCGTAGCGGTTGAAGTAGGTGCCGCGCAGCACGAGGGCCGGCAGCGGGTGGAAGTCCAAGCCGCCTTCGTAGCTCCAGGTGCGCTCGGCTTCGAGGCCGGGGTTGCCCACGTTGAAGCCGTTAGGCACGATGCCGGGCCGGATGGCCGAGTTGTACTGCTCGGTAAAATTCGCCGCCCGGATAGCGCGGCCCACGGCGGCGCGCACGGTCAGCTTCTCGCCCAGCAACTGGCTGGCCGTGAGCTGGGGCAGCACTTCGGTGCCATAGGCCCGGTCGTGGTCGAGGCGCAGGGCGGCGGTCAGGTTCAGGCCGGCGGTGGGCATGAGGCCGGCCACGGCAAATGCGCCCTGGTGCCACACGGCGTGGTCGCCCCGGTCGTTGCTGCGCACGCTGCGGCGGTCGGCCTGGCCGCCCAGGGTCAACTGCACCTTGTCGGAAAAGCGCAGCTGGTGCTGGCCCTGCACGTTGAGGTAGTGCATGAGGTGGTCGCTGGCCGCCGAGGTAGGCGTGTACACGTAGTAGTCGGTGCTGCTGGTGCCCACCAGCTGCAATTCGGTGCGGGCGCGGGCGCTCCATTCGTAGCGCAGCTGGCCCTGGTACCAGTCGCGCGAGGTGGTTTCGCGGGCGCGGTCGCCGGCATTGGTGGTATAGAAGTTCTGGGCGTTGTAGTCGCGCCGGTCGAAGCTGGCGCGGGCGGCGGCGCTGAATTTGGGGCTGATTTGGTAAGCGCCCGAAAGCGAATAGGTGTTTAGCTTGAAATCGTTGCGCAGGCCGCCGGGAAGGTTCAGCAGCTGGCCACTGGCGGTGTTGTTGAGGATGCCGCCGGCCAGGCGCAGTCCTTTGTCCTGGCCATAAAAGCCCGCGTTGGTGGTTTTCAAATCGTACTCGCCAGCCATAAACGTGCCGCCGATTTCCACGCCATCGGGCCGGTGGGTGGCCGCAAATGTTTTGGTGACGATGTTGACGAAACCGCCCACGGCATCGGGGCCGTAGAGGGCCGCGCCGGGGCCGCGCACCACTTCAATCTGTTCAATTTCGGCCGGCGTAATAGGTAGGTAGCCCGCGAAGTGGCCCGTGAGCGGGTCGTTCAGCCGCATGCCATCCAGCAGAATCAGCACCTGGTTGAAGGTGGAGCCGCGCAGGGTAATGTCGGCCTGGGTGCCGAAGTTGCCCCGGCTTTGCATCTCGATGGCCGGCAGCAGACGCAGCAAGTCGTCGAGCGAGGCCACCGGGTACTGGCTGAGCGCGCGGCCGGGCACTACGGTCACGTAGCGGCCGGTCTGGCCGGCTACCTGGTCGAGGCGGGTGCCGTAAACGGTGACTTCGTTCAGGGCACGGGTGCTGTCGGCCGGGGTGCTTTGCGCGAGGGCGTTAAAGGTGAAAAAGGTGCAGAAAAGTGGGGTGGCGTAGTGCGTGAGTCGCATTCATTGGTGGGTTGGTGGGGATGCAAAGCTACGGTAGGGCTTGTAGCGCGGACTTTGTAGTCCGCGGCTCGCTGCCCCGCAGCGAATGATTACCGACTGCCATCGCCCAGATATTCTGCGTTTTCGCATTCGCCGTAGCGCAGCGAGCCGCGGACTACAAAGTCCGCGCTACTTTCGCCTTCGCGTCAGGCAACGTTGCTCACGCCGCCGTGTCCTTCGCGCGAAATCCATTTTCACTCACCCGAAGTTTCTCTATGAAGCACCTTTTCGCGCTGGGCCTGCTGAGCCTGGCGGCATCCACGCCGGCTTTCGCGCAGGCTCCCACCCCGCCCGCTGCCAAGCCCGAATCTCCCTACCGCGCCTCGGCCACCAAAGTCAACGACCTGGTGCACACCAAGCTCGACGTGCGTTTTGACTATGCCAAACGCCACCTGCTGGGCAAAACCTGGATTACCCTCAAGCCCCACGCCTACCCCACCGACTCGCTGCGCCTCGATGCCAAGGGCATGGACATCAACGCGGTGGCCCTGATGAATGGCACCGCGCAAACGCCGCTCAAATACGATTACGCCGATGGCATGAACCTGCGCATCAACCTCGGCCGCACCTTCAAGCCGGGCGAGGAATACACGATTTACATCGACTACGTGTCGAAGCCCGACGAGCTGAAAGTGAAGGGCTCGGCTGCCATCACCGATGCCAAGGGCCTGTACTTCATCAACCCCGACTCGACCGTGAAAGGCAAGCCGGTGCAAATCTGGACGCAGGGCGAGACCGAAGGCTCGTCGGCCTGGTTCCCGACCATCGACCGCCCCAACCAGAAAACCACCGAGGAAATCTCGATGACCGTGCCCGCTAAGTACGTCACGCTCAGCAACGGCCGGATGGTGAGCAGCACGCCCGCCGGCCCCGGCCTGCGCACCGACGTGTGGAAAATGGAGCTGCCGCACGCGCCCTACCTGTTCATGATGGCGGTGGGCGACTTCAAAATTTATAAGGACACCTGGCGCGGCAAGGAGGTTAATTATTACCTCGAGCCCAAGTACGCGCCCTTCGCCAAGCAGATTTTCGGCAACACGCCCGACATGATGGAGTTCTACTCCAACCGCCTCGGCGTGGAGTATCCGTGGAATAAATACAGCCAGATTGTGGCCCGCGACTACGTGAGCGGCGCCATGGAAAACACCACCGCCACGCTGCACGGCGAGCAGGTGCAAATGACCGACCGCGAGCTGATTGACCGCGAGTACGGCTCCGAATCGGTGATTGCGCACGAGTTGTTTCACCAGTGGTTTGGCGACTATGTGACAGCCGAAAGCTGGTCCAACATCACCGTGAACGAGACGATGGCCGACTTCTCGGAAGGCCTCTACGCCGAGCACAAGTACGGCAAGGACGCCGCCGATGCTCACTACTACCGCTACCTGCGCCGCTACCTGGCCAGCCCCCGCGATGCCGCCAAAACCCTCGTGCGCTTTCACTACGACGAGCAGGAGGAGGTTTTCGACCTGGTGAGCTACCAGAAAGGCGGCGCTATTATGGATATGTTGCGCACCTATCTGGGCGACGACGTGTTCTTTGCCGGCCTCCAGAAATATCTTAAGGACAATGCCCTCGGCAATGGCGAAGCGCACCAGATGCGCCTCGCGTTTGAAGCCGTGTCGGGCCAAGACCTGAACTGGTTCTGGAACCAGTGGTACTTCGCGCCGGGCCACCCCATCGTAACCATCGACTACGCGTGGGATGCGGCCAAAAAGGCCGAAACTGTGACCGTGAAGCAGACCCAGACGGGCCAGACCTTCCGCCTGCCCTTCACCATCGACTACTACGTGGGCGGCAAGGTGATGCACCAGCCCGTGAACATGACGGAGGCCACCCAGACCTTCACCATGCCCCTTTCGGCCAAGCCCGACCTGGTGAACGTGGACGCCAACAAGAAGACGCTGTGGCTGAAAACCGACAATAAAACCGCCGCCGAATACGCCTTCCAGTACGCCCACGCACCCCTGTTTGTGGACCGCCGCGAGGCTATCGACGCTGCCGCCAAGGACCAGACCATTGCCGCCAACCGCGCCACGCTGCTGGCCGGCATCAACGACAAGTTTTACAACAACCGCCTGGCCGCCGTGGAGGCGTTGAAGCTGGATAATAAGGACGTAGCCAAAGTGGCTGCTCCCGCCCTGCGCAAGCTCGCCGCTTCCGAAAAAGAACCTTGGGTGCAGGCTTCGCTGCTGGGCGCTATGGCCAAGCTAAAGGATAAAAAAGACGAAGCCTACATCACCAAGCAGCTCAACAGCCAGTCGTACAACGTGCAGGGCGCTGCCCTGCGCGCCCTGGCCGCGGTGCAGCCCGCTCAGGCCCTGAGCCGCGCCAAAGCCCTCGAAGCTACTGCGCAAGGCTCCGTAGCCCAATCCGTAACCGAAGTGTATGCCAAGGCCGGCGGCCAGGCCGAATGGGCCTTCGTGCGCGATAAGTTTGACGCCGCCCGCCCGCAAAACAAGTTCAGCATGATGGAGCCGCTGGCCACCATCACCGGCCGCCTCGACGATGCCGCTTCCATCAACGAAGGCATCACCCGCCTCAAGGACTTGGGCATCAAATACAAAATGTATGGTGCCGACAAACCGGTTTTGAACTATCTGCAAGGCATTGCCAAAGCCCAGGCCGGCCGCCCGCAGGCAGCCAGCACCCAGCAAGCCGTCGACCAGGCTGTGGCCGCCGTGCAGGCAGCCAAGTAGCCGCGTGACGTACTTCCAGAATGCAAAAAAGCCCTGCCGCAATGTGCGGCAGGGCTTTTTTGTGGGTGGTTGGTAGGTAATCGGGGAAAACGAAAGGATTGGAGCGAGCCTATTTCTTTTCGGCTACGGCTTTTTTATCACCCACTACTTCCTTTGCCGGGTCGTGCTTGGGGCCTTCGTAGGAATTGGCATCTTTATCAGGCGCGGAGCTCACCGCCTCGGTCGCGTAGATGTGCTCCATTTCGTTTATCACGTCGTCGCCGTCCACGTTCAGGTCTTTGAGCACGCCGTCGGCAATGTCGTACACGAGGCCGTGCAGGCGGGGCGGGTTGTCGCCGCGCATGGCGTTCTGGATGATGTTGGTTTTGGCCAGGTTACGCACCTGCTCAATCACGTTCAGCTCCACCAGGCGGCGGGCCCGCTGGGTGTCGTCCTTAATGCGCAGGTACTCGGCTTCGTGGGTCCGAATTACGTCGCGGATGTTCACCAACCAGTTATCAATCAGGCCGTACTGTTTATTAGCGGCCGCCGCGGCCACACCGCCGCAGCCGTAGTGGCCCACCACCAGAATGTCCTGCACGCCCAGCACTTCCACGGCGTATTGCAGCACGCTCAGCAGGTTCATGTCGGTGTGCACCACCAGGTTGGCAATGTTGCGGTGCACGAACATCTCGCCCGGCCCGGTGCCGGTGATGCCGGAGGCCGGCACCCGCGAATCGGAGCAACCGATGAATAAGTATTTCGGCTTCTGACCATTGGCCAGATTCTTAAAAAAGTTGGGGTCCGAGGCGTTGCGGTCCGAAACCCATTTCTTGTTGTTTTCGAGAATTTTGCTGATTCCAGCCATGATTGAGAGTTTTTTTAGCGCCGGCTGCGCTGCTGAAACAGCTGCCGGGCGTATTGTGCGCCGCAACCCTGTGGGACGGCGGCGCAATAAGGCGCTGCCCAAGGTAGCACCAATTAGTGGTTGCGAATTCGTTACTGGAGCATTCTACGGCGAGAGCGTAGGCACTGTTCAGGCAATGCGGCGGCGGTAATCTTGCCCGTTATTGGCCGTGCGGCGGGGGCCAAGTGGCCGCGTACCACGCGAAAACGTGAGCACAGGCGCGGCGGCCGCCACCGGGGGCATTCCACTGATGCCAGCTTCGGGGCCAGAAACCGGAGCATCAGCGGGCAGCTTCTGGGGCGGGCTGGTGCTTTGGTCGGTCATAAATAATGAGCATTAAGATTAGGTCAGCAAATGCCTTGATTAAATACCAGGATGTCAGCGCCGGAGCTGCTAGTGTGCCCCCAGCGCCACCTGCCGAATGCCGCGCAACTCAAGCATAATGCCCCGGGCCGGGGCCGCCTGCCGGAAGGCTTCGATGGCTTCGAGCACGTCGTGGTCAATAACATCAGAGCGGGTGCCGTCGAGGATGACGCGGCTGTCGGCGGGCAGTTGGTCCAACGTGGTCACGATGCTGGCTTTGTTGAGGAAGGAGACGTGCTCGGGCAGACGCAGGTGCAGCGGGGCGGCGGGGTCTTCGGCGTTGTCCTCCGAGTCGTCGCGACGCAGGTACGAACCGGCCTTGGCATTATCTTTCAGGATGAAGAAGAAGCCCAGCACCAGCCCGATGCTCACGCCCTTCAGCAAATCGGTGAAAAGCACCGCCACGATGGTGATGATGAAGGGCATGAACTGCGCCCAGCCCAGCTGCCACTGCTTGCGGTAGAGCGCGGGCGTGGTCAGCTTGAAGCCCACCAGCAGCAGCACGGCGGCCAGCGCCGAAAGCGGAATCAGGTTCAGCACCGCGCCCATGAACAGCAGGCTCGTGAGCAGCAGCAGGCCGTGGATGAAAGCGGACATTTTGCTCTGCGCGCCGGCCGCGATGTTGGCCGATGAGCGTACGATAACGGCCGTGAGTGGCAGGCCACCCAGCAGGCCGCTCACCAGGTTGCCCGCGCCTTGCGCCAGCAGCTCGCGGTTGGTGGGCGTGTGGCGCTTCTGTGGGTCGAGGTTGTCCACGGCCTCCACACTGAGCAGCGTTTCGAGCGAAGCCACGATGGCAATGGTGAAGGCCACGCCGTAGGTGACCGGTTTGCGCAGGGCGTTGAAATCGGGGAAGGTCATCTCGCTGGCCAGCTGGCCCAGCGACGACAGCACCGGCAGCTTCACCAAGTGCTCGGGACGCACCTGCAGCGCGGGAGCCACGGTTTTCAGCAGTTGGTTGATGCCCACCGCCGCCAGCACGGCCACCAGCGCGCCCGGCACCAGCCGCGACCAGGACTGGCGCTTCACGGGGGCCGTGTTCCACAGCAGCAGGATAATCAGCGACACCACGCCCACCAGCACCGAGCCGGGGCTCAGCCCCTTAAGTGCTGCGCCAATGGCCGAAAAGGTATTCAGGCCATTGAACTGCAGGAAGTTCATATCCTCAAAATAGTCGGCATCGGCTCCAAAAAAGTGCGGTAGCTGCTTCAGAATGAGAATGATGCCGATAGCAGCCAGCATACCGCGAATGACGGCCGCCGGGAAGTAGAGGGCAATGATGCCCGCCCGCGCCAGCCCCAGAATAATCTGGATAACGCCTGCCACCACCGTGGCCGCCAGCACCGCCGGCCACGAGCCCAGCGTGGCAATAGCCGACAGCATCACCACCGTGAGCCCAGCCGCCGGCCCGCTCACGCTCACCGCCGAGCCGCTCAGCAGACTCACCAGCACGCCACCCACGATGCCCGCAATCACGCCCGCCAGCAGTGGCGCGCCCGAGGCCAGCGAAATACCCAGGCACAGCGGCAGCGCCACCAGAAATACCACCAGCCCCGCCGGCGCATCCTGCCCGATGGTGCTAAACAGCGACGCCTTTGGCCGGGGCTCGCTGGGAGCCGCCGGAGCGGCAATGGGAGTGCCGGTTTGGGCCGGCGAAGAAATTACTTGGGTCATAGCCTTGTAAGTGCAGCCAAAGCCGAAAACCTGGCTTTGAGGGAATTCTGAATACAAGGTTACCGAGGCGCTATTAAGGTCGAATTAAAGGGAAATTAAAAGGAAATTAAAACCGGACTGCAAGCCTGCAATGGCAAAAGGCCCGGTCATGTCGAGCGCAGCCGAGGCATGACGGTTCTACTCAGGTATGCTCCAGCACCGGCCATTCCAGCCACACCTGCGTGCCCTGCCCAAGCTCGCTTTCCACCCGCACCGTGCCGCCGTGCAGCGCCATGATGCGCGCCGCCAGCGGCAGCCCAATGCCGTGTCCCGGCACCGCCCGCGCCGATGCCGCTCGGAAAAACGGCACGAACACCTGCTGCAAATCGGCGGCGGAGAGGCCCGGCCCTTCGTCGCTCACCAGCAGCGAGAGGTGCTGGCGGGTGCGGGACAGGGTGGCCGTCACGGTGCCCCCGCTTTGCTTCGAGAATTTGCAGGCATTGTCCAGCACGTTGAGCACGGCCGAGAGCAGCAGCGCCTCGTTGCCGCGCACGATGAAGGATTCGGCCTCGCCAAAATCAAGGTCGACGCGGCAGGTGGGATGGCGGCGCAGCAGCTGCTCGTGGGCCTGCAGCAGCAGCTCGTCGAGGCGCACGGCGGCCATGGGCACTTGCGAGGGGTCGTCGGAAGCGCGGGCAATCTGCAGCAGGCCGTTGGTGAGGCTGTTGAGCTGCCGGGCCGAATCGAGGGTGCTTTGCAGCACGCGGCGGTACTCGGCCGGCGGCCGCTCGGCTTGCAGCAGCGACACTTCCAACTCGCCGATGAGGGCCGTGAGCGGTGTGCGCAACTCGTGCGAGGCATCGCGCACGAAGGTGCGCTGGCCCACGAAAGCGGCCTCCAGGCGGTCGAGCAGGCGGTTGAAACGTTGAGTAAGCAGGCCAATTTCGTCGGTGGTTTCGCCGGTGCGGGTCAGGCGCTGGCTCAGGTCGGTGGCGGTGATGCCGTCGACTTCGCGCACCATTCGGCGCAGCGGGCGCAGGGCCCGCCCGGCAAAAAACCAGCTGCCCGCGCCCGCTGCGGCCACCGCTGCCAGAAACCCCAGCGCCAGCAGTTGCCGCAGCTCGTCCAGCTGCTGGCGGCTGTCTTCATCCACCGACGAGGCCACCACCACCAGCGGCCCCATACGGGCATCGCGGTAGAGCAGGCCCACGGTTTCGTGGTAGTTGGTTTCGGGCTCCAGCACGGCCTGGCCGGTGCGGCGCACCTCGGCCAGCCAGGCCGGCGGCGCGGGCCGGGCATCCCCCTGCCCTTCCCGAAAAACCAACCGGTTTTGGGCATCATACACCCGCCCCTGCTCGGCGGGCAGCGTGCGGTAGAGCTGGCGCAGGTAGCGGCGGTACGAGGCTTCTTCGCCCACATCGGCGCGGCCTTCCTGACCGGCTACGTAGGCGTGCCCCACCACCAGCGTGCGCTTGAACAGGCTCTGCGTAAACTCATTACGCCGCGACTGCTGCGTGGCGAAGTAGATAACCAGCGTGAACAACAGCAGCGTCACGGCCAGAATGGAGCCAAACTGGAGCGCAAGACGGAGGCGAATGGACATATTTTAATAGTCTGTCATTGCGAGCGAAGCGCGGCAATGACAAGCGGCTGCTTATCCCTCGGTTTTCATCACGTAACCCATTCCCACCAGCGTGTGAATCAGCTTGGGCTCAAAGCCCTTGTCCACCTTTTTCCGCAGGAAATTGATGTACACATCAATCACATTCGAGCCCGTATCGAAACTCAAATCCCAGACGTGCTCCAGCAAATCGGCCCGCGAAACCACGCGGTTTTGGTTGCGCAGCAGGTATTCCAGCAGCGCAAACTCGCGGGCGGTGAGCTGGATGGCCTGGCCGGCGCGCTCCACGCGCTTGGCGCCGGGGTCGAGGGTGAGGTCGGCCAGATGCAGGACGGCTTTGGGGGCAGGCGCTTCGGTACGGCGGCGCACAAGGGCGCGCAGGCGGGCCAGAAGCTCGTCGAAAGCAAAGGGTTTGACGAGGTAGTCGTCGGCGCCGGCGTCGAGGCCGCGGATTTTGTCGTCGGTTTCGCCCAGCGCGGTGAGCATGAGGATGGGCACGCCGGGGTCGTGGGCGCGCACCTGGCGGCACACTTCGAGGCCGCTGAGGCCGGGCAGCATCTGGTCCAGAATCAGGCAGTCGTAGCGGTTTTCCTGGGCGCGGCGCAGGCCCAGCAGGCCATCGGCGGCGAGGTCGACGGTGTAGTCCTGCTCCGTCAGGCCCTGGTGCAGGAAGGCGGCTACCGAGGGTTCGTCTTCAACTAAAAGGATTTTCATGGGGCCGGAAGGTAGCGCCGTTTTGGAAAACCGGCCGCGTGGGCAGTCATCGGCGAGCTGCGTTATGAGGGGAATATAGGCAGGCAATGAAGCTGGGTTAAAACGTTGTATTTCCGATAATACAACCATTTTACGGCTGCGATATAAGCAGCGGCAGGAGTTTCTATGAATTGCCGGAATTTTCATTCGGTCTCCGTTATTATTGATTTTCAACCCTTCTGGTTTACCTGGTTGTGCTTACTTGAGAATACATCGCAGTCAACTGCATCGCCGGCTAGAACAAGGAGGAAAAAGCGCCCGTAGGCAGTAACAGTACCTGCCATCTTCTAGCTATTCTTCATTATGAGCCAAGTTACCCAAGCTCCGCTGGCCCCACCGCCAGTGGTCCTGGCCCCCACCCAGCCCGTCAGTCTCAACATTAACGGCCAGGCCCACACCCTGCAAATCGCGCCCTGGACCACCCTGCTCGACGCTCTGCGCGAGTACCTTGACCTGACCGGCACCAAGAAAGGTTGCGACCACGGCCAATGCGGTGCCTGCACGGTGCTGGTCGATGGCAAGCGCGTGAATTCCTGCCTTTCCCTGGCCGTGATGCACGAAGACTCGCACATCCAGACCATCGAAGGCCTCGGTACCGAGGATAAACTGAGCCCGCTGCAACAGGCCTTCATCGACCACGACGCTTTCCAGTGCGGCTACTGCACCCCGGGCCAGATTTGCTCGGCCCAGGGCCTTATCAACGAAGGCAAGGCCAAAACCGAAGCCCAAGTGCGTGAACTGATGAGCGGCAACGTGTGCCGCTGCGGCGCCTACAGCAACATCCTGAGCGCCGTGATGGAAGTACTTAGTAACGAAGGATTAATCATTGAGGACAAAGCCTGGTCGGCCGGCGCGGCGAAGCCCGATATGGCCCCGGTTGAACCGCCGAAGAAATAATCCTTCACTCCTCATTTCAGTTAAGATGAATAGTTTCACTTTCACCCAAGCCACCGCCGTGGCCGGTGCCGTGCAGGACAAAGCCGCACACGACGACGCGGCCTACATCGGCGGCGGTACCAACCTGATTGACCTGATGAAGGAAAACGTGGCCCGCCCCACGCACCTCATCGGCCTCAAAAAGCTGGGTCTCGACACCATCGAAGCCACGTCCGATGGCGGCCTGCGCCTCGGCGCTCTCGCCACCAACGCCGACACCGCCTGGCACCCCGAAGTAGAAAAACGCTACCCGCTGCTGAACCAGGCCATTCTGGCCGGGGCCAGCCCGCAGCTGCGCAACATGGCCACCGACGGCGGCAACCTCATGCAGCGCACCCGCTGCTACTATTTCTACGACCTGGCCACGCCCTGCAACAAGCGCGAGCCCGGCTCGGGCTGCTCAGCCATCGGCGGCTATAATCGCGTGTGCGGCATCCTGGGCACCAGCGACCAGTGCATCGCCACCCACCCGTCGGATATGTGCGTGGCCCTGGCTGCTCTCGACACCACCGTGCGCGTGAGCGGCCCGAACGGCGAGCGCACCATCAAGTTCGAGGATTTCCACCGCCTGCCCGGCGACCACCCCGAGCGCGACAACACCCTAGAGCCCGGCGAGCTCATCACCGGCCTAGACTTGCCCGCCAAGGGCTTCGAGAAAAACTTCAGCTACTTGAAGCTGCGCGACCGCACCAGCTACGCCTTCGCTCTCGTGAGTGTGGCAGCGGCGCTGGAGTTGGAAGGCACCCTCATCAAGGATGCCCGCCTGGCACTGGGCGGCGTGGCGCACAAGCCCTGGCGCGACAAGGAGGCCGAGGCCATGCTCATTGGTCAGCGCGCCACCGCCGACACCTTCCGCCGCGTGGCAGCCAAGGTGCTCGAAAACGCCAAAGGCTACGGCGCCAACACGTTTAAGATTGAGCTGGCCAAGTGTGCTATCGTGCGCGCCCTCAAGCAAGCCACTGAAATGAATCAGGTGCTCGACACCAACGCATTCCAAAACTCGAATCCTTAACCGTCCACCGGTTAGGGTAATTGAACTGTGGCCGAACGATGTAGAGACGCGACACTTCGCGTCTCCCTGTCAAACGACACCAGCCACAATACTATCAGCAAACGAAGTTCAGCGACGCGAACGCCGAGACGCGAAGTGTCGCGTCTCTACATCCAATAATCACATGACGCACCAAACCGACTACATCGGCAAACCCACCAACCGCGTCGATGGCCCGGCTAAAGTGGCCGGCACCGCCAAGTACGCCGCCGAATTCAACGTGCCCAACCTGCTCTACGGCTACGTGGTGAGCAGCCCGATTGCCAAAGGAAAAATCACGAAAATCGACAGCGCCCCGGTGCTGGCGTTGCCCGGCGTGCAGGAGGTTTTTACGCACGAAAACGTGCCCGGCTTCGCCTTCCTCGACCGCAGCTATAAGGACGACGTGGCCCCTGGCGGCTCTCCCTTCCGCCCGCTGCACGACGCCGAAATTAAGTACAGCATGCAGCCCGTAGCGCTGGTAGTGGCCGACACATTTGAGTTGGCCCGCTACGCCGCTTCCATCCTGCACATTGAATATGAGGAAGCAGCACACGAAACCGAGTTGGTTAAGCACATCGACGAGGCCTACGAACCCGGCCGCGGAAAAACCGGCTACAAGCCGCCAAAATCACGCGGCAACTTTAGCAAAGGTTGGAAGCAGGGCGTGGCGCACATGGAGGCGAACTACTCGCACCACGCCCAGCACCACAATCCCATGGAGATGTTTGCCTCCACCGTGGAATGGTTGGGCGATAAGAACCTCAACATCTACGACAAAACGCAGGGCGCCTTCAACAGCCAACAGTATGTAATGAAGGTGTTCGGGCTGAACAAGGACCAGGCCCGGGTGATTTCGAAGTACACCGGCGGCGGCTTCGGCTCCGGCCTGCGGCCGCAGTATCAGTTGTTTCTGGCCGTAATGGCTTCGCTGCAGCTCGAACGCTCAGTGCGCGTGTCGCTCACCCGCGAGCAGATGTTCAGCTTCGGCCACCGGCCCGAAACCTTGCAGCACGTAGCCCTGGCCACCGCCGAAGACGGCTCGCTCACTGGTATTAACCACTTTGCCGTGGCCGAAACCTCTCAGTTTGAGGATTTCACCGAAAACGTGGTGGGCTGGAGTGGCACGCTCTATGACTGCAAAAACGTAGAGTTGGGCTACCGCTTGGCCAAAGTCGACGTGTTTTCGCCGCTCGATATGCGGGCCCCCGGTGCGGCCTCGGGCTCCATCGCGCTGGAAATTGCCATGGACGAAATGGCCTACGCCGCCGGCCTCGACCCGCTCGAATTTCGCATTCGCAACTACTCCGATTTCGACCAAGCCCAGAACCTCCCCTACTCCAGCAAAGCCCTGCGCAAGTGCTACGCCGAGGGCGCGGCCAAGTTCGGTTGGGAAAAGCGCACCGCCAAGCCTGGCTCTATGCGCGACGGCAAGATGCTGGTGGGCTGGGGAATGGGCGGCGGCATCTGGGATGCCTCCAAAATGCCCGCCGTAGTAAAAGCCAGCCTCGACGCAGATGGCCACCTCACCGTAAGCAGCGGCACCAACGACATCGGCACCGGCACCTACACCATCATGACGCAGATTGCGGCCGAAAGTATGGGCCTGCCCATCGAAGCCGTCACCTTTGTGCTGGGCGACACCACACTGCCCGAATCGCCGCTGCAAGGCGGCTCCTGGACGGCCGCCTCGGTGGGCAACTCCGTGGTAGAAGCCTGCAGCAAGCTTGGCGAAGCCCTGCTGAAACAGGCCCAGAAAATGGACCACCCGGCGTTCAAAGACGCCAAAATCGACGATGTGCAGTTTGCCAACGGCCAGTTGCGTCTGCGCTCCGACGAAACCCAGGCCGTAGTCCTGCGCGACCTCGTACAGGCCAGCGGCGAGTCCAAAATTGAAGCCGAAAACTCCACGGTGCTGGCCAAGCTGGAAATGCTGAAGCCGCCGAAATACTCCATGCATGCCCATAACGCCGTGTTCGTGGAAGTGAAAGTGGACCCCGACCTGATGACCGTACACGTTACCCGCGTGGTGAATGCCGTGGCCGCCGGCCGCATCATCAACCCCAAAACCGCCCGCAGCCAGGTGCTCGGCTCGGTCGTCTGGGGCATCAGCTCGGCCCTGATGGAGGAATCGGTGATGGACCACCGCTTCGGCCGCTACATGAACCACAACTACGCCGAATACCACGTGCCGGTGAACGCCGATATTCACGACATCGACGTGATTTTCGTGAGCGAGGAAGACGACAAAGTAAACCCCCTCGGCATCAAAGGCCTCGGCGAAGTGGGCCTGCTGGGCGTAGCCGCCGCCGTCACCAACGCCATCTACCACGCCACCGGCAAGCGCGTGCGCGACCTGCCCGTAACGATTGACAAGCTGCTGTAGAAACTCCGGCAGTTGGTGCCACTGCAGTGACATAGAAACGCCCCGCAACTGGTTGGTTGCGGGGCGTTTCTGTTTTTCTTATTCGCTGCGCCCCTCACCCCAAATCAAAAGCCCACCAATATTCTCAATATTCAGGTTTTCAATTTTGTTTATTTGATTAATTCTCTCTTCAAAAACTTGAAGTTCCATCTTAGCTTTCTCAACTGCTCTTTTGAGTTCGTTTCTGTCCACTGCCAGAATCCGTTTTATCGGCATTGGTTGAAATGGCTCATCAAATTCATCAACTGAAAAGTCGAGTAGGGCATTTATACCTTCAAACTTGATATATGGGGCAGGATGCCCGTTGTAATAAGAAGCTTGGCCATCAGCAAGTCTTTCCCAATAATTTATATCGCTTAAATCTCCACAGCATTGGGGAAAATATGTATCGTGACCATCTACTCGCAGAACATATCCACCAAAAAAAGCAGACGCTTGCTGCCGCTCATATTTTCCATCTCGCAATTCTTGTGTATGGTCAATTGTCAATTTTGTTAAATTATTATCTGAGATATCAGTGAGTTTATAAATCGATGAGCCGCCTGCATATGGCTTCAATTTATCTTTAAATCCCGCTCGCTGATAACTCTGCTCGTTATAGGCATCCCAAATATCAGGGTATTGCCAATATGGATATTTTTCAGGTTCCGTTACGCCCTGATTATTATACCCGATTTCAATTACTGGTACCAGTTCAATTGTCATAATTCTTATTTTGGTAATAAAATCGGCACGCGATAGGACTAATTGATAATTTTTGCATTCGAATCCGCTCTTAGCTTCGCCAGCCTCTCGCGCCACACTTGAAGCTCTTCAGGCGTTATTCTTACCCAATCAGTCACTTCGCCAACGATTTTTAAGGGTGCCTGACTGCGATACGAGCGAGTCGGATTACCGGGAAACTTCTTATCCGTAACGTTCGGGTCATTCTCAAAGATGCCTGTCGGCTCCACAATGTAAACTCGTTCGTGCCCGTCGCCCTTAGCTAGGGCCGCGGCAAGTCCCGCCCCATTGGCTAAGGCGGTGAAATAAATGTGGTTCATGATGACTTCGGGGTGATAATTCGAGTTAAACCCCGCTGTCAGCAATTCCCCAATCGGCAAATCTGCTCTCGTCCCGTGGTAAAAGGGGCCGCTATCCAGAACATCAAGCTCGTTAGAAATGGTATTTTCGTTTTTCATCTTTAGCAACGCAGTGTTTCGAGAGCCTATCATTGAGTGGTTTCAAATTTAACCCATCACCGCCACCTGATTTTCTCCCCCGCCTTCCCCGCGCGCAACCGGGCGGGCACGCTGGCCAGAATCAGCTCCCGCAAAGCGGTGAGCAACGTCGTTCGTACGAAGCCGTGGTGCACCACTAGGCTCACCTCGCGCACCGGGGTTGGTGCCACGAAGCGCTTGAGCAGCGGGTTGCTGTCGACTTCGTCCAGCACGGCCAGCTCGGGCACCAGTGTGTAGCCGTGGTGATGGCGCACCAGCTCTTTCAGGGTCTCGATGGAGCCGCTTTCGTATGCCACTGCGCCGGTGGAAGCCGTTCGGCCGCACAGGTTCAGGACCTGGTTGCGGAAGCAGTGGCCCTCCTGCATCAGCCACAGGCCGGGGCTGGCCAGGTCGGCCGGGCTCACGGTGGCGCGGGCGGCCAGCGGGTGGTCCTCGGAGGCGAGCAGCAGGAACGGCTCGTCCAGCAGGGGCAGCTCGTGCAGCAGCCGGTCATCGAGCGGCGTTACCAGCAGCCCTACATCCAGCCGGTAGTCCTTGAGCCGCAGCATAATTTCTTCCGAGCGTAGCTCCTCGATGTGAACGCGTAAATTGGGATAGGCCGTGCTGAGGCCCAACAGGAAGCGCGGCACCAGGTACGGGGCCAGCGTGGAGATGACGCCCAGGCGCAACTCGCCCACCACCTCGCCTTTGGCCACCTGCACCAGCTCGCGCAGCTGCTGGGCTTCGTGCAGTACGCGCCGGGCCTGCGCAATCACCTGGGCCCCGACGGCCGTGGGCTCGGCCCCGCGCTGGGTGCGGTCGAACAGCAACACGCCCAGCTCCTCTTCCAGCTTTTGCACCTGCACGCTCAGCGCGGGCTGGCTCACGAAGCTTTTTTCGGCGGCCAGGCCAAATTGGCGGTGCGTATCCAGGGCTACGAGGTAGCCGAGTTGTTGGAGATTCATGGCGAATGAGCAGCGCGCGATTGATAGGTTTTGGTTATAAAGTTATAAACAAAATCGATTTTGATTATGCTTTTACACCAAGTAGCTTTGTGCAAAGCTGCTGCTCTAACACTGTCAAACTGATTCCTAAAGCAATTTCAAATCAGTGTACGGGATGTAGAGACGCAATATTTTGCGTCTCGTCGTTGCTGATGTTGTTTACTCTGTGCGGTTTTGCGCAGTGCCAATCGTTCAACGACGAGACGCAAAATATTGCGTCTCTACATCCCGTACACTGGCCTGATAACCGCTTTAGGCAAGTCCGCAAACTTTTTAATTCACCCGGCCATTTACAAGGCTGACCACCAAAACCACTTTCAAGATGAGCGCCAACCTGCACGACCTCCCCGCAGACAACTCCATCCTCCACGACCTGAACGCGGACGCCGCCCAGTGCCCCTTCCTCAACGGCGCGGTGAAGCAGACGGCCGGTGGCGGCCGCACCAACCGCGAGTGGTGGCCCAATATGCTGAAGCTCAGCATTCTGCGCCAGCACTCGCCCTTGACCGACCCCATGGACAAGGACTTCAACTACGCCGAGGAATTCAAGAAGCTGGACCTGAACGCCGTGAAGCAGGACCTGTTCGAGCTGATGACCAACTCGCAGGACTGGTGGCCGGCCGACTACGGCCACTACGGCCCCTTCTTCATCCGGATGGCCTGGCACAGCGCCGGCACCTACCGCATTGCCGACGGTCGCGGCGGCGCGGGCGCGGGCATGCAGCGCTTCGCCCCCCTCAACAGCTGGCCCGACAACGCCAACCTCGACAAAGCCCGCCTCCTGCTCTGGCCCATCAAGCAGAAATACGGCAAGCAAATTTCCTGGGCTGACCTCATGATTCTGACCGGCAACTGCGCCCTCGAGTCGATGGGCCTGAAGCCGTTCGGCTTCGCCGGTGGCCGCGCCGACGTGTGGGAGCCGCAGGAAGACGTGTATTGGGGCCCCGAAACCGAGTGGCTCGGCGACAAGCGCTACGTGGACGACCGGCAGCTGGAAAACCCGCTGGCCGCCGTGCAAATGGGCCTCATCTACGTGAACCCCGAAGGCCCGGACGGTGAGCCCATCCCCGAGCGCTCGGCCCGCGACATCCGCGAAACCTTCGGCCGCATGGCCATGAACGACGAAGAAACCGTGGCCCTGATTGCCGGCGGTCACACCTTCGGCAAAACCCACGGTGCGGCCGACCCCGCCAAATTCGTGGCCCGCGAGCCCGCCGGCGCGCCCCTCGAAGAGCTGGGCCAGGGCTGGCGCAACAGCTTCGGCAAAGGCCACTCCGAGCACACCATCACCAGCGGCCTCGAAGGCGCCTGGACCCGCACACCGGCCAAGTGGAGCAACGACTACTTCGACAACCTGTTCGGTTTTGAGTGGGAGCTGACCAAGAGCCCCGCCGGCGCGCACCAGTGGCGCCCCAAGAACGGCGGCGGTGCCGGCACCATCCCCGATGCCCACGACCCGGCCGTGAAGCACGCCCCCTTCATGCTGACCTCGGACATTGCCCTGCGCGCCGACCCAGCCTATGAAGCCATCTCGCGCCGCTTCCACGAAAACCCCGACCAGTTTGCCGACGCCTTCGCCCGCGCCTGGTTCAAGCTGACGCACCGCGACATGGGCCCCAAGGAGCGTTACCTCGGCCCCGAAGTGCCCACCGAAGAGCTGCTCTGGCAAGACCCGATTCCCGCCGTTACTTACCAGATGATTGACGACCAGGACGTGGCCGCGCTGAAAGGCAAAATTGCCGCCGCCGGCCTCACGGTGCCGCAATTGGTATCGACCGCCTGGGCTTCGGCCTCCACCTACCGCGGCTCCGACAAGCGCGGCGGCACCAACGGCGGCCGCCTGCGCCTGGCCCCGCAGCGCTACTGGGAAGTGAACAACCCCGCGCAGCTCTCCACCATCCTGAACAAGCTCGGCGGCATTCAGCAGGAGTTCAACGCGGCCCAGACCGGCGGCAAGCAGGTTTCGATGGCCGACCTCATCGTGCTGGCCGGCGTAGTCGGCATCGAACAGGCCGCCAAAAACGCCGGCCACGACGTGACCGTGCCCTTCACCCCCGGCCGCGCCGATGCCACCCAGGAGCAAACCGACGTGGTATCGTTCCAAGCCCTGGAGCCGGCCGCCGATGGCTTCCGCAACTACCTGAAAACGCACCACCGTGCCGCTGCCGAGGAGCTGCTGATTGACAAAGCCCAGCTGCTGACCCTGACCGCCCCCGAGCTGACCGTGCTGTTCGGTGGCCTGCGCGCCATCAACATCAACTTCGACGGCTCGAACAACGGCGTGTTCACCACCCAGGCCGGCGCGCTCACCAACGACTACTTCCTGAACCTGCTCGACCTGAACACCACCTGGGCCAGCACATCGGATGCGCAAAACAGCTTCCAGGGCCGCGACCGCAAAACCAACCAGTTGAAGTGGACCGGCACCCGCGTTGACCTGATTTTCGGCTCGAACTCCGAGCTGCGCGCCCTGGCCGAAGTGTACGCCTGCGCCGATTCGCAGGAGAAGTTCGTGAAGGACTTCGTGGCCGTGTGGGCCAAGGTGATGAACCTTGGCCGCTTCGACCTGGCTCAGGCATAATCCCATCTGGCGCTGCTGAAACAGCTGCAACTGATTATCAATAAAAAAGGTGGCCTCTTGCAAGAGGCCACCTTTTTTATTGATAATCAGTTGCTGAGCAGCTAGTTAGCGCCCGCGGGTTTGCAGCTTCTCGTTGAGCGAACTGGTGCACTCGTGCTTAAGTAAGCAATTCATTGGGCCGTCGTGCGTCGGCTGCGCTCAGCAGGACCAGTCTTTTTGATTCGCATTCATTCACTTAATCTTATGGGCTTGGTATCTTCCCTATGCTTACCCCACTGTCAACTTCGGCCCGACGATGCGGCATTGGTTTGCAAGGTGGATTTTCTGCGCATCGTCCAGCGTGGCCGTGGGGGGCAGGGCCGCCAACTGCTTGAATAGTGCCTCGGTGGCGCCGCTGGGGTGCGTCATGAACACCATTTTGGCGGTTTCGCTCAGGGTGAGGAAGGTGTGCGGAATGTTGCGGGGCAGGAAGATTAAGTCGCCGGCTTTCAGCGTGAATTTCTCCTCCCCCACCTGCACCAGAAACTCGCCTTCGGTGATGTAGAACTCCTCGTCCTGCTGGTAATGCACGTGCAGGGGCGGGCCGTCGTGCTTGCGATACTCGCCCGAAAAAACAGAAACCTGCCCGTCAGAATCTTTGGCCGACACTTTTAAGTACAGGTCAAAGCCCATCATGCGGTAATGCTCCTGGAAGCGGCCTTCCACATTGCGCAGTACATAGGGTGTTTTCGAGGCGGCCGGGGCTGCGCTCAGGGTTTCAGTGGGAAGGAGAGCCATACCGATTGCTGTAACAGAAAGGTGTTTGAGGGCCGAGCGGCGCGTTTGGTGTTCCATGGCGAGGTGCGGTGAAGTGAGCCCCAAAACTAGTTGCCGCCCTGAGCGGCCAGTGGTCAAAAAACGCCATATTCAGCGCAGTTTCAGAATGCGCTCCGGTGCCTGCGCCTCGGCTTCGAGCAGGCCCACCGGCGTGGTGCCCGCAAACTGCCGGAAGTCCTTCACCATGTGCTGGTAATCGGCGTAGCCGCTGGCCAGGGCCACGGCCAGCCAGTCGAGCCCGGCGTTTTTCTCCTTCAGGTCAAAGGCCCGGTTGAAGCGCTGGATGCGCATGAACAGCGTGGGACTCACGCCGGCCCGCTCCCGAAACTTGCGTTCGAACTGTCGCAGGCTCAGGCAGGCCTGGCTGGCCAGATACTCTACCGAGGGCGGCCGGTGGCCGCTTTGCAGCAGCTGGCTCACTTTGTCGATGGGTTCGGAACGGAGCTGGCGGCGCCCGAATTTCTGAAACAGGTAGGCATCGACCACGGCAATCATTTCGTGGTAGCGCCCCGTGTTCATCAGCTGCTGAATCAGCTCCCGGATTTCGCTGCCCAGCACGCTTTCGGCATCAATGGCGGCATCGGTCAACTCGCCCACAGGCCGCCCCAGCAGCTGGTATAGGCCGCAGGGCTGGAAAATGACCTTCACCAGCGTGAAAGTGCGCGGGTAGTGGTGGTGCCAACTGGTGAGGGGCTGGCCTTGCACCAGGGTGTTGGGCATCACCAGCCGCTTGTTGAGGGCGGTGTTCACCTTGGTGAACACGTTGCCAGGGTAAAAAATCAGGCTTTGCTCGGCGCGGGCAGGCAGCAGTTTGGTCGGGATTTCGGCCAGCCCGGTAAAATCGAAATCCACGAGCAGGTACTCCTTGATATAGGGCCGCAAAGCCGGGTGCGGAAGCGTGACTTGGTATATCATGACGGGTCCGCGGTGGAGCCGGCTGCACGTAGCAGCGCCATTGGCGGACAGCAATATAAAGTTTTATCCCCGCTTCACCCCGGCCTCACTAGCCGGCGCGCAGCCCTGCCACCAGCCGCCGCATCTAGTGCTGCCGGAAGAGCCAGGGCAAATACAGCCGCGACCGCAAAACCGGCCAGTTTAAGTGGACCGGCACCCGCGTCGACCTGATTTTCGGCTCGAACTCCGAGCTGCGCGCCCTGGCCGAAGTGTACGCCTGCGCCGACTCGCAGGAGAAGTTCGTGAAGGACTTCGTGGCCGTGTGGGCCAAGGTGATGAACCTCGGCCGCTTCGACCTGGCCAAGTCGTAATGCCGCCCGCCAGCGCTTCCGCCCCGTGAGGTGCGGCAGTAGCTGAAGCCTCAAAAGGAACGCCCCGTAACGAATTCGTTGCGGGGCGTTTTTATTTGAATCAGGTTTTCAATCCTTAATCTTACCAAACTCATAATCATGCAGCTTATCCTTTCCTGAATAGCTGTTTATGACTTCGAAACTTGCAGGGTCCGCACCTACTAAAACTCTGCTTTTATAAATGACGTGCTGCTTAGTAATTCCCCAATCTTTATCAATTGGTTTGAATGAATCAATGTCATCAAGAACCAAAACATCCCTACCATGAATAAGTAGATTACCAGCCTTAGACCACGGATATGAAATCAATTCTATTTTGTCAGGATTAACATCCTTGATAGCACAATCATTGATATCGTTGTAAAAACCAAAGAAATACGCGGATTTATTATCACGAAACACGTAGTTGCCGACATATCTGAATGTACTCGGGTCCATATTTTTAATTTGTTTCCCGTCAATATATAAGTGGTTCTTATCCTTGCCAAATTTGAAGCTACAGTCACAATCAAAATTCAGCTCCTTGAATGTCCGAGTATCTGCAGTTTCGATTTTCTGCTTATTCTGTCCGCTTCCTTCATTCCAGTGTTCATAATACACACCGTCGTGTTCTACTTTATAACCGTTGTTGCAACTAGTCATTAGAGACAACACAACAGTAACAAGCAGTAGTGATTTAAAGTCGTATTTCATAGAAGCGACAAGTGTGGCTATCAGCAGCACATACTATCAATAATTAACAATCAATCCACCGACAATTTCAAATGCTTGCCAAAGCCCTCCCATACAATCCGCATGAGCGTGGAGAGGCGAATGTCGCTGGCGTTGTTTTCGATGCGGGAGATGTACGTTTTCGTCGTGCCGCACTTGGCGGCCAGTTGCTCCTGCGTCATGTTGTTTTCCTTGCGCATTTCCTGGAGCATTGCGCCTAGCTTAAAGGCTTCGTAGCCTTCCTCGAAGGTTTCGCGGGCGGCGGTGCCACGGACACCATATTGGTTGTCGATGAAATCGTCGAGGTCAACCAGCTTATTTTGCTTTGTCTTCATAGTATTGTTTTCTAAGTCGTTCGGCACGTTCGATTTCATTAGAGGGCGTTTTCTGGGGTTTTCTTCTGGAAACCATTCAACACGATGACCAGCCGGCCCTCATCGAAAAAGCAGAAAATGCGGAAGATGTCGCTACCGGCGCTGACGCGGATTTCATAGAGGCCAACGGTGCCGGTGAGATGCTTAAGATACTTCTCGGGCACCACCGGAATTTCGCGGATTAGGCGAAAGGTCCACAGAATACGGTCCTGAATTTTCTGGTTTTGCTTGTTGTAAAAAGTCCAGAATTCATCCCCATAAATTTTGAGACTGCGGATTTGGCCGTTGAAATCACTCACCTCACGAAGTTAGCTAATTAGGTAACACCAAGCAAGCCGCTGGCGTTTCCGCAGCTTCATAAAGCAGCCGTCAGCTTCCCCAACCCGCCCCACCCCCAGGCCCAAAAGTGCCTCTGGACGCGGCAAATGTGGGCCGGAAAATAAAAAGCAGGACGGGAAAGCTTCATTTCCGCTTCATGCCATTGGGGGGAAGTTTGTAGGGTCAACCCACGACACAAGCTGCGCGGCTTCGCCCCTCCCACCCTTCGATGCGCGCTTTCGGCTTGTTTTGGCTCCGGCAGGTTTGCCGGGGCCAAGGGCGTTCTGCTGTTTGAGCGAAGCCTTCCGCGAAGTATGAATAACCCCAATCAGCCCACCCCGGCCCCGATTCCTGCTGGCCTTCTGGCCGGCTCCACCGCCTGATTCGCTGCCCGGCACAGGCTTCCCCAATGCATCGTGGGTCAGGCCAGCCGTTTGGAGTCGTTTTCTGAATAACCATTTTCTATGCAATACCACCCGCCTGTCACGTTACCCAAGGTTCTTATGAAAAGAGTATTCATGCTGCTGAGCTGCAGTGTTTTGTTTTACACCACCAGCTGCAAGGAAGAAAAAAAGGAAGTCGAAGAGCAGATTAAGCTGGTTGCCACCAGCCCTTTGCAGAAGGACACCACCATCACGAAGGAGTACGTCGCTCAGATTCACTCCTACCAGCGCATCGAGCTGCGAGCCCTGGAAAAAGGCTACTTGGAGAAGATTTTCGTGGATGAGGGCCAGCACGTAGCGCAGGGCCAGACCATGTTCCAGATTAAGCCCACCGTGTACCAGGCCGAACTAAAAAAGTCGCAGGCCGAGGCGCACTACGTGCAGATGGAGTACCAGAATACCAAGAACCTGGCCGACAAGAATATCGTGTCGAAGAGCGAGTTGGCGCTGGCGCAGGCCAAGTACGACAAGGCCAACGCCGATGTGTCGATGGCGCAGGCCCACCTGCAGTTCACCACGGTGAAGGCACCGTTTAGTGGCATTATGGACCACTTTCAGGCCCGGCTGGGTAGCCTCGTGGACGAAGGCGACCTGCTGACGACGCTTTCGGACAACAGCAAAATGTGGGTGTACTACAACGTACCCGAGGCCGAGTACCTGGCTTACAAGGCTCACGCCAAGACCAATGACAAGGCGGCGCACGTGAAGCTGCGCATGGCCAACAACGAGGTATTCGACCAGACCGGCGTGGTGCAAACTATTGAGGCTGATTTCAATAACGAAACCGGCAACATCGCCTTCCGCGCTACTTTCCCCAACCCCGATGGGCTGCTGCGCAACGGCGAAACCGGCAGCGTGCTCATGACCGTGCCGCTGAAACACGCCCTCATCATCCCGCAGAAAGCCACCTTCGAAATCCTCGAAAAGAAGTACGTTTTCGTGGTCGACAAGAACAACGTGGTGCACCAGCGCGAAGTCGGCATCGCCTCCGAAATGCCCGACCTCTACATCATTGGCTCCGGCATCACGCCCAACGACCGCATCCTCCTGGAAGGCCTGCGCAAGGTGAAGGACGGCGACAAGGTGGCTTATGACTACAAGGCGCCGCAGGGGGTTCTCTCGAATTTGAAAGTGACGGCCGAGTAAGCGCAACCGGTCCGACCGGTTGCCATACCATCGGTTTGTTCTGCTTACAACCAGTCGGACCGCCTAGGGCGGTCCGACCGGAACCTGCCCCCTTCCCAATAATATCCACACAGCCAGAAGAATATGTTTAGTAAATTCATTCGCAGGCCAGTATTTGCCATTGTTATTTCGGTGTCCATCCTGCTGATGGGCGGGCTGGCCATCATGCAGCTGCCCACGTCGCAGTTTCCGGAGATTTCGCCGCCCCTCGTGATGGTGAGCGCCTCCTACCCGGGCGCCAGCGCCAAGGTGCTGACCGAGTCGGTACTGATTCCGTTGGAGCAGGCCGTAAACGGCGTACCGGGCATGAAGTACATGACCTCCGATGCCGTATCGGCCGGTGAGGCCAACATTCAGATTGTCTTCAACCTGGGCACTAATCCCGACCAGGCGGTGGTAAACGTGAACACCCGCATTGCGCAGGTGCTCAACCGCCTTCCGCTGATTGTGCAGCGCGAGGGCGTGATTGTGAACCGCGTGGTGCCTAACATGCTGATGTACGTGAACTTGTACTCGAAAGACAAGAACACGGACATGAAGTACCTGTTCAACTTCGCCGGCGTGAACATGATACCCGAACTGCAGCGCCTCGGTGGCATTGGCCGGGCCAGCATCCTGGGTAGCCGGCAGTACGCCATGCGCGTGTGGCTGAAACCAGACCGCATGCGGGCCTACAACATCTCGGTGGATGACGTGATGAAGGCGCTGGACGAGCAGAGCGTGATTGGCTCGCCGGGCCGTATCGGACGCGCCGATGGCAAGAATGCGCAGTCGCTGGAATACGTGCTGAGCTACCAGGGCCGCTTCAACGACGTGGAGCAGTATAAGAACGTGATTCTGCGGGCCAACCCGAACGGGGAAAGCCTGCACCTGAAGGACGTGGCCAACGTGGAGCTGGGCTCGGAATACTATGACATCTACTCCAACCTGAACCAGTATCCCTCGGCCGCTATCGTGCTGAAGCAGACCTACGGCTCGAACGCTTCGGATGTAATTAAAGAGGTGAAGGCCAAGCTGGAAGAGCTGAAGAAAAGCAGCTTCCCGCCCGGCATGGACTACAAAATCACCTACGACGTGTCGAACTTCCTCGACGCCTCGATTGAGAACGTGATTCACACCCTGCGCGATGCCTTTATTCTGGTGGCGCTGGTGGTGTTCATCTTCCTCGGCGACTGGCGCTCGACGCTAATTCCGGCGCTGGCCGTGCCGGTGTCGCTAGTGGGCTCGTTCATTGCGATGCAGGCTTTCGGCCTCACCATCAACATGATTACGCTGTTTGCGCTGGTGCTCTCGATTGGTATTGTAGTCGATAACGCCATTGTGGTGATTGAGGCGGTGCACGCCAAGATGGACGAGCAGCATCTATCGCCTTATAATGCCGTGAGGCAGGTGGTAGGTGAAATCAGCGGTGCTATTATCGGCATCACCATCATGATGACGGCCGTGTTCATTCCGGTGTCGTTCATGAGCGGCCCGGTGGGCATTTTCTACCGCCAGTTCTCCATTACCATGGCCACGGCCATCGTGATTTCGGGCCTCGTAGCTCTGACTTTGACGCCGGTGCTCTGCGCCATGATTCTGAAAAACCACCACGGCCAACCCAAGAAGCAGACGCCGCTGCAGCGCTTCTTCGACTGGTTCAACCGCGGCTTTGAGAAGCTGACCAATGCCTACGTGGGTCTGCTGCAGCGCATTGTGGCCAACCGCATTGTGACGTTCGTGATGCTGGTGGCCTTCGGGCTGGGCATCTGGGCCATCTCGGCAGGGCTGCCGGCCGGCTTTATTCCGAGCGAAGACCAGGGCCTGATTTACGCCATCGTGCAAACGCCGCCCGGTACCACGCTGGAGCAAACCAACGCCGTATCGAAGCGCCTGCGCGACCTGGCCAAAGATGTGCCCGGCATCGCCAACATCTCGACGCTGGCCGGCTACGAAGTACTGACCGAAGGCCGCGGCTCGAACGCGGGTACCTGCTTGATTGACTTGAAGCCGTGGTCGGAGCGCAAGGAATCCATTGCCGAGATTGTGGAGCAGTTGGAGAAGAAAGCCAAGCAGATTCCCGGCGCGACCATTGAATTCTTCGAGCCGCCGGCAGTACCGGGCTACGGCGCGGCGGGTGGTTTCCAGCTACAGATGCTCGACAAAACCAGCACCGGCGACTACAAGGCCCTGGAACGGGTGAACAACGAGTTCATCGCCAAGCTGAAAAAGCGTAAGGAGCTGGCGGGCGTATTCACCTTCTTCTCGGCCAACTACCCCCAGTACGAACTCAAGATTGACAACGAGCTAGCCATGCAGAAAGGCGTGAGCATTGGCAACGCCATGAACACGCTCAGCATTTTGGTGGGCTCGACCTACGAGTTGGGCTTTATCAAGTACCAGCGCTTCTTCAAGGTATTCGTGCAGGCTTCGCCGGAGTACCGCAAGCTGCCCGAAGACATCCTGAACATGTGGGCCAAGAACGATAAAGGCGAAATGGTGCCGTTCTCGGCCTTCATGAAAATCGTGAAGTCGCAGGGCGCCAACGAAATCAACCGCTACAACATGTACCCCACGGGCTCCATCCGGGGCGGCGCGGCCGCCGGTTATAGCTCGGGCGAGGCCATCAAGGCAGTGCAGGAAGTGGCTGAAACCCTGCCCCACGGCTATGGCATCGACTGGGGCGGCCTGTCAAAAGACGAAGTGAGCCGCGGCAACGAATCGACCGTGATTTTCCTCATCGTGCTGGTGTTCGTGTACCTGGTGCTGGCCGCGCAGTACGAAAGCTTCCTGCTGCCGCTGGCCGTTATTCTCTCGCTGGTAGCGGGCGTGTTTGGCTCGTTCCTGTTCATCAAGATGTTCGGCCTCGCCAACGACATCTACGCCCAGGTTGGTCTGGTAATGCTCGTCGGTCTGCTGGGTAAAAACGCGGTACTGATTGTGGAATTCGCGGCCCTCAAACACGAGGAAGGCATGAGCGTCCGCGACGCCGCCATCGAAGGCGCCAAGACCCGTTTCCGCCCAATTCTGATGACCTCGTTCGCCTTCATCGCCGGTCTGATTCCACTGGTGGTGGCTACCGGTGCCGGTGCCATCGGCAACCGCACCATTGGTAGCTCGGCGCTGGGCGGCATGCTGTTCGGTACCGTATTCGGGGTCATCATCATCCCCGGCCTGTACTACTTCTTCGGCACTCTGGCTGGCAACAGCAAACTAATTAAGGATGAGAACGAATCCCCCATCCTCGAAGGCGTAGAGCCCCGCGTTACACTAGAAGAAATGGAGCCTTATGCTTAAGAAACGAATTTATCAATGCCTCGGCGCGGCCGGTTTGGCCCTCGCGGTAGGCGCCTGCAAAACGCCCGAGCTGGTCGTAAAAAATGAAAACCGGGCGGTGCCGGCCAGCTACGCCACCGGCACCACCGCGGCCACTTCGCTTGACAGCGCTAACTCGGCCCGCGTGCAGTGGAAGCAGTTTTTCACCGACCCCAACCTGCAGGCGCTCATCGAAACCGCCCTGCAAAACAACCAGGAGCTGAACATCACGCTCCAGGAAATTGAGATTGCCAAGAACGAAATCCGCGCCCGCCAGGGCGAGTACCTGCCCTTCGTGAGCCTGGGTGCCCGCGCCGACGTGGAAAAAGTGGGCCGCTACACTCTGCAAGGTGCCACCGAGGAACAGGTCCAGATTAAGGAAGACCGCCGCACGCCCGACCCGCTCACCAATTTCCAACTGGGCGCGTTTGCTACTTGGGAGGTCGATATCTGGCACAAGCTGCGCAACGCCAAGAAGGCCGCCGCCGTCCGCTACCTGGCTACCGTGGAGGGCAAAAACTTCATGGTGACCAACCTGATTGCCGAAATCGCCAATTCCTATTATGAATTGTTGGCCTACGATAATCAGCTGGCCATTGTGAAGCAAAACATCGGCATCCAGAGCAACGCCCTGGAACTGGTGAAGCAGCAGAAGGAATCGGCCCGTGCCACCGAGCTAGCCGTGAAACGCTTTGAGGCGCAGGTAGAGCACACCCGCGCCCTGCAGTTCAAGCTGCAGCAAAGCATCATCGAAACCGAAAACAAGCTGAACTACCTGGCCGGCCGCTACCCGCAACCGGTGGCGCGCAACGCGCAGTCGTTCAATGAGCTGTTGCCCGCGAGCATTCAGGCTGGCTCGCCCGCGCAGCTGCTGGCCAACCGCCCCGACATCCGGCAGGCCGAACAGCAGCTGGCCGCCGCCAAAATCGACGTGCAGGTGGCCCGCGCCAACTTCTACCCCTCGCTGGGGCTCACGGGCGGCGTGGGTTTGGCCGCCTTCACGCCCGGCCTGCTGGTGAGCACGCCGCAGTCGATGCTCTACGCGCTGGGGGCCGACCTGGCTGGCCCGCTCTTCAATCGCAACGGCATCAAAGCCGCTTACTACACCGCTAACGCCGCCCAAACCCAGGCAGCTTACCAGTACGAAAAAACCGTATTGAACGCCTATGTGGAGGTTTCGAACCAAGTGGCCAGTATCGGCAACCTGGCCAAGAGCTACGACGCGAAAGCCAAGGAAGTAGCCGCCCTCAACCAGTCGGTGGACATTTCCAACAGCCTCTTCCGCTACGCCCGCGCCGACTACACGGAAGTCCTTTTCACCCAGCGCGACGCCCTAGAGTCGAAGTTTGACCTCATCGAAACCCGCATGCAGCAGCTCAACGCCTCGGTGAACGTGTACCGCGCCCTGGGCGGCGGCTGGCAGTAATCGAGAAATAGATAGTACCGGCAGCAGCTTAAGCTGCCAAAGAAACGCCCCGCAACTGGTTGGTTGCGGGGCGTTTCTTTTGTAATAATCAAAATTTCAGTTTTTGAAATTCCCAACTATTTCCTGGTCATAATTATAACCAGAATCATTGGGAAAGCACCCTTTCGTATCGGGATAAATTAATTGAACATATTTAAAATCTTCATCGCCATAAAATTTATGGCTTGAAAGAACATACTCCTTTAGCTTATCCTTTGGCGTCTCTATCAAATAAATAGGAAACCTGTCAGTAAGGCTATCAATTCTCTTGTCTAACGGCACAGAACCGGCGTCTTCAAACTCATTTACATAATTTTGAATGAGTTCATGTGATAGGTTTTGAGGCAACGCAGAAATAAAAATCTCTGGAATACCGAAGTTCTTATAAACTCCCGTTGAATAGCAAAATGAAGGAGTAGTATCACCAAAGACAAAAGTTGAGTAATAACCATATTGCTCCATAGCTGCTTCAACCTTCTCGTGATATTCTTTTATCTGTTGGTCAGTCATAATTCTCGATTGAGCGCATTTAACGCAATTAGATTGGCAATGTACAGGATTTAAGCGACTCAACCCTAAGCTGTAGTACGACTTGGTGGCGTTGCCGTAGATGAAGAAGATTTTCAGTTTGACAGTTTGTAAACATACTCTTCAATCTCCGCTTGCCGCGCGTTGGCGAAACCCTTATCCGTTCCGGTTTTTACAAACCCGCAGTTCTCCAACACTTTTTGGGAGCCGTGGTTATCGAAGGCAGTGCGGCCGTAGATGGGCCGGGCTGGTTCGAGTTGCAGGAACTCTTGCAGGGCAGTGGTGGCTATTCCGTATCCCCAATGCTTTCTATCAATCCAATAGGTAATTTCAGCGTCGCCGTGCATCAAGAACTTCGCGATGCTGCCCACAATTTCATTATCGGCTTTTATGGTCCGCATGTGGATGGTCGGGTCGGCTAAGTGCTTGACGTATTTTTCGAGGTAGGCCCCTTTGTCGCTGGGGTCTTTCGGGGTGAATGCGGCCAAATGAATGGCCTCTTCGTCTGTCTGGAACAGAAACAACGTGTCTAAGTCGTCTCTTACGGTTTCAGTTAAGGTAATACTGCGGGCTGTCATGGCGCGGAAATCGTTGCTGTTGGCGGCGTCAAGCTACCCAATATTGGCTGAATAACCGCTGTTGCTAATCAGAAAACGACAAAGGCTTAACCCCGAATAGAAACGCCCCGAAACTAGGCGGTTGCGGGGCGTTTCTGCTGGTTCAACCTTACTTCTTGAAATAGTCTCCGTGCTCCAAATCAGCCAGCAGGCCGGGCTGGGTGGGGTGCCAGCCCAGCCGCTGCTGCGTGAGGGCGCTGGAGGCCGGCATGCCCAGCCCCACAAAGCGGGCCATCCAGCCGAAATGGCCGGTGGCCTCCTCTGGAGTTTTGGACACGACCGGCAGGTTCAGGTGCCGGCCAATGATGGCGGCGATGTCGCGCAACGGAATACCCTCATCGGCCGCGCCGTGGTAGCGGGCGCCGGCGGTGCCCTGCTCTAAGGCCAGCCGGTAGAGGCGGGCGGCATCGAGCCGATGCACGGCGGGCCAGCAATTGAGGCCATCGCCCACGTAGGCCGCCTCGCCGGTTTGGCGGGCAATATTGATAAGCGTCGGCACAAAGCCGTGGTCGTTGCGGTCGTGGACCGAGGCAGCCAGGCGCACGACCATGGCACGCACACCCTGCGCGGCCAATTCCATGGCCACGGTTTCCGACATGCGGAGCGAGGCGGCGGGAGAATCGTCTTCCGTGGCGGGGCGGCCCAGGTTGAAGCCCGCCAGCCCGGCCGTGACGATTAGCGGCCGCTCGGAGCCGGCCAATGCTTTGCCAAGCGCCTCAATGGCCCGCCGGTCGGTTTGCCCGGCCGCCTCGTATTCCACAAAATTGTGGTTGTAGGCGGTGTGGATGACGCCGTCGGCAGCTGCTGCGCCGCGCTGCAGGCTGTCGAGGTCATCGAGCGAGCCGCGGTGTACCTCCGCGCCGGCCGCGAGCAGCGCCTGGGCCGACTCCTCGGAGCGGGCGAGGCCGAGCACCTTGTGGCCTGCGCCGAGCAATTCCTGAACGATGGCGGAGCCGACAAAGCCCGACGCGCCGGTTACAAAAACACGCATGTGATGGTCGTTTTTAATTGGTGATTGATTACCACACAAAGTTCCGGCAGGCGGGCAGCGGAGGTATTGTGCTGCTCAAACCGTTTGTTGAATAAATCAAACAATTAAAAGGCCGTCATGCAGGGATGCAACAAAGCACAACGATTTTAACCAAAAACCCTCAACCCCGAAAATCGCCCGGTGTCAGGCGCGTCTGTCGCTTAAAGAAATTGCAGAAGTGCGCCACATCGGCAAAGCCCAGGCTGTCGGCGATTTCAGAAATATTCCAGCTCGTTTGCTTCAGCAGGATTTTGGCTTCCTGCGCTATGCGGCTGCCAATCAGGGCAGTGGTGGTGTGGCCGGTGGTTTCCTTGAGCACGCGGTTGAGGTGGTTGACATGCACGGCCAGCTGGGCGGCATAGTCGGTGGCGGTGCGCAGACGCAGGCGCTGCTGCGGCGACTCCAGCGGAAACTGCCGCTCCAGCAGGTCGGCAAACTGGGCTGTGAGGCGGGAAGAAGCGTTTGGCGCGGGCACCGTTGCCGGGGCCGGCTGCAGCTTCTGCACATAGTAAATCATTTCCAGCAAGTAGGCCCGCAGCAGGTCGTACTTGTAGGCAAAGTCGGAAGCAATTTCCTTCTCCATCTTCTGGAAAATGGCTTCTATGGCAGCAAATTCGGCATCCGTCACCCGCACAATCGGGTAGGCGCCGGGCTGGTAAAACGGCAATTCCTCCAGCGCCGCCCGGCCCTTGGTGGGCTGCAGAAACGCCTCGGTGAAGATGCAGAAATGGCCGGTCTGGTTCTGGTCGTGCGGCAGCCAGCGGTAGGGCACGCGCGAGGAAGCAAACCACAAAGCCCCTGCCTCTACTTCCACCGTCTGGTCGGCATACTCGATGCGGCTGCGGCCCCGAATCAGGCTGATTTTATAAAAGGAGCGTCGGTCGAAGCTCATCGGCGGCCGGTCGCGGTTGGCCAGCATCAGGCCCGCCACGTTGAAGACGTTGAAATGGCCAATTTCACGGGGCCGCTCCGGCAGCAAGAGCGTCTCAGCAGCCTCGGGAGCCAGTTTGGTGTACAATTCGGAAAGCGGACGGGGCGACATGGCGAAATCTTGTAGAAATCAAAGGTAAGTCACCCAGCAAAATTACGCTATGCAGAACGTCATGCTGAGCTTGTCAAAGCCTCTCTATCGCGCAAGCAATTCATTTACTATTGCGGTAGCGATGCTTCGCTGCGCTCAGCATGACGTTCAATTAACAACCAACTGCGACTAAAAGGCCGCCGCAAACTCCCGGGCGAAATCCTCCAATTTCACATCGCCCAAAACCGGCCGGTGCTGCCAGTAATCCTCGCCCAACTTACCGCTGTTGATGCTGGCGTAGATGTCCACAACTTCGTTGGCCCTATCTACGGGCACGCCGTGGCTCGTCATGTTTTCCCGCATTTGGGCATCCGTGAAAGCCACCCATTTCAGGTCAGGCTTGCCAATGGCCGCGCCGATGGCGTGAGCGACTTCATCGGCCGTGCGCTCGTCGCTGGCCACATAGCGCACGTCTTGGCCGGCCGCGGTGGTTGGTTTGGCAATCTCCTCCGCTGCCGCTGCGGCAATGTCGCGCGGATGCACAAAGGACACCTTGATATTGCCCGCGTAGTTGGCCCCCATCATGCCCGCGCCCTTTATCATGCCAACAGACGGGTAGAAATTAGTGTAGAAGGACGTGGGCCTCATGTGCGTAAGCGTGGTACCGGGCACCTCGCGCAACAGCACCTCCACATCGTGGGTGCCGAGAATACCGCCGGTGCCTTCGGCCAAATGCGCCCCCCAGCTGCTGAGCTGCACCACGCGCCGCACGCCGGCCTGCTGAATGGCCAACGCATAGTTGCGGCCAATTTGCTGGTGGTAAGCCCGCGAATCGGCCACGGCGAAATTGGGCGGCACCATCAGGTACACGGCATCGGCGCCGGTGAAAGTGGCGGTTAAGAAACCGGCATCTTCCACCGAGCCAATGGCAGCGGTGGCGCCCAGCGCTTCAATTTCCGGCTGCTTTTCCGGCTTGCTGCTGATAACCGTGACGGCATGGCCCTGCTGCACCAGCGCGGTGGCCAGGGGCTTGCTGATGTTCCCGAGGGAACCTGTGAGGATAATTTTCATGGGGCAAAGCTCCGTCCGGCTTCAACCAATGGAAAGGGCAAAACGGCGGCAAAATTGGGCCAAAGTGCGGCAAGCATCAGGCCCAGCGCTGGCGGTAGGCCGCGGGCGAAACCCCGATGCTTTTCCGGAAAAACCGGCCAAACGCAGACTGGTCAGCAAAATGCAGCGTATCCGCAATTTGGGCAATGGTGAGGGCCGGGTTTTGCAGGAGCACATTGGCTTCCAGCAGCACGGCCTCGGCCAGCCATTCCACGGCGCGCTTGCCGGTGGCCTCCTTCACGGTTTCGGCCAGATGCTTGGGACTGATGCAGAGCTTGTCGGCATAAAAAGCCAGGCTGCGCTCGGTGGCGTAGTGCGTGTTGACCTGCTTTTTAAATTCGGTAGCAATCAGCTGGCTTCTGGTCTGAATGGCATTCGCCGAAACGTGCTGCAAGCTGTAAATAGGCGCGATTTCGTGCAGCAAAATTTGAATAAAGCTGCGCAGAATTTCCTCCCGATAAGTGTGCGGCGCGTTGTATTTCTGCTCGATGGAACGCAAAAGCGCAGCAATATCATCGGCCTGAAGCGCGGTTAATTGAAATACGTGTCTGGCGTCTCGCTCAAAAAACGAAAAAGTGTCCGGATTCAGATTGCTATTGGCAGAAATGAATTCTCTGGTAAAAAATATACTTAGTGCATCAAAATCAGCCGACATAAATGGCCACTGCTTGATAGAATACGGCGAGAGAATCATCAGCGAACCCGGCCCGATTTCGTAGTTTTCGAGGTTGACTTTCAGACTGGCAGTCCCGCGCAGGCACAAGCCAATTTTGTAATAATTGCTGCGATAAGGCAGGTCGATGGGCAGGTGAGACGGCGCGGAATTCGGCCCTAAAAAGAAAACCGCCGCCGTCTTTTCTTCAGCGTCAGTGAGCTTATTTAATTGATAGACGGGAATAGCAGCAGTCATAAATTTCAACATGCGAGCCGTTTGTTGGCAGCCCACTTTCAAACCAAAACCACTTTCCCCCGTCAGCGGTTTGCATAACCCCATCCCGCCACCGGGCGTACTTCCTGCGCAAACTACCGCCCTCATGACCGAACTTCAACGCCTGCTCCTCGCCTACGACCGGCACCGTGCCGAGGCCCGCCCCTGCGCCCTGGCCACGGTGGTGGAGGTGCTGGGCTCGGCCTACCGCCGCCCCGGTGCCCGCATGCTCGTGACCGAAGACGGCGAGCTGACCGGAGCCATCAGCGGCGGCTGTTTGGAGGGCGATGCCCGCCAACGGGCGCGCCAGGCCATTTTTCGGGGCCAGCCGGCACTGGTCACTTACGATACCCGCGATGAGGACGACCCGCGCCATGGCCTCGGCCCCGGCTGCCAGGGCGTGGTTCGCATCCTGCTGGAGCCGCTGGATTTTGACGCATCCGATAACCCGGTGGAGCTGTTGCGCGGCTTCGCCCAGCACCCCGAACCGGCGGTGCTGGCTACGGTGTTTGAAACCGATACCGCCGGCCTCAAAGCTGGCGTGGGGCAGCGCGTGCTGCTGTCGGCCACCGGCGCATTGCGAGGCACTCCCCTGCTGGCCGCCCCCTTAGCCGAAGCAGCCAGAATGACGCTCGAACAGGGAAAGTCGCAGATTCTGGACATCGAAACCGATGCCGGGCCGGTGCGGGCGCTGCTGGAGGTGCTACGGCCACCGCTGCGCCTGGTAGTGTATGGCGCGGGCAACGATGCGCAGCCGCTGGTGCATCTGGCAGCCTCGCTGGGCTGGCACATTACAGTGCTGGATGGCCGGCCCAACCTGGCCACCGCCGCCCGTTTTCCGGAAGCCGCCGAGGTACGCATCGTGCCAGTGCGGGAATTGGAAACGCTTGCCCCAGATGCGGGCGCGTACCATGTTTTGCTCAGCCACAACTATGCTTACGATTTGGCCGCATTGCAAGCGCTGCTCCCTTCTTCGGCCCCGTACATCGGTCTGCTGGGCCCCCGAGCCAAAGCCGGACGGCTACTTAGTGAAAATGAGCTGGACTTATCCGAAGAAGGCATTTCGGATGCGCTGCGAAACCGCCTGCACAGTCCCATCGGGCTGAGCCTGGGCGGCGAAACGCCGGAGGAAATTGCCCTGGCTATTGTGGCTGAAATTCAGGCCGTGAAGAATAAGCGGCAGCCCCAGCACTTGCGTGACACGACGGTTGCTATTCACAACGACTCTCCTAAATCGAACAGCCCGGCAACGGTTGAAGCAGTATAATCACGGGGTCGGCACGCGGTAGCTCAGCGCCAACCGGAACGCCAGGCCTTTTTCAATCGGTGAGTTCAGCGGCGTAGGAGCCTTGCCCAGCCCGATGTAGTCGATGGTGGCGGGCCATTGGTCGTCTCTGGCGTATACTTCCAGTCGCCGCGTCACGGCATAGGCGGCGGTGGCCCGGAGCGCCCAATGGGCACTCAAATACGTTTCGGCAAACAGGCCATAATGCCCCTGCTGGTACTGGAAATACTGGTCGTTATTCAGCAGTCGGTAAGCGGTATTAATGCCATTCAGGTTGAAGCCGATATTAACCCGGGGCGTGGCAGCATAGCTGGCCGTGAAGGTGGTCGGCAAGTCGCCAAACAGCCGCCACCGTTGCCCCAGCCGCCAGTCGAGGCCCAACAGCAGCACGTACTGCGGCCCGTAGAACTGCTGCCGGTAGCCCACCGTCAGGCGATAGGCGCGGCGGGCACTACTGCGGTAGGCCGCCCGCACCACGCCGCCCCAGGTCACATCAGCCCCGCGCACCTCGCGCAGGTCTGAGTTGAGGGCGGGCAGCGCGATGGCGGTAAGCTCGGCACGGGACGACAGGCGCTGCCGGTAGCCCAATACCGGCGTGATGCCGTACACATTGTGGACCTCAAAACCAAGACGATTGCCGCTGAAACGCAATGTTTCAAGGTTCAGACCCGCCAATACCGCGTGCGAAGAATCGGACGCTGTGGCCACGGGCACAATGATATTCGCCCGAAAAATATTGCCCCAAAACGTGGCTTCGTTGCCGCTTTTCAGCTTCAGAGGCAGTACTTCGTAGCTCAGGCCAATGCCCTCGGCGTAGCCCTGTGCGCGGCTGATGGCTGGAATGAGCAAGCTGGCGCTGAGCAGCAGAGCCGGCAGCAGCCGGGCGGGTAGAGGTGAATGCACAGAATATTTTGGCAGAATTGAGCGACAAATAAAAGCGCAATTATCCAATAGCCAGCGCTCTACTTTTGCAGCGCGGCTGTCGGCCGGCTCACCCAACTCCTTACCCTATTTCGCATGGCGCATTTACTGCTCATTCATTGCCCCGACGAGCCGGGCCTGGTTTATAGAATCACGGGTGTGCTGTTTAAACACGGTCTCAACATCATTCGCAACGGCGAGTTCGTGGAGCGCGACGGCAACCATTTTTTCATGCGCACTGAGGTGGCCGGCGAATTTGACGCAGAGGCGCTTCAAGCCGACTTGCGCCTGGCACTACCACTCTCCGCCGTCATTCGCCTCACCACCAATCAGCCCAAAAACATTGTGTTGATGGCTACAAAGGAGCACCACTGCCTCAGCGAACTGCTGGTGCGCCACGAGTTCGGCGAGCTGAATGCCCGCGTACTGGCCGTTATCAGCAACTACGAGGTGCTTGGCGACCTCACCCGCAAATTCAACCTGCCCTTTCATTACCTGCCCCACGCCGACCGTTCCCGCGAAACCCACGAAGCCGAAGTGCTGGCCGTGCTGGCCCAGTATCAACCTGATTTTGTGGTGTTGGTCAAATACATGCGCATCCTGACTTCTGAATTCGTGGCGCACTACTCCAACCGGCTCATCAACATTCACCACTCCTTTCTGCCTGCCTTCGTGGGGGCCAGTCCTTACGCGCAGGCCTACGCTCGGGGCGTAAAAATCATCGGGGCCACCGCCCATTTCGTCAACGAACAGCTCGACCAGGGCCCCATCATCGCCCAGAACGTCATCCCCATCGACCACACCCAGAGCGCCCACGAAATGGCCCAGGCCGGCCGCGACGTGGAGAAAATCGTGCTGGCCCGCTCCCTCAAAATGGTGTTCGACGAGCAGGTGTTCGTGCACGGCAACAAAACCGTCATCTTCGACTGAAAGGTCATAAAAAAGGGGGCTACTCACTTTATCAAGCGAATAGCCCCCTTCAAATTAATTGCTATTGGTTAATGGCTCCGGCCGTGGCCGCCACTTCCGTGGTAGCCTCCGCCACCATAGCCGCCATGGTAGCCGCCACCGCGACGGCCGCCATCACCACGGTAGCCACCGTAGGCGGGCCGATATGCCGGTCGCACCACTACGGTCCGCGGCGCGTAATACGGACGGGCATAGCCGTAACCATAAACGGGCTGCACGGGCGGGTAATAGCCGTAGTCGGGGCCGTAGCCCGGGCCTGCAGCAACACAACCACCCAACATGAGCAGGCTGATACTCAAGGCAAAAATTACTGATTTGGTCTTCATGATATAGGCAGCGTGCCAAAGCACGTCGATTTACAAGTGAATGTACTTCTACGTCTATAAACAAAATACGGACCAGAATTAGTGCCGTGAGACTGCGTTATTGACCAGCTTAAGCCTCGGTTGGCAACACCGTTTCGCCGGAATATAGCCGGGCTTTGCCGGGCAGCGTTTTGTGGCGCTCTTTGCCCAGTGCGGCGCTGGGCTCGGGTACCCAATGGTGGCGGCCACCGGCCTTTTCGTCGTTAAATTCGGTGGGGGCGGTGCCGGCTTCGGTGCGTTCTTTCCAAGTAAGGTGCTGGGTGCCGTCGTCGGTGCGCTCCATGGTGATGCACTGCTCCACGGGGCATACCAGCGAGCACAGATTGCAGCCCACGCAGTTTTCCTCAATAATTTCGGGGATACGCGTGCCGGCGTTCAGCTTAATGGCTTGGTGAGCACCATCTTCGCAGGCCGTGTAGCACAGCTGGCAGCCAATGCACTTGTCCTCGTTGATGTTGGCCGTCACCTTGTATTTCATGTTCAGGTCTTCCCAATGCAGCACATTGGGCAGGGCTTTGCCCACCATGTCATAGATGGTATTGAAGCCCTTTTCCACCATGTACTGCTCCAGGCCCGAAGTCATCTCGCGAATGATGCCGAAGCCAAAGTGCATAGCCGCCGTGCACACCTGCACCGAGCTGGCTCCCAGCAGAATATGCTCCACCGCATCACGCCAGTTCTCAATCCCACCGATGCCCGAAATGGGCAATTTGATATCGGGATGCTGGGCGCAGTTTTTCACCATGTTCAGCGCAATGGGCTTCACGGCCGGGCCGCAGTAGCCGCCGTTAGTGCCTTTGCCGTCCACGATTGGATACGGCGCATACTTATCCAAATCGACGCCAACAATGCTCTGAATGGTATTGATGAGCGAAATGGCATCGGCCCCGGCCCGGCGAGCGGCCATTGCCGGCTCCGTGATATCCGAGATATTGGGCGTGAGTTTCACGATAACGGGCTTTTTGGCCACTTCCATCACCCACTCCACAATCATCTGGAGCACCTTGGGCTCCTGCCCTACTGCCGAGCCCATGCCGCGCTCGCACATGCCGTGCGGGCAGCCAAAGTTCAGCTCGAAGCCATCGGCTCCGGCATCTTGTGACTGACGCACGATGTCGTGCCACTCCTGCCGCGTCTGCACCATGAGCGAGGCAATGACGGCGTGGTTGGGGAAGCGCTTTTTCACTTCTTCAATCTCGCGCAGGTTGTCGGCCAGCGGGCGGTCCGAAATCAGCTCGATGTTGTTGAAGCCCACGAGGCGCTTGTCGCGGTAGTTCACCCCGCCGTAGCGGCTCGATACGTTGACGACGGGTACGCCCAGCGTCTTCCACACCGCACCGCCCCAGCCGGCGTCGAAGGCTTTCATAATCTGGTAGCCGGAATTGGTGGGCGGGGCCGAAGCCAGCCAGAACGGGTTCGGCGATTTGATACCGGCGAAATTTATTGAGAGGTCGGGCATAAAGTAGCGCGGACTTTGCAGTCCGCGATTGAAGGCAAATGAATAAGGAAATGATGCGCAAACTCGCGGACTACAAAGTCCGCGCTACTTGTCGCTACTTGCTCAGATAAGCGTGAATACCGCGTGCCGTCAGCTTCGCCTCCGCTGCCGCATTTACCACTTCGGCCCCGCCATTCCAGGCATCACCGGAAGCGAAGTATTTCGGGTTGCCAGTCTGCCCGGTGTGCGCATTGGCCATAATGCGGCCTTTGCCATCCAACTCCAGGCCCGGAATCAGGCTCAGAAACTCAGTTTGCTTGGCTTGCCCCGTAGCTTTAATCACCATATCGCAAGGCTCCACAAACTCGGAACCGGCGATTTCCGACACCTTGCCGTCCTTGGTTTCGGTCCGGATGAATTTCACGCCCGCCACGTAGCCATTACCCGTGATTTCAATCGGCGCCACATTGAACAAGCCCTTCACTCCTACCCCTTTGGCCAGGTCGTATTCGAACTCGTAAGCGCCCATTTCCTCCTTGGCCCGGCGGTAAGCCAGAATCACGTTTTCCGCGCCCAGACGCGAAGATTCGGAGGCGGCATCCATGGCGGTGTTGCCGCCACCCAGCACAATCACCTTGCGGCCCACAGCAACTTTATGCTGGAACTCTCGCAGCTCGGCAATAAATTCTACCGCGCCGGTGCAGTTGATTTTATCCTCGCCGGGCAGTCCCAACTCATTGGTTTTTCCAAGGCCAATACCCAGGAAAATAGCGTCGTATTTATTTTCCAGATTTTCTAATTCTTCACGCGAAGAAATAGCTGAATTAAAATGCACGTTGTAGCCGAATTGTGCCTGCAAGTAGTCCATCTCGGCCAACGTTTCTTCGTTGGTGATTTTATACGGCGCAACGCCGTAAACCGTTAGTCCCGAAGGTTGCGCTTTGGCTTCAAAAACATCAACGCCATAGCCCAACGAACGGAGCTCACAAGCCGCCGAAATACCGGCCGGACCGGCTCCGATTACCGCTACTTTTTTGCCGTTATCCGCCCCGGGACCGAACAGCTTTTCGCCGCTCTTTATCACCTTGGTGGTGGCAAAACTTTGGAGGCGCCCAATCTCAATTGGCTTCACTTCCTGCAGGTTATATACACAAGCACCTTCGCACAACACTTCTGTGGGGCACACTTTACCGCAGGCATTACCGAAGTAATTGGCCTCGTAAATAGTACGCGCCGCGCCGGTGTCGTTGCCCGAATTTATCTGGCGAATAAACTGCGGAATATCAATCCCCGACGGGCACGCTTTTATACACGGCGCATCGAAGCAAAAAAGGCAGCGGGAGCTTTCGTATAGCGCCTCGGTGCGGTTCATCACCGGCTTCAATTGCGCGAAATTTTCCGCGAATTGTTGCTCGGTGGTAGGTGTAGAAAATTCAGCCATTGGGGCAGGTTAATTTCGAAATTATTAGTGAATAAAAAAACGGTCATGCTTCGACTACGCTTAGCATGACCGTTTTTATGTCAGCCAAGCGCCTACAACTCTACCAGTTTCTCGTAGGTTTCGGGGCGGCGGTCGCGGAAGAACTGCCAGGTATTGCGCACTTCCTCAATCATATCGAGGTCGAATTCAGCAATCAGCAATTCATCTTTGTACTCATCGGCCTGCGCGATAATCTGGCCGCGCGGGTCCACGAAATAGCTGGTGCCGTAGAAGCGGCCCAGGTTCCAGGGCTTCTCCTCGCCCACTCGGTTGATGCAACCCATAAAATAGCCGTTGGCGGCCGCGTGGGCGGGTTGCTCCAGCTTCCAGAGGTATTGCGAGAGGCCGGCCACGGTGGCCGAAGGGTTGTACACGATTTCAGCGCCGTTCAGGCCCAGGATGCGAGCGCCGTCGGGGAAGTGGCGGTCGTAGCAGATGTACACGCCTACTTTTGCATACTTGGTCTGGAACACGGGGTAGCCCATGTTGCCGGGCTTGAAGAAGAATTTCTCCCAGAAGCCGGTGGTGTGGGGAATGTGGTTCTTGCGGTACTTGCCGAGGTAGGTACCGTCGGCATCAATCACGGCAGCGGTGTTGTAGAGGAAGCCGGCCGACTCGCGCTCGTACACGGGCACAATCATCACCATGTTATATTTTTTGGCGTATTCAGCCATGCGGTCCGTCGTGGGGCCGGGCACCGATTCGGCCGAGGCGTACCAGGCTTTGTCCTGGCCGGGGCAGAAATACGGGGTGTTGAAGATTTCCTGCAGGCAGAGAATCTGCACACCTTGGCGGCCAGCTTCTTCGATGAGCGGAATGTGCTTCTGCACCATAGCTTCCATGATTTCGGCAATCGTGCCTTCGCCTTCAGTCATCGGCAGGCTCATCTGGATGAGGCCGGATTTAATAATTCTGGGCATTGTTGGGGGTGAGAATGAATGGAGTTGAGTTAAGTCGTAGCGAGTGCCGTGCGGCAGAAATTACCGGCAAGTCACAATGCTTTAAGTTGTGATGAAAGCTAATTCAAATTAAACAGCCCAAAGCGGGCTTTAAATTAAGCAAAAAAGTGGGCAGTTGTACATCCTACACACTAGGGCACAGCAAGAAATGAATGCTTTAAAGCACTCGTTATGTCAACCAGTCCGCTGGCAACGATAATTACCTGTTAGAAATTGGTTTTGCCGCGCTTGATAAACTGTCCGTACCCTTTGGCTACTTTGGTTTCTCCGGCATCTACGGCCACTTTTCCGCGGAGTAACACGGTGTCAATCTTACCGGTTAGCTCCCAGCCCTCGTAGGCTGAGTAATCACAATTCATGTGGTGCGTATCGGCCGAAATTATGTGTTTTTTAGTTGGGTCGAATATCACCAAATCTGCATCGGCGCCAATGCTGATGGTGCCTTTGCGCGGAAACATGCCAAATATTTTCGCGGCATTCGTAGAAGTTACTTCCACGAATTTATTCAGCGTTATTTTCCCCTTATTCACGCCTTCCGAAAACAACAATTCCATGCGGTGCTCCACGGCGGGGTGGCCATTGGGAATTTTTGAGAAGTCGTCCTTGCCCATCAACTTCTGCTCCCACATAAAAGGGCAATGGTCGGTGCCAACCACGTTGACCAAGCCTTGATTAAGGCCGGCCCAAAGCGTAGCCTGGTCCTTTTTCTCGCGTAGCGGCGGCGACATTACCACTTTCGCGCCGTTGGTTTCGTCCTCGTAAAGCGAAGCATCCAGCACTAGATACTGAATGCAGGTTTCAACCAGCATGCGCTGGTTGCGCTCGGTGGCGCGGCGCACCTGATTCAGCGCACCCTCGCAGGTGAGGTGCACGATGTAGGCATTCACGCCGGTATAGTTGGCAATGTCGGCGAAGCGGCCTGAGGCTTCGGCCTCCGTTACTTCGGGCTGCGAGAGGTAGTGGTAGAGTGGCGTGAGTTTGCCCTGCGCCCGGTGCTGGGCAATAAGCGTGTCAATCATGTCGCCGTTGGTGGCGTGGGCGGTCACGAGGCCGCCGTGCTTTTTCACTTCCTGCATCAGGCCCACCATCTGCGCATCATCAATCATGAGCGCGCCCTTGTAGGCCATGAAGGTTTTGAAGGAAGTGATGCCCTCGGCCACCATGTCCTTAATTTCCTCCTTGGTACTGGGGTTGAAATCCGTCACGGCCATGTGGAAGCTGTAGTCGCCCACGGCGTTGCCAGTGGCCCGGCCACTCCACTCCTCAAAAGCCGAACGCAACGAATTCCCCTGCTTTTGCAGGATGAAGTCGATGACCATCGTGGTACCGCCGTGCAGGGCGGCGCGGGTGCCGGTTTCGTAGGTATCTGACGAAAACGTGCCCATGAAGGGCATTTCTAAATGCACGTGCGGGTCGATGCCACCGGGCACGATGATTTTGCCGGTGCAGTCAATTACCTCCGCCCCTTCGGCCGACAGGTTGCGGCCGATGGAAACGATGGTTTCGCCTTCAATCAGGATATCGCAGACGGCGTCCGAATCGGCGGTGACGACGCGGCCGTTTTTGAGGAGAATGGACATTGAAAAGTAGCGCGGACTTTGTAGTCCGCGTCCCGGAATAAATAGGTGGAACGATGCTATAAATGTGCGGAGACGCGGACTACAAAGTCCGCGCTACATGCTAATTCACGTATTTATCCGCAATGCTGATGGCCTCCGAAATAATGGCCAGACCTTCATCAATCTCCTCTTTATTAATCGTCAGCGGGGGACAAATGAAGATGTAGTTCCAGCGCACGAAAGTGTACATGCCCAGCTCGCGGATTTTGGCGGCAACCTGGTTCATGATGTCCATTTGAGCGGGCGTGGCATTCCAGGGGGCCATGGGCTCTTTGGTGTCACGGTTTTTCACCAGCTCGATGCAGCCGAAGAGGCCGGTGTTGCGCCAGTCGCCGATGCTGGGGTGGTGGCGCATGAGCTGGGCCACCTGCTCATCCATGTACTTGCCCATTTCCACGGTGTTTTCGAGCAGATTATCGCTCTCGTAGATATCGAGCACGGCCACGGCGGCGGCGCAGGAAACCGGGTGGGCCGAGTACGTGAGGCCCAGCGGCAGGGGCTTGTCGTCGAAGGATTTGGCGATTTTCTCGTCCACCATCACCGCGCCCAGGGGGAGGTAACCGGCGGTGATGCCCTTAGCCATGCACATGATGTCGATTTTGACATTGTGGTGGTCGGAGCCGAACCACTTGCCGGTGCGGCCGAAGCCCGACATCACCTCATCGGCAATGAGCAAGATGCCGTGCTTGTCGCAGATTTCGCGGATGCGCGTCCAGTAGCCGGGCGGGTACTTGATGCAGCCCGACGTACCCGACTCACCTTCGAGCACGATGGCGGCCACGCTGCCGGGGTTTTCGTAGCCGATGATGCGCTCCATGGCATCGGCGGCGCGCTGGGCGCACTCTTCGGGCGTGGAGCTATGCCAGGGGCAGCGGTAGAAGAATGGGTTCTCGACGTGGATGGTGCTGGGCATGGCCTGGCTGTCCACGGCAAACTTGCGGGGGTCGCCGCCCACGCTCATGGCACCGTAGCTGGCCCCGTGAAACGACTGATACAGCGACACAATCTTGTGGCGGCCGGTGTACACTCGCGCCAGCTTGATGGCGTTTTCAATGGCCTCGGCCCCACCCAGTGTAAAAAATACCTTGGTAAGGTTGGGGGCGGTGATTTCAGCGAGCTTCTTGCCGAGGTCGCCGCGGGCCTTGGTAATCATGCCGGGGTACACGTAGCTGAGCTCGCGCATCTGGGCGGCCACGGCTTCGGTCACGCGCTGGTCGCCGTGGCCGATGTTCACGTTCATCAGCTGGGCCGAGAAGTCGATGTAACGCTTGCCGTCGCGGTCGTACACGTACACGCCTTCGGCGCGCTCGGCGTTAATAGGGTTCAGGCCCGTTTGCTTCGACCACGAGAAGAGCGTGTGGTCGAGGTTGTCGTGCAGGATTTGGTCTTTATCGGTGGCGAAGGTGGTTTCCATGAGTATTGGTTTGGCACTGCTGACGTCTGTCATCCTGAGCGCAGCGAAGGACCTTATCACGTCCGCGCCGCCTGCTCGCTTAAATGTTTACTGCAAACTATTCGACTGTCCTTAGGTCCTTCGCAAGCTCAGGATGACAGTTCCAACCTTATGACATCCAGTTCACCCGCGACTCCGGGTTCCACTTGGTCGTCGTCTTTTTCAACTGCGTCCAGAACTCAATCGAACTCTTACCCGTGATATCGCAGGCACCGAATTTCGAGTCGTTCCAGCCGCCGAAGGAGAAGGGCTCGCGGGGCACGGGCACGCCGATGTTCACGCCAATCATGCCGGCGTTGGCGTGGTCCATTACGTAGCGGGCGCTGCTGCCGCTGCTGGTGAAGACGGCGGCGGCGTTGCCGTAGGGGTTGGCGTTTTCGATGGCGATGGCCTCGTCGAGCGTGTTGGTGCGCATAATGGCGAGTACCGGGCCGAAGACTTCTTCCTGCGCGATGCGCATGTCGGGCGTCACGTAATCGATGACGGTGGCGCCCACGTAGTAGCCGTCTTCGTGGCCGGGCACCACGGCGTTGCGGCCGTCGAGCAGGACTTTGGCACCGGCAGCTTCGGCTTCGGTGATGTGCTTTTCGATGCGTTCTTTGGCCTGCTTGCTGATAACCGAGCCGAGGTTCTGGCCGGCCACAATCTTCTTGGCTTCTTCCACAATTTTGGCTACGATGCCATCAATCGCGCCCACGCCTACCATGGTAGAGCCGGCCATGCAGCGCTGGCCCGCGCAGCCGCTCATGCTGGCGGCCACGTTCGAAGCCGTCATTTCGGGGTGGGCGTCGGGCAGCACCATCAGGTGGTTTTTGGCACCGCCGAGGGCTACGCAGCGCTTCAGGTTGCTGGTGGCGCGGATATACACGACTTTGGCAATGGCAGTGGAGCCTACGAAGCTCACGGCTTGGATTTCGGGGTGGTCGCAGATGGCTTCCACGATTTCCTTGTCGCCGTTCACTACGTTCAGCACGCCGTCGGGCAGGCCGGCTTCTTTCAGCAGCTCGGCGATTTTTACGGCGCTCAGCGGCACCTGCTCCGAGGGCTTCAGAATCATGGTGTTGCCGAGCACGATGGCGTTCGGGATGGTCCAGTGCGGCACCATGTTGGGGAAGTTGAACGGGGCGATGCTGGCCACCACGCCCAGCGGCTTGCGCTCGGCGCGGGCTTCCACGCCCTTGCTCACTTCCAGGAATTCGCCCTGGATAAGCTGCGGCATAGAGCAGGCAAACTCGGTCAGCTCAATAGCCTTCTCGACTTCGGCGCGGGCTTCGTCGTAGGTCTTGCCGTTTTCCTCGCGCACGAGGTCGGCGAGGGCTTTCATGTCGCGCTCCAACAGCGTTTTATAGCGATAGAAAATTTGTACCCGCTCCTTGATGGGCGTGGCCGACCACGAGGGGAAGGCGGCTTTGGCGGCCTGCACGGCGGCGTCGAGCGCGGCGGCGTTGCTGAGCGGCAAGGTGGAAATCAACTGCCCGCTGAGGGGGCTAAATACGTCCATGGTGGGCGTAGAGGCACTTTCTACCGACTGGCCAGCCACGTAGTTACGGATGGCCGGATACTTCAATGTTTGAACTTCCATGTTACCTTATTGTTAAGCGGGGTGCAAGCTAAGGGTTTTGCAGGATATGGAATAACTCCACAATCGTTTCCGAGGGAAATATTTTTAAACTCGCTCACATTCAGCCAACTATTTCATCCGAAAAATCTACCTAAAGTAATTAGGCGCAGGCGGGCCACCAATGTAGCCTGCCTGCGCCTGAATATTTTACCCGCAGTGGGTGCATTTACGTCACTTCACTTCTTCGCCGGCCTTATCAATGGTGAAGCTGCGGCCGGCTTTTCTCACCCGGGCTTTGCCATCGACAAAATCGGAAGCCTGCTGGTAGCGGCCGAAAGGTTTGGTGCCCTGGCTGGGGTCGGCAAGATAATCGGCGGTGATAAAGGTGTAGCCATCGGTCAGCTTCACGCGGGCCAGGCCGTCGGCAAAAGAGTAGGCTTCTTTGAAGATGGCGGGCGCCGTATCGGGCTCGGTGGGGCCGCTGATGTAGTGCCAGCCGCGGTGGTCGAGCACGGCAGCGTGGCCTTCGGCGAAGTCGAGCGCGTTAAAATAATAATGGTCGAATTCCTGGCCTTCTTCATCGATGAACGTGTAAGCATCGCCCACCCGGGCGCGGGCGTAGCCGCCGGCGTAAGGGTTGAGGGCATCGTAGGCGGCGGGGATTATCTCTTGGCCGTTTTCATTCACGAAACCATACGCGCCGTTTTTCGCCACCACGGCCTGCCCTTTCTCAAACGGACTGGCGGCCGTGAACTGAGCCGGAATGACGGGTTGGCCACTGGCGTCGGCATAGCCCCAACGGCCATTTTTCTGGAAAGGAACGGGCGGCGTGCCGCCGACATGGCTCAGCCCCCAGATGCCCAGGCCGAGCACGGCCACGCCGGCCGCAGCCAATGCGGCCCGGGGCTGGCCCTGCCCCCACTCCCGCGCCTGCCGCAGCCGGGGGCGCAACGCGGCGGCCCCGGCTTGCGCCCGGGCGCGCAGATTTCCAAGGTAATTGGAAAGGACCGAAACCGGCGGTGCTGATTCGGCATCCGGCTTTGCTGCTGCTGCAGTTGACCGTGAGTTAAATCCAGCCGAATCGGGCCTCCTTTCTACGGGTTCGCCACGATGCGCGTCAGATTCGGTAACACCGGAAGTAGTGGCAGCAGCGACGGGCTTGCTTTCAGCAACTGGTGAGGCTGCCGGGGCAGGCGGGGCAACGGGAGTTGTGGGCGGTGCTGAGGCCGTTATGGACGGGGCTGCAGCCGGCGAAGTAACTGTTGGGCTGGCGCTTAGCTGCCCAATGAGCTGGCTGAGCTGCTGAATCTTGGCATCCAGCTCCTGATTGCGGGCGGCCAGTTCGTCACGGGAAGCCTGCATTTCGGCTTCAAGGGCGGCTTTTTCGCGGGTTTCGGCCCCGAGGCGCGAGACGAGGGCGGTGGCTTCGGCGGCGACGGGCGGGGCCTGAGCCAGCTCGGCGCGGAGCTGGGCGATGCTACGCTCGCGCTCGGCTTCACGGGCTTCCAGGGCCTGCAACTGGGTGCTGAGGTCGGCCTGCATTTGCTGGCGCAGTTGTTCGAGCTGCTGTTTTTCCTCGTTGCGGGCGCTTAGCGTGTTGGCGTAGCCGTAGGGCAGGTCGTCGTCGGGCACGTCGTTGGCCCCGAGCCAGCCCCAGAGGGCGCGGGCTTTCTGGCCCAGGAAACGGCTGGCGGCGCTGGTGGAATCGGTAGTGGCGCCGGTTGTTGCGCTGGCAGTCGCTCCACTTTCGGCCTGAACAGGCGCGGCCACGAAAGCGGCCCATTCGGCGGTCCACTCGGCAATATCATCAGCGGTGAGGTTGATTTCAGGCGTCGCCAAATTCTGTAAGCAGATTGGCAAGTCGGCCACAGTATTGGTTATCTGGAAGCTGGCCGGCGCTTCTTCCAAAGCGGCTTCCGCATCGGCACCAAATTCAACAGGCGCTTCGAACAACACTAACCCAGAAATTCCATTCAAATCAGCCTGTTCAGGGGTGAAACGCGGCTGCAGCCAGGCGGCCAGCGCGGCTTTCTGCTCCCGAAACTGCTCGAAAGTATTGTCAAAATCTTCGGAACGAGGTATAGGCGCGCCATCGAGCAGCCAACGGCCGTAGCCGAGCGCGGGAATGCTCAGCCGGCCACCACGGGGCGCGAATACCAGGAGTGTGATGCTGTGCGGGCGCACCACCACGGCATCGAGCGGGGCGGTTCCATCGGCCAGCACCAAGTTGCCCAGCAGCAGGGTATCGGGGCTGGTTTCGGCCTGCAGCGCGGCTTGCACGGCGGCAAACTGCCCGGTGCGGGCCGCATCAGGGAAAGGAGACGCGAGAAAACAATGAACCATGAACTACTGAAATGCGCGGCCGGCCGCTAGTCGTCGCCCCTGCCCCGGCCGTGGCCCTTGCCGTGGTGCTTTTTGTGCTTTTTAAACTTGAATTTCCCTTTGCCTTTGTCCTCATCCGAGCCAAACAACTGGTCCAGCAATGAAGGCGCAGGCTCGGGACGGGCACTGCGAACGGACACCGGAACCGAGGGCGCGCCCAGAGCCAGGGCCCCATTGTCGGCGGTACGCACGGCCACGGGACGGCCGCGCAGGTCGCAGCCCTGGCCTTCGCGCAGCTCGATGCGCTGGCCAGTGGGGCTCACCACGAAGCCGTCTTTGGTGACGGTGGCGCCGGTAGGCAGGTGGGCATCGCGGGTCATGGGGCGGGGCTGGCCATTGCGGATTACCTGCATCTGGCCGTTGCGGCGCTGAAAGCCATCGTTGTTCGGCGTTTGGCGGGCGTGCGCCGGCCCCGGTAGCGCCAGCAAACTGGCAACGGCTCCGCAGAGCCGAAAGGTGCGCAAAAACATATTATAGAAGTACCCTGAATAGACGAAGCCGCACGGCCCGGGAGCCGGCGGCAAGCCGTATACGTCAAATACGAAGCCAGGCTGCTTCGGGTAGCATCATCCTACCGGTTCCGGGAAGCCGAGCGGCCGTCCTCCGGTTTGTTGCGGGCTGTTACTGAGGGCGCAGCAGCACCCGGGCGGGGGCCCCGTCGCTGTCCACAATTTTTAGCGGAAGGCACAGCATTTCGTATTCGCCGGGCGCGATGTGCTGCAGGGCCAGGCCCTCAATCACGCAGATGCCGGCATCGAGCAGGGCGTGGTGAGCATCGGCTTTGCCCACGGAAAGGTAGTCGACCCCGACGCAGACCACACCCGCATCGCGCAGGAAAACGGCTGCGTTGCCATCCAGGGCCACAAAATCGGGCTGGAAAGGCGCGGTGCTCCATTCCGAATCCGACATGCGGGTGCGGAACAGCAGCCGGGCACCGGGTTCGATTTCCAGGCGCTGCACTTCGGCCAGGCTGATGCTTTTGGGGTCGGTGATGGCCACGACGCGCGCCGGACCCATGAGACGGGCGAGGTCCAGCGTGGTGATATCGCCGGCGTTGGCAGTGAAGTGCAGCGGGGCATCGACGTGGGTGCCGGTGTGGGCACTCATCGAAACTTCGGTGACGTTGGCCGCCGCGCCGGTGGCGATGCTCAGCGTTTTTTTGACGTGGACAGGGGCGTTGTCGGGCCAGTGCACCATGCCGTCGCGGATGGGCGTGGTGGCGTCGAGCCAGGGGGCGGGTGTGGGCATAAGGAAGCTAGGGTTAATGATTATGGCATGACGAGCTTTTTCATCTTAACTGCCACCGCTCCTCGGCTGGAGCAGCTTCGCAATCAGCCCCGTCCAGCCGGTTTGGTGGCTGGCACCCAGGCCGTGGCCGTTGTCGCCGTGGAAGTATTCGTGGAACCAGAGATGGTCGCGGAAATTGGGGTCGGTTTGCAGCTGCTTATCGTCGCCGAAGCAGGCGCGGCGGCCGGTTTCGGGGTCGCGCAGGAAGAGCTGGGTGAGGCGCGTGGTGAGAGCGTCGGCCACTTCGAGCAGGGTAACCGTTTTACCGGAATTGGTGGGGTACTCCACCTTGAAATCGTCGCCGTAGTAGTGGTGGAAGCGTTGCAGCGACTCGATGAGCAGGAAATTCATGGGCATCCACACGGGACCGCGCCAGTTGCTGTTGCCGCCGAAAAGGCTGGTTTGCGATTCGGCCGGCTCGTAGTTGACGGTGAACTGGGTTTCGGTGCCCCGGAACACGAACGGATGCTCCAAGTGGTAGCGCGAGAGGCTGCGAACGCCGTAGGGCGAGAGAAATTCGGCCTCATCCAACATTCTGGACAATAAACGTTTCACCCGGTGGCCGCGCAGCAGCGAGAGCAGGTGGCGGGCCCCCTTGCCGGGCTCCTGCCAGCGCGATACCAGCGAGGCCAACGCTGGCCGGTTGTCCAGAAACCAGTTCATGCGGGCCAGGAATTCCGGCGCGCCCTTTAGCAAATCCTCATCAATAACCTCTACCGCGAACATGGGAATCAGGCCCACCAGGCTGCGCACTTTCAGCAGCTCGTGGCCGCGGTCGGGCGTGTTCAGGGCGTCGTAGTAGAACTCGTCCTCGTCGTCCCAGAGGTCCATGTGCTCGTTGGCCACGTTGGTCATGGCCTCGGCGATGTAGAGGAAGTGCTCGAAAAACTTGCTGGCCAGGTCCTGGTACACGGGGTTGGTCTGGCTGAGCTGGAGGGCGATGCGCATCATGTTGAGCGCGTACATGGCCACCCAGGCGGTGCCGTCGGCCTGCTCCAGGTAGCCGCCGTAGGGCAGCGGGGCCGAGCGGTCGAACACACCAATGTTGTCCAACCCCAAGAAGCCGCCCTCGAAGATGTTGCGGCCGTCGCGGTCCTTGCGGTTCACCCACCAGGTGAAATTGATGAGCAGGCGGTGGAAAATGGTTTCCAGAAACTTTACGTCGCCGTGGCCACCGTGGGCCTTCTGGTCCATTTTAAACACGCGCCAGGTGGCGTAGGCATGCACCGGCGGGTTCACGTCGCTCAGCTTCCACTCGTAGGCAGGCAGCTGGCCGTTGGGGTGCATGTACCAGTCGCGGCACAGCAGCAGCAGCTGGTCTTTGGCAAATTGCGCATCAAGCTGGGCCAGCGGCAGGCAGTGAAAGGCCAGGTCCCAGGCCGCGTACCAGGGATATTCCCAGGTGTCGGGCATCGAGATGATGTGCTGGTTGTTGAGGTGCACCCAGCCGGTACTGTTGCGGCCTTCGAGGCGCTCGGAAGGCGGCGGCGGGAAGGCGGGGTCGCCGGTCAGCCAGCGGGGCACGTCGTAGTAATAGAACTGCTTGCTCCAGAGCATGCCGGCGAAGGCCTGACGCTGCACCAGGCGGGCATCGGCGCTGGGCAGGTCGGCCTGCAGGGTTTGGTAGAACTGGTCGGCTTCGGCCAGGCGCAGCTTCAGGGCCTGGTCGAAATCGGCGAAGGGGGCTTTCAGGTCCGGCGCGGCCAGGCGCAGGCGCACCACGCGGGTAGCGCCCGCTGCGATGGTTAGCTCGTAATGCGCGGCGGCTTTGGTGCCCGTGCGGGCGGCGTTCACGGCCCCGGCCTGGCCGTGGAGCAGGTAGTCGTTGATGCCGTCTTTGAAAAACTGCTCCGTGGAGGGCGCGTTGTGGAGGCGGCCGTTGTTGGTGGCATTTTCGCAAAAAAGCAGGCTGGGCGCTTCTTCGCAATAGAGCGTGAATCTGCCCAAATCCCGATGCTCGGCGTGGATGTGGTTGTCGGCAGTAGCGGCCAGCTTGGGCCGGTAGGCATCCTCGCCCCAGGCCCAGGTGTTGCGGAACCAGAGCTGCGGCAGCAGGTGCAGCGTGGCTTCGGCCGGGCCGCGGTTGACGATGGTGAGCTGGATGAGCACGTCCTCGGCATCGGCCTTGGCATACTCCACGAACACATCGAAGTATTTATTTTCCAGAAAGATGGCCGTGTCCATTAGCTCAAATTCCGGCTTCATACGGTCGCGGCGGGCGTTTTCCTGCACCAGCCACTCGTAGGGGAAAGCGTGCTGCGGGTACTTGTACAGCATGCGCTGGTAGGAGTGCGTGGGCGTGGCGTCGAGGTAATAATAGACCTCCTTCACGTCCTCGCCGTGGTTGCCCTCCGGCCCGCTCAGCCCAAACAGCCGCTCCTTAAGAATGGCGTCCTGCCCGTTCCAGAGGCCCAGGCCGAAGCACAGGTGCTGCTCCTCGTCGCAGAAGCCGGCCAGGGCCTCCTCGCCCCAGCGGTAGGCGCGGCTGCGGGCCTGGTCGTGGGTGGTGAAGTTCCAGGCGTCGCCGTTGGCGCTGTAGTCTTCGCGCACGGTGCCCCACTGCCGGTCGGCCACGTAGGGACCGAACTTGCGCCAGGGTTTGGTGCCGGCATTGGCTTCAGCGAGGCGGGATTGTTCGGGGTTCATGCTTTTTCAGTTGGGAGCGCGGGTAGGTAGGGCAGTCTGAAATTGGCTGTCATCCTGAGCGCAGCGAAGGACCTTATCACGCTCGCAGCAGTTGATTACTGCAAACCGTTCAGCAGTGATAAGGTCCTTCGCTGCACTCAGGATGACAGCTGATTTCTCCCTTACTCAGCCGTTATCGGCGAAGCCCGGGTAGAGCGTCATGCCGCCGTCCATAAAAATGGTTTGGCCGGTGATGTAGTCGGCTTCGTCCGAAGCCAGCCAGGCGGCGAGGTTGCCGATGTCGGCGGGGTCGCCCACGCGGTTGTAGGGAATAAGGGTGAGCAGGGCTTTTTCCTCCTCGGGCGTGTCGCGGGCCGAGAGGTTGATGGGCGTGGCAATGGCGCCGGGGGCAATGCTGTTAACCCGGATTTTGTGCGGCGCCAGCTCCTGCGCGGTGCTTTTCATGAGTTGCATGATGCCGCCCTTGCTGGCGGCGTAGTTGACGTGGCCGGCCCACGGAATGACTTCGTGCACCGAGCTCATGCAGATGAGCTTGCCGGTGGCGCGGGAAATATCGGGCTGCTCGCCGCGCCGGATAAACTCGCGGGCGCCCTCGCGCAGGCACAGGAACTGACCGGTCAGGTTCACGTCAATCACCTTCTGCCATTGTGCCAACGTCATGTCGACAAACTTCGCGTCGACCTGCAGGCCGGCGTTGGCCACCACGATGTGCACCGTGCCGAACCGCTCAATGGTCTGCTTGAACATGGCCTGCACCTCGTCTTCCTTGCTCACGTCGGCCTTGATGGCCAGGACCGTGCCGCCGGCCGCCTCAATGGTGGCGACGGTGGCATTGGCGCCTTCTTCATCGTGGCCATAGTTCACCACCACGGTGGCACCGTGGGCGGCCAGGGCAACGGCCACGGCCACGCCAATGCCGGAACTGGCCCCCGTGACGAGGGCAATTTGATTGGCGAGACGCCGGGGGTCGGGAGTGGCCATGCGGGAAGGTGTGGGGATTGATGAAGAGACGATTGAAGGCGTAATGCTACCAAGGCGGCCTGAGCTTTTGATGAAGACAACAGCACGGCCGAAGAGGCAGCAAATGGCATACGCGCCCCATCCGGCGGGGTTTATTCTGCATAAGAACAGCCCGGCCGCCGCAAGGGCAACCGGGCTGTTTCAGCTGAAAGAATGTGCGGGCGCTATTTCTTCACTTCGGTGCCGTCGGCGTTGAATAGCACGTCGCGGTGCTGGCCCGCCTGGCTTATTTCGGCTTCGTAGGTGGTAGCGCCGGTGGCGGCGGTCACGATTTTAGCGGCTTCCGTGATTTTGTGGCCTTTGTAGTTGGCGGCCAGGGCCTTTTGCACGGGAGCGGGCAGCTGAGCTACGGCCATTTCTGTCTCGGTTTCCTTGAGTACACCGGCGGCGGTGATGACGGCCGACATCTCGGCTTTGCCCATATCGAAGCCGGCTTCGTAGTCGGCCCCCTCCTTCTCCCACTTCACGGTTTTCACGGTGGGAAAGGTCTTTTTGAACGTGGCCGTGGCGGCGGCCGGCACTTGCGCGGCAGCAACTTTCTGAGCTTGGGCGGCACCGGCGGTCAGCATGGCTGCAGCGGCCAGCAGGAGTTGCTTTTTCATGGAATTGCAGGAGTTATAAGGTGAATGCGCACCAAATCTATCCGGCCATTCTGGAGCTACTCTGTGATGATGGCAGCCGCGCTGCTTTTTTTCGCGGGCACCCCGGCCATGGGTTTCAGGCTGACGCGCAGGGTGTGGCGGGTGCCCGCCTTCGCCACCGAATACTCGACCCCGAAGCCGTAATAGCCGCAGATTTGTTGCACAATACTCAGGCCGAGGCCCGGCGACTCGGAGGCGGCGTTGTGCTTGCGGAATCGCTCGAAGAACCGGGCCGGGTCGCCCTCTACGGCCGGGCCGGTGTTGGTGACTTTCAGCTCGGTAGTTGATAGTGAAACGGCCAGCTCGCCGCCGCGCACGTTGTGCTTCACGGCGTTTTGCAGCAGGTTCTGGAGCAGCGAGTCGGCCAGGCCGGGGTGCATCTGCACCACCACAGGGCCGTGGCTGATGTCGAGGCCGTAGCGCAGCTCGCGGGCTTCGAAGAGGGGCTCAAGCTGAGCCATTTTCTCTTCCAGCAGCTGGTCGAGGCGCACGGGCTGGGCCTGGGCAAACTGTCGGTTTTCGATTTTGCTGAGCAGGCTCAGGGCCTGGTGCAGGCGCGAGAGGCGCAGCGTGGCCCCGTAGAGGTCGGCCACGAGCGGGGCCACCGCCGGGTCTTCGGCCAGGGCGGGCACTTGCAACAACTGCTCCAGCTGGGCCTGCATGATGGCCAGGGGCGTCTGGGTTTCGTGGGCGGCGTTGGCTGTAAACTCGCGCAGGCTCTCATAATCGGTCACCAGGCGCTGGCTGAATCCGTTCAGGGCCTGGTTCAGCTCGGCGAACTCGGCCACGGGCGGCACGGGCAGCGCCAGGGGCCGGTGCTGCTGCAAATCGTACTGCCGCAACGCCGCCAGCGTGTGCCGGAACGGGGCCCACAGCCGCGCCGACAGCCAGCGGTTTAGCCCCACCATGCCGGCCAGCAGCAGGGCCAGCACGCTCAGCATCACGGCCAGCACCACGCCCAGCAGGTCTTCGGCCTCGACCAACGACTTGCGCAACGACACCCACACCGGCCCCTCGCCGTGCACCGTCATCGGAAACGTGAGCTGCCGGTGCGGCACCATTTCGTCTTCGGTGCGGTCGAGCAGCAGGGTATCGCGGAAGCCGAGCGGGCGGGGCGTGCGGCTGATGTCGAGCAGGATGGCCAGCTGGCCCACGGGGGGCAGCTCGTTGGCCTGGGCTTTGGCCAGCAGCTCCCGGCGGCGGTCGGCCAGCTGCTCGTCCACCTCCGTGCGCAGCGCCCAGTTGATACCGTAATAAAGCCCCAGGCTGCCGCCCACAAACAAGAGCAAGGCCAGCAGTAGATAGTAGCGAGTGGTAGCGTTGAGCAGGTTCATGCCGGGATAGAAAAGAAGCGCGGGATGCGTGCAATATTACTAGTAAGCCCGGGCTGCTTTTGTTTCTTCCCTCGCCGGCTACTCGTGGCTCAGCTTGTAGCCCACGCCGTACATGGTGCGGATGTAGTTGTCCGCGCCCTTCTCCTGAAGCTTTTTGCGCAGGTTTTTGAGGTGGGTGTAGATAAAATCGAACGAGTCGGCGGCATCCACGGCATCGCCGCAGAGGTGCTCGGCAATGGCTTCCTTGGTGAGCACGCGGCCGGGGTTGGCGAGCAGGTACAGCAGCAGGTCGTACTCCTTACGGGTGAGGGTGAGGAGCTCGCCGCGCACGTGCACTTCGGCCAGTTCGGGCAGCACCAGCAGCTCGCGGAAGGTGATTTGCTGCTGGCCCTGAAACTGGCGGCGGCGGATGATGGCCCGCAGCCGGGCATTGAGCTCGGAGAGGTGGAAGGGCTTGATGAGGTAGTCGTCGGCCCCGAGGTCGAGGCCCGCGATTTTGTCGTCGAGGGCATCGCGGGCCGTGATGATGAGCACGCCGGCCGGCGAGCCATCCGATTTGAGGGCGCGGAGCAGGTCGAGGCCGGAGCCGTCGGGCAGGGTCAGGTCGAGCAGCACGCAGTCGTACTGGTAGAGCTTGATTTTTTCGTGCGCCTGGGCAAAATCGGCGGCGGCTTCCACCAGGTAGCCGGCCTGCTTGAGGGAGCCCATGAGGGCGGTGCGCAGGGCGGCTTCGTCTTCAACGAGGAGAATTTTCATGAGCAGGAAGTCCGGATGGATGGCGGCACAGCCGCGAAGGAAGGGGCAAAGTTTGTATATATTCTGTGCCGTGGTGCGTATGAGGGACTTCAACCTCGCAAGGGGCCGATTTTCTTCAGAATTGGCCCGCAGTTTTGTGGCGCTTATTGCAGCTATCCGTAACTGCGGGCGCATTGTCATCCTGGACGCAGCGTTTGTCATCCGGAACAGCGCGTTTGTCATCCTGAGCGCAGCGAAGGACCTTATCATGTAGGCTTGTTTTTTATGGCCCGCACTATATCATGCAGCCATGATAAGGTCCTTCGCTACGCTCAGGATGACAAACGCTTATCAAAACAGATTGCCAGCCGGCCTCACCAACCTTCTCCGCGTATTGTCTGCTCGCCTTCCCTACCTAATTGCCGGCCTCGCCCTTGGTGTCGCGCTGCTGGCTAGCCTTCCGGCCGCCCGCGCCCAGACCGGCGCGGCCCCGGCCGTGCTCGCCCCCTTGCCAGCCGTAGCCGCCGCGCCCGCCAGCCCGCGCCGGCTCGATGATTTCCTGCTGGTGGCCCGCCAGAGCAGCCCGCTGCTGCGCGAAACCGCCAACCAGGTGCGCCAGAATCGCATTGACAGCCTCGTGCGGGCCCGGCAGAACGGGGTGCAGCTGGGCGGCATCGGTTCGGCGCTGTACTATCCGTCCATCACCAACAGCAAGGGCGAAAGTGTGCTGGGCTACGACAACGCCGTGACCAACGGCGGCAACTACGCCGCCATCGCGCAGGCCACCAAGCCCATTCTCAACCGCTTCCAGCTCCAGAACGACTACCAGATTATCGCCAGCCAGGGCCAGGTGCTGCGCAACACCGGCCGCCTCTCGGCCCTGGACCTGCGCCGCAGCATCACCGACCAGTTCCTGACCGCCTACGCCGCCGAAACCCAGCTCACGTTCAGCCGCACGCTGCTCACCCAGCTCCGCCAGCAGGACGAAATGCTGCGCCAGCTGGTGAACGGGGGCATTTTCAAGCAGACGCAGTACCTCAGCTTCTACCTCTCCGTGCGTACCCAGGAGGTGACCGTGGAGCAAAACCGCCTGGCCTACCGCCGCGAGCTGGGCACCCTGCGCGCCCTGGCCGGCGTGGCCGACACGGCCCTCGTGGCCCTCGAAGCCCCTACCCCGCCCACCCACCGCCCGCTGGCGGGCCTGCTGGCCCCGGCGCAGCGCCAGTACACGCTCGATAGCCTCCGCCTGCTGCTCGACCGCCGCGCCGTGGATGCGTATTACCGCCCCAAAGTGAGTGCCGTGGTCGATGCGGGCCTACAATCCTCGTCGTACCTGCCCGTGGCGCTGGCTCACAGCGTGGGCATCGGGGGCGGCTTGCAGCTGAACATTCCGATTTTCGACGGCCACCAGCGTCAGCTCCAGTACCAGCGCATCGAGCTGAGCGAGCAGAGCCGCCGCGGCTACCGGCAGTTCCTCACGGTGCAGCGGCGGCAGCAGTACGAGCAGCTGGAGGGCCTCATCCGGGCTTCCGATGCGCTGCTGGGCCGCATCCGGGAGCAGCTGCGGGTGGCCGATGCGCTGGTGGGGGCCGCCCGGCAGCAACTCGCCACCGGCGACGTGGCCATTCTCGACTACCTGAACCTGGTGACAAGCTACCGGACCTTGCAATTCAGCCTCACGCAGGCGCAGACCGACCAATTAAGGAGCCGCTTTGCCCTGGATTACCTCGCCGAGCAGTAGCGTGGACTCTGCGAGTCCGCGAGCGAGCGCAGCGAGCAGGACGAACTACCCCGTATGCCGGACGCCAGATGCTCGCTGCGCTCGCTCGCGAACTCGCAGAGTCCACGCTACATTTTTCTACTTGCTTCCATGACCCTCCCCCGCCACCTTCTCTTCCTCCTCGCCCTCGCCGGCCTCAGCGCCTGCGGCCCGAAAGACCCCGCTGCCGCCGGCGATTCTGCCCCGCCCGCCGACGGCGAGGAAGAGCCCGCCGTGAAGCCCAGGGCCCTGGTCACCATCGGCACCGTTCGGAGCGATACCCTGACCGACGTGCTGCGGCTGAGTGCCGTGTCGGCCTTCCCGGCCAAGGATGCGCTGCGGGCCACCACCACGGGCTATGTGCTGCCCCCCACGCCCGTGGTGGGCCAGCAGGTGCGCGCCGGCCAGACGGTGTTCACTATTCAGACCAAGGAATCAAAAACCCTGCACCTCGATAAGCTCACCGGCGACCCGCGCCTGCGGTTCAGCGGCATCATCCAGATAAAAACGGCTCGCAACGGCGTGTTGGCCACCGTGGACAAGCTGGCTGGCGACTACGTGCAGGACGGCGAGCAGCTCGGCCTTACCTACGACCGCAGCCGCTTCGGCTTCATCCTCGACGTGCCCGTGACCCAGCTGCGCTACGTGCACACCGGCCAGGCCTGCCGCATCATCCTCCCCGATGGCCGGGTGCTGGCCGGCCGCGTGGCCGAGGTGCTGGCCACCGCCGATGTCAGCATTCAGACCCAGCGCTACACCATCCGGCCCACCGGCCCGGTGCCGGACCTCCCCGAAAACCTGGCCGTGCAGGTCGAGCTGGACCGCACGGCCCCGCGCCAGGCCAGCATCCTGCCGCGCGGCGCGGTGCTCACCGATGAGACGCAAACCGAGTTTTGGGTGATGAAGCTGCTCAATGATTCCACCGCCGTGAAAGTCCCGGTGACGGTGGGGGCTCAGGAAAAGGACCAAATCGAAATCAAAGCCCCCCGCTTCGGCCCCCGCGACAAGATTCTGCTCAGCGGCAACTTCGGGCTGGACGACACGGCGGCAGTAAAGGTGACGCGGCCGGTGGCGGCGCCGAAGGAATAAGATGCGCTTTTGTGACAAATGAAAGTACGTCATGCAGAGCGCAGCGAAGCATCTTGCCCGCCACCACTAATCCAGTTGATTGAATTACTCATTGCGGGCAAGATGCTTCGCTGCGCTCTGCATGACGTGCTGGAATACCCAATACCCAACCAACCAATGCCCAATCGTCCCTCCATCTTTCAAGCCTACAAAGCGCCCATCGCGGTGCTGCTGGCGCTGGCCCTGGCGCTGGGCACGGTGGCCTACCGGCGCATCAACGTGGCCCTGTTTCCGGAGGTGACCTTCCCGAAGGTGAAGGTGATTGCCGAGAACGGCCTGCAGCCCGTCGACCGCATGATGGTGACCGTGACCAAGCCCATGGAAGACGCCATCAAGCGGGTGCCGGGGCTGAAACTGCTGCGCAGCACCACCAGCCGCGGCAGCTGCGAAATCTCGGCCTTCCTGGACTGGAACGTGGACGTGGCCAAGAGCCAGACCCTCATCGAGTCGCGCCTCAACCAGATTCGGGGCGACCTCCCCCCCACCGTCAACATCTCGGTGGAGCGCATGAACCCCGCCATTCTGCCAGTGATGGGCTACACGCTGGAAGCGCCGGGCCGCTCGGCGCTGGAACTGCGCAAGCTCGCGCTCTACACCATCAAGCCCTTCCTCTCGCAGGTCGATGGCGTGTCGTCGGTCCAGATTCAGGGCGGGCGCACCAAGGAGTACCAGATTCAACTGCTGCCCGACCAGCTGGCCGCCCTCGCCCTCGGGCCGGATGATGTGACCAAGGCCCTGACGGCAACCAATTTCGTGCAGAGCAACGGCTACCTCAGCGACTACCGCCGCCTCTACCTGACCGTGACGGACGCCACCATCGTGGAGAAGGAAGACCTCGAAAACCTGGTGCTGCGCAACGACGGCCGCCGCATCGTGCGCCTCGCCGACGTGGCCACCGTGACCCTGGGCGAACAGCCCGAGTACACCCGCATCAACGCCAACGGCTCCGACGCCGTGCTCGTCTCCATCCTCCGCCAGCCCGATGCCAACGTGGTGCAGGTGTCCGACGGCGTGCGGGCCAAAGTAGCAGCTCTGAAACCCGGCCTGCCGCGCGGCGTGACGATGGCCCCGTACTATGACCAAGCCGATTTCGTGGCCGAAGTCGTGAAGTCGGTGCAGGACGCGCTCTGGATTGGCCTGGCGCTGGCGCTCATCGTCACGGCGCTGTTCCTGCGCTCCTTCCGCGCCACCATGACCATCCTCGGGGCCATTCCGGTGGCGCTGGCGCTCACCATCGCGGTGCTGTATTTCGGCCTCGGCTACTCCTTTAATATCATGACGCTGGGGGCCATCGCTGCCGCCATCGGCCTCATGATTGACGACGCCGTGGTGATGGTGGAGCAGCTGCACCGCGTGGGCGAGGAGCACCCCGAGGCGACGCCCGGCGAGGTGGTGCGCCGCTCGGTGGGCCATCTGCTGCCCGCGCTGGTGGGCTCCAGCCTCTCCACGATTGTGATTTTCCTGCCGTTCGCGCTGCTGGGCGGCGTGGCGGGGGCCTACTTTAAGGTGCTGGCGACGACAATGGTGGTGGCGTTGGTCTGCTCCTTCCTGGTGGCGTGGCTGGGGCTGCCGGTGATATACCTGCTGCTCTCGCGGAAAGGCAAAGCCGCTCCGGCCGAAGCCAAAGAAGCCGCTGCCATCGACGGGCCTTCAAAAGTGGCGGTCGATGGAAGCAGCGGCGAAGGCCCTACAGCCGACGACGCCCACCACGAAATCCCCTGGGTCCGCGCCGTCATCCGCCATCCGGCCTACAGCATCATCGGCATTCTGGTACTCATCGGCAGCATGGTGCTCATCATCCCGCGCCTGGCCACCGGCTTCCTGCCCGACATGGACGAAGGGGCTATCGTGCTCGATTACCACTCCCCGCCCGGCACCGGCCTGGAAGAAACCGACCGTATGCTCCGCCAGGCCGAAAAGCTGATTGTAAAAGTCCCCGAGGTCGCCAGCTACTCTCGCCGCACCGGCACCCAGATGGGTTTCTTCATCACCGAGCCCAACAGCGGCGACTACCTCATCCGCCTCAAAACCGACCGCAAGCGCACCACCGAGGAAGTCATCGCCGACATCCGCACGCGCATCGAAGCCACCCAGCCGGCCCTCACCATCGACTTCGGCCAGGTCATCGGCGACATGCTCGGCGACCTCATGAGCACCGTGCAGCCCATCGAAATCAAAGTCTTTGGCCCCGACGCTACCAAGCGCTACGCCCTGGCTGAGCAGGTGACCAAAGTGGTGGAAGGCGTGGCCGGCACCGCCGATGTGTTCGACGGCATCGTGCGCATGGGCCCCAGCGTGGACGTGCGCCCCGACCCGCGCCGCCTCGCGCAGTACGGCCTCACCGCCACCGATTTCCAGACCCAGCTCCAAACCCAGCTGGCCGGCACCACGGCGGGAAACGTGCTCGAAGGCGAGCAGCTGCTCAACATCCGGATGCGCTACCCCAACGCCGCCCAGGCCAACCTGGCCCAGATGCGCGGCGAGCCCGTGTTCCTGCCCAACGGCCAGCGCCGCCGCCTCGACGAGCTGGCCACCGTCAACGTGTCGGTCGGCGACGCCGAACTGGAGCGCGAAAACCTGCAAGCCATGACGGCCGTCACCGCCCGCCTCGACGGCCGCGACCTGGGCGGCGCGATGAGCGAAATCCGCCAGAAACTCGACAAGGAAGTGCCGCTGCCGCCCGGCTACTTCATCCAATACGGCGGCTCGTATGCCGAGCAGCAGCAGTCGTTCCAGGAGCTGCTTACCATTCTGGGCACGGCCTGTTTGCTGGTGTTTGCGGTGGCCCTGTTCCTGTTTCGGGACTTGAAAGCGGCCGGGCTTATCCTCCTCATTTCCGTGTTAGGGCCGGCCGGCGGCTCGCTGGCGCTTTTCCTCACCAACACCCCGCTGAACGTGGGCTCCTACACCGGCCTCATCATGGTGGTGGGCATCATCGGCGAGAATGCCATCTTCACCTTCCAGCAGTTTTTCGAGATTCTGCAGGAAGGCCGGCCCGTGGAACAGGCCGTGGGCTACGCCATCGCCGCCCGCCTGCGCCCCAAGCTGATGACGGCCCTCTCGGCCATCGCGGCGCTGTCTCCGCTGGCGCTGGGCATTGGGGCGGGCGCGCAGCTGCACCAGCCGCTGGCCATTGCCGTGATTGGCGGGCTGCTGCTGGCCCTGCCGCTGCTGTTGATGGTGTTGCCCAGCCTGTTGCGCCTCGCCTACCAGCAACAAACGTTGCCGGAAAAACCCGTTTTGGCAGCCCCGGCAGCATAGCCGCGCCCGGTCCGGAAAATGCGGGAGCCCCGTCGATAAAATACCCCCTCCCCGTCGATGAAAACGGCTTCAGCGGCCGGAGGGGGTTAATTTTGCGCTATCATCTTAACAAAAACTCGCGCTGAGTAGTTAAGAGCCCTTGCAGTCGATGCGCTGCACCGGCGAACGCAGAAAACCGACGATATGTGGATAGTTAGACTAGCGCTGGCGCGCCCCTACACCTTCGTGGTGATGGCGCTGCTCATTCTGGTGGGCGGCGGCCTCACCATTCAGCGGATGGCGGTGGACATTTTCCCCGACATTCCGATTCCGGTGGTGGGCGTGGTGTGGGGCTACTCGGGCATCTCGCCCGAGGAGATGAACCAGCGCATCATCATCCCGGTGGAGCGCGCCATTACGACCACCGTGAACAACGTGGAGCACCAGGAAAGCCAGAGCCTCAAGGGCGTGGGCCTGATTAAGGTGTTCTTCCAGCCCGGCTCGAACCCCGATGCCGGCGTGGCCCAGCTCACGGCCATCACCCAGACGCTGCTGCGGGTGCTGCCCCAGGGCATCACGCCCCCGCTCATCATACGCTACTCGGCCTCCAACGTGCCGATTGCGCAAACTTCCCTCAGCTCCGAAACGCTGGGCGAGTCGGACCTTTTCGATGCGGCCAACGCCTTCATCCGGCCGGGCCTGGCGGTGGTACAGGGCGCGTCGGTGCTGCTGCCGAACGGCGGCAAGCCCAAGCAAATCATGGTCGACCTCGACCCCGACAAGCTGGCCGGCAAAAACCTGAGCGGCAACGACGTAGTGCAGGCCCTACTGGCCCAGAACCTCATCATCCCGGCCGGCTCGGCCAAAATCGGCGACCGGGAATATGATGTGAAGCTGAACTCCAGCCCCGAGGCCATTGCTACGCTCAACGACCTGCCCATCAAGACGGTGAACGGCACCACCACCTACATCCGCGACGTGGCGTTTGTGCACGAGGGCGCGGCCGTGCAAACCAACATCGTGCGCCAGAACGGCCGCCGCACCGCCATTATCCCGATTCTGAAAAGCGGCGCGGCCAGCACGCTTGACATCATCGACAAAATCAAGAAGGCGCTGCCCAACATCCAGGCCAACGCGCCCCCGGCCCTGAACATTAAGCTGTTATTCGACCAGTCGTTTTTCGTGCGGGCCAGCATCAAGGGCGTTATCATCGAAGCCTGCATCGCGGCGGCCCTCACGGCGCTCATGATTTTGCTGTTTCTGGGCTCCTGGCGCTCCACGCTGATTATTGCGACCAGCATTCCGCTTAGTATTCTGGTCAGCATCATCATGATGAACATTCTGGGGCAAACCCTGAATATCATGACCTTGGGCGGCCTCTCGCTGGCGGTGGGCATTCTGGTGGATGACGCGACGGTGGAAATCGAGAACATCCACCGCAACATGGGCATGAAAAAGCTGCTCAAGCGCAGCATTCTCGATGGGGCTCAGCAGATTGCGACGCCCGCGCTGGTGGCCACGCTGGCAATTTGCATCGTGTTTGTGCCGGTGTTCTTTCTGGGCGGGGTGGCGTCGGCCATCTTCGCGCCGCTGGCCACGGCGGTGATTTTTGCCATGCTGGCCTCCTACATACTGAGCCGGACGCTGGTGCCTACGTTGGTGATGTACCTGCTGCGCAAGGAGCTGCCCATATACCATGCTCAGGAGGAGCCCGACCTGCCCAGCCTGAACCAGCGCGACGGCAAGCCGGTGAGCAAGATTGAGCGCGACCTCGAACACATCCGGCGCGAGCAGTACGAGAAGGCCCACCCCAGCGGCACGCCCGAGGAAGAAGCCGAGGATGAAATCACCGATTCGGAACGGGAAGCCGGCCAGGCCATCACCCAAACCTGGGTCTGGAAGCTGCACAAGGGCTTTGAGCACCAGTTCGAGAAGTTCCGCGCCGTGTACGGCGGGGCGCTGGACTGGGCGCTGAGCAACCGCCCGAAGGTCATTCTGGCGTTCATGGTGCTGTTTATTGGTTCGTTGGGCCTGTTCCCGCTCATCGGCCAGAACTTCTTCCCGACGGTGGATGCGGGCCAGTTGCGCCTGCACGTGCGGGTGCCCACCGGCACGCGGGTGGAGGAAACGGAAGTGCGTTTCCGGCAGGTGGAAAAAGTAATTCGTGAGGTGATTCCGGCCGATGAGCTGGACCTCGTGCTCGATAACATCGGCCTGCCGGTTATCCCCATCAACCTGCTGCTGAGCGACAACCCCACCATCGGAGCCGGCGACGGCGAAATCCTGGTGAGCATGAAGGAGGAGCATGGCCCCACCGGCGAGTACATCAACGAAATCCGCCGCCAGCTGCACAAGCAATACCCGGACCTGACCATTTTCTTCCAGCCGGCCGACATTGTGAACCAGACCCTGAACTTCGGCCTGCCCGCGCCGATTGACATTCAGGTGATTGGCCGCGACAAAATGACCAACCAGCGCATCGCCGGCGAAATCAAGGAGAAAATCGTGAAGATTCCCGGCCTCGTCGATGCCTTCGTGTACCAGGCCTTCGACCAGCCCCAGCTCCGCCTTGACATCGACCGGGTGCGCGCCCAGGAAGCCGGCCTTTCGCAGCGCGACATCGCCAACAACGTGCTGGTGAACCTCAGCTCCAGCTCTCAAACTTCGCCCAGCCAGTGGCTGAACCCCGCCACCGGCGTGAGCTACCAAGTAGCCGTGCAAACCCCGCCCCGCGCCCTATCCACCCTCGATGAAGTGGGCAGCATCGGCGTGACCGGCGCGGGCCAGGCCCAGGCCCAGCTACTGAGCAACTTCGCCACGGTGCGCCGCACCCAGGCGCTGGCCGTCGTGTCGGATTATAACATCCAGCGCACCGTGGACGTGTACGCCAGCGTTTCGGGCCGCGACCTCGGCGGCGTGAGCAAGGACATCCGTAAAATCCTGGCCGACACTGAAAAGACTCTGCCGAAAGGCACCACGCTGGCCCTGCGCGGGCAGGCCGATTCCATGCGCACGTCCTTCGCCGGGCTGGGCCTGGGACTGGCCGGGGCCATCATATTGGTGTACCTATTGATGGTAGTGAATTTCCAGAGCTGGATGGACCCGCTCATCATCATCACCGCTCTGCCGGGCGCGCTGGCCGGCATCCTGTGGATGCTGTTCGTGACGCAAACCACGCTCAGCGTGCCGGCCCTGATGGGTGCCATCATGTGTATCGGCGTGGCTACGGCCAACAGTATTCTGCTCGTCACCTTTGCCAATGAGCGGCGGGAGGAAGAGCCGGATTTGAGCCCCCGCGATGCGGCGCTGGATGCCGGCTTCACCCGCCTGCGCCCCGTGCTAATGACGGCCCTGGCCATGATTATCGGTCTGCTGCCCATGTCGTTGGGCATGGGCGAGGGCGGCGAGCAGAACGCTCCGCTCGGCCGCGCCGTGATTGGCGGGCTGATGCTGGCTACAGTTACGACCTTGTTTTTTGTGCCGATTATGTTCTCCTATTTGAAAAAGCCCGCCCCAGTGAAGGCGGAGACAGCCTAACGGCCGGCTTTCGCCCGCCCCTTTTTCACTCCCCGCTTTCCGCCCCGATTCTTTGCCTAATGTCTGATTCTAATTCTTCCGGCTCCGGCCGGTTTTGGCTGCTGATTCTTGTTGTACTGGTGGTGTTTGCTGGCCTGTTCGTGCTAGGCTACATGCCGCGCCACAAGCAGGAAAAAGCCCGCGACGCCGAAGCCAAACAGGTTATCGATGCCAACCCAACCGTGACCGTGGCCCCGGCCAAAGCCGCGCCCGACACCACCACCGTCACCCTGCCCGCCGATACCAAGTCGCTGCGCGAAACCTTCGTGTTTGCCCAGGCCAACGGCTTCGTGAAGTCGTGGAGCGCCGATATTGGCCAGAAGGTACACGCCGGACAGGTGCTGGCCGAAGTAACCACGCCCGAACTCGACCAGCAGGTAGCCCAGGCCCGCGCCAACCTCGGCCTGGCCAAAACCAGCTACAACCGCCTGGCCGGCGTGGGCCTGCCCGGTGCCATTTCCAAGCAGGAGCTGGACGTGGCCAAGTCGCAGTTTTCGGTACAACAGGCGGCCCTGCAGCAGTTGCTGGCCCAGCAGAATTTCCGCCGCATCACGGCCCCGTTCAGCGGCATCGTCACGCAGCGGAACGTAGAAGTGGGCAGCCTCGTGAGCAGCAGCAACGCGCCGGGTTCCCAGCTATTTAAAATCGAACAAACTGAGAAGCTGCGCGCCTACGTGCAGGTGCCGCAGAACTTCGCCCCAGCCATCAAAAACGGCATGACGGCCGATTATCTGGTGCCCGAGTTTGTGGGCAAGCCCTTCAAAGGCAAGGTGGTGCGCGATGCAGGGGCTCTCGACCCCAATACCCGCACCCTGCTCACCGAAGTGCAGATTCCGAACCCACGCGGCGAACTGCGCCCCGGCTCCTACGCCCAGGTGAAGTTCTACCTGCCACGCACCGCGCCCAGCGTCATCATCCCCGCCAACGCACTGGTACCCGGCGGCACCGATAGCCGCGTGGCCATGGTGCAGGACGGCAAAATCCACTACCAACCCATTACCACCGCCCGCGATTTCGGCAACCAAATTGAAGTGTCGCAGGGCCTGCAGGGCGGTGAGTTACTAGTGCTGAACCCCGCCGAAACTCTCCTCGAAGGCCAGGCCGTGCAAACCAAAGCCTTCACTCCGCCCACCAAGCCCGCCGGCCCGCCGCCCGCCAAGCCCCGCCCCAACGACCCGGATGCGCCGCGCGTGTCGTCGCCGGTGAAATAGGCCGCAGTTTTTCAGAACGTCAGTTAAGAACGTCATGCCGAGCGCAGCGAAGCATCTTGCCCGCAGTCACTAATCCTTTTGATTGGATTGCGTTGCGCAGGCAAGATGCTTCGCTGCGCTCGGCATGACGTTCAGAATGAACAAGCCCATGACCCTCCGCCTCTCCCCTTTTCTTCTCCTTGCGCTGCTGGCCGGCTGCGTGCGGCCGCCCAGCTACGCGCCGCCCAGCCTGCCCACGCCCGCCGCCTGGAAAAACACGGCCGATAGCCTCACCGCCACTACGCCCACGGCCGCCGTGGCCAGCAGCACCCCGCCCACCGTGGACAACCCACCCGCGCCGGGCAGCTGGTGGACGCTGTTTAATGATGCCGGTCTGAACACGCTGGAACAGCAGGCTACCGCCCAGAACTTCAGCCTGCAGGCCGCCCTGGCCCGCGTGGAAAGCGCCCGGGCCAACGTGCGCGTGGCCAATTCCTACCGCTCGCCGCTGATAACAGTGGACCCACAGGTGTACCGCTCGCGGCTGTCGGGGCTGCGGCCGCTGCCGTTTCCGGTGGCCACCAGCAACCTGGGCGTAATTCAGACGCAGTATTACATCCCCATCAACGCCAGCTACGAGTTCGACGTGTGGGGCCGCATTCGCAGCAGCATCCGGGCCGCCGAGGCCGATGCGCAGGTGCAGGAAGCCAACCGCCGCACCGTGCTCCTTTCGCTCACGGCTGATGCCGCGACTTATTATTTCGGCATTCGCGGCCTCGATGCGCAGCTGCTGGTGCTTGATACCGCCCGCCTCGACCGTCAGCATAGCCTGGAGCTGACCCGCGCCCGCTACCAGGCCGGCGTCGATAATGAAATTGCCGTGCACCGGGCCGAAACTGAGCTGGCCAATGTGGATGCCAGCGTGGTGGAAACCCGCCGCCAGCGCTTGGGCCTCGAAGCCTCGTTGGCTACGGTGCTGGGTGTGCCGGCCAGCGGCTTCGCGGTGCCGTCGCAGGGCGGGCCGCTAGCGGCGCCCATCATTCCTGCCTCGCTGCCCGCTACCCTCCTGGCCCGCCGGCCCGATTTGCAGCAGGCCGAGCGCCGCCTTGCCGCCGCCAGCGCCCGCGTCGATGTGGCCAAGCTCACGCGCTTGCCTACCGTGCGCCTCAACGGCTACCTCGGCCCGCAAAGCGCCCAAATTGGTGACCTGGCCCGCATCAGCGACAACTACACCTATTACGTGGGCGGCGGCGTGAGCATTCCGGTCTTCAATGGCGGCCGCAACCGCGCCAACGAGCAGGTAGCCCGCTCCGAAGCCGAAGCGCTGGTGGCCGACTACCGGCAGGCCGCCCTCGGAGCATTTCAGGAAGTGGAAACCAGCCAGGCCGACGTGCGCCAGTACCAGGCCCAGGTGGCGGCCCGGCAGCGCGCCTACCGCGCCGCCCGCCTGGCCAGCGCCCTCACCAAGGAGCGGTACCGCGCCGGCCTCACCACCTACTTCGAAGTGGTGGATGCCGACCGCCAGACCCTGGATGCGGCTACGCTGCTCACCCAAGCCCAGAGCAACCTCTTAGGTGCCAGCGTAGCCCTGGTCCGGGCGCTGGGCGGGGGCTGGGAATAGCCCCTAAATCAACAGATTTCGCACAGATTTCAAAGTCCCCGCCAGGCTGGCGGGGACTTTTTTATGGCAACAATTGACGCGTAGTCAATTAGTTAAGATTTCCCTCAGAATCTGCCGTTACGTTTATGTTAACAAGCCCGTAATAACGAATTCAAAACCGTTCTGACTCCAATTTCACCTTCATGCGCTCATTTCTAGTTACCCGTTTCGCTGCCGCTATGCTGCTGTTCGGGGCAATGCATCCGGCCCAAGCCCAGGTTAAGCCTACGCCTTCTGACACCACTAAAAAATACGCCAACCCCGGCGGCATCCCGGCGGCGGTTCATAAGCCATTTCTGAAAAGCAAGCTGTTCAAAGCCGTGGCCATTCCGGCGGTGCTGATAACCTACGGGGCCATCACGGCGCAGGGCGACGCTGGCGTGAACCACGATGCCCGCACGTTTGTGCAGAAGCAATTCCGGCCCGTCAACACGATGATTGACAACACCGTGATTTTCCTGCCCTACCTGGAACTGGGGGCCGTGGCGCTGGCGGGCGTAGAGTCGCGCAACGACCGCATCAACACCCTGCTCATCATTGCCAAGGGCGAGGCCATTATGCTGGCCAGCACCTTCGCCGTGAAGTACCTCGCCAACGAAACCCGGCCCAACGGCCAGGACAACCTCTCGTTTCCCTCGGGCCACACGGCGCAAGCATTTCTGGCGGCTAGCATCGTGCATACCGAGTTTCGGGACAAAAGCCAGTGGTATGGCATTGGGGCCTATACCATTGCGACCAGCGTGGCGGCGCTGCGCATGATTAACGACAAGCACTGGCAGAGCGACGTGGTGGCCGGTGCGGGCTTCGGCATCCTCTCCGCTCACTTGGCCTACCTGAGCCACCGCAACCGCTGGGGCCGCAAGTCCATCGGTCGCGATGTGAGCATGTCGCCCAGCTACTTTGGCAACGGTGCCTCGGGCGTGAGCATTTCCTGGCGACCGTCGAAATAGTGCCATCCTCATCAATAGGGACAAACCACTCACGCAGTTCCACAAAAAAGCCCCGCCAATTGGCGGGGCTTTTTCATTTTTAACAAGTGCTGTATGTAACGAGCGAGGGGGATTTAGTAGGTGTTGTTATCGAAATACTGCAGGCCATCGGCATAGCCCTGCCACCACTCGGCGCGTCCGGTTTCGCCGGCGTTGTTGTAGAAATCAACATTTCTGAGTGCCTTGTGCCACTCATCAGCAATGCGGGCCATGTCGGTGGTATACGTCAGGTAGCGCTGGCCAGCGGCGTATCCATAGTTATAGCCCTCGTCCGGAATAGTGACCGCAACCGCCTGAGTGGCTGCGAGCGAGTGGGTAGCGGTGCTCGTCATTAAAGCGGCAGCCAGTAGCAACATTGAAAGTTTGTTCATGAAAAATGGAAGTGAAGGTTGAAAATTGAACGACACAAAGACACGCGTCCTCACTTGCTTATTCAAGGACAAACTGATGCTAACTGCGACTTGTATTTAGATAGTATTTCGTAGCGCTATGGCTGGAACTGCGGAATAAACGGCCGGAACACAGCCCCAGCCCTCGCTAAAGCAGGCTGATTTCAGACAATAATTTTTCCTGCAGCCCCAGCCTGAGGCACTGCAGCCCCCGCTTTGTTATCGCCAGCCTGCAATGCCGCCAGTATCATTGCAGTACTGGCCAACCCTAACTGCGGGCGCCCAGCCCCGACAAGCTTTCCACAACAAATTTTTCCGGTGGCCTCAGCCTTCTAATAGACAACGCAACGTTCCGGTTATCTGCTTGTCTTTTTCATTAAGATTCCGTCCCATCTTTACGAATCTACATTCTCTATCACCCGAATCCCTACGCACTTTTGAAACGACGCGACTTTGTAGGACTCTCCGGCCTGGCCGCCGGGGCCCTCTTTCTGCCCAGCTTCCCCAGCCTGGGCGGCACGCCCGTAGACGCCGCCCGCCTGCTGGAGCCCGGCCTCGACCCCGCCCAGAAAAAACGTCTGGCCGATGCCGCCCTGAACGCCGCCAAAAGCGCCGGGGCCAGCTACGCCGATGTGCGCATCGGCCGCTACCTCAACCAGAGCATCTTCACCCGCGAAAAGCAGGTGCAAAACATCGCCAGCGGCGAGAGTTTTGGGTGCGGCGTGCGGGTGCTGGCCAACGGCACCTGGGGCTTCGCCGCCACCAACGTGGTGACCGAAGCCGGCCTGGCCAAAGCCGCCCAGCTGGCTGTGCAGATTGCCAAGGCCAACGCCAAAGTGCAGAAGTCAACGGTGCAGCTGGCCCCGCAAAAAGGTTACGGCGAAGTGACCTGGCGCACGCCTATCAAGCAGAATTCCTTCGAGGTGCCGGTGGCCCAGAAGGTAGAACTGCTGCTGGCCGCCAACGCCAAAGCCACCGACAACGGCGCGAGCTTTGTGAATTCCTCGCTGTTTCAAATCAATGAACAGAAGTACTTCGCCAGCACCGACGGGTCGTACATAGACCAGGACGTGCACCGTATCTGGCCCACGTTTTCGGTCACAGGTATCGACCGGGCCAGCGGCAAGTTCCGCACCCGCGACGCGCTGAGCGCGCCCATGGGACTGGGCTACGAGTACCTCACGCCCCAGGCCGCCGATAAGATTCCGGGGGCCAGCGGCACCGGCCTCATCGGCTACCGCAACTCCTACGACATGCTGGAAGATGCCGCCCTGGCTGCCCGGCAAGTGAAGGAAAAGCTCACCGCGAAGTCGGTGACTGCCGGCAAGTACGACCTCGTGCTCGACCCCAACCACCTGGGCCTCACCATCCACGAAAGCATCGGCCACCCGCTGGAGCTCGACCGCGTGCTGGGCTACGAGGCCAACTACGCGGGCACCAGCTTCGCCACGCTGGAGTGGAAAGCCAAGCAGATTCCCTACGGCTCGAAGCTGGTCAACATCGTGGCCGACAAGCTCCAGCCCGGCTCGCTGGGCGCGGTGGGCTACGACGACGAGGGCGTGCAAACCAAGCGCTGGGACCTCATCAAGGATGGCGTTTTGGTCAATTATGAGAAAATCCGCGACCAGGCCCACATCGTCGGCCAGACCGAATCGGACGGCTGCTGCTACGCCGATTCCTGGGATTCGGTGCAATTCCAGCGCATGCCCAACGTGAGCCTACAGCCCGGCAAGGCCAAAATGAGCGTCGATGACATGATTAAAAACGTCGACAAAGGCATCTACATCGCCGGGCGCGGCTCCTACTCCATCGACCAGCAGCGCTACAATTTCCAGTTCGGCGGGCAGGTGTTCTACGCCATCGAAAAAGGCCAGATTGCCGGCATGATTGAGGACGTGGCCTACCAGGCCAATACCCAGGAATTCTGGAACTCCTGCGCCGCGATTTGCGACGAATCGGATTACCGCCTTTTCGGCTCCTTCTTCGATGGCAAGGGCCAGCCCAGCCAAGTGTCGGCCGTGAGCCACGGGTCGAGCACGACGCGCTTTAATGGCGTGAACGTGATAAACACGGCCCGGAAACTTGGGTAGCACCTGAACGGCAACTCCCCTCCTTACCAAGGAGGGGATGTTCGAGCCAAAGGCTCGGACGGGGGTGGTTGTGGCGTTGGAAGAATGCCGAAATCCTTTTCTGCAGACCGTTCAACGCTACAACCACCCCAGCCGGCGCTTCGCGCCAGCATCCCCTCCTTGGTAAGGAGGGGAGTGAAGTTCATTCAACCCTCAGCACTGAAAACTCAACCCTTCCTCATGGCCATTCTCTCCAAAGACGAAGCCCAAACGATACTCAAGAAAGTCCTCAGCTTCAGCACCGCCGATGAGTGCGAGGCCACGCTCACCGGCAGCACCGGCGGCAACGTGCGCTCGGCCCGCAACTCCATCAGCACCGCCGGCGCGGCCGAGAATGTGGCGCTGGCGGTGCAGGCGCGTTTCGGCAAGCGCAGCGGTACTGCCACCTGCAATGAATTTGATGACGTCTCGCTGCGCCGCTGCGTGCAGCGGGCCGAGGAAATTGCCCGCCTCGCGCCCGAGTCGCCGGAGTACGTGCCGCTGCTGGGGCCGCAGACGTATCTGGCCTCGCCGGGCTCGTTTGCCCAGCGCACGGCGGCTATTACGCCCGATTACCGGGCCGAGCAGATTGGGGCCAGCATGGCATTATGCGAGCAGAAGAAGCTGAGTTCGGCCGGTTTCTTTAATGACTCGGCGGGCTTTGTGGCCAAGCGTAACTCGAAGGGGCTCGAGGCTTACCAGCAGGTAAGCAGCGTTGATTTTTCCATCACCGTGCGTACGGCCGACGGCACGGGCTCGGGCTACGCCATTGCCAATTACACCGATTTGGCGAAGTTCGACGCGGCCCGGCTCACGCGCGTGGCCGCCGACAAGGCGGCCTCATCAGTGGGCGCCAAGGCCATTGAGCCGGGCAAATACACCGTGATTCTGGAACCCGCTGCGGCTATCGATTTGCTCAACAACATGATGGGCGCGATGGACGCCCGCAACGCTGACGAGGGTCGCAGCTTCCTCAGCAAAAAAGGCGGCGGCAACAAGAAGGGCGAAAAAGTTTTTGACGAGCGGGTGACCATCTACTCCGACCCCACCAACCCCGACGTGCCCGACCTGACCTTCGCCAACGACGGCCGCCCCCAGCAAAAAGTGACCTGGGTAGAAAAAGGCATCGTGAAAAACCTGTACACCTCGCGCTTCTGGGCGCAGAAATCGGGCGTGCCCGACATCCCGCCCCCCGGCGGCTGGATTATGCAGGGCGGCACCCAGAGCACGGCCGAGCTCATCAAGGGCACCGCGAAAGGCATATTGGTGACGCGCCTCTACTACATTCGGGCCGTCGACCCGCAAACGCTGCTCTATACCGGCCTCACGCGCGACGGCACGTTCTACATCGAAAACGGCCAGATTAAATTCCCGGTGAAAAACTTCCGCTTCAACGAAAGCCCGGTGATTATGCTGAACAACCTCGAAGCCCTGGGCAAGCCCGTGCGCCTGAACGGCAGCCTCGTGCCGCCGCTCAAAATCCGGGATTTCACCTTCACCAGCCTCTCGGATGCGGTGTAGCGCGGACTTTGTAGTCCGCGAGTCTGTGCACCATTTATTTATTCATTAGCCTTCAATCGCGGACTACAAAGTCCGCGCTACATCTCACCATATGAAAAGACGCGACTTTGTGGGACTGTCCGGCCTGGCGGCCGGGGCCCTGTTTCTGCCCAGCTTCCCCAGCCTCGGCGGGACACTTGTGGACCCCGCCCGCCTGCTGGAGCCGGGTGCCGATGTAGCCATGAAAAAACGCCTCGCCGATGCCGGCCTCAACGCCGCCAAAGCCGCCGGGGCCAGCTACGCCGACGTGCGCATCGGCCGCTACCTCAACCAGGGCATCTTCACCCGCGAAAAGCAGGTGCAGAACATTGCCAGCACCGAGAGCTACGGCGTGGGCATCCGCGTGATTGCCAACGGCACCTGGGGCTTTGCCTCAACCAACAACGTGACCGAGGCCGGCATCGCCAAAGCCGCCCAGCTGGCCGTCCAAATTGCCAAAGCCAATTCGAAAGTGCAGAAGGAAAAGGTGCAGCTGGCCCCACAAAAAGGCTACGGCGAAGTGACCTGGAAGGCCCCCATTCAGCAGAATGCGTTTGAGGTGCCCATCAAGGACAAGGTGGATTTGCTGCTGGGCGTGAACGCCAAGGCCCTCGATTTGGGCGTGTCGTTCATCAACTCGGTGCTGTTTCAGGTGAACGAGCAGAAGTATTTCGCCAGCACCGACGGCTCCTACATCGACCAGGATATTCACCGGATTTACCCCACGTTCGGCGTCACGGCCATCGACCGGGCCAGCGGCAAGTTCCGCTCGCGGCAGGCCCTGAGCTCGCCCGTGGGCATGGGCTATGAGTACCTCACGCCCAAAGCCGCCGACAAGGTGGCCGGCCCCACCGGCTCCGACATCATCGGCTACAAATACAGCTACGACATGCTGGAAGACGTGGCTTCGGCCGCTAAGCAGGTGAAGCAGAAGCTGACCGCCAAGTCGGTGACGCCCGGCAAATACGACCTCGTGCTCGACCCGCACCACTTGGGTTTGACCATCCACGAATCCGTCGGCCACCCGCTGGAGCTCGACCGCGTGCTGGGCTACGAGGCCAACTACGCGGGCACCTCATTCGCTACGTTGGAGTGGAAGGCCAAGGGAATTCCCTACGGCTCGAAAGTGGTAAACATCGTGGCCGATAAGGTGACGCCCGGCACGCTGGGCGCGGTGGGCTACGACGACGAAGGCGTGAAAACCCGCCGCTGGGATTTGATTAAAGAAGGCCGGCTGGTGGATTATGAGAAAATCCGCGACCAGGCGCATGTGGTGGGCCAGGACCACTCAGACGGCTGCTGCTACTCGCAGAGCTGGCAGGACGTACAGTTCCAGCGCATGCCCAACGTGAGCCTGCAGCCCGGCAAGGAAAAGCTGAGCGTGGACGAGCTGGTGAGCAAGGTCGACAAGGGCATTTACATCGCCGGCAACGGCTCCTTCTCCATCGACCAGCAGCGCTACAACTTCCAGTTCGGCGGCCAGGTGTTCTACGCCATCGAGAAGGGCAAAATCACCGAAATGCTGGAGGACGTGGCCTACCAGGCCAACACCCAGGAATTCTGGAACAGCTGCGTGGCTTCGTGCGACGAGAGCGACTTCCGCTTCTTCGGCGCTTTCAACGACGGCAAGGGGCAGCCCAGCCAGAGCTCGGCGGTGAGCCACGGCAGCAGCACCACGCGGTTTAACGGGGTGAACGTCATCAACACGGCCCGCAAAATCGGGTAGTGCATCACTCCCCTCCTTACCAAGGAGGGGATGTTCGAGCCAACGGCTCGAACGGGGGTGGTTGTGGCATTGGACAAAGCTTGAGTCATCCAACGCCCACAACCACCCCAGCTGCCGCTTCGCGCCAGCGTCCCCTCCTTGGTAAGGAGGGGAGTTTGTTCCTCCAACTCAACGACAATTCTCATGGCCATTCTCTCCAAAGACGAAGCCCAAACCATACTCAAGAAAGTCCTCAGCTTCAGCACCGCCGACGAGTGCGATGCTACCCTACAGGGCAACACCGGCGGCAACGTGCGCTCGGCCCGCAACTCCATCAGCACGGCCGGGGCCAGCGACAATATTTCGCTCGCCGTGGAAAGCCGCTTCGGCCGACGCGCCGGCGTGGCCACCTGCAACGAGTTTGATGACGCCACGCTGCGCCGCTGCGTGCAGCGGGCCGAAGAAATTGCCCGCCTTGCGCCGGAGTCGCCGGAATACATGCCGTTGCTCGGGCCGCAGCAGTACCTCGATGGCAGCCGCTCCTACGTGGCCACCACGGCCGCCATCGACCCCGACTACCGCGCCCGGCAAATAGGGGCTAGCATGGCGCTGTGCGACCAACGCAAACTCAGCTCGGCCGCTTTTCTGGACGACTCGCACGGCTTTGTAGCCAAGCGCAACTCCAAAGGGCTGGAGGCTTACCAGCAGGTTTCGAACGTCACGTTTTCGGTGACGGTGCGCACGCCCGATGGCACGGGCTCGGGCTACGCCTCGGGCGACTATGTGGACGCAGCGAAGATGGACGCGGCCCGCTTCACGAAAATTGCGGCCGATAAAGCGGCGTCTTCGATGAAGGCACGGGCCATTGAACCGGGCAAATACACCGTGATTCTGGAGCCGAACGCGCTGCTGTCCAACGTGGACACGTCGCTCATCGGCGCGCTCATGCAGAGCCTCGATGCCCGCAATGCCGACGAGGGCCGCAGCTTCCTGAGCAAGAAGGGCGGCGGCAACCGCAAGGGCGAAAAGCTGTTCGATGAGCGGGTTACCATCTATTCCGACCCGCTGAACCCGGAAATCAGCGACCTCACTTTCAGCGGCGACGGCCGGCCGCAGCAGCGCACCACCTGGATTGAAAAGGGCGTGGTGAAGAACCTCTACTCCTCGCGCTACTGGGCGCAGAAGGCCGGCATCCCCGACCTGCCCCGCCCCAATGGCTGGATTATGGAAGGCGGCACCCAGAGCACCGCCGACCTCATCAAAGGCACCGCCAAGGGCATTCTGGTCACGCGCCTGTGGTACATCCGCCCCGTCGACCCGCAGACGCTGCTGTTCACCGGCCTCACGCGCGACGGGACGTTCTACATCGAAAACGGCCAAATCAAGTTCCCGGTGAAGAATTTCCGCTTCAACGAAAGCCCGGTGATTATGCTCAATAACCTCGAAGCCATCGGCAAGCCCGTGCGCCTGAACGGCAACCTGGTGCCGCCACTCAAGATTCGGGACTTCACCTTCACGAGCCTGTCGGACGCGGTATAGGACACCGGTTCAAAGTCCTCCAGCCTACCCCGGTTGGGGGACTTTTGGTTTGCGCCGCTGCCGTGGGCAACCGCTAAGTGGCCCGCTGCATCTGCCCGTTTGGATGCCAAATCCCCGCATCTATTTTGCGGCTTCCTCTCCTACTTTCTGCAATGAAATTTCTTCTACTCGCCGGCTTACTGCTGGCCCCTGCCGCCCGCCCCGTAGCTGCGCAGCAGCGCCTCACCGGCAAAATCCTGGATGCCGCCACCAGCCAACCGGTTCCCTACGCCAGCGTTTCGGTGCTGCATACCACCACGGGCACTACCAGCAACGCCGAGGGCGAGTTCGAGCTCAAAACTGCGCTACCGGGCCGCCTCATTGTCTCGGAACTGGGCCACCGGCGCGACACCGTGGCCGTGGCGGCGGCTACTGCGACGCCGCTGCTGGTGCGGCTGCAGCCGGCGGCCGTGGCGCTGCCGGAAGTAACAACCGGCACCTACACCGAGGAGCTCATCAAGCAGGCCTACCGCGAGCTGCGCCGCACCAACGACCAGAAAACCTACGGCCAGGCTTTCTACCGCCAGGTCACGCGCATCGATGGCGACCCTACCGAAGTGCAGGAAATGGTGTGGCACGCCCAAACCAGCAACGCCCGGCTCGAAGGTTCGGCGCTGGCGCAGGGACGCTTTGCGAAGAAAAAAGCACTGATTTCCTTCAACAACTTTTCGCTTTTCACCAAAGTCGTCACCTTCTTCGATGCTGCCGAAGACAGCGCCAGCAACAAAGGCATTATCAGCCTGCGCACGGCTGAGCAATATCAGCTCCGGCTCCTCGGACTAAGCCAGAATGGGCAGCAGCAACTAGCCGAAATCAGCTTTGTGAATAAGGACCCGAATGCCCGTACCCGCCAGGGCAGCGTGGTTATCGACGCGGCCACGCACCAGATTCTGCGGCTGCGGCTCGAAACCAATGCGCTCAACACCAAGTCTAATAACCCCATGTTCAAGTTCCACGACCAGCTGACGCGGGTGGAATGGGTGTTTCGGCCATCGGTTAAAGGGCCAACGGTGCTTGAGTATCTAAAAGTCGATTATCGCGGCTCGATGAGCCGGCCGCTGAAGAGCAACCTGCCCATTGAGGCCTCGTCCTTCATCTACTTTTACAACTGTCAGCCGAAGCCCGAAAACGGCGTAACGTATGCCCAGGCCAAGAGCGGCGTGGTTGATTTGGCCACTATCAAGCAAACCGCTTATGACCCCTCTTTTTGGCAAAACAACGCGGTAGTGAAACGCACGCCGCTGGAGGAGCAGGTGATGAAATCCTTCGAGCAGAAGGGCGCTTTCGGCACCATGCTCACGCCATAGCTTGTAGCGTGGACTTTGAAGTCCGCGAATGAGCCGCTGCCTAAACTCATTCCATTCACTCGCGGACTACAAAGTCCGCGCTACACTTTTTTCTCTGCAACCTTATGAAAAGACGCGACTTTGTGGGCCTCACCGGCCTCGCCGCCGGGGCCCTGTTTTTGCCGAGCCTGCCGGGCTTCGGCCACACGCCCGTCGACCCCGCCCGCCTGCTGGAGCCGGGCGCCGACGTGGCCGTGAAAAAACGCCTGGCCGACGCCGCCCTGAACGCCGCCAAAACCGCCGGGGCCGACTACGCCGACGTGCGCATCGGCCGCTCGCTGAACCAGTACGTGTTCACCCGCGAGAAGCAGGTGCAGAACATTGTGAGCACCGAGAGTTACGGCGTGGGCATCCGGGTGCTGGTAGGAGGATGCTGGGGCTTCGCCTCCACGAGCGTGGTGACGGAGGCCAACCTGGCCGCCACCGCCCGCGAGGCGGTGAGCATTGCCAAGGCCAACAAGTTGGTAATGAAGGAGCCCGTGCAGCTGGCCGCGCAACAGGGCTACGGCGAGGTGAGCTGGAAAACGCCCATTCAGCAAAGCGCGTTCGAGGTGCCCATCAAACAGAAAGTGGACCTGCTGCTGGCCGCCAACGCCGCCGCACTGGACGCAGGGGCCAACTACATCAATTCGGCCCTGTTTCAGGTGAACGAGCAGAAGTATTTCGCCAGCACCGACGGCTCCTACATCGACCAGGATATTCACCGGCTCTGGCCCACCTTCTCGGCCACGGCGGTGGATATGAAGACCGGCAAATTCCGCTCGCGCGATGCGTTGAGTGCGCCGGTGGGTTTGGGGTTTGAGTACCTCACGCCCAGCGCGGCCGAGCAGGTGCGCGGGCCGCAGGGCACCGACACCATCGGCTACAAGCTGCGCTACGATATGCTGGCCGATGCCGCGCTGGCCGGCAAGCAGGCGAAGGCCAAGCTGAACATGAAATCGGTGACGCCCGGCAAGTATGATTTGGTGCTCGACCCAGGGCATCTGGGCCTCACGATTCACGAATCCGTCGGCCACCCCACGGAGCTGGACCGCGTGCTGGGCTACGAGGCCAATTTTGCCGGCACTTCATTTGCGACGCTCGATTGGAAGGCCAAGAACCTGCCCTACGGCTCGAAGGCGGTGAACATTGTGGCCGACAAGTTGCAGCCGGGCTCGGTGGGCAACGTGGGCTACGACGACGAGGGCGTGAAAACCCGCGAGTGGGACCTCATCAAGGAAGGCAAGCTGGTGAACTACCAGAAAATCAGGGACCAGGCGCACATCGTGGGCCAGAAGGAATCGGACGGCTGCGCCTACGCGCAGAGCTGGGAAGACGTGCAGTTCCAGCGCATGCCCAATGTGAGCCTGCGCCCCGGCACCGCCAAAATGAGCCCCGACGAGATGGTGAAAGGCGTGGACAAAGGCATTTATATCGCCGGAGCCGGCTCGTTCAGCATCGACCAGCAGCGCTTCAACTTCCAGTTTGGCGGGCAGCTGTTTTTTGCCATCGAGAAGGGCAAAATCACCGAGCCGCTGGAAGACGTGGCCTACCAGTCGAACACCCAGGAATTCTGGGGCGCCTGCGCCGGCTCGTGCGACCAGTCGGACTACCGCCTGTTCGGCACTTTCTTCGACGGCAAGGGCCAGCCGGCCCAGGTGTCGTCGGTGAGCCACGGCTCGGCCACCACGCGATTTAATGGCGTGAACGTCATCAACACCGCCCGCAAAGTTTAGCCCTTCTCCTTCCCAACATTTCTGCAAATCATCATGGCTATTCTCTCCAAAGACGAAGCCCAGGCTTTACTCAAGAAAGTCCTCACATACAGTACCGCCGACGAGTGCGCGGTGTCGCTGAACGGGCGCACCACCGGCAACATCCGCTACGCCCGCAACAGCGTGAGCACAGCCGGCGCTCAGAATTCCATCTCGCTGGTGGTCGAAAGCCGCTTCGGCAAGCGCAGCGGCATTGCCACCTGCAACGAGTTCGACGACGCCACCCTGAAACGCTGCGTGCAGCGGGCCGAGGAAATCGCGAAGCTCGCCCCCGAAAGCCCCGAATACGTGCCCCTGCTCGGCCCGCAAACCTACGTGAGCCCGCCCTCCACGGCCACCACGCTGCTCACGGCCGCCACCCGCGCCCAGGCCGCCGCCGACAGCATGAACCTATGCGCCGCCAAAAACCTGACCGCCGCCGGCTTCCTCGACGGCGGTACCCGGTTCCAAGCCATCCGCAATTCCAAGGGCCTCGAAGCCTACCAGCAATCCACCAACACCGACTTTTCGGTGACGGTGCGCACCGCCGATGGGCGCGGCTCAGGCTACGCCATTGCCGATGTGACGGACCCCGCCAAGCTCAACGCCAAAGCCCTCACCCAGCGCGCCGCCGACAAAGCCCTGGGCTCGGTCAATGCCAAGGCCATCGAGCCCGGCAAATACACCGTGATTCTGGAGCCGGCCGCGCTGATGGACGGTGGCGATTTGTCGCTGCTCGGCGGGCTGATGTATGGGCTGGATGCCCGCTCGGCCGACGAGGGCCGCAGCTTCATGACGAAGAAAGGCGGCGGCAACCGCAAGGGCGAAAAGCTGTTCGACGAGCGGGTGAACATCTACTCCGACCCTATGAACGCCGAGGTGCCCGGCAGCGCCTTCGACGGCGACGGCCTGCCCACCAAGCGCTTGAGCTGGATTGAAAAAGGCGTGGTGAAGCAGCTGTATTACTCCCGCTTTTGGGCCGAGAAAAACAAGGTGGCGGCCACGGCCTTCCCCAGCGGCTTCATCATGACGGGCGGCACCCAAAGCACCGCCGAGCTCATCAAAAGCACTGCTAAAGGCATACTGGTCACGCGCTTGTGGTACATCCGCGAAGTCGACCCGCAGACGCTACTCTATACCGGCCTCACCCGCGACGGGACTTTTTACATCGAAAACGGGGCCATCAAATTCCCCATCAAGAACCTGCGCTTCAACGAAAGCCCGATTATCATGTTGAATAACATCGAGGCCATCGGCCGGCCCCAACGCTTGGCCGGCTGCCTGATTCCGCCGCTGAAAATCCGGGACTTCACGTTCACGAGTTTGTCGGACGCGATATAGAAATGTAGCGTGGACTCTGCGAGTCCGCGCGTGAGCGCAGCGAACATCTGGGACCATGCCATACATCCGATGCTCGCTCCGCTCGCTCGCGGACTCGCAAAGTCCACGCTACATTATTTCCGCCCGCCAAACTGTAGCGCGGCATACACCTGAAACACGCGGTTTTGCAGGCGCGGGTCGTTGATGCCGGACAGGTTTTTAGCATCGTTGATGTCGTTTAAACCCGCCACGAGGCGGCCGCCCAGCGAAAAGCCGCTGGCCAGCTTCAGGCCCACGCCACCTACTACGCTGAAATCGCTGCTTTTAAACTCGCTGCTGGCCGCCCGCGACTGGTTGCCATAGGCAGGTTGGCCGTCGGGGGTAAACCCTACTTGCATAGTACCCGACTGGTTGGCGCTGAGCAGGATGCCGTATTGCGGCCCGGCTTCCACAAACACCGGCCCCACGGTGAGCTTGGCCAGGATGGGCACGGTGAGGTAATGCAGCTCGCTGTCGTAGTTGGTGAAGGCCGATTTCAGGTTGCCGCCGGCCACCGAATACTGCACCTCGGGCTGAATGGACAGCGGCCCGAGGACGTTGGCCTGATAGAAAATCCCGACGTGGTAAAACGGTTTGTAGGAAGCACTTTCGCCGTCGCGGCCGGTCATTTCCGCCACGTTCAGCCCGCCCTTGATGCCAAACTGCGCGTGCGCCAGCGGCATCAGCCCAAAACTCAGCAATGCGATTATCAGCAGCTTTTTCATAGGAAATAGTGGATATAGGATGAGGACGGCAAGACAAAGCCATCCGGGATTTCAGGCGTAGCTTCGGCAACAGTCGGGCCGAAAAGAGTAGGCTTTAATACAGTTGGACGCCGGCAAAAGGTTGCGGTTTAGGCCAAGGCTTGATTTAATTACCGCCGATTTCAACGCCTCGCGCAACCGATTTATTTCCCGCCCGACTATCGCGCTAGCGCCCGTTCGCTTTTTCATTTTTCTTCCGCCGCTACCCTTTCCGCTGTGCCCGCTGCCCCATTCACTTTTGTGCGCCTGAAATACCACTCCGGCGACTGGGACGCGGTGGACGAGCGCATGCCTGCCAACCTGCTGCATTCGCTGGTGCAGTACACCAAAGTCCCCGTCGACCCCAAGGAAAAAGTGGTGGCCCTGGACAGCCCGGAGCTGTTCAACTACCCCTTCTGTTACCTTTCGGGCCACCGGTTGGTGCAGTTTTCGGGCACTGAAAAACAGAACTTTATCCAGTACGTGCGCAACGGCGGCTTCGTGTTCGTGGACGACTGTAACCACGACATCGACGGCCTCTTCGCCCGCTCGTTTGAGGAACAGATGCGCCAGTGTTTCGGGGCCAATGCCCTGAAGAAAATCCCCAAAACCCACCCCATCTACTCCCAGTTTTTCACCTTCAAAGACGGCCCGCCCAACACGGGTTTTGAGCTGAATGGCTGGGGCGACGACTTGGTGCACGACTACCTCAAAGCCGTGGAAATAAAGGGCCGCATCGGCGTGCTGTATTCCAACAAAGACTACGGCTGTGAGTGGGACTACGACTTCCGCAACAAGCGCTTTCTGGCGGAAGACAACACGAAATTTGGGGTGAATATTTTGCTGTATGCGCTGACGTGATGACCGATAAGAAGGTACATCATGCTGAGCTTGTCGAGGCCTCTCTGCCACTGTAGTAATCCAACCGAATGAGTTAGTTATGCGGTAGAGATGCTTCGGCTACGCTCAGCATGACGTTCGTTTTTCCTCCTTATATCCCGAATGACCGAACAAGAAGTAAATACGCTCCTCGCCAAGCTGCCCGTGCTGAAGGCCGAAATCGCCAAGGTCATTGTGGGCCAGGAAACCGTGCTCGATGAGGTACTGGTGGCGCTGCTGGCCGGCGGCCACGCCCTGCTCGAAGGCGTGCCCGGACTGGCCAAAACCTTGCTGGTGCGCACGCTGGCCGCCGCCACGGATTTGCCCTTTCGCCGCATCCAGTTCACGCCCGATTTGATGCCGACGGATATCCTCGGCACCGAGGTATTGGAGGAAGACCACGGCACGGGCCGCCGCTCGTTCAAGTTCAACCCCGGGCCCATTTTCGCCAGCCTGGTGCTGGCCGACGAAATCAACCGGACGCCACCCAAAACCCAGGCGGCTCTGCTGGAGGCCATGCAGGAGGGCCACGTCACCTACGCCGGGCAGGAGCACGCGCTGCCCAAGCCTTTCTTCCTGCTGGCCACCCAAAACCCCATCGAGCAAAGCGGCACCTATCCCCTGCCCGAGGCCCAGCTCGACCGGTTTTTGCTGTACGTGCGCATCGGCTACCCCACGGCCGAAGAGGAGCTGGCGGTATTGCGCGGCACCACCGGCGCGGCCGGCCAAACCGTGCAGCCGGTGCTGGGCGGGGCCGATATCCGGGCGTTGCAAGCCCTCGTGCGGCAGGTCAGCCTCAGCCCCGAGCTGATGGATTTCGTGAACCGGCTGGTGCGGGCCACCCGCCCGGCTACGTCGGAGGTAAAGTTCATCAAGGACTACGGGCGCTGGGGGGCGGGGCCGCGCGCCGGCCAGGCGCTGATATTGTGTGCTAAGGCGCGGGCGTTGCTGCATGGGCGCTTCGCCGCTACGCTCGAGGATATTCGCACGCTGGCTCCGCCGGTGCTGCGGCATCGGGTGCTGCTGAATTTCAACGCCGAAGCGGAGAATCTGACGCCGGATGACGCGGTGGCAGAGCTGCTGAAAGCGGTAGTAGTGTAGCGCAGACTTTGTAGTCCGCGCGTGTTTATTCCTGATTAAATCGTTGAATTCGCGGACTACAAAGTCCGCGCTACTCCATGCTCACTCCCGAACTCCTGCATGGCCTGCGCAACCTGTCCCTCGCCGCCCGGCAAGCGGCCGAGGGCTTCCTCAACGGCGCGCACGCCAGCCGGCGGCACGGCGCGGGCATGGAGTTCAGCCAGTACCGCCCCTACCAGCCCGGCGACGACTTGCGCCGCCTCGACTGGCGCCTGGCCGCCCGCTCGGATAGGTATTATCTGAGAGAGTCGGAAATTGACACCAGCCTGACCGTGCACCTGCTGCTCGATGCCAGCGCCAGCATGAACCACCGCGACGACAACGGCCTCACCAAGCTCGACTATGCCCGGCTGCTGCTGGCCGCGCTGGCCTACCTCGCCACCCAGCAGGGCGACGCCGTGGGCCTGACCATCCTCCATCCCACCGGCTTGCAGCACCTTGAGCCCCGCGCCGATGCCCGGCAGCTCCCGCGCCTCTACCACGCTTTGGAGACTACCGAGGCCGCCGGCCACTTCCCCAACGCCGGCACGCTAGCTCCGCTTACGGCGCGGCGGCAGCGCGCCCTCACGGTGTGCGTGAGCGACTTGTATGAGGAAGGCACCGAAATCAACGCGCTGCTCACACGCCTGCGTGCCACCAGCGGCGATGTATTGCTGCTGCACCTGATGGCGCATAACGAGCTGCAATTCGGCTACCAGGGCGCGGTTACCTTTCGGGATTTGGAAACCGGCCAAACTCTGCAAATCGACGCCGACCAGCAGCGCGCCGCCTACCAAACCCAATTGCAGGATTGGCTGCAGGTGACGGCCCGGCAGGCCCGTCGCCAGGGCTTCGACTATCATTTGCTTGACACTTCGCAGCCGCTCGATGCGGCGATGCGGGAGTTTCTCCGGCTACGCACCCTTGGCAGCTGACCCCAAAGCCACCTTCGACGCTGTTTTTCCGTCTGTTATTGCGATTCTGATTTCACCGCACATTGTTCACTCTGCTTAATCCTGCCGCGTTACTGGCCCTGCTGGGCTTGCTGGTGCCGGTAGCCATCCATCTCTGGAACCGCCGGCCGGGCCGGGAGGTAGCCGTGGGCAGCGTGCGCTGGCTGGCCGCGGGCGCCAACCGCCGCCTGCGCAACCTGAAGCTGGAGCAGCTTTGGCTGCTGCTGCTGCGCGCTGCGCTGCTGGCCGTGCTGGCCGTGGCGGTAGCCGGGCCGGTATGGCGGCAGCGGCTGCCCGCCAGCCGGGGCGTGGTGCTGCTGAGTGCCGAGGCGGCTGGTTTACCCGCACTGAACGGGTTAAAATCCACCATTGATTCCCTGCGCCGCAAAGGCTATACGCTACGCTGGCTGGCGCCCGGTTTCGGCAGGGTAACTGGCGGAGCATGGCAGCGAATGAAGGCCGGCAAATTCGGGGCAACCGCTGATTCGGGAGTGGCACGAGCTACTTCCGAATCTAGTTACCAGCCGTTTGCCTGGGCGCGGGTGCAGCAGGCCGTGGCTGCCTTTCCCAGCCAGCCGCTTTTGGTGGTGACGAGTGCAGCATTACGCAACTTTCAGGGCAGCCATGGCCTGCTGCCGAAAACCGTGACCTGGCTGGCGCTGCCCGATGCGAAGGCCACGAACTGGCTTCAGGCGGCAGCGCTACGCGGGGATAGCCTGCGCCTGGTGCTGGGGCACAGCACGGAAACCCAAACACGGTTTCGAACCATAACGGTGGCCCAGCCTGCGCCGGGAGCGGCGTTGCGCGTGGCAGGACTAGCCCCCCTACGCCTCCAAAAGAATGCAGCGGGCAGTCAAATTAGCTTGAGCAAAACGGCCGCCAGTTCCTCGGCCGATACGGCGGCGGTAGTATTACAAACTAGGCCATTGCGGGCAATTATATACGCCACAGCGCCTTATTGCTCCGATGTCCGCGTATTGCAGGCCGGTTTGCAGGCGGCGAGTGTGGGACTGCCCGTGGCGTTGGAATTGAAAACGACGGCTCAGCCACCGAACCCGGCTACGCCGCCGGATTGGCTTTTCTGGCTGAGCGATGCCCCAATGCCGACGGCGTGGCAGAACGCCGTGCGGCAGGGTACTAGTCTGTGGCAGGAAGCAGCCGGCCCGGGCGTAACCGACACCGCACATTTAACATCAAATGAGTCTAACTCATTGCCGGTTACCGTGTTACGCCGCGATAAAGTAGCTCCCGGCAAAGGCACTGTAGCCGTGTGGACCGATGGTCAGGGCCGCGCTGTGCTGGCGCGACAAACGCTGGGCCGCGGGGCTATCTACCGCCTCACTACCCGCCTGAACTCCGAGTGGAGCGAGCTTGCCGAGGCCCCGCAGCTGCCCGCGTGGCTGCTGGAGCTGTTGCAAACCGCCTTTCCGGCCAAGGCACAAGGGCAGGCGGCAGGTGCGGGCCATGCCATGCAGGACCAGCGAGCCCTTGACGCAGTGCAGCTTATGCTCACTCAAAGTTCAGCAGCAAAACTCCCGATGGATGCAGCACCCAGAACCTCCACCAGCCCTGGCTTTCGCCAAACCGATTTACAGCCGTGGCTGGTGCTGTTAGCGGGCCTCCTACTGCTGCTGGAACGCCTGCTGGCCTGGCGGCGAGCGGACATTCTTTCACCGGCCGCGGCATGATGCAGACTGTCGATAATTCTCCCGAAACCAGCCTGCTCAGCGCGCAGGGCCCCGCCGTTGTCCAGCTGCAGGAGGTGCGGCGCAGCTATGCGCTTCGCTACGCAGCAGCCCGGCTGTTGCCGTTGCTGACTGCTGGCGGCCTGTTGGCGGCGTTGGCCCACCACTGGCCAGCCGTGCCCACCATTTGGCCAGGTTTAGCTGCTCTTGGCTTGCTGCTGGCGGCGGTGTGGCAGCTGCTACCGCTGCGGCAGTTGGACCGTGCTGCCGTAGCCCGGCGGCTGGACCGGCAGTTTGCTGAGTTGCAGGACAGCACCGGCCTGCTCCTGCAAAACCCGGCCACCTTGTCGTTTTTGGGCCAGCTACAGTTTCGGCGCGTAGCCCGGCAGATGGCGCAGCTAACGGCCGACGGTCCGGCCCTGCTGCCGGTTGCGTTCAAAAACGCTTTGGTATTGAGTAGCAGCCTGCTGCTGGGAGCGGCCACGGTCTTTTTGCTTCCTCCAGCCCGGCCAATAGCCAGGCTGGCGGCGGTAGCGATGCATTTTACGCCCGATGGCCGTCAGCCAACCCCGACTTCCGCGGCGCCGCCCCGCATCAGCGCAACCACATTGCGGGTAACGCCCCCGGCCTACACCCACCTGGCGGAATTCGCGCCCACTCAGGCTTCGTTCCAATGTCCGCAGGGGGCGCGGGTGCGCTGGCAGGTGCGCGTGAGCGGAAATAAGCCCGCGCCCGAACTGGAACTGGGTACGCAGCGCCGCCGCTTGCAATCCGTGGCTGGTCAGCCGGGTGTGTTTGCCATCGAATTGGTTTTGAATACTTCGACGCTGTACCGGCTGCGCTACGCGGGTACGGTTTCGGACGATTACGCCATCGACGTGCGGCCCGACCTTGCGCCGGTACTGCGCATTGTCACGCCGAAGCCTTACACGCTGGTGGCGGCGCTGGGCCAGCGGCCGGAGGTGCCCATTCGTGCCACGGTGCACGATGACTACGGGCTGAGCCGGGCCGAGCTGGTCATCACCGTGGCCCAGGGCCAGGGCGAGGCAGTGAAGTTCCGCGAAGTGCGGCGCGACTTAAGCGCGGGGCTGGGCGGAACCCAGACCAACCTGAGCAGCACGCTGAATCTGCCCAAACTCGGCCTGACTTACGGCGACGAGCTTTACTTCTACCTCACGGCCCGCGACAACAATGGCCACACCGCCCGCACCGATTCCTACCTCGTGCAGTGGCAGGACACCGCCGTGGCCGACGGCGCCATCGACATGGGCATGGGCGTGAAAGTGGCCCCGGCCTACTTCCGCAGCGAGCGCCAGATTATCATCGACACCGAAAAGCTCATCGCCGAAAAGCCCAAGCTGGACGCCGCCACCGTGGCCAGCCGGGCCAACGCCCTGGGCTTCGACCAGCAAAGCCTGCGCCTGCGCTACGGCAAGTTTATGGGCGAAGAAGCCGAAGCCGGCATCGGCGCGGAGGCGCAGCACTCGCCTATCGCGGAGGACGAGGACTCGCCCGCCACCCCTACTGCCGAAGTGCCGGAGCCCGATGACCACCACGACCACGCCGCCCCACCCACCTCGCCCGCCAAGGCCTCGCCCACCGCCGAAACCGATGCCCTGATGGACCCCTACATCCACAAGCACGACGACTCGGAAACGGCCGACTTCCTGGAGCCCGCCGTGAAGGCCAAACTCCGTGCCGTGCTCGACCAGATGTGGGCCGCTGAGTTGCGCCTGCGCACCGGCCAGCTCCGCGAGGCCCTGCCCTACGAATACCGCGCCCTGCGGCTACTCAAACAAGTGCAGCAGCAAACCCGCGCCTTCGTCAAGAAAGCCGGTTTCAGTCCGCCGCCCATGACCGAGGCCACCCTGCGCCTAACCGGCGAGTTGGCCGGGGCCGCCGTGCCCCAGCGCCAGCAAACCCTGCCCGCCCCTAATCCGCAGCCCGCCATTCGTGCTGCCCTGCGCTGGCTGGCCGCGGCCGACAACGGCCAGCCCACCCGCCCCGCCGATGCCGCCGCGCTCGACCAGGCCGGCACCGTGCTGGCCGGCGCAGCCCTTACCCGACCGGGCTTCTACCTGCCGGCCCTGCGCGCCCTGCGCGAGTTGGGGGCCGACGTGCGCGCTGGCCGCCCCACCCGCGCCGCCAGCCGCGCCCCGGTGGCTCGCGCCCTCACCGACCTGCTGGCCGCGCCCGCTCCCGCCCCGGCCGCCCCGCCCGCCCCCGACCGGCTGGCACGGCGCTATTTCCAAGAATTAAGCCGCTAGTCCATTGCCTGTTTTAGCTCCGAATCCAGTTCTTTACTACGGCCTGCTGGCGTTTTGCCTGTTGCTTGGCCTTGGGCTGCTGGTGCTGGCCTGGCGGCGGCCCCGACGGCGGCAGCGGGCGGCTCGGCTGCTGGCCAGCGCAGCGGCCGTGGCGGCGCTGTGGTTCACGGCCTTTCCCCCCCTGCGCCACCTGCCCGCCGCCCGTGCCGAGGCCATTCTCCTCACCCCCGGCTACTCGTCCGACACACTCCGGCAGCTGCGCCAGCGGCTGGGCGCGGGCACGGCGGTATGGGCGTATGGCGACGTTGAAAAAGCCGATAACATCCGGCCGTTGGCTAGCGTGCTCACGCTGGCCGAGCAACGGCCGACTCTGCGCCGTCTGCACATTCTGGGCCACGGCCTGCCGGCGGCCGACTTGCCTCTGCTGGGTACGCTAGCCGTTCAGCAGCACCAAAGCGCGCCTTTCGCGGGTTTCGGCACCGCTTTCTGGCCGGCGAAATTGCCATTGGGCGAAACACTGCAGCTGGAAGGCACGGTGACCGCGCATGGCCGGGCAATTGCTGCGTGGGTGGTGCTGCGGGCCGCCGGCACCGGACGGGACTCAATGAAACTCCCCACCGGGGGCGGGCCGTTTCGGCTGCGCTACCAGCCCAAAACGGCCGGGCTGGCTACCTACGAGCTACTGCTGCGTCGGCCGGGCCTGCCGTTACTGGGCGAGCCGGTGCCCGTCGAAATCACCACGCCCGCGCTGCCGACGGTGCTGCTGCTCACGGCCGCGCCATCCTTCGAATTCAAGTTTTTGAAGAACTACCTGGCCGAAGCGCATTACCCCGTGGCCCTGCGCACGAGCGTGAGCCGGGGCCTGGTGCAAACTGATTTCGTGAACCAGCCGGCCCAGTCGCTCGACCGCCTTACGCCCGCGCTGCTAGCCCGCTATTCGGTTCTTGTTGCGGATGCTGCTACAATAGCAACCCTTACCGCCTCCGAAACTCAAGCCTTGCAAGCGGCACTGCGCGCCGGCCGGTTCGGCCTAGTCACGTTGGCCGAAGCTGCACCACTGCCCCGCATCGCTCCCGCCCGCGCCGATTTCGCAGTGCAGACCCGGCCGGCCAATGCCCCTGCGCAGCCCCTCGCCTGGCCCGATGCTCCCGGTGAAGCCCGCGCCACGTTACCCGCCCAGCTCCAACCCAACCCCAACTTGCGCACCCTCATCACGGGGCCGCGCCAACTGCTGCTGGCGGCCAGCCGGCGCGTAGGCCTGGGCTTCGCGGTGGTGTCGGTGGTGCCCGAAACGTTTCGCTGGGGCTTGCAGGGGCATGCCGCCGTGTATGCTTCCTTCTGGAACCGACTGCTGGCGGCGGCCCTGCCCCCGGCTCCGGCCGAGGCCAGTTGGCACGCGGGCAGCCGCTGGCCCCGGCCAGCCCAGCCGCTTACGCTGCATTTGGCGGCAGATTTTCCAGCCGCGCCGCCCACCGTGGCCCCGCTGGCCGGCGGCCCCGCCGTGCGCCTGGCCCTGCGCCAGGACACCCGCCTACCCGAGTGGAGCACGGCGCAGTTCTGGCCCGGCGCGGCGGGCTGGCACCAGGTGCGCGGCCCGGGCCGCGTGAGCTACAATTTCTACGTGTACCCGCCCACAGCCTGGCTGGGACCGGAGCTGCAGGAGCGTGAGCAGGCCACCGAGCAATTGGCAGCCGCAGCTGTGGTTCCGCAAGCAACGGCAGCCACGCAAGCAACGGTAGCGGAACCGTGGCCGGCGGGCTGGTTCTTCGGGCTATTTCTGCTGGCTGCCGGGTACTTGTGGCTGGAGGAAAAGCTGTAGCGAAGCGACGCTTCGCGTCTTGGAATTCGCACCGGCTGAACATCCGAAACGCTGACTTTCAACGCCGAAACACGAAGGGTCGCGTCTCTACTTGCGGGCTTCGCCGGCCACGCGCTTTTGCCAGGCGGGGTATTCCTGGGCCAATAATTCGGCGGGCCAGGTGCCGGCGTAGAGGTAGCCGGCGCGGCGCTCGTTTTCGATTTCGGTGAGCTGGTAATGCACCTGGCTGTCGCGGCCCACATAGATGGGCCGGTCGGTGCCCAGCTCGTAGAAGCGCGCCCAGAGCGCCGCGCCGGGCGCGGGCACAATAACGCGGTCACGGCCCTTTGGCTCGTTCGGCGCGGCAATTTCCTTCAGTGCCAGGTTGGGCATTTTCACCTTTTCAAACCAATGAATGGCACCTTCAATGGCCGCTTTCTCGGCGGCGGTAGGTTGCTCAATGTCCATCAGAAAACGCACGATACCCACGGACTCTTCACCGCTGAGCGAGGGCAGCTCGAAGGCGCGGGCCCGGGCCGGCAGTAGGCTCACTTCGTCGTATTGGGCGCACCAGGCGGTGGGCTGGCCGTTGTGCACGTACTGCGTTCTGAGAATGCATTCGATGCCCCGGGCCACGGCAGCTTTGGAGAGCGCCACCAAATCAGGGTCGACGGTGGCGAAGGCGCCCTGCTGACGGGCTACGTTGCGCAGCACGGTCAGCGCGTGAATCATGGCGTCGTCGTTGAAGGTGATTTCGTGGTGGTAGCCGCTCAGGTCGGGGTAAAACTGCGGGAAGCCGCCGTTGGGGTACTGCATTTTCAGCAGGTAGCGGATACCGTTTTCGGCGGCTTTGCGGTAGGCCGGGTTATTGGTTTTCTGGAAGGCGACGACGAGGTAGTTGATTTCGCGGGTTGTGGCATCGTTGTCGATGGTACCATCGTTCAGGTTCTTGCTGTCGAGCAGGCCGGCGCGGGCCCCGGCGCTGAGGCGGGCGGCGTAGTTCACCTTCACTTCGCCCAGGGCCTTGGGCCAGCCGCCCACGGCGCGCTGGTAAAGCAGCATTTTCTCGGCCGTAGTGTCGACCTGTGCCGCGGGCACGGGCGGCGTGGCGCGCACGGCTCCGGTCAGGGGGTTCCAGCGCCCGCCGAAGGTCCAGGCAGCGGTGAGGTCTTTGGGCTTAGGCGCGCCCTCGGCGGTGCTCAGGTTATCTTTCATCCAGGCATAGTCGCCGCCCTGGCGGTGGCAGTCGGCATAGTACACGCGCCGCCCCCAGAGCTTCGCCCCCGGCCCCGAAGTGGCGTGGTAGATGTCGGCATCGGCCATATTGGCCGCAAACTGGCAATCAACCAGATAAAACTGGGCTTCGCGGTGGAAGCGGCCCAGCTTGAAGCCGTCATCGCCGCTGAAAGTGCAATGGCGCAGCACGGTTTTCGAGTCGCGGTTGCCGGAGCCGTCATGCCAGATGGCGGCCTCCTTGCTGTGGCAGATGAAGCGGCAGTTTTCGGCGTAAGCCCAGCCGCGCGGGCAGTAGAAATCCACGCCGCCTTCCATCGTGCAGTCCTTGAAATAATACGCGCCGGCTTCTGTGTCCCAGGGGCTCACCGTGTCGCCGCCCAAGGCCCGAAAGGTGCAGTGCCGAACAATGAGGCGGGTGACGCCGGGCAGTGCGCGAAGAGCCATCTGGTGGCCGGTTTTGCTCACTGTTTTCTTGCCGGTGGGCGCGCTGGGGCAGTCGATGGTGACTTCGCCGGTAGCGTCGAAACCGTAGCTGTTGATGACGCTGAGGTTTTCGAGGGTGAGGTCGGGGCTGTTGCGCAGGTTGAGGGTGGCCACGCCCCAGTCGCCGGCAGTGGCGCCGGGGCCGCAGCTCCACATGTCGCGGGCCTGCGGGAAGGTCAGAATGACACCGTTCTCGCTCTGGCCTTTGATAATCAGTTTGTTCTTGCCGTCGATGAAGACTTTCTCGCGATAGGTGCCGTTTTTGATGAAGATGGTGCGGGGCTTGGCCGCCGTTTCAGGCACGCTGTTGATGGCCTCCTGAATGGTGCGGAAGCTGCCCGAGCCATCGGCGGCTACGGTAATGGTTTGGGCGCGGGCCGGCAGCAGGCACAGGCCCAGCAACAGCAGCATGGCCAGCCCCAGCAGGCGCAGGAAAGTCGTTTTCATCGAAGGAGAAGGAGCAGCGAAACGAGTGGGCTTACAAGAAATCGTCGCGGCGGGGCGTGAAGGCATCCACCAGCACGCCGGCTTCGGTGCAGGTCACGCCGTGCCAGGCCAGCGGCGGCACGTAGCAGCTGTCGCCGGGGCGCAGGGTGTGCGTCTCGGCTTCGATGGTGTACTCAAACGCACCGCTTTCCACGTAGCTGAGCTGGGCGTGCGGGTGCTGGTGGCGGGCTCCTACCCCACCGGTTTCGAAGGCCACGCGGGTGAGCATGAGGTCGGGGCCGTGGGCCAGCACTTTGCGGCGCACGCCGGGGCCGGTGGTTTCCCAGGCCGCGTCGGCGTCGGTTACAAAAGCGGGTTGGGCAACGGATTGTGGCGTCATGATATCAGGTAAAAAGAACAGGTCGGACCTTAAAAGTCCGACCTGTTTGGGGGTGCCGCCAAGGTCAGCGGGCTTTTTAATTGCGCAATCGTTCCCGACATCGATGTCAACGCGTCTCTCTTCTCCTGCCATCGGCCATCAACCAGATGCTTGCTATTTCGGCTCAGAGACAAAAAAAGCCCCCGCGTCGGCGGGGGCTTTTTCACAAGTGCTGACCGGTTCCGGTCAGTTCACACGAAAACTTAGTTCTTCTCGATGCGGCGCACAGCAAGTACGTCGCCCTGCTTCACCTCGAGCATATAGACGCCGCGGGCCAGCGAAGCCGGCAGCACCAGTTGCTTATCGGCACCCAGCGTGGCCGGGGCCAGCACCACGCGGCCGGTGAGGTCGCGCAGGGCTACGGTAGCAGCACCAGCCGAAGGCAGCGCCACGGTGATGCGGTCGGTAGCCGGGTTCGGGAACACCGACAGGCCGGGCAGCGCCTGGCTGGCAGCCGTAGCCGTGCCCGTGAAGTTGGTGATGTTCAGGTCGTCGAGGTTGATGCGGGGGTTCTGGCCCGCCGTGGCGTTGGTCGTGCTAAAGCGCAGCCGCACGTTGCCGCTCCGGTTTACCGTCAGGGTATAGGGAGTCAGCGTGCTGGTGAGGGTGGCTGGCGTACCGGCAATGGTCTGATAGGTAGTACCGCCGTCGGTAGATACTTCGGCCGTGAACGTGGGGCCCGTGTCGGAACCGTACAAGCCGGCCGAAATGGTAACAATACCCGCGCCGTTGGGCTTGTCAAAGTTCATGGCAATGGAGCCGCCGCCGCGAATACGGGCCGACTTCGTCTGGTTCACACGGTCGTTGAACAAGTCTCCCAGCAGCGCCTGGGTGAAAGTCCAGGCACCGGAGCGCAGCGCTACGGGCGCGGCATCGGTGTAGCCGGTGCGGACGCCCTGCTCAAAGTCTTCGTAGGCAACAGTCGTGGCAGCAGCCACCACCGCGAAGTCCAGGGTGTTGGAAGCCGTACCGCCGTTGTTTACCGTCACGGTGAATTGACCGACGGTGGCAATGGCGCTGGCGGGGATGTTAACGGTGATGCTGGTGGTGCCGGTAACCGTGGCCGCCGTGTAGTTCTGGCCGCGGAAGTTTACCTGCGTGGTAGCCGTCAGGTTGGTGCCGCCTACGGTGAGCACGAAAGCGGGGCCGCCTACCACGGCACGGGCCGGGCTCAGGGTCGTGATGGTGGGCACAGCGGCCACCGTCACCGTGAAGCTGGTGGTGCTGGTGGCCGTGCCGGCAGGCGTGGTCACCACAATGGGGCCGGTAACGGCCGTAGCGGGCAGCACGAAGGTGATGGTCGTCGCATTAACCACCGTGAAGCCGGTGACGGTGATGCCGCCCACAGTCACCGTAGTAGCCCCCGTGAAGTTGGTGCCCGTCAGGGTTACGGTAGTGCCGGCTGTGCCCGTGGTGGGCGTGAAGCTGGTGATGGTGGGAGCCGAAGCCGTTACGGTGAAAGTACCAGTGCTGGTAACCGTACCGCCGGGCGTGGTCACGGCAATGGTGCCAGTGGTGGCAGCAGCGGGCAGGGTGAAGGTAATGGTAGTGCCGTTCACCACCGTGAAGCCGGTGATAGCCACGCCATTCAGGGTAACAGCAGTAGCACCCGTCAGGTTAGTACCGGTGATGGTGACGGTGGTGCCAGCCGCGCCCGTGGTGGGCGTGAAGCTGGTGATGGTGGGCGCAGGCGTAGCTACGGCGGTTACGGTGCCGGTCACGTTCACGTTCACGGAGGTAGCGCCGGTGCTGTTCAAGGCCACGTTGCCGGCGAAGGTACCGGTAGCGGCGCCGGTCAGGCGCACATAAACGGGCGTGTTAGCGGCGGTGCCGCTGGTCTGGGGCACGGTTACGGTGGCGGCAAAGCCAGTGGTGGCGCTCAGCGAAACCTCGTAGCCGGCCGGGGCCGTTACCACGATGTCGGCCGTGAGGGACGTGCCGCCCACGGTGATGGTTTGGGTAGCCGAGGGCGTGCCCACTACCGTGGTGAACGCCGTGAGGCTGGCCGGCGTGCCGGTGATGGTGGCCGTAGCAGCCGAGTTGCAGCCCGCATTCAGGGGCGTGTCGGTGGCGGTGAGAACCACGGCAGCAGTGCCGCCGGCGGGGTTCACCGTGTTGGCACCCGAAGGCCAGATGCCGTCGGCGTCGCTGTTGCAGTTCAGCACGGCACCGCTCACAATGCTGCGCTCCTCTACGCGGCGCACGCCGGTGGCCAGCGTGTTAGGAATAACAGTGGTGTAGGAACCGTTAGTGGTGCTGTAGGTATAGGCGTTAGCGCCGGTCTGGGTGGTGCCGGTGGTTACGCCGATGCTTTCGACTACCGCGCCGCTGAGCGGCCGGCCGGTACCGGCCGTGTTGTCGTAGGTAAATACGACGTTGTTGGGCGTGGCCGACGACGAGCCGGTGAGCAAGGTGCCGTTGTTGGCACCAGCGCTGGGCAGGAAACCGAGCAGAGTGATGCTTTGGTTGAGTGCCCGCCGAGCCACGATGGTACCCGGCACTGCATCGGTAGCCAGGGTAATGGTGGGGAACAGCACGGTGCCCGGCGTCTGGAAGCGGGTGGCGTTGTTCGAATTCACGAAGAAAAACCAGCCCGTATAGCTGCCCGAGGCGTCGGTGGTGAAGCTGGCATACGAACCCGCCGTACCCAGACTGCCCGTGCTGGAAGTAGCATAGGTACTGGTAGCAGGCGTGGTGCCGGGCGTGGCCGAAAGCACAACGCCCGCACCGGAAGCAGTACCGGTGAATTCCGATTGCGTGGCCGCTTGCACGTAATAGCGGTACGTGGTGCTGGCAGTCAAATTAGAAACAGTGGCGCGAAAGGCTACGGCCAAACGTGGGCCAGGAAAAGTAGCGGTACCGCTGTTGTTGCCGTTGCTCAGATACTGAGGAACTACTACACCCGTGAAATCGGCCTGGGTAAGCGCTTGGGCCTGCACGGCCAGGGTGGGCCCAGTCAGGCCCAGCACCGCTAAGCAGGAGAGCAGCCGCGTTGTGAAGAATTGCTTCATAGTGAAGAAATAAAGTGAAAAAGGAAGGTGAAAAAAGTGAGTAAAGTAAGTATCGCAATTGCGCTCATACACCCCAAAGATAGAGCGGCGCAGCGCGGTCGGAAAGTTACGGAATTATATCCTACCCAAAGCCGGGACGCCCGCGCTGCCAAATGCCGCCCCGGACCAAAGGCTTTGTGGCGAAGAAATCCTGCTTTTCATTCCCACAGCAAGTAACTACTAACGAGGTACAAAGCTGTCAATTTATTATTTATCAACACTATACGGAACAAGCCACTTAGCCCGTCCCGAACAGTGGGGCGCTGAGTGGGGCGATTTCGGCAACTAGACACTGCCCCAGCGCCCCATTACACCCGTTCCCGCACGGTGTCTTCTAGAAATTTCCGCACCTCGTGGTAGTCGTGTCCCAGCAGCTCAATCACCTCTTGCAGCCGCTCCATTGCCAGCCCGTTGTTAGTGGGGCGCGGCGGAATGCTGGTTGAGATGTAGCCCCGCACTTGCCACAGTTGTAGCAGGTCGGCCACCGGCAGACGGTACGGGTCATAGGACGGATTATCCGAGTGCAGTTCGAAGCTGCCGCGCTTGTCTACAATTCGCTCGCTGATGCGTTTGAGCAGCAGGTTTTCAGCCGTCACTATCACGTAGCACTCCCAAGGTTTGAGCAGGTCCCAACGGTCCACATAAGAGCACACCACAATGTCGCGGTGGCCGAAGGTCGGCGACATGCTTAGCCCCTCCACCTCAAACGCCCGGTAGGTCCCCCGCTCGAAGCCCGGCAGATGGTAAGGCTTCATGTCGCTTAGGTAAACCGCCTCATTGAAGTGGCTAGGATAGCCCGCCTGCACCGACAGCGGCACGAGCAGCGTGTTTTCCTCCCCGTCCGTGTCGACCGTTACGGTCAGCACCTCCGCCCCAGTGATAGCCCGCTGGGGCAGTTCTGTTTTAGGGGTGGCCTGCGGTGCTGAACCGCGCAGCATGGGCCCCTTGCCTAGCATCAGCCAATCGCTGGAAATCTCTGGGAATACCCGCAGGAAATCTACCAAAGTAGGATAACTAGGCTCCGCACCTTTCAAAATCTTGTACATTTTGCTCGTGGTGGAATACCCGAGCTTGGCCGTTACACTATTGGCATTCAAGTCATAATGCCTTAAAATAGCGTCTAGACGCTCTGAGATGTTGTCAGATGTTTCCATAAGTAGGCATACTAAGGTGCAACTTTGACACTATGGTAAGTGTATCTTTGTGCAACAAGGGCATTATTGCTCCTACAAAGATACACAATTACTACCAAAATACACACGAATATGCACCAGAATACCAAAGAACCCACCGAGTTCCAGAAGATTCTCGAACGGCTGGGGCCTGGCCAGACAGTCGTTAAGGACGCAGTTGCGGCCCTAACTGCCAGAGGAATAAAGGTTAGTACTTCGGCCATGTACCAGATGATACAGGGCAAGAGTGGCCGTAAGGAATTGGTAGAAGCCTTCCTTGCCGCCGCCGAGGCCGAAACCGAGCGCCGGGCCCAGGTGAAAGAACGCGCCGCCAAAATCGCCGCCTAGCCGCCATGCAAGCCGTTCTTCTCATCCCCGAAAACGAATGGCGCGACGTGGTGGGCAGACTCGAAAAGCTGGAGGCGCAGCAGCAGGCCAGCGTGGCCACTGCCGCCAGCCCCGACGACATCCTGACCACCAACCAAGCCGCCGAAGCCCTGGGCATCTCCCCGGAGGCCGTGCGCTGCGCCCGCCGCGCCGGGCGCCTGCCAGGTGTGCGCCGTGATGAAAAGTCCTTCGGCTTCCGGCGCTCCGTGGTCGAAGCCTACCCCCGCCGCTACCAGCGGCCCAGTTTATGAGCCAAGTCGTCATCTCGCTATTCGACCATTCCGGCCGCTTCGTGGAGCCGTGGGCCGCTGCCGGCTACACCTGCTACTGCGTCGACGTGCAGCACCCGGCCGGCGAAATCTGGCAGGGCAACGTGTGCTTGGTGGGCGGCGACGTGCGCCGTTTCGTGCCGCCCCCCGGCCCCATTGCTTTCGTGGCTGCCTTCCTGCCCTGCACCGACCTGAGCAACGCGGGCGCGCACCTGTTCCGGGTGAAAGGCTTGCGAGCCCTGGCTGCCTCCCTTGACCTGGTGGGCGCAGCCGTTGACCTGTGCGAACGCCTCGGCGCCCCCTATTTCATCGAGAACCCCAGGGGCCAGCTCCGCCACTACTGGCGCGAGCCTGACCACCAGTTCGACCCATGCGAGTACGCCGGTTGGCTTGCCGACCCCGAGCCCGAAGCCTACACCAAGCGCACCTGCCTATGGACGGGGCACGGCTTCCAGATGCCCGAGAAGCGACCCGTCTTTCCGGTGCGCGGCTCCATGGTCGACAAGGTACCGGCGTCAAAGAACCGCGCCAACATTCGCAGCCTCACGCCCCGCGGCTTTTCCGCCGCCGTGTTCGCTGCCCACAACCGCCCCGCTGCATGAACTTCATCCAGCACACCCGCGCCGCCCACGAGCTGCTGACCCGTCGCGCCGAGGCCACTCCCCTACACGTTTCGCTGTACTGGGCGCTGTTCTTTGAATGGAACGCCACCCGGTTCGCCGAAGCCGTGGAGCTGGACCACGAGCGCATGATGCGGGCCGCTCACATCGGCAACCGAAAGGTGTACCGGGCCACGCTTTACGCACTCGAAACGTGGGGGCTGCTGGCCTACCGTCCCAGCCGCAGCCGCCACCAAGCCACCTGCTTTCTGATGTCAGATTTACTTGGGGCAGATGTGACCCAAGCCGCCAGCCCTACCGGGGGCACAAGTGCCCCAAGCTCCCCGCCGTTTACCGAGGGCACAACTGCCCCAGGTAACCAGCCCTTACCCGGTGCAGATGTGCCCCAAGCCGACGAGTTACCGGGGGCAGATGTGCCCCAACCACTCCTTATAGGTAATAAACATCCTGATAAGAGTAAACAGCATGTAGAAGTAAACGGCCGCGCCGCCGCTTCAAAAAAAAATAAGGGGGAGGCTTCGCCCACCAACGAAGGGCTTTCAGGGCTAGCCGAAGAAACCGCCGACGACTCGCAGCCGACCCCAGGCGCAGCCCCAAAGAAAAAAGTTGCGCTAAAAAAGAAAGGGGTACGCGCCGACACCATCCGCGCAGCTGCCACCGCCGCCCGCGACGAGCCCCGCCGGCGCGCCCCACTCCCCGAGCTGACTTTCCGCCAGTCGGCCCTTTTCGATTTCGAGGCCTTTACCGCCGCCTTCGCCGGCACCGACTACGCCCTGGCCGACCTGCGCCACTACCACCAGCTCATCGACAACTGGCGCGACAAGAAGACCGGCCTGCCGCCCCTGCGCCGCGACTGGGTAGCAACCTCCAAAAAATTCATGCTCAATGATGCAGCTGATAACCGCCTCAAACTCGCTCCCGGAACCCACCAGCACCAGCCTGGCCAGCCCGGCCCCGACCCCGGAACACGGCCTGCTCCAACTGGCTACCGCTCCAAGTACGATGCGTGAGCTGGCCAGCACCCCCAACCCCGAGGCCCGCGCCCTGCTGGCCGAGGTGTCCGTAGGCCTCACCGTGGCCCAGGCCGTGGCCGCGCCCAAGCTATTCCAGCTCCGGCACCGCTTGGGTGAAACGGTGCTAACCAAGCTGCTGGTCGTCGTGCTGCGCGCCTTCATGGATTCGCTGCGCGTGCCCGAAAAGCCCGACCCGGCCGACATTCTGGAGTTGGCCGATACACTGACCCACACCTACACCCACGACAGCCTGAAGGATATAATTCTGGCGCTGAAGGAGGCCCGCACCCACGGCACCAAATTCTACCAGTCGATGGACGTAAGCACCCTTTACCGGCTTATCCAGGAGTATTTCAACCGCAAGGCTGCCTTCCTCGAAAACCGGCACCTCGACCAGAAAGCCAACGGCGCCAGCCAGCAAGCCGCCGATGTGCAGCTGCTCGGCGACGCGGCCCCCCGGATGCTCGAAAACGTGGCCCAGCAGATTCCCGCCGACCACCCCAACGCCGAGGGCCTGCGCCAGAAGCTCACCATCACCGGCCAGAAAGCCCGGCGCGGCCTCATCACCCCCGCCCAGGCCGAGGAGCAGCGCGCCGAGGTGCGCCGTGCCATCGAACGCAAGCCCCGCCCCGACTGGAAAGCCAGCCCCGAGGCCCAGCGCCTCATCGACAAGCGCAACCGCGCCGAAGATGCCCGCCTGATGGAAAAGTACCGCCCCCCTACCCGCTAGCCTCATGCCCCAACAGCAAGCTACCACTCTTGAGCAGCGCCTGACCGAGCTACGGCGCGAGCTGGAAACCCGCAAGCGGGTGTACCCCGATTGGGTCCGCACCGGTCGCCTCTCCCAGCACACCGCCGACCACCGCGAACAGGTGCTACGCGACGTGCTAGCCGACCTCGAACGACTGTACCAAGCCCGCCTGCAACCTACCCAGGGCCAGCTATTCGCCCCCGAGCAACTGCCAGCACCCAAGCCCCAACCCCACCGCGGCCACTACGCCGAGCACTAGCCCCGCCCCGCCCATGATAGCCCGCAAACACGACCAGCTGCCTCTTGACTTCGGCACCCTCAAAGCCGGCGAGATAACCAGCGCCATCATTGCCTACCTCACCAAGCACGGCTTCAAAGTATGGCGCCAGAACACCAGCGGCATCTACGACCCCGATACCGGCCGCTGGCGGAAGAACCCCCAGGGCTGCAATGGCGTGCCCGACATCATCGGCTTCCGCCTCGCTGATGGGGTGTTCGTGGGCGTCGAAGTGAAAGCCGGCCGCGACACCCTACGCGACGACCAAAAGCAGTTCCTAAATGAACTGAAGCAGGCCCAGGGCCTAGCCTTTGTCGCCTACGATTTTGCCCAGTTCCAACAGTCATTCGAGGGCCGCGGCCTTCACCTGCAGCACCGCCATGATTAAGCTCCCCACTATCAGCACGTACTACGGCGGCAAGGGCAGCAGCGGCACCTACCAGAAGATTATCAACCACGTCCGCCCCCACGACACCCTGATAATACCTTTCCTCGGTAACTGCGCCCTGACCCGTCAAATCCAGTGGCCCGCCCAGGTCATCGTCAACGACCTCGACCCATACATCATCGACCAGTGGCGCAACGCTGAAATAGGCCCCCGCCTCGACCTCTACAACCTGCCCGCCCTCGACTTTTTGGCCATCGTGCTAAAGCGCACCGACCTAGGCCGGGTAGTCATCTACTGCGACCCCCCCTATCCCCTCGACAGCCGCAAAAGCCCCGAGTTGCGCTACCGGTACGAAATGACCGACCAGGACCACGAGGAATTTCTAACGGCCGTCCGATTCCTCCGCGTCGACTGCTTGGTGAGCACCTACCCCAACGTAAGCTACGCCCGCCAGCTCAGCCACTGGAACCGCACAGAGTTTCAAAGCCAGACACGCCACGGCGCCGCCACAGAGTGGCTTTTCTACAACTACCCAACTCCCGAAGTGCTACACGATGCCCGCTTTGCCGGCAACGACTACCGCGAGCGGGAATACATCAAACGCAAGGCTGCCCGTTGGGTAGCCAGATGGAAAGAGCTGAAGCCCCACGAGCGCCAGCACATTCTACAGGAGCTGATGCAGGAAACCCACCCCGCCCTGCTCACCATGGCCACCACCGCCACCCACGACGAGGCGGCCAGGTACAGCGGTACTCGACCACCGGCAGCCCCGGCGAGCTAGCCGGCCGGCCCTCCGACCTCCTACGATACCCTAGCGAGGAAATGCCCGGCGGCCGGAACGAAGCGGGATGAGCGGACGTATTTCTTGATATGCTAGACGTTACGACTACGCCCGCCCGGAGCTATAACATGTCCCAGGTGAAGGGCAAGAATACGAAGCCTGAGATGTTGGTGAGAAAGTACCTGCACGCTCAGGGCCTACGGTTCCGTTTGCATGGCAAAGACCTGCCCGGCAGCCCCGACATCGTGTTTCCCAGCCGCAAAGCGGTGGTGTTCATTCAAGGCTGCTTCTGGCACGCTCACGGCGCGGAATGCCTAGTAAAGCCTCTCAAACCGAAGTCTAACTTACAGTTCTGGCAGGCCAAATTCGACCGCAACGTCAACCGTGACGCTAGGCAGCAGGCCGAATTACAGGAGCTTGGTTGGCACGTATTCGTCATATGGGAATGCTCCCTGAAAAAGCAAGTCCGCGAAGCGACCCTTAGTGAGTTGCGCGATGCGTTGCTGGCCCTTCCTAAATCCTGACGGAGCCGCTAAACCGGACTCAGGAAGAAGGCCGCTATTTCAGCGTCTCGCAGACTGCCGCCGTTCACGTAGTTAGCGAATGCCTTGTTCGCCGATACGGTCGCCATCATGATTCGCTTGCCGCTGAACGCTTGCAAGTCATAGGTGATAAAGCCCAGGTGCCGCAACGGGAATCCGCTGACCTCATCAGCCGCCGGGAACAGAAAGCAGTTACGGATTTCAAACGGCGGCTCACCGGCCATCGCTTTGGTAACCGCGTCCTCATAGACGAACTGTTTCAGCACGTCACCGATGCCAGGCGCGCCATCATACCGCAAGCTGGGCGTACTCTGAACTTTGACGTTATAGTATTTCGCGTCAATGATGATGATAGCCGACTGGCTCTGACACTGATAGACGGAATCCGGTATCAGTCTGGTAGCCTCGTCGGTGTATGTCTGGGCGGAGTGGTCATGCCAGAGCGGTTTCAACAAATCACGTTTCCAAGCCCCGCTAGCAGGAAACAGCGCCGCGCAGACCTTCTCCCATACTCGATGGAAGAACCGCGTACCGAACACGTTAGGCCGCGATTCCTCCCCGTTGACTTGCTCGATGAAGCTGATTAGGTTGCGGATGGTCCGCAGCCTACTATCCACGTAGGTCTGATTCAACTCTTGGCGCAGTGTCTGCAAAAGCTCATCGTCATACGTTCCCAATTCGACAGCAGAGTCGAAATCAGCGGTTATTTCATAATCAGAGGCCCAGCCGTAACGTTCGACGCAAAGGTTCAGCACCGCTTTATGAATCTCCGTCAGTTTAAGCGAGTCGATGCTACGCCGGGCCGCCGTATGGGTCACGGGGTAGAACGCCCCGCCGGCCGTCACGAGCGCGTATTCGCGCTGAACGGTCACTTCCCAATCTATCCGGCCAGGTCCGTTCAGTTCGTTGTATTTCAACTCATGAATGAGTAAACCGTTCGCCAGATAATCTGTGATTAATTCCCGCCCCACCGTCAGCTCATCGAACAGCGGTGACCGGTCAGCGGTGAAATCAGGCTCATCCAACGGGTCACCTCGCTCAGTCACCGGCCCGTGCTTTTCCATCGTCTGCAATAGCAGCCGGGCCAGTTCATCAACGTTGTCTTTGTCGCGTAAAGGTCGATAGAACTTCGGCAGCACGCATACGAGTAGCTCCCCGAACGATAGGAAACCGACGAAATTAAACTGCCTAAGCGCCGCCCCGTCCTCATCGACTTTGACCAGCAGACGGTTCTCGTAAAGAAACGTAAGCGCTGCAGCTGGCAACGCTTCCATGAGCTTAGCCGCTGGGTAGTAGCGGCCCTCTATGTAGTGGAGCATTGTCCGCTTCATCGGCGTAAGGTATGGCTACGGGGCGTCAATCGGAATTATTCGTCATCCTCAGCGGCGTCCTCATCCTCGTCAGCAGCTTCAGCGGCAGCAGGCCCGGAATCAGCGGCATAAGTGACGTTCGCTTCGGTGAGGCTTTCTATAAACGCTGCGTTGAACAGCCCGCCGTCTGCCTTATCGTAAGCCTCAGCGATTTGAGAAAAAGTCGGTTTTTCGAAAAGGGCCTTCGCGTTGTGGCGTAGCACGTCCTCACGGAGGTAAAGCAGTAACTTATTTTTGATTGCGGCCGGGCTGCTGAGTTCACTGGCCTTCATATAGAACGCACCCAGTAATTTATCCTCAGACACTTTAGCCTTCTCCGTCAGAAACGAATTGAGTGCCTTTCTGAATGGCACCCAGTAATATTCCTTCCCGAGGAAACTCAGCTTCAGATTGCGTAGCAAAGCGTCTTGCTCAGGCTGATTCAAGGGCAAATATTCGAATGACCAGCGGCGCTTGAAAGCGGAATCCATCGGAAATACGCCTTGGTCCGCGCTGTTCATCGTGGCCCAGATATACATATTAGCGGGCAGCTGCATTTTCCCTGAGAATTCATTTACAGCCTCCTTCAAGAATGCGCCGATTTCTCGGTTCGGAGTAACGTCATACTCACTAACCCCGTCATCGTTTCGGTCCAACAATTGGAATACGTCTCCGAAAACGGCGGCCACGTTCGCCCTGTTGATTTCCTCAATCAACAGCAAATAGTTCTTTGACGGGTCATTCAAGGCCTTGACGAGTACGTCCAGAAACGGACCCGACGCCAGCGCATAATCGATGACCGGCTCTAACTGCGGGTCTATTTTATCCTTTTTGGAAACATCGAATATTTCGACGCCAGTTGCCGGAGTCCTGTAAAGGGTAGCTGGCCGATAGCCGCCGACGAACTGGCTATAGGTATAGTCCGGGTGAAACATGACCCGAGTCTCCTCGAACCCGGTCGATTCTGTTTTCAGCTTATTGCTTTTGCCTGTTCCGGGTGCGCCGTAAATAATTCTATTACGGGGAAATTCGGAGTCAACAGCTTGCGACTTGCTAGGCTTTACGGAGCCGCCGCCATCCTCTTCTTGTGAATCTTTCAGCAGGGCGTCAACATCAAGCTCATCCGACAAGGGCTTGTCGTCAAAGTAATTAACCGCACCATCAAAATACAGATGCGCCGCCAAGTAATCTGCAACGTCATCAGTCAAAATCAGGTGCAGCGCCGCCGTTACGCCCTTTCGCGGGTTACCGACTATGCTGTCTGGGAATTCGAAATCACGCAGTACAAACATTGCCAAAGGAGTGAGGTCGAATGAATCGTCATCGAACGTATCCAATTCTCGCTCCTCAACATGTGACGTTAATGCGCCCTTCCAGTCAGCTACTTTTCGAGTTCCGTATTTAGTTGCGCTTAGTCCAAGGTTCAAGACAGCTGCACCACGGCGCGGATATACGCTTTGGGCTGCGGCCTCGCTAGCCTTTTTAAGTATCGTGGTCAGGAAATTCTTACTCAGCCGTGAACTAGCCGTACCGTCCGAATAGCTTAGATAGCCAAGGTCATCGACTAGAAGAACGCCTTCGGCTTCTTGACCGAAAGTCATCAATTCGTCGAATTTGCGCGAAAACTCACTCCGGTCACCGCTATTGACAGATAAGTCCAGCAAGTCTTTGCCCAACGACTTCTCAGCCATATCGAACGCCAACAACGTGCATAGAGCCGATGTCTGCTCCTTACCGACCTTTCCAGTGGTGGTCGAATGGCGCAGCTTCTTAAACTCACTTATGAAAGCGGCGTTGGAAAAATACTTAGGCATGGTAGAAAAGCGGGTTATACAGTAGCGGCCATAACAGCGGGCCCGTCATAGAAAATCGGCAGGTCACTGGGCCGCACCGGCTTTTTCCCCAGCTCAATGGTCGAAGAATTCACAGGCACGATACGGTTCTTCCGCGTCTTTCCCTGTAGCACCACCTTAATTTCCTCACCCAGCACCTGAGCTAGGCGCGGTGGCACCGCGTTACCAATCATCGCATATCTAGCTTTGACGTTGGCGCCGTAGAAAACGAAGTCGTCCGGGAAGGTCTGAATCCGCGCGATTTCCCGCACCGAGAACACGCGTGATTCTACCGGATGCCACACGCCGGCGTTTTCTGGCTTGAAAGCCGCCGTGATGGTGCCCGCGACTTCATCACGGTGGAACCGCCGGTAGAAGTTCGGCCAGCGGTATTTCTCCATGTTATCCCGAATCAGCTTCAGACGACCGGGCAGATGTTCAGTAGGAATATCTTTCCATGAACCGCCTTCGGGCACGAAAGTGCCGAGCAGCACGGCCTGCGGGTTCAGTTGCATCAGCTCATTTTGGTTGGGCGCGTCAGCGGGAATATCCAAAATGGTGGCCCCGAGCGAAAGGTCTACGTTCTTGACGAGCTGCGGAAAGCTGAAATGGCCTAAGCGCGCGTTCTGAAGTGTCCCGACGATGATGAGACGGATACGGTGTTGCGGCACTCCGTAATCACTGGTCTTAACGAGTTTGAATTGCACCTCATACCCGAGTTCCGATAGCTCCCGGCATAAGGTCTCGACCAGAAGTTCGTCGCCGTTCTTGAAAGAAAGAAAACCTCGGACGTTCTCGAACAGGATGACCTTCGGATTCAACGTTCTGATGAATCGCAAGCACTGGTGGTATAGGCTCCCCCGGTCATCGTCGATGCCTTTTCTGGAGCCGGCGTTTGAGAACGGCTGGCACGGAAAGCCGGCGGTCAGCACGTCCAAGTCGTTGATAAGCGGAACCGAAACGTTACAGACGTCACCTTCTTCTATAGGACCTATGTTTTTACGATACGTGTCGCAAGCGTCTTTATTTAAGTCATTAGCCCATAGCACCTCATAGCCGGCGTCGATAAAGCCCTTATCCATCCCACCGCACCCGCTGAACATGCTGAGGACGGTATATTTATTCTTTCCCATTAGTAGGCCCGTTGTAAGATTTTGTCGACCTAAAGTTAGTCGGTTTGTAATCGCCTACAATCCGCAGACCCTGGTTAAGGTTGCGCGGGCTTCCTTCCCGATGGCATGTCGGTGGCCCCCGGCGTGCGGCAATACCGTAAAACTTAACCAAGTAGCCTGACCCGAGACGCTTTCTAAAGACTTGATTTTTTTTCTACGAGCCCACGAGCCCGGCCATTCCTAAACTAAGAAAGTTAGCCTTCATATACGATTAGTACCGGTCCTGCTAACGTGTGGTCCTCGTCCGCAACGTCGAAATCATGCCCGCTGATTTTGGCCACGGCCTCCATCGCCGCATAGTTTACTTCACCTTCGAAGTCGAATATGGAGAAAGCCACGTAATCAGCCCCAGACGCCAATACGTCCACGAGCGTAGGGGCACATTCTAACAGTTCTGCGGCCTGCGGGGGAGTACGGACTAATCCTGTCACCCGGTCGGGCATAGTGAAGCCGGCGGGTGATACGGTACGTGGCGGCTCCGCCGGAGTGTATAGAATAGCGCGCATGAAAATATGGCCGTAGTGCCCTGCAAATGTCGGTGTAACTACGTGAACGGGGCCAGCTGGTCGAGCATCACGCCCGGCCAGCTGGCCCCGTTGTTTGTGGCGGTGGTGCAGGTGCCGGCTACTTGCCGGCTTGGTCGCGCTTCTTATCCACAAGTTGTAAAATCACGCTTACCGCAGCGTGAACGATTATCTGCCAGAGTTTCATCAGTGAAAAATGGGGTAAAAGGGTGAAGGGAAAGAAAGGGTTGCGGCTGGCTTGCGGCTCAGCTCAATACCTCGAAATGCGGCCTGTCCTTGAATTTCGACCAGTCGCCGCCCCAATGCACCCGCGCATCGGCGGCCTTCATCAGCCGGGCGAACTTGGAGAGCAGCAGCCCCGACCACGACACCGACCCATCGGCCAGCAGAAAAGCCACGTCCAGCGCAGGCGCGGGCAGCTTGTTGTGGTTCGACTCGCCGCCCCGCTTGTAAGTCACCACCGGACCGGGGGCAGTGCGGCCGTGCGTGTATAGCTCATCCTGACGTTCGGGGCTTCGGTAGCTTTCCGTCACGATGGGCAGGCCCAGGAGCCGCAACACCGGGTCACTTACCCAACGGCCCAGCGCGTGCGAGTAAGCCGCAGCCAGATAAGGCACCGCCTGCGCCAGCCGGGCAGCCTGCGACTTTACCTGGGCTGGTGAAAGCACGGGCGCGACACGGACCGGCTTAACGGCTGGGACGGGCGCAGGAGTGGCGGCGGGCTTAGTCGGCGACATGGGCGGAATCAGCGGCGGCGGGAGGCACAGGAGCAGCAGCAGGTGAAGCCGGGGGAGCCGCCACCACCCCGACAGCAGGCAGCTTGACCACCGATTCCGGCCGCTGAAACATCTTGCGCACGGTGGCATATATGGTCACGATGCCCACCACCACCTGAATTACAACGTGGACGAAGGTTTCGATTTCGTTGGCCGTAGGCGGCGTGAAAGCCGAAGTGCCTATTTCCCAGACCGCGCCGGTGCTGAGAATCTGGCCGATATGGCCCAGTTTGGAGCTGCTGAACAACATAGTTTACTAAAGTAGAAGTTGTAAAATACACTTTAGTGCAAATCTACGTAGTCACCGATGATTCAGCCATCGATTTACAGCACTGGCTTTATTTGCATTATTCAGGGTGCATCCCCCTCCGCTCCCGTGGGTCGCTCCGGGGGTCGGGCTGTCCAGGGCTTCGCTGCGCTACGGTGCTTCGCACAGCTCCCGTTGGTCGCTCCCTTCCCATCCCTTGCACACTTCGGCAGCGACTCAGCGACTCGGCCGTGACACCCCGCCAACGGGCCCGGCAGCGCCGGAAAAAGGCGCATCCGGCCCCTACCGAAGCCCACCGCCCCGGCCCGCCCGTCGCCTGCATTCCCGCCACTCCCTGCGCCACGCTGCGCTACGTTCGATTCGTCGCCTCGTCCCTCGGCTCCTCACTCACTATGCTTGCTAGGCGCTGGTCGCTCTGGTCATTGCGGCACCGTGCCGGCCTCTACCCCCGCGCCAGCTGCTGATACGCCGAAGCTGCAGCACCACCGCCTACGGGTCGTCCAGCTTCCCCGAGGTCAGCCGGCCGCCCCTACCGAAAACCACCGCCCCGGCCCGCCTTCCGTTGGGCGGCCAGCCTCTGCCCAACGCACTGATACCGCCGAAACAGCCCACCGCAGCCCGCCGCCGACCTTCAGCACCACCAGCCCAGCGCGTCAGGCAGCGGTGGCCGTGGTGCCGGTGATACGCCCCGGACGCAAGCCCGCCGCCCCGCGCCAGCCGCTGAAAAAAGCGGCTCACGCTCAGCCAGCAGCAACCCGAAGCGGCAGTTTCAAGTGGCAGCGGCCCGCCTGCGCTTCGGGGGGACGGCCTGCCGCACGACCCACCGCGGCCGTCCCCCTACGCTCACCGCCTCAGCAGTTACCGCCGAAGCTCACCAGACGCACCCAGCGGCCCGCCCAGCCTCCCGATGGTCGGCCAGTCGGCCCTACCGTAACCCACCGCCCCGGCCCGCCTCATTCCACACCGGGCGGCCGGACTGCGCTCCGTACCTCCGCTTGCCGGCTGCCCGGTGCTTCATTCGGCCAGCCTCTGCCGGCCCGTCACCCGTAGCATCAGCGGCGGCGGTTTCAGCGTCCAGGCCTGCCCGGCGCTCCGGCTGAACCGCTCACTTCGCTCTGCTGCGTTCGGGTTCAGCCTACGCTTACCGCCCCCACCGTCACCTGACGCCAGCCCACCGCACCGGCCCAGGTTGCCGATGCGCAAGGTCGCCGCCTTCCGTTGGTCGGCATCTCCCAAGCGCGGCCCCCTGGCCGTGCCCCACGCACCGCCCGCGAGCAGGCTGGAGCAACGCCGGAAGCGGCGGAAACGAAGCCAGGGCGCGGCGCAGAGCGGCGAAGGTGCCAGCAGCGGCGACAGCGGCCCCTGGCTCAAATACAAGGCCCGCTTCGCGGAGGGTTGGTCTGGGGGCAGCCCCCAGGCCCCCGGCATCCATGCCCAGGCTTACGCCCGGTCATCTTCCTCGGGTTCCGCAGCCGGAAAAGGCTGCTACACCCTCACAAGGCCCGCTTCGCGGAGAGGGTGCGGCCATCGGCGCGCACCGGGGGCCTCACGGCCGGCCCCCGCACCCCCTGGCCGGGGGCATCTAGTGTGTTGTGGCAGGCGGGGCCGCGCCAGCGGCCACCAGGGCAGCGGCCGGGCGTCCTCACGCCACGCGCAGCAGCCAGGCAGGCACTGGGCGGGGCGGGCGCGTCAGGTGGCCGTGGTGGGGCTGTTTTCGCACCATCCAGCGCCCGCGCCACCGGCAGCTGCCACCGGCAGGGGCGGCGGTGGCCAGCAGCGCCAGGGGCGGCGGGGCTCGCGGCCACCAGCGGCCCCGGCGGTGCAGGCCTCACAGCCCCAGCCCGCCCGGCACCGGGCGCGCTCCAGGTGCAGGGGCAGCCAGCCACTCGCAGCGCCGACCCAGCCGGGCGGCGGCGCGGGCGGCGCTCAGCGTCCCCCGGCTTTTTCCGTCCCACACCACCAGCACCACATCGGCGGCGGCCACTATTTCGGCGTTCCGCACATGGGGGGCGGCCGGGCCGTGGGCGCTGTAGTCAGGCCGCAGCACCCGCAGCGGCACCCCGTTGGCCCGCGCCCATTCCGCGCCCAGCGTGTCAGGGCCCGCCGCGCCGCCGCTCACCACCTCAGCGGGGGCCAGTTCAGCCAGCCGGGCCAGCAGTGCCGCGCACGCCGCCAGTCCCCGGCTGCCCACCACCGCCACCACCGGCCCACCGCTCCCGGTCACCTCTTTTAGTACATTTCTCATACTGCAAGTTACGCCATACGTGTGTATTCTGGTGCATATTGTGGATAACTTTTTACCTACTTTGGTGCATCTTTTCCTACTTTGGTGCGTATATTTGTGTAGTAGTCGGGGAGAGACCCCGGCGCTTGCGCCTGCGGCGCTAGCTGGGCCCGGCCAGCATCGCAGCGCACCACACGGCTAACCTATACAGCCCATGTTCACCCCTTCGCAATTCTCCCAGCTTGCAGCCTCCGCATGGTCGGGCCCATCCGCCAGCCGCTTCGCCACCATTGCCCACTACACCAGTGAGGCCGGCGACTACACTACCACCAGCTACAGCGTCAGCTACCACCCGCACGGTGCCACTGGCCCCTGCTATTATGCGGTAGAGCCTTGCCCCTTTGCGGCCGTGCGCGCTGCCTTGCTCAAAGCGTGGCAGCAGTTCGCCATTACCGCCGAGCAGCTACATTCCGGCAGTGATATCCTGACCGCCGCCGAGCAGGTATTCAGCAACGCGCAGCCCCGTCAGGCCGCCGCCGCTTGTGCCGCCCTCCCCGCCGTCGCGCCCCGCTTCTTCTCATTTGCTCCCGCAGCCCCGGCGCCCATCAAGTGCGCGGCTTGCGGGTGCGACAGCACTACAGACCCGTTCGGAGTAGGGTGCGACTGTGTTTGGGCCACCATGCGCCAGCCCGTCACGGCCCATGCTTAGCACCGTGCAGCAGGCAGCGGCCCCCGCCACGGGGGCCGCCAGCCACCGGGTCCGGGAGGCACTGGCCCGTTTAGATGCTACGCTGGCCCAGCTCGCCGCCCGCAGCCCTAGCCGCCAGGTCGCCCCAGCCGCTAGGCCGCAGCCAGACCCCGAGAGCCAAGCCGCCTATTTCGAGCTATGCCGGGCGCAGTCGGCCAAGTTCGACGCCGACCAAGCATTCCGGGAGGTGCGCGACAACGACCACGGCCCCGGCCGCAAGCGGCGCAAAAAAGCCGCCCGGCTGGCGCAGGAAGCCGCCCGCAGCCGCTACGCCGCCGCCGCCAAAGCCTACGCCGCCACGCCACGCGCCCAGCTCGAAGCCCGCATAAGGGCAGGCCACAACGCCCGCCACGGAACAAATCTGTAAGCCACCCGGCCCCCGTCAGCAGCGGCGGGGGCCACCTCCCCCACCAGCTCATGCCGGCACTCCTTACGCCCAGCTTTGCCCAGGTCGCGGCGGCTTTGTTCCCGCTCCCCGGCTGCACCATCGGCGGCTACTCATTCTCCCACGGCGCCCGGTTTACCATCGTCGTGAGCACTCCGGCCGGGCTGGCTTGCCCCCGCGAGTACCGCGCCACCGGGGCCTGCCGGTGGGAGGCGCTGGCCGCAGTCGTCAGCCTTTTCAACGACAGCGCGCACGCCTACCCCAGCGCCCGGCCGCACGCCGGGGACCCCTCCGGGGCCGGCAGCTACGCGCCGCGCTAGCCACCCCCGCCACCATCCCAACCCATCAACCGGGGGCCGCCCTCAGCGCGCCGGCCCCGCATCCCTTACGCCCATGCCCAAAATCAATTACCAGCCCCATTTGCTCGACCCAGCCAGCGCCGAGCCCCGCCCCGTCAACCCTGCCAACGGCAAGAGCTTCAAGCTGGCCGAGCTATACACCATGCTTGACTGCCGTTTGGTGGACGTGGTGCGCCTCACCGATGAGTTGATTTTGATAATCGACGACGAAGGCAAGTTCCGCCAACCGGCCTACCTCAATCTGCTGGCTACCTACCTGTGGCACCAGCACGAGCCAGCCGCCCGCGGCGTCGACTGCATTGTGGGCCGCGCCATTCTCTGCCACGACAAACAATTCAAATAACCACCCAGGGGCCGGCCGTAAGCGCCAGCCCCGCATTACCGGCACGCCCCATGAAAGCCCCGATTTTCCGCGCCTATATCCGCCGCTGGCCCGCAGGCGGCTACATCTGGCAGGCCCGCCAGCCATTCAGCGCCACCACGGCCAACAACGACAGCCCGACCCGCGCCGGCGCCATCCGCGACATCATCCGCGACTGCCGCCACTTCCAGGACATACACGAGCACCCCGACCCCCGCAGGGCCTGAGCACACATGGCGCAGGGGCCGGCCCACAACTGGCCCCATTACTACCCCACTACTTCCAATGTCAAAAGTAAAAGAACACGCCGAAGCCTTCGAGGCCGCCGTAGGCCGCGCCGCCCAGGTGCTAGGCTTCGCAGGCCCGGCCGAATACATCCACGACCGAGGCGCAAACGCACGCGGCGCCCGATTTCTGGCCGTGGAGGTGCTGGCTGAGCTGCGAGCCGCCGGATGGGAATTGACCTACCGAGATGCAGAAGATGCCGCCTAGCGGCCACTACCACAAAACGGCGCAGGGGCCGGCCGACAACTGGCCCCGCTTTTTTACTCCCACAACCGCCCACATGGCAACCACTCCCAAAACCGCCGCAGGTGCCGCAACCGCCGCCCCCGCCGCCATCGACACCACCACCCCGAAGCCCAGCCGCTCCTACCTCACCGTTTCGGTGGATGAGGACAGCGGCGAAGTGACGGAAACCAGCCGTTTCAAGTACCTCCCCGGCCACCCCCGCCAGATTCGTTTCGACGCGAAGGCGGGCGTTTTCAACATCGGCGGCCAAACCGTCATCGGCAAGTCGCTGAGCTTTATCCCGCTGGCTTGGCACATTTTCCAGGACAACATCCTGAACATGGGCCGCAAGACCTGGGCCGAACTGTACTTTGTCGATGACAAAGGGGCCGTTTGCGCCGTGCTGTTTCACGGGTATTCGGTTGAAAACCTGTACCGCCTCATCGAGCCGCTTTTCTACGACGACCTGACCCTAGCCGACGTGGTGGTGACCGTGACCGCGCAGAAGAAGCAGACCGAGAAGGAAGGCAAAACGGCCACCTACTACATCGCCGAGTTCAGCTACACGCCCGCCGATAAAGCCGAGGTGCAGGCCCGCAAGGAGTTCGCCGAGGACTTCCACATCTGGCGTGAGGAAACCCACACCGGCGAGGCCGATACCAAGCTGGTGCAGGGCTACCGGGTACCCGCGCCCGTCGAGCAGCCCGCGCAGCTCGAAGCCGCCGAAGCCGCCCCGGCCGAAGCCGCCTAACCGCCGGACGGGGCCAGCACCGCATCAGCTGGCCCCGTCCGAATCGGCGGAACGCTTCGACGACACCGCCAGAACCAACGGGCCGCGCCCGGCCCCCGCTTCTCCTAGTCCCTTCTCAATTCCTATTCTCATGCTGCAACTTCCCGAGTTCCGCCAGGAGCTAACCCCAAACTCCCCCGAGGAAGCCGCCCGCTTGGTTGAGCTGGCCCAGCTTCTCGCCACCACCGCCCCGCTGCTTGATGTGCGCGACTTGGCCCCCGACGTGCGCCGGCTCTTTCCCGAGCCCGCTTACCAGGTCGGCTGCGGCGGCTCCCACGTCTGGCTGCACCGCGCCGACGAGCCCCAGCGCCTGGCCTGCATCATCGACCGCTACCAGTAGCCCCGCTTACTCATTGCTCATTGTTCACTGCTAACCGCTACTTGTCGAATGTTCACCGACCACCGCCACCACCCCGGCCTGACGCAGGAAGCCCACCGCGCCCTGCCCTTCCTTTCCAATACCGACCTGAGCGAGGCCAAAAACCGCGCCCTCGGCATCACCCGCCAGCCCAACCCGCAGGCCTTGGCCTTCGGCAGCCACTTCCATACGGCGGTGCTGGAGCCCGACCACTACCAGCGCACTACCCAGCGCGTGCCCTGGCAGCAGATTGAGGACCTGGCCGCCGCCGTGCGCCGCCAACGCTTCTGCCGCGACCTGCTTTACCGGGGCCAGGCCGAACAGACCCACACCGCCACCCACGAGGCCACCGGCCTCACGGTGAAGGTGCGCCCCGACCTGCTAATTACCAGCTCCAAAACCGGGCGGCGGGTTCTGGTCGACTTCAAAACCACCAGCGCCCCGGACTACGCCAATTTCTGCGCTACCATCGAGAAATACGACTATGACCGCCAAGCCGCCCTATACACCGACCTATTGGGCGCGGCCCGCTTTGTCATCATCGGCGTGCAGAAAAAAGCCCCGTTCGAGGTATGGCAGTTCGAGGTAAGCGCCGCGCCCGGCCTCATCGAGCAAGGCCGCAAGAAGTACGAGCGGCTGCTGAAGCTGTGCGCCCAGCAGCAGCCCCGCCCAGCTGTGTCTACTGTGCCGGTGATACCCGCGCAAACGTGGGCCCCGGCCTACGTCAGGGCCTAATCAAACCCCTGCCCTCCGCCTCGTTTATCTGCAGTTCGCCGACAGAAACCCCGCCCATGCTCACCCAGCTACAAATCATCCAGGACCACCGCGGGTACACCGTCACCGTCAGTACCACCCACCGGACCCACGCCGGAGCCCTTTCCCACTTTACCGAGTTGCTGGCCCAATTCACCCGCGACCATCACCACGCCGCCGCCATCCGCGCCGCCCAGGCCGCAGCAGCCGCAGGTGATGCCATGCTGACCGAGGCCACCGACCCACCGCACCGCTGGGAGGGCTCAGGCCACAACGGCCAACCGATTGAGTTAGCCAAGGCCAATAATCCCTGTTTCGTGGCCACCACCGCCGAAACTGCCGAGCGTGCAGCGCCGGAATCTACTCCGTTGTTCCGTTTCGGGGTGCCCGGTAGCCGCCGCCCAGGCGACGAGGAGCCGCCATTCTAACACAACCGCCACTTCTTGCCCTTCTATTCCGTAATTTTCCATTCCTGACCCGCCACCAGCCAGCCATGAACGCCGCCCAGCAACTACACCGCGAAATCTTCCGCGCCCGCGACCAGCAATTCTATACCCGAGCCGAGTTGCCCGAGGGCGGCATGAAGATGGCTGGGCCTTTTACAACGCCTGATGCCGCCCTGGACTATCTACAGGAAACCTACCAAGTAGGCGAGCACTTTCTTTTTGATGATTCGGGCCGTCGTCCGGCCCCGGCACCGCAGAGCTGACACCGCCAGACCCAAAGTGCCTCGAGCACCGCCAGCCCCGACCCGCCCCGTGCAGGTCGGGGCTGTTTCATTGCATACCTTTCGCGGCTCACTATCAAAACATTTATAAACCTGATGGACAAACCAAATATTTTCCAGATTGCCACCAAAGAGCTGAGCCAAGATGCTTTCCTAACCTGGATGCTGAAATGGGCCGCCCCGGAGCAACGCCAAAACGACCCGGCTTTGCACGAGTGCGCCCGGCAATTCGTCATTCTGCTACTGAAGGAGACGCCCGATTTCCAGATAACTAGCTTGGACGCAGGCCGGCAGTGGAACAACGTCGATGTGTGGGCGGAAATTAATGAGGAAACTCTGCTAATCATCGAAGACAAGAAGCACGCCGCCGAGCACGGTAATCAGTTAGACACGTACCGCGAGATGGCCCAGGAGTGGTGTTCGCACCCAGACCGGAAAAAGCCCTGGAAACTCGTTTGTGTATATCTGAAAACGGGCAACGAAAACGCCGTTGATTTGGCGGAAATCAAGAAAAAGCAATACGACACGATAGGGCGGACTGACTTGATAAGCCTGTTTAAGCAACACCCTGGAGTTACCAACCAAATTTTCACCGATTTCATCGGGTACCTCGATGCGCTGGAAAAAGCCGTTTCCGGCTACCTCGAAAAGCCTTGGAATCATTGGGATAACGGCGACTGGGAAGGCTTTTATCTGTGGATGGATACCCAAGCCGACATCTCGAAAATCAAATGGTTTTGGGTGAATAATTATTCAGGCGGTTTCTGGTGCTATCTGATAAACTGGCAGCAAGGAAATAGTCCCCACCCGCTTTATCTGCAGATTGAGGCCGACCGCAAGATGCTCTGCATCAAAATCAGCACCGAGGAAGGTGGCCCCGATGTTCGGCCTGATGATTACACCCGCGAAACACGCAACGACTACTACCGCTATGTGATGGAGAAAGCGAAAGCGGCAGGGCTCAACCACATTCACAAGCCCGCCCGCTTCGGTAGCGGTGCCTACATGACGGTGGCCGTGGTGGAGCCTGAGCACTGGCTCGGGGCACCCGACCAGCCGGTAGACTTCGAGGGGGTAAAACAAAAGCTAAACGCCTACGATGCTTTCGTCAAAAAATGCGTAGCCGACTGGCCTGCCCAGGTAGCGGCAGGCGAGTAGGCCCGGCAAGCTGCCACCCCGGCATCCGCCACCAACAAACCAGAAAAGCCCCGGCCGGTGCCATACCAGCCGGGGCTTTACATAAGTTCCTGTCCCACCACAAGCCTAGCGCCGTTGCCCGCCTATTACTCCTGCAGCAAGTAAGAAAACTGGCTTAGGTGGGTGTCGCGCAGGTACGCCATCCACTGCTCCGCCGCTTCCGGCGTCTGCATTTCCTCCGCTGGCAAGGGGAAGATGGGCGACACGTTGCTTCCTGGGCCGAACTTCATCCGTAGCCCGAACCCGCCCATCGAGGTGGCCCGCACTACGTCAAATCGGCACCCGCGGGCCTCGTAGGCTCCGCAGTAATCGGTGATGGATTCCGCATCCGGCAAAAAATGTGGCATAACGAATAAGTGAAAAGGTAAAAACGAAGACCGGCAACCCACCGGGCCCCAAACGTTCATTTTATCGGCATGGCAGGTAGTACAGCCACCCGGCTTGCTCACGCCCGCTTGCGGGTTTTCCGCTGCTGCTCCCGCGCCTGCAGGTCGCCCCAGCAGCTAATCATGGCGTCGAAAGTTTCGCCCTTCAACACCAGTACCCAGTACCGCACCCGGTCCCGCAGGATGTAGTTGATGACCGAATCGACGTGGCCCCCGCGCCGTAGCTCATCCGCCTCACCGGGACGCAGCGCCACCGCGAAATGCGTGTAGCAGTCCCCGTTGGGCAGCGCGAGCATCGTAATGCGTCGATTATGCAGCCGCCTCACCACGGCTCGGTTGGAAACCGGGTAATCCGGCAAGGACCCTGGCAAGTGGGCCGGGGGAATTGGAAAAGACATAGCATTAACAGTTAAGCAGGTTAAGTATTAGTCCACCGTCAGCAGGTCCTCCAGCCTCGTCGTGTAGGCCGGAGTTCGCCACGCCGCTTGCCCCTTCCAGGGCACCGGCCCGCCGCCTTTCGGCCCCAGCGCCGCCGCCAGCTGCACCGTCCCGCGCCCGAACCGGGCATTGAGGCCATCCAGCGCCGCCATCGCCCGTGCGCCGCGGCCGTCCACGGCAGCCCCCGCAGCCAGCGGAGCGGCCTCCCCGAACAAGCCCAGTTGCTGCCCGCCCGGAGGCTCCAGCCCGGCCAGCACTACGCCCGCCTTCACGTACACCGCCCCCGGTTCCCAGAGCCGGGCCAGCAGCTGCGCGGCCCGCGCCGTCAGCTCCCGCGTGTCGCCGGTGGGTACCGGCAGCGTGAGCACCGCCGAGCGCGAATGCCCGCCCGCCGCGCCCGCGTCCGGCCCGTAGCGGTTTTTGCTGATGAATACCGTCATGACGTGCGCCAGCTCGCCCTGCGCCCGCAGCTTTTCCGCTGCCCGCGCCACGAACGAGGCCAGCGCCCCCATCACGAAGGCCTGCACCCGCAACGGCTGCCCGAACGTGCGCGAACAGCTGATGCTTTGCCGTTTCAGCGTCCCGTCTTCGCTCGGGGCCAGCCCCGCGCAGGGGTAGCCCTGCAGCTCGCGCACCAGCCGCGCGCCCACCACGCCGCCCAGGTGCTTGCGGGCAAACGCCTCCGACACCCGCGCCAGGTCCGCCGCCGAGTCCACGCCCACCGCCGAGAGCTTCTGGGCGTATTGCCGCCCCACGCCCCACACGTCGCCCACCGGCACCTGCTTCAGGGCCCAGGCCCGCCGCTCCGCCGAATCCAGGTACAGCACCCCGCCGAGCCCCGCGTCTTTCTTGGCTACCCGATTCGCCAGCTTGGCCAGCGTTTTCGTCGGGGCCACGCCCACGCACACCGGCAGCCCCGTGCGCGCCTTCACGCCCGTCCGCAGCCGCTGCGCCAGGTCGTGCAGGTGGCCGAGGTACGGCGTCAGGTGCTGTTCCAGGCCGCCCAGGTCCAGAAATGCCTCGTCAATCGAATATATTTCCACCCCCGGCACCGACGCCCCCAGGTAGTGCATCACGCGCCGGCTCATGTCGCCGTACAGCGTATAGTTCGAGCTGAACACCTGCACTTGCTCGCGCCGCAGTTGCTCTTTCACCTGAAAGTAGGGTTCGCCCATTTTCAGGCCCAGCGCCTTCGCTTCCGCCGAGCGCGAAATGATGCACCCGTCATTATTTGAAAGCACCACCACCGGCTTCCCTTCCAGCCGCGGCTGAAATACCCGCTCACAACTCACGTAGAAGTTGTTGACATCCACCAGCCCGAACATACCTAGTCGCGGCTGTGCAGCAGGGCCGCGAGTTTACCCGGTATCAGCTCATGCACGACGTGCGTCACCACGCCCCAGATGTGCAGTTCTTCCCCCGTCCGAATCTTGTAGGGCTGAAATGCCGGGTTAGCGGGCATCAGCCACCACGTTTCCCCTCGGCGCTCCAACCGTTTCACGGTGCAGTCACCTTCTACCACCGCCACCACGATATGGCCGTGGTCGGCTTCCAAATGCTTGTCCACGGCCAGTAGGTCGCCGGCGTGAATTTCGGCCCCGCTCATGCTCTCACCCGACACCCGCACCAAGTACGTAGCGTCAGGGTGCCGAAACAGCAGCCGGTTTAGGTCGAATAGCCCCTCCAACTCATCGGTGGCCGGGGAGGGAAACCCCGCAGGCACCCGGCAGCTGAACACAGGCAGCAGGGCGGGCATCGGTGCTTCATGCACCGGAATAAGCAGCACGTCATACATAAGGCGGATAAAATAGAGTGAACGCCCAAAGAAACGCCTGCTAACTGTATTAGTTTACAAAATCACTAATGAATTTGGCAATGACCACTGATAATCAGTCGTAAAACTTTCATCCAAAGGAAGTACCCTACTGGTATTTCAGCCGTAATCTACCCGCCTATCACTGCTAATATGGTTGTATTTCTATTTGCTGCCTTACCAAAAGCCAGCTAAATTAGCAGCAACATCAGCCCGCAAATGCATTACCTCGCCCCATGAAAACGCTCAAAAAAGCGCCGCGCACCGTGTTGCTATACGAGGATGCCGAGCACGAGCCCGGCACCGCCGATTTACTTTACCACGACGAACAGCCACCCGAATACGGCACGGACGCCGCCGACCCGCTTTGCTCCATCTGCGGCGACCCGCTGGCTTGGCACGAGCAGGCTTGCGCCGCCGCCCCCACGCCACCCGCCGCTGCCGAGCACGCCGACAACGCCCCTCCGGTGCCCCTATACGCTCCGGGCCACGCCTTCGCTTTCGCAATCGGCAACTGCGTGCAGCCCACCCATAGCGCCCCCGCCCCCGTCATCTGGCGCGGCCAGCACAAGGAGCGCCACCCCGCCACCGGCCTGTACCACCGCGTCAACGTCTACCGCCTCGACAACGGCTATTGGGACTGCTACCGCGAAGACGAGCTACAAGCCGCCTAGCTACAAAAAAAGCCAGCCCCCTCATCAGGAGCTGGCTTTTTCAGTCCACAGCGGCCGACCATGGCCGCCCTCGTCGGTTACGCCGGTACGGTATCGGCAGGAGCTTCCTCCTTCCGGGCTTTTGCCTTCGCGGGTTTTTCCGTTTTGACATCGGCCGGAGCCTCGTACTCCCCGAGCACCGCCAGGCCCGGCAGCGCGGCCCCGTCCTTGCTGTCCTCGAACGAGCCGATGACAGGCGGGTATTCGGCCGTGGGCGCTATTTCGCCCGCTTTGGCGAGGGCCTGAGTCACGCCCCCACCGGCCACTGCCTCCACGTACTTTGACGTGGTAGGGTAACTGGTACCGTATGCCTTGTTCACGGCCTCGACGGCAGCCGTGGCCTTGCTGGCCAGCGCCAGCGCATCGGTCAGCACGCGGGCAGCCGCCCGGACGCGGGTATCGGCCACCGATACCTGTTTCACGGCCCGCTTGGCGCGGCCGTTGGCTTGCAATTGGTAAGCAGAAGATTTACCGCCGGCGGAGGCGGAAAGAATGGGCTTGATAGGCATAAACTGGGTGCGCGTAGCGCGTTCTGAGTGAAGAGAAAATTAGTCCAGGGCCGCATTGGGCGCCAGCTCGGCGCCGCCGTTGGCGTTGGGCAGCGGTGCGTACACCTGAGCCGGAGCACCGGCCACGCTCGCTGCAGCAGCGGCCGTAATGGCGGCACCGACCCCAGCCGTGCCCAGGGCCTGGATAAAGGAAGTCGAACCGGCGTAGGTGGTGCCGTACAGCGTGTTGATGGTTGCCACGTTGGTAGCCGCCACCGAAGCATCGGCCAACGCTTCCGCTAGCCGCAACGCCAGCGCACGCGCCTTGAAATCGGCACTGTAGCGGCGTTTCAATGCCTTTTTGATGCGCCGCTTACCTTGCAGTTGGTATAGCGTAAGAGCTACCATATGTTGAAGCTGTAAAGGCAAGGAAGGTAAAAACCGCCGCCCTCCGGGTCTGAATAAAAACGGCCAGCGCCAAAAGGAGCCGGCCGTTTTGTTTTTTCCGAAGGCCATTTAGCCCACGAACTCGATGGCCAACGGGTTGTTGGCGTTGTTGTTCAGCGGGTACATCTGGCCGTTGAGCTGCTGGTAGAAGTTGATGCCTACCACGCCCACCACCACGTCGGTAGCGGCCGGAGCGCCCGGGAAGCTGGCCACGATGCTCTGGTTAGCCAGCGCCGGCGAGTTCAGGGCCAGGATGCCCAGCGGAGCCGCCACGGCGCCCTGCTGGTAGGTGCCGGTTTCGAAGTCCAGCGAAGCCGCGCCGTACAGCAGCTCAAAGTGGGTCGCGCCCTGCGGAGCCGAGATGTCGGTACCCGGGTTCAGGGCCGGAATGCTCATCGTCACGTCCGAACCGGCTGCGGCGATGCCGTACTGGAAAAAGATGCTCTGCCCGATGCCGGCGCCCAGGTTGAAGTTGAAGCCGAGCAGGGCCGCGATGTTGGCCTTGTCCACCACCCGCTCGCCGCGGTTGTTGGTGTCGTCCATGCCGATGAGCTGGCGCACCTTCTGCGTGAGGCGGCTCACCATCTGGCTATCGGAAGCGGCCGAAATGAGCACGCGCAAAGCGTCCCGAATCAGCTTGGCGCCCGAAGCGGCGCGGCCGAATTCCGAAGCGTTTTCACGGGTACGGGCCAGCGACGCCGACGAGGTGAAGGCTGCCTTGTTCGAAGCGGGTTTCTGACGGACAGTGCCGTTTTTGGCGAATACAAGGCCGCCCACGGTGCCTTGCAAACCCAGGATGCCATTTTGAGAGGCCATGAGAAAAGAGGGATAAAAAGTGAGATAAAAAACCCGGCTGCTTTCACTTGCGCGGCATTGTTACCAGGTGCAGCCAACCCGGTAGCGCCGCTTGATTTCAGAATTGAAGGACCGCCACAGCTGCGGCGGCACCGCCCCGGCCGCGCCGCATTTCCACAGCCCGCGCCCGGCCCGCTGCGCGGCCACCTGCTGCTGCGCCCGCCCCGCCACGGTGCGGTTAGGGTCGAAAGCCCAGGCCCACCCCCGCACCACCAGCAGCGAATCCAGCGGCACGGCGCGGCCCGCAGCTGCCACCGTTGCGGTCGGCAGCAGCACCGCCCCCAGCGTCCGGCCGTACAGGTCCAGCCCGGCCCGCGCCACCAGCACCACCCGCCCCGGCGCCAGCAGCCGCGCCACCGAGTCGGTAGCCTGCGGCCCGAATGCTTGGTCATGCTCGGGTGCATCCACGCCCAGCAGCCGCAGCCGGTAGGTACTGGAGCCCGACAGCACGATGTAGGTATCTCCGTCGATGACGCGCACCACCCGGGCGGCTTCGGCGGCGAGAGCGGCGCGGGCGGTGAAGGACGAAGCCGGAAAGTCGTCGGACCGGGTACCGAGGCATCCCATCGCCAACCCGGCCACAAAAACCCCCACGCCCAGTACCGAAACCTTACGCTTGCTCATCATGCCCCGAACCTACGCGCCGCCCGTAAGGGTTGTATATTCGTCTGCCACATCTAGCCAAATACACCCCACTATGCCCCAGGTTTGCATCTACCCGAAGGAGGTAGCCCAGCTGACCGGCACCAAATACGGCACCGCCAAGACCCTGCTCCAACGCATCCGCAAGGAGCTAAATAAGCCGGCGCGGGCCTACGTGTCGGTGGCCGAGTTCTGCCAGTTCACCCACCTCCCCGAGGCCGAAGTGTCCCGCGCCTTGAACCGCAGTTAGAGTATGGCTGGAGTATGGACCAAGCAAGGCTGCAGTACCGCCGCCCCCAGTTCGCAGGTATCGGCCGGCCCGGCCGTAATGCCCCCGGCTGACCGCCCTGTTCAGGCGCGGCCCCGGCTTTCCGTGCGCGGCTTTGTATTGACGCTGATAACGGCCGCAGCCCTCACTTCTTCGACGACACCGCCGCTTCTGAAGATACCGGCCGACAAAGCCCCCCGCTACATCGGCAAGCGGGCCCAGGTAACGGGCAAAGTGGTACGCGCCTACACGGCGCACCACCGCGAGGGCGCACCAACCTTCCTGAACCTAAGCAAGCCCTTCCCGGATTGCCCGCTTGAAGTGGTACTATTCGCCAACGTAGCCGCCCACCTCAAAATGGACCCGGCCAAACTCGTAGGCCGCACCATTACCGTCACCGGCTACATTCAAGCCGCCAACGGTTCCACCGCGCAGATGGTACCCGACAAAGCCGCCGCATTGACGGTAGCGCCCTGACTCGGCGCGGCCGGACCTTCCCACGCCGCCCGCATGGCATCGTGTTGCACTTCCTCTACAATCTGGGCGTAGCGCATCGTCGTCTGAATGTGGGCGTGCCCCAGCACTTTTTGCAGTACCACCACCGGCATACCACGCAGCAGGCTTTGCACCGCAAACGTGTGACGGGCCGTGTGCATACTCATCAACTCGTACAGCGGCACCGCCCGCTTTTCAACACGCCCGCCCGGCGTGCTCACCACTTCCACCAGCCGGTTTAGGCCCGCCAGCTCACCCACCCGTTTCAGGGCCCGGTTCATGGCCGTATTCACCCGCACCGGCATCAGCTTGGCCCCGGCCCCTGACCGCGCAGGCCCCGCGTACTTATCGAGCAACGCCGCAGCCGCCGAGGTTAGGTAGATACTTACCGCCGTGCGCGTCTTGGTTTGCGTCAGCCGCAGCACCCGCCCGGCGCTGCCGTCCGCGCCCAGCGTGTGCAGGTTACCGCCGTGCAGCGCCGCCACGTCCGAGTACCGCAGTCCGGTGTAGCAGCAGAACAGAAACACGTCCCGCACCGACACCATCCAAGTGGGCAGAATAGCCGAATCCAGCGCCGCCAAATCATCCGCCCGCAGGTGGACTTTCACCGGGTCAGAGTAGCGCAGCTGCACTTTCGCCAGGTCCAGGGCCAACGTTTCGCCCCGCTCATTCTGCAGGTGCCGCAGAAAAGATTTCAGGTCCTTGATGGTCGAGAACACCGCATTGTCGGCCAGTTCCTGCACCTCGCGCAGGTAGCCCACGAACTGCTGATGCCAAGCCATGTCCCACTCCGATACCGGCAGCTCGGGCCGCCCCACCGAAATCAGAAACCGGTTCAGGGTGTTGCGCACCGTCTTGTAGTGAATGAGGGTATTCGGTGCGTACCCCATCCCGCGCATGGTGTCCATAAACTCCTCGAACCGCCCCACCATCGGCGGCTCCGGCGCAGGGGCCGGAAGCTCCTCGGCCACCACCGGCTGCACCACCGCCAGCAGTGCCTCTTTGGTCACCGCTACCCCGTCACCCCGCAGCTTCCGGTACAGCTGATACAGCCGCTCCGACAGCTTTTTCAAGTAGTCGTTGGCCTCGGCTTTTCCCTCCATTTTGCCGCAAAACCGCTGGCTTTCCGCGTTCCAGTTCGCCGGCTTACACTTCTCCCCGATGCCAGCTTTCAGCCGCTTGCCATCGTAGTGAATCACCACATGCACCGGCGCCAGCCCGGCCGTGCTCTTTTTATCCGTCCGCAGGATGTAAGAAACTTTCATAAAAAAGTGGGGCGACCAGTGGGGCGCAAACCACCGGGTAAATGCCAATACAAACCGTTTTGGAAGCACCACGCGAGAACCAAAAAACCCGTTTAAACTACGCCCACGGGGTATTTTTGGCCAGCAACATGGTATATAAACCTATTCCCACAGCGGGTAATGCTCCAGGTGCACTTCCTGCTCGAAGAATATCCGCGTGCTTTCCTCAAAGGAGCGGGTGAAATCGGACACGTAGAAATGGTGCGCGGGCGGCGTGGCCGAGGCGGGCGCCAGCAGGCCGTGGGCTGCTAAATATGCTTCGGCCGCGGCGGCCACCACATCCGAAGCATCCAGCACATCGACACGGCCGGCGTAGAAGCGCGCAATCTGCTCCTTTATCAGCGGGTAGTGCGTGCAGGCCAGCACCAGCGCGTCGATGTCGGCCAGGGCCGGGTTGCCTAAATAAGTGCCGATGATGTCGTCCGAAATGGAGTTCCTGAAGAAGCCTTCCTCAATCATGGGCACCAGCAGCGGGGTGGCCAGCGACTGCAGGTCGACGCCCGCATCGAGGTCGTCGACCTTCTTTTTATACACGTTGGAATTCACCGTTTGCTTCGTGCCGATGAGGCCCACGCGGCGGCCGGCGTAGGCCTGGCCCAGGTGCGCCACAATGGGGTCAATCACGCTCAGCACCTGGGCCTTGCTGCCCACGTACTCGCGCACCAGCTCGTAGGCGGCGGCCGAGGCCGAGTTGCAGGCAATGACAATCAGCTTGCAGTGCTGGCGCAGCAGCAAGTCGCAAATCTTGATGGAATAGGCCTGGATGGCGGCCGTGCTTTTGTCGCCGTAGGGCAGGTGGGCCGTATCGCCGAAGTACACGATGCGCTCGTGGGGCAGGCGCTGGGCCACCGCCCGGGCCACCGTGAGGCCGCCAATACCGGAGTCGAACATGCCAATGGGCCGGGCGGCCAATGCCGCCGAAACGGCCGGAGCGGGAGCAGCAGTAGTCATTGGGCAAAGGTAGCCGGGTTGGCAGTGAACAGTTTTCAGGTAGATGGATAACACTCAATCGTTGGCCCGTGCTATGCACGGCCAACTGAAAGCTACACAGTATATTTCCGCCAATTTTCAGCTCAACTCTTTTTCTATGAGCACCATTCTGGCCGAAATCGACCACGCCCTGGCCGCGCACGATGCCCGCCTGGGCCGCCCCGTTGCCATTTACCTCGGCGAGCGCAAGCTCACCCAGCTCACCCTCGACGCGGCCCGCGCCGCCCTGCCCGACCTCAGCACCGATGCTGGCCGCCCCCTCGCCTACCGCCACCTCGAGTTGCTGCGCGATGAAGTAAACCTCGACGGGCTGCGGGTAATTTAGCTTTTTGGTACCAGCAGCGGCTGCAATACCGCCCACACCGTGCGGGCCACAATGCGGTGCCCGGCCGGCGTGGGATGAATGCCATCGGCCTGGTTCAGGGCGCGGTCGCCGCCTACGCCCTGCAGTAGAAAGGGAATCAACACCAAGTGGTTTTTGGTGGCCATTTCCTGGTAGAGGGCCTTGAAATCTTTCGCGTAGGCCTGGCCCATGTTGGGCGGAATCTGCATGCCGGCCAGCACAATTTGCGCGGCGGGGCTGCGCCGCCGCACCGTGTCGATGATGCCCTGCAGGTTGTCGCGGGTGGCTGAGAGCGGCAGGCCGCGCAGGCCGTCGTTGCCGCCCAGCTCCAGCACAAAAATATCCACCGGCTGTTTCAGAATCCAGCCCACGCGGCTGCGGCCGCCGGAAGTGGTTTCGCCGCTCAGCCCGGCGTTTATCACTTCGTAGGGCAGTTTGAGTGAATCGATTTTGGCACCAATGAGGCCGGCAAAAGCTTGCTCGGGCTCGACGCCGTAGCCGGCGGTGAGGCTATTGCCGAAGAACAGTAAGCGCTTTTTGGTGGCGGGCGTGGCCGCCGGGGCGGTAGTGGCGGGAGCCTCGGCAGCAGCCGGCTTTTCGGCCGTGGGGCCGGTATTGCAGGCAGTGAGGGCCAGCCCAAGCAGGGCGGCCAGGGGCAAATTCAGAAATTTCATAAGCAGCTTTTTGGGCACGAAACCATAAAGTTGGAAAACATGCCAAGGGTTTCAACGTCTTGGGTAACGAACGGGGGCCGGCGCGGTTGTGCAGCAGGCGGAATGTAGAGGCGCATAATTGCGTCTTGTCGTCTGCGCCCGCCCCAACGGGCCGTCCCATTATCGTCCAACGACAAGACGCGAATATGCGTCTCTACATCCTACTACATGTCCATCCTCCGCGTCGATAATCTCACCAAAACCTACCCCAGCGCCGGCCAGCCGCTCACGGTGCTCCACGCCGTTAGCTTCGACCTCGCCGCCGGCGACACCTTCGCCATCGTTGGGCCTTCAGGCTCGGGCAAAACCACACTGCTGGGCCTCTGCGCCGGGCTCGACCGTGCTACATCGGGCAGCGTCTGGGTCAATGGCATTCAGCTCGATAACCTGAGCGAGGACCAGCGCGCCGCCGTGCGCAATGAGCACGTGGGCTTCATCTTTCAGAATTTTCAGCTGCTGCCCACCCTCACGGCCCTCGAAAACGTGCTGGTGCCGCTGGAGCTGCGCGGCCAGCGCGGCGCCACCAAAACCGCCCTCGACCTGCTCGACCGTGTGGGGCTGGCCGCCCGCGCCGGCCACTACCCCGCCCAGCTCTCGGGCGGCGAGCAGCAGCGCGTGAGCCTGGCCCGCGCCTTCGCCAACCGCCCGGCCGTGCTCTTCGCCGACGAGCCCACCGGCAACCTCGACCCCGACACCAGCGAGCGGGTGGTGAACCTGTTGTTTGAGCTGAACCGCGAAGCCGGCACCACGCTGGTGCTCGTGACGCACGACCTGGAGCTGGCCGCAAAAACCCAGCGCACGCTGCGCCTGCGCGGCGGCAAGGTGGTGGAGGAAATACTGGGGGCAAATCAAATTAGCATCTGAACGGCATGCTGAGCGCAGACGCAGCCTGACTGTCCTCAAATAAGCTACCATAACACCCCAAAAATGACTAATACCTCCTGGCTTTTCCGCATGGCGTGGCGCGACAGCCGCCGCAGCCGGGCGCGACTGCTACTGTTCATGGCCAGCATTATCCTGGGCATTGCGGCATTGGTGGGCATCAATTCCTTCGGTGATAACCTGGCCCGCAGCATCAGCGCCCAGGCGCGGGAGCTGCTCGGGGCCGACCTCGTACTCAGCGCCAACCAGCCCTTCGCACCCAAACTGGAACCTGCCCTTAAAAACCTCGGCACGGCCCGCACGCGGGAAATTTCCTTTGCCTCGCTGGTGCAGTTCCGGCCGGGCCGGGGCACGCGGCTGGCCCAAGTGCGGGCGCGCGACGGCGGCTTTTTCTACGGCGACTGGGAAACGCAGCCGCAGGCCGCCGCCCGGCGCTTCGCCGATACCACCGCCGCCCCCGGCGCGCTGGTTGATGACGCGCTGCTGGTGCAGTTCGGGGCCAAAGTGGGTGATTCGGTGCAGGTGGGCAACGTGGTGCTGCCCATCATCGGGCGGGTTTTGAAAACGCCGGGGCAGTCCGGCATCAGCACGGCGGTAGCACCCACGGTGTTTCTGCCGTTGAAGGAAGTAGCCGCCACCGGCCTGGTGCAGCGCGGCAGCCGGGTGAAGTACACCCGCAGCTACCAATTCGCGCCGGGTACCGACGTGGCCGCCGTGCTCAAGCCCCTACAAGCCCGCCTCGACGCGGCCGACCTCGACACCGATACCGTGGCCAGCCGCCAGCAAAGCACCGGCCGCGCCTTTGCCGACCTCACCCGCTACCTCAGCCTGGTGGCCTTTGTGGCACTGCTGCTGGGCTGCGTGGGCGTGGCCAGCGCCGTAAACCTCTACGTGCGCGAAAAGCTGGCTGCCGTGGCCGTGCTGCGTTGCCTGGGGGCCAGCGGCCGGCAGGCGCTGCTCATTTACCTGATTCAAACGGCCGGGCTGGGTTTCATCGGCGCGGTGCTGGGCGCGGGCCTGGGCGCAGCCGTGCAGGGGCTGCTGCCCCGGGTGTTGGGCGATTTTCTGCCCGTTGATATTACGGTGAGCGTGTCGTGGGCCGCCATTGCCACGGGCCTGCTCACGGGGCTGCTGATGGCGGTGCTCTTCGCGCTGCTGCCGCTGCTGCGCATCCGGCGCGTGTCGCCGCTGCGGGTGCTGCGCACGGCCTTTGAGGACGATACAACCGCACCCGACCCGGTGCGGGGCGTTGTTATTGGGGTAATCGGCTTGTTCATTCTCGCCTTCGCCTACGGCCAGACGCACGACTGGAAGCTCACGCTGGGCTTCGGGGCGGGGCTACTGGCCGCCTTTGCGGCGCTGGCCGGCCTGGGCCGCCTGCTGATGCTGGCGGTGCGACGCTTCTTCCCCGCCGGCTGGGGCTACGTGTGGCGGCAGGGCCTGGCCAATCTGTATCGGCCCCAAAACCAGACGCTCACGCTGGTCACGTCCATTGGGCTGGGCACGTTTCTGCTGGCCACGCTTTTCCTCACCCAGGCCATGCTGCTGGGCCGCGTGCAGGTGGCCGGCCAGAAATCAGCCGCCAACCTGGTACTCTTCGACATTCAGCCTGAGCAGCGCGCCGGCGTAGAGGCGCTGCTGACGGCGCAAAAGCTGCCCGTGCTCCAGCGCGTCCCCATCGTGACGATGCGCCTGACGGCTATCAATGGCACGTCGGTTTTCGTGATTAAAAAGGATACGGCGCGGGGCATCCCGGCCTGGGCCCTCACCCGCGAGTACCGCGTGACCTACCGCGACTCGCTGAACTCCTCCGAAAAGCTCACCGCCGGCACCTTACCGACCATTGGCCCCGATAAAATACCGCGCATCTCCGTGGAGAAGGGCTACCTGGAACGCACCAAGCTTAGCCTGGGCGACACGCTGGATTTCAACGTGCAGGGCCTGCCGCAGCGCACCATCATCGGCGGCACCCGCGAGATTGACCGCAGCCGGGTGCAGCCCAGCTTTCTGGTCATCTTCCCGGCCGGCGTGCTGGAGGGCGCGCCGCAGTTCCAGGTGGTGCTCACGCACACGCCCAGCACGGCCGCGCTGGCCGCCGTGGAGCAAAAGCTGGTGCAGCAATTTCCCAACGTGTCGGCCATCGACCTGGGCCTGATTCTGCAAACGCTCAACGACATTGTCGATAAAATCTCCTTCGTGATTCGCTTCATGGCGGGCTTCAGCATCCTCACCGGCCTGCTGGTGCTCGGCAGCGCGGTGGTCATCAGCCGCTACCAGCGGGTGCGTGAAAGCGTGCTGCTGCGCACGCTGGGCGCCAGCCGGGCCCAGATTCTGCGCATCACATTGGTGGAGTATGGCCTGCTGGGGCTGCTGGCAGCACTCGCCGGCATTGCGCTGGCGGTGCTGGCGGCGTGGGCGCTGGCCGTATGGGTGTTCGAGGCCAGCTTCGGGCCGGCGGTGCTGCCGCTGCTGGGACTGGCGGCGCTGGTCACGGCCCTCACGGCCGCTATCGGCCTGTTCAACAGCCGCGACGTGCTGCGCCGCTCGCCGCTGGAGGTGCTGCGGGCCGAGGGATAAAGCGTAGGGCTTCCCCGCAGCGCTGTCCAGCTTCAGCAAATGAGATAAAAGAAGAGAAGCCCCCTGATAATTTCAGGGGGCTTCTCATATTCTCCTACTAATTCACTTGCTAATTAATTACATCCGGTGAATGCTCACCACGTGCGGCTGGCCTTGCAGGGGAGCATAAATCTCCACAATGGCGCGCCAGATAGCGTTGGATGGCGGCATCGTGGCGTTGCACTCAAATTTATAGTTGGTGCCGGCCACCACTTGCGTCGAAACCGCTTGCGGCGTGTATTTCACCCCTACAAAGCCGTGCATGGCTTCGTCCCATACCTTCTGGTCCTGGGGGGTGAGGGGGTGGTAGGGCGTCCAGCCTCCGGGCAACGTATTTGCCTGGCCGTTTGCGGTTGGTGCTGCTGCGGGTGAATTTGACATGGGTTTATTGGGTTATTATTTTTCCTACTCGTAAGGCTTTTCGGAATCATCGCCCCGTTTGGCAAAGTGGTTGCTGCTCCACTCGTTACTACTGAAAAACCGCTGCCTGTTGCCCATGGGTAGCTTCAGCAAACTGCCTGTTAATCCGAGTAATAACTGATGCAAACCTAGCGCCCGGCGGGGTGCTGAAAAACGCGTAAAATCACCTGTTTTTAAAGCCAGGTATAAGTACGTGCGTTGGGGAGGGTAGAAATACGGGCCTCGTCGCAAGGGCTGTTTTAACGGGCAACTGCCGGACGGTTTTCACTGCACAGGCGGTCGTCTCGCCCGCGTTTTTCTCATGCCAAAGCGACCCTTTCGAGTAGGAGTAGCACCGGTCATTGGGCATGCTTTCCAGCGCCACCATTCTGTTGGCAGGATGCCGGCCGGCGCAGTAGCTTTGGGGCATTCCACAACCCTTTATTCGACATGTTCTACCGATTAGGCGGCCTTTTGGCCCTGCTGGTGCTGTTGGCCGCGCCCGCCCACGCGCAGCTTATCACCGACCCCGCCCGCGCTGCCGCCGCCCGCGACACCCTGCTGCAACAAGCGGCGCAGCTACGACTGCACGCGGAGCAAACCAGCCCAATATTCAACACCAATGCCCGGTCTCGCGGCCGGCGCCGCGTGGTGGTGGTGGGCATTTCCCACCAGAACAGCGGCACCTTGTCCAACGCCGGCGTGCGACAGACGCAGTGGGCACCCGATAACATCGCCTGGCGTCACATCACCCGCTACCGCCGCAATGGCCGCGTGCAGGAGCGTTACCGCCTTAGTGCCGGCCACCAAATACTGCTCAGGGAGCGCCGGCTGAACGGCGCTGTTATCTGGCTCTCCATTCCCGTGGCTTACACCAGTGTCCCCGGCATGGTCGTTCGGCACCGGGGTTTATACCTGCGCACCGGCTACGTCATGCTCGACAAGGACCAGTACGTATTGCCCAAATCGTTGCAATAGCGCCTGCCGCATTGCCAGGCACTGCGCGCCAAAGGCCCGTTTACCGGTTGGTAAACGGGCCTTTGGCTTTGGTTGAAATCATGGGGCTGCGACGCGTATAGTCCTTCCCACTGTTGCGCTACGAGCGTTGCGGGCTCCCTATGGCGTGAGCCAGGCTGCTTTTCACCAGGCTTCCTCAATCTGGAATAGCGAATTGAGGCGCAGCAGGTCAAGGCAACGTCGCAGGGGGGCATTCACGTTGCGCAACCACACCTTGGCCCCCGCTCGATGCAGCAGCAGCAGCTGCGAAACCACATAGCCAACCCCCAGCGCCCGCTGGCACGCCAGCCGCGAACAATCGATGTGCAACGACGATGTGCCCAGCGAAAATGCCAGCGCCCGCGCCCGCAGCACAGCATTGGGCTCATCCAGATTGAGGGTGCCCGGCGCAGATGCCCGGGAAATTGAGGTCCGGAATGGCAAAGTGAATGATTTCATGATAACTGAGGATTTAGTGAATAGTAAACATAGTAAATATTTATATAATCTATTCACACTTGAGCAGAATCGAACGGAGCCGCTCTGCTATACCCTTTCCAAGCAATGCATTCGTATGTTTCTGCCTACCAATTGCCGGTGCGCCGGCTCTTCGCCTCCGCCGCGATGGGGCGTATTGGGAGTAACGGGTGCTGGCAGCTCACGCACGGCGGGTCTGCGTATAATCTTATCCGGTATATCCCAACCCCTGGCCGTCCGCTTCCTCATTCTGCCTGTCATGCACTTCCTCCCCACCCTCCTGCTGGCCGGCGCCGCCGTGCTGGCGGCTCCCGGCCCGCGCTACCTGGTGGTGCCCGGCCGCAGCATCGGCACCGTGGCCATCGGCACCGACCCGCTCAAATCTCTGGCCCCCCTCGGCCCGCCCACCCACACCGAAGGCGCGCTGGGCGAGTCGTGGAATACTTGGGTGGGCAAGGAAACCGTGGCCGGCAACCGCTCCAGCCAGCTCGACGTGTACTGGGCCCGCCCGTCCGGGGCTGCGCCCAACTCCAAGGCCCGCACCGTGCAGCTCATTCGCACCACTTCGCCGGCCTTCAAGCTGGCCAACGGCCTGCACATCGGCTCGCCGGTGGCCGACATTGCCCCCCTCTACCCGCGCCACGACAAGGCCTTCAACCTGCAGCTCGGCACCGAAGAGCCCCGCTCGCTCCTCGACGCGCCCTTCGACGGCATCGGCTTCGAGCTGAGCCGGCCCGAGCGCGGCAAGTCGGCCGCCATCGTGGCCTTCATCGTCCACGCGCCCGGCATCATGCTCTACAAACATGACTTCGGCCTGAAAGCCTACCTCGAAGCCCAGGCCCACAAGTGAGGTCAGCAACCTCCGCCCCCGCCGCGACGGGGCGTGTCGGCAGCCGCGATAGGGGCTAGGGTTACTGAATACCTCTCCTGCTAGCTTCTTCAGCTATGGCTTTATGAATACGTGTCATATATCTATCATAAGCTAAAAATCTAGCTATAATATCTTCTGTTGCGTTATCATCTTTTATAAAACCAGAGAATTGTGAAGCTGCCCAAAAGCAGGCACCACTGACAGCTTTCAGCAATTTCAAATACTGAGTTATATCTCTAATTTCTTTTCCTTCAGCTATTTCTTCTTGAATCTTGATTGCAACCATAGCGACTTTATCGCCATGCGCTATGTGCGACGACATCTTCCAGAAATAATGCATGACATCATAACCTATTAGCGGTATGACTTCCTTATTCTTAGCAAGATTGAGTAGTATATCATTGAAAGACCAATCGTTGGACAACCTTTTGCGTTTGTCTTTTGTGATTCTGGATTCTAAATCCAACCGTTCTAAATCTGGTAAGATTTGACGTCTGAATGCATCCAAATCATTCATATTACCACCTTTTACTACTTTTTCAACTTCTAATGAAGCACGAAGCCTTTCCATTTCGCCTATCTGAACCCAATATTCATCCAATTTACTATTCACAGCTTCTTCGTTAGCTTGAGTAGTAATTATTAAGAGTTTGGATAGAACTTCAAGAGTAGACCGAAAAATTATTTCAGCATCCCAGATTTTACCAGCTTTAGCCAGTTGTGAAACAGTTGAACTTCTATCAATAATAAATTTAACGAGTGGAAATATGAGACTTGTGTCAACAATACTTTTATCAATTAGAGCTTGTATTTTGTCAACAATATAGCCAAACGCTGCCTCAGATACTTCGAATGTATCTGCCTTAATTTTCTCAAAATCAATTTTGGTTTCCATCCTGTTGATATTATACTTCTATTAGCCTATAATAGGTAGGTGCTACTCTGAATTTCAAGACAAGGTAAACGAAAACGTGAAGTGTCTTCTGTTACACTTGAGCACAGGATAGCAGGCAAGGGGTTTGGTCATTCGGCCAGGAGCTTGCTTATAAGCTACCCCGCCCGCCCCGGCCGTACCTTTGCGGCCTATGAACCTGTTATCCGCCGAGAACATCTCGAAGAATTACGCCGACCGCTGGCTGTTTAAAGACCTCAATTTCGGCCTGAACCTGGGCCAGCGCGTGGCCTTTGTGGGCATCAACGGCACCGGCAAAACCACCCTCATGAAGGTGCTGGCCGGCCTCGAAGCCCCCGACACCGGCGAGGTGAGCGTGCGCAAAGGCATCCGCGTCACCTACCTGGGCCAAAACCCCGTGTTCGACGAAAGCCTGAGCGTAGAGCAAACCATCTTCGCCAGCCAGAACGACACGCTCAAGGCCATCCAGGAGTACGAGCACGTCGTCAACGACCCCGACCACAAGCCCGACGACCTGCAGCGCGTGCTCGAACGCATGGACGCCCTCAACGCCTGGGACTACGAAGCCCAGGTGCAGCAGATTCTCGGCCGCCTCGGCATCCTCGGCGAGCTGCTCACGCGCAACGTGGCTCAGCTCTCGGGCGGGCAGCGCAAGCGCGTGGCCCTGGCCCGCGTCCTCATCGAAGAGCCTGATGTGCTGCTCCTTGACGAGCCCACCAACCACTTGGACCTGGCCACCATCGAGTGGCTCGAAAACCGCCTCTCCTCCCCCACCCTCACCCTGCTGATGGTGACCCACGACCGGTACTTCCTCGACAAGGTGGCCAATGAAATCGTGGAGCTCGACAAGGGCCAGGTGTACCGCTACCAGGGCAACTACGCCTATTTCGTGGAGAAAAAGGCCGACCGCGAAATGCGCGAAACCGTGGAAGTGGAAAAGGCCCGCCAGCTCTTCAAAAAGGAGCTCGACTGGATGCGCCGCATGCCCCAGGCCCGCGGCACCAAGCAAAAAGCCCGCATCGACGCCTTCTACGTCACCAAGGAAAAGGCCAGCACCAACCTCACCAAGCAGCAGGTGGAGCTGAGCGTGAAAACCACCCGCCAGGGCGGTAAAATCATCGAAGCCGACCACATCAACAAGCGCTTCGGCGACAACGTGGTGCTCGACGATTTCAGCTACGTTTTCAAGAAAAAAGACCGGATTGGCCTGGTAGGACCGAACGGCGCGGGCAAGTCCACGCTGCTCAACATGCTCACCGGCAAGCTCAAGCCCGACTCCGGCACCATCGACGTGGGCCTGACCACCGTGTTTGGCTACTACACCCAGACCGAGCTGGAATTCGACCCCTCGCAGCGCGTCATCGACATCGTGAAGGAAGTGGCCGAAGTGGTGGAGCTGGCCAACGGCGACGTGCTCACCGCCAGCCAGTTCCTGAACCTGTTCCTGTTCCCGCCGGCCCAGCAATACACGCTGGTGAGCAAGCTGAGCGGGGGCGAAAAGCGTCGCCTGCAGCTGCTGCGCGTCCTCATCAAAAACCCCAACTTCCTCATTCTTGACGAGCCCACCAACGACCTGGACCTGGCCACGCTCAACATTCTGGAAGATTTCCTGCTGCACTTCTCGGGCTGCCTGCTCATCGTCAGCCACGACCGGTACTTCCTCGACCACCTCGCCGAGCACCTCTTCGTGCTGGAGCCGGGCGGCGCCGTCCTCAACTTCCCCGGCAACTACACCGACTACCGCGAATACCTCGCCGAACGCGAAACCGAAGCCGCGCTAATCGAAGAAGAAAAAGCCGCCAAAGCCGCCCGCGCCGCCGCCAAAACCGCCATCACGCCGGCCGCCGTGAGCACGGCCGTAGCCCCCTCGCCCACCAAGCGCCGCGCCACCTTCGCCGAGAAAAAGGAGTACGAGCAGCTCGAAAAAGCCATGGCGACGCTGGAAACCGAGAAGCAGGAAATCACCGCCAAGCTGAACGGCGGCAGCGGCAGCCCCCAGGACTTCGCCGCCTGGGGCGCCCGTCTGGCAGCAATTGAAAAGGACTTGGGGGAGAAAGAAGAACGGTGGCTGGAGCTGGCCGATTTGGGGTAAATTCACCCAACCCGGCTCATTTACACAAACCGAAGCCCCGTAAGCAACAAAAAGCCCCGACAGATTGCCGGGGCTTTTTGTTTAACCAAATATCTGAACCAACACGGCAGTGGCTATCAATAGCCCACTCAAAATCAGTCCGTTTCGCTGAGATTTTTTCTGATGTCGGGCGCTTTCAATTAGCCACGAAGAAGGCGAAGTTTGCATACTGGAAAGGAGTAAAGCGTGGAAAGGAATCGAAATATACAGCAAACGGCGTTGCATTTAGCAATTATTTTTTATTGCCGCCGGCGCACCTGCGCAAACTCCAGCGGCACCATGTTTCCGCCTACCGGGGCCTTCACCACCAGGCCATCGGCCGCATCGTAGCGCGGAAAGTAGAGGTAGCCGCGCACCTGCTGGCCGGGCTGCAGCGTCACCTTGCGCAGGGCGTAGTCCTGAAGCATGGCGGCGCGCTGCTGGAGCACCTCGGCGGCCACGGCGTGCTCAATTTTGGCGGCGGTGGAGATGACGCTGTAGGTCACGGCCGCGTCGTGGATAGCGGCGCGGCTCTGGTACTGGGCCGGCGTTTCGCGCTTGCCAATGCTGGCCACATCGGTAGCCAGGCTGGCCGCCCCGAGGGCCAGTCCCAGCCAGTCGAACTTGGCGGCTTTGGTGGCTTCGCTATCGGCTTTGCTGCGCAGGGCGGTTATTTCGGGTTCGGGGTCGAAGGCGGCCACGGCGTTGGGGGGCAGCGGGGGCAACGGCAGGGCCATGCTGGCGGCGGCCACGGCGGCCGTTACCTCAGCACCGGGCAGGGGCTTGGGACGCTTGGCTTTGGGGCCGGGGACCGGGGCGGGCAGGCGGCTGGCTTCGTACTGAAACGCAGCCGGGTCGACCACCAGCGCGTGGTGGGAGGGGTTGCGGTATTCGGCCTCGAATACTACCCGCGTGGGCTCGTAGCACACGAAGCTCAGGCGCACTTCTACGCTGTCGGCCACGGTTTGGGCCTGCTCACGGCCCTCCACAAAAAAGCCGGTGGCCCGGGTCGGCTTCATGCCCAGCTGATAGGTGGGGGCGCAGCCCGTAGCCAGCCCGGCCAACGCCAGCCAACGCAACGAACGAACGTAAAAAGGCAGCATACAACTGACGATTTAGGGTGAGCTTCTGGTCGGAAGATGCCGCCGCCCGGGACGAGGTTGCACGGCAACAAAAAAATTATTCTCCTAAAATAACCAACTCCGGCGGCAGCTCAAAATCACCGCTCTCATCGGCTCCAAGTGGCCAATGGCGGCGCACCGCGCCCAGCGGTACCGGCCCAAAAACGTGCGCAAAATGCTGCTGCCGGCTTGCCACCCACTCGCGCTCCACGCGCACACCCGCAGCGACCAGGGCCGCTTCGTCCCATTCCAGCAAAAATAAATCGGCCCGCCCGGCATAATACCGGCGGGCCGTTTCGAGAATCTGGTGCTGCTCCGAGGAATGGATGAAGCCCTCGGCCGCGAGGTCGGCGCTGGCAAAAAAGCCGGTTTGCTGGGCGTGGTGCCAGTCGGCGGGCTCGGCGATGCGGTAGAGCATATTTTTTTTGAACAGGGCGAAAAAAGAACGTCATGCTGAGCGTAGCCGAAGCATCTCTACCGCAATAGTAAATGAATTACTACCACACGCGAGATGCTTCGGCTACGCTCAGCATGACGTTCTTTTTCTGTTGTTAAGAAACCGTCCGCCTAGGCCTTCCACAGCTCCTGCTGCACCTGCTTGCCTACGGTGAGCATAATACGCACGGGGTTGGGAACCAACGTAATACGAGCTTCCTTGCCGGGGTATTTCTCCGAATCAACCCAAACGCCTTCTTTGGGCGTGGGCGTCGAGCCGGGGTTGCTGGGCAGGTAGGCAGTGGGCAGTAGCACGTCGGTGTCCGATTTCAGGTCGGTGTGCACTTTGTCGAGCGCAGTTTCCAGGAAGTCGCCGTACTCGTCGTTGAAGTCGTCTTCGAGGTCGTGCAGGGCCTCTTCCACGTCGTCGTAGCGGGCGTCGTCGTATTTGAGGGTGTGCAGCTCGGCCTTTTTTTCAATCAGGGCCACGAGGGCGCGGTTCAGTTCTTCGGTATTCATGGGAGCGCTAAGGCAGATGATTGGGCACAAAAATGGGAATGAATTGGCAAACGCGCGGCGTTCCGGCTCCGGCGTTGCGTTGCTTTCCGCCAATTCTCGCCCCAAACCAATAGAAGCTGTATTTTTACCCTGTCATTCACCCCGCTAATTTCCGCTTCCCACCCATGCAAACCATGACCTCGCCCGAAGTGCTGGCCCAACCCGCCCAGGATTTCCTCCCCCTCAAAGGCACCGATTTTGTCGAATTCTACGTCGGCAACGCCAAGCAGTCGGCCTACTACTACCAGGCCGCCTTCGGCTACGAGCTGGTAGCCTATGCCGGCCCCGAAACCGGCCTGCGCGACCGCGCTAGCTACGTGCTGCAGCAGGGCAAAATCCGCCTCGTGCTCACCACCTCCCTCCTGCCCGATTCCGAAATCACGCAGCACGTGGCCAAGCACGGCGACGGCGTGAAGGTAATGGCCCTGTGGGTAGACGATGCCCGCAAGTCGTGGGAAGAAACCACCAAGCGCGGTGCCAAGTCGGCCTTCGAACCCTATACCCTTGAGGATGAGCACGGCAGCGTAACGCTTTCGGGCATTTACACCTACGGCGAGAGCATCCACACCTTCGTGGAGCGCACCAATTACAGCGGCCCGTTCCTGCCCGGCTACGTGGCCAAAAGCAGCCTGGTACCGCAGGGCGCGCCGGTGGGCCTGCTCCACGTCGACCATTGCGTGGGCAACGTGGGCTGGGGCGAAATGAACCAGTGGGTGAAGTTTTACGAGGACGTGATGGGCTTCAAACTGCTCCTCACCTTCGACGACGAAGACATTTCGACCGAGTATTCGGCCCTGATGAGCAAGGTGGTTTCCAACGGCAACGGCTACGTGAAATTCCCCATCAACGAGCCCGCCGAAGGCAAGAAAAAGTCGCAGATTGAGGAGTACCTCGACTACTACCACTCGCCCGGCGTGCAGCACATTGCCATCGCCACCAAGGATATCCGCGCGACCGTGACGGAACTGCGCCGCCGCGGCGTGGAATTCCTGACCGTGCCCGGCGCCTACTACGAAGACCTGCTGGAGCGCATCGGCGCGATTGACGAGGATTTGGAGTCGCTGAAAGCCCTGAACCTGCTCGTAGACCGCGACGAAGAAGGCTACCTGCTCCAGATTTTCACCAAGCCAGTGGAAGACCGGCCCACGGTGTTCTATGAAATCATCCAGCGCAAAGGGGCCAAGAGCTTCGGTAAAGGTAATTTCAAGGCGCTGTTTGAAAGCATCGAGCGCGAGCAGGCCCTGCGCGGCAACCTGTAATTCTTTTAGTTTCTGAGGTAGAGACGCATATTTGCGTCTTGTCGTCCGCGCCGCTTTGCCGGCCGTTCAACGACGAGACGCAAATATGCGTCTCTACATTTACCGCCAAACCTCCTTAATTCCCTCCCATGCCGCTCACCCCCGAAATCCAGCACACCATCAGCACCTGGCTCACGCCCGAGTATGACGCCCAAACCCAGCAGGCCATCCGCGACATGCAGGCTGCCGGCCAGGACGACGCCCTCACCGACGCCTTCTACCGCAGCCTGGAGTTTGGCACCGGCGGCCTGCGTGGCATCATGGGGCCGGGCTCGAACCGGATGAACCGCTACACGCTGGGCATGGCCACGCAGGGCCTGTGCAACTACCTGTTGCAGAGCTTTCCGGGGCAGGAAATTAAAGTTGCCATCGCGCACGACAGCCGGAACAACAGCACCGAATTTGCCGAAATAGCGGCCGGCATTTTTTCGGCCAATGGTATTACCGTTTACCTGTTCGACAGCCTGCGGCCCACGCCGGAATTGTCGTTTGCCATCCGCGAGCTGGGCTGCCAAAGCGGCTGTGTGATAACGGCTTCGCACAACCCGAAGGAGTACAACGGCTACAAGGTGTACTGGAATGACGGCTCGCAGGTAGTGGCCCCACACGACACCAACATCATTATCGAAGTCAACAAAATCACCAGCCCGAGCGAGGTGAAATTTGCGGCCGATAACTCGAAAATCATCCGCATCGGGGCCGATATCGACGCGCGGTATTTCGCCGCCGCCAAAAAGCTCAGCATCGACCCGGCCGCCATCCAGCGCCAGCACGATTTGAACATCGTGTACACGCCCATTCACGGCTCGGGCATCACGCTGGTGCCGGGGCTGCTGCGCGAGTTCGGCTTCACCAACGTGAACGTGGTGCAGGCCCAAGCCACGCCCGATGGCAACTTCCCCACCGTGCAGTCGCCCAACCCGGAGGAGAAAAGCGCCATGCAGCTGGCCCTCGACCAGGCCAAAGCCACCAATGCCGACATCGTGCTGGCCACCGACCCCGACGCCGACCGCGTGGGCGTAGGTGTGAAAAACGACCAGGGCGAATGGGTGCTGCTCAACGGCAACCAGACGGCCGCGATGCTCACCAACTACCTGCTTTCGGCCCGGCACCGCGCCGGCACGGCCACGCCGCAGGATTTCATCGTGTACACCATCGTGACCAGCGAAATCCTCGGCGATATTGCCCGCGAATACAACGTGAAGAGCTACCGCACCCTCACCGGCTTCAAGTACATCGCCGGCCTTATCCGCGACCTCGAAGGGCAGGAGAAATACATCGGCGGCGGCGAGGAAAGCTACGGCTTCCTCATCGGCGATTTTGTGCGCGATAAGGACGCCATCTCGGCCTGCGCGCTGGTGGCCGAAATGGCTGCCGTGGCCAAGGACCAGGGCCGCACCCTCTACCAGGAAATGGTGGCCATGTACGCCCAGTATGGCCTCTACGTGGAGGATTTGATTTCGCTCACCAAAAAAGGCCAGCGCGGCGCCGAGGAAATCCAGGAGATGATGGCCAGCCTGCGCGCCAACCCGCCCACCAGCATTGCCGGCCTGAAAGTGGTGGAAATCCGCGACTACAAAACCGGCAAAATCCACGACCTGGCTACCGGGCTCAGCACCGACACCGGCGTGGAAAGCTCCAACGTGCTCCAGTTCCTCACCGAAGACGGCAGCAAAATATCGGCCCGCCCCAGCGGCACCGAGCCCAAAATCAAGTTCTATTTCAGCGTGAAGCAGCCCCTGAAATCAGCCGTGGACTATGACCTGGCCAACCGCCTGGGCCACGAGAAAATCAAGGCGATAATTGCCGACATGAAGCTGGCGTAAGCATCATCGATTGCATAAAAAAGGCCGTCATGCTGAGCATGACGGCCTTTTTTATGCAATTAGAACAGTTTTCATACTGACGTATGGATGTAGAGACGCAATATTTTGCGTCTTGTCGTTGCTGAGGTTGTTATGCCTGCGCAAATTTGAGCAGTTCCGGCCGTTCAACGACGAGACGCAAAATATTGCGTCTCTACATCCGTATAGCCCAATCCTACAGCGCCGGCACCAAGATGGTGCGCCGCCGCACCGAGTGCGCACTAAAATACCCCAGCACGTCACTCGTAAAATTTGACTTAGGATTAGCTGGCGAGGCGGTAGCCATGCCGCCGCCCTGCAAGGTCAGGTTGAGGGTGCGGAAGTATTCGTACACGTCAGCGTCCACGTTCTGCATTTCTACGCGCAGGCTGTCGCCGGCCACAAGCTTGTCGGCATCGGTGTTTCCACCGCCGCCGCCACCGCCCGTGCCCAGGCCGCGCACGTTGGCTTTGCCGTCGGTGAATTCGTCATTTTGCAGGTAGATGTTCTTGTTCAGACGGCCGTTGCGGTACTGCCGGAACAGGTAATAATTGCGCGTACCGGCCGGGTCCAGATAGTCCGGTAATGCCTGAATATTGGTACCAATGGGCGCTTTCTGTGCCCGCAGGCCCGCCAGCGGCACTACCGGCGAGGGCAGCGTCGATACAGCTACGTAGGCCTGCCCTTCAACCTCCACGCGCAGGGTATAGCGCCGCCCCGGCTGGCCCAGAACAGTGCGGCCCCGGTACTGGCCGGGCGTGCTGGTTTCGGCCAGGGTTTCGAGGCCGCCAGCATCGTCGCTCAGCGTGACTTTGGCCCCGCTCACGGCCGGGAAGGTATTGGTTTCGGTGTAGCTTACGCTGCGGCCCAGCAGCACGGTGCAGGGCTGCCCGTCATCGGCCAGGTTGCCTTCGATGCTCAGGCGTGGGGCGCTTTCCTTGAGGTCGAGGGTGATGACCTTCTGGCAGGACGCGGCGAGCAGCACGGTGGCGGCAGCGGCGAGGAGGCGGAAGGTGAAACGAATTTGCATGGGGAGATGATGTAGCGTGGACTCTGCGAGTCCGCGTGTTGTCGAGACGTTTGGGTTCTCGCCCAGGCGCGGACTCGCAGAGTCCACGCTACAGTGCTAGAAGTTGAAATTGTACGTGGCCGATGGCACCATGCGGAACAGCGCAGTTTGCAGGGCCTGCGTGCGGCTGGGGTCGTCGGGGTTGGTCTGGAAGGTGATGCTGTATGGGTTTTCGCGGCCCAGCACGTTGTAGATGGAGAAGTTCCAGCTGTGGTGGAAGCGGCGGCCTTCCTTTTGGGGTTTGTCGAGGGTGGCGCCCACGTCGAGGCGACGGTAGCCGGGCAGGCGGTCGGCGTTGCGCTGGCCGTAGAGGCTCACCACCTGGCCAGCCACGTAGTATTTGCCCACGGGGTAGGTCACGGCGTTGCCGGTGCTGGCCACGAAGGTGCTCGACAGGCTCCAGTTGGGCGAGAGCTGGTACACACCCACCACCGAGAGGTCGTTGGGCCGGTCCTGCCGGGCGTTGAACCAGCTGCCGCTGTTGATGTCGGTGAACTGCCGCTCCGATTTGCTGAGCGTGTAGCCCACCCAGCCGGTGAGGCGGCCAGTTTCCTTTTTCAGCAGAAACTCGACGCCGTAGGCGCGGCCCTTGCCGTAGAGCAGCGTGCTTTCTACGTCCTGGTTGCCGCGCAGCTGGGTGCCGTCGCGGTAGTCAATCTGGTTTTGCAGCCACTTGTAGTACACTTCGGCCGAGAAAGAGTAGCCTTGATTGGCCCCCAACTTGCGGAAATAGCCGCCCGAGAGCTGGTCGGCCATTTCGGGCTTCACGTTGTTGGTGGTAGGCACGTACAAATCGGTGGGCGACGACGCGGCCGAGTTGCTCAGCAGGTGCAGGTTCTGCACGTTGCGGGCGTAGCCGGCTTTCAGGGCGGTGTTATCCGACAGCTGGTAGCTCACCGCGAGGCGCGGCTCCAGGTTCACGTAGGTTTTGATGACTTGGCCGGATGAATAACTCTGGCTGCTGAGCACGGTGCCGGCCAGGTTGTAGCTGGAATACGTGCCCGCGCCCAACAGGCTGAACGACGACAGCCGCAGGCCCGTCGTGAAATCCAGCTTGTCTGTGGCCGCCCACTCGTGCGAAACGTAGGCCGCTGATTCGAGCGAGTAGTTGGTTTTGTCGGCCGTCGAATTCACCGGCCCATCCGAAGCAGCCGTAACGTGGCCGGGCGTGATGGTGTGGTAAATAACGTTGGCCCCGAAGCGCAGCGTCTGCTTCGAGCTGGGCGTAAACTCGAAATCCTGCTTCAGGTTCCAGTCCTTAATCTTGGAATCGATGCTGAAATCGGAGTCGTTGGCCCGGATTTTTATCTGGTAATCGTACTTGCTGTAGATGAGCGAGGTGTTCGAGAACAGCCGGTCGGTGAACAGGTGGTTGAAGCGGAGCGTGGCCGTCTGGTTGCCGTAGTTGTTCTCGAAAGTGTTGATGCCCAGCACATCACGCCCCAGATAGCCCGAGAAGTAAATGCGATTGCGGGCATCGAGGGTGTAGTTGGCCTTGGCGTTGAAATCGTAGAAATAGAGGCGGGCGCTTTTGGTGGTTTCGTTGTTCGACAGCTTCAGGAAAATGTCGGCGTAGGTACGCCGGCCCGTCACCAGGAAGGAGCCTTTGTCCTTCACAATGGGTCCTTCCAAGGCCAGGCGCGAGGCAATGAGGCCCAGGCCGCCGCTGCCGTGCAGCTGCTGGTTGTTGCCGTCATTCATTTTGATATCGACCACCGACGACAGCCGCCCGCCGTACTGCGCCGGCATACCGCCCTTGTACACCGTCAGGTCCTTGATAGCGTCGGAGTTGAACGTCGAGAAGAAGCCCAGCAAGTGCGAGGCGTTGTACACAGGCGCTTCGTCGAGCAGAATCAGGTTCTGGTCCACGTTGCCGCCGCGCACCGAGAAGCCGCTGCTGCCCTCCCCCGCCGTTTTAATGCCCGGCAGCAAAGTCAGCGTTTTGATAACGTCTTTCTCGCCAAACAGCACCGGCACCTTGGCTATCTGCTTCATATCCAGCGTTTCCACGCCAGATTGGGCTTTGCTGATGTTGGCCTGGCTGCTGCGGCCGGTCACCACCACTTCGTTCAGTTCCTGCCCGCCACCGGCCAGCTTGAAATCGAGCCGCTGGCTTTTGTCGAGTGTCACCTTACGCGGCTGGGCGGCATAGCCCACAAAGCTGGCCTCCACCGTGTAAGTGCCCGCCGGCAGCGTGAGGGTGTAAAAACCGTAGGCATTGGCGGCGGTGCCCGTCCCCGACAGCTCCACAATGCGAATGGAAGCGCCGGTCAAATCCTCGCCGGTTTTGGCATCCTTAATCGTGCCGCTGATGGTGACGCGGCCCTGCGCCTGGGCCATGTGCGGCAGTACACCCGCCACCAGCAGCCCGGTGGCCAGCACGCGCCAGCGCCCAGCGCCCAGGGTTTTAGTCAGACAAAAAATAGACAACGCAGCAGCACGGGGTGATTTCATATCCCAAAACTACCGCCGAACCACGCCTACCCTTCTGCTTTTTCTGCCAATGACCGGAAAAGCCGGTTCACTGCCACCACCGCGCCCGCGCTGCCAACGCTACAGCCGCACCCCGATGCCCGGCCCCAGCATGTAGAACCAGCGGCTGGTGCCCAGCAGAAATCCGCCGCCCAGGTAGAGCGGGAAGGTGAATTTGGCCTCACGACGCGTGGGATAGACGGAGCCGAGAATAACCACGCCGAGGTCGCGGTTGGTGCTGCTGCTGCCGAGGTTGAAAGCGTTGAGCGCCACGAAGCCGGCCCCGATTTTATAGGGGCGCAGGCGGTTGATTTTGTTGGGACTATAGAAGCTGAACTGCGCCAGCGTAGCCAGCGAGATGCCGCCCAAATCGCCGAAACCGGAGTCGCCCTGCTTGCGGGTGAGCAGGCCGGCCGGAAAGCTCACGTCGATGTCGAATTTGTAGCGGCGCTTCAGCACCAGCTCCACGGTTTGGGTGTAGCCGGTTTCACCGTATTGGCTGGATACGTGCTTGACCGTGACGACAATGCGGCTCCACTCGTCGAGGTCGTAGGTTTTGCGGCCTAGCAGAGGGTTGAGGCTGAGCGGGTCGGTGCGACACTGCTTGTCCTGGTAGAAGGTGGCGCGGGGCGAATTATCGCCGGGACATACCAGCAGGCTTTCCACGTTGCGCAGCTCAATGAGCTCGCCCTTGCTGTTGAGGGTGCGGATTTCAAACGTCAGGTACTGCTTGCCGAACAGCAAATCGGGCGTATCGATGGCGTTGGGGTTGAACTGAAACACCACGTCGCGGATGGTGCCATCGTAGAGCACCGGGCCGTTGAGGCGGGTGATGGGCCGGGCCGCGTCGCCGTAGGCCACCGAAATAAAATCGAGCGGGTGCGGGCGTTGAAATTCCTTGATGTTGAGGGTATAGCCAGTGGCCTGGCCCGCGTTGTAGATGGTGCTTTTTCGTCGGTCGTAACTCACCGGCACCCGCACGCGGTACACCAGCCGGGCATCGGTCCGTACCGATGAATCAGACGGAATCACCGGCAAATCCTCGAACGAGATGCGGGCTTTTTGCAGGCCCTCGCCTTCGAGGCGCACGTCCACGGTTTCGCCGGGGCTCACGCTCAGGCCGGAAGTCCACTCGCCGCCGCGGTGCAGCACCTGCACGTTCCGAATCACGGTTTGGGGCGTGATGTCGAGGTTGGTGAGGTAGCGGGCGACATCGTTTTCCTTGATGTAGAGGTAGCCTTCGGTCTGGCGGTGGGTGTTGTAGGGGCGCAGGTAGCACAGCACCCGGTCGTTGCTGAGGAACTGGCGGGTGAAAATTTCGGCGATGAGCGTGCCGCCGGGCTCCTCCTGGTCCTCAACCCGGTAAGTGCGATGCAATTCAAAGCTGCGGCCGTTGTCCAGAATCAGTTCGGTGCCTTTGCGGCGGCTCACGTCGTCCAGGGTCACGCTGCGCTTGTCGGGCGAAAGGAAGCGCAGGCGGCTGGCTTTCACGTTGAATTCCTGCTTGAGCACCGGGAGCTGATAGCTGATGCGGTTGCCGGCCAGCAGGATGGGGCGCTCGGTTTGGAGCTTCACGGCCAGCGTGCGCGGGCCCAGTTGGTTGGGCAGCACGTGCAGGCGCAGTGTGCCGTTGGCCTCGGCCACCAGGCGGTAGTCGAACTCCGTGCCACGCACCCACTCGCCCGTGGCGTGCACATTGCGGGCATTCGAGCTGGTTAGCTCAAACACCTTTTCTTCGCCTACAAACAATTCATTATCAGCCACGCGCAGCGCCAGCGTGGTGCGCACCAGCGGCAGCAGCGGCACCACCTCACGGCGCGGCTCACGCCCGGCCGAGTCAGCGGCCTGCTCCACCACCAGACGCAGGAAGCGGCTACTGGTCAGGTTCTGGAACTTGAGGCGGGTGCGGAAGCCGCCGTCGTCCTCCTTGGTCAGCGAGTCGAGCTGCTGAAAATCGGGGTTGCGGCGCAGGCGCAGGGGCTTGGCATTGGCCGGGTAGAGGCGCAGCTCCACGGTTTCATCGTCGCGCCGGTACCAGAAATACAGCGCCGACACGCCCTGCACCGCCACGGTATTCCGGCTCAGCAGGTAGGTGGCGGTATCGGTCTGCAGGCTGGCTTCGCGCAGAATGGGCGGGCCGGCCGGGGCCGTCTGGGCAACGGAAATTCGCGGCATCGCTCCCCATAAAATCCCAAAAACAGCAAACGTAACGCGGACGACGAAGGAAGCAGACATTGCAGCAGGTGGGCCGAAATACAACCGCACGGCTGCAAAGGTCGGGCCGCGTAAGGCCCGGAGCCAAACCATTTGTCCAAATTCAGCGGTTGCGCTTACTTCTCGCGTCGGCGGGTGCCCAGCAGCAGCAGTATCAGCAGCAGGAAGCCGGTGGCCCCCAGGCTCCACCAGGTTATTTCGGGCACGCCGCGGTGGTAGGGCATGTCGGGCGAGTAGCGGCCCATGAGCGTCAGGCCCGAAAATAGCAGCCCGCCCACGCCCAGCAGTGCCAGAATGGTGCGGCTCACCAGCTGGTCGGCCTTGCGCAGTAGGGTCGTGTAGCCCACCAGCTCAAACTTCAGCCGCAGCTCGCCTTTGCTGATTTTGCGCACAATCTGGCGCACATCGGCAGGCAGGGTCTGCAGCAGCGCCAGCAGTTGCGTACCGGTGTATTCGGCCTCGGTGAGCAGGTTTTCGCGCGAGTATTGCTCGCGGATAATCTTAGCTCCGTAGGGTGCCACGAACTCGAAGGTGTTGAAGTTGGGGTGCAAGACTTTACCGATACCCTCCAGAATCACCAGCGCCCGCAGGATGAGGAACACCGCGCCCGGCACCTGCAATTTATAGGTGTAAATGATGTTCTGGAGCGCGTCGGCCAGGTCGCTCATGCTCATCTCCTTCACGTCGAGCATGGCAAAATCCTCAATCAGCTGACTCAGGTCCGACTCGAAGGCCCGCATATCCGGGATTTCGGCCGTGAGAGCCAGCCGCCGGAAGTTCAGCGCCATACTGCGCGCATCCTGCCGCGCCATGCCGATGAACACGCCCGCAAACGCGTATTTCTGCTGCTTGGTGAGGCGGCCCACCATGCCGAAATCGATGAGGACCACCGTGCCATCAGGGCGCACCAGCACGTTGCCGGGGTGCGGGTCGGCGTGGAAAATCCCGAACTCAAAAATCTGGGTCAGGTAGATATCCATGCCGTTTTCGGCCACGTCGGCGGGGCTCAGGCCCCACGCCTGCAGCTGCGCCTTGTCGGTAATCTTGCAGCCGCTCACGAACTCAATCACCAGAATGCGCGCCGTGCTTAGCTCGCGGTAAGGCTTGGGCACGTAAAACGTGGTGTAGTTCTCGTAGAGCTTGCGAAACTGCTCCATTGAGCGAGCTTCGGCCGTATAGTCCAGCTCCTTGCTCATGCTGCGTTCGAAGGCATCCACAATGTCCTGCGGGTTGGCGAGGCCCTGCTTTTGCAGGAAGCCCGCCGTGAGGCGCACCAGTTCGTGCAGCAAAGCCAGGTCGGAGCGCACTTTTTCGCGCACGCCGGGGCGCTGCACTTTCACCACCACTTCCTCCCCTGTCAGCAGCCGCGCCCGATGTACCTGCCCGATGCTGGCCGAGCCGAGCGTTACATCATCAAACTCACTGAACACCTCCGCAATCGGCCGGCCCAGCTCTTCCTCGATAATCTGGCGGGCCACGGCCGTTTCGAAGGGCGGCACGTTGCTTTGCAGCTTCTCGAATTCGTCAATCAGTGCCTCGGGCAGCAAATCAGCCCGGTTGCTCATGGCCTGGGCCAGCTTGATGAACGTGGGCCCTAACTCCTCGATAATGAGACGCACCCGCTCCCAGCGCGTGGTTTCGAACACCTGCCGGTCGGCCCGCTGCCAGCTCAGGCGGCGCGCCTGGCTCACGAGACGGCGTAGGGGCGTGGTCGTCACCACATCCTCGAAACCATAGCGCAGCAACACCTCGGCCACCTGCCGAATGCGGGAGAGGTTGGAAATTGTATTTTTAAACATTACCCGCAGATTTACGCAGATTAATCTGATTTCGCAGATTCCGGGCGACTATCACGCCCATCAGGCCCGTTTTCAGGTCGATTTTTTTACGCTAAAAAACCCCGTTTGCCTGGAGCAAACGGGGTTTTTCTTTGGTATCAGGAGGCCGCTTAAGCGTTGCCTTCGCTACCCGCCGAAGCCGATGCAGCAGGTTTGGCGGCGGGTTTTGCGGGTGCTTTGGCAGCGGGCTTGGCAGCCGGTTTGGCTGCAGCTTTCGCGGCCGGGGCTTTGGCAGCAGGCTTAGCGGCCGTGGCGGCGGGTTTTGCGGGTGCTTTGGCAGCAGGCTTAGCCGCCGGTTTGGCAGCGGCAGCCGCCGTGGCAGCCGTAGATTTTTGAGCGGTGCTGGCAGCGGCGCTCACACGGTCGGCCACGTTTTTCACGGCACCGGCAGCGCGGCTGGCGGCCTGGTTGGCGGTGGTTTTGGCGGCACTTACCACGCTGGAAGCTTTGGCGGCGGGCTTAGCAGCAGCTTTAGCGGCAGGCTTTTTGGCGGCGGCTTTGCCTTTAGCGGGCTTGGCGTCGCCAAGGCCCACGGTGCTCTTCACGCGGTCGGCCAGGCCCTGGAACTGCTTTTCGAGCTCGGCACGCTTGGTTTCGCCGCTTTTCAGCAGCTCATCCACAATTTTCTTGCCCTCGGCCTGGGTCATTTTGTTGTCCTTCACCAGCTTATCGATGGTGCTTTGAACCGACTTGCTGCCCTGGGCGATGTAGCCGACGCCAGCATTTACGAACTTTTTAAACAAATCTTCCATGGTGCAGGAAACGGGTTGGGGTGAAAGAAAAAAGGGAACTTACTGTATTAAAGCCCATTGCCATACCAAAGTAGTATGCAAGCCGACTAAATTCGATGCAAACCTACGAACACTCGCCAACATAGTTGAGCGGTGTACGCCGGATTTCACCAAAAGTGGCCTAAAATCATCAAAAAGAGAATTTATTTTTTCGATTTCCTGAATATTCAACACCGACTGGTACCCTTCGCAACGCGTTCAGCGACAGCTTATGCGGCGCGGCGGCGCACCGGCAAGCGTCGTTCGGCCAGCGGCAGCCGCACGGTGGCGGCAATGGGCCGGGCCCACATATCCGTCAGAAAATCCGCAACCTGGTCGAGGGCCTGCCGGGCTTCGGGCACCACGCGCCAGAACAAATGCCACCAGTGTACCAGTCCCTCAAACGGTTGTAGGGTAACGGGCACGCCGGCTGCGCGGGCTTTGCGCGTGAACTTCACAACGTCGTCGTACAGCACTTCGGCCGTGGAAATCTGGATGAGCAGCGGCGGCAGGCCGTGCAAATCGGCTTGCGCGGGCGAGAGCAGCGGGTGCGTGAGGGGCGTTTTGTGGGCGTAGAGCGGCCCCCAGGTGCGCATTTGCAGGGCTTCGAGCAGGAGGCCTTCTTCACGGGCCACGCGGCGCAGGGCGGTGATGGGTAGGTTGAGGTCGGTCCAGGGCGAGAGGCCGATGCCGGCTGCGGGCAGGGTTTCGCCGGCATCGCGCAAGGCCAGCAACAGGGCCAGGGCGAGGCCGCCGCCGGCCGAGTCGCCGCCTACCACAATGTCGTGGGGCTGGTGGCCGTGGCGCAGCAGCCAGCGGTAGGCCCGGCGGGCATCATCGAGCGCGGCCGGAAATGGGTGGTCAGGCGCTTTGCGGTAGTTGATGGTGAGCACGTTGAGGCCCGTGCGCTGGGCCAGGCTGCCCACCAGACTGCGGTGGGTGTTCAGCGAGCCCAGCACGTAGCCGCCGCCGTGCAGGTAAAGCAGCACCCGCGTGGGGTGCGCGGTACGCGGCCGCAGCCACTCGGCTTCGAGGCGATTATCGAGCTTGAAGCTTTCCAAGTTCACCTTCCAGGGCATGAACTGGAAGAGGGAGCCGGCCTCCATAGCCAGGCGCATGGCCCCCACGCTGGGCTTGCGGCGGGCCAGCGGGGCGGCCGCCGCCGTGAGAAACTGCTTGAGCAGCAGGTGTTGGAAGGAGGGCATGCGGGTGGGATTTGGAGGGGAGGGTGTGGGGACATCAGCAGTAGGGTGCGGGGCAAGCCCTGCACCCTACTGCTGACTGCTGCGGTAAGCCTTCTGCTTTTGCCCCAGCTTATTGCCTTTGTAGCCTTTGATTGCCAGGGGAATCCAGCCTAACAACGGGATGAAATAGGCCAGGGTTATGGGGTTGCGCCAAAGCATGCGCAGCCACGCGCCGGGCTTATCGAGCTGCATGCGGAAGTTGCGTCGGCCCTCCTTCACGTAGAGGCGCTCGAACTCGGTGAACATGGCGGGCCAGGCGAAAGGCAAGAAAAACGGGAAGAAGCGCCGGTTTTCCTTGATGCGCTGCCAGAGTTCGCCCCAGCGGTAAGGTTTTTGGCCGTGGGCGGCCACGGCGGCGTCCATCTCGGCCTGCATCTGCTGGCGGATTTGCTCGCTCAGGGCCAGGTATTCTTCGCGGCTGAGCTCGTCCACGGTTTTATTGGTGAGGTCGGACGGGCGGATGCGGGTGCCCATCACGAAGACCAGCTTGGCCGGAAAAGCCAGGTAAAAGGCCCAGGGCTGCACCAACACCAGTAAAAGCAACAGCGTGAGCGGCAGAAACGGGATGCCGATTTTCTTGGTCAGGTTGTTGATGCCGTCCCAGCTATAGGCGTAGGGGTTGAGGTATTCGGCGTTGATGGTGTAAAAAGGCACGATGTCGGTGCCGTGCTGCAGGGCCAGGCGCACCATGCTGGTGGCCAGGCGCTGGAGCTGATACTTGCGGTTGAACCCTTTGCCGATGCCGGGCACGCCCTCGGGGTAGAGCATCAGGTTGTGGTCCTGGTAGTACATCATGGTTTCGAAATTCAGCGTCGTGGCATCCACGCAGCCGCATTTTTTCCAGAAGTCTTTGACCAGGTAGGGGTTCATCAGGGCCGTTTGCGAGAGCAACGGGGCCGAAAGCGGGCGCGGCAGGTCGGAGAGCGACTCGTGCCGGGGCAGGTAACGGAATAGGTGCGACAGCGCCACAATGGCATCCCAGGGGAAGGCCATGCCGGAGTGGTTGCTGGCGAAAATCAGGGGCCGGTCGGGGTTGTTGCGCTGGGGGTAGTTCTCGAAGCCCACCAGCTCGGAGCGAAACCAGACACGGTCGAGCAGCTGGAGGATGTTTTCGTCCACCGTGCGGGTGAATTCTTCCTCGAAATAGTCGTCGTAGATGTGTTGGTTGGCCACAATGGCCGGTGGAGGCGGCGAGGACGCAGTGGTGGCGGGCATAGTGGGAATTTGCGGCGGACTGGGGACGGAAGATAGAAGAATTTCCAGCGCCGCGCTTGATGGGTTGTGCGGGTGCTGTTTCCCGTAGTGGGCGCAGTGGTTTACGCAGAGGGTCGCAGCGCGCGAATGTCCCTATCCCCTACTGCCGAAAATGGCGCTGCCCACCCGCACCAGCGTGCTGCCTTCGGCCACGGCCAGTTTGTAGTCGCCGCTCATGCCCATCGAGATATCGCGGAAGTCCGGCACATCGGCGAAATACGTGACTTTGAGGTGGTCGAAGTAGCCGTGCAGCGTTTGGAATTCCTGCCGCAATTGGGCCTCATCGGGGGTGAAGGTGGCTACGCCCATCACGCCGGTGAGCCGCACGTTTTGCAGCGGCGCGAACTCGGGCGCGGTCAGGATTTCCTCGGCTTCGGCCAGCGTGAGGCCCGATTTGTTTTCTTCCTGCGCGATGTGGAATTGCAGCAGGCAGTTAATAACCCGGTTGTTGGCGGCGGCGTGCTTGTTGATTTCGCGCAGCAATTTCAGGCTGTCGATGCTCTGGATGGTGTGCACGAAGGGGGCCAGCAGCTTCACTTTGTTGGTTTGGAGCTGGCCGATGAGGTGCCATTCCACATCGGGCGGAAGCTGGGGCTGCTTGGCGGCCATTTCTTGGGGTCGGTTCTCGCCAAAGCAGCGCGCGCCGGCAGCATAAGCCTCCTGAAGCAGCTCGACGGGGTGGGTTTTGGTGACGACGCATAAGCGGGCGGCCGTGCCGGCCAGCTCGGCGTTGAGGCGGTGGATATTATCGGCGATGGACATGGGTGGGGTTATTTTTTAGACGTTGTCATCCTGAGCGCAGCGAAGGACCTTATCATGCTCGAACGGTTTGCAGTAATGCCAAACGGCACAGGCGCGATAAGGTCCTTCGCTGCGCTCAGGATGACAACACCGTCCGAATTTTTAGTCTTCCAGCGGGTTGCTCAGGAACGTGTTTTTCAGCACCAGCCACAGCAGCCAGAGTCCGATGCTGAGCCACAAGTATGGCCGGTAAAAATCCTTGGTGTTGCGGAAGCGGAGCTGCTTGATTTCGGACTTTTCGAGCCGATTAATTTGGGCAAAAACCTCGCGCAGCGCGCCCGTGTTGGTGGCGCGGAAGAAGCGGCCATCGGCGGCGGCGGCGAGCTGGCGCATGGTGGTTTCGTCGAGGCGGGTGTTTACGTAACGGGTGCGGCCCAGGGAATCCTGGCCGTAGGGCACGAAACCGTCTTTGCCCAGCCCGATGGTGTAGATGCGGATGCCAAAGGCGTGAGCCAGCTGCGCGGCCAGCAGCGGGTCGAGGCTGCCGGCGTTGTTCTCGCCATCGGAGAGCAGGATGCAGACGCGCGACTTGGCCGTGGACTCACGCAGGCGGTTGGTGGCCACGCCCAGGGCCGTGCCAATGGCCGTGCCGTCCTCCTTTATCATGCCCACGTGCAGGCCGGCGAGGTCTTCGCGCAGCAGGTCGTAGTCGGTGGTGAGGGGGGCCAGCGAGTAGGCTTCGCCGGCAAAGGCTACCAGGGCCAGCCGGTCGCCCACGCGGGAGCTCAGGAAATCGGTGGCAATGCGCTTAGCGGCTTCGAGGCGGTTGGGGCGCAGGTCCTGGATTTCCATTGAGCCCGATACGTCGAGGGCCAGCACCAGGTCGATGCCCCGGCCGGACTGCTCCACGCGCTCATCGGTGCGCTGCGGGCGGGCTAGGGCCACAATGGCAAAGCTCAGGGCCAGGCCCAGCACCACATCGGGCACGAAGCGCAGAGCGGCCGACCAGTCGCGCCGCACGGGGCCGGGCGCGAAGGCCACTGCCACCTGCGCCCGCCGCCGCGCCAGCACCCAGCGCAGCCCAAACAGCAGCGGCACGGCCGCAATGAGCAGCAGCAAACGCGGCTGCTGCCACTGGTAGCCAGCCAGCGTGGTGTAGCGAAGAAGGTTAAAAAAGTCGTTCAAGCGGGGGCGAATGTAGCGCGGACTTTTAGTCCGCGCCCGGGATTCAGCAGAATGGTTGGACTCGCGGACTAAAAGTCCGCGCTACTCCGTCACCGACGCGTAGCGCCGCTCGGCGAAACCACGCAGGCGCTGGAAGGCGCGGTCGACTTCGGCGGCTTCCTCGGTTTGCACGTTGCCGTAAATCACCTTGTCGGTTGCGTTCAGCGCCTTTCGCACATCGGAGTCATTCTCGAAATAGGCCACGATTTCGCGAGTGGTGAAGGAGTTTAGGCCGCTGTTTTCCAAGCCGGCGAGGTAGTTTTTCCAGAGTACCACGGCCCGCTCCACGTTGGTGGCCGAGCGCGAAAGCTCGAACCGCTCGACGTGCCGCGCAAATTGCGCCAGGAAATAGCCGTGGTTTTTGCGCCGCTTGTAGGCCGCGTAGCGCTGCACCAGCCGCCGCCGAAACAGCGCCGCGCCGCCCGCCAGCAGCAGCAGCACCGCCAGCGCCCCGGCCAACCAGTACGGGTAGTTGAAAATGGGCTCGACGGGCACCAGTACCAGGTTTTGGCGCAGGACGGGCAATTGGGCGGCCCCGCGCTGCGGGGCGGCCGTGCGCAGCAGGCGCACGCGGGCGGGCAGCGGCAGCACGCTCAGCGTGTCGGGGCCTTGCAGCACGGCCACGGGCAGGGCCAGGGTCTGCACCGAATCGAGCCGGAAGGTGCGCAGGTGGTACACGGCGCGGTCGAGGCTGATGCCGCGCCGGGTGCGGGTGGGGTAAAAGGTCTTGCCCGCATACTCAAATGGCGCAAACTTGGCCAGCGAATCGGGGAACACCACCTCCAAATCGGGTGCGTGCTCGTAGCGCAGCTCGTAGTCGAGCGGCTCGCCCACCAGCACGGTTTGCTTCAGAAAGCGGCCCTGCGGAATGGGCGGCGGAGTGGTTTGGCTCAAAGCAGTAACGCCCGGCAGCAAGCTAAAAATCAGGCTGAGCAACACACGTTTTCTTCCCTCAAAATGCCCAATCAGTTTACCCATTGCGGCCCGATTGACGACGGTGACGAAACAAATTCACGAGTTGCGGCACAAAATCGCCCTCCGTGCTCAGGGCCAGGAAGCCGGTGCGGTGGCGGCGGCAGATGTTGAGCAGCTCGGCCTCCTGGCGCTCGGCCTGGGCCTCCATGCGGGCCCGAAAATCGGGGCTGGAGGTGTTCACCCAACGCACCTGGCCGGTTTCGGCGTCGCGCAGGGGCAGGATGCCCAGGGCCGGAAACGTGCGCTCGCGCGGGGCCTGGAGCTGCACCACAATCAGGTCGTGGCGCTGGGCCAGCATGGTGAGCTCCCGCTCGTAGTTGCCGTCGATAAAATCGGACACCAGCACCACCAAACTGCGGCGCTTGAGCAGCCCCAGCGCCTGCCTAATGCCCGCCCCCACCCCCGTGCGGGCCGAAACCGGCACCAGCCCAAATAGCCGGCTGATGAGCGCATACGCCGCCCGCGGCCCCTTGCCGGGCGGCAAATACAGCTCCTTCTGGTCGGAGAAAGCAAACAAACCCAGCGCCGAACCCTGCCGGGCGGCCGACAGCGCCAGCAGCCCCGCGATGTCGCGGGCCACGTCGAGCTTGCGGCGCTGGCCGTCGCCCACGTCCAGCGAGCCGCTCACGTCCAGCAGCACCAGCACCTGCTGCTCCTTTTCTTCCTTGTAGGTTTTCACGAAGGTGCCGTGGCCCTTGCTGCTCACGTTCCAGTCGATGGCCCGCACCTCGTCGCCGTACTGGTAGAGCCGCACGTCGTCGAATTCGAGGCCCGTGCCTTTGAATACGGAGTGAAAATCGCCCTGTAGCTGGGCCTCCACCGCTTTGCGAATGCGGATTTCGAGGTGGCGCAGGCGGCGCACCAGGTCGGTGAGGGCCGAGGGCACGGAGGGGTTCATGGCGGCGAAGCTACGGCGCGGGACTAACTTTGCGGCGTGAACTCATTCCGCCGCCGCTGCCTGGGCCTGGTGCTGGCCCCCCTCCTGCTCGCTTTGCCCGCCTGCCAGCGCCCCGAAGAAGCGCCCTTGCCCGCCGATTTGGTCCCCCGGGAAAAAATGGCCCAGATGCTGGCCGACCTGCACCAGCTCGAAGCCCAGATAGAAAGCAGCCGCCTCTCGCCCGATTCGTCGCGGGCGCTGTTTCTGGCCCAGCAGAAAAACATGCTCTGGAAACACGAAGTATCCGACTCCACTTTCCAACGCAGCTACCGGTATTACGGCATTCACAACAAGGATTTGAACGAAATCTACGCCGGCGTTATCGATACACTCAACAAGCGCGAAGCCCGGCTCAACCCCGCCAAAGCCAACCAGCCCGCCGCCGACCAATGGGGGCCGCCCGCCAAAACCAACTAAACCAGCCGCTGCCCGTTGGGCACCGGCCCGCCCACGGCGGCCAGCACAATGTGCCCGTCGGCATCGGCAAAGCCCGTTACCAGCACTTCGGAGCGAAATTTCCCAATCTGCTTAGGCGGGAAGTTGACCACCGCCAACACCTGCCGGCCCACCAGCGCCTCCGGCGTGTAGTGGTGCGTGATTTGGGCGCTGGACTTCTTGAGGCCAATTTCCGGCCCGAAATCAATCAGCAATTGATACGCCGGCCGGCGCGCCTCCGGAAAAGCCCGCGCCTCCAGCACGGTACCCACGCGCAGGTCGACGCGCTCGAAATCAGCCCAGGAGATGGCGGTAGTGGGCATAGATGGAGAAGTCATGTATGGGAACTGGGAATTGGCGATAGAAAAAAAACGGTCATGCCGAGCGCAGCCAAAGCATCTCTACCGCAATACTAAATCCTGTCGATTGGATTACTGCTGCGGGAGAAATGCTTTGGCTGCGCTCGGCATGACGTTCACGTTGCGGCTAAATCCGCCCCTACTGCACCGCAAACATCTTTAGTTGCTCTAGCTTCAGCTGCGTCTGCTTTTCCCAGTAGGCCTGGCGCACGGCGTTCAGGCCGTGGCCGGTTTCTTGGTCGTAGCGGTTCTGCTCCTTGTCCCATTCGGCGTACACGGCTTTGGTCACGTTGTTGAAAGCCGGCTGGAGCTTATTGCAATCGGCTTTGGCCGCGAAGGCGGCCAGCTTTTGGCGCATGAGGCGGGCGTAGGCCTCGGTGATATCGAAGTGCAGTTGCTCGTGGCGCAGCAGGGCTTCAGAGGCCAGCTTGGGATTTTGAAACCACGAGGTATTGGGGTCGAACGTGGCCTGCACGGTGGCGCTGAACACGAAATCGCGGCAGGCGGCATTGGACTTGATATCGGCCGAAGTGAGGGCCGCCAGCCGGTCCGACGGCCCGGGGTGGCCTTGGAAGTCGGCCATCGTGAGCCGCCGCGTGGCCGACCACGGAATGGGCGGCGCAGGCGCGGGCCTGGCAGCGGGGGCTGGCTGGGGTTTCGCGGCCGGGCCTTGCAGCAGCGCGGCAGCCGTTAAGAGCGAAGTCAGAAGAGAAAGCATGGGGCAAAGTACGAAGGCGTTTAAAAGTCTGTCATCCTGAGCGCAGCGAAGGACCTTCTCACGTTGACACAATTCGTTCCAATGTGAGAAGGTCCTTCGCTGCGCTCAGGATGACAGACATCTAACAACACCGAATTATTAAACAGTTTCGATAAAATGCGCTACGGCACGGCTACCGGCTCGGGCACGTAGCCCGGCGCGGTTTCGCGCCGGAAGCGCACGATGAGCACGCCCGCCACAATGGTGAGCCCCAGCAGCAGCCCCGTCCACACGCCCGGCGCGCCAAAATGCAACCGGAACCCCAGAAAATAGCCCAGCGGCAACGCCACTGCCCAGTACGCCAGCAAGGCCACCACGGAAGGCACTTTCACATCCTCCAGCCCACGCAGTGCGCCCAGGCCCATCACTTGCAAGCCATCGGACACCTGAAACAGGGCCGCGATGAGCAACAGCGTACCGGCCTGCGCCACCACGGCCGCATCGTGGCTGTAGAGCAGCGGGGCCTGGTGCCGCAGGGCAATAAACAGTGCCCCCATCGTGGCCATAAACCCAAAACCCAGCACGTAGGCCGCGAAACCGGCCTGCCGGGCCGCCGGCATGTCGCCGCTGCCCATCAGCTTGCCCACCCGGATGGTGGCCGCCGCCGCAATGCCGCTGGCCGCCATGTAGGTTATCGAAGCCAGGTTGATGGCCACCTGATGCGCCGCCAGCGGCACCGCGCCCAGCCAGCCAATCATGATGGCCGCCGTAGCAAAGGCTCCGACTTCAAACGCCATCTGAACGCCAATGGGCGCGCCGATATTGAACAGCCGGGCCAGCGTGGCCCAGTCGGGCAGCCAGCTATGCACGGCGGCGCGGTACTGGTGCAGGCGCTGGGCCAGCAGCACATACGCCCCCATGAGCCCGGCCATGAGCGTGCGGGCAATAAGCGTGGCCCAGGCCGAGCCCATCAGGCCCATCTGGGGTGCTCCCCAGTGGCCAAACACCAGCGCGTAGCACAGGGCGGCGTTCACCACATTGGCCAGCACCGAGAGCCACATGGCCTGCCGCGTGAGCCCCAGCCCCTCGGCAAACTCGCGGAAGCCCTGAAAAATCATCAACGGCAGAAACGACCAACTGATGACCCGCACCCAGGGCGCAGCCAGCGCTTCCACAGCCGGGGCCTGGCCGAGGTAGTGCATGAGCGGCGGCACCAACTGGCCCAGCCCGGCCAGCGCCAGCCCGGCCAGCACACTTAGCCACACCGACGACACCAGGAGGCGGGCCAGGTCGGGCAGGTCGCGGCGGCCGTCGGCGGCGGCCACCAGCGGCACGCTGCCCATGCTCAGGCCAATGCCCAGAATCATGATGACATTGGTGCTGTTTACGCCGAGGCTCACGGCGGCCAGCGGCACGGTGCCCGTGCGCCCCACCAGCACCGAATCGACGAAACTCACCATGATGTGCCCCAGCTGCGACAGCACCACCGGATACGCCAGCAACAGCGTGGGCCGCAAATGAGGACGAATATTACTCAGCATAATTCCCTATAAAAAGCCCGGCAAAGGTACGGGCGAGCCGCTCGCAAGGGGTTAAATCGAAACCACAAGGCCCGATGTAGAGACGCGACACTTCGCGTCTTGGCACTGAACGATTCCCGAACGGCGCATACGCCGAGACGCGAAGTGTCGCGTCTCTACAAACCCACCACGCTCCCGATGATGGCCAGCGCCCGCCGCAAATCGGCCTCCGCCACGGCGTAAGACAGCCGTAAAAAACCCGGGGCGCCGCAGGTAGCCCCGTCCACTACTTCCACACCGGCCTCGGCCAGCTGCCGCACCAGCGTAGCCGATGCTTCCGGTGCCGGCAAACCGGGCGCGAGAAAGCGGGTGAAATCGGCAAAAACGTAGTAGCTACCTTCGGGCGCAGCCACGGTGGGCGCGCCGGGCAGCGCCGCCAATGCATCGAGCAAGAGCTGGCGGGTGGGCTTTAATTGCGCACACAACGCTGCCCCAATGGCCTCGGCGTGCTGCGTGGCGGCTAGTGCGGCCATTTGGGCCGGCACCGGCACCGCCAGGCCGGTGCTGAATATGCGCGCCGCCACGGCCTGCGCCAGCGCGGGCGGGGCCACCAGGCAGCCCACGCCCCAGCCCGCCAGCGCCAGCGACTTCGAAAAGCCGCTCACCACCACATGCCGCTCGTGTGGGCCGGGCAGGGCCAGCAGCGTAGGCACCGGCTCCGGCCCAAAGCTGATGCCTTCGTAAATCTCATCGCTGAGCACCCAGAGGCCCGGGAATTCGGCCGTCACGGCCAATATTGCCGCCCACTCGGCCCGCGAATACACGCGGCCGGTGGGGTTGTTGGGGTTGCTGATGATGAGCAGCCGCGTGGCTCGCGTGAGGGCCGCCCGCAGCATTTCGGGCGTGAGGGCGTAATTATCGACCGCACGGAGCGGCAGGGGGCGCAGGCTGCCGCCGGCCCGCCGCACCAGGTCGTAGAAGCCAAACCAGTTAGGCGTGGGCAGCAGCACATCATCGCCGGGTTGTAGCATTTCACTGAGCAGGGCAAACAGGCCGGCTTTGGTCCCGGCCGTCACGACCACCTGTTCGGCCATGACACCAGCAGCGCCGCGCTGGCGGTAGCGGTGGGCCAGGGCTTCGCGCAGCTCGGGCAGGCCGGCCACGGGGCTCACGGGCAGCGGCAGGCCGTGTTGCCGGGCAGGACGTAGGGCTTCGTCGGCCGCGGCCAGGGCAACTGCGGGCACTGCAAAATTTCCGTAGCCGGAGGCAAGGGTGAGCATGGGGGATTTTTATCGGGGTAAAGACAAGAATCGTCTGTCATCCTGAGCGCAGCGAAGGACCTTATCGCGGCTGCTTTAGCGGAATCACTGCAAAATATTCAACTGTGATAAGGTCCTTCGCTGTGCTCAGGATGACAGGCGCCACGCTACCTAGCAGCCAGCACTACGTCGGCAAAATCGGTAGCCGCATCGGTGAAATACTCCACCACGCGCAAGCCGGCGTCGGCAGCCAGGGCTTCAATCTGGGGCAAGGTAAATTTGTAGGAGTTTTCGGTATGAATCACCTCCCAGGCCGCAAACTCAAAGGTCTCGTCGAGAGCGGCCACGCGTACCTGCTGCGCCCGGTTACTCACCAGAAAGGAGTGCACGGCCCCGTTCAGGGGATTGTAGTCGGTGTAGTGCTGCCAGTGAGCGAGGTCGAAATTAGCCCCCAGTTCGCGGTTGAGGCGGGTGAGCAGGTTGAGGTTGAAGGCCGCCGTTACGCCCTGGGCATCATCGTAGGCCGCCCGGATGCGGCGCGGGTCCTTCTGCAAATCGAAGCCGATGAGCAGGCGGTCGGCCGGGGCCAGGGGGGCGGCCAGTTGCCGCAGAAAATCAAGCCGCTCGGCCGGGCCAAAATTGCCGATGTTCGAGCCCAGAAACAGCACCGCCTTGCTGCCCGGCCAGGTGCGCAGCTGCGTGAGGGCTGTGGCGTAGTCCTCCACCACCGGGGCCACGTTCAGCGCCGGCAGCTCTTCTTTCAGTGCGGCTACCAGCCCCGTCATGGCCCCGGCCGAAATATCCACCGGGGCATAGGTGAATGGGGTGCCGGCGGCCAGCAATTCGCGCAGCAGCAGCTTGGTTTTGGCTCCGTCGCCGGCTCCCAGCTCCACCAGCGCGAAGTCGCCGCCGCCCGCCGGGCTCAGGGCCGCCGCAATGGCCGCACCGTGCTCCCGGAAAATGGCAAACTCGGCCCGCGTGGGGTAATACTCCGGCAAATCCATGATTTGCTGAAACAGGCGGCTGCCCGCGTCGTCGTAGAAATACATCGACGACAGGGCTTTGGGGATGCGGCGCAAGCCATCGGCCACGTGCCGCGCCAGCTCGGTTGCGGAGGGGCTTAGGATAGAAGAAATGGGCATAGAGGAAACTGAAGAAACAAAGAAACACCGCCCGCAGGCCTAGCGCGCCAAGCGAATGCCCGTGAACTGCCAGCGCTTGTCGGCGTGGAAAAAATTACGGTAGCTGACGCGAATGTGGTTTTCGGGTGTGGCGCAGGAGCCGCCGCGCAGCACCAGCTGGTTCACCATAAACTTGCCGTTGTACTCGCCCAGCGCGCCGGCGGCGCGGGCGTAGCCGGGGTAGGCGTGGTAGGCCGAGTAGGTCCACTCCCAGCAGTCGCCCAGCAACTGGTGGCACTGGGCAGGGTCGGCGTCGGCGGGTAGGGGTTGCGGGTCGAACAGGTTGCTTTCAAGCCAGGTACCGGCGCTGGTGGTGGCCCCGAAGTGCCGGGCGGCCGTCTCCCACTCGGCCTCGGTGGGCAGGCGCGCGCCGGCCCAGTTGGCATAAGCATCGGCCTCGTAAAAGCTGATGTGGGTGACCGGCGCCTCGGCTACCACGGCTTGCAGGCCGTGGTGCGTGAAGCGGTGCCAGCCATCGGCGTGCCGCACCCAGTAGAGCGGCGCTTCCCAGCCCTGCGCCTGCGCTAAGTCCCACCCCTCGCCCATCCAGTAGCGGAAATCGCGGTAGCCGCCGGCCTCGATGAAGGCCTGGTATTCAGCGTTGGTCACCAGGCGGTTTTGCAGTTCGAAGGGAGCCAGCAGCACGTCGTGCGCCGCCAGCTCATTATCAAAGCAAAACCCATTTTCCTGAAAGCCTACCCGGTGCACGCCGCCGGGCACGGGCAGCCAAGCAGCTGGTACTATGTCGGCAGCTTCATTGACTGGCAGACCGGCCGCAGGCAGGTATTCGGGAGCCAGTGGGCTGGTGCTGAGAATGTACTTGATGTCGGTGGCCAGTAGTTCCTGGTGCTGCTGCTCGTGCTGGAGGCCCAGCTCCAGCAGCTCGAAAAATAACGGGGGCAGGTCGCGCCGCTCGGTGAGGAGCTGGGCCAGCGCGGCATCGACGTGGGCGCGGTAGGCCAGCACGTCGGCCAAGGCCGGGCGCGAGAGCGTGCCCCGGTCGGCCCGGTTCACGCGCGAGCCCAGGGAATTATAGTAGGAGTTGAACAGGTAAGCGTAGTCTGCGTGAAACAACTGGTAGTCGGGCGCGTACTCCTTCAGCAGGAAGGTTTCCCAGAACCAGGTGGTATGGGCCAGGTGCCATTTGGGCGGGCTTACGTCGAGCATGGGCTGCACCACGGTGTCTTCGGGCAGCAGCGGCGCACACAGGGCCTGGCTTTGGGCGCGCACGGCGCGGTAGCGGGCCAGCCAGGTGGGTGCCACGCGGGCGGCGGCGGGTGAAACGGGGACGTGAGTCATAGCAGAAAAACAGTGGAAAAAGCAAGGCCTCCATCACTAACCGGATTAGCAGTTCGGAGGTTGTGCGGGGGCGTAAATATTCCGAGGAAAACCGGGCAGTTATGGTTCGAATCAAACACGTAGAGCCAGGGAAAAGTACGTAGAAGCTCCTCGGTAAAAAGTGGTATTTACGACCAGTTTCAGCAATAAAAGCAACATTTCAGGTTAGGAAAGGTAGGTAATGTTGACTATCCACACTACCATTGCAACATACAAAACCTTCTTCCCTTAGTCATATGAAAACGAACCTGCTCACTGCCGAGGCAACTGTTACTCCAGCCCTCAAAAGCACTACTCGCCCTGCTAACCGCGTAGGCACCAAGAGTCGGCGCGGCTTCGCCGCCATGAGCCCCGAAACCCAGCGCCGCATTGCCAGCGAAGGCGGCAAGGCATCGCACGCCAGTGGCCGAGGCCACCGCTTCTCAGCCGATGAGGCCCGGGATGCCGGCCGAAAGGGTGGCCTTGTAAGTCGCCGCGGCAAAAGCTCCCAGATAAAGTAACGCCGCAACTCACCGCTGATATGGCTCGGCGCGCATCTTTGCGCCATGCTTCATCTTCGATTATCGCAGCGTACGCTGCGCTTCAGCTTTTCGGCACGCACGTCGCGGGGCGCGCTGGCCGAGCACGTGGCCTGGTACCTACATCTGACCGATGACGCCCGCCCTCTGGTGGAAGGCGTTGGAGAGGCCGCCCCGCTGGCGGGCCTCAGCCCCGATTACGGCCCCGACTTTGCCAAGGCCATTGCTGATTTATGCCAACGGTTCAACGCCGGGGCATTGGCTGCTTTTTCGGCAGCCGATGCCCCGGCGTTTGTGGGTCCGGGGTGGCCGGCGCTCACCTTTGCCCTCGAAACCGCCGCGCTGGACCTGGCGCGGGGCGGCCGGCATCAGCTTTACGACAATGCTTTCAGCCGGGGCGAAGCAGCTTTGCCCATCAATGGCCTGGTGTGGATGGGCGACGCGGCCTTTATGCGGGAGCAAATCCAGCAAAAGCTAGCGGCAGGCTACTCCTGCCTGAAACTCAAAATCGGGGGGCTGGATTTTGCCACCGAGCTGGGCCTGCTGGCCGAAATCAGGGCCGTAGCGCCGCCCGAGCGGCTCACGCTGCGCGTCGATGCCAACGGGGCGTTCGCACCGGCCGAAGCGCCGGCTAAGCTGGAGCAGTTGGCCGCGTTCGACATCCATTCCATCGAACAGCCCATTGCGGCGGGCCAGCCGGCGGCACTGGCTGCGCTGTGCTGCACCTCCCCCATTCCCATTGCCTTGGATGAGGAGTTGATTGGCGTGACCGAGCCCGGGCGGCAGGCGGAGCTACTCGATGGAATACGGCCGGCTTATATCGTGCTCAAGCCCACCCTGCTGGGGGGCCACGCCGCCACTCGCCAGTGGATTGCGCTGGCCGAGGCACGCGGCATTGGCTGGTGGGTTACTTCGGCCTTGGAATCCAATATTGGTTTGAACGCCGTGGCCCAGCTCACGGGCGAGTACAATGTGCATGGCTTTGCACAAGGACTGGGCACGGGCCAACTCTATCACAACAACTTAGCGGCGCCGCTGCACATCAGCGGCGGGGCGTTGCGCTACGCTCCTGCCGAAGCCTGGGAGGCGCTCGGGTAAGCTCAAAAGCGCGGACTATGCCTCAACCTCGGTGGTTATTTGCACCCCAGGCAAATTATAGCGTGTCTTTTCGCTTTATTTACCGGTTGCTTGAGTTGTCCCAGATTATGCGTAGCCCGCACTTGGTGTTTTTGCTGGTTGCCTGGGCCCTTTGCTGGGGGCTGCATTCGCCCGTTTGCGCCCAGACAGTGCCCTTGCCGCCCGGCCCGTTCGAATTCACCCGTGCCAATGACCACCAGACCTCGCTAAGCTTTCAGGTGCAGCGCAACCTGCTGGTGGTGAAGCTGCGTCTGAACGGAGCTGGCCCCTTCAATTTTCTGCTCGATTCCGGCGTAGGCACGTCCATCATCACCTCACCGCAATTGGCCGACTCACTGCGCCTCCACCACGGGCAGTATTTCCGGGTAGTCGGCATGGGCGGGACCGATACCGGCCTGCTCGCCTACCAAACCGACAGCGTGCGCGTGGAGCTGCCGGGCGCAGTTGCCCCGCGCATGAGTTGGCTGGTGATGTCGGAGGATGTGCTCAACCTGTCGGGCTACGTGGGGGTGCCCATCAGCGGCATTCTGGGCTCCGAGTTGTTTCGCAGCTTTGTGGTCACCATTCATTCGGAAATGTCCACGGTGGTGCTCAACGACCCGGCCACCTATCATCCTCCCCGTGGCAGGCGCTGGTCGAGCCTGCCGCTCTCGCTGGAAAATAACAAGGCCTATTTCACCGTGCCCGTGCAGCTCAACGACTCGCTCACGATGCCGCTCAAACTGGTGCTCGATACCGGGGCTAGCCACGCCCTTTCCCTGGAGCTCGACTCGGACCCGCGCATGACGGCCCCCGCCCGCCGCCTGCCAACCGACCTGGGGCGGGGGCTGTCGGGCACGGTGCGGGGCTTTCTGGGGCGGGTGCCGACCCTGCACCTGGGCCGCTACGCCATGCGTTCGGTCCTCACCTCCTTTCCCGATGCCGGCGACGTGCACCGGCGCATCGACGTGCAGCGCAACGGCAACATTGGCTACGAGCTGCTGAAACGGTTTTCCCTCGTTGTCGACTATCCCCACCGCCGCCTGCTGCTCCGCCCCAACACCAAGTTTCGGGAACCCTTCGAGCACGACATGTCCGGCATTGACCTGCTGGCTACCGGCGACGACTACCACCGGTTCCTGATACTCCGGGTCATGCCCGACTCGCCGGCCGCCACCGCCGGCATCGAAGCCGACGAAGAGTTGGTCAGCGTCAATTTCCTGCCGGTCAATACGTTCTCGCTGACGCAGCTCGACCGCATGCTGCATTCCGAAGACGGCCGCGTGCTTCTGCTCGTGCTGCGCAGGCCCGATGGCAACCTCCACACCGCTTCCCTGCGCCTCAAACGGCAAATCTGACGCCCGGGCTTGCGGGCAGGCAGGCTACCTTCGTGCCTTCATTCTCCCCTATTCTTCTTTATGACTGCTCGACTTTTAATTCAGCTGGCCGCCGTGTTTGGCGGCTTGGGCGTGGCCATCGGGGCCTTCGGAGCCCATGCCCTGCACGACATGCTGGTGAAAGCCGGCCGTGCCGACACCTTCGAAACCGCCGTGCGCTACCAGTTTTACCACGCCCTGGCCGCGCTGGCCGTGGGCGTGCTTTGGGCCGCCCGCCCCGAGCTGCGCAGCCTGGGCACCACGGGTGCGCTTTGGCTGGGCGGCATTGTGGTGTTCAGTGGCTCGCTCTACGCGCTGTGCTTCACGGGTATAACCAAGCTGGGCGCGGTGGCCCCCATCGGCGGGCTGCTGTTTTTGGCGGGCTGGGTAAGCCTAGCTCTGGCCATGCGCGAGCTATAAGGCTTTGTCGAAAAGCCCAATAAAAAAGGCCGCCTGCAAATGCAAGCGGCCTTTTTTATTGGGCTTTTATTTCAAGCGAAAGCTTATTTCACTTTGGCTTTCAGCTTGGTGTCGCCCGACTTCTCTTTCACCTTCTTGCCGTTGTCTTTCACGGTAGCCATCGGCGTGGTGTCGGTCACGGTCATGCTGGGGGTGGCGTTGGCAGCGGCCGTGGTGGCTTCTTTCACTTCACCAACCAGCGAAACGGTGGTGCTGCCAGCGGTGGCGTTCGACTCAATGGTCAGCACTTTGTTCTGCATGCCCATTTTGCCGGCCGAGTTGAAGTGGGCGGCGATGGTACCGGTTTTGCCGGGGGCTACGGGAGCCTTGGTCCACTCCGGAGTGGTGCAGCCGCAGCTCACACCAATGTTGGAGATGATGAGGGGAGCCGTGCCGGTGTTCTTGAACTTGAACGTGTGGTCAACAGTACCACCCTGCACCACAGAACCGAAGTCGTACTTCACTTCTTCAAACGTGATGGCAGGGCCAGCCGTAGTGGCGGCTTTAGCAGCCGGAGCCTGGGCCTGGGCGGAGTAGGCAGCAGCGGTCAGGCTCAGGGCGAGAAGCAGGGTTTTTTTCATAAAATTCAAAAAGAAGAAACGTTGATGGGCTGAGGGATGAACAAATTTAGTGCTTTCGGGCGCACTCACAAATTTCTGACCAAACTAGCCGGCCATGCCTGAAGAAACGGTGAAGTCTTTCTCAACGAAGTGGCTTGCTTTATGATTCCGTGTTGTTCCTGCGGCTTAGTCCTCTTCCACCGGGTCGCTTATCAGCTTCTGCTGAAAGTTGAGCAGAAACAGCCGCTCCGAGGCGCGCGTGATGGCCGTGTAGAGCCAGCGCGCAAATTCGCCCGCCAGCGGCTCGTCGGGCTTCAGAAAGCCGTGGTCCACGAACACGGCTTGCCACTGCCCGCCCTGCGCCTTGTGGCACGTCAGGGCGTAGGCAAATTTTACTTGCAGGGCGTTGAGGTAGGGGTCTTTGCGCATCTCCTTGTAGCGCTCGGCCTTGGTTTTGAGGTGGGCGTAGTCCTCGCTCACGGCCATATACAGGGCATTGTTGCGGTCCGAGGGCAGGGCCGGGCTTTCGGTGTGCAGCGTATCGAGCAGCAACTTCACTTCGATTTCGGGCTCGTCGGGATAGTCCACCAGCCGCACCTGGGCCTGCGCGAAGTGGAAGCCGTACATCTCCTCGCGGCGCACCACTTTCGTGATTTGCAGGAAATCGCCGTTGGCCAGGAAGCCAATTTCGGAGTCCTTCGGCAGCCAGTAGTAGTTGTTGCGCACCACCATGAGGTAGTCGCCGCCCTCAATTTCCTCCTCGGCATCGAACAACGCCCGCCGGATAAGCTGGTTGTACTGATTAGCGTTGCGGTTGGAACGGCAAATGATGGTGGTGTTTTCGTGGCCAAACTGGCGGTAGGCCCAGCGCAGGCCGTCCTCCAGCTTGTCGCCGCCCATCTTAAAAATATCGCGGAAACCCTTAGTATGCAGCTGGATATTGGGCGCTTCCTCCCGCAATTCTTCGCGCAATTCGGTGGCATTCACCAGAATGCCCGACTGCTGGGCCTGCCGCATCACCTGGCGCAGTTCCACGCTGCCCACGTCGGCCCGGAAGCGGTGGGCCAGCAGCTCCGGGTCGAGGGCCGGGCTCAGGAGCTGGCCCACCGGCGGCAGCTGCGCCGTATCGCCGATGACGAGGAGCTTGTTGCTGGTTTTCTCGAACACGAAGCCCATCAAATCATCGAGCAAACCGTTCTCGCCGAAGGCTTTCTCATCCGAAATCATCGAGGCTTCGTCCACAATGTAGAGCGTCTGCTCGGCGCGGTTGGGCTGGCGCTGGAAGTTGAGCCGTTCGGATGGCGAACCGCTGGTTTGGCGGTAAATCTTCTTGTGGATGGTGCTGGCGGGCACGCCCGCGTAGCCGGCCATCACCTTGGCGGCGCGGCCCGTGGGGGCCATCAGGGTGTATTTGCGCTGCATCTTGTGCAGCCACTGCACCAGGGCGCTCACCACGGTGGTTTTGCCGGTGCCCGCGTAGCCGCGCAGCACAAACACCTTGCGCCCCGGCAACTGGTCCTTCAGAAACGCGTCGAGCTGCGTGAAGAGCAGGGCCTGGTCGTCGGTGGGCTCGTAGGGGAAGTAGTCGCGGACGGACGGGGTGCGGAGGGAGAGTAATGACACAGTTATTCAGTAAGATATTTATCTGCTGCCAACGAGTGCAGGGACAGCTTCTTTTTGATGCGCTAAGTTTTAAACTGCCAATAGGTGCTTTGTTTCCATAGCCCAAGCCCTTGAGTCAGGATATAACGCAAGGTATTCAGGCTCTCCAGCTTCCACTGCATCGGACCATTCAAGTGCCAAGGCACATCAATTTCTGAGTTGAGATACGGACCATTTTTGGCATAAAGCATGTCAAAAACTTGGTCACGTTTCGGGTTGTGTGCATTGCCCACGAATGGCTTTTGCACGCCGGCACTCAAATCATCAAACAAATTCCAGGCCCCCAAACATTCCTCAACCGGCTGTTCGGTACCATGAGCCAACCAATCGGCTACTGCGTCAAGATTAGTTGGCTTATTTACTTGGCTCTCCAGTTCCTGACCTAAACCAAGCACGAAGGAATTTAGCTGCTGGTATGTCTCGAAAATGGGCACGCTGTTTTGGGCATCAACCCAAAGCGACTCTCGTTCCGGTTCTGGTCGGTCCAGCCATAGGAGAAATCCCTCGCGCTGTTGCCAGCGCACATGGTATGGATAGTACCTGGTGCCCTTATTTTCCATTACCGGGTTTTGTCACTGCGGTTCAATCACCGCCATCGTGGCGCTGGCTTTGGCAATCAGCAGGTCGTCGCACCACACCTCGGCTTCGCAGAAATGCAGGCGGCGGCCGGGTTTCAGCACCCAACCAATGGCGCGAAGCTGGCGGCCCACGCCGGGGTTCAGGTAGGAGATTTTCAAATCGGACGTGACCACGCCGAAGGTGTCCGGCACCAGCGTCACGGCCGCGAAGCCGGCCACCAAATCGGCCAGCGTAGCAATGAGGCCGCCGTGCGCGAAGCCGCGTTGCTGCAGGTGCTGGTTTTCCAGGGTAAGCTCGACCTCGATGCGGCCGGGCATAATAACCGTCATTTCAGCCCCAATGAGGTGCATGAAGCCCTGCCCGAGCAGCTTGCGGCGGATGCGGGTTTCGAGGTCAGTGGTGGTAGCGGAAGCAGGAGCGTGGTTTTCTGAAGACATTCGCCAAAGGTACTGGGCTACGGCTCGTGCCCGTATCTTTCGGCGTCACAATTCAGCTTTCGCAATGGTCATGGAACAGGTCCCGGCAATGCAGTTTCTGGTGGCGGGCGCGCTGGGCCTGGGGCTGGCGGCGTGCAGCGGGTTTCGGGTATTTGTGCCGCTGCTGGCGGCCAGCATTGCCTACCACACCGGCTACCTGGCCCCGGCGGCGGGCTTTGCCTGGCTGGGCACCTGGGCGGCACTGCTCACGCTGTCCACGGCCACGGTGGTAGAAGTGGCCGGCTACTACATTCCGCTGGTTGACCACGTGCTGGATACAATGACCACGCCGGCCTCCTTCATAGCCGGCACCATTCTCATGACCTCGGCCCTCCCCCACCTCGACCCCACGCTGCGTTGGACGCTGGGCATCCTGGTGGGCGGCGGCACGGCCGGCCTGGTGCAAACCGGCACCGCGCTGCTGCGGGGCGCCTCCACCGCCACCACCGCCGGCCTGGCCAACCCCGTGCTGGCCACCGTCGAAAACACGCTGGCCGTGGGCGGCGTGGCCATCACGCTGCTGCTGCCGCTGGTGGCGGCTGGGCTGGTGGTGTTGCTGCTGGCGTTCATCCTGAGCCGGCTGCGGCGCGGGCGAATGCGCCGCCGCGCGGCAGCTACGAGCCGGCTGGAACAGGGCCAACGCCAGCCGGGCACATAACTTTCTCACTAAGAAATTCTTACTCCGGCGCAGGTATAATCGGCAAAACAATGTCGTTTCGAGGGCGTTTGCCGTACAAGGCTGCCGCCTGATAACCCGACGGCCTTTCACCCTTCCCAACGAGCTATGCCCGATTCGCCGAATATTTCCCCCGATACACTCCTGCAGGCATATTCTGGTAAAGTTAGGGTGCGGGTTGGGGGGCTGTTGCTGCGCGATGGCGGGCTGCTGCTGGCGGGCCACCGGGGCCTGCTGCCGCAGGATGCGCCGTTCTGGTCGCCGCCGGGCGGGGGCTGGCAGTTTGGCGAGAGTCTTAAAGAAGCTTTGGTGCGGGAATTCCGGGAAGAAACCGGCCTGACGGTTCGGGTGGGGCGCTTTCTGCATCTGCACGAGTTCAGTACCGATAAGCTTCAGGCCCTGGAGCTTTTCTTCGAAGTAATAGCCGACGCCGACGCCCAACCTACCCTGGGCCACGACCCCGAACACGCCGCCGACCGCCAGCTACTCACGGAGCTACAGTGGTTTACACCCCGCCAGCTGATGCAATTGCCCCCGGTGCAGGTGCATCCATTGCTGCGCATGATGCTCAGCCCCGACGACTTATTTGTGCCCCAGATACGCTTTGTCTGATTAATAATCCGGAATTCAACGCTGCACACGGAGCGGAAAACAGCGGGGCCTGCCCGGTCCGGTTGCCGCTGCTTCCACAGGCGCGGCCTTATCTTTAGCCCCGGCCGTTGGCCTGCTTAGCTTCGATTCGTGCCTGCTCCCACTACTTCAGCCTCTTTCGCGTCGGCGGCGGCGTTGCCGCCCCTGCTGCGCCTGCGCGATGAAACGTTTGACCCCGCCAATCTGGGGGCCTACAATTTGTACCTGCTGGCCAGCCCCGCCCGCCTGCACGTGGCCGTGGCCGATGTGGAACGGCGCAAATTTGTAGTGCTCGAGGACTACCAACTGCCCACTGGTGGCGTGCCAGCCCTGGCCGCCCAGCACGATTTCCTGGGCTTGCGGGGCTGGAATGCGGTGCGGCTGGCCGTCACGGGCCGGGCCTTCACGCTGCTGCCGGCCCCGCTGTTTCGGGCCGGCGACGAAGCCGCCACCCTGCGCCTGCACCACACCCCCACGCCCACCGAAGTGGTGCGCCACACCACCCACCCCGGCCTGGAATTGGTGAACGTATTTGCCGCCGACGCTACGCTGGCCGAATGGCTGACCGCCACCTACGGTGCCACCGGCCGCCTGCTGCACCACACCAGCGCCCTGCTGGCGGGGTTGGTACACCAACGCGGGGCCGCCTCCCCGCGCCGGCTATACCTCAACCCCGGCCCGCAGGAGCTCACCTTGGTAGTGCTGGGCCAGCACCTCGAATACTGTAACGTGTTCCCCTGCACCACCGCCGAGGACGTGGTGTATTACACCATCCTCGTGATGCAGGAATTAGCTCTCGACCCCGACCAGGACGACGTGACCGTGTGGGGCGAGCTCACGCCCGATTCGGCCGTGTTCAGCCTGCTGCGCACCTACGTGCGCAACGTGCATTTTGGCACCCGGCCCGGCAACGTGCAGTACAGCTACCGGCTCAACGACGTGTATGAGTACCGCTATTTCGACCTGTTCAGCCTGCACTTTGCCTGATAGCGCCATGCCCCGCATTGCCCTTTTCCCCGGTTCCTTCGACCCGTTCACCAATGGCCACCTCGACATTGTGCAGCGCGGGCTGGCGCTGTTCGACCACGTTATCATTGCCATTGGCACCAACAGCAGCAAGCAGCGCTACCTGCCGGTTGAGCAGATGCAGGGACTGATTGCTGGGCTTTTCCAAAACGATTCGCGGGTTTCGGTGCGCACCTTTAAAGGCCTCACGGCAGAATTTGCCCGCGAAACCGGCGCTAACTTCCTGTTGCGGGGCCTGCGCAACAGCCCCGATTTCGAATACGAAAAGCCCATTGCCTACGGCAACCAACACCTCAATGCCGGCCTGGAAACAGTGTTTCTGCTGACCTCGCCCACGCTGGGAGCCATCAGCAGCACCATCATCCGCGACATTCACCGTTTCGGGGGCAATGTCGATGCTTTTCTACCATTTTCGCTGCCGCCTCTGGCGCAGTAGCGCAGCGGTTACTGGCTGAGCGCTAGTGCCAGCACCCGCAGGCCCATGAGCTGGGTGGGGCGGTTCCGCTGAAAAAATGGCAGCACCAGGTAATCCGGCGAGTTGAGCTGCAGGCCGCTACGGGTCATCAGGTCATTTTCGTTGCTGCCCATCAACAGCAACTCATTCACCCGGCGCGTGCGGGCATCATAGCCCACCACCATGGTCAGGCCCCGGTGCTGAAACAGCACCGTCGAATCCAGTCGCTCATCGGAATGGATGGACGGTACCCGCGTGGGGTCGGTGAAGGAATCCGGCATGGGCAGGCGCGGTCCCAGCTGCTGGCTTATCTCATCAATGGTGAGCGGCAGCAGCGCCGACACATTCAGCTGCGGTAGTTTCAGGGCCGGAGCGGCTGCGGAGGGCGCGGCGCGGTCATGGTTGGGCTCGTGGGCGCCCGAACAAGCCCCCACCCCAACCAAGAGCAGACTCACTATAAGTATCCGAAACCACTGCATAGCCCGGCAATGTACGGTTATTTCCCGCTCGCCGGTTCTTTGGTCGGCTTCGACTTGCCGGCCATCTCGCTCAGGTAGTGGCGCACCACCAGCGCGATGGAGGCATAGGAATCTTCCAGTTTGGCCAGGGCCTCCTGCGGCGACATCCAGCGTACTTCCTCAATATACTCCTCGGTCTGGGGCTTCATCAGGCTGTCATCGAGGCACTTCATCAGAAACCAGCTGGTTTTCTTCAGCATCTTGTTGCCCTTATAGGCGTAGCTGTGCCAGGTGCTGGGCAACTCTTCGCCGAGTTCGAGCTTAATGTTCGTTTCTTCCTCTACTTCGCGCAGGGCACCGGCGGCCTGGTCCTCGTCGCTCTTAAGCTTGCCCTTGGGCAGGTCCCACTTGCCGAGGCGGTAAATCATCAGCACCTGGTCGCCTTTCACCACCAGCCCGCCGCCGGCCTTGGCAATTTTGAACTGGTCTTTGAAGTGCAGGGTGATGAATTTTTTCTTTTTGACCAGCATGGTCAGCGACTTCAGCTTTTTCAGCTTCTTCACCTCCATCAGGCGCAGCAGACGGTCGATGAACAGCGGGCCGGCGTCGCGCACCAGCACATCGCCCACCAGGTCTTTCGATGTGAAGTCATCGTCGGGACTCAGGATAAGGTCGAACTTATGCTTGTACACTTTTTCGCTGAGCTTCTTGATAACCAGCGGAATGTCGTTGATGAAAATGTTCATCGGGAAAAGCGAATTGAGGGAAGACTTCGGCCAAAAGCAGGCGGCCGACGTCAGGGAATAAAATTAAGAGGCTGGTCGGTGGTAGCGGCTGCAAGATACGGGAATGGGCCGATTTGCCGGCCGCCCCCATCTTTGCGGCATGACACGTATTGGCCTGCTTTCCGACACCCACGGCTACCTCGACGAGCGAATCGCGCATCATCTGCGCGACTGCGACGAAATATGGCACGCCGGCGATTTCGGCGATGCCCGTGTGGTGGACGAACTGCAGGCCTTAGCGCCGCACTTTCGGGGCGTGTACGGCAATATCGACGGCACGGACGTGCGCCGCACCCAGCCCCTGGTCCAAGACTTTGAAATTGAGGGGCTGCGGGTTTTGATTACCCACATTGGCGGCTATCCGGGGCACTACGCGCCCGCCGCCCGGCCCCTGCTCGACCAGGCGCGGCCGGGGCTGTTCATCACCGGGCACTCGCACATTTTGCGGGTAATGCCCGACCCGCGCCGCCACCTGCTGCACCTAAACCCGGGCGCGGCCGGGCGCCACGGCTTCCACCAGGTACGCACGCTGCTGCGCTTCGGTATTAGCGGCGGCAAGGTGGTGGATTTGCAGGCCGTGGAATTGGGTAAGCGCAGCAGTTGACGCCGTCTGTCGTTGCGCTGTGCTCCACCCGCAATAACAACCGCCACCCATGAGAAAGCCAACAAGCCCCGCAACCTGCAAAACAGGAAACGGGGCTTGTCGAATTTTGGGCCTAGCCAACGAAACCGGACGAATTGCTTCAGCCCGACACGATGACAAACGGAAAATTACTTACAGAGCAATTTCGGGCTTGGGGTGCTCGCCTTCCTGACCGTCGGCGTTCACCGGCTTGGTCACGGCATCAGCAGCATCGAAAGCGGCGGCGTTGTCGGCCGTTTCGGTGGTTTTAGCAGCCTTCTTGGCAGGAGCTTTGGCGGCGGGAGCAGCAACTGCGGTGGTGGTGAAGCGCGATTTCAGCTCTTCGAGGTCCACGTTTTTCAGAACGGGCGTGCGGAGCAACTCCTTGATGATGTGCTGCTTGTTGTTGGCGCGGGCAATGTTCTTGCGGTGCTTGCGCTTGAGGCGGGTAACGGTCATGGTGCCGGAATGATTAGAGTCTAGGGCTTACGAAACGGAGGGCAAAAGTAGGGCTTTCATTTTGAAAGTGCAAGCCTGCGAGGCATTTTGCTGAATTACTGCGCATTCGCCCAGGCGACGGCTGCCGGGTTCCGGGCGCTACTTTTGCCCCGGCCGTGCGGCCCGGTTTGGAGGCTTCGTAGCGCTGGTTTGCGGCTCTGGAGCTTGCCGGGCGGCTTTTGCCATGTCATTTTCCTCCGGCACCTTCCCTATACCTCAACATTATGCGCCCTGAAAACCCTGCCCTTCCCCTGGTCGATTTACGCTCCGATACCGTGACCCGCCCCACGCCTGCCATGCTGGCTGCCATGTGGGCCGCGCCCGTGGGCGACGACGTGTACGAGGAAGACCCCACCGTGCGCCGGCTTGAAGAAGCCGCCGCGGCCCGTTTCGGGCTGGAGGTCGGCCTGTTTTGCCCCTCGGGCACGATGACCAATCAGATTGCCATCAAGGCCCACACCGAGCCGCTGAGCGAGGTAATTTGCGAGCAGACGGCCCACGTTTATTTGTGGGAAGTGGGCGGCATTGCGTTTCACTCCGGCGCGTCGGTGGCGCTGCTGCCTGGCGAGCGGGGCCGCCTCACGGCCGCGCAGGTGGAAGCCGCCATCCGGCCCGAAAACGTGCATTACCCCACCACCCGCCTGGTGTGCCTGGAGAATACGCACAACCGGGGCGGCGGCAGCTGCTACAGCTGGGACGACATGGCCGCCATCAGCGAAGTGGCGAAAAAGCACGGCCTAGCGCGCCACCTCGATGGCGCGCGCATTTTCAACGCATTGGTGGCTACCGGCCAGCGCAGCGAAGATTATGGGCAGTTGTTCGACTCGATTTCGGTGTGTTTGAGCAAGGGGCTGGGCGCGCCGGTGGGCTCGGTACTGCTGGGTTCGGCCGATTTTATTAAGAAATGCAAGCGCATCCGCAAGGTGATGGGCGGCGGGTGGCGGCAGGCCGGCTACCTGGCCGCTGCCGGCCTTTTCGCGCTGGAAAATCATGTGGACCGCCTGGCCGACGACCACCGCCGCGCCGCCCAGCTGGCCGCCACGCTCCGCCTGCAGCCCTACGTGGCGGAGGTGCTGAACCCGGAAACCAACCTCGTTATTTTCCGTCTGCACGACAGCCTGCCCGCCGCCGACTTCCTGGCCGCATTGGAGGCGCAGGGCATCCGGGCCAGCAGCTTCGGGCCGCAGTGGATTCGGTTTGTAACGCACCTGGATGTGGATGATGCGATGGTGGCGCGCATTGAGGCAGCTTTATCAATGATTAATGGCTAACGGTCAATGATTAATGGACTACTTGGTCCACATAGTGCAATTAACCGTTAATTATTAACCACTAATCATTACCCTATTGGACCTCTACACCGCCCTTGCGCTCCTGCTCGTCATTGCGGCGGCTTTTGCCTACGTCAATCTGCGTTATCTGAAGATGCCTACTGCCATTGGGCTGATGGTGCTGGGGCTGGTGGCGTCGCTGGCGCTGGTGGGGCTGGCGCAGTTCGAGGTGAAGCCCGTGCTGAAGTTTGCGAAGTTGGTGAACCGACTGGATTTCAGCACCATCGTGATGCAGGTGATGCTGGGGTTTCTGCTGTTTGCGGGCGCTATTCACGTCGATACCCGCAGTCTGGGGCGGCTGCGCTGGCCGGTGAGCGTGCTGGCACTGGTGGGCACGCCGCTGAGCACGGGCCTGGTGGCCGGGGCCATGTACCTGCTACTGCCGTGGTTTGGGCTGCCCACACCGTTTATCTACTGCCTGCTGTTTGGGGCGCTGATTTCGCCTACTGACCCGGTGGCCGTGCTTAGCATCCTGACCAAAGCCAACATTCCGAAATCGCTCGAAACCAAGATTGTGGGCGAGTCGCTGTTCAACGACGGCGTGGGCGTGGTGCTGTTTGTGGTGACGCTGGAAGTGGCTCTGCTGGGGCCGGGCGACGTGACGCTGAGCCACGCGCTGGGCATCTTTCTGCGCGAAACGGTGGGCGGATTGGCCCTGGGCACGGCCCTGGGGCTGGGCGCGGGCTGGCTGCTGCGCACCATCGACAACTACCAGGTGGAGGTGCTTATTACGCTGGCGCTAGTGGCTGGCGGCACGGCCCTGGCCACGTACCTGCACACTTCGGGGCCACTGGCGATGGTGATGACCGGGCTGCTGGTGGGCCATTTCAGCCGCAGCGGCGGCATGCTTTCGGATGCGTCGCAGGACTACGTGGACAAGTTCTGGGAGCTGATTGACGAGGTGCTGAACGCGCTGCTCTTTGTGCTGATGGGGCTGGAAGTACTGGTGCTGCACATTCCCGGGCGCACGGTGCTGGCGGGGCTGGCGGCCATAGCGGTGGTGCTGGTGGCGCGGCTGGCGGCGGTGGCCCTGCCGCTGGGGCTGCTGCGGGTACGCAACACATTCCGGGCTTCCGACCACAGCCTGGCCGTGCTCACCTGGGGCGGCCTGCGCGGCGGCCTGTCGGTGGCGCTGGCCCTGAGCCTGCCCGCCACCATGCCGCGCGAGCTGCTGGTGGGCATTACCTACGTGGTGGTGGTGTTTTCGATTATTGGCCAGGGCCTGACCATCGGGCCGCTGGTGCGCTGGCTGGGCGTGGCGCAGCCGGGTACAGACGAGGCAAAAAAACACGACTAAAACACTTCCGGCAGGACCTTTCCACCATCTCTTCACTGTTTTAAAAGCCATGAATCTATTCATCATTGGCGATGTGCACGGGTGCTTTCACACTTTCAGCGAAATGCTGAAGCGCTGGGACCCGGCCACCGACCACCTCATTCAGGTGGGCGATTTAGTAGACCGCGGTGCCCACATTCCCGAGACTGTGGAACTGGCCCGTCAGCTCAACGAGCAATATCCCGAGTCGACCACCTTCCTGATGGGCAATCACGAGGACGCACTGCTGCACCACTTCAGCCCCCAGGGGCCCTACCCCGGCTGGCTGAACTGGGGTGGCCGCAGCACCACCGACCAATATAAATTGCAGCCCAAACTGCTGGCCCGGCACCTGCCCTGGCTGGAACAACGCCCGCTGCTGTGGCAAAACGACCACGTACTGGTCAGCCACGCCGGCCTGGCCGACATACCGATGGCCGTGGCCATGGACCGCGACAGCTCCGACGGCATCCTGTGGCGGCGGGGGCCGCTCCGGCAACTGCCGCAGCTGCAAGTAGTGGGCCACACGCCCACCGACGGCGGCGAACCGTTTTTCGACCGCACCACCAATACCGTGTACCTCGACACGGGCGCGGTGTTCGGGTACAACCTCACGGGCCTGCGCCTCTCGCCCACTGGCAAGGTACTCGACATTATCATGCTCCCCGTCAATCCCGACGACCTGCCGGACAAGGCCCGCTCCGCCCATATTACTCCCCGTTAAATGCTCAACCAAGCCGCCATCGAACACCTCTCGGCCGCCGACCCGATTCTCGGGGCCGTCATTGCCAACGGCCGCGACATTCACCCGCGCCCCCACGAAGACCTGTACCTGGCCCTGTTGCGCGCCATCGTGAGCCAGCAGATTTCGACCAAAGCGGCGGCGGCCATCTGGAAACGCTTTCAGTCATTGTTCCCGCCCGAAGGCTACCCCGAGCCCCGCGAAGTACTGGCCCTGAGCGAAGACGAACTGCGCGCCGTGGGCCTCTCGCGCCAGAAAGCCGGCTACCTCAAGGCCATTGCCGAGTACAATGAGCGTGGCCTGCTCGACTACGAGCACCTCACCAGCCTCTCGGAAGAGGCCTTCACCCAGCACCTCACCGCCATCAAGGGCGTGGGCCGCTGGACGGCCCAGATGCTCCAGATGTTCGCCCTCGACCAGCCCGACGTGTTTGCCGAAGGCGACCTGGGCGTGCAAAACGCAATGCGCAAGCACTACGGCCTGGAGGAAACCGGGCGCGCCCTCCAAAAACGCATGATTGTGATTGCCGAGCCCTGGCGGCCCTACCGCTCCCTGGCCTGCAAATACCTGTGGCAAAGCCTGGACAACGGCACCCAGATTCCGCCGTCGGTGTAACAGGATTCGATGCTTAAATAGTACGGTCATGCAGAGCGCAGCGAAGCATCTTTACCGCTCAACCAAACCCAATCGAACAAGATTAGTGGTGGTGAGCAAGATGCTTCGCTGCGCTCTGCATGACCGTTATTGATTATCCTGCATTCCCCTACCGTTCCTTCGCCACCGCCTGTTCTACCCCCAGTTGGAACGTTTCTTCCTGCAGGAACAAGTCGCCCTGCTGGCGCAGGATGGCGAGGTTGTTTATCTCAATTTTCAGGTTGTAGGTTTCCTCGTTGAGGTAACTCAGCACCGGGCCGAGCAGGTCGGGGGTGGTGTCGTGCAGAGCCAGGGAAATGTGCGGCAGCCAGCAATCGGGGCCACTGAACTTATCGGTGCGCAGGCACAGCGGCGCGGTGGCTTCGATGATGCGGTGGTGCAGGGCGTTGAGGGCATCAGAGCGCAGCACGGGGATGTAAATAACGGGCCGCTCGCCCGGAAACACGCCCAGGCCGGTGGTGAAGGCCGAAAAAGGCTCGGTGGTAGCAGCCACGTCGGCCAGCACTTCCTTCAGGGCCGAGAGCTTGTGCACGCCGGCCAGCTGGTAGGTCAGGTGCGGGTCGGGAGTGGCCTGCACGTCGTCGAGGCCGAATTTCTTCTCCAAGCGCTTGATGATGCGATTGATGTGCGCGGCGTGAGGAGGCGTGAGCAGGGTGGTGATGGCAAGCATATAGGGCGGGGGCCAATCGGTGTTCTCGGCGGGGCAGCCGGGCAGAAAATCAGGCTGAATCATTGGCATGTTGCTTACGGGAGTACGGCCAAGTAGATGCACGAGTGGCCTTATTTGCGAGCCTGCATGGCTTGGTTGAACTGCTGGCTCTGGCCGCGCGGGATGCTGAGGGACTGAAAATCATCGCCCCGAATGATTTTGGCCAGCTGCACCAGCTGGCCTACGTGCGAAGCATAATGGGCCACCTGCCGCTGCACGGCCTCCAGCACCGTGTGCGCCTCGCCCCGGATGGTAACGGTGCGCAGCAAATCGGCCGGTTGTAGCTCATTCAGCAAATCAAACAATACGCCCCACGCGGCCTCCCACTCCCACCGCAGCGCCGGGATACCGGCTGCGCTCTGGGGCTCCTCAAACTCCTGGTCGCGCTGGCGGGTGGGCTTTTCGCCGTCAGTGGTCAGGAAATCGGTGAAGCGCGAGCGCAGGTTGCCGGCCATGTGCTGCACGATGACGGCGGCGCTGTTGCTGCCCGGCGCGGGCCGGTGCAGCCACTCCGCATCGCTGAGCTGGCCCAGGGCGCGGTCGGCCAGGGTTTTATATTGCTGAAAGCTGTGGCGGAAAGAAGCCAGCAGGGCCGCGCCCAGGGCGTCGGCGGCGGAGGGGGTAGGCATGGCCTAAAAGTAATGAATCCGGCCGAAGCTACAGTAGGCCGGCCGGCATTTTAACTAGCTGACTGGTCGGGGAATTGCGCCTTTTCATCGACTCAGCTGGCTAAAGCACAACCTTACCCCGGGCCGTTTGCGTTATCCGCTTTCCGCCCGATGCCGTGTCCGAACTAGCTGTACCCACCGCCCTCCCGTCGCCTGCCGCACCCCGTGCGCCGGAGGTTCCTTCGCCCCGGCGCCGTCGTTGGGTGTGGTGGCTGCTGGGCGTGGCGGCGGTGCTGCTCGTGCTCACCCTGGTGGCGCAGCGCATGCTCGACCCGTGGCTGCGCCGCAAGCTGGAGCAGCAGGTGAGCACTCAAACCCACGGCCAATACCGCCTGCAAGTGGGCGCACTGCACACCAGCCTGTGGCAGCGCGCCATTCGGCTCAGCGGCCTGCGCCTGCGCCCTGCCGCTACTGTGGCCGACACCCTGCCCCGTATCCGGCTCGATGTGGCGCAAATTGATATCACGGACATTGGCCTGCTGGCGCTGTTGCGGAAGGGCGTGGTGCCGGTTGACAGTGTGGTGCTGGATTCGGCCCGGATTGAAGTGCTGGCGCTGGCCCAAAAATCCACCAAAAACGCCGGAAAGCCACTGCACGAAAAACTACCGCTCGAGCTCAAAGGCCTGGATATTGGCTACTTCGGCTTGCAACATGTTCAGGCCAGCTACCAGCCCGGCGGCACGCAGGCCCAATCCACGGCCCAATTTCGCCGCGCCGACCTGAGCGCCCAGAACCTGCTCATCAGCGCGGCCGGCGCGGCCGATTCGCAGCGTCTGGGCTACGCCATTGGCTGGAATTTGCGGCTGCAACACGCGCAAGGGCAGGCGGGCGGCCATCAGCTAGCCGTGGCCGGGCTCACTGTTTCGACCGCTGACCAGCGCATCCAACTCGACTCCGGACGGGTGCAACCGCTGGGCAATACCGCCCCCGGTCAGCCCCGCGTCGATTTGACGCTGCCGCGCCTGCGCCTCACCGGGCTGCGGGCGGCGGCGTTGCAGCACCAGCACCGGTTTCGGGCCGATTCGCTGCTGATTCGGCAGCCGCAGCTTACCGCCAGTCTGCCCGCTACGGGCTCGGCGGGAAACTCAAAATCACCTCTGGAATACCTGAAAAGCCTTGATTTGGCACATCTGGCTGTGCAGGAAGGCTACGTCCGGGTGCAGGGCACAGCCGCAAATCCCGTCATTCACGGCCTGCAAGTAGCGGGCACGGCCATTCATTTCGATTCATTGAATGCGCCCGATGCGCAGCGCATTTTCTTTGCTAAAGCCTGGGAAGTAGCGCTGGGCCGTAGCCAGGCCACGGTGGCGGCGCATGCGCTGGCGCTGGGTAGTTTGCATTTATCAACCGCGAAAGGAACGTTTGACTTGCGCTCGGTGCGGATTCGGCCGCCCGCGCCGTGCCAGGGCAAGTCCGGCGGCGTACGCGTCGACCTCAAGCTGCCCGGCCTGGCGCTGGCCGGGCTCGATTCCAAAGCATTGCAACAACGCCATTTCAAGGCCCAAAGCCTGGTGCTGGACCGGCCGGACCTCGACTTTACGCCGCCCGTGCAGCCCCCTCCGCCCTTCTGGAAGCTGCTCTCGAAACAGCTGCGCCGCTCCGACCTGGCCGTGGTGCGCGTGAACCACGCCGACGTGCGCTTCGGCCGCTGGCGGCACGCCCCCCACGTGCGCGACCTGAACGCGACCGGCAAATCCATCCGCATCGATTCGGCGGCGAATATCGACCCGCGCCGCATTGCCTACGCCCGCGCCTGGGTGCTGAATACCGGCCGGTTTTCCGCCCCCTTCGACCCCCCTTTTTACCGGGCCAGCAGCCAGTACGTGCATCTCGACACCGATGCCCATCAGCTAACATTCAGCGACATGCTGCTACGGGCCCGGTTCTCGCCCATTGGCATGAACCTGCACAAGGGCTACCAGGCCCCGGCCGTCACCATCAAAGTGAAGCGGCTGGCAATGGCCGGGCTCGATTTTGTGGGGCTGGTGAACCACGGCGATTTTCGGATGAAGCGCGCCACCGTGCAAAGCCCGGTCGTCACCATCGCCTCCGACGGCCGCGGGCCCATCAACCCGAACAAGTCGAAAATCTCGCCCGAGGAAATGCTCAACCTGCCCGTAATCGTCGACGTGCCCCGCCTCGACCTCGTGAACGGCAACCTATACACCACCTACCGCAGCCCGCTCACGCCCATCACCGGCACCATGAACATCACCCGGTTCAACGGTACGTTCCTGAACCTGAGCAACGACCGCCGGCACCAGACGCCCGCCACGCCCCTCACCGGCCGGGCCACCACTTACCTCCAGAACCAGTGCCGGCTCGATGCGCAGGTGTCCATCTATTTGCTCGACCCCAAGGGCCGCCACCGCATCTGGGGCGCATTCGGGTCCGGCCCGTTTGCCATGCTCAACTCCATGACCGTGCCCACCAAGCTGGTGGAGTTCAAGCGCGGCCAGGCCCAGCGCATCCGTTTCGATATGCGGGTGGACCGCCAGGGCACCACCGGCACCATGTGGGCCGAATACACTGGTTTGCAAATGGAATTGCTGGGCTACAAGCACGAGGAAGTCAAAAAAACTCTCATCAAACGCGTCATTTCAAAGGCCGTCAACGTCATCGTGATTCGCGACCAGAACCCGCGCAAGCGCGGCGAGCTGGTGACCGGCGAAATGAAAAGCACCCGCGAGCCGCGCTTTTCGGTGTTTGCGCTCTGGCGGCAGGGCGTGGTGAGCGGCCTGTTCAACAACGTAGGCGTACCTCAGAAAATCGCCCAGAAGCTGAGCGAAGCCCAGGACCAAGCGCCACTGCCAAAGGGCGTATCTAAACAGGAGACAAAGAAGAAATAACAAGGGTCAAACTGGGCAAAACAGTCCCTTGCGTTTCGCACTTTCCAGCCCCGTTCGGTGGTTGCCTCATGGGGCAGTTCGGTTTTTTAGCCGGCGGCCCCGGCATCGGCCGTACCTTTGCGCCTGAATACCCCGCGACCCCATGATTTCAATCTCCGACCTCGACTTCCACTTCGGCTCCCGCACGCTGTACGACAACGCCAGCCTGCACATCAAGCCCAAGGATAAAATCGGCCTCATCGGCCTCAACGGTACTGGCAAATCGACGCTGCTGCGCCTGCTTGTGGGCGAATACAAAGCCGACGGCGGCTCGATTTCGATGAGCAAGGAAGTGAGCCTGGGCTTCCTGAACCAGGATTTGCTGAGCTACGACACGCACGAGAGCATTCTGCACGTGGCCATGCAGGCCTTTGAGGAAGCGCTGGAACTGCAGAAGAAAATCGACGACCTGCTGGTGCTGTTTGAAACCGATTATTCCGATGATTTGGTGGACAAGCTGGCCACCATGCAGGAGCGGTTTGAGGCACTGGGCGGCTACACCATGCAGGCCCGCGCCGAGGAAATCCTCGAAGGCCTGGGCTTCACGACCGAGGAGCTGGCCAAGCCGTTGAAAAGCTTTTCGGGTGGCTGGCGCATGCGCGTGATGCTGGCCAAAATCCTGCTCCAGCAGCCTTCCCTCCTGCTCCTTGACGAACCGACCAACCACCTGGACTTGCCGTCTATTAAGTGGATTGAGAACTACCTGGCCGACTACGAGGGCGCGGTTATCATCGTGAGCCACGACCGGGCTTTCCTCGACCGCACCACCAATACTACGGTGGAAGTGCTGGGCGGCAAGCTGGTGCCCTACGCCGGCAACTACAGCTACTACCTCGAGGAAAAAGAGGAACGCAACCTCATCCAGAAGGGCGCCTTTGAGAACCAGCAGGCCCAGATTCGGCAGGCCGAGCGGTTCATCGAGCGGTTCAAAGCCAAGGCCAGCAAGGCCAAGCAGGCCCAGAGCCGCGTGAAAGCCCTGGACAAGCTGGAGCGCATCGACGACGTGGCGCAGGACGCGGCCAAAATCAACATGAAGTTTACCTTCAAAGTGGAGCCCGGCCGCCACATCCTCCGCATGGAGCACGTGACGAAGAAGTACGACCAGAAGCTGATTTTCCGCGATACCAACGTACACATCGAGCGGGGCGACAAAATCGCGCTAATCGGGGCCAACGGCAAGGGCAAATCGACGCTCATGCGCCTCGTGGCGGGTACCGAAGCGCCTACGGCCGGCAAGCACCAACTGGGCCACAACGTGATTATGTCGTTCTACGCCCAGCACCAACTCGAGAGCTTAACGCTCGACAACGAGATTTTGCAGGAGATGAGCGAGGCCGGCTCGAAGCGCAACGACATGGAATTGCGCTCGGTACTGGGCTCGTTCCTGTTCACGGGCGAGGAGGTTTTCAAGAAAATCAAAGTCCTCTCGGGTGGCGAGAAAAGCCGCGTGGCCCTGGCCAAAACCCTGATTTCGGAAGCCAACTTCCTGCTCCTTGACGAACCGACCAACCACCTGGACATGGTGTCGGTAAACATTCTGATTCAGGCCCTGGAGCAGTACCAAGGCACGTTCATCGTGATTAGCCACGACCGATTCTTCGTGGAAAACGTGGCCACCAAAATCTGGTACATCGAGGATTTCCAGCTGAAGGAGTACCCCGGCACCTACAACGAGTACGAGCAATGGATGGAGGACCGCGAAAAGGCCGCCAAAAAGGCCGGCCTGCCCAGCCCCTCAGCCCCCAAGCCCCAGCCCAAGGAAGAGAAAAAAGCCGACGCTGCCCCAGCTAAAACCTCCTCGCCCGACCAGAAAAAAGCGCTGAAAGAATTGGCCGAAGTAGAGGCTAAAATCGACACGCTGGAAAAGGAGTTAGCCGGCTACGAAAAGCAATTGGCCGACCCGAAAATCTACGAGAATTCATCGCAGTTGAAGGACGCAACGATGAAATTCGAGCAGGTGAAAAAGGAATTGGCCCAACTGAACGACCGTTGGGAAATGCTGGCGGAAGTGTAATTAGAAGGAGCAATTAATAAAAACGCCTCTCCTGAAGCACCGTGCTTCGGAGAGGCGTTTTTATTTCAGGCAGTTGGTTTATGCCGGCAAATTCTGGCTGACGCGAATATCGGATTACGTTCCCGCTTCTTCCAGGAAGGCAACTCGTCCCGTGGCGATGTCGTGCATACCGCCAACAATTCCAACTTCCCCATTCTCAATCATTTCCTTTAAAATCGGGCTGCGCTCCAGAATTCCCCGCACTGTTCTACTCACATTTATCATGGCCACTTTTTCTACGAAGGCCGCATTGGCGGAAGTTCTATTTTCCGACTCGGTTTTCTCATCAAATACCGCCGGCTGAATTTTATTCAGCAAGGCCGTTAAGTTGCCCATTTCCACGTGGTCGCAGGCGCCTTTTACCGCGCCGCATTTCGTGTGGCCCAGCACCACAATTATTTTTGAGCCGGCTATTTTGCAGGCAAATTCCATGCTGCCCAAAATATCTTCGTTGATGATATTTCCGGCTATCCGCACGCTGAAAACATCCCCCAATCCCTGGTCAAAAATCAGCTCGGCCGAAGTCCGGCTATCAATGCAGCTCAGAATAACGGCAAACGGAAATTGACCGTCGGCCGTGTACCCGGCCTGCTCGAGCAAGTCGCGGTTGGCCTTGAGGTTATTCACGAACCGGCTGTTGCCTTCTCTCAAAATCTGAAGCGCAGTCTTTGGGGTTAAGCTGGCTTGGGTTTCTTGTGTGTGCACCCGCATTTGGCTGTTGCTTTTTTGTGTGGGAAACCTATAGTGTAATTCAATTGGAACGGCCTGCTGAGCTGGTTCAGGCGTCGCGGGTGCTCCGATGGCAACGCAAAGCAACAAACTGGTTTGAAAAGTTAACCAAATCAGGTTTGCATCCCGAGTTGATGGGTTGTTAAGCAGCCTCTACGTCGGGCCGGGTTTTATGCATAACGCCTTCCAGTGGCCCGTGCTGTTCCGAATGGCGTACAGCCTTGCGGAGCGAATCATTATTGCTGAGCCGTAACTTTCGGCCCATGCGTCTCCTTCCCCTTGCCTCCCTCCTCCTCGCCACCGCCTGCGTGCCGCTGGGCACCCCCATCACCAGCACCACGCCCGGCACCCAGAAGCCCCCCGAATACTACGCCGACCGCACCCTGCGCTACCAGGACTACACCTACGCGCCCGACGTGCGCAGCGTGCAGTGCTACGTGAACACCGGCCAGCCCAACGAGGTATTGCAGCCGCCGGTGGTGCCCCTGGGCCAAAGCCCAAGCATCCTATTGGAGTTTGACGTGCTGGGCGAGCAAAGCCAGCGCTACACCGCCAAGCTCATTCACTGCGATGCCGACTGGCAGCCTTCGGTGCTGACGGACATGCAGTTTCTGAGCGAAATCAACGAGTATCTCATCACCGATTACCGGGTGGGCACGGGCACCAAAGTGCCGTATTACCACTACCGGCTGCGCGCCCCGCAGGTGAAGCTGAGCGGCAACTACCTGCTGGTGGTGCAAAGCCAGGGCGGCGTGCCGGTGGTGTCGCGCCGGCTGTTGGTGTATGAGAACCAGGTGAATGTGGGCCTGGCCCCGGGCATCGTCATTGGCGGGCAGGAGCGGTTCACTATGCAGCAGCTCGATTTCAGCATCGGCTACGGCACTGTGGATTTGGTGAACCCCGCCGTGGAAGTGAAGGTGGTGCTGCGCCAGAATTTCCGCTGGGACAATGCCAAATACAACCTGCATCCCACTTTCGTGCGCGATGCCGAGCGCCGGCTTGAGTACCAGTATTTCAACTTCGAAAACGCCTTCCCCGGCCTGAGTGAGTACCGGTATTTCGACACGCGCTCCATCCAGACGGTGGGCATCGGCGTGCTGCACGTGGACCCGCGCGCCACGCCCGTGACCACGGTGCAGCTCCAGCCCGAAGTGTCGCGTGCCCTCACGGCCTACAACCAGTACGTGGATTCCAACGGCCAGCGCGTATTCGAGAGCCGCGAATACGGCAGCGGCGCCACCAATGCCGACTACGCCGACGTGGAGTTTCAGCTGAAAGCCCCGCAGCCCGCGCCCGGCCCGGTCTACGTCTTCGGCGCGCTCTCCGACTGGCAACTGAAGGACGAGTTCAAGCTGAAATACGACGAGGCCCAGCAGCTCTACACCGGCCACGCCCTGCTCAAGCAAGGCTACTACAACTACGATTTTGCCGTGGCCGGCGCTACCGGCAAGGCCCCGAACGAAGTCTACTTCGAGGGCACGCACTACGAAACCGAAAACCAATACGACCTGCTGGTGTACTACCGCCCGCCCGGCACCCGCGCCGACCTGCTCATCGGCTACAAAACCGTGGACATGAACAGCCGGCAATAGCGTCGGCAGCGCGCCGCTGTGGCTACTTCGCGCTGAGCTGCACGCTGGTTTTCAGCGTTATCGGGGTCATTTGTGCCCCGCCGTAGCCCCCGCCGCCGCGCATTCCGCCGCCGCCGCCATAGCCACCGCCACCACGCATCCCGCCACCACCTCCGCGCATTCCGCCGCCACGCATTCCGCCACCACCGCCACGCATCCCGCCACCGCTCATTCCGCCACCGCCCCCACCACCCTGGCCGGGCATGGCGATTTTGCCGCCGGCCAGCGTGATGCCTACTACGGCTTTTTGGCCAGTAGCCAGCGCGGGCAGCTTGTGGTAGAGCAGGCGCATCGGCACGGCCAGCTCATAAATCAGGTCTTCCTGCGCATCCACGGCCAGGGCGGCCTTCACGCCGAGCTGCGATTGGGCATCGGTGAGGGTGGGCTCCTTGCTGCCTTTGTAGTTGAGGAGCTCCATCTCGCGCATGTTGGCAATCATGCGCGTCATGCGCTCGCGCCGGGCATTCTGGCGGTCGGCGGGAGCCTCGGCGCCGTTGTCGGGTTGCTGGTCGCGGCCTTCGGCCGGGGTGCGCTCGCCTAACTGGCCCAGCGGGAAATGCACCCCGAACTGGTGCTGGTTGCGCCCCGTGGTATCGAGCCAGACCGTGAGGCCCAGCCGCACTATTTTGGCCTGGGTGGTGGGGTCAGCGGCTTTGAGGCGCAGGTACACCGCGCGGCCGTTGTTCAGTACTTGGTACTGCAGCTTGCTGGTGGGGTCGTAGTGGAGCGAGTCGGTCCACTCCGTAGCGAGTCCGTCGACTACCGGCGGCGCGGGCACAAACCGGCTGGCGCTGCTGGCGGTGGGCTGACGGCTGCACGCCAGAAATAAAAAAGCAGCGGGCAGCCACACGGGCCACGAACGGGAAATAGTCATTGCAAAAACGGAAAACAAACGGGCAAAATCAGCCGCAATGTTGCTGGGCATTGCGTGTGTTTTAGGTGAATGTGACTGGTTTGGCTGCAAACTGGCAGGAAAATGGCATAACCCCGGCGGGACTTGCCCCGGCCGGCCACATCAGCCGGCCAGCCGCCGGCCCCATCAGGCCCGACGGTAGCGCGGCGTAACCGCATTTGCCCCGCCGCCGTTGCAAGCCCATTCGCTGACCTTCACCGGTAATTCCGCTTTATTTATTCCCATGAATCTTTCGCTTCTTCCTTCTCTGCGCACCGGCGCGCTGCTGTCGCTGCTACTGCCGCTGGCCAGCTCGTCCACCATCACCGATTGGGCCGCCCGCTGCCCGGCTACTGCTCCCGCTGCGGCCACTCCTACCGCCCGCCCACTGCAAGGTGCCAAGCCCGACCCGGCCGTTATCGCCCAGTTTGGCCTGTATGATAACGCCAAGCTGCAAAGCCTCATCACGGCGCGGGGCAAAGCCATGACGGCCATCTCTGACCGCCCCGGCGACTACGGTTTTACCGTCGTCGACTCGCCCATCATCAACGCCTTCGCCACGCCCGACGGCCACGTGTACTTCACGCGCGGCATCATGGCGTATTTTAATGACGAAGCCCAGTTCTCCGGCGTGCTCGGGCACGAACTCGGCCACATCACCGCCCAGCACGGCAAAAAGCAGCAGACGCGCAGCACCATCGCCGGCATCGGTATGATACTGGGTTCGGTGCTGGCCCCGCGCGTGATGCAGTCGGTGGGCGGCGTGGCGCAGCAGGTAGTAGGTCTGGGCATGCTGAAATACGGCCGCGACGACGAGAACGAAGCCGACGGCCTGGGCGTGAAATACTCCACCAAAATCGGCTACGATGCCAGCCACATGGCCGATTTCTTCCAGACCCTGGAGCGCACCGAAGCCCAGAGCGGCAGCAGCATCCCCACCTTCCTGAGCACTCACCCCAACTCGGCCGACCGCTACACCCGCGTGAAGCAACTGGCCGCCCAGGCCAAGCAAAGCGTAGGCAACCGCACGCTGGCCGTGAACCGCGACGCCTACCTGCGCTCCATCGAGGGCCTGACCTTCGGCGAAGACCCACGCCAGGGCTTCGTGGAAAGCGGCGTGTTCTACCACCCCGACCTCAAGTTCCGCTTCCCCATCCCCTCGGGCTGGAAATCGCAGAACGCCCCCGACAAATTCCAGATGGCCGAACCCAACGGCAAAGCCCTGCTGGTCTTCCTCGGAGCCAGCGGCTCGTCGCTGGATGAAGCCGGTCAGAGCCTCGCCAAAGCCATCGGCCTGGCCTCGGCCAATGCCAGCAAAACCACCATCAACGGCTTCCCCGCCCTTGTGTTTGAAGGCGACCAGCAGGCCACCGACCAAAGCAGCACGCCTGCTCACGTGCTGGCCCAGCTCATTCAGGACGGCAAAAGCATCTACGCCTTCGTGGGCTTGGCCGCCCCGGCTTCGTTCAGCACCTACGCGCCGCAGTTTCAGCAGGCCGCCCAGGGCTACGCCCGCCTCACCGATGCTAACAAGCTGAACCGCCAGCCCGAGCACATCCACATCCGCACCGCCACCGGCACCCAAACGCTGGCCTCGGCCCTGGCATCGGCCGGTGTTCCGTCGAAGCGCTACGAGGAACTGGCCATCGTGAACGGCATGAAAACCACCGATAAGCTGCCGAAAGGTATGCTATATAAAGTGGTGGGTAAATAAGCCTCCTTTATTTATATTATGTTGTAGTGAAACGCAAAGAAGCCACTCAAATGAGTGGCTTCTTTGCGTTTCGGTGGCTATTTTTCGATTGAAATTATTTCTCTTCGTAATTCACATCTGCAATCCGAACGGCCTTTTGAATTTTGAATACCGGATAAGGGCCATCCATGCCTATCACGGCACCAATAATTCGATATCTTCTGCGCCAATAGCTGCCTTGGATAGCGCTGTCTTCATCTTTGGAAACAGGATTTTGACTGTTACGCTTAGGAGGAGTAAATAATGAATCCCAAGCGGCTGAAGTTGCCGCACGCAACGCTGACACTCTATAGCCGCTTAGTATTGCGCGTTTGGCAATCTGCTCCCGCGTCGTTCCATATAGCTTCGCGTATTTGCTGCGTGCGTCAATGTAAGATTGCCGAAATTGTTCAGGCACAATTACCTCACCGCTGTCAGCAGTAAAATCGCCGCCATCGGTACACGCGCAGTAAGAAATTATGAGTATTTGTTTCTGTGGTATTGTTTTATTGATTACAGGCCGGGATTTCTGGCCAGTCACTGGGAATGCACAGACGGTAAGTAATATAATCAGCACATCTGTTCTCATGTGAAGCGCATTGAATTCAGAAAACAAATAGCCCCAACCAATACAGGCCGGGGCTATAAAGTAACACTAAAAACTATTGAATCTGCAGTTACACATTGAAGCGGAAGTGCATGATGTCGCCGTCCTGCACCACGTATTCCTTGCCTTCCACAGCCATTTTGCCGGCTTCCTTGATTTTCACTTCGGTCTTGTATTCCTGGTAATCCGGCAGCTTGATAACCTCGGCGCGGATGAAGCCTTTCTCGAAATCGGAGTGAATAACGCCGGCCGCAGCGGGGGCTTTGTCGCCGCGATGAATGGTCCAGGCGCGTACTTCCTGCACGCCGGCGGTGAAGTAGGTAATCAGGTTCAGCAGCTCGTAGCTGGCGCGGATAAGCTTGTTCAGGCCTGACTCGGTGAGGCCGTACTCGCCCAAGAACATTTCTTTTTCCTCGGGGTCTTCCATGTCGGCAATCTGGGCTTCGATGGCGGCCGATACCAGCACCACCTGGGCACCTTCGGCTTTCACGTGCTCGCGCAGGGCGGTGACGTGGTTGTTGCCGTTGCTAGCAATGCTGGCTTCGTCCACGTTGGCCACGTAAATCACGGGCTTGATGGTGAGCAGCTGCAAATCGGCCACGGCTTCGAGGTCGTCGGCCGAAGCGTCCACGGCGCGGGCATTCTGGCCGCCTTCCAGGGCCGCCTTGAATTTCTGCAGCGATACTACTTCCTTCTTGGCCACGGCGTCGCCGGCCTTGGCGCTGCGCTCCGACTTCTGCAACTTCTTCTCGACACTTTCCAAGTCTTTTAGCTGCAGCTCGGTGTCGATAACGTCCTTATCAAAAACGGGGTCCACGCCGCCGGCTACGTGCACGATATTGGGGTCGTCGAAGCAGCGCACCACGTGGATGATGGCGTCTACCTCGCGGATGTTGGCCAGGAATTTATTGCCCAGGCCTTCGCCCTTGCTGGCACCTTTCACGAGGCCGGCGATGTCGACAAACTCGATGATGGTGGGCAGCACGCGCTTGGGGTTCACGAGGGCTTCCAGAATCTGGAGGCGCTCATCGGGCACGGTGATAACGCCCACGTTGGGCTCGATGGTGCAGAACGGGTAGTTGGCCGATTCGGCCTTGGCGTTCGAAAGCGCGTTGAAAAGGGTGGATTTACCGACGTTCGGCAAGCCGACGATACCGCAGCGGAGGCCCATAGTTGGGAGTGAATGAGTGACGAAGTGATTGAGTGAATTGCAGGCAATTCGGCCGCAAAGGTACGGCTTGTAGCCACGCAAAACGGCGCGAACGGATTAGAATCCATTCGCGCCGTTTTGGGGGCATCTGTCATGCAGAGCGCAGCAAAGCATCTTTACCTCGATACTAACTCCGGTTGATTGGTTTACTATTGAGGTAAAGATGCTTCGCTGCGCTCTGCATGACGGGCATTCTGCTTATTCAAAAGCCCTAATACGCGTCGTCGCTGCGGTTGGGGTCGAAGGCGGGGCGCTCGAACTCGCGGCGGGGTTGGTCGCGGTCGTCGTAGTCGCGGGGGCGGTCGAGCTCGGCCACTTCTTCGGGGCTCAGCAGCTCCTCGCGCACGTAGTCCACGGCATCCTGCAGGGCATCCACAAACTTGAGGAAATCTTCCTTATAAAGGAAAATCTTGTGTTTTTCGTATGAGACGGAGTCGTCACCGTTCTGGCGGCGTTTGCTCTCGGTGATGGTCAGGTAGTAATCCTGGCCGCGGGTGGCTTTCACGTCGAAGAAGTACGTGCGCTTGCCGGCTTTAATGCGTTGGGAATAAATTTCTTCCTGGTCGTGACGGTCGTCCACTGGAATTGGGTGGGGTATGAGTGGGAAATAGAATCGGTCGGTTGGTTGAAGGGACTAACTTACGAAAGTTGCGGCAAAGATAAACGCCGGGGGTAGCGTTGGTGTTGAACTAACCAATGGTAAAGAACGTCATGCTGCGCTGCGCGCAGCATGACGTTCTTTACAGCGTCAAAAAGCCCTCTTCCACCGCCCATGCCCCTCGACCTCGCCGCTATCCGCTCCTTTGAGAACATTGAGTTTCTGGCCCGTCAGCTGGTCGATGGGTTCATCACCGGCCTGCACCAGTCGCCCTACCACGGCTTTTCGGTGGAGTTTTCGGAGCACCGCCTGTATAATCCCGGCGAGAGCACGCGCCACATCGACTGGAAGGTATTTGCCCGCACCGACAAGCTGTTTGTGAAGCGCTATGAGGAGGAAACCAACCTGCGCGCCCACCTGCTGCTCGACGTGAGCTCCAGCATGTACTACCCCGCGCCGGGGTTCGACAAGCTCAAATTCAGCATTCTGGCCGCTGCTGCGCTCACTACGCTGCTCACCCGCCAGCGCGATGCCGTGGGCCTCGTCACCTTCGCCGATACCATTGAGCTGCAAACGCCGGTGCGCTCCACCAGCACCCACCGGCACACGCTGCTGCTGGCCCTGCAACAGCTGCTGGAGCGCCCGCCCGCGCCCAAAACCGGCCGCGGCACCGACGTGGCCGGCACCATCCACGCCATTGCCCAGCAGATTCCGAAACGCTCGCTTGTCATCCTGTTTTCGGACATGCTGGGGCGCGGGGCCGACGAGCAGGAAGCTGCCCTGGCCGCCCTCCAGCACCTCAAGCACCAGCACCACGAAGTGCTGCTCTTCCACGTCCTCGACCGCGCCACGGAGGCCAATTTCGAGTTTTCTGAGCGGCCCTACATCTTCGAAGACGTGGAAACCGGCCTCGAAATCAAGCTTCAGCCTTCGCAGGTGAAGGAGCAGTACCAGGCCGCCATGACCACCTACGAGCAGGAACTGGCCCAGCGCTGCGGCCAGCTGCGCATCGATTTCGTGCCCGTGGACGTGCGCGAGCCGTTCGAGAAAGTGCTGTATGCCTATTTGGTAAAGCGCGGCAAGGTGCGGTAGCGCTCCGTTTTTGAAATTAATTACAATGTCATGCAGAGCGCAGCGAAGCATCTTTACCGTGCAACTAAATCCTCTCGATTGGATTAATTGTGCGTGCGGTAAAGATGCTTCGCTGCGCTCTGCATGACACATTCAATCCCATTCCCCTCAATTCCCGTGTTCTTCCTTCGCCTGCTGCTCATTTTCGGAGTTTCGCTGCTCGTCTTCGCGCCCATCACCGGCTACATTGCTTACAACTACGGCCGGTCGTTCTGGCGATGGTTTGGGCTGGGGCTGCTACTGCCGTTTGTGTCGGTATTTATCGCACTCTTCATGGCCATGCGCGACAAATACCGGGAAGAAAAAGCCGCCCGGCAACAGCTGCCGCCTCACCGCTGGCCCGAGCAGCTCTAGCCGCGCGGCCCGCGCCCGGGTTGACCGCACGGCTGGCGGCCCTACCTTTGCGGCGCTATTCAGCTCCGTTTATTCAATGATTGAGGCCCTTATTGTTATTCTGACGCCGCTGTTTTTCATGCCGATTATGACGGCGTTTATGGCGTACAACCACGGCCGCTCGTTCTGGCGGTGGTTTGGCATTGGGTGCGCCCTGCCCTACGTGTCGCTGTTCGTGGTTATGTTCGTGGTGCACCGCGACAAGAAAAAGCTGGCCCTGGCCACCGCATAAGCCGCTTTTGCAAGCAAAATTCTCTGCTCACCTCTTCCCCTTTTTATGTACCAAACGCTTCTCGTTCTGCACTCCTGGTCCCGCTGGTTCGTGCTCATCTTCGGCCTCATTGCCGTGTTCCGCGCCTACGCGGGCTATACCGGCCGCCGCCCCTTTGTGAGTGCCGACAACGGCATGAGCGCCGCCTTCTCCGGCTTTATGTGGTTGCAGGTAATCATTGGCATGGGCCTGTATTTCGGCCTCAGCCCCGTGGGCCTGAACGCCATGAAGCAGGCCGGCGCCATGAAGGATGCCACCGTCCGCTTCTTCGGCATGGAGCACGTGATAGTGATGATTCTGGCCGCCATTGTGGCCCAGGTGGGCCGCATCGCCGTGAAGAAAACCAGCGACAGCACCCAAAAGCACCGCAAAGCCCTGCTCTATTTCGGCGTGGCGCTGGTGCTGGTGCTGCTCATGATTCCGTGGGGCATCTGGAACCCGGCCCGGCCTTTGTTCCGGTTTTAAGTCTTAAGTTTGAGTGGCTCCGTATATGCCGTAGCCCCCCGCTATACTGCCCGGTTCCTCTTTGTTTTCAGTCCGTGTCCACCGCGCCGAAACGTTCGTACTCCGTCGAAGACTTCTCGGAGTTGATTAATTCCCGCCTGCAACGGCTGGAAAGCACCCAGGAAGCCCGCCAGCGCTACGGCTCCCTGCTGGCCGTGCTGCGGCAGCAGGTCGATTCTTATCGGACGCGGAAAGTGGCCGGAAAATAGCGCGACTCAAGACCTCAAAAACACAAAAAAAGCCTTCCCGCTGCGCAGCGGGAAGGCTTTTTTTGTGTTGCTCAACAGCGTTCTACCCCCTTAGATGGCTTGCCCACCCGATACTTCGAGGCGCTGGCCGTTCACCCAGCCGGCTTCGTCGGTGCAGAGGAAGGCCACCACGGGGCCCACGTCGGTGGGCAGGCCCACCCGGCCCAGGGCGGTGAGGCTGGCGATGTGGGCGTTGATTTCCTTGTTGTCGCGGGTGCGGCCGCCGCCAAAATCGGTTTCGATGGCACCGGGGGCCACCACGTTCACGCGGATGCGGCGCGCGCCCAGCTCCTTGGCCTGGTAGCGCGTGAGGCTTTCGATGGCCGTTTTGGCGCTGCCGTAGGTGGACGAGCCGGGCATGACAATGCGCGTGAGGCCCGACGAGATGTTGACGATGCCGCCGCCGTCGTTCATCAGCGGCAGGGCCTGCTGGGTGAGGAAGAACGGCCCTTTGAAGTGGATGTTCAGAATGTCGTCGAACTGCTGCTCGGTGGTTTCGGCAAATGCTTGGTAGAGGCCCGTGCCGGCGTTGTTGATGAGAAAATCGAACTTCTCGGCCCCGAATGTTTCCTTCAGCGTCTTCTTTACTTGCCCGAAGAAGGCGGCGAAGCTGCTCACGTTGGAGGCGTCGAGCTGCAGGGCGGCGGCCTTGCGGCCTTGGGCCTGAATTTCGGCCACCACGCTTTCGGCTTCGGCCCGCTGGCTGTGGTAGGTCAGGAGTACGTCGAGGCCTTTTTGGGCCAGGTTCAGGGCCATGTTCTTGCCCAGGCCACGGCTGCCGCCGGTGACGAGGGCGATTTTGGAGGTGCTCATCTTACGAATTGGTTGGGGTGAATGATGAGGCAAAGGTCCGGCCCGGGGCGGCGGGGTTTATGGTGAGTAGTTCAGTATTATCAGCTGTCATCCTGAGCGCAGCGAAGGACCTTATCACGTCAGAGCAGGCTGTTCAGCAGTGATAAGGTCCGTCGCTGCGCTCAGGATGACAGTCTCGGCGGCCCACAACTGCTCGCGGTACTGCTTGGGCGTGCAGCCTTGGAAGCGCTTGAAGAACTTGGTGAAATTGGAGGGGTCGTAGGTGAGGTTGGCGGCGATGGCGGCCACCGGGCGGGCGGGGTCGCGCAGCAATTCCCGCGCTACGTCCATGATGCGGGCCTCGAAGAAGTAGCACGGCGCATGCCCGGTGGCCAGCTTGATGGTGTTGCTCAGGTGCGTGGGGTGAATGCGGAGCACGCCGGCCAGGTCGCGGATTTCGAACATTTCGGTGGCCCGGCCGGCCACGATGTCGGCCAGGTGACGGTCCACTTCGCGCAGGAAATCGGCGGTGATTTCGTGCTGGCGGACCAGGAGCTTTTTGGGGATGGGGGTGGGCATATCTTTGAAAAACTTGCTATGCGGCTATTTGTGAAACTGAGGTAGCACCGAAATTCTTATCCTGACCACACATTCGATAATGAAATTGTTATTAACACTTAAGCACTGGCAGCTTTTCACGTTATTATTTACCCCCGTTCTTATTGCTGACTTTGCTACTATTAGCACGCATGCATCGGGCGACTACTTCTCCTTTCGGGTATTCGCAGCCATGTTACTATTATTTGTAGGCCTTTTTTTTGGTTGGCTTTATGCCTTAGCTACCGGTTTACAACAAAAGCTTCCCCCTACCGTGCCGATGAATAAAACTCGCTTTAAAGTAGCCATATTCATCCCAGTTGTCTACATCTCATTAATCATAGCCGACATGCTCGGCATACCGCTTGGTGCTACGAATGGGCTGACAGCATCAGTCCTCGTAGTTATCGCACCGATTCATCTATTGTCGATGGCCGGCATTTTTTACTGTATTTATTTTAACGCAAAGTCTTTAAAAGCGGCGGAGCTGCAACGCCCGGTAGTATTCGCGGATTACCTCGGCGAGATTTTTATAATTTGGTTTTTCCCAATCGGTATCTGGGCTGTCCAACCTCGAATCAACGCTTTATTTGGCAACGATAAAGTGAGCCCAATACTTCAAAAATAAATAAAATCGTTTGCGAAGTGCGGAAATATAAGGCCGCAGTGAAGTTGCCTCGCACCATCTGCCCCTACGCCCCGTCGCTCTCCCGCGGCGGGGCTTTTTGTGGCCCGTCCTCAAAACAAAATCCTACCTTCGTCCCACATTTCCCCCATCCCACCCAACACCCACTTCATGCCCACCCTTCACGACCACGCCCACATCGGCGGCCAACAACTGCGCCCCGAAAGTCTTATGATGAGCTACGGCTACACCCCCGCCTGGAGCGAGGGAGCCATCAAGCCGCCCATTTTCCAAACCTCCACCTTCGTCTTCAACAGCGCCGAGGAGGGCAAGGCCTTCTTCGAGCTGGCCTACGGCCTGCGCCAAGCCAACCCCGACGAGGAGATGGGCCTCATCTACTCCCGCCTCAACAACCCCAGCCTGGAAATCCTGGAGCACCGCCTCACCCTCTGGGACGGGGCCGAGGAAGCGGCCAGCTTCGCCAGTGGCATGGCCGCCATCAGCACCACGCTGCTGGCCCTGCTGAAGCCCGGCGACGTAGTGCTGCACTCCGAGCCCGTGTACGGCGGCTCCGATTTCTTCCTCAAAAACGTGCTGCCCAAGTTCGGCATCACCGCCGTGGGCTTCCGCCCCACCGCCACCCCGGAGGAGCTCACGGCCCAGGTGGCCGGCATTGAGCAAGGCCGCCTGGCCATGATTTTCGTGGAAACGCCCGCCAACCCCACCAACCACCTCGTCGACCTGGAAGCCTGCGCCGCCCTGGCCCGTCAGCACAGCACCCCCGAAAACCCCATCCGGCTGGTGGCCGATAACACCTTCCTCGGGCCGGTATTTCAGCATCCCCTCAAACACGGGGCCGACGTGGTGCTCTACTCGGCCACCAAGTTTCTGGGCGGGCATTCCGACCTCATTGCGGGCGCGGCCCTGGCCAGCAAGCCCCTCATGAAGGAAATCAAAGCCATGCGCACCTTCATGGGCACCATGTGCGACCCCAACACCGGCTGGATGCTCATGCGCTCCCTCGAAACCCTGAAGCTGCGCATGGAGCGCGCCGCCCAGTCCGCCCAAACCATCGCCGACTGGCTGCGCGCCCATCCGCTGGTGGCGCGCACCTACTACCTCACGCACCTGGAGCACTGCCCCGCCCAGCAGGACATCTACCGCCGCCACTGCCTCTCGCCCGGCTCCATGATTTCCTTCGACATCAAAGGCGGTGAGGCCGAAGCCTTTCGCTTCCTCAACGCCCTGAAATTAATCAAGCTGGCCGTGAGCCTCGGCGGCACCGAAAGCCTCGCCGAGCACCCCGGCACCATGACGCACTCCGACATCTCGGTGCCCGAGCAAGCCGAAATGGGCATCACCCCCCAAATGATTCGCCTCAGCATCGGCGTCGAAGACCCGCAGGACTTGATGCTGGACTTGAGCCAGGCCTTCGAAGCCGTGGGCACGGTGAAGGAACGGGAACTGGAAATGGCGTAAACCCTAATGGTAGTGAGCTACATTTGAAACTCACTTTAATAACCAAAAATCATGGGTTTTTTTTCTGTTATTCTAGGCAACGCCGGGGTTGCACAGCCAGCCGAGTTAAATACGGAATATGGCGTTTTGCTCGCCAATGGCGAGGTCATTGAAATTGGCTTCAAGCTAATGCGGGATGTATTTATTTTCACAAACAAACGCCTCATATTAGTTGATAAGCAAGGATTAACGGGTAAGAAAGTAGAATACCTCTCGGTGCTTTATAAAAGTATTTCCCGCTTCGCCATCGAAACCGCCGGGCATATGGACCTTGATGCAGAATTAAAAATCTGGGTGTCAAGCGAAGCTCTTCCCAGCGTGACACGCAAATTCAATAAACAGGTAAATATTTATGACCTGCAAAAAGTATTAGCCGAACACGTGCTGGGGTAGTTAATTAAAAAAGCCAAAGAGCCTGCCGCTGATGAAGCGGCAGGCTCTTTGGCTTTGACACCCGCGTAACCTGGCCTTAATAAGCCCTTACAGATAGTTAAACGAATACCTATCTATCAGAAAACTATTAAGTGCCAACATAGTGCACAGCCTATATTTATACAAAAACAACTATATTTAATTCAAGAAAGCGAGGAAACTCAGCTGTTCCCAAACCCATCCTCTCACTTTTCACCCCCATCCACATGAGCCAGAACCTGCTTGAACTAGTTCAGAATTACTTCGGAGGCGCTACCGTGCGCCAGGCGAGTACGGCGTTGGGAGAGAGCGAAAGCAGTATTGGCACCGCTTTGCGCAGCATTGTTCCGCTAGCCCTAGGCGGGCTGTTTGCCCGTTCGCAACAGCCCGGCGGTACCGCCGAGTTGTTTGGTATGGCAAATCAGGCGCACAGCAACGGCATTCTCAGCAACCTGGGCAGCCTGCTGGGCGGCACCAGCAGCGTGCACACCACCGCGCCGGCCAGCGATGGCGGCTTACTGAACAAGGGTGCCGAGCTGTTGCGCTCCGTGCTCGGCACGCACTACACCGCTGCCGTGGAGGGCGTGAGCCAGCAAGCCGGCGTGCGCGAATCGACCACCAGCAGCCTGCTGGGCATGGCCGTGCCGGTGGCGCTGGGCCTGCTGGGCAAGCACGCCGCCGAAAACAACCTGGACGCCAACGGCTTCGGCAGCTACCTCAGCAGCCAGCGCAGCAACATCGTGGGGGCGCTAGGGGGCCTGCCGGGTGGGCTGGGCACCATGCTTTCCGGTCTGGGCCTCGGCTCGGTGGCCGCTGGCATCGGCAACACAGCCAGCGCAGCAGCCAATACGTTCGGCAACACGGTATCGGCGGCGGCCAACCGCACCGGCGAAGCCGGCCGCAGCGCCGTGCGCGACGTGGAATCGGTGGCCAGCTCGCCCAGCCGTTGGCCGTGGCTGCTGCTCGCCCTGGCCGTGCTGGCGGGCTTGTTCTACTTCATGCGCAGCTGCAACAAAACGCCGGAAACCACCGAGCCCGTTGCGACCACCACCACCACGGACACCACGATGACGGCCGCTGCGCCGGCCCCTGCTCCCGCTCCTGCCGCGCCCACCGGCCGCTACGACGAAGCCAGTGGCAATTACATCTACGACACGGGGGCCAACACCGAGGTAAAATTGCCCGACGGCACCGTGCTGAACGTAGGCAGCAACTCGTTCGAATCGCGCCTGTTCAACTTCCTCAACGACAAAAATCAGACCGTGAGCGACGACAAAACCCAGGGCTGGATGAGCCTCGACCGCGTGTACTTCAACACCGGAAAATCGACGCTCACCGCCGAGTCGCAGGCCCAGCTAAAGAACGTGGCCGCCATCCTCAAAGCCTTCCCGAACGCCACCCTGAAATTCGGTGGTTATACCGATAACAAAGGGAAGGCCGCCATGAACATGGCTCTGAGCGCCGACCGTGCCAAAATTGCCCGCGACGCCGTTGTCGGCAATGGCATCGACGGCGGCCGCATCGCCGCCGAAGGCTACGGCGATGCCCACCCCATCGCCAGCAACGACACCCCCGAAGGCCGCGCCCAAAACCGCCGCGTAGATGTGCGTGTGACGAAGAAATAGCATTGGACCGGACACGAAAAAGTCCGCCGCTGAATTCAGCGGCGGACTTTTTGCTTTAATCCAAGGCCGAATCTATTGCCCCAGCACGATGGCAAAAATCAGCGGCGCTACAATCGTCGCGTCGCTCTCGATGATGAACTTCGGCGTTTTCTCACCCAGTTTGCCCCAGGTAATTTTCTCGTTCGGCACCGCGCCCGAGTAGCTGCCGTAGCTGGTGGTGGAATCCGAAATCTGGCAGAAATAGCCCCACAGTGGCACGCTGGTGCGGCCCAAATCCTGGTGCAGCATGGGTACCACGCAGATGGGGAAGTCGCCGGCAATGCCGCCGCCAATCTGGAAGAAGCCCACTTTGCTCTCTTCCGTAGCTTGGGCGGTGTACCAGTCGGCCAGGTAAATCATGTACTGAATACCGGTTTTCATGGTGTGCACGTTCTTCACATCGCCCGAAATAACGTGGCCCGCGAAGATGTTACCCAGCGTGGAATCCTCCCAGCCGGGGCAGATGATGGGCAGGTTTTTCTCGGCGGCGGCCAGCATCCAGGAGTCTTTGGGGTCAATCTGGTAGTACTGCTCCAACTCGCCGCTCAGCAGAATCTGGTAGAAAAACTCGTGGGGGAAATAGGCTTTGCCTTCCTGGTCGGCTTTTTCCCAGAACTTCAATACCACGTGCTCGAGGCGGCGCATGGCCTCTTCCTCGGGAATACAGGTATCGGTCACGCGGTTCATATGGCGCTCCAGCAGGGCCTGCTCGTCGGCGGGCGTGAGGTCGCGGTAATTGGGCACCCGCTCGTAGAAATCATGGGCCACCAGGTTGAAGATATCCTCCTCCAGATTGGCACCGGTACAGCTGATAATCTGCACCTTATCCTGCCGAATCAGCTCGGCCAGCTGGATGCCCATTTCGGCGGTGCTCATAGCTCCGGCCAGAGTAATCATCATTTTGCCCCCCTCGGCGAGGTGCTTGTTATAGCCATCGGCCGCGTCGATGAGCGCAGCGGCGTTGAAGTGGCGGTAATGATGCTTGAGGAAGTTGGTGATTTGCATGGGATGTTGGGGGTTGTTTTCCGTGTTATGTTGAACGTAATGCTGAGCGCAGCCGAGGCATGACCGTTCTTTTATAAACGATGACAAGCGCTACGACGGCGACTCAATCATCAGATTATGATTGGTGTAAATGCAGATATCGGCCGCGATGTGCAGCCCTTCTTCCACCATCTGGCGGGCCGTTAAATGCGGCGCGTGCTTCTTAAGCGCCAGCGCGGCGGCCTGCGCATACATCGCGCCGGAGCCGATGGCGGCCACATCGGAGTCGGGTTCTAATACGTCGCCGGTGCCGCTGAGGATTAGCAGCTCGTCCTTATCGGCCACCACCATCATGGCTTCGAGCTTGCGCAGGTACTGGTCTTTGCGCCAGTCCTTGGCCAGCTCGATGGCGGCGCGCTTGAGGTTGCCGCCGTAGCTGGTCAGCTTCTCGTCGAAACGGTCGAGCAACATAAAGGCATCGGCCGTAGAGCCGGCGAAACCGGTCACGACTTTGCCATCCTGCAGCTTACGGATTTTGCGCACGTTGTTCTTGGCTACGTGCTTGTCCATGGTAGCCTGGCCATCGGCTCCCACGGCTATTTCGCCATTGTGACGGATGCCGAGGACGGTAGTAGAGCGGATTCTGGTCATTACAATTTGGTTAAAAAACGGTCATCCTGAGCGAAGCGAAGGACCTTATCACGGCAGCAAGCTTCTTGAACGAATCCGTTCAATCGTGATAAGGCCCTTCGCTACGCTCAGGATGACAACGATTTATCAATTACCTCAAATCATCAAACGCATGGGGTCTTCCAGCAGGCTTTTCAGCGTTTGCAGGAAGGCCGCGCCGGTGGCGCCGTCCACCACGCGGTGGTCGCAGCTCAGTGTCACCTTCATGATGTTGCCGATGGCGAGTGCGCCGTCTTTCACAATGGCAGTTTGCTTGATGCCGCCCACGGCCAGGATGCAGGCATCCGGCGGGTTGATAATGGCGGTGAATTCGTCGATGCCGAACATGCCCAGGTTCGAGATGGTGAAGGTGCTGCCCTCCCACTCAGCCGGCTGCAGCTTCTTGGATTTGGCTTTGCCGGCCAGCTCTTTCACCTCGTTGGCAATGGTGGCGAGGCCTTTCTGGTCGGCATTGCGAATCACGGGCACCAGCAGGCCTTCGTCCACGGCCACGGCCACGCCGATGTTGATGACCTTGTTCTGACGGATGCGGTCGCCGAGCCACGAGGAGTTCACGGCCGGGTGCGAGCGCAGGGCAATAGCCGCCGATTTCAGCACCAGGTCATTAAAGCTCAGTTTCACCGGCGACAGCTCGTTGAGTTTCACGCGGGCTTCCATGGCCTTGTCCATGTTGATTTCCATCGTGAGATAGAAATGCGGAGCCGTGAACAGGCTTTCGGAGAGGCGCTTGGCAATCACCTTGCGCATCTGCGACACGGGCGTGTCGGTGTAGGTATCGGTCGAGGCCGGGGCGGCGGGAGCAGCCTGCGGGGCCGAAGCAGCAGCTTGCGGAGCGGCGGCCGGGGCTGGAGCAGCGGCCGGAGCAGCTTGCGGCGCGGGCGCGGCAGCAGCACCGGAGGGCTGGAAGTTCTCCACGTCGCGCTGCACAATGCGGCCGTTGTCGCCGCTGCCTACTACTTGCGAGAGGTTGATGCCTTTCTCCTTGGCAATGCTCTTGGCCAAAGGCGAGGCTAGGATGCGGCCATTGTTGGTGGGCGCGGCAGCAGGAGTAGCCGGAGCGGCGGCAGTCGGAGCCGGAGCAGCTTCTACGGCGGGAGCAGCCGGGGCGGAAGCGGGCGCAGCAGCCGGAGCCGAACCACCGCCGAGCAGGGCCTGAATGTCAGCGCCTTCTTCGCCGATAATGGCCAGGATGCCGTCAACGGCAACCGCTTCGCCGGCTTTAGGGCCGGTGTAGAGCAGGGTACCGTCTTCGTAGTTTTCCAGCTCCATGGTGGCTTTGTCGGTTTCGACTTCGGCCAGCACATCACCCGACTTCACTTTGTCGCCTACGTTTTTCAGCCAGGCGGCAATAGTGCCTTCGGTCATCGTGTCGCTCATTTTGGGCATGCGCACCACGGTGGCCTTTTTGCCATTGGCGGGCGCCGCCGGAGCAGCGGCAGCGGGCGCAGGGGCCGGAGCCGGCGCAGCAGCCGGAGCAGCTTCTGGTGCTTTGGGAGCTTCGGCGGCGGGGGCTGGTGCGGGCGCAGCAGCCGGGGCAGCACCGCCGCTCTGGCCATTCAGCAGGCCCGAAATGTCTTCGCCTTCTTTGCCCACAATGGCCAGAATGCCATCAACCGGCACGGAATCCTTCTCTTTCGGCCCGATGTAGAGCAGCGTGCCGTCTTCGTAATTCTCCAGCTCCATGGTGGCTTTGTCGGTCTCGACTTCGGCCAGGATGTCCCCGGATTTAACTTTATCACCCACTTTCTTGAGCCAGGCCGCGATGGTCCCTTCGGTCATCGTGTCGCTCATTTTGGGCATTTTTATGATTTCGGCCATCGGATTTGTAGCGCTTGGATTGAGAAGGCCAAAATTAGCCCGAAAAGTTGGCCGCACAATGTTAAAGCAGGACCTAACATTGTGCGACGCCCATCTAACACATTTATAAGTGACATCGGCCGTTCTCTAACGCCGTTGCATCTGCTTAGCCCGCCGCCTGCAAATGCGAGACGTCCAGAAAGTTCTTGATGGTGAACACCGAGCCGGTGTACTCCAATTTATACAAGCATAAGTTGCTGTGCTCAAAGCCTTCCATGCAGCTGAGCGGGTAGTTGAGCAGCTGGCAGAGCATGACGCGCATGGCCCGGCCGTGCATGCAGACGAGGACGGTTTCTTCGTCTTCACGCGCCTTCAGCAGCTCGATGAACGGGCGCTGGCGGGCGGCCACTTCCTCGGGGCTTTCGCCGCCGGTGAGGCGGGCGTGGGTGTTGCCGGCCACCCAGCCGGCCAGCACCTGGCGGTATTCGGCGTCCTCTTCCATGGTGATGCGGGTGCCCTCGCGCACGCCCCAACTGATTTCGTTGAGGCCGGGATGGGCCTCGTGGGGCAGGCCAAGGTCGAGGAACTGCTGCACCGACTCGTGGGTGCGGCGCAGGGTGGAGGTATATACCTTGTCGAAGGGCACGTGACCGTAAGTCGCGAAGAACTGCGCCGCCTGACGGCGGCCGGTATCGTTCAGGCTCGAATCCACGCCGCTGCCCTGCACGATGCCGCGCACGTTGAAATCGGTCTGGCCGTGGCGCAGAAGGAAGATGGTCCGGGGCTTCACTTTCGCGGTAGTTTTGCGTAACAATCGGTCAACAATTACTCAAAGTACGGAGTTTGACTTTTAGTGGTTAACGGTTAGCGATGAATGATTAGTTATTTACAAAGAGTACGCTCGAGTCAAATCCTCCCATTCATTGCTAACCGCTAACCGTTTATTACTACTGCATGAATCTGGAAGAAGTAAGAAGCTGGACGGCCTCCCGCCCCACCTTGGCCGATGCCCTCGGCATGGAAATCACCGCCGTGACCAACGAGTACCTCGAAGGCCGGATGCCCGTGGATGGCCGCACCCACCAGCCCATGGGCCTGCTGCACGGCGGCGCTTCGGTGGCCCTGGCCGAAACCCTGGGCAGCATTGCCGCCACCCTGCGCGTGGACCGCAGCAAGCAAGCCTGCGTGGGCCTCGAAATCAACGCCAACCACCTCAAAGGTGTGCGCGATGGCTGGGTGCGGGGCCGCGCCACGCCGGTGCACATCGGTCGGAGCACGCAGGTGTGGGAAATCCGCATTTCACACGAAGAAACCGGGGCACTGGTCTGCATCAGCCGCATCACCATGGCGGTGATTGACTTGCCGGCAACTAGCGCCAAAGCCGTTTAAATGCCAGCGGGTCAACTTCGATACCTGCCCTGGCCAGCGGCAGCGGCTGAGCTGGATGCCCCGGCCCGGCTGCGCCACCTCGTGGCCGGCGCGCTGCGCACCAACCGCCCGCTGGCACTGTGGCGCGAGCCGGGGGCGGCGCACCCGCGTCTGCTGGTAGCCCGTTCCCTCGAGGCCGCCTACACCGGCCTGCCGCCGGCGCTGGATGCACAGGCGCCGGCCGGTTTCGCCTTCTTTCCCTTCCGCGATTCGGACCACAACCCGGCCCTGTTCCTGCCCGCCGACGTGGGCTACGACCTGGCCGAGCCCGACGCCGTGACCGTGACCCCGGCTGCCCGCGAGCTGGTGCCGGGCCTCACCGCCTGGCTGGGCCTGCCCACGCCGCCCGAGCTGGCCTGGCACTACGGCCCGCAGCCTGCCCCACCCGCCGCCACCGAGGCCGAATACACCGCGCTGGTGCGGCACGGCGTGGCGGCCATCGAGGCCCGGGAAGTGGTGAAGGTGGTGAGCTCGCGGGCCGCCCGCCGCCCGCTGCCGCCGGGCTTCGACCCACTGGCGGCGTTCACGGAACTGAGTGAGAAATACCCGCGCGCATTCGTGTCATTGGTGAGCGTGCCGGGCGTTGGCACCTGGCTGGGGGCCTCGCCCGAGGTGCTGGCTGAGGTGACAGCCGACGGCCACTTTCACACCATGGCGCTGGCCGGCACGCAGCCGCTGCTGCCAGATACACGCCCGCAGGATGCCATCTGGCGGCAGAAGGAGATTGAAGAACAGGCATTGGTGGCCCGCTACATCGTGAGCTGTTTCAAGCAATTGCGACTGCGCGAATACCACGAAACCGGCCCGCGCACCGTGGCCGCCGGGCAGCTCCTGCACCTGCGCACCGACTTTGAAGTAGACCTGGAGAATGTACCCAACGCCGCCTCGCTGGGCACCGATATGCTGCGGCTGCTGCATCCCACCTCGGCCGTGGGCGGCATGCCCAAAATGGCAGCGCTCGACTTCCTGCGCCGTCACGAGGGCTACGACCGCGCCTACTACAGCGGCTTCCTGGGACCGGTTAACGTAGCCGCGCCCGGCATCGCCCGCCTCTTTGTGAACCTGCGCTGCCTGCAATTGCGCTCCACTGAGGCCATCCTCTATGCCGGCACCGGCCTCACCGTCGACTCCGACCCCGCCCGCGAGTGGCAGGAAACCGAAATGAAATTGCAAACCGTGGGCGCGGTACTTCAATGATGTTTGATTGATTAAGAATGATGCAAGCCATTTATAACATCGCCGAAATCTGCGCCCAGCACGGCATTACCGATGTCGTTTTGTCGCCCGGTTCGCGCTCGGCGCCGCTTACGCTGGCCTTCGCCCGGCACCCCGATTTGAACGTGCGCGTGGTGCCCGATGAGCGGGCCGCTGCCTTTATCGGCCTGGGAATCGCGCAGGCGCAGCGGCGGGCGGTGGCGCTGGTATGCACGTCAGGCACGGCGGGGCTGAACTACGCGCCCGCCGTGGCGGAAGCCTTTTTTCAGCACATTCCGCTGGTGATTTTTACCGCCGACCGCCCGCCCGAATGGATTGACCAGCTTGACGGCCAGACCATCCGGCAGCGCAATTTGTACGGCGCGCATGCCAAGGGCGAGTTTGAGTTACCAGTCGACACCTCGCATGCAGATGCCAAGTGGCACTCGGCCCGCATTGTGAACGAGGCCATTAATCTGGCTCAGGCAGCGCCTGCTGGACCGGTTCAGGTGAATGTGCCGTTGCGCGAGCCGTTTTATCCGAAGGTCGGCGAGACGACTGGATATGAGAAGGACGTGAAGATTGTTCACGAACATGCTTCTCATTCAACTCTTGCGCCGGTTGAAATCCTGGACTTGCGCCAGCAATTGCGGACTGCCGGCCGCGTGCTGGTAGTAGCTGGCCAGCAACCAACTGACCCTGGGCTGCTGGCGGCGCTATATGAATTTGCGAAGTCCCGGCAGGTGGCAGTGGTAGGTGACATCATTGCCAATGTGGGCGAAGTTTCGGCGGTGCAGCGGCAGGACATTTTCTTGGCGGGCCTGAGCAAGGACGACAAAGCGGCACTGAAACCCGATTTGCTTATCACCTTCGGCCAGTCGCTGATTTCCAAGAGTCTGAAACTCTTCCTGCGTGATGCGGCCCCAGCGCAACACTGGCACCTGCAAGCCGCGGGCGAAGCTGCCGATACTTTCCGCTCGCTTACCCGGGTGGTACGGGTGCAGCCGGCGGTGTTCTTTCAGCAGCTTTCGGTCTTGAAAACCAGTGAGGGCGGAAGGTCCGAAGGCTCGAATCCCTCCTTCTCTGCTAATAATCAACTTGCTTCCGGTTCGGGTCCAGTTGGTTCCACTGAATATGCAACCTGGCAACAGGCTGACGCTGCCGCCGCGAAGTTTCTGGAACATTTTTTCACGAGCGAATCGCCCTCTTTCAACGAGTTTTCGGCCTTCCGCCACGCGCTGGCACAGGTGCCCGACCAAACGGCTCTGCACCTCGCCAACAGCATGGCCGTGCGCTATGCCAACATCCTCGGCATTCCGCAAGGCCGGCAAATTGAAGTCTTCGCCAACCGCGGCACCAGCGGCATTGATGGCTGTAACTCCACGGCAGTGGGCTCCGCGCTGGCCCAGCCGGAGCGGCCGGTGGTTTTGATGACGGGCGACGTGGCGTTTTTCTACGACCGCAACGCCTTCTGGCACAACTACCCGCTGCCCAACCTGCGGGTGGTGCTGTTCAACAACCACGGCGGCGGCATCTTTCGCATCATCGACGGGCCGCGCCAGCAGCCGGAGCTGGACGAGTTTTTTGAGACGCGCCAGCTGCTCACGGCTGAGAACACAGCCAAGGATTTTAACCTGCGCTACTTCCCGGTTTCGTCGTTCGAAGAACTTGAAGCCGCGCTACCGGTTTTCTTTGCAGTCGAAACCGGCGCGGCCGTTCTGGAAGTCTTCACCGACTCGAAGACCAACGCGGCGTTTTTTGAGGAATACCGTAGTGCGGTGAAAGCCGCATTCGCATAACGTTCTTTTTCCCATCTTCCCTATGACCGAACCCATTCAGTGGACCCTAATTAAGGAGTTCAAAGAAATTCTCTTCTCGCAGTTTGGCGGCATCGCCAAAATCAGCATCAACCGGCCGCAGGTGCACAACGCCTTCACACCGCTCACGGTGCAGGAAATGATTGAGGCCATGCGCATCTGCCAGGACCGCACCGATATCGGCGTCATCATCCTCACCGGCGAGGGCGGCCGGGCCTTCTGCTCGGGCGGCGACCAGAGCGTGCGCGGCCACGGCGGCTACGTGGGCGAGGACACCGTGCCCCGCCTCAACGTGCTGGAACTGCAGAAAATCATCCGCTCCATTCCCAAGCCGGTGGTGGCTATGGTGGCGGGCTGGGCCATTGGCGGCGGCCACGTGCTGCACGTGGTGTGCGACCTCACCATTGCGGCCGAAAACGCCCGTTTCGGCCAGACCGGCCCGAACGTGGGCTCGTTCGATGGCGGCTTCGGCGCTTCCTACCTCGCCCGCGTGGTGGGCCAGAAAAAGGCTCGCGAAATCTGGTTCCTCTGCGACCAGTACGATGCCCAGGAAGCCCTCGACATGGGCCTGGTGAACAAGGTGGTGCCGTTGGATAAGCTGGAAGAAACCACCGTGGCCTGGTGCCACAAGATTCTGCAGAAAAGCCCGCTCTCGCTGCGGATGCTCAAATCGAGCTTCAACGCCGAGCTGGATGGCCAAGCCGGTATTCAGGAGCTGGCCGGCAACGCCACGCTGCTGTATTACCTGAGCGACGAGGCCAAGGAAGGCCGCAACGCCTACATGGAAAAGCGCCAGCCGGACTTCTCAAAATTCCCAAAATTCCCGTAAGCTCAGCCCGGAGCTTAACTAAAAAGCGCGTCAGCTTTCTGCCAAAAGGTAGAAAGCTGACGCGCTTTTCTATTGGGAAATTATTTTAGGAAAACGCTTAGTAGCTGAACCCTATCGCGTGCAGGCAGGCGCACCAGCTGAAAAAATACCGCCGGTCTTCCTGCTTGCGGGCCTTTTTAATGGCTTTGGCGCGGGCCTTGATTTCGGATAGCTCGAAGCTGCGGACTTTGGCGGGCGGGCTGCCGGCTACGGGAGCCACGCCAGCGGCGGGTTGCGGGTGGGATTGCATGGCGGCGGGAGGCTAAGTGTTTCTGTAATAATACGAAAATTCTGGCCGAAAGTCAACCCGGCCGGCCGACGTACTTTCGCGCCATGCCTGCTACCCTGCCCTCTTCCCTCCTGCTCAACGGCCGCGAATATGCCTACGCCGCCATTCGTGAGTACCCCGCCCAACTTGATGCTCCCGTGAACGGCTACGAGGCCAAAGTGCTGGACTTTATCCGGCAGTGGCTGAACGGAACGCAGGAATTTACCCTCACCACGTCGGGCAGCACGGGGCCACCCTCGCCTATTGTGCTGCGGCGGCGGCAGCTGGAAGCGTCGGCCCGACGCACGGCCGATTTTTTCGACCTCGGCCCCGGCGACCGGGCGCTTGTCTGCCTCAACTGCGAGTACATCGGCGGGATGATGATGCTGGTGCGCGGGCTGGAGCGGAATATGCACCTCACCATCGTGGAGCCGCACGCCGACCCGTTTGCCTACGTGGCCGCCGACGCGGAATTCGATTTTTCGGCTTTCGTGCCGTTGCAGCTAAAGGCTGTGTTGGCGGACGGCCACGCCGCGCGCCTCGATAAAATGAAGGCCTTTCTGGTAGGCGGCGCGCCGGCCGATGCGGCGCTGACGCAGGAGCTGCAGCCGCTGAAAGCTGCGGCGTGGCTGACGTATGGCATGACCGAAACCTGTTCGCACGTAGCCTTGCGGCGGCTCAATGGCCCGCAGGCCGGGCCGACGTTCCGGGTGCTGCCGGGCATTGCGGCGAGGCAGGACGAGCGCGGCTGCCTCACGCTGCGCGGCGACGTGACCGACGACCAGCTCATCGTGACCAACGACGTGGTGCAACTGAGTGCCGACGCGCACACGTTCGAGTGGCTGGGCCGCGCCGATTTCGTGATAAACTCCGGCGGCGTGAAGGTGCCGGCCGAGAAAGTAGAGCTGGTGCTGGACGTGGCGTTGGCCGAAATCGGGCAGTCGCGGCGCTGCTTTGTGGCCGGGCAGCCCGATGAGCGGCTGGGCCAGGCCGTGACGGCTTTTATCGAAGGGCCGGCATTATCGGCTGAGCAGGAAACCCTGCTTAAATACCTGCTGGCCGAGCGCCTGGGCCGCTACGAGCAGCCCCGGCAGTTCACTTACCTGCCCGAATTTCAGATGACAGCCACGGGCAAGCTCAACCGAGCGGCCACGTTGCGCACGCTGTAGCGGAATGAAAATCTGGAAGATTTTCGGACTGCTGATGGGCTTGCTGGCCAGCCTAGCGGCGCATGCCCAGGAGCCGGACTCGACCGGCACGGCCGCGCCCGATTCGGCGGTGGTGAACGGCGCGGGTAGCATTGCCCCGCCGCCGGCCGGGCTGCCTTCGGCCGAGTTTGAAACCTATAACGTGGACGGCACTGGAGTGCGCTACACGGCGGCCCTCACCGGCATTTACACCACGGGCACGGTGGAGCGGGTGTATTTCAGCACCAGCCACACGGGCGGCTTCACGGCCGGGCACTGGCAGTTTCCGGCGGCCCTGAGCTACAGCTACGGCCGGCAGGATGGGGCGCTGCGCGAGCGGGAGCTGCTGCTACTCAGCACGCCCGACTACCGCATTCGCCGGTGGAAATTCTACGCGCTGGGCGAGTTCGAAACCAGCAACCTGCGCGCCATCACGCGGCGCGTGGTGACGGGTGGCGGCGTAGGCTACCAGCTTCACACCGACACCCTCAGCAATGAGGTGGCCCTGAGCACCTTCCTGCTCAACGAGCAAACCGACTACAACGCCGAGCCCGATTTTTCGCGGCACGTGGTGCGCAATTCCACCCGCCTCAAGCTGCGCCTGAACCGGGGCGTATTCAGTGCATCGGAGCTGTTCTTTTATCAGCCCAGCCTGCGCGACCCCGGCGGCGACTACCGCCTGAACAGCGCCACCGTGCTGGCCTTCAAGCTCTACCAGCACCTGGCCCTGAACCTGGCCTACTCGTTTTCCTACGAAAGCGTGGTGGTGCAGAACCGCAGCCGGGCCAACGGCACGCTCTCGGTGGGCTTTGCCTACAGCACGGGCAAATGAATGTAGGAATAGGAATTTTTTGGTAGTAGTATTGAACCGAATTTGCACAAATGCGCACTTTTCATAATTCATTTTCTGGTCCTTTTTAGTCAATTCTCCACACGTTTACCCGGTACTTAATGAAAAAACCATCTACTATCATCTTGAATGGCACCATTATGGGGGCGATGCTACTGCAAAGCTGCGCCACCATCATTGCCACCCCTTACCAGAGTGTGCGCGTGACGGGTGCGCCCGCGGGCAGCACGGTCTACGTCAACGACAAGGAAGTTAAAACCAAGCCCATCGCGGGCACCAACGATTTTAAGGTGCGGGTGCGGCGCAAGAAAAACGCCGAAATCAAAATCAAGCACGACGGCTACAAGGAACATTCCGAAGTGCTGTATCCCGAAAAAAGCAACGGCCTGACCTACCTGAACTGGGTGCCGGTGCTAGCTACGTTCAAGGGCGTGAGCACCGACGAAAACGGCAACGTCAACAGCAACCCGCTGATTTACGGGTGGGCAGTCGGCATCGGCGGCTACTGCGTTGATGCTATTCTGGGCTCGGGCAAAAAATTCACGAAGAGCGAAATCAAGCCCGTGATGCCGGCCCTGCCCAAGGCTATGGCCAGCAGCCAGACCATTCAGTGCGGCCTGGTGAACGTGCGCCTGAAGGGCGGCGACAAGATGGGTAACTTCATCGTGGGCAAGGACAACACCGATATTCTCTACTTCGGCAAGACGCTGGATGTGGACGCCGACCACCTGAAAGGCAACGTCAACTCCTTGCTGAAGGACCTCGGCTACGCCGTGCCCACGTCGGAAGGCAAGAGCGTGTTCTCGACGGGCAGCAACTCGCGCTACACCCTGCAGGGCGAAATGCGCGACGTGAAGTACGACATCTACGCCTCCAACATCTACGAATACCGCGCCCACTACGAAACGCGCTGCGCCGTGGAAGTAACCTGGAAACTGGTGGGCCAGAACCGCCAGACCGTTTTCGAGCACAAGGACGGCGGCTCGAGCGTGAAGTTTGAGAAAGGCGGCAGCGCGGCCTTCGAAGATGCCTTTGAAAACTCGCTCTATGCCTTCCTTTCCAATAAAGAAGTGACCACCGCGCTGGCCAAGCCCGCCGGCACCAGCCCCGCCGCTGCGGCCGAGGCCGACAAGCCCGCCGCCATTGCGGTGCACCGCGCGGCGCTGCCCAAGGCCACGACGGCTACCAGCGTGAGCCTGGCCGCCAAGAGCGTGGTCATTGTGGAAACCACGGACGGCCACGGCAGCGGCTGCATTATTTCCAACGACGGCTACATCGTGACCAATGCCCACGTGGTGGGCGAAGAAGCCGACGTGAAAGTGCTGATGGCCGACGGCCTGGAGGCCAAAGGCCACGTGGTGCGCGTGAACGCCGAGATGGACCTCGCCCTCATCAAAATCAATACCGACGGCCTCACCGCCTTCCAGCTGCCCACCGCGAGCAGCGCCGAAATCGGGGCCGACGTGTTTGCCATCGGCACGCCCGCCGATAAGGAGCTGGGCCAGAGCATCACGAAGGGCATCATCAGCGGCCGGCGCAAAATTGAAGGCCACACGCTGCTGCAAACCGACGTGAGCATCAACGGCGGCAACAGCGGCGGGGCCCTGGTAAGCCACGGCGGCCAGCTGCTGGGCATCGTGAATGCCAAGCTCGTGGGCCGCGGCATCGAGGGCATCGGCTTCGCCATTCCGGCCGAGCAGGTGGCCGACGCCTTGCAGCTGAAGTTTATCGACTAACTCCAGGGCGGCCTTCAGGGCCGGACCTTTATACGCCCAACGGCCGGTTGCTCAGCAGGAGCAGCCCGTCGTTGGGCGTTTTGGCGTTAGGGGCGCATGTTGGTTTGGGTGAAGAGCGGTTCCTTGTCCTTCATCACCTTAAATAATTCGCCCAGAAACAGGTTGGCCCGCAGGTAAAACACCGGGCCGTTCAGCTCTTTCTGGATGGCGACGGGTACGAACACCGGCTGCCGCCAGCCTACTCCCGTGCCCACCCCGCCCCAACGAAACACACGGTACTGGGCGGCCAGCGTGGGCTCCACGATGCCCATGAACTCGCGCGGGGTTTTGTCGAGGTCGCCGTCGTCGGCCTCGTAGAGCACGTAGGCCGAGCCCAGGCCCACCTGCAGGTTGGCGCTGAGCTCCCAGCGGCGGTTTTCGAGCAGTACGTAGCCCGCGTAGGCGGCCAGGTAGCGGAAGCGAATTTCAGCATCGGCATCTTCGGCGGCGTTGTCGGGCTTGGCCTGGCGCGAGGGCACGCCGGTACTGAGGAAGTAGATGGCGGCCCCGGTCCGGAAGCGGCTCTTGAACTCGATGCCCAGCTTGAGGCCGTTGATGGTGGTGAGGTGGTGGTTGAGGATGGAGTAGCGCGAGTCGTACTGCACCACGAAGCGGTTGTGCGGCAGGCGCACGATGTTGGGCCGACGCACCACCGCCGAGTCGGGCCGGGCCGGGCCAATGCCCTGCGCCCACGCCCCCGCCGGCAGCAGCCCCACACTCAACCACACAAGACGCAACAACCGGAACATAGCAAACCAAAAAACCGACCAACGGCAAAGGTCGGGAATTTCACCCGGCCACAACCGCCGCTTCGCCCGGTTGTTTGGCCGCTTCGCCCCGAAACGGCTGGCGTGGGCCTATGGTTGGCCGCTAGCTTTGACCAACTTCTTCGCCCTGCTCCCATGCTCACGCCCGATTTCCTGTTTTCCCTTGCCAACCCCGCGGCCCTGCTGGGCTGGGCCTTGCTGGTGCTGGCTCCGCGCTGGCGCGGCACCCGCGCGGTGGTGCTGAGCGGCGCGCTGCCGCTGCTGCTGGCCGCTACCTATGCCGTGCTCATCGCGGCGCACTACCTGGGGCCGCACGGCGGCGAGGGCGGTTTCGGCTCGCTCGATGACGTGGCGGCGCTGTTCCGCGACCGGTGGGCGCTGCTGGCCGGCTGGGTGCACTACCTCTGCTTCGATATGTGGACCGGGGCCTGGGAGCTGCGCGATGCCCAGCGACGCGGCGTGCCGCACGGACTGCTGGTGCCCTGCTTAGGGCTCACGTTCATGTTTGGGCCGGTGGGGCTGCTGCTGTATTTCGGGGTGCGCAGCCGCTACCCGGCACCGGCTATTGCGCATTAATAACGCTCCTTTTAACAATTCATAAGTTGATAATGGCTTCCGCAATTCTGCTCTGGCTGTTTGTGCTAAACCTGGGCGTGGCGTTTGGCGCCGGGCTCTACGAAACGCGCATCATCCTGCCGCAGTGGTTCAACCGCTCGGCCGAGGGCTACCGCGTCGATGGCCCGGCCATGGCGCGCACCGACGTGGGCCGGCGGTTTTGGGGGCCGGTTACCACGCTGCCGCTCACGCTGCTCACCTTCGCCAATCTGGCGATGGCGTGGTCGGCCCCGGGGCCCCGGCACGGCTGGTGGCTGGCCGCCGCCATGCTCGCGCTGGCGGAACGGCTCGGCACCTTCGCCTTTTTCATTCCCGTGGCCCTGCGGCTGCAGCGGGCCGCCGATGATGCCCCAACCGCCCGGCTGGTGGCGTGGTGGGTGCGCCTGAACTACGGCCGCAATCTGCTCACGCTGCTGGCGTGGCTGGCGGCTTTGCGGGCCTTTTCGCTGCCGGTATAGGCCCACGGCGGCGGCCCTTTCACACGGTTAACCATTGTCTTCACCCATTTACTGAATAGCATGAAAACCGCCTTGCTTCCGCTTTCCGTTTTTTCAATGGCTGATGATTCGGCCGCGCTAAAACTCGTTTCTTCGCTGCGCGTGCTGCACAGCGTGAACCCGGTGCTGTCCTGGACGGGCTGGCTGAACGTGGCGCTGGCCGTGCTGGCCCTGGCGCTGCTCCCCTTCGACCACCGCCACGTTGTGGGGGCGCTGGTCTGGCTCAAGCCGCTGAAATTCGCCCTCTCCATCACCGTCTTTGCCTGGACGCTGGGCTGGCTGCTGGCCGATTTGCCGGCCGCGGCCCAACGCAGCGTGCAATTCATCAGCTGGGGCGTGGCCGTGAGCATGGTGGTGGAGCAGGCCGTGATTTTTACGCAGGCGGCGCGGGGCACCACCTCGCACTACAACGCTTCCTCGGCGCTCAACAGCATCCTGTTTGGGCTGATGGGCGTGTTTATTCTGGTGAATACCCTGATGAGCGTGTGGGCCCTGTACCTGGCCTGGCGCTACCAGCCGTTCGGGCCGGCCGGCTACGTGTGGGGCATGCGCCTGGGGTTGTTGGTTTTTCTGATTGGCAGCGTACTGGGCGGCTTCATGATTCATAACCAGCAGCACACCGTGGGCGCGCCCGATGGCGGCCCCGGCCTGCCCGGCCTGGGCTGGAGCACCCGCGCCGGCGACCTGCGCGCCGCCCACTTTCTGGGCATGCACGCCCTGCAAACCCTGCCCCTGCTGGGCTGGGCCCTGAGCCGCTGGGCCCCGCAACAAGCCACCGGCCTCACCTGGGCCGGGGCGGGGCTGTATGCCGCAGCCGTGGCCGGACTGTTTGCCCTGGCCCTGGCGGGCCGGCCGCTGTGGGCCATGCAATAATTCGCCCGCTACTTTTGACTGCTCACCAAGCCCCGCCGCCCGCCCATGCCTGTCCTCAATGACCGTCGGTTTCTGCTGGGAGGCATTCCGCTGCTGAGCTTCGTGATTGCCGTCGTGGACCTGCCCGCCGGGGCGGATGGGCGCGGGCCACTGGTGCTGACGCACTGGGCCATTTCGCTGTACTTCACCACGGGCTACTGGCTGGCCAACCGCCAGCTGTGGCTGGCGCTGCTGGCCCGCTTCCCTCGCCCCGAGCAGACGCCGCGCCGCCTCTGGCTATTGGCCGGCCTGGCGGTGCTGGTCACGGCCGTCACGTCGGTGCTGCTGCTTTTGCCGCTGCACGCGCTGCTGCCCGACTACTTCCCCCTCACGCTCCCGGCGCTGCTGAAACAGGTCCGGTTCAGCCTGGTGCCCACCGTGGCCGTGCTCACGCTCTACGAAACCATGTATTTCTTCGAGCAGTGGAAAACCAGCCTGCACCGCGCCGAGGAGCTGGGCCGCGCCCAGAACCAGGCCCAGCTCGAAGCCCTGCAAAGCCAGCTCGACCCGCATTTCCTGTTCAATAACCTCAACACGCTCTCGGCCCTCATCGAGCCCGGCAACGCCCCGGCCCAGGACTTCGTGGAGCAGCTGGCCGACGTGTACCGCTACGTGCTGCTGGCCCAGGGCCGCGCCACCGTGCCCCTGGCCGAGGAGCTGGCTTTCGTCGACACCTACCTGGCGCTGCACAAAGCCCGCTTTCGGGATAATCTGCGGGTCGAAATGAGCATTGCGCCAGCCGCTCACTCCCGGCACGTCGCCCCGCTCAGCGTGCAGCTGCTGGTGGAGAATGCGCTAAAGCACAACGTGGCCTCGCGCGAGCACCCGCTGCACCTACGGGTGGTCGTGACCGCCGAGGCGCCAGCTATTTTGGTGGTTGAAAACACTTTGCGACTGCGCCAGGCCGGTTTTGCGCCCGGCACGGGCACCGGCCTGGCCAACGTGCGCCGTCGCTACGCGCTGCTGGGCGCGGCGCAGGCCGTAGAAACCAGTGCTATCGACAGCAAATTTCTGGTAAAATTGCCCCTGTTGCCGGCTCAGCGCTAACTCACTCTCATGACCGTTCTCCTCCTCGAAGACGAGTACCCTGCCGCCGAGCGCCTGCAACGCCTGCTGCTGCAAGCCGCCCCCGAGGCGCAGGTGCTGGCCGTGCTCGACACCGTGGCCGGCGCGCTGGCCTGGCTGGCCGCCAATGCCGCGCCCGACCTCATCCTGAGCGATATTCAGCTGGCCGATGGGCTCAGCCTCGAAATCTGGGAGCAGGCCGTGGTGCCCAGCCCGGTCATCTTCACCACCGCTTTCGATGCCTATGCCATCCGGGCCTTCCAGGCCCACAGCGTGGCGTATTTGCTCAAGCCCGTGAAGCTGGCCGAGCTGCAAGCCGCCCTGACCAAGCTGCGGCAATGGTCGGAGTTAAGAGTCAGGAGTGAAGAGTTAAGAGTTGATGCGGCAGATTCTGCAGTTTTACCTCCAAACTCTTCACTCCTGACTCTTAACTCCATCGAGCGCATGCTTGATACCCTGCGGCCCTACAAAACGCGGTTTCTGGTGCGGCAGGGCGAGCAGCTGCTGCCCCTGCCGGTGGCCGAAGCAGCCTGGTTTCTGAGCCGGAACGAAACCGTGACGCTGGTGGCCAACGACGGCCGCCGCTTCGTGCTCGACTACACCCTGGAGCAGCTCGAAGGCCTGCTCGACCCGGCCCGGTTTTTCCGTCTCAACCGCCAGGTAATTGCCCAATTGCCGGCCGTGCGCCGCCTGCACCCGCATTTCGGCGGCAAGCTGCTGGTCGAATTGCACCCCGCCCCGGCCGAGGAAGTGCTGGTGAGCCGCGAGAAAGCCCCCGCCCTGAAAGCCTGGCTGGAGGGGTAGGATTAGGCGGCTTCGCGCTGGAGCTGCGCTGGCTGCGAATGAAGTATTTTTTTCGTCTGTCATCCTGAGCGTAGCGAAGGACCTTATCATGTTATAACGGTTGTCGTTCGAACGTGATAAGGTCCTTCGCTACGCTCAGGATGACAGAACTCACCCCTACCTATCCAGCCAGCTCTTGAACACGTTCACCTTTTCGCGGCTCACCAGCACCTGGGCATCGGGGGCGGTGGGCTTGAGCACGGTTTGCAGGCGCGAGTTGGCGTAGTGGATGATGTCCTGAATGGCCGACTGCTGGGCGAGGTAGGCGCGGTTGAGGCGGAAGAAGCGGCGCGGGTCGAGCAGCGTTTCGAGCTGGTCCATCGTGTAGTCGACCACGAACTTGCGGCCCTCGGTGGTTTGCAGGAACGTGGCTTTTTCGAGGCTGAAGAAGTAGGCAATCTGGTCGAGCGGCACCACTTTCAGGTGCTCGCCCACGCGCACCACAAACTGGGTTTTGTAGCTGGTGGCGGGCGGGGTGCTCTGCTGCATCTGCTGCACGAGCTGGGCCAGCAGGGCAGGGTCGAAGGCCGGCGCGGCGACCGGGGCAGGCGCAGCGGGCAGGCGCTGGCGCAACTTGGCCAGGGCGGCGGCCAGCTCGTCGGCATCGATGGGCTTGAGCAGGTAATCCACGCTGTTCACCTTAAAGGCTTGCAGGGCATACTGGTCGTAGGCCGTGGTGAAGATGACCGGGCAGCGCACCTCCACCTGCTCAAAAATCTCGAAGCTCAGCCCATCGGCCAGGTTGATGTCGAGAAACAGCACGTCGGGCGAGATTTGCTGCAACAGCTTCACCGCCTGGGCCACCGATTCGGCCGTGCCGAGGATTTCGAGCGGCTCGGGCTGGCGGGCCAGCATGTCGGCCAGGCGGCGGGCGGCGAGGGGTTCGTCTTCAATGATGAGGGCGCGGATGGGCATGGGGGACGGTGTGGTTTGGATACGAAAGAACGTCATGCAGAGCGCAGCGAGGCATCTTTACTGCGATAGTAAACCTAATCGAATGGATTAGTTACACAGTAAAGATGCTTCGCTGCGCTCTGCATGACGGTCTTTTTTCGCGCTCGCTTCGCCAGCGCTACAGCACCAGCAGCGGCAGCGTCACCACAAACTCGCCGTTCTCCTCGCCGCTCACCACCGGCTTATCCGTCAGAAAAGCATAGCGGGCGGCCAGGTTGGCCAGGCCCCGGCCCGACGACTCGCCCGGGGCCAGGCGGCGTGGGCGGCGGGTGTTGCGCACGGTGAGGGTGTGGGCCGCCGGGTCCAGGGTCACGCGCAGGTGCAGCGGGTCGGTTTGGTAGGCGGCATTGTGCTTGAGCACGTTTTCGAGCAGCAGCTGCAGGGCCAGCGGCGGCACGTAGTACGGGGCCACGGCGGCGGGCGGCAGGTGCATTTCCACGGCCAGGGCGTCGCCGAGGCGGGTTTTCTGCAAGTACAAATAGCTTTCGGCGAAGGCCACTTCATCGGCCAGCGGCACCAGCTCCTGGCTTTCGCTGTCGAGCACGTAGCGGTACACCTGGCTCAGCTGCCGAATGAAGCGCACAGCGCGGGCGGGGTCGTTTTCTTCCACCAGACTGGTCAGCGCGTTCAGCGAATTGAACAGAAAATGCGGGTCCACCTGCCGGCGCAGGGAATCGAGGCGGGCCACGGCGGTTTCTTTTTCGAGGCGCTCGACGCGCACCGTGGCCTCGCGCCAGCCCAACAGGAAGGAGCGCGAATGCATAAAAAGCGACACAATCACCGTCATCACCAGCGGGGCCACCATCTGGCCGGCTAGGTTGTGCTGGAAAATAAAGCCCGGCGACTGGTGCCACAGCAGCACCGTAATGGCTTCGCCAATGAGCAGAATCACTACCAGCGAGGCCAGCAGCGAGGCGCCCACCGTGAGCAGCAGCCGGCGCACTGGCCGCGCGGTCCAGCCCAGGCGGCGGTTCAGCCAGTCGGACGTGTAGCCGTTGGCCAGCCACAACCCCACGAAGTACAGCAGCGAAATCACGAAGCTGATGCCGTAATTGACGGGGTGCAGCCAGGGCTGGTGCTCGTTGGAAAGCGCAAAGCCGGCCGTGCCCAGCAATATCCACCAGCGCCGCTCCCACACCGAGCGCAGTTGCGACCGCTCGACGGTGGTGACCCAGGGCCGGGCCGGTGCGGCGGTAGGAGCAGGAATAGCAGTACGGGGCAGGGCCACGGCGGAAGGCAGGCAAGTTTCCATCAAAGTAAGGGGCCGACGGATGAAAAATCTGTTTAAAATGGCGGTCATGCAGAGCGCAGCGAAGCATCTTTACCGCGATAGTAAACCTAATCGAATGGATTAGTTACACAGTAAAGATGCTTCGCTGCGCTCTGCATGACAGTCTTTTTACTACTGGTTCGCCCCCTACTTCGCGGCGGCCGTGGGGGCGGGCGTTTCGTACTGCTTCATGCGGCCTTGCAGCTGGCGCTCGCCCCAGTTCGGCATGAGCGGGCCGGCGGGTTTGAAGGCGGCAAATTTGGCCTGGGCCTGGTCGTAAAGCGGCTTGGCCGCCTCGGCCCCGCCGCCGAACATCTTGGGCGTGAAGTACACGTTGTTGGCCTCCACCAGGTAGGGGCGCGGGTTGGCGGGGTTCAGGGCCTGGGCTTTGGCCACGGCTTCGCCCACCATTTCGGAGTATTGCTGCGAGCGGGCCATGGGCGCAATGCTCAGACGGGCCTGGTAGGCATAGGCTTGCAGCGTGAGCAGCTCCGACTCGTCGCCGTGCAGCTGGCGGGCCTGGGCAAGGGCCGCTTCGGCCTGGTCGAGGGTTTTGTCTTTGGCATCACCGTCCTCCTTGCTGGTGAAAGCATTAACCACCAGCGCATACGCCTGGTAGTAGCGGGGCAGCCAGTCGGTGGGGGCCACGGTGGCGGCGCGCTCCAGCTTGGCCGCCACGGCCTTGAGAACGGCCGGGTCGCCGGTGCTCATCAGCTCGGCAATGGTGGCGCTCATCATCGTTGTGTAGGCATCAGCGGGCGCAGCGGCTTTGGCAGCCGGAGTAAAAACAGCCGGTTGGGCCTGGGCGCTGGCAGCAAGCGAGGCGGCGGCGAAAGCGAGCGTGAGAACGAGGGTTTTCATAAAATGCGGGCTGGTTGGTGAGAATGAAGGAATATTTGCCGTGGTTGATGATTCAAAGGTGGCGGCGGCGCGGGCCCATGAAAAATGCCTGCGACCGAAGCGTCGGATGAAGGGGATGAACCGTCGGCCGGGGCCGACCAGCGGGGGACGCTTTTTGCAAATCCTGGTGTTGGCCGTGCAACGCTGGGGCGGCTAGTGTGCTCTTGACTATATTCCGGCCCACTTTCCTTTCTACATCCATGCGTTTATTTCCCTTCGCGCTCGGCGGCCTGCTCTGCACGGCCGCCCTGCCCGCCATCGCCCAAACCACTGCCACTGCCGATGCGCCCGCCGCTCCGCGCTTCTATGTAGGCCTGGGGGCCTACCACAGCAACTACCAAAACCTGGGCGACCTGCGCTATGGCGACACCGGCTTCCGGGTGCCGGTGCAGCTCACGGCCGGCTACCAGCTGCGGCCCCGCCTGGCTCTGGAGCTGGGCGCAGCCTACAGCGGCCGTACCAGCAGCTACGCCTACGACGGCCAATTTTATGATGGCTCCGGCACAGCCGTTAACTATCAATACAGCAATACCTATACCGTGCGCACCACGTCGGTTTCAGCCCTGGCCCGCTACACCCTCACGCGCCAGCCCGCCCACCGGCTGCAGTTCGATGTGCTGGGCGGCGTTGGACTGGTGCACGCCGCGCGATACTCCCGCGGCACCCGACTCGACGGGTTTTCCGGCAGCACCCAGCCCGCGCCGTTTGCTGTCCGTAGCGCCTCCAACAACTGGCTCCTCACGGCGGGCCTGGCCGCACGCTACCGCCTCAGCTCCCGCTTCGAATTGAATTTCGACATCACCACCAACCGTGACCTCACCATCTCCGATTTTATCGGCGGTGCCGCGCTGGGCCTGCGCTACCGGTTTGGGCGGTAGCGTTGATAGCCCTATCGCAGCGCTCCCACATGCCGGTACGTGTTGATGAGCACGCCCGAGGGCGTGGCCTGTGAACCGACAAAGGCCAGCTCACGCGCGGCGATGCGGTCCGAAAACAGGCGTTTGCCCTGGCCCAGCAGCACCGGGTACGTCAGTAGCACCACCTCATCCACCAGCCCCGCGTCGAGCAGCGCCGAGGTCAGCGAAGTGCTGCCCCACACAATGAGGTCCGGACCAGCGGTGGCCTTGAGGCGGCGAATGTCTTCCGCCACGTCGGGGCCCAGGCCTTGGGCCGGACCCCAGGTGAGGCTGTCGGGCCGGTGGGTGGCCACGTATTTAGTGGCCGTGTTTATTCCGTTCGCAATCGGGGTATCGCCAGCGTTGGGCCAGTACCCGGCCCAGATGTCGTAGGTGCGGCGGCCCAGCAGCAAATCGAAGCGGCGGCCCTGGGCCTCCAGCACAGCGGCCAGCCCGGCCGGGGTGCGGTAGGGCGTCGTCCAGTCGCCGTGCGTGAAGTGGGCGTCGTTTTCGTGCTGAATGACGCCGTCGAGGGAAACGTGGGCCAGGATGCTGAGCTTTCTCATGGGTAGGGTGAATGGCTACACAAGGTTAATACGCATGGCGCACACGGCGACGGGGCAATTGTGCCAAAAAGAAGGGCCGTTTGCGGCCACTGGACGTTATTTTTCAGCTGAGTTCCCACTCTTGCTTTACCGGCTCAGAATAAGGACTCGCAGGCGCGCGCTTGCGAGTCCTTAATAGAGCAAGGACTTACCTGGCAGGAGGTATTTTCAATGAGCAGAATATGTTCTTATTATAACGGACGTGGTTCCGTTAGGAAACGTATCGGCTGGTGATACCAGGGACATAGCCGTAGCCGTCAGGGTCCGGATATGGTTGGGAAATATTTTTGGCTGATTGGGGTTGATAACAATCTCCGTTTCGTCTGACGCGAAAGCCCAGGTTCCGCTAATCAAAAAACCCGGGTAGATGGTACTGCACTTATCACTTCCTTCGTCTCTGGTAAAAGTCTTGTCGGCATGGTAATAATCGATGTCATCCAGGCCACAGGGCTCGAAGAGTGTGAGCGGATAATTGGTCGTTGAAACTACGCCCGCAACAGTCTTTTCCTCTATCGCAAATCCCTCCAGTTTCCATCCCGGGGTGGTCAGCCATACCTCCCGCTGAGAAGGTTTTCGGGGTTCCGGCTCACTGGATTTTTTTGCAATTAGTAAGGCCAAACGCGCTGCTGGTAAGCAGCGCCAGCGTCAGCCAGCGTAATGAAGTAGTCATGGGTGTAAATCAGGAATAGTGGTTTGGACCGCAACGCCCGCGCCCGGCTGATTATTGGCTGAGCACGCCCAGGCAGCAGCAAAAAGCCTTCCCGGGGCGGGCGCGCTAATCCGGCCGCTTCTCCAAATCCACTTTCGTGGTCTTGTTTATCGAGATGAACACCCCCACGAACAGCATCCTCGGCGCGGGCGGCAGCACGGCGGCGCTACGGAACTGCCCGCCGGCATCGGGCGTGCCGGCGAAGGTGTAGCCGTAGATATTCTGGCGGTTCAGCACGTTCGAGGCCGAGACGTAGACGATGGTGAACTGCTTGAACCAGTGGGTGAGGTAGCTCACGTTCAGGCTCAGGTCCTGGTAGGCGGGCAGGGTGGCCTGGTTGTAGCCGGGCAGGTTGGGGTCGTAGTAGCGGCGGCCGCTGCCGTAGCTGTAGGTGAAGCCGAACTGGGTGTGCATTTTGGCCACGTAGTACTTGCCCACTATACTCAGGTTGTGCCGGGCGGCGAAGGTGGGAATGGCCACCACAGGGTCGGCCCTATACTGGCGGCGAGTGTCGAGGAAGCCGTAGCTCACCCAGTAGTCGGCCATTTTGAAGGTGGTACGGTCCCGGAACAGCACGTCGAGGCCCCGGGCGTAGCCGCTGCCGGCGTTCTGGTAGCCGGCCGGGTTGTAGATGTTGGTGCGGTCGTAGGTCACGAGCTGGCGGTAGTTTTTCTGGTAGAGCTCGGCGCGCAGGGTGCGGTCCTGCACGGTGCGCTCGTACAGCAGGCTGTAATGCTCGGCCCGCTCAAAGTTGAGGGCGTGGCTCACGCGCAGCAGGTCGGTGGTGGGCGTCTGGTAGAAGTAGCCCCAGGCGGCCGAAAGCTGGCTGTGCTCGCCGGTTTTGTAAGCCAGGCCCAGGCGCGGCGCGGCGTTGAACTGGTTTAGCAACGCCGAATACTCGGCCCGCGCCCCCACCCGGGCGGCCAGGCGGTGGCTCAGCACCATCTCGCTTTCCGCGAAGCCGCTGCCGCGCTGCTCATCCACGGCCAGGGCCAGCGTGGGAGCCTCGGCGTTGGGCTGGTACTGCTGGCGGTAGCGCTGGGCGTAGCCTTCGAGGCCCATTTTGAGGTTGAACCAGGTGCTGGCCGAGTCGTTGGTGAGCACCAGTCGGGCCACGGCCGACTGGTCGAGGTCGCGCACCGACTGCACGTCGGGGCAAATGAGGTTGTCGTCTACGGTCAGGGCCAGGCCGGTGTTCAGGCTCCAGCCGCGACGCAGCGGGGCGCGGTAGGTGGCGTTGAGGTAGGCGTTGTCGTTGGCCAGCGTGATGGGGTGGCCGTTGGTGGCGTAGGTCGGGCTGGGGTCGGGCTGGCGCAGGGCCAGGCGCTGGCGGCTGTAGGTGCTGTAGATTTTCAGCATGCCGGCCTCCCCTACCTTATGAGCCACTTTGAGCGAGCCGCCCAGGGCCAGCGGGGCGCGGTCCCAGCCCAGGTTCTGGGGCACGAGGTTGTAGTACGGGGCAAGATTGGTGTAGTCGGCGCTCACGGCTACGGAGGTGCGCTCCCAGCGCCAGGTGCGCCCCAGGCTGCCGCCCACCGACATCAGCGAAATACTGGACTGCGTTTCGGGGGCCAAATCCGTCGAATTCTGCACCACCACCGCGCTCAGTGCCTGCCCGTACTCGGCCGAGTAGCCGCCCGTGCTAAACACCAGTCCCTTGAACAGAAAAGGCGAAAACCGGCCCCGCGAAGCCACATTCGGCACCGCGCCGCCGTAGGGCGTCTGCACGGGCAGGCCGTCGATGTAGTACTTGGTTTCCGAAGCCGCCCCGCCGCGCACGAACAGCTTGCCGTCCTCGCCCACCCGCGTGGTACCGGGCAGGGCATTCAGCGCGCCGGCCACGTCGCCGAGCGCCCCGGCCGTGGTCACGATGTCGAGGGGCTTGAGTAAAGTGCCGCGCTTGGTGTCGCTGGCTTCGAAGGCACCGGCCGTCACCACCACGTCGCCCAAGGCGGCGGGGTTGAGCTTCAGCCGGATATTGGGCAGGCTGATGGGGCCTTCGCCCAGGTTCACCAGCAGCTCCTGCGGCACGTAGCCGATGAAGCTCACCACCAGCACGGCCGGGCCGGCGGCGCGGTCGGTGCGGAAGTCGAAGCGGCCGAGCGAGTCGGTGCTGGCCCCGTCGAAGGTGCTTTTCAGGAACACGTTCACGCCGGGCAGGGGCTGGCCGGCGGCATCGCGCACGGTGCCGTGGAGCGACTGCGTGGCGGAGTGGCTGAGTGATTTCTGGGCCGGAGCAGTTTGGGCGAAGGCGGCGGGCGTGGCGCTCATCAGCAGGAGCAGCGGGAGTAGCGAGGTTTTCATGGCAGCGGGCATTTTGATGGCTCAAAAGTGCCCGGGGCCTGCCCGGCGCTCAACTTCCCGTTGCCGAACCGTCGGATGAAGCGGATGAACCGTTGGGGCAGCCGATGAACCACCAGCGGCAGCGGGTAGATTCCGCGTATTTTAGGGGCCGCATCCTTTCCCTGCGGCCCTTCTCCATGCGCTTTAGCACCTTCCTCACCTACCTCAGCCTGCTGCCGCTGAGCGCCTGCACCCGCTCGTGCAACGATTACGACAATAACGAGGAGTTTGCAAAAGCCAAGCTGCCGCCCTACACCGAAACCGGGGCCATGACAATGGGCTGTGTGCTGGGTTCTCAGACCTGGACGGTGTTGGGCAGCACCCAGGCAAAAGGCCCGTTAGGCAGTAGCTGGCAGCCCAATACGTTGCAGGTGGATGGCAGCTATTCCGTACCGCCTTTCCTAAATGTGAGCGGTCAGATGACCGGTGTGCGCGACAGCAAGCCGTTCTACGACATGCAGCTAAACCTACTGTTCCGGCCTTCCGACACCCTGGGTGGCCTGCACCTGCTGGGGGCCGATACGTCCCGCTACCATTCCGGCGGGTTTGTGGAGCAGATGCGAGCCATGAGTTTCCTCAACTTCGAAGAATACACAAGTAGCAACCGCCGCCCCGTGCGCCTCCTCGTGCGCAGGCTCAACCGCCAGCAGCGCACCATCAGTGGCACGTTTGAGGGCTATTTGTATGGCGGAGCCAGCGGGCACGACTCCCTGGCCGTGACCGACGGCCGGTTCGACATTAAATATTAGCCCACCCAACCCGCTTTCTCAGTCCCCGCGCGTCGTTGCTTCGTACTGAATGATGAGCTTTTCTTCTGCGGGACTAATACCAATTTACCGGACGCAGGCCGGTTATTGCATCTTTGCGCTACAGTTTAGCTTTTCCGGTTCATTCCCGGCCCTTCCTTCACGCACTCCTCACTCCCACCCGCCTAGCTTGCGGCATCGTTCGTCTTTCTCGTCATGGCTGATACTTCCCTGCCCATCGATTACCAGGCCCTGTTTCACGCCCTCCCCGGCTCCTACCTGCTGCTGGCCCCCGATGGCACCGTGCTCGACAATTCTGACCAGCACGTAGCCGTGTCGCTGCTGCCCCGGGCGCAGGCCGTGGGCCGCAATATTTTCGACGCTTACCCTTCGGCCCCCGAAAGCCAGCGCGACCTACACGCCTCGCACGAGCAGGTGCGCCGCACCCTGCGCCCCGATACCATGCCCCTGCTGCGCTACGACTTGGAGCGCCCCGCCGAAATGGGCGGCGGCACCGAGGAGCGGTACTGGCAAATCACCCACTACCCCATTCTCGACGCCCAGGGCCGGCTGCAATTCATCCTGCAAATGCCGCAGGACGTGACCGAAGCCCACCGCGCCAACCTCGCTGCCGCCGAAGCCCAACAGGCCCTCGACGAGTCGCAGCAGCGCACTGAGTTCATCCTCGAAAGCCTGCCCGTGCTGGTGTGGACCAACCGCCCCGACGGTACGCCCGACTATTTTAATCCCCGCTGGCTGGAATTTGTGGGCAAAACCCAGGCCGAGATGCTGGCCCTGGATTGGGACACCCTCACCCACCCCGACGACCAGGCCGGCCTGCGCCAGGGCTGGCAGCAGGCCCTGGCCACCGGCATGCCTTTCCAGTACGAATACCGCCTGCGCCGCCACGACGGCCAGTACCGCTGGCTGCTGCTGCGGGCCTCGCCCCGGCGCGACGCCACCGGCCAGATTACCATGTGGGTGGGCGCGGCCAACGACATCCACGAGCAGCGCCAGATGGTGCAGGAGCTCCTCACCGCCAACGAGCACCAGGCCGCCCTCTCCGACCAGGCCTACCAGCAATACCAAAAGGCCGAAAGCCAGCGCGAAACCTACGAAAACCTGTTTTCTCAGGCTCCGGCGCTCATCTGCATCCTGCGCGGGCCGGAGCACCGCTACGAATTCGTGAACCCGCGCTACCAGCAGGTGTTTCCGCACCGGCAGCTGGTGGGCCTGCCCGTGGCCGAAGCCCTGCCCGAAGTCAAAGACCAGGGCATTATTGAACTGCTGGACAAAGTGTATCAGACCGGCGAAACCTTCGAAGCGCACGAGTTGCCCCTGCAGCTCGTGCGCGATGCCAGCGGCGAGCTGCGCACCGACTACTTCAACTTTACCTACCAGCAGTTCCGCGAAAACGGCCAGCCCGCCGGCATCATGGTCTTTGCCTACGAGGTTTCCGACCTCGTGCGCGCCCGCCAGGTGCTCGAAAAGCTCCGCGACGCCGGCTCCGATTTGCCCTTGGCCTGATTTGTGGTAGGCCGCCCGCAACCATTGTTCTGGTTTGTGGCTCCTCATCCGCTATTACCCGGCCCTGTGGCCACCCTTCTATTCTTTCTACACCCTTCTATATGCCTCTTACTTCGTTCGACTTTCAGCAGGCCCGCGTGAAGCAGGTACTCTTTAAGTCGCGGCTGCGCTCCGTGCTCTACGGCGTGCGAGAGGCCGAAGCCAGCCTCTTTTCGCCCCAGGAAAATCCGCTGGGCCAGTGGCTCCAAACGGTGCTCCAGCCCCAGCACGGCACCCACCCCGAGGTGCGCGAGCTCGACCGCACCGTGCAGCAGATGCTGCGCACCGGCCAGGACCTGGCCACCCGCTACCAGCGGGGCCACATCGAGGAAGCCCGCACCGGCCTCGACCAAATCAACACCTTCGCCGACCACATCGAAACCCTGCTCCTTTCCCTGGAGCGTGGCTTGGCGGCGGCCTAAAACCTGCCTACCGGCCGGCTTTGCGCAATGCAGAGCCGGCCGTACTTTTAAGGCTCCAATGCCGGGCCGCCTGCCCTTTCTGCTTGTATTTGTATTGCGTTTGTTTCCCCGTTTGACAAAATGACTGCTTTCGTTGCCACCCCCGATTATCAGCGCCTGTTTCGTTCCCTGCCCGAAAACCTGCTGCTGATGACGCCCGATGCTACCATCGTCGACAACACCGACGGCCACGTGGAAGCATCCCTCAAACCCCGGGCCGAGGTAGTGGGCAAAACGCTGTTTGAAGCCTTCCCGTCGGTTGACCAGAACGAGGGCGACGTCATTTATCAATCGCACGAGCATGTGCGCCAGCACCATGCGCCGCACACCATGCCCCTCATTCGCTACGACCTGGCCCTGCCCGCCGAGCAGGGCGGCGGCTTCGAGGAAATGTATTGGCAGGCTACCCACTACCCCATCCTGAACGAAAAGGGCGAGTTGGAATACATCCTGCAACGCACCCAAAACGTGACCGAAGCCCACCGCGCGGCCCTGCGCGCCGCTCAGGTGCAGCGCGACCTCGACGAGGCCCAGGACCGCACCCGCTTCATCCTCGAAAACCTGCCCGTCCTCATCTGGACCGCTGATGCCGCCGGCCAACGCGACTACTTCAATTCCCGCTGGCTCACCTTCACCGGCAAGCCCCTAACCGAGCAAACCGGCCTGCAATGGGCCGAGAGCCTGCACGAAGAAGACCGCGCCCGTGTGCTCGCCGCCTGGCAAACCTCGGTGAAAACCGGCGACGCCTACCAGGTGGAATACCGCCTGCGCCGCCACGACGGCCAGTACCGCTGGATTCTGGTGCGCGCCGTGCCCCGGCGCGACGCTGATGGCCATATCACCATGTGGGTAGGCGGCGCCACCGACATCCACGAGCAGCGCCAGATGGTGCAGGAGCTCCTCACCGCCAACGAGCAGCAAGGCACCCTCTCCGAGCAGGCCTACCAGATGTACCAGAAGGCCGAAAGCCAGCGCGAAACCTACGAAAGCCTGTTCCAGCAGGCCCCGGCCATGATTTGCATTCTGCGCGGGGCCGAGCACCGCTACGAGTTTGTGAACCCGGCTTACCAGCAGCTGTTTCCCCACCGCCAGCTAGTGGGCCGCAACGTGGCCGAAGCCCTGCCCGAAGTGAAGGACCAGGGCATCCTCACGATTCTCGACGACGTGTTCCGCACCGGCGAAACCTTCCACGGCAACGAACTAAAGCTGCAGCTCGAGCGCGACGCCACCAGCGTACTCAAGGACAGCTATTTCAATTTTATTTATCAGCAGTTCCGCGAAAACGGCGAGCCGGCTGGTATTATGGTCTTTGCCTTTGAAGTCACCGACCTGGTAATAGCCCGCAAAGCCCTGGAACATGTGCGCGACGCCGCCGCCGACGCCCTCGGCAACGCCACGGCCGGCTAAAACCGGCGTATCTTTGCGGTCCTTTCTGCTCGACTTTTTTTCAGCCCCAGCATGCCACTCTCTTCTTTCGACTTTCAGCAAGCCCGCGTGAAGCAGGTGCTGTTTAAGTCGCGGCTGCGCTCGGTGCTCTACGGCGTGCGCGAAGCCGAGCCGGCCCTGTTTTCCCTTACCGAGAACCCGCTGGGCCAGTGGATTCAAACCGTGCTCAAGCCCCAGGCCGCCGGCCAGCCCGCCGTACGCGAGCTCGAACACGTGCTGCAGCGCATGCTCAGCACCGGCCAGGACCTGGCCACCCGCTACCAGCGCGGCCACCTCGAAGAAGCCCGCGCCGGCCTCGACCAGGTAAACGCCTATTCAGACCAGATTGAAACCCTGCTCACCGACCTGGAACGCGCCGCGTAATAGCAGGACTTTCAGGGCACTTTCTTAAAGCCGTTGACCGGAGTAGAGCCGCAATATTTTGCGACTCGTCGTTGCTGACGTTGTTTAGGTTGCGCACTTATGCGTGGCAGGTGGCTAGGTTCAGGAACGTTCAACGACGAGACGCAAAATATTGCGTCTCTACTTCACACTCTGCCTACAGATTAAACAGCGCCATTGCGTTGCGTGTGGTGGCCTCGGCCACTTCCGCCTCGGGCAGGCCCAGCAGGGAGGCCACGCGGCGCAGCACCAGAGGCAGGTAGGCCGGCTCGTTGCGCTTGCCCCGGTGCGGCACGGGTGCCAGGTACGGGCAGTCGGTTTCGAGCAGCAAATGCTCTAGGCCGATGCCGGGCAGTACCTTATCGGCCCCGCCGTTCTTGAAAGTGGCCACCCCGCCGATACCCAGCTTGAACCCCAGCTTAATCACCTGCTCGGCCTCCTCGGGCGTGCCCGAAAAGCAGTGGAACACGCCACGCAGTGTGCCGTCCTGCGCGGCTTCGACCAGCGCCACGGTTTCGGCAAAGGCTTCGCGGGTATGCAGCACAATGGGCAGGTTGTGCTTTTTAGCCAGGTCGAGCTGAATTTTCAGGGCCTGCTGCTGCTCGGCCAGCAGGGTTTTGTCCCAGTGTAAGTCGAGGCCGGCCTCGCCCACCGCGGCGAAGGGGCGGCGGCCCAGCCACGTTTCCACTTCATACAGCTGCTGCTCAAAATTGCGCGTGACCGAGCACGGGTGCAGCCCCATCATGGCAAAGCAGGTTTCCGGCGCCTCAGCCTCGAGCTCCAGCATGGCGTCGATGGTGCTGTGGTCGACGTTGGGCATGACGATGGTGCGCACGCCGGCTTCCTGGGCGCGGCGCAGGGCCTCAAGGCGGTCGGGCCGGAACTGTTCGGAATAGAGATGGGCGTGCGAATCGGTAATGTGCATAGTGGGGCAAAGGTCGGGCGTGGGCGCGGCCCACAACAATCTTACAAAGCAAAAAACGGCTGGCACGCTTAAAAACACATACCAACGGATAAATCAGTTTCGAAACTGAATAATAAGTTTTGAAACTGATTTATCCGTTATACATTTGACATATGGAAGAATTAACCAAAACGGAAGAGCGCATCATGCAGTCGCTCTGGAAGCTAAAAAAAGCTTTTGTCAAGGACGTTATCGACCATTTGCCCGACGACCCGAAGCCGCCCTACAACACAATTTCGTCGGTGGTGCGCATTCTGGAGCGCAAGGGCTACGTGGGTTTCAAGGCCTATGGCAAGACGTATGAATACTTCCCGCTCATCAGCAAAATGGAGTACCGGGCCGCCAGCCTGAAGCGGATGCTGGCGCTGTATTTCGATAATTCGCCCACCGCGCTGGTGTCCTTCATGGTGGAAGAAACCCTGAGCCAGCGCGAGAAACAGCAGCTGCTCGACCTGCTTCACGACTCCGAAAACGGCCCCAAACCCGATGGCGATGCTCACTAGCCTTTTGCTTTATTTGGCCGAGGCGAGCTTCTGCCTGATAATATTTGCCCTGGCCTACCGCCTGCTGCTGGCTGGCCTCACCCACTTCGTCTGGAACCGGGCCTACCTGCTGGGGGCGCTGGCTACGAGCGTGGTAATTCCGCTGCTGGCTTTTCCGGGCCTGGCGGCCTGGCTGGCCAACCCGGCCGCCGCGCCGGGTGTGGCTCCGCTACCGCTGCGCCTCGGCTGGCAGCTGACTACGCCGCTGGCCCACGCGGCGGCAACGCCCACGGCCAGCGGACCGGATTGGCTGGCGCTGCTGCTTATCGGGGCCGTGATTGTTTACGGGTTAGGGGCGCTCTATAAGCTGATGCGGGCCGTGCGCAATGTGCGGGTGTTGCGCAAGCTGGCGCGGCAAAATCCGCAAACCGATTTGGGCAGCTTCGCCATTGTACACCTGCCCGAAGCCAACCTGCCGGCATTTTCCTTCGGGCGGCACGTGTTTTTGTCGCCGCTGCACGAAGGCCTGAGCCCGGCCGAGCAGGAGCAGCTGTTGCTGCACGAGCAGGTGCACGTGCGGCAGCGCCACACGTTGGATTTGCTCCTGGTGGAGGCGCTGGGCGTGGTGTTCTGGTTCAACGGGGCGGTGGCATACCTCGGCCGGCAGCTGAAAGTGGTGCACGAGTACCTGGCCGATGCGGCCGTGGCGCGCACGCAGGTCAGTGCTACTCCCTACGGCGAGCTGCTGATAAAGCTGGCGGCGCAGCAGCTGCCCTTTGCTTTGGTCCATGCCTTCTCCCACAAACAAATTTTCCTGCGAATCCACATGCTCACCCAACCAACTTCCTCTCCCATGAAAAAACTCCGTTTTCTGTTCATCGCGCCCGTATTTGCCTTCACTTGGGCGGCCACGACCTGTGTAGGCTCGCCGGCTTCGGAAACGACGGCTCCGGCCGAGGCATCAGCTACTTCCACAACTGCGCCGGTGGCGGCAGCGGGACGCATTGGCCGCATCAGCTGGCAGGGCAATACTTACCTGACGGCGGCTGAATTGAACCAGGGACTGGGCCTCAAGCCCGGTGACGCCTACGACTCCGCCGCCGTGGCCCGCCGCCTGAGCTTCGACCCCAAGGGCAGCGATATCACCTCGCGCTACATGGACCACGGCTACCTGTTTTTCTTGGTAGCGCCCACAGCCACCCGCCAGCCCGACGGCACTACCGACCTGGCTTTCAATATTTCCGAAGGCCGCAAAGCGCAGATTGGCCGCATCAGCATCACAGGCAACACCAAAACCTCCACGGCCGCCCTACTCAAGCTGATTCCGTTGCGCTCAGGCGAAGATTTCAGCCGGGCCAAGCTGCTGGAAACGCAGCGTATTTTAGCTCAGCAAGGTCAGTTCGACCCGAATAAAGTGGGCATCAACCCCGCGCCCGAAATGCGCCCTAACGAGTCTACCGACTTGGTGAATATTGCGCTGGTGGTGGTTGAGAAAGCGAAATAGGCAAGGTTCTCGCACAAAAAGTTTCCCGCAGTGTGCGCAGTGAAAAAGGCAGTGGTTCGCAGTGTTCTTCGTTGAACGACACTGCGAACCACAGCCTTTTTTCACTGCGCACACTGCGGGAACTAAAACATCTGGGCAGCTATTCGTAGCTTCTCCCCTTCCACACCACTTTTCCACTGCTTAGCTGAAACACCATAATGGCTGCCGTCAGGCCCAGCGTGTAAAGCTCGAACAACGGCAGCAGCCACCAGCGCAGCCGCAGGCCGGCCCTGCGATGCGCCGCCGCCCCCAGCGCGCCCTGCACCAGCACTTTAGCGCCCCATAAACCAAGCGCCGCGCTCGGCCCAGCCATTATCGCCACGCCCGCCAATGCCGGCCAGAAGCCGCTGAAAAACAGCAGTTCCAGCCGCAGGCGTAGCGGCAGCCCGGCCACTCCGCGCAGCCAGCGCTTGCGCTGCCGCAGCAGCGCCGCCCAGGTAGGCATGGGCAACGAATCGGCCCGGATATCGGCCTCAAATACCTGCCGAAACCCGAATCCCGCCGCCAGCACGGCTTGGAACAGGGCAAAATCCTCAGTCACGGAGAAGGGCAGCGCTTCGTAGCCGCCGGTGGCCTCGTAGGCGGCACGGGTCACGAGCATGTTATTGCCCATGGCCGTCACGGGGCGGCCCAGGTCGCTCACCACCTGCACCATACTCAAAGAGAGCAGCCAGTCGATGCCCTGCAGCTGGGCAAATAAGTGCGGCCCGCGCACGGCCGTGATGCCCGTGACCGTGCCCACGCCCGGCGCAGCATGGGCCAGCAGACCGGTTATCCAGGTTTTGGGCAGGCTGATATCGGCATCCGTGATGAAGAAGAAATCGGTGGTGGCCAGCCGGGCCAGGTGGGCCAACACGTTGGCTTTGCCCCGCGCCTGGCCCCGATTCTCGGTGATGGGAATCAGCCGAAACTGTCCCGCAAAGCCCTGCATGGCGGCGGCGGCCACGGCGGCGGTGCGGTCGGTACTGCCATCATCGCCGACGAGGATTTCGAGCAATTCGGCCGGGTAATCCAAGCCCCGCAGGCTGGCCAGGCAGCGCGGCAGGGCCATTTCTTCATCGCGCGCGGCAATAAGGATGCTGACGCGGGGTAACGGCGCGGGCAGGCCGGCGGCCGGCTTGGCTCCGCGCCGGCTGGCGAACCGCCACGCCGTGAACGCCATGCCCAGCAGCCACAAGGCCAGGTAAATCAGCAGAAAATTCAGCAGCAGGCCGCTCACAGCGTGGCAAACTGAAAGCCCTGCGCGGCCAGGTGGGCCAGCACCCGGGGCAGCACGAAGCGCAGCCGGGCACTGGCCTTGCGGCTGTCGTGAAACACCACCACATCGCCGGCCCGAATAGCCTCCAGCGCAAACCGCAGGCAAATTTCCGGACTCAAGCCGGGGTCATAGTCCCGCGTGAGCACCGACCACATGATGACGCGAAAATCGCGCCCCAAGGCGGGCAGCAGCGGCCAGGTAAGTCGGCCATACGGCGGGCGGAAAAGCGGAACGGACGTTTGCCCGGCTTCCTTCAGCAATCCATCAAGTTGAGCCTGACAGGCAGCTACGTCGGCCAGATAAGTCGGGTAGGCGGTGGCCCAGGCGCTGCGGTGGTGGTGGGTGTGGTTGCCGATACGGTGACCGGCGGCCAGGGCGGCGCGGGCAATTTCGGGGTAGCGCACCAGGTTTTCGCCCACGCAAAAGAAAGTGGCTTTGGCCTGGAACAATGCCAGCTGCTCCAGCACCCAGGGCGTTTCTTCGGGAATGGGACCGTCGTCGAACGTGAGGTACACTACCGGCGCGCCGGCGCGCGTGGCGGCAGGGCCCGTCCACTCGCAGCCGGGCAGCAGGGCGTGCAGCAGCCGGGGCGGGCGCGTGAGCACGGCCGCTTCGAGCCAGGCAGTGGCACCCGCCATCAGGAGCGAACGATGCGCATGAAGGGCACGCTGGTATTGGGCAGCGGGCCGAGCACGGTAGCCAGCGCTTCAAGGAAGGCGTCGGCGGTATTAGGCCGGCCGCCGGCGGGGCCGCGCACTATGTGGCGGTGCACGTCGCCGGCCCACTCGCCTACCACGGTGGGCGTGCCGGCGGGGCCGCTCAGGCCCAGCGTGGCTTCGAGGGTAAAGTAACGGGGGCGCGTTTCTTCGGCTTCGGTTTCGGCGGGCTCGTCGTCTTCCTCATATACCAAGGCCGAAAAATGGGCCTCCATGGTGGCCTGGGGTGCGGGCAGGTGAAACAGGGCCGTGACGCGGCCAGCTACCTCGTGCCAGCTCAGGCGCAGGCCCTTGGGCGGCACGCGGTCGGCGGGGGCCACGTGTTCGGCCGCTTTGTCCCACACGTAATGCAGCAGCTCCTTGGCCAGATACGGGTCGCTCAGCTCCCGGCGCACCGACGAGGGACGACGCCATGCCAGTTGCGGCAGCAGAACGTGGGCGAAATTATAGGGGTGCAAGCGGGCCATAACGTAGGTGCAAAAGTACGGCCGGCCGGCGCTTCGTGCGGCACCTTTTGCCGCGCTAAATACTACGGATTGCGGATGGCCTTTTCTATCGACTGCCACAGCACTTCGGCGCTCTGCGCCCACGAAAACCGGCTCAGATTCTCGTGCCCCCGGGCCACCAGCTGCTGGCGTAGGTCGGCATTGCTCCACAAACGGGCCAGGCCGGCGGCAATGCTGGCCACATCACGCGGGTCGACCAGCAGCGCCCCGCCCTCCCCGGCCACCTCCGGCATCGAGCTGACACTCGACGTGAGCACCGGGCAGCCGCTGGCCTGCGCCTCCACAATGGGGATTCCAAAACCCTCGAAATAAGGCACGTACACCGTGGCCCGGGCTGCCGCGTAGAGGCCGGCCAGCTCGGCATCGGCCACGCGACCAGTGAAATGCACGGCGTTCTGGTGGCGCATCTGCTGGTAGGCAGCCAGGATGGGGCCGGCTTTCCAGGCTTTGCGGCCCACGATGAGCAGTTGCGCATCAGCCACATCCGCGCCGCCGGTGGCTTTGAGCTGGTCGAAGGCGCGGAGCAGATTGCCCAGGTTTTTGCGCGGCTGCAAGGCCCCGACGAACAGAAAATACGGCTGCCCGTGGCTGAATTTCCGGCGAATTTCCCGCTGCTCAACTTCTGATTGGGGCTGAAATAAATCGGCGGGCGCGTTGTAGGCTACGCTGATTTTTTCGGGCGCGATGCCGTAAGTCTGCACGATGTCGGCCTTCGTGGCTTCGGATACTGCTACTAATTGCGCCGAAGCGCGGGCGAAACGCGGCGAGAAAAAATGGTAATACTTGCGCTGGAGCAGGCCCACATCGAGCGGGAAATGCTCAAAAGCCAGGTCGTGGATGACCGTGACGCGGGGCACGCTGGTATTCAGCGTCGTAAAGCCGTCGGGGCTGAGGAAAGCGGCCGGCCGGTGCCGGGCCAGCCACGCCGCCACCGCGCCCTCAAACCACGCCACAAACAGGAACGGATGCCGCGCCGGCGGCTGCAGCACGTGCGGCACCACGTTGGGCCCGAACAGGTAGCGGGAATCGTAAGCGCGGTCGAACAGGAAATGAAACGTGACCTCCGGGTGCTGCGCCACGAGGCGCACCAGCGTCTCATAAGTAAAGCGGCCGATGCCTTCGAGGTGGTCGCCGGGCAGCAGGAAGCGGGTATTTACGGCGATGTGCAGCGGCGCAGAGGTCATGCTTTTTTGCCCGGAATGAGCTGGTTGATTTCGCTGCGGCGCACCAGGCCGGTGCCCAGCACAAGCAGCCCAAATACCACGGCCATGATGCCCGCCTCCAGCCACCATTTCAGGTATATGCCGTATTGCAGGCCGGCCCACGCCCCGCACAGCAGCCCGAAACACAGCAGCAGGCGGGCCAGCAGGCGCCCGGGCACGCCCACGCTGGTGCGCCGCGTCACCAGCACAAGGTAGCCCACCGACACCGCCGCCGCGCAAACCAAGGTATCGACGGAAGCCGCGACGGCCCCGAATTTAGGCAGAAAAACCAGGTTCAGGCCGATGTTGAGGACGATGCTGAGGGCCACCAGCCAGCTCACGGCGCGCTCGTGGGTGGTACTGGTGAGCAGCGTGCTATAAATAGCGAAGAAGCCGTGGACCAGCACGTTAATGAATAATATTTTCAGACAGAGCGTCATGCGGGCCACTTCGGCCGGGCTGCTGTGCTTGAACTGCCAGAACACCACCTCGCCCCGAAACAGGATGAATGCCACCACGAACAGCAGCGGCAGCGTCACGATGCGCTGCCCGAAGCGCAGCAGCTCACGCTGGGCCCCGGCATCCTTCGGCACGCTGGCAAACTTGGCAAAAAACAGCGGCAGCACCGTCCAGGCGTACATCATCACGGCATCGACCCAGCGGTAGGCCCCGGCGTAGTAGCCCGCCTCGGTGGGCGAGGCCAGGCGCTCGAGCATCACCATGTCGATGCGCTCGTTCACGCCGTAGAGCAGCGTCATGAGGGCGAAGGGTAGGCTGGCGCGCAGGGCGGTGCGGGCCACGGGGCCTTTCCAGCGGTACTTCACGCGGCCAAAAAACCGCGTCATCAGCCCATACAGAATTACTGTGGTGAAGGCCGCCGCACCCAGCCGCGCCCCTACGTAGCGCGGCAGCGTGAGGCCCACCGGCAGCAGTGCCAGCACGGCCCCGAGCAACAGGAATTTTTCGACCACCGAGAGCACGGCGTCGGTGTTGAATTTCTGGTGGGCCTGGAGGGTGCCGCGCAAAAACTGCCCGTACTGGGCCAGCAGCAGTGCCGCACCCACGGCCGCCAGCAAGGCCAGCTCGGGGCCGCGGTAGCCCAGCACCCAGCCCACCACGAGCATGGCGGCCAGGGCCACAAAATTGAGGGCGCCGCGCAGGGGCAGCAGCGTGGGAAAGGTCTCGGCCATGAAGCTAGGCTCGGCCGCTACGCGCTGTACGGCGTAGGGCGTCAGGCCCAAATCGGAAATGGCCGCTACCACCATCGTGAGGGCCGACAGCGCCGTGACGAGGCCGAAGGTGGCGTGCCCGAGCCGGTCCTGCACCAGGTTTTCGACCACCACCCAGCCGGGCTTTACCAGCAGGTTGAGCAGGACGACGAAGCTGATATTGCCGAAAAACCGTTTGATGCTGGAGGGAGAGCTAGATTTCGAAAATGCATCCCGGCGCGTGGCGCGGGGCCCGCAAAGCTACGCACCGCGCCGGGGCAGCCGCACTATTAGGTATGAAGGGCGATTTTCCGGCTATCTTTGCCGGCCGCTTTCCCGCTCCCTGCCCAACTAATTTTTGCAGGCAGAGCCAGCGGTTTTCCTTTCTGTATGTCCGCACCTTCTTTCTCGCTGGTGGGCCTGGGGCCCATTATCAACCGCTGGAAATATTTCGTGGCCGGCGCCGTGGCGCTGGCGGCCATTGTGAGCATCATTGTGGCGCTGCTGCTGCCCAATGTGTACCGCTCCACGGCTATATTCATCCCCACCAATCCGCAAACGGCTGACCCTGACCGCTTGCTGGAACCGGGCAGTCAGTCGGGCAGCAAGCTGGAGCTCGGTGGCCGGGCCGAAGACTTGGACCGCGTCATCACCATCGGCGAATCGCAACCGGTGGCCGAGATAATTATCAAGCAGTTCAACCTGTATAAGCACTATAAGGCCGGCGAACCGGGCGATGATGCCGTTGATAACTTCGTACTAAGCGAGTTCAGCAACAACCTGAGCATCGTGCACAACGAGCGCGACGCCATCGAGCTGACGTTTATGGACAAAGACAAGAAGCTGGCGGCGGCCGTAGCCAATGCCCTGGTCCACGCCATTGACTCGATTAATCAGCAGCTGACGCTGGAGAACCGCCGCACCGTCCTGAACCTCTACCGCCAGCGCTACCAGTACCTGAGCACCAGCTACGAGCGTAGCCGCCGCGAACTGGTGGGCGCCCGCCACCGCTACGGCATCTTCGGCCTCGAAATGCAAGGGCGCTACATGGTGAAGCAGCTCATCGAAACCGAGGCCGCCCTGCGCAAGGCCGAAGCCAGCGGCGGCGACGTGGCCGGCCTCAAGCGCAGCCTCCGCGGCCTGACCCGCGCCGACGGGGGCAACCTCATCAACCTGGAAAAATACGTGGCGGGTACCGACTCGCTGGCCATGTTCACGACCCGCGTGGCCGACTTGCAGGGACGCCTTATCGCCGCCCGCTCGGCTTTCGAAACGGCGGAGCTAAGCATCAAAGGCCGCCTTTCGAGCGTGTACCTGGTGCAGAAGGCCTACCCGGCCACCAAGAAATTCAAGCCGGTGCGCTCGCTTATCGTGCTGGGTTCCATGCTGCTCACTTTCGCGCTTTCGGTGGTGTTCATTGCGCTGCTGGAGCTGTACCGCTACAACCGGCCCGGGGCCGTGCGCCCGGCGTGAACCCGCCCGTGAACGAGCGGCTGGGCCAGCTCTGGCGGTCTTTCGACACTCCCCAACTTCTCTTTATGGGGTTTGTGGGGCTGTTGCTAGCCGGTGGCGCGGCGGCGGCCCTGGCCGAGATGCCGGCGCTGTTTCTGCCGGCGCTGCTGGCCGTGGGCGTGCTGGTGGCCCTGGTCGAATGGCGCTGGCTCTACTACCTGCTGTTCTTCGTGCTGCCTTTTTCGCAGGAAATCGGCCTTTTTGGCGGCTTGAGCATGGATGTGCCCTCCGAGCCGCTGATGCTGGTGCTCACGGCCTGCGTGCTGGGCGCCCTGATGCTGGGCGTGGGCCACATTCCGCGCCGCGAGCTGCTAAACCCGTTGCTGGTCATTCTGGCCCTGATGCTGCTGTGGACGGGCGTCGACCTGCTGTTTTCGGTTGACACCCTCAAGTCCTTCAAGTATTTGCTGGCCAAGGCATGGTACATCGTGCCCTTCCTGCTGGGCACGCTCCTGATTGTGCGGCGGCCGAACGAAACCTGGCGCTTTGCGGCGGTGTATGTGGCCGGGGCCGCCCTGAGCGTGCTCTACGTGGCCAGCCGCCACGCCACCAAGGGCTTCAGCTTTGCTGAAATTAACTGGGCGCTGCACCCGTTTTTTCGCAACCACGTTATCTATGCCGCCATGCTGGCGCTGCTGGTGCCGTTTGCCTGGTTTGCAATTCAGGCCACGAGTCGGGGTGGTGTGCGGCTGGCGTGGCGCATAGGGCTGGGTATTGTGCTGTTTGGCCTGCTCACTTCCTACACGCGCGCTTCCATCCTGTCGTTGCCCATCGCGGGACTTTTCTACTTAGTAATGCGCCTACGACTCACGCGGGTGCTGCTGCTGGCCGTGGCCGTGGGCGTTACGCTGGGCGTGACCTACGTGGTGACCGGCGACCGATACATGGAATTCGCGCCTAACTATGAGCGCACCGTTTTTAACGGCCAGAACTTCGAAAAGCACCTCGAAGCCACCTACAAATTGCAGGATGTGTCGGGCATGGAGCGGGTGTACCGTTGGGTAGCCGCCGCTCGCATGATTGGAGACAAGCCCATCACCGGCAGCGGCGCGGCCACTTTCTACCCCGAGTACAAGCGCTACACGGTGAAGAGCTTCCGTACCTACGTGAGCGACAACCCCGAAAAATCGACCACGCACAACTACTTCCTGCTCCAGCTGGCCGAGCAGGGAATTCCGGGGTTTCTGCTGTTTGTCACGCTGATAGCTACTTCCCTCCTATTCGCCGAAAACCTCTACCACCGCTCCCGCGCACAGCCGGAGGTGCGCCGGGTGGTGCTGGCCGCGTCGATGTCGCTGGTAGTCATAATCTTCCACCTCACGCTCAATGAGCTGATTGAAGTGGATAAGATTGGGCCGATATTTTTCATCTGCCTGGCTCTGCTGGTGCGGGCGCAGTCGTGGCTGGAGGATGGGGCGGAATTACCGGTGACGGAAGCTTAGCCTAGCAAGCTACATTCATCTGCCACTTTGGCAATTTGGGCTAGGTGTCGCTCGGCGTGCTTAGCCAAGAAGTAGACGAAATCATACACGTCCATTTTGCCCAGGTCATTCACGGTCATCGTGGTGCGGTATAGCACACCTTCGCCGTTGGGCAGACGGGCCAGCACGGCCTGGCACTGCGCCAATTGTTTCCGAAGCGTAGCTGCTACTTCCGTGCCCGTTTTCAGCCCTTGCGGTTCCATATGGTCGGGCCGCATCCAAGTGAAGGCCCCCGGCTGGCTAATCTCGTCGAGACGTGCGCGCGCCGACTGGCGGGCGGCTAGTTCGGTGGCCAAGTCCAGTCCTTGAGCATTTTTAAGCGCTTTAACTGCCCCTTTTTCGATTAGGATAAGCAGAAAATGGTTGGTGAGGGCGACGTGTTCGAGAATCTCGTCAATGTTCCAGCCGCCGTTAGCCGGGTGGTAGTTCCGCAGGAAGGCCGGGGCCGCAAACCAATCATTGAGTTCATCGAAGGCCGTGGTCAGCCGTTGGTTGATTTCGGCAATCAAAAAAGCAGGAGCCATGGTGCCCTACTTAAACCGGCAGCTGAGAATCGTCACATCATCAGCAAACTGCGCGTTGTGGGCGCTGAAGGCGTTGATGCTGCGCAACAGTTCCTGGTGCAATTTGGGCAGCGGCAGGTAGCGGCTGCGGTGCAGCACGGCCAGCACGCCTTCTTCGCCAAACTCATTGTTTTCGACGTCGAATACTTCGGTGAGGCCGTCGGTGTAGAGCAGCAGCAGCGAATGGCTGGGAATTTTGATTTCGCCCACCCGCAGCAGCGGCAGTTCTTCCATGATGCCCAGCATCACGGTGCCGTCTTTGAGCGTGGTCACGGTGCCGTTATCGGCCAGCAGCAGCGGGTCGTTGTGGCCGGCATTCACGTATTGCAGGCGGCGCGTGCGGCGGTTGTAGATGCCCAGAAAGGCCGTGATGAACTTCTCGCCGCCCGAGTTGCGGAACAGCAAGTGGTTGAGCTCGGGCACGATGGTGGCCAGCGGCACGCCTTGCCGCAGCAGCGTGCGCAAGCCGGCCTGGAAGTTTGACATAAGCAGGGAGGCCGGTACGCCTTTGCCGCTCACGTCGGCCACGCACAGCAGCAGGCGGTCAGCGTCAATCTCGACTACATCGTAGTAGTCGCCCCCGATTTCTGTGTGCGGCACATAGCTGCGCTCGATGGCCAAATCGGCATCATTGGGCAGCTTGCGTGGGAAAAGCATGGCCTGCACCTCCTGCGCAATTTCGATTTCCTTGCGCACGGCGGCATCGGCCACGCGCTGGGCCTGCAGGCGGCGGTTTTCCACGGCCCCCATCAGCGTGTTGGCCAGCGAGGTGAGGAAGGGAATGAGCTGCTGGCGGTCGAAATCGGTGCGCAGGCCGCCCACAAAGACGTAGGCCACCACCTGGCGCTGCCGCAGAATGGGCAGCACCAGTTCGTATTTGTCCCAGGCTGGCCCGAGCAGCAGGTCTTCCACCGCTTGCGGCTCTCTCACTTCGCCATCCAACAAGGCGGGCGAAAGGGTCAGTTTTTCGGCCGTGGCCAGGTCGCAGCCCAGCGCGAGGCGGGCCCGAAAATGATTGTCCTCGCGGGCAAACAGTACCAGCTGCACCACGTTGCGCTGGCCCTGCAGGGTGAGGCGTAGCATGTGGTAAAGCTCATCGACGGAGTGGTCGCGGGCCGTCATGTCATGGGCCACGCCCAGCACCGTATCCAGCTCGAACTGTTTGAGTTGCAGTTGGCGACGCATCTGCTTCAGCTGCTCGTCGCGCAGGGCGAGCTGAGCGGCAGAATCAGCCAGTGGTTCGGTGGGAGAATTGGGAGCGACAGCAGGCATACAGCAAGGTAAGCAATGCGCCGGAAATGAGGGCGCAGAACCACAAACTTACACCGCTACGGGCGTTTTGGGGTCGTAGGCATCGCGCAGGCCGTTGCCGAGCAGGTTGAAGCTGAGCACGAGCAGCGAAATGGCCGTGCCGGGCAGCAGTGTGAGCCACAGGCCCGCCTCGGTGCCAAGCAAATCGTAGCCTTCCTTCACCATTAGGCCCCAGCTTGGAGCCGGCGGCTGCACGCCCAGGCCCAGGAAACTCAGCCCTGCCTCGAGCAGAATAGCCGAAGCAAAGTTACTAGTAGCCAGCACAATGAGCGGCCCGCGCATATTGGGCAGCAGGTGTCGCGCAATGAGCCGCGACGTGGGCAGCCCCAGCACCCGGCCGGCCTCCACGAAGGTGGCCGAGCGCAGGCTGAGCATCTGCCCGCGCACCACGCGGGCCACGTCGACCCACATTGTGAGGCCTACCGCTACAAAGCTGACCCACACGCCCTTGCTATCGAGCGCCAGCGAAATGGCAATAACCAACATGATGCCGGGAATACTCCACACCACGGTCATCAAACCCAGCAAAACGGAATCGACCCAGCCGCCGAAATAGCCGGCCACCGCGCCCACGGCCATGCCCAGCACCACCGAAATCAGCACCGCTACCAAGCCGATACCCAACGAGATGCGCGTGCCCAGCAGCAGCCGGCTCAGTTCGTCGCGCCCGGCTTTGTCGGTGCCCAGCGCGTAGGTGCGGGTGACGAGATGACGGGCGTTGATTTCGCGCTGCAATTCGGCCGCCGGGCCGGCGTGGCCCGTCACGGCCGCCAGCGCCAGCCGCCGGGCCCGGCCCGCCTCGGCCGAGTGCTGGCCCAGGGGTTTGAGGATGATGGAATCGCCGGAAAACTGGTAGCCGCCGATGGGCGTTTCCTGCACTTCGGGCTCGCGGCCGCGCAGCCAGGTGCTGAGGATGTTGGCCGGGGCCAGGCCTGTGCGGGCCGAATCGGGCAGGGGCTGGCGCAATAGCAGTACGCGCAAGCCGGGCCGCTCCTTCTGAATCTGGACGAAGCCGTGGTTGGCGTTGGGCGAATTGTCGGGCAACACCCAGTAGCCCAGCAGCGCTACCAGCGTGCACAGGGCAATAAAGGCCAGCCCGGCCACGGCGGGGCGATTTTGCCACAGGCGCTGGCGCACGTAGTAGCCGGGCGGCCGGGCGGCGGCCGCAGTGGTGGGGGGTGCTACCGGTACTGCCGTCGTCGCCACCGTTAGCGGGTGTTGTGTTGCAGCAGGCCTTCCTTCGAGGCCAGGTAGGACGCATCGCGGGCGATGGCGCCGAAGGACGTGGTTTCGTAGGCCAGTTCGGTGTCGGGGTCGGGCCAATAGCTGCGGATGAGGCCCTGCTCCAGCAAGGTGCGGAGCTGGTCTTCGAGCTCGGCGGCGGGCAGGCCGGTTTTCTGAAGCAGCGTGCGGAACGGGGTGACGAAATACAGTTCGTCGAGCAGGTCGAATTCGGGGTCAGTCACAGCAGAAAGCGGACGCTTGGGGGCGTTTGGGCAAATGTAAGCCGGCGGAGCGGCACCGGGGCCCTGCTTTTCCACTGGCCGGGCCTTGGCCAAATATTTTGCCCGCCCCCGAGCGGGTCCATACGCGCGCATCCCTGCCCCCAACGGCTGCCTGATGCATTGGGAAATTATGGGGTAAAAAATCAGAACCATCACGCTGAGCATTCCACATATAAAGTAGCGACACAGCAACGGCTGAATCTACTTTATCTGATATGGGGCAAAAATTTATTGATAAGCAATAAATTTTTATTATGTTTGCAATAGAACCTTATATCATGAACCGCCATGAAAAAAATCTCAACGGTATTTCTACAGGTTATCGTCGTGCTTATTGGCGGCGTGATGCTTGCTCTTCTGATTCGACTTCCCTTAACCGAAGGCAGAGCGGCAAATCTGGATTTGGTCCACATTTATTCCGACCCACTCATTCTGTATGGCTATGCCGCCTCCATCGCCTTTTTTGTAGCGCTCTATAAAGCATTTACCTTGCTTCGGTACATCGGCCAAAACCAGGTATTCTCCCCGGGCTCCGTCGGGGCTTTGCGGAGCATCAAGCACTGCGCACTTGTGCTGAGTGTGTTAATTGTGGCCGCCGGGGTGTACATCAGGCTGTTTCATGACAAGAATGACGACCCCGCGGGTTTCCTGGCCATTTGCATGGCCACAACCCTTGCATCGGTGGTGGCGGCCACTGCAGCGGCCATATTCGAGAAAATACTGCAGAATGCTATCGATATGAAATCGGAAAATGACCTGACCATTTAAGCTATGCCAATCGTTGTGAACCTAGATGTGATGATGGCGAAGCGAAAAATCTCGCTGAACGAGCTTTCGGAAAGGGTTGATTTGACGTTGTCCAATCTTTCCATTCTGAAAACCGGGAAGGCGAAAGCCATTCGTTTCAGCACCCTCGATGCCATCTGCAAAGCTTTGGACTGCCAACCGGGTGACTTGCTGGAGTATGTAGCCGACGAAAAGCCCGTGGCGGCCTCCTGATAAGGCATTGCGGCGAAGGAGTGCAGCTGTTGCGCGCTGAAGCCCCCCTCCCCGAGTGCACAGCCCGCCAATGCCCCAGTTCCGAGCACTGCTCCTGGCTCTTGGCTGAGCGGGCTGGCGCGACAAACAGCCTGGCCGCGCGGGCTGCCAGCAGGCCCTCTACCTCAGTGGTTTTGTGTCGCGCACCTACGCCCCAGCTCCGGCCTGACGTAGCCAGCCAGCGACTTGGGTGTTACCGAGCTGCGACCGTAGCCGCGACCATGTGCGCCGATTCTTCCGAATTGATGTAGGCTACAATCGAAGCAATTTCTTTATCCGACAGCGCAAAAGAGGGCATTTGTTGCTTGTTGAATTTGGTGAATAGCACCACGGCATAGTCGTCGCCACTGGCCACTATTTTGCTGGAATTCCTCACCCACGGCAAAATCCAGCTCATGGGCCGGCGCTTGGTGATGCCGGCCAGCGCCGGGCCTACCACCTGCTCATTCACCGCATGGCACTGGGCGCAATTGCCTTTAAATAGGGCGTCGCCCGCCGCTACTTCGGCCGCTTCCGAACCGGACACCGGGCGTGACAGGCTAACGGCCACTTGTGGCAAGGCAGAGTTACGTTCAACCAGTGGCTTTTCAGTTTCGATACGCGCGGCCTCGGCATCATCGGCCGAAAAGCCCACCAGCCCGGCGGCGCTCAACAGGGTGAAACCAATGAGCACGACGACCAAGAGCATGCCGACTGAAAGGGCGAAACCAACCGAATTGAAGCGCATAACGCGTTGGGCTTAGGTGGAATATATGTGCGGCAAATTTACCTTCCAAGCCCGCGGGAGCATCTTTTTTGACGCTGATTTCCGCCCGTCACATGCTCTCAATTACTGCACCGCCCGCCCCTTCCACTCGTAGCCGCCGCGCCAGCCGGCCGCCCCTACCGCCAGCGCATACGGCGCGTACAGCAGCTGCAGCGGCAGCAGCCCCCACAGCCACTTCCGCCGCCCGAAAAACCGCAGCACCGGGCACAGTAGCCAGGCATCGCCGCCCAGCTTAAGCAGCCAGGCCGCCAGCACCCAGGGCCAGAGGGCGGGCCATTTCAGCAGGACGACGGCACCAGCGGCCAGTGCCACATTGGCCCCCAGCACCAGCAGGGCCAGGTTGCGCGAGGCCGCGCTTTGGTAGTGCCGCCACTTGCTGGCCCAGCGCACCCGCTGCCGCAGCAGCGCCCGCAGCGAAGGCGGCGCGGCTGTGCGGGCAATGGCAGCGGCAGCGGTCAGGAAATGGGCCGTGCCGGGAAAGGCCGCGTGGATTTTGTGGAGCAGAAACTCGTCGTCGCCGCTGGCGAGGTGGGCGTTATCCGCAAAGCCACCCACAGCGTCGAAGGCGGCGCGGCGGTAGGCAAGGTTGGCCCCGTTGCACATGGTGGGCTGCTGGCGGGCCAGGCAGGCCGCCCCCACGCCCACCAAGCCGGCAAATTCCAGCCCCATGAGTGTCATAAAAAGCGTATCCGGCCCCGTGAGCAGCACCGGGCCGCTGATGAAATTGGCCTGCGGCTGTCGGGCCAGCAGCCCCGCGTAGGCCGCCAGCCAGCCGGGGCCGAGGCGGCAGTCGGCATCGGTGCACACCAGCCAGGGGGCGCGGGCCGCGTGCAGGGCCTTGAGTAGGGCGGCTTTTTTGCCGGTTTGGCCAGTGGGCAGCTCGATGAGGCGCAGCGTAAAGCTAGTTTCCTGAGCGGCGGCCGCTACCAGCGCGGCGGTGGCATCGGTGGAGTGGTCGTTGGCGATGAGGACTTCGAAGCGGGCGGCCGGCAGCGTTTGGGCAGCGAGGTCACGCAGGAGCTGGGGAATGTTTTCGGCCTCGTTGCGGGCGGCGATGAGGATGGAGAAAGTCGGCGCTTCGCTCAACAAGGAATGAGAAATGAGGAATGAGGAATTATCAGGCGGCCCCAATTCTTTATTCTTCACTCCCAATTCTTCATTAAGGGAAGCGTCCCACCCGCCGCGCAGCCACCCCATCAGCGCCGCGTACAGCGCCGGCAGCACCAGCAAGGCAACTCCAACCGCTACCATCATTTCCCGGCGCGCTTCTCGCGCAACACCCGCAAGCCGGGCACCAGCAGCAGGCCGGCCGCGCTGGGCAGGGCAATATTGATAACCCACAAGCTCAGGCTGGCCGAGAGCACCGGCAGCGCCGGCTGCCCCAACAGCCCAAACAAATGCGTGGCCGACAGCTCCCGCACGCCCACATCGGCCAGGGCATTGAGCGAGGGCACCAGCGACTTCAAAAAGAACGTACCCGCTACCGCAGCCAGCCCCGGCCCCAACGGCCCGCCCACGCCATACGCCGCCAGCAGCAGCATAAACTGCGCGCAGAACACCAAATAGCGCAGTCCCGAAATGGCCAGTACCGCGTGCAGTGCCGTGGCCGGATACGTGGGCATAATGGCCAGCGCCGGCCGGAACCGCCGCAACGGCCGCCACACGCCCAGCGCCGCCAGCAGCAGCCGCGACCGGTACAACGGCACCAGCACAAGCCCGCTCAGCAGCAGCGCCGAGGCCGCCACGCCCAGCCCGGCCGCCGGGTAGCCGTTCAGGTAAAACTTCAGCAGGAAGTACAGCAGGCCCGCCACGCCCGCCAGCACCGTGGCCACCAACTGGCAGTAGCGCCCCAGAAAAACGGCCCCCAGCGCACTCACCCGGCGGCTTTTGAGCTCGATGATGCGGCCGGCGTAGTCGCCCACCCGGTTGGGGGTGGCGAAGCCCAGCGTGAGGCCCACCAGAACCGCCCGGAAGCTGCGCCCGAACGTGACGGGCTCCAGGTGCCGGGCTAGGCGGTACCACTTCCAGGCCTCCAGGCCCCAGTTGGCAGGCACCAAGGCCAGGGCCAGCAGCACCGGGCCGCGCCCTGCCCCGCTGAGCGTGGTGCTGAGCAGGTGCCGCCAGGCCGCCGCCGTGTCGGGCGCGGCGAAAATGGAATTATACAGCAGCCCCAGCGTGAGCAGCGTGACCCCGATTTTGCCCCAGAACACGATGCGTTTCCACTGCCGGGCGCGGCGGTTTTCGGGCTCGTCCAGGCCGTTGCCGCGGCCTGGGCGCGGCGCAGAAGCTTCGGCTGCCGAAGAAACAGCCGGGGCGGGCACTTCGCCCTGCCCGGGGTCGTAACTTTGTGAAAGATGCCTGCCCCCCTTCGCCCCCGCCCCGCTCCCGCCGTCGAGCTGCTGCCCAAAATCATTATGGGCGTCGACCCCGGCACCCAGATTATGGGCTACGCCCTGATTGAGGTGCGCGGCCAGCGCGTGGACGTGCTGTGCTACGACGTTATCAATATGAAGGCCCTGGGCTCGAATCACGCCGTAAAGCTAAAGCGGATTTTCGACCGCATGCTGGAGCTCATCGACGAGTACCTGCCCGACGAGCTGGCCATCGAGGCCCCCTTTTTCGGTGTCAACGTGCAGAGCATGCTCAAGCTGGGCCGGGCGCAGGGCGTGGCCATAGCGGCCGCCCTCTCCCGCCAGATTCCCTACGTGGAGTACGCCCCCACCAAGGTGAAGCAGTCCGTGACCGGCTCGGGCTCGGCCACCAAGGAGCAGGTGGCCCACATGCTGCGCCAGACGCTCACGCTGCCACCCATTGCCGAGGCCAGCAAGTTTCTGGACGCCACCGATGCCCTGGCCGTGGCCCTGTGCCACCATTATATGAAAGGCAACAACGTAACGGCCAGCGGCGGCAAAAGCTGGGGCAAGTTTCTGGCCGAGAATCCGGAGCGGCTGGGGGCTAGTACGGGCAAGAAAAAAGCATCGACGAAATCGTAGTTGCGGGAGTCTTTCTAAATACAACGTTTGCCAGAGGCATGGCTTTCGGTTGCTAACCTGTTAGCTGCCCTAACTCCGTATTTCAGCGATTTTTAGAAAGCTGATGTTACACATTAGCTTTTTTTATTCTGTCTACAATTTGTCGTCCGAGGTATTTTCTAATCTTTGGAAACTTCCATCTGTAATATTCATTCCAATAGCTTATCATTCTACTTTCTGTCTGTTGCCAGTATCTGGGATTTTCACTCACTAATTTCTTATAGCTGGCAATTGATTTATCATTTATTTGCTTGTCCAACACTTCCAAAATTTCAAAAACATATTCACCTAACAATTGTAATTTAAAAGGCATTACCCAATCCTCATTTTTATCAACTAGCTTTTCCAGTCTCCTTTGTCGCAAATAACCGTTGTGGTGCCGCAGGTATATGCAGTTCAAAATTGTTTTTTGAAGCTCGCTTAATTTATTCTCCATTTCCGTATCTGGCTCGTTGAAATAGAGCCTATAAGGAGAAACTAATAGTTCATTGTCCAATTGTATTGTTAAAGAAAATGGGTGGATTAGATTATCAACCTTATGAATTTGCCCATCTACCAGTCTCACGTTATTGATATTAAACGGCAAAATATTTAATACCGATTCAACGTCATTTTTCAATACATTAGGAAAAGCGTTAAGCAGCCTGCCCTTATATTCCGAATAGTCTTTTTTAAACCAGTTTATCATTACCTGATTCTATTTTAGCTAGCCGAATTTGGCTATTACTTAACTCATCTCTTTTGTATAATGCTACCACGGAATAGCACCTGAAAATGGATAGCTTCAACTATCCTTACCCCACCAGCAACTCCCCCGCCGCATACGTCACCGCATAGCCGCTGATATCCACTCTATCACCGCGCAGGTGGCACCAGAGGTCGCCGCCACGGGGGGAAATCTGGCGGGCGCGCAGCTCGGTTTTGCCCAGCTTTTCGGCCCAGAAGGGAATGAGGATGCTGTGGGCCGAGCCGGTGACGGGGTCTTCGTTGATGCCCACGCGGGGCGCGAAAAACCGCGACACGAAGTCGATGCCATTGGAGCCGGGCGCGGTGGCGATGACGCCCACGTACTCCAGGGCCGCGATACGGGCGAAGTTGGGGGTCAGGGCGCGCACTTCGGCTTCGGAATTGAACACGGCCAGCAAGTCGCGGGCGACCAGCACGCGGAGCGGCGTGGCCCCGAGGGCATCGGTGAGGCCGGTGGGATGGACGGGCAATTCCTGCGGCGGGCGCGAGGGGAAATCGAGGGTGAGGCGGCCGTCGGCGGCGCGGGACACGCGTAGCGGGCCGCTCTGGCTATGGAAGGTGACTTCGGGGCCCGCGAAGCCGAGGTGCGTGAACAGGACGTGGGCCGAGGCCAGCGTGGCGTGCCCGCACAGGTCGATTTCGACGGCCGGCGTGAACCAGCGGATATCGAACTCGGCCGGGGTGCCGGGGCGGGGCACGAAAAAGGCAGTTTCAGCCAGGTGGTTTTCGGCCGCAATTTGCTGCATGAGGGCGGCGGGTAGCGGGGCTTCGAGCGGGCACACGCCGGCGGGGTTGCCGGTGAAGGGCGTTTGGGCGAAGGCGTCGACGTGGAAGTAGCGCATGGCGGGTGCGGGCGGGTTTGGTGGATGGGCGCGGAATTCTTTTGGCAAGAATACGGCGCGGGGCGCGTTGACGAATTATTTTTAAAATCTTTATAACTCCACGCAACCCCGGCCGGCGTTGGCCGGTCAGGGGGGTATAAGGCGGGCCGGTACCGCTTGCCTTCACGCCTACTTTTCCACTGCATGCCGCCACCCATTACCCTGGTCGATGAGGCGCTGCTGGCTGCGTGCCGGCGGGGCGAACCGGCGGCGCAGTACCAACTCTACCAGAAACTTTCTTACTCCCTGATGGGCGTGTGCCTGCGCTACTGCCCCAGCCGGGCCGAAGCCGAGGACGCCCTGCAAAACACGTTCGTTAAAATCTTCACCCGCCTCGACCAGTTTCGGGGGCAGGGTCCATTCGAGGCCTGGGCGCGGCGCATTGCCGTCACCACCTCGCTGCACGCCCTGGAGCAGCACCGCCTGCGCCACCCCGGCCCCGCCGGCGACGCCCTCGACGAGCTGGCCGGCGACCTGCCCACTGCCGAGCCCTCGGCCCTGGACCACCTGGCCGCCGACGACCTGCTGGCCCTGCTGGCCACCCTGCCGCCCGGCTACCGCACGGTGCTCAACCTCTACGCCGTGGAGGGCTACTCGCACCAGGAAATCGGCGCACTGCTGGGCATCGCCGAAGGCACTTCCAAATCTCAGCTGGCACGGGCCCGCCGCCTGCTCGAAACCCGCCTGGCGGCCCACCATCACCCCCAATTGCCATGACCGACCGCAAACCCGACGACTTGTACGATGCCCTGCGCGACCGCCTGGCCGACTACGGCCAGGAGCCGCCGGCGCAGCTGTGGGCCAGTATTCGGGCGCAGCTGCCGCCGCCCGTGGCCGCGCCGCAGCTGCGAAAGCGTCGGCGGCGGGTGCCGGCAGCGTGGCTGTTGTTGATGACACTGTCGATGGTGGGCGGGGCCGCGGGCTGGCATTGGTGGGGCGCCAAGCCGGCTACCACTACTGCTTCTATAAAAGATAAAAAGGCTTCCCACCCTCCACTTTCGAACGATGCCCGGACCAGCCCTGCCAGTCCACAGGCCTCCAGTGCCCACCAATCGGCAGTGGTTGTGAGCCCGCCAATAGCATCTCAACCTTCTACGGCCGCTGCGCCACGGCTAGCTACCGATGCGGCAACGGGTCCGGTTGGCTCCCATGTAGCCGGGCCGGCATCTTCCGCTGGCCTGATTGCGAAAAATGCCTCCAAATCGACAGCCACACCGGCATCGGCAGCTACCCCGGCTCCGGCTGGCGCGGCAGTTTCGGCTTCGGCGAAGGCTCTTGCAGCTGCTTCGACAGCTCAGCCGGCTTCCGTTAGACCGGCCGGAGGTGTAGCAGCGCCCGCTGCTAAAGAAATGGCTTCAAACAGTGCCCGCTGGAGTAATTCATCGCCCCAGGCCGCTCGCGGGCAAGCACAGGGACTGGGCAAGCAGGCTGCCTCCGTAGCCACTGCCGCTCGTCATTTTCCCGAAACCGCTGAACCAGCAGCGGCCGGCGCAGCCCGGCTGAGTCGCCCTGCTTCAACCGCTGCAATTGCACGGCCCTCGCAAGCACTGGCTGTTTCAAAAATGCCCCTGGCCCGGCACCGCCACCAGCCCGCTGCGGCACTGGTGGCAACCAGACCAACCGCAAGCCAGCCGCTGCCATCAGCTTCCACGCCGCCAGTTGCGGACCAGCCAAACGCCCACCCGGCCCCGGCAGCAGTTGTAGCCGGCGGTGCCCGCTCCACTGCAGACCGCCTCATCCAACGCGCAGCCCAGGCCACGCTGCCCGCTCGCGTGGTAGCCGTGCAGCTGGCCGAAGGGCCGGAGCGGGCGGCTCCGCAGCCGGTGGCCGTGGTGTCCAGCCCGCTGATGCTGCCATTCGCGTCGCGCTGGGCGGTGCAGGTGCTGGCCGGGCCGGCCATTACCTACCGGAACCTGGTTTCGGTAGCGAGTTCAGGCGCCCCTATATCGACTTCACCTCCCCTTATTTACACGCCGAACAATCGCACCGCCACGCCGGTGGCCACGCTGGAACGGCCGGCCCCAGGCAGCTCGGCGCAGGTATCCGTGCGGCGCACCCTGGGCGGGCACTGGAGCCTGAACGCGGGCCTGGGCTACGTTGAATATGCCAGCGCCCTGGCTCTGCAACAGGTGCACAGCGCCACCACCAGCGCGGTCGCCAATAGCCCAACCTCCGATTCCACCGGCATTCATCGGCGCGACACCTACCGGTTTGTGACGGTGCCGGTGCGGGTAGGCTATGGCTGGACGCTCTCGGGGCGCTGGCGCGTGGGCCTGCTGGCTGGGGCCGAAGCCGCCGTGTACGTGGGCGGCAGCAGCACCGAAGGCAGCACCTGCGCCTGCCAGAGTCAGACCTGGGGCTTTTCGGGCAGCCCCTACCGGCGCTATAACCTGGGGGCCAGCCTGGGGGCCGAAGCCCGCTACCGCCTCTCCGAGCGCTGGGAGCTGCTGGCTCAGCCCTCGGCCACCTACCTGTTCACGCCTCTGGCTAATTATACGCCTTACTACCAACGCCATTTATTTGGCGGCGCGGCGCTGCTGGGGGTGTCAATCAATTTGCCCTAATGCCATGGCGCGGGGCTTCCGGCTGGCTGGCCAGCGGCCGAAAGCCCCCGCGACCAATGGGGACTTTCCAATCACTTTTCCTTCCTGATTTCTATGAAGCATTTCGCATGTTTATGCCTGGGCGTGGCCCTGCTGGCCGCTTGCCGCAAAGACGACGACGTGGTGGAGTGTGCCCCGGCGGTGGCGCCGGCCACCTTCGCCGATTTGCGGGCCGCCGCGCCGGCCGTTCAAACCTTCACCTTCGACCTCAACAAGGCCCAGAGTTTCCGCACCAAGGGCGGGGCCACGCTGGCCTTCGGGGCCAATGTTTACCTGCTGTCTAACCGCCAACTGGCCACGGGCCAAGCCCAGCTGCGGGTGCGCGAAATATATTCCGTGCCCGACATGGTGCTGACCAACCTGCCCACCACGGCGGCCTCATCGCGCCAAATGTTGATTTCCGGTGGCGAGTTTGATATTCAGGTATGGCAGGGCAGCACGCGGCTGCGGATGTACCCGGGGTGGTCGGCCGGTGGGGCGGGACGGCAGTTCCTCACGCTCACCTCCCCCGTGCCCCCGGCCGGCCTCGACACCACGCCTATGCTGCTCTGGCAGCAACCTGCGGCGGTCCCCAGTGTGGCCGGCACCATCTCCGATTCGTCGGCCTGGCTGCTGCGAGCCGATTCGACCGGTCGGGCCGTCCAGGTTACTACCACTACCGGCCCAGCCACTACTGCTAGCTACTATAACACCTCTCTCCCGCTCGATTCGCTCAGCCTCTGGAACCTCGACCAGTTCTGGCACGCTTACTCGGCCAACAGCTCCGGGCCCATCGGGGTCACGGTGCCCTTCACCAGCAGTACTACCGGCACGCGCGTGTATTTCCGCCCGGTGGGCTACAACGGGCTGGCCCGCGGTTACGCTTCCAGCGCCACGCCCACTACCTGGAGCAGCTACCTGCCCTACGGGGCCGATGTCATTGCCATTGTGCTCCAGGAGCGAGACGGCCTGCTCTACTACGGCACTCAGCGCCTGACCACGGCCGCCGGCACCACCGTCACGCCCACGCTGGAAGCCCTGAGCGCCGCCGAAATCATTCAGCGCATCCGCCAATTATAAGCGTCTTTTTCCTTCCTTTTCCACAAAAAAAGGCCAGTCCAAAGCTTCGGACCGGCCTTTTTGCTTTTGAATGCCTCCCGGCTATTCTCCACCGATTATCACGTCGCGCACCGGGTTTTCGCCCAGCCAGTACGGGATTTCGGCCACGCTGCCCACGTTCAGCACCAGCACGTCGGCGCGCTTGCCGGGGGCCAGGCTGCCGCAGTCGTGCTGATGGCCGATGGCCCAGGCGGCGTTGAGGGTGGCGGCGGCCACGGCTTCCTTGGGCGTGAAGCCCATTTTGAGGCAGGCTACCGACAGGGCCAGCCAGAGGTTTTTGCTGGGGCACGAGCCGGGATTGAAATCGGTGCTCAGGGCCACGGGCAACCCTTTTTCGATGAATTCGCGGCCGGGCGCGTATTTCTCCTGCCGCAGGAACAAGGGCACCAGCGGCAGCAGCACGGCCACGGTTTGCCCCTGGGTGTGCTGCGCAATGCGGCCGGCGGCGGCGGGCGTGAGGTAGTCGCAATGGTCCACGCTCACGGCGCCCAGCGCGGCGGCCATCTCGCAGCCGCCGAGGTCGTGTAGCTGCTCGGCGTGGATTTTCAGGCCGAAGCCCATGTGGTGGGCCTGCTCCAGGTAATAACGCGCCACTTCGAGCGGAAACGCGCCCTGTTCACAGAAAATATCCACAAACGCCGCCTCCCCTTTCAGGTCCGACAGCACTTCGCGCAAAATGAAATCGACGTAGGCCTGTGGGCCAGCTTCCTTAAACTCGGGCGGCACCACGTGCGCCCCCAGGAAGGTGGGTACCACCCGCACCGCCTGCTGGCGGCCGGCCTGGCGGGCCACGCGCACCAGCCGCAGCTCGGTGTCGCGGTCGAGGCCGTAGCCGCTTTTGGCCTCCACGGTGGTCACGCCATAGTGCCGGAAGCCATCGAGGTGGTGCAGGGCATTGGCCAGCAATTCGGCCTCCGAGGCGGCGCGGGTGGCGCGCACGGTGCTCAGAATGCCGCCGCCGCTGGCCAGAATGTCAAGGTAGCTTTCGCCGCGCAGCTTGCGTTCGAACTCGTGGGCGCGGTTGCCGCCGAACACTAGGTGCGTGTGGCATTCCACCAGGCCGGGCATCACCACGCAGCCGGTGGCGTCCACGAGGCGGGTTTCGGGGCCGATATGCGAGAGGTCCAGCTCGTCCATCGGGCCAACGGCCACAATTTTATCGCCCGCGCAGGCCACGTAGCCGCGCTCAATTATCGTCCAGTCGCTGAGGGCGGGGCCGGCCAGGGGCCGGTCGGTGGGGCCGCCGGCCAGCGTGAGCACCTGCGCGGCGTGCTGAATGAGGAGGGTGTAGGGGGCAGGGTGCGGCATGGGAACTGCGGGTAGGTGGGACGGCAAATTACGGCCCTGGCGGGCAGCTTTGCGTAGGTAGCTGCGCTACGTGTTCCATCTTTTATGCCCGATTCCATCCTCGCTCCGCTCATTCTCACCCTCGCGCTTGATGCCGGTGCGCAGGCTTATTTCAACGACCTGCGCCGACGGCACTTCCCGCCCAAAATCAATTACCTCGCGGCCCACCTCACGCTGTTTCATCACCTGCCCGGCGCAGAGCTGGCCGCCGTGCAGGCGCAATTAAAGGCCATCGCGGCCAGCCAACGCCCCCTTCCGCTATCGGTCACGGGCCTGCGCTCGCTGGGCCGGGGCGTGGCCTTCACCCTCGAAAACGACGAGCTGCGCGCCCTGCATCGCCGGCTGCAAACTGATTTTGCCCCGCACCTCACGCCCCAGGACCAGCAGAAGCTCCAGCCCCACGTCACCGTCCAAAACAAGGTGGACCCCGCCGAAGCCCGCGCGCTCCTGGCCGATTTGCAGGCCGACTTCACCCCGTTTGAAGCCGTGGGCACCGGCCTGCACCTGTGGGCCTACCGCAATGGGCCCTGGGAAAGCCTGGCCGAATTTCCGTTTGCCGGCTAGCGGGGCCGGGCGGGACCTTCCCACTCGGCCAGGGCGGCGCGGTGCTCATTATTAGCCCGACTGATTATTTCGCTATCCGGCTTTATTCCAATAGCAATGACAGTTCCTTTTTCCCGGGCATAAGGGTCCTCCACGCGGCCGAATACGCGGCAGCTGGCAAAATGGGACATCAGTTCCGTGTCGGGCTCATCGTCCACCATAATGATGGCCTGCCAGTCCGGCCGCACCGGGTACCAGTACAGAAAGCTGCCGTTGAAGCTCTGCGCCGGCGGCATGGGCCGGCGGGCGTTGTAGTAGTTGAGGGCGCTGGCTTGTCCGTAATTGTCGCACTTGATGAGGGTGTGGGCGCGCACCGAATCGGGCAGGCTCTGGTAGGCCGCCCAGGTTTTATCGGCCATTTCGCGCCAGCCACGCATGTCGGCGTAGTCTTGGGGCAAAGCGTGGTCGTGGCCGTCTTCCCAGCGGTAGAGGCCCAGGGGGGCGTAGCGGGGGCGCAGGGCCGCCATGGCCGCCGGTGACCGCAGCGGGTAGATGAACGGCAAGATGGGCAAAAGCAGCAGAAGCGGCAGGCTCAGCAGCGCCACCTGTACCACCGGCCGCCAGGCCGGTACTCCCGGCCGCCACCGTCCAAACTGCCGAAACCGCTGTTCCCACCACCACGCCCCGAAGCTGAACAGCACCGGATAGTACCCCAATGTGTAATAGTCTTTGCCGTGCAACAGCGCCTGCAGGCCAATGCCAAACACCACCACCAGCCCTACCACCCGGTAGGGCCGCAGGGCGCGGACCAGCAGCAGGGCCAGCAGGCCCGGCACCCACACCCACACGGCCGCGACGCACATCAGCAACTGCATTTTCCAGAAAGCGGCTGCCTCCACGTGCACCAGCTGCGTGTTGTGCAGCAGTTGCATGTGGTGCAGAAAGGGGATGCCGTGCCGGATTTGCCAGGCCACATTGGGCAGCCACAGCAGCAGCGCCAGCCCCGCCGCGCCCCAGAAATGCCGCTGCCCCAGCAGGCGCCGCCAGGGCGTGAGCAGCAGCGCCCCGCCCAGCGCCACAATGAAAAACAGCGTGGTGTACTTATTCAGCAGGCCCAGCCCGAGCCCCAGGCCCAGCCAGTACAGGAAGCGCGGCCGTTCCGTTTGCACGTACCGCGCCAGCCCATACAGGCAGAACACGAAGCCAAACACTTCAAATGAGTTGGGCTGAAACAGCAGGTTGAGCCGCGCGAAGGCCGTGCCCAGGTAGCAGGTACCCGCCAGCGCCGTGGCAAACCAGCCGCCGCCCAACCGCTGCGCCAGCCGCATCACGAGATAGAGCGTGGCCGCGCCCCACAGAAACGGCCAGAACTTCACCCAGAAAAAGCTGCCGCCTAACGCCATGCTCATCCAGCCCTGCGCGGCCATCAGCGGGGGCACTTCGAGGTAGCCCCAGGCCAGGTGCTGGCCCTGGTTGAGGTACAGGTATTCATCGCGGTGCAGGTCATACTGCGGGCTCGTGAGAAAATAGCCGGAGGCGAACTTGAGCAGGGCAAAGGCGAGCGGGAGCAGGCGTTTCATGCCCGGCAAGGTAGCAGAGCTACTGCTATTATCGACGGATTCTGACCTCGGGAATTTTGCATTAGACCCACATTTTCCTTTTGCAAATCATTGCCTTATTTTGCGGCTTCACCTTTCCCAAGCGCTATCGCCGCCACCGTTTACCCCGCATGATTATCTACGGCTTCAAGGGTGCGCACCTGCGCACTGCCCCCCTCCCCGTTGGCACCAACTGCCCGGCCTGCGCCACCCCCAATACAATGGAAGCCAGCGTGTACGGCCGCTACGCCCACGTTTATTGGATTCCATTCTTTCCGTTCAGCAAATCGGTAGTGGCCCAGTGCAACCATTGCCAACAGGGCTGGGAAGAAAAAAACCTGCCCACTGAGCTGCACCCCGCCGTGCGCGCCCTCAAGAAAAGTACCCGCTTCCCACTCTGGAACTGGGCCGGCGTGGGCGTGGTGGTTCTGGGACTGGCCGCGGCCTCCGTTGCCGGCCGCTACCACGAGCGCGACCGCCTCACCTACCTGGCCGCCCCGCACGCCGGCGACATCTATACCATTCACTCGCCCGGTGACAGTACCAAGTATTCGCTCCTGAAGGTACTGAGCGCCAAAGGCAACACCGTGGAGGTGGCCGCCAACGAGTACGAAACCGACGACCAGTCGCCCATCAACGAGCTCAACGCGCCCGAGAAATACAGCAAAGAAACCGAGTCGCTCACCGTGCTCGACCTGCAAATCATGCACAACAAAGGCCAGCTCACCGACGTGGACCGGCTGGAAAAATAAGCCCGGGCAGCACCAAGAACGGACTTCAGAGGTTGGTGGGCAGCTGCACGCGGGCCAGGTACTCGCCCAGCCCGGCGGGCTTCTGAAACACGTGGATGAAGAGGATGTGCTCCTCGCCCCGGCTGCGCCAGGTTTCGGCATAAAAGCCCTCCACGGCATAGAGCGTGAGCTCGAAGCTGTCTTCCTGGCGCTCAGCCAGGCGGGTGCCGTGCCGGGCGAGGTGCTCGGTCTGGCGGCGCTGGTGCAGGGCTTTGAAGGCGGTGATGGTCATGGGAGACGAAACGGCGGTTTTGCAAAGTTCGTGCGCGGCCGCCCTAAGTTCGCGTCATGAATCGTTTTCGTTTTCCGCATCCGCTGGTGCTCATTGTTGGTTTTATCATCCTGGCGGCGGCGCTGAGCTACGTACTGCCGGCCGGCGAATTCACGCGCCACCTCGACGCCGTGACCGGGCGGCAGGTGGTGGTGGCCGGCTCCTACCACGCCGTGCCCGCCACCCCGGTGAGCCCGCTCGACGTGCTGGTGGACGTGCCCAAAGGCCTGGCCGATGCGGCCGCCGTGGTGTTCCTGATTTTCCTGGCTGGCGGGGCCTTCACGGTGGTGGACCAAACCGGGGCGCTCCGCTTCGGGGTCGACTGGCTGCTGCGCCGCGCCCACGGCCGCGAGGTGCTCGTGATACCGCTGGTGGGCACGCTCTTCGCCACCATGGGGGCGCTGGAAAACATGGGCGAGGAGATAATTCCGCTGGTGCCGGTGCTGCTGGTGCTCATGCGGCGGCTGGGCTACCCCACCCTCACGGCGGTGGCGGCCAGCGTGGGGGCGGCCTTCGTGGGGGCATCATTTAGCCCCATAAACCCGTTCCAGGTGGGCATTGCCCAGAAGCTGGCGCAGCTGCCGCTGCTCTCGGGCGGGGCGTTTCGGATGGGCTTTTTGCTGGTAGCGGTGGGGCTGTGGCTGTGGGCTACCACCCGCCACGCCGTGCGCCACCGCCTGGCCCCCGACCTCGGCCTCGACGCCAACGAAGCCGCCGCCGGCCCGGCCGCCAGCAGCGCCCGAGCTGGCCTGGTGCTGCTGCTGATGCTGGGCGCGTTCGCGGTGTTTGCCTACGGCGTGGTGCAGCTGCACTGGGAGTTCGAGCAGATGTCGGCGCTGTTTCTGGGGCTGGGCGTGGTGGCCGGGCTGGTGGGCGGGCGCGGCCTCACGGGCACGGCCGAGGGCTTCATCGCCGGCTTCCGCGACATTGCGTTTTCGGCCATGCTGGTGGGGTTTGCCCGGGCCATTTTTGTGGTGCTGGAGCAGGGCCACATCGTCGACACCATTGTGAACGGGCTGGCCGCGCCGCTGGGGCACCTGCCCGTGGCGCTGGCCGCCCTGGGCATGATGGGCGTGCAAACGCTGCTCCACCTGCCGGTGCCCAGCGGCAGCGGGCAGGCCACCCTCACCATGCCGCTGCTGGTGCCGCTGTCCGATATTCTGGGCCTGTCGCGGCAGGTCACGGTGCTGGCGTTTCAGTACGGGGCGGGACTGTGCGAGCTCATCTCGCCCACCAACGGCACGCTCATGGCCATGCTGGCGGCCACGGGCGTGCGGTTTGAGCAGTGGGTGAAGTTTGCCGCGCCACTGTGGGCGGCGCTGTTTGCGCTGGGGGCCGTGGCGGTGGTGGTGGGTATTGCCGTGGGGATGTGATTTTAGGGGAAGAAGGCAGGAGGGCAAACACACCAGTCCCAGACGGCTGCCTTGTCCATTCGCACCCTCACACCCTCCTATCCTATCCCTAGTCGGCCCGCAACTCGGCGGCCGCAAACACACGCGGCAGCTTGCGCTTGCGCTCCACAATCTGGTAGGTGGCGGTGTCGGTGGCTTCGTTCCAGAACACGTCGGACACGTGGCCGAAGTGGCGGTACTGACCGGGCTGGGGCGTGGTTTCCTCCACGGCGTCGCCGAAACTGAACTTGGGCTTGTGGTAAATCTCCTTGAACAGCTCGGGGCGCACAAGGAACTGCTGCTCGTCGTAGCGAATGGTTATCCACTCGCCTTCTTCGTCTTCGGCAATCTTTTCGAAGAGCTTGCCCACGGGCTCCAACAGCTCGAAGGCGCGGCGGTTGGCGGGGTGGATGTAGCGGAAGCCGTAGTCGGGCGACCAGCCGTAGAGGCCAAAAATAACGGGTTTGGGACGGGGCATAGGGGCGGTAAATCGAGGGCAAAGATTACCCTGAAAACCCCAAACTGTGGGCTAAAGTTGCCCGCGCAGGCTGCTTAGGCACCTTCCGGGGCGGGGGCCAGCGCCTGGGCGGCGTGGGCCAGCAGGCGGTCGCGGTGAGCGGGGCCGTCGTGCAGGTCGGCGAAGGAAATGCGCTGGGTCTGGCCATCGTGGCGGTGCAGCAGCACATCAGCGGGGCCGGCGGGCTCGGCGGCGGCCAGGTCGGCCCAGCGCAGCTCGTGGGCGCGGCCCAGGGGCTTGGTGCGGGCGGCAAAGCCCCCGGGATGCAGGTGCAGAAAGCGGCGGCCGGCCATTTGCCGCGTCCGGAAGGCCATGACCACGTAGGCCACGGCCAGGGCGGCGTACACCCAGGGCAGGAAGTGGGTTTTGTGCACACCCCGGGCCAGGTCGGCGACGTGGTGGCGGTGCCAGATGTGGTAGCTTTCGAGGGCCAGAATGCCGGCGGCGGCCAGCTCCAGCCACGCCACCCGCTCCTGGTGAAAGGGGTTGTGGCGCAGGTGCCACAGCTCGCGCACCATCAGCACGAGGTAGGTCGCGCCCACCCCAAACTCCAGCGCCACCAGGGGCGTGAAGGGCTCCTCCCCCATCAGCACGGGCTGCACGGCAAGAAGCAGCACCAGAGCGGGGCTCAGGTGGCTCAGCGTTTTGACGCGCTGCTGCCAGACGTGGCGGCGGTGGTAGAGGGTGGTGCGGCCCTCGGCGGCGGTGGGTGCGGCGGTGTCCATGCCCGAAAAGTCGGCAAAATATTTTTCCGGTTGAAATATAGTAGCAGCTTAATTTAGTTGAGGGCCAGCGGGTGCGCCGGCGGGGCAGCGCATAGTTGGCCAAAAGTGCTACAGTTACGTATGCTGGGGGTACCTGCCGCCCCTTATCTGCCGCATTTTCGGCTGCCTGTGCGGTAGGCAGTCTTTTTTTCGATGTCTAACGCTTCCGCTCCCAAACCCGCTTCCCGCACTAAAACTGCCCCGAAAGCCCCTTCTAAACCAGCCCCGGCGAAAACGCCGAAAGCCGATTTCGGCCCCAACCTCCAGCCCGGCATGGGGGCCGTGCCCCACGCGGCCGGCACCACGTTCCGGGTGTGGGCCCCCCACGCCAATGCGGTTTCCGTGGTCGGCACTTTCAATGACTGGCAGGCCGAGAAAAACCCGCTCCAGGCCGAAGAAAACGGCTATTGGGCCGTCGATGTGGCCGGGGCCAAAGTGGGCGATGAATACAAATTCCACCTCACCAACGGCGACCAGACCTTCGACCGCAACGACCCCTACGCCCGCCAGGTCACAAATTCGGCCGGCTCGTCGGTGGTGCACGACCCCAATTTTGACTGGGGCGACGACAACTTCCAGATGCCGGCCTGGAACGAGCTGGTGATATACGAGCTGCACGTGGGCACCTTCAACGCCCCCGATGCCGACAACGTGGGCACGTTTATGAGCGTGGCCGAAAAGCTGCCGTATCTGCGCGATTTGGGCATCAATTGCATCGAACTGCTCCCGGCTACGGAGTTTCCGGGCAGCCGCTCGTGGGGATACAACCCGGCCAACCCATTTGCGCTCGAAAGCGACTACGGCGGGCCGGTGGCCTTCAAGGAAATGGTAAAAGCAGCCCACCAGCACGGCATCGCGGTGGTACTGGATGTGGTGTACAACCACTTCGGCCCCGGCGACCTCGACCTTTGGCAGTTTGATGGCTGGAGCGAAAACGGCGGCGGCGGCATCTACTTCTACAACGACTGGCGCGCCAAAACGCCCTGGGGCGAAAACCGCCCCGATTACGGCCGCCCCGAAGTGCGCCAGTACATCCGCGACAACGCCCTGATGTGGCTGAACGAGTACCGTTGCGACGGCCTGCGCGCCGACGCCATTGCCTTCATCCGCAACGTGAACGGCGAGGAAAACCCCGGCGACGACCTGCCCGACGGCTGGAGCCTGATGCGCTGGATTAACGAGGAAATCGACCAGACGATGCCCTGGAAAATCACCATCGCCGAGGACCTGCGCGGCAATCCCGCCATCACCGAAACCACCGCCAACGGAGGCCAAGGCTTCGACTCGCAGTGGGACGGCTCGTTTGTGTACCCCATCCGCGACGCGCTGACCACGCCCAACGACGCCGACCGCGACATGAACGCCGTGGCCCAGGCCCTGACGCAGCTCTACAACGACAACGCTTTCCGCCGCGTCATCTACACCGAAAGCCACGACGAAGTGGCCAACGGCAAGAGCCGCGTGGCCGAGGAAATCATGCCCGGCGCGGCCGACCACTGGTTCGCCAAGAAGCGCACCACCCTGGGCGCGGCCCTGGTGATGACGGCCCCCGGCATCCCCATGCTGTTTCAGGGCCAGGAAATGCTGGCCGATGGGGCCTTTGTCGACACCGAACCCGTGCAGTGGCAGCGCCTGCAGGAGCGCGGCGGCCTGGTGCACCTCTACCGCGACCTCATTGCCCTGCGCCGCAATTTGCACGGCACCACGCGTGGCCTGGGCGGCCAGCACACCAAGGTTTTTCACGTCAACAACGACGCCAAGCTGGTGGCCTTTGCCCGCCAGGCCGGCGAAGGCGGCCCCGGCGATACCACCGTGGTGCTGGCCAGCTTTGCTAACCAAGCCCACGAGGCCTACACCATCGGCCTGCCCGGCCCCGGCCACTGGCAGGTGCGCTTCAACAGCGACTGGCAGGGCTACGACGGCGAGTTTGGCGACATGGAAAGCTTCGGCATCGATGCCGAGGAAGGCGAATACGACGGCTTCGGCTGGCACGGCAGCATTGCCATCGCGCCGTATGCGGTGCTGATTTTGTCGCAGGAAGGGTAACGCTCGCCTCGTTGCCGTACAAGTGAACGTCATGCTGAGCGCAGCCGAAGCATCTCGCGCGTGGTAGTAAACCTGTCGATTGGATTACTACCCCACGCAAGATGCTTCGGCTGCGCTCAGCATGACGTTCTTTGATATTATTGCCTTCTCCTGATATACCTATTCACCTAACCCATCCGCATGGACATCCCTACCTCTGCAAAAACCATCAATCGCCCCAACTCTGAGCTGACCAACGCGGCGTTCATCATTGCGGGCGTCATTTCCGCGGCGTTTGGCCTGAAGTCATTTCTACTATCCAGCCACTTCATCGATGGCGGCGTTACGGGCGTTTCAATGCTGCTGGCCACGGGCTTCCGGCTCCCGCTCTCGGTGTTCATTCTCATTATCAACCTGCCATTCATTGCCCTGGGCTACAACCAGCTGGGTCGCCGATTTGCCCTGCGTAGCGCCCTGGGCATCGGCGGACTGGCGTTGATGCTGGCCTTTGTGCCCTTCCCCGACGTGACCCACGATTTGCTGCTCACGGCCGTGTTCGGCGGGGTGTTCATCGGGGCGGGCATCGGGCTGGCCATGCGCGGCGGCGCCGTGCTGGACGGCACCGAAATCGCGGCCCTGCTCGTGAGCCGATTCCTGGTGCTGCTCAAAGTGAGCGACTTGATTCTGATTCTCAACGTCATCATTTTCGGCGTGGCCGTGCTGGTGCTGGGCACCGAGCCGGCCCTGTACTCCATGCTCACCTACTTCGCCGCCGCCCGCGTGCTCGAGTTCGTGCTCAACGGCATCGAGCAGTACACCGGCGTCACCATTGTGTCGGAGTACAGCGACGCTGTGCGCAAAGTCATCACCGAGAAGCTGGGCCGGGGCGTGACGATGTACCAGGGCAAATCGGGCTACGGCAAGCGCGGCGAGCTGGGCCTGGAGCGCGACATCGTGTTCACGGTGGTCACCCGACTGGAGCTGCCCGCCCTGCGCACGGCCGTGCAGGAAGTCGACCCAAATGCCTTCATCGTGCAGTACCGCATCGATGACGCGCAGGGCGGCATCATCAAGAAACGGGCGCTGCACTAGAGGTTGCTTGTCACAAAAGAACGGTCATGCAGAGCGCAGCGAAGCATCTTGCCCGCCGTCACTAATCCAATCGCAAGGAGAAGGGTTAGTGGTAGCGGGCAAGATGCTTCGCTGCGCTCTGCATGACTGACTTTTAAATCCAAACCATTACTAAACATCCCTTTGCAACCCGCCTCCACCGCACCCCATTTCCACACCCCAGCCGGCACCATCATCGGCTGGGCCGATGGGCCGGTGGTGCGCGCCACGGGCATCCGCTACGCCCGGGCCGCCCGGTTTTGCCCACCCGAACCCGAGCCGCCGGCCACGGAACCCATTCACGCCACCGCGCCCGCGCCGGCCTGTCCGCAGCTCGCCGACCCGCGCGTGGACCAAGTGCTGGGTGAGCTGTTCGCCGCCCTCAGCTTCGACGAAGACTGCCTGCGCCTGTCCATCACGCGGCCAGCCGACTACCGGCCCGGTGAAACTCTGCCCGTCATTGTGTGGGTGCACGGTGGTTCCTACGTGTCGGGCGCAGGCGATTTGGCCATTTACGACCCGGCTGTTTGGGTAGCGGAGCAACGGGTGGTGTTTGTGGCCGTTACCTACCGGCTGGGGCTGTTTGGCTTTTTGGGCAGCGGCAGCACACCACCCAACCTGGGGCTGTTCGATTTGCTGGAAGCCCTGCGCTGGGTGCAACGCAACATCGCCGCGTTTGGCGGCGACCCGACACTGGTCACGATGTTCGGCCATTCCTCGGGGGCCGATGCCATTGCCCAGCTCATGCTGGTACCCAGGGCCTCGGGCCTGTTCCGCCGCGTGATGCTGCATAGCGCGCCGCTGGGCCTCACCCGCAACCGGCAGGCTATGCTGCGGGCCATGAGCGCGGCCGTCGGCAAAATCCCGCCCACCGCTTCTGCTACCGAAGTGCTGGCCCGCGAAAGCGCCGTGATAAAAGCCGCCCGCTGGCAGGGTTTGAAAAGCGGCATGCCCTTCGGGCCGCAATACGGCGCCGCGCCGCTGCCACCCGAAACCGAGATTGAGGCAACGTGGGCGGCCCTGGCCCCGCACATCGATGTGCTCATTGGGGCTACGGCCGAAGAAACCCGTTTTTTCGCCGTCATCGACCCCACTTTTAATTGGTTGCAGCGCCTGCCGCTGGCGGGTGGGCGGCTGGTGCGTTTGCTCACCGATGTAACGTCGCGCCGCATCTACCTGAACCCCGCACGGGCTTTTGCCGAGCAGCAGGTCCGGGCCGGCGGCCGGGCCTACCAGTTTTTACTCACGTACCAACCACCCGGCAGCCCGTTCGGAGCGGCGCACGTCGTCGACCTGCCGCTGCTGTTGGGCACGAAGGCCAGTTGGGCCGCCACCCCGCTGCTGGGCCAGGCCAATTGGGAGGACTTTAACGTGGCCGGCCGGCAGGTGCGGCAGCTCTGGGCTGATTTCGCGCGCACCGGCATAATGTCAGCCCCAATAATGATTCCTGGGATGCTGGAGGTAGCGCAAACCTAGCAACCGAAACCTCCCTCCCTTGCCTTGGTGCCCCCCTCCGCATTATTTGAAAAAATATGCCCCCCTATGCCAACTAAGCCCCAATCGGCTTACCTTTCGCCACGTTCTTGTTCCCGCCCGGCCCCTTCCTTATGCCTACGCAGCTCATATCCCACGCCCCCGACGCTTCCGACGTCCTGTTTCCCGATTCGCTGCTGGTTGAAGTGGCCTGGGAAGTTTGCAACCAAGTGGGCGGCATCTACACCGTCATTCGCAGTAAGGTGCCGGCCACGGTGCCCGCCTGGGGCGAGCGGTACTGCCTGCTGGGCCCCTACTTCCCCAACATGGCCCAGGGCGAGTTTGAGCCCTACGACGAACTGACGGTGCACACCGGCGCCGACCCCTTCATGGCTGCCGTGCGCACCATGCGCGCCCAGGGCTACGACGTGCAGATTGGGACCTGGCTCATCACCGGCCGGCCCCGGGTGGTGCTCATCAACCCGTTTCAGGCTTATGACCGGCTGGGCCAGCTCAAAACCGACCTCTGGGGCCGCCACGGCATCCCGGCGCCCGACAATGACGACTTGCTGCACCAGGTCGTCGCCTTTGGGCACCTCACCACCGTTTTCTTTCAGCACCTGGCCGCCCAGAAACCGGCCGAGCAGCGCCTGCTAGGCCATTTCCACGAGTGGATGACCGGCGTGGCCATCCCCGAGCTGCGCCGCCTGCAGGTGCCTGCGCACCTGCTCTTCACCACCCACGCCACGCTACTGGGCCGCTACCTGGCCATGAATGACCCCGCCTTCTACGACCACCTCATGTGGGTGAACTGGGAGGCCGAGGCCAAGCATTTCAACATCGAGCCGGCCGTGCGCATGGAACGTGCCGCCGCCCACGGCAGCCATGTGTTCACCACCGTGAGTGAGCTGACGGTGCGCGAGTGCATCTACCTACTGGATAGGATTCCCGACGCGGTGCTGCCCAATGGCCTCAACATCGAGCGCTTCGTGGCCCTGCACGAGTTCCAGAACCTGCACCAGCAGTACAAGGCCAAAATCCACGAATTCGTGATGGCCCACTTTTTCCAGTCCTATGCTTTTGACTTGGATAAGACGCTGTATTTCTTCACCTCGGGCCGTTATGAATACCACAACAAAGGCTTCGACCTGACCCTCGAGGCCCTGGCCCGCCTCAACTACCGCCTCCAGCAAAGCGGCCTCGAAACCCAGGTGGTGATGTTTTTCATCACCAAGCGGCCCTTTACCAGCATCAACCCGCAGGTGCTGGAGCGCCGCGCCATGCTCGATGAAGTGCACGAAACCTGCAAGGCCATCGAGCGCCAGGTGGGCGAGCGCCTCTTCTACGCCGCCGCCGCCAGCCAGGACCACAAGCTGCCCGAGCTCGGCGCGATGGTGGACGACTACTGGAAGCTGCGCTACCGTCGCCAGCTCCAGAGCTGGAAAACCAACGCCCTGCCCCCCGTCATCACCCACAACCTGGTGAACGATGCCGACGACGACATCCTGAACTACCTGCGCCGCTCCAAACTCCTCAACCACAAGCACGACCGGGTGAAAATGGTGTACCACCCCGATTTCGTGTCGCCCGCCTCGCCCCTGCTGGGCATGGAGTACGGCCAGTTTGTGCGCGGCTGCCACATGGGCGTGTTCCCGAGCTACTACGAGCCCTGGGGCTACACCCCGCTCGAATGCGTGGCCCGCGGCGTGCCCGCCATCACCTCCGACCTCTCCGGCTTCGGCGACTACGCCCTGCAAAACGTGCCCGACCCCGAAGGCAAAGGTATTTTCGTAGTCCACCGCCAGGAAAAATCCTTCGACGAATCGGCCGAGGAGCTGTGCGACATGCTCTGGCAATTCGTGCAGCTCAACCGCCGCGACCGCATTATGCAGCGCAACGCCGTGGAAAGCTCAGCCGAACTGTTCGACTGGAAAAACCTCCGCGTACACTACGACCGGGCCTACGCGCTGGCACTGGAGCGGCAGTAAGGGAATGCCTGTCATTGCGAGCGAAGCGCGGCAATCCTTCCTACCGATGTGGTAAACGCCCTTGGCCCAGAAAGCCTTTTATAAAACTCACCCTCTTATCTTTTCGCAGAAGGCCTTTTGGGTTCATCAGGCTGGTCGCAGGGAGAGGACGGATTGCCGCGCTTCGCTCGTAATGACAAAACTGCTCAAGCTACTCCCTTTCCTCGTTCTAACCACCGCCGCCCTCGCCCACGAGTTCTGGCTTGAAGCGCCGCGCTTCCGCCTGCAGCCGGGCGAAACGGTGAACGTCCACACCCTCATTGGGGCCGATTTCAAAGGCGAGCCTTGGACCACCAAAGCCGTCAAAATTCAGCGCCTCGTGCGCTTCGGCCCCACCCGCACCGATTCGACTGACCTCACGCCCCAAAACGCCACCGAGACCGACACTTTCCGCACCGGCTTCACCTTCGCCCAGCCTGGCACCCACGTCGTGCTGCTGCGCTCCACCAATTCCTTCATCGAGCTGCCCGCCGAGCAGTTTACTGCCTACCTGCGCGAAGAAGGCCTCGACTACGCCCTGAAGCTGCGCCAGGAAAACGAAGAAATGGCCAAGCCCGGCCGCGAAACCTACCGCCGCTGCGCCAAAACCCTGATTCAGGTGGGCGAGGCCGCAGCCACCGCGGCAGCTACCGACAGCGCCTGCCGCCACGTCTACGGCCTGCCGCTGGAACTGGTGCCCGAGCAAAACCCCTATCGACTGGCCGCCGACAAAGCCCTGACCGTGCGCGTGCTGCGGGCCAGCCGACCCGCGTTTGGGGCAGCGGTGCAGGTGTGGCAGCGCCAGCCCGGTGGTCTGCCCACCACCCATTACACCACCCGCGCCAACCAAAACGGCCGAATCCTGTTACGCTTATCCGGACCCGGCCCCTACCTGCTGGCCGCCGTGGACATGAGTGCTGCCCCCGCTAAACTGCGCGCCCGCGCCGATTGGCAATCCACCTGGGCATCGCTAACTTTCGCCGGTCCGGCTGCCGCGTTGCGAATTCCCACAAAACATTAGCCAAACTTCACCGAACATTTTAGGTTTTTTCTTTACCTTCGCCGTTCTCTTACCCTCCCTCGCTTACGTTGTATGAAGTACACGATTGATAAAAAAGATAGCTACACCATCATCACGATTGAGGAGAAGAAGCTCGACACCACCGTCGCGCCCGACCTTAAGTCGGAGTTCGTGAAGCTCAACGCTGAAGGCATTAACAACCTGATTCTCGACCTCACGAATGTTAAGTACACGGACTCGTCGGGCCTCAGCTCCATCCTTATTGCCAACCGCTTGTGCAACTCCACGGGCGGCCTGCTGGTCCTCACCGGCCTGCAAGACCACGTGCTGAAACTCATCACCATCAGCAAGCTGGAGTCGGTTCTGCACATTCTGCCCACGGTAGAAGAAGGCATCGACCGCGTGTTTTTGCACGCCATCGAGCGCGACCTGACCGACAAAGAGTAATTTTTTAGCCGCGCGCTATAAGCTGCAAGCCGCAAGCTGCTGTTCTGCTTTTAGCCAGGACAATGGCTTGCGGCTTGCAGCTTATGGCTTGTAGCCTTTTCCCAACGCATGACTTTTGAGCTGAAGATTCTGGGTTCGGCTTCGGCCACGCCAACGGCCGGACGCCACCCCACGGCCCAGGTGCTCACCGTTGGCGCATCGAACTACCTGATAGATTGCGGCGAAGGCACCCAGTGGCAGATGCTGGAGTACCGCGTGCGGCCGCACCACGTCCGGGCCATCTTTATCTCGCACCTGCACGGCGACCATTATTTCGGGCTGTTTGGGCTGTTGGGCACCATGCACCTGCAAGGCCGCACCCAGCCGCTGGCCATCATCGGCCCGCCCGGCCTTGATGAGGTGCTGGTGACCCAGGCCCGTGTTTCTAACATGCAGCTGGGGTTTGCCATGGATTTCACGGCGGTAAACACCGAAGCCCACGCCGTGGTGTACGAAGACGAAAACCTGACCGTAGCCACGCTGCCCATGCGCCACCGCGTGCCGTGCGCCGGCTACCTGTTCTCGGAAAGACCGCGCCGCGCCAACCTACTGAAGGAGAAATTGCCCGCCGGCCTCGCCCCGGCCCAGCTGGCCCGCCTGGCCCAGGGCGACGACCTGCCGCCCGACGACCAGCAGCCCGGCCTGCGCCATGCCGATGTATCCGGCCCCGCTCCTACCCCGCGCCGCTACGCCTTCTTCTCCGACACGCTTTATACGCCCGCGCTGGTGCCGCTCATTGAGGGCGTCGATTTGCTTTACCACGAGGCTACTTTTCTGGAAGACCTGCGGGAGCGGGCCGCCCAAACCCACCACAGCACCGCCCGCCAGGCCGCTTCCATTGCCCACGATGCGGGCGTGAAGCGCTTGTTGCTGGGCCATTTCTCCAGCCGCTACAAGGCGCTGGAGCCGCTGCTGCACGAGGCCCAGGCCGTGTTTCCCACCGCCGAACTGGCGACGGAGGGCTTGGTTGTGAGCCTGTAGCCAATTTCCTATGAACACCTTCGCCAATAAAAAGCAGCAGCTCTACCTCGTGCTCAGCGGGATTTTTCTGGTAAATGCGCTGCTGGCCGAAATCATCGGCGTCAAAATTTTCTCGGCCGACAAGCTCATGGGGCTGCCCGGCAACCTCACGGCGGGCGTGCTCATCTGGCCCGTCGTGTTCGTGACCACCGACATCATCAACGAGTATTTCGGCAAAGCCGGGGTGCTGCGCATCAGCTACCTGACGGTGGTGCTTATTCTGTTCGCGTTTGGGGTTATCTACCTCACCACCAAGCTGCCGCCGGCCGATTTCTGGCTCGATGTCAACAAGACGGATAATGTTGGGCGGCCCTTCAACATCGACTTTGCCTACCAGAGCATTTTCCGGCAAGGGCTGGGCATCATCACGGGGTCCATCACCGCATTTGCGGTGGGGCAGGTGCTTGATGCCACTATTTTCACGGCCCTGCGCAAGGCTACAGGCGGGCGCTATATCTGGCTGCGCGCCACGGGCTCGACGTTGATTTCACAACTGGTCGATTCGTTTGTGGTGCTGTACGTGGCGTTTTATGTGTTCGGCAACTGGAGTTTCGACCAGGTTATCAGCGTGGCCAACACCAACTACTGGTACAAGTTTGCGGCGGCCATTCTGCTCACGCCGGTGCTGTACCTGGCGCATTTCCTCATTGACAAATACTTAGGCAAAGAGGAAACCGCCGAACTACAGGAAGAAGCCGTAGAAAACGTGAGCGTGTAACTTTTTCCCGCGCGCCAGCCTTTCACCGCCATGCGACTTTCTTACTTTCTACTGGCGGCCGGGGCCTTTTTGCTGCCCGCCGTGGCCCGCGCCCAGTTCAATTTTGCGCCCGGCACCTACCAGTTGGCCAACGGTTCCAAAGGTGAGGCTTCGCTGAAGCTGGCCCTGGCCGAAAACGGCAGCCCCACCATGATGGTGGGCGTGAAAAACGGCAAGGAGCGCAAGTTTCGCGCCGCCGAAGTCACGGCCTTCACCGTGGAAAACCATCGGTTTGTGCGGGTAAATGATTTCCGTTTCCTCAGCGGCACCGATGCGGATTTTAAGGAACCCGCGCTGCTCGAAATCCTCGAAACCGGCCCGGTGGAGCTGTTTTATTATTACTATCAGGTGGAGATGGGCACCAATTTTAAGGCCCACGTGAAGCTGCCGGTGCTGCGCAAAGCCGGCACGAGTACGTTCTTTGCGTACAGTCCCGGCCGCACGCCGGGGTTCGACCCGAAACTGGCGCCCGGCGGCTTCGTGGCCGCCCTGTTTCCGGCCGACCCGGTGCTGCAGCGCCAATTTGCTACTAACGCGGTCAGCCGGGCCCAGCTGGTTGCCACTGTGCACGCCTACAACCAGGGCGTGCGCTTAACTCCTTAATTATCTACATGTCACGCATTCTTACCGGCATTCAGAGCACCGGCCGGCCGCACCTCGGCAACCTGCTTGGAGCCATTTTGCCCGCCATCGAGCTGTCGAAAAACCCGACCAACGACTCGCTGTATTTCATCGCCGACCTGCACTCGCTCACCACCGTGCGCGACCCCGAGGTGCTGCGCGCCAATACCTACGCCGTGGCCGCCGCGTGGCTGGCCTGCGGCTTCGATACCGAGAAAAACCTGTTTTACCGGCAGTCCGACGTACCGCAAGTGACGGAGCTGACCTGGTACCTGAGCTGCTTTACGCCCTACCCCATGCTGGCCAACGCGCACAGCTTCAAGGACAAGAGCGACAAGCTGTCGGACGTGAACGCCGGCCTGTTCACCTATCCGGTGCTGATGGCGGCCGATATACTGCTCTACGATGCGGAAATAGTGCCCGTGGGCAAAGACCAGATTCAGCACCTCGAAATTGCCCGCGACATTGCCAGCGCCTTCAACAACCGCTACGGCGAGACGCTGGTGCTGCCCAAGGCCCGTGCCGACGAGCAGCTGATGACTATTCCCGGCACCGATGGCGCGAAGATGAGCAAGAGCTACGGCAACATCATCGATATTTTCCTGCCGGAAAAAGACCTGCTGAAGGCCATCAAAACCATTATTTCGGACAGCACACCGCTGGAAGCGCCCAAAAATCCGGACACTGATGTGACGTTCAAGCTCTACTCGCTGCTGGCCACGCCGGCCGAAACGGAGACGATGCGCGCCAACTACCTGGCCGGCGGCTACGGCTACGGCCACGCCAAAAAGGAGCTGTACGAGTTGATTCTGCGCCGCTTCGCCGTGGAGCGGGAGCGGTTCGATTTCTACATGAACAACCTGCCCGAACTGGATGCGGCGCTGGCCATTGGCGCAACGCGAGCACAGGAGTACGGCGCGGGCGTACTGGCCAAAGTGCGCCAGAAAGTGGGCTACGGGCGGTAGATTTTGCCTGTCATTGCGAGTGGAGCATTCTGCGCATTAAGCAGAGACGCAACGCGGCAATCCGTCCTTCCAATGCGACCCGCCCTGAGATGTGACATAGCCTTTTTGGTATCAAGAAAGTGACTGGCTTTGACAGGACTGATTGCTTCTGCTATGCCTCGCAATGACAGACTGCTCTAAAATGCCTGCTGGGCCGAGAAGCTGAAGCCGACCTTGCTGCCGCGGCTCACCTGCTGATTTTCCAGCTTTTGCTTTACCGATATTTTCTGGATTTCGGGCAGCGGCGGCGCAATGAGGTCGTTGTTGACAGCAGCAATCATGGCGCTTTCCACAAAGAGCCGCATGGACTCGGGCGTTACCGGGTTGTCGCTCATGTCGTTGTCGGGCAGCTCGAGTTGCTGCACGCCTTCGAGGAAGTAGTGGTTGTTGATGTTGACGAGCAGGCGGCCCACGAGGTAGCCGGGGTCGTTAAGGCGCTGGTATTTAATGCTGTCGGCCATGAAGTTATAGGCCATGATATGGCCGAAGAAGCGGCGGCGAAAGTCAGCTTCAACGTATTTGCTGGGCATGGGACCGTAGTCGTCGGGGAAGGTCACGATGTTGGAGTGCATCACGAACACCAGCAAATCGCCCGAAAACCGGATGTGAAACTCCATGTCGTTGATGGAGCGGTACTCAATGACCACGCTCGAATCGAGGGGCGTGAGCTTGCGGCTGAGCTCCACTACCAGCTCCTGCGACACCAGCCGCAAGCAGTCGAATGCAGCCTGGGTATTGCGGAAGATGGCCTGCTTGGCCGTGGATTTCTGCTTGAGGCCCTCAAAAATCTGGTTGAGGCGGTCGGCCGGGGCCTCGGTGGGCGAGCCGGCTGCGGCCGTGGGGTGGTTGTTGGTGGCGGTGGCCCCGGTATGGACGGTTTCGGGCACCGCCGGCCGAGGAGCGCTGGGTTTGGCGGCCGTTGCTTTGCTGTCTTTAGAAGTTTTCGCGGCTTTACGGCGGGCCGGCGCGGGTGCGGGCTTCGGCGTAGTCGTTGGTTCAGGAGTGACTAACGGCGCGGGCGCGGCGCTTTTTTTGGGGGATGATTTAGCCATGCGAAAGGGGAATAAGCCACGAATAAGCGCGGCACGGGGCAGAAAATTACCTATTAAAAGCACAACAAGGCGCGGCCACTAGCCGCCACTCAGGTTGCAGGGGGTACGCAAGTAAGCGAGGCCGTAGTTGCATCCGATGCCAATGAGCCCGGCGAAAAAGTGGCAATTGCGGCCACTCCCAGGCCCGGGGGCGCACTCAGCTGGCTTGCTACGGCCCATTGCGGGCTGCGGAAAGCTACCGTGCGCAGGCCATGTGGACCGGGGCTGGCCCCCGGCAGCAGCATGGGCCGAGCCGAGGGATGGCGCAGGGCCTCCCCCACCGTGCGCACGGCTCCGGCGGGCACGGCACGGCACTCCAGCTCGGCCAGCAGCTCGTCGCCACTCACCGCGGCGATGGCTGCGGTTAACAAGGCTTCCAGTTCGGGACGGTGCGCTACGCGGGCCGGGTTGGTAGCGAAACGCACATCGGTGGCCCACTCGGGGCGGCCCAGCGCGGCGCAGAGCTGCCGGAATTGCCCATCGGAGCCGACGGCCAGCACCATAGCCCGGCCATCGGCGGCGCGATAAACGGGGCCGTAGGGCACGATGCTGGGGTGGCCCGAGCCCAGCGGCTGCGGGTCATGCCCAGTGACGAGGAAAGTAGCCGCCTGGTTGGCCAGGGCCGAGAGCGCACTGTCGAGCAGACTGACTTGTACCAGTGCCCCGCAGCCGGTTTTTTCGCGCTGAAACAGAGCCGTCAGCAAGCCTTCCTTTAACTGGTGCGCGGCCAGCAGGTCGACCATGGCCACGGGCATTTTCTGGGGTGCCTGGCCGGGGCCGGCGGCGTTGAGGTACATGAAGCCGGCTTCGGCCTGCAGCACGGCATCGTAGCCGGCGCGGGCATTAGCTGGGCCGTAGCCGGTGAGGTGGCCGTAGAGCAGGCGCGGGTTTTGGGCGGACAGCGTGGCGTAGTCGGCGCGCAGCTTTTCGGCGTCGCCGGGCTTATAGCTGGCCAGCACGATATCGGCTTGGGCGGCTAGTTGGTGCAAATCTGCCTGGCCGGGGACGGTGGTCAGGTCGAGCACCAGCGAGCTTTTGCCCCAGTTGGAAGCGGCGAAGTAGGCCGAAACCGAAGCATCTGCAGCGGCTTGGGAAGCGGCTGTTTCGGCACTGGTTTTCCAGGTGCGCGTAACGTCGCCGGCCGGACTCTCGATTTTCAGCACTTCAGCCCCCAACTCGGCAAAAAACTGGCCCACCTGTGGGCCGGCCAGCACGGAAGCGAGTTCGAGAACGCGAAGATGGGCAAAGGGAAGCGGCAACGACATATCAGACTGCTTGGAAAACCGGCAAGCTACGCGCCGGGCCACAAATTGGCTTAAGTCGCCAAATATCCATAATCGCGCAGCTGCTCGCGCACGTCGCCATCCAGCTTCAGCAGGCGGCCCTGGTGCAGCAGGTACACCACGTCGCAGATGGGCAGCACCTCGGCGTAGCGGTGGTCGGTAATCAGCAGGCCTTTACGGTGCTTGAGGTGCTGCATTTCCTCGGCCAGGGCTTCGACGTGCACCGGCATCACGCCCGAAAACGGTTCGTCGAATAGCGAAAAAGCCGTATCAGCGTGCAAAAGCAGGAGCGCCTGCACCAGCCGGCCCGAGCCCCCCGACAACTCGCCCAGCCGCCGGCCAAACTGCGGGCGCAGCTCCGGAAAACCAGCGGTGGCTTTTACGAGGTCGACACCCAGCATATCAGCCGCCTGCATCACTGAAAGCGAAGGCGGCAACAGCGGTTCCTGCGGCAGATAGTTCAACAGGCCCGGGTGGCGAAAGGCCGGTACCACGCGCCGGCCGTTCACCCGCACCGAGGCATCGGCTACCGCCCGGGCACCGAAAATGGTTTGGAGCAACATCGACTTCCCGCTGCCGTTGCGGCCCAGCAGGCCCACAATCTGGCCGGTTTGCACGCGCAGGTAGATGTCGCTCAGCACTTGCCGCTCACCAAACCCGATGCGAATGCCATCCGCCTCCAGCACCTGCGGGCCAGCTGGCTTATCTGAATTCCGGCTCATGACAGTGCCGTCCGCATGAGCAAAGCACTCCCCAGAAACAGCCCGCCATCAAGTGCCACTACCCCAGCCCATAATCGTCGGCGCGAAATATTCAGGTTGAAGTAGAACCAATACTGCCCTGGCCGCAGCTGCTCCGACAGGTACCACACCACCGGCGCGGTGGCTAGCTTAATGAGCAGCAGTGCTGGCAGCAGGCTGTGCCCCCAGCCCTCGCGCAATGCGGGCAGCAGCACGGCCAGCAATATCAGGGCCGAAACGCCTGCCATGAAGGGCACGACACTGCGGTAGAACAAGGCCACGGCCCGCAGTTGGGTAGCCAGAATGGTCATAAACAAGGCTTGATTTGGCTTGCCAACGCGGCGGCCGGCCAATTATTCTACCCGCCCGGCCCGGGCAAAGACCGGGAACGTGGCGGGGCGCGCCTGCGGGCCCCACAGCTGCGTCAGCTCGTCGGCCACCAGGGCCACCATATCGGCCCCGGCGTGCTGCCGGGCATAGTTGGCCGTGGCCGACCAGGTGCGCAAATAATTCAGCATATCATCTACCGTCCAATGCTTTACCACAGCAAAGCGGGCCTGCCGCACATCGGCAAAGGGGAAAGGCAGGTTGGCGTACTCGTTTTCGATGTGGCGGCGGTTGGCGTCCCAATACGGGCCCGAGGTCACGTCGTGAAACCCATCGAGCACCTGGTTCAGCTCGGGCGTTTCGAGGCGGCACAGCTGGTAGCCCCACTCGGCCAGTACCGCGCCGGGGCGGGCCACGCGGCGCACCTCTTGGTGGTAGGCTTCGCTATCGAACCAGTGCACGGCCTGGGCCACGGTGATGAGGTCGAAGCGCTGGTCGGGGAAAGGTGTGTGCTCGGCAGTAGCCCGCTGGTAGTGGATGTTGGGCCGCGCCGGGGCCTGGGCTAATTGGTTTTCGCTGAGGTCGGTAGCGTCAACCCGCACGAATGATTCGGCCAGCACAACCGCTACCTGGCCGTTGCCGGTGGCGCAGTCCCAGGCCCGCTCGCGGCCCGGCACCTGCGGCAGCAGCCAGTCGTAGAGCTCGGCGGGATAGGCAATGCGGTAGCGGGCATAGTCGGCGGCCTGGGTGGAGAAACGGTCGAGGGTGGGCATGAAGAATCGGGATTATCGGGAGCCCCAAAGAACGTCATGTTGAGCGGAGTCGAAGCATCTCTACCGCAGGAGTAATCCCAATCGACACCACAAAGCAGCAGAAATGCTTTGACTCCACTCAGCATGGCACATACTTTTTCAATCCATCACCCCATTATCCACCGCCGCGCAACACCCGCTGCCCGCCGTATCTTTACCTCAAATCAAGCGGTTTGCTGACCACGGCATCAAGGTCAGCCCTTTAACAACTTTCAACAGCTGAACCTTGACGTTTCACGAATTCAACCTCCACGACGACCTGCTTTCTGGCATCGACGCCATGAACTACCAGCAGGCCACCCCCATTCAGGAGCAGGCCATTCCCAAAATCATTGAGGGCAAGGACCTGATTGCCTGCGCCCAGACCGGCACCGGCAAAACCGCCGCCTACCTGCTGCCATTGCTCGACAAGATTTCACACGCCAAGCACGGCCACACCACCACCCTCATTCTGGTGCCCACCCGCGAACTGGCCACCCAGATTGACGAGCAGGTGATGGGCTTCGGCTACTACGTGGAAGCCAGTTCGATAGCCATTTACGGCGGCGGCAAATCCGAGAACTGGGAGCAGCAGAAGCGCGCCCTCACCTCCGGGGCCGACATCATCATTGCCACGCCCGGCCGCCTCATCGCGCACCTGCAAATGGGCTACGTGAAGTTTGACCAAATAAAGTACCTGGTGCTGGATGAGGCCGATAAGATGATGGACATGGGCTTCTCGGACGACATCTTCAACATCGTGCGGCAGCTGCCCAAAGAGCGCCAGACGCTGCTGTTCTCGGCCACCATGCCCCAGAAAATCCGGGAATTCTCGCAGCAGATTCTGCAAAATCCTGACGAAATCCGGCTGGCCGTGTCCAAGCCCGCCGCTGGTATTGACCAGCAGTTTTACATGGCCTTCGACCGCCAGAAAATCTACATCCTCGAGCACATCATCAAAACCCAGGACGTGCAGAGCATGGTACTCTTCACCAGCCAGAAAGCGGCTGTGGGCGGCATTGTGAAGGCCGTGAACAAGCTCGGTATCGAAGCCCGCGGCATCAGCTCCGACCGCACTCAAGAAGAACGCGAGGAAATCATGCGCGCCTTCAAAAACAAGCAGTTTCCCATTCTGGTGGCCACCGATGTGCTCAGCCGCGGCATCGACATCGACTCGCTGAGCCACGTGGTGAACTACGACATTCCCCGCGCCGCCGAGGATTACGTGCACCGCATCGGCCGCACGGCCCGCGCCGCCACCAAAGGCACTGCCATCACCTTCATCTCGGACCAGGACCAGGACCGGGTACTGAAGATTGAAAAGCTCATCGAGCGCGACATCGAGAAGCGCGCCATTACCGAGGAGCTGGGCCTAGGCCCCGCCCCGGAGTTCGACCCCAAGCGCTTCGCTGGCCTGGGTGGTAAAATTGGCGGCCGCCCGGCCCGTGGTGGCCACGGCGGAGGCGGCGGAGGCCGCGACCGTGGTCCTCGCCCCGAAGGTGGCGACCGTGGCCCGCGCCGCGAAGGCGGTGGCCGCGATGGCGGACGTGACGGCAACCGCCCGCCCCGCCGCGACGCCCCCGACCCCAAAGACCCCAAGCACCTAGAGCGCCTCGCCGCCGCCAAAAATGCCTTGGCCGCCCTCGATGCCGGCCACGCGCCCGCCGTGCCCTACCAGCGCCCGCCCCGCCCCGAAGGCGAAGAGCGCCGCGACCGTGGCCCCCGCCCCGAGCGCACACCGCGCCCCGAAGGCGAATCCCGCCCACCGCGCGAACCGCGTGAGCCCCGCGCTCCCCGGCCGGAAGGCGAATCCCGGCCGCCACGTGAGCCGCGGCCCGAAGGCGAAACCCGCGAGCCTCGCGCCGACGGCGAACGCCGCCGCAGCCGTGGCGGCCGCAACCGCAGCCGCGGGCCGAAGCCCGAAGGCTCGGCAACTCCGGCTGCTGGCGATGCTCCCGCCGCTCCGGCAACATCGGCCGAATAAAGCGCGATATCAAATAAAAAAAGCGGCCCCTGGAGGCCGCTTTTTTTATGCAACGTCGGTCGAAACCGGCCAGCTTTACACCCCGAAATTCTGCTTAATCATGGCGGCGAAATCGGCTTCGCTCATTTGAGCTTTAGCGCCAAGAATACCCTTGGCATCGTCGCCGGCAATGTAGCGGAGCTGTGAGGTGCCGTCAGTGGCAGCGGTGTAGATGACTTCGGCAATCTGCTCGGGCTGGCTGGCCGCGCCACCGCGCGCGCTGAAGGCAGCCAGTACGCTGCGCACCTGGCTGGCATAGGGGTCGGCATCGTTGGCCGGGTCGATGGTCATTTTGAGGGAGCGGGTGGCAAAGTCCGTTGCCACGCCGCCGGGGGCCACTACTTTCACCTGAATGCCGAAAGGAGCCAACTCGTACCACAAGGATTCGGAGAAACCATCGAGGCCGAATTTGGTGGCGTGGTAGAGCGAGTTCATTGGGAAGGCTGTGCGGCCGCCCACCGAGGTGATGTTGATGATAACGCCGGATTTCTGCTCGCGCATCAGGGGCAGAGCCGCCCGCGTCACGGCAAAAACGCCAAACATATTGGTGGCAAATTGTTCCTGAATCTGGGCGTCGGTGGCCGTTTCAAAAGGGCCGACGAGGCCGTAGCCAGCGTTGTTGATGAGGACATCGAGACTGCCAAAATCAGTATGGGCCTGCTGGATAGCGCGGGGGGCGGCCACTGCGTCGGTCACGTCCAGGGCGTAGACGCGGACGTTGGGCAGGTCTTCGAATTTGGCATCGGCGGGGTTGCGCATGGTGGCGGCCACCTGCCAGCCGTGCTGGGCAAAGAGACGCACGGCGGCCGCGCCAATGCCAGTGGAAGTGCCGGTGATAAAAGCGGTTTTGGGCATGGTTGGGAGTTGTTAAGCGTGTTTCATCCGTGACGGATGGGGGCCCGCTTTGCTTTAATTCTGCACTTGCTCCAGTTCGGGAATGCCTATTGCCCGAAAAAATTCATAAACGCCCTGGTAGAAGCTTGGCAAGCGCGTTGGGTCGGCCGCAGTACCCTCCGGAATAAATAAAACCATCCCTTGCCGGGCGCGCGTCAGCAATACCCGATACGCATTGAGCAGGTAGCGGCGGCTGTCGGCGGTATGGCATTGCTGCCACTTGGTACCCACAAACTTCTGGTAGTGCCACTGGCCCTGGTGCAGCCGCAAATCCGCATCCCAGGCCACGCCCACCCAATCCAGCTCCAGGCCCTGAATATCAAATTCGGTGGCCACGTCTTCGAGGTAGTACGACGAGCGCACATCGGCCCGGTCGTTCAAAAACCACACGGGCGCGTCAATCTTATCTTTAATATTCAACCCCAACGGCTTGAGCCGGTGTGCGCCCGATGAGGCCACCAGCCCGCACCGCTCGGTGCCGCGGGCGCGCTGCCGAAGCCATTCTCTGGCCGTTTCGAGCCGGCGTGTGAGACATAGCGGATACACCGACTGCAAATGGCTGGTATAGAGCCGGCGGGCTTCGGTCAGGTTGGTATCGAGCACAGCCTGTACAAAGGCCGCCAACTGCTCGGCCCGAAAGGAGCGTACTGAAACGGCCAGGTGCAAGTCATCCAGCGGCTCAGCCACCAGGGCATCCAATCGGGCTACGGCGCTGGCACCGGGCAGGTAGTTGCGGTCGTCCCGAATGCGGCGGGAATAGTAAATATCCCACGCCGAAAAGCGCGTTTCAAAAGCCCGCAGCCACTCTTCGAGGCCAGCCTCGCCCGTATTGATTTCCTGGCCGCCACCAATTAAACAGACCACCGTGCACCAGTCAGGGTGGCGGTCCATCACTTCCACCAGGAATTCGGGTTCCGACATGAAGAAGTCAGCCTGCCCGCGTTTCTGCTGCATGAACTTGCTGGCCTGCTGGGCCGACCACGCCCGTTGGGCCTCGTCAAACACCGTTACTTTCTCGATGGGCGGCCCCGCGTGGCGCAGGGCCTCGTCACGAAAATGGTGAATATTCTGAATAAACGACTGCACCTGCGATACCGCCTGTTTCTTGTTGAGGCGACCGCCGCGCTGTTTCTCATCCTGCACTTTGTCGCGGGCCAGGGCTTCGCGCAGCACTTCCACCAGCGGGCCATTGCCGGAAAGAAACACGGCGTGTTCCTGCGCATCCACCTGCGTGCGCTCGTTGGCAATGTTGAGGCCGGCCAGGGTTTTGCCCGCGCCCGGCACGCCAGTCACAAAGCAAATGGCTTTGCGTCCAGCAGCTTTGGCGCGGTCGATGATGGCGGAAATGCACGTCCCGGTGATGGCTAAGTTGGCCGCTCCCGCATCGGAACGGGTAATGTCCGCGACCCGGTGGCCCTTATAGAGCGCCTGGGCCGCTTCGATGATGGTGGGCGTGGGATGGTAGCCGGCCTGCACCCATTCGGCCGGATTCAGCGGCGCGTTGGTGGCCGCGGCCAAGCCCAGTTGCAGCACGGCCGTCAGCTGCGTGGCATTGGCCAAGAGCGGTTCATAAAGCCCGTCCGCATAAGGCTGAAGCTGGTTGGCATATTCGGCCGCCCGGGTGGCAACCAACACCGGCAAGATGCGTGCGTGGTGGCTACCGGCGTGGAAATTCTTCAGGTCGAGCGCGTAGTCAAGCACCTGGTCCTGGCCGCTCTGGTCATAGGTGTCGCTACCTACTTTGAATTCGAGTACGAATACAGCATCATTCAGCAGTACGATGACATCGGCGCGCTTGCCCATGCGCGGAATTGCTACTTCAAACAACACGTAGCCGTGCGCGAATCCGGCCAACTCACGTTTTAGGATGCGAATCTGCTGCTGCCAAGCGCCTTTCTGCTGCTCCTCCAGCGCGTGCTGGTGCGCCACCGCCAGCGCCCCCATAATTCGGTCTTCGTGGTGGCCGAGAAAGTCGGCAATTAGGGCGTGGTAGTAGGCGCGTTGCATGCGGTAGTGGGTAGAGCCTGCAAGGTAAATCCGCTATTCTGCCTAATGCCTACTGCGCGACGGTTACGCTATTTCGGGCATTTGGCGCAGGTAACCAGCCGGCACTTCATCCGTCAGCCAAACGCCGTTATCGGCTTGGTAGAAGGCCTGGCCGTTGCGGTGCAGCTGCCCGGCGGCCACTTCAAATAGCACCAGCCGGCCGTGCCGACGGCCCACCGTGCGAGCCGTAGCCACATCGGCACTCAGGTGAACGTGGTGGCGCGACATTTTCCGCAGCCCGTCGCGCAGGATAGCGGCCTGATGCTGAACCGCCGTGCCATGATAAAGCACTTCAGGCGGCACCACCGACGTGTAGCCCAGTTCCACTTCGACGGAATGACCCTAGCTGGCCCGGATTCGGCTTCGGTCGTCGTTGAACCGGAAGCGCTGCTTGGCATTCGTTTCCACAATGTAAACCAACTGCTCAAGCGTCAGCGGCTGCTGGTGTTGGGCCAGGTGCGCCAATAGCTCGGGCACGGCAACCCACCCTTGTTCGTCTAGGGTAATGCCAATGTGGGCGGGGTCGTGGCGCAATACCAGGCTCAGCAGCTTACTGCGGCGGGTAGTTTCCTTCTCGGAAAGCATCGGCTTTTAATCTATTTTCAAAAACTCGTTAATCTTATCATCTGATACAGCCCATTCATCACCCTTCTGCTCATAGATGTAAATCAACCCGCATAACTCAATGGTGCTGTAAGCAAGAAACCGTAATTCGCCTTTTCTTGCTATCCACCATTCTTGGGTGGCATCATAAGAAACTGCATAGCCTTGTTCTTGTAACAAATAGAAGGCCGGTGCCAGCACGTTATTAGCAGCGGAAAGGGTATTTGGTTGATTATCCATGTTCTTCATTCTACCCCAGCACCTGCCCCACCCCAAACAGCACCGTAAACACCAGCGTGCTCAGCGCCATTTGCTTTAGCAGCGGGTCAATCTGCATCGATTCTTTGCGCTGCCATACCTGGATGGCGTTGAAGGCAAATAGTGGCGTGGCCAGCGCAAACAGCCACTGCCACGGCGAATGGTACGTGAGGGCCACAAATACCGTGGCGCAGCCCACGCCCAGCACCAGCAGCAGCCAGTGGTAGCGCCGGGCATGCACCGGCCCCAGCCGCACCGGAATGGTGATTTTGCCCGCCAGCACATCGGAATTGATGTCGCGGATGTTGTTCACATTCAGCACCGCCGTGGCGAAGCAGCCCAGCGCGGCGGCGGGCAGCAGCACTTGGAGCGGCAGCATCCGGGTTTGCAAGAAGTAAGTACCGCAAACGCCGACAATGCCAAAAAACAGGAACACCGAAATGTCACCAAAACCGGCATAACCGTACGGGTTGGAGCCCGCTGTGTAGTTTACCGCCGCCCAGATGGCCGCCAGCCCCAGCGCCAGAAACGCCAGAAACAGCCCCAGCCCGGCCGCGCCCAGCGCCACCCACAGCAGCGCGAGGCCGCTGCCCAGCGCCAGCAGGCCGCAAATCCACATGCCGCGCTTCATTTGAGCGGGCGTGATGGCCCCGCTTTGCACGGCGCGTTGCGGGCCTTCGCGGTGGATGCTGTCGGCCCCGTTTTGCGAGTCGCCGTAGTCGTTGGCGAGGTTGCTGAGGATTTGGAGCAGGATGGTGGTGAGGGCCGCCAGGCCGACCACCAGGCCATTAAAATGGCCGTTGGCGGCAGCCAGGAAAGCACCCGTGAGGATGCTGGCCAGGGCCAGCGGCAGGGTGCGGGGGCGGAATGCAGAAATCCAGGGCGACATGGGCAACGGGGCAAACGGAAATAAAAACAAAAGAACGTCATGCGGGGCACGACGTTCTTTCAAAATGCATTTCGTCAAAAAAATTACTTCGTGATATCAGCCACCAGCTCGGGGCTGAGGGGCGTCACTTTCGAGCTGTAGAACTTCACCACGTGGCCCTTTTCATCGACCAGGTATTTGCAGAAATTCCAGTTCGGCGCGTCCGATACCGCGCCGTTTTTGGTTTTGTCCGACAGGTATTTGTAGAGCGGCGTAGCGTCGTCGCCTTTGACCGCTACGGTTTCGAACAATGGGAAGGTCACGCCGTAGTTCTTCTCGCAAAACGAGGCCACTTCGGAGTTGGAAGCCAGCTCCTGGTTGAAGCTATTCGAGGGAAAGCCCAGCACGACTACCTTGTTGCCGTATTTCTTCGACAGTTCCTCCAGCTCCTTGTACTGCGGAGTGTAGCCACATTTCGAGGCGGTGTTCACAATCAGTAGCTTCTTGCCTTTGTATTTGCTCAGCTTCACGTTTTTGCCGTCGATGGATTTCACGGTGAAATCATACACGGAAGCGGGGGCAGCGGCGGTTTCGGCGGGGGCAGTCATGGCGGTGGGAGCAGCCGGTTTGGCGGCGATAAAGACTACGGCCGTAGCGGCCGTGGCCAGCGTGAGGAGAAGGGAATTTTTCATGAGTTGAAGGTAATGGATTGCGCAGTTGCGTGCGTAACCATACGAAGGCCAGTAGGGTTTCGGACGGTGGTTTGTAGCGCGGACTTTGGAGTCCGCGAGTTCCAGCAACCGATTCGCGGACTCCAAAGTCCGCGCTACAATCAGGTGGTGGGCGGCGTGAGCCACTTCTCCAATTGCACTGGCTTATACGCCATCATCTGCGCCAATAATTCCACTGGGTTGGCCGATTGCAGGAGCTGGGCGCGGTTTTCGGCGCGCAGCAGCTGGTCGTCGCGCATGCGGTCAAGGGATTGCAGGAGCAGGTCGTAGTAGCCGTCTACATTCAGCAGGGCCACGGGCTTCTGGTGCAGGCCGAGCTGGCCCCAGGTCAGCACTTCGAACAGCTCTTCGAGGGTGCCGTAGCCGCCGGGCATGGCAATGAAGCCATCGGCGCGGTCGGCCATCATGAGCTTGCGCTCGTGCATGGATTTTACGACGTGTAGCTCCGTGCAGCCTTTGTGGGCCAGTTCTTTAGCATCCAGAAAATCAGGAATGACGCCGATAACCTGGCCGCCTTCCGCTAGCACGGCATCGGCGATGGTGCCCATCAGGCCCACCCGGCCGCCGCCGTACACCAGCGTGAGGCCTTGCGCTACCATTGCCTTAGCAAGAGCCTGCGCCTGGATGATGTAGTTCGGATTGGTTCCGGCGCTGGAACCACAGTACACGGCAATATTTTTCATGTTCTGGAACGATGTAGAGACGCAATATTTTGCGTCTCGTCGTTGCTGATGTTGTTTAAATAGCGTAATTCCGGCCGTTCAACGCGAGCCGTTCAACGACGAGACGCAAAATATTGCGTCTCTACATGCGCTCGGGCACCTGCATGCCCAGCAGCTTCAGCGACTGCTTAATCTGCTCGCCTACCCGGGCCGACAGAGCCACCCGCAGGCTACGCTTAGCCACGTCGGTTTCCTGGAAAATCGACACTTCGGCGTAGAACCGATTGTAGGCCTTCGCCAAATCGTAGGCGTACTGTGCGATAACGGCGGGCGAGAGGTTGCGGGCCGCTTCGGCTACCACAGCCGAATAACGGGCCAATTCCTGCACCAGCTCGCGCTCGGTGCCTTCGAGGCTGGAAATCTGGCTCCAATCGGCCGTTTCATCAATACCCAGCTCGGCGGCTTTGCGGCGAATGGCGGCAATGCGGGCGTGCGAATACTGGATGAACGGGCCGGTGTGACCTTCGAGGCTCACCGACTCTTCGGGGTTGAAGAGCATGCGCTTCTTGGGGTCCACTTTCAGCAGGTAGTATTTCAGCGCGCCGAGGCCCAGCATGTGGTAGAGCTCTTCCAGCTCGGTATCGCTGAGGCCTTCGGTTTTGCCTTTTTCGAGGGTGGCAGCTTTGGCGGCTTCTTCCACGTCGCGCACCAGCTCGTCGGCGTCCACCACGGTTCCTTCGCGGGTTTTCATCTTGCCGGTGGGCAGGTCCACCATGCCGTAGCTGAGGTGGTGGATGGCGTCGGCGTAGGGCTTGCCCAGCTTTTTGAGCGTGGCTTGCAGCACCTGCATGTGATAGTTCTGCTCGTCGGCGATGACGTAGATGCTGCTGTCGTAGCCGAAATCCTGGTACTTGAGCTCGGCCGTGCCCAAGTCCTGGGTGATGTACACGCTGGTGCCGTCGCCGCGCAGCAGGAGCTTCTCGTCGAGGCCCTCGGCCTGCAAATCCACCCACACCGAGCCGTTCTCCTTGTTGAAGAACACGCCTTTGTTCATGCCTTCTTCCACGCGCTCCTTACCCAACAGGTAGGTCCCGGATTCGTAGTAGAACTTATCGAAATCGACGCCAATGGCCTTGTAGGTGGCGTTGTGGCCTTCGTACACCCAGCCATTCATCTGGCGCCACAGGGCCACCACTTCTTCGTCGCCGGCTTCCCATTGCTGCAGCATCTGCTGGGCGTCCAGCATCAGCGGGGCCTGGCGCTTGGCGATGTCGGCGGCTACGCCTTCGGCTTCGAGCTGCTTCACTTCCTCGCGGTAGTGCTTCTCGAACAGCACGTAGTATTTGCCCACCAGGTGGTCGCCTTTGATGCCGGCGCTTTCAGGCGTTTCGTTGTGCCCAAAGCGCTGGTAGCCCAGCATCGACTTGCAGATGTGAATACCCCGGTCGTTCACCAGGTTCACTTTGGAAACCGTGGCGCCGGTGGCTTTCAGAATCTCGGCCACCGAGTAGCCCAGGAAGTTGTTGCGCAGGTGGCCCAGGTGCAGGGGCTTGTTGGTGTTGGGCGAGGAGTATTCGACCACCACATTTTGCGGGCCGCCGTCGGTGGCCACGGGCGCGGTGGCGGGCTGGGCGCGCAGCTGCTCAAACACAGCCAGCCACTCGGCATCGGCGATTTCGAGGTTGAGGAAGCCTTTCACCACGTTGTAGCCGCTCACGCGGGGCTCGTGGGCTTTCAGCCACTCGCCCAGGGCCTGGCCGATTTGCTCGGGGCCTTTGCCCAGCGCTTTGGTGAGCGGGAACGTGACGAGGGTGAAGCTGCCGGCAAACTCCTTGCGCGTGGGCTGGAGCGTGAGGCTGGCGGCGGGGATTTCAACGCCAAAAACGGCCTGAGCGGCGGTTTGCAGGGCGGTTTTGAGGGAGGATTCTAACTGTTGCACGGGGCAAAGGTACGGGCTGGCGGTAAGCGCACCCCTGCCCCCTTTCCAAAAAGCGGGAGCACTGGCTTCGGTTTTCGCCGGCCGCCCGTGGCAATGTATTCCGGCACTACGCCCCAACCGATGGCCAATGGAAAGGACTGAAAAGGCATTCTGCGAAATGGCGGTACTTTGCCGGCTCTCACTCCCACCCGCTCTCGTTCATGTCCCGTATTCTTCCCACCATCGTGGGGGCGCAGTTTTGCTGCACCTCGCTGTGGTTTGCCGGCAATGCCGTGGCCCCCGATATGGCGGCGCGCCTGCACCAGGGGCCCGGTTTTGTGGCCGCGCTCACCAGCGCCGTGCAGCTGGGCTTCATTGCCGGCACCCTGGCTTTTGCCCTGTTGGCGGTGGCCGACCGTTTCTCCCCGTCGCGGGTATTCGCGCTGAGTGCGGCGCTGGCGGCCCTCTGCAACCTGGGGCTGGTGCTGCCGGGCCTGCCGGTGGCGGCGCTGCTGGGCTGCCGGGTGCTCACGGGGTTTTTCCTGGCCGGCATCTACCCGGTGGGCATGAAAATAGCGGCCGACTACTACGAGGCCGGGCTGGGCCGCTCGCTGGGCTGGCTGGTGGGCGCCTTGGTACTGGGCACCGCGTTTCCGCACCTGCTTAAGAGCGTGGGCGGGCCGCTGCCCTGGCAGGCGGTGGCCTGGGCCACTTCCGGCCTGGCGCTGCTGGGCGGCGCGGCCATGCTGGTGCTGGTGCCCGATGGCCCCTACCGCCGGGCCGGCGCACGCCCGGCGCTCACGGCGTTTTTGGCGGGGTTCCGGCAGCCGGCGTTTCGGGCGGCGGCGTTTGGCTACTTCGGGCACATGTGGGAGCTCTACACGTTCTGGGCCTTTGTGCCGGTGGTGCTGGCGGCCTTCAATGCCCGGCATCCGGGGGCGGGCGTGCCGGTGCCGCTGCTGTCGTTCGGCATCATTGGCGGGGGCAGCCTGGCCTGTGTGGGCGCGGGGCTGCTGGCCCGGCGGCTGGGGCCGGCCCGGGTGGCGGGGGCGGCGTTGGGACTGTCGGGCTGCTGCTGCCTGGCTTCGGGGCTGGTGCTGGGCACGGGCTCGGGGGCGGTGCTGGGGGCTTTTTTGGGGCTCTGGGGGCTGGTGGTGGTGGCCGATTCGCCGATGTTTTCCACGCTGGTGGCCCGGCACGCCCCCGCTACCACGCGCGGGGCCGCGCTCACCATCGTCAACTGCTTGGGCTTTGCCCTCACCATTGGCAGCATTCAGTTCACCAACCGGCTGGCGCTGCTACTGCCGCCGCAGCTACTGCTGCTCCCGCTGGCCGTGGGGCCGGCGCTGGGGCTGTGGGCGCTGTGGCAAGGGCGACAAGTGGTGGATGTATGATGGCCCACCGCCGGCCGAATGCCCGAAACTTAAAGCAACAGAAAGCCCCGTCAGTGGCTGATGGTTTTTTGTTGCTCTATTGAAGTTTACGAAACTCATGTTCGAACAGCATTTCTTAAACTTTGATTAGTGGATGGGTTTCTTAAACTCGGGCCTGCCTGTTAAGGTCTGTTTCTGCCCCTTATAGATTCAGGCAGCGCTTTTGATTAGTAGTTTACTGAAAAGAGGGTTATTTGTATTCCTGTGTCAGGTTGAGGATGCATTTGCCAATCAACTCTTCGTTGCGGGGCCGATACTCGTAAACCGAATGGGTTGTAGGGGAAAAGACCTCGGCCCGGTCGACGTAAAAGTTCACGAGCGGAATGGGGTATGTGCCGAGCGCCTTGCCGTGGTCAAAAAAGCCAATGCGGTCGTGCACCAGGTCAACGGACAGCGAATCCACCGGCACCGTCCTCACTTCACTGGACTCGGTCATGACCTCGTAGGTGTACCTCAGTGCTTGCCCCACGAGGGTGGTGGGCTTGTTGTTGCGGCTTCGAAACCACGGCAGGAAGCGCCCTTTGTCGCTGGTGCGGTAGCTCACCGTAATGACGTTGCCCACCCAACTGCGAACCACAAAGGGCTCATTGTGCATCGTGATTTCTTCCCGGTCCCCGCCGGTCACGGAGCGTGCGAACCCCCTCCCCGTTCGTGTTCCGCGCCCGCAAGAGTCCGGCCGCCGCCGGGTAGAAGGTGAAGGAAGTATCCGGGTGTTCCGGGTTCAACCCCTCTTCGGGCGTGCACGCCGCCAATAGTCCCCCCAAAGCCCATAGAGCGCAATATCGTTGCATGGCCAAAGCTAGGGCAACGCACCGGTAGTTCTTAACAGGCTGTTTACAAAAACGGTAGAATTTCTAGCCTACTAATTTTTTACAAGGTAATTCCCCTAACGAAACCACACCAAAAATGCCCCGCCAGCTACTGGCGGGGCTTTCTGTTTCTTAGCGCCGCTTAGGCGTTCGGCTTGCTCGCGGTGTCGCCTTGCAGCCCGCCCCCGCCGAGGATGATGAGCTTGGTGTAGCCCTGGAACCGCTCTCAGACGGCGTGCTTGGTGGGCGAGTTCGGTAGGGCTTGAGCTGCACCCGGATTGCCTTGATGAGGTTGGTGTTGCGGCGCAGCAGGCGAGGGCTTCTATCTTCGCCGCATCGCACGGTTATTCCACCTCACCTCGGCTAGTCCCTAAAAAGACGAAACCCCGGTTGTTGGCGCAACCGAGGTTTCAAAGAAGAAGGTGGATTCAGCACCTAACTTCTCTTGGCAAATGAGTAAGAAGCGTGTGTTAAAACTACTTCAAATGGCCGGCAAGGCTGTTTTGATGGGAGTAGCAAGCGGTGTAGGGAAGGCCATTGGCCTGTTCCTGCTCACGCAGCTGCTCCGGTAGTTTGGGTAAGGGGCTGGGCCGTATGCTTGGCCCCTTATTTTTTGTACGGTACGATGCAAAGGTACAGGATGTTTGCAAATAATTTAGGTCCCTTATGTGGCACTGGCAACAACTGTTACGGCCTGCCCTACACCGCGCCGCAAACGGATAATTCGTTGCCATTCGGGTCGGTGAAATGAAACCGCCGCCCGCCCGGATAAGCAAAGATTGGCTTGCTGATGATGCCCCCGGCCGCTTCCACCGCCGCTTGCGATTCTTCCAACGCATCGCCCCAAAGCACGACTAGGGGGCTGCTAGGCGGCACGCTCTCAGCCCGGTAAAACCCGCCCGCTAGCTGCCCGTCCTCAAAGGCCACATAATCGGGACCATAGTCCTCGAATGACCACCCGAACGCCTGGGCATAAAAGCGTTTCGTCGCGGCTAAGTCAGTGGCCGGAAACTCGACGTAGAAAACGGCATTGTTGATTGTTTTACTCATTGCGGAGGATGGTTGTGCGGGTGCGAGTGAGAGTGTGAAGGTATTGAAGTAGCGAAAAATCCGCCCTACCGGCTCACCACTTCCTCCAGCCGCAGCCGGCGCTCAATGGCATCCGTCGCTTTTTCCAGGATGTTGAAGGCATTCTTGGCCATTGTGTTGCCGTTGTCCAGCGTGGGGTTGATTTCGACCATCTCGAAGCACACCACCCGGTCGTTTTCCAGCAGGTCCTGGCAGAGGTTTTCGGCTTCGGAGAGGTAGAGGCCGTCCTCTACGGGCGTGCCGGTGCCGATGCTGAAGCTCGAATCGAGGCTATCCACATCGAAGGAAATGTAGACCAGGTCGCAGAAGCGCAGGTGCTCGTAAATCTCGCGGGACAGGCGGCGCGAGCCCTTGGCCTTGATTTCGGGTAGCCGAATCCACTTGATGCCCAGCTCGGCGATGAGGGCGTCTTCTTCCTCCTCGGTGTCGCGCACCACCACATACACCAGGTGCTCGGGCAGCAACTTGGGGCCGGGCTCGGCCAGGTTCTGGAGGCGGTGCCAGAAAAAGACGGTTTCGGCATCGGGGATATTGCGCTGGTGGGCCAGGTTGTCAACGCCCAGCGCGGCGGCCAGGGGCATGCCGTGCACGTTGCCGCTGGGCGTGGTGTAGGGCGAGTGGATGTCGGCGTGGGCATCAATCCAGATAACGCCCAGCGTTTTCTGCGGATACGCGGCCTTGATGCCGGCAATGGTGGCGTTGGCCGAGCTGTGGTCGCCGGCCAGCACCAGCGGGAACTCGCCGAAGCGCAGCGTCTGCTCCACGGCGCTGGCAATGCCCTTTTGCACCGTATAAATGGCGTCGATGTGCTTGGCGAACGGAAACGGTGTTTTGTCGAACAGGACGTGATTCAAATCGGGCACGACCACGGAGTTGAACCGGCGGAAATAGTCGGAGCCTTTGTTGAGGCAGGCCACGCGCAGGGCGTCGATGCCCATGCCGGCACCTCGGGTGCCGGCCCCGAGTTCGGAGCGGACTTCCAGTAATTTGATGCGTTTCATCGGAGGGTGGGAATTTGGGATAGCAGAATGGCGGCATCGTTCCAAAACAACCTTGCGGCCGTCTTCGAGCGCTGCCTTGCGGCAGAAAAATCTGCCGTAGCCAAGTCGCTAATATTCCATCGTCACGATGCGAGGCGGGATAATGCAAGAACATCCGAGAGTTCCCGGCCGTTAACCCGACCCCGGCGGTACTTTTGTACCACCCGCCGCAAAGGTCGGGCTTTTTCGCCGTTTTCAAAACCGCATGGATACGTACCACGACCTCATCTCCCAAACCTTCGACTTCCCCACGGCCGACTTTACCGTGCAGGACCACGAGCTGCGCTTCCACGACATCGACCTGATGGCCCTCGTGGAGAAATACGGCACCCCGCTGCGCCTCACCTACCTGCCCAAAATCAGCTCCCAGATTCAGCGGGCCAAGAAATGGTTTGCCGACGGCATCGCCCAAACAGGGTACACCGGCTCCTACTCCTACGCCTACTGCACCAAGTCGTCGCACTTCCGCTTCATTCTGGAAGAGGCCCTGAAAAACGATATCCACCTCGAAACCTCGTCGTGGTTCGACATCAGCATCATCCGCAACCTGCACGCCCAGGGCAAGGTCGACAAGCAGAAGCACATCATCTGCAACGGCTTCAAGCCCGAGGCTTACAAGAAGGAAATTGCCGACCTCATCAACGACGGGTTTGTGAACTGCATGCCCATCATCGATTCGCCCAACGAAATCGAGTACTACCACGACCACGTGCGCGAAAACGTGAACATCGGCATGCGCCTGGCTTCGGATGAGGAGCCGCGCTTCCAGTTCTACACCTCGCGCCTGGGCGTGCGCTACGCCGATGCCGTGCCCATCTACGAGCAGCGCATCAAGGACGACCCGCGCTTCACGCTCACCATGCTGCACTACTTCATCAGCACGGGCATCAAGGACACGTCCTATTACTGGTCCGAGCTAAGCCGCTTCGTGCACAAGTATTGCGAGCTGCGCAAGGTTTGCCCCACCCTCACCACGATTGATATCGGCGGCGGGCTGCCCATCCAAACCAGCATCCAGCCCGACTACGACTACCCCTACATGGTGGCCGAAATCCTGCGCACCATCCAGCGCATCTGCGCCCAGGAAGGCGTGCCCGAGCCGCACATTTTCACCGAGTTCGGCATCTTCACCGTGGGCGAAAGCGGGGCCACCATCTACAGCATCCTCGACGAAAAGCTGCAGAACGACAAGGAGCTCTGGTACATGATTGACGGCTCCTTCATCACCAACCTGCCCGACACCTGGGCCCTCAACCAGCGCTTCATCATGCTGGCCCTCAACGGTTGGGAGAAGCAATACAAGAAAATCCAGCTCGGCGGCCTCACCTGCGACTCGCAGGACTACTACAACTCCGAGAAGCACATCTACCAGACCTTCCTGCCCGAGCGCAAGCCCGCCGATGCCCAGCCGCTCTACGTCGGCTTCTTCCACACCGGCGCCTACCAGGAGAGCCTCAGCGGCTACGGCGGCATCAAGCACTGCCTCATCCCGGCCCCGCAGCACATTATTTTGGACCGCGCCGAAGACGGTACCCTCACCGATACCGTTTTCGCGCCCCAGCAGGAAGCCGGCAGCATGATGCGCATCCTCGGGTACGAATAATTCAATTTCGGCGTTAGCGGGTTGTGCCGAAATATTAGGCTCTCTGCTTATCTTTGAAGCCCAACCCCGCAACCCCTCACCCGTTTTTATATAATTATGAAAAAGTACGTTCTGCTCGCCGCCGGCTTCGCGGCCCTCTCCCTGGGCGCCTGCAACCGCCAGAAGTGCCCCGCCTACAGCAGCACCAAGGAAGCCAACCGCGTTTCCTCGCCCATCACGGCCAGCGCGGCTACCCCGGCGGCCCGCCAGTAGTGCTTTCAGGTTTGAAGTAAAAAGGCCGGCTTCCCGCGTGGGAGGCCGGCCTTTTTTATGGCTTCTTGATTTGGTAGCGCTTGGCAAGGCCACCTTCATCGGTACTATCGCCGCCGAATACCGACACTTCGGTATAAGCAGGAAAACGGCGATATAGCGTAATCTTTTGGTTATGAGACTCTTTTACCAAATAATCCCCAGCTCGCAAATATTTTTGGCCTGCATACGGCATGTGTATCAACTCGTTCTCTCCGGTAGCAAGCTTCACGCGCGGGTACCCTCGTGAGTAGGACAATACCGAATCTATTCTCCCTGCCAACCGGAGCTCATCGTATCGTTTGTAAGCCTTATCGCTGTGGTCAGCTATTAAGTAAAAGAGCCCTATGCCGAGCAATAACGTGAGGCCAATACCGACTAGCCGTGCTTTCGTTGGTTTTGTTTCGATTAAATCCCAGTCTCCCTCTCCCATTATTTCGAAATACTATTCGTGCGGCCCGTAAGGCTACTGACTAAAGTCTATAAAAACCATTCTCTTGAATGAAACACCGACCTCTTTATTGCTGTTTGGTTTGGTAGCGCCTAATGACACCCGTTTTACCCGTTGAATTCGAGCCAAAAACCGTTACCTCAATATACCCCGGAAACCGCCGATACACGGTGATGCTGTCGCTGCCCGCTGCCTTCACCAGCGAGTCGCCCACCTGAATATATTGCTGCCCGGCGGCAGTCAGGACCAGCGCTTGCGTTTCGCCGGTGGCCAGTTTCACCTTCTGAATGCCGTGGGAATAGGACAGGACTCTCTCCACGCGGCTGGCTAGCTGCAGGGCTTTGTAGCGTTCGATTTCGCGCTTGCTGTTGGCCGTGGTAGTGAAATAAAAAACCACTTGGCCAAGAATGACGCACGCCAGCAAAAACAGCATGTTGCGGTTTTTGGCGAGCCAACCCGGCTTGTTTTCGGCGACTGTCATTCGCCTAAGATAATATCCGTGGCCGCCTGCAAATCGGCTACGTGGGGCGTGAAACTGGTTTCCTCCTCCCCCACTAGAATGCCGCGCACGCCGATGTTGGCTCCGGCTTCCATATCGCGGAGCCGGTCGCCCACTATCCAGCACTGCGCGGGGTCGAGGTTGAAGCGGGCCACGGCTTTTTCCAGCATGCCGGAGCCGGGTTTGCGCAGGATGGACTCGCTCACGCTGGGGTAGGCCTCGCTGAAGTAAAGGGCGTCGAGCGCATTATCGCAGGCGGCTTGCAGCTTGGCGTGGCAGGCGCGCACGTCGGTGGCGGTGTAGAGCTTTTTGGCGATGCCGGCTTGGTTGGTGACGACGATGAGCAGGTAGCCGGCGGCTTTGAGGCGGGCCAGGCTTTCGGGTACGCCGGGGATGATGATGAATTTTTCGGGCTGCCAGACGTAGGTGCCGATTTCTTCGTTCAGTACGCCGTCGCGGTCCAGAAATACGGCTTTGTTTTTTGTTGTCATTGCCGCAAAGCTACGGGTGCCCCGCAGGATACCGACGGTACCTTTGTCCCTTCCATTTGCGCGACGACATCATGAAAATTGCCATCATCGGCGGCGGCATCAGCGGCCTCACCCTAGCTTGGTACCTGCAAAAAAACGGCGTGGCCTACGACTTATTCGAAGCCGACGCCCGCCCCGGCGGCAACCTGCGCAGCTGGGCCACGCCGGGCGGCTACCTGCTCGAAACCGGCCCCAACTCGCTGCAACTAAGCCCCGAGCTGGAAGAGTTGCTGGCCGACCTCGGCCTCACCGACCAGATTCAGGACGCCGCCGCCGTAAGCCAGCAGCGCTACGTGCTGCGCGATGGCCGCTACCAGATTATGCCCGGCTCGCCCCCCAGCCTGCTCACCAACAGCTTCTTCAGCTTAAAAGCCAAGTGGCAGCTGCTGAAAGAATTCCGCCAGCCCGCCGCGCCCATTGATGAAAACGAAACCGTGGCCCACTTTTTCCGCCGCCGTTTTGGCCCCGAAATCGTGGACTACGCCGTCAATCCATTCATGGCCGGCATCTACGCCGGCGACCCCGAAAAACTACTTATCAACAAAACCTTCAAGCAGCTGCCGGGCCTGGAGCAGCAGTACGGCTCGGTGTTGCGCGGGCTGATGAAAAGTGGCCGGGGCGCGGGCCGCCGCCGCATCATCACGCTCAAAAACGGTATTCAGACCATCACCGACACGCTGGCGGCCAGGCTCACCAGCTACCAGCCCGGCACCACCGTCACCGCCATTTCCCGCGCCGCCGATGGCACGTACCAGCTGGAGCTGAAAGGGCCGCAGGGCCTGGAAGCCGCCCCCGGCTACACGCATCTGGCGCTGGCGCTGCCCGCCTACGCTGCCGCACCGCTGCTGGAGTCGTTGTTTCCCAAAGCTGCCGCCGCGCTGGCGGCCGTATATTATCCGCCCATGACGGCCGTGTATTCGGCCTATGACCGGGCGGCCGTGGCGCACCCGCTCAACGGTTTTGGGGCGCTGCACCCCAAGGTGGAGGGCACCTATGCGGCCGGCTCCGTCTGGACCAGCAGCATTTACCCCAACCGGGTGCCGGCGGGACAGGTGCTGTTTACCACCTTCGTGGGTGGCGCGCAGTACGAGGACGCGGCGCGCCAGCCCGAGGAGGCTCAAAAAGCCGCCGTACACGCCGAATTGAGCAAGTTTTACGGCATCACGGGTGCGCCGCGCTGGCAGGGTCGCTACGCCTGGCCGCGCAGCATTCCGCAGTTCGACGCCCGGATTGTGGAGGCCCACCGCGCCGCCGATGCCCTCGAAGCCGACAATATTGTGGCGGTGGCCAACTGGCGCGTGGGCGTGAGCGTGCCCGATTGCATCCGACAGGCGCGGGTGCGGGCGGGCCTGTTAGCAACTGAGAAATAGCCCGTTTTAACCTGCCTGCCCCTTACTAGTCAGGCAGTCTGCCCGCGGCGGCGGGCTAAATAGTACCGTTCGGATATTTCGGCCGTGCAGCTTCGGGCCCCGAAACCCTATCTTTGGGGTCAATTTGTATTCCATGAGCGAAGGCCTCGTCCTGATTCCTACCTACAACGAGCGCGAAAATGCGGAGCTGATTATCCGCAAGGTGATGTCGTTGGCCCGGGAATTCGACGTGCTGATTATCGACGACAACTCGCCCGACGGCACGGCCGCCATCGTGCGCGACCTGCAAACCGTGTTTCCAGGCCGCCTTTTTCTGGAAGAGCGCAGTGGCAAGCAGGGCTTGGGCACAGCCTACCTGCACGGCTTCCGCTGGGCGCTGGCGCACGGCTACGAGTACGTGTTCGAGATGGATGCCGACTTTTCGCACAACCCCGAGGACCTGCTGCGCCTACACGACGCCTGCGCCCTGGAGGGCTACGACATGGCCATTGGCTCGCGCTACATTCAGGGCGTGAACGTGGTGAACTGGCCCATGTCGCGGGTGCTGATGTCCTATTTCGCCTCCTGGTACGTGCGCCTCGTTACGGGCATGCCCATCAGCGACGCCACGGCGGGCTTTAAGTGCTACACGGCCCGGGTGCTGCGGGCTATCGATTTGGCCAATATCCACTTCGTGGGCTACGCCTTCCAGATTGAGATGAAGTGGCTGGCCTACCAGCTCGGCTTCCGCATCAAGGAAGTGCCCATTATTTTCACCGACCGCACCCGCGGCACCTCCAAAATGTCGAAGGGCATTGTGCAGGAAGCCTTTTTCGGGGTGCTGCAGATGAAGGCCAGTAGCTGGCTGCGCCCGCTAAAGCCGGTGGGTCCCCGCTAAGGCCAAGCATTTTGCCTGCCCGCGTCCCTTGGCGCCAACCAGCCACCCGCCCCGGCGTATCTTACCATACGCATGGAAAACACGCCCCTGTTCTGGTTGGCTTTCACGGTTTTCGTGGTGGCCCTGCTGCTGCTCGACCTATTGGTGTTCAACCGGCAGGCGCACGAAATAAAGCTGCGCGAGGCACTGGGGTGGAGTGCGTTCTGGGTGGTTTTGTCGCTGTGCTTCAACGGGCTGGTGTACCGCACCATGGGCCACCACGCGGGCCTGCAATGGCTGACCGGCTACCTGGTTGAGAAAGCGCTGAGCGTTGACAACCTCTTCGTGTTCCTGCTCATTTTCACCTACTTCAAGGTGCCGCCGCAGTACCAACACCGCATTTTGTTCTGGGGCGTGATGGGGGCGTTGCTACTGCGGGCCATTTTCATTCTGGTGGGCGGGGCACTGCTGGCCCGGTTCCACTTCCTGATTTACCCGCTCGGCGCGTTCCTCGTGTTCACGGGCATCCGGATGGGCTTGAGCAAAGGCGACCCCGAAATCGACCCTGAAAACAACCCGGTAGTGCGCTTTCTGAGCCGCCACCTGCCCATTACCCGGCAGCTGGAGGACGGCAAATTCTTTGTCAGGAAGGACGGCCTGCATTTCGCCACCCCTCTTTTCGTGGTGTTGGTGATGGTGGAAACCACCGACGTAATGTTTGCCGTCGACTCCATTCCGGCCATTCTGGCCATCACGCGAGATACTTTTATCGTGTTCACTTCCAACGTATTTGCCCTATTGGGGCTGCGGGCCATGTACTTTGCCCTGGCCAGCATGATGCGCCTGTTTCATCACCTGCACTATGGCTTGTCGTTGATTCTAGTGTTCATCGGGGCCAAGATTCTGCTGGAAAACATGGTGCCCATTCCCATGCCGGTGGCGCTGGGCGTGGTGGGCACACTGCTGGTATTGAGCGTAGTGGCTTCGCTAATCTGGCCGAAGCGCAAGAGCTGACGGCCGAGTAAAGGCCTAAAAAAGGGCTGAACCGTGTGGGTCAGCCCTTTTTTTAAGACCCGTGCTTTTTCTATTTTGGAGTCTTGGCTGGTTCGGCATCCGGCACGTTGGTGTTCACGCCCGCGTCGGGGGTGGCGCCGGTGTTCAGCAGGTCAATCAGGTTGAGGGGCTCAAACTGGCTCGAATCGGCCTGCGCGGTGGTGCGGGTGGTGTCGGGGCGGGCGGCGAAGGACATGTATTGCCGGGCCGGGCCGCCGAGGTGCAGCGAATAGGGCAGATTTTCGCGGTCGTTGCTGGTGATGAGGCCGCGCGTAGCCATGATGTCGGCAATTAGGCGGAAGAAGTAGCGCGTGCTGCGGCGCAGGTCGCCGTAGGCATCGAAGGAGTAGCGGGCGAACTTGGGCTTGGGGATGATGCTGGCCAGGTACAGGCTCTCGGGCAGGTTGAGCTCGTCGGGGCGTTTGCCATAGTAGAACAGGGCGGCGTCTTTCACGCCGTACACGCCGCGCTTGCCGCTGGGCCAGCGGTATTTGCTGGGGCCCCACTCGATGATGTTGAGGTAGACCTCGAACATGCGCTGCTTGCTGGCGAGGTGGGCGTTTTCGAGCAGCCACACGATGAGGGCTTCCTCGGCCTTGCGGCCCACGGTTTTCTGGCGGCTCAAAAACACGTTTTTCACCAGCTGCATCGAAATGGTGCTGCCGCCCCGGGCAAAGCGCCGCTCCTTGATGTTCTGGATGGCCGACTTCACAAACGCCTGCTCCATGAAGCCGTGGTGCGAGAAAAAGCGCGGGTCCTCGGCCGTGGTGATGGCGTGGATGAGGTAGGGCGACACGTCGTTGTAGGGCACAAAATCCGGGTTTGGCGGCCCTACGGCGAAGGTGCGCAGCGAGTCGCCCTTGTCGTTGTAAGCCGTGTACTGGAAGGCCGTATTCAACTTGTTCAGGTCTTCCTCGCCGAAGCCGGTGAGGTGAAAATTATTGCCCCGCAGGCCCGAATCGAACTTCAGGCTGTCCACGCGGGCCATGTCGAGGCTGGCGTTGAGGTGATAGGTGAGCGTGCCGGTGCCGGTGGTGCCGCGCACCTCATCGAAAATACCGGTGGGCAGTGACGAGAAGAAGTCGTTGGCTTGGGTCTCGGCCGACTTCACGCGGATGCTCACGGCCCGGCTGGGCTTCATGCGCACGCTGATTTCGGGGTAGAGCACCAGCTTGTTGAGGGTAATCTGGCTGCCTTTCTCCAGCGCCACGGTGCCGCGGCCCAGCGTGGCCACAAAGTCGAGCGAGCCGCGCTTCACCTCAATCTCATTAGAAGCCAGCTTGGGGTGGTAGAGGCTGAAGCCCCGCGCCGCCAGCGAGCCGCGCACCGTGAGACGGCCGCCAGTGTCGTCGTCGTCAAAATCCTTGCTATCGAGCCGCACCTGCACCGTGTCGAAGCTCACCAGCGCGCCAAAGCGGCGGGGCACGTAGGGCAGCTGCACCGAGCTGCCCACGCCGAATACTCGCGCCGTCAGTTCATAGTCGCTCGGCTCGATGTGGCCACTGATGCCCAGCTCGTTCGACACCGAATCGATGGTAGCCGTGAGACGGCCCGAGATGTCGCCGTCCTGAATCTTGAGCTGGGGCAGCGTCAGCTGGGCGGTATGGCGCGGGCTGAGGTAGCTCACGTAGAAATTCGTGAAGTTGGCCTCGCCGGGCACGTTGTCGAAGGCTGTTTCGAGGGCCCGGTTCAGCAGTAGGCCGTAGTTAGTGCCCTTGGTGGTATCCTGGGGCACGGTGCTGGCCTTCTGCTTTTTGGCCAAGAAGCCGAAGTTGTCGGAAGTGGCCGTTTTGCGGGCCGTGAGGCGGGCCGTCATGATTTCGAGCCCGCTGAATACCGGCCGGCCCGCAAACAGCGAGCGCACGCTCAGACTGGCCTGCAGGCGCTTGGCCGTAAGCAGCGTGTCCGTCGGCGCGGCGCTGGGCACAAGGCTCATACCCTGAATCTCAACGGTTTTGAAACCCGCGAACTTGGCTGGTCCCAGCGTGAGAATCACCGGGTACTTGCGCTCAATTTTGGCCTTCACTTCTTTCAAGGCGTAGTCCAGCAACTGCTGGCGCTTCCACTGAAACACGGCAAAAGCCAGCAGCAGCACCGCCGCTAAGCTGCTGGCAATGCCAATAAGAAGACGTTTGGTGGAGGGGGAAATGCGCACGGAAATCAATAGAGGTGGTTGGCCTGGCCAGCACCAAAGGTAAGAACAACGAAAGTAGCCGGAATACGCAAGCCAACCAGCAAACGGCTACACCTACCCCTCCTTAGGTACGGAAGGTAGTTTTTCGTTCTATCCCGCTCGTTCGGCCCGTACTTTTGCCCCATGCCCAGCCCCCTCCTCGCCCTCTCGCCCCTCGACGGGCGCTACGCCCGTGCCACCGCCCCCCTGGCCGCGCGCTTCTCCGAAATGGCCCTGATACGCTACCGCGTGCTGGTCGAAGTCGAGTACTTTATTGCCCTGGCCGAGCTGCCGCTACCCCAACTCGCGGGCGTGCCGGCCGAGGCTTTCGCGCCGCTGCGCAGCCTCTACGAAAACTTTACCGAAGCCAACGCCGAGGCCATCAAAGCCCACGAGGCGGTGACCAACCACGACGTGAAAGCCGTGGAATACTGGTTACGCGAGGAGTTTACCCGGCTTGGTTTAGGCGACTTTATTGAGTTCATTCACTTCGGCCTCACCTCGCAGGACATTAACAACACGGCCATTCCGCTCAGCTTCCGCGATGCGCTGATGGGCGTATTGTTGCCGGCCTACGCCCAGGTGCGCAATGCCCTGGCAGCCCGCGCCCAGGAGTGGACTGCTGTGCCCATGCTGGCCCGCACCCACGGGCAGCCCGCCTCGCCCACGCGGCTGGGCAAGGAGATTGAGGTGTTCGTGGCCCGGCTCGATGCGCAGGTGGCGCTGCTGGCGCAGGTGCCATTCGGGGCGAAGTTTGGCGGGGCCACCGGCAACTTCAACGCGCACTACGTAGCCTACCCCGGCACCGACTGGCACGCCTTCGCCGCCACCTTTGTGAACGACCGGCTGGGCCTGCACCGCTCCTTCCCCACCACCCAGATTGAGCATTACGACCATCTGGCGGCGCATTGCGACGCCCTCAAGCGCCTCAACACCATCCTGCTCGACCTGGCCCGCGACGTGTGGCAGTACATTTCGCTCGGCTACTTCAAGCAGACCATCAAGGCTGGCGAAGTGGGTTCCTCGGCCATGCCGCACAAGGTGAACCCCATCGACTTCGAGAATGCGGAAGGCAACTTCGGCGTAGCCAATGCCCTGCTGGAGCACTTCGCCGCCAAGCTGCCCATTTCCCGCCTCCAGCGCGACCTCACCGACTCCACGGTGCTGCGCAATCTGGGCGTACCGCTTGGCCACGTCCTCATCGCGCTAGGGGCCTTGCAGCGCGGCCTGGGCAAGCTGGCACTCGATGAATCAGCGCTGGCAAAAGACCTCGAAGCCAACTGGGCCGTGGTGGCCGAAGGCATCCAGACCATCCTGCGCCGCGAAGCCTACCCCGACCCCTACAACGTCCTCAAAGCCCTCACCCGCACCGGCGAAGCCATTTCGGCCGCCAGCATCGGGGCATTCATCGATGGGCTCGACGTGAGCGAGAGCGTAAAAGTGGAGCTGCGCGGCATCACGCCGCATAGCTACGTGGGACGGTAGCCGAGCTGATTCCCCAATCTGGCTGCTATTTTTATGCAGCAGCATTTTAATTCCCATTTAGCAGCCTTGTCTTCATGAGTTCTGTTCGATTCCATTGCCTCCGCGTAGCTACTGCCGTGCTGACGTTGGGTTCCCTGGCAGCCTGCTCATCCAAAAAGGACGACCCGCAAGTCCCCTCCGGCATGAGTTGGACCACCGACGGCACTGCGGCCACCGACCCGTCCCCACAAATAGTAGCCTCCAGTACCAATATCGACATCATTGGCTCGATGGGGGCCGCCCCCAACAACGCAACTATTCATGTGGGCATCCCCGCTCAAGTGGGAACTTATCCAATCAATAGCACCGGCGTCGTGACGGCCGATTACATCCAGCATGGCGGCACGGCCACCGTCAGCTATCTGGCCAATACGGGCACAGTTAGCATTAGCACATTGACTACCAACCGCATTACGGGCAGCTTCTCGTTTACAGCCTACAATTACTCCGGGGGCGTTAGCAACCCGCTCACAAAAACCGTTACCAACGGCCGGTTCGACGTGGCCCGTTAAGATTGGTTAAGCATCGATACAGCGTTAAGGGGCCAATATTTGGGGCACCTCCCTACCAAGGCATTTTCACCACATAATCCCTTGCTTATGTGAGGGTTTTATGTCCTATCTTTGTTTAACTTGGCCCGGCGAGTGCCGGCCGCATTTTCTTTTTTTCCTTCCTTTTTATGATGTTTTCCTTCCGTTCCCTTCGTGCCGCCACTACCGTAATGGCGCTGGCTACCCTGGCCTCGTGCTCGAAGAAAAGTGATGATACCCCCGCCCCCGCCGCTGCTAATACCGAAGGCATGAGCTGGACGGTGGACGGCGCCAATGTGACGGCTGCTGTCGCACTATCGCAAACCCTGGGTTCGACGTTCGCCGTGTCGGGCACTACCAGCGCAAGCGGGGCCGGCACCTCGGTCACCCTCTTCATTCCCAAAACAGCTGGCACTTACACCCTCGCTCCCAACGGCACCAACACCGCGCTCTACGCCGTAACGCCGGCTTCCGGCAATTCCGCAATCTACGATGCCACGACCGGCACCATCGTGGTGAGCAGCGTGACGGCCACCAACATCAGCGGCACGTTTACCTTCACGGGGAGCACGGGCAGCGCCACGAAGGCCATCAGCAACGGCAAGTTCAACGTGAAGCTCTAAGCCGCTTCCGTGCCTGCAAAAAAGCCGCCGTGGCCCGTTGGGGCTGCGGCGGCTTTTTTTGGGGCCGGCCCTGCCTGTTACTTTTACCGCTTCATCCCCTGCTCCGCCCCGTGCCCCAGCTCTCCGATACCGTTGTTCATGCCGATTGCCGCCACTTCCGCGGCGACCTGCCCTGCCGCCCCAACAAAACCCACGGCTACGTCTGCGCCGGCTGCCCTGTGTACGCGCCCGTTAGCAGCCGGATTCTGATTATCAAGCTCGGGGCCATTGGCGACGTTATTCGGACCACGCCGCTGCTGCGCCGCCTGCGTCAGGAGCGGCCCGGCTGCGCCATCACCTGGCTCACGCTCACGCCCGCCATCCTGCCCCAGGGTGAGATTGAAGAGATTCTGAAATTCGATTTTGCCAGCGCCCTGCAGCTCCAGGCCCGCGAGTTCGATGTGGTCATCAACCTCGACAAGGAAAAGGAAGCCTGCGCCCTGCTCAATAGCATTACCGCCAAAGAAAAATACGGCTACGCCCTGCGCCCGCACGACGGCGTGGCCTGGCCCGTGAACCAGTTGGCCGCGCACAAATACCTCACCGGCATCTTCGACCAGGTGAGCCAGGCCAACACCAAGCCCTACGTGCAGGAAATCTTCGAGCTCTGCGGCTTCGATTTCCGGGGCGAGGAATACGTCTTCGACACCCACGACGACAAAGGCTACGACTGGAGCGCCCTACCCGCCGCCGCCACCGCCCCCCGCATCGGCCTCAACACCGGCTGCGGTGACCGCTGGACCACCCGCCTCTGGAGCACCGCCAAGTGGATTGAGCTGATACAGGGTCTGCAAGCCGCCGGCTACACGCCCGTGCTGCTCGGCGGCGAAGCCGAAGACGCCCGCAACCGCGAGCTGCACGCCGCCACCGGCGCGGCCTACCTCGGCACCTTCCCTCTACCCCAATTCATCAACCTGATGAACCAAATGGACGGCATCGTGACCCAGGTCACCATGGGTATGCACATCAGCATCGCCCTGCGCAAGCCCACCATCCTGATGAATAACATATTCAACCCCCACGAATTCGACCTCTACGGCCGCGGCCAGATTGTGGGGCCGGATAAGCAATGCGTCTGCTTCTACCGGGGCAGCTGCCAGCTGGGCACCAGCTGCATGGAAGATTTGCCGGCGGCCAAGGTGTTGCAAGCCGTGCGCGAAAGCGTACCGCTTGTAAACCCGGTAGCCTAGCCTTTCTTGCGGGACGCCGTTCGGACGGCCTGTAGCCTGGCAGCATACTCGGCCGGCGATGTGGAGGCAATTAACTCTGTCAGCGCTTCCATCGGCAATTCCTCTATTTTACTGAAATTCACGCATCCTTTGCCCATTTTTAGTTTGGGCGCGGCGGCCGCTAACTGCTCCTGTAGTTCGGGCATCAGGTACATCGGCACCAGGTGCAGGCTTAGGTAACCTTTCTGATTAGCCAACCCAACGTACATATCCTTACCCGCCCGAAACTCCAGGTACTTCGGGCCAACATGCTCGGTGTAGCCCGCCGGCACGGCTTGGCGCACCAGTTGCCACACCTGCTGCGCCACTAGCTGACGCTCAGTAGGCAGTGCGGCGATAAAATCCTCGAAAGCAAGCGTAGTAGTGGTATGCATAAGATGCTAACTAATTTCTTTGGCAAATTAGTCAGCATACTCCAATTTACCTAGCCAGCTTTCAGCCCGGCCACTTCTTTCAGCGCCGCCACCATCACCGGCCACGAAAACTGCTTCTTTTCTTCCCGCACGCCAGCAGCGAAAGCTGTTTCCCGTTTGCCAGCATAAAAGTCCACCACCACATCGGCAATGGCAGCCGGCGTGGGCGGCACCACGTAGCCCACCACACCATCGGGGATTAATTCAGCCAGCCCGCCCACATCGGTCACCAGCATGGGCCGCTCGAAGTGATACGCTATTTGCGACACGCCGCTTTGCGTGGCATTCTTATAAGGCTGCACAATTAAATCGGCGGCGCAGAAATAGTCCACTACTTTTTCATTCGGAATAAAATCCGTCGCCCGAATAATTCGGCCTTCTAAATTATACCGTCGAATTAATTCCTCATACGGCGCAGCATCTTCGTAAAATTCACCCGCGATAATTAATTTGATTGGCAATTCCAACAGCCGCTTATCTGCCATTGCTTCCAGCATAATATCCAGCCCTTTATAGGCTCGAATAAACCCAAAGAACAATAAATAAGCCGTCGTAGCCGGCAGCCCCAACGCCGCCAATGCATCGGCTTTTGCTTTCAGCGGGCCGAAATTATCATACAGCGGATGCGGCCGATACAGCGCCGGTTTCCGCCCGAATCCCAGGTTCTGCAAATCCTTGAGCACGCTGCGGCTCATGGTCACAAACCCATCGCAGGCGCTCAAGAAATAGCGCGTCAGCGGCCCATCGCCCGGCCGCTTCTCGTGCGGAATCACGTTATCGGTAATGGCCACCACGCGGGTGTGCCCATTGCCACGCACCAGCCGCGCCACCGTGCCCAGCGCCGGCCCCATAAACGGCAGCCAGAACCGGAAAATCACCAAATCCGGCCGTTCGGCCCGCAACTTCCGCCCCACCCGCAGCCACGATACGGGGTTAACCGAGTTCAAACTCACCTCAATTGCCAAATCCGCTGGCCCCGCCTCGGTGCTAAACTGGGTCTGCCCCGGAAATAGAAAGTCCGGATACTGCAACGAAAACGTCACAATCCGCACCTCATCGCCTGCCTCTATAAAGGCCCGTGCGAGCCGCTCATTGTAGGTCGCCAGCCCGCCGCGCAACGGGTATGCTGGCCCAATAATTACAACTTTCATTTCATGTAACATTTATCAATTAACATTTAACAATCAGGACTCAGCTAAATGCGCAGCTGTTAAATGTTAATTGATAAATGTTAAATGAAGTTAATTCAACCTCTCCCGCACCAGATAATCGTCGCGTTTCGGCCCGTTCAATTGAATCATTTCGCCTAGAAATCCAGCCACAAACAACAACACGCCCACAATTACCGCCGTCAGGGCCAGAAAAAACAATGGTTGCTCCGTCACCTGCCGCGCCTTCAGATTATGCAGCGACAGCCACACTTTCTCGCCCGTCAGCCACAGCGTAATTAGTAATCCGAACAAGAAGGACAGCGTGCCCAGCGTCCCAAAAAAATGCATCGGAGCCCGCCGGAATCGCCCGACAAACGTGATACTCAGCAAATCCAAAAAGCCAAAAATGAAGCGCTCTAGGCCAAATTTAGTCACGCCATATTTGCGTTCCTGGTGTTGCACCACCTTTTCCCCAATCTTGCGAAATCCGTTCCATTTCGCAATCACCGGAATGTAGCGGTGCATTTCGCCATACACCTCAATGCTCTTCACCACCCGCGAGTCGTACGATTTCAGCCCGCAGTTAAAATCGTGCAGTTGAATGCCCGACATAGCTCGGGTCGCGCCATTGAATAGCTTGGTCGGAATCGTTTTAGACAACGGGTCAAACCGCTTCTGCTTCCAGCCGCTCACCAGGTCGAATTTATCCTCCGTAATCATCCGGTACAGCTCCGGCAACTCCTCCGGCGAGTCCTGCAAATCGGCATCCATGGTGCATACCACCCGCCCACGCGTGGCCTCAAACCCCACGTTCAGCGCCGCCGATTTGCCATAGTTCCGATTGAAACGAATGCCCCGCAACGTGGCATCATCCGCCGCCAGCGCTTCAATCACGGCCCAGGAATCATCCGTCGAGCCGTCATCAATCAGGATTACCTCGTAGGTCAACCCACGCGCCACCAGCACCCGCGCAATCCAGCGCGTGAGTTCCGGCAACGATTCTGCTTCGTTCAGCAGTGGAATCACGATGGAAATTTCCACCGGAAAAGAAGCATTCGACTTATTCAAATTCAGGCTTGGAATGTTTCGTAAATGCCGACACGATGAGCGCAATCAGCAGCCCGCCCAGCACCGAGCCTACCACGCCGAAAAGCACCATCCACCCCGTTGTGCTAAATTTTTGCATCATCGCAACGCCTTGGTCAATCTGCTCATCCGTCATGCCGCCCTTGGCTTCCATGTTGGCGCGGGCCGTGTCGGCCATTCGGCCCATATATTCCGGGTCGATAAACTTCATGTACACAACACTGAACGCGGTCGAAATAACACCCGAAACGCCGCTCATGAAAGCGCCAATTCCGAGCCCTTCCGAGTAATTCATGAACCCACCGTTGCTTTGTTTATACGTCTTGTGCGCCATCACCATGGCCCCAATCAGAATAACCAGACCCAGCCAACGTGCCGGCGACTGGTCGGTGTGGGTAACAAAGAGAATGAACGAGAAAATGACGCTTATCAGCCCAGTGAGCAGGCCATAGCGTAAAGCAACCGATGTGGTTGTAACCGGAGTAGCATTTGTTTCCATTGGAATTTGGGGTAAAGTGAACCGAAAGGTAACCGGAATAATTATTCCCGCAGAAAAATTCCGGCTGGTATCGCCAGCACGAGGCCCAGCAAAAGCACCTGCGTGAAGTTGCTGATGGCCATATCGCCCACGTTCAGGTTTGCCACGTTGCGTATCTGCTGCTGCTGCGCCTGTTCACTAAGCTGTGCTTTGGGATTTTCGCGCTGCTGAGCGCGCACAATTTCCAACACCTCGGCCCGATGCCGGGCCAACGCCGCCTCGCCGGCCCCATGCGCCAGCCCCACCAAGCTGCTTGCCGAAATCAGCGCCGCAATCAATACCGTGAGTGTGCCCACGCCCAGCGAACGGCCCAAGCCGGGCCGTTGCGGCTGCAACTGCCGCCGCAGCATCCATTCACTAGCCACGGCCGCCAACGGCACCAGCAATTGCGCCAACAATTGCTTCGGTCCGAAACCATTACTCCCCGTCATCTGCAAGCCCGCCATCCACAAAGCACAGACTAGACCCACGCCCACTCCAAACCGTAGTGCTAACCGGAGCACCTGCCCCGCGGCCGAGCCGGGTTCGGTCGTGTTTGATTCTTGAGAAGCATCAGCCATAAATAGTGCAGCAAATTAAAGCTGCAAGATACGGTCCACAGCCCCATTGCCTGGGTTTTGCAACCATGCCCAGCATAATCAGGCCACTCCTGCCACCGGCTTCGTACCTGTGCCCCTCCTGCCAAACCGTACCAGCAATGCTTCCGCCAGCAGCGCCAGCAGCGCCAATGCCAGAAAATACCGCCACAGCGGTGTACCCATTTGCTCCTGACGAAATTTTGCTAATCCAGTACCTGCATTCCCAGCCTCCACCACCCGCACATTGGGCCGATTCGGTCCTACCATTTGCCGCAAATCATCCACCGAATACGCAGCTAATTCTGATTCACGCTTATCCTGATTGAAAGCTAATGTAGTCAGTACCTTACCTGATTGTTGCAATTGGTAAAATCCTGCTTCATTCATTTCCTGCGGCAATTCTAATCGCATTTCCTGGCCCACCACCCGCTGCCCTGGAATTAACGTCAGGCTATCTTTCACCAGTTTCAGATTTGATGCATCTGTTGGTCCATTCGTATTTCGGGCCCACACTGGCAGTTGTAGATTCACCGCTTCCTGCGTCAACCGATAAGCCGGCAATTGCTCGTTTTTGTAGCTCAACATCGCCATTCGGTACATCACTGGCACAAATAGCGCCTGCGTTGTGAAGTCTGAGTACTCCTTCGCAAATGGTGCCGAAAACACATATAATTGCCCCGGCCCGCTCACAAAATTCGCTAAGTAGCTTTCCCCATCCCGCAAACGCAGAATGTCCGTTCCCGTCCGTGACCAGCGCAATACCGGTGTCACCCGTGGCATCGTCACTGCCCGCGCCTGCGCCCCGAATACATCTCGGAAAAACGGTTCCCGCGCATTGGGCATAGCAACCTCGCGGAGTTCCGGCGTTGCCCCCAAATCTTCCCACTCCACCGTTCCAGCTCCCAAATCGCGGAAGAATTGCTGGTAGGATGTCCGTGCTGTCGCGGCGGCCGTCGGAATTACGATTACACTACCACCACGCTTCACTACCGCCCGTAGCCCATCTCTCAGTCCAGCATCCAGCGTGGCCACTTCATTTAGCACCACAGCGTTAGCCTGCCGCATTGCCGAATAATCGACATTCTGTACTTTCGAAAAGCTATAATTAAACAGAGGCTCGTTAGCATAAACTTGCTGCGCCACTGGTTCCGCTCCTATTTCCAGCACGCGTATGGCCACCGCAGGCTGTAGCGTGAAATAGAATGTATTGTCGAATGTCATCGGCACATCTTCGGTCACCACTCGCCCCAAAGCCAGTCTTTCGTCCTCGAGTTGCACCTGCACAACCGATGTTGCCGCCTTGCCGGATTCCACCGTTACCCGAAAGGCGGCTACTTGTCGTTTCCCTAAGAAAACTTTCACTGGGCAATCCACTACCGCAACACTTCCGCCATTCCGCAATCGCACATGTATACCAACATTCGTGCGAACCCGCAAAAAAGCATCATCAACCCACAAACTATCTACATAAATATTGCCTATCGGTTGCCCTTGCACAGGCACTAACACCAATTCCTTACCCGTTGTGAGCTTATTCAACGCACCAGCCGAGAATGCGTTTTTCTGAAAGTCAGAAAATATATAGAGAGAGTTACCCTTCCCATATCTATCACCAGTTACATATTTATCAATAAGTAAGCCTTTTGCATTTGGCCGAAGCTTATCTAATTTATCGCTGTAAACCGCTTTTGATAATGAGCTAGTACCCGCATTCATTAATCTTATCTGGCTCCCTTCACTCAGTTTTCTCGCTTCCCCAACAGCTCTACCCATCAGTGAACCATAAGTCACATCAGATGCCTGCATACTAAAAGTATTATCTATTAGTACATCAATTCCAGTAGTATCGCTTGTTCCTTTAGCCTTAATAAAAGGCTGACAAAAAACGAGAACCAAAGCTACCACAGTGGCCACGCGAGCTAATAATACCAATAATTGCTGAACCTTGCGGTACCGTGTAGCCACAAGTTCAACTCGCCTAATAATTTCTGTATTAGTAAATAAAACCCGTTGCGGTCGCCGCAATTGCAACAGATGAATCACCACAGGAATTGCAGTTGCAAGCAAGCCCAACAAAAACCAAGGATATAACAATTGCATTTGCTCAGCAAATAATTAACATTCTAAACATGCATCCGCTCATTCAGCAAATAAACAACTCATTGCTTATTAAAAAGATTACAACTTGAATAATACTTTGTATCAGTTAATTGATAGCAGAGTAAAAGTGAACTCATTTGCGACGGGACAAGGCCCAAAAGCAAAATGCCCCGTCGCTGGCGAAAGCGGCGGGGCATTACTATAAAAGGTTGGCGGCGACCGACTCTCCCACCGGTGAAGGCAGTACCATAGGCGCACCGGGGCTTAACGGCTCTGTTCGGAATGGGAAGAGGTGAACACCCGGGCTAAAGCCACCATTGCTGGCGGGCTACTACGTGTTCGTGTAATAGCTCAATAACTCGACGTAAGGGGACAAAAACGAAGCGCTGGTCGCGCACGTGACGCATAATCAGAGAAGCCCTCGGCCACTTAGTACGGCTCAGCTATTGTGTTT